>NZ_BHGK01000001.1 GCF_003574295.1 Mediterraneibacter butyricigenes
ATCGCAGCAGGTAAGAAGGTTGCTGTTGTCGGTGGTGGTAACGTGGCAATGGATGCTGCAAGAACCGCACTTCGTCTCGGCGCAGAGGTTCATGTTGTTTACCGTCGTAGTGAGGCAGAACTTCCGGCCCGTGTGGAAGAAGTTCATCATGCAAAAGAAGAAGGCGTAATCTTTGATCTTCTGAGAAATCCGAAGGAAATCATCGTAGATGAAAACGGAAACGTAAAAGGCATGAAAGTCATCAAGATGGAACTTGGTGAGCCGGATGCATCCGGAAGAAGACGTCCGGTAGAGATCGAAGGATCTGAGTATGAGATTGAAGTAGATACCGTAATCATGTCTCTTGGTACTTCTCCGAACCCGTTGATTTCTTCTACCACAAAAGGTCTTGAGATCAACAAGAGAAAATGTATCATTGCAGAAGAAGAAACCGGAAAGACATCCAAAGAAGGCGTATATGCCGGTGGTGATGCCGTGACAGGTGCAGCAACTGTTATTCTTGCTATGGGTGCAGGAAAAGCAGGCGCAAAGGGAATTGATGAATTCCTGAAAAATAAATAAAACAGTCTGACAGGGGGATGGAGGAATCCATCCCTTTTTTATTGCCTGACATATGATAAAAAACATCGGAGAGCGATATGAAGATTACGATACTGACTGTAGGGAAAATAAAGGAAAAATATTTGAAAGATGCCATTGCTGAATACGCAAAACGTCTCAGCAGATATTGTAAACTGGAAATTGTGGAAGTGGCAGACGAAAAAACGATAGAAAATGCCAGTCAGGTTCTGGAAACACAGATCCGGGACAAAGAAGCGGAACGACTGATGAAATATATTCGGGAGGATGCGTATGTCATTACGCTGGAAATCAAAGGAAAGCAGTTGACTTCGGAAGAATTGTCGGAAAAAATCAATCAGCTCGGCATTCAGGGGAAGAGTCACATCATCTTTGTGATCGGAGGATCCATCGGTCTTGGAGATGAAATTCTGAAGCGGTCAGATTATGCGCTGAGCTTTTCGAAAATGACCTTTCCGCATCAGTTGATGCGTGTGATTTTGCTGGAGCAGATCTATCGAAGTTATCGGATTATAAACGGAGAACCCTATCATAAATAATGAATCTGTAATATAATGATCAAAGAAAGAGAAGGGATTGTCTGCGATAGAATTGCAAAGATGCGCAGAAGAATGTAATGTCCTTCTTGAATTTACGAAAAGAAATGTACGAAAAATAAGGAAAAGAAAGGAAGTTGAAATAAAATGGATCAGCCTAAATTTGAGTTTTCACATGTAGGAGTAAATGCCGACAGCAGGGAAGAAGCAAATGAAAAAGTAAATCTTCTGGCAGCGATGTTTGGTCTGGAAGCACGTACCAACCGAAAAGGTTCGCCTTTTGTAGGACATGAAATTGAAATCATGGCAGGTAATCCGGTCGGAACACATGGACATCTGGCATTCTATACCGATGACATGGAGAAAGCGTTACAGTATTTTGAAGAGAAAGAGATTAAAATAAACATGGATTCCGCAAAAAGAAGAGAAGATGGAAGTATCTATGTGATTTATTTGCAGGATGAAATTGCCGGATTTGCAATCCAGTTGATCAACAAAAAAGACTGAAGAATGAAAGCGGAAAAAAGCAGTAAACGAGAAGAAAAAAAAGTAAAAGGAAGTAAGGAACATGCAGGATTATAATAAGAAAAAGATTGCCGTTATCGGACTCGGCGGAGTCGGCGGATACATCGCAGCTCTGTTGGGAAATGCCTACTCGGATGTAACATTTGTGGCCAGAGGACCCAGAAAGAAAGAGATTGAGGAGAACGGACTTGTTTTGCACAGTGATTATAAAGGCGAGTTTCGAACCGTTCCGGCACATGTTACTACGGTGGAGGATCTGGAACCACAGGATTATATTTTTGTCTGTGTAAAAAATTATTCCTTAAAAGACGTCTGTCTGGCGATGAAGCATGCCGTAAAAGAAGATACGGTTATCATTCCGGTGATGAATGGAGTAGATCCCGGTGATAACATTCGAAAATATGTGGGAAAAGGAACCGTCGTAGATTCTCTGATTTATATTGTGGCATTCAGTAATCCAGATTATTCGATTACGCAGCAGGGGAACTTTGCAAGCTTGCGGATCGGAATTACAAATGCAACAAAAGCAGAACAGCAGAAAGTCAGAGAAGTATCGGAAATATTATCCGGAGAGGGCGCACAGATTGATCACAAAGTATCGGATAAGATTGAGGGAGAGATTTGGAAGAAATACATTTTGAACTGTGCATTTAATGTAGAAACTGCGGTCTATAATCAGACGATCGGAGAACTCCGAACGGACGCTGAAAAGTCAAAAGAGTATGAAGCACTGATTCAGGAAGCATGGATGGTGGCAAAAAAGAAGAACATCGCCATTACACAGGATGACATTGATGCGATTATACATCGGTTTTATCATGAATATGCAGACAATGCGACCAGTTCGCTACAAAGAGATGTGGCCAGCGGTAAAATTTCCGAGTGTGAGACCTTCAGCGGTTATATTGTGCGGGAAGGTCGAAAAGCAGGACTAAGCCTTCCTATTTCCGAAAAAATGTATCTGGAATTAAAGAAGAAAAAGGCAGATGTTTATCATCATATGGGCTATAACTGTGCACAGGCAGTTTTATGTACATTTTGCGAGGAACTGGATTTAGATGAAAATGTGGCGTTTCGAATTTCAGAGGGATTTGGTCTTGGAATGGGGATCATGGAAATGTGTGGAGCGCTTTCTGGAATGGCGATGGCGATCGGCATGAAGAACAGTGTGGGTGATCTTTCAAAAGGAACAGTGACAAAGGGGGACACCTACCGAAAAATAAAGGAAAATATTCTGGCATTCCAGGAGAAAAATGGCTCTTATCTCTGTAGGGAATTAAAGGGAGTTGAGACAGGAAAAGTTCTTTTAAGCTGTCCGATGTGTATTTCGGAAGCCGTAGAGTTGACAAATCAATATTTAAAGCAATTCGTTAAATAAACTGTAACAGTAAGAGACAGAAAGCAGGTATTACAGGCAAAATCATCGAGAAATCTCCAGAGAATCAGGGCAAATGAAAATGATAACATTTTTCAAAAAAATAAGACAATTTTCATAAATTTACTGACAAATTACCGTTGACTAACCGATGGGCAGGCTTTTATAATTAGTCTTAATAAAAAGAAAAAGAAGGTGTTATCATGCAGGCTCTATCTACAACAGTTCCCGGTCATTCTTACACGATTAAATGGATGTTTGGATTACCGGAAGTGATCGATTTTATAAAGAACTGTCAGATTGAAGAGGGATGTCTGATTCATGTACTTCAGAAATCTTCTGCAGGTCTGATCATCAAGTCGAGAGATCACAAACTGGCCATCAGTAATGATATTGCAGACAGAATTCAAGTCTGAAATTTACTCTGAAAGTTTCTCTGGATTTTAGCATCAGGGAGTTTTAACTAATGACCAGATATCAATATTATCTTGCGCCGATGGAAGGAATCACAAATGCGACCTTCCGTCGGACTTATCATGCACATTTTAAATCTATGGACAAGTACTTTACTCCATTTCTATGTCCTCATACCAAGCGTGATCTTACCACAAAAGAAAAGAAAGAAATCCTTCCGGAGAATAATGAAGGAATGTATGTTGTTCCTCAGATTCTTACCAATCAGGCGGAAGGTTTTCTCGAGACGGCCGGAAAACTGGAACAATACGGATACAGGGAAATCAATCTGAATCTTGGATGTCCCTCGAAAACGGTGATTACCAAGGGGCGAGGTTCCGGATTTCTTGCTTTTCCTGCGGAACTGCGGGAATTTCTGGATAAAATTTTTTCCAAAACAAACTTAAAAGTATCGATTAAAACCAGAATCGGTCGGGATGATACTCTGTTATGGGAAGAACTTCTTTCCATTTATTCTGAATTTCCACTGGAAGAACTGATCATACATCCAAGGATCCAGAAAGAATTCTACAAAGGAACGCCCCATATAGAGGCTTACGAAGCGGCTTATAGGATAAAAAATTGCCCAATATGCTATAATGGAGATATGTTCTGTAAAGAAGAAATTGAAAATTTCTGGAAAAGATTTCCTAATACGGATGCGATGATGCTGGGACGTGGAATCCTGAGAGCTCCCTGCCTGTACGAAAAATTGTTTGAATCAGAAGAAATGGATGCTTCTGTCTGGAAACAGAAAGTACGAAGTTTTCATGATGCACTTCTGGATGCTTACATAGAAGAAATGTCCGGAGACCGGAATGTGTTATTTAAAATGAAAGAATTATGGTTCTATTTATGGGAGTCCTTTGATGGATCGAAGCAACTGATTAAAAAACTGAAGAAATCCGGAAGTGTTTCGGAGTATCTTCGGGTCGTGGAAGAAATATTTATGCAGGATTGATGATAAGGGAGGAAGCGTAAAACGATGAAAAGTGAAGTCTACAACCAGTCCACCTGTCTTGTAAGTATGGTTGCATATCAATATTATGTAGAAGAAAAATCCAGGGCGGAAATCGGAGAAGAATTTGGTTTATCCTCTGCTACAATCTCCAGACTTTTGAAGAAAGCAAAAGAGGAACATATCATTGAATTTCATATTTCGGAGCCCTATTTAAGCTGTCAGAAAATGGCGGAAAAAATAAAAGACTACTTTCACCTGGATACGGTGATGGTCGTTCCGGTGGAAGAACAGGAAACAGAAGAGAACCGACAGGACATCAAAAAAGCAGTAGCGCTGGAAGGTGCCAGATATGTGCAGCGAGTTATTACAGACGGTGACGTACTGGGACTTGCATGGGGCGGAACCATGTATCATATGATCCAGTACTTAAATCCCTGTCGGAAAGTCAATGCAAGTATCGTGACTATGCATGGAAGTATCGCCAACTGTAATCAGAATCTGGAGGTAAAATCGCTGGTTCGTCGTGCGGCCATGGCATTTGGCGGACGCAATGTCTCTTTTGTGGCACCCGGTCTCTATGAAACAAAAGAGAAAGCAGAAAAGTTGAAGAAACAGCCTGGATTTGAAGAGGTTTTCAAGCTGTTCGAAAAGATTACCATTGCGGTCAGCGGATTGGGTTCCTTTTATCCAAATTTTGATTCTCTGCTTGCACGCAGTAATTTCCTGTCTGAAGAAGAGATTGCTTCCCTAAGGGGAAAAGATGCCTATACTGATCTTTCCCTTCGATTTATTGATAAAGACGGACAGGAATGTGAGACTTCTTTAAAAGACAGAACCCTTGCCATTGACCTGGATGTTTACCGGAAGATTCCATGTAAAGTCGTGATGGCATCCGGCAGTCAGAAGGCTCATTCCGTACTGGCTATCTTAAAGGGAAATCTGGCAGATGTGTTGATCATCGACTATCATCTGGCGGAAAAACTGATGGGATTATTGAAATAACTTTCTATATGTTCAGATTGGAAAAAATCAGTATACTAAAAGCATAAGGTTCGCGAAGTCCTTAAAAGACAAATTTCAAATTTTCAACAGGAGGGAAGAACATATGTATATTGATCCAATCACAGTATCTTATCCGGAGGCATTAGACAAAGACCATTTCGTAATCGCTACATATTATTGTGCTACAAAGCCATCCACAAACAGCCTGAAATTTGCAGCAGCTCTTGCAATTGAGCAGACCTGTGGAACATGGTTGAAGGTTCCTGGAGAAACAGAAGAAGTTCGTAACAGAAGTATTGGACGTGTTGTTGGTGTATATGAGGCACCGGCATATCAGATGGAAATTCCAAGTGATGTAACCGAAAGACATTTCATCGTAAGAATCGCTTTCCCGGCTACAAACTTCGGACCATCTTTCGCAATGATGCTCAGTTCTGTTATTGGAAATATTTCCAGTTCCGGAAAAGTCAAATTGTTAGATCTTGAATTCCCGGATTCATTCCTGAAAGAATTCAAGGGACCGAAATTCGGTGTTCAGGGTATCCGTGATCTGTTGGGCGTTTATGACAGACCGCTTCTGAACAATATGATCAAGCCATGTACAGGTCTTGATCCGCAGAAAACTGCAGAGCTGGCTTATGAAGCAGCCCGCGGTGGTGTGGATATTATCAAGGACGATGAGCTGGTTTGTGACCCGCCGCACTGCCGTTTGGTAGACCGTGTCAAAGCTGTTGTACCGGCGATCAAGAAAGCAGACGAAGAAAAAGGCGAAAAGACTCTGTACGCATTCAATATTACAGACCGTACAGAAAAACTGAAATCGAATGCAATGACAGTTATCGAGAACGGCGGAAACTGTCTGATGGTTAACTACAATACAATCGGTCTTGATGCCGCCAGAATGCTGGCTGAAGACCCAGACATTAATGTACCGATTCTTGCTCACTCTGACTATACAGGAGCTGTATATGAGTCTCCATGGTCAGGTATGAGCATTAACCTGATCGGAGCTACACTCCCGAGACTTGCTGGTCTTGATATGGTTATCGCATTGTCTCCATACGGCAAATTCCCAATGCTTATGGATTCTTTCATCAGTGCAGGATATAAGATGCTGTCTCCATTAGGCGATATCAAACCGATTATCCCTATGCCGGGCGGCGGAACCACACAGGGACATATTGAAGATCTGATCAAGAAGTTCGGTAATGACGTAATGATCGCAGCCGGCGGAGCAATTCACGGACATCCGATGGGACCTGCTGCCGGTGCAAGAGCATTCCGTCAGGGTATCGATGCAGTCCTTGCAGGTAAGACTCTGCGTGAAGCAGGAAAAGAATATGAAGAGTTAGGAATAGCTCTGGATCTCTGGGGAATCTATGAGGAGTCCAAGGGCGGAATCTTCGACCTGAAAGGCTGATGAACCACTTTAGAATACATATGCCATGATGTCTTCTGAGAAGAGCTGTCGCATTTTGCGGCAGCTCTTTTAATATTGACAGAATTGTTATTGAAAGAAGTTTCTATATTCTCAATTCCGTTCTTCTTGCGTATAATTACCACATAACAACCGAGAGCGAAGAATCCGCACGAGGGTCAGCGGATTCGAAGTATCACGCATGCAAAAGGCATGCAGAAAAAGGAGGAACTGAATATGGGCAAGTATGTATGTGGTATTGATATCGGTACAACTGGTGTAAAGGTTATGATCTTCGGCCTTGATGGGACAGTAATGTCCAGTGCCTATACCGAATATCCCTGTACATTTCCACGTTCCGGCTGGGTAGAGCAGGACGGAGAAATGACATGGACCAAAACTTGTGAGACAAGCCGTCGGGCGATTGAAGAATCCGGTCTGGATCCGAAAGAAATTGTTGCAATCGGTCTTTCTACACAAAGATGTACCATCACACCGATCGATAAAGACGGAAATGCACTCTGTACGTCGATTTCCTGGCAGGATGCCCGATCCTTCGAAGAAGTAGAAGAGATCAAACAGATCATCGGGGAAGAAGAATTCTATAAGATTACCGGAATGCCGGTAGGAACCCTTCTTCCGGTAACAGAGATCATGTGGCTGAAGAAAAATCAGCCGGAACTGTACGAAAGAGCAGACCTCTTTGTACTGGATCAGGAAAGAATCCTTCATAAACTGGGAGTGGAAGGATATTATGAAGACTGGTCCAACGGTTCCATGTACGGATTGATGGATATCAATAAGTTTGAGTGGGATCTGGAGCTGACCAAGAAGTTGGGCATCAACCCGAAGAAACTTCCGAAACTGGTTCCGTCCGGAAAGATCCTGGGAGAAGTTCCACCGTCAGTTTCTTATCTGACCGGTTTTGCAGAAGGAACGCTTCTGGTATCCGGTGGTGGAGATCAGCAGTGTGCCGGAATCGGTGCAGGCGCTATCAAGTCCGGTGTCATTGAAGTGGCAATGGGAACTTCCGGAGTAACCCTTGGTTATATGGACAAACCGAATATGGATCCGACCATGGAAATGCCATGTTCTGCACATACAATCGCAGGAAAATGGGAGAGTGAAGGTCTTCAGAACGCGGCAGCCGCTTCCTATAAGTGGTTCAGAAATGAATTTGCTTATCAGGAGAATCTGGTAGCACAGGAAAAAGGCATGAGCGTTTATGATGTGATCAACGAAAAAATCGAACAAGTAGATCCGGGATGTAACGGACTGATCTGTATTCCATATCTGGCAGGCTCAGCAGCACCTCACTGGGATCCGTTTGCAAGAGGAACCTTCATCGGATTTACTCTCGGACATACCAGAGAAGATATGGCAAGAGCCATCATGGAAGGTGTAACCTATGAGGCAAAAGAAATTATCGAAAAGATGATCGCCAATGGTATGGAAGTCAATGAGATCCTGTTAAACGGCGGCGGAGCAAAAGGCCCGGTATGGTGCCAGATTCAGGCAGATATGTATGGCAAGACCTGTACGACTCTGGATATCGAAGAGGCAACCACACTTGGAGCAGCGATTCTTGCAGCTCTCGGAGCAGGATTGTTTGAGACGGTAGAAGAGGCAGTAGACAGAATGCTTCGTAAGAAAGAAGTCTACAACCCTAATATGAAGAATCATGAACTTTATAACCGTTACTTCCAGATTTACAAAGATGCCTATAAAGCACTCAGTGATGCAAACATTTACGAGCGTCTGGTAAAACTGGCACTGGAAAATAAATAGTACATAACAGGAAGGGGCTGTTCTCATGAAACTGATCGAGTATCCTATTAACGAACTGGCAACCATTTCCCATCCATGCAGTTGCGGGAAGGTACATAAAGGTATGATCGACCATATCGCGATTGGAAAAGGCGCGCTCCGGAAACTTCCAGAATTTTTGAAAGAACAAAAGCTTCTGGATGGAAGTCCTCTGACAAAAGAGGATAAGCTTCTGATCGTATCGGATGTGAATACCTGGAAGGTTGCCGGAGAAACAGTCTTTCATATGCTGGAAGAGGAAGGATATCCGGTAGAGCATTATATTTATCCTTATGAAAAAATGCATACGGAGGAAGGTCACATCAAGGAACTGAATGATCATTTTCCGGAAGGAATCAAGATGATGATCGCAGTTGGTTCCGGAACGATGAATGATATTACCAGATATATTTCGTTCCATCGACACATGCCGTATTATATTATCGGAACAGCACCTTCTATGGATGGTTATGCATCGGATGTTTCGCCGGTGATCATCGACAACTTAAAGCGTTCTCTTCCGGGACAATGCGCCAGCGGAATCATCGGCGATACAGATATTCTGGCAACCGCACCGGAGAAGATGATCGCAGCAGGTGTAGGCGATATTATGGCGAAGTTCCTGGATATCAATGACTGGAAGCTGTCCCATATCATCAACGGAGAAGAATATTGTGAGGAAGTGGCAGACCTGATGCTTTTGTCGGCACAGAAAACCGTGCAGAATATTGAAGGACTGAAAAAACGCGAATCGAAAGCTTTACAGGATCTGATGGAAGCCTTGGTTTTAAGCGGAATCGCAATGTCCTATGTCAATACCTCAAGACCGGGATCGGCTGCAGAACATTCTATGGCACATGTCATGGAGATGACGTCTCTTTTGAACGGAGAATACGGAGAACTCCATGGAACGTGTGTGGGAATGGCAACCTGCATCATCACCAGACTGTATGAAAAATTCCTGGAACGTCCAATCGACTACGAGGCGGCTGCAAAGAAAGCAGAAGCATTTGATTATGACGCATGGGTAAAAGAAATTCGTCGTGTCTTCACATCCGCTGCGGATCCGATCATTAAACTGTATGAAAAAGAAAAACGGAATGATCCGGATAACGTAAAGGACAGACTGAAAAGAATCAAAGAGCATGAATCTGAGATTTTATCGGTGATTCGTGGTACAATGGATCAGGCAAAACTGGCAGAACCGTGTATCCGCGGTCTGAACGGCTGGACGACAGCAGTGCCTTTTGGTTTTACCAGAGAGCATATGAAAGATATCACCATATATTCCAAAGAACAGAGAGACCGGTATGCGGCTATCCAGTTCTTATATGAAGTAGGCGAACTGGATGAACTTCTGGAGGAGGTTCTGGACGAGGACTACGGAAAATAAATAACAGCAGGAGGAACACGATATGAGTCTTTCAAAGGAAGAAGCTTTAAAAGATGTGAAATTATTTGTACTGGATATGGATGGAACCTTTTATCTGGGAGACCGGATCATAGACGGGGCATTGGATTTTATCCATAAGGTTGAGGATACAGGACGAAAATTTCTGTTTTTCACCAATAATGCCTCCCGTGTTTCTTCTTTCTATAAACAGAAATTAGCAAAGATGGGGCTGGAAGTGGATGAATCTGACGTGGTAACGGCCGGCGATGTAACCATTGAGTTTATCAAAAGCTTTTATCCGGGAAAACGGATCTATTTGAATGGAACGCCTCTGTTGGAGCAAAGTTTTCTGGATGCGGGGATCAACCTGGTACAGGAAGATCCGGACGTAGTGATTCAGAGCTTCGACAAGACACTGACTTATGAAAAACTGGAAAAAATCTGTACGTTTGTGAGAAACGGAGTTCCGTTTTTAGCAACGCATATGGACACAAACTGTCCGACAGAAGACGGATTTATTCCGGACTGCGGTGCCATGTGTGACCTGATCATTTCCTCTACGGGGGTGAAACCAAGATTTCTCGGAAAGCCCTGCAAGGAAACCATGGATATGGTTCTGAAAATTACCGGTTATTCCAAAGAGGAGATCGCATTTGTAGGAGATCGGATTTACACAGACGTAGCCACAGGTGTGAACAATGGGGCAAAAGGCTTTCTGGTACTGACCGGAGAGGCGGATATGCAGACGGTTGTAGAATCTGATGTAGAACCGACCTGTATCTATGACTCGCTCTATGAGATGTCAAAATATCTGTAAGTACTCCATCGTAAGACGAAAATCATATCACATATTTTAAAATGCCATGCATATACTCTCATAAAGGGATATGTATGGCATTTATATTATGAGACATTCATTGCAAAACGGACTGGAACAGGCAAAAAATCATATTGCAGACAGTGCACAGATCCCAAAAGATGTATCTATGGGAATGCCGATCCTGACGATAACCGGAGATTCGGAACTGTGTGTAGAAAATTATCGCAGAATCTTAGAATATACATCGGAACGGATCCGGATCCAGACAAGAACCGGATATATTAAAATTGACGGGAACCGTCTTACTATCATTTATTATTCCAATGATGATATGAAGATTATCGGGAAAATCGGTACCATTGAATATCAATAAATTCTAAGTGTTGCTTCGGGTAAAAAGGTTCACGAAACCTTTTGGTTGTATGCATGGAAAGGAGTAGAAAGGGAAAAGCGTTGTTTCGTTTGGGAAGACAGTATTTCAGGGGATATCTGAAAATTCGGATCACCGGGTATTCGCCGGAACGGTTTCTGAACCTGTGCCATTATCATCAGATTCGGATCTGGGGAATTATGCCGAAAGATGGAGGATATGAGCTGTATCTTTCGCTGACAGATCTATACCGGTTGAAGCCGATTCTGAGAAAATCAGGAACACATTTCAAGATGATCCGGCGCTATGGATTTCCGTTCTTTCTGGCGGAGAGTCAAAAGAGGATCCCTTATTTTGCCGGAGGAATCCTGTGTGTGTTGCTGATATTTTTTTATACCTGTTTTGTATGGCAGATTAAGATTTCCGGGACACACAGTTATTCGGAAGAGGAAATTCGCCGCTTCTTATGGGAACATAAGGTTTCGGTAGGAAGTCTGAACCGCAGAATCGACTGTAAAGCGACGGATCTGCTGCTTCGCAATGCGTTTGACCGGATTGTCTGGGTTACAACTTCCATAGAAGGCGGCTGTCTGAAGGTTCAGATCCGGGAAAAGGAAGAACAGTTGGAAGTGATCGGAAATTCGGATTCTGTTTCAGAAGACGGTTCAAAAGATGCGGGTGATGAGACGCAGGATGCAATGGATCTGGTAGCAGCAAAAGACGGAACCATCACAGAGATCATTACAAGAAATGGGGTTCCGCTTGTAAAGGCAGGGGATTCGGTGAAAAAAGGTCAGATCCTTGTTTCCGGTCAGATTCCGATTTACAATGATTCGAAAGAAATTATCGCCTACGAAGCCTGTCAGGCTGACGCGGATATTCTGGCAAAAACTACGCTGGATTATGCTGATAGTCTTTCACTTGCTTATCAGTGGAAAGACTATGAAAAAAAGAGTGCGCTTCCGGTGTTCTTTCTTCAGATAAACGGGATGAGAATCCAGAGCGGGAAGATTAAAAGAAATCAGAAGAAGATGGAAGTGTTTTCCACGGAACGGACATTTGGGGAAGATACCATCTTTCCCATAACCTGCGGAAAAATCATTCGTCAAAAGTATACGCAGAAAGAGAAGAAGTATTCCAGGGAAGAACTGCAAAAAATCTTAACAGAAAGATTTCAGGAGTTTCGGGAGGGCACCGAAAAAAAAGGGGTTCAAATTACGGGAAATAGTGTTAAAATACACATAGGCGAAAATCAGGCGACCGCACGGGGAACCGTCCGGATGACGGAACCAATCGGGGAACGATCGCCCAGCCATATTCTTACACTGGAAGAAAGGAACGAAACCAATGAGTCTTTCGGAAACAATGATTGAAATACCTGCAGAACATGAAAAAAATGTGTTTGGGCAGTTTGATGCATATGCAAAAAAATTAGAGCGGACGTTTCACGTCACGTTGATTGCACGGGATGGAGTAGTCAAACTTCTTGGTGAGGCTTCCTGCGTAGATCAGGTGGTGCGGATCTTAAAACAACTGCTTTCCCTTTCGGAACGGGGAAATACCATTACCGAACAAAACGTAGATTATGCGATTTCTCTGGTCTATGATGACAGAGAATCCGATCTGGTAGAGATCGACAAGGATCTGATCTGTCATACCTTACAGGGAAAACCGATCAAACCCAAAACACTGGGACAGAAGAAATACGTGGATGCGATCCGCGAGAAAATGATTACCTTTGGACTTGGTCCTGCCGGAACCGGAAAGACGTATCTGGCGATGGCGATGGCGATCACTGCATTTAAACGAAATGAAGTCAACCGAATCATTCTGACAAGACCTGCAATTGAAGCCGGAGAAAAATTAGGCTTTCTTCCGGGAGACCTTCAGAGTAAAATCGACCCTTATCTGAGGCCTTTATATGATGCGTTATATGAGATCATGGGTGCGGACAGTTTCCTGAAGAATTCTGAAAAAGGGTTGATTGAGGTGGCACCGCTGGCATATATGCGCGGACGGACCCTTGACAATGCTTTTATCATTCTGGATGAGGCACAGAATACCACACCGGCACAGATGAAAATGTTCCTGACCCGTATTGGGTTTGGATCTAAAGTAGTGATCACCGGAGACTCTTCCCAGAAGGATCTCCCTTCCGGCACGGTATCGGGACTGGATGTGGCAGTCAAAGTCATTCGCAACATCGACGATATTGCGATCTGTACTCTGACAAATAAGGATGTAGTCCGTCATCCTCTGGTTCAGAAGATTGTAAAGGCCTATGAAGATTATGAAAAGAAATCCAATCGTACCAAAGAACGGAATTATACGAGAAAGAGGTCATCATGAGTTTATATATAGAAGAAGAAAGTATGGATATCAGACTGGATATTGACTGTCGTCAGATTGCAGAGACTGTGATAAACGGGGTATTGGATGATCTGCAATGTCCTTATGAGGCGGAAGTCAACCTGTTATTAACCGATGATGAGATGATTCGTGAGATGAACAAAGAATACCGGCAAATTGATCGTTCTACTGATGTTCTGTCATTTCCCATGCTTCCGTTTTCCCGGGCAGAAGGGATCGGAATGGAACAGTTGGAGGAATTGAATGACTGTTTTCACCCGGAGACAGGAGAACTGATGCTGGGAGATATCGTGATCTCAAAAGAACATGTTCTGAAGCAGGCAGAGGCTTATGGCCACTCGGTAACGCGCGAATTTGCTTTCCTTATTGCACATAGTATGTTACACTTATTTGGTTATGACCATATGGAAGAGGCAGAACGTCTGGAAATGGAAGCAAAGCAGCGGGAAATTCTGGACAACTTAAATATCACCAGATAGAATTTTGCTGAGTTTCGGACAATAAAAGAGCGTATTCTCTTTTGAATCTTTATAAAACTTGGAGGTTTTTATGGCTTCATCACAAAAGAAAAAACAAAAAAGCGGGGATTTTCTGATCCAGGGAGCGATTCTGGCATCTGCCGGAATGATTACTCGCATCATCGGAATCGCTTACCGTGTTCCGCTGACGTATATCGTCGGCGATGAAGGAATGGGATTTTACGGATATGCCTTTGAGGTTTACAGTATCGCGCTGCTTTTATCTTCTTACAGTCTTCCACTTGCTGTTTCAAAGCTTGTTTCGGCGCGTATGGCAAAAGGAGAGAAGCGCAATGCGATCCGTGTATTTTTATGTGCACTGGTATTTGCCTGTGCCGTAGGACTCCTGATCAGTCTGATCATTGGATTTGGTGCGGGAGGAATCTCTACCTATCTCATGTCAGCACCGTTCAGTCGTTATGCACTGCGGGTGCTGGCTCCTGGACTGTTCATTGTGGCGATTATGGGGGTAATCCGCGGATATTTTCAGGGAATGGGAACCATGCTTCCCACCGCAGTTTCCCAGATCATTGAACAGATTGTCAATGCGATCGTCAGTCTGATGGCGGCCAGTTATCTGCTGAAAGTGGGAACAGCGATCGCAAAAGCCAGGAAGAACGATCTTTACGGTCCGGCTTATGCAGCCGCCGGAGGGACTCTTGGAACCGTAGTGGGTGCCTTTGGTGGTCTGATCTTTTTAGTCTTTGTTCTGGCCTGCTATCGCAAGACAATGAAACGGCAGCTTCGTCCGGATCCGATTCATGAAGACGAATCCTACGAGACGATTGTAAAGATCATGTTATTTACGATTGCTCCGGTTATTTTAAGTACTGCGATCTATAACATCAGTCAGGTGCTGGATCAGTTACTCTTCAGCCATATTATGGCAGCTCAGGGTTATGCAGAATCCAAATATGTAGCATTGCTGGGAATCTTTACCGGAAAATATAACACGTTGATTAATGTGCCGCTGGCTATGGCCAATGCGCTGGGAGCATCTGTGATCCCAAGTCTGACAGCGGCAGTATCTGTGGGAGACAGAGAACAGATTCACAAAAAGATCCAGTTGACGATTCGGTTTGCCATGCTGGTTGCAATCCCAAGTTTTATGGGATATGTTGTGATCGCATCCCCAATCATGCAGCTCTTGTATGGTGACGCGAGGAAGACACCGGCTTATATGCTGACGATCGGTGCAATTACGGTAGTCTTTTACTGTCTGTCTACGGTATCCAATGCAATCCTTCAGGGATTGAACCGTATGACTACACCGGTAAAAAATGCAGCCATGTCTCTCGGAATCCATATTGTGGCACTGCTGATTATGATGATTTTCCTGAAATGGAATATTTACGCCATCGTAGTTGCCAACATTATCTTTTCGCTGAGTATGTGTATTCTCAATGCCAGAGCAATCTATCAGGCATGCGGATATCGCCAGGAATATGAACAGACCTTTATACGTCCGTTCCTCGCTTCTGCAATCATGGGAATTGTAACCCTCCTGGTACACAAGCTGTTTGACCTGATAATTGGTGGCAGAATCGCAACGATTCTGGCGATTCTGATCGCAATTACCGTTTACGCTGTCAGCGTATTAAAACTGAAAGTCCTGACAGAAGCAGAGATACGGTCCATGCCGAAGGGAACGACGATTCTGAACCTGTGTAAGAAAGCACATCTGTTGTAGGTGTATAAAAATCCGTCAAAAAGGCCAATACTGTAAAAAAAGGAGTTATGCTATGAAAACGACTTACCGTATTGGTTTTTTTCTGGGAATCTTTTTCCTTTTATTCCTGCTGGGAATCGGGTTTCAGTGGAGTTATCAGTACGCCAGAGAAAAGAGTACGCCCATTCCGAGTGTACAGGCAGAGGGATCTGCCCAAAAGAACGAGGGTTACTATCTGATGGAATTAAACGGATATGTAACCGTCTATTTTTCGGACAAAACAACAATATTTGAATATACCAATATTCCTGTGGACAAACTTTCAGATGATTTAAAATCAGAGATCCGTACAGGAAAATATCTGGAATCCCAAACAGAGGTCTACGGATTCCTTGAAAATTATTCCAGTTAAATCTGGGAGATTTGTAGAAAAGAGGTTAAGTATGAACGAACAAAAGATTGCAAGAATCAATGAATTGTACCGGAAGTCAAAAGCAGAGGGACTGACAGATACAGAAAAAATGGAGCAGAAGATCCTGAGGCAGGAATATCTGGACTCTGTCCGCCGGAATTTACGCAGCCAGTTGAATCAGATCGATATCGAGGAAAAGGACGGATCCATTACCAATCTGGGAGCAAAATATGGAACAAAAAAAGGACATTAGAAAAAGGATCCTGAAAAAGCGGTCTCAGTTAAGCGAGAAACTCTGGGAAGAATACAGTGCCTCCATTGCAACTCTTCTGATCAGCCATCCAATTTTCGAAGAGGCGGAGATTGTCTATGGGTATATGCCCATTCGAAACGAAGTGGATACCCTGCCGATTTTGGAGGAAGCATTCAGACTCCACAAAAAAGTTGCATTGCCGA
Organism: Mediterraneibacter butyricigenes; assembly: GCF_003574295.1. Classification (NCBI taxonomy): domain Bacteria; kingdom Bacillati; phylum Bacillota; class Clostridia; order Lachnospirales; family Lachnospiraceae; genus Mediterraneibacter; species Mediterraneibacter butyricigenes. Next base: position 16,663 of record NZ_BHGK01000001.1, read on the forward strand.
AAGTGCTATCCAAAACAGAAATGCAGTTCTTTGAAGTGGAATCCTTTCAGGAACTGACTCCGGGCGCTTATGGAATCTTAGAACCACAGACCGAACATCCTGCAATGGCGGAAGAGGGACTGATGTTGATGCCTGGAGCCTGTTTTGACCGTGAACTGCATCGGATCGGATATGGCGGAGGATATTATGATCGCTTTCTGGAAGCACATCCACATTTTACTACGGCGGCACTTGCTTTTACGTTACAATGTCTGGAGCAGATTCCATGGGATCCGCATGATATCCGACCGGAATACCTGTTTACGGAACAAGAGATAAGGAGCAGAACATGAATCAAAATTTACCCAAAGACCCTGTGATGCTGTTAAGTGTGATCAATACAAATCTGAGAGATTTTTACCCGGATCTTGACACGTTGTGTCAGGAACTCCAGTTAGACAAGGAAACGCTGATTCAGACATTAGAGAAGATTGATTACGAGTATGATGCAGCGCAGAATCAGTTTATCTGAATATCGTGTGGAGCATGGAGCAGGATGTATATCTTGCGGAAAATCACTATGGTTGGAATAATATAAAAGAAATGAGCAGAAGAAGATGAAAAACGAAGAGAGAAATCGGTCCATTGAAGAACTGATCGAGGAAATGGATCTACATAAAGAAGCACCGGAAGAAGAACCTTTCCGGCAGTATTATTTTATCAAGAAGGCGAGAGCCTATTATCAGGAGCTGTCCCGCCAAGAGGGAAGACCTCTGACTTACTGTGTCACGACCTTTGGCTGTCAGATGAACGCCAGAGATTCGGAAAAGCTTTCCGGAATCTTAGAAGAAATCGGGTATGTGGAAGAAGCAGAGGAGACGAAAGCGGATTTTGTAATTTTCAATACCTGTACAGTGCGGGAAAACGCCAATCAGAAAGTGTATGGTCGACTGGGACAACTGGGACACATCAAAAAAAGCAAGCCTCACATGATGATTGCAATCTGTGGCTGTATGATGCAGGAAGCGGAAGAAGTAGAGACCATCCGAAAAAGTTACCGTCATGTAGATCTGATTTTCGGAACCCACAATATTTTCAAATTTGCAGAGTTATTTACTCAGGCACTCCAGAGTCACAAACTGGTGGTGGATGTATGGAAAGATACAGACCGGATCGTAGAGGATCTTCCGGTGGATCGTAAATATCTGTTTAAATCCGGTGTCAATATCATGTTTGGCTGTAACAATTTCTGCAGTTACTGTATTGTACCGTATGTGCGGGGACGGGAGCGTAGCAGGAATCCGGAGGATATCATAAAAGAAATCCGTCAACTGGTTGCAGATGGCGTCGTGGAGGTCATGCTTCTGGGACAGAATGTAAATTCTTACGGAAAGACGCTGGAATCCCCCATCAGCTTTGCAGAACTGTTACGACAGATCGAACAGATCGAGGGCTTAAAGCGGATCCGTTTTATGACATCCCATCCGAAGGATCTGTCTGATGAACTGATCGAAGTGATGAGTCAGTCCCCAAAAATCTGCCGTCACCTTCATCTGCCGGTTCAGGCCGGAAGCACACGGATCCTGAAAGAAATGAACCGTCGTTATACCAAAGAAGATTATCTGGCACTGGTAAACCGTTTGAAGGAGAAGATGCCGGATCTGTCACTGACCACGGACATTATGGTAGGATTTCCGGGGGAGACAGAAGAAGATTTTGAGGAGACGCTGGATGTGGTAAGAAAGGTTCGCTATGACAGTGCATTTACCTTTATTTATTCCAAACGAAGCGGAACTCCGGCGGCAAAGATGGACAATCAGGTTCCGGAAGATGTGGTAAAAGAACGGTTCCAGCGACTGTTGAAAGAAGTACAGACCATTTCTGCGGAGGTCTGTAAAGAGCAGGCAGGAACAACGCAGGAGGTCCTGGTAGAAGAAATCAATGACCATATGGACGGATATGTAACCGGAAGACTGAGCAACAACCTGCTGGTACATTTTCCCGGAGACGAAAGTATGATCGGTCAGCTCGTCAAAGTTTCACTGAAAGAGAGCAAAGGATTCTACTATATGGGAGAATTGGTACATTAAATTAAAAAAAGCGCTCAAACTATTTCTGAGATGCTCTTTGAAAGAAGCACAAAGAAAGGGGGGCGTTTTTTTATTATGAGGAAAAGGAACATTCGAAAACCGGTGGATGAGTTTCTGTTTTTACTGGGAGTTGGCGGATCTGTTTATTATGGGGTAGAAGTGTTGTTTCGTGGATTTTCACACTGGAGTATGTTCTTACTTGGCGGTCTCTGTCTGGTCTTCTGTACAAAACAGGGGCAGTGGACACACTGGATGGATCCGCTTTGGAAACAGATTCTGCGCTGTATGGTGTTTATCACATCCTGTGAATTTATGACAGGAATCCTGGTGAATAAAATTTTCCAATGGCAGATCTGGGATTACAGCCGGATGCCGGGGCAGCTTCTCGGACAGATTTGCGTACCTTTTTCCCTGATCTTCGGCTGTCTGAGTATTTTCGGCAGTTACTTTGGTGGCTTTCTCTCATATTTTTTATACAGGGAAGAACGTCCAAAGATCATTCTTTCTCAGAAAAGGCGGCAATCTTGAAAGATTTTTTTATTCGTGTTAGAATGCAAAGTGTATTTTTATGCTTAAACGTAAATATTTAAAATAAATGTTGATACAAAGGACAAACAAGGAGATTCCATGAAAAAAGAAAACACAATGACCCCTATGATGCAGCAATATATGAAAACGAAAGAGGAATATAAAGACTGTATCTTATTTTACAGACTGGGGGATTTTTACGAGATGTTTTTTGAGGATGCGCTGACCGCATCCAAAGAACTTGAGATCACCCTGACAGGAAAAAACTGTGGAATGGAAGAGCGCGCTCCCATGTGTGGCGTGCCTTTTCATGCTGTGGACTCTTATCTGAACAAACTGGTCTCCAGAGGATACAAAGTGGCTATCTGTGAGCAGGTCGAAGATCCGAAACTGGCAAAAGGCATCGTAAAACGGGAAGTGGTACGTGTCGTGACCCCTGGAACCAATACAGACATTCAGGCATTGGATGAATCCAGGAATAATTATATTATGTGTATTGTTTATCTGGATGATCGTTACGGAATCGCCATTGCCGATGTTTCAACCGGGGATTATTTCGTAACGGAACTTTCAGATAGTACCAGATTAAAAGATGAACTGTTTAAATTTATGCCGACTGAGATCATCTGTAACGAAGCCTTTTATATGAGTGGAATGGATATGGAAGATCTGAGAGAGCGTCTGGGCATTACGATCTCTGCACTGGATTCCTGGTATTTTGATGATGATCTGTGCAAAAATAAACTGACAGAACATTTCCATGCTGCCAATATGCAGGCACTGGGACTGGAAGATTTTAACTGCGGCTCCATCAGTGCAGGGGCACTTCTGATCTACCTGTACGAGACACAGAAAAATTCTCTGGCACATCTGACCCATATTCAGGTTTATACTACCGGGGCCTATATGTTGCTCGACAGTTCTACCCGACGGAATCTGGAACTCTGCGAAACACTGCGCGAGAAACAAAAACGAGGGTCTCTTCTCTGGGTACTGGATAAGACAAAAACCGCGATGGGAGCCCGTGCCCTCAGAAAATATATCGAACAGCCACTGGTAGACAAGAAAGAGATTCTGAAACGACAGGATGCGGTAGAAGAATTAAAGGAAAATGCAATTTCCAGAGAGGAACTTCGGGAATATTTAGGTCCGGTCTATGATCTGGAACGACTGATCACCAAGATCACCTATCAGTCCGCCAATCCGAGAGACATGCTTGCATTTAAAAATTCACTGGCTATGCTGCCTTCTGTCAGATATATTCTGGAGGAAATGCAGTCAGAATTATTGCAGACGCTGTATCAGGATCTGGATCCGCTGGAGGACCTCTGTCAGTTGATCGAACATGCCATTGCGGAAGAACCACCGATTGCTATGCGGGATGGCGGAATCATCCGGGAGGGCTTTGATTCGGAAGTGGATCGTCTGAAAAAAGCGAGAACGGAAGGAAAGACCTGGCTTGCAAAACTGGAAGCAGAAGAACGGGAAAAGACTGGGATTAAGAATTTAAAGATTAAATACAATAAAGTGTTCGGCTATTATCTGGAAGTGACCAATTCTTTCAAGGATAAGGTACCGGATTATTATACCAGAAAACAGACACTTGCCAATGCGGAACGCTACATTACACCGGAACTAAAAGAACTGGAAGATACCATTCTCGGGGCGGAGGACAAATTGTGTGCCCTGGAATATGATCTGTATTGTCAGGTCCGGGATTCTGTAGGTGCAGAAGTAGAGCGGATCCAGAAAACAGCCAAAGCAGTGGCACATCTGGACGCCATCGCTTCCCTTGCACTTGTTGCGGAACGCAATAACTATGTGCGCCCGAAATTAAATGAAAAAGGAATCATCGATATCAAAAACGGACGCCATCCGGTGGTGGAGTGCATGATTCCGAACGATATGTTTATCGCAAATGATACCTATCTGGACGACAAAAAGCACCGGATCTCCATCATAACCGGACCGAACATGGCAGGAAAATCCACTTATATGCGTCAGTCTGCGCTGATTGTGCTGATGGCACAGATCGGGTCCTTTGTTCCGGCAACTGCTGCCAACATCGGACTGGTAGACAGGATCTTCACCAGGGTAGGGGCTTCCGATGATCTGGCATCGGGACAGAGTACCTTTATGGTGGAGATGACAGAAGTCGCTAACATTTTACGAAATGCTACCAGCAAAAGTCTTCTGGTCTTAGATGAAATCGGACGTGGAACCAGTACCTTTGATGGCTTAAGTATTGCCTGGGCGGTTGTGGAGTATATCAGTGATCCGAAGCTTCTTGGGGCGAAAACACTGTTTGCTACCCATTATCACGAGCTGACGGAACTGGAAGGAAAGATCGATAACGTCAATAATTACTGTATCGCAGTAAAAGAAAAGGGAGATGACATCGTATTTTTACGGAAGATTGTTGCCGGAGGTGCGGATAAAAGTTATGGAATCCAGGTAGCGAAGCTGGCAGGAGTTCCGGATCTGGTGATTGAACGGGCGAAAGAGATCGTAGAAGAACTTTCCGACGAGGATATTACCACGCGGGTACAGGAGATTTCCTCCAAAGCACAGGTCCCGAAACGTAAGAAAGTGAAACGTTACGATGAAGTGGATATGGCACAGTTTTCGCTGTTTGACACGGTGAAAGACGATGATGTCCTGACCGAATTAAAGGAACTTGATGTATCCAATATGACACCGATGGATGCTTTAAATACAATTTACCGGCTGCAGAATAAACTGAAAAATCGCTGGTAAATTCGATACAGTCTGATGAGCAATATTTACCCAAGATACATATAAAGGAGTCGAAATGAGTAAAATTCAGGTATTAGATCAGATCACTATCGATCAGATCGCGGCCGGAGAAGTGATTGAACGCCCGGCTTCCGTGGTAAAAGAACTGGTAGAAAATGCAATCGATGCCGGATCTTCTTCCGTTACGGTGGAGATTCAGGAAGGTGGAATTGCATTGATCCGGATTGCGGATAATGGATGCGGGATTGCAAGAGAAGATGTCCCGAATGCATTTTTACGCCATTCCACCAGTAAAATCCGTTCCATTCAGGATCTGTCCCATGTAGGCTCCCTGGGATTTCGAGGGGAGGCTCTGTCCAGCATTGCCGCAGTTTCACAGGTGGAGCTGCGTACAAAGACTGCGGATGATCTGTTTGGAACCCATTATTTAATCGAGGGAGGCACGGAGAAAAAGATGGAAGAGATTGGTGCAACAGACGGAACCACATTCCTGATCCGTCAATTGTTCTACAATATTCCCGCCAGAAGAAAATTCTTAAAAACTCCGATGACGGAAGCCAGTCATGTCAATGATGTATTGATGCGTCTGGCACTTTCCCATCCGGAGATCGCCTTTCGCTTTGTCAATAACGGTCAGGAGAAGTTGCGGACATCCGGGAATGGAAAAATCAAAGATGTGATCTATCAGCTTTACGGAAGAGATGTAGCCGCCAATCTGCTGGAAATTCATTATGAAAAAAACGGAATCCGGCTGGATGGATTTTTGGGAAAACCAATTATTTCCCGCGGAAACAGAACCTATGAAAATTATTTTATCAACGGCCGATATATCCGCAGCGGTATGGTTTCAAAGGCCATTGAGGACGGTTACAAGGATTTTATGATGCAGCACAAATTCCCGTTTGTAGTGCTTTACCTGTCCCTGCCACCGGAAGAGACGGATGTAAATGTGCATCCGACCAAGATGGAAGTCCGGTTTCATAACCAGCAGGCGGTTTATGGGACGCTGATGGAAGGGGTTCACAAAACGCTGTCTGAACCGGAACTGATCCCGTTTGTTCATCTGGAAGAAAGAAATGCCGGAAAGAAATCTGATAATTCGATGCAGTATGACATAATTCAACGGCAAATGCCGGAAATAGCACAAAATAATGCGAATAAACCTGTGGAAACTGTGGATAACATCACAAGAAAGGATGAAGATTATTTTATTCAGAAAATGAGAGAACGGGTGCTTTCTCATTATCAGCAAAAGCCTTCCACGCCTGTTCAAAATCAGTACCGGAGCGCAGAAGAATCTTCTGGAGAATCGCAGGGAACACAGCCAAAACCCTCTATGCAGTCGGATTGTGTCAGAGAAGAAAGTTCCTATCGGACCTCTGCGATAACTGAGAAGAATCTCTTGGATTCAGGCGACAGAAATACATCAGAAAATATATCTGCATCGGAAAACTTGTCTTCGCAGGTAGCACCTAAGCCGCGTTGGGAAGAAGTCCTTACACAGTCTCAGGGTGGACAGGGACAGAACGTTGTTTCCACCGAAACCGAGGAAGCTCCTTCTTATGAAAACGAAGTGAAGGCAAATAACGAACAGTTAAATCTGTTCGAAGAACGTTTTCTGGATCCGAAAGAAGAGCCGGATTATCAGATTATCGGACAGGTGTTCGACACATATTGGATCGTACAGTTTAAAGAGTCCATGTACATTATCGATCAGCATGCGGCTCATGAGCGTGTCCTCTATGAAAGAACACTGGCAGAAATGAAAAACAGGGAATACACTTCTCAGATGATCAGTCCACCGATCGTATTGAGTCTGACCATGCAGGAAGAAGAAATTTTGAACCGCCACATGGATCGTTTTGAAAGAATCGGCTTTGAGATCGAGCCCTTCGGCGGAAATGAATATGCGGTACGGGCAGTACCGGACAATCTGTTTTCCATTGCAAAAAAAGAACTGTTGCTGGAAATGCTGGATGATATGGCGGATGGTCTGAATTCTTCCATGACACCGGATCTGATCGATGAAAAAATCGCATCCATGTCCTGCAAGGCTGCGGTGAAGGGAAATCAGAGACTGTCTGCAGCGGAGGTTCAGACGTTGATCAAGGAACTTCTGACGCTGGAGAATCCATATCACTGTCCTCATGGACGACCGACGATTGTATCCATGTCCAAACGGGAACTGGAAAAAAAGTTTAAGAGAATTGTGTAGGTGATGCTTATGAAGCAACCATTGATCATATTAAGCGGTCCTACGGCCGTAGGAAAAACAAAGGCATCCATTGGGCTGGCGCATCGGCTTAACGGGGAGATCGTGTCTGCGGATTCCATGCAGGTATATAAACACATGGATATCGGCTCGGCAAAGATAAAGCCGGAAGAGATGGAGGGCGTCCCTCATCATCTGATTGATGTACTGGAACCGGAAGAAGAATTCCATGTTCAGAAATTTCAGCAGATGGCGAAGGAAGCACTCGCCAGGATTTATGCCGCCGGGCATGTGCCGATCGTTACCGGCGGTACAGGATTTTATATCCAGGCGCTGTTGTATGATATTCAGTTTACCATGGAAGAGTCAGATCCTGCTTACAGACAGGAACTGGCAGAATATGCCCGAAAATACGGACAGGAAGCTTTGCATGAAAAACTGCGGGAAGTCGATCCGGTATCGGCAGAAAAGATCCATGCGAACAATGTGAAACGAGTGATTCGTGCGCTGGAATATTTTCACCAGAATCAGGAACCGATTTCCAGACACAACGAAGAAGAACGAAAGAGAACCTCTCCCTATCGTTTTGTATATTTTGTGCTGGATGATACAAGAGAACATTTGTATCAGCGGATTGATGCAAGGGTCGATCAGATGGTAGAAGACGGGCTGGTAGAAGAAGTAAAGGCCTTAAAAGCAGCCGGTTGCACCAGGGAAATGGTCTCGATGCAGGGGCTTGGCTATAAAGAAATTATGGAATATCTGGATCAGGAGATCAGTCTGGAGGAAGCAATTTATAAATTAAAACGGGATACCAGACATTTTGCAAAGCGTCAGCTTACCTGGTTCAGACGGGAACGCGACGTGACCTGGATCAATAAAGCTGATTACGGGTATCAGGAAGAACTTATTTTAGATAAAATGCTGGAAGAATGTGCGAAAGTGCAGATCTTTCCGGAAAGGAATGAAAATGGAACAGGAAATGAAGGACATGTATGAGGCACTTGGAATCTCTTCTCAGGTGCTGGAATTTGGAAATAAAATAGAAGAAGCGTTAAGAGAACGTTTTGCGCAGATTGATAAACGTGCGGAATACAATCAGTTAAAAGTGATCCATGCTATGCAGAAAAATCGTGTGGATGTCGCATGTTTTCAGTATGCAAGCGGATACGGATACAATGACAAAGGACGGGATGTTCTGGAACAGGTTTATGCGGAAACTTTCCATACAGAGTCTGCGCTGGTCCGTCCTCAGATTACCTGCGGAACCCATGCGCTGGCTCTGGCACTGGCTGCCAATCTACGACCTGGAGATGTGCTGTTATCTCCTGCGGGAAAGCCTTATGATACTTTAGAAGAGGTCATCGGCATCAGATCTTCCAAAGGATCGTTGGCAGAATATGGTATTACGTATCAGCAGGTAGATCTTCAGGAAGACGGATATTTCGATTATCCGGCCATTGAGGAAGCATTAAAAAACGAAAAGATCAAACTGGCAACGATCCAGCGTTCCAAAGGCTACCAGACCAGACCAAGCTATTCTGTGGATGAAATCGGAGAACTGATTGCATTTATCAAAGAGAGACGACCGGATGTAATCTGTATGGTCGACAACTGCTACGGGGAGTTTGTGGAGACGAGAGAACCAAGTGATGTGGGGGCCGATATGATCGTCGGATCTTTGATCAAAAATCCGGGAGGCGGATTGGCGCCGATCGGAGGCTATATTGCCGGCAGAGAAGATCTGATCGAAAACTGTGCCTATCGCCTGACTTCTCCGGGGCTTGGAAAAGAAGTAGGAGCATCCCTTGGAGTGATGCAGTCTTTCTATCAGGGATTCTTCCTTTCCCCGTTTATTGTAAGCGGTGCATTGAAAGGCGCAATCTTCGCTGCAAATGTTTACGAAAAGCTGGGATTTCCGGTGATTCCAAACGGAACAGAAGAGCGACATGATATCATTCAGGCAGTCACACTGGGAAGTGAAGAAGGTGTCGTGGCGTTCTGTCAGGGAATCCAGGCAGCGGCACCGGTGGACAGTTATGTGACCCCGATTCCGTGGGCGATGCCAGGATATGACAGCGATGTCATCATGGCTGCCGGAGCTTTTGTACAGGGATCTTCCATTGAATTAAGTGCGGACGGACCGATCAAGCCTCCTTACGCAGTATATTTTCAGGGCGGACTGACTTGGGCACATGCAAAACTGGGAATCTTAAAATCCTTGCAGTGTATGCTGGAAAAGGGACTGGTAGTGATTCCGGAATAAAAGGAAACAAAGAGAAAAGGGAGCAGATATGAAAAAGTCTGAAACATCATCACAGAGTGCATCCGGGAAAAAAGTAGTGATTGTCGGAGGCGGCGCATCCGGTATGTTGGCAGCGATCACGGCAGCAAGAAATGGGGCAAAGGTTGTGATCCTGGAACACAAAGACCGGATCGGTAAAAAAATATTATCAACAGGAAACGGAAGATGCAATTTTACCAATACGTTGCAGACACCGGAATGCTACCGCTCTACGGATTCGGCATTTCCGTGGAAAGTTCTTTCACAGTTTCCTGCTCTGGATACCATTGCATTTTTTCAGAAGTTGGGGATTTACTCGAAAAATCGAAACGGATATCTGTATCCCTATTCCGATCAGGCGAGTGCGGTTCTGGATGCACTCAGACTGGAGCTGGAATCTCTGAAGGTGGAAATTCAGACAGAAACAGAAGTCATGGAGATACGACCTGTAAAACATGGTTTTACGATTCGGACCTCCAAAGGAAAAGTATCAGCAGATCGCGTGATTCTCTCTACCGGCTCCAAAGCTGCACCAAAAACCGGATCGGACGGAAGCGGATATGGACTGGCAAAAAGTCTGGGGCATCACCTGACCCCAGTGGTTCCGGCACTGGTTCAGCTCAGATGTAAAGAATCGTTTTACAAGAGTATTTCTGGCGTTCGCCTTCAGGGAACCGTGACGTTGTTGAACGGATCAAAGGAAGTTGCGTCAGATACCGGTGAAATCCAGATTACAGATTACGGGGTTTCTGGAATCCCTGTTTTTCAGATCAGCCGTTACGCGGCACTCGGCCTTTACTATAAGGAGCCTGTTTCGGTACGAATTAATTTTATGCCGGATTTTTCTGCGGAACAGTTTCAGGCATTTTTGGAAAATCGAATTCAAATGCATCCGAATTGCAGCATGGAACATTTTTTCATCGGTCTGTTCCACAAAAAAATGTCTGCATTCTTTTTACGGCTTGCAAATATTTCTCCGGCAAAACAGGCCGGAGCGCTGACGAAGACAGAACGCGCAAAGCTTCTTAATACCATCCAGCATTTTGAAACCGTTGTGGAAGCAACAAATTCCTATGAGAAAGCGCAGATCTGTGCCGGTGGTCTTTCTACCGATGAGATCGATCCGGATACGCTGGAATCCAGACTGATCGACGGTCTGTATTTCGCGGGTGAACTGCTGGATGTGGATGGAATCTGTGGGGGATACAATCTGCAATGGGCGTGGTCCAGCGGTTATGTTGCCGGGAAACATGCGGCGATATCATAGCAAAGGAAAGCAGCGTACCGGATCGTAAGATCTGTTTTGCGAAAGCGATAAATTTACAACGAGAAAAATGATGTCACAGGTGTAGAAATCACCAGAATCAGAACGAGGGGTTATTGTGAGGAAAAGAACGTATGAAATCGACATGTGTAACGGAAGTCTGATGGACAAACTGATTTCCTTTGCACTTCCATTGATGTTATCGGGGATTCTGCAGTTATTATTCAATGCAGTGGATATTGTGGTAGTGGGAAGATTCAGCGGAAGCCAGGCACTGGCAGCCGTGGGTTCTACGACCGCATTGATCAATATCTTTACCAATTTATTTATCGGAATTTCACTGGGCGCAAATGTTCTGACGGCCAGATATTATGCATCCGGCAAAAAATCCGAAGTATCCGATACAGTCCATACGGCCATGATGTTTGCAGTATTAAGCGGAATTGTCATGTTGTTTGTCGGGATCTTAAGTGCAAAGATTTCCCTGGAACTGATGGGAACTCCGGATGATGTCATCGGGCGATCCACACTGTATATGCGGATTTATTTTCTGGGAATGCCGTTTTTCATGATTTATAATTATGGCGCGGCAATCCTCCGGGCAATCGGAGATACCAAACGACCGCTGATCTTTCTGATCTTTTCCGGTATCGTGAATGCCTGTCTGAATCTGCTGCTGGTGATTGTTTTTCATCTGGATGTGGCCGGGGTGGCGATCGGAACCGTTGCATCTCAGTTTCTTTCCAGTATTCTGGTTTTATGGTGTCTGATCAGGTCGGACGCAGATTACTGCCTTCGGATTTCAAAACTTAAGATTCATCCAAAGTATCTGTTGCAGATTTTACAGATTGGGATTCCGGCGGGAATTCAGTCAACGGTGATTAACTTTTCCAACGCCTTGCTTCAGTCTTCCGTGAATTCCTTTGGCTCCATTGCGATGGCAGGATATACCGCTGCCAATAATCTGCTTGGATTTATCTATATGTCTGTCAATGCAGTAACACAGGCCTGTATGAGTTTTACCAGTCAGAATTACGGAGCAAGGAAGCCAAAGCGTATGGATCATATCCTCCTGGACTGTATGGTGCTGTCGATCGGAATTGCTCTGGCGCTTGGTAGTGTCATGTATTTTGGCGGACCGAAGATTCTGGCAATCTATAATAAAGATCCGGAAGTAATCCATGCAGGAATGGAAGTTCTTTCATATACCACATTGACGTACTTCCTGTGTGGTCTGATGGATCTGTTTCCGGGAGCATTGCGCGGAATGGGCCGTTCAGGCGTTCCGATGCTTTTGTCTATCATCGGAACAGTAGGAATCCGTGTCCTCTGGATTTTCGCTATTTTCCCTGCACACAGAAGTGTAGCAGTGCTTTTCGTATCCTACCCGGTATCCTGGATCGTAACGATTTTCATGCAAGTGATCTGTTATTATTTTGTCCGTAAAAAAGTATATGGAGGACTTTTGAAATGTTAAGAATCAATCAACTGAAGCTTCTGCCCGGTGAACCGACAGAACATCTGGAAAAGAAAATTTGCCGGATTCTGCATTTGAAGCCGGGGACAACTTTTCAGTGGAAGATGATCAGGCAGTCTGTAGATGCCAGAAAGAAACCGGAAATATATATGGTATATACCGTAGAAGTATCCGGACTAAATGAAAAGAAGATTTTGCAGCATCCACCGAAAAATGTAACCAGTGTTTCAGAAAAAGCGTATCGTTTTTCTGCCTGCGGCACTATGGAATTAAAGCAGCGTCCTGTGGTGATCGGAAGCGGACCGGCCGGATTATTCTGCACCTATCTTCTGGCAAAATACGGATATCGGCCCATTTTACTGGAAAGAGGAAAGGATGCAAAAAGCCGTCAAAAGGATGTGGAGACTTTCTGGAAGAGTGGGACCCTGAATCCGGAGTCCAATGTGCAGTTCGGAGAGGGCGGTGCCGGAACTTTTTCAGACGGAAAATTAAATACACTTGTGAAAGATAAACTCGGACGAAGCAAATTTGTGCTGGAAACCTTTGTGACACACGGAGCCCCGGAACGGATTCTGTATGAGGCTAAACCACATATTGGTACGGATATCCTGATTCCGGTCATTACGGAGATCAGGCGTTCCATCGAGAAATTGGGCGGTGAAGTTCTGTTTCAGAGTAAAGTGACAGATTTCGAATTGAAAGAAAAGGAAAATCGGCGGATTCTGTCAGCAGTCATCGTAAACGATACGAAAAGAATCCCTTGTGATCTTGCAGTCCTTGCATTGGGGCACAGTGCAAGAGATACGTTCGAAACGCTTTACAGGAAACAGGTTCCAATGGAAGCAAAATCATTTGCCGTAGGGGTTCGTGCCGAACATCCGCAGGAGATGATCGATCAGGCGCAATATGGAAGAAAACGTGGAACAGATCTTCCGTCTTCTCCTTATAAACTGACGGCACAGACAAAGAGCGGACGCGGAGTCTATTCTTTCTGCATGTGTCCGGGAGGATACGTGGTCAATGCATCTTCCGAGCCCGGAAGGCTGGCGGTCAACGGAATGAGTTACAGTGGTAGAGACGGAGAAAATGCAAACAGCGCACTGATCGTTACGATTACTCCGGAAGATTACGGGACAGACTCCCCTCTGGACGGAATGGAATTTCAGCGCAGACTGGAAGAAAAAGCGTATGAACTGGGACAGGGGAAAATTCCGATCCAGCAATACGGGGATTTCTGTAAAAATGTAAAAAGCACAGAATTCGGCGAAGTGAAACCACAGTTAAAAGGGGAATATTCTTTTGCAAATCTTCGGGAACTTTTCCCGGATTACCTGTCGGATGCACTGATGGAAGCGATGGAGACATTTGAACAGAAGATCCACGGTTTCTCAAGACCGGATACATTATTTTCCGGTGTGGAAAGCCGGACATCCTCTCCGGTGAAACTTCCGCGAAACGAAGAGTGCGAAAGTCCCATCGAGGGATTATATCCCTGCGGGGAAGGAGCCGGATACGCCGGTGGAATTACTTCTGCGGCAATGGATGGTATGAAGGTCGCTGAGGCAATCGGAAGGAAATATGCGCCGATGACCGATTCGCGCACTTACGCCGTGCACAGCGGGGCGGCTTCTTCGAACCGCTCTCGCTGATGGCTATGCGCCATATGCCTAGAACAAAATCTATTTGTCTGCAAATAAATTTGCATCCATCTGCATTTTATTCTAGGCGCACGGCTTGATATTTTCACAAAATTTTAATAGGTTTGCTCTATACACTTTTTGGGGTTTATGGTAAAATAAATTGCGAATTGTGTCTGGAGCATTTTTTTATGAATGAAGTTCAGGCGGTTAGTTCTACTGAAAATTTAAAAACTTTGAGGGAGGAGGAGCGTCCTTACGAGAAGTGTCTGTGCCATGGTCCGGAGTTTTTGACTGATATTGAACTTCTGGCTGTTTTGTTGCGCACTGGAACTCATGGTGAGAATGCTATCGCTCTTGCAAAGAAGATTCTATACCCTATTTTCTCTCAGGAAGGACTTCTTAACATTCATCAGTGGAGTTTGGAACAACTTTTACAGATCCGGGGAATCGGCAAGGTAAAAGCTGTTCAGATTCTCTGCCTTTCTGAATTAGCAAAACGTCTGGCTAAGGCGACTGCGAAGGATGGTCTTGATTTTTCTTCGCCGGATACGATTGCCAGATATTATATGGAAGACATGCGTCATAAAAAGCAGGAATCTATGAAATTGTTGCTTTTTAATACTCGCACCCGATTGATTGGTGAGACCGACATTTCCAAAGGGACGGTAAATGCCTCTTTAGTATCTCCTAGAGAACTTTTTATCGAAGCTCTGCAGAAAAATGCGGTTTCTATTATTTTACTGCACAATCATCCCAGCGGGGATCCGACTCCGAGTCAACCGGATCTGGTGATCACCAAACGGGTGATGGATGCCGGGGCGCTGATCGGAATTCAGTTGTTGGATCATATTATTATTGGAGACAATAAATATATCAGTCTGAGAGAAAAAGGTTTTATAAAGTGAGGAAGCATATGGCCAGAAATGTATATGGGCTTGATTTAGGTACTTATGAAATTAAAGTATATGATAAAAAAAATGAAAAAATCTGGAAAGAAAAAGATGTAATCGCGGTTCAGAACCGGAAATATGTGTTTGCGGTCGGAGATGAGGCCTATGAAATGTATGAGAAGGCTCCATCCAATATTCAGGTTGTTTTTCCGATGCAAAATGGTGTGATCTCTCATTTTGAGGATATGCAGTATCTGCTGACCAATCTTTTAAATCCGGAACGTAAATTTATGCGTGGTTCGGAATATGTGATCGCGGTTCCGACAGATGTGACGGAAGTGGAGAAGAAGGCCTTTTTCGATCTGGTATCTTATTCCACTGCCAGAGCAAGAGAGGTAAAGATCGTGGAGCGGGGAATTGCAGATGCGGTCGGACTTGGATTAAATATTTTCGAGGAAAAAGGAATTCTGATCGCCAATTTCGGCGGCGGTACAACGGATATTTCCATTCTCTCTTCAGGCGGAATGGTTTTAAACAAACTGGTAAAGATCGGCGGAGAGTATCTGGATAATGCTGTAGCAAATCTGGTGCGTCATAATCGTGATTTCCTGATCGGACGTCTTACGGCAGAAGCGCTTCGAAAGGAATTCGGGGTTTTTGACCAGGAGGCTCACGCAACCATGCAGGTAGCCGGACGTAATCTAATCACCGGTGTTCCGCAGCTTACCGAGATTCCGATCGGACTGGTAAGAGCTGCACTTCGGGAGCCGCTGAAAGAGTGTGTAAGAGCGATCCTTTCCATGCTGGATCGGACTCCTCCGGATGTCCGTAAGGTGATCGAGAAAAGGGGCATGTATTTAACAGGAGGTCTTGCAAACCTGCGGGGACTGGATATCTACCTCCAGGAGATGACGGGGCTTCGGGTTCGAAAGGCACCCCGCCCGGAACTTTGTGCCGTAGAGGGACTCAAGAAAATTATATGGAATAAAGAATTAAAAACGCTGACCTATTCAATGTTAGACGAAGATTACAGGTGGTTAAGATAATATGAAAAAGAAAAATCAATCTTCCTCAAACAGATACCTGGTGATCGGACTTTCCGTCCTGTGTATCTTACTAATGGGACTTTCTATTGTTGCCCAGTTCTCATCGGCTCCTTTCAGACAGGTGGCAGATGTAACGGTAATCCCGATGCAAAAGGGAATCAACCAGATCGGCGCATGGCTGAGTGATCTCAATGACAATTTTAAGACCTTAAAGGAAGTGAAATCTGAAAACAAAAAACTTCAGGCGAAAGTAGATTCCCTGATGGAAGAGAATAACAATCTCCAGCAGGAACGTTATGAACTGGATCGGCTCCAGTCTCTTTATAAGCTGGATCAGAACTATGGAGATTATAAAAAAGTGGGAGCCCATGTGATCGGAAAAGATTCCGGAAACTGGTTCAGTACATTTACGATTGATAAGGGAAGTTCTGACGGGATCAAAAAAGATATGAATGTTCTTGCAGGAAGTGGTCTGGTCGGGATTGTGACCCAGACAGGCCCACATTGGGCAACGGTCCGCAGCATTATTGATGATGAAAGTAATGTAAGCAGCATGGTTCTTACTACATCCGATCAGTGTATGGTTCGCGGAGATCTTTCGCTGATCGAGGATGGAAAGATCAAGTTCGAGCAATTGGAAAATAACGACAATGAGATCAAAGTCGGGGAACAGATCGTTACTTCTCATATCAGTGATAAATATTTACAGGGGATCCTGGTTGGCTATATCAGCGAAATTAATGTGGATGCAAACAACCTGACCAGATCCGGATACATCACTCCGGTAGTAGATTTTAAAAATCTTCAGGAAGTTCTCGTCATCACCACAACAAAAGCGGATATGGTAGAGAAGAATGACCAGTCAGGAAATTAAAAGGGGTGTCGTATGAGTATGAAATTATGGCTTAAGGTCAGAAGACCTGTCATTTTTGGCGGGCTGGTTCTTGTTTTTTTCCTGTTGCAATGTACGATTTTCCCATCCCTGCAATTAGGAGGCGTAAAGCCGGATCTTCTGATCATTCTTACCGTTGCAACCGGTATTATACGTGGAAAAAAAGACGGTGTACTGGTCGGATTTTTTTCCGGACTGCTGATTGATATCCAGTTTGGGGAGATTCTGGGATTTTATGCGCTGATTTATCTGGTGATCGGATATGCGATTGGCTGGAGTAAGCAGTTCTTTTTTGATGAGGAATTAAAGCTTCCCCTGATCCTTGTATTTTTCGGAGATTTTGCATACGGAATCATTATTTATGTTTTAAGATTCCTTCTGCGCAGTGAATTTCATTTTGTTTACTATCTGAATCGTATTATCATACCTCAGGTGATTTATACAACCATTGCAGCTTTGGCTTTCTATCCGCTGATCCGACTGATCAATCGGAAACTGGAAGAAGAAGAGAAAAGGAGTGCTAGTAGATTTGTTTGAACGTATAGTGGAACGGATAAAAGATTTGTTTTATGACATGCTGAAATCCAGAGCCTTTGTACTGATTCTTGTGTTCTGTGTATTATCGGCCGGTCTGGTCAATCGTATCTTTTATCTGCAGATTGTAAAAGGCCAGGATTATCTGGATAATTATAAACTTCGTATCATGAAGACCCGTTCCATTTCCGGAACCCGTGGAAATATCTATGACCGGAACGGAAATCTTCTGGCATACAATGAGCTGGCTTATTCCGTAACCATCGAGGATAATATTGCCAGCGGAGACAGTAAGAATAAAATCCTGAACGGGATCTTGGAAAAAGTAATGGAGATCGTGGAAGCACACGGCGATTCTATTATAAGTGATTTCGGAATTATTTTAAACAGTCAGGGCAACTACGAATTCAATCAGTCTTCCGATACGCAGAAGCTTCGTTTTATTGCAGATATTTACGGCTGCAAGACGATTGATGAGCTTACCGAAAAACAGAAAAATGTAACAGCCGACGATATCATCAAATATCTGTGTACCGATAAAACTTACGGATATGGACTGAATCTGAAAAAACATGATAAAGCTTATATCCTGAAAATGGTAAATATGCGTTATGCCATCAGTCTGAACAGTTATCAGAAATACATCCCAAGTACACTGGCGTATGATGTCAGCGATGAGACGGTATCTGCCATTATGGAAAATCTGGATCAACTGGATGGTGTAAATATTGCGGAAGATTCTTTGCGCCGTTATACGGACAGTCAGTATTTCGCTTCCATTATCGGTTATACCGGAAAGATTTCTCAGGAAGAGTATGACGCGCTTGATAAAGATGTAAAGAAAAATTACAGCCTCACCGATATTGTAGGAAAAGCAGGTTTGGAGCAGACACTGGAGCAGCAGCTTCAGGGAGTAAAGGGAGAGACCAAGGTTTACGTAGATTCTGTGGGAAAGGTGATTGAAACGGTCAGCACCAAAGATCCAAAAGCAGGAAATGATGTTTATCTGACAATTGATAAAGATCTTCAGGAAACCACTTATCATCTGATCGAAGAGAAGCTTGCAGCGATCCTTTTATCAAAGATTCAAAATGTCATGAATTATGATCCAACAACTGCTTCCAATGCCAGCCAGTTAATTATTCCGATTGATGATGTATATTATGCATTCATCGGAAATGAGATTATCAATATGAGTCATTTTTCAGCAGAGGATGCCCAACCGGTTGAACAGCAGGTTTACGCAGCGTTTACCCAACGGAAAGAGGTGGTAATCCAGGAAGTTCTTCAGAATCTCAAAGATCCCAATTCTGCTGCATACAAAGATCTTTCCAAGGAAATGCAGGCATACATGAATTACATTTCCACAGATCTTCTGACGACAAATGAAGGGATCCTGAATAAAGATGTGATTGATACAAGTGATGATACGTATATCGCTTGGGCAACGGATGAGTCCATCAATCTGAATACTTATCTGAATTATGCAATTTCCAAAAACTGGGTGAATACTTCCAAACTGGAGAATTATGTCTCCAATGGAAAATATTCCGATTCTAAGGAAGTTTATCAGGGGATTTTATCTTATCTGGAAGATTATTTGAAGTCCGACAGTAATTTCGACAAACTTCTTTATAAGTATCTTATAAAATCAGGAGGTATCAGTGGTTCACAGATCTGTGCCATCGTGTATGAGCAGGGAGTTCTTCCGATGGATGAGGCTGCCTATAACAGCCTGGTATCCGGTGGAAATGCATTTTCCTGGGTGACCGGAAAAATTCAGTCGCTGGAGATTACACCAGGACAGCTTGCTTTAGAGCCATGTACAGGTTCTGCGGTAGTCAGTGATGTAAATACCGGAGAAGTATTAGCCTGTGTTTCTTATCCGGGCTATGACAGTAACCGGCTTGCCAACACCATGGACTCCAAGTATTATAACCAACTGGTAACCGGACTGTCCCGTCCGTTTTATAACAATGCAACGCAGGAGAGAACCGCACCGGGATCTACCTTCAAAATGGTATCTTCTGTGGCAGGTCTTACAGAAGGCGTGATCAAGGGATCCACCATCATCAACTGTGCAGGTATCTTTGATAAAGTTGAACCGAATCCAAAATGTTGGGTGTATCCGGACGCTCACGGCGGCCTGAATGTAGTCAATGCCCTGGAAGTATCCTGTAACAGTTTCTTTTATGAAGTCGGATATGACCTGGGACTGGATGAAAACGGAGAGTATTCTAGTGACCTCGGAGTTAAGAGAATCAAAAAGTATGCGGAAGAATTCGGACTGGGAGAAACGACCGGAATCGAAATACCGGAATCCTCCCCGCAGATTTCTGATACCGCTTCTGTACCAACTGCAATCGGACAGGGTACCAACAACTATACAGTCAGTCAGTTAAACCGTTATGTTGCCACTGTGGCTAACAAGGGAACGGTGTACAAGCTTTCTCTGTTGGACAAGGTGACAGACATTGACGGAAATGTTGTAAAGGAATATGAACCTGAAGTGGTCAACACCATGGATGATGTTTCAACCAACACCTGGAACCTGGTTCATCAGGGAATGGAAGACATGGTGTCCAGTTCCTCAACATTCGTTGGAATCGGCAATCTGTCCATGGCAGGAAAAACCGGTACGGCTCAGCAGAGTGATACACATCCGGACCATGCGCTGTTCGTAGGATATGCGCCGACAGATTCACCGGAAGTTGCTGTAGCTGTTCGAATCGCAAACGGTTATAGTTCTTCCTATACTGCAGAAATCGGCCGTGATATTATGCGCTATCGCTTTAAAACAGCTGATGTGGATGAACTCGTAAAAGGTGCAGCAGCAGAACTTGGAAGCGCCGTCCACGGAGATTAAGTTTTAAATTTTAAGAGGGGATATCTATGTTAGTAACTGTAAAAACCAATAAATATTGTCTTGAAATCCATATGAGTCCGGATGCGCCCTTTTCACAGATCCTGGAAGAGCTTCACAGCAAATTTCTGGATTCTGCCAAATTTTTCGGAAAGGCAAAGATGGCTCTGGCAATTTTCGGACAGACACTGACCTATGAGCAGACGGCTCAGATCCTGGAAATGATCACCGAGCTGACTCAGATCGAGATCATCTGTGTCTTGGATTATGATGAGGAAAATGAACCATATTGGCGTACGTTGCTGGAGCAGGCTCAGGAGCGCTTGATCCAGCAACGTGGACTGATCCACAAAGGATCTCTGGAAAATCATCAGGTTCTTCAGTCGGAATCGGACCTGGTAGTTCTGGGAAATGTAGAACCCGGAGCCAGAGTGGAGTCTGCCGGTAATATTGTGATCGTTGGCGGACTTTACGGTTCAGCGCATGCCGGAATGGGCGGAGATCATTCTGCGTTTATCTCAGCGATCACCATGCGTCCGAAGAAAATGCTGATCGGAAAGATTGAAGCAAGGATCCCGCATGTTTATCAGGAAGATTCTTCCATACAGGGACCAAAGATTGCAGTAGTAGATGGTCATCGCATTTATATAGATCCGTTGATCGAATAAATATCTCAGGAGGCATACAATGAGTGAAGTAATCGTAATTACATCAGGAAAAGGCGGCGTTGGAAAGACAACGACGACAGCGAACATCGGAGCAGGACTTGCTGTTCTGGGGAAAAAAATTCTCGTGATCGACACAGATCTTGGCCTCAGGAATCTGGATGTAGTTATGGGACTGGAAAACCGTATCATTTACAATCTGGTGGATGTGATCGAAGGAAGCTGCCGATTAAAGCAGGCACTGATCAGAGACAGCCGTTTTGCATCGCTGTATCTTCTTCCTTCCGCGCAGACAAAAGATAAATCCGCCGTCTCACCGGAGCAGATGCGAAAGCTTGTTGATGAGATACGCGAAGATTATGATTATATTCTGATTGACTGTCCTGCCGGAATCGAACAGGGATTCAAAAACGCGATTTCTGCTGCAGATTCAGCCATTGTCGTAACAACCCCCGAAGTATCAGCAATCCGTGACGCAGATCGGATCATTGGCCTTCTGGAAACCCAGGGAATCCGCTCTGTACGACTTCTGATCAACAAACTTCGGATCGATATGGTACGTCGTGGAGATATGATGTCCGTAGAAGATGTGACCGAGATCCTGGCAGTAGATCTTGTCGGGGTCGTTCCGGATGATGAGCAGGTTGTCATTGCAACCAATCAGGGCGAAATCCTTTCCAGAGAGCAGGGGCTGGCAGGCGCTGCCTATGATAATATCTGCCACAGGATCTGCGGAGAAGAAATTCCGATTCCGGATTATACAAAATCTGAGGGAATCCTTGCCAGAATGTCTCATTTGTTCAAAAGAAATTAGAGGCAGATCATGAGTACACCTTCCGTTACAATCGCAAAAAAACGTCTGAAATCTCTGATTGTTTCAGATCGAATGGAATGTACTTCGGATATGATTGATAATTTTACAAAAGATCTGTATCTGACGGTTTCGAAATACATAGAAGTTTCACCTGAGAAATTTCAGATCAGGATTCAACGTTCAGAAATACAGATTACATTTACAGGAGAAGACTTTTGAGAAAAAAACTTTTGTATTTATTTAAACGCTACAAACTAAAAGATTATAAATTCAGTCTGGTTGCGCTGGTAACCCTGATCTCCATTCTTGGAGTGCTGGTGGTCGGAAGCGCCAATCAGTCTTTAC
Organism: Mediterraneibacter butyricigenes; assembly: GCF_003574295.1. NCBI lineage: Bacteria > Bacillati > Bacillota > Clostridia > Lachnospirales > Lachnospiraceae > Mediterraneibacter > Mediterraneibacter butyricigenes. Next base: position 38,943 of record NZ_BHGK01000001.1, read on the forward strand.
AGGGAAGGCAGGCTTTCGGTGTGGTTGTCGGTCTGATCATCATGGTGATCGTGTCATTGATCGACTATCAATGGGTACTGAATTTATACTGGATCTTATATATTGTGAATATCCTTCTTCTGGTTGCGGTTCTTTTATTCGGAGTCGAAGTAAACGGTGCACAGCGTTGGCTGAACCTGGGATTTACCAGATTCCAGCCTTCTGATCTTACCAAGATCATAACAATTTTGTTTTATGCCAAATTTCTGATGGACCGCGAACACAAGATCAACCAGAAAAAAACGATCATACAGGCGATTGCATTGATGGTTCCGACCCTGATCCTGATTTATAAGGAACCAAATCTTTCTAATACCATCTGTCTGGCATTATTGTTCTGTATTATTATGTATCTTGGCGGTCTGAGTTATCGTTTTATCGGAACGGTTCTCGCGATCATTCTTCCGGTTGCTATTATATTTCTGAGTATCGTGGTACAGCCCAATCAGAAGCTTTTACGCGGATATCAGCAGGATCGTATCCTGGCGTGGCTGGAGCCAGAAAAGTATGCGACAGAAACGGCCTATCAACAGTTGAATTCGGTGATGGCAATCGGTTCCGGACAATTGACAGGAAAGGGACTAAATAATAACACCACAACTTCTGTAAAAAACGGAAATTTCCTGTCAGAACCCGAAACTGACTTTATTTTCGCAATAATTGGTGAAGAATTAGGATTTGTGGGTTGTTGTATCGTCATTCTTTTGTTATTATTAATAGTGATTGAATGTATCCTGATCGGACAAAAAGCAAAGGACACCGGAGGGCGACTCATCTGCGGAGGAGTAGCCGCACTGATCGGAACTCAGAGTTTTATCAACGTCAGTGTGGCAACCATGATCTTTCCGAATACCGGAATTTCTCTTCCGTTTATCAGTTATGGACTGACATCAGTCGTTTGCTTTTTCATAGGAATCGGACTTGTCCTGAATGTAGGATTACAGCCAAATAAATATCAATGAGGAGGTCGCGATGAACATCGGATTAATTGCACATAATGCAAAAAAGAAGTTGATGCAGAATTTCTGTATAGCATACCGCGGTATTTTGAACAGACATAATTTATATGCAACAGACACGACAGGCAGACTTATTGAAGAAGTAACAAATCTCAATATCCATAAGTATCTGGCCGGCCACCTGGGAGGAAAACAACAACTGATCTCTCAGATTGAAAATAATCAGATCGATCTTCTGATATTTTTCAGAGATCCTCTGACGCCGAATTCAAGAGAACCGGATGCCAATGATATCACAAGAGCCTGTGATGCATACAATATTCCAATGGCCACAAACGTTGCAACAGCAGAAGCACTGATTCTGGCGCTTGACAGAGGAGATTTAGACTGGCGTGAATTATATAAATAAATTTCTTACAGGTCTGTTATTGTGCTCTTTTATGATTTCAATAACAGGATGTACTCAGACAATGGAATCCTGTTACGTCTCTGATTATGAAGAATCAACATATAATCATTCTCTCTATCAAGAGGAGTTATTTGCGAAAGATCTTTGTGTAACAGCTGGCAATATTTCATTAGAGAATTATCCGGTGGATACTTCTCTTCATGCTGCCGGACTTTTTAATCTGAGTGATCACCAGGTATTATATGCACAAAATTTGTTTACAAAATTATTTCCGGCCAGCACAACAAAAATTTTAACAGCATATGTAGCATTAAAATATGGAAATTTAGATGATATGGTTACTGTCAGCGAAAATGCAATTGCACTTCCAGCTGACGCCAGCGTCTGCAAGCTTCAAGCAGGAGATCAAATTTCACTTCGAGATTTATTATATGGCTTGCTTCTTCAGTCTGGAAATGATGCAGCAATCGCAATCGCTGAGCATATCAGTGGCAGCGTTGAATCTTTTGCATCTTTGATGAATCAAGAGGCAAAAGATTTAGGTGCAACACGTTCTAATTTTGTAAATCCACATGGCCTGGAGGATCCGAATCATTATACGACGGCTTATGATCTTTATTTGATTTTCCAGGCAGACATAGCCAGTCAAACTTTTCGTGATATAATCTCTCAGGCTGCCTATACCTGTAATGTGACAGGTTCTTCTGGTGTGCGCACCCTTACCTGGACGTCAACCAATTATTATGCTCAGGGAAAAGCTGCTGCACCTGCCGGTGTACATGTGATTGGAGGAAAGACCGGCACTACAGATGAAGCGGGATCATGTGTTATTTTATATGAAGAAGCAGATAATGGAAAATCCTATATTTCCATAGTGATGGGAGCGCAAAACAAAGATGTTCTTTATGCGGATACGACGAATTTGCTTCAATATGGCATCATTGGAAATTAACAAAAAAAGCGTTATAACTCAGAGTCTATACTCCCGGTTATAACGCTGTTTCTTTTGAGTGTGCTTAAATGGAACACTGGCTTATGACTTTTTATTCCTGCATGGAACCAATCCGGCCATACAGACTGATCAGATATAAGCCACACAGGCCGACAATGGTATAAATGATCCGGGATAACCAGCTCATATTTCCAAACAGAAAAGCTACAAGATCAAAACGGAAAATTCCGATCAGAAGCCAGTTTACCGCACCGATGATTACCAGTGTCAATGAGGTATTATCAAACCACTTCATGTAAGTTCCTCCTTTAAATTTGGAATTATACTTTTAGTTTTGCCAGGAAAGCTGGAAATATACGGCTTCTGATGTTATACTGGAAAAAATATTTGGAACAGGATGAATGAATTTTGAAACAGAAAAAAATATCTTCAGGAAATATAAAAAAATTTAAAAGCAAACGTGAATTTAATATAGGAATGATATTGTTCGCTCTTGTTTTTCTATACATGATCGTTACGGTGTTCCTTTATTTTACCTCAAAGAAAGTATCGATCTATGAAGTACGGAAAGGCAGTATTGTAAAGGATAATTCCTACACCGGTCTGATCCTTCGCGAAGAAGTTGTCGTTCCGGCAGAAAAAAGCGGATATTTGACGTACTTCATTACAGATGGAAGTAAAGTAAAAAAGGACATGAATCTTCTTACAATTTCCTCTAAAAAGCTTACAACAGAGGCTACCTCATCAGAAGATACATCTATTTCAAGTGGTTCCTGGAATTCTGTACTCTTAAATGTTCAGAATTTCAGTGATAATTTTACATCTTCGGATTTTTCCTCTGTGTATTCCATGAAAACCGAGATCAATACAGAGTTACAAAACGTCAATAATCAGACAATGACCGCGCAGTTGGACCAGATTCTTTCTTCTGGTTCCGGCGGAGATATTCAAGTATACTCTGCACCACAGGATGGTATCATTTCTTCTCATATTGATGGCTTCGAAAAGATCACCATTGATAATTTCAAGACGACAAGTCTTGCAAAAGCAGACTTAAATACAACAGAACATCAGAGTGGAGAGAAAATCACGGCAAAAGATCCGGCCTACAAACTGATCACAAGTGAAGACTGGTCTCTTCTGGTGGAACTCGATAAGAATACCTATAAGTCTTTGAAAGATACTACGTCGATTAAAACCAAGATTGATAAGGACAATGAAACCTTATGGGCGGATCTTTCCTTACTGACAAAGGATGGAAAATATTTTGCCTGTCTGACTTATAATACATCTATGATCCGGTATGTGGATGACAGATATCTGGATGTGGAATTGATCACTGAGGACAAAAGTGGTCTGAAAATCCCCAAAACTTCGGTTGTGGAAAAAGAATATTATGAAGTTCCTTCGGAGTATCTGGAGCAGGGCGGCAACAGCAGTTCACAGGGAGTTCTGGTACAGACTTCATCCAGATCCGGCAATGCAGCGGCAGAATTTCAGGAAGTCGGAACCTGCTATTTCTCGGATTCTAAGGATACCTGTTATATCGATACCTCTCTCTTTAAGGAAGGAACTGTTCTGGTAAAACCGGAATCTCAGGATACTATGACACTGGGCAAGACAAAGAAACTGAAGGGGACCTATAATATCAACAAGGGTTATACCATCTTCAAACGGATTGAGATTCTTTGTGAAAGTGATGAATATTATATCATCAACAGTTCCACGGCTTCAGGGCTTACCAATTATGACCACATTGTGCTGGACGGAAGTTCTGTGAAAGAAAATGAAATAATTTTCCAATAGCAGCGGACACCCGGCAAGATAAAAAAGAAAACCGTTTCGTGAACTGATAAAAAAAGGACAGAAATAAATAAAAAAATAACAGAAAAACGACAGGAGAGGAGCTCGTTAAAAATGGTAGCTGAAAATTTAAAATTAGTAGAAGAGAAGATTCAGGCAGCATGTGACAAAGTCGGACGCAGCAGAGAAGATGTGACATTGATCGCTGTCAGCAAGACAAAACCGGTATCCATGCTTCAGGAAGCCTATGATCAGGGAATCCGTGTCTTTGGTGAAAATAAAGTACAGGAACTGGTAGATAAATATGAAGTGATGCCAAAAGATATCAAATGGCATATGATCGGACATTTGCAGCGAAACAAAGTAAAATACATTGTCGATAAAGTGGAGATGATCCATTCTGTTGATTCTATTCGTCTAGCTGAAACCATCGAAAAAGAAGCGGCAAAGAAAAATTGCATCGTAAATATTACTGTAGAAGTCAATGTAGCTCAGGAAGACACCAAATTTGGCCTGAAAACAGAGGAAGTTCTTCCATTTATTGAGGAAATTTCCAAATTTAAGCATATAAAAGTCTGTGGATTGATGACAATAGCGCCTTATGTGCCTGATGCAGAACAAAATCGGCCAATTTTTGCTGTTTTGAAACAATTATTGGTTGACATTGCAGCCAAAAACATTGATAATGTTAATGTGAGTATGCTTTCAATGGGAATGACGAATGATTACGAAGTTGCCATAGAAGAGGGAGCCACCATGGTACGGGTAGGAACCGGTATCTTTGGTGAGAGACAGTATGCTCATTAAAAAGTATAATAAATTATGTAGGAATACATGAGATAGGAGAGTGTAAACATGGGTGTGTTTGACAAATTTCTTGATATTATGAAATTAAATGATGACGATGATTATGATGACGATTTCGCATATGATGATGATTTCGAAGATTTAGACGAAAAACCAAAGAGAAATTTCTTCAAGAGAGAAAAAACTCCGATTGATGATGAGGATGATTTTGAATTACCGTCTGAAAAGAAAGCTTTAAAGGCCGGTGCAGGATCAAAGATTACTCCAATGCGTCAGCCGGCAGCAAGACGTAATGTGAATGCAAATATGGAAGTCTGTGTTGTAAAGCCATCTTCTGTAGAAGATTCCAGAGAGATTACAGAGACATTGCTTGACGGACGTACTGTAATCCTGAATCTGGAGGGTCTGGATCTTGAAATTGCACAGCGCATTATTGATTTTACATCAGGTGCTACTTTCGCAATCAGCGGAAACCTTCAGAAGATTTCTAATTATATCTTCCTTGTAACACCTACCAATGTTGATATTTCCGGTGATCTTCAGGATCTGCTGGGCAATAATATGGACATGCCTTCTGTTCGGAACCGTTATTAGTCTTATGATGTCAAAAGAAGAACAGCAGTTTATCCATCGCTTGATCGAACTTTCAGGCAAAGCATATCAAAGAGGAATTGTTACATACTCAGATTTTTTGGATTTAAATGAATTAAATATTTTATATTCAATCCCCAAAGATCAACTGTATACTTCATTTCAGTTATGGGGTGGATATGATCTTTCAGAGCGTCAGATGGTAGCCTTTATCCCTGATGCTCTTTGTTGTAACTTAAATTATCCTATGATTCCTCTGGAAATCAGGGCCTCCAATCGAAAATTTGCAGAGGAACTGACACACAGAGATTATCTTGGAGCTATTTTAAATCTTGGAATTACCAGAATTAAAATCGGAGATATTCTTGTTACAGACAGTAGCAGTGCCATTGTATTTGTCCAGAAATCGATTGCTGATTATATCGGAAAAGAATTATCAAAAGTCCGTCATACAATGGTGAGTGTATCTGCTTCTTCACCGGAAGACATTTCCTACAGTCCACGTTTTGAAGAAATACGTGGAACCGTAGCTTCGCTGCGTCTTGACAGCCTTTTATCCATCGCATTTTCAGCTTCCAGAACAAAATTGACCGCTTTGATCGAAGCAGGAAGAGTTTTTGTAAATGGAAGGTTGATTACCAGCAATGGATATCAGATCAAGGAGGGGGATATCATATCCGTTCGTAAAATGGGAAAATTCAAGTACATAGAATCTCTGTCGAAAACGAAAAAGAATCGGACCTTTGTTCTGATCCATAAATATATTTAGGACTTTCTATGGGATTTATAATACAACAAGTACAAGAATGAAATAGGATAATAGATTTCGCAGATTATTATTTTAATTAAGAGATAGGACAAAAAATTCAGGAGAGAATTATGACACAGAAATCAAATCATTCAAAGTATTGGGGAGTCGCTGTTATTTTGTTGATCCTCGCAATTTTAATTGATCAGGGTACGAAGTATTTGGCTGTAACACATTTGAAAGATCAGGCGCCCTTTATTATCTGGAAAAATGTATTTCAGCTTCGTTACCTTGAAAATAACGGGGCTGCCTTTGGAATTTTACAGAATAAACAGTGGTTCTTCGTCTTAGGTGCACTTATCATCACTGCATTTGTTTGCTATTTTTATCATAAACTTCCATTTACAAGACGATACCTTCCGTTACGGGTCTGTATGGTCCTGCTTGTTTCCGGAGCACTTGGAAATGTAATCGATCGTGTGATGCATCGGTATGTTGTGGATTTCTTTTATTTTGAATGGATAGATTTCCCGATTTTCAATGTAGCGGATATTTACGTGGTGGTATCCTGTATCTTATTCCTGTTACTGATTTTCTTTTATTACAAAGAAGAGGATTTTGCTTTCTTAACCGAACAGGAACAAAAGAATGACAACACATAACATCAGATAAGACTATAACAGTAACTATGGTAAGGTTTAGAATTTAATATATATCAGAAGACTATGAATGTGAAAGAAACAGAATCTGAATTTTTATATTTTACAGAAGTGAATCCGGGGCTTAGAATCGACAAATATCTTTCTGAGCAAATGACATCTTATTCCAGAAGTCATATTCAGAAGCTTTTAAAAGATCAGTGCGTACAAGTCAATAACCTTCCTGTAAAGGTAAATTACAAGCTTAGAACAGGGGATCATATAAAAGTATGTCTGCCGGAACCGGAAACACTGAATGTGGAACCGGAAAATATTCCTTTGGATATTCTTTATGAAGACCAGGATCTACTTGTTGTGAACAAACCGAAAGGCATGGTCGTTCATCCGGCAGCCGGACATTACAGCGGTACGCTGGTAAATGCACTTATGTATCATTGCAAAGACCAGCTTTCCGGAATTAATGGTATTTTAAGACCGGGCATCGTACATCGGATTGACATGGATACCACAGGGACGTTGGTTGTCTGTAAAAATGATATTTCCCACCAGTCGCTGGCGGAGCAGTTAAAAGAACATTCCATTACAAGACGCTATCGTGCAATCGTTCATGGAAGATTAAAAGAAGACGGCACAGTCAATGCGCCAATAGGACGTCATCCTACCGACCGTAAAAAAATGAGTATCCATGCAAAAAACGGAAAACCGGCAATTACTCATTATCGAATCCTGAAGCAATATAAAGAGTATACCTATATAGAATGTCAGTTGGAGACCGGACGAACGCATCAGATTCGTGTTCATATGGCGAGCATCGGACATCCTTTGCTTGGAGATCAGATTTATGGACCTTCTAAAGTACCTTATAAAAATCTTCAGGGGCAAACCCTGCATGCAATGATCCTGGGTTTTCTTCACCCCACAACACAGAAATACATGGAATTTGAAGCTCCTTTACCGGAGTATTTTCAACATCTTTTGGATGTTTTGCCTGAATAAGAATGGTTATTCAGGCTTATTTTTGTTGACTTCAACCAAAGAAATCATTATAATAAAGTATATATTTTTTAACAAGGAGCGTGATTGTTATGGCAGAAAAAATAAACAGCATCATTACGATAGGACGCCAGTACGGAAGTGCAGGACGAGAGATAGGTTATAAACTTGCTGATTATTTCGGAATAAAACTTTATGATAAAGAGATGCTTGCAGTTGCAGCGAAAGAGAGCGGTATCTGTGAAGAAATCTTTGAGACACATGATGAAAAACCAACCAGCAGTTTCTTATATTCTCTGATTATGGATACTTATTCCATGGGCTTTTCAGGCAGTACTTATTCTGAAATGCCGATCAATCACAAAGTCTTTCTGGCTCAGTTTGATGCTATAAAAAAGATTGCAGATGATGGTCCCTGTATTCTGGTTGGACGTTGCGCAGACTATGCTCTGGAAGAACGCAAAGATGTAATCAATATATTTATCCATGCGGATCTGGATGCCAGAATCCGCCGTATTGCACGCGAGTATGATCTGACTGATGCAAAAGCGAAAGATAAGATTATCAAGACCGATAAGAAGAGAGCAAGCTATTATAATTATTATACCAACAAAAAGTGGTCTGACAGCAGCAGCTACGAATTAAGTATTAGCAGCTCTGAACTCGGAGTTGATGGAGCTGTACAGGCAATTATCGAATACATTAAGGTGAAAGAATCTCTCAAAAATACGAGGCTCTAGGCATATATCAATACTATGCGAATTTTAATTTTAGTGTGAAAGGATATAAGATATATGAGATTTGTGATCCAACGGGTAAATGAAGCTTCTGTAACTGTAAATGAAGAGGTGATCGGCTCCATTCAGAAAGGGTATATGGTGCTGATTGGGATCTCCGAGACGGATACACAGGAGACAGCAGATAAATTAGTACGCAAAATGATTGGGCTTCGAATTTTTGAAGATGAAAATGGAAAAACAAACCTGTCGCTTGCGGATGTGAGAGGATCTTTACTCCTGATTTCTCAGTTTACCCTGTATGCAAATTGTAAAAAAGGAAATCGTCCCAGTTTTATAGAAGCAGGGAATCCCGAGAAAGCAGAAGCGTTGTATCAGTATATCATCGAAGAATGTAAAAAGAAGGTACCAATCGTCGAAACCGGAAGTTTTGGTGCAGAGATGTATGTAAGTCTTGTTAATCACGGCCCATTTACAATCCTTCTGGATTCTGAGACATTGTAGTTTTACTTTTCTCTCAATTGGACGGCATTGGCTGCTTTTCGTCTGCGGTCTTCATCGATCGCAGCGTAATGTTTCTTGGTGGTATTCACATCATTATGGCCGAGAACATCCGCTACAAGGTAGATATCGCCCGTTTCCCGGTACAAGGCGGTGCCATAGGTACTTCTGAGCTTATGGGGAGTGATTTTCTTATTTGGGGCAATCTGACGGGCGTATTTCTTTACCATATTCTCCACAGACTGAACGCCCATTCGTTTATGCTGTGTAGAAAGGAAGAGTGCATTTTCGTTGCCGGGAAGTGTTACTGCATGTTCCCGGTCCATCTCCATATACCGAAGAAGGGCATCAGCGACTTCATCACCAAAATATACCGTCATTTGCTTACCACCTTTTCGGGTAATTCGAATCCCGTGATTCTTATAATCTACATCCTGTAAATCCAGACCTACACATTCTGATACACGGATTCCAGTGCCAAGCAGAAGAGTTAAGATAGCAAGATCACGGTACTTGGTTTTTTCATAATATACCTTCTTTTGGCCTGTCAGTTGATCCCCACAATTCTCTACGAAATCAAGAAGCTTTACAACTTCATCTGTATCCAGACGTATAATTTCCTTATCGTGTAATTTAGGCATTTCAACCAGCAACGTCGGATTGGTCTGAATGATCTGATGCTTATAATAATATAGATAAAAGCTGCGCAGAGCAGACATTTTACGTGCCAGACCAACCTCGCTGTTTACAATCTGACGTTCTTCATCATTTTTATAGACCTTCAGATATTCCATATATTCTTCGATATCCATCGGATCGATCTTATCTAAATCATTCGGACGAAACTGATCCATCGTATAATCATGGTATACTGGATTGTTCTCGATTAAAAACCGAAAAAAGACACGAATATCGTATGCATAGGAAATCCTCGTTTTCGCAGAAGTACGTGGCTCAATTGCACGAAAATAGTCTTTTGCAAAAGGTGGTAACGTATTGAGGATTTCACGCAGTCTTAAGGTATAATCAATATAAACCTGTTCCTGATATGTTTTTGTGTTTCCAGACATAAATGGTAACTCCTTATATATAAATTCATATTTTATTTGCCATATTATTTTGCTGTATTATTTCTCTTTGAGATATTGTAATATGCCATAGTAAAAACCGTGTTTTCATGTTGATTATATCAAATTCCTGTTTTTCTGTCTATATCTTTTGGAAAAATCGGTATTTGTCGTATAGATCTATATATCCTTCTATAATATATAATCTTTATTTTTAAATTATATTTTTTAATTTCGATCCCGTTCTACTAATGTTATTTTTCGTCTATAGCAATTAGAAGAACTTTATAGTCTTTTTATTATTTAGTAAAGGAAAGGCAATATATCTTCCATTTTGAAAATACATTGCCCATGGGTGAGTTTATATCTATACATAAACTATCATGTAGAGATATCGATATAATTAAAAAAACTGATAATAATAGCTAACTCATTGTATCAGTTAATCTATGTAATAGATCATTAAATGTTCATTTGCCTGAAGTTCATCGGAATCCAAATTATTCAGTTCTCTCAGTGAGTCTATATATGTATTGATGGAGTCACATTCCTCAGGCATATATGTCTTGGCGATACTCCATAAAGAATCACCCGGTTCGATTAAAATACTCTTATAACAGATCGTCTGATCGTCCGTTGGCTCATAAGCGGACACCTGTGATTTATTGAAATATCCGATCATACAAATCATAACCGCAGAAATAAACAAGGTTACAAAAAATCTTCTGTGAAATCTTCCGGCTGCTCTTCTCTCATTACGATATGTCTGTTTCATAATATAATACCTCCCCATCAACTTAATGAAACGAAATGAATGAAATAAGATCTTCATTTAAAATCAGATTCATTTTATACTCTTGTAGTTTACCTCGAATACGAACGTGCGTTCTTGCTTATATGAGTATTATATCTTCAGAACGTATGTTTGTCAATAGAAAATCGAACATATTTTCGTAAACAAATGTTTGCTTTTTATAATGCCCTATGATAAAATAAAAGAAACATTTATGATTGAATAATGAGGAAGGAAACAAGATTATGAGTAACGGTAAGATTACGCCAAAGCAACAGGAAATTCTTGAATATATCAAGTCGCAGATTCTGACACGGGGATTTCCGCCTGCCGTTCGGGAAATATGTGATGCAGTTCATTTGAAGTCAACTTCTTCTGTCCACTCACATCTCGAGACTCTGGAAAAGAACGGATATATTCACCGTGATCCGACGAAGCCACGTGCGATCGAGATTCTGGATGATACTTTTAATCTTACCAGACGTGAGATGGTTAATGTCCCTGTAATCGGAAGGGTTGCTGCCGGTGAGCCTATACTTGCCCAACAAAACATTGAGGAGTATTTTCCTCTTCCTGCATCTATGCTTCCGAATAAACAGACCTATATTCTCGAAGTAAAAGGTGAAAGTATGATAAATGCAGGAATTTTAAGTGGGGATTATGTCCTTGTACAGGAAGAACGTACTGCTTCTAACGGAGATATGGTCGTCGCTCTGATTGAGGATGGAGCTACTGTCAAAACCTTTTATCGTGAAGAAGGTGTCATCCGTCTTCAGCCGGAAAACGATTTTATGGATCCTATTATTTTGAAAGATGTCACGATCCTCGGTAAAGTAATCGGCGTTATGAGATTCTTCAAATAATCACGATTTTCTCTGGGTTTCTATTGTAATCTTCCTCTATTAGTGCTAATATTAGAAAGGAAAAGTTGTTAAATAATTAACTATATTATTTTTATATTTAAGGGAGGTACTACAACATGGATTTCACACAGGAATACAAGCAAAAGCTTGTAACAGCTGATGAAGCTGTTAAGACAGTTCGTTCCGGAGACTGGGTTGACTACGGCTGGTGTACAAATACTGCTGAAAGTCTGGACAAGGCTCTTGCAAAACGGACAGATGAATTAACAGATGTGAATGTACGAGGAGGTATTCTTTTTAAACTTCCTGCTATTTTTGAACGTGAGGACGCCGGTGAACACTTCACCTGGAATTCCTGGCATATGTCCGGTGTAGAGCGTCATCTGATCAACAGAGGATGCGCTTACTACGCTCCTATCCGCTACTCTGAATTGCCGCGTTATTATCGTGATTCTGCAACACCAAGCCGTGTGGCAATGTTCCAGGTAGCACCTATGGATGCACACGGATATTTCAACTTTGGTCCAAGCGCATCACACTTGGGTGCAATGTGCGAACGTGCAGAGGTTATTATTGTTGAAGTAAATGAAAATATGCCTCGTTGCCTTGGTGGTACAGAATGTGGAATCCATATTTCAGATGTTACATATATCGTAGAAGGTGAGAATCCGCCGATTGGTGAACTCGGTGCAGGCGGACCGGCAACTGATGTAGATAAAACGGTTGCTAAACTGATTGTAGACGAGATCCCTAACGGTGCATGTCTCCAGCTTGGTATCGGTGGTATGCCTAATGCTGTTGGATCTCTGATTGCAGAATCCGATCTGAAAGATCTTGGTGTTCATACAGAAATGTATGTAGATGCATTCGTAGATATCGCAAAAGCCGGAAAGATCAACGGTTCTAAGAAACAGATTGATCGTTTCAGACAGACATATGCATTCGGTGCAGGAACTAAGAAAATGTATGACTATATGGATGATAATCCGGAACTGATGAGTGCACCGGTTGACTATACCAATGATATTCGCAGCATCAGTGCCATCGACAATTTCATTTCCATTAATAATGCGGTAGACCTTGACCTCTTCGGACAGGTTAATGCTGAAACAGCAGGAATCAAACATATCAGTGGTGCAGGCGGACAGTTAGACTTCGTACTCGGTGCTTATCTTTCAAATGGTGGTAAGAGCTTTATCTGCTGCTCTTCTACTTTTAAGACAAAAGACGGTCAGTTGAAATCCCGTATTCTGCCAACCCTGAATCCAGGTTCTGTAGTAACAGATACACGTGCGAACATTCATTATCTTGTTACAGAATATGGTAAGGTTAACTTAAAAGGTCTTTCTACCTGGCAGAAAGCAGAAGCGATCATCTCAGTTGCTCATCCGGATTTCCGCGATGAACTGATCAAAGAAGCTGAGAAGATGCATATCTGGAGAAGAAGTAATAAATAGAGTAATAGATGACTCTTAAAGGGTTTCCGAATATAATATTACTCTGAGTGTATTTGGATTACGTTACAGGAGCTTGCATGGAATCTTAAGATTCATGCAAGCTCCTGTTTTTGATCTACATTATGCATTCCTTTTGCAGAAGAATCAAAAAGATTCAATGCTCCTTTTTTGTTGTTATTCCAATTCATATTTTCCCTTAGCGTAAAAATAGAAAAGTTTTTTTGCAAAAGTAGATCCATGTTTTGTCTGTAATTTTTTCGCAATTTCATTATCTTTTGAAATCATATGGAATCATATTATTTTTCATCATCTGATCAGCAATAAATAATTGCATTCTGCTGGCAATATTTTGCCTTCTTAAATCCGGAGCAACATACTCAACCCCTAAAGATCCATCCTTATGAATTCCGGCATATGCCTTAATTTCTTTTCCATCATCAAGTACCCACATCTGTTTTTGATTTATTCTGCTTAACAATTGTTTATGACCTGAACGGATATATGTTTTTTCGATATAGGGGAGATCTTTTATCGTCGCTAATCTTATTTCACTTTTGTCTACCCCTGAAGTTTTTTTGCACTAATCCAATAATAAAATCCTCATGATAGGTAAGAATGTTAACTTTGTTATTTTCATTCTCTACATAAGGTAACAGCAGATCGCCTAATTCCTGTTCTGTCATATTATGAGGAATGTGCCCCATAATGGAGAGCCACGGTTGAAATGTATAATCTTCTGCTATGTAAAAATCTACTGCTTCATATATTATAGATAATCGATGATTTACTGCTGCATAATAAGCACGTTTCCAATATTTTGATTTATTTATTTCATATACACATAGTATAATTCTATTTTGTGAACTCTTCAATCAAAAGGTATGCAGATCAACTTTCAGCAGAAAAACTTGCAAAATTCCGGCTATTTTTGTTTAATAGAAAAGAAGCCAATACACAAAAGTGTATGGCCTCTTTTCTTATAGAGAAAACTAACAAATTATTTCTTAGCAGCGACTGCAGCTTTAATCTGTTCTGTCAGCTGAGGAAGGATCTTATTCAGGTCTCCTACGATACCGTAATCAGCAACTTCGAAGATCGGTGCTGTCTCATCTTTGTTGATCGCAATGATCAGATCAGACTCTTCCATACCAGCTACATGCTGGATTGCTCCGGAAATACCGATTGCAAAGTATACCTGAGGACGAACAGTCTTACCAGTCTGTCCAACCTGAAGATCTTTCGGCTTCCAGCCATTATCTACAACTGCACGTGAGCAGCTTACTTCTCCGCCGATTGCTTCTGCAAGATCTTCCAGAAGTTTGAAGTTCTCCGGGCTTCCAACACCACGTCCACCAGATACAAGGATCTTAGCGTCCATGATATCAACTGTCTCGGATACAGATTTTACAATATCAATGATCTCAACGTACTTGTTATCCGGTGTAAATCCTGGATTGTACTCGATCACTTCTGCCTTAGCTCCATCGATCTTGTCGATCTTCTGCATAACACCAGGACGAACAGTTGCCATCTGCGGACGGTTGTCCGGGCAAGCAATTGTTGCGATTGTGTTACCACCGAAAGCCGGACGAGTCATCAGCAACTGATTGTGCTTCTGCTCTTTTCCTGGCATTGGGTTCAGAGGGAAGTCACCAATTTCAAGCTGAGTACAGTCAGCAGTCAGACCTGTTGCAACTCGTGCAGACACTCTAGGTCCAAGGTCACGACCGATTGCTGTTGCACCAACCAGCATAATTTCCGGTTTGTATTCATTAATTACAGATGCCAGTGCATGTGTGTATGGCTCAGTTCTGTAATCCTTCAGTTCTGGATCATCTACAACGATAACTTTGTCAGCGCCATATGCTGCCAGTTCGTCTGCCAGTCCTTTTACATCAGATCCGATCAGAACAGCTGTAACATCTGTTTTCAGATCACTTGCAAGATCTTTTGCCTTTCCAAGCAGTTCAAATGCGATTCCGCTTAAGGTACCATCTACCTGCTGTGCATAGACGTATACGCCCTTATATTCTTCTAAATTCATCATATTCACCACTTTTCCTTTATACTAAATGATATGTTTCTCTGTCAATTTGCCCATGATGTAAGCAACGGACTCTTCCGGATCCAAAGTTACAACTTCTCCAGCACCTTTACGTACTTTATCAGAAGCTTTTGCAATCTTTGTAGGAGATCCTGCAAGACCGATGTTTGCATCGTCAAGCTCTGTCAGATCTGCTCTGCCCCATGTTGTAATCTCAGCATCAACTGCATCAAAGATTCCGCCCGGAGTCATATAACGAGGTTCATTTAATTCAGAAAGAGCAGTGATCAGGCATGGCATCTTAGCTTTCAGTACATGATATCTGTCCTCAAACTGACGCTCTACTACTACACTATCTCCATCAATTTTGATATCCTGAGCATAGGAAATTACAGGAATATCCAGATGTTCAGAAATCTGCGGTCCAACCTGAGCGGTATCTCCATCGATTGCCTGACGTCCTGTGATAATCAGATCGTAATCCAATTTCTTCAGTGCTGCAGCAATTGTGGAAGATGTAGCCCATGTATCAGCTCCACCAAGAACTCTGTCTGTAACCAGGATTCCCTTGTCAGCGCCCATAGCAAGTGCTTCACGAAGAACGTCTGTTGCCTTCGGGAGTCCCATTGTAAGTACAGTAACTTCTGCACCATATTCATCTTTCAGTCTCAGAGCAGCTTCCAGTCCGGCTTTGTCATCCGGGTTCATGATTGCAAGCATTGCTCCTCTGTTAAGTGTACCATCCGGGTTGAACTGAACTCCACCCTTTGTATCCGGCACCTGTTTTACACAAACAACTATCTTCACGATTCTGTACCTCCCTATTTCAATAAATTACCAGAAATTACCATACGCTGAACTTCTGAAGTTCCTTCGTAGATTTCTGTAATCTTGGCATCACGCATCATACGCTCTACTTCATACTCACGGATATATCCGTATCCACCATGAAGCTGAACAGCCTTTGTTGTAACATCCATTGCAACCTGAGCTGCGAACAGTTTTGCCTTAGCAGCTTCTACGCTGTATACCTTCTGAGTTTCTTTTGCCTTAGCAGCTTTGTAAACCAGAAGCTGTGCAGCCTCTACAGAAGTAGCCATCTCAGCCAACTGGAACTGAGTATTCTGGAACTGTGCGATAGAACGTCCAAACTGTTTTCTTTCTTTTACATATTCAACAGTTCTGTCTAATGCACCCTCTGCGATACCAAGTGCCTGAGCTGCGATACCGATACGTCCACCATCCAGTGTATGCATTGCGATACCAAATCCTTTGCCCTTTGCACCAAGGATATTTTCTTTCGGGATTCTGCAATCTGTGAAGATCAATTCATATGTAGAAGAACCACGGATACCCATCTTCTTTTCTTTTGTACCGAATGTGAATCCTGGTGTTCCCTTTTCTACGATAAATGCAGAAATTTCTTTCTGTTTTCTACCGCGTTTTTCTACAACACCAGTAACAGCGATGATAATATATACGTCAGCTTCCTTACCATTTGTGATGAAGCACTTGGATCCGTTCAGTACCCACTCATCCCCATCTAAAACAGCTTTTGTCTGCTGTCCCTGAGCATCTGTTCCAGCTCCAGGCTCTGTCAGACCGAATGCTCCGAGTTTCTTACCAGATGCAAGATCCGGAACATATTTTTTCTTCTGTTCCTCTGTACCGTATGTCATGATCGGGTCGATACAAAGAGAGGTATGTGCGGAAACGATAACTGCTGTTGTTCCACAAACCTTTGCAAGTTCCTCTACACACATAGCATATGTAAGAGGATCGCATCCCTGTCCGCCGTACTCCTTCGGTACCGGGATTCCAAGGAAACCATATTTTGCCATTTTGTCAACAATTGCTCTTGGGAATACTTCTGTTTCATCAGTTTCCTGAGCGAATGGTTTTACTTCGTTTTCGGCAAACTCTCTGAAAAGAGTTCTGGCCATTTCGTGTTTCTTGTCTAATGCGAAATCCATTTAATTTTCCTCCATTTTCTTTATTCCGACTAGCGTCTACTTGGAATAATCATAGAATCCTTTACCAGTCTTTCTTCCTAATTTACCGCCACGAACCATCTTGCGAAGCAACGGATGCGGACGATATTTAGAATCGCATGTTTCATTGTAAAGAACTTCCATAATTGCAAGGCAAACATCCAGACCAATCAGATCTCCAAGAGCCAGAGGTCCCATTGGATGGTTTGCTCCAAGTTTCATAGCAGTGTCGATACCTTCAACAGATGCCACACCATCTGCGTAGATACCAATTGCTTCATTGATCATCGGAATCAGGATTCTGTTTACTACGAATCCGGCAGCTTCTTCTACCTGTACAGGTGTCTTTCCGATTTCTTCGGAAATAGCTTTGATCTTATCTACAACTTCTTCAGGAGTATTCAGACCTGCGATAACTTCAACAAGCTTCATAACCGGAGCCGGGTTGAAGAAATGCATTCCGATAACCGGACGATCCAGACCAGCACCGATCTCTGTGATAGACAGAGAAGAAGTATTTGTTGCAAAGATACAGTCAGCTTTTGCAATATCCTGCAGTTCTTTGAATGTCTGTTTCTTGATTTCCATATTTTCGATTGCAGCTTCTACGATCAAGTCGCAGTCTGTGCAGATGTCTTTTACTCCTGTTGTGATCTTTGCAAGGATCTTGTCAGCATCTTCCTGAGCCATTTTTCCTTTTGCAATACGTTTCTCAAAGCCTTTTGCGATCTTAGCTTTTCCGTTTGCAGCAAATTCTTCATTAATATCACAAAGAACTACTTCATATCCTTCTGTCTGAGCAAATGCCTGTGCGATTCCGGATCCCATTGTTCCAGCACCAATAATACCAACTTTCATTGTAAAACCTCCTGTTTTTAACAATTGCTTTATTGATTCTTAAGAAAACAACCTATTAATGCAGACTTTAAAGCCTATTTATTAATAAAGTTTTTCTCTTTTCTCTTTTCAAGGAATGCTCCCATTCCCTCTTTCTGATCAGCTGTTTCGAAACAGTCACCAAACAGTTTTTCTTCGATCACGATAGCCTGATCCATATCTACCTGAAGACCATCATTGATTGCCTTCTTGCAGTTACGAACTGCGATCGGAGCATTCTTGCTGATTCCTGCAGCCATCTTTTCAGCAGCAGCCATCAGTTCTTCCTGTGGATATACTGCATTTACAAGTCCGAGACGATATGCCTCATCTGCCTTGATATTTCTTGCTCCATAAATCATTTCTTTTGCTTTTCCAACACCGATTGTACGTGCAAGTCTCTGTGTTCCACCAAATCCTGGTGTGATTCCAAGACCTGCTTCCGGCTGACCGAACATTGCATTCTCAGAGCAGATTCTGATGTCACAACTCATAGAAAGCTCGCATCCTCCACCCAGTGCAAATCCGTTGACAGCAGCGATTACCGGAATCGGGAATGTTTCCAGTTTACGGAAGACATCATTTCCCTTCTTACCAAATGCTTCTCCTTCTGCTTTTGTCAGATTGCTCATCTCGGCAATATCAGCACCTGCAACGAAAGATTTATCTCCAGCGCCTGTTAAGATCAGGCATCTTGTAGACTCCAGATCCACTGCATCGATGGTCTGATCCAGTTCTTCCAGAACCTGGCTGTTCAATGCATTTAAAGCCTTTGGACGGTTGATGGTGATTACACCAACAAAACCTTTCTGTTCATAACAAATGAATTCCATTTTGAAATCCTCCTTTTTGGGTTCAATCCGATTTTCCTTAAAGGGAGCACGCATTCCTGCGTGCTCTCTATGTAATTAGTCTCTTTCTACGATTGTAGAGCAGCCCATTCCGCCACCGATACAAAGTGTAGCAAGACCCTTCTTAGCATCTCTCTTCTGCATCTCATGAAGCAGAGTAACCAGGATACGGCATCCAGATGCTCCAACCGGATGTCCAAGTGCAATTGCACCACCGTTTACATTGACTTTACTCATATCGAACTCAAGGTCATGAGCAACTGCCAGAGACTGAGCTGCGAAAGCTTCGTTTGCTTCGATCAGATCCATGTCTGCAACAGACAGTCCTGTCTTAGCCATAACTTTTCTTGTAGAAGCAACCGGTCCAACACCCATGATAGATGGATCTACACCGCCAAGAGCTCCTGCAACCCATGTAGCCATTGGAGTCACACCAAGTTCTTTTGCTTTTTCTTCGCTCATAACAACGATTGCTGCTGCTCCATCGTTGATTCCGGATGCGTTACCAGCTGTAACGATACCGTCTTTCTTGAATGCCGGACGAAGTTTTCCGATTCCTTCTGCTGTAGTTCCCGGACGCGGTCCCTCATCTGTATCAACAACGATTGTCTGTTTTTTCTGTTTTACTTCAACCGGAACGATCTCATCTTTGAAACGTCCAGCTTCAATTGCTGCGCAAGCCTTCTGCTGGCTGGCTGCTGCAAACTCATCTAACTGTTCACGGGTCAGTCCCCACTGTTCTGCAACGTTCTCAGCAGTGATTCCCATGTGGTAGTCATTGAATGCATCCCAAAGAGCATCGTTTACCATGGTATCAACCATCGGAGCGTTACCCATTCTATATCCGTAACGAGCGTTCTTCAATGCGTAAGGAGCCATGGACATGTTCTCCATTCCACCTGCTACAACAATGTCTGCATCTCCTGCAAGAATCATCTGTGCTGCCATGTTTACACAGTTCAGACCTGATCCACAAACAACGTTTACTGTAACTGCCGGTGTTTCGATCGGAAGTCCAGCTTTTAAAGAAGCCTGACGAGCTACGTTCTGTCCAAGACCAGCCTGGATAACACAACCCATATACACATGATCAACCTGATCAGCCGGAACGCCTGCTCTGTTCAATGCCTCTTTGATAACGATTGAACCAAGTTCCGGTGCTGGAGTTGTACTTAAAGCTCCTCCCATTTTGCCGATTGCGGTACGACAAGCACCTGCCAAAACAACTTTCTTACTCATAATTTGCCTCGCTTTCTCTTTTAACACATTTGGTTGTTAAATATTTCACACACCATGAATTCATTATACCACGAAATTTTTCATTTACAAGTATTTTTTTCAAAAATGTGCGCTGAATTTATTTTAGCATATTTTATAAGAGATAGGAATCATTTTTTCTGAGAGTTGGTACATGTTGATGAAAGTTTTTCAAACTTTAATTTTGCGATAGGATAAAAGATATCTTTTGCCTGAAATCTGCTTATATGGTACCCTTTTTTCGGCGTTTTGTCTAATACAGGCAAATAATTATGATATAGTCGTTTTCTATATCATTTCTTTAAAAAATCCTAAATATTCTGAATATTGCACGATGGAGAAATCAATCCAAAATAGTTTTCGAGAATTATTCTCGCTCGAATTTTCTTTCTTTTTTCGGGAATTTTTCAAAATTTCAATCTCCTGAAAGTGTCAAAAAGGAAATAGAACAAAATGCGTTGATGTAAACCATTACTCTCCCGCAAAAGGTTGCAACGGGAACCGCTTACGCTTGCCTTCGCCCCATAGAGAGATCCCTTTCGAGCGGCGCCCGCGCTCGCTCTCAGAAAGTACCGGGGCTTCGGATGTTCCCTTATGCATTCCTTTTGCGGGAGTTAAAGTTAATTCCTATAATTCCCATATGAAGTTTGATTTTTCCCAAAAAGGTTCGATGAACTTTCTTATCCCCTCAAAATATAAAAATGGCATGGGAAATGATTTCCCATGCCAAATATAATCTCAAACCTCTTAAATTTCTTCTCCGAATCTGATCTTTGTATAAGAGCAGATCTCGTCCACACATCGTTCAAATCCAAGTTTTCCGCTGTCCAGACACAGATCGTAGTTTCTGGCATCATACCATTCATGACCTGTATGATACCGGTAAAAATCTCCACGGAATTTATCGGTCTTTTCGATATATCTTGCCATCTCTCTTTCAGACATGCTGTGACGTTCCATGGATCGATCCAGACAGAACTTCGGATCTGCATGAATAAATACACGGATCAGATTTTCATGATCCTTCAGGATATAATCGGCACATCTTCCGATGATTACGCAGGATTCTTTTTCTGCCAGTTCTTTGATGATCTTTGCCTGATAATTAAACAGGTTATCATCCTTGATAAAATCTTTGTCTTCCGGAGCAAGAAGTTCCCCGTCATAGGGACGGCTCAGGGTCTTAAACCAGGGAGCTTTCCTGAGTTTTTCATCCGACATGCCAAACAATTTTTCATTGATTCCGCTGTCTTCTGACGCCATACGTAAGATCTGGCTGCTGTAACAGTTGATACCAAGTTTTTTTGCCAGCATTGCAGCTATGGTTTTTCCGCCGCTTCCATACTGTCTTGCAATTGTGATTACAACATGTTTCTCCATGAGATCCCCTCCTATTCTCCCAGATAAGCTTTTTTCACGGAAGTATCATTCAGAAGTTCCGTTGCATTTCCTGACATGGTAATATTACCGGTTTCCAGTACATAAGCCCGGTCTGCGATAGCGAGTGCTTTCTTCGCATTCTGCTCCACCAGAAGTACGGTGGTTCCGCTCTCACTGACAGCCTGGATAATATCAAAAATCTCATTGACCAGGATCGGAGAAAGACCCATGGAAGGCTCATCCATCAGAATAATCTTTGGCTTTGACATCAGCGCACGGCCCATAGCCAGCATCTGCTGCTCTCCACCACTCAAAGTACCGGCCATCTGTTTTTTACGTTCTTCAAGACGCGGGAAACGCTTATATACATTTTCCAGATTCTCTTCGATCTCATCTTTATTTTTTCTGGTATAGGCACCCATTTTCAGATTTTCATAGACACTCAGCTCTGCAAAAACACGGCGTCCTTCCGGAACATGTGCCATTCCCATAGTCACAATCTTGTGAGCAGGAACTTTCGTAATATCCTGTCCTTCAAAAATGACAGAACCATGCTTCGGATGAAGCAGCCCTGTAACTGTATGCAGAATTGTGGTCTTTCCGGCTCCGTTGGCTCCGATCAGAGCAATGACTTCGCCTTCATTTACTTCAAATGAAATCCCTTTGATTGCCTGGATCACTCCATAATAGACTTCCAGGTCTTTTACTTCAAGCATCGCCATTTTTGCTTCCTCCTATTATTCTCCAAGGTATGCCGTGATGACCTGAGGATCGTTGAGGACATCGCTGGTCTTTCCGTGCGCAAGAACCTCTCCAAAGTTCAATACCGTCAGCTCTTCGCAGATTCCGCTTACAAGTTTCATATCATGTTCGATCAGCAGGATTGTCATATGAAAATGGTCTCTTACAAACCGGATCATATCCATCAGTTCTCCTGTCTCGTTCGGGTTCATACCTGCCGCCGGTTCATCCAGAAGAAGAAGCTTCGGATCCGTTGCCAGTGCTCTTGCGATCTCCAACTTACGCTGCTGACCGTATGGAAGATTTGCTGCCTGATAAGAAGCAAACTGTTCCAACTCAAAGACTTTCAGAAGTTCCATTGCCTTCTCATTCATTTCTTTTTCAACTTTTCGGTATTTCGGAAGTCGCAGAATTCCCTCGATCGCCATATATGGATGGTGATTATGAAGTCCTACTTTTACATTATCCAATACGCTCATCTGTTTGAATAGACGGATATTCTGAAAGGTTCTGGCAATGCCTGCCTGATTGATATCAATAATCTTCTTTCCGGTAATATCTTCTCCATCCAGAAGGACTTTTCCGGTATCCGGTTTATAGACTCCGGTCAGAAGATTGAAGACGGTAGTCTTTCCGGCTCCGTTTGGTCCGATCAGTCCATAAAGCTGTTCCTTTTCGATGGTAATGTCAAATCCGTTTACCGCACGAAGACCACCAAATGAAATCCCCAGATTTTTTACATCCAATAATGTGCTCATGTCTATTCCGCCTCCTTTTTCTTCTTTCCGAAACGGAAATATTTTTCACGAAATTCAATGGATTTCGGAGCCCAGTTGAATAACATCATCCCGATCAGGACGATGGCATAGATCAGCATACGATAATCAGACAGACCACGCAGCATCTCCGGAAGCATGGTCAGAATAACAGCTGCGATCATGGAACCGCGAACGCTTCCGATTCCGCCGAGAACCACAAATACCAGGATGTTGATAGACATATTGTAACCGAAATTGTTGGTATTGGCAGTCAAGGTAGACAGATTATGTGCGTAAAGTACACCGGCCGCACCCGCCATGGCAGAAGAAATGGTAAATGCCATCAGTTTATATTTAGTAACATTGATGCCGACAGATTCTGCTGCGATCCGGTTGTCACGGATTGCCATGATTGCACGTCCATCTCTGGACTGAATCAGATTTAGAACAATAAACAGGGTAATCATGACCAGAATAAATCCGATTAAAAACGTGGAATCTTTCGGTGCTCCGGTAATTCCCTGAGGTCCGTTTAATACAACCAGACCATCCGGATCCATATTCAGGCTCATTACGTCCTTTGTTGAGAAATGAAATCCTTTTGAGTCTTTGCCGATGTAAAGGGCATTGACCAGATTCTTAATGATCTCTCCAAACGCCAATGTCACAATCGCAAGATAATCGCCTTTCAGTCGAAGAACAGGAATTCCGATCAAAATTCCGAAAATTGCAGCCACTACGATTCCAATCAGCAATGCACATAAGAATCGAACTGTAGGGGAAGTTATGGTGTCTCGCATACATTTTGAGAAAAAGGCACTGCTAAAGGCACCCACACACATAAAACCGGCATGACCGAGACTGAGTTCTCCCAAAATTCCAACGACCAGATTCAGGGACACTGCCAGAATCACATAAGTACAAAGTGGAACAAGAAGTCCCTGCATCAGACTGGAAATGCTTCCGCTTCCGATCAGGATCTGCATAAGGATGAATGCTCCGATTGCAATCGCGTATGTGATCAGATTATTTTTTGCTGTTTTATTCATTGTCTTTTTCATCCCGATCACCTACACTTTCTCCTGAATTTTCTTGCCTAACAATCCGGTCGGTTTTACCAGCAATACAATGATCAAAACCGCAAATACAATGGCATCTGCCATCTGTGATGAAATATATGCCTTTGCAAGAATCTCAATCACGCCCAGAAGCAGTCCACCGATCAAAGCTCCCGGAATTGATCCGATTCCACCGAATACTGCTGCTACGAATGCCTTAATACCAGGCATCGCACCGGTATAAGGGGTTACGCTCGGATATGCGGAACAAAGTAAAACACCTGCAATTGCAGCAAGTCCTGAACCAATTGCAAAAGTAAGGGAAATCGTGGAGTTGACATTGATTCCCATAAGCTGGGCGGCTCCACGGTCTTCAGATACCGCACGCATGGCCTGACCCGGCTTTGTCTTTTGCACGAATAACATCAGTAATATCATGATAATGATACATACTACGATTGTAATGATGGTTTCTCCGGAGATTTTTAACTTTCCTCCTGCCAGTGAAAGGCCTTCCCATTTGACTACAGACGGGAAAGTCTGTGCATTTGCACCAAACACAAGAAGTGCAATATTCTGTAACAGGTAGCTTACGCCAATCGCAGTGATCAATACTGCCAGAGACGACGAAGCATTTCGAAGTGGGCGATATGCAATTTTTTCTACCAGGATACCAAGTACCGTACAGACAACCATCGAAAGAATAATTGCCACCACCGGTGACATTCCGGACTGGGTCATGCTAAGCAATGCAACATAAGCTCCGATCATGATGACATCACCATGCGCGAAGTTCAGCATTTTAGCAATTCCGTATACCATGGTATATCCAAGTGCAATGATCGCATATACGCTTCCAAGACTTAATCCATTTATAAAATACGATATAAAGCTCATATACACTTTCCTCTCATTTCCTATTTGTGAATCAGTTAAAGTACGAAACGATATGATTGAAACAAGGGCGGTACAGAGGGAATTCCACTGTATCCGCCCTATATCTTTTCGATAAATCCGGCAGATTCAAATTGCCGGAAAGTTTACCGCAGGCTTAGTTCTCTTCCAGAACTTTGTATTTTCCACCTTCTACAACTACAACAGTCGGAAGTTTGGTCGGCTCTCCGTCTGCTCCCCATGTAATCTGTTTTCCTGTCAGACCATCATAGGTAATCTCTGTCATAGCAGTTTTTAATGCATCACAGATTTCAGATGTGCTCATATCCGGTGTGATCTCAGCTTTTTCAGCAGCAGCTTTGATTACATATACACAGTCATAAGCGTCAGCAGCGAACTGAATCGGAGTCTCACCAAATTTGTCCTTGAAATCGCTTACGAATGTCTGAGTTTCTTCATCTTCAGCATCTGCTGTAAATGGAGTCAGGAACATAACACCCTCAGCCAGAGATGTGTCGAATCCTTCCAGTGCAAGCAGTCCGTCCATACCGTCACATCCGAAATATTTCGGTGTAAATCCTGCTTTATTTGCCTGTGCAAGAATCAGAGAAGCTTCCTGATAATAGATTGGCAGGAATACAAGTTCAGCACCTGCATCTTTTGCTTTCTGGATCTGTACGGAGAAGTCTTTGTTCTGGTCTGCTGTAAATGCTTCTGCAGCTACCACGTCAAGACCTTTGTTCTTTGCTTCTTCAGCAAATTTCTGATAGATACCGGTTGAATATGTATCAGAACTGTTGTAGATAACAGCGATCTTTGTTGCGATTCCGTTATCTGCGATGTAATCAGCAGATGCAGTTCCCTGGTTCGGGTCTGAGAAACACATACGGAATGCATTCTCATACTGAATACTGTTTTCTGCTGTTGCAGACGGTGTCAGCTGGAACATATTGTCGGCCTGTGTCTCTTCTACAACGGCTGTACACGGTGTAGATGTAACAGTACCTACCAGCATCTGCATACCCCAGTCTTTCAGGTTGTTGTATGCATTCAGTGATTTCTCGGAATCAGACTGATCATCTTCAAACTTGTACTCAATCTGCTTTCCGTTGATTCCGCCTGCTTCGTTGATCTCATCAACTGCAAGCTGGATACCGTTCTGTACGGCTGTACCGTAAATTGCTGCATCACCTGTTGTAGGTCCGATTCCACCGATCTTAAATGTATCGGAAGAAGATGCTTCTTTTTTGTCACTGCTTCCGCCGCAGGCTGCAAGTGAAACTACCATTGCAGCAGCGAGAGCAATGCTTCCAACTCTCTTGATCATTTTCATAATGTTTCCTCCTTAACTTTTTCGTTTGTAACAATCTTAAACTGCTGCAAACGATTTGTCAAGCAAAATAGAGTGCGATCTGTTTTGTTTTTTTATTGTCAAATATAAAACAATAAAATCCTATGGATCCTTTTTTGTTTGCCGGACATACGACAAAAAGGTTCAATGGACCTTTTTTCGTTCGAACAATATCGTGCGTTATTTATAATTTTGACAGATCTACCTTAGTTCCGTCTCTCCAGATTCTCTCCAGATCGTAGAACAGGCGATTCTCTTTGTCGAAAATATGAATGATCACGTCTCCGAAATCCAGCAGCACCCATCCGGTATTTCCCTCTCTTTGTTTAACAGAACAGCCGGCCTTGTGAAGTTCTTCTTCTACGTTTTCAACCAGTGCCTGTACCTGGCTGTCACTGTTACCGTTTGCAATGATAAAATAATCTGCCAGAACAGATACTTTTGAAATGTCGATTACCTGAATATCTTCACCCTTTTTATCATCCAGAGCAGTGTAGGCAATTTTTGCCATTTCCAATGCTTCTATCATGTCTTTTCTCCTTTCTATTCCTCTGCTTTCAATTTACAAAATTCCCATATCTCATCGAACAAGAACAGATCCGTCCAGCCTACAACCCCAATCTGCTTTCGATTTATAAAACTTCCAGGTTTCATAGGACGCAGGATCAATGAGCCGTCCTTGTTTTTCCAGATAGGTAATGGATCCCCTTGTGGCCAGAGCCACTGCCTTGTCCAGATCATGAAACGCTTCATAACGAATCTCTTCCAGACCCGGAATCATCTTTCGTCCCGGTTCCATATAGTCCGCCACATACAGAATCTTTTCCATCAGACTCATATCTGCTCTTCCGGTGGTGTGATACAGAATGGCATCTAAAATCTCTTTGTCTGCGACTTCGTACTTTTCCCTGGCGAAATACGCACCTAGCTTTGCATGCGCCAGTGCAGGGATTTTTTCTTCCGATTCCGTCAGCGTAATTCCTTGTTTCCTGCAACGTTCCACCTGTTCCTGTGCGCTTCCGTACTTCCCGCAGTCGTGAAGCAGTCCGGCTTTCATTGCTTTTTGCACATCTCCGTGATGAGCCATAGCCAGTGCCGCAGAGGTATACATCACGCCAATCGTATGTTCGTAGCGTTTTTCACTCAGTTTCTTTTTCAGACATTCCTGTATTTTCTGATTTTCCACGTTTGTAAAATCCTTTCTCACGAATGTATTGTGCCACAGTATCCGGCACCATATACCGGACCGTATAACCGTTTCCGGCTCGATTTCGAATGGTTGTGGAAGAAATTTCGAGAAGTGGAGCCTGCAGCAGCTCAATCTTTGCCTGATACGTTTCTTCCAGATAACGGATCTGATCTTCCATATCTTTCCGATCCTTGTCATCTCGCATCGCTGCAAGGATCGTACAAGTCGGAAAAATTTCCCGGAAATATTTCCACTGTTCAATTGCAAACAGGGAATCCGCTCCCAGAATAAAATAGAACTGATGCTGAGGATAGGTTTCGCTGAAATGCTGCATGGTACGATAGGTATAGGAATGAGCATTTTCAATCGCTTCATATTCCGAGACTTTAAAATAAGGGACTCCCTGAATCGCTTTTCGTACCATCTCCACCCGCTCCATCACGCCCGGAGTCACTTCCGCCAGACTTTTATGGGGAGGATTCCCGTTTGGAAGAAACCAGATTTCATCCAGACCGAAATCCTCATATGCAAATTCTCCAAGCAAGAGATGTCCGATATGGATTGGATCAAATGTTCCGCCCATGATTCCGATTTTCATAGCCATTCTCCTTATGGAAGGATAATCTTTTTCTTCTCGTCTTTTCCTTCTTTATAAAGTACAATCTTCTTTCCGATCACCTGAACCACCTGGGAACGGGTTCTTTCGGCCACGATCTGTGCCAGTTCTTTCGGATCATCGGCACAGTTCTTCAGTACACTGATCTTTATCAGCTCTCTCGCTTCCAGTGCCTCTGAAATAGCCGCTACCAGACTGGGAGAAATGCTTCCTTTTCCAATCTGGAAAATCGGTTCCATCGTCATTGCCAGTCCTTTCAGATATGCACGCTGTTTTGTTGTCATAATGATCTCCTTTTTCTATTTATAATAATCAAACTGCAATCCGTACATCTTGACCGTATCGCCCTCTTGGATTCCGGCCTGTTCCAGTTCTTCTAAAATTCCGGTATTCTTCATAAAGTTCTGGAAGAAAGCAAATCCTTTTTCGGAATCCAGATTGGTATAACCCAGCATTTTTTCGATCTTCGGACCCTCTACCACATACATTTCGCCGTCTTTTGTCATTTCTTTTGTGACAGTATACGGCAGATCTTCGTAAAGCAGTTCTTCCTCCGGGAAGAATTCCTGTTCAAAGACGACCGGACCTTCCTCCAGATTTTTCAACTGATCATTTACATAATAAAGCAGTTCTTTGATGCCTTTTCCGGAAACTCCTGAAATCGGGAATACCCGGATCCCTTTTGGCTCGTAAGCTGCTTTCAGACGATCGACCGGTGACTCATCTTCCGCATAGATCAGATCTGTTTTATTCGCTGCGATAACCTGCGGTCTCTTTGCAATCTCTGGATTGTAAGCAGAAAGCTCCGCATTGATCTTTTCGATATCATCCACCGGATCCCGTCCTTCTGTTCCGGCTGCATCAACCACATGGATCATCATTTTTGTCCGCTCGATATGGCGCAGAAATTCATGTCCCAGTCCGACTCCTTCCGAAGCGCCTTCAATCAGTCCCGGAATATCCGCCATGACAAATCCCTGTCCGTCCCCTAAGTCTACCACTCCCAGATTTGGGTTAAGGGTTGTAAAATGGTAATTTGCAATCTTCGGATCTGCATTGGTTACACGGGAAAGCAGTGTAGATTTTCCGACATTCGGAAAACCGATCAATCCCACATCTGCAATAACCTTTAATTCCAGGCAAACTTCCAGCTCCTGAAATGGCTGTCCGGGTTGAGCGTATTTCGGAACCTGCATGGTAGCCGTTGCAAAATGCTGGTTTCCGAGACCGCCTTTTCCGCCTTTCAAAACAATCTGCCGACGGTTCTCACCCGACATATCCGCAATGACTTTTCCGCTTTTTGCTTCCTTGATTACGGTTCCCTCCGGTACTTTTAAGACCAGATCTTCTCCATCTTTTCCATGACATCTGCGTTTGCCGCCTTCCTTGCCGTCGCCGGCCGCAAACTTACGCTTATGACGGAAATCAACCAGCGTGTTTAATCCCTTGTCCACTTCAAAGATCAGATCGCCGCCTCTTCCGCCGTCTCCGCCGTCCGGTCCGCCATTTGCCACATAAAGCTCCCGGCGGAAACTGCAATGTCCATCACCGCCCTTTCCGGAACGGATATATATTTTCGCTCTGTCCGCAAACATGCTGTACCTCCTTTTTTATTTTCATCTATCTCATGATCGCCTCTTACTTTAAACAAAGAGGTTTGTTTATTGTTCTGTTAATTATTAAAAACCAAGCGAAAAAAGAAAAGCTTCAGTCGACATCACTCTTGCCGCCTGAAGCCTTTTCAACCTCTCGCTTACTCAGCTACCGGATAAATAGAAACCTGTTTCTTGTCTCTACCTTTTCTTTCATATCTTACAACACCGTCAACTAATGCAAACAGAGTATCATCTCCGCCGCGTCCTACATTCACACCTGGGTGAATCTTTGTTCCACGCTGTCTGTAAAGGATATTTCCGGCTTTTACAAACTGTCCGTCAGCTCTCTTTGCGCCAAGTCTCTTTGACTCGGAATCACGTCCGTTCTTGGAAGAACCCATTCCTTTTTTATGAGCAAAAAACTGAAGATCTAACTTCATCATGATTCTTACACCTCCTCGATATCTACCTTGATGTATTTCTTATAGTCATTCGATCCGGCAGATTCTTCTAATCCGAGAATCATTGCCTTCAACAATAAGTCTGCATCGTGTGTGGGGCGGTTAAGTAAATGATATTCTATCATTCCTGTCTCCTGATCGACCTCCTGCGTAAATGCATCATCTGTGTAGGTTTCGATCGCGTTCATGGTATTGATGATCAGCATGGAAGTCGCTGCGCATACAATATCCTTTCCGCTCTCTGCCATCTCAGCATGCCCGGAAGTCCGAAATCCCATACACTCATGCCTGTCACTCATGAAAATGGTTACATGAATCATTTTCTGCTCCAGACTATGCGTTGATCTTTTCGATCTTTACAGCTGTGTACTGCTGTCTGTGGCCGTTTTTCTTATGATATCCGGTCTTTCTCTTGTACTTGTAAACGGTAACTTTCTTTCCTTTACCATTCTCAACGACAGAAGCTGTTACAGTTGCACCTTCTACATTAGGTGTTCCTACTACCATCTTCTCACCGCCGATTGCAAGCACCTGATCGAAAGTATAAGACTCTCCGGCTTCAACGCCCAGCTTTTCCACTTTAATGACATCGCCTTCGGATACTTTGTACTGTTTACCACCTGTTGCTATAATCGCGTACATATGGCACCTCCTATAAATTACTCGCCAATTACGGTGTTCTGTAACAGAACTTTGAAACCTCATTGTGCGGCATACTGTTTAATCATATATGATTCGTATTATAAAGTCAACAATTTCCTTGCATTTTTAGAAAATATTTTTTCTTTTGTCTCTTCATCCAACGGCATAGAGCGCAGAATCTTCACATAAAAGATATGTAATCGTTAATTTTGCAATACGATCCGGAAACATATGGGTATGAAAATCGATAATCAAGCCTCGTTCTCTCTTTCCGAATATTCTTTCAGTCTTTTATAACAGTAGTTGATAATACTTTTTCTGGTAATAATTCCGATAAATTTCTTCTGGTCATCTACCACCGGAACAAAATTCTGATTCATCGCTTTCTGAATCAGATCTTCCATATCACAGTCTGCATCAACCGCTTCATAATCTGCTCTTCTCGGAAAATCTGTGATAAAAATTTTCTCAGCCTCTTTGATATTCAGAGAAGTGCGGCTTTTGATGCCCCAGAGCAGATCGCCTTCCGTGATAGTTCCTACATATTCGCCTTCTCTGTTCAGCATTGGAATACACGAATACTTATGGTACTCCATCGTCTCCAGAACCTGTCGCAACGTGCAGTAGTCATAGACATACGCCGTTTCAGCTTTTGGATTCAGAAAAAATAAAATATTCATATCTGTTCCTTTCCTGTATAAACAATAGAATGCACGCTCCGCGAACATTCTATTGTCATGAACTAAAAAAGGTTCACTGAACCCTTTTGTCATATGCCTGACAACCAGAACATGCATCTTTGCATCTTCAAAGAATGGAAATGCATGTTTGGGAAAATCTGTAAAAAATAACTTCATTAAAGTTGTGTAACAACGAAAATATCATATAATGCGCGGATCGCATTTTTAAAGTCTTCATGACGGACACCAATGATGATATTCAACTCACTGGATCCCTGGTCGATCATCTTCACGTTGATATTGGCATGTGCCAGAGCAGAGAAGATTCTTCCGGCAGTACCCCTGGTTGCCCGCATACCGCGTCCAACGACTGCAATCAGTGCCAGATTGGATTCCATCTCAATGTGATCTGGATCTACCGCTTTGTGAATTCCTGCAATAACTTTCTGCTCTTTTTCTTCGAATCCATCCTGATGCACAAAAATCGTCATCGTATCAATTCCGGACGGCATATGTTCAATCGAGATATCATTTTCTTCAAATACTTCCAGAACCTTCCGACAGAAACCGACTTCCGAGTTCATCATGGCTTTTTCTACGGTTACGGATACAAATCCATCGGTTCCGGCGATTCCGGTTATCGTGTATTTCGGCTGTCTGCATGTACTCTCTACGATCAGAGTTCCCTTATCTTCCGGAGCGTTTGTATTTCGGATATTGATCGGAATTCCGGCTTTTCTTACCGGGAAAATAGCATCTTCGTGAAGAACAGATGCTCCCATATAAGACAGTTCCCGAAGCTCACGATAGGTAATGGATTCGATTGCTTTTGGATTGTTTACGATTCTCGGATCTGTAATCAGGAATCCGGACACATCCGTCCAGTTCTCATAAAGGTCTGCCCCAACCGCAAGAGCCACCAGAGAACCTGTAATGTCAGAACCGCCACGGGAAAATGTTACGATCGTTCCATCTTCTTTGGCTCCGTAAAATCCTGGAACAACCGCATGTTCCAATTTGGAAAGTCTTGCAGATAACAGATCATTCGTCTCACCTGCAAGGAAGTTGCCCTCAGCATCGAAACGGATGACTTCAGCCGCATCTACAAAATCAAAACCAAGATAGGCAGCCATGATCTTTCCGTTTAAATATTCTCCTCTGGAGGCAGCATACTCTCTGCCAATCTTTTTTCCAAAATTATGACGGATCATCTGAAAATCTTCTTCTAATGAAAGATCCAGGTTCAGTCCATCGATGATTTCCTGATATCTTGCCTGAATTTCTTTTAACTGCTCTGTAAATTTTTTTTCACGAATCGCTGCTCCATAGCAGTTGTAAAGCATGTCCGTAACTTTTGTATCAGAAGAGAATCTTTTTCCAGGTGCAGACGGCACCACAAATCTTCTGCTTTCATCGGAACGAATGATCTGTCCAACTTTCTTGAACTGATCAGAACTGGCAAGGGAGCTTCCTCCGAATTTTACTACTTTTTTCATCTTTCTTGTCCTCCGGTATATTTTCCTGTTAATATTTCTTCCACAGTATGACTGTCAAATACAATTCCATGCATGCCAACAGCATTTGCTGCCTCCACATTTTCCGGTCTATCATCAATAAACCAGGCATCATTCGGTTTTATATTATATCTCGTCATCAGAAGATTGTAAATTTCTTTTTGTGGTTTCATCAACTTTTCACGATAAGAAATGATTCCGCCATCGAATTTTCGAAGAAAATCCAGTTCATATTTTGTTTTTTCGAACAAATACTCCCCATAATTTGAAAGGTAATAGAGTTTAAACCCGGCTTTCCGAAAATGTGCCAGCACTTCTTCTGTATAATCGAATTTACGGATAGATCCATCCAGATGTTCATAGACATCTCTGATTTCTTTTTCCAGATGCGGAGCGTTGTTTATAAACTGTGTCAGCTGTTCCTCCGGTGTCACGCTGCCCTCGTCTCCTGCTTTCCATGCATCACTCAGAAAAATAGCATGGATCAGTTCCTTTTTCACTTCTCCCGTATATCCCAGCATGTCTACACAGACACCGCCGTTATAATCGACCAGGACATTTCCCAGGTCAAACACCACTGTATTCATCATCTTCTCCTCTGTCTTTTTCTTTCTTTTCTTCTATAACATAATGATTCACGATTTTTCTGACTGGTTTGCCTGAAAACTTTCAACCTTTCACCTTTTCGTCAAAAATCACATTCCCATATTCAGCCTTCGCTGCTTTTTTCAGGTCATCCGGCTTTAATTTTAACTGCATTCCGATCTTCCCTCCGCTTACATATATGTATTCCAGCTCTTTTGCGGATTCCTCAATCACCGTCGGAAACTGCTTTTTCATCCCGATTGCCGTGCAGCCGCCTCTTACATAACCGGTCAATGGGGTGATCTCTTTGACATGCAGCATTTCCACCGATTTTTCTCCCACCGCTTTTGCAGCTTTTTTCAGATTTAGTTCCTTTTCAATCGGAATCACGAACACATAATGTCCCCCACTTTTTCCGGTTGTAACCAGAGTTTTATAAACCTTTTCATGTGGCAGCCCCAGTTTGTCAGCTGTTTCAATTCCGTCTGTAAACTCTTCGCACTCATAGGTGCTGAATTCATAAGGAATTTTATTTCGGTCTAAAATTCGCATGGCATTGGTCTTTAATTCTTTCTTACTCATACTACTACATCTTCTCTCTTTTTGCTTCTGACTATTTGTTTTATTAGCACACGCCGAATTGTATACATTCATACAATGGTCGCTGCACCTTTTTTCTGGTCAATTCTACCAGATGGAGCTTCGTAATATCAATCACATTGGTCGGGATTGGATCCTTTTTTACGAATCTTTCTAATAAAGAAAGCAAATCCTGTTGCTCCTCCTTATCAGAAAAATTGATAAAATCGATCAGGATAATCCCTGAAAGATTCCGAAGCCGTATTTGCCTTGCCGCTTCTTTCGCTGCTTCTTCGTTTATTTTCCGATAGGTTTTCTGCGCATCTTTTCCTTTGATATATTTTCCCGAATTCACATCAATTACATGCAACGCTTCCGTATGTTGGATCACCAGATAGCCGCCGTTTTTCAGCCAGACTTTCTCCTGTGTCGCTTTCTGTATCTCCTGATCCAGGTTATACAACTTATGCAAAGACAGAGTTTCTTTCCGGTATTTTCTCAAACAGGAAACATCTTGATTTCCGGTCTTCAGATATTGAAGGATTTCTTCGTATAACCAGTCTTCTTCTACGATAATTTCCTCCAGCTTTTCCAGATTCTGATTGCGGATTTGACGGATATATTCCGGTTCTTCCTGATAAATCCGGCTGAAGCAAGGTCTGTGAGTCGCCGTTTTTTCTATCCTTTTGTAGATACCGATCAACTGCCGGATTTCCTCTTCCACGAGGGTTCTGTCTGCAGTTCCTGCGTTTGTTCTGAGAATCAGACCATAGGAAGAATTCCGAAACTTTTGCAGCCATTCTTTTAATTCCTGTTTTTTCTCCAGTTCTATTTTCCCGGAGACGCCAAGGGTTGTATTTTCATAGGTCAATACCGCATACTTTCCGGCCAGGTTAAATCCCGTAGTTACAGATGGCGCCTTTACTCCGGAGGCTTCCCTGCTGACCTGAACCAGCAGTTCCTCCCCCTCACACAACGGTTTCTTCCCGATTTTTTTGGTAAAAAAAGGAGTTTTATATTGTTTCATAGAATAATAACATTCCGTATGAGGTGCGATCTCGATAAACGCAGCATCCAGATTCCTCTGAATCTTTTTCACACGTCCTACATAAATATCGCCGACCGCCGCTTTGTTACGTTTCAGATCCACTTCCGTCAGATGAAGTTCCGTCAGTTCTTCTTCCACAAACAAAGCCGAGCAAAGTTGCGCCCCATTCTGTGTGATAATCAGTTTATTGCCCATTTCCGGTACCCTCTCAGCCTGCAGAACTTTCTGCACTTTCCGTTCTTTCTTTCGGATCAGCCATTTCTTCCATGATTTCATGTCCCAGACTTTCCAGACTCACAAGTTTTCTTTCGTCCTTTCCCATATCCGCATACATTTCCAATCGGTGGAACTGATACTCGATCTCCCGGTACGTTTCCTCTTCTCCCAGATATTTTACAAAAGCTTCCATCACCAGATTCGGCTTCAGATTCTCGGCACTTCCTGCGGCAAGTTGCATAAAGATCCCCTGATCTCTTACTTCCATCTGATAAATCATAGGAAGGATATCAACTTCTTTCTCACTTCGTTTTGTTTTCTTTACAATGTTTACGGCATCCTGCGCAAGGAAGTCCCCGATATGACCCTTCCAGTGTTCCGGAAATTCTCCATTTTTCGGATATACCAGATAATCAGCCCCTGCAAAGATAGACATTCCGCCCATTTTCTTGGAATCTTCAATCTCAACCAGATTTAATACCTCGATTCCTTCGATTCCAACTTCATTCAGACGTCTTACCGCCTCTTTGGACGCAATCGGCTCTCGCAGCTCAATATCCATGTATTCTCCGTCACTGGTCAGCCCGATTCCCAAAGGACTTGCAAATGACATGATCATATGCGGACTGTAACCTGATGTAAACGCAATTGGAATCTCTGCTCTTCTCATCGCTTTCTGAAAATAGCGCATCACGTCCAGATGTCCGATGAATTTTAAATGTCCATATTTTCGAAATTTAATTCTTGCTTTCAACACAGACACCTCCTTTGTATCTTCCGGCTCCGCAGCCCGAACAGCCCTGTCGGCAATTCGGGGTTACAATCCCCTGATTTGCCCGTTCCCATTCTCGTTTCATAAACTCTTTTGTGACTCCGATATCGATAAAATCCCACGGGAAGATCTCATCCAGATCTCTGGTTCTCATTGTATAAAAATCCAGATCCACACCGGTATTTTCAAAAGCCTTCATCCAAAGATCATTGTCAAAAGATTCGCTCCAGGAATCAAACAGACACCCCAGACGATACGCCTCCTCGATCACTTTCCCGACGCGTCGATCTCCACGGGCAAACACGCCCTCTAAAACCGTTACATCTGCCTCATGCCAGTTATATTTCAGGCTTTTCCGGTTCAACTGCTCCTGGAATTCATGTTTTACGATCGAAGCCCGCCGGATATATTCTTCCGCATGACACATCGGTGCCCACTGGAACGGCGTAAACGGCTTCGGCACAAAGAAAGAAGAACTGGCCGTAATCTGACATTTTCCATGACGCTGTTCTTTCGGAATCTCGTAATATCTTCTCGCTACACGATCTGCCAGTCTGGCAATTTCTTTCATATCTTCTTCTGTTTCATTCGGAAGTCCCAGCATAAAATAAAGTTTCACTTTATTCCAGCCACCTTCGAACGCCTGACCGGCTCCTCCAAGAATATCTTCTTCCGTTAATCCTTTATTGATTACATTTCGCATTCTCTGAGATCCAGCTTCCGGTGCAAAGGTCAGACTGCTCTTCTTCACATCCTGCACCTTACTCATCACATCCAGAGAAAACGCATCGATTCGAAGAGATGGTAATGAGATGTTGATGCTCTGATCCTTAAACTCCTCGATCAAAAATGTAACCAGTTCTTCCAGTTCCTGATAGTCACTGGAACTTAACGAACTCAGAGAGATTTCCTCATGTCCGGTGTTCTTCAACATCACACGCGCATATTCTTTCAGCTTATTGACATCTCGTTCCCTGGTCGGGCGATAAAGCATTCCTGCCTGACAGAATCTGCATCCACGAATACAGCCTCTCTGAATCTCCAGAACCACTCTGTCCTGCGTAGCTTTAATAAAAGGAACTACCGGCTTCTCCGGATAGGTGGCACCGGTCATATCCATAACCACCTGCTTCTGAATCGTCGGTTTTGCGTGAGAATTGTCGGGAACAAAAGACTGGATCGTACCATCTTCCTTATAGGTTACATCATAAAACATCGGAACATAAAGGCCCGGGATCTCAGCCGCCAGTTCCAGAAATTCCAATCGGCGCTTTCCGCTTGCTTTACATTCCTTATACAGATCCAGAAGATCATCATAGACTGTTTCCCCTTCTCCTATATAGAAGATATCAAAGAAATCCGCAATCGGTTCCGGGTTATAGGTACAGGGGCCCCCACCAATTACGATCGGTTCATTTTCATCACGATCATGATTGTATACATGTATTCCGCTCAAATCCAGAATTTGCAAAATGTTGGTGTAGCACATTTCATACTGAAGTGTGATCCCCAGAAAATCAAATTCTTTAATCGGATCCTGGGATTCCAGTGCGAACAGCGGAATCTGTTCTTCCTTCATAATCTTATGCAGATCTGTCCACGGGGAATATACCCGTTCACACCACACATCTTCCCGCTTATTAAACATATCATATAAAATCTGTATACCAAGATGAGACATTCCGATTTCCATTACATCTGGAAAACACATCGCAAAGCGAATCGGAATGTCTCTTGTTTTCATCACCGAATTCACCTCTCCACCAATATAGCGGGCAGGCTTTTCGATCTTCATTAAAATTTCATCACTAAGTGCCAGTTTTCTCATATTCACAACCTCATCATCTGCTTTATATGAAACTTTTTCGGTTCGTCTCACACAACAAACTTTCTTAACGTTTGTTTTACACTCCGATTATTATAGTTGTTTTCTGAGATTACATCAAGTCCCTTTTATTCAGTTCCTTTCAACACATCCACCATATCCAGCGTACGGATCCGTTTGGAGAACATAAAGCTTACCAGCATGGAAACCAGCAGTACAAGTGCTCCGGAAACCACATAGCCTCTGATCGGAAGCGAAAGTGCATAGTCAAAATTCTCTCCGTTACTGTTCATCATCGCATTTAGGGATACATTTCCGAACGGAATTCCAAGCAGCAGTCCTATCAGCGACAGCCAGATATTCTGAACAGTCATAAGATGCCGGATCCGTTTGGATCGCATTCCCATCACCTTTAACGTCGCCAGTTCTTTCTCTCTTTCATGGAAGGACAGAGAACCCGAGTTATACAGAACCACAACGATCAGGATTGTCGAAAATATGTGATTCCCTGCGCATCTGAATTCCGGTAGATCACTCCAACCGTTCCCTCATACCAGTCATTTTTAGAATACAGATGCCAGTAAATCTTATCTCCTACCTGTATGTCCAGATCCTCTGCAAGTTTCCGGCTGACAGCTATCTTTCCCGGAACCATGTCTTCTATTTCGTTATTCAGATCCAACATGGTGTCTACCAACCGGTTACATCCCACTCCGTAAACCATCAGAAGCATTCCCACACAGGTACCGATCACACACATCAGTGCACGCAGCTTCGCTCTGGAAATATCCCGCAGATTGTACTGCACGGTAAAAGAAAAATTATTCCATCCGGGCAGTTTTTCAAACAGGCAGTGCTTTCCTTTTCGAGGAGCTGCCGGTCTAAGAGCCTCCGACGGCTTGATCTTCAGAACCTTCCTGCAGCTAAGCCAGGCAGAAAGTGTACTTGCACCCACCACAAGAAGCAGAATCAAAAGATAGGTCAGATGGAACATCGAGTGCAGCCCCGGAACAATATACCACTGTGCAAAGATCTTCATCATCAGCGGACACAACCAGGTAACACCCAGAAGCAATCCAAGCAGTGCCCCGGCCGTAGAAACGATCAGACTGAAACTGATATAATGAAGCACTACCTTCCAGCGTTTCATTCCCAACGCATTCATGGTACCGATCTGCGTTCTCTCCCGTTCCACCATCCTACTCATAGATGTCGCAATCACCAGAACCGAAATTCCGACAAAAATCAATACAAAAACATAGGAGAATGCCTGATGCTGATCCAGTTCACTGTCCAGTCTGGCAAGCCCCGGAACAGAATCCCGTTCGATCATTGCAGCATAATTCTTTCCCAGCACAGTTTTCAGTTCTTTTTCATGGGCAAGTCCGCCGGCGTCGGTGGTACGAATTACCATCTCCGTATAAGGCATGGTATTGCCCAGAGTCATCACATAACTTAAATATCCCGGATCCGGAAATGCATTGTACGACATGTATACAATCACGATATTCTCCAGAAATGTGTCAACATCACTGTCTGCCTGTCGAAATTCATATTCCGAACTCTCGATCAGACCCTTGATCGTTCTGGTAAACGTCATTCCCTCATATTCAATTGTGAAGGAATCACCCACCGACAGATTTCTCCGCTTTGCAAATGCATTTGCGATCCAGATTCCATCCTTATCCTGTGGATCAAAAGGCTCTCCTTCTATATAATAAGGCGTGTTAACCACGTTTTCATCTTCCAGATAAAGATCTACCTGTACTCCGTCATAGTCTGGCGCACTTCCCTTTAATGAAGTACGAAGCTGTGCGTCTTCCACAAAGTCCAGATCCCGTACCTTCTGGAGTTGTTTTTGGGTAAATCCCTCTCCGTAAACCCAGATATCGGACAAACGGCATTCTTTATGAAATTCTTCTCTGGCAACATGCTGTGAAAGTACATGTCCTTCAAAGGTACAGAACAAAGCAATCGCAAGTCCGGACAACAGGAACACAGAGAAAAATGTTCCAAAATTCTTCCGAAAGTCACGAAATGTTTTTCTGATCAGCATTACCACTCCACCTCCTCCATCGGAAGTGGATGTTCATTCTCCGTGATTTCCAGGATCTTTCCATTCTTCA
Source organism: Mediterraneibacter butyricigenes (assembly GCF_003574295.1). Lineage (NCBI taxonomy): Bacteria > Bacillati > Bacillota > Clostridia > Lachnospirales > Lachnospiraceae > Mediterraneibacter > Mediterraneibacter butyricigenes. The sequence continues at coordinate 79,370 of NZ_BHGK01000001.1, forward strand.
TTCGGATCACTTTATCGGCACATTTCGCAATGTCGGCGTTGTGTGTAACAAGAATAACCGTATGGTGCTGTTCTTTGCATACATTCTGAAGCATTTTCAGGACGATCACACCAGTTTCGGAATCCAGTGCTCCGGTCGGTTCGTCTCCAAGAATGATCTTCGGATTTTTCGCAAGAGCTCTGGCAATGGAAATTCTCTGCTGTTCCCCACCGGACAACTGGGACGGAAATTTATCCCTATGCTCCATTAAGCCAACCGCCTCCAGCATTTCGTCCGCATCCTTTGCATGTTTCACGATGCTTCTTGTCAATGCCACATTTTCATAAGCAGTCAGCCTTGGAATCAGATTATAGAACTGAAAAATGAAGCCGATTTCATCTGCCCGAAAATCTGACAGCTGCCTGTCATTCATTGAGGAAACTTCTTTTCCGTCAATCAGGACTTTCCCTTCGGTAGGCTGATCCACCCCTCCTATCATCCTTTCTTACTAACCCAAATATACTGATCTTTTTTGCGTATACCAACAGCTCAAAAACATCTGTCAACTTCATGCTCGGAAGATTTCTCTCGCAGGATATCATCTGATTTCTCACTATATTTATCATAAGTTAGTCTTGTATAACCAGATTATAACACAGAAGATGGGCATTCCTGCCCATCTTCCGTCAGATCACTTATCTTTTTTCTCAATAAGAGACGTTCCTGTTCAATTTCTTTTCCATATTTCAAAATAGATTCTTTCAAATCTCTCAGCATCTCTGTCTCAAATTGTTCTAACTTTTTTCTTTTCTCTTCATTCAGATCAATTCCAGCTCCATCACTTAATGCTTTTTCATACGTTTCTGTATCCATTTTCCACGGTTTCAACCGTGGGAAAAGTCGGGTTCTATTAAACTCAAAAATCCTCATTCCGCCGTAGTCCATATCGCCCCAATGGAACACGTTCATTTCCGGATAAATTTCTGGAATTTTTTTCAAAAAGGAAATCTCTTTTGGTGAAAAAAATCCATGGCAATACAAATACAATGTATCCTTTCGATACGGCATTGCTTCGTAATTTGCCTTATTTTCTATGATTAAGATCTGTTTCACGCCCGGAAGCTCTATACATTCTGAATGTTCCAGAGTCTGAGCATTTAAAACCGTTCCCCATACATTTTCCGATGTGTCAATAACACCTGTATCAGCGCATGTTAAGACAGAAACATCTCCCGAATGTTTTGTTTTGTCTAAACGATATACCAACGCGCCTTTCCATTCCAACGTCTGTGAATAAGTCAATATTCCATACGCTTTCAGCAAATCTTCATTTTCCATTCCCTCCTCATAAAGAGGAGATAACCTAAGCACTGTACAAACTCTTTTTTCATAATTTTGTTCAAAAATTTTAGAAGAACCACTGATATAAGCGCTAAATACACGTTTCCAGATACTACTTTCATTCTTTGCCATAGCATTTAAAAAGTGAAAGAAAAGCTCATCTCCCAGATTCGGGTCTTTTACAAGCTGCCCTGTTCTCAGGCGTTCCAAAATATCCTCATAATATCCGTATAAAAATGTATCACTTACTTCTTCCTGAAAAGTCTGAATTTTTTCAATCTGTATCTCCTGTTGCTTCTTCGGATCCGCAATTCCAACCCATTCACATAGCCGGGGCATATCTGAGAGATCAAAATGAATTGCTTTCAACTCCATTAAATCCGTCAGAACCGGGGGATCCAGTCGAAGCAGACCTTCTTTTGCCAGCGTTTTTGCCTGTTGCCGGCATGCATTTCGTCCACCAACTGCTTCATAAACTTTTCCATTTATTTTTGGATGGATCGAACCATTCTTTCCCGATCCAGCTCGATAGGAAGCCGTATTCGCTTTTCCGATCAGCCAGAGCGCAAAACGCTTCTCACTGTCTGCCTGCTTCGCCTGTATCGTTTTCTGTGTTATTTTCTTCTCTGCCATTTCCGCCCTCAATCTCCTCCAGGTACTCTCCCTTGTCAATATGCATCATAGAGACCTGATTCTTATGCCGTCTGAAGCCGTAGACACAATCCACGTTTCGAATCAACGACTGCAAACGTTCATCTGGCACACAGACGATCAACTGCAATTCCAGTTCTCTGGCGTATTTCAGGCAGACCTCACTCCGCTCCTTGTCCATCTTGGAAAATGCCTCATCCAGAAGTACCAGGCGAATCTTGGAATCCCGGCTGCTCTGCTGCATGTAAAGCATAGCAAATCCTGCAAGAAGGGCCACATATTTCGGGTTCTGACCTTCTCCACCGGAATCTACGCCTGCCATATCATCTACATAGTTCTTCTTTTCAACTCCGCTTTCATCCACGGAACGCTCATACATGCTGAAGGTCAGATAATTTCGATAATCTGCAAAACGTTCCATCTCTTTTTTCTTCTGTTCCCGATTTCCGTTTTCTTCTTCACGAAGCGGCATGAATTTCTCGGTCAGCAACTGGATCTTCTGCTCATATTTTTGGAAGAATGCATCATCCCCCAGACTGAGCTGTCCGTCAAAGCCATCATGATCCAGCACTTTGCTGTCCAGTTCTTCCGCCATCAGCATCTCATAGAACTGCCCGTTTTCATTCTGTGTCGGAAGCACATCAATCTGATATACACTGTCCGAGAACCGAATCTTCGAAAGCATCCGGTTGATCTCCCGTTTGTGCCGGTAAGCCGCTTTGATCTCCCCGTGAATGGTCGCGATCACATTATCCCTAAGCGAATGGTAGACCATATCATACTGTCGGTTGAATTCTTTCAGATATTTCGGCTCATAGTCGTTCTTACATTGGAATAGAATCTGATCATACACGCTGTTACTGTGTTCTGCCCCGTCAAAACCATAAGTCGGATATTGCTGATTAAATCTGGTTCTGGCGCTCTGGCGCTGATCAGACCAGTGAATCTTTTTCTGTTCCAGATCCTGGCTTTTCTGTTCCAGTTCTCTTCTGTAAACAGGTTCTGCCTTTTCTGTCAGTGCTTCTTCCATTTCCTGGCGGATGGATGAATTTTCCACAAATCCTTCCATCAGATCTGCAAGACGTTGCCTAATAACCGACAGATCCTTTTGAATCTCGCCCCGTTTCTCGCTGAAGGAATAGAGTTGTGATCTTAATACTTCCTGCTGTTTTTCAATCTTTGCAATCGCATCGTTAAGCTGCTGTTTGCGGTCATTCAGTTCTCGAATCAAACTTCCTTCTTTCAGCTCCCGGATTTCCTGTCGAAGCACCGCTTCTTTCTCATAATAAACTTCCAGTTCCTCTGAGGCCCCCTCCATTGCGAAAAACTGTTCAGCATCGATTCTCTGGAGATTTTCGATATTCTGAGCTTCCTGCAGACTCTGTTTTAACTGAATTTCTCCAATCTGCTTTTCTTCCAAATCCTGAATCTCCTCTTCCAGATCTCTCAGACGAGCTTTCGAGACTTTAGTTCCGATACACGCAAATCTGGTATAATCTTTTTTTCGCAAATGCCGGAACATGTAGTTACTGTAAGAATAACAGTCCGGTGTAACTCCATCTCTCACCTGATTCAGTTCTTCTACTGTCTCACATTTGATGATCCGTCCCAGATAACGTTTCAGACACCATTTCACGTAGGAAACATCAGTTTGTACACATGTATACAGGGAGTTTTCTTCCGCTGACGGAGAATCCCGTTGAATCGCAGCCGTATTGATCAGATCCACTTCCTCAAAACGACTGTCCTTCATTTTCCGAAAGATCCGGGCAGCATCCAATGCACAGGCCGGCTCTGTCACCAGACTTTTCTTGATCCGTCCCAAGCGACCTTCAATCGCATTTTTCCACTTTTCATCGGTCACATCGAAGAGATCTGCCAGAATATGAACCTGCACTGTTCGACCATATTGAGCAGTCAACGCCTCCTGCAACTGGGCGCGTGCCGCTCTTAATTCCTTCGGATAAGCCTTCCGATCCTGTCTTAAATCCTCTACCTCCTCCTTCTTTTCACTGAGCAGTTTGTCCCGTTCCTTTATGCTCAACGTGACATCAGACAATTCTTCCACTATCGTGCTTAATGCCGCATCCAACTGTCGTTTCAGTTCCTGAAAGCCCTCCTTTGAAAGTGTTCCATCTTCCACTTCATCCAACAGTTGAAGGGCTTTGTTGCTTACATAATCCGTCACCAGTTCTTCTGTTGACCAACGCTTTAAGCCTTTTTTTAAGTTTCGCCACTGAGCCGACTGATCCGAAAGCAGACGAAGCATCCGTTCCATTTCTTTTAATTCATGTTCTTTTTGCCCCAGGTCACTGGCCTGTAACTTTGCTTCCACCTCGATCAACTCAGATTGTTTCTCTTTTTGCTGCATTAAAAATTCCTGCAGTCTGTTTTCTGTCTCCTGAACCTGATTCTGCACTCCTTTCAGATCCTCGGTTCTTGCCTCCAGTCTTACTTTGGTACTTTGGACATTCAGATGTTTTAGGATTGTATTGATATGAATCTGCTCGGTCTGGTCTTTTAACAGTTCCTGGTCTGCTACATGAATCTCTTCCAGAAGACTGATCCGTTTTTGCAGATCTACCACTCTCTCCCGAATTTCCCGGTAAGCTCCCAACTGCTCGCTGATGGTCGATACCGTATCCTCTTTACTCTTTGGAAACATATAGTCCCGGATAAATTCTCCCGTACCATTGCTCATACGAAGAGCAATCGCACTTTTCTCCATGGTCATCAGACGTCCCGGTTCCACATAACCAAAAATCGTATCGTAGACGGCATTCAGGTACGCTTCTTTGGATGGATAGACCCGGTTGACTTCACCGACACCACGCCGGATTTCCGTTTTTGCTCGTTGTTCCACCAGTTTTCGCACCTGTGCCACAGAATACGGAACTCCATTTTCCAGATACAGATTCTCCGGCATTTCTCCGGCGTGACTGAAAAATGCATATTTTCCAAGCTGGAGATCCTGTTTTGCCACCTCAAATACCACACCGATACAGGTTACATTTCCGCTCCCTGTATCTTTAATCTCCAGTACGATCTGAGAACAGAAGTCGATATTCCCACGGTTCATGGTTCCGTCTTTCTGTGCTCCTCGCAGATAACTCAGCACACTTCGCTTGTTCTTTGAATCATCTGCCGCCTTATTTAAGAAATTAGCAGAAACACTTCCGTAAAGAAGAACCTGGATTGCATCCATTACCGTAGATTTTCCGGATCCGCTTTTTCCGCTAAACAGATTCACATATTCATGAAAGTTCAGTACTTTATGACTGATTCCGCCCCAGTTATTTAATAACATCCGTGTAAACAGTTTCTTCGGTTGTTTCACCTTGTTCCTCCTTTTCCACTCCATCCGATTCCTCATCCGTATGTTTTGTTTCCTGAATCACATGCTGCTCATACTCCGTATTTTCCTGATACTCTTTCAAAAGTTTCCGAATATCTCCCGCTGTCACAAAAAGATGGATCGTACTGTAAATGTAAATCGGCGTATCATCCTCTATGTCCTGCACCGCTCCGGGCACATCGATCATCTGATGGATTCGCATTAAAGTCAGAGCGTCTTTCCATTCCTTTGCCGTCAATTTTCTGGTGATCAGATTGGTATTTCTTCCATAGGATCTCAGTTCTTCCCAGGTTGTAACCGGCGCTTTCAGGCCCTCCCCCATAATCTTATCCCGATAGATTAATTTTGTCAGGAGAATAATGATCGTAGTGGTCAGATTCAGTTTTTCAGTGATGACACCTTCTCCACTGATCCGGTAAATGTGTTCCTGCGAATCATGCTTCAACTCGCAGTCCAGTACAGAAAGATAGTCCTCAATAAAATTCCGGTGTCTGGTACATACTTCATAATACGGATTATCCCGCGGTGTCAATGTCGCCGGATCATATTTCACCTGCAAAATACAGGTCTGCCGGAACAGTGCCTGTATGGTCTTTTTTAACTGTTCCGCTTCTGTTACGGATAATTCTTCTAAATAGGCTGACATCCCTGTGTATCCTCCTTGATGTTCCTTTTGCAGTTCGGCTCTTCGCTTTTGCTGCTCTGATGTTTTATCTGTTTCGTTTTTTGTTTTGCTATCTGTTTCGCTTTCTATTGCACTTTTTATGACTATAGCTCTTTCAATTGTCTTTACTGTTTTTCTTTCGATTGACCTTCATGAAATGCCTTTGATCGAAGAGACAGTGCAGAGAACGTATAACCTTCTTCTGTACTCAGGTCTTCTCCCAGACTGATTTCCTGATCACTCTCGGCATTTTCTGTCGCTTCCTGCCACAAGAAGAATAATTTTTCCAGATCTTCCATGGACTGAATCGAATCTTTCTCCACCTGAAATCTTCCGTCTTTTTCATGCAACTTTCGAAAGGCTCTTAATTCCTCTTTGGTATATAAAGGTTTCAGAATAAAATCATCCAGATTTTCTCCGGAAGTATCTGAAGCCTGTTCTACAGCCTGCGGATCAAAGCTTTCCTGCTTTCTGTCCCTGATCCGGTACATGCTCTTATCGGTTATCGCGCTGTACTGTCTGGATACTCGAATCACTTCCGAAAGTTTTTGCAGAATTTCTTCTTTCTTTTCACTGTGATTGAGCAGATGGATTAGTGCAACCGTCTGGTCTTCGATCTCATTTCCCTCCTGAAGGATATAACGGATTCTGGCCGCTGCACGGGAAGCAAACATGGTCTTCTGTTCAATCAGGCGATTGTAGCGCTTCTCAATGGCATCAAACTGACGTTCAATCTTCTGTATCATATCCATTGCCTCTTCTGCCAGATCCAGCAAATGTTCGATTCTCCGAAGTTTTAACGTCTCCGCTGTTATCAACGGCTGTTCATTGACTGAATGTAACAGGGGACCTGCCGAATTTTCTTCCAATCTTCCTTCGTTTTTTTTCTCCTGCTCTGCGGCAAGGAGACGGATCCGTTCTCCTTCCAGTTCCAGACGCTGATGTTCTTTCTCTTCCAGAATCTGGTCCAACAGCTCTTTTACAGCTTCTTTATACCGGTAAAAACTGTCCGTCGTCGTAAGAATCGCATATTTCTTACTGTCACTGTTATTAATTTCCTTTACCAGAACTTCCTGAATTCCACGGAAATCTTTCTGTCTGGACAATTCATCAAAATAAGTCCGCATCCCGTCCTGCATATTAACCATCATCTGTACCAGTTTCTTGGAAGTGCGAAGCGCACTCTTTAAGATCTCATTATTTTTCTCTTTGTCCGAACGGTAGGTATACAGATGGCTGTATACGGTCAACACACTTTCCCTCTCCTGACTTTCATTTTCACTGAGCATTTTCTGGAACAATTCGATAAACAATTGGCTGTACTCCGGAAAAGTCACCACATAGCAGTTCAACGTCTCATCATAATCCTGTTTCATCCAGCCCCAGTCTTCAAAATGTTTCAGACAGACAGACGCCATATTTCCACGATTTAAGAACACACCGTCCTCTTCCATGTTCTCTTCCTCCCAGAACAGAGACTCCGTTGCAATCTTTTCGTTCATCACATTTTTGCATTCCCGTTCTGTAAGTCCGAGGACAGAATAAGACAGACTCATCTCTTCGTAAATTGCTGCCAGAAACCGGATATAATATTCGGTATATTTACTTGTGAACAGTTTAAAAAAATCCGCCGGAAGGCGTTCCATTAAATTCATCTTCATCCACCGTTTTTCATATAGTTTTCTCTTGTTTTCTTTTTACATCTATTTTGATGTCTGACTCTGTATTTTATTCTCCTGAGAAGTATAACACGGATTGGAGTTCTTTCGCAAATCCTGTCACACTCTTCAGATCCGCCTGCCGACTGATTTCCTGTCTGATGAATTCTGTTTCATTCTTTCCGACCGGCAGACTTCCGGAATTCATGATCAGGTAGCATAGAAATGCCATCATGCTCAACAGCAGACGGAATCCAAAAGAACTCTTATCTTTTGGAACATCCGTCTCTTCTCTATGTAAATGCTCCGGATATCCGGGACTGTATCTGCACTGTGCCTTCATTTCCCGGACCAGATTCTTTCGTCTTTGCTCCGATTCCTTCCATTCCTGCATTTTGCTTTACCCATTTCTGTAGATCTCTTTGTTTTCATTTTATGAAAGGTTATCCCGGAAGATGCGATTTCGGGTTATAGGACAATATGTACTGGCAAGTAAAAAAACGCAAGCCAAAACATGGCCTGCGTCCTTTTAATCTTGACTTTCATTTGACTTTGCACGATAGATACACTCCGTTTTGCAAAGTGGTCAAATCTAGCGGTCTGCCAGTTCTTTCGTAATATCATCCCAGGTAATTCCACGTTCTACCATCAGAACCATGGCATGATACAAAAGATCAGACATTTCGTATTTTACCTCTTCCGGATTCGGATTCTTGGAGGCAATGATCAGCTCCGCACATTCCTCTCCTACTTTTTTCAAAATCTTATCGATTCCCTTATCGAACAGATAGTTGGTATAGGATCCCTCTTTCGGATGCTCTTTTCGATCCTTGATGGTTGCATATACCGATTCAAAGACTTTCAGAGGATCTGTGGTGTCATCGTCTGTTCCCGCAACCGGCTGGAAGAAACAGGTTGGATTACCGGTATGGCATGCCGCCCCGATCTGTTCTACCTTTGCAAGAAGCGTGTCTTTATCACAATCGATCGTCAGTGTTTTTACATACTGGAAATGTCCGGAGGTTTCTCCCTTTACCCAGAGTTCATTCCGGCTTCGACTGTGGTAAGTCATTTTTCCGGTCTTGATGGTATGTTCAAAGGCCTCTTCATCCATATACGCCACCATAAGTACCGCATTGGTCTTGTAATCCTGCACTACAACCGGCAGCAGTCCGTCTGAATTTAACTTGAATTCCGAAAAATCCATCATACTTTCAAAGGAAGTCATCTTAATTCCTTCTTCACTGCATGCCTCTTTAAATGCGTTAAAATCAAAGTGCGGCTGGCTCACAAATTTACCGGAAACGCCTTTGACTCCTGTACTTTTCAGAATTTTGAAAATTTCGCTTTCTTCCATGGTATCCGTCAGCACGACGCATGGAATCTCCGTTACATTCATCACGGAATTCAGATCCAACCGATGCATAAAGACAATCTCTGTGCTGAATTCTTCAATTCGGTGCTGCTGTTTAAACAGTGCATCAAAATCATTTAAGGAAACGGCAATCCGCTCTTTTCCAAATCGTTTGGATACTTCTTCCAACATCTCTGTGCAAACTTGTTTGGACAGATTCAGTACCGCACGTTTTGCACCGGTATACAAAATCTTTTTTACATCTTCCTGACGCTTGATATTTCCGCCGGCAATCATAGGAATCCGGATCACGCGGTTTATCTTTCTCATCAGATTGATAGACTCCTCATGTTCTTCATCGGAATCTGACAGATCGAATACGATCAGTTCATCCGCACCCCTGTCGCTGTAATATTTTGCCAGTCCGACCACATCTTCCGACAGAACTTCTTTGTCATCAAACCATCGGACTGCCTTCCCTTTATAGATAAATACACAAGGGGTTAATCTTTTATAACTCATGTGTCTTCTCCTCTATGGTCTGTCTACAGACTTCCTTTCGTAGACCAGACTTCTTTCATTCTGGGTTCTTCCATTGTCGCCATATCCAGAGCCTTTCCAAATGCTTTAAACATCGCCTCTGCCATATGATGATTGTTGACGCCGTCCAGGATCTTCAGATGAAGATTCATCATCGCTCCGTAAGACACGGCGTAGAAAAATTCCCGGATCATTTCGGTGTCCAGTTCTCCAATCTTCTCCACGGTATAGTTGGCATCATAATTCAGATAGGGGCGGCCGGACAGATCAATGGCACACATTGCCAGAGTCTCATCCATCGGCAGCAGAAAACTTCCATACCGCTTAATCCCTGCTTTATCTCCCAAAGCCTCTGAAATCGCCTGTCCCAACACGATTCCGGTATCTTCTACCGTATGATGACAGTCTACATCCAGATCTCCGTTGACATGAACCGTCAGGTCAAACAGTCCGTGTCTTGCAAATCCATCCAGCATATGATCGAAAAAACCGATTCCGGTATGAATGTCATTTTTTCCCTGTCCGTCCAGACAGATCGTTACCTCAATCTGTGTCTCTTTTGTCTCTCTGTGACAATTTCCAATACGCTGTTCCATCTTCTTCCTCCATCCGCAGCTCTTAATCTTCCGGGAAACGAACTTTGATTGAATTTGCATGAGCCGTCAGTTGTTCTGCTTCTGCAAATGTCTCAATGTCTTTATGTACTGCTTCCAGTGCCTCTTTTGAATAGGCAATAATACTGGATTTCTTCAGGAAATCATCGACAGAAAGCGGAGAGAAGAACTTGGCGGTTCCATTGGTCGGCAGGATATGGTTTGGTCCTGCAAAATAATCGCCCAGCGGCTCACTGCTGTATTCTCCCAGGAAGATTGCTCCGGCATTGCGGATCTTCATCATGACCTGATAGGGATCCTTTGTCACGATCTCAAGATGTTCAGATGCAATCTCATTGGCTGTCTCGATCGCTTCCTCCAGAGTTTCAGCCAGAAGAATGTGTCCGTAATTTTCCAGCGATTTCTTTATGATCTCACTTCTTGACAATACTTTTAAGAAGCCTTCAATTTCTTTATTTACGGCATTTGCCACATCTTCGCTGGTGGTCACCAGAATGGCGGATGCCAGTTCATCATGCTCTGCCTGTGATAAAAGATCGGCAGCTACAAATCTCGGATTTGCAGTTTCGTCTGCGATCACCAGAATTTCGCTTGGTCCGGCGATCGAATCAATGCTGACATGTCCGTAAACCGCTTTCTTTGCCAGTGCCACATAAATATTTCCCGGGCCTACGATCTTGTCAACCTTTGGAATACTCTCGGTTCCGTATGCCAACGCTGCGATTGCCTGAGCACCGCCCACTTTGTAAACAGCGGTTGCTCCTGCTTCGTGAGCTGCCACTAATGTGGTAGGATTCACCTTGCCATCCGGTCCCGGAGGTGTGGTCATAATGATTTCCTCCACGCCCGCTACCTTTGCCGGCATAATGTTCATCAGTACGGAAGACGGATAGACAGCCTTTCCGCCCGGCACATAGACACCCACTCTCTGAAGCGCCGTCACCTTCTGTCCCAGCATGGTTCCGTTGGGTTTGCTGTCAAACCAACTGTACTGCATTTGTTTTGCATGATAAGACTCAATATTTTTCAGAGCTTTTCTGACAACTTCCAGAAGACTTTCATCTACCTGGGTATAGGCTTCCTGAATCTCTTCTTCTGTCACTTTGATAGTCTCTGCCGTGATTTTTGCATGATCAAACTGTTCTGTATAAGCAAACAGCGCCTGATCCTTTTCCTCTTTTACGCGGTTCAGGATTACCTGAACTCTTTCTTCATACTGTCCGTACTGGTTCGGACTTCTCTTTAACAGATCTTCCAGAAGGTTTTTTCTGGACTCTGCAGTCAGTCTTTCGATTTTCATCTTTTTCCCTCCTGAAGCATGGTTCTCAGATTTACGATCAGATTCTGGATCCGCTCACTTTCCATTCTCATGCTGACCGGATTCACGATCATTCTGGCAGACAGCGGACAGATTTCTTCCAACACTTCCAGTCCGTTTTCTTTCAATGTGGTACCTGTCTCCACAATGTCCACGATCACCTCGGAAAGTCCAACGATCGGTGCCAGCTCGATGGAACCATTCATTTTGATGATCTCCACCGTCTGATGTTTTTTATTATAGAAATAGTCTTTTGCAATATTCGGGTATTTGGTTGCTACGCGGATCAGTTCCTTCCGGTTCAGAAGGTCTTTCGCTTCTTTATATCCGCAGACGCACATTCTGCATTTTCCGAAGCCTAGATCCAGAACCTCATAAGCGGAACGGCCGGCCTCTACGATGGTATCCTTGCCGACAACGCCGATATCTGCTGCTCCATATTCTACATAAGTCGGCACATCCGGTCCTTTTGCCAGGAAAAATTTTAATTTCAGATCTTCATTTACAAAGATCAGTTTTCTCGAATCCTTGTCCTTCATCTCTTCGCAGGTGATTCCCGCTGACTCCAGCATCTCCAGTGTCTTGTCAGCAAGTCTTCCCTTTGTCAGAGCAAATGTTAAATATTTCATCTTGTAGCCTCATTTCTCTCTTTGCTCATTTATATTTTATCCAATCAGCTTTTCTTCTCCGGTCAGAACATTTGTCATCAGAATCTTCTTATCTTCCTGGAGCCAGAGTATACTGATGACCTGACGGCGTTTGCCATATTCCAGATATGCTTCCTTGGTATCCTCCTCTGTCCGTTTGAGAATTTCCACACGTTTTCCTTTTCCGCGGAAATCTTTTGCCAGAGCGACTGCCCACTTGTAGGTTTTTTCTGTATAAACAATCAATGTGGTATACCCGCAGTCTATGTTGATCTTCTGGCGGTTCAACGCATTCATCAATTCGTCCAGAAGAATGGCAAATCCGATGGACGGGGTGCTCTTTCCGAATTTTTCTACCAGATGATCATAGCGTCCTCCACGCACCACAGCATCTCCGGTTCCGTAAGTATAAGCACGGAAGACAATTCCGGTATAGTATCCGTAACTTCCCTGCAGACTCAAATCAAAGGTAATATATTTCTCCACACCGTACATTTTTAACATCTCATACATTTTTCTTAAATGTTCAATGGCGAGTCCGGCATTGACGGTCGGCGCAATATCTGCAGCCTGTTCCAGAACATCCACATCTCCGGTCAGTTTCGGCAGAATACGGAACGCATCTCTGACGCTTCCTCTTACAGAAGAGGCTTCCATAATCTCATCCACGCCAAAATAGTTCCGGTTGTTGATCAGTTCGATCAACTGATCCAGTTCTTCTTCCTCAAATCCGGTCTCATCCAACAGTCCCTGAATGAAATCCACATGACCGATACTGACCTGAAAATCTTCCAGACCGGTCTTTTTCAACCCATCGATCATCATAGCAATCATTTCCACATCTGCTTCCACAGAATCTACACCGAGAAGCTCGGCTCCCATCTGTGTATTCTCTTTCAGTCTGCCCAGATAACTGGAATGATTGATGAAGGTATTGCCGATATAACAAAGACGGATCGGCATCGTTTCCTGTTCATATAAAGTAGCCGCTGCACGTGCGATGGACGGCGTGATATCCGGTCTTAAAACCAGTGTATTTCCCTCTCTGTCAAAAAATTTATATAATTCTCTGGAAGAGATCGTTCCGATTTCTTTCCGGAACACATCGAAGTATTCAAAGGTCGGTGTCTGGATATCATGATAACCATACAAATGAAACATCTCATGCAGTTTGTCCTGCACCGCAAGCTTCTTTGCACATTCCTGATTATAAATATCCCGCACTCCCTCCGGAGTATGTAATAGCTGTTTCATAACACTTAACAGTCCTTTCACTTTATCGTAGTAAAACATTAAAATCTTCTAAAATTATACGCAGTTTCCCATCCGTTGTCAAGTATCCCGAATATCCAGGTCTTTTTGCAGATAATCCAGATACGGGATCCTGCTCAGTCGATTTAGTTGAAGAAAAAAATCCGGATTCAATTCTTCCATTCGAAAGCTTTTTCGTCCACCGTTTTTTCCACGGTTCCAGAAATATTCCAACTCTTCAAATCTCATATAGTAGAGCTTCTGCTCCTCTGTATAATAGATTAGAAGAAAGGAAATTCCTTCCTGTTGTTCAAACTGCCGCATAAATTCTACCTGATGTTCATGGATATTCTGAAGCGGGAATGTGATACTTGCACATTCCTTTGCATCAAAACAGACCGGGATTCCCTGAACAGCTCCAATATAATCAACGGTACTGATCTTATCAAAATATGCCAGCGTAATATGTCGCTTCTCCTTATCTATCCGAACCGGCGTAATAGGAGTCGGAATTTTCTGAATCAGCGCCAGACCTTTTTCCCGATACCATTCATTGGTATGGTTGATCAGATCTTCCAGTGTCGATCCTCTCAAACCTCTGGAATTCCAGGTTCCCATCCTACATCACCCCCAGATCTTTACAGATCCTGCAAAACAGTTCCGGCGGATCTGCTGTAAAAGTTCTTCCGCCCAGAGCCGAAAGTGGGCTGTCCAAGGAAAGAGATTTCGGCACTTCCAGTCTCCAGGAATGAAGCAACTGGCTTTGCAGTCCATAGCCCTCTTTTAATTTCTGATTCCAAGAACGGTTTCCGTATTTAAAATCCCCGGCGATCGGATGTCCGATGGATGCCAGATGGGCACGGATCTGATGGGTTTTACCTGTGATCAGTTTCACTTCCAGCAAGGTATATCCGTTCTTCACACAAACCGGACGATACGCTGTCTCAATCCGCTGTGTCCCGGGTTCTTCCTTTTTCGAGATCAGAACCTGATTGGTCTTTTCATTTTTCTTCAGATATCCGGAAATCTTTTCTGAATGTTCCAACACACCTTTTACCAGACAGAGATAATATTTTCCCACAGATCTGTCCCGGAACCATACACTCAGCTCCTGAAGACCCTGAAGACTTTTTCCTGCCGTGATCAGCCCACTGGTATTCCGATCCAGACGATTGCAGATCGAAGGCTTAAATGTCTGAAGTTCTTTTTCTTCAATTGCATGTGTATCCAGAAGATAACGGATCACATACTCATTGACCGACACATCCTCCGGTGTTGCTTTCTGGGATAAGATTCCCACCGGTTTGTTTAAGAAGAGAACATTTTCATCTTCATATACCACAGACGCTTCTAACGTCCACTGATTCCGTTTCTTCTGATTCAGAGCCGGTACGTTTTCCCTGGCTCCTGCAAATTTATCAAAGGTCTCGTCTGAAAGATAGAGTTTAATGGAATCTCCGGTTTTCAGTTTTTCATTTCCGGTTGCTTTCTTATCATTCAACACGATATTCTTTTTCCGAAGCATCTTATAAAAAAAGCTTTTCGGAGCCTCTTTTAAAAGTTTACCCAGATATTTATCCATCCTCTGATTGGCTTCATTTGGTGTGATTACAAATTCACGCATAGTTTTCTGTTCCCTGTTTCTGTTCTTTCCTCAACCATTCTGTTTTAATTATCACTCTGGTGTTTTTCTTTACCTCTTCCGAATGTCACATCGAAATGTTCAAAATCAGATGCCGGACAGCATCTTCCATTCTTTCGTCATCTGCCTGATCAATCTCGGCGATCGCATTCATTCCCTCTGCACGGCTTAAGAACTGAGAATATTTTTGGAAGATTTTAACCGTCATCTTATCATACCCATTCTGAGAAAGGATGTTCTTGATGTGTTTTCCCAGATAAGCACAGTCTACCTTCTGACTTCTGGTATACCCACAAACCGTGTGCCCGGAAATCACAATACAGTCTACCGGCATGATCTTCTCCGTACTGGTAATAATCATATCATAGGCAACCGTCAGATACTCTGTGTTTTTTCGGATTTCCTCTGCCGTCTCAGACGGAATGGAACGATAGGGAAATCTGGTAATGACACCGACCAGAAGTTTGCAGGCCGGAAGTGCCCCCAGAATCGCCACCACTGTCAACAGATTCAGTCTGGTTCCGGTCTGGATGATTCCAAGCGCAAGAATTGCCAGAACCAGGGCAAATGAAATCAGTGTTTTTATGATCTCCACCTTCAGTTGATGATCCAGATATCCGGGTTCTCCTTTTTTTTGCTTCATAATTGCTGTATCTCCTTCATTTTGAGTTTACTTCTGTATTTACAAATCATATCTCGGATGTTATGCTTCTGTTCTTCTGCAGGAATTTTTTCAGATTCCCATGATCCAAACCAGAAAATCAATCGGTAAAATCTTCGTCAAAATACGTACCAGCTTCATACTGCCACCGTATACCGAAAGTTTTTTCCGTTTTCCCGAATCAATCAGCGCTTTTCGAACCACTGCATTCGGATCTGCAAGGAACGGCTTTTTCCAGGCAACTATCTTCATGGTATCCGATGCAAAAAATTCCGTAGCAACCGGTCCCGAACAAACTGCCGTCACATAAATCTTTTTCTTCTTCAACTCTCTTCCCAGTGCTCTGGAAAAGGAAAGAACAAAGGATTTGGTTGCCGCATAGACCGCAAATCCCGGTTGCGGACAAAACGCCGCTCCCGATGCCAGGTTGATGATTCTGCTTTTCTCAGAAAGATAAGGGAGCACTTTCTGTGTCATTTCCAGAAGTGCCTCGCAATTCAGTCGTACCATTTCCGGCTGCAGTCTGTCATTGATTTCTGCCAGATCTGCTATGGTGCCATTGCTCCCCACACCGGCTGCATTGACCAGCATCCTCACGTCCGGGCTTGTAGCCTGTAACAGATAGGCGAATTCTTCCAGAAACTTCGGATCCGTAATGTCTCCATCCAGAGTACGCAGCGGATACATACTTTCTTCCTGTAACTGCGTCAGACGTTCTCTCCGTCTCGCAATCACCCAGATTTCGTCCAGTCCTGTGTACAGCCTGGAAATCTGTTTTACAAATTCTCTTCCCATACCGGAGGATGCTCCGGTCACAATCGCTATTTTCATCTTCGTTTCCTACCCCGTTCTTTTCCTTTCCGAGAAGCTCCTGTATTTTTACCCACTCTTCCATCCGGTCTTGTTGTCTGTTTCTGAACGTTCGATCCGTTTTTCTTTTGCCTTTTCTGATTATTATGATTCCCCTGACTGTTTCGGTCATTCCGATGTTCTCCGCTTTTCTGCCCGTTACGGTTTATTCGGGATTTTAGATTCGTCTTTCCCGTTTCCTCGATCCGCTCTTTTTTGAACTGTCTCGGCCGGATCAGACATTTCTCATCAAAACCGATCAGATCCGTTCTGCCGGCCTTATGAAGCGCTTCCTTTACCAAATCATAATTTTTCGGATTCCGATACTGAATCAAAGCCCGCTGCATGGCTTTCTCATGGGGATCTTTCGGAACATACACCTTCTCCATCGTCCTTGGATCAAGCCCGGTATAATACATACAGGTCGAGATTGTGGAAGGAGTAGGATAGAAATCCTGCACCTGCTCCGGCATATAGCCCAGATCCCTGCAAAATTCAGCCAGTTCGACCGCCTCTTTCATCGTAGATCCCGGATGGGAAGACATCAGATAGGGAACCAGATACTGATCTTTGTGAAGGTTCCGGTTCATATCTTTAAATTCCTGAACAAATTTCAGATACACCGCTTTTTCCGGTTTGCCCATCATCTTAAGCACCGGATCCGAAATATGTTCCGGCGCAACTTTTAGCTGTCCGCTGACATGGTACTCACAGAGTTCTTTTAAAAACTCTTTCTTTTTATCTTTCAGCAAATAATCAAACCGGATGCCTGACCGGATAAAGACCTTCTTCACCTTCGGAATAGCCCGCAGTCTTCTTAACAGTCTGACATAATCCGAATGATCCGCATTCAGATTCTTACAGGGTGCAGGAAACAGACATTGCCGGTTGATGCAGACGCCGTGTTCCATCTGTTTCTCACAGGCCGGGTGACGGAAATTAGCCGTAGGGCCGCCCACATCATGAATGTAGCCTTTAAAATCTTCCAACTGCGTCATTTCTGTGGCTTCTTCCACCAGAGAATCCTGACTTCTGACCTGCACGATCCGTCCCTGATGGAAGGTCAGGGCACAGAAACTGCAACCGCCAAAACATCCCCGATTACTGATCAGACTGAATTTTACTTCTGAAAATGCCGGGATCCCGCCTTTTTCATCATAAGAAGGATGCCATTTTCTGGTATAAGGCAATGCGTAAACATCATCCATCTCCACGACAGAAAGTGGTTTTGCAGGTGGATTCTGAACCACATAAAGGTGTTCCCCGTAAGGTTCCACCAGACATTTTGCCGTAAAAGGATCTGTGTTCTGATATTGAATCAGGAAACTCTCTGCATAGGTCTTTTTACTTTCCCGAATCTGCTCATAAGAAGGCAGCAGTTTTGCATCATACACACTGTCCAGATTTTTCGCCTTGAACACCGTCCCCGGAATAAAAGTCAGATCTTTTACCTCGATTCCGCTGTTCAGCGCATCTGCGATCTCTACGATAGAATGTTCGCCCATCCCATAAGAGATCAGGTCAGCCTGTGCATCCAGCAAAATGGAACGCTTCACCTTGTCCGACCAGTAGTCATAATGTGCCATTCTTCGAAGACTTGCCTCAATCCCACCCAGAATAATGGGCGTATGCTTATAGGTCTGACGGATCAGGTTTCCATAGACCACTGCCGCATAATCCGGTCGTTTTCCCATCTCTCCGCCTGGGGTATAGGCATCGGTTTTCCTTCTTTTTTTCGATACAGAATAATGATTTACCATGGAATCCATATTTCCGGCACTGACCAGAAACGCCAGTCTGGGTTCTCCAAGAACAGCAATGCTTTCCGGATCTTTCCAGTCCGGCTGGGAAATGATTCCCACCGTGTACCCTCTGGATTCCAGGATCCGGCTGATGATGGCATGTCCAAAAGAGGGATGATCCACATAGGCATCCCCGATCACATACACAAAATCCAGTTGTTCGATTCCACGTTCTTCCATATCCGCCCGACATACAGGCAAAAATTTACAGTTGTTCATAGGTTCCTTTCAAAACTTCAAAATAATCCTGAATAAAATAATCTGCCAGCGCACGTTTCTTTTCGATCTGATCCTCAGAGAACTTGTCTGCGACAGCACAGGTTTTCATGCCGGCTGATTTGCCTGCCATCAGTCCTGCCGGAACATCTTCAAAGATCAGACAGTCTTTGGGATCCACTCCCAGATCCTCTGCCGCTTTCAGATACACATCCGGAGCCGGTTTCCCAATCTTCACCTCATCTGAAGTACAGATGGCGTCAAATTCCTGCAGGATTCCTCTGGCCTCCAGAACCATTTCTGTCATATCACGGTCATTGCTGGTCGCAATTCCGATTTTAATTCCGCATTTTTTCAGTTCTTCTAAAAATTCTTTCACACCGGACTTTAATTCCACTTCATCCCGATATAACCGATATCCCATTTCCATCCAGTCTGCTTTGATCTGTTCTACAGAATCCCTGATCTGAGGAAATGTTTTCTTATAGTATTTCGCAACATCTGTAAAACTCATTCCCTCGATGGCTTCATAGAATCCTTCCGGTTCCACCAGTTGATATCGTTTTACATAATCAACGTCTACTTCTTCCCAGACCCACATGGAATCGATCAATGTTCCGTCCATGTCGAAGATCACGCCCTTGATTTCCTCTAACATAATTTCTTTTTCTCCTCTTCTGTAAGTTCTCTGTATTCTCCCGGCTTAAGCGTTTCATCCAGAGAAAGTTCTGCCATCTGAACTCTTTTCAGAAAGGTAACTTCCTTTCCCAGTGCATGAAACATCCGTTTTACCTGATGGAATTTTCCCTCATGAATCGTCAGGGATATATAAGAAGTCTGTGTCTTCTCATCCACTGACAGAATCTGAAGCTTTGCCGGTGCACAGGGTTTCTTCTCCCCGATCTCCACACCCGCTGCAAACTTCTCTATATCTGTCTGATCTGCCATTCCCTGAATCTTTGCCTCATAGATTTTATCCACATGATGAGCCGGGGAAAGCAACCGATGCGCCAGCGGCCCGTCATTGGTAATCAGCAACAGTCCCACGGTATCTTTGTCAAGTCTTCCCACCGGAAAATAGTCCTGTCCTTTCAGCTCCGGAATCAGATCCAGCACCGTCTGATCTCTGCGATCTGTGGTGGCCGAGACGACTCCCGCCGGTTTGTATAACATATAGTAGCGATATTTTTCATAGGAAAGCAGCTTTCCCTGCACCGAAATATTCTGAATTTCGGTATCTACTTTATACTCCGGACTCTTTATTATTTTCTGATCCACACAGACCAGCCCCTGCCGGATCATTTTTTTCACTTCACTTCGAGTCCCGCAGTTCATATCTGAAAGGTATTTGTCCAGCCTGATTTTCATGACTGCCATCTCCATCCCGGCAGATATTTATTTTTTAAAGTGCCGGAAGCAAGTTTGCCCCAGCCCAACGGATAACCGTCCACACAGACTAAAGACCAGCCCTTGTCTTTCTGCTTGCGTCCGGAGCCTGCTTTCTGCTTCTTCTGACTGCTATTGCTGCACAAATCCGAAACATCCAGAGTCTCTCCTTTTAAATAACGATGAACCCGCTCATCTTCCACTGACAGATTCAGAACCTGATCATATTCTTCCATTTTCAGATACATCGCCAGTGCCTGACTCGGTTCAAACCGGTTCTTCTTCAGTTCTCCGAGAAGCAGTCCGGTTCTTAAGAAACGGATGCCTTTCAGATCCGGCAGCTCTGCCGGCATATAGTAAACCCGTTCTTTTTTCAGATCCAGTCTGGACGGATCCAGAGGCAATGTAAGATGTCCCAGGAACTCTTCCAGTTCTTCCGGAATCTTCTTCAACCCACCTGCGCTGCCTGGAACAGTCTGCTTTTTCTGTCGTTCCAGATTCGTTTCCGTATTTTCGCATCCTTCCGAACCTTTTTTTAACAGGGCAAGATAGTGACCTTCCCCTTTCATGCAATGCGGGAAAATCCGGACTGTTTTCACAAGATCTTCTCTGTCATCTTTCGGAATTCCCGGTCGGAATCCCTCATATCCCTTCATTTCACAGATTTCAAATTCCGGGAACTGCTCCAGAAGAGACAGGATCGTCTCTTCATTTTCACGACGGTCAAAGGTACAGGTTGAGTACAGGATCATTCCTCCCGGTTTCAACATTTCTGCCGCCTGAGCGATAATGCTTTTCTGGATTTTCGAGAAAAATTCCGGCCCGTGTTCTTCCCAGGCTTTCACCATTCTCTTTTCCTTCCGGAACATTCCCTCTCCGGAGCAAGGGGCATCGATCAGAATTTTGTCAAAATATTCTCTGAAATAAGAAATCAGTTTTCCCGGCTCTTCACTTAGAACCAGCAGATTTCCGACGCCGGACAATTCCAGATTTTTCAAAAGTCCCTTTGCCCTGGAACTGCTGATATCATTTGCCGCAAGCACGCCTTCTCTGCCAAGCTTTGACGCGAGTTCCGTGGCCTTTCCGCCCGGTGCCGCGCATACATCCAACACCTTTTCCCTCGGCTGCACCGGCAATCTGTTGGCAGGAGTCATGGCACTTGGTTCCTGCAGATAATACAATCCGGCCGCATAATAGGGGTGTTTTGCCGGCTGGATGCTGTCTCCGTCATAATAGAATCCGTTTTCAATCCACGGGATCGGTTCCAACTTCCATGGACAGATCTTCTGAAAGTCCTCCACAGAAATCTTTAACGTATTTACACGCAGACCATAATATCGCTTTTCCTCGTAACAATCTATGTAATCCTGAAATTCCTCACCCAAAAGGTCTTTCATCTTTTCTTCAAATGCAACCGGTAATTTCATAAAGTGTTTCTTTCCTTTCTTATGTCCGCTATTTGCAATCCTCCGCTCAGTATATCATGAATTCTTGTATTGCGCCAGTTGTTGAAAACACTTGTCTCACAGAATTCACAGATCGATCTTTCAGATAACACAACACCGGATAGGGATTGATACTGATTTCCTGCTCTCCCCGGTTCAGATAGATTCCCACGTGTAAATGTACCGGGAACTTTCCTGTGGTACCTTCCTCTCCATATCCGCTGTCGCCCATAAATCCCAGAAAATCTCCGGCTTTTACCGGATCTCCCTCTTTCAGATTCGCATAGGAATCCAGATGTGCATAATAAAAATACGCTCCTCCCGGTGCAAGGATGCCCAGACGGTATCCTCCTTTTTCCAGCCATCCTTTCTGGCTTACGATTCCGTCCGTCATGCTGACGATCGGATAGGTTCCACGCTTATTTTCCTTCGGCATTAGATCCGTTCCCTCATGTCCGCGTTTGCCACCGTACGTCCGTTCCTGCATCCAACTGTTTCCGAATGTGATCCGGTTCTCATCAGCCCCATTTCCCGAAGCCACCGGAAAATACTGAACATCATTCCAGATCTGACGGCAGGTATCCGCATAGTCCTCGTAGCCACGTTGCCTTTGCCACCAATTCATCCGTTTCTTCCATTTTTTCGTATCTGTCAGCCTTTCGGTTTCTGTGAGAATTTTTGCATCTGTCAGATAGAATGTATCTTCTCCATAATTGGTTTCCAGGAAATAGAATCCAACAGCCTCTCCCGGATCCTCAAAGTTTCCAATCTCTTCCAGAAATGTCTCAGACACCGGCTGGCTTCGAAAATCCTCTTCCAGATAGAATGTCTCGGAAATCCTTCCTTTTTTTGCTTCCTCTTCCAGTATTCTTTGATCTGTTACTGTAAAAAACACCAGACCCACCAGAAAAATCAGCATTTTTTTCATACAGTCAAAGCCTCTAAGATCTTCAGGATCAGTTTCCAGGTTCGTCCGGTAGACTCTATATCCAGACGTTCCTTTACGGAATGGATATCGTAAATCTGCGGGCCAAATGACACGCAGTCAAATTCCTCTTTCTTTCCTGCAAAAATGCCGCACTCCAATCCGGCATGGATCGTCAGAAACTGCGGATCTTTTCCATATAAAGTATGGTAGCAGTTGCGAATCGTCTTCTGTAATTCCGAATCCGGCTGATGTTCCCAGGACGGATATTCACCAGAGATCTTTGCGTGCATTCCGGGAATCAGATCTTCCCACTGCACAAACCGTTCTTTCATTTCTTCCACTTTGGATGCAAAAGAACTTCGGATCAGCGTTTCGAATAGCACAGCATCTTCTGTGGTATTTACAATTCCAAGATTGCAGGAAGTCTCCACCATCTGCTCCAGCGTCCTGCTGTATTCATAGACACCGTTTGGGCAGTTGTTCAGATAAAAGATCACCGCTTCTTTCGCACGCTGAGCGAGAACCTTTTCCTGTAAATCTTCCCGCTTCTCATGCGTCAGTTTAAGATTCGGTTCCGACGCTCCGAATTCTTTTTTCAATGTCTTCTCATATGCTATCCATTCCCCGATAATCCGGTCGGCAGATTCCGGATCAGCCAACAGTATAGCTTCACAGGTTCCGGGAATCACATTGTTCTTCTGTCCGCCTTTCAGATCAACCAGATCAAAGAGAAACTCTTTTCTTTGCAGACCATTTAAAAATCGCCCCATCAGTTTATCTGCATTTCCCGGCTGATTGATGATCTCCACACCGGAATGACCGCTCTTTAAACCGGTCAGAAAAAGTGTAAGTCCGGTTCCATGTTTCTCTTCTCTCGAGATATTCAGCGACATCTGAACCGTTGCTCCGCCGGCACATCCCACGGTAATGATTCCTTCATCTTCCGAATCAAGATTTAACATTTTTCTGCCATCCACTCTGGCAAAATCAAAACCGATTGCCCCATCCATACCGGTTTCTTCATCGGTTGTAAGGATCACATGAAGCGGTGGATGCACCAAATCGTCCGAATCCAGAATGGCCAGTGCATATGCCACAGCGATTCCGTCATCGGCTCCTAATGTGGTATCTTTTGCTTTCACAAATCCATCTTCCACATACAGCTCCAGCGGATCTTTTTCAAAATCATGGAGACTTTCCGCCGTTTTCTCGCAGACCATATCCAGGTGTCCCTGAATCATGACCGGCTCACAATTCTCACATCCCCTGGAACCCGGCTTTTTGATCCATACATTTTTCCACGGATCCTGTTCCACCCAGAGATTCCTTTGCTTTGCGAATTCCACACAATAGTTACTGATTTCCGTTACATTACCGGAACCTCTTGGAATCCGGCTGATTTCCTCGAAATAATAAAACACCTTTTCCGGATAACATGCTTCTAATTTCATTTTTACACTTCGCCTGCTTTCTTCATTAATATTTACAAAGTTATCGCATAAAATATGATGATATCATATCAAGATTTCCGGAGGATCTCCATGAAATCCGTTCTTTCTTCCCTTTTCACCCTTTTTTGCTTTTTCCTGATCCTTCTGTGCCCCCGGGAAGCATTTGAAGGCGCAAGATCCGGACTTTTCCTGTGGTTTGAGACCTTACTTCCGACTCTGTTTCCATTTATGGTGCTCACAAATCTTCTGATTCATACACAGGCACTTTCTTATATCACTCAGGTACTGAAACCGATCCTCTGTCCGATCTTTCATGTCTCTGAAAACGGAAGCTTTGCCATCCTCTGCGGATTTCTCTGTGGATATCCGATGGGAGCCAAAGTCATTGCCTCTTTGTGTCGGGAACAGAAGCTTTCAAGTTCGGAAGGTCAGTATCTTATGTCTTTCTGTAACAATACAAGCCCCATGTTTCTTTTAAATTATGTGATTCTTTCTGCATTGCATCTTCCCGGAAAAACCGGAAACATTTTGTTGCTGTCTCTGGCATCCCCGGTATGCATAAGTTTCTTTACACGCTTTCTGGTTTTCGAATCGGAGACACATCGTTTCCGATTCCACAGACCACACCCTCTGTTTCCGGCAAAATTCCCATCCGTTCTTGGTAGAAAATCTGTCACCTGTTCCAACGGCCCCGGCATGAAATCCATCTCCCGTTCTGCTTCACAATTTGCTTCTGCAGCCCCGAACCTCTCGTTCCTGAAACTTCTGGAAGAAAGCCTCGCCGATGCAGCCGCAGCGATCCTGCAGGTTGGAGGATATGTGATCCTGTTCTCCGTACTTTTAAAACTTGGCATCAGGTTTCGAATCGACCGGACGCTTCCCGGATTGATGGCGCTTTCCACTCTGGAAATCACAACCGGGATTCAGTTACTGACACAAACTCCTGGTTTCTGCCGTATTCCCTGTATTCTGTTCCTTACAGGATTCGGCGGCGTCTGCGCATTGTTCCAGAGTGCTGCAATGATCCGGGATTCCGGCCTGTCCTTCTTTCCTTATATAATAGAAAAGCTGGCTACCGGGTTGGTAACCAGCCTGTTAACATTCCTGTTTTTATAGAGAACGCGACGCTTTCTGTATAAAAGCCCTTAATTCTCCTCTACATACTCATCGGATCCATCCGGAATATCCAATTCTGCCCGGTTGGATCTGACCACATCGTAACACTCTTTCAGAGAATTTACCAGACCGTCATACTTGGTGGTATAGCTGTCCAGCGTATGTCCGATAATACTTTCTGCATTGGCAAGAAGATCATCTGTATACTGT
Organism: Mediterraneibacter butyricigenes; assembly: GCF_003574295.1. Taxonomy (NCBI): domain Bacteria; kingdom Bacillati; phylum Bacillota; class Clostridia; order Lachnospirales; family Lachnospiraceae; genus Mediterraneibacter; species Mediterraneibacter butyricigenes. The sequence continues at coordinate 104,448 of NZ_BHGK01000001.1, forward strand.
ACTGCTCCGATTCGGATCGCATTGGCATCACGGGTCGCATTGTCTACGATCTCCTGTGCCTGTGCAGTCGCCTGTGTCACGATCTCATTGGCCTGCGCATATGCCTGCTGCATAATCTCGTGCTCGCTGACCAGTTCTGTGGTCTGAACCTGAGCCTCTTCCAACATCGCATCCGCCTTTGCCTGTGCATCAGCCAGTATCGCATCCCGATTACTGATAATCTTCTGATAACGTTTGATCTCATCCGGAGTCTTCATGCGAAGTTCCCGAAGTAATTCATCCAGATGTTCTTTATTTACAATAATCTTCGTCGTCGACAACGGCTGAAACTTACAGTCTCTGTCAATATATTCTTCGATTTCATCAATAATCTGTTCAATACGGCTGCTCATTGTTACACTCTCCTTTTATTCATCTTCTGCTCAAGTGCAGCAGCTACAGCTTCCGGCACAAACTGTGAAATATCTCCCCCAAAAGCCGCAACTTCTTTTACCGTAGTCGAGCTGAGATAGGAATATTCGATACTCGTCGTAAGGAACATCGTCTCAACTTCCGGTTCAAGCTTGTGATTTGTCTGAGACATCTGAAGCTCATACTCAAAATCCGTAATCGCCCGAAGTCCGCGTACCACAAAATCTGCCTCTACCTGTTTTGCAAAATCAATTAATAAGCCCTCGAATGGTACAACCTTCACATTTGAGAACTCATCCGTCACTTCTTTTAACATTTTAACACGTTCTTCTACAGAAAACAACGGCATTTTTGCATTATTATTAAGCACTCCGACTACCAGTTCGTCTGCAATTCTTGCGGATCTTCTGATAATATCGAGATGCCCGTATGTAACCGGGTCAAAACTGCCCGGATAAACTGCTCTAAGCATTTTTCGTCCTTTCCGCGCGTTCCAGGAACACGTGCATGTTCGTTTTATATTCTTTTTTCTTGATCAAATGATACCCGAGATCTTCCAGATAAGAAAAATCAGTAGACAGCGATGCCTCCACGATCAGCAGAGTCTCTTCATCTATCAGGCTGGAGTCCTTCAAAGCTTCCAAAACTCTCTTCTCCAACTGTCTGTCGTAAGGCGGATCCATGAACACATAGTCAAAATATCTCTGCCCCTCCATGCGTCTCAGTGCGGCAAACACATCACATTGCAGAATCTCTGCCCTCTCGTCCAGTCTGGTAAATTCCAGGTTCTCTTTGATGCAGGCAGCCGCTTTCTTGTTTTCCTCTACAAATACGGCATTCTTTGCACCTCTGCTCAGTGCTTCAATCCCGATTGCCCCGCTTCCTGCAAAAAGATCCAGAAAGGATATGTCCGCCAGTCCATGAGCGATCATATTAAACAGCGTCTCTTTGATCCGGTCTGTCGTCGGTCTTGTCCCCATACCCTCTACCGTCTTCAGCCGTAATCTCTTCGCGCTTCCTGCGATCACTCTCATATAGTTCCTCCTAACCGTCCATTTTTCGATTGTCTCTTATTCTCGAAAACTCATTGCGTACATTATAATAATTTGTCTGATTATTGTCAATATTTGTATGTTAAAAGAAACAGCAAAGAAATCGGGAAGGGACTTCCACTCAAGCAAATACAACAAAAGAGATCAACAGAACAGATCAAATCCAATTCCGTCAATCTCTTTTCTTACTTTTTACACTTCAATTTTATGCAGGAAGACCTATTTACCAGCCATCTGCTTTTCCTGCTGTTCAATCATTTTCTTTACCATATAGCCTCCGACAGATCCGTTCTGTTTGGAAGTCAGATCTCCGTTGTAACCATCGGTAAGCGGAACTCCCAGCTCGTTCGCAACTTCGTATTTGAATTTGTCCAATGCGCCTTTTGCTTCCGGTACAGCTGTTCTGTTAGATGAACGATTTGTCATTTTTATTTCCTCCTTCATATGAGTTCTTTTTGTAACGTTTAGGATTGTTACGCTCATAGTATATGGAGAGAATTTGTTTTTACACTAGAAGTTCCTGCAAAAACTGACAAATTTATACAGAGAATATAATGCCACTTGTAAGATTTAAATTAGAACTTTTCTTCATTAATATTCTGTTGCAGAAAACATTTGTGAGAAATGATATACATAACCATTATCTACTTTTTTACAAAATACTCCAATTCCAATAGAAGAATAATTATTACTTAAGATATTTTGATTATGTCCAGGTGATGCAAACCAATCATTACAAACTTGTTCTGCACTTTTTTGTCCTCGTGCTAGATTCTCACCAGATACATATCTCCAAGAAGAAAGTGCCCATTCTCCATTTGGTCTAGTATGTGAATATGTATTTGTAATTTCATAGGCTCTAATATTTTCTTCATCAAATAGTCCATCTATTAATCATTGATAATCAGTTCTCCCGGAATCAAACTGTAATCATACATAACTTCTGAGTGATTATCCAACACCAGATTTCTATAAAGGACTTTTCCTGTTTTTTTATCCACAGTTTCTTTATAGATCTGAGATATTCGGTAATATTTCTCTCCTTCTTTTTGAAAATGATGGTTTTCCTCAACGATTCGATAAGAATATTGAAAAGGGTGCATACTTCGAAGTTCCGCATACAAATTACCATCGGCACACCAGACAAGTAATTGAACCGGCTGCTCCGTATTATTTTTAAAACGATAATCTATGTAATTATAATTTACAGAAGTCCCAGAACTAAAAGGTACTCTTTCTCCTTCATCTGGTGCCAATGCATCGGAATGACTATGAAATTCCGTCACTGTAAGCGGACTGTGAAGCACCAAAAAGTGAATGGTATTGCTGAGATTACACAATCCACCTCCTATCCCTGGTTTAATCCTGTTTTTCTCGATAACACGGCCCTCTTTGTACCCTTTACGTTTTGTTGTGCTCCCGATTAGTTTCCAAAATGAAAACATTTCTCCCGGATAAATAATCAATCCATTAAGTTTCTTGCACGCAAGTCCGATATTTACCGCTTTATTTTGCTGGAGATTTTGATCGATTCCTTTTCCCTTTTTAATTAAATGCGAGTGATGTTCATATACCAGATTAGGCAATTTCCTTTTTATGATTTTCATTGCAAAACATTCCCTACTTCTTAGATTTTGAAGATGTCTTTTAAAAATTTCTTTTTGAACAGAAATTGCATAACAAGCAGGATTTATCTCGCAAAAAAGCTTTTCTTTCTTCCATAACATAATTCTAATTATTCCTCTGTTTTCTCTATATAAATATTTCCTATTCTGTTTGTGTGGCGTGAGCTACCTTTGTATAATAGAAGCACCAACTTTTCTAACCAACGCTTTTTTCCAATCCTTTTTTCATCCGAAAGCCGAATAAAATCCACCAAAATGTTAGAAATCCCCGCACAATTTGCTCCATAAATATCTGTGAACACTTGATCTCCAATGCAAACAACCTGTTCGGTGCTGACTCCAAGAATCGTCAAAGCCTTCTGATATCCCTGAATGTCAGGCTTATTCGCATCCGAAATGTATGGGCTATCTATATTTTTGAGAAAACATAAAATCCTCTCTTCTGTATTATCTGACAATATGATGGTTTTCAGACCGATTCCATGTATTGTATGAAAAAGCGCGTCTATTTCTGGTGTTGAATCATCCCCGTGATGAACCAATGTATTGTCCAGATCAAATATAATTCCACGATATCCTTTTTGATATAGCTTTTGATAATCAATATTGAATACACTTGGCACATGTATGTCTGGATAGTAATTACGAAACATTTTCCCTCCATGTAATCTGATACTAAATACAATATCAGAGTTTATTTTCTAAATTGCTTTACACTTTTTCAAAACCAAAATGTTATCTAAGAGAACAATTGGGAAAAGTAATACGCATAACCCATATAGGAAATTTCCCATCATATGTATCATTATGATGTTTTGCAAAAACTTCTTTATCTCCATATTTCCGAATGGCCTCTTTATAATCCATCTCAAATTTGTGAAATCTATCTGCGTTTTCAAAAGATTCTTCATCATAATACCCCAATGGCCCAAATGTTTTTGCATGATAATAACCAATATACGTACGCATAGAAACCTTTGGTTTCTAATATTTCTATCTGTTCTTCAATTGATTTAAAAGGCTTTACATTTTGTATCATAAAAATTCTCCAGAAAACAAAAGTCCCACCGTGTTACGCATGTAGCAAGCTACCTAGGCTCAGTGGGATCTATTACTTATAATATACCCTGTACAAGATGATCTGTCAACAAAATTTACAACGTCTTCTCTATTTCACATTCCCGGATATAGTTTTGCACCCGCTCAAACAGTGCTTTCTCTTCCGCCTCTCCGTTTTCCTCTCTTTTCAGGATCTCGCTTGCCGCCTGACTGGCCTGTTTTAACAGTTCTGCGTCCTGGTAAACATCTCCCAATTTAAAATCCATCAGACCGCTCTGACGGATTCCGAAGACATCCCCGGGTCCGCGCATTTTCAGGTCTTCCCCTGCAATATAGAATCCATCATTGGAGGATTCCAGAATTTTCAGCCTTTTTTTCGTCTCTTTGGATTTGGAGCCACTCATGAAAATACAGTAGGACTGATGTTTTCCTCTTCCCACTCGTCCACGCAACTGGTGAAGCTGAGCCAGACCGAACCGTTCTGCATTCTCGATCATCATCACCGTAGAATTCGGCACATCGATTCCGACCTCAATGACCGTAGTCGATACCAGCACATCGATCTCATGAGCCGCAAATTTCTCCATAATCTCTTCTTTTTGCGCCGGTTTCATTTTCCCGTGAAGATATTCGACCCGGATTCCGGAGGCCAGCTCTTCTTTCAGCTTTTTGGCGTAATCGGTTACATTTTCAGCTTCCAGCCCTTCACTTTCTTCTACCATCGGACAGATTACATAGCACTGCCGTCCCTCAGCGATCTGTTTTTCCATAAACCGGTAAGCAGTCTGCCGATAACTTGTATCTACCACACAGTTTTTGATGGGTTTTCGGTTGGATGGCAACTCGTCAATCACTGAAATATCGAGATCTCCATACAAAATCAACGCCAACGTTCTGGGAATGGGGGTCGCACTCATCACCAGAATATGAGGTGACTTGCCTTTGGAAGCAAAACACTCCCTCTGTCGGACTCCGAATCGATGCTGTTCATCTGTGATAACCAGCGCCAGATCCGCATATTCCACCTTTTCCTGAATCAGTGCATGGGTTCCGATCACCAGGTTCGCCTCACCGGTACAGATTGCTTCATAGGCGATTCGTTTTTCTTTCGCCGTCATGGATCCAGTCAGCAATATTGGGGAAATACTGTCTCCCAGTCCATATTTTTCTACCATTTCCGTCACCGATTCATAATGCTGTCTTGCCAGAACCTCCGTGGGTGCCATCATAGCTCCCTGGTATCCGTTCAGACAGGCGGTAAACAGAGACAATAACGCCACGATTGTTTTTCCGGAACCTACATCTCCCTGTACCAGTCGGGACATCACCGTATGTTTCTGAAAATCCTCCTGAATCTGAACCCAAACTTTTTTCTGAGCGTTGGTCAGATCATAGGGTAATGCTTCTTCAAATCGGTGCACTGCCTCCGGGACTTCCATCCGGTACTGATTATTTGCCCGTTCTTTCTGATCTTTCATTTTACGAAGTGCCAGCGTAAAGATCAGAAATTCCTCAAACACCAGTCTCTTTCTTGCCAGAAAGAACTCTTCCCGGTCTTTTGGAAAATGGATTCCGCGGATCGCAGCGCCATAGTCTTCCAGTCCGAATTCTGTTTTCAGTTCTTTTGACAGAATATCCTGCGCAAGCGGCAAATCCTCCAGTGCCTGATGCATGGTTTTGGTCATCAGATTATTGGTCAGTCCTGCTGTCAGCGGATACACCGGTTGCAGGGTATTTAACTTCTTCTGATAAGATTCTGCCGGAACAAACAATTCAGGATGCTCCATCACCAGTTGATTCTGTTTTCGGATAATTTTCCCGCGCACTGTAATTCTCCCGCCGGATTTTAAGGTGTTACGAAGGAAAGTCATCCGATACCAGACGATCCGAAGGGTTCCTGTCAAATCTTTAAGATAGGCGGTCGTCACCTGCATTCTGGGACTCCCGCCTACCTGTACTTTTCCGTATAATAGTCCGGTTACTGCCGCAGTCATGCCTTCTTCCAGTTCTGACACCGCAACCGGCTCTTCATAAATATCGTAACCTCTCGGAAAATACCGGATCAGATCTCCAACGGTACGGATATTCAGTTTCTGAAACATCCGCTCCGTCTTCTCTCCGATTCCTTTGATTTCCCGGATTCCGGTATATTCATTCATAAAATTACTCCACAGACATTACATAATAATAGATCGGCTGTCCGCCCAAATGCAAGTCAATGTCGATCTCCGGATAGAGAGCTTCTACCTCTTCTGCCAGTTTGGAAGCATCCTCTTCCTGAACGTCTTCTCCATAATACAGGCTGATCAGGCTTGTGTCTTCATCCACCAGCGTCTGCAGCATCTCCAGGGATACTTTTTCTACAGATTCTCCGACTGCAACAATTCCCTGATCTGCGATTCCCATGATATCGCCTTCATGGATCTCCTTGTCATCGATGTGGGTATCTCTTACCGCATAGGTCACCTGTCCGGTCTTTACATTCTGGATCTCTTCACACATCATCTCTTCGTTTGCCTTCGCATCCTGATCCGGCATAAAGTTAATGATCGCAGTCACGCCCTGAGGAACTGTCTTGGTCGGGATCACGATAATCTCCTTATCCTCGGTCAGATCCTTTGCCTGATTTGCTGCAAGGATAATGTTTTTATTATTTGGCAAAATAAAAATGGTATCAGCCGCAACCTGATCGATTGCCTGAAGCATATCATCGGTACTCGGATTCATGGTCTGTCCGCCTTCGATAATATAATCGGCACCCAGTTCACGGAAGATCTCGTTCATTCCCTCTCCGATTGAGACAGTAATGAATCCCATCGGTTTGCGTTCTTCCTGTTTCTTTGCCTCTGCCTGCTGTGCAGCCAGTTTCTCCGCATCCTTGATCAGCTTCTCCTGATGCTCTTCTCTCATGTTATCGATCTTCATTCTGGAAAGCTGTCCGTAAGTCAACGCTTTCTGGATTGCAAGACCCGGATCGTTGGTGTGTACATGGATCTTTACAATATCATCATCTGCCACGCATACGATAGAATCTCCGATGGATTCCAGATAAGCTTTGAATTTCTGCTCATCCTGCTCGTCAAATTTCTTGTCCAGCATGATGATAAATTCTGTACAATATCCGAATTTGATATCAGCCTGCGCCTGCTCGCCGACTCTTGTCATCTTGGTTCCGGCACTTGCTGCAATCGCACTGTAATCGACTTCTTTGCCCTGGTAAGCATCATAAGCACCACGCAGAACTTCCATCAGACCCTGTCCGCCTGAGTCCACAACTCCTGCTTCTTTTAAAACCGGAAGCATCTCCGGGGTCTGCTCCAGAACAGCCTGTCCGTGCTTTAAAACTTCCGGAATAAATACATCCAGATCTTCGGTCGTCTCAGCCAGTTCTTCGGCTTTTTCTGCCATGCCTCTTGCCACGGTCAGGATCGTTCCCTCTTTTGGCTTCATAACCGCCTTATAAGCGGTCTCCTTTGCGCGAACCGTAGCCTTTGCAAGCGTTGCCACATCAATCTCATCAAAGTCACGGATTCCCTTTGTAAATCCACGCAAGAGCTGAGAAAGGATAACTCCGGAGTTACCTCTCGCGCCACGTAAGGATCCGGAAGAAATAGCTTTTGCCAGAGTCTTCATATCTGTCTGCTCTAACGCACTGACTTCCTTTGCCGCAGACATGATAGTCAACGTCATATTGGTTCCTGTATCCCCGTCCGGTACCGGAAATACATTCAGTTCATTAATCATTTCTTTGTTCGCATCAAGATTTGCTGCGCCTGCAAGAAACATCTTTTTCAACATTTCTGCATTTATCGTATTTGTTGCCACAACTGGTTCCTCCTTAATCAATGACTCTTACGCCTTCCACGTAAATGTTGATCTTCTCAACTTTCATGCCTGTAAATTCTTCCACTTTATATTTTACATTACTCATAAGATTATCCGTTACAGACAAAATGTTTACGCCGTAAGACACGATCACATGGAAATCCAGTTTGATCGTATTTTCTTCTGTAACCTCCACCTGAATTCCGTGAGTCAGGCGTTCCTTTTTCAACAGATGGACCAGACCATCCTTCATATTAACGGCAGCCATTCCAACAATACCAAAACACTCTACAGCCATAGAGCCGGCATATTTTGCAATCACTTCCGGATGGATCGTAATAATTCCCATATCTGTGCTCATACAACCCTTCATCATATATTCCTCCAATCTTTTCTATGGATTAATCGCAGATTAACAAGTGTATTATAACCTCTTTTCCTATATTTGACAAGGACAGCACATCATTTTTAGCAATGCAATGAAATTATTTCGTCAGAAACACTTGCAAACTGTATAACTTTCTGATAGAATATCAGTGTTGTGAGCCTATAAGTAGGCTATTTCAGATTGTTAGGAGGTGCAGTGATGGCTAAATGTGCTATTTGCGAAAAGAGTGTTCACTTCGGCAATAACGTGAGCCACTCTCATAGAAAATCACCAAAAATGTGGAGATCTAACGTAAAGTCCGTACGTGTTAAAACAGAAGGCGGATCCAAAAAGATGTATGTATGTACTTCTTGCCTGAAGTCCGGACGTGTAGAACGTGCATAATCAGAGACTGACATAAAAAAATCCGAAATCTTATGGTTTCGGATTTTTTTAATGCTCAAATGTGGATTATAGGATAAATCATTCTCTAACAGCAAAACAGATGATATCCCAGAAAAAGAAATAACAGGATCAGAAAAATCTCCAGCGCGACATAAGGCAGGATCAGTACAAGAATCATGCCAAACGCTATACAGAACAATGCAAATCCTATTACTCTTTTCATCGATCACATCCGCCTTTCCTATGCTATACAGCTTTCATCGCAATTCCTGCTCACTTATTTCTCCTGCTTTTATCATATGAAAAGAGTTAATCAAATGTGAAGGATTTTCATTTCTTTTCCGTTTTATTCTTCCTGTGAGAAATCAACGTCACTTTCTCTTCTTATTCTTTATCCAGAAGATCCATCACATCTTCTTCTGTTACATTCTCTTCCTTTTTATCTGTAAAACGATTCACCAGTTCCGGAACCATATCCAGGATCTTTGTCATGGTGTCCTGATTTTTGATATTGACCAGACGGGTCATGCCATCCCGTATTACCAGAACTGCACTTGGAGTCATCTTTCCTCCGATACCGCCGGCACCCTTGTCTTTCTTATCTCCGGAAAAAGAACCGGCACCGATTGCAAAGGAAACGTCCACCAACGGAAGAATGATCGTATCATCAATATGGATTGCTTCTCCGATCACTGTTTTGGATGAAACAACTCCATCCATCCCTTTAAATAATGCTTCAACTGTTGTTTTAAAATTATTCTCTGCCATTTTTTATCCTCCAGCTCTTTTTTATCGGTCCATTCAGGAATACCGCCACTGATCTCATTTTATTGCTCATTGTTTATTGTGATGGGAGTTATCTCGCATCTAATATATTTTTTACATCCCTATAAGTTCTTCTGACACTCTTATTTAAAAGTAAGCCAAGCCCCGATCTCACAAAATAACTGACTCTTATCTTGCCTTTGACAGAAGCTCTTCCCACGATACACGTCTGTTCAAATTCCGGACAGATCTCAAACGCTTCTCCGTACCATGGATACAGAACAGATAATGCTGCCAACACCTTTCCGGTATAATAAGGATCCTCAAATCCATATCTGACTCTTCCATTTAGTCTGCCCGGTTTTAAGGAAATCAACAGTTTTTTCAGACTCTTCAGTGCCTTGGAAAATGCCCGTTTGTGATCCTCATTTATCAGAAATGCTTCTGCCCACTCTTTCCGATCAGATATTTGCTCTATTGTATCACAGATTTTACGGAATGTATATTTGATCTTCTTCCAGATTCCGGAAATCCGTTTCCAAATTTGTTTTCCTTTTTCTGTTTTTTCCGAAGTCTTTTTATCTGAAGATTTTTCTTTCTTATCCTTCCTGTTCTTTTTCTCTGGCTTCCTTTTCTTCTCTGCTAAACGTGAGTCTTTCTCTTTTTTCGTCGATTTTCTGTCTTCTTCAACCCCGGTGTCCGAAATTCGTTTTACCAGTTTCGAACGCTTTACCGATTCAGCCTGTGTCTTCGATTCCGTTTCGGATTCTGAAGTTTTCGCGGTTTCAGACTCTGCGATTTTCTCCGTTTCAGTTTCTTTGTTATTTCTGTCACTTATGCTTTCCGCATCTTTCGGCTGCGCAGAATTTTCCATTATCGTTCGTTCTTCTGTCTGCTCGGAATCAGTCTGCTCTTCCAGGTCTTCTGACACGTTTTCCGTATCAGACAGCACGGATTTTTCTGACACATCCCGCGTTTCTTCCAATTCTGCAAGCATTTCCAGATCCGTCTTTTCCGGATTCTCCACTTCTACAGTCTCATTCTTTACCGACTTATCATCTACAGTACTGTTTCCGAGTTTCTTCCATAAGATCCTCAGCTCATAGTGCAGCTTTCCGTTCTTGTATTGGAATCTCCCCCGAATCAGACGAAAGAACCAGGTCACCGTACCCCTGGCTCTGATGGACGAAACGGAATTCTTCACTCCCACTTCTCCCTCGTAACGAACCGGCACAAACAAGACGGTCAACACGGCTAAAAGCAGAATACCCAGAATGACCAGGAGCAGTATTCCAATGATTTTTAATAATGTAAAAAGAATATGTAGTATCATCATAAACTATCGCTTTCCCGCTTTATAAGCGTCCTGCTCCTGTGTGATATATTCCCTTATCTTCGCATCTTTCGTTTTCTGATACACATCATCCGTAATCCCTTCTATCAGCTCCAGCGCTTCCTCATAGCCGGAAGCCACGCCTACCACAAAGAGATCCTCCGGATGAAAGATCTTCTGCTGCAGCAAAAGTGTGGAGAAAAATTCCAGTTCATTTTGTCTGCCCTGAGCCAGAGTGATCAGATAGATCCCCGGTTGAATCTTATTCTGTTTTAATTTCCGTATGATCTTCGCCTTTTTATTGACCAGCGATTCACTGAAATAGGTCTGATAATAAAATTCCATCTGTATTCTCCGTTCAGGACTTTTCTCGATTCTTATTGATAATAATATGCATCCAGTACCTGCTTGGCGATCGGAACCGCTCTGGCTCCGGCGTTTCCGTCATATCCTTCCACGATCACGCTGATCACCAGTTCCGGATTGTCCACATTGGTAAATCCCATAAACCAGGAATGGCTCTTTTCCTTGTCACTGCTGTATTCGGCAGTTCCGGTCTTTCCTGCTACAGAGTAGGATTCTCCGCTTAACATGGTCGCCGTTCCTTCATCTACCACTGCCTTCATATATTCTTTCAACTGAGCTGCCTCACTGGAATCCATCAGTTTTCCGTAAGAAGACGGTTTGTGTTTGGAAACCTGCGTTCCCGTATAATTCGTAATGCTGTCCACAAGATACGGTTCCATCAGAGTTCCGCCATTTGCCACTGCCGCCGTAATCAAAGCCATATGATATGGACTGACCTGGGTTTCTCCCTGCCCCATAGCTGTCATCATCATATCCGCACTGGAAGAATTCTTATCGATTTTAAATTTACTCTTGGAATACGGAAGTACAGACGGAAGTGCTTTATTAAACAACAACTCCTCGGCTGTTTTTCTATATGCACTCTTGTCCAATGACAAGCCGATATTCGCAAAGGAAGAATTACAGGAATAGGCCATAGACAATCTGAGATCTACCGTACCATGGGCCGTACTGTCAAAGCAGTGGATCGTGGTTCCGTCTGCCGTAATCTCTCCGTTACAGTCATAGCTGTAATTTGCATAGGCACTGTTTTCTCTCATGTATTCCAGTGCTGTTACAACCTTAAACGTCGATCCGGGCGCATAAGCTCCCTGTGTCGCACGGTTTAAAAGCGGACTGGAACTGTCGTCAGCATTTAATGCTTCCCAGTTTTCCGACACGGTATTCGGATCAAACGCAGGCTTTGATACCATCGCAAGGATCTTTCCGGTACTGGCTTCCATCACCACAACCGCACCCTTGTTGTCTCCCAGCGCACTGTAGGCTGTCTGCTGAAGATTGGCGTCCAGCGTTGTGATCACGGTATCACCCATATTTTTCTGATCCTTAAACTCATTGGCCAGTTTTTCCAGGAAAAATGCATTGGAAGTCAGCAGTTCAAAGTTCTCCACAGACTCCAGACCACTCTTTCCTTTTGCCGTATATCCTACCACGTGTGCAAAAATCTCTCCATAGGGATAGACTCTCGTCTCTGTTCCGTCATCATTTACTTGCGTCTGTGCCAGAACTTCTCCATTTTTATCCAGAATACTTCCGCGGATCACCCGGTCCGCATAAGAATCCAGTCTCGGATTATAGGCACTGTTGACAATGTCTTTACTCCTTACCACGTAAAAATAGACGATATAAGCCATCATCGCCAGAAACAGGAACACAAACAGATACGTCACTCTAGCGAATTCTTTGTTGCTCGACTTCCTCGAATTTCGTTCTCTTTTTCTTTGGCGCCTGGGCAGGTCTTTTTCTCTTCTTCTTCGGATTTCTTGTTTCTCTTCGTAACTCATTTTTCTTTCTTTCAATGATTTCTTCCTCATCTTCTCTTAAAATATACAATCCCTGGATGATTCCAAACATAATCAGTGTACTGAGCAGCGAGCTGCCTCCGTAACTTACCAGAGGCAGAGTCACACCCGTAGACGGAATAAATTTTGTCACGCCGCCAATGGTCAGAAATACCTGGAAAATATAACAGGTTCCAAGTCCCAGCGCCACCAGCTTATAAAAAACATTGCGAAGCTGCATGGCAATATTTAGGAACATCACATAGCAGCTTACACAGATCAGAATCAGACAAAGTGCAAAAATCAATCCCAGTTCTTCCGAAATCGCCGAAAAGATAAAATCAGATTCTGCCACCGGGATCTTATCCGGCATTCCCTGATAGAGTCCCATTCCGAACCATCCGCCGGTTCCGATTGCAAACAGAGACTGCGCCACCTGATATCCGCCGTCTGCATACGTTGCAAACGGATCCTTCCATGCTTCCACACGGGTTCTGACATGTCCAAACAAATGATAAGCAAGGACAGATGCCACGCTTCCGCCTCCTAATCCTGCCAACACATACAAAGGCTGTCTGGTTGCCACATAAAGCATCACCAGATACACCACAAACATAATCAATGCCGCACCAAGGTCGGTCGATGCCACCAGGATCAGTACATGCAATGCCGCAACAATCGTAGTCTTTACTACATTTTTAAAATCCGTGGAAATCCTGAGACTGGATGCCACATAAAATACAAACAGAATCTTCACGAACTCTGAGGGCTGGATGCTGATCCCGCCAATGGAAAATCCCAGCTTGGCTCCGTAGGAAGTCTGTCCCAAAACCGCAACAAACAACAGTGCTGCAATGCCGACTCCCGCATAGAAATTCGTCCATTTGGAAAGGAATTTCAAACGTCTTATGATCACCGGAACCACCAGACTGACCGTCACAGATACCGCAACAAATACAAACTGTTTCACTGCTGTCGCATAATCCAGCCGCGTAATCATAATAAATCCCACGCAGATCAACATACACATGTTATTGACCACAAGCCTGGATGACCTGGGGTAAATATTGATGTACAGAAGAATGATCGCAATCAGCAGCACGACCTGTGCCAGATAGAAAAACACCAGCTCCAGTTCCTTCGTCTGCAAAAACATAACCAGATACGCAATCAACTGAATCGTAAACATCAGCCGGTTCTGTCTGCCTAAAATTTTCTTTTTCCGTACCAGATCATGCTGAGCGAATACGGAAAAACATGAAAATGTATATGCCGCAATCAGTATGATCATCAGATACTTCGATAACTCAACAATAATATTAACCAAAACTCCACCTACTTCGTTCTTCTTTACTTAATCCCCCTGCGGAAATGTCCCTTCGTATAATTCAAATTCTCCGGCCATACCGGATCTTGCGCGTAAGCCTGTGTGTAAAGCGATAAAATCTGTTTCGTTTCCGCCTTGCTTTCGCCTGTAAAATGAAGCCGACAGGAAGAAACCTTCACTCTGCGCAAAGTATCCATTTCAGAAAACAGCACCTGCGGATCTGTATTATAGATCACATTATAACAAAAGGTACAGACTCTTCTTATCGAAAAACGATGTCCCAGTCTGTCTGCCATCTCATCTCTTCCAGACGCTTTTTTGCATCCAAAACAGGTCTTTTCCAGACACTGTGCACTTTCCATCACCGGTATATATCCATAGACCACACCCTCGCAATCCGTGAGATCAAGCCCCGAAAGTTCCTTTGCGTTCAATTCCAGAGAGGCTGTATATTCTGAAATCCCCTCTTCTTTTAAAAACTTTTTTGCTTCATGATTTAATATATATAGATTATGGTCTGCAATCACCGATTTGTCAAATCCGATTTTTCTCAGCATTCCAAGAGATTCCAGATTGCGGATCAGGACACCATCCACAGTCTCTTTCTCCGCCAGAAGCAATGATTTCAGCTTTCCATCGAGATTTCCTCTGCTGATATGAGGAAGTGCCAGAAAGATCTGAATCTTCTTTTGCTGAAATTTTCTGCAGATTTCCCGCGTTTTCTCCGGCGTTTCTTTTCCAAGGAACAATTCAAAATCCAGATAGATTCTTCGAAGACTCTGCTCCATCTCAGAACTTTCCAGTGCTGATTCCAGAAACTCCCACATCGCCTCCAGTTGTTCCAGTGTTTCTGCCAGAACGGAGGTTCGCAGGTTTCCAGCAGTGTTATCAGCTCTTTTTTCTAAATCAGAAACCGTATCCGTCATATCTTGCTGACCGACATCTGCGGAAGTTCTTCTGAACCCATTCAAGACCGCTTTTTCCAGTTCTTCGATTCCCTGCCGGCGGAGTGTATTTAACTGCTGCATCGGACAGAAGCAGTCTCCTTCCAGCTTTACATCCAGTGTTTCAAAATAAAACGGCGTATTTCCCGTTTTAGCAAGCGCCTTTGTCACCTGCTCTTCCGTAAGCGGACGATTTTCTGCCGGAGCGATTCGTTCCCCCTTAACCCGGATCACGGTTTTTGTCCCGTTTCTGCCTGTAAACCGAAGTTCCAACACTGCTTTCTCACCAGGTTTCAGAACAACACGTCCTGAGATCGGCTCCTGAAGTTTTGCATTTACATACGTCTGATTCAGACGTTGCAGCAACGCATTGCATCTGGTTCGAAAAATCCAGGCGCCTTTCTTTTCCCGCTGATTTTTCGGAAGCAGTATCGTCTGCCTTTCTCCTTTTTTCCAGTCTTTGCCAAGTGTATAATCTCCATGTCCGGACGGAAATTCCAGTACATCTCCTTTGGACAGATCTTTCAGCACAGAAATCTGCAATTCTCTTCCCTTTTGTCCCAACACTTTTGCAGCCTTCGTCCCCGCATGATTCGGTCGATTGGTACAAAGCATCTCCGGTCCATTGTGTACGAAATAATAACCGCTGTGGAATCCTCCCCGGTTGTATAGATCCATCAGTTCTTCCAGATCCGACTTCTTTACCCGGAATTTTTCTCTGCCATGCTCCAGATATAAATCCGTATATTTCCGGTACATTGCCGTAACACCTGCCACATATTCCGGCTTTTTCATCCTGCCTTCAATCTTAAAGGAATCGATGCCATGTTCGATCAGATCCGGTATTGATTCCAGCGTACAGATGTCTTTCAGACTCATCAGATATCCGTTTTTTCCTTTATAAGTATAAGGAAGCCGACAGGGCTGGGCACACTGTCCCCGGTTGCCGCTTCTTCCCCCGATCATACTGCTCATCAGGCACTGGCCGGAATAACAGTAACACAATGCACCGTGTACGAAACATTCCATTTCCATCTGCGTGGCCTTTTTTATGGTCTCAACTTCTTTTAAAGATAGTTCCCTGGCCGGAACCACACGTTCTACCCCATAATCTGCCAGCAGACTCGCCCCTTCCGGACCAGTCACCGTCATCTGCGTGCTTGCATGCAGCGCAAGTCCCGGAAAATGTTGCCGGATAAAACGAAGGACTCCATAATCCTGCACGATCACGGCATCCAGCCCTTCGTTATAATAAGGTTCCAGATAGGTATATAATTTTTCTTCCAACTCTTTTTCCTTCAAAAGGGTATTGACCGTCAGATAGATCTTTCGTCCATGTAAATGCGCCTCATCGATCACATGCAACAGTTCCTCTTCTGAAAAATTCTGTGCAAATGCCCTTGCTCCGAACAGATTTCCCGCCAGATAGACCGCGTCTGCTCCCGCAGCAATTGCCGCATGAAAACTTTCATAAGATCCTGCCGGTGCCAGGACTTCCGGAAATCCAGACTGTACCATTTATATCCTCCATTCAAAACGAAAGTGTCTCAATAAATTGAGACACTCTTATTTTCTTCGATTCTTCATTTCAGTTTCTAATTTTACGATCTGCATCTGAAGGTCGTTGTTCTCCTCTTTCATCTTAGAAAGTTCCTTCTCTGCATTCTCCAGTCTGATCTGTACCGAAATCAACTCGTGCTTCAGATCATACATGTCTTTATCTTTCAGTTCGATATCATTTTCCAGGGAATCACACTGCTTCTTCGCTTTATAATAATCATCTGCAATGTTCAATGCCAACAGGATATTGCGCGTATCTGCACTCTGTTTCCGATATCCTTCACTGTTTGAACACTCTGTTATCTTGTGGTTCAGATAGGTGGAGACTTTCTGGAGATATTCTTCTCCTTCAAATCCGCTCAGGGTATATACCTTACCGCCGATCAGAACTTCTGTAAAATGTTTTGCCGAACTCATAATATCCTCCTCACAGCTTCTTGCATTTATTATAAACTATCTGTCAGGAAAAACCAACTGTTTTTTCGCATTTTCAGTCATCTTTCAGCCATCTCTCTTGCTGTCATTTTCCGTTATGCCATCTGCAAATATCTTTTCGGTACTTCATTTATTCTTCCTTCGGAATTCCCAGATGTTCATAGGCCAGATCCGTTGCCACCCTTCCCCGGGGAGTTCTCTGAACAAATCCGCTTTTGATCAGATAAGGCTCATAGACATCCTCCAGTGTTCCTGCGTCTTCGGACAAGGTTGCCGCCAAAGATTCCAGTCCGACCGGGCCTCCCTGAAATTTGTAAATCAGTGCCTGCAAGATCTCACGATCCTGTGTATCCAGGCCCAGTTTGTCTACATCCAGAAGATCCAACGCTTCCTGTGCCACCTGTTTTGTAATCACTCCCTCATAACGCACCTGTGCAAAATCACGCACCCGTTTCAATAATCGATTGGCAAGTCTCGGCGTTCCTCTGGAGCGCTTTGCCATCTCATAAGCTCCATCCGGGTCAATTTCCACATTCAATACCTTTGCAGAACGTAAAATAATCGTACGCAATTCTTCCCAACTATAAAATTCCAAACGGTGGATCACACCAAATCGATCCCGCAATGGTGCCGTCAGCATGCCGGCTCTTGTAGTCGCACCTACCAAAGTAAAATGCGGCAAATCCAAGCGGATGGATCTGGCGCTCGCACCCTTGCCGATCATAATATCAATGCAATAATCTTCCATCGCCGGGTACAGCACCTCTTCCACTTGTCGGTTCAGGCGGTGAATCTCATCTACAAACAACACATCCCCCTCCTGGAGATTATTCAGAATCGCTGCGATTTCTCCCGGCTTTTCGATTGCAGGTCCGGATGTGATTTTCAGATTCACACCCATTTCATTTGCAATAATCCCGGCAAGTGTAGTCTTTCCAAGTCCCGGAGGGCCGTAAAATAATACATGATCCAGAGACTCCCCTCTTTCTTTCGCCGCTTCAATATATATTTTCAAAGTTTCTTTCGCCTTTTCCTGGCCAATGTAGTCCGAAAGCAACTGGGGACGCAAATGATTTTCAATCTTTACATCTTCTTCCAGATTTTCCGTTGTCAAAATTCTTCTTGCCATCTTTCTCTCAAGATCCCTTCCGCTTTATCCTGCCACAAATTTATAACATTTTCTTCAAAGCTATTTTCAGAAGTGCCTCCGCGCCCAGCTCTGTTTCCTGATTCTCCTTCACAGCCTCACGAACCGCCCGCAGACTTTCTGCGCTTCCATATCCGAGAGAAACCAGTGCTTCTACCGCCTCTGTCTGCACATCGTTTCCGACAGTTCCCGAACGCAGATCTGCTTCTTCCGGCTGACGCTCAAGAATATCTTCCATTTTCAGCTTATCTTTCAGATCCAGGATCAGGCGTTCCGCTGTTTTCTTTCCGATTCCTGGAGCTGCTGTAATCGCTTTGACATCTCCTGCCATCACAGCAAACCGCAATTCGTCCGCTGAAAGTGCGCTCAAAATTCCCAGACCTCCTTTTGGCCCGATTCCATTGACTGTGATCAGCAGACGAAACACCTCCAGTTCGTCCCCGGTTAGGAAACCAAACAACTGCATGGCGTCCTCCCGTACATTCAGATAGGTATGGATCTTAAGCTGTTCTCCGATTCCCGGCAACTGCGCCAGATCCTTTCCCGGCATATAAATTCCATATCCGATTCCACCGGCCTCTATAATCGCCTTTTCCTCTGTAACCCCTGCAAGTTCTCCCTTAATATATGAAATCATACTTTTACCTCAGTCCTTTTATTTCCGTCTCATTTCCTTCAATGTCTGCTCTTTGTTGTGCGCTGCCGATTCGATTTTTTCTGAATGTTTTCTGAATGATTTTCAGAATTTCTTCCTGCATATATATTTCAGAATTTCTTCCTGCACATGTATTTCAGAGTTTCTTCTATTTCTGAATTCCAAAATCTGGAAGCCGTTTCAGGACTTCTTTTGATACAATCCCGATCAGAAACCCTGTACACACACCAGAGATCAGAAGAATCGGCCCATAATATAAAAGTCTGGCAGTCTCCACCACAAACATTGCCACAATCAACTGACCGATATTGTGAAAAACACCTCCCACAATACTGACTCCCATCACACTGAATCCATCCCGGCTTTTCAAAAATACCATCGCCGCAAAACTTACCAGCGCACCCGCCAGGCTGTAAAGCATACTGAACATGCTGCCAAACATAAAGCCTGCCAGAATCACTCTTGCCACGGTCAACGGAAATGAAAACTTCGTACCCATTTTATAAAGAGCAATCACGATCACCAGATTTGCAAGTCCAAGCTTCACTCCGGGAATTCCGATCGGAACCGGCAAAAGAGTCTCTATATAACTGAATATAAATGCAAGCGCCACAAAGACACCAAAATATGCTACCCGGTTTTTCAAAATATCCTCCTGTATCCATTCACTTCTGATGCAATCTCTTTCTTGTTTCAGAGCATGTCTGCTGTTTCCTGCAGTTCACAGATTTAACGCGCCACCACATCTATCTGGGAATCTTCTGCTCCCTCAATCGATACAACAACCTTATTTGGTAAACAGATGATACTTTCTCCATTCTTCGAAATCGCGCGCTGGTGTACACAGATCTGATCCGGGCAGTCTGCGGATTTCATTTTCGCCTCTCCGTCCCGGATCTCCAGTACATTTGTCTCATTAATCTGAATCTCCTGTTCCGAAGAAAGCTGATATCTTCCGTATTCTTTTCCATCGACTGTAATCAGAACACTTCCGCTTTCTGAATCCAACATAAAAAAACGGATCAGTATCCATATGCCCGCAAGCAACAGAATGCTTCCCGCTAATATGAAATCTTTCTTTTTCATAAATTTATCTGACTCCTTTCGGTTAATAAAGAAAAATCCTCTTCTTTTACCGAATCATGGCTTCATCTTATCACATTGTCTTTCGCAATGCAACCACATGTTCGATTGTCAGCGAGTTCCGGTTGTTATTTTTTCGAAAATTCTTTATAATAGAAAAAGATTCTCGTAAAAAGAACTTATCATTATTACTAAGAAAGGACTTACTCATTATAATATGAAATATTTTATAAACCACGGCATACCTCACAGAATATTTTCTGCACTCTTTCCAATCCTGCTGGTTGCTCTGGCTCTGACAGGCTGTTCTACCCCACCGAAAAACGAAGGACTCTCCGCTACCGGATTTTATTTTGATACCGTCGTTACGCTCCAGGTCTGGGGAACCAATGACGAAGAGATTCTGAATCACTGTATGAAACTTTGTACCCAATATGAACAGAAATTAAGCCGTACCATAGAAGGCAGCGATATCTGGAACATCAATCACGCCCAGGGAAATCCGGTCACAGTTTCCGATGAGACGATTCAGGTTCTGGAAGCCGGACTTTCTTACAGTCAGCTTTCCGAAGGCCGTTTTGATATCACCATCGCTCCCTTAAGTATTCTCTGGGATATCGACAATAATCCCGGAACGATTCCCGAACAGTCAGCAATTGAGGAGGCCAGATCCCATGTAAACTATCAAACGGTACAGATTTCCGGCAACACGGTCA
This sequence comes from Mediterraneibacter butyricigenes, assembly GCF_003574295.1. Classification (NCBI taxonomy): domain Bacteria; kingdom Bacillati; phylum Bacillota; class Clostridia; order Lachnospirales; family Lachnospiraceae; genus Mediterraneibacter; species Mediterraneibacter butyricigenes. The sequence goes on from NZ_BHGK01000001.1 coordinate 125,025, forward strand.
CTCTTACAGACCCAAATGCAGCAATCGATCTGGGCGGAATCGCCAAAGGATATATTGCAGATCAGTTAAAAGCTTATTTAAAAGACCAGGGCATCGAACACGCCTGGATCAGTCTGGGTGGAAATGTAGTCACCATCGGTACCAAAATAGACGGTTCTCCATTTCGTATCGGCATCCAGAAGCCTTTTGCCGAAGAAAACACGGCAATCACAACTCTGGAAGTTACCGATCAGTCTGTGGTGTCTTCCGGAATCTATGAACGGTATTTCGAGAAAGACGGGAAGATCTATCATCACATTCTGGATCCCGCAACCGGATATCCCTGCGAGACAGATCTCTACGGAGTCACGATTCTTTCCAAGAAATCTGTCGATGGTGACGGTTACAGTACCATCTGTCTTTCTCTCGGACTGAAAGAAGGTCTGAAATTCATCAACCAACAGGACGGAATCGAAGCCATCTTTATCACCAGTGATTATAAGCTTCATTATTCTGATGGACTGAAAGATCTCAACTAAAAATGTTCTTCATTGAAAGATTCCGCAAAGCTATAAGCACGTTACTCACTTTAACAATCTATCAACAGAAGAACCGAATCACACGCTGAAGATCATTTCCCTGATAATACAGCATCGGCCATTGATCCGGAAACATCGTTATCATGCGAATCAGATAAACCAAAATTAACAGGATAAAAAAGAGTCCCACAATTTTCTTACAGATTGTGGCTCTTTTTTTCCGAAATTTTTCTGATACAGACTGGTTCTCTGAAATTTCTTCCATATTCGAATCGTTCTTTTTTCCAGATCTGACGATCACAAAAGCCATTCCCAGAACGAGTAATCCATATATCATAGGGTTTGCCTGCCACGCAAAAAGGAAATCTCCTCTCAGAAGGCCAAAGGCCGCCCTTGTCATTCCGCAAAACGGGCAGGGAATTCCTGTAAGCATCAGAAACGGACAGGTACTGTACTGAATTTTTGATAAAATATAATAGAACAGGGCAATTCCAAGAATTGCCCCGCTTCCTCTTTTGAAATCTTCTTTCAATTGTCTCATTATCCGATCTTTTCGATGATCTTCTTCGGACATTTCAACGCGCATGCTCCACATCCGATACATTTACTGTAATCAATTCGTGCAATATTGTTCTCCACTTTGATTGCGTCGAACTTACAGGTCTTTTCACACATCTTACATCCGATACATCCAACCTTACATGCACTCATTACGTCTTTGCCCTTATCGCAGGAGCTGCAGCGTACTCTTACCTTCTTCTCGTAAGGAACGAGTTCGATCAGCTTCTTCGGACATGCAGCCACACATTTTCCGCAGGCTTTACATGCTTCCTGATCTACAACAGAGATTCCGTCCACGATATGAATTGCATCAAACGGACATGCCTTTACACAGTCTCCGTAACCGTGACATCCGTAATTACAGCTCTTCGGTCCACCGTTCTGAACGAAACTCATCATAGCACAGTCTTTCACACCAGTATATTCATAATCCTGTCCTGCCTGTTCATTGGTACCTGCACAATGTACATAAGCAACCATACGAACCTGTTCTCCGGCTTCTACACCCATGATCTCACCGATCTTTGCGGCAACCGGGGCTCCACCGACCGGACACTGATCAATCGGTGCATTTCCTGCTGCGATTGCTGCTGCAAGTCCGGAACATCCCGGATATCCACAACCACCGCAGTTATTGCCAGGAAGAACGCCAAGAATCGCTTCTTCCTTTTCATCTACTTCTACCGCAAACTGTTTGTCCGCAAGTCCAAGGAAGATTCCAATGAATAATCCAGTACCACCTACGACAACAGCCGCTAAAATAATTCCTGTCATGCTCATTTCTTCTTCCTCCTATATCAGTCCTGAGAATCCGAAGAACGCAATTGCCATCAGTGTTGAAGTCAACAGAACAATCGGCATTCCCTTAAAAGATTCCGGAATATCGTTGTATTCAATCTTTTCACGAATTCCCGCCAGGAGTACGATTGCAATCAGATAACCAACACCTGTTGCGAATCCATTTACAACGCCCTGCAAAAGATTGTAATCATTTTTTACGTTGTTCAAAGCCACACCAAGCACTGCACAGTTTGTTGTGATCAAAGCAAGGTATACACCCAGTGCATTGTAAAGTGCCGGCATAAATTTCTTCAGGAACATTTCTACGATCTGTACCAGTGCTGCAATAACCAGGATAAATACGATTGTCTGCAAATATTCAAAATTCAGCGGTACCAGAATAAACTGATACAGAAGTCCTGCTACGAAGGATGCGATCGTAATAACGAAGATTACCGCACCACCCATACCAAGTGCTGTCTCTGTTTTCTTGGAAACACCAAGGAAAGAACAGATACCAAGGAACTGACTGAGCACGACGTTACTTACAAGAGCAGAACCTACCGCAATTAAAATCAAGTTTACCATCTCTTAGTCCTCCTTCTTTGAAGCGGCCGGTGCGGATGCACATCCACCGCAAGTTGCACAGTCTGAACCACATCCTGACTGGATCTTGGAAGCATCTTTGCCCTTCTTTGTAAGGTTGATCTTTACCTTATTCTGAATGGCTGCAAGGAATGCAAGTACCAGGAATGCTCCAGGTGCCAGGATAAAGATTGTAATCGGAGTGTATCCTGCTGTTCCTGTTGCAGAATCAGCAAGCGGAAGTACCTGAACCCCAAATACTGCTCCTGCTCCGAGGATCTCACGTACCAGACCGATTGCTACCAGACCAACGGTAAATCCAAGTCCCATTCCAAGTCCGTCAAAGATTGACGGCAATACAGGATTCTTGGACGCATAACTCTCCGCACGTCCCAGGATGATACAGTTTACAACGATCAGAGGAATATAAATTCCAAGGGAATCATACAGCGCCGGAGTAAAACCTTCCATCAGGAACTGTACGATCGTAACAAAAGATGCAACAACTACGATAAAGGCCGGCATTCTGACGGAATCCGGAATCACTTTACGCAGAATAGAAATCAACATATTTGACATAACCAGAACGACTGTCGTAGAAAGTCCCATTCCGATACCATTCATGGCAGAAGTCGTAACCGCAAGAGTCGGACACATACCAAGCATCAGGACAAAGATAGGATTTTCATCGATAATACCATTCTTCAGTCTCTCTATACAACTATTCATCTACATTACCTCCTAAAACGCATTCTGAAAATAACCGAGGGCAGCGTTTACAGCTCCGGTAACTGCTCTTGATGTAAAGGTTGCACCACTGATCGCATCGATTGGTTCTCCTTCTCCTCCATCTTTGGATACATAGAACTTATCGGTCTGCTTCCCTACATACTGCTCATAGAAAGCCGGCTTCTGTGCATTCATTCCAAGACCTGCAGTCTCGCTGATGGAAAGGAATGAAATACCACTGATGGTTCCGTCTTTCTGAATTCCAACTGTGATCTGGATATCTCCGCCGTATCCGTCACCATCTGTTGCGGTCACAACGTATCCTTCTTCACCAACTGTACAAACTTCATCGATCGTTGCATTAACGCCAAGATCACTGATCACCTGATCTGCGATATCCTGATCTACATCAATCTGTTTGAATTCACTTAAATCTGCTCCCGGGAATACAGCCTGCCATGCTTCTTTTTTGGCTTTTTCCTGAGAATCAGCGATCGGTTTCTTAGTAATTTCATATACAAGTCCAAGACACAGACCTGCTACTACCGTAATAATGGTAAGGATTAAAGTATTCTTTATGATCTTTTTCATTATTTTTCTCCTCCTTTACCAAATGGTTTTGGAAGAGTTACCTTTTCAATCAACGGAACCAGAAGGTTGCTGATGATGATTGCATAGGATACTCCTTCTGCGCTTCCTCCAAACAGACGGAAAAGTCCGGTCAGAATACCGAGACATGCTCCATATACATACTGACCTTTCTTGGTGATTGGAGACGTTACATAATCGGTTGCCATGAACCATGCTCCAAGCATCAGACCACCACCACAAAGATGTGCGGTAATATACTGAGGATCAAATCCATGTCCTCCGAACAGTGTAACGAAAATCACGAAAGTAACAATATAGGTTCCCGGAATCCGAAGATCAATCACACCTGTCAGAAGCAGAATAATTGCTCCGATCATGATTGCGATCACGGATGTCTCACCGATTGTTCCGCGGATTGTTCCGATCAACATGCTCATGGTATCCACAGTCTGTCCTGCTTTCAGTTCAGCCAGTGGTGTTGCTCCGGTTACTCCGTCATAAATGAAGTAAGTCATCGGACCAGTAAAGGAAAGCAACAGGAAACATCTTGCACCCAGTGCAGGGTTCATGAAGTTCTGTCCCAGACCACCGAAAAGCTGTTTCACAACAATAATCGCAAATGCAGAACCTAAAATTCCGATCCAGAGCGGAATCATCGGCGGAAGGTTCAATGCCAGAAGAAGTCCTGTCACTGCTGCACTTCCATCTTTAATAGTAATTGGTTTATGTAACAATTTTTCAATCAAAGCTTCCCACAAAACTGCTGAGGCTGTGGTTACAATTACAACGAGTAACGCATGTACTCCAAAATTGTAAACACCAAATACCATCGCCGGTAACAGGGCAGCGAAGACGATATACATGATCTTGTCAGTCGTCATCTTATCCCTTACATGTGGTGAAGCCGAAATATTACGATTCTCTTTCACAATTTCCACCTCTCTTATTTCTTCTTCCTCAGATTCGCCATTGCAATCTTCTTCATAGAACCAATTGACTGCTTCAGCTGACGTCTTGCAGGACAAACATAACTACAAGATCCACATTCTATACATTCCAGACCTTCTAATTTCACGAAGGCTTCTTCTGCGTGATGTTCCGCATGATCTGCCAGTCTGGAAGGGATCAGGCGGATTGGACAGGCGTCCACACACCGACCACAGTTAATACATGCTGAAGTCTGCTGTTTTGAAACAATGTCCTCTTTAAATCCAAGAATAGATGAGGTTGTCTTTGTGATCGGAGTATCCAATGTAAACATAGAGAATCCCATCATCGGACCACCGGAGATGATCTTTTCCGGTTCACTGGTAAATCCTCCTGCAGCGTCTACCAGTTCCTGCTGATTTGTTCCAAAGAGTACTTTAAAGTTTGACGGCTGAGCGACTGCGTCACCGCTGACTGTTACAACACGTTCCATTGACGGAATTCCACGCAGTACAGCATTGGAAATACCAATCATTGTCTCCACGTTGTCAACGACACATCCGGCATCTGCAGGAAGCATCTTGGAATTGATCGCACGTTTGGTTGTTGCATAGATCAACTGACGCTCTCCACCCTGTGGGTATTTTGTCTGAAGTTCCATCACTTCCATACGCGGCTCATCTTTTACAGCTTCACGCAGGGCTGCAATACAGTCTTTCTTGTTGTCTTCCACGCCGAAAATACCTTTGGCATTGTCAAACAATTTCAGTACGACACGCATACCGTTTACAAGATCTTCCGTATTTTCCAGCATTCTTCTGTAATCCGCTGTAATATATGGTTCACACTCTGCACAGTTTGCGATTACATAATCAATCTTCTCCGGCTCTTTCGGGGAAAGTTTCACACGTGTCGGGAATCCTGCGCCTCCCATTCCAACGATTCCGGCTTCTCCGATTCTCTCCAGGATTTCCTCTTTTGAAAGTTCCTCTAAAGATTTTGCCGGAAGATGCTCTGCTTCCTCATATGCCCCATCATTTTCCACAACAATACAGTTCACCTTTGAACCGGTAGCATTGAAGTGTGGCTCGATTGCCTTTACTGTTCCGGACACAGATGCATAAATCGGTGCAGACACAAATCCGCCTGCCTCTGCGATCTTCTGCCCCTTCAGGACACGATCTCCAACTGCAACGACTGGATTCGCCGGTGCTCCGATATGCTGAGATAAAGGATAGACCAGATCTCCAACTGGTAACAGCTCCTTAATGGGTTGATCTTTTGCAAGGCTTTTTCCATCATTCGGATGGACTCCACCTTTAAATGTTAAAAGTCCCATTCTCATACCTTCCTTTCTTCTTTACATCTAGCTTTAGATATTATAATACAAAAAATCTCACAAAATCCAGTAATACTGCTCAATTTCTTGTATATTTACGCATACAATCTTTGTTATTTTTTACACAAAAACATTCAAAAAATAGAGGCTATGCAGCCTCTATTTTTCTCACACATAACATTTAAGACGATTATTCTTCTGTAGCTTCGTCCTGATTTTCATTTTCAAGAGCTTTCATGCTCAGGCTGATCTTCTTGTCAGCTTCGTTCAGATCAACGATCTTAGCTGTAATCACCTGTCCAACAGACAGAACATCAGACGGCTTGTCAACATGTGCTCTGGAGATCTGGGAAACATGAAGCAGAGCGTCTACTCCAGGAGCCAGTTCTACGAATGCACCAAAGTCTGTCATTCTTGCTACACGACCTTCGATCACTTTACCTACTGCAAAGTCTTCTGCTGCGTTTGCCCATGGATTTGTCTCCGGGAATTTCAGGCTGAGCGCAACCTTTGTATCGTTGATATCTTTTACAAGTACTGTCAGCTCATCACCAACTTTGAATACTTTCTTCGGATTCTCAACTCTGCCCCAGGACATCTCAGAGATATGAAGCAGACCATCCACGCCACCAAGATCGATAAATGCACCGAAATCTGTAACGTTCTTTACAGTTCCGTCGATTCTGTCATTTACCTGAAGTTTTGCAAACAGTTCTTTCTGACGTTCAGCTCTTTCAGCAACCAGAAGCTGTCTTCTGTCTCCGATCACACGGTTTCTTCTCGGATTGAACTCGCTGATTACAAATTCGATTTCCTGTCCGTCATATTTGCTCAGATCCTTCTCATAAGAATCGGAAACAAGACTTGCAGGAATAAATACTCTTGCGCCCTCTACGTCTGCGCAAAGACCACCACCAAGGATCTGAGTTACTGTTGCTTTCAGGACTTCCTTGTTCTCGAAAGCTTCTTTCAGTCTCTCGTTACCCTTTTCAGCTGCCAGACGTTTGTATGTCAATAACACCTGACCTTCTCCATCATTAACTTTCAGAACTTTAACGGTCATCGGATCTCCGACTGATACAACCGTTGTAAGATCAAGTGACTGATCATTTGAATACTCGTTCTTTGAGATGATACCATCTGATTTGTATCCGATGTTCAGGATAATCTCGTCCGGTTTTACATCGATAACGGTTCCGTCAACAACCTCCCCGTTATGTATTGTTTTAAATGAATCTTCCAACATCTGTTCAAAAGATAATTCTGACATTATTTTGAACCTCCTCAATTATATTATTGGGCGTGGATGCCCCTGCTGTAATACCTACTGTTTCCACGGACCTTAATTGATTCATATTCAAATCGTCAAGTGTCTGTATATAGTACGTATCCGCACATGCCCCTCGGCATATTTCAAATAGTTTTTGGGTGTTCGAACTGTGTTTATCGCCGATCACGATCATCGCATCCACCGCCTCTGCAATGGATTTTGCTTCGGTCTGGCGTTCTTTCGTCGCACCACAGATTGTATTTAAAACACTAATATCATAACTCTTTTTTTCTATAATTTCAACTAATTCTTTAAATTTATTGTAATTAAATGTCGTCTGTGCCACGACACACACCGAAGCGTTGTCCTCCACCTCAAATGTGCATGCTTCTTCTTCCGTTTTCAGGACCGTCACCGGGCCATTCACCCAGCCTTTGATCCCTATCACCTCCGGGTGATCTTCACTTCCTATGATCACAATGTGTTTTCCTTCCCGGCTTTCCTTCTCCACAATGTTATGGATCTTTTTTACAAAAGGACAGGTCGCATCCACGATTTCCAGACCTTTGGCTTCCATCTTGTCATAGATTCTTTTTTCCACACCATGAGAACGGATGATCACCGTTCCCTCCGAAATTCCGTCTAGAGCATCTTCCGTCCTCAGAACCTGCACGCCTTTTTTCTCCAGATCCTTGATCACTTCTTCATTGTGTATGATCGGTCCGTAAGTATAGATCTTTTTTTCGTCTTCCACATCTGACTGTTCTTTTTCTATCTGCCGGTAGACGGTATCTACCGCCCGCTTTACTCCAAAGCAGAACCCGGCCGTTTTCGCAAGCTTTACTTCCATAATCTGTAAACTCTCCTTTTTAATGTTTCAGATGATAATTTCAGTCCGTGAATCCCAATCATTTACACAATTCCAGAATCTTCTCTGTCACTTCCTCAATGGAAAGATCGGAACTGTCGATCAGGATTGCATCCTCTGCCTGTTTCAGTGGTGCAATCTCACGGTTCATATCCCGCTCATCCCGGGCAATGATCTCTCTTTCAATCTCATCCAGATTACAGTCCACATTTTTTTCACGCAATTCCAGATATCTGCGGTTTGCTCTTGTCCTGGAGCTGGCTGTCAGATAGACTTTCACATCCGCATCCGGAAGAATATTGGTTCCGATATCTCTTCCATCCATTACCACATCTTTTTCCTTCGCCAGATTTCTCTGAAGGCTGAGCAGCTTCTGTCTCACTTCCGGAATCGCCGAACTGATGGATGCCATCTTTCCGACCTCTTCCTTCCGAAGTAATGCGGTTACATTTTTTCCATTCAGATAAATCTGCTGTTCGCCATCCTCATATGCAATGGAAACTTCCGCATTCTGACAGGCTTTTGCAATCTCTTCCTTCTCATCCGGTGAAATCTTCTGCTCCAGGAAATAAATTGCCATTCCCCGATACATCGCGCCTGTATCTACATATATAAATCCTTTTTCTTTTGCAACCCGCTTTGCAATCGTGCTTTTTCCGGCTCCTGCCGGTCCGTCAATCGCCACATTGTATCCCATATCTTCTCCTCTTTTCCTTCTATCTGTTGTGCCCCGGTTCCGCTTCTATACTTCTGCCGGCATCTCTCGAATTTCTTTAGCTGCGTCATTCTCCATAAGCTGCCGCAAGTCCCGCCGTATATCCGGTAGACCAGGCAATCTGCAGATTAAATCCTCCGGTCTGCGCATCCAGATCCAGGACCTCTCCTGCGAAATACAGTCCTTTCACCAATTTAGATTCCATCGTGCCAGGATCGATTTCTTTCACATTTACACCACCTGAAGTAATGATCGCCTCACTGAAACCACGAAGCCCGGTAAGCGTCAGTTCCAGATTCTTTATCAGTTCTACAAAATGCTGTCGCTCTTCTCTCGTGATCTCATGTACCCGTTTTCTCGGATCAATTCCGCAAAGTTCCAGCATTACCGGTCTTAACTTGGACGGGAACAGTTTTTCCACAGCGTTTCCGAACTGCTTATTATGATTCTCTTCAAACTCACGCAGCACCCTCTGATCCAGTTGCTCCTTTGAAAGCGCTGGTTTCAGATCAATCACAAATCGAAGTTCTTCCTGTTTCAGCTTTCTGCCCACCAGGCTGCTGGCCGTCAGAACCAACGGGCCACTGACCCCGTAATGGGTGAACAGCATCTCACCGAATCCCTCATATAACTTTTTCTTCTTCTGGAAAATCCGCACCTCTACATTTCGTAAAGACAGCCCCTGTAACTCTTTGACCCATTCTTCCTTTGCCGTCATCGGCACCAGTGCCGGAACCAGTTCCTGCACCTTATGTCCCGCTTCTTTTGCAAATCGATATCCATCCCCCGTGGATCCGGTACTCTGATAAGAATATCCACCGGTTGCCACGATACAGGCATCTGCCCTGACGATCTCACCATCCGCTTTCTTAACCCCACAGAATTTTCCATCAGCGATCACCATAGAGTCTGCTTTTGTATACAGGTATACATCTACATTATTCTTCTGTAATTCCTGTTTCAGAACACGAATCACGTCCGAAGAATGGTCACTGTTCGGAAACACCCGTTCTCCTCGTTCCGTTTTCAACTCCAGACCCGCTTCTTCAAAGAATTCCATGGTCTGTTCATTGGTAAATCCATAAAAACTACTGTACAGAAATTTCGGATTGCGCAGTACGGCCCGAAACAGATTTTCTATATCGCAGGCATTTGTCAGATTGCAACGTCCTTTTCCTGTGATGAAGATCTTCTTTCCCAGTTTTTCATTCTGTTCAAACAGATCTACCTGACAACCGTTTTTTGCAGCAGTGATCGCAGCCATCATTCCGGCCGCCCCTCCGCCGATTACAATTACCTTTTTCATATCCATCTCCATTCCTTTATCGACCAACAACAAAAATAGGAAAGAAAGTCCATTATCCTGTTATTTTTCTTTCCGTTGCTCGTCCGGATAAGAAGTCATTTCCATCTTCTCGCTGACAGGACCCAACTCATCTCCGCTGTACACCTGATACTCATCCCAGATTTCTTCCAGCATTTCCAGGGTCTCTACCACATTTTTCTGTCGTTTCATACACAACGCAACCACCAGCGCATTGATCACACTCAGCGGAGCCACCAGCGAATCTACGATCGAAGCCATATCGCTTCTCGCAATCAGATTGCAGGAAGAATACAGGTTCATGGGAGAATGTATGCTGTCTGTCAGCGTAATAACCTTTGCCTTGCGATTTCCGGCAAATTCCAGCGCTTTCAGAGTTCTCATCGAATATCTGGGGAAGCTGATCCCGATAATCACATCTTCTTCTCCAATTCGAATCAACTGCTCGAAAATCTCGCTGGCACTGTTGGTATTGACCGATACCACATCCTCACAGATCAGATTCAGATAGAACGTCAGGAACGAAGCCAGCGGCGCACAGCTTCGGATTCCAACCACATAAATCTTTCTGGCTGCAAGGATTGTTTCCACCGCAAGATCAAACGCTTTCTGATCAATATTTTCCAAAGTTAACTTGATCTTATCGATATCAGAATGTAATACGGTAGATAAAATTTCCGCGGGAGCCACTCTTCCATACGTCACTTCCATTCGCTGGATGGAATTCAGGCGATTGCGCACCACTTCCTCCAGTGCTTTCTGAAATCCCGGATACCCCTGATAGCCAAGCTGAACCGCAAATCGGACTACGGTCGATTCACTGACCCCTACCATTTTCCCTAGACTGGACGCTGTCAGGAAAACAGCTTTATCATAATTTTCTCTCACATAATCCGCCAGGCGTTTCTGTCCCTTACTCAGTTTTTCATATTTTTCATCAATCCGCAGCAGCAGTTCTTTTGTCCCACTTTCTTCCACGTTCCCTGTTCTCCTTCATCTTATCCTGTCGCATGCCACTCAGTATACTATGCTTTTTCTCACTTTGCAAATCCGACTTCCTGTACTTTCTCATCGTTCATCTGCTCGTCCTTTCAGCTAGCAACATCGTTCCCCATGCTCAGCTCCATGATTCAGTTCTTATGAATTTCCCTTGTATACTCTTTCAGCCATTCTTTCTCCTCTGCTTCCAGATAAGGAGAAATCTTTTCCCAGACCCTTTTATGGTACCGATTCAGTAATTCACACTGTTCTTCACTTAAATATTCCAGATCTATCGCATCCAGGTCAATCGGGACCAATGTCAATATTTCAAATTTCAGAAACTCTCCGAACGCATTGATTGTATCCTTGCATACAATCAGTTCATTTTCTGTACGAATTCCGTATTTTCCTTCTATATAAATTCCCGGCTCGTCAGTGATGATCATATTTTCCAATAATTCCTGCTGATTCCTTCTCGGATTCCAGTGAAAGGCGATCGGAGGTTCATGTACATTTCCCAGATACCCTACCCCATGTCCTGTTCCGTGATTAAAGTCTTTCCGATATTTCCAGAATGGCGCACGTGCCGCATAATCCAGACTGGCTCCGGAACAACCTTTCTTAAACACTGCATCCGCCAGATTCAAAGCCCCGGCTAGGACGATCGTAAAATCTTCTTTCTCTCCCTCCGTCAAGTCCCCCAGCGCAATCGTTCTGGTCACATCCGTAGAACCCTGCAGATAATGTCCTCCCGTATCCGTCAGATAAAGTCCCCTTGGCTGTAATTCCACATCCGTTTCTTCTGTCGCCGAATAATGTACGATCGCTCCATGGGCTCCGTAAGCTGAAATCGGCGCAAAGCTAGGTTCCAGAAAATCTCCCTGTGCCTTTCTCAAGGCTTCCAGTTTTTCTGCCGCTGAGATTTCCGTGATTCTTTCTTTTCCAACCTGCTTTTTCAGCCAGTACATAAATTTGGTATGAGCAATTCCATCTTTCAGATGTGCCTGTTTTTCATTCTCTGCTTCTACCGGATTTTTCACACACTTCATCAGAACTTCCGGATTGGCACTTTCTATTTTCTTCACAGACTCCGGAATCTTCCGATACAGGCTGTAATTTACTCTCGCCGGATCGAGCAGCAGTTTTTCTTTCTCTGAAAGTGTTGCAATCTCTTCATAAATCTGTTCATAAGGACACAGTTCCACATTTAATCCAAACAGATACTCTTTCAATTTTTCTGAAAATTTCTCTTCCTCCGCATAAAGCCGGATTTGCGACTCCATAACCAGTGCATACGCCAGTACAAACGGGCAGTATGCCACATCATTTCCCCTGATATTAAAAAGCCATGCGATGTCATCCAGACTTGTCAGCAAGTGGCTGGTCGCGCCTTTTTCCTGCATTTTCTCCCGAATCCGTGCAATTTTTTGCTCTGCCGATTCGCCTGCATACTGTTCCTCCAGTAAAAACGCCGGTTCCATCGGAAATTTCGGGCAATCCATCCAGATTTCATGGATCAGATCCTGTTCAAAAAGAAGTTGTCCCTCTTTTTCATTCACAATTTTCTCAATCGCTTCTCCTGTGGCTTTATCGAAACAACGCCCGTCCAGACCCACATTTTCTCCTGTCCCTAATTCAGATTTTAAAAATTCCAACACAGTCGGAACGTCAGGCTCCCCCATTTTTTGAAGCTGGATTCCACTTTCCCTAAGCTGGGATTCTGCCTGAAGAAAATACCGTCCATCCGTCCAGAGAAAAGCCTGTTCCTTTGTCACAAAAGCCGTTCCCGCAGATCCGGTAAAACCTGTCAGATATTCTCTCGCCTTGAAATAGTCTCCCACATATTCGCTCTGGTGAAAATCAGCCGTAGGAACGATGTAATAATCCATCTGATATTCCTGCATTTTTCTTCGAAGTTCTTCGATTCGGGTTCTTATCCTGTTCAATGTATCCGCCTCCATGTCTGTATTTTTCTCTGTATTTATATCCACATCTATGTCTGTATTTACATCTGTTTCTATCTCTGCATTCTTGTCTGTATTTACATCTGTTTCTATCTCTGCATTCTTGTCTGCATTTGCATCTGTTTCTATCTCTGCATTCTTGTCTGCATTTATCTCTGTATTCCTGACATCACATGCTACTGCCCCTTTATACTTTCCCATCTGTAAGCCAGGCAATCAGATTTTTATATCACACAAATGCCCTATATAGTTTAACAAAAATCCGCCCCAAATGAAAGTATAACTAAAAAAACTGTATCCAACGATTTCTCATCAGATACAGTTCTTCTTATACAACATTATATACAGTTTTATACCGGATATGCTCCATTTTCAGTGTCAGCAACGGTTGCATCCACCTTTGTCTGCTGTGCTTCTCTGTATTTAAAGAAGTCAACTGCAACCTGCGGGAACAATGCATAAGACAGTACGTCTTCATCCTGCTGGATCCACTGTTCACATTCTTTGCGGAGAGTATCCAACTCATCCGGGATCAGATCTGCCGGACGGCAGGTGATCACTTCTGCATTTTCACCGATAACTTTCTTCTGAACCTCAGGATTGAACGGTTTTACCGTTGCTCCGTATTTTCCGGAAAGGATATCTTTTGTCTCCTTTGTTGCAACTTTATAACGCTCTCCCATCAGTACATTAAACACAGCCTGAGTTCCAACGATCTGGGAAGAAGGTGTAACAAGCGGCGGCTCACCAAGGTCAGCACGTACTCTCGGAACTTCCTCCAGCACTTCGTAGAATTTGTCTTCCGCTCCCTGCTCTGCAAGCTGGGAAGTCAGGTTGGACAGCATTCCTCCCGGAACCTGATAAAGCAGTGTCTTAATGTTGACACCCAGGTTCTTCGGATTCAGCAATCCGCTCTCCAGTGCATCATCACGGATCGGACGGAAGTAATCAGCAATCTCAGCCAGAAGATTCTGATCCAGACCTGTATCATAAGGTGTTCCCTTAAATGTCTCAACCATAACCTCTGTTGCCGGCTGGGAAGTACCCAGTGCGAACGGTGAGATTGCAGTATCGATGATATCAGCACCAGCTTCTACGGATTTCAGATAAGTCATGGAACCTACACCGGAAGTATAGTGTGTATGCATCTCAATCGGAATGTCTACTGCTTCTTTCAGAGCTGCAACCAGTTCTGTTGCCTGATACGGACAAAGCAGACCAGCCATATCTTTTACACAGATAGAATCTGCGCCCATGTCCTCAATCTTCTTTGCCAGATCAGTCCAGTAGTCCAATGTATAAGCATCTCCCAATGTATAGGATAATGCAACCTGTGCATGAGCTTTTTCCTTATTAGCCGCCTTTACTGCTGTCTGCAGGTTTCTCATATCATTTAAGCAGTCAAAAATACGGATAATATCGATTCCGTTTGCAACAGATTTCTGTACGAAATACTCTACCACGTCATCTGCATATGGACGATATCCCAGGATATTCTGTCCACGGAACAGCATCTGAAGCTTGGTATTTTTGAATCCGTCACGGAATTTACGAAGTCTGTCCCACGGATCCTCTTTCAGGAAACGTAAGGATGCATCAAAAGTAGCTCCACCCCAGCACTCTACGGCATGGTATCCGACCTTATCCATCTTGTCGATGATCGGGAGCATCTGTTCTGTTGTCATTCTGGTTGCGATCAGAGACTGATGTGCATCACGCAGGATGGTCTCTGTAATCTTAACCGGTTTCTTCTCTATCTCTGCCATAATCAATTTTCTCCTTTATTCAGACTCTATTTCACACCAAAGATTGCCATGAACGTACCGGCTGCTACGGCGGTACCGATAACACCTGCAACGTTTGGTCCCATTGCATGCATCAGCAGGAAATTGGTAGGATCTGCTTCTGCTCCGACTTTCTGCGATACTCTGGCTGCCATAGGTACGGCAGATACTCCGGCTGAACCGATCAGCGGATTTACCTTACCTCCGGTTGCAAAGCACATCAGTTTACCGAACAATACTCCGGCTGCTGTACCAAATGCAAAGGCTACAAGACCCAGAATTACGATCTTAATGGTATCCCAGTTCAGGAATGCTTCTGCACTTGTGGTTGCACCTACAGAAGTACCAAGCAGAATAACTACGATGTACATCAACGCATTAGCAGCTGTCTCTGTCAACTGTCTTACAACTCCAGACTCTTTAAACAGATTACCAAGCATCAACATACCAACCAGCGGTGCTGTAGTCGGAAGGATCGTACAAACTACGATTGTGATAATGATCGGGAAAAGGATCTTCTCCAGTTTGGAAACCGGACGAAGCTGTTCCATCTTGATCTTTCTTTCTTTTTCTGTGGTCAGAAGTTTCATGATCGGCGGCTGAATGATCGGCACCAGTGACATGTAAGAATATGCTGCCACCGCGATCGGTCCCATGATTGCTGTCTGCTGCAGTTTACCTGCAAGGAAGATAGAAGTAGGGCCATCTGCTCCACCGATGATGGAAATTGCTGCTGCTGCTTTGTCTGTAAATCCCATCGCCATTGCTCCGAGATATGCAGCGAAAATACCGAACTGTGCGGCTGCTCCCAACAGGAAACTCTTCGGATTGGCGATCAGCGGTCCGAAGTCTGTCTGCGCACCAACACCAAGGAAGATCAGTGACGGAAGAATTGCCCATTCATCCAGCAGATAGAAATAATGTAACAGTCCACCTACTCCATTACTGGATTCCTCAACGCTGATCATAATGTCCGGGTAAATGTTGACAAGAAGCATACCGAATGAGATCGGCACCAGAAGGAGTGGCTCAAAGCCCTTTCCTACTGCTAAATACAGGAAAACACAGGCCACTGCGATCATTACAAGATTGCCCACTGTTAAGTTCATGAACGCAGTCTGTTGCACAAGGTTTTCCAACGTGTTTGTTATATATTCCATTTGTCAAACCCCCTAATGTACTAGTTTAATGTAGCTAAAACATCTCCTGCGTCGATTGCATCTCCGACTGCTACATTAATACTTGCAACGGTTCCTGCTTCCGGAGCTACAACCGGAATCTCCATCTTCATTGCCTCGATGATGACAACCGGATCACCGGCTGCTACGCTCTGTCCTACGTTTGCTGCGATCTGGAATACTTTTCCTGCTGCTCCTGCTTTTACTTCAATTCCGCCTGCTGCGGCTGCCGGTGCTGCCGGAGCCGGTGCTGCGGCCGGTGCTGCGGCAACTGGTGCCGCTACCGGAGCTGCTGCAACCGGTGCTGCTCCTGCGCCTTTTTCCTCAACTGTAACATCATATGCAACTCCATTTACTGTGATTGTATAATTCTTCATTTTATTTCCTCCTGTTATTTCCAGTTATTATTCTTTCTGCGTTTGATGGAACGCACGATAAATCCATCTGTTGAAGTTCCCTCAGAAGCTGCGATCGCTGCTGTAATGACTGCAATCAGCTGAGACTGATCCATCTCACTCTTTGCAGGCGCTTCTGCAACCGGTGCTGCCGGAGCCGGTGCCGGTTTTGCCGGAGCTTCTACCTTCGCTTCTTTTGCATTTCCCTTGAATTTTGCTTCAATTGCCGGGATAAACCGGAACAGGGAAATAATAAATGCGATAAAGATCAATACAAGGAATACGGTTCCCATACCGATCAGTGTATTCATTCCTGCTTTTTCAAGAATCTGACCGATCGTGTACTTGATATTGACGGACATATCTGTCATATGTTCTTCGTCATCAAAGTTCAGTACGATATCGGCATCTTTATTCTCAAATTCAGCTTTTGTCGTAAGAATCGGTCCATCTTTTGACTCAGAAACTTCGAATTCTCCATAATCAATCAGTTCGCCATATTCTTTGACCGCATTCTGATAGGAATCCATCATAATAAGGAAATCGTCATTAGCGATCGGAAGTCCTGAACTCATCAATGTATAATTCAACTGAAAATCAGAATAGGATCTTAACATGTCAAAATCCGCATCTGACATTGTCTGGAAACTCTGGAGTACAGTGTCTGCACATGTTTCCATGGATTGCGTATCATAATCCGCACTCTTCTCATCCGCTCCACATCCGGCCAGTCCCAGAGCCATGGTGAGAACGAGAAGGATTAAACTAATTTTTTTCTTCACTTCGCCTCACCTCACTAAACTGTTCCGTGTTTCTTGTCCGGACGATCCTCTCTCTTGGTAAAGAGCATTTCAAATGCACCGATCAGATATTTTCTGGTATCTGCCGGCTCTACGATAGAGTCTACATAGCCTCTTCTTGCTGCTGACATCGGGGAAGACTGCAGTTCTTTGTACTCCGCTGCTTTTTCACGAATTACAGAAGCGTCTTCTCCTGCATACATGATCTTCGCTGCAAGATCTGCTTCCATCATACCGATCTCACTGTTTGGCCATGCATAGACAATATCTGCACCAATCGACTTGCTGTTCATTGCGATGTAAGCGCTTCCGAATGCTTTTCCAACGATAACATTGACTTTTGGAACGGTTGCATTTGCAAATGTATAGGTCAGTCTTGCTGCTGCTCTTGCCATATTCTTTTCGGATTCTTTGGTTGCACAGTATCCGGAAACATTGGTCAAAGTCAGTACCGGAATAGAAAATGCATCACAGAAGTTTACGAAGTCAATTGCCTTCTTACATCCGTCAACGGTAAGGGATCCGTCAAATTCAGCCACAACCTGTGCCTGTGCATCATAAACCTTGGTACGGTTAGCCACAGCACCGACTGTCACACCATTCAGGCGGATAAATCCGGTTACCATCTCTTTTGCGAAAGCGGACTTCACTTCAAAGAAGCTCTGATTGTCTGCGATCTGTGCCAGAGCAATTGCAGTATCTTCTGCTGCATTTGCAAGATCCGGGCATACACGATTCAGATCATCTGTACATTCTTCATAAGAAAGATCATCTTCGTTATTTGCCGGAAGAAGTGTAACGAGTGTACGGATCTGTCCGAGAATCTCTGTCTCACTTCCTACACCGTCTACCAGTCCTGCCACTTCACTCTGATAGTCTGCGGAAGAAGTATCACACTTGGAAATTTCATTTCCTGCAAGTGCATTTGGAGAATTCACAAACAGTTTTCCTGATTTGCTTTCCATAAATGTAAAATCTGTCAGACCCGGAATCACTGCCAGTCCACCACCGCATGTTCCAAAGATAGCAGTGATCTGCGGAATCACGCCGGATGCCATAGACTGTTTCAGATACAGTCCACCGAACGCTTCCAGTGCGTCAGTTGCCTCCTGAAGACGAAGTCCTGCGCAGTCGATCAGACCGATCACCGGTGCTCCCATCTTCATAGCCATGTCATAAATCTTCAGGATCTTCTTTGCATGCATCTCACCAATCGAACCGTTTAATACGGTTGCATCCTGGCTGTACACATAAACAAGGTTTCCGTCGATCACTCCATAGCCTGTGATGACGCCATCCGCCGGAGTCTCCTTTGCCTGCAGATTGAAGTCAGTGTTTCTGGCTGTTACAGCTCCACCGATTTCAACAAAACTGCCTGCATCCAGCAGTTCGGCAATCCGTTTGCCTGCAGAATTATCTGTTGCATTGTTACCCATATTCTAGCCCTCCATAAAAAATTTTTATTAAAAATAAACCAAAATTTCTGCCTATTATATTATAGCTCTTTTATCCACAAATTGCAAGAAAATCTGTCCGATTTTTAGTGAATTTCACAAGTTTTTTCTATGAATTTGTCAAAAAGCCCGTATCAATGAAGGATTCCATTGATACGGGCTGCTTCTTCGTTTCCTTTCAGAATTCCTGTCAAGTGCTTTCTTTCTGATATGCGGTTGCAATTTTGAAACAAAAAACCCTTGCTGATTATTTCTTACGATTCCGGTACTGGATCGGAGTCATATTATACATTTTCTTGAACAACCGGTTGAAATGTTCCACATTCTGATATCCTACGGACTCTGCCACATTTTCTACAGTCATGGCAGAACCTTTTAACATCGTACATGCTTTCTTCATCCGGACTTTCTTCAGGATATCTCCGAACGTCTCTCCTGATTTTTCTTTAATATATTTTGACAGATAAGGTTTGGTCAGGAAGAATTTCTCAGACAGATCATCCAATGTAACCGTTGTATAGTTCTCCTGGATATAATTTACAATCTCTGTCAGTCTCTCATCCTTGCACTCTGTCGCACCTTTCAGTTCTTCGATCTTATTGACTGCGATTGTCAATGCCGCGATGGAAGCCTTAATGATATCGGCATCAATTCCGACACCCCAGTATCTCTGACGGTTACAGATGATTCCCACATAAGCAACCGCTTTGGAAGATGATCCACGAGTCAGAGAATGCTCTTCGTATACAGAAAGTTCATAGCTGATGTTAAAGTAATGCTTGATCGCATTGCTGACTGCATCCAGACGTCCGTTACCGACACCGTTGATCACACGATTCTGTCCGCCGTGATGGATGGTTGCGCTTGCGATGATTCCATTTTCCTGCTTGAAATGGCACTCATCCACGGTAAAGATCGGATGAGCCGTTACATAATGATCCTCGAAGATCCGATAGACCAGATCCGGGGTAAGTTCTTTATGCGCTTTGTCGGAAACATCTTTTACAAGATATCCAACTTCTTCCATCATCTTCTTTGGCAGACTGATACCGAAGTTCTGCTTCAGGATGTAATTGACACCGCCCTTTCCGGACTGGCTGTTGATTCGGATGACATCGGATTCGTAACGTCTTCCCACGTCTTTCGGATCCAGCGGCAGATATGGAACGGTCCAGTGATCGTCGTTTCTTTCCTCCCGCCATGTCATACCCTTCGCGATGGCATCCTGATGAGATCCGGAGAATGCTGTAAACACAAGGTCTCCTGCATATGGCTGTCTCGGCGGTACCTGCATTCTGGTCAGATGCTCATAAGTCTCTCTGATGTCCTGAATATCGGTAAAATCAAGATTCGGTTCTACTCCCTGTGAATACATATTCAAAGCAAGTGTTACGATATCTACGTTTCCGGTTCTCTCACCATTTCCGAACAACGTTCCCTCGATACGGTCTGCTCCTGCAAGCATACCCATCTCTGCATCGCTGACTCCGCAGGCACGATCATTGTGCGGGTGAAGGCTTAAGATTACGTTTTCTCTGTATTTAAGATGTTTATTCATGTACTCTACCTGACTGGCAAATACATGAGGCATTGCATTTTCCACAGTGGTCGGAAGGTTGATGATAACCTTTCTCTTCTCAGACGGCTGCCATACATCCAGAACCGCATTGCAGACATCCAACGCATAATCCACTTCTGTTCCGTGGAAACTTTCCGGACTGTACTCAAATGTAAAATTACCGTCTGTCTCACTTGCCAGCTGATTCAATAAAACAGCTCCGTCTACTGCGATCTGCTTGATCTCTTCTTTGCTCTTTCTGAAAACCTGTTCTCTCTGAGCTACGGAAGTAGAATTGTACAGATGAACCACTGCATGAGGCGCACCCTGTACTGCTTCAAAGGTACGTTTGATGATATGTTCTCTCGCCTGAGTCAGCACCTGGATCGTCACATCATCCGGAATCATATCCTGCTCGATCAGAGTACGAAGAAACTGATATTCTGTCTCAGACGCTGCCGGGAAACCGACCTCGATTTCCTTGAACCCGACATCTACCAGCATCTGGAAAAATTCCACCTTTTCATCCAGACTCATAGGCTCGATCAATGCCTGGTTTCCATCTCTCAAATCTACACTGCACCAGATCGGCGGTTTCTCTACATGATCCTTTTTCGCCCAATCATAGCACTCTTCCGGTGGCATATAATAACTCCGTGTATATTTTTCACTGTTCTTCATTATCTTCTCTCTCCTTGTATTCCAAAGAGCCCATCACAGCCTCCATTTCGTTTCCTCTTACTTCCTCATTTCCAAGAACTGAGACCGATCTTCTCAAAAAGTAAGATTCACTCCATTTTCGTATAATATATCAAACTGTTTGCTCTTTTTTGTCTTTATCATAGTATCATAGTCCCTCTGATAATCCTAGTGACAAATTTAATCATTTATATTGATTATATTTAACATCCATTTCTCCAACACTGCTTCTGCGCATACCCGGAACGTCCGAACGAGTACCGTTCGATCCGATACGATCGGAATTACTTTCCAGGTCTTTCCGCCCAGTTCATAGCGGACAGTGCCGATCTGTTGGTACTTTCTGACCGGTGCTTTCAGATCGTTTTGCATCGTTACTCTCACATTCATTTTTTCCCCTTTTTTCATCAATACCTCCATCGCTTTTTCTTCGGTTTTTAGCATTGTATACACGTATGCATCAGAATATATTCCATCTTCTTTGCTAACTCCATCTGCGATCTTTACTTGCTTTGTCGGGATTTCTTTCCAGACATTCTGATAAGAATAGTTTTTCAGTCCGTATTCCATCAGTTTTCTGGTATCTTCCCATTTATAGTTCTTATGGTTCGGCCATCCGCAGCCAAGCAAAGCTACGATATAACAGCGATTCTCCCTCTTTAATGCCCCCACATAACAATATCCCGCCTTTGAGGTAAATCCTGTCTTTCCGGATATTGCTCCATCCATCATCTGTAAAAAGGCATTGTGATTGTGGCACTGGTAATGAGAAACACCATCCAGATCTGAGAACTGATACTCGTTTGTTTCCGTAATCTCCAGGAACAGATCTCTTTTCGGTGAATTCCAGATACAATACTTCATAATTGCTGCCAGATCCTCAGCCGTTGTCTGATGTGCTCCGCCTTCATTTTCTCCGTCCAACCCATTCGGCGTCACAAAATGTGTATGATGAAGTCCGATGCTTTTCGCTTTTCGATTCATCAGATCCGCAAAAGACTCCACCGAACCGCTGATATGCTCTGCAATTGCCACTGCACTGTCATTGTGGGATTCCAGCATCAGGGAGTTGAGAAGATCTCTTAGTTCAAAACGTTGTCCTTCTCTCATCCCCAGTCTGACTTTCGGCTGTTTTGCCGCTTCTTTTGATACAGTCACTTTCTCTTCCAGATTTCCATATTCCAGCGCTAATATACAGGTCATGATCTTGGTTGTACTGGCCATCGGACGGATTTCGCTTCCGTTTTTTTCAAATAAAATACGCCCACTGTCAGCATCCATCAATACGGCCGACTGGGCGTGTAGTTCTGTGGGTTCTTCTTCTGCATTTTCTGCATTTACAACTTCTAATGTATGGATTCTCTCTGAACATTCAGCCAATTCAACGCCTGTTACGCTTCCAGCTATAAGCCCCAGCACCATGACAAATGTTATGACCGGTACTTCATGGA
Source organism: Mediterraneibacter butyricigenes (assembly GCF_003574295.1). Classification (NCBI taxonomy): domain Bacteria; kingdom Bacillati; phylum Bacillota; class Clostridia; order Lachnospirales; family Lachnospiraceae; genus Mediterraneibacter; species Mediterraneibacter butyricigenes. The sequence continues at coordinate 147,496 of NZ_BHGK01000001.1, forward strand.
ATGCCGCAAGTGTTTTATATAACAGTACATAAGCTGAACGCGAGATAAAACGACGAATCTCTTCGACTTTGTTTTTCACGCTTTCAGATTTCCCACCTTTTCCATCCATATTCTGTTGTTATCATTCTATTGTTTCCGGGTATGTCCTATACATCATTTCTTAGATCTGCAACGTCAACTGTGCTTCATCTTCCGCCTGTTCTTTCAGATCTTCCACCTGCTCCGGATTCAGATTCGGAAGTTCTTCCAGAGAAGTCACTCCGAAGTGACGTAAGAATTCTTCCGTCGTCCCGAACAAAATCGGGCGTCCCGGCGCATCCAGTCGTCCCACTTCCTGTACCAGTTCATATTCTACCAGCTTATTGACTGCGTGATCGGTTTTCACCCCACGGATCTTTTCGATCTCCAGCTTTGTCACAGGCTGTCTGTATGCAATGATGGATAAGGTTTCCAGCAATACGTCCGTCAGTACATATTTTTTCGGCTGTTTTGCAATCCGGATCAGATATTCATAAGCTTCCGGTTTGGTACACATCTGAAAAGAATTGTCCAGTTCAATAATCCGGACTCCCCGGTCTTCTGCTTCATAGCGATCCGCCATATTGTGGATTAATTTTCTTGTCGTTTCCTCATCATGTTCGATCGCTGCTGCAATCTTTTCAAGTTCTACCGATTCTCCCATGGTAAAAAGAATCGCTTCGATGATTCCTTCTGTCTTTTCAATTGTCATCTTCATCCTCCGATTCTTTATTCTCCATGCAGGATTTCATCCGAATTTCACCAAAGGTGTCTTCCTGTTCCACCTGAATTTTTCCCATTTTCATCAATTCCAGTACTGCAAGAAATGTCACGATAATCTGCACTTTTGAGCATTGCGCTTCCAATAAGGATCGAAAATCTGCCGTCTGATGTTGTCTCATATATTTTTCGACCCAGGAAAGCCTGTCCGGAAGCGTCACTTCTTCTTTTTCAATCTTTCCGAATTTGCTTCGAATCGGGTCGATCTTATTGTTCTGACGTTTCATCACATCCCGAAAGACTCGGTTTAGACTGTTCAGTGTCACACCTGACAACAGGGCCTCTACATCTACCGGTTCCACATAATCCAGAACTTCCTGCGGAATGGTAGGATCCTTATAATAAGTCTGGGCATTATCCACCTGTCGGTCTTTCAGTTCTTCTGCCATGTATTTATAAATCTTATACTGTAAAAGACGTTCCACCAGTTCTTTTCGAGGATCTTCCTCTTCGCCCTCTTCATTTACTTCTGCCGGAAGCAGCATTTTACATTTAATGTCCAGAAGAGTCGCCGCCATAACCAGGAATTCACTCATCACATTCAGATCTTCCCGTTCCATCTGATGAATATAGTCCATATATTGATTGGTAATCTCTACGATCGGAATATCATAGATATCAATTTTATTTTTGTCGATCAGGTGCAACAACAGATCCAACGGACCCTCAAATACCTGAAGTTTTACAGACAATCCCATAGTTTACCTGTCCTCTTCCTTTTCCTGTTCCGGTTTTAATTCCAATGCAACGATTTCTGCCTCATTAAACAGACGAATGTTCACAGTGTGGCTCCCAAGCCCTCTACTGACTGCAATATAAGACTCCTCTTTTTTTGTCAGTTCCCCCGAATACTTCGGAAACAGCTTTGCCTGAGGCGTGATCAGCCCCCCTAACCCCGGAATGCGAATGATTCCGCCATGAAGATGTCCCGATACCACAAGATCCGCTCCCCAGTTACGATAGTCCTGAAAAAATACAGGATTATGGGCAATCAGAATCTGAAAATTCTCTGTTTCCCCTTTTCCTAGCATTTCCTCTAGCCTTTCTTTTCCGAGAAAATGTTTGCGAAATTTTTTATAATAGGAATTTGGAAGTTCCAGTCCGGTGACGACGATTGTTCTTCCTGCAATCTTTATCTGATCGGTCTGATTTTCCAAAAAATGAATTCCAGCCTTTTCCAGCCGTTCTTTATAGGAAAAAAATGCATCCCCATACACTTCCTGCTGTTCTTTCATCCGCTGTTCATGGTTTCCGTTTCCGTAATAAACCGGACAGATTTCCGGAAGCTGCTCTACAAATTGTGCGGCTACTTCCCAGGAAATATCCTCTTTTCCGACCAGCATATCTCCCGCAACCAAAATAAGATCCGGATGAATCTTCCGGATTTCATCGAGCAACTTCTTATTTTTCTCTCCATAAACATGGTTATGCAGGTCGCTTAGTAAAACGACCTGCAAATTTTTCTTAATCCCGTTCAGTTTCGGAGAGATGACTTCATATTCTCTGACCCGGAATGTATGTAATTCCCGGATCATTTCCGCTACGGTCACTGCAAAGATAATCGCAATGATCCAGATCACTGTCTGAAGAATCTCCTGCATAGTTATTGTTCCTTTATTATTCTGCCCAGTCCTCTAAGATTGCAACGCCTGCACTTGCACCAAGACGGGTAGCTCCGGCTTCGATCACTTCTTTTGCAAATGCTGCATCACGCACACCGCCAGATGCTTTTACTCCAAGTTCCGGTCCTACTGCTTCCCGCATCAGTTTGACATCTTTTACGGTTGCTCCACCGGTGGAAAATCCGGTAGAAGTCTTTACAAAATCAGCTCCGGCTGCCTTTGCAACCTTGCTTGCCTCTACGATCTCTTCATCTGTCAGCAGACAAGTTTCCAGAATCACTTTGACCAAGACTCCTTCTCCGGCTGCTGCTACAACTGCTTTGATATCTTCTGATACATAATCCCAGTCTTTGGATTTGATCATTCCTACATGGATGACCATATCGATCTCTGTTGCTCCGTCTTTTACTGCAATCTCTGTCTCAGCAGCTTTGCCTTTGGTAGACATTGCTCCGAGAGGGAAGCCTACAACCGTACATACAGCTACCCCACTGTCTTTCAGAAGTTCTGCGCAATACGGTACATAACTGGAATTCACACATACAGAATGGAATCCGTATTCCTTTGCCTCCTCACACAGTGCTTTGATCTGTTCTTTGGTTGCTTCCGGCTTCAATAATGTATGATCGATCATCTGAGCCACTTCTGCTTTTGTCATAATATACTCGTCTCCGTTTCTTTTTCTTTCTATTCTACACGATATATCCTGAAATTTCAATGACTCCATGACAGTATCTGCTTAACATCTTATGAATCCAGTCTTTCAGCGATGCTTTTTCGATGGTTTCTTTCAGGCAGATCTCCACACTCCCGATTTTTTCCTTTCCCAGATAATAATCCAGTGTTCCGATCGTTTCTCCCTTCTTGCCGGGAGCCTGGATTTTTTGCGGCAGATTCAGCTTCTTTTCAATCTCTCCGAATTTTGCACCGGTCGTATCTAACCAGGTAAATGGATAGGCATATTGGATTTCTGCCGTTTCTTCTGTCCCGTTTTTCACTTCAATCGGTTTCAGTTCCGGCATCTTATCATCCCGGTATAATCTGCAGATTCCAAAGCCGTATCCCAGCAATGTCACCGCATCTTTAAACCGGTCTTTTGAGTTTTCCGCTCCCATGATCACTGCGATCAGTTCCACATCATCCTTCTTTGCGGTAGCCGATACGCAGAATTTTGCATTTCCTGTGGAACCGGTTTTCAATCCGGTCGCATATTCATACTGACGCACCAGCTTATTGGTATTGGTCAGTCCAAATTCCGAATCTCCTTTCCGCGTATGATGGGTAATATTTTCCATCCAGATCATCGAATAATCCTGGATATCCGGATATTTGGTGATCAGTTCCTTTGACATCAGTGAAATATCCCTTGCCGTGGTCTCATGTCCCTCAGCATCCAGACCGTTACAGTTCACAAAATGAGTGTTGGTCATCCCAAGTTCTTTTGCTTTCTCATTCATCTTTTCCACAAACACTTCTTCACTCCCGCACAGATGCTCTGCCATCGCCACACAGGCATCGTTTGCACTGGCCACTGCGATGCATTTCAGCATGGTATCCACGGTCTGTGTCTCTCCGGGTTCCAGAAACACTTGGGAACCGCCCATGGATGCCGCATATTCCGAAACTGTCACCTGATCGTCTTTGTGGATCTTTCCTTCCGCGATTCCTTCCATGATCAGAAGCATGGTCATCACTTTCGTCACACTGGCCGGTGCCCTCCTGGTGTCTGCCTCTTTTTCATATAAGATACTTCCCGTTGTCTTTTCTATCAGGATTGCAGACGGTGCACTGATCGTCAGATTTTCGTTTGCCGCAGAAAGTCGCAGTGGGAATGAAAACATCATCCCCACCGTAAGTATCCATATGATCCAACATTTTGCAAGATTTCTTATCCTGTCTCTTCTGCCGAATGCTGTCTTGTATCTTCCATCAGGATTCCTGCACCACTTTTTACTACCTCTCATACCACATTTCTCCCGCCTGTTTCTCTGTTATCAGTATAAGAGAAGTTTGAGCAAAATATGCCGGAATCCATTCTGATTTTCAGAAATATCTTTTCACTCTTTTATAATTTCATCACCGTATAACTTACATTATTCGATAATCCGATAATCGCACTGATCTGGTTTCCTCCGTTCGGTGAGGAATGCCAGAACAAATCCTGACTGGAAGTCTCTCCCCAGAAAAAGCCCACATGGTTATAATCACTATTACCGTGTTTTCCACCTTCATTTTCATTCCAGATCCAGATTACATCCCCTTTTTCCAGGATTCCGGAGTTCAACATTGCAGATTTACTCCTGAAATCATACATCGGAACCTGATTTGCATATTTTCTCTGCCAGGTGATCCATCCTCCTGCACACTGGGAATATTCCTGCTGATTCGGAATTGCTGACGGTGTCGCACCTGCACTTTTCAACACATACCACACAAACCCGGTACAGTTCATTCCCGGTGCCCCGTTAAAGGAAATATCTCCATTCGGAGAGCGATAATCCAAATCCGGTTCATAACGAGTTCCCAGATAAAATTTATCCTTTTCATGGGACTGAAGATTCATGACCACCGCAGCGGCTGAAATTCCAAGTGCGTTGGAAATCCCGCGATTCGGGCGGTAAATACTCTGTGTATAAGGATTTGCCGTAGATCCGGGTGCACTGCTTCCCTTTGGAAGAAGTACGATCTTTATCGCCTGCATATTATAATGAATTCCGGTACTTCCGGCAATCTGTCCGTTTTTTGCCCAGCCAAGCCAACCGTATTTCTCAAGATGTACCTGATAGTATACGTCATAATAGCTCGCATATTCTCCGGTCAACTGAACTTTCATCGCCTCAATCCGGCTACTGTGATCTGTAACGCCCGCTACGGCACCTCCATTTACCCAGTTCTGCCATCCACCTGTCTCAAGACATGCACTATACTGGATTCCTCCCTTAAGTCCATCCTTTACATTTTCTAGATTGATTTTTACTGCTTCTAACTGTTTGCCCTGCCCGGTGGTTCCGGAGATCGTTCCGGCACTGACTGCATTTTGCCAGCCGCTTCCTTCCACAAAAGAAGCGTATGTCAATGTTCCGGCCTCTGTATTTGCTATATAACTACGTGTGGTCTGGGCAGGTGCATTGGATGCGTTTTTCGGATAAAGCTGAATCTGGATTGCCTCCAGTCGCTTGGAGTATCCGGCGGTTCCGGCATATTCTCCATTCTTCGCCCAGCCAAGCCAGCCGTAAGTCTGGGAATGCACCCGATAATATATATCATAATGCTGCGCCATTTCCCCGGTCAGTCGGATCTGAATTGCTTCCAGTCGCTTGGACTGTCCGGAGGTTCCGGACATCGCTCCATTTTTCACATATCCTTGCCAGCCATAGGTCTGTACATGGGTTCGATACTCAATATTTCCATCATATTCCTGGTTATTGAGCTGAATCTGAATTCCTTCCAGTCGTTTCGACTGTCCGGAGGTTCCCGCAACCGTTCCATCCTGAACATACCCCTGCCAACCGTAAGTCTGTACATGAGTTCGGTAAGAAACCATCGGATGCAGATACTTCTTATCGGTTGCTCCCGGCGCTGCATCTCCTTTTTCTACCAGTCGGATTTCGATGGCTTCCAGACGTTTGGAATAGCCGGCGGTTCCCGCATATTCCCCGTTCTTGGCCCAGTCAAGCCAGCCATAGGTCTGAGAATGAACCCGGTAATAAATATCGTAATGCTGTGCTATCTCTCCGGTCAGGCGGATCTGAATCGCTTCCAGTCGCTTGGATTGTCCGGTAGTTCCTGCCATTGCATCATTCTTTACATAATTCTGCCAGCCATAGGTCTGCACATGGGTTCGATACTCAATATCTCCCGTATATTCCGGATGCTCCAGTTTGATTTGGATGCCCTCCAGTCGCTTGGACTGCCCCGATGTTCCGGAGGTTTCTCCATCCTTCACATAGTCCTGCCAACCGTAAGTCTGTACATGAGTCCGGTAAGAAACTGACGTCTTCTCCGCCTGCGTTTCCACCTCGGTTTCTATCCCAGTCTCCTGATCCTCCTGATCCTGTTCTTCGGATACCGGTTGTATCTGTGACCCGTCATCCGACTCCTGACCATCCTGATTCTGTTGATCTGAGTTCAGACTTGAATCTTGAGCATCTTGTTCCTGAGCCAACACCTGATGATCTTTCTCCTGTGGGTTCTGTAAATCCTGTGTCTCGGTATGGTCCGACGCCTGTTCCGAATTCTTTCCCGTAGTTCCATCTTCCATCTGAGCAGAAACAGCGTCTACACCTTCATAGGCATAGCTGTCTGCCGGATAGTAGATTCCTGTATTGAAAACAACTGCCGCCAGTATGAGCGCTAAAATTTTCTTCTTCATTCGACATAATCCTCCCTCAACTTATTTAGTTTACCATACCCTTTCTTTTTGTTTCAAGGAAAATCCGTCTGTTCAAATTTAGTCTGGTCAAATTTAGTCTGGTCAAATTTAGCCTGGTCAATAAAAAAAATCCGAACCCTCCGGTTACCCGGAAGATTCGGATTTTCACTTTCTGTAATCTTTCAGAATATTTCTTTCTTAAATTAGCAGATTCCCTGAGCTGTCATAGCATCTACAACTTTCTCGAATCCGGCAATGTTAGCACCTACTACGTAGTTGCCTTTTGCGCCGTATTTCTCTGCTGCATCAGACATGTTATGGCAGATATTGATCATGATGTTTTTCAGTTTTGCATCTACTTCTTCAAATGTCCAGCTCAGACGCTCGCTGTTCTGGGACATCTCCAGTGCAGATGTTGCAACACCACCGGCATTTGCAGCTTTACCAGGTGCAAAGATTACACCATTCTCCTGCAGATACTGTGTTGCTTCCAGTGTAGTAGGCATGTTTGCACCTTCGCAGACTGCCAGGCATCCGTTTGCTACCAGAGCCTTTGCATCCTCTAAGTGCAGTTCGTTCTGTGTTGCACATGGAAGAGCGATATCTACTTTCACATTCCATACGCCACGTCCCTCATGATATTCTGAATTCGGACGATATTTCTTGTATTCTGTCAGTCTTGCACGATTGACTTCTTTGATCTCTTTCAGTGCTGCAACGTCAATTCCTTCCGGATCATATACCCAACCGGTAGAATCGCTGACTGTTACAACCTTAGCGCCCAACTGCTGAGCCTTCTCTGTTGCATAGATTGCAACGTTACCGGATCCGGAAACTGCAACTGTCTTTCCTGCAAGTTCGATTCCGTTCAGCTTCAGAAGTTCTTCTGTCAGATACAGCAGACCATATCCGGTAGCTTCTGTTCTTGCAAGGGATCCACCATAAGTTAATCCTTTACCTGTCAGAACACCTTCATAAAGTCCTCTGATTCTCTTGTACTGACCGAACATATATCCGATCTCTCTTGCACCTGTTCCGATATCTCCGGCCGGTACATCTGTATCTGCTCCAATATATTTGCAAAGTTCTGTCATAAAGCTCTGGCAGAATGCCATAACCTCACGGTCTGATTTTCCCTTAGGATCGAAGTCGGAACCACCTTTTCCTCCGCCGATCGGAAGACCTGTCAGTGAGTTTTTGAAAATCTGCTCAAAACCAAGGAATTTGATAATACCAAGGTTTACAGATGGATGAAGTCTCAATCCTCCCTTGTATGGTCCGATTGCGCTGTTAAACTGTACACGGTATCCGGTATTTACCTGAACCTGTCCCTTATCATCTACCCACGGTACTCTGAATTTGATCTGTCTTTCCGGTTCAACCAGTCTTTCAAGCAATGCATCTTTACGATACCTTTCCTCGTTTGCTTCGATTACAACTCTCAAAGACTCCAGTACCTCTTTTACTGCCTGATGGAATTCAGGCTCTGCCGGATTTTTCTTTACGACAGCTTCGATTACCTCATCAACATATGACATAACTCTACCTCCTAAAATATGTTCTGGTTTCTGATAATACCCGTATCCTATCTTTCTAACAAATATTCCTGCAATACAGAGCATTATATCCTGGCTCATCGCCATACAAAAAGCAGAACTTCAAAGAAGCCCTGCCTGTTGTCCCCTTTGACAAAAAATATTTTAGACTGTACTCTGTTTTTTGTCAATATAGAATTTGGAAAAAATTTTATCTTTGTAGCACTTTAAACCTACAAACCACATCGGAATCACCGGATTATATAAAACCATTATCCTCCAGCAAAAGGAATACAACGGGAACCGCTTACGCTTGCCTTCGCCCCATAAAGAGATCTCCTTCGAGCGGCGATCACGCTCGCTCGAAGAAAGTACCGGGGCTTCGGATGTTCCCTTATGTATTCCTTTTGCGAGAGTTAAAGTTGCATTCCTGTAACTTTAAAAAGATCCACCGGATCTTTTTGTCGTATACCCGACAACGAAAAAACGGAACATCCGAAGGATGTTCCGTCCATTATGCACACTAGTTATACTTGCGTTTTCTAGCAGCTTCAGATTTCTTTTTACGTCTTACGCTTGGCTTTTCGTAATGTTCTCTCTTACGAATCTCCTGCTGAATTCCAGCTTTTGCGCAATTTCTTTTAAATCTGCGTAAAGCGCTGTCCAACGTTTCGTTTTCTTTTACGATTACATTTGACATAGTCTCACACCTAACCTCCCTCCAGCCTATATTGTGCATCATACGACTGTTTGGGTATTTTTTATTGCACTATATAGAATTATATCATATTTTCCGTTTACGTCAACTGATTTTTCGCATTTGATGCGTTTTTTTCCTCAGTAATTTTTCTGACGTATTTTCAGACCGATGATTTGATTATTTCAACTGTCCTTCCAGAACTTCTTTCACTTTTGCAAGCGCTTCGTCAATTCCTGCCGGATTCTTTCCGCCTGCCTGTGCCATGTTCGGACGACCACCACCGCCACCGCCGACACATCCTGCGATTGCCTTCACAAGATTTCCGGCATGAGCACCCTGTTTGATTGCGCCGTCTGTTGCGGTTGCCATCAGACTGACCTTACCGTCTGCTCCGGAAGCCAGAACTACAACGCCTTCTCCCAGTTTTTCTTTCAACTGATCTCCCAGGTCGCGCAGTCCGTTCATATCTGCACCGTCTACTTTCAGTGCAAGTACTTTTACGCCTTTGACTTCTTCTACCTGCTCGGTCACATCACCCATGGACTCTTTTGCCATCTTGCTCTTTAAGCTTTCCACCTCACTGTGCAGACTCTTATTCTCTGCCAGTGTATGGGAAATCTTCTCTACCAGATGATCCGGAGTTGCTTTCACAAGGGCTGCCGCTTCTTTCAGGCTCTCTTCCAGTTTGTCATAGTATTTCAGGAGTCCTTTGGATGTCAGTGCTTCAATACGTCTGACACCTGCTGAGATTCCGGATTCAGACACGATCTTCAATGCCATGATCTCTCCGGTATTCTTTACATGAGTTCCACCACAGAACTCAATGGAAAAGTCTCCCATGTTTACGACACGGACTACATCCCCGTATTTCTCACCAAACAGAGCCTGTGCTCCTGTCTTTCTTGCTTCCTCGATCGGCATGTTCTTACATACAACCGGAAGTCCTGCCATGATCTTCTCATTGACGATCGCCTCTACCTGCTTCAGTTCCTCCTGACTCAGTGCAGAGAAATGTGTAAAGTCAAAACGAAGTCTGTCTTCGTTGACACTGGATCCGGCCTGTTCTACGTGTGCTCCCAGCACTTCACGCAGTGCTTTCTGAAGCAGATGGGTTGCAGAATGGTTGCGCTCTGTCAGGGCACGTTTCTGTGCATCCACTTCCAGAGTTACCTGATCTCCAATCTTGATCATACCTTTTGAAACGTATCCGATATGTCCCAACTTGGTTCCTGCCAGATGGATCGTGGTTTCTACGGTAAATTCTCCGTCGGCTGTCCGAATCACACCGGCATCGCCTTCCTGTCCACCCATCGTTCCGTAAAACGGTGTTTTATCCACAACGATCGTACCTTTTTCCCCGTCGGAAAGGGCATCGACTACTTCTGTCTCTGTAGTCAACGCAGTTACTTTCGCCTCATAAGACAGATTGTCATATCCTACAAATTCTGTTTCCAGTGTGGAATCCAGTTCATCATATACAGAAGCATCTTTTCCGGACATGGAATGAACGCCGAAAGAGCCTTCGGATTTCTTCTTCTGTTCTTCCTGTGCCTTTTTAAAGCCTTCCTCGTCATAAGTCAGACCTTTTTCTTCCAGAATCTCACTGGTCAGATCAATCGGGAATCCGTAAGTATCGTACAGACGGAACGCATCCTCTCCTGAGAGAACCTTTTCTCCACGTTTTTCCATCTCAGCTTCCATATCAGCCAGAATCGAAAGTCCCTGATCAATGGTCTTGTTGAAGTTGGCCTCTTCTTTTGCGATTACGTTAAAGATAAATTCTTTCTTTTCTTCCAGTTCCGGATATCCGTCCTTAGATCCCTCAATTACGGTATTGGCCAGATCTACCAGGAATGCTCCGTCGATTCCGAGAAGCTTTCCGTGGCGGCATGCACGGCGAAGGAGACGACGAAGGACATATCCGCGACCACTGTTGGAAGGAAGGATACCGTCGGAGATCATAAAGGTTACGGAACGTACATGGTCTGTGACCACACGAAGAGACACATCTGTCTCATGGTCGATTCCGTAAGATTTGTCTGCAAGACGGCAGACATGATCTCTCAGCGCTTTGATCGTATCAATATCGAACATGGAATCTACATCCTGAACCACACATGCCAGACGTTCCAGTCCCATACCTGTATCAATGTTCTTCTGGATCAGGTCTGTATAATTGCCATGTCCGTCGTTGTTGAACTGGCTGAATACGTTGTTCCAGATTTCCATGTAACGGTCGCAGTCACAGCCGACTGTACATCCTGGTTTTCCGCAGCCGTATTTCTCTCCGCGGTCATAATAAATCTCAGAACAAGGTCCGCAAGGGCCTGAACCGTGCTCCCAGAAGTTATCTTCTTTTCCGAAACGGAAGATTCTCTCTGCCGGAATTCCCATCTCTTCATTCCAGATCTTGAACGCCTCATCATCATCCTCATAAATGGACGGATACAGACGATCCGGATCGATGCCTACTACTTCTGTCAGAAATTCCCAGGACCAGTGGATGGCTTCGGTCTTAAAATAATCTCCGAAAGAGAAGTTACCAAGCATCTCAAAAAATGTACCGTGGCGGGCTGTCTTACCTACATTCTCGATATCTCCGGTACGGATACATTTCTGACAGGTTGTCACTCTGCGTCTCGGCGGAATCTCCTGTCCCGTAAAATAAGGTTTCAGCGGAGCCATTCCTGAATTGATCAGCAAAAGACTCTTGTCATTGTGCGGCACCAGTGAAAAACTTTTCATTGCCAGATGTCCTTTACTCTCAAAAAATTTCAGGAACATCTTTCTTAATTCGTTTACTCCATAGGATTGCATATCTTTCCTCCTCATGTTACAAGCGGACATGCCAGCATGTCCGCTTGTGTGTTACTTACGCACCAATAGAGTGGCACATATGTCCACTCTATGGAAGTTCTTTATTTTTTGCCTTTACCTTTTTGGTTCTTTCCGTCTTTCCGACCAGTTAATCCTCTTCCGAAGATTCCTGCAATAAATGCGATTCCGCCGATTGCAACTGCCTGGATCAGAAGTTCCGGTACACCAGATAAAAATCCCATAACTACACCTCCGAACGTTCTATGCTACGTTCTTTCCTATGATAGCATAGGCATTTCCGTTTGTAAAGAGAACTTATTTCGCAACTTATTTTAATTCGATCTCTGCCAGTTCTTTTGACGGAAGTGGTGTGGAAGAATTCTTCACAAAGTTAGCCAGCGCTTTCTTTGCTTTCTCTACCGGAATATTGGTACCTGCTCCGGCGATACATCCTCCCGGACATCCCATACCTTCGATCAGGCATCCGTTCATACGTCCTGCTTTCGCAAGCATCAGGGTCTTCTTACATTCAGCCAGTCCCTCTGCATGTTCCACATGAACATCCACATCCGGATAATACTCATGTACACAGTTCTCGATTGCCTGAGCCACGCCGCCTGCACACGCATAACCGCGGCCTGCTCCGGTTGCATTATGGAAAGAGGACTCTGCCTCATATTTGGTCAGGTCAATTTCTTTTGCATCGAACATTGCCTGCAACTCTTCATAGGTTACAACGAAGTCTACATCGCTTCGAACGGTTCTTCTGGAAGCTTCCAGCTTCTTGGCTGCACATGGTCCGATAAATACCACTCTTGCATTCGGATGCTCTTTCTTGATGGTTCTTGCAGTTGCCACCATCGGAGTCAGTTCCTGGGAGATCTGATCGATCAGATCCGGGAAATATTTCTTTGCCAGCATGGACCAGGACGGGCAGCAGGAAGTCAGCAGGAACGGTAACTCTCCTGTCTCAACCTTCTCTACATAGTGATGAGCCTCAGCAATGGCTCCGATATCTGCTCCAAGTGCTACTTCATATACTTCCTTGAATCCAAGTTCCTGTAAAGCCGCTTTGATATTTCTCGGGGTGATGTTGTCTCCGAACTGGCCGACAAATGCCGGTGCGATCTCTGCAACAATCTCTCCACCCTCGGAAAGTGTACGCATCAACTGGAATACCTGGGATTTGTCAGAAATTGCTCCGAACGGGCAGTTTACCATACACATACCACAGGATACACATTTGTCATTGTCAATCTTTGCACGTCCCATCCTGTCACTTCCGATGGCTCCTACGCCACAGGCAGCCTGACACGGACGCTCTTTTTTGGAAATTGCATCATACGGACAGGCCGATTTGCACTTTCCGCATTTGATACATTTTTCCTGATCAATATGGGAATGTCCGTCTACCATGGAAATCGCGCCTCTCGGACATACCTCCATACACGGGTGCGCCAGACATCCACGACACATATTGCTGACTTCATATCCTCTTTCCTCACATGCATCACATGCTGACGGAATCACCTGCATAAGCGGCGGCTCATAATATTTCTCGGAAATATTACTTGCATCCACCCCTGCGGTCAACGGAATCGGTTTATCCTCCGGACGAAGGGAAAGTCCCATTGCAAGTCTCAGTCGTTCTCTGACGATCGCTCTGGAACGGTATACGCTTTCCCGATACTGTTCCGTATCTTCATTTACAATTTTATAAGGAATTTCTTCCATATCATCTAAAAGCGTCTCTGAATTAGCTTTCAGTCCAAGTTTCGCTGCTTCTGTAAATACCTGTCTTCTGATTGCTCTGATTGGTGTGTCCAATCCTCTCAACATAAGGCGTACCTCCTGATTTTTAATCTTTATCCTCATTCATTTACCACAGATTAATATACCTGTCCGTTAAAATCTTGTCAACCAAAATCCATGTATGAAATAAGAAACAATCCGGTAAATCTTCTGACCGGAAACCATTTAAATCCTGTTTCCTTATTTTAACAGCAGATCCTGTGCGTAATAAACAGACTGCATGGCATCTTTTCCGTAGAAATCTGCGCCGATCATATCCGCATACTCCTGATTCAGTACCGCTCCTCCTACCATGACTTTGCAGTCCAATCCTGCTTCTTTGAGCTGTTTGATGGTCTCTTCCATGCTGACAACGGTTGTCGTCATCAGGGCACTTAAGCCTACCAGCTTAATGTTCTGTTCTTTCACGGTCTCTACGATCTTCTCCGGCGGAACGTCTTTTCCAAGATCCACCACTTCAAATCCGTAATTTTCCAGAAGAACCTTCACAATATTTTTTCCGATATCGTGAATATCTCCTTTGACGGTTGCCAATACAACTTTTTCTTTTGCCTCTTCTGTCTCATCGGTTCCTGCCATAGCATCCTTGATCACGGCAAACGCAACCTTTGCTGCCTCTGCACTCATCAAAAGCTGTGGAAGAAAGACCGTACCTTTTTCGAATCCCTTGCCCACGGTATCCAGTGCCGGGATCAGATGCTGATTGATGATATCCAGCGGCTTTTCTGTCTCCAGAAGTGCCTTTGTCATCTCTCTTGCCTCTTCCTTCAGACCCTTTTCGATAGCGGTCTGAAGCGTTCTGCTTCCGCCTCCCGCAGCGGCTGTCCCACCGGCTGCTCCGTTCCCCTGGTCAATGGAAACCGTCTGAATCGTCTGAGTTACTTTAGAGAACCGCTCGATATAGTTTCCAAAGTTCTCATCCAGATTCATCAGTGCATGATAAGCATAGAAGGAACGCATCATGTCTTCGGAAGATGGATTGATGATTCCCGCGCTCAGCCCACTGTACATCGCCATGGTGTAGAAATTGGAATTGATCACCGGACGGCTCGGCAGACCAAAGGAGATATTGGACACACCGAGAACCGTATTTAATCCCAGTTCCCACCGCACTCTTCGCAGAGCTTCCAGTGTAACGATCGCACCTTCCGCCTCTGAGCTGATGGTCATCGTCAAAACATCGATCACGATATCCTTCTTCTGGATTCCGTATTTTGCTGCCTCTGCCACAATCTTCTCTGCAATCTTTACTCTTCCGTCTGCGGTTGCAGGAATTCCTCCCTCATCCAGCGTCAGCCCGATCACAACGCCGCCATATTTTTTCACCAGAGGGAATACCATATCCATGGATTCTTTCTTCCCACTGACCGAATTGACCATCGGCTTTCCGTTGTAGATCCGCATGGCACGTTCCATCGCATCTGCATCTACGGTATCGATCTGAAGGGGAAGACTGGTCACCGCCTGAATCTCCTGGATCACTTCTTCCATCACCGCCGGTTCGTCAATATCCGGAAGACCTACATTGACATCCAGAATGTGTGCGCCCCGCTCTTCCTGGGTAATTGCTTCGTTCAGGATATAGTCCATATCATTTTCTTTTAACGCCTGCTTGAACCGTTTCTTTCCGGTCGGATTGATCCGTTCTCCGATGATCCTAGATCCCACGCCCAGTGTGACAGACTGCCCGTAAGAGGATACGATGGTCCGGTCTTTTGGCTGGGGTACCAGAATGGAAAGATCTTTGCACTCCTCTGCCATCTTTCGGATATGATCCGGTGTGGTACCACAGCATCCGCCGATCACACACGCTCCCATCGATACGATTTCTTTCATACATCCGGCAAATTCTTCCGGTGATACGTCATACCAGGTCTTTCCGTCTTTCTGTTTCGGAAGTCCCGCATTTGGTTTTACGATAATCGGAAGGGAGGTATATTCTCTTAACTGTTCCAGAATCGGCATCATCTGTGCCGGTCCCAGTCCACAGTTGATTCCCAGAGCATCCACTCTTAAGCCTTCCAGCATGGCAACAACGGACGGAACATCCGCACCGGTCAGAAGCTTTCCTCTTTCGTCAAAAATCGCCGTAACGAACACCGGAAGATCTGTACCTTCTTTCGCCGCAAGAACTGCCGCCTTCATCTCATAGGTATCACTCATGGTCTCAATATGGATCAGATCTGCCCCTGCCGCTTCTCCATATTCCATCACTTCGCGGAAGGCACGGTAAGCCGTCTCAAATTCCAGATCTCCCATGGGCTTTAATAATTTTCCGGTAGGGCCCACATCGAGAGCTGTATAAATCTTCCGGTCAACTCCTGCGTCCTCTGCCGCCTGTTTTACATGAGACACCGCCGCATCCACGATCTCTTTGAGCTGATAGCCTTCATCGTGGAATTTCAGGGCATTTGCACCGAATGTATTGGTCAGTACAATATCACTTCCCGCCTCAATATAGGATTGGTGAATCTCCCGGATTGCCTCCGGATGAAGCAGGTTCCAGGTCTCCGGCAACTCTCCCGGTGCCAGCCCCTTTGCCTGGAGCAGGGTTCCCATTCCTCCGTCAAAAAATAATAATTCTTTTCCTAACTTTTCTCTTATCATGCCGTATTCCTTCTATATAGACAATCTGTCTTTGTACAAATCTCGCATCCCTGTCTGTGACACGGCAGAGATGTTTCGCTGATCCCGATCACCGCCGTCACTGATTTTGACGGAACCATCATACAACTGTCCGTCAGTGTCAGTCCGATCTTCTTTGCTGCATCCAGCATCTGAACGATCGGTCTTTGATACTCAATCGAAAAATCTCCGTATCCGGGACTGAATCTCGGTCTCAGATAAAGAGCTTCCTTTTCTTTTTCCCGGCGCAGTTCTTCCTGGATCTGATCACAGTATTCTTCCAGATAAGCCGCCGCACAGGCCTGTACGACAACCGCCTTTGCCATATTCCTTACAGAACTTCTCTGGATCAGGCGATCCACCTCAATTCCCAGTGTCGCCCCAAAAACAGCCACGGAAGAACATCCCTTCAAATTCTTCCCAAGCCCTTTGCTTTTCACATCCAGCTTTCCGATTTTAAACCTGTCATCCGCCATCTGCTCTAACTGAAAAATGCGGCAGACCGAACGCTTCTTTGCGCATTGGTCCAACTGCAAAAAAGCTTCGGAAACCATGTCAAGCGTTTCTTGATCTACCGCGTTTCTTCCATAGCCCAGATACCGGATTGCCTCCTGTATTCTGCTTTCCATGCTATCTGTCTTCTATCCTCTGTCTTTTCTCTTCTTCTCGTTAAATCCTGTCCTTCGGATCACAGAATTCCATATCTCTGCCATCCGCAGTTCTTTAGCATTTCACAATCTCTGAAAGGTTGTTCAGGATTGCTGCCGCAACTTCCGGTTTGTTCATGGAATAAATATGGATATTCTTGATTCCATTTGCCAGGAGATCAATGATCTGATCTGTCGCATATGCAATACCTGCCTGCTGCATTGCCGCCGGATTGTCCCCGAAGCGGTCTACGATTGCCTGAAATCTTGCCGGAAGAATGGTTCCGGAAAGCTGACAGATCCTCTTCATCTGGCGCCCGTTGGTTACAGGCATAATTCCCGGAAGTACCGGAACCGTGATTCCCGCTTCCCGGATTCTGTAAAGGAAATTATAGTGGATGGAATTGTCAAAGAACATCTGTGTCGTCAGGAAATCAACTCCACAGTCCACTTTTTCTTTCAGATAACGGATGTCATCCTCTTTATGTGCATTTTCTACGTGTCCTTCCGGATAGCATGCTCCTCCGATACAGAAATCTCCATGCTTTTTGATCTCCTGTACCAGTTCCGATGCATGTTTGAAGGAATCATCTCCCGGTAAGCTTCCGCCTTCCGGAATATCTCCGCGCAGAGCAAGAATATTTTCGATTCCTGCTTCCTTTAACCGTCCGATCACCTCGCGTACCTCTTCTTTTGTAGAAGAAGCACAGGTCAGATGTGCCAGAGAGTCCACACCCAGATCGTCTTTGATGTGTTTGGCGATCTTAAGCGTATTCTTGCTGGTTCCGCCGCCTGCCCCGTAAGTCACACTGATAAATGCCGGTTTTAATGCTCCGATCTTATCTACTGCATCCTGTACCTTATCATAGGTATCCGATGTCTTTGGTGGGAATACCTCTAAAGAAATATTAATTTTCCCGCTGTTTAATTTTTCTGAAATCTTCATCCTGTTGTATACTCCTGTTTCTTTTTACTGTTGCTTATTGTACTATCCCAGAAGATTCTTGTAAAGCATATCATATTGCTTTGCTGAATTTTTCCAGGAGAAATCCCGTTCCATGCCGCGTTCTACGATCTTGTTCCAGTCACGTTTCTTATCATAGAAGATCCGTTCTGCATACCGGATCGTATGAAGCATCTCATGGGCATTGTAGTTTGCAAAGCTGAATCCCGTACCGGTCTTCTCATATTCATTATAGGCTTCTACGGTATCTTTCAGTCCTCCGGTCTCCCGTACGATTGGGACTGTTCCGTATCTTAAGCTCATCAACTGGCTTAATCCGCATGGTTCAAACAGGGACGGCATCAGAAATGCATCGGCAGAGGCATAAATCTTATGGGACATTTCTTCGGAATAGAAAATGTTTGCGGAAACCTTCTCCGGATACTTCCATGCAAAGTGCCGGAACATATTTTCATATTTCACTTCTCCGGTTCCAAGAACCACGATCTGTACCGCATCCTGACAAAGTTCATCCATCACATAGTCCACCAGGTCAAATCCCTTCTGATCTGTCAGTCGGGATACCATGCCGATCATCATTACCTTCGAATCCTTCACCAACCCAAGTTCTTCCTGCAGTGCCGTTTTATTTGCCACTTTATTTCGCCGGAACGTATCGGACGTATAGTGCTTTTTGATTATCGGATCCATAAACGGACAGTATTCATTATAATCCAGTCCATTGACGATTCCGCTTAAGTCATTGGATCTGGCATACATCAGTCCGTCCAGACCTTCTCCAAAAAACGGAGTCTTGATCTCTTCTGCATAGGTCTCACTGACCGTAGTAACCTTGTCGGCAAATACGATTCCGCCTTTTAAGAGATTGGCGTTGTCATAAGCCTCCATCTTATCCGGCGCAAAATAATAATCCGGAAGTCCCGTAATCCGCTGTACGCTGTCCCGATCCCAGACTCCCTGGAATTTCAGGTTATGTATCGTCATAACAGTATGGATTCCCCGGTAATATTCTCCTCCGTAACGGAAATTATCCAGATAAACCGGAACAAGACCTGCCTGCCAGTCGTGGCAATGGATCAGATCCGGTCTGAATCCGATCACCGGAAGGATACTTAAAGCCGCTTTGGAAAAGAACGCGAACTTCTCGATATCCCATAGTGTATCTCCATAAGGAGTAAATCCCGTAAAGTAATGTTCATTATCTATAAAATAAAACGTAATCTTATCCAGTACGATCTTTAAAATGCCTACGTACTGGTCTTCTCCGTTTATGTTCATATAAAAATGATCCACATATTCCATTTTATCTTTCCATTCCTGCTTCATACAGGAATATTTTGGCAGAACCACTCGCACGTCGTATTTTTTTCTGTCAAAATATTTTGGCAAAGAACCCACAACATCTGCCAGTCCTCCCGTTTTAATAAATGGTACTGCTTCTGATGCAACATAAAGAATATTTTTCATATTTCTTCCTCCATCGACCATAAAACTCTTATTTTCATTATACCGCATCCGGTCAATTATTGGAAGAATTTTATCGATGTTTGTACTCTAATTGAATGGTGTCCGCGATCAGTGCAATGAACTCTGAATTGGTTGGTTTTCCTTTGCCATTGCTGACAGTATACCCGAAAAGTTCATCGATCGTATCCAGTTTTCCTCTGCTCCATGCTACTTCAATCGCATGACGGATTGCCCGTTCCACACGACTGGATGTGGTCTGATATTTTTTTGCAACGGTCGGATACAAGACCTTCGTGATGGCATTTAATACATCCATATCATCCACCGCCATCAAAATGGCATCCCTCAGGTAATGGTACCCTTTGATATGTGCCGGAATTCCGATCTCATGCAGCAGATTGGTGATACGGTTCTCCAGTTCTCCCTCTCTGAGGGTCTCATAATTTTCGGCTTCCGCTCCCCGTTTTCCCTGTCCCCTGAAAGAGTGGTTCACATTCTTGATCCGGCTTAACAACATCTCATTATTGAATGGTTTCATCATGTAGTAATTTGCACCTTTCTGAAAGGCATCTTCCGTGATCGCTTCCTGTCCGATCGCCGTCAGTACAATAAAACTCGGATGTTTCTTCACCATTTTGTCATGATTGATCTGATCCATCACTGTCAGACCATCCATTTTCGGCATAATCAGATCCAACAGCACCACATCCGGCTCTTTGTTCCTTATGATCTGACAGATATCTTCTCCGTTTTTTGCTTTTCCCACCACGTTCAGCATTTTATCCGAACTGATGATTTCATCCAACATGTCCAAAAGTCGTTCATTGTCATCTGCAATTGCTACACTTAACTGTTCCATGGGTACTCCTTTCCTGATTCCTTTTAAGTTTTCCACATGGGCTATTATACGACGGCAGTTTACAGATCACAATTTCAACACCTCGTAATGATTCGACCACTCCTTTGTTTTTCTCTGAATTATCAAAATAATTCGTCATTTTTCTCGTGAAATCTGTTTTATTCCGTCTGGTTTTCTGCAAAATTATCCCCGGAAAGTTCCAACATCGTCTCCGCAAAGATCCCATACCCTTTTTCCGGATGATTCACAAACACATGGGTTACAGCCCCGATCAGTTTTCCGTTCTGGACGATCGGACTGCCGCTCATTCCCTGAATGATTCCACCCGTTTTCTCCAAAAGCTTCGGATCCGTCACCCTTACAATCATTCCTTTATTGACTTCCTTTTCTGTCGGATCCACATCCAGGATCTCCACATCGTAGTAACAGATCTCATCCCCGATACAGCACCGGATCTGCGCCGGCCCTGTACAGATTTCTTCTTTCTTTGCCACTTCGATTGCAATTTCTTCCTCGAACAGCCGGTCAACTTTCTCCAGTTTGCCGTAGATTCCGGCTTCTGTATTCTTCTCAATCTCGCCCAGCCTGTTAAAACTGTTATAAACGATAATTCCTTCCAGACTCCCCGGCATTCCCGCTCTGCCCTTCATCAGTGTCCGGATATTGGTGGCATAAAGACTCCCTTTTGCGATTTCCACCAGTCCATTGGTGTCCACATCATGGATTCCATGCCCCAGTGCCCCAAAACGGCTGTCTCTGGTTAAAAAAGTGATCGTTCCGAGTCCCTGAAGATTGTCCCGGACCCAAATGCCGAGTTTCCGCTCTTTGGATGAGACACTGACCGGTGTCATTTTCAGCTCAATTTCCTCTCGGTCGCGTCGAATCTGAAGGATCACCGTTTCTTTTTCGAGATTCTTCACACAATCCGCCAGTTCTTTCTTATTTTCTACCTTTTCTCCATTGATCCCCACAATGTAATCCCCTGCCTTCACCAGGTTTTTGGCAGGTTCTTCCTTGATTCCTTCCTGATTTTCCACCGATTGAGTCCCAAGTACCATCACGCCCTCTGTTTCCATGTAAATCCCAACCGGCATTCCCCCCAGAAGCACTGTATTTTCTTCCAGAGATCTTGCACTGACCTCCTGTTCCGTCTGACTCCCATCCTTTTTCACCGTATCATATGCCACATATCCATATCCCGCCAGCCCGATGATCCCCATGAACAACAAACCGTTCAGTATTCTTCGATACCAGATTTTTTTCACAGACCCACACCTCTTTTCTGAAACAACCTATAAGAAAAAACGACCGCCTTTAGCAGTCGTTTTATTATGTGAATCTTTGCATCGTTTCACTCTGGTATTTTTTTCATTTCTTTTTTTGCTTCATTTCCTTTGCGCTGGACAAAATTGTATCCGTAATCTGATCTCCGCCCAGGATTCTGGCCAGTTCCATCACAGAACCTTCCTCATCCAGCTTTCGGATCTGGGTTCGGGTCTTTTCATTTTCCACAGATTTTTCGATCAGATAATGGCTGTCCGCCGCTGCTGCGATCTGAGGCAAATGGGTAATACAGATCACCTGATGGGACACTCCGATGATCTCCATCTGTTTTGCCACCTTTGCAGCCGTGATCCCGCTGATTCCCGTATCGATCTCATCAAAGATCAGGGTCGGTGTCTCTTCTTTGTCTGCCATCACCGCTTTGATCGCCAGCATCACTCTGGAAAGTTCTCCCCCCGATGCCACTTTGGAAAGGGGGCGTAATTCTTCGCCCGGATTCAGTGTAATCCAGAACTCTCCCTGTTCCCATCCCTTTCCGGTACATGCTTCCATTCGGGTCAGACGCACTTCAAAACAGACATCCAGGAAATTCAGTTCTCTTAATCCGTCTTCCACTTTCTTCTCAAAGATTTCGGCACATTCTTTTCGCTTTTGACTCAACCGGTCTGCGCTTTCTTCCAGTGTTGCTTTTGCTTTCTCCGTCTGCTCCAGCAGCGTATTCCGATAAGTTTCATAATCCTGAAGCATCTGGAGTCTCTCACACTGTTCTTCGTAATAATCCTGAATCTCAGAGATCGTTTCTCCGTATTTTGCCTTCAGACGATTGATCTCATTTAACCGATCTTCTGTCTGTGCATACTCTTCCTGAGAGAAAGAAAAGCTTTCCTGATAATCTGCCAGTTCCCGGTTAAAATCATTGAGCAGACTGTCTACTTCCACCAGTTGTTCATAAAGTCCCGCGCCGGTTTCATCATAAGTACTGATCTCCTGAAGCGCGCGGATCGCACGGCTCAACAGATCACTGGCGTTTGCTCCTTCCCCTTCACTGGTATACCCATACGCCTCCGAGATCATCTCTGTCATTTTCCGTCCGTCCGACATTCTCCGGTAGGTTTCTTCCAGCAGTTCATCTTCTCCTGCCGTCAGTTCTGCTTCCTCAATCTCCTGTATCTCAAACTCCAGAAGAGAAATTTCTTTTTTCCGTTCTTTCTCATCCATGGAGGTCTCTTCCAGTTTTTTCACTTTTGCTCTGTATTCTTTATAGTTTGCCGCCACTTCCTGTTTTAATTCCAGAAGTTCCTCTCCGCCAAAAAGATCCAGAAGCGTCAGATGATTTTTCCGGTTTAACAGGGTCTGGTGTTCATGCTGACCGTAAATATCGATCAGACTGCCTGCCACTTCTTTCAATACACTCATGCTGACCGTCTCACCGTTGATCCTGCTGATACTTCTTCCTCCGGTCAGCTTCCTGGTCAGGATGATCTGTCCCTCATCCGGATAGATATCCATTGCTTCCAGTTTCTTTTGGATCCGTTGATCTTCCACAGAAAAGCACAGTTCTACCAGACCGTAATCCGCTCCTGTACGCAGCATATCCTGACTGTATTTTCCACCCAGAGCCAGACCGATCGAACCGAGAATGATGGATTTTCCCGCGCCGGTTTCTCCGGTCAGGATATTCAGTCCTTCTGAGAAATCCACTTCGATTTCCTGGATCAGCGCCAGATTTTTCACATGCAGATTTTGTAGCATTGTTTCCTCCTGTCCCGCAAACTCCTCAACTTCAAATTCAAATCCATCAACATCAGGCTAATTATTGTTTACGATTTTGCGGATCTTATCCATTACAAGAATCGTATCGTCCACCGTTCGGATCGCACACATAATAGTGTCATCTCCTGCGATACATCCCACCACTTCCGTCCAGTCCATATTATCAATGGCAGCCGCAACTGCCATTGCCATACCGGAGACCGTCTTGATCACCAGAATATTCTGTGCCATGTCCATGGACGAAAAACCATCACGCAACACTCTTCTGTATTTCTCGCTGATCTGATTTTCTTCCGGCTGCAATACCACATATTTCTGCTTTCCTTTTTCCGTTTGCACTTTGGTCAGCTTCAAATCTCTGATATCTCTGGAAACCGTAGCCTGTGTCACCTGGAAGCCTTCCCGGTTCAGAAGTTCTGCCAGCTCTTCCTGAGTCTCCACATCATACTGACCGATTAATTCTACGATTTTTGCGTGACGACTGACTTTCATAGTTTATTTTCCTTTCATTTTCCTGCGCAATGTTGCCATAAAACTTTCTTTGCCCAACTTTACAAGTCCTGCAGTCTCCTGCGTCTTTTCTATCCGAACCTTGTCTCCGGTAATGAGGGGAGAACATTCCGTTCCATCAAAAGAAACCAGGGCATGGGAGACGGAACCCCCTCTGCCTTCTCCCACTTCAATCTCGATCACATCCTCCGCGGAAAGCACCACACTGCTGGTATTCAACGCATGGGAGCAGATCGGTGTAATGATGAAAAGCTGCGCTGTCGGTTCTACAATTGGACCACCTGCCGACAGATTATATCCGGTCGATCCGGTAGGGGTAGAAATAATCACTCCATCCGCTTCATACCGGTTCATCAGTTCTCCGTTGACATACAGATTAAAATGCATGATCCGAAGAGCACCGTCTCTGGTCAGTACAATGTCATTCACCGCAGTTTCCGGTGCCCCGTCATTGACACTGCCCTGCATCATCATCCGGTATTCCAGTGTATAGGACTCTTCAAACAATTTGTTCAGGTCATTTGCAATATCTGTCACTTCCACTTCTGCCAGATATCCCAGGGTTCCCATATTGATGCCGAGAACCGGAAGATGAGACCCGCGAATTCCACGGATTGCCTGGATCAGCGTCCCATCTCCTCCGATTACGATCGCACAGTCTGCTTCAAGCGGCACCGATCCCGGAATCACATATCCTTCCTCGTCTGTCTGTGCAAGAATACTCTTCTTACCGGATTTTTCGATATAAGACTGCACCAGCCTGGTCACATGCAATCCTTTGTCTTTCTTTTCATTTGTTAAGATATAAAACGTATCCATCAATTTCTCCCTTAGTTCAGTGTTTCAAATGCCGCATCCACAACTGCTTCCGGGGTTACTCCATGGATCGCGCCCGGCATTTCCGGACACTTCTGTAAATGCAGTAAATATTCAATATTTCCCTCAGGTCCTTTGATCGGGGAAAACTCCAGATTCAGGATATCAAATCCGATCTGAGAAGCATAATCCATCACTTTGTGAATCACTTCCAGATGGGTGCTCTTTTCTCTTACCACACCCTTTTTCCCCACTTTTTCTCTTCCCGCCTCAAACTGAGGTTTGATCAAAGCTACGATCTGTCCCTCCGGCTTCAGATAATTTCGGATCGGTTCCAACACCTTCGTCAGCGAAATAAAGGAAACATCGATGGAAGAAAAATCGATGGGTTCTCCGATATCTTCCGGTGTCACGTAACGGATGTTGGTTTTCTCCATGCAGACTACCCGTTCATCCTGCCGTAATTTCCAGTCCAGTTGTCCTCTGCCCACATCGATGGCAAACACCTTCACTGCACCGTTTTGCAGCATACAGTCTGTAAATCCCCCTGTGGAGGAACCCACATCTGTACACACCTTCCCCTCTACCGTCACATCGAAATGTTTCATCGCTTTTTCCAGCTTGAGTCCACCGCGGCTTACATAAGGCATCTTATGTCCCCGGATCTCAATCTGAACTTCTTCCGGAAAGCTTGTCCCCGCTTTATCTTCTCTCTGGCCGTCCACAAACACCTGCCCTGCCATAATGATCGCTTTTGCTTTTTCTCTGGACGCTGCCAGATTCCGTTTTACAAGCAATACGTCTAAACGTTCTTTCATAACTACTCCTGTATCTCCTGATGTTTTTCCCGATCTGTTCTGTCGTTGTCGGATTCTTCTGAATCTTCTCTCAGAGCATGCAGATATACTCTGTCACAATCTGTTTTACGATGGTATCCGGATCCATTCCAACTTCTTTTCTTAAGACTTCCACATTTCCATGCTCGATATATTCATCCGGAAGTCCGACATTTAAGACCTTCATGGTAAGTCCCTTCTTTTCTGTATAACGAAGAACCGCCTCTCCGTATCCGCCGGAAAGCACGCCTTCTTCAATGGTTACAAGAAGCCTGTGGTCTTTCGCCGCTTTTTCTATCATCTCTTCATCCAACGGCTTTATAAATCTTGCATTGATCAAAGACACCGGATACCCGATTTCTTTTAACCCTTCCCGCACTTTTTCTGCCAGCTCTGCCATATGTCCCACAAAGAGAATGGCAATCTCCTCCTCTTCATAGATCCACTCACTCTTTCCGTAACAGATTTCCCGGCGAAATTCTTTCAGACCTTCATAGGCTTCTCCTCTCGGATAACGAAGTGCCACAGGTCCGTCATAATCTACGCAGAACCTGACCATATCCGCCATCTCCCACCTGTTTTTCGGCGACAGGATCGTCAGATTCGGGATCATGGATAAAAAGGCAATGTCAAACAATCCCTGATGGGTCTCTCCGTCACTTCCTACCAATCCGGCACGATCTACACCGATAAATACCGGAAGATTCTGAAGACATACATCATGGATCATCTGGTCAAAGGCTCGTTGTAAGAAGGAGGAATACAGTGCAATCACCGGTTTCAGTCCTCCTGCAGCCAGTCCCGCCGCAAAAGTCATCCCATGTTCCTCTGCGATTCCCACATCAAAAAAACGTTTTGGAAACTGTCTGGAAAATCGTGCAAGCCCTGTTCCATCTGCCATAGCTGCCGTAATTGCCACCAGATGTTCCTTTCGTTTTGCCTCATCACACAATACTTTTGAAAAAATATCCGTGTAGGTATCCCTCGTTGTCTTCCCGGTCTGTTCTCCGGTATCCACCACAAACGGACCTGTCCCGTGGTATTTGGACGGATTAATCTCTGCCGGCTGATACCCTTTTCCTTTTTTCGTCAGAACATGAATCAATACTCCATGCTGGATCCGTTTTGCCTCCCGGATTACCCGCCGCAGCTTCCGGATATCATGCCCGTCCACCGGTCCCAGATAGGTAATGCCCATATCTTCAAAGAACATTCCAGGAACGATCAGTTGTTTCAGACCGCTTTTTGCCCTTTTCATCTGACCCAGGATCCGTTCTCCGGCTCCCGGCACTTTCAGGAGACTGTCTTCCACACCTTTTTTCAGACCGGTATAGGCTTCCGCCGTCCTTAGTCCATTCAGATAATTTGACATTCCACCTACATTTTTGGAAATCGACATATTGTTGTCGTTTAACACGACAATAAAATTACTTTTCAGTCTGGACGCATTATTCAACGCCTCATAGGCCATGCCACCGGTCAGGGAACCGTCACCGATCACAGAAACTACTGTGTGATGCTGTCCTAAGATTTCTCTTGCCTCCACATATCCGAGTCCGGCAGAAATTGACGTAGAACTGTGTCCCGTATCAAAAGCATCACATTTGCTTTCCTTCCGTTTCGGGAAGCCGCTCATTCCGCCATATTTTCTCAGATCATCAAATCCGTCTTTTCTTCCGGTCAGAAGTTTGTGGGTGTAGGACTGATGTCCTACGTCCCAGATCAGTTTATCTGTCGGCAGGTTCAGTTCCAGATGAAGCGCCATTGTCAGTTCCACCACGCCCAGATTGGAAGCCAGATGTCCACCGGTTCTGCTGATCTTCTCAATCAGAAAAGAACGGATTTCTTCTGCAAGAACCGGAAGTTCCTCCGGTTTTAGTTTTTTGATATCGTTCTCCTGGCGGATCTTATCTAAAATCATGTGCTGTCCCTTTCTGTCTCTGTGACATTATGATTCCCGGTACACCAGAGACTCTACCAGCCAGCATAAAAATTCATTGGCCTTTCCGGTTTCTTTCAGTTTCTCCATGGCACGGTCAGAAATCACCTTAACATCTTCTTTCGCACGCTCTAACCCATGGATGGTTACATAAGTCATCTTCTGATTCTTTTCATCACTCAAAATCGGTTTTCCCAGCGTCTCTCTTGTACTGGTCACATCCAGAATATCATCGCGGATCTGGAATGCCATTCCGATATCAGAAGCGATATCTTTCATCCGCAGGACTTCGTCATCATCTTCTCCCGCCAGAACGGCTCCGACCATCATGGCAGCCTCAATCAATGCTCCTGTTTTCAGACGATAGATAAATGTCAGGGTATCCTCATCGATCTCTTTGCCTGTTTCTTTCACATCAACTACCTGCCCGCCGATCATTCCGTAAACGCCGGCCTTTTTTGCAAGCAGTGCAATGGCTTTTCCTACTTTTTCCAGATCATCCGGATAGGTGTCAAAAGCAGTTGCCGCTGTCTCAAATGCGTAGTTTAACAATGCATCCCCTGCCAGGATTCCCATGTCTTCGCCATAAACCACGTGGGTTGTTTTCTTTCCTCTTCTGTAATCATCATTATCCATAGCCGGAAGGTCATCATGTACCAGAGAATAGGTATGGATCATCTCCAACGCCGCCATAAACGGTTCCACCAGCGAACCCTCTCCGCCATACATTTTGTAAACCTCCTGCATCAGCATCGGTCTTAAC
This sequence comes from Mediterraneibacter butyricigenes, assembly GCF_003574295.1. NCBI lineage: Bacteria > Bacillati > Bacillota > Clostridia > Lachnospirales > Lachnospiraceae > Mediterraneibacter > Mediterraneibacter butyricigenes. The sequence continues at coordinate 175,635 of NZ_BHGK01000001.1, forward strand.
CGTTTGCCGCCTGCCATCAGGCTGTACTCCATCGCCTCTCCGATCACATTTTGATTCTGCAGGTCAGAGGGCAGATATTCTTTCAAGATTGCTTCGATTTCTTTTACTTTTTCCGCTCTTTGTTCTTCAAAATTCATGTGTCTCTCCATTCTCGTCCAGGATCTGTACTTTCTTTTCGATCCGGTCAATCTTATCTTTGCATGTTTTCAGTAACTCCATTCCTTTCTGATACAGTGCAAAGGATTCTTCCAGAGACGTGTCTTTCTCTTCCATCTTTCCGGTCACCTCTTCCAACTGTTCAAAAAGTTCTTCCAGCTCAGGTTCTTTCTCTGTTTCCATGATACGCCTCCTTCCCTTTTTCAAGCACTTCTGCACGGACCCAGCCGTCCGTTACATAGATCTCCAGTTCTTCCCCCTCGGAAGTCTGTTCCACCGATGTCAGCCTGTGTCCCTGCTCATCCGCCACATAGGCAAAGCCCTGTTCCAGTTTCTTGAGCGGAGACAGCCCTTTCATCTTCTCCAGATACAACTGATATCTGTGCCGTTTCTCCAGGATTTTCTGTTCCATAGAGCCTCTCATATCATCCTCAAGATCTGCAAGATACTGACGTTTCTGATCCAGTTGTGATCTTGGATGGATCAATCGCAGTTTCAGTTCCATTTTTTTCTGTTCCTGGCGCATTTCCTGAATCTTCCAGTGGATCTGCTGGCGAAATTCTGTCTGGTACCCGTCCAGCAATCCAAGGATTTCATCGATTCTCGGCACCGCCAGCTCAGCCGCCGCCGAAGGCGTAGGTGCCCTTAAATCGGCCACAAAATCCGCAATCGTCGTATCTGTTTCATGTCCGACGGCTGAAATCACCGGAACCCGACAGTTAAAAATCGCGCATGCCACATTTTCTTCGTTAAAGGCCCAGAGATCCTCGATGGAACCGCCGCCCCTTCCGACAATGATCACATCCACCTGTTTGGATTCCAGCATACGGATTCCCTGTACAATGCTCTCTTTGGCTCCTTCTCCCTGTACCAGTGCCGGATAAAGGATCAGTTGCACAAAAGGATTCCTTCTCTTTGAAATATTGATGATATCACGGATTGCAGCCCCCGTAGGTGCTGTCACGATTCCGATCCTGGAAGGATATTTTGGAATCGGAAGTTTATATTCCGGTGCAAACATTCCCATCTCTTCCAGTTCCTGTTTCAATGCTTCAAACCGTTCATACAGTTCCCCGGCTCCATCCAGCACGATCTGTCTGGCATAGAGCTGGTATTTTCCGTCTCTTTCATAGACACTGATGTTCCCCAGCACAATCACCTGCTGTCCTTCCCGCATACGAAAAGAAAGCCCCGACCTTGAGCCTGCAAACATAACACAGGCTATGGTTCCGGACTCATCTTTTAAAGAAAAATAAATATGACCCGAGGTATGATATTTTAGATTAGACACCTCGCCTTTTACATAGATGCGGTTCAGCATGTAATCCTGCGCAAACATATTTTTCAAGTAGGAATTCACCTGCCGCACCGAATATACATTTTCCATGAGATTACTCCCGCAAAACTTCCGGCGCTCAGGATGCAAACCGGGCAAGTACACCGTTTACAAAAGCCGGTCCTTCTTCCGAACTGAAGCGTTTCGCCAGTTCGACCGCCTCATTGATCGCAACTCCCTGTGGAACATCCTCATCCCAGAGGATCTCATAGACTGCCAGTCTCAGGATCGACAGATCAACTTTGTTCATGCGGCCAGTCTTCCAACCTGTTGTCTTTTCATTGAGCAGATTGTCGATTTCCGGCAGCTTGTCCACGATCTTCTGGTATTTTTCCTGGATATATACAAGATCGCTGTCTTTTGCATGGGAAAGCTGCTCAAAATAGAGCCTGAGATGCTCCGGCATATCTTCCATGGAATTAAACTCCACCTGAAAAATCATTTTAAATATATGTTCTCTGAGTTCTGATCTGACCATAACAGTTCCTTTCTCGCTTGTTTTTTACTACTAAAAAAGATCCACCGGTTCTTTTTGTCGTATGCTAGGCAATAAAAGGAAACGAATTCTATTCGTCTCCTTCCATCTCCACACCTGCAACTTTAATATTCACATCTGCCACTTCCAGACCTGTCATAGTCTCAATTGCAGACTTCACCCGTTCCTGAACCTTTGTAGATGTCTCAACAATACTGTAATCATATTTCATATTCAGTGCAAGGGCAACCGTCACAACACCTTCCAGCACATCCACTTTCACGCCTTTGGACAGATTCTTCATGCCCAGTTTGCTGATCAGTTCGTTGGTGATGTTTCCGGCCATGGATGCCACACCTTCCACCTCAGTCGCTGCTAATGCGGCAATGATCGCTACGACTTCGTCTGCGATCTTCACCTCTCCCATATTCGGATCATTCTGTATCGTATACGTATTTCTCTCGTCTTTTGCCATTTTAAAAACCTCCTGTGTTGGTCTTGTCTATCCCTTATTATAGCAAATCTGTGTTTAAATGCAAAGGGTATATTTTACCGTCCGAATTCTGATAAGATCAGGCCTTCGTTCCTCTCCTGTGTCATCCGGATACTCCAGTCATGCACGAACAGAAGAAGCGGTCTTCCCTTCAGATCCTTGATCTTCTTCATATCAGAAGTTCCACTCAGTTTATCCAGATTGATCTCTTCGTTTTCGATCCAGCGAATATGCTCATAAGGAAGATTTTCCATGCGAATCTCCACATTGTATTCATTGTTCAGCCGGTATTTCAACACATCAAACTGCAGGACACCCACAACGCCTACAATGATTTCTTCCATTCCGGTATTGTACTCCTGGAAGATCTGGATCGCACCTTCCTGTGCAATCTGGTTGATCCCTTTGATAAACTGTTTCCGTTTCATGGTATCTACCTGACGGACTCTTGCAAAATGTTCCGGCGCAAAGGTAGGAATTCCTTCATAACAGAATCTGTCTTTGGCGGAAGTCAGCGTATCTCCGATGGAAAAGATACCCGGATCAAAGACTCCGATGATATCTCCGCCATATGCTTCTTCCACGATCTTGCGCTCACTCGCCATCAACTGCTGTGGTTGAGATAACCGTACTTCCTTTCCGCCCTGCATATGGTACACAGACATTCCAGCCTCGAATTTACCGGAGCAGATTCGCATAAATGCGATCCTGTCTCTGTGGTTTTTATTCATATTTGCCTGAATTTTAAAGACAAATGCAGAGAAATCTTCCTCGGTCAGCGGATCAATCTCGCCTTTGTCCGACATTCTCGGAAGCGGGGATGTGGTCATCTGAAGAAAATGTTCCAAAAATGTTTCCACACCGAAATTTGTCAGAGCCGAACCGAAAAATACCGGGGAAAGTTCTCCTTTGCTTACCAGTTCCTGATCAAATTCTGCGGAAGCGCCATCCATCAGTTCGATTTCTTCTTCCAGCGTAGCTTTGGCATCTGCTCCAAGGATTTCATCAATCTCCGGCGCTTCGATGTCGATGGTTCTCACTTCTCCCTGGGTCGTTCCTTTTCTTGTATCAGAGAACAGTTCCACTTCCCGTTTCTGTCTGTCATATACCCCTTTAAACGCTTTTCCTGACCCGATAGGCCAGTTAACAGGACAGGTTGCGATTCCCAGTTCTTTCTCGATATCATCCAGAAGGTCAAAGGTATCCATGGCCTCCCGGTCCATTTTATTAATAAAGGTAAAAATCGGAATATGGCGCATGACGCAGACTTTAAACAGTTTTCGTGTCTGTGCCTCCACACCTTTTGACGCATCGATCACCATCACGGCTGAATCCGCCGCCATCAGTGTACGGTAGGTATCTTCCGAGAAGTCCTGATGTCCCGGGGTATCCAGAATGTTGATGCAGTATCCTTCATATTCAAACTGCAAAACGGAAGAGGTTACCGAGATACCTCTTTCTTTTTCAATCTCCATCCAATCAGAAACCGCATGCTTTGCTGTTGCCTTTCCTTTTACACTTCCCGCCTGATTGATGGCACCTCCGTACAGCAGGAATTTTTCAGTCAGAGTCGTCTTTCCTGCATCCGGATGGGAAATGATTGCAAACGTTCTTCTCTTTTTTATTTCGCTTTTAATGTCTGCCATTGTATTTTTCTCTCCCATTTTCGATCGTTCTTTATATTCGCTGTCTTTCTTACGTTCCTGTGCGGTCAGATCTTTTGTTCTTCTGCCGGATATCTCCTGTCATACTCTGACCGCATACTTAGTTAGTCTATCACATCTATATAGTCCCCTGCAAGTCTTGAATCTCATTCACCCGGCCGAATCTGCGTGATCACCACATTTTCCGGAGAAATCTCTGTTTTTCTCGTCACGATGTCTTCGATCTGAGCCAGTGCAGCGTCTGTCAGATCTGAAGCTTCCACCACTACATCCGCCTGATCCTCTGTCAGATTTACCACAGCCTGTGTAAATCCTTTGGAGGCCAGCAGGGTTTCAATCGCCATTTCCTGTTCTGCCATCTGTGTCAGCTTCACCATCTGACTGATAGCATCCTGTTTCTGTTCCTCACTCAAATCCGTATTATCTATGATTGCCTGAAGGGTTTCTTTATTTTCGGCTCTCACCTGTTCTCTTGACACCTTTGCCTGTGCAACCGTCGCTTTTGCTTCCCCGTTTGTCAGAACTGCCTCCCCCGGTGTTCCGTCCACATTATCTTCTGAATCCTGACTCTCTACATCTGAATTTTCTGCCTGAAGATCCTCCTGAGAAATATCCAGCAGTTCCTGATTGGCAAGATCTGCACTGGTTTCTTCCGCCTGATTCGATGATTTCGGGAACAGCTTCCCGGAATAATTCAAATATCCTGCGATTGCGACCATGACCGCCAGTGTTGTGATCACGATCTGATTCTTTTTCAGAATTTTTTTCATTGTCATGTCCTCCCTGATTATTTGGAATGTTCCCGTTTCACTATTTTTATCTTATGCGCTTCGATTCCAAATAATGCACGGACTGCTTCCGTCAGATTTTCCACGACCACAGGATCATCTCCGCCATCTGCCACGATCAGTACCCCTTCCGTTTCCGGCACCAGTTCTTTCTTTACATACGGATCCTGCGTTCCCTGACCCGACTGTGTATAAATGCTGCTTTTCTCACTGTTCTGACTCTGCGTTGTCCGACTGCCGCCTGCACTGTCTGTCTCTTCAACCGTATCAGAGGAATGATTCTGATCCTTCTCCACTACTTTTTCTCCGGTTGATTTCAACGTGATCATCACTGAGACTTCTCCCACCCCGTCAATTTTCCTCAATACTTCAACCAGTGTTTTCTCCATATTTTTCCGGTACGTTTCGATCTCTCCGTCCCCGGACATTCCCTGTGTTTGCGTCTCCTGCGTCTGTATGCTGTCAGCCTGTCCCTTCTCTTTTACCGGAATCGACAGCACCACCAGCAGAAGCCCCGCCAGAAAAAGAATCAGCAGACGTTGCCTTCCATTCCCAAGTTTGCGGAGTTTTTCACTCCAGACGGACAGGTTCCACGAAAATCTGTTTTTGTCCATTTTCTTGCCTCCGACCTCCTGTTCCGGCTCCTTCTGTCACTTCACCCGTTGTTTTCTCCTGCATTTCTGTTGCATCCGCTGCACTTTCCCCGCTTTCTGTTCCGGTCTTTGTACTTTGATCGTGTCCTGTCACTCCTTGAGTCTCTGTGTCATTTGAGCCGATTTTATTTTGAATTTCGTGATTTGCTTCCTTTCCTAATTCCACATTCTTTAGATGTAGAGTTTCCTCAAAATCAGCCACTTCCTGCTCTTTTTCGGAAAACATCTGCGAGAGATCTCCCGTTCCGGACAACTTCAGCACCGGGGAGATCACCAGCAGAATCAGCACCAGTCCCACAAAAAATCTGACGTACTTTCTGTAATTTCCCGACGGCAGCAGTTGAAGCGCCGCCGTAAATATCACCAGATAAAATGTAATCTGATACATCCAGTCATAAAGATATGTAAACATATTTCTTTTATACTCCTTACCGCCCATGAGAAGACCAGACGTCTGACTTTACCCGCCTGATTATTTTCAAACCGCTCAGGATGTCGTTGCGCTTAAAACTGCCAATGTCAACATGAACAAAAGCCCGGTACTGGTCATGATTTTTAAGAGAAGCTCATAGCCTTCACTGATACTGCTGACACATCCCACGATTCTCTGATGGGAAACCGGTTCCACAACCGCCGCCAGCAATTTATAAAGCAGGGTCAGTGCCGCCATCTTCACCACCGGAGAAATACAGAATACCCCACAGAAAATAAGGCCAGTCATGCCGATTCCGTTTTTTATCACGACAGCCGATGCCAGTGCCACATCCGTCATGCCTCCCAATACATTTCCGATCCCCGGAATCACTTCCACGCCCCTGCCCAGTATGGTTCGATTCAGGGAATCCATTGCCGGTGTCAACATCCCCTGTATAATATTGATCCCGGCAACCGCACCTACCAGAATCTTCAGGATCCAGCCGATCAGTTTTCTGCACAACTCGGTAAATTGTGTCAGATACTCTTCTTCTGTCAGGTAATTCATAATCTTCATCATCAGGAAAAGATGGACCATCGGCAGCAACAGATTCACAATCACCAGATTTACCACATAAATGATCAGAAGTACCAGATTATAAAAGGCCAGTGAAGACGCCGCTCCCGTGGAAAATGCAATCGCCATACAGTAAGAAGGTGCCAGTACCTTCATAAATTCCGTCAGATCCCCAAGCCTTTCTTCCGCCCCGTCCAGGGTGATCAGAAATCCCTGCAGACAAATGGTAATCATCAGCAGATATAAAATATAAAAACTGACTTCCGAAATCTGCCGGTTCTGAAAAGCTTCTGAAAAATTGGTGAAAATAGCAGAGATCAGAATCAGTACCAACAGTTCGACCCAAATTTTTCTGTGACTGGTCAGTTCATATCCCATCTGTTCTTTGATCAGTCCTAACACAAGTTCCCCGGTCGGTTTCAGATCTCCGTGCATCAATTCCCGCAGGATTTCTTCCATACTTCTCTTTTCCTGCGGAAAGAGTTCCTGCAAAGATCGATCCACTTCCCGAAAATCAAACCGATCCAGCAACAGTTCTTCCGCCTGGTCCGATGTCGTCTGGTCTGATACGTTCTCTTCTGATATATTCTGATCATTTGCCATTTGATCAGCCGCCCTGGTTCTGCCCGGAACCGCCAGAACAATGCCGACAGTTACCACGAACGTCAAAACTATACGTATCAGTCCGCAGGATGATGTTTTGTCCTGCAACACGCCTTTTCTATGCTCTGTGTTTCCCTTTCTCATGACAGAAATTTCCGAACCGTTTCAAGCAATGCCGACAAAACCGGAAGACTCAGCAATAGAATAGTCAGCTTTCCGAACAGTTCGATCTGAACCGCAAGTGTCTGGTATCCCGCATCCTTACAGATCCCGGATGCAAACTCTCCTACATAAGTGATCCCGATCATTTTCAGCAGAATTGACAGATACTCCGGATTGATCCCGGACAGTTCTTCCAGATTTCGGAACATTGTGACAAAGCTGCCAAGCCTTTCCACAATCCCGCCAAACAGCAAAAGGCTGACTCCCACGCTCACATAGATTCCGTATTCCGGTTTGCCGCTTTTTAACTGGACAGACAGTAAAGCACCGACCACTGCAAGCAATGCAATCTTTATCATTCTTTTCCCTCCCATCCCGGATTCTGATTTTTCTCTGAACACATTACATTCTGTTTTTCTTATTCCAATCCATCTCATGCACTCCTGCAAGTACATAAGCGAAAAAAAGTACCTGTATTTCAAAGCGCAAAAAGTCTCTGGATCGTCAGAAACAGTTCATAGATATATGGAAGGATCCATCCCAGCACCAGAATCAGGCCTGCAAAACTCACAAGAAATGCCTGTTCCTCACGCCCGCTGTGTTTCAGAACCTGGCTCAGTATGGATACCAGAATCCCCACCGCTGCGATTTTAAAGATCAACGTGACCGACATGTTTCCCTCCTCTTACAGGAACAACAGTACCAGAAAAAGTCCTCCGGTGATCCCTGTACAGTAATAAAGTCTCCGTTTCACCGAAAGTGCCTCCCTGCATGTTCCGATTTTCAGTTCCAGTTGTTTCAGATACCATTCCAACACTCCCACACCTGTTTTTAAGTCTGTCTGTCCCAGTCTTTCCCCAAGTTCCGTTAAATCCAGATATTCTCCTTCTTTCAGCGAGAGTCCGGACAAATAGGTTCTGAGTTCTCGCTCCCACAACCGCGCAAATTCTTTTTCCTTTCGCTCCTTAAGGCCCACGGAAAGTGCCAGGAACCACTCCCTGTACGGTGAATCCAGATGAGTCGCAACTTGTCCGAACAACAGTTCCAACGGGACATGCGTATACTCCAATTCTCCTTTCAGCAGATAAAAAATCCGGTACAGTTCCTTTAATTCCTCATACTTCTTTGCTTCCTTTCCTGCCGAAAATGCACCAAGTCCGACGCAGGAGATAAAGATCAGAACACAGCCTGTCAGTTTCAGCATCTGGAATAAAAATCCACACCCCGCTCATCAAAAATGGACTGTATCGAGCCGGTGGTCGGCTGATTTCCGAGGATTACATACCGTTCAAACCTTCTCTGACGAACCATCTGATCCAGAACCGGTCTTTTTCTGATTTCCTCCATAGACTCTCCATGGACACTTGCCAGCATTTTACATCCGCAGTGCATGGCATATTCAATGGCATGTACTTCCTCCGGTGTTCCGATCTCATCCACCGCGATCACCTGCGGAGACATGGAACGTATCAGCATGATCATTCCTTCCGCTTTCGGACAACAGTCCAGAATATCCGTCCGCATCCCAAGATGGTTCTGGGCAACCCCCATATAACATCCTCCCAGTTCCGAGCGTTCATCCACTACCCCGACCGTACAGCCTTTGATATATTGATTCCCGTCTGAGATCTGCCGGATCAAATCCCGGATCAATGTGGTCTTGCCGCACCCCGGAGGAGAAATGATCAGGGTATGGCATAACTGCCGGTTTGCCGTGATATAAGGCAGCACCTGGTCCGCACATCCCAGAACCTCGTGCGAAATCCGCAAATTAATAGATGAAATAAACTGCATGTTTTTAATATGATCGTTTTCTATGATGGCTTTTCCCGAAATACCCACGCGATGTCCTCCTTCAATCGTCAAAAATCCCTGTTTCATTTCATATTCATAAGCATAAAGCGAATAATGGCTGATATATTCCAGGGTCTCCCGTATCTCTTCTTTTGTGACCACATGTTCCCGCCCATTTCCGTCCACAGGAATTTTTTCTTCTCCGTCCTCCAGAAGGATCAGTGGTTGTCCGATCCTCATCCGAATCTCCTGCAGCCGATCAGTAAAAAGTTCTCCCGCCTGAAATATTTCCCGGATCGATGCCGCCAGCACCTGCATGACCTGTCGCTCCTTTCGTCTGCTGGTCTGTTGCCGGGTGCGCTCTCCTGTACTTTGCATCCTCATACTTGTCTACCTCCATACAACTACACTATATGAGAATGTTGCCCGAAACATTCCTGAAACTCTGAGAATCCTTGTTCCGACTTTTTTATACTTTCCCAAACTTTACGTGTTGTTTTGCGTAAACTACTAATGAAAAACGACTTCCTCCAAACTGCAAAAGTTACTTCTTATTTCTCCCACAAAAGGTTGCAACGGGAACCGCTTACGCTTGCCTTCGCCCCATAGAGATACTCTTCGAGCAGCGCTGATGCTTGCTCGAAGAAGGTACCGGGGCTTCGGATGTTCCCTTATGCATTCCTTTTGTGGAAGAATCCGGACCAGAACTGTTCGCATGTCATTTTGCTCTCACTGTAGGACTAGCACGAGTGGTTTCCGACACAACTTTTGCAAAAGAACGAAAGTCATCTTGTTGCTTCGCGTAAACGCAAAAAAGCACCCGGCCGCTCTTTTTGAACAACCGAATGCTTTCATATCTTTTATAAATTTCTGTATGAATTTTTCAGATTTTCTTATTCTGCAACATCTTTCATGCTGAAGCTGAATCTTCCCATCTTGTCTTTTCCGAGGCATACAACCTTTACATGCTGACCAAGTGTCAGAACATCTTCTACCTTGTCGATTCTCTCCTTGGAGATCTTGGAGATGTGAACCATTCCTTCTTTGCCCGGAGCGAACTCTACGAATGCACCGAAGTCTTTGATGCTGACAACATCACCTTCCAGAACCTGTCCAGCCTCAAAATCTGTTGCAATGATCATCACCAGTTTTGCTGCTTCTTCCATGCTGGCTTTGTCCACACCACAGATGGATACATTTCCTTCATCTGTAATATCGATCTTCACGCCGGTACGCTCGATAATAGTATTGATGGTCTTTCCTCTCTGACCAACCACATCACCGATCTTCTGCGGATCAATCTGGATCTGCATGATCTTCGGTGCATATTCTCCGACTTCTTTTCTCGGCTCTGCGATGGCTTTGGACATTACCTCATCCAGGATATAGGTTCTTGCTTTCTTTGTTGCTGCAATCGCCTCTTCGATAATCGGACGGGTCAGACCGTGGATCTTAATATCCATCTGAATTGCTGTAATACCTTTATGAGTACCTGCTACCTTAAAGTCCATATCTCCGAAGAAGTCTTCCAGTCCCTGAATATCAGTCAGTACCAGATAATCATCATCTGTCTCACCTGTCACCAGACCTGCTGAGATACCTGCAACGGCTGTCTTGATCGGAACTCCAGCTGCCATCAGTGACATAGAAGATGCACAGATACTTGCCTGAGAAGTTGAACCGTTGGACTCGAATGTCTCAGATACTGTACGGATCGCATATGGGAATTCGGATTCACTCGGAAGTACCGGAACCAATGCTCTCTCTGCCAGTGCTCCATGTCCGATCTCACGACGTCCCGGTCCTCTGGACGGACGGGTCTCTCCTACGGAGTAAGACGGGAAATTGTAGTGGTGCATATATCTCTTTGTGGTTGCAGACTCATCCAGACCATCCAGTTTCTGTGCTTCGGAAAGCGGAGCCAGTGTAGTCATGGTACAGATCTGAGTCTGTCCTCTTGTAAACATTGCGGATCCGTGTACTCTCGGGATCAGATCGATCTCTGCCGCAAGCGGACGAATCTCATCGATGGCACGTCCATCCGGACGCTTGTGATCTTTTAAGATCATCTTACGAACGGTCTTCTTCTGGTACTGATATACAGCCTCTCCCAGAACTGCCAGCCATTCTTCCTTCTCCGCAAATGCCTCAGCCAGACGGTCTGTGATCACGCGGATATTCTCTTCTCTTGTCTGTTTGTCATCGGTAAAGACAGCTTCTTCCATCTCTGCCGGCGGAACGATCTCTTTGATTGCTGCAAACAGTTCTTCCGGAACTGCACAGCTTTCGTAACTGTGTTTCGGTTTGCCACACTCTGCTACGATGGTATCGATAAATGCGATGACCTTCTGGTTCAGCTCGTGTGCTGCGAAGATTGCTTCGATCATCTGTGCTTCCGGAACTTCATTGGCTCCTGCCTCGATCATGATGACTTTTTCTTTGGTAGAAGCAACCGTCAGTGCCAGGTCAGAAACTGCTTTCTGATCTGCGGTCGGGTTGAATACAAATTCTCCGTCAACCAGACCTACCTGTGTGGTAGAGATCGGGCCGTCAAACGGAATATCGGAAATGCTGGTTGCAATGGCTGCACCAAGCATCGCTGTCAGTTCCGGAGAACAATCCTGTTCTACAGAAAGTACCAGGTTTTCCAGAGTTACGTCATTTCTGTAATCCTTCGGGAACAGAGGACGCATCGGGCGGTCGATTACACGGCAGGTCAGGACTGCATTCTCAGATGCCTTTCCTTCTCTCTTGTTGAATCCTCCCGGAATCTTTCCTACGGAATACATTCTTTCATTATATTCCACACTCAGAGGGAAGAAATCGATTCCTTCTCTCGGTTTCTCAGATGCGGTTGCTGTACAGAGAACGGTCGTATCCCCGTAATGCATCAGAACTGCACCGTTTGCCTGTTTTGCAACACGGCCTACATCAACTCTTAAAGTTCTTCCGGCCAGTTCCATTTCAAACTTTTTATACATGGTGGTCTCCTTTTCTTTTTCTTCTTTTGGACAGGAGATCCCGAAACTACTGAAAAACATACTGCTTCAGAGCTCTCAATATCCTTTTCAGTGGTCTCGGTTTACTCATTCTGCCCACAATCTGCTTTATTATAACACAAAGGAGCATCATTGTAAAACAATTAATGCTCCATCATATAGCGAATTTAAATTTATTTCAAATTATCGCAAGACGCAATCTTGTTCTTGTCATATTTCCGCAGTTCATTTTTATTGTCCGGAATCTGCTTTTCCGCAAAAGTTTGCCACGGAAACCGCTTACGCTTGCCTTCGCCCCCATAGAGATACTCTTCGAGCGGCGCTCGCGCTCAGGAAGTACCGGGGCTTCGGATGTTCCCTTATACAAATCTTTTGCGGAAGAATTGAGAAATGATTTGACGTGTTGATACTTTTCTTTTGCCAATGTTTATTTAAATAAAACATGAAAAAAGCTTCCTGACTGTTACTTCAGGAAGCTTTTTGTAAGCAATAAAATTATTTTCTCAGACCAAGTCTCTCGATCAGGGAACGATATCTTTCAATATCTTTCTCTTTCAGATATGCAAGAAGACCTCTTCTCTGTCCAACCATCTTCAGAAGACCTCTTCTGGAGTGATGATCCTTCGGGTTTGCTTTGAAGTGATCTGTCAGCTCATTGATTCTTGCTGTCAGGATAGCAATCTGTACTTCCGGAGAACCTGTATCTCCTTCGCTTCTTCCGTATTCCGCGATAATAGCCTGTTTCTTTTCCTTTGCGATCATGTTTCTTTTCCTCCTTGTAATTCTCTTTTTTAAACGCCTGATATTAAGTGACGGTGGAGTCCTCCAATCACCGAACATCGGCTGACCACGAGTGCTAGTATATCATAGATTCTCCCCTGAGTAAAGGATTTTTTCTCTGATATGAAGCCAGATATGATTTCCATGATATTTTCTCATTCTGTCGGGATCAGTGAATCCGTCAGATTCTGGTAATCTTCATTTTCCCCTGCCGTAAATCTCAATGCTTTTCTGCTGTAATGAACTTCTTTTGTCTGTGTCTCTCCATAAACCGGTGCAGCTGCATAGCTCTCCAGCACACTGATAAATCCCTCTTCCGCCTGATCCTGGGAACCGTACATTCCCTGATTCACATTCGCCTGGAAGGTGTCCATCGCCTGTTTCAGACTCAGATTCGGCTGATAGGTGACAGGTACCACATAACCGTCTCCGTCTGCTTTTCTCGGAATCCCAACTTCATACTGACTGGACGCAAACATGGTTTTTAATGCCTGTTCGAATCTTGCTTCCCGCTCCCCTGAAAATCCCGGATCCTCCGAAGAATCTGTGAAACTCTGTTCATATTCTGCCTGTGCCTCTTCCTGCGTCTCCCCGGTAAATTTACAGTAATCTGTCACCTGACCTTTCAGGCTTGCATCCAGCGATGCCTGAAGATAACGACCGGCTTCCAGCGTATCCGCAATCTCCTTGTATGGCTGCATATAGTCATACAAGATCTGGTTCATCAGGATTTCCCAGCCGGCATCCTCCATCTGAAACCCGTCACTGTTCTTTTTCACGGTCAGTGTCAGTGTTTTTTTCTCTTTTCTCACAGGGGTATCCAGCAGAGAACTATCCTTTTTCAAAAGCCCGGACACTTCTTTTGCCAGATCCGTAGTTTCCAGTTTTTTGGCCTGGTCTTCGTCTGTTTTCCCTGTGGTTTCTCCCACATCCACTGCCGAAACCTCCACGGACACTTTATAATCTGCATTATGTTTCTTCACATCCAGTATCTGAAATTCCACCTGTTTTAATGCAGCTTCCAGAAAATTTCTGTAATCTTTTTTCAGTGCTTCCGGAAATTCTTCGATATAGCTGTCCTTTACGGAGTCGATTCCTCTCTCCAGCAACAACTGGGCTGTCGCCTTGTCTCCGGACGTAATCATTTCAATCTGTGTATTCGCATACTCCTTCGGATCTTCCTTTTTGCAGGAACAAAGTACCGCCATCATAAGCAGACTCAGCAAAAAGATCTCCACCCATTTACTTTTTCTCATGGAAATACTCCCATCCATACTGAATATCCTTTTTTAACTGTGTTTTCAGTTCCTCAAGACCACTGAATTTCTGTTCTGCACGCTTAAACGCACAGAACTGGATCGTAATCGTTTTTCCGTAAGCATCCTGGTCATAATCATAGAGATACACCTCTGTCAAAAGCACCGGTGTTTCTTCCACCGTAGGTTTTACTCCTACATTTCCAATCGCAGGATACCACTTGTCATCCACTTTGACCTTGCAGGCATAAACTCCGTATTTCGGCAGGATCTTTCGATCCGGCGGTGCCACATTCATCGTAGGAAATCCGATCTTTCTTCCGATCTGATTTCCGGTTCTTACAACACCTTCCATCTGATAAGTATACCCGAGCAGATTATTTGCCAGCTCAACATTTCCCTCTCTTAAAGACTCTCTTACGAATGTACTGCTGATCTCCCGGTTCCCATACATTTCTTTTTCGATAATATCTACCTGAAAACCGAACTGCGGTCCGACTTCCGCAAGCATCCGGGCATCGCCTCTCTGGCAGTGTCCGAAACGGAAATCTGTTCCAACCACAATATATCTGGCATGAAGTTTTTTTACCAGGACATCCCGGATAAAATCCATCGCCTCCATCTCCCGGATTTCTTTTGTAAAGGAGCAGGCGATCAGAACGTCCGTCTGTCCCTCTAAGAGTTCTCTTCGTTCTTCGGCAGTCAGAAGAGAATCTTTATGCATGTCAAAAGAAAATACCACACTCTGAACCGAACCGTCTTTTGCATACTCTCTGATCCGGTTGATCAGTTTCTGATGACCTCTGTGCAATGCATCAAACTTGCCCAGAGTGACCGCACTTCCTTTTCCTTCTTCTACTTGAAACTCCTGTATGTCTGTTACGTACTGCATGTTTTTCCCCTGCTCTACTCCTGTGGTGAGTAAAAATTTTTTATCAGTTTTATCCTCTGTTTGTCCTGTTGGTATTCATAAATCCCAAGGAACTGCTGTTTATGGTCATATACTCTGATCCATTCCCGGTCATGAGCCGGCCGTTTTCCATCCTCATACTCCCGGATCCATTTCAACTCCAGCGGATTTCCGTTATAAGCCAGAACAGCTCCTTTTTCTTTCAGAACTGCTCCCGGATACTGTGAAAACATCTGATCCACCGGAATCAGAATCTCCTGCAATCTTCCCTGATCGGAAAGTTCCTGAATTTCCTGTAACGTCCTGGCATCTTCCAGCCGGAACCGTTCCACTCTGGTACGGATCAGTTCTTCCATACAACCGCCCACTCCCAGTTTCTCTCCGATATCCTGACAAAGAGTGCGGATGTAGGTTCCCTTGGAACATTCCACCCGGATTCTGGCTCTCGGAAGCTCCATGGAAAGGATCTCAATCTCTGAGATTGTAACCCTTCGTGGCTTTCTTTCTACCGTTTTTCCCTCTCTTGCCAGTTCATACAGCTTCTTTCCGTTTACTTTCAACGCACTGTACATCGGCGGGATCTGATCGTAACTTCCCCGGAACGAAAGGATAGCTTCTTCTACCTGTGATTCATCAAGATCCGCTGTTTCCTGTTCTTTCAGAACCGTTCCGCTGATATCCTGGGTATCGGTACTGATTCCCAGCAACAGGACTGCTTCATAGACCTTGTCCTTATCCGTCAGCATATCGCACAGTTTGGTTGCCTTCCCCAGGCAGACCGGAAGCACACCTGTGGCATCCGGATCCAAAGTTCCGGTATGTCCGATCTTTTTCTGATGGGTGATGCCTCTTAATTTTGCCACAACATCATGAGAGGTATAGCCCTTCTCCTTGCTGACATTCAACACACCGTTTTTCATGCTTTTTCTCCGTCTTCTTCCGTTATCTGTGGAGCGATCTTCCTCAGCAGATTATTGATCACATCATGAACGGAACCCTGCATGGTCACACCGGCCGCTCTTACATGTCCGCCACCACCGAAATACTGTGCCACTGAACTGACGTCCACCAGACCATTGGAGCGCAGGCTGACTTTGAATTCACCGCTGTCCAGTTCATGCAGGAAGATTGCCACTTCCACACCTGTTGTATTGCGAAGCTGACTGACAATTCCTTCCAAATCTGACGCCTTTGCTCCGTAAAAATTCATCACTTTTTTGGTGATGACACTGACAATACATTTTTTGTCCAGCAAAAACATACTTTCCAGCAAAGCCCGCCCCAGGATCTGCTGCTGGATATAGGTCTTGCTGTAATAGGTATGATCGATCAGTGCATTGGCATCCAGTCCGGTTCTGAGCAGATCTGCTGCGACCTCCATCGTCTCCGGTGACGTACAGGAATATAGAAATACACCGGTATCATGGGCAATTCCCACATAAAGTGCCTCTGCGATTTCCCGATCCAGCCCCTCAGAGCCGATCATCCGGCAGATCAGTTCCGAAGTGGAACTGGCATCCGGAACCACATAATTTTCCCGCGCATAGCCCAGATTGCTGATGTGATGATCCACACACAGCGTAGTCTTTGCGTTTCGAAACATTTCTTCTGCAAATCCGAGCCGGTCCGGACTTCCGCAATCCAGACTGATAAACAGATCATAGACCTGATCCACAGCCTGATTCTTTACCTGATCGGTTCCTTTCAGGACGAGAAACTGTGCCGGTACTTCCTCTAGATACACATCTGTTTTTATTTCCGGATATTCTCTGGTCAGATAAAGGTAAAGCCCCACACAGGATCCCACACAGTCCCCGTCCGGGCGCACATGTCCTGCGATCCCTACCGTCTTCTTTTCTTTCAGAATCTCCTGCAACAATTTCTTCATTCTTTATTCCGCCTCTTCTTTTAAATCCTTTGTCACATCGGCAATCTTCTTTGACATATTGACTCCGTATTCGATGGACTGATCCAACACAAAGCGGATCTCCGGAGTATTTCTCATATTCAGAGTTCTTGCCAGTTCTCTGCGGATATATCCTTCCGCACTTTTCAGGCCTTTCAGCGTATCCTGCTGGGCTTTTTCATCTCCCAGCACGCTGATATAGGCCTTACATGTCTTCAGATCCGGTGCCACTTCTGCCATCACAACCGAAGTCATCGTTGCCACTCTCGGATCCTTCAGTCCGGCACGGATAATGTTGCTCAGTTCGTGCTGAACCTCACTGTTAATCCTTGTATTTTTTATACTGTTTTTTCTCATCTTTCTACTTCCACCATCTTATAAGCTTCTACCTGGTCGCCCTCTTTGATGTCGTTATAATTCTCAAAGACGAAACCACACTCATAACCTGCTTTTACTTCTTTTACATCATCTTTGAAACGTTTCAGAGATGCAAGTGGCCCCTCAAATACCACGATTCCGTCACGAACCAGACGTACCTGACAACTTCGCTCGAAGACACCATCCTGCACATACGCACCGGCAATGGTACCCACTCCGGATGCCTTGAATGTCTGTCTGACTTCCGCATGACCCAGTACCTTTTCTTCGAAAACCGGATCCAACATACCCTTCATCGCTGCTTCCACATCTTCGATCGCATTGTAAATGACACGATACAGACGGATATCCACGCCCTCACGCTCTGCAATCTCTTTTGCAGTCGCATCCGGACGTACGTTAAATCCGATGATGATCGCATTGGATGCAGATGCCAGAATAACGTCGGATTCATTGATGGCACCAACACCACCATGAATGATCTTGATGACAACCTCATCGTTGGTCAGCTTCAGAAGACTCTGTTTCAGAGCTTCCACAGATCCCTGTACGTCAGCTTTGACTACGATACCCAGTTCTTTTAAGTTTCCTTCCTGAATCTGTGTAAACAGATCATCCAGAGACATCTTGGACTTGGTATCATCCAACAGCTTCACACGGTTCTGAGAAATAAAGGTATCTGAGAAGGATCTTGCCTCTTTTTCATTCTTACAGCCGACAAAGATTTCTCCTGCATTCGGCACATCATTCAGACCCAGAATCTCAACCGGCATAGACGGTCCTGCTTCTTTCACACGACGTCCCTTGTCATCCATCATCGCACGAACCTTACCATGTGCAGATCCGGCTGCGATGGAATCTCCGATACGAAGAGTACCCTTCTGTACCAGAACGGTTGCCACACTACCTTTTCCTTTGTCCAGCTCGGCCTCGATCACAAGACCTCTTGCACGCCGGTTCGGATTTGCCTTCAGTTCCAGCATTTCAGCCGTCAAAAGCAGCATTTCCATCAGTTCCGGAATTCCTTCTTTGGTATGAGCGGAAACCGGTACGAAAATAGTACTTCCACCCCAGTCTTCCGGGATCAGTTCATATTCTGCCAGTTCCTGTTTTACACGATCCACATTTGCACTTGGCTTATCGATCTTGTTGATCGCCACTACGATCTCGATTCCGGCTGCTTTCGCATGGTTGATAGCCTCTACAGTCTGTGGCATAACACCATCATCTGCTGCAACTACCAGAATCGCAATATCTGTGGAATTTGCACCACGCATACGCATGGAGGTAAATGCCTCATGTCCCGGAGTATCCAAAAATGTGATCTTTTCTCCGTTGACCGTTACCACACTTGCACCGATATGCTGGGTGATTCCACCGGCCTCACGGTCTGTTACGTTGGTATCACGGATTGCATCCAGAAGGGATGTTTTACCATGGTCAACGTGTCCCATTACGCAGACTACCGGCGGACGTTTTACCATCTTGCTTTCGTCCTCTTCGTCCTCTTTCAGAAGTTCCTCGATTACATCAACGACTTCTTCTTTCTCGCAAAGTACATCAAATTCCATTGCGATCTCTTCTGCGGTATCATAATCCACTTCCTGATTTACCGTTACCATCTTACCCTGCATAAACAGTTTTTTCACGATCACGGACGGAACGACTTTCATCTTGTCTGCCAGTTCCTGAATCGTCAGAGATTCCGGAATTACGATCTGTTTGATAGTCTCTTCTTTCTTTTTCTCCTGTTTCTGCGGTTTCTTAATCTCTGCCTGGTTCTTCTGATTCTTGCCTTTCCGGCTCTTTCCTACAAAATCATCATCCAGACGTTCCTGTTTCTTGTGATCTTTTTCTTTATCCTTTGTCTTGTTACGACTCGGCTTCTGTTCCGGTACAACCGGTGCAGGAATGGAAGATCTTTCATCTCTTCTGCGGTTGTCTCTGTTTCTGTTATCCCGGTTGTCGCGATTGTCTCTTCTGTTGTCTCTGCGGTCATCGGATCTGCCACCCTGATTGCCCTGGAACCGGTTATTTCTGTTGTCTCCGTTTGGACGACGGTCATTGTGACCACCACCTTGTCCGTTTCGGTTTCCATTGTTATTGTTATTAAATGGTCTGGAATTTCTCTGACCGGATGCCGATCGCTGTCCCTGCTGGTTCTGACCGCCCTGATTCTGGTTCTGATTGGCTGTCTGGCGCTGTCCCTGATTCTGACTGCCCTGATTTGCTGCCGGGCGCTGTCCCTGGTTCTGACTACCCTGATTTGCTGCCGGACGCTGTCCCTGATTCTGACCCTGATTTCCTGTCGGACGCTGTCCCTGCTGATTCTGACCCGGACGCTGTGCTCTCTGTCCGTTTGGTCTGCCGCCCTGTCTGGAGCCGTTCTTCAAATTCTGTGGCCGGAAGACCTGCACAATATTTTTCTTCTTCGGTGCTTCCTGCTTTTCTTCTGCTTTTGTCTCCTGATTTGCTGCCGGATGTTTCTTTCCGTAAGCACTGCGGATGGATGCAACCACATCATCCTCCAGTGTACTCATATGACTCTTCACATCGACTTCTTTCTTTTTCAAAACGTCCATCAGGACTTTATTTTCCATGCCAAGCTCTTTGGCCAGCTCATGTACTCTGATTTTTGTCATATTGCAACTACCTCCTTTATGCAATCGTGTTTCTGTCTGTTGAAGTTTCCATTTCCTGAATGTTTTTCAGAATTCCTTTTGCGAACCCCTCATCCAGTACCGCCAGTGATGCGCGGAACTGTTTTCCCATCGCATGTCCCAGGCTCTCTTTATCACTGTAAAAACAGATCGGGACTTTATGATACTCACACATATTCCGAAAATTTTTCTTTGTATTTTCTGATGCATCTCCTGCCACGATCACAAGATATGCGCGTCTTGCCTTTGCTTCCCGCTCCGTCATAAATTCTCCGCTCACAGTCTTTCCTGCTTTCGTGGCCAGACCGATCAGGGAGAGTGCCTTATCTTGTCTCAATCGTCTGCATCTCCTCTTTTAATTCATCATATACCTCAGACGGAATCGCCTGTTTGAAGGAACGCTCCAGCCCCTTGCTCTTTATCGCACGCTCCAGACATTCCCCGGACGGGCACAGATATGCACCCCGGCCGTTCTTCTTGCCGGATGCATCCAGTACAAATTCCTCCTCCGGTGTCTTCAGAACCCGGATCATTTCTTTTTTATTTTTCATTTCTCCGCATCCTACGCATTTACGCATGGGAACTTTTTTCTTTACGCTCAAGTGCCTTCACCTCATTTGATTCCTGACTGTTATTCTTATTCTTCTACTTCCTGAAACTCGACTGCATCCTGGGATACTTCTTCGTCTGTATAATTCTCAGCCGGATACTCTTCCTCATATCCATCCTCGTATCCTTCTTCCATCATCTGCATCTGTTCCATATAATCTTCCGGCAGTTCTCCGGATTCGATTGCCTGTGTCTCACTCTTGATATCGATCTTGTATCCGGTCAGACGGGCTGCAAGTCTTGCATTCTGTCCTTCTTTTCCGATTGCCAGAGATAACTGATAATCCGGAACGATCACGCTTGCCATCTTCTCATCCGGATCCGCCATAACAGAAATGACCTTGGCCGGACTCAGAGCATTTTCAATCAGAAGTGCCGGGTTGTCACTCCAGTTGATAATGTCGATCTTCTCGCCTCTTAACTCATCTACGATCGCATTGACACGTGCTCCGTTTAATCCTACACATGCTCCTACCGGATCTACATTCTCATCATTGGATGCCACAGCGATCTTGGTTCTGGATCCTGCTTCTCTTGCAATGCTCTTGATCTCAACGATTCCTTCTTTTACTTCCGTCACCTCAGCCTCAAAGAGACGCTTTACAAGCTCCGGATGGGTACGGGATACCAGGATCTTCGGTCCCTTCGGTGTGTTCTTCACTTCTACCACATAAAGCTTGATACGCTCGGTCGGTTTGAAATGCTCGGTCTTTACCTGTTCCTGCTCTGTCAGCATTGCATCGGCTCTTCCCAGATTGATGCTGATATTTTTGCCAACATAACGCTGTACAATACCTGTTACGATATCTTTCTCTTTTTCAAAATACTGATCGTAAACGACTTTCCGTTCTTCTTCGCGGATCTTCTGTAAGATCAGGTTCTTTGCGTTCTGTGTTGCGATTCGTCCGAAAGATTTGGACTCTACCGGGATCTGTGCGATGTCTCCCATCTCCAGCTTCGGATCGATCTCCTTTGCATCTTCCAGGCTGATCTCGATTGCCGGATCAAATACTTCTTCTACGACTTCCTTTTCCGCAATTACGGAATAATCACAGGTCTCACGGTTCATCGTAATCTTGATATTATCCGATGTTCCGAAATGATTCTTACATGCACTGATCAGTGAATTTTCGATTGCATCCAGCATCGTGTCCTTGCTGATGTTCTTTTCTTCTTCCAGGACTTTCAATGCTTCCATTAATTCTGTGTTCATTTTTACCCTTCCTCCTTATAATCAGAAATCAAACGCCAGTCGAATCAAAGCGATTTCTTTTTTCTCAAATGTCTGTTTTTCTCCGTCTTCATACGCGATCGTCACCGTATCTTTATCATATCCATCCAGGATTCCGATAAACTCTTTCTGGTGATCGATGGCACGATAGGTACGGACTTCCACTTCTTCCCCAAGACTTCTCTTAAAATCTTTCTCTTTTTTCAGAGGTCTTCCGAGTCCCGGAGAACTTACCTCAAATATATAGCTGTCTTCAATATAATCTTTCTCATCCAGAATATCGGAAAATTCCCGGCTGACAGCCTCGCAGTCGTCTACCGTGATTCCGCCTGGCTTATCAATATAAGCCCGCAAATACCACTGACCGCCTTCTTTTACATACTCAACGTCTACCAATTCAAACCCCAGACGTGTGATGATCGGTTCCAGTAATGTTTCTGTCTTTTGCTCGTATTCTTCTCTTCTCGCCAAAGCACTTCTTCCTTTCTCCATCTGTCCGGCTGCTACCGACTAAAAAAACTGCACTGGATCTTTTGTCCTATGCCTGGCAACTGAAAAAGTTCACGGAACCTTTTCGTTGTATGACTGGTAACACCAAAGAAGAGTGGACCAAATGTCCACTCTTCTGCCGGGTTCTTATGTAACTGTTGTAAGTATAGCACTCTTTTTCAGATCATGCAAGCCTTTTGGCCAATTTCATGCCTGTTTTCGCACAATTTCATTATATTTCACACAAACCCTCTCTGTATAACACACTATACAGCAACTTGCACGCTTTCGATTCCTTAACGGCTCTTTGTGCCAACGCCATCCCGTTTTGCCTGCTTCAGACGGTTCAAAGTCACTTCCCGTTCTCCCACTTTTACTTTCGTCTCTGTTCCTTCCGTAAACAGATACACTTCTTCCAGTTCATCTTTTTTCTGGAGACGGATTCCACGGACTCCCACGGCTCCTTTTTTCTTCTGCGGAATATCATCCGCTGCAAACCGAAGGAAATATCCTCCCTTTGTCCGAAGTACCGCCTGCTGTCCTTCTGTTACCAGCCAGACACCGATCAGCGCATCCTCGTCCTGAAGTTTCGTTGCCACAATGGTTCGTTTGGATACCAGGAACTCGCTTCCCTCTACTTTCTTGATCATTCCCTGTCTGGTAGCAAATAACAGTTTTGCATACCGAAGCTGTTCTCCGTCACAGATATAGACGATCTGTTCTTCGGTACTGTCATAATTGCTCACATTGTCAATCGGGGTTCCCTTGTCCCGGAATCTTCCGTAAGGCAGATCCAGTACTTTGACCTGATGCATCTTTCCGGTATCTGTAAACATACAGATCTTCCCGGTATTCAGACAATGTACAATGTATTTGTTTTCCTGATCGGCCGCCTCTTTGTTCCGTTCATACACAGACGGATCCACCGTTCTTGCATACCCGAACCGATCCATCAGGAAGACCACTTCCTGTTCTTCGATCTTCTTTTCTTCAAAGACGGCTTCCTCTGCATTTTCAACCTTTGTGCGACGTTTTCTTCCATAATTTTTCTTGATCTCATCCAGTTCGGACATGATCAACTCCGCCATGGAATCGTAGTTGTTCAGAAGATCTTCATATCTTGCGATATTTTTCAGCGTCTGTTCGTGTTCTCTCTCCAGAGCCTCGATTTCCAAACCGATCAGTCGGTACAGACGCATCTCCAGAATGGCAGTTGCCTGTCGCTCTGTAAAGCGCAGCATGGCTGCCATCTTTTTGGAGATCTTGGATTTGAACTGGATGTTCTCCGTCTCTCCCCGGATCAGGCAGGCCTTTGCATCTTTTACATTTTTACTTCCACGCAGGATCTCGATGATCAGATCGATCACGTTGCAGGCCTTAATCAGCCCTTCCTGCACTTCCTTCTTTTCCTGCTCTTTTGCAAGAAGTGTCCGGTACTTTCTGGTAGAAAGTTCAAACTGAAAATCCACATGATGTTCGATGATCTGTTTCAGACTTAATGTCTCCGGTCTGCCATTTGCCACTGCCAGCATATTGACACCGAAAGTATCTTCCAGTCTGGTCTTCTTATAGAGCATATTTTCCAGATTCTCAACGTCCGCACCCTTTTTCAGCTCCAGCACGATCCTGATTCCCTCTTTGGAGGACTGGTTGGAAATGTCCGTGATATCAGAAGTCAGCTTTGTCTCCACCAGATGATATACATCGTTTAGGAATTTGCCGATTCCGCTTCCGATCATGGTATAAGGGATCTCAGAAATCACCAGTTGTTTCTTTCCGCCTTTTAATTCCTCGACCTCTACTTTTCCGCGAAGTTTGATCTTGCCCTGCCCGTTTTCATAGATATGGGCCAGATCATCCTTGTTGACTACAATTCCTCCCGTTGGGAAATCCGGTCCTTTAATATACTTCATCAATCCTTTTGTAGTAATCTCGTTGTCCATCATATAGGCTTTGACCGCATCCACCACTTCTCCCAGATTATGGGTAGGGATGCTGGTTGCCATACCAACCGCAATTCCTTCTGCGCCATTTACCAGCAGATTCGGAATCCGAACCGGCAAAACCAGAGGTTCTTTTTCTGTCTCATCAAAGTTTGGCCCGAAATCCACCACATTTTTATCCAGATCTGCCAGATACACTTCCTGAGTCAGTTTCGCAAGCCGTGCTTCCGTATAACGCATGGCAGCGGCTCCGTCTCCTTCGATGGAGCCGAAATTTCCGTGGCCATCCACCAGCACCATACCTTTTTTAAAGTCCTGCGCCATCACCACCAGAGCTTCATAAATGGAACTGTCCCCGTGCGGATGATATTTACCCATGGTATCTCCCACGATACGGGCGCATTTTCGATAAGGTCTGTCATAACGGATTCCAAGCTCATGCATATCGTAAAGGGTTCTTCTCTGCACCGGCTTCAGCCCGTCCCTCACATCCGGCAGGGCACGGGCAATGATTACGCTCATCGCATAATCGATATATGATTTTTTCATTACATCCGAATATTCTGTTCGGATGATCTGTGATTCACTCATCGGTTTTCTCCTTTAACATCAGATATCCAGCTCTGCTTCTGTGGCATTCTTATATATGAAAGAACGTCTCGGCGGAACTTCGGTTCCCATCAGCATTTCCGTCACACTGGAGGCCATTCTCGCATCCTCGATCTCTACCAGCTTCAACATCCGGTGCTCCGGATCCAGCGTTGTCTCCCAGAGCTGCTGCGCGTCCATCTCACCCAGACCTTTGTAACGCTGCAGCGTAAACGGACCGGTATGTTTTTTTCGGTAATGTTCCAGAGCCTTATCATCATACAGATACTCTTCTTCCCCATTCTTCGGCATCGCTTTATAAAGCGGCGGCATGGCGATATAGACATGTCCTTCATAGATCAGTTCCGGCATAAACCGGTAGAACAATGTTAACAAAAGGGTGGAGATATGGGCTCCGTCCACATCCGCATCCGCCATAATAATAATCTTGTCATACCGCAGTTTTGTGATATCAAAATCGTTGCCGTATCCTTCGGAAAATCCACAGCCAAATGCATTGATCATGGTCTTGATCTCCGCATTTGCAAGGACTTTGTCAATGCTCGCCTTCTCCACATTCAGAATCTTTCCGCGAATCGGAAGGATTGCCTGATATTTTCGGTTTCTGGCTGTCTTCGCAGATCCGCCCGCAGAATCTCCCTCCACGATAAAAATCTCACATTTGGAAGCATCTCTGCTCTCACAGTTTGCCAGCTTTCCGTTACTGTCAAAGGAATATTTCTGTTTGGTCAGCAGATTGGTCTTTGCCTTCTCTTCCGTCTTTCGGATTTTTGCTGCCTTTTCCGCACAGGACAGGATCTTTTTCAGAGTTTCCAGGTTTCTGTCAAAATACAGAACCATCTCATCCCCCGTCACCTTTCCGGTGGCCTTGGATGCATCCGGGTTGTCCAGCTTCGTCTTGGTCTGTCCCTCAAATCTCGGATCCGGATGTTTGATGGAGACGATCGCCGTCATTCCGTTTCGGATATCCGCTCCGGTAAAATTGGCATCCTTCTCTTTCAGCACCCCGATCTCACGGGCATACTGGTTCATCACCGTCGTAAAGGTCGTCTTAAATCCGGTCAGATGGGTTCCGCCTTCCGCATTATAAATGTTATTACAGAAGCCCAGTACATTTTCATGGAATTCATTGACATACTGCAACGCGATCTCCACTTCAATCCCCTCTGCCGTTCCTTTAAAATAAATGGGATCGTGGATCGCTTCTTTCTTTTCATTTAATTCCCGGATAAATCCAAGGATTCCGTCCGGTTCATGATAGGTTACTTTTTCCTGGCTGTCCGGTCTTTTATCCTCGAACACGATCGTCAGAGACGGGTTTAAGTACGCCGTCTCATGCATCCTGCTTTTGATCTCTTCTGCGCGGAACTTCGTCTTCTCGAAGATCGTATCATCCGGCAGGAAGTTCACCTTCGTTCCGGTCTTTCTGGTCTTGCCAACCACTGGCAGCAGGCCGTTTTCCAGTTCGATCACCGGATGTCCCTGTTCGTACCGGTCATGATGGATTGCTCCTTCCCGGCTGATCCACACATCCATATGGGTGGACAGTGCGTTTACAACAGAAGAACCGACTCCGTGAAGACCTCCGCTGGTCTTATAAGCCGAATCGTCAAATTTACCGCCGGCATGCAGCGTCGTATATACAATTCGTGCTGCCGAAACTCCTTTTGCGTGCATTCCCACCGGAACACCACGTCCGTTATCTTCCACAGTCGCAGACCCGTCCGCCTCCAGTGTCACATGGATCTCCGTACAGAATCCGGCGAGATGCTCATCCACCGCATTATCTACGATCTCGTAAACCAGATGATTCAATCCCTTCGTAGACACACTTCCGATATACATTCCCGGACGCTTTCGTACCGCTTCCAGTCCTTCCAGGATCGAAATACTGTCTGCATCGTATGTATTTTTCTTTGCCATCTTATACTTTCCTTCCTGATTTTATGCAAATGCATACTCCTGTTTGCTATCTTAGCACAAAATCTTGGGTCAGTTCAACTAGATTTTCACTCTATCACTACACCATATAGAACATCCGCCAGGATTTCCATGGAATTTTTCATCTCTCCCACCGTATTCGTCTGCGCCCCGGCCTCGATCAGAAGAGATTTCGGAAGCATATGCAGACTGTACCGGTATCCCTTCAGATAAATATGTCTGGCATAACCCGGATACCTGGTCTCACAGGCCAGTTGCATCTGAAAGGAAAACGACAGATTCTCCTGAATATATGGGTTTGCCAGATACGCGATGTCCCCATTGGTCCGGGTTCTGCTCAGCCCGTTAAAAAACATGATCTTTGCCGTCGGCTTTCCGGCGATCTCCGTAACCAGATGGGTCGTATCCGCCACACCATCCCGATGCAGATCGATTGCGACCTGGATTGACGGATTTTCTTTCAAAATCTTCCGAACCTGCGGCTCCACCAGTTCGTATGCGTTACTACGATCCAGTTTTCCGTCCACCAGATCATAAACGCCGGTATGATGCAGCGTCTCGATTCCTTTTTGGTTCAGAAGCTCTGTCAGATACTCTCCGATCCCTACGATCGACGTGTTCGGATCCCCCGGCACAGAATCCGCAAAGGTCTCCTGGGAATGGGTGTGAAAGATCAGGATCTTTGGGCCTTGTACACTTCTGTCAATTTTCGAACTCCGACTCATCAGGTCTTGAATATTCAACTGCTCCGGACCGATCATCGTAATGCTGTCCACTGTATAAAACCGGTTCAGAAGATATTCAAAATCCTGCAATTTCTCCATGGAAAATCCCCCGTCTGTCGGAGCGTTTTCCCCGGAACTTTGCGTCGGATCTGCCTCCCGTTTTTCTTCTGCTTCCGCAAAAGTCTCATCCTCTGCCTGTTCTTTTAAAATCCTCGCAATCGTCTGCGGATCCTCTACTTCTCCGGCATAAGCCTGTTTTTCCGATGTAAATGCCAGATATGGCAGCAGACGGATTGCCTGCTCCAGCAACCAGT
Organism: Mediterraneibacter butyricigenes; assembly: GCF_003574295.1. Lineage (NCBI taxonomy): Bacteria > Bacillati > Bacillota > Clostridia > Lachnospirales > Lachnospiraceae > Mediterraneibacter > Mediterraneibacter butyricigenes. The sequence continues at coordinate 203,500 of NZ_BHGK01000001.1, forward strand.
CCTCTCCGCTTTTTTCGTTTTCTTCTTTCAGATAAGAAAAGCCCGGAAGATAAAGTCTTTCCGCCAGACCTAATAATTTTTCCTGTAAAAACAAATTGCCCAGCCACAGAATGAAAAAAATACAGACGGGCACCATAAACCTTCCTTTTCTCATATCATACTTTATGTCCCAGCCTTCCCGGTTATGAACTTAAACCTTCATTTTTTTCATTCCTGTCACCTGCAAATAACAGGTTCAGTCCTTCTGAAATCGTAAATCCGATCTGCACCACCATTTCATCCACATCTTTCGGCGTCATATACATTCCGTTCAAATGAGGAGAAATCAGTTCTTTCACCAGTTCATATTTTTCTGTCCCGTTATAGGATCGCAGCACTTCTCCCACCCCTTTCAGACTGTCGGATGTTTCCAGCGCGCGGATCAGATTTTCCATGGTATCATTGACGATCGTGGCTGCATCCACCACCGTAGGAACCCCGATTGCGATCACCGGAACCCCCAGGCTTTCTCTGGTAAGTCCGTTTCTGTGGTTTCCCACACCGGAGCCAGGATGAATCCCCGTGTCTGCGATCTGGATCGTCCGATTTAATCTTTTACTGTTTCTCGCTGCCAATGCATCCACCGCGATCACCAGATCCGGATGAGTCTGCTCCACGATTCCTCTCACGATCTCCACCGTTTCCATACCGGTTTTTCCCATCACGCCCGGCGTGATCGCACTGACCAGATTCATCACATCCATTCCCATCGCATATTTCCCATATTCTTTGACTACATGCCGGTTTACACAGACCTGATCTGCCACGTTTGGCCCCAGAGCATCCGGTGTTACATCCCGGTTGCCAAGTCCTACGATCAGCACCGAGCAGTCTTCCTTTTCACGAAACCCCAGCTTTTCCATCAATTCCTTCACATGACCTGCCAGTCTGACAGATACCTCCCTGTGGTAGGATTCATCCGGCACTACCAGATTTGGCGCCTCCAGCGTAATATACGTCCCCACCGGTTTTCCCATGGTTCTGGCACCTTTTTCCGTCTGGATGATCACCCGGGTCATTTGGATTTCCCGCTCCGCATCATAGTCCTCTTCCAGAATCACACCTTTCACTTCCACATCATCTGACTCGAACTTTTCCTTTTCCTCCAATGCCAGATCGGTACGTACTTCATATCTGTCCAACATCTTTGCTCTCCTTCATCCTGTTATTTTTCTCTGAATTTGTTGCCTTACTTCTCGCCTTGCCCATCAGCATTTCGGCTGTCTTTCCTTTTATCGCCTAGTTTTTCCAATTATTTCAGAAATATGTATTGACAAGGTTGTACCCTTATCATAAAATAAATGAGTATGTTCCGTTAGAACGTCCGTGTCCGAGTCTAACGGTTCCAACATTATCAAGTAATTTATCAATCACATTTTGGAGGTGTACAGATTGGCTAATATTAAATCTGCAAAGAAAAGAATTCTCGTTACAGAGACAAAGACTGCCAGAAACAAAGCAATCAAATCTAAAGTTAAAACAATGGTAAAGAAGGTAGAAGCTGCTGTTGAAGCAAAAGACGTTGCTGCTGCTCAGGACGCACTGAAAGCTGCAATTTCCGAGATCAACAAAGCTGGAACAAAGGGTGTTTACCACAAGAAGACATGTTCCAGAAAAATCGCTCGTCTTTCCAAGGCTGTATCTGCAATCGCTTAATTTACAGAGCATTTTATATTGAATTTACAAGAAGAACATCCATACCGTCAGTGGATGTTCTTTTTTTATGCAACCTTTTGTGGCAGGGTAACAGTTTTCATCAACACATTTCTTCCGCAAAAGGGATGCATAAGGGAACATCCGAAGCCCCGGTACTTTCTGAGAGCGTGCGTGAGCATCGCTCGAAGGTTCTCTCTATGGGGCGAAGGCAAGCGTAAGCGGTTCCCGTTGCAACCTTTTGCGGGAGGATAGTGGTTTGCGTAAACAAAAGATCCACAGAACTCTTTCATGAATTCTGTGGATCTTTCTTCTTTTCTTTATTTACACAATTCGGATTAGTTGTTGATCAGCTTATCTTCGTTGCTCCAGCTGTACAGTTTTCTGATTTCTTCTCCAACCTTTTCAGCCTGATGCTCTGCAGCTTTCTTTCTCATAGCCTTGAAGTGTACCTGACGTCCTGCCGGTGACATATCAAGCAAGAACTCTTTTGCGAAAGTTCCATCCTGGATATCGGACAGGATCTTCTTCATAGCTTTCTTTGTATCTTCTGTAATGATCTTCGGTCCTGTAATGTAATCGCCATACTCAGCAGTATTGGAGATGGAGTATCTCATTCCTGCAAATCCTGACTGATAGATCAGGTCAACGATCAGTTTCATTTCGTGGATACACTCAAAATATGCATTTCTCGGATCATATCCAGCCTCACACAGAGTCTCAAATCCAGCCTGCATCAGAGCACATACACCACCACAAAGAACTGCCTGCTCACCGAAGAGGTCTGTCTCTGTCTCTACTCTGTAGGTTGTCTCAAGAAGTCCAGCTCTTGCTCCACCGATTGCAAGACCATAAGCCAGTGCACGATCCCATGCTTTTCCTGTTGCATCCTGCTCAACAGCAATCAGACACGGTGTTCCTTTTCCTGCTACATACTCACTTCTTACTGTATGTCCCGGTGCCTTTGGTGCGATCATGGTAACATCTACATTTGCCGGAGGTGTGATACATCCGAAGTGAATGTTAAATCCATGAGCAAACATCAGCATGTTTCCTTCTTCCAGGTTTGGCTCGATGTCTTTCTTGTACATATCTGCCTGAAGTTCATCGTTGATCAGGATCATAATGATATCAGCCTGTTTTGCTGCTTCTGCTGCTGTAAACACCTGGAATCCCTGCTCTTCAGCTCTCTTCCAGGATTTGCTTCCTTCATAAAGTCCGATGATAACATCGCATCCGGAATCTTTCAGGTTCAGAGCGTGTGCATGTCCCTGACTTCCGTATCCGATGATTGCGATCTTCTGTCCTTCCAATACAGAAAGATTACAGTCTTCCTGATAAAAAATTCTTGCTGCCATTTTTACATTCCTCCTAAATTGTGTAAATAATTATGTTAAAGACTTTCGTCTCTAGCCTCTGGTTCCTAGAGATAAGTAACATCCTTCAGTCCTCTGGCCAGTCCCGTAATTCCGGTTCTCGCCAGTTCCAGGATCTCATATCCATCCAGAAGATTTAAAAATGCTTCCAACTTGGACTGATTTCCCGTCAGCTCGATCATCAGGCATTCTTTTTCCACATCCACGACTTTCGCACGGAAAATATCCGCCAGTGAAATCACTTCAGCACGATGAGATGCATCAACTCTGACTTTTACGATGATCAACTCGCGGTAAACAGAATCATCATCCTTTAAAAGCTTGATCTCTCTTACATCTTCCAGTTTGCGTACCTGCTTCTCGATCTGGGACAGGATCACCTCGTCTCCTGTCGCAACTACCGTAATTCTGGTAAATCTCGGATCAGCCGTAACACCGGCTGTAATACTGTCGATACTGTATCCTCTTCGGCTGAACAGTCCTGCGATTCGACTCAGGACACCCGGAGTATTATCGACAATCAATGAATAAACTTGCTTTCTCATTCTCTTTCCTACTCACTTTCCAGAAAACAGAGTGCGTTCTGTTTTCTAAATAATATCAACTTCCAACCTGTTTGTCAAGTTGTGATTTTAATATCTTACAGATTAATTTAGCTACGATATCCATCCGGATTATTGGACTGCCATTTCCAAGAATCTGCGCACATCTCTTCAATTCCACGTTCTGCAACCCAGCCCAGTTCTTCTTTCGCCTTTGTTGCATCACAGTAACAGGTTGCAATATCCCCTGCACGGCGCGGCTTGATCTCATATGGAAGTTCTTTTCCACACGCCTTCTCATAGGCATGAAGCACGTCTAAGACACTGTAACCGATTCCGGTTCCCAGATTGTAGATGTTCACACCTTTCTGTGTCTTCATTTTCTCGATTGCCTTTACATGACCGATTGCCAGGTCTACTACATGGATATAATCCCGCACTCCGGTACCATCCGGTGTCGGATAATCATCTCCGAATACCCCAAGGCATTTCAGTTTGCCCACTGCCACCTGTGCAATATAAGGAACCAGATTGTTCGGGATTCCTTTCGGATCCTCCCCGATCAGTCCTGACGGATGCGCTCCGATCGGATTGAAATACCGAAGCAGCATTACATTCCATCTCTCATCTCCCACATGAAGATCTGTCAGGATCTGCTCCAACATTCCCTTGGTCTGTCCGTAAGGATTGGTGATCTGTCCTTTCGGACACTTCTCTGTAATCGGAATCTCCGCCGGATCTCCATATACCGTTGCAGAGGAACTGAAAATCAGATTGAAACAGTCATGCTGTCTCATCACATCACACAAAAGCAGCGTACCTGTAATGTTATTATGATAATATTCCCACGGCTTTGCCACGGACTCACCAACTGCTTTTAATCCTGCAAAATGAATTACGTTTTCAATGTTTTCCTTTTCAAATACTTCTTCCAAGTCTTCCCTGTTCAGAATATCTCCCTGATAAAATTTTACAGATTTTCCGGTAATTTCTTTGACACGATCCAGTGCCTTCTCGCTGGAATTGTAAAGATTATCCAAAACCACTACCTCATATCCTCTGTTCAGCAACTCCACACAAGTATGACTTCCGATATATCCGGCTCCTCCGGTTACTAAAATTGCCATAATTTCCTCCTGTTGTTATTGTTATCTGTTTTCCGGCATCTGCAACTTGCTTTTCCTTCTGCCATCGAACTTTCATCTATACTTTTTTCAAATATTTATCTGTAGCTGAATTTTCAATTTTTTCTTTCAGACACATACCTGGCCAGCTACGCTGCTTCTCGATACTTTTACTGTCTGATCACTCCTTCATCCAGAGATACGTTGGGTACAGTCCGTCTTCTTTCATCCTGCGGATTGCCTCTACCACCGATGCCTTATCTTCTTTATAGGTAACCCCATACCATTTATCCTGGGATTTTAACACTTCTACCGTAGCCTTATCTTCGCTCAGCAGTTCCCCCACAACAGTCGGCAGAAAATACTCACATTTCAGTGGATTGGATGCAAGATTTTCCTCCAGGAATTTCGGGAATCTTTCCTTCAGTTCCTTTAAAATGCTCTCGGTAAATCCAAACATGTTCATAGACACGATACTCTCCGGAGAAATCTTTGTCCAGGTCTCTCCGTCATCCTCCGTATAAGCAGCCCCATCCTCTGTTTTCTCAATATGGGTGCGCTCTGTAATGTTTTTCAGATACCCCTGAGCGTCCATCTCGCAGATACCGCGTGACACATGCCCATTCTCTGTCAGTGTATTTTTCAGAATATATCCCACCATAGTATAACGATACTTCTCATCATCCTGATGAGTCGTCAGATAATCATAGATCATCTTTAACGCGTGAGGACCATAATAATCATCCGCATTGATCACCGCAAACGGTCCGTCCACTTCCTCTATACAGCTCAGAATAGCATGTCCCGTACCGAAGGGTTTCACCCTGCCTTCCGGAACCTGAAATCCTTCCGGAAGATTGGTCAGTTCCTGGAACACATATGCCACTTCCATCTGCTGTGCCATACGGTTTCCGATACTTTTCTTAAAATCTTCTTCATTCTCATGTTTAATAATAAACACGACTTTCTCGAATCCGGCTCTTTTGGCATCATACAGGGAAAAATCCATGATAATATGGCCCTGTTCGTCCACCGGATCAATCTGTTTTAAGCCACCATACCGACTGCCCATACCGGCTGCCATAATGACTAATACTGGTTTCTTCATTTTCTTTTCCTCCATGATTACTAGTATAATGTGCTACCTGTTTAAAAACAATAGCAAATCCTGTTTTCTCTAAATGACCTTCTTTTTCTTCCAGATTCCCGAAAAATAGAATCCCAAAGATACAGCAGTTCCAATAATCCATCCCACCGGCCAGGACATCCAGATACCGGTGGATTCAAAGAATCCGGACAGAATAAAGGCAAGAACGACTCTCAGGATCAGATCCGTAAACGTCGAGATCATAAATGCCTGCATACAACTTGCTCCGCGGAGCACACCGTCCGCGATCAACTTCCAGGAGACTACCGCATAGAACGGAGATACAATCCTCAAAAATTCTACTCCCACTTCCAGTGCTTTTTCTCCTCCCTGACTTAAAAACAATCCCACTGCGAATCGACCGCCGAAAAAAAAGAAACATACGACCGGAATCACCACAGCAAATACCAGTTTCATTCCTGCTTTAAAGCCTTCTGTCACTCGCTTGATTTCTCCTGCCCCCATATTCTGGGCAGTATAATTGGATACTCCATTTCCCAGTGTGGTAAAGGATGTGATCGCAAATGTATTTAATTTAATGGCTGCGGAATAACCTGCAACTACGGTAGATCCAAAACTGTTGACCAGACTCTGCACACACAGATTTCCCACAGAAATAAAACTCTGCTGCAAGATACTTGGAATAGAGACTTCCGCTATTTTTAACAACATTTCGAAAGAAAATCTGGAATAGGTCTCTTCCTCTTTGATCTGCCGCAACCGAAGTTTCAGCAAAAGAAAGGACAAGATCGACGAAACACCCTGCGCCAGAAAGGTTGCCCATGCCACTCCGGCTACCCCCATATGGAACCAGATCACAAAGATCAGATCCAGCGCAATATTTCCAAGAGAAGAAATGATCAGAAGTAACAACGGAGTTCTGGAATCCCCCAACGCAGTAAACACTCCGTTGCAGATATTATATAGAAATAAAAAGAACAGTCCCCAGACATAAATTCGCAGATAAATTGCCGAATCCCCGAAAATATCCGACGGTGTCCGCAACAATTTCAAGACTCCGTTGGAACTGAATTCTCCGATAACCGTCAAAAACAGACTCACAACAATCGTAGTAATCATAGACGTACTGACGGCCGATTTCATTTTTCCATAACGCTTTGCCCCGAAATACAGTGCAATTACTACGGAACATCCCACATTCAGCCCGGTGGCCACTGCCATATAGAGCATCGTCACCGGATAAGAGGCACCGACAGCCGCAAGTCCCTGCACCCCTACAAATTTTCCTGCGACAATACTGTCCACGATATTATAAAACTGTTGGAACATCACGCTTAAAAGCATGGGAAGTGTAAATCTGCACAGCACTCCAAAGGGCTTGCCTTTCGTCATGTCTGTTACCATCTTTTTTCCTCCGTATTTTTTTCTTCTGATCTTTTGAGCTTCTGATTTTCATGTTATTCATTCTTTTTTGCTTTTCTCGTAGATTCTTTCTCACCACCGAAAAGCCGTTTCTTTTACAAACGCTTTCTATCTTAATACAGGACGCCCGGAAAGTCAAAAAAATCTTCCATTGCTTTTCGCATCTGGCATTTTGCATCCGGCAAGTTCTTCTCCGGCACGATCAATACGAAATTGCGTCACGTCCTCGGCGGTCGGACAGACAACCTTACCAACTGCCCAGCTTCCTTTTTAATCTGATCCCGATAGGACAGATTGTGATATCGCTTTACCTGCATCCGGGTAATCCCAAGGGAAGATGCCACCTGTGCCGAGTCAGCCCCATACACATACAGTGTTGCTCCACAACTGCTTCGGATCTGTCTTGCGCTGTAAGAAGGCGTTCCCGCCTTTTGTGCCAGTTTTTTCAACATTCTGCTGATATACATCAGATTCAATGGCTGATTCCGGCTGTTTAAAAACAAGGTCTCTTCGTTTTTTCTTCCAGTTTCCAACAAATACTGTTCCACAATCTTCCATGCATCTTCCGGTATATAAGCCGGCTCTTTCCTTCCGGCAGGAAACACATACACACCATCCGCATACTGACCGAAATCTCCCGGACAAAGTGCAACAATTTCCGTTGCTGACAAACCGGCTCTGTATAGTAACACCAGGATCGTATATGCCATAGCATCTTCTTCTGCCGCCTGAAACAGACGATCCAGATCCTGAATCGGAACCGTCTGCGTAAACTGTTCCTGACGTTCCAAACCGGGGAGATACTCTGCAAACCAGTCCGCAAACTCCGTTCCCGTCATAATCCCCATTTCCTGCTGATTCTGTATGATATAATCCGCCAGAGAATGTAATTCCCGGATCTTTTTTGACACCGTAGAACCTTTCAGGCTTCCTGCTTTTACCTTCTCCTGTAAATATCCGAAATACTCTGCCACATCCTTCTGCTCCATTTCCAGGAAATCTTTTTTCATAAAATGCATAAATTCTATCAAATCTGTCTCGTAAGAAGCCTTCGTTGTCTCACTCTTAAAATGTGCCAAAAACTCTGGCCAGATCACATCTTTTAAAGTATCGGATGCATAAGAATCATTCATGAGAAGCCCCTCCTGCCTTGTCTGCATATTCCGCGCAAGCGGAATCCATCCATTAAATGTTATTAGTATACTTCATACTATAACATTTAACATAAAAAAAGAAAAGAGTATTTTCAACTCTTCTCTCCGTGATTCTCCTGTTTTTCAAGGAAGCATCCTTTTTCATGAGAATAGATCACTCCCACTGCCTGAAGATAGGAATAGATGATCGTGGTTCCCACAAATTTCATGCCTCTCTTCTTCAAATCCTTCGAAATCTGATCTGATAATTCCGATCTCGTCTCCCCGATCTCATAGATTGTCTGCCCATCTGTCCAATGCCAGAGATAGGAATCAAAACTCTCCCACTCTTCCTGAATTTCACGAAAAATCTGCGCATTTACCACGGCTGCATGAATCTTCAGCCGGTTTCTGATGATTTGCGGATTTGCTTTCAACTCCTCTTCTTTTTTCTCATCATAAGCTACAATCTTTTCTATCGCAAACTGATCAAAAGCCTGCCGAAAGGCTTCCCGCTTATTCAGCACACACTCCCAGGATAATCCTGCTTGGAAGGATTCCAGGATCAACATTTCGAATAATTTTCCATCCTCATGAACCGGTTGCCCCCATTCTTTATCATGATAGCGAATATATCGTTCATTTTTTGGATTTGCCCACCGGCACCGGCATTTTCCATCTGACCATTCCATATCTTTTCTCCTGTAATTCTGTATAGTTCATTTCAATCGTTTATTGTCTCTTTACAATTTTTAATTCATATCCTAATACATTCAGCAATTTATTGAACGCTGTAATTGTTGGTATACTTTCCCTTCTTTCAATTTTTGAAATTGTTTGTTGTGTCTTTCCGGTCAATTTTGCCAATTCCTTCTGTGTAATATTCTCCTGCTTACGTAAAGAAATCATTTCCCCTATCAACCTGTATTCAGCACGTGATTCATCCCACTCCTTTTTAAATTGCTCATTATTTTGTCTTCTTTTTTCGATTTCCCTTTTTACATTTACCTCAACAAATGGCATATTACACCTCTCCTATTGTCTATATTAATTTCTTTCCTAATATCTTTTCTAATTCTTTTGCTCTCTTTTTTATAATTTTTACATCCGCTTTTTCTGTCTTATTTTTCTGTTTTTTGCAAACATGAAGCAAATATATATTTTCTCCATCCGGCACCACATAAAACATTCGATTATGCTTATAAAAATAGACTTCATATATCTTCTTCTGCCATAGTTTATACTGAATTTTTTCAAATTCACCATTTTCCATACATTCTCTTACCGAATATGCATCTACAATTTCTCTTTCTGTTAAAGAATGTATGTATTCTAAAATCAAATTCCTTCCAGAATTTGATTCATAATCATGCAATATCATAGTTCTTCTCCCTTTATAAAATACATCATATAAGATGTATTGTCAATTTTATTTTAACATCAACTGAGAATACTTTTATTTTCTGTGAAATAACAAAGATATCGAAAATAAGATTTGAATAATGAAATGTCTTAAAGATACATTGTGGGTCACGCTATTACAGACCTTACAAAATCAGTCTATACTAAGCGAAACCCACAATGGTTACATGATGAAATACTTAAACTATTTTATAACTTTCTTAGAACTTACCAGCCTTTGCTGCTTCCTCAATCGAAACTGCAACTGCAACAGTCATACCAACCATCGGATTGTTACCTGCACCGATCAGACCCATCATTTCTACGTGAGCCGGTACAGAAGAGGATCCTGCAAACTGAGCATCAGAGTGCATACGTCCCAGTGTATCTGTCATACCGTAGGAAGCCGGTCCTGCTGCCATGTTGTCCGGATGCAGAGTACGTCCTGTACCACCACCGGAAGCAACGGAGAAGTATTTCTTTCCTGCTTCTACGCATTCTTTCTTATAAGTTCCTGCTACCGGATGCTGGAAACGTGTCGGGTTTGTGGAGTTACCGGTGATAGAAACATCAACGCCTTCTTTCCACATGATAGCAACACCTTCACGTACATCGTTTGCTCCATAGCAGTTTACTTTGGAACGAAGTCCGTCAGAGTAAGCGATTCTCTGAACTTCTTTCAGTTCTCCTGTATAATAATCATATTCTGTCTGAACATATGTAAATCCGTTAATTCTGGAAATGATCTTTGCAGCATCTTTTCCAAGACCGTTCAGGATTACACGCAGAGGTTTCTTACGAACCTTGTTTGCTTTCTCAGCGATACCGATTGCACCTTCTGCTGCTGCGAAAGACTCGTGACCTGCCAAGAAGCAGAAGCAGTCTGTCTCTTCTTCCAGAAGCATCTTTCCGAGGTTACCGTGTCCAAGACCTACTTTTCTCTGGTCAGCTACAGATCCCGGAATACAGAATGCCTGAAGTCCTTCTCCGATTGCTGCTGCAGCGTCAGCGGCTGTCTTACATCCTTTTTTGATTGCGATTGCTGCACCGACAGTGTATGCCCAGCAAGCGTTCTCAAAACAGATCGGCTGGATACCTTTTACCTGATTATATACATCCAGACCGGCATCCTTTGTGATCTTCTCTGCATCTTCGATAGATGCAATGCCATAGCTATTTAAAACTTCATTGATTTTATCAATTCTTCTCTCGTATGATTCAAATAAAGCCATCTAATTATCCTCCTATATTCTTTTCCGATTGCGAGACTATTATTCTTTACGCGGATCGATGATCTTCACTGCGTCATCTACACGTCCGTACTGTCCCTGTGCCTTTTCCCAAGCTTCATTCGGAGTATCTCCTGCTTTGATGAAGTCTGTGAATTTGCCAAGGCTTACGAACTTGTAACCGATGATCTCATCGTGCTCGTCAAGAGCGATTCCTGTTACATAGCCTTCTGCCATCTCAAGATAACGAGGACCTTTTGCAAGTGTTCCGTACATTGTACCAACCTGAGAACGAAGTCCTTTTCCAAGGTCTTCCAGTCCGGCACCGATTGCCAATCCGTCTTCAGAGAATGCACTCTGAGTTCTTCCGTATACAATCTGTAAAAATAATTCTCTCATAGCAGTGTTGATTGCATCACAGACAAGGTCTGTATTGAGAGCTTCCAAAATCGTCTTTCCTGGAAGGATCTCAGATGCCATTGCTGCGGAGTGTGTCATTCCTGAACATCCGATGGTCTCAACCAGTGCTTCCTGGATCACGCCATCCTTTACGTTCAGAGACAATTTACAAGCTCCCTGCTGCGGAGCGCACCAACCCACACCATGTGTAAAGCCGGAGATATCTTTGATCTCTTTTGCCTGTACCCATTTGGCCTCTTCCGGGATCGGAGCTGGTCCGTGATTAGCACCCTGAGCTACCGGACACATCATTTCTACTTCATGTGAATAAATCATGTTAAAACTCCTTTCAAATCTGAAATTTTCTCTTGTATAATGTTGAATGGTTTCTCACACTACACCCAGTATATTTTCGCATATTTTGACAAATCCGTCAATCATTCCGAAAAAGATTTGCTTCTAAGATTTGAGCATCTCAATCGCAAGTGAGAGAACCCTTTCTACCGCCTGTCTTCGATTTTCCTGTCGATCCCCTGAAAATCGACATTCTATCGTTTCTGTCTTCTGGTTTAAACTGCATCCCACATAAACCAGGCCTACCGGTTTTTCTTTGGTGCCGCCGCCCGGTCCTGCAATTCCAGTGGTAGAAAGTCCCATGTTGGCTCCGGCAGCTTTTGCCGCCCCCTCTGCCATTTCTTTCGCAGTCTGAGCGCTCACCGCGCCGTACTTTTCCAGCGTTTCATGAGAAACACCCAGCAGTTTTTCCTTTGCCTGATTGGAATAGGTAATATAGGCTTCATTTAACACATCAGAAGCCCCTGCAGTATTTACAATGGTACCGGAGACCAGACCTCCGGTACAGGATTCCGCGGTTGTAACCGTGTATCCTTTTTCCTTTAGTAAAGTAACCAGTTCTTCTTCCAGTAGGATTGCAGACATTTTACATGCCTCCCTGAGTCAGAACCTGTACATTCTTTGCAATATAGTCTACCAGTGAGATAATGGTCAGTGCCAGTGCGATCCACATCAAAACGGTTCCCACCATATCAAAGGCTCCTCCTAAATTCATGATCATGACAATGATCATCAGCATCTGGAAGGTTGTTTTAAATTTGCCCCAGTAGCTGGCTGCAATAACGATTCCATTGTCGGATGCCACCAGACGGAATCCGCTGATAATAAATTCTCTGGCAATGATTACGATAACCACCCATGCCGGAACCCGGTCAAGATCCTGTAGACAGATCAGGGCAGAACAAACCAGCAGTTTGTCAGCTAACGGATCCATAAATTTTCCGAAATTTGTAACAAGATTATATTTTCTTGCGATCTTTCCATCCAGAAAATCCGTAAGACTCGCAACCACAAATAAAGCAAGTGCAATCCATTTATTGGCATTTCCACCCACGTCTGTCAACATAAAAAATACAAAAAACGGAATCATAATCACACGCAGTGTCGTCAGTTTGTTTGGTAAATTCATGAAATCAGTCCTCCTATCAGATCATACTCATTTGCACCAGTTACTTTTACTCTCGCAAAATCACCGGACATCAACTCCTGATCCGCAGTTACAAAAATCAGGCCATCCACATTCGGTGCGTCCATATAAGTTCTTCCTACAAAAGCATTTTCATCCACAACTTTTCCTTCGATCATCACCAGAAGTTCTCTTCCGATCATGTCTTCTGCCTTTTCAAAAGCAATCTCCTGCTGCAATTCCATCAGCTCTGCCTGTCTTAATTCTTTGACTTCTTCCGGAATCTGATCCGGCATGGTTGCCGCCGGTGTATCTTCTTCCGGCGAGTAAGTAAAGACTCCCAGTCTTTCGAACTCCATTTCATCCACAAATGCCATCAGTTCTTCATGCTGTTCCTGTGTCTCACCCGGGAAACCGGTGATCAATGTGGTGCGAAGTGCAATATCCGGGATTTCTTTCCTAAGCTTTCCAATGATGTCAACCAGCTCCTGTTTGGTGGTTCTCCTTCCCATTCGTTTTAAGATGCCATCGCTGGCATGCTGAATCGGAAGATCCAGATAATGACAGATTTTCTCTTCTTCTTTAATGACCTGAATCAGTTCCTCTGTAATCTCTTCCGGATAACAGTAGAGAATCCGGATCCAGTAAAGTCCCGGGATCTCGCACAGTTTTCGCAGCAGTTCCGGTAATTTCTTTTCCCCGTAGAGATCCACTCCGTAAACGGTGGTTTCCTGTGCGACCAGGATCAGCTCTTTTACTCCGCCTTCTGCCAGTTCTCTTGCTTCTTTCAGAAGTTTCTCCATCGGCACACTCCGGTAATCTCCGCGCACCTTCGGGATGATACAGTAAGTACAGTGTTTATCACAGCCCTCTGCAATCTTCAGATAAGCGTAATGTCCACCGGTCGTTACCAGACGCTTCGTTTCCACCTGCGGAAGGGCGTTGATATCTTCCATTTTCAGTTCCGTATGACCTGCCAGTGCTTCATCGATTGCTTCCAATATCTTATCATAGGATGTGGTACCAAGAACTCCGTCTACTTCCGGAATCTCGTCTAAGATTTCTTTCTGATATCTCTGTGCCAGACAACCTGTCACGATCAGCGCTTTCAGTCTTCCTGTCTTTTTATATTCTGCCATCTGCAGGATCGTATTGATACTCTCCTCCTTGGCATCATGAATAAAACAACAGGTATTGACAACGATCACATCCGCTTCTTCTTCCGTATCTACCATCTGATACCCTCTGGAATCCAGCAAACCCAGCATCACTTCCGTATCCACCAGATTCTTGTCACATCCCAGAGAAATAAACAATATATTCATAGATATTCTTGCTCTCCTATACAGTGATAAAGGGGCTGTCAGAAAACAGTCCCTTTTCTTCTTCATTTTGTTTTACTTTTATTCCTCGTCTTCTGCATTTTCAGCGATGATCTTGATCTTTCCCTGATTCAGTTCATCGATAGCGATAGACAGAGGTTTCTCTCCTCCGTGTACATCAACCAGCGGCATTTCTCCGTCGATCAGCTGTCTTGCGCGTTTGCTGGTTGCAAGCACGATGGAATACCGGCTGTTTACAATCTTAGTAGCGCCCTCCTCTACGTCTGAGTTTACTACCTTCATAAGATCCGTATAAGATGGATGCAGCATAATTTATTTCTCCTTTCCTAATTGCGATAATTCTTCTTTAATCTCCTGCGCGAATTCTTTTCTGGAACAGATTCTGGAACGCGCACACTGGATCACCCTGTGGACTTCCTCCACACATCTTTCCAGTTCATCATTAATGATCAGATGATCATAACGGTCGATATATTCCGCTTCTTCCACTGCACGTTTCATCCGACCTTCGATGACTTCCATGGTCTCCGTTCCTCTGCCAACCAGTCTTTCTTTCAGTTCTGTTGCACTGGGCGGAGTCAGGAAAATCAGTTCCGTCTCCGGAAAACGTTCCTTTACTTTTAATGCACCCTGAATCTCAATCTCCAGAATTACATTTTTTCCCAGAGACAATTGCTCTTCTACATAGGCTCTGGGAGTTCCGTAATAATTTCCCACGTAATTAGCATACTCTATCAGTTCCTGCTCTGCAATCATTTTTTCAAATTGTTCTTTCGTTTTGAAAAAATATTCCCTTCCATCCACTTCACCCGGACGCGGATTTCTCGTGGTCGCAGAGATCGACAATGCATAATTTTCCGGATATTTCTCCAGGAGACGTTTCATCACAGTTCCTTTACCGGAACCGGAAAATCCGGAAACAACACTTAAGATTCCTCTTTCCTGTCTCATAGCTTACTTCTTTTCCTTCTGATTTCTTTTCTCTTTTTCTATACTTCTTCTGTATCGTTCTGTCTTATTCAATGTTCTGGATCTGCTCACGGATCTTTTCGATCTCTGTCTTCAGATTGATGGCATGATTGGAAACATCCAGATCATTTGCCTTCGACAGGATTGTATTGGCCTCCCGGTTCATTTCCTGAGCAATAAAATCCAGCTTTCTTCCGATTCCGCTTTCTTCATCCAGAGTCGCTTTCATATGAAGTACATGGCTTCTTAAGCGGACCAGTTCTTCGTCCGTACAGATCTTATCGGCAAAAAGCACGATCTCTGTCGCGAGACGGTTCTCATCGATCTGGGTATCTCCCAACAGTTCCTGTACCTTTTCTTCTAGTTTTTCTCTGTATTCTTTGACGATCTCCGGAGACCGTTTCTCGATGGCTTCCACGTCTTCCAGGATTCCGTCCAGTTTTTCAAGCAGATCTTTCTTCAGATTCTCCCCTTCTGTGATCCTTGTCTCCACAAACTGTGTGAATGCACCTTCCAGCGTCTCTTTTAACAGACTCCAGAGTTCTTCCTCATCCACTGCCTGTTCTTCCATGGTGATGACTTCCGGATATCTGGACAGCGCAGACACTCTGATATCGTTTTCCAGACCGAACTGTTCTTCCATCTTCCTGAAGCAATCCAGATATTCTGCCGCAAGTGCTTCATTATATTTTAAGGACACCTGATTCTGCGCAGAATCTTCATAGGAAATGAACAGATCCACTTTTCCGCGGGCTGCGTACTGTTTCAGAAGGCTGCGGATTGATGACTCAAAGAAATTCAATTTTTTTGGCATCCGAATATTGACATCCAGATAACGATGATTCACACTTTTTACTTCTACCGTAAATTTTCTGGAATCCCGAACCAGTTCACAGCGTCCGAAACCTGTCATACTTTTTATCATGTTGTCTCCTCCTCGAGGCTTCTTTTCGTTTTTAAAACCTTTTTAAGCTCAAAATCCATTATGCTATTATAACCCTCATCATGCAAAATGGTCAACCGCTTTCGATGTACATTTTTTTTTAAATAGGGTATAATAGTGGAAATGTAAGTTAGATAGTGAGGATGATAATATGGCTTTTGATGGAATCACCATAGCAAATATAACCAAAGAATTACAGGATACTTTAACAGGCGGAAGGATTTCCAAGATTGCACAGCCGGAAAAAGACGAACTGCTGTTAACGATCAAATCTTCTGCCGGACAATTCCGTCTCTGCATCAGCGCAAGTGCTTCTCTTCCGCTGATCTACCTGACAGATGTCAATAAGCCCAGTCCCATGACTGCCCCCAATTTCTGCATGCTTCTCCGCAAGCACATCAGTAACGGGCGGATCACCGGGATCACACAGCCGGGTCTGGAACGCATCATCCGATTCGAGATTGAACATCTGGATGAACTTGGCGATCTCAGGCAGAAAGAGCTGATCGTAGAGATCATGGGCAAACACAGCAACATCATTTTCTGTGATGAGAATCAGAAAATCATCGACAGTATCAAGCATGTCTCCGCCCAGATGAGTTCTGTGCGTGAAGTGTTGCCGGGCAGAGATTATTTTATTCCGGATACGCTGGAAAAAGAGGATCCTCTTTCCATTACCGAAGCACACTTTTCCGATCATCTCCGGAAGAAACCGCTCCCGCTTTCCAAAGCGCTCTACAACAGTTTTACCGGCATCAGTCCGGTGGTTGCCGAAGAAATCTGTACTCTCAGCAATCTGCCGTCTGAGCTTTCACCAAAAGATTTAAGCGAAGACCTGATGCACCACCTGTACACACAGTTTTCTATCTTTTTAGATCCTGTCCGGGAGGGTAGGTTTTCTCCCGTAATTTATTTTGACGGGCCGGAACCGAAAGAATTTTCTTCCCTGGAACTGTCTCATTTTTCCAATCTGGAGGCTAAGACTTTCCCGACCATTTCTCAGGTTTTGGTCACTTATTACGCTTCCAAGAATCAGATTACACGGATCCGCCAGAAGTCTGCTGATTTAAGACACGTCATTAATACGGCACTGGAACGTAACCGCAAAAAATACGATTTACAGCTTCGTCAGTTAAAAGATACCGAAAAGCGGGACAAATACCGGATCTACGGGGAGCTGATCAACACCTACGGCTACGGCGTGGAAGAAGGCGCCAAATCCATGGAAGCATTCAACTATTACACCAACGAAACCATTCAAATTCCATTGAAGGATACGCTTTCTGCCAAAGAAAATGCGCAGAAATATTTCGACCGTTATAACAAACTGAAACGTACCTTTGAAGCCTTAAATGAACTGACCCGAGAGACCCATCAGGAGATCCTGTATCTGGAATCCATCGGAAATGCCCTGGATATCGCCCGTCAGGAAGAAGATCTGACTCAGTTAAAGGAAGAACTTGCACAGACCGGATATATCCGCCGCAGAAGCGGTCAGAAAAAGGTCAAAATCACCAGCAAGCCTTTCCATTATATTTCTAGCGATGGATTTCATATGTACGTCGGAAAAAATAATCTGCAAAACGATGAGCTGACTTTCCGTTTTGCCAACGGTGGTGACTGGTGGTTCCATTCTAAAAAGTATCCCGGCTCTCACGTCATCGTAAAGACTGAGGGAAAGGAGTTGCCGGATCGCACCTTTGAAGAGGCAGCCCGTCTTGCCGCTCATTTTTCCAAAGCAAGCAAAAGCGACAAAGTCGAGATTGACTATGTCCAGAAAAAGGAAGTAAAAAAGCCCGGTGGGGCAAAACCGGGCTTCGTTGTCTATTATACGAATTATTCCCTGCTAATCGATTCCGATATCAGCGGGATTCAAGAGGTCCGGTAATTATACCGGATCTTTCTTTCCAAGCAAGTGGTCGATAAACTGCTGTGCCGTTCTTCCCGAACGTCCACCGTGGTTCATCTCCCATCTGTTCGCTTCTAAGAGAAGTTCCTCATCTTCCATCTTAATTCCATTTGCTCTTGCAAGTTCCAGTACAATCTCCTGGAATCCTTTTTTATCCGGTGCTCCATAATAAATCGTCACACCAAACCGTGCCACCAGAGAAAGCTTCTCCTGTACGGTATCGTTTGTATGCAGTTCCTCATCTCTGTCCGCTTTATCTTTAAAGGTCTCCCGGATCAGATGACGCCGGTTGCTGGTCGCATATATCAGGATATTATCCGGTTTCTTCTCCAGACCGCCCTCAATTACTGCCTTCAGATACTTGTATTCAATCTCAAATTCCTCAAAAGAAAGATCATCCATATAAATAATAAACTTATAATTCCGGTTCTTGATCTGCGCAATCACATCATTCAAATCCTGGAACTGATGTTTATAGACTTCGATCATACGGAGTCCCTGATCATAATACTGATTCAGGATCGCCTTGATCGAGGAAGATTTTCCGGTTCCCGCATCCCCGTAGAGCAGACAGTTATTGGCTCTTCTTCCTTCCACAAAAGCTTCCGTATTCTCGATCAGTTTCTGCTTCTGTATATCATATCCTACCAGATCATCTAAATATACATGAGCAATCTTTGTGATCGGAACGATATTTGCACCGTCCTCGGTATGCTCCACACGAAATGCCTTGTGAAGTCCTAATTTACCAACGCCGAACTCTTTGTAGAACTGTGTAACACTGGTTTTAAATTCCTCCGCATCCTTGCTTTCTTCCAGATTGGCCGCCAGTTCACAGATCCGGTCTCTGATCCGCTTATTAAAAAGCTTACTGCCGTTTCCGGTGTCTTTATAATTTTCTAAAATATCCAGACAGGATGCGTTTAAGGTTTTCTTCAATTCTGAAAAGTCATAGTCAAACAATTCCTTGAAAATCTCAAAATCATGCAGTGCGATCTGATTGATACTTCCCTCTACTTTTCCCACGATCTCACATGCGGTGCTGTATGCATTCTCATCAGTTGCCAGAAGATAAGTCAGATATGTATGCCACAAATTTCCTTCGAATCCGTGTCCTGCCGATAATTCCAGCAGTTCATTGACGCATTCAAACAATAAGCCTCTCAAATCTTCCAGGTTATAGTATTCATTGTCATAATTTTCCATCAGAAAGGTCATATCCGCCAGGAGCTGTCCTTCTTCCATATACTTATATAACATTAATTCATTGGTTCTCACGTTTGTTTCCTCTTTTCTCTTACACTCGGTTCTTTTTCAAGTGCTTTTTAATAATTTCCGAGAATCTTCAGATTTCTGGATTCTTCTCTCAGACCACGGATCGCATTTTTCACTGCCGGATCTGCCATGTTTCCGTCGAAATCCACGAAAAACCGGTATTCCCAGGGTCTTCCCTCGATCGGGCGGGACTCGATCTTCGTCATGTTCAGATCATTGTAAATAAAATGAGACAGCATATGATACAAAGATCCGCTCTCATGAGACACCTCAAAGCAGATGCTGATCTTAGACGCATTTTTCCGGAAAATCTTCTGATTCGTCACGATGATAAAACGGGTAGAATTTGCAGGATTGTCATTGATCTCCCGATCCAGGAGTTTCAGTCCGTACACCTCGGCTGCATGTTCGGAGCAGATGGCCGCCTTTTTCACATCATCATCCTCCAGAACCTTCCTTGCCGCTACAGCAGTATTGGCCACACTGATCTGCTGCCAGTCCCTGTGTTCATCCAGATAACGGGCACTCTGCATCAGTGCCTGCGGATGGGAATAGACCCTCTCGATATCACTTAATGTAGCATCAGGAAGTCCTGCCAGCGCATGACGCACCGGAAGCACCAGCTCATCTACGATATAATTTTCAAACTCCACCAGAAGGTCAAAGACCTCGTCTACGGCTCCTGCCGTGGAATTCTCAATCGGAAGGACCGCAAAATCTGCGCTTCCCTCTTCGATTGCTTCCATCGCATCTCTGAATTTCTGTACATGAAAGCTGTTAATCTCTTTTCCGAAATAACGGAACATCGCTTCCTGGCTGTAGGATCCTTCTGTTCCCTGGAATACGATTCTTGAATTCTTCCAATCCAGCTCCTCCACAGCAATAAAAGGAAGCTTTCCAAGAGCTCCTTTCTCCGTCAGCAGCTGATACTGTAACTTTCGGCTCATCGCCATCAGCTGCTCAAACAGTTCCCCGATCCCTTTTTTATTGAACTCGCCATGGACCATCGTCTTCACAGCCGAAATCTTTTCCTTTTCCCGTTGTCTGTCAAAGACTTTACTGCCGTTTGCGATCTTATATTCGCCTACTTCCCGACACACCCCCATGCGCGCCTCATAAAGTCTGGCGATCTCATGATCAATCTCATCGATCCGATCTCTTAATTCCAACAAATCTGCCATTTTAAAATCCTCTTTTCTCCCTGTACTTTGCAGATACATACGATTTTCATTCTATCACAGCATTTTCACAAAATCTATATTTTCTCTAAAATATCTTCTATCCTGCTTGAAAATATCCAGCGGATATTATATGATGTTCTAGGTATTTTGAATAAAAAAATGAAAAGTACAATACAAAGGAGGTTTTTATGAGACATTTAATGAGTCCTCTTGATTTTTCCGTTGAAGAACTGGACGAAATCATGGATCTGGCCAATGATATTGAAGCTAACCCCAAAAAATATGCACACGCCTGCGAGGGCAAGAAACTCGCGACATTGTTTTATGAGCCAAGTACACGTACCCGTTTAAGCCATGAAGCAGCAATGCTGAATCTTGGTGGTAGTGTCCTCGGCTTTTCTTCTGCCGATTCTAGCTCTGCTTCCAAAGGCGAAAGTGTTTCCGATACCATTCAGATGATTTCCTGCTATGCAGATATCTGTGCAATGCGACATCCAAAAGAAGGTGCACCGATGGTAGCCTGTGAGCATTCTTCCATTCCGATCATCAACGCAGGAGACGGTGGACATCAGCATCCGACCCAGACACTGACTGATCTTTTAACCATCCGTTCCATGAAAGGTCGTCTGGACAATCTGGTCATCGGTCTTTGCGGAGACTTAAAATTTGGTCGTACCGTTCACTCTCTGATCCATGCACTGGTTCGCTATGAAAATGTAAAATTTGTCTTAATCTCTCCGGAAGAATTAAGACTTCCAAGTTATATGCGTGAAGATGTGCTCGATAAGAAGCATGTACCATATAAAGAAGTAGTTCGTCTGGAAGATGCTCTTCCGGAACTGGATCTTCTTTACATGACCCGCGTTCAAAAAGAGCGTTTCTTCAATGAAGAAGATTATGTCCGCATGAAAGATTTCTATATTCTGGATAAAAAGAAAATGGCTCTGGCTCCGGATGATATGCTGGTCCTGCATCCGCTTCCGAGAGTAAATGAGATCTCTACCGAAGTAGACTCTGATCCCCGTGCCGCTTATTTCAAACAGGCTCAGTACGGTGTCTATGTCCGCGAGGCTCTGATCCTGACTTTACTTGGGATTCAGGTAGATCAGTAGATTCAAATGAAGGAGGAAAAACTTATGGTAAAACATACACTGAACGTCAGCAGTATTTCAGAAGGTTTTGTACTGGATCACATCGAAGCCGGAAAAAGCATGGAGATCTATAAATATCTGAATCTTGACAAACTGGACTGTTGTGTTGCAATCATCAAAAATGCACGAAGTGAAAAAATGGGCAGAAAAGATATCATGAAGATTGAGTGCCCGATTGATATCATCGATCTGGATATTTTAGGTTTTATTGATCACAACATCACCGTAAATATCATTCAGAACGATCACGTAGTAGAAAAGAAACTGCTTACACTTCCGAAGCAGATCAAAAATGTGATTCGCTGTAAGAATCCGCGTTGTATCACTTCCATCGAACAGGAACTGGATCATATCTTCGTTCTGACCGATGAAGAGAATCAGATCTATCGCTGCAAATACTGCGAA
Source organism: Mediterraneibacter butyricigenes (assembly GCF_003574295.1). Classification (NCBI taxonomy): domain Bacteria; kingdom Bacillati; phylum Bacillota; class Clostridia; order Lachnospirales; family Lachnospiraceae; genus Mediterraneibacter; species Mediterraneibacter butyricigenes. The sequence continues at coordinate 225,582 of NZ_BHGK01000001.1, forward strand.
GAGAAATACAGCGACCATAATAAATAAAAAGAAAAAAGAAACGCGAAGCAAGACGATAAGCCGGGTTATGTCGTTGGACGGTCATCTGTCTAGGCCTGATGTTGCCATCAGGCTCCAGCGACCTACCTAAAGCGTGACGGGCCGCCACATCGCTTTGATCCGGTCTTGCTTCGGATGGGGTTTACATATGCCCCCGCTGTTACCAGTGAGGCGGTAGTCTCTTACACTGCCTTTCCACCCTTACGAGCCGGAGTAATTCACTCCGGCTCGCGGTTTATTTCTGTTGCACTAGCCTTGGAGTCGCCTCCACCGGACGTTATCCGGCATCCTGCCCTTTGAAGCCCGGACTTTCCTCGTCTGCTACCTTTCGGCACTTGCAGCCGCGACCGTCTGTCTTACTTTGCGTTTCAGTTTCAAATTATATTACAGATTATTCTATGTGTCAATTCCCAGATCTTTCAACCAGTTTCCGGAATCCGCTGCCGTTGTCGCCAGCTCGTCACACCGCTCATTCTGCGGATGTCCGTCATGGCCCTTCACCCAGTGGAACGTCACCTGATGGATCTCTTTCGCTTTCAGAAGCCGTTTCCACAGGTCGATATTCTTGACCGGTCCGCTCTTTCCCCGGTTCCAGTTCTTTTTGATCCATCCATCAATCCATTTCTGATTAAATGCATCCACCACATACTTGGAATCCGAAAAGAGATCCACCTGACAGGGACGGTTTAAAGCTTCCAGCCCCGCAATCACCGCCATCAATTCCATCCGGTTGTTGGTGGTTTTTTCATATCCCTGGGAAAGTTCCTTCGTATGCATCTCTCCTTTAGAATCCACATATTCCATTACGGTTCCGTATCCTCCCGGTCCGTCCGGATTACCTCTCGCTGCACCATCTGTATAGATCGTCACTTTCATCATATCGAAAACCGCTCTCCCTTCCAGTCAATTTCCGCAATTCTGTCGCGATAATCTTCTGTTTCTTTCTGCCGGATCAAGCAGTCGATCGTCTCGTATTTTCCCCAGAAATGCATGGGAAAGACCACCTTCGTATCCGTTTTCCGCATAAAATAATCAATCCCCCAGAAGTAGGCATCTTCCAGCCTCGGATCCACCGGAACAAAGGCTGCATCGATCTTACGTCCCTCCAGCTTGTCTACTTCTCTCTGATAATTTTGCTTCATCTCGTCATTATAAGTGGCACTTTCTTCTTCCCAGTGCCACCAGTTCAGATCTCCGGCATGATAAACGGTTTTTTCTCCACATTTCACCAGAAATGCAACTCCCTCATCCGTAGATTTCAGACAGGTAATCTCACATCCCGCAACCGTAACTTTCACATCAGAAGAAACCCAGATTACATCTGGCGCATCATATTTCTTCGGAATATCATCCGATAAGACAAAATATACTTCCTGATACTGTTCCCGCAACTGAAAGATCTTTTTCTGGAAATGATCCCCATGCACATGACTTGCAAACACGATCAACGGATGCTCCTTCGGAAATTCAGGAAGCTTTCCCAGATAATAATCAAATAACAAGGTACATTCAGGAAGTTCCACAGAAAATCCACTGTGCTCGATATACGTTACTACCATCTATTCTTCCTCTCCGATTTCCTCAATCAGCCTTGTAATCAACTGCTCAAACTCCGGTGCTTTTTTATCTGCGGTCTCCTGCACTTCTTCATGCGTCAGCTTATTACCGGAAATGCCGCTTGCCATGTTGGAAATAAAACTGATTCCGCAGACCTTCATACCTGCATGGTTTGCCGCGATCGCCTCGCAGGCGGTACTCATCCCCACAGTATCTGCCCCAAGGATTCCAAACATCCGGATCTCTGCCGGGCTTTCAAAATTCGGCCCGGAAGCCTGTACATAAACACCTTCCTGTAAAGAAATCTGCTCTTTTTTTGCTACGATCCGGATCTTTTCCTGAAGCTCCAGATCATAAATATAAGTCATGTCCGGGAATCGGACTCCCAGTTCTTCCACATTTGCTCCAACCAGCGGAGACGGTACAAAGCAGGAGATCTGATCTGTGATCATCATGAAATCTCCGGCCTGAAATTTGGGATTAATCCCTCCGGAAGCATTGGTCAGAATCAATATCTCTGCGCCCAGTTCTTTCATCAGTCTGGTCGGAAGCACCACGTCTTCCATAGAATATCCTTCATAAAAATGGACCCTTCCCTTCATGACAACCATCGGAACCTGTCCAATGTAGCCAAACAGAAATTTCCCATCGTGCCCTGCTACCGTTGAAACAGGGAACCCTGGGATATCCCGATAAGGGATTTCTGCCACGATCTTCATATTTCTGGCATAATTTCCAAGTCCAGATCCCAGGATCAGAGCTACTTTCGGTTCAAAATCCGTAACCTTCCGGCAGTACTCATATCCAGCACGAATTCTTTCATATGCTTTACTCATTGTCTCTGCTCCTGTCTTTCTCAGTCTTTGTTAAACACTTCCAAATCTAATGCATTATTCTGTTTCGCAACTATGGTGGTGCAGACTGCATCTCCGGTAATATTCACCGCAGTACGTACCATATCCAAAATACGGTCAATACCCATAATCAGTCCGATTGCTTCTACCGGAAGTCCTACGGAATTAAACACCATTGTCAGAGTAACCAGCCCCACACTCGGGACGCCGGCTGTACCGATGGATGCCAGAGTTGCGGTACCGATCACCGTAATGTAATCCATCATATCCAGATGAATTCCAAAAGCCTGCGCCGCAAACACAACTGCAACACCCTGCATGATAGAAGTTCCGTCCATATTGATAGTCGCACCAAGCGGAATCGTGAAAGAAGAAATCTTCTTGGATACTCCCACCTTTTTATCCAGTGTATCGATGGACAGCGGAATGGTCGCATTGGAAGTGGCTGTGGAAAATGCAAATGCCATAACCGGGAAAAATTTCTTCAGGAACCGAATCGGATTCAGTCCGGTAAAGATCTTTAACAGGATCTGGTAAACACCCAGACACTGCAATGCCAGTGCAAGCAACACTGCAATCATATATTTTGCCAGCGGTACCAACGCAGAAAATCCGATATTTGCAAAAGTTCTTGCCACCAGACAGAAGACTCCGACCGGTGCAATCGCCATGACCATCATGGTCATTTCCATCATAATATCGTTGAACTGGCTGATAAAATTGGCGACGGTTTCCGCACGGTCTCCGATCTTTGCCAAGATCAGTCCCACAATCAGGGCAAATACAATAATCTGCAGCATATTACCGCTTGCCAGAGAATTGATCGGATTGTCCGGAATTATATTCAGGATCGTAGAAATCAGAGAAGTACTCTCCATCGTCTCTACTGCATCCGCACTGGTTTTGATCTTACTCATATCCAGACCGATTCCCGGATTCAGAAGATTTCCTACACTCAATGCAACCGTAACTGCCAACGCAGTTGTCGTCAGATAAAAGATCAGGGTTCTCACACCTACTGCTCCTAACTTCTTGGTATCTCCGATGGACATACTTCCGCAGACGATGGAGCAGAATACCAGCGGAACAACCAGCATCTTCATCAGACGGATAAATCCCTGACCGATCACATAAAGGATTCCCTCAACAATGATATCCGTCTTAATATGACTGTCCGGTACTACATAGCACAGAAAGATTCCTAGGATCAGTCCCGCAAACAACCCGATAAATACCTGGGTCGTAAGTCCCAGTTTCTTCTTTTCTTTCTTTTGTTTCTTTTCCATTTGTTACTCCGCCCTTTCTTCCATATATTCTACCAGAGATTCTTGCCAGCTCGGCATCTCATAAACATCGATAATCCGAAGGATAAAATTATCCAGTGCCGCAAAAGCCGGTCTGGAAGAAGAAAGTTCAGACATTCTGGTCGGAACAGATTCCATTTTCATATCTTTGCCTGCCAGGCGTAAGATCTCTTTTGCGAATTCATACCGATTGCACACACCCTTACAAGTCGCATGATAGGTTCCATATTCATTGGTCTGAATCAGAAATAAAATCAGACGTGCCAGATCCTTTGCGCTGGTCGGAGAGGCAAACTGATCGGAAGCCACCGCCAGAGACTCTCTCTCATCTGCCAGCTCCAGAATCTTATTTACAAAGTTTTTTCCTTTTCCGTATACCCAGTTACTTCTCACGATAAAATGCTTTTCTGTAAATTCCTTGACGTACTCTTCTCCTGCTTTTTTGGATTTTCCGTACACCGTCTGAGGACGTGCTTCGTCAAATTCCGTATAAGCCACACCCCTCTGACCGTCAAACACATCATCAGTAGAAAGCTGTACCATTTTCGCTCCCACTTTTCTTGCCGCAATGCTTAAGTTTCTTGCCCCCAGTGCATTGATTCGATAAGCCTTTTCCGGCTCATCTTCACAGATCTGAATATCTGTAACAGCCGCACAGTTGATAATCACATCCGGTCGGTTCAGCGTTGCGAAATTCAGAACCTCATCGGTCCTGGTGATATCCAATTCCTGTAAATCGGTATTAAACACTTCCATTTCCAACGGATCCAGCGTGTCATTTAATGCCTGTCCCATCTGACCTGCCGATCCTGCAATCCAAATTTTTAACATGATATTCTCCTCCATACACAAAAGAAAAACGTTGATTCAACCCTTGAACCAACGTCTTTCAAGTTCTTATGTATTATACCAGTTTTTTCGAACCACTGTCAATCGTTTTCCCCGTATTCCGGATCTTCTTCCAACTCGAATATTGCCCATTTTTTATGGTTACTTTGTCATTTTCCGAATCGGATAAGGCATACATTTACACACTTCTCTCCAAGAAGTACTATTATTTCTCTGCTCATAAAAAATACCTTGCAAACCGTTAAAACTACTCTTTATATCTTCTGTAGCTCTTTATTCGCACCTATCAAGATCAAAATCATGTTTTCATTCAACTTTTCATCCGGATCAGGATTAACCTCCACCCGGCTGTTCTCCTTGAGCCCTACCACGCTCACTCCATATTCCTTACGTATATCCAGCTCTTTCAGACTCTTTCCAAGCCACTTTTTCGGAACCCTGGATTCTGCAATACTGTAATCCTGTGATAATGCGATCCAATCGGTAAAGTTTGCTTTCATCAGATTCCTTGCAAGCTTTATGCCCATTTCCTTCTCAGGAGAGATCACCGCATCTGCTCCGATCTTTTTCAGAATCTCCGCATGTCTTTCACTCTTGGCTTTTACCACTACATATGGGACCCCAATCTCCTTGCAGATGACCGTCGCCATAATACTCGATTCCAGATCTACAGACTCAGCAATTACTACACCGTCTAAGTTACGGGTTCCCAGAGATCTCAGGAAATCCGCATCACTGAAATCCGCCTGCATGGCATAAGATATCGAATCCGCAATATGTTCTACTCTGTCCATATCCTTATCTATCGCAATTACTTCACAGCCAAGGCTCTGCAATTCCATTGCAACACTTTCTCCAAACCTTCCTATTCCAAATACTGCATACTGTTTATTCATCTTTATCCTCCATATTTTATCCGATTATTATCCTCTCTGACGGAAGCGATCTCAACTTTTCTTTCAGCCTGACCCTCTCTGCAAATAAAAGTGCGATTGTCATCGGACCCACTCGCCCGATATACATCAAAATCATCAATACGATCTTACTGCCTGTATGCAGCCTGGTCGTAAGATCCGCTGTCAGTCCCACTGTACCAAGTGCTGACGCTGCCTCATACATAATCCTCTGGAAGGAAACGGCATCCGGTTCAATCACCGCAATCGTAATGGTTCCGGTGATGTATATACCAAGAGCCAGCATAATCGCAACGAAGCCAACGCGAAAATTCTCCTCATCAATCTTTCTTCCAAAGCATTCGATATCATGTCCGCCACGCAGCATCGTGAGAAGCGCCAGGAACAGCATCGCAAATGTCGTCGTCTTAAGCCCGCCTGCCGTTCCTCCCGGTGAACCTCCGATAAACATCAGAATCGTATGCAGAAATCCGGTTTCCTCATGCATACCTACCTGTGAGAATGTAAAAAAACCTGCTGTTCTTGTCGTGACTGACTGGAACGCAGACGCCAGAAACTTCTGTCCGATGCTTAAATTCCCAATTGTAGCCGGATTATTATATTCCAATATAAATGTCAGAATCGTTCCGGATAAGAAAAGTACCAGTGAAGTAACCAATGCAACCTTTGTATGAAGCCTCAGTCTGGTAAACCACCATTTTCGAGGTACTTCCTGTCGATAAATTCTTTTGCCATTGTCAATCACATCGTACCACACGGTAAATCCGATTCCACCAAGTGTGATCAGCAGCATGGTCGTAATATTAATCAACGGATTTGTCACATATTTTGCAAGACTGTCTTCTCCGAGAATATCAATTCCGGCATTGCAGAATGCAGATATAGAATGAAAGATGCCATACCAGATTCCTTTTAGCAGACCAAATTCCGGCACGAACTGAATTGCATACAATACCGCGCCCATACCTTCGACAACCAGCGTTCCCAGAAGTAACTTTCTGACCATTCTTACCAGTCCGCCAAGAGAATCCATATTATAGGTCTCCTGAATTACGATACGTTCTTTCAACGTAATCTTTCTGCGCATCAGCATAAAGAATGCCGTCACACAGGCAATGATTCCAAGACCTCCGATCTGGATCAGCAGGAGGAGCACCGCTTTCCCAACGATTGTAAACTGATACTTCGGAACGATTGTAACCAGTCCCGTCACGCAGACGGATGTTGTCGATGTGAATAGTGCATCCAGAAAACTGATTGGTTTTTCATTACAAACCGGCATCCACAAAAGCACAGCACCTGTCAAGATCACACCGAGGAATCCAAGTGCCAGAATCTGCATGGTATTCCATCTGATATTTTGTTTTTTCTCTTGTCTCATTTATTTTTCCTCTTTATAATCTGTATCCGTTTTTAAAAAAGAAGCATCTATGTCGATGCCCCTTTTTGTTAACTTTCTGCATTTCATTTACATTTTATCAGACAAAACTAAATTTTCAAGTACAATCGAAAAATTTTCTTCTTCCATCTTGGATATCGCTCGGTTTTTCAAAGATTCTGCGCGATTTCCCGAGCCATTATCTCCAGACTTCTTCTGCGATCTCTTTGACCAGTTTTAATTTAGCCCACTGTTCTTCTTCCGTCAATTTGTTTCCGATCTCACAGGATGCAAATCCACACTGAGGACTTAAGTACAGTCGATCTAGCGGAACATATTTTGCCGCTTCATGGATTCTTGCAATCACTTTTTCCTTATCTTCCAGCTTTGGTGTCTTGGTTGTGACAAGTCCAAGTACCACTTTCTTCTCTCCACTTACTTTTGCAAGCGGTGTAAAACCGCCGGATCTCTCATCATCATACTCCAGGTAATAGGCATTGACATTTTCTTCTCCAAAGAGCAGATCCGCCACGGAATCATAGGCTCCGGAGCTGAAGAAAGTGGAATGATAGTTCCCTCTGCACACATGGGTATTAATGACCAAATCTTCCGGTGCATTCTCTACAACTTTATTGTTCAATTCTAGCAGAAGCTTCTTATAATTTTCAAGTGTCTCTCCACTCCTTCCGGTCAGTGCCACTGCCATTTTTGCATCCACCATGCCTCCCCATACGCAATCATCAAACTGAAGATTTCTGCAACCTGCCGCATAAATTTCCTGTACGAATTCTCCGTATGCTTTGATCACATCCTCTGCAAACGCCTCTTCTGTTCCATAAATCTCCAACGTTGTCTGCAAAAGCTGTGCTCCTGTAAAATATGCATAGAACTGCCCCGGAGAAGGAATGGTCTGTTTTGCCACGGTATTTTCATCTTCCAGTGCTTTCACAAATTTAAAATGCTCTACAAACGGATGATGTTTCACAGAAATCTTTCCGGTCATATAAGTATCATCGATCATGGCTGCTTCCGCATCAAACGTGGTATTTCCCTCCACCGTCTTCTGATGTTCAACTCCTTCAAATCCCCACATAAAATCCAGATGCCAGGTGGATCTTCGGAATTCTCCGTCTGTAATCACATGGTAGCCTAATTCCTTAGTCTTCTTTACCAGATCCAAAATACATATATCTTCCACTTCGGTCAGTTGCGCTTTGTCGATTACTCCTGCTTCATACTTCTTTCTTGCCTCTTTTAACTTTTCCGGCCTCAAAAAACTTCCTACAAAATCATATCGAAATGGTGTGCTCATCTTTTTCCCTCCAAATTATTTTCATCATTTATTTCATGCTGTTATTATAATTTGGATCTTTCACTTTGTATAATATATATCTCAGAAGGTTCTCCATAGCTTTAAACTATGGCTATTACAAATCAACAGAATGATTCTTTATAAAGAATGTCGTCACGCAAACGGATGTTGTCGAATGGTTCCATAAAACTGATTCGCACTTTCCTGCGGCATCGAATAGTCATCTGCCTGCTCACTGTCCCTCTGTTCCATTCTCTTGACGATCTGATCGAATCTCTCTCTTATTCTGATAACGCCGATATAAAGCACCTTTTGTCATGCCAAGCTCTCCCGCAATCCGGCTGACCGATACAGTTTCATATCCATTTTGTGCAAACAAATGCAGCGAACTGTATAATTCTTGCAAGCTCCATAACCACAACTTTCAGCAACTGCCGCCTGAATGGTCTTATCCAATCCATCCCTGGCCGCTGCAAAGCAACAAATGACAAGACCATACATCAACAAAAACAAATTCCTACGTCCCCAGAAACTGATCGTGTTACGATTCCATACAGAATATCCAATAAATCCAACTAGAGCAATTACCATAATAGTCGTTACTGTAGTTACCATATTTCCAAAATAAAGTTTCATAACTTACCTCCGATCATCTTTTACCGTTGTACCAACTAATCACGCCCTGCAGGTTCTGTATCCTGACACGTTCGCCACCATGCAGCATCATATCCAGTATATCCTCCTCTTCCGGAGTTCGATCTGTTTTCTTCTCCAGAGCTTTTCCTGCTGTTTTTACCATAATGCTCATCATCATTTTGTACATTCCATGAAGTTTTTCTACATTAAAATTTCCCTGCAATGTAAATACAGGAATCTTTCCAGGAATACTGTTCTTTTCCCGTATTTCCTTTCGCTGTGTTCCCGTCTGTCCCATTCCAACTGCACATACTGCACAAATCTTATATTTTTTTCTTGCCAAGCCATAACCCTGTATCTTTCCTGCCATGATCCATCCAAGATAAATAATTTCAGTACCCGCTGGTAACTTATTTCCAGCTTCTTCTGTACTATACACAGAGACACTCAATTCATATCCTAATAATTTTGCATAATGTTCGGTACTTCCTGTATTTGATGTATAAACAACTGCTTCCATTTCAACTTTCCTCCATTCCCTTACTCAAATATTCGGTTAAATTATTTTTTGTAATAAAAAAAATAAGGATGCAGACACGAAAATCTACATCCTTATATTTCACGTTTCGTATTATATACATGTATAAGCCGATCTGTAAATCGCTAAAATTGCGTACTTTTCGCCAAAGGTAGTCGATTTTTATTTTACGCAATTCTCTACGCAAATTTGACTCAAAACCATACGATAAATTTAGATATTTTATGATATTTTAGGACACTTTACTCACATATATCTAACTTCGTAAAATTGTCGAGAACCGCGTAAACACGCTGTTTGTGGGCTTATAATGCTATAACTTCACCGACGAACTTATGCGTTCATCTGTTTTGCGACTTTTAGATTACATTCCAGCCTGATTTGTGAACTTTGTAATTACACTCCTGCCTGTATTGCTACCTATATATAATACAGCTATGTATTTATCACCACTTTCAAGGAATTTCTCTTTCTAGCTTATTGACGATTTCCGGTGTTCCCCAAATTTTTAAGTTGGGGAATATTTTTGAGCATTTGTTGCTTGATTTCAATTTCATTTTTTATCATTTGGGGAATCCTTTTTATAAAGTTGGGGAATATTTTCGTTCCCCAACTTCAATTCATAGCATCATTTTTCAATCTCTATTTCTAAAGAAATCCTCATATTCCTTTTTTACCCTTCTATTTTCAGGAAACATATCTCTTTCCACCAATAACTGTGACGCTCTCCAATCTTCTTCACTTCTCATAGATTCAAAACTTTTTCTAACTGCTTTAACATCTCTACCATGTATAAGACTGTTAACCAACATATCGTCCTGTCGTAAAGCACTTCTAGATAATAAATGCCAATATCCCATTGATATATTACTTGAAGCTGTTACTCTTTTTAATTTATATTTATTTTTCCCAGGCTTAAGCATTTTAAAATTAAATTCCTTTTGTAACAAGTCAACGTACTTTGTTCTCATTTCCTTTATACTATTATTTTTCCAAAATACTATATATATAATAGCATTTCCAAATCTTAGACACAATGTAGCCTCGGAACCAGAAATTATGACTCTATTATAATCTAACGGCAAATCATACATCATAGACAAGCCTAATGCTGTTCCAATAAGTCTAGGCTCCTCAACTATTTCTAAGGGTTTATATTCATAACATCGTTCTGGTAATGGTGTTGTATTGACATGTACACCCATAAAAACATTAAAAGCATCAGGCATTTCTTTATCTTCCAATATGCATTCAATATATTTCGTTATAAAAGAACAATCCATTTTTCGACTTCTCATATAGTTATATGTAATTTTTATTATCCACTTGACAAAAATACTATAATCTATTTCTTTTTCTATCTCTGAGTCTTTCAAATTATAATCTATTTCTTCTAAAAATTGTTCTTTTATCAATTTTCCACCATATTAATCTAACCCAGACAAAATGCCATTATTACATTCACTACATACATCTGCAATTGTTAAACCAAAATTATCTTTAAATGTTCTCTCCGGGGTGAACGAAACATCCTGTTCTGGAAAAAGCTCTAACAAAACCTGTGGGAAAATATGTTCTGCTGATCTTTTTCGATTTGAATCAAATTCTTTTTTGCAGTAGGCACATTCTTTCTTTTTCAAATAACGCCCTCTTTTCTCCAATATATTTTTTCTCTTATTATAACCATATTTTCTTTCTATTTCTAGTAAACTATACATATTTATAATTTTATAATCAGCAGTGACTCATAGCCGAAATTCTAGCTCTTCGAATTTCTTCATTATAATATTCTTCCGGTGTCTGCGTCTTCGCCACTCCAAATTTCTTAATTTCTTCTTCCATTATATTATCCAAGACATGTGTATAAATGTTTAATGTAATGCTGATACTCGAATGTCCCATCAACCTCTGGACAACCTTCGGTTCCATTTTCTTTTCAAAGCATCTTGTAGCAAAAGTATGCCGTAAACTATGTGGGTGAAAGTCCCTGATTTCTCTGGGTTCTCTATTTTCCTGTACTGCCAGAACTCCTTCTTTTTCGCTCATTCTTTTTAAAGCCTTTTTAATTTCTTTTTCTACAACATATCTGACACAAGGACTTCCCATACCTGTTGTAAAAACCAAATCTTTTAAATCATCCGTACTTCTCCAGCGACTGCCCAGTTCCTCTTTTAGCTTATTCTGTTTTTTCTTCTGAGCTTTTAATATTTCTTCCATTTCTCCTAAAAACGGAATCTCTCTGATTGAATTTACCGTTTTAGGAGTTACAAGCATCATTCTCTTTTCTCCATTATAATAACTACAACTCAAGGAACGTCTGACGTGAACTACTTTCTTTTTAAAATCTATATCGCTCCATTTCATTCCACCAAGTTCTCCAACTCGGACACCTGTCAGACACATGAAATAAAACATTTCTTTATACCAGCTATCCTCCATCTCACTCAGAAAATTGTCCTGTTCTTCCTGGGTTAATGCAATTTCTTCTTTTGATTGTTTAAATGTCCATGGTACTTCTACAATCAAACATGGATTTACTTTAATCAATTGGTTTCCTAATGCAAAATCTAAGCATTCTCTTAAACGCCCCAATGCTTCTCGCATTGCACTGTGCGATACCTGATTCTGTTCCATTGCATTTAATGCTCTCTGAACATCCAACGGTTTAATATCTTTCAACTTCATTGAACCAATATAAAAGCCAAATGTTCTTTTGAAATTATTTTTCATCGGTGCAATACTCGTTTCCTTCACCCGGTGTTGCTTTACCTCTGAAAACCATTCTTCAAACCACTCATTCAATGTGATTCTTGTTTTTCTATAATCCAATGTATCCCTGGCATTTTCTTTTGCCTTTTCAAATTCTTCCATCAGTTCATTTAGATCTGTTCCATATAAATTGATTCTAATTCCATTTACAACCGCTCTTGCTTCATATGAACCGTTCTTCTCTCTAACTCCTCTTGGTAATGCTTTTGCCATAATTATTTCCTCCTGAAAAAAATATTTATCTGTTGCTCCTTCAAATTACCATTCATAAACGTGCAAAACAAACATGCAAATTTTTATTTCGTATCCTTGACTTATTGTCTAACCTGTGCCAACAGCCATTTATCCAGTAAGAGCTTATGTGCATAATTGCGATTGCCAATTCTGACAACAAATATTTTTTCATTTTCCTTCATCAATTCTCTGGTTTTCGTCATCCCAAGATTCAAGTAAGCTGCCGTTTCTTCTACATTCAATAGTACCTTTTCTTGCTCCATATACTACCCTCACACTTTCTTCTTTCCTATATAATAGTCATATCCTTTTCTGACATTGCAAAACATACATGTATCCTTATATCGCTGTTCTGGATTCACTCGCCGGATATAATGTCCCGGCACATCATAAAAATTGCCTGCACATACTCTGCACAGGCTCACGACTAACGGTTTTTCAATTATCTTCGGTATCCCGGTACTTCTCCTGATTGCTTTATTGATTTTCTCCATTTCAGTGCGGTCTAAGGTACACACATAATTTTCCAACCGTCTTTTATCTAAAGTTCTAAGCTGCTCCAACAGCACTACAGAATCTTTTTCTAACCCTTCTATTTCCGGGACTGCAATGTGTGTCGGCAGTTTCATTTTTTCTTTACTAGTAATTGCTGCCACGATCACTGTCGGACTGTATTTATTTCCTATATTATTCTGAATCACCAGCACCGGACGATAACCGCCCTGTTCACTTCCAAATACAGGATCAAGGTCGGCGTGATAAATATCCCCACGCCTGACGTTTCTATCTTCCATCTTTGCTTTATCTCCTCTCGTCTTTCTAACTGTTGTTATCCCTAAATATGTAAAATACAAGCCTATTTGTCCCCGACGCCCCGACTTGTAATTGGGAAATCATCAGACGGCTGACTGCTAATCAGCTCCACAGGATTTTATCTAAAATAAATATATGGGATTAGGAGTTTTCCTCTCCAGGGATCTCCTGAAGCTGCCCTCACTTGTTGCGGCATCAAAGAAATATTTTGTATACACGACTTTATGACCGGACAGGAGTATCATTATGCCTGTTGTCTGTTATCGCCCTGCCAGAAGCAATCTGACAGTTATAACCAGATATTTTTCGCTCAACAGTCTGGGCAATATAAACTGAAACCAAAAGGAAGTATACGGGTGGGATTTCGCTGTCTTTACCCAATCCGTGTTATGGCGTATCTGTTAATGTGGCTTACGCTCATCACGATAACAACAGGAATGTGCCTGATGAATGTATATGAATTTGTCAAGGTTCGTCCCGCTCCCCAGTCTTTTCATAACAAAAGAAGAACCAGGTGGATCAGAATATTTCTCTTTCCACCTGTTTCCTCACTTAAACGCTATTTTTCAACCCACTATCTCAAAATCTTTTTCAAATTTCTGATTGCTGCTTTTACAGACTTTGCTACCATCTGAAAAGAGCAGCCTTCTTCCTGTGCAATCTGCTCATAATTCTTATCTTCAAAATAATACTTCATCAATCGTCTTCTCTGAATTTCCGACAACTGCTGGATTGCACTATGTAACCGTTCCGCTTCCAGTTTATTCAGAACAGTATCCTCTACACCTTCCTCTTTCTGAAATACCCGTTCATATAAACTGGAATCCCAGATTTCTGACTGTTCCAAATGCCTGTCCACAACATTCATATGCGACACATCCTGCAATTCAAACGTATTAAAAGCTTCATATACATTCTTTCCTATTTCCAAATCCTTGTACTCTTTTTCACCATTATGAAATGAAACATAATATTTTCCGTCCTTCTCATAGATTTCATATGGGTTGTATTTATCTTTTCTTCTTTTTGGCTGTCTGCCTTCCATGTCCTTTCCTCCGATCTGAATTTTTTTGAATTCAGATCAGTAGGCGGGGGCACGAATACGAACAATCGTCCTTATTTTGAATTGCTCATTCTCAATATTTAGGTAACAAAAAACGCCCTGACAGATTTCACTTCTATGGACGCATTTAATTCGATATTTTATTACCCTGGATTCATTATTGGCTCTTACCCTAGTTTCAATTCCAACATTTACTAATGAAATTGTTGAGATTTTTTTAATTGAATACCTTCTGTTGAACAGAATTTTTTAGCTGAACTCTTGCTAAGAACCATATTTTCTCCGGTTAGATTCCGGAAAAAAAATAAGCATACAAATACTGCTCTTTCGAAATCTGTTTTTTTTAACCGAAAGAGATTTGTATGCTTTCTCATTTATCGGGTAATACCCTGTGTTTTTTCTAATGTTACACCCTTTTCACTTTTCAAATTTAGGGTAATACACTAAATTTATGGAGGTATATAAACATGGATATTCCAAAACATTATTTGCCACTTTAGTAAAACAAGGGCGTATGGAAATGCATTTAACACAAGAAGCTCTTGCTGAAAAACTCGGAATATCGGCGGCTTATCTTGGAGACCTCGAACGCCATAAAGGCGGTCCCAGTCTGGAATTATTTTGTAAAACCATGCAGACTTTAAATATTTCTGCTGATGACTACGTTTATCCAAATCAGAATAAAAATAATTCTACATATGATCAGATTCTTCGGCTCTTAAATCAGTGCAATGATTATCAGTTACAGGTAATTCTTGCAACTACGACAGCTCTGCTAGATTCTAATCCTTTTATTTCTAACGTAGGCACTACTAATGATACAAAATAAAACTTGTAAAATACCGATAAATAGCTGATAATTACCGATATTTAAAATTAGTGGAATAAATACTATTACCATATGTTAAAAACAGTTATGCTATATCATTACAACTTGATATAACATAACTGTTTCTTCTTTACGAACATCCTTTTATCTATCAAATACTACATTTTCCTCCACGACACACTTAATTGCTTTTCATCTCACTAATTATTTTTTCCATATCCGTCGATTTTTTCAAGAGTCCTAAACCGGCCAATAACTGAATACAATCTACATATCCTTGACAATATGCCCTTTGTTCTGACACAAACGCTTCTTCTTCCAAAATTTCTCCATATTGCTTCAACTTCTCCCTGTCCTCATTATTTATATGATCGAGAAGTTTATTCACCTTTTCTTTTTCCATTTTCTTCTTCAACTGAATATTTGCAAGTTCTTGGAAATAGATATAACTTTCTCTGTTTATATTCTCACAACGCAACTGGTTCAAAAAAGAGGATATTTCATTCCAAATATCATTTTCCATAAAAATTTCTCCTGCTATTTTTGGTATCTTTACTTATTATGCCCAATTTTATATTCCATCATTTCATCAATTCACCATTAAATTTATATCCCATTCCCCATACATTTAAAATGTATCTTGGTTTTGCAGAATCTGGCTCAATCTTTTTTCTGATTCTCCGAATTATGCCCATAACATTATCTTCTGCCCCATAATATGGTTCTTTCCAGACTCGTGTATATATTTGTTCCTTCGAAAAAACTTGTCCTGGATTTCTTGCAAGCAAATATAAAATTTCAAATTCATAATTTGTTAATCTTACTTGCTCACCTTGGCATTCAACCGAACGATACACAGCGTTTATTTTTAAATCTTCATAATCAAGTACCTTTCCTCTTGAACCTTTCATATCTGTGCGACCTTTGTGATTAAGAAAATATAATAATTCATTCAATTCGTCTTCTTCATCATCGGTAAATGTTACAACCACTACCTTCCTCATCTATCAATAAAACCTCTCACTTTTTAAATCTTACATTTGTAATCTTTTCTTTATTATTACATTTGTAAGATTTAAAGTCAAGCTTTTTCATTCCATTGACAGATCAGACATTTTCAATATATAATATTTTTATTACAAGCGTAAGATTTGGAGGGATATCACATGAGCAATTTGCCTCAAATTACAGAAGCTGAATTTGAAGTTATGAAAATCGTTTGGAAATACGCGCCAATCAGCACAAATGAAATTACTGAAAAATTAACACAAACTTCCAGTTGGAGTCCTAAAACAATTCAGACATTGATCAAACGTCTCGTTTCTAAAAAGGCTTTAACTTATGAAAAACAAAGCCGGGTTTTCGTCTATACTCCATTAGTCAAAGAAGAGGAATATATTCGGCAGGAAAGTAATTCTTTTTTAAAACGATACTATAATGGTAATATCACTTCTATGCTTGCCTCTTACATTGAGGACGATAAATTATCTGAAGAAGACATTACTGCCTTACGGAATCTTCTTTCCAATCATTAAACATGGGAGGAGCATATTTTGACATATTTTAGCTTTCGTTTTTTACTCTGTAATGCCATCATCTGTATTTTTTTAGGCATTTTACTGGGATTAAAAAGATTATTACAAAATCAATTATCCGCACGTATGCAATATAATCTTTCGATTATATTTCTTGTCGTTCTAATTGTTCCTTTTTTTCCAATAAAGTCTGCCCCATCTTCTATATCATGGGGACATTTACTAATGCCAAATTCAAATACCAATGGTGACATTCAAACCACTTTTCTTTCTGGTAATAGTTATACTTTGAATAAAATAAATGATTTTGCTGTCTCGGTCAGCACCCAAATTCCAACTTTTATTCACTCATTACTTGTATTTTTCTGGAGCATCGGTGTTTTCGTAATGTTTGTTCTTCTCTACCGTTCGGCAAAACAAGTAAAAGCCTTACATAGTTCTGCCTTACCTCTTCAAAACGAAGTAATAAACACTCTTTATATAGATTGTTTAAACGAAACGAACAGCAAGAACACAATCCCAATTTATAGTACAGCATTTTTGAAATCTCCTGTTTTAGCTGGTTTCCTACGTCCTCGCATTTATCTTCCAATTCACCTGATTTCAGATTTTAATGCCGGAACTATAAGCGCAACGGATCTTCGATATATGCTTCTGCACGAACTACAACACTACAAGCATAGAGATATTCTAGTTGGATATCTGATAAACACAGCAAATGTTTTCTACTGGTTCAATCCTTTGATCGGGTATTTTCTGAAAAGAATACGACAGGAACGAGAACTTGCCTGTGACGCTGCTGTATTGCAATTATTGAAAGAAACAGAATACACGTCATATGGAAATACACTGATTAACTTTGCCGAAACAATAGCTCTGACTCCATTTCCTCTTACTATGGGAATCAGTGGAAATGCAAAGCAGTTAAAAGGACGTATTTTAAATATTGCATCATTCCGCAAGCCTACTTTTACACAAAAAATTCGTGGATACCTTATATGCATATTTGTCTCTACTGTCATCATTGGATGTGTTCCATTACTTTCTGTTTATGCTTCCGATCAGACTGGCTATCATTTTGATACAACAAGAAAGAATATTACTCAGCTAAATCTTTCTTCCAATTTTGGAAACTACACCGGAAGCTTTGTTCTATATGATCAGGCTACTGATAAGTGGAATATTTATAATATAGATAACGCTTCCACACGTATACCACCGAATTCAACTTATAAAATATACGATGCATTACTTGGCCTGGAATCTGGAATCATTACACCGGAACATTCCACTTTCACATGGAATGGAGAACCCTGTCCTTTTGAATCTTGGGAATCTGATCAAGATTTGACCTCGGCTATGCATAATTCCGTGAACTGGTATTTTCAGGCAATTGATTCACAGGCAGGTTTTCAATCCGTAAAGACATTTTTACAGACAATAAACTATGGTAATCAGAATACTGGAACAAACTTAAATCTCTATTGGACAGATTTTTCTCTGAAAATCTCTCCAATAGAACAAGTAGAATTACTACAGAATTTCTACCAAAATAATTTTCATTTTGATAGAAAAAATATACAAGCAGTAAAAAATGCCCTGTTACTTTCCACTACCTCTTCTGGTTCTCTTTACGGAAAAACCGGAACCGGACGTGTCAATGGTAAAGATGTCAATGGCTGGTTTGTCGGATACATTGAATCAGATAATAATACTTACTACTTTGCTACAAATATTCAAGCTCCTTCCAACGCAACCGGAAGTCAGGCTACTGAAATAACCGAAACTATACTTTCTGATTTTGGTATTTGGAAATAAAAAAGAAGAACTGGTAACCTAATTTCCTGTTATCAGTTCTTTCTTTTTCTTCGTAATCTCTTCAATATTGTTATCTGATTATTTTAAGGTATATCCTCACTTACATTCCTATATATTTTTGGGCTTCTTTTTTACAATCCAACGTATTACCATGGGCAATTACATATTCCATGCATTCTTTTCCCTGTTGTTCTTTCCCTACTCTGTAGTAACATACTCCAAGCAGAAGTCTGCGTGTAACCTCATAATATGGCAACTTTTCTGTATCATCTTCCAGTAATCTTATTGCTGCCTCATCTTCCTCTTTCAGCATAAACTTTTTTGCCATAAACAGCGGATTATTCTGAAATACGTTTCCTGCTTTTTCTAATGTATCAGAATATCCAGCTCCATCTTTCTCCTGATATTTCTTCGTCAGTTCAAGATTCGTCACAACCTGCTGCCAGGAACGTCCCTCTTTTTTTCCTTTCCATTCATTCTTTGTATATTCTTCTGCTTTCTGTAGTTCTCCATTAGCAATAAGTGCAACTATATACTTAGGTTGAGCCATCAATACTACATTTTTTTGAAAACCTTTATAATCCAGACTCTTTCCGTATTTTATCATCCCCTCCAACATTTCTAAATATTTCTCTGCATCACATTCCTGCGACAGCATCCGATCAATTTTTGAAAACTCTCGGAGAATATTACAAACTTCAATCAACATGACCACAATCAGATCAAGCACCGCACAGCCCCATAGAAGATAGGAATCTGTTGTGATCCAGCCCGACTGTTTCACATTGAAAAAGAGTACTGTCTCTTGATGTGGAAATGGATTCCCTTTAAAAATACTTACAATACAAATCAATGCTACATAAATCAACAGCGCATTTCGTATCATTCTGATGCGACCATTTTTTTGCTTTTCATAAATCTTTTTTATCTGTTCTTCCATTCTCTTCTACCTTTCTTCGTTGCTGATCAATCCTGCAACTTATCTAATCGATACTGATATTTTGGTATATTATCGATTCCATTATCTAAAATCCTGTTTCCAACATAATGAACCGATCCATCATTCTGAAATTTCACCGTAAGTTCATGTGTAATAACCGCATCATTACACACTACAGAATCACAAACTGCATTTATAGTCAATACAACTGTTCCATCTTCATTATACTTGATTTCAATTACTTCCGGCAATGATAATCCGAAATGTGTTGGTGCATAATTACCACATCCCAAACGTTGCCACGCATAAGTATTACTTTGTTCATCATACACCGCCCATTCTTTTAGTTCTTCTGCGGTAACAGGAAGATATGTCATAATTACACTTTCAAACTCATCTGCCGTAACTCCTGCTACTCCAGTTTCATTGCTAAATTTTTCCCCGTATTTCATATTATAAAGATATTCAAAAACCCCATTATAGTCCAGATCTTGCATATTCTCTATATTCCAGTTTGAGCACAGTAGATTGTTTCCCTGATAACCCAATGGCCCTACATATCTTTCTGAATATTCCAGGCATTCCTCATTTAATGGTCTAACTCGGATAATACAACTTCCATCAACAATTTCTGTCACTTCCGGTGGTTCCGGTACACATACTTCATAGCAAAAGTTCCCATATTCTGTGTATTTCCATTCCTTTATTTTTGAAAGAGAAATATAGGTAAGCATCGGCTCTGTATCATCGTTCCACAACATTTTTGCTGACATAACAAACATGTTTTCCCCATCATATGTATATTCTTTTCTGGTAATTCCTCCATCTATATCAATTTCATATAAAATTACGTTGTCTTTTTCTTCTTGCCTGGCAGCATTCAAAAACATTTCCATCTTCTGATAATTTTCCATAACAGAATAATGATCTGAACCCCTTACCGGATTTCCATTTTGTTTGATAATCTCTTTCATCCGATCCATCATTTGCCTGGCAACATTCTGATCCGCTTCTTGCATTCCATTAAATTCAGAATAAATATCTCGGATGGCCTCCATATTCTCTTCACAATCGTTCACTACTTCCTTTTTCTTTTTTTCATCAATTGGCAAATCATATCCCTTATCTTGAATTTCCATAACAGTTTTTTTCTGACTCTTCTCATTTTTTACATCTGAATCGTTTAGTGTTTTTATGTTTTTGCAGGAAATCAGAACCATTCCTATACAAAGTACTAACAAGATGCTTTTTCTTTTCATATTGCCCCCTAATTATTGCTATAATTTGCTTTCCACTCTTCTTCTGTCAATCTTGGCATATACCACCCTGCATTTGCATTTTGATCTGATTTGATTACTTTATTTGATAAATACTGAAAACTTCCGTCTTTCATAGGTTTTATAATCAATTCACTGGTAATTGCCTGGTCTAACATTCTAATTTCCCATACTGCTTCTATCGTAAGTTTTAATGTTCCATCGTGCAATTTTTCATATGAAATAACTTCCGGATATGGCTCATATGGAAATTCACAATCATACAATCCTCTCGGTCTGTATCTAAAAGTTTTGTCATCACAGTTATAAAAAGTTCCCTTTTCAATCTCAGTACTGTCAAATGGTAAATATGTCTGCAAAACCTCTTCAAACTCATCTTCTGGAACTTCATATTCTGCTCCACCGAAATTTGCTTCATAGGAGACTTGCTTTCCATATTTCATATGATACATTTTTTCATAAAGGTCATAAAAATCAAGTTCCGTATAATTCTGCTCATCCCAATTTGTAATCAATAGATTATTAAGCGTATACCCTAACGGCATAACATATTTCCGATTCAATTCTCTGCACGTTTCGTTCAATGGCTGTACTCTGAATCCAGTCTCCCCCGGTGCTCCATCAAATCCCGGTGGACGGTACTCTTCAATAAACAAATATCCTTTTTCCGTATATTTCCACGCATACGCTTCATATTCATCATAATATTCGGCCTGTGGATTATTATCTTTCCATTCAACCTGACATAATCGAACATCCACCTTTCCATCCATTGACTCTAAATGATATTGTATAATTTCCCCTTCATCAAATACGACAACAATGTCAACTGCTGCCTGTTCTTCTTTTTCCGCTGCTTTGCAAAATTTTTCTACCTTTTCACTGTTGACCATATCAATCTGATTATCACGATCTACTGCCGCATATCCTTGCATTTTCAGACAATTGATAATTTTTCTTTTCGTTTTTAATGTATTTAACTCTGACTTCTCCTGTATATAGATATTCTGAAAAATTTGTGCCGTTTCTTTCGCTTCAGCATACATTGCAGATTCTACAGTTTCTTTCTTTTGTACTTTTTCTGTGATTCTTTCTTGTCTGCATCCTGTAAAAACCATAAGAATTATCAATATCACCGTCAAAATCTTACATTTGTAATAATTTTTTGTAAAAATTTTTTTATTCTTTAAAATACTCATCCAATACTGTTGCATCTTTTCTAACAACATAACCACTTCCACCGATTCCTTTCACATTCTCAACCATACTGATGAGAAGAATTGGTCTGTCTACATTTTTCTCTGCTGTAAACACTGAAAACCACCCGATTTCTTTACCAGAAGTATCTTCTTTCGTTGCTTTCAACTCTGCTGTCCCCGTTTTTCCAGCCAGTAAAATATCGTCACGATGTGCCGCATATCCGGTTCCTTCTGGATTATTTACAACACCTTCTACACCTTGCATAATTTCTTCTACATTTTCTTTGGTAAAAGCATTTTCTATCCATATTTCACCGGCAGCCTCTTCTTCGTATGTTAAATACGGCTTTACCATATTCCCTTCATTTAAAAACGAAGTATAAATACTTGCCAAATGTAACGGATTTACAAGAATCTGCCCTTGTCCATAGCCACTATCTGCCAGTTGTATTTCTGTTTCTATTTTATCCGTATTTGAATATGTTGATTCCTGCATCGCAATCTCAAACGGTATATCCTGATTAAAGCCTATTTCATTTAAAGTATTCATAAAATTTTCACTTCCAATTTTAAGAGCAGCCTTTGCAAAGTAAATATTATCAGAATAAATAATTGCATTCTTCATAATAACCGGTTCATACTCATGAAGTGTTGTCACTTGATAAGACCCCCAGGACGAATCTTTCTGCCATTCCAGACCTTCATTTCCAAAATCCTCTTTTGGATCTATGGTTTCCGTTTTCAACCCAATTCCTGCTACAACTGGCTTAAATGTTGAACCAGGACACCATACTTGACGGAAACGATTATATAAAGGTTTCTTTTCATCTTCATTTAATGATGTCCATTTTTCTGATGATAGTCCTCGTATAAATTCATTATTGTCATAAGATGGAGTACTGACCAAGGCCAATACTTCTCCTGTATAAGGATTCATTGCAACAGAGCACCCCGGATCTTCTTTAAACTGCTCATATAATGATTTTTGCAAGTCAGAATCTATCGTCAATCTTATATCTTTACCATCTTCTTTAAAAGTGCTTACAAGAACTTCTTTTTCTTCCCCATCGCTATCTAGAATCTTTATATCACAACCATCTTTTCCTTTTAATTGCTTTTCGTATAATTTTTCCAACCCAGACCTTCCGATTACACTTTCGTTTGTATATCCTTCCCCCGGATGATTTTCCAAATCCTCTGCCGTTACAGATTGTACATAACCAATTAAATGAGCGGCTGCTTCCCCTAACTCATAGGATCTAACTTCCACATCTGACAACATAACCCCCGGAATTTCCAGAAGTTTATTCTGACGCTCCTGCTCCTCAAGCGTCTTTTCTTCTGGCTGTATTTTCATTAAATCTGTTTCTTTTACTTTCGGAATAGTTTCAATTGGTACAAAAGAATCTTCTTTCACCCACTTTGCTGTAAGTTTGTTATTTATTGTTTCTACGTCTATCTTCAATAACTCTGCTATTTTTTCAAGAGATACATTCCTGTCTTCCAGCTTTCCCGGTATAATACCAACCGATGTCGCTACACCTTTTCCTGCAAGCATTTTACCATTCCGATCTAATATTTCTCCTCGCTCCGCTTTTGAGGTAGTAACGCTTATTTTATCATCACTCTCTAAATCTGGAAAAATCAAACTATCCTGCCATACTAATTTATATCCCTGTTTTGTTTTTTTCAGTTCTACCATATTATCAAACTGTATTGTTCCGGCAATTGTATTACATGATGTTTCATACGAAAGCGTAACTGTATCTGCTTTTTTCTCTTTCACAGCTATATGACTGATTTTAATGTCACTGACCTCTATTCCTTCGTATATCTTAGAATTTCGTTGTATGTATTCTTCTTTTGTCAAATAAACTTTTTCATCTGAATCTATCATAGTATACATTACTTCATATTCCTTTTTTTCAATATGATTCATATATTCCACAAGTGTGTCTTCTGGTGATTCCGTTATCGTCCTTTTTAATAAAACACCTCCTGAAACAGCAATTACTGTTATAGCTACTATCAGCCCAAAAATCTTACAAACGTAAGATTTTTGGATATTTTGCTTTTTTCGTCTTCTTTTCATAGATATTCCTTTCTTCTAATTTTTTTGTTTCTTAAATCTTACATTTGTAATATTTAAAAGTCAAGTAAAATATAATGTTTTAAAAGAATACTTACTTATATAATTTTTTTGACTTTTATATTAAATCAAATCTTCACCATTAACAAATCCATACGATTTTAATAATTCTTTATCTTCTGAATTCCTTTCTTGCCTTAGATTAATATTATTGGGGATAATATCCGGGCATGAAAATAGCCAGGTGATTCCTTGAGTTGGAACCATCTGGCTATGTAGATTTTATTTCTATTTTTTCACTATTTCTTCGACCAAAACTTCTATTCTATGTCTTGACATATGATCACAATCTTCTTTTATTTTTTTACAATACTGCAAGAATTTTTCAGCATCCGAATGATACAAAACATACATAATATTATAACACGTATGATATCTATCTTCATCCACATTGTCTACTGGAAAAGAAATTCTATTATACAAATTGTCTATCTCTGATATGATAATATCATGATAATAACTACTATCAAAATTATTTCTAAGTTTATATGAATAATCATAAGCCTTTTTCCCATGAGTTGTTTTTTTCAAATATCCCACATATGTCTCTATTAAAAATTTCATCATCTCTTTATTTTCTTCTTGATATATTCTTTTTATCTTTTCCGCTGACATGTGAAACAAATCATATGAATACGATAGCATTTCCTCTTTTCCATCTAAGACAGTTTTTTCCAGCATTTCTTCTAAAATATTTCTATATTCTGATAAAACACTTTCATTATTTTCCTCTAAAACATCACTCCAAACAACATACGCATCTGCAAATTCATTTAATTCTGCTAAACTCTTTGCTTCAAGCATTTTCTCTCTTAAAATAGGTAATACACTCCTTATTTCCTCATCTGACTTATAATAATTAGACTTACCTCCCGAATTAAGAAATAGCTTGTATTCAGCATCCAATTGTTCTTCATTTAGTACCCCTTCCTCATAATATTTCAGTATCATTTCTACCAAATTTGTACTACACTTTATTCCATAAAGATATCTGCCAATTCTATGCTGAAGCATATTTCCAATCGTATTTGTCATTTTTTCTACAGAATCAGTATTATCAGAATCAATTTCTTTATAGTACAAGTTTTCTACACTCTCCACAACAACAGCAAAGCATATTAACTTTAATTCTTTTTTAAATTGCTCACTCATATCACTATTACAAAACAATTTTACATCTTCAAAAAAACGTTGCGCCTTTTCGAGCGTCCGTAAATTTTTGACTTTATGGATTTCCAAGAATTTTTCAACAAAGTCTGCATGGATATTCATTTTACTCCATGTCACTTTCTCTGCACGTTCTGTAATATGATATATTCTTTCAATGACCTTTTCATTATACTTTTCAAATACAACTTTTTTGTCCGATTGTATTTCATCTGTATTCGCAATCACAATAACTTTTACATAATTACATTGCTTGAGTTCTTCTATAATTCCAAATATATCTTCCAAATTTATGTCATCACTCATTCTTTCCAAGTCATCTATTACAATAATATGAACAGAAGTAAACTCTTTTGACAATAATAGAAACATTTCTCTTTCATTGACTATACTTTGTACTGCTTCCTTTGCCTGACCAACTTTATCCCAGATTTTTGATGCGCCATCTAAAATATTATTAGCTATTTCACCTATTTTCCCACCAATATTATTCTTTAAAGCCAATTGAAATAAAGCTTCATGATATATTTGCCTAGTGTCTTTCAAACCAAACATTGATATTTTACAAACATTGGGATTTGCTTCTAATGCCTCATTTACCGCATAAGATTTTCCAATTCCCCATGTTCCATCAAATAAAATTGCTCTATACGGTAGATGATCTATGTCACTGATTATATTTTTTATATTATCTGCTTTCATACTGTATCTTTCCACCCCTATTTTTCATCTAACAACTTATCTTCCATCATCCTTCCGAATCTCATCAATAATCCGACCTATATTACACGTAATCTGTCCCTTACACTGATGAATATCCTCATTGATTTTCTTTTCCTGTTCAATAGCAATCTCTATATTTTTCGCCAGTTCTCCAATCGCAGCATTTTTCTTCGGATTGATTCCTGTTCTGGCAAGTAACAACTTATAGATAAATGTCTGATGTCCATCTTTTTCATTCTGGATAATCTGTTCAGCATTTGGCTCAATATCATCTTCGTATGAATTTTCATAATGTAACAACAGAAATAATTCAAATGCCGGATTACTAACCGCTAATATATTCTTCTTTTCACCTTCAGCTACCAATTCATCATAATCAAGTACCTTCTCTTCAAAAATGTCTCCATCAAATACAACAATCATCTTATCCCGTTCTTTATCAAACGCTATTTCTGGATTTTCTTTCTGATTTTCTGCAAACTCAATCAAACGTCTTGGAAATGAAATGTCCCTGTCTCCCTCTGTTTTTTCAAGTAACCGGATATCGATCAATGGATGAATATTTAACTCTTTTCGGATATCAATTAACTTTTTGAAATACCATGTTTCAGTATTTGCACCCTCACATATGAAAAAGTACTTACGATAAGGCTCAATCTGTTCTTCTTCATCTGTAGTTCTACTATTCCAATTCGTATAACTTCTTACTGGAGCCAAGGCTACTCCTCCTCTCTCGGTACAGAAATACTTTCTGCACTGTCGCGGCAGTCGTCAGGTGTCTGTGCAAGCACATCCGTCTGACTCGTTGCACGCGCAAAATCAAATGTTGAAAATACTGGTATCGCACCATACCTGCCTTCCAGATATGCCTTGCTCAAAACTTTATCGTATCTCTCCTTGAAACGATCTAAAGAATAAATAGAGCTTGCATTTTCTGCATTACGTTCTACAAACCAGATCTCATCCCTTCTAAAAATAGCCTGATCCATAATAGATGATTCAT
The DNA here is from genome assembly GCF_003574295.1 of Mediterraneibacter butyricigenes. NCBI lineage: Bacteria > Bacillati > Bacillota > Clostridia > Lachnospirales > Lachnospiraceae > Mediterraneibacter > Mediterraneibacter butyricigenes. The sequence continues at coordinate 252,482 of NZ_BHGK01000001.1, forward strand.
GTGTAGTGAACAATAGCTGCATACGCTGCTCATCATGTAGCTGCATAAACAATTGCAAAAATCGTTCTGTCAGCTTCGGATGTAAGCTTCTCTCCAATTCATCCACAACATAAAGAACATCTTCTCGTTTATTCAACAGCATATCCATCAAATCAAATAATCTTCTTGTTCCATCTGATTCTTCATCAAAACCAAACTCATAAAATGACTTATTATGATGCAACCGGATGGTTGTGACCTTCGGTTCAGAATGTCCTTCAACTTCGATATTAAAGAAAGTTTCCTTCGATCTCATCGTCATTCTAAATGATGGTTCTTCCTGCTCTTCCATTCTATTTTTTACATGTTGCATCATCTTATCAAATACTGATTTCGGCAATGCATTTGATAACTCATCCAATGTAATTTCTTCAATTTTCACCTGGCTGATTCCCGTATCAAATGTTTGGATCAATTTGTTAATCAACTTCAGCGAATTATCATCATAATAATATTCCAGATCAATCAATGGTGTATCCGGTGTAATGATTGAAATATGGTTCTGAATCCAGTCGTATACATCCCGGAAGAACAACAATTTAGATCGTGTGCTATATTTTTTTCCACGATTCATTTCTGTTAAGAACAAAGATGTTTCATTTCCTTCAAAATCATCTGCATATGTTTCAAATTTATTTTTTTCTGTGTTTGTCAGCGTAATGCCATCATTTAACACCGGACGTTTACTTCCTTCTCGCTCAAAGAGACATTTGGCTGAACCATTCTGATATAATTCATATAACCATTCTCCGGTTACTTTTCGTCTACTTAAAACTGCCGAAAAACCATAAGCATAAAATTTGTCACCTACAGTAATCTGAATTTCAAAACTACTTTCTCGTTCCTTATTCTCCTGGCGATTCTTACAAAACATCTGTGTAGCTTCTATTGGAATACCATTGCAGACACTGTCTTTAAAAAATTTAAAGAACAATGCCAGATTGGTCTTTCCAGATGCATTTGCTCCATAAACGACTGCATATTTTAATAACTGGGTACTTTTTATCTTTAACCTGTGATTTGCATTTGTTCGTATTTTATTTGAGGAAATCATTGTCAGCTCTGCTGCTTTATCAAAAGATTTAAAATTTTCAACACTTACTTTTACTAACATTCTTATACACCTCCACCTTTATTATATGTTTTACTCTTCTCTCAGTCAATGTAAATTTTCTTATTTAGAGATTTTTTCGTTATATATTGTTTCTTTTTCTATTTTTAACAATTTTATTTTGAGTTATGCATATAATATCAATGTATAAGTCAGCTTTTTGTAGCGACACTATTTTACTAATGCCGCTACATGAAATATTACAATAAATAAAAACTTCTAATTCTTTTTTCTTCTATCTCTCCCAGTCCATCCTTCCTGTCACATTCAACATCTTTTCTTCTCGGAAGCTGAGCATCTTTCCATTAGTTCCACCGACAATGATATGATCCAGCAATTCTATCCCCAATAGCTGTCCGCACTTCTGCAGCTTTCTCGTAACAATCATATCCTCTTTTGACGGTTTCACATTGCCACTGGGATGATTATGAAGTCCAATGATTGCAGAAGCATTTGCCAGAATACTGCTCTTAAAAACTTCTCTGGGAATTACCAAAGATGCATTGATTGTTCCAACACTGACCAGATTCATATTGATTACCTGTCCATTATTTTTCATATTCAGGATGCAAAATACTTCTCTGTCATATTGCAATAACTCCTTCGCCATCAATTCTACAACAGCCTGTGGACTGTCCAACGTCTGCTCACTATAAAGAGACGGCTCTTTTACCAGACGGATATTCACAACTTCCAATTCATTCTCCATCCTTCTGATCTCCTTTTGGAAATTCTACAACCAGAAGGACATTACTCTCTGAAGATTCCACATATGCTTTCAATTGTGTTAATGTCATCTCCAAATATTTAGGTTGTTCCACCATCATCTGCTCCTTTCGTTTCTTCCCTTGCTTCTGTTTTTCCTGACAAATAGCTTATCACTTTGTTTGTCTTAATGCTTTTCTGTAACTCACTGATAATGCACAGATCTGCTACATTCACTCCCGGCAAAGCAAGCATTTCATCCATCGCCATATTGACAATCTCTTTTTCCGTTCCGTATCCGGCATAAAATAAACGCTGTAATACTTTTATTGCTTTCTGATTTTTTCCCATTTCATCATCAAAGGGCAGCTTATCGCCGCCCTCTGTTTTACTCCTCCTCTTCTTTCTTTTCTTCAATTCCTAATCTCTTAACTTGTTTCTTTTTATTCCAGATACGAACTCCTGTGATCCCGGCTGCTGATAATACCAGAATGGCTATCCATAAAATTGCATTTTCAATGTCTCCTGTTTTCGGAGGGTTATTGGTTTTTGTAGTAGTACCCGGTGTCTCTGGGGTTGGTGTTTCCGGTACTTCTTTGATGGTTACAGTCTGACCTTCATCGTTGATTTCCTTATGCTCTGTTACCTTTTTCGGTTCTTCCAGATTTGTTATATCATACAGTTCTTCAAAGGTTACAAGCTGTTTTCTTCCAAGAGTACTGCCATCGAAAGTAAACTCAATCTGCACTTCCATGTTTTCCTTGTCCGCTGTAAATTCATAATCATTGGTAACTTCTTTGCCATCAATGAGCAACTTTGCATTTTCTGCCTTAATCATCTGCCAACCAGACAGCTTATAGTTCGTACCAATTTCCAGTCCTTCTAAAGTAACCTTATCCACGATCGTCAGATCTTTTCCGGCTTCAATCTCTTTCTTTCCATTCTTATCAGTTGCTATGGTATGAATCGAAATCTTTCGCTCCGTAATCAGAACTGTCTGACCTTCATCGTCAATGTCTTTATGCTCTGCAACTTTTACAGGTTCTTCCGGATTCTTCAGGTCATATAATTCTTCAAATGTAACCAGATTCTGTCCGCCAAGCTCTGATGCATCAAACGTATAAGAAATCTCTACTTTCATTTTCTCGCTGTCAGCAACAAAAGTGTAATCATTCTCCACACGTTTTCCAGCAATCAGCAATTCAGCATTTTCTTCTTTCAGCATCTGCCAGCCTTTTAACTGGTACTTTCTTCCTTCTTCCAGACCATCCAAAGTAACCGTATCCACAATCGTTACTTTCTTTCCTGCGACAATTACCTTTTCGCCCGTTTCCTTGTCCGTTGCGGTTGTATGAATGGTAATCTCTTTTTCATACTCATCGGTCAGCGTTCCAAGATCGATTGTTACTTTATTTCTGCTGACAACAACTTCAAATACAGGAATCAGCTTCATGCCTTTGTTGGATTCGCAAGATAACTCTTCAATCTCATAAGTGTCATAAAATAATGCACCTTTGCTGTCGTCCGGCTCTGAACTTCCGAACCAGATACCGTCCTCACTGGATGCTCCGGCATTTGTATTTTTCTTATGAGATGCCCAATCGGAAGCGGTTGAAAACTGACCATTTTTATCTGTCACTACAATATGGCTCTCTCCGGTTGTTTTACTTGTAATCTTAAAAGGAACATTCGCAAGTCTCTTATGTGTACCTGCTCCAATCTTTACTCCTTCCAGATCTCCACGTTTAATCTGATTGTAAATGGAATGGTTTTCATCAGTTAAATCCTCGATTTTTCCATTTTCCGTAATCGAAAATTCAATCGCTTTTGCCCCATCAGTCAGATAACCCTCTGGTGCTTTGGTTTCTTCCAGTTTGTATTTACCATACGGAAGTAAATCTGCTGTCGTTGTTGCGATTCCGTCAATACCTGTCTGAATCGTCTTAACTGTTTCATTCTTCTTGTACAGCTTTCCTTCTACTAGAACCGGATTCTCGTTCAGAGAAATAATTGCAAATGCTGCATCTTTTAATATGGCACTTCCCTGTGCCTTGGTGTCTTTCGTCTCCAAATCACGTTTCTGAATCTTCACACCACCTCGGATTACCTGGTCAGATACGGAATACTGATTACTTCCAGAAAGAACTGCAAGTTCTCCGTCTTCTGTAATCTGTGTCAGATACATTCCTTTGATCTGCTCTGTGCTGTCTCCTGCCTGCATATAAGCTCCGTCCAGTAAATATCCGTCTGGTGCTTTTGTCTCCTCAACAGTCAGTGTTCCAAGTGGTAATACGATTTTTTCATTCTGTGTATAGAATGTATCTCCGGATACTTTGTAAGCATCTGCCAATTTTGTCACATAATGAATATTTCCATTACTATCTTTTTCAACCACCGTCTTTGTAACCCAAGTACATGTTGCTTTCTCCGGTAAATTATCTTTTGTATAAAGTCCGTCATAATAATGCCAGGTAAATTCTGCTCCTGCCAGTGCTGTATTACCCTGTGCGGTTGCTTTTCCTGTCTCCATATCAATCTTGAACAGATCTACCAATGTCTCTGTTACTTTCGGAACATCGGAAACATTTAATACGGCTGTCTTTCCGGCTTCAACTTTCAGACTGCGTACTGTCGTATCCAGCTTATATCCTTTCGGTGCAGAAAGCTCTTTGATATAAACAGTCCCTGCAGTCACTTCAACTTCATTTGTCTCACCATTCTCATTTGTTGTAAGTGTTCCAATCTGATTACTGCAATTCTGGTCTGAGAATATGCCAAAAGTTGCTCCGGCAATGGAATACATTGCATTTGCTTTTGTGATACTTTCATTTGCTGTGGTCTTTTTTGCCTTCGCATTTCCGACATTCAGTTCTGCCCAAAACTGTCCGATGTCCTGTCCTTCTCCGGTGTAAATGTAACCGCCGCATTTATATCGTCCCTTATTTGTCTTCACAAATGATTTTGCTCCGGCATACACCTCATTCTGAATATCCTGTGAAATCTCAGAATAGACTACCCGGACATTATCACACTTCCAACCCAAATGCTCACTTAAACGCTGCCACACAAGACACTGTTCTAAGAGATATGCCTGATTTGCACTCAGGTTACTGTGACTGCCTGCATACTGTTTCATATACTCAATCGACAATGCCACATCTTCAATCTGATCTGCACTCATGCTGGCACTTGCATCATGTCTAGTTTTATAGCTATTCTTAAATTTCATGTTAATATTTACACAGTAGGCAGTTTCTCCCTCTACTTTCATATGTCCTTCGTTGAAGGTACTCTTAATTGTTCCGTCATTCATTAAATGTTCCACATGTCCAACTCTCTCTGCGGATTCTGTCCAATACTGTGTTTCCGCTGCCTGAACCGATGTGATCGGCAATGCAGTTAAAATCGTGGTCAGGGTAAGAAGTCCTGTACACACTCGTTTCCATATCTTCTTCATTTTCTACAATTCCTTTCTTTTCAATCAAAAAAAGACGTCCCTCAGGAACGCCTGCTGTTACTTTATGTTGTTTACTCCCTGCTGTCATGCAGGGTGTGGGAATCTCTGACCTGCCGAAAGAGAAGATGTTCCCGGCTCCTTATTGTCTTTTCGGCTGGTAATCTGCTGGTAAACTAAAGGGGTAGGGTGTGGGGAGGGGAAAACAGGAAAATGCTGATTTCTCATTGACCGCCAACGGATAGACTTTTCCCTTGGTGTCAAAATGCCTAGCGTTCCCTGCTTTTTTCCCGTTTCCGGTATAATTCCAGTGCTTTGATAATGGTTTCTTCCATTTTTTGCTGTGAAGTTCCCGATGGAAAGTATTTTTTTAGTCGGTTCTTCGGGATTTTCCACTGCTCTACCTGATTTGGCTTCTCTTCTGACATAATCGACAGCAAAACCTCTTCATTCAACCTGCCTTCTGCGGAGAATTTTCGGATTTTGATTGCCTGTGCATGACTTGGGGTACAAGCCTCCGACTCCATGGTGTCGTACAATATCTCCTGTTCCTCTTTCGGCAAATAAGACAGTTCTACCGCTGGACGCATGGCAATTTTCTTGTTATCGACCATATCAAGAATTTCCGGTATAAGTTCTGTAAGGCGGATATATCGGCGGATTGTTTCTCGACTTTCCCCTACTTCTTTTCCCAACGCTTCATTTGTTCTCAATCCGTTTAAATCTGACACCACTGGTGTCAAATTATTTTTACTTGGTCTTCCTGCTTGCCTGTTCATAGCTTCCAATCTCATTTTATAAGCAAATGCTTTTTCTGACGGTAAGATTTCTTCTCTTTGAAGATTGCTGTCAACCATGACAATGACTGCTTGGTCATCACTAAGATTTCTTACAATACATGGCATTGTCTCTTTTCCAGCCAGTTCACTTGCCATTTTTCTGCGGTGTCCGGAAATCATTTCATACCCGCCCATTGATTTCTCCCTGACAAGTGCAGGCACTAATACACCATGATCACGAACACTCTCAATTGTTTCCAACATCTTGTCGTCCATTTTCACCTTAAACGGGTGATTCGGAAAATCTGTGATTTCATAAATGGAAATATCTTTCACATACTCCTGATTCTTATGATCTCTTTCCTCCTGCGTTGTAAAGAGGTCATCGGCTGAGGGAAGATTCATGTTTATTTCTCTGCTTTTCGCCACACTTTAACACCTCCCTGGTAAATTCTGCATACGCCTTCGCAACTGTGCCATTCTTGTCGTACTCATAAATACTCTGTCCTGCCACACTGCTTTCCGCTGCCGTAATAGCCACGGGGATAATCGTCTTGAAAATCCGGATATGTTTCCCATAATTCTCCCGAAGGCTATCTGCCGTTGTTCTTGCGAGTTTCGTTCGCATATCGGCAAGCGTCAGTAACACTCCATCAATCTTCAGATCAGGATTTACCTGCCTCTGCACCTTACCGATTGTTCTCATAAGTTGTGTCATGCCTTTTAACGGCAGATAATGAGCCTGCACCGGTACAATTACACTGTCCGCAGCTGCCAGCGCATTAATGGTCAGCATACCTAAACTCGGCATGCAATCAATCAGGATATAATCATAATCCTTTTTTAATTCTGACAAATACAACTTCAAAGTCTGTTCTCTACTCATTGCATTTACCAGTGAGATTTCCATACCTGATAACTCAATATTGGTCGGAATAATATCTACTCCCTCCTCGTGATGCAGAATTCCTTCATTGTACACAAACGTTTCGTCCTGTAAGATTTTTCTCATTTGCGTTGCCAATGTAACCGGAAGATTATCTGCATCAGTCCACCCTAATGCCGTAGTTAAATCTCCCTGTGGATCAGCATCTACCAACAACACTTTTCGCCCCTGATTTGCAAGACCAATTCCAAGATTTAATGTCGTTGTGGTCTTAGCTGTTCCTCCCTTCTGATTTGCAAGGGCGATTACTTTACATTTGGTCATATGGTTTCCTCCTTCCTCGAAAAAATTTAATAGCCAATCCTTTTTACGGGACCGGCTATGTACAAAAATGGGCATGAAAAAAGCCGACGGATTCTTAGCGAACCAATCGGCTATGTAATTACACTTCCCTATTAATATTCTTTTGGAATTTCTTTAGAGAAAGTTATATTATAAGTTTCAGCAAGTAATTTTATACTACCTCGGAAAATTTTCCGAAATTTCTTCATAGCAACTCCATATTCCAAATCTTCCCAATCACTTTGCAAGTTTTTATAAAGAATTCCTCTTACTTCAACCCTCTGCATATTATCTAAGAATTCATTACATGCATCAACCATTTGCTTAATTATTGTTATTATATTTTGATCATATTTATATCTGCTAAGTATATCTACAAGCTTATTTTTTATTTCTATCGCTGATTTCTCACTCCATTCCTTGTTTTCCATCTCTTTCGGGTTAATCAACAATCTTTTTGATTCTAAATAGTAGAACATCTCTTGAATTCCTTTTTGTCCAGATTCTGTATATTCCCAAGATATTCCACCAATTGGAACAGATATTCCATTCAATTTTATCCCCATATACCTCTTAACTCCTTTGTAACCTCAGTAATATCCTATAAATTTTTATTCTTCAGCCAGATACTCCCATAATCTTTTTGCATTCACATATGTTTCTTTGTTCTCCATAATACTTTTCATTTCATTCTCCGCTTCTTTTTCTGTTTTGAATCCTTTATAAGATATAAACATAGGTCTACTATCTTCTTCTCCATAAGAAATTTTTGTTGTTCCATTTTCAAGTTCTATTATCTCTTTAACAATAGCATTGGTTAAAAGATTAGACGTATAAATTTCAACAGTCTCTCCCCATAAGTAAAACTCTTTTCTTTTTATAAAAGTTACATCTAATGCTGTTCCAACTTTTATATTCTCCTTTTGCTGATTAATTTTCAAATCATTGGTCTTCATCTCTGTTAACTTAGTATTAATCCTTATTGGCATTTTCTTTTTTAAAATAATATAAAGTTCTTCAGTATCTCTCCAACATTCTTCTTCATCTTGCTGAAGTTTTGATGGATCAATAGTAATTTCCACTTCTTGCTCCACAAAATGCAATTTTTTGTACTGTAAAATTGCTTCTTCAAAATATTTTTTCATAGATTTTATGGAATTCCATTCTTTTATTTGCGTATCTTTCTTTATAGCTTCTATTGGCTGTTTAAACAATCTGTCAAAAAACGCTACCATCATGTTATAATGTTCAATTATTTCCTTTATACTTTTAGCTTTTTCAGGCTGTGCTCGATACGTGATTTTACTTTTTCCCGTTCCTTTCTCCAGTACAATTTTCAAATATACAATTTCATCTTGTTTTGTTTCAAGTACAATATTATCATTCGTATGGAATCTACTAAAATTTATATCCCTTTTGCCTAACTCTGTATCAATATTAAATGTAACTTTTTCCTTTGATGGTCCTATTATAACGTCTACAATTTCTTCTTGTTCGGAAATAGGATAAATATTGTTCCCTGTTTGGACAGAAGTTTCAATATCTGTTACTCCATTAACCCTTATTGTCCGTCCCTCTTCTTGTACACTATTTAATGCTTCAATAAAATCCTTATACGCTTCTTTATTCTTAAAACTAATTTTTCCTTTATACGAAATCTCTTGATTAGAAAATACCTCTTTCAATTTATTACCCATTTTACCAATCCTTTCTTATTTCTGCTAATACTAATATTTTACTAATTAAAATATATTTCTGCGTCATAATATCACTTTCTGAAGTAAATTGTTCTTCTGGAATGTTCAAAATCGTATTTATAAAATCAATACGTTCACTTGCATTCGGAACAATAATATATCGAATATCTTCGTAATTGTAAAGTAACCATAACTTTTCATACTGTCTTGTACTTAACCTGCTATTAATGTCCATCTCTAGTAAATATTGATTTGCCACAACACGTTCGATATTTGTATTTCTTACTGCTTCTCTGCCTGGAACATATCTCCATTCTTTTTCGTCATGAAAATTTTTTTGAAATTCTATTTCTATTTCTTCTCCAGTTTCTTTTTTATTTTTTCTTTTCATAATTCCTCTCAAAGGTTTAATGAAGCATAATCTATCTAATATATCGTCCACATACGCGTCTGATACATTATCAGTATTCAAAACTTGTTCAACTATTTCTGAAAAATATCTTGTATATTGTGATTGCTCATTCAAATAATGAATCGGTTGTAAATTATTCTTTTCTCCCCATTCTTTTGAAAAAGCAATTCCATATTCACCATAAAAGTCCGTATGCGTATAATTATTCTTTATTCTCTTTTTCTCATCACTACTTAAATTTGAATAAATTTCTCCCACTGGATTTAAGTAAAAAGTTTCTGTAAGTTTATGAAATGGGATGTCACAAAAACACTTCTGTAATACCATAGCTTCCGGGAAAGCAATATCCCCATTATGTATATTAAGATACTCTAAATTTTCTTTACAATATCTCGGTATAATGGCTTTCTTTTCTAAAATTTCTTTCAAATACTCTGATTTCTTCATAAAATTAAATATTGTATTTGCACTCTGAGCATAATCATCATATCTTAAATCTATTTTTCCCATACAACAAAACTCCTCTATCCTTCGCAACTTCTATTATACCTTTCCTAACCCACTGCACTTTTCTATGTTTATTATACCAACTCTTCAACCCCTATACATCAATTTTTCCAAATTCTATAATCAAAAAAGCAGGCAATAAGAAGTCACAAAACCTCTTCATCCACCTGCTTTTTACCTATACTCTCACCACTACCACTTCCACAACATCTGGATGTTCAACCACCCACATACCACAAAATATCACCTATTTTGTGACTTTCTCATGCTAGGAGACAAAGTATTCTATAATATACCTCACCATCTAACTTTTCTCTATTATAATCTCAATTTCTCTTTTCATCAATCGGAAAATATTTCCACGATAGTTTATGAAAAGTTGGGGAATCTTACGCTATCATACATCAAAAGTTGGGTAAATATTGGGTAATTACACTACTCCCCAACAAAATAAAACAGGCAATCTTCGCCTACTTATTTCAGAAGAATGAGGCGAAGTTTCATACGACAGTTGGGGAATTGAAATTCCCCAACTCACTCCCCAACTTTTACCCAATTCCATGCATAAATAGCGATAATTTACGATAAGCCAAAATTTATTCCCCAACACGCAAAAAAAACCTTGAATCATCCCATTTTCATAGGAAATTCAAGGTTTTTCGTTGATTTACATGATAATAATACGGTTCAAATTCTTATGCGAACTGTAAGATTATGCGTTCATCTGTGCAGCCACCTCTGCAGCGAAATCTTCCTGTTTTTTCTCAAGACCTTCTCCAGTCTCAAAACGAACGAATCTCTTTACAGTGATGTTTGCATTGTTTTCCTTCGCAACCTTCTCTACGTACTTAGCAACTGTCAGATCACTGTCCTGAACATATGTCTGGTCTAACAGACAGATCTCTTTCAGTTCTTTGTTAAGACGTCCGATGATCATCTTCTCAATGATGTTATCCGGCTTCGGTTTCTTGCTTTCTTCATTTTCTTTCTTAGCTGCTGCAAGAAGAATTTCTTTTTCATGATCCATGTATTCCTGAGATACTTCATCACGGGATACATACTTCGGATACATAGCTGCAACCTGCATTGCTACGTTCTTCAGAGCGTTCTTGATCTCATCGTTTACAACGTCTGTTTCAGCTTCGATCAGAACACCGATTCTTCCGCCGCCGTGGATGTAAGATACCACACATCCGTTTTCAGCTACGACTTTCTCAAATCTTCTGATGTTCAGGTTTTCTCCGATCACTGCGATCTTCTCTACCAGAGCATCTTTTACAGTCTTAGATGTATCAGCAGCCCATGGTTCAGCAAGGAATGCATCCATATCTGCTGCATCAGAATCTGCGACCTGATTTACAACTGCTTCTACAAATCCCTGGAACTCATCGTTCTTAGCAACGAAGTCTGTCTCAGAGTTTACTTCTACGATTGCTGCTACTTTATCGTCTTTTACTACAGTCTTAACGATACCTTCTGCTGCAATTCTTCCGGCTTTCTTCTCAGCTTTAGCCTGTCCGTTCTTTCTCAGGAATTCGATTGCTGCATCCATATCTCCGTTTGTTTCATTCAGAGCTTTCTTGCAGTCCATCATTCCTGCGCCCGTCATTTCTCTTAATTCTTTTACCATGCTTGCAGTAATTGCCATGATTCAATCCTCCATTTTGTGAATATTCTTAGGAAGCCGCCGAAAAGAGCTCTGTCTTATACGGCGGCGTGTTCATCCCTGTAATTACTCTGCGGATGTTTCTGCTGCTTCTTCAGCAACTTCTTCCTCATAGTATGCGTCTTCTCCGCCTACTCCCTGATTTGCTTCGATAACAGCATCTGCCATCTTGGAAACGATCAGTTTAACGGCACGGATAGCGTCGTCATTTCCAGGAATTACATAATCCAGTTCTTCCGGATCACAGTTTGTATCACAGATTCCGATCAACGGAATTCCAAGTGTGTGTGCTTCCTGAACACAGATTCTTTCCTTCTTAGGATCTACAACAAAAATTGCATCTGGGAGTTTCTTCATGTTCTTGATTCCGCCAAGGTTCTTCTCAAGCTTCGCCCATTCTTTCTTAAGCTCGATCACTTCCTTCTTAGGAAGAACATCAAATGTTCCATCTTCAGACATTCTCTCGATATCTTTCAGACGTGCGATTCTGCTCTGGATTGTCTTGAAGTTTGTAAGCATTCCTCCAAGCCATCTCTCGTTTACATAGAACATTCCACAACGGTCAGCTTCTGCCTGAATTGCATCCTGAGCCTGTTTCTTGGTTCCAACGAAAAGGATGTTTCCTCCGTTTGCTACGATATCAGCAACTGCCTGATATGCATCGTCTACCATTCCAACAGATTTCTGAAGGTCGATAATATAGATACCATTTCTCTCTGTGTAAATGTACGGAGCCATTTTAGGGTTCCATCTTCTTGTCTGATGTCCGAAATGAACACCTGCTTCCAGTAACTGCTTCATTGAAATAACGCTCATGTTTCTTTCCTCCAATTGGTTTTAATCTTCCGTATGTTTCCCGCTTTTGGACCGGCAAATCTGCTTAGGCACCCCAAAAGCACCGCATACGTGTTTTTTTGCAACGTTGAAAGTATAACATACAAGCCCTTATAATGCAAGGATTTTCCTGGCATATGCCAGAAAGTTTTGTTATAATAACATACAACCGATTCAGCAAATAAGATTGGAGGTTTTCTATGAAATTTACATTTGCACACAACAACTTAAATGTCTACGATCTGGACAAATCTCTTGCTTTTTATCAGGAAGCTTTGGATCTCCAGGTTGTCCGTACCAAAGAAGCATCCGACGGCAGCTTTATCCTGAAATATTTAGGGGATGGCGTCACTCCTCACCAACTGGAACTTACCTGGCTTCGCGATATGGATCGTCCTTATGAACTGGGTGACAACGAGATCCATCTGGCCTTTCAGGTTGATGATTTCGATGCCGCTTTCAAAAAGCACAAAGAGATGGGCTGCGTCTGTTATGAAAATCCATCCATGGGGATCTACTTTATCGAAGATCCCGACGGTTACTGGTTGGAGATTGTACCGAAACGCTAAGAGTCCAAAAAAGTCATCTGCTCTCTGTGGGTACTCCCCACGGAAAGCAGATGACTTTCTTTATTTCTATTCTCTTTTCTTTTCGTTTCTGTCAGCCTTTACCAATATCTTACATAATATGTAACACGAACGGAACTGACACAAACCGGAACTCCTGTCTGCTGTGCTTCGATCATCTGTCCACCACCGATGTAAATTGCTACATGTCCCGGTGTCCAACAGATATCTCCCGGCTGCGGATTGGAAACAATCGTTCCTCCTGCAAGCTGTTCACTGGATGTTCTCGGAATACTGATTCCTGCAACTCTGTGACAATACTGGGTCAGACCGGAACAGTCAAGTCCGACTCCCGGAGTGGTTCCGCCCCATACATAAGGCACACCCAACTGGGAATAAGCTGCACTGACAATCGTTGATGCCGCACTGGAATTATTACTCGGTGCAGCCGGTGTCGGTGTAACCGTTGTATTGCCGGTGTTGGTGTTTCCACTGTTGGTTCCGCCGTTGCTGGTATTTCCGCTGTTGGAATTACCGCGATTGCTGTTATTTGCTGCGGCTGCTGCCTGCTTTGCAGCTTCTTCTGCCGCTTTTCTTGCAGCTTCCGCTGCTGCTTCCTGGATCTGCTTATCCAGATCAGCCACCTCCGCCTGCTTGCTTTCCAGCGTTGCACTTAAAGTCTTCTGCTGTTTCTCATAATCAGCCTGCATGGTCTCCAGATTCTTCATCTCTGTCTCCAGAGTATCTTTTAGATCTGCGACCTGCTGCTTGGTCTTTACATATTCTTCCAGCATCTTACGGTCATATTCATGAACGCTCTTGATGTAATCTGCCTGGTTCAGCATCTCTGCAATACTTCCGGAACTTAAAATCCGTTCCAGTGCAGATCCATCACCTTCTTCATACATATATTTAATACGAAGCTTCATGTCTTCCTGCTGCTGGTCTTCTTTTTCCTGAGCAGCTTTCAGATCTGCCTCTGCCTGAGTGATCTCCTCCCCTTTGGCAACCATATCATTCTCCAGCTGGTTAATCTTTGCCATCAGGTCTGTCAACTGTGACTGTAGAGAAGATACCTGCTGTTCTGCCGCACTTTTCTGTTTCTTCAGGTCTGCCTCTGACGGCGCCGCAAATACAGGTGTAACAGCCAGTGAACATGCCAGCGCTGTTGCGATGAACGCATTATGTATTCTTTTCATTATAACTCACCTATCCTTATATCAATTATCTATGTCCCCACATATAGTTACACTATACCTTATAATCTTCCTTTTTTCAACACTTTTCTGGTATACGTAACCGGCAGGGATCAGGAATTTACCTATTTGAAATGAATTATAATACATCCGCCACAAAATTGCAATATTTTTAATATTTCCGTAATATTTTACCAATTCTGTAAAATCAACCTTTGTTCAGCCGCTGTAGGACTAAAAATGCTATACGGTACATTTTTCTGCATTTCCAGCTTCTCAATCTATCGTATAGCATTTCGCTTCTGTATTTTGTTTCCGCTTTCCGCCTTATATCTTATTATTGCACAGACAGATTGGTGTAGCCCATCAGACTCAAATCCACTTTCTGAGCCACTTCTCTTCCTTCCCGGATTGCCCAGACCACAAGGGACTGTCCGCGATGCATATCACCGGCTGCAAATACGTTTTTCACGGAAGTTTCGTACTCGCCCGGAGCCGTTGCCACATTGGTTCTTGCATTGACATCGACTTTGAAATCTTTCGTCACATAATCCTGACTTCCCAGGAATCCTGCCGCAATCAGAACCAGTTCCACCTCTACGGTATATTCACTTCCCTGGATCTCCACCATGGACATCCGACCGGTCTTTTCGTCTTTCTTGCCTTCCAGTTTTACCAGAACTGCCTTGCAGACATTTCCTTTCTTATCTTTGATAAATTCTTTGACGGTTGTGGTATATACTCTCGGATCCTTTCCGAAGATTGCGATTGCTTCCTGCTGACCATAATCTGTCTTGCAGATTCTCGGCCATTCCGGCCACGGATTATTTTCCGCACGTTTATCCGGTGCCTTCGGCATCATTTCCAACTGAAGTACCGATTTGGCACCATGTCTCATGGAAGTTCCCACGCAGTCGTTTCCGGTATCGCCACCACCGATGACCATTACATTTTTTCCTTTTGCGGAAATGTAGGTGCCATCCTTTAACTTCATATCGTTTGCCCACAACGCCTTTGTGGTAGATTTCAGGAAGTCTACTGCGAAATAGATTCCTCCCGCATCTCTTCCGGGCACCTTGATATCTCTCGGATTCGATGCACCGCAGGCAAGGATCACGCGGTCAAACTCTTTTAACAGGTCTTTTGCTTTCAGATCCTTTCCTACATTTACACCGGTGCGAAATTCTACACCCTCTTCTTCCATGATCGCGATTTTACGGTCTACAATCTGTTTTTCCAGCTTCATATTCGGAATTCCGTAGCGAAGCAGTCCGCCCGGTTTGTCTTCCCGTTCAAACACAACAACCGTATGTCCTCTTTTATTTAACTGATCGGCTGCTGCCAGACCGGACGGTCCGGACCCGACAACTGCCACTTTCTTTCCGGTTCTGACTTTCGGCGGTCTTGCCTTTGCATAGCCTTCTGCATATGCATTTTCTATAATTCCATACTCATTTGCCTTTGAAGAAACCGGATCTTCATGCAGTCCGCAGGTACAGGCATTCTCGCACAGTGCCGGGCAGACTCTGGATGTAAATTCCGGGAAATTGTTGGTTTTTACCAGTCGGTAATAGGCTTCTTCCCAGTTTCCGTTATAGATCAGATCGTTCCATTCCGGCACCAGGTTATGAAGCGGGCATCCGCTTGCCATTCCGTTTAAGATTTTTCCGGACTGGCAGAACGGAACTCCACATGCCATACATCTGGCTCCCTGTATCTCCTGCTCTTCTTTCGTCAGAGGCGTATGGAATTCATTAAAATGTTTGATTCTCT
The DNA here is from genome assembly GCF_003574295.1 of Mediterraneibacter butyricigenes. Lineage (NCBI taxonomy): Bacteria > Bacillati > Bacillota > Clostridia > Lachnospirales > Lachnospiraceae > Mediterraneibacter > Mediterraneibacter butyricigenes. The sequence goes on from NZ_BHGK01000001.1 coordinate 268,449, forward strand.
CTTCTGGTGCCTCTGCAATTTTATCCTGTCTTGCATATTCCATAAATCCTGTTGGTTTTCCCATTTTTTCCGCCTCCTATCTGCCGTTTTTGATTTTGTTGAACGCTTCGATTTTTGCCTGTTCGCTGGACAATCCCTTTTCTTCCATCTGAAGGATTGCGGACATCATCTTCTCATAATCCTCCGGGATGATCTTTTTGAATTTCGGCAGATAGTCTTTGAAGTTTTCAAGGATTTCTTTTCCAACCTCAGAATTGGTATATGCCACATGTTCCTTGATCATATCTTTCAGTTCCAGAACATCGTATTTATCGGTTACCCGTTCAATATTCACCATTTCTTTGTTTACTTTTTTATAAAGATCGTTGTTCAGATCCAGAACATAAGCGATACCACCGCTCATTCCGGCTGCAAAGTTCTTGCCGGTCTTTCCGAGCACTGCCACACGTCCTCCGGTCATGTACTCACATCCGTGATCTCCCACGCCTTCTACGACTGCGGTTGCACCGGAGTTTCTGACACAGAAACGTTCTCCTGCCACACCGTTGATAAATGCTTTACCGCTGGTCGCTCCGTAGAGTGCCACATTTCCGATGATGATATTGTCTTCTGCCTTGAACTTAATTCCCTGTGGCGGACAAACCACCAGTTTTCCTCCGGAAAGTCCTTTTCCGAAGTAATCATTGCTGTCTCCTGTCAGTTCCAGAGTCAGTCCCTTCGGAATAAAGGCTCCGAAGCTCTGTCCTCCTGCACCGTTACACTTGATCACATAAGTGTCTTCTTCCAGACCTTCCGGATAACGTCTGGTAATCTCAGAACCAAAGATGGTTCCCAGCGTACGGTCTGTATTGGTTACATCGATCTCCATACTTCTCTTCTGGCCTTTTTCCAGAGCCGGAAGCAACTGTTTTACCAGCACTTTTTCATCCAGTGTCTTATCCAGTTCAAAGTCATAAACTTTCTTCGGATTGAAGATCACGCCTTTTTTCTCTTTTGCATACGGATTGTACAGAATTCTGGAAAGATCCAGTTCTGCCGCACGCTCGGAAGTCGGTACATCCTTGATCTTCAGAAGATCCGTACGTCCTACCAGTTCATCCACGGTACGAACGCCTAATTTTGCCATGTATTCCCGCAGCTCTTCTGCAATAAAGCGCATGAAGTTTACCACGTATTCCGGTTTTCCCGCAAAACGTTTCCGAAGTTCCGGATTCTGAGTTGCCACGCCGACCGGACAGGTATCTAGGTTGCAGACTCTCATCATCACACATCCCATGGTTACCAGCGGAGCTGTTGCAAACCCATATTCCTCTGCACCAAGAATTGCTGCGATTGCTACGTCACGGCCACTCATCAGTTTACCGTCTGTCTCGATCCGGACTCTTTCACGCAGTCCGTTCTGGATCAGGGTCTGATGAGTTTCTGCCAGTCCCAGTTCCCACGGAAGTCCTGCATTCTGGATTGAACTTCTCGGAGCTGCTCCGGTACCGCCATCATATCCGGAAATCAGGATAACACCTGCTCCCGCCTTTGCCACACCGGCTGCTACGGTTCCAACTCCGGCTTCTGATACCAGTTTTACGGAAATTCTTGCATTTTTATTTGCATTCTTACAGTCATAGATCAACTGTGCCAAATCTTCGATAGAATAAATATCGTGATGTGGCGGTGGAGAGATCAGACTTACACCAGGGGTAGAATGTCTGGTCTTTGCAATCCACGGATAAACTTTTCCGCCTGGAAGATGTCCTCCCTCTCCCGGTTTTGCACCCTGTGCCATCTTAATCTGAATCTCCTGTGCACTTACCAGATAACGGGAAGTCACGCCGAATCGTCCGGATGCCACCTGCTTGATTGCAGAACATCTGTCGGTATCCAGACGTTCAATATCCTCTCCACCTTCTCCACTGTTTGATTTTCCGTGGAGCTGGTTCATTGCAAGCGCCAAGGTCTCATGAGCCTCTTTGGAGATCGAACCATAAGACATCGCTCCGGTCTTAAATCTGGTCACAATAGAATCCACACTTTCTACCTCATCAAGCGGTACACTCTTCTTCGGGTAGTTGAATTCCATCTGTCCACGCAGATTGATTTTCTCTCCTTCTTCATCCACCATCTTCGTGTACTGCTTGAACATATCATAATCGCCGCGTCTTGTAGCCTGTTGCAGCATATGAATGGTCTGTGGATTGTAGAGATGTTCTTCTCCACCGCTCTTTGCTTTATGTTTTCCCTCACTGTTCAGGGTCATATCCACCTGTAATCCCAGCGGATCATAGGCCTCTGAATGGAATCCGATATAATCCTGTGCGATTTCTTCGATTCCGATTCCTCCTACTCTGCTGACTGTATCGGTAAAATATTTCTGAATAAAATCTTCTTTCAGACCGATTGCCTCAAAGATCTTTGCTCCCTGATAAGACTGCATGGTCGAAATACCCATCTTGGAAGCGATCTTGATGATTCCGTGAAGGACTGCATTGTTGTAATCGTCCACCGCTGCATAATAATCTTTATGAAGCAGATTTGAATTGATCAGCTGACGGATAGATTCATGTGCCAGATACGGATTGATCGCACAGGCTCCATAACCAATCAGTGTTGCAAAATGATGGACTTCTCTGGGTTCTCCGGATTCCAGGATCATGGCTACCGATGTTCTCTTCTTGGTACGAACCAAGTGTTGCTGTAAACCTGACACTGCCAGAAGTGACGGAATTGCCACATGATATTCATCCATTTCCCGGTCAGTCAGAATCAGGATGTTGGCTCCCTCTCTGATCACACGGTCAACCTCAATAAACATATAGTCCATCGCCTTCTCCAGGCTGGTGTTCTTATAATAGGTAATCGGAATTTCTGCTACCTTGAATCCGTCCACCTTAATATTCTTGATTTTCAGGATATCCGTATTGGTCAGGATCGGGTTATTCACCTGAAGCATCTTACAGTTCTCTTCTTTTTCTTCCAGCAGGTTTCCATCGGATCCCACATAAATCGTGGTGGATGTTACGACTTCCTCACGGATCGCATCGATCGGCGGATTGGTAACCTGTGCAAATAACTGTTTAAAATATCCAAACAGTGGCTGATTCTTCTGAGACAGTACTGCCAGCGGTGCATCGATACCCATCGCAGCAATTCCTTCTGCCCCGCGCTGTGCCATGGTCAGAATCGAAGATTTCACTTCTTCATAAGAATATCCGAAGGCTTTCTGCAGTCTGGTACATTCTTCTTTGGTATAAGTAGGAACATCCTGATTCGGGATCTTCAGATCTGCCAGATGGATCAGGTTGCTGTCCAGCCACTCTCCATAAGGCTGACGGTGTGCATAATCTTCTTTCAGTTCTTCGTCATCAATCACTTTTCCTGCCACCATATCTACCAGCAGCATTTTTCCGGGATGAAGTCTCTCTTTTACCACGATCTTCGTCGGATCAATATCCAGGACTCCGACTTCCGAAGACAGGATCAACTGATCATCATCGGTAATATAATATCTGGAAGGACGAAGACCGTTCCGGTCCAGAACCGCTCCCATCCGATCACCGTCTGTAAACAGAATGGACGCCGGTCCATCCCAGGGTTCCATCATGGTAGAATAATATTGATAGAAATCTTTTTCCGACTGGGACATGCTGCGATTGTTTGCCCACGGTTCCGGAATAGAGATCATGACTGCAAGTGGCAGATCCATTCCACTCATCACCATGAATTCCAGCGCATTGTCAAGCATGGCTGAGTCAGAACCGGATGCATTGATGGCCGGCAGAACCTTGTGCAGTTCTCCGTGCAGGAATTCAGATTCCATCGTCTCTTCCCTTGCCCGCATCTTATCTGCATTACCTTTGATGGTGTTGATCTCTCCGTTATGTACGATAAAACGATACGGATGAGCTCTCTGCCAACTCGGTGCTGTATTGGTACTGAATCTGGAATGTACCAGTGCTACCGCTGATTCATAATCTTCACTCTGGAGATCGTCAAAGAACAGTCGAAGCTGACCTACCAGGAACATTCCTTTATATACGATCGTACGGCTTGAAAGAGACACGACATAAGTATCATCACTGCTCTGTTCAAAGACACGTCGAATCACATAGAGCCTCCGGTCAAACGGAAGACCTTTTTCCACTTTTCTCGGACGTTCGATAAATGCCTGCATAATACACGGCATACAATCTACTGCTTTCTTTCCCAGAATCTCCGGGTGGATCGGAACTTCTCTCCATCCCAGGAAATTGAGTCCTTCTTTTTCTACAATGACTTCAAAGATTTTTTTTGCCTGATTTCGTTTCAGCTCATCCTGCGGGAAGAAGAACATACCGATTCCGTAGTCTCTTTCCCCACCAATAGAAAAGCCGAGGGTGCTACAGACTCTGGAGAAAAATTTGTGTGAAATTTGTAAAAGAATTCCTACACCATCTCCTGTCTTACCCTCGGCGTCCTTGCCAGCTCTATGTTCAAGATTTTCAACGATTTTCAATGCGTTCTTCACTGTCTCATGTGATTTCACGCCTTTGATGTTCACCACCGCACCAATTCCACAGTTGTCATGTTCAAAACTGCTACGGTACAACCCTTGTGGGGTCTGCGCTTCCATATTCTGTTTGTTCATATCCGCATTCCTTTCTCTGTTAGATCTTTGGAGCTCAGAAGCTGTTCTCTCGTCCAGCCCTTGTTTCCGCGTTTTTCTCAATATACTACATTTTTTTTCGTTTGTAAACTGTTTTTTTCTCCAAATTGTCAGATAATTAGATTTCTTTCTTATTTTTTCTATTTTATCTGTTAATTATATTCATTTAAAGCCTGTATTTTCTTTTGTGTCTCATCTTTTTTAGATTCACGGGGAAATTTTTTTATCAGATTTGCCTTTTCCATAAGAATATTATATAATGTTTCCGTCAAAAATCTGGAGGAATTTATCATGCACGTTGGAAAGAAAATGCAAAAAAGAGAAAAGTCTGCCATGTCCGTTTCCCTGTACGGAAACCTTGTCTTCGTCATTGTCGAACTGGTCATGGCTATTTTTACCGGATCACAGGCTGTATTGTTGGATGCAGTTTATGATGGGGTTGAATTTTTCATGCTGCTCCCTTCCATTTTCCTGATTCCGCTTCTCTATCGCCCTTCCAACGAAGCACATCCTTTCGGATATACACAGATTGAAACCGTATTCGTGGTCGTGAAGGGAATCACCATGCTGACCGTTACCTTCGGTCTGATCTTTAACAACTTCCATTTGATGCTGCACGGCGGTCATATCGTTTCTTTCCAGACTGTTGCTTCTTTCGAACTTTTCGCATGCATCCTCGGAATCCTGGTCACAGTATACCTCTATTTTAAGAATCGTTCCATGCACTCTCCTCTGATCACTATAGAACTTCAGGGCTGGAAAATTGACAGTGTGGTTTCTCTCGGCATGGCCTTTGCTTTCCTTTTGCCCCGTTTTGTGACTTTCTCATGGTTTCAGTATGTAATCCCCTATCTGGATCAGATCATCACTATCACACTTTCCGTTATCATGCTCCCGACTCCGGTTAAGACCGTGATCACCGGAATCCGTGACCTTTTGCTGATTCCGCCGGAGGAAGAAACCATTCAGGATATCAAAACGACCATAGAACCCATCATTGGAATCTACGGTCATAAAAATCTGTATTATGATATTCTCCGAACCGGACGTAAAATCTGGATCAGTGTGTATATCACCTTTGACAAGGATATCATTTCTTTATCCAAATTCAAAGATCTCCAGACTCAGTGTATCCTCGCTCTTGCCGAAAAATATCAGGATTTCTATTTTGAACTGCTTCCGGATATCGAATTCGATGGAATCGAGGAAGATCTCCCAAACTCTGAATCCAGTGTTGCATCTCCCTCAGAATCCGGTGCCGACTCCCTCTGATCCTTCTGCCGTCTCATTTGTATTTATGTCCCTGATCTTAACAAAGGCGCAGGCAGATACAAAAGCGGCTCCCACCGTACTGATACACAACGGCCAGAATCCCGAAAACATCCAGGTAAATCCATCTGCCTTTGTCACGAGCAAAGAAACCAGGTTCATCGTAATATGCAGGCACGCTGCCGCTTTCAGGGAACCGTATTTTTCATAGACATAAGCCAGAAACAGCCCCATCACAAAGCCGTAAACGATCTGAACCAGATTTCCATGCGTCACGGCAAAAAACATCGCCGACATCAGCATAGCTTTCTTAAATCCAAATCCCTGTTCATACCGTTTGAATATCACACCTCTGAAAATCATTTCTTCCGATAACGGCATCAAAATTCCCAGACACAGAATCTGTACCTCAAATCCGGCCGAATACATCGCCTGACTGGTCTTCTGATATGCGTCGCTGTAAAAAGCCAGTCCCGCCAGATTCATCAGATTATTCAGCGCAATACACATTCCCACGCCCAGCAGCAGAATCCACAGATACCTGCCGGCAGAAGCTCTTTCTGTTGTCACAGCACCTTCCAGCTTTTCCTTCTTCCGATCATGCAGGAAGAATGCTGCAGAAACCGCCAGTGTGATCAGTGCACCAAAGGCAGAGATTTCCACCAGTCTGGAATTGATTACCTGAAGCAATTCATTCATATGATCCATAACGTATTGCTGGATCTGATCCATTCCCATCTTTTTCGCCTGTGTCTCTGCCATATATCCGCCAAGCACAACTGCTTCCGCCGCCGTAACAGCCACCAGATTGACTAGCCAGTACAGGATTAACGGACCCACAAGATATCCGAAACTTTTCTTATTATTTTCCATCTGCATTGTCCACTCCTGTTTCTTTTCTTCCGTACGCTTCCAACATCTGTCTGATCTGCTCTTTTCCTGCAGAATTTTTGCAAGAACCTTGTACCATATCCGGTTTTCCGCCTCCCCGGCCGTCAAATGTATGATTCAGCATTTCTGCAACCGGACGCATATTCAACGTCCGGCTTCCTGCAATGTATCGGAATCCCGCACTCTGTTTTTCCTGTTTTTGTTCTGTATTCTTTCCGGTTTCCGCCGTTGTATTTTCTTTGGAAGGTCTCCCGCTGTCCAGATGCTCCTCGGAAATAATCAGACAGCATTTCGCACCTTGATCCAGAATTCCGTTCAGATACGCGCGCATCTCATCCGGTTTTAAGTTTTCCCGAAACAGGCAGATAAGCTCTCCGCTTCTTACTTCCGGAAGCTTTGACAAGATCAACTGTTTCTGGAGAGTTTTACACTCTTCTTTCCAGCGATCCCGTTCCTCTTTCAGTCGCTCCACCGCCTCATCGATCTCTGTCTCTTTCGCACACAGCGAATGGGAAATCCGTGCCGCACGCAACTCCTTCGCCCCATAATCTCTCAGGGCACGAAAGCCGCAAAGCAATGTCATCCGCACACCACCTTTATAACGCTGTACTCCGGTCAGCTTGATCACGCCGATCTCTCCGGTTCTCGTTACATGAGGTGCACAACAGGCACAGACGTCATATCCCGGAATCGTAATAATCCGAACCGCTCCTTCGATCTCGATCTTACTTCGATATTCCAGGCTTTCCAGTTCCTTTTTGGAAGGATAACTTACCAGAACCTCCACATTTTCAACCACCGCGCGGTTTGCTTCCCACTCAATTTTTTCCAGTTGTTCTCTGGAAATCTCACCGTCGAAATCCATGGTACAGACTTCGTCGCCCAGATGAAACCCTACATTGTTGTAACCAAACCATTTATGAACAATACCGGAGACAATGTGTTCTCCGGTATGTTGCTGCATTTTATCAAAACGCTGTTCCCAGTTCAGTTTTCCTGTGATTTCTTTTCCTTCTGCAAAAGGGGCATTGGTTCTGTGCCAGATCACGCCATCCTTTTCCTGTGTGTCCAACACTTCCACATCATCCAGCCAGCCGGTATCCCCATACTGTCCGCCCCCTTCCGGAAAAAATATGCTTCTGTCCAGTACCACTTTGTACTGTCCTTCTTTTTGATCCTTCGTACAGGAAAGTACGGTTCCACGAAATTCTTTTAAGTATCCGTCTTCGTAGAATAATTTTTCCGTCACGTTATCTTACATCCTTTCCGGAGCTTCAAATCCAAGCAGATCAATACAGCACTCCAGCACTCTTCTCGTCACATCCAGAAGCGCAAGATAACTCTTCTTTCTTGCTTCCTCTTCTTCAGAGAGGATCTTGGTCTCATGATAGAACCTGTTGAAGGTATTTGCCAAATCATAAATATATGCACAGATCTTATGCGGTGCATTTTCCTGACTTACATTCTGGATCATCTCATTGAATTTTCCCACTTCCAGCATCAGATCCTTTTCAATCTTACTGATCGGATCCAACAGTTTCAGATCTGTCAGATCTCCGTTTGTCTCTTTATATTTTGCAAGAATGGATTTGATTCTGACGATCGTGTAAAGAATGTACGGTCCTGTATTTCCTTCAAAGGAAGTAAAACGATCCACATCAAACACATAATCCTTGGATGCCTGGTTGGAAAGATCTCCGTATTTGATTGCTGCAAGACCTACGGTCTCCGCAATCTTTTTGGCTTCCTCTTCCGAAACTGTACGGTTCTCCTGGATCTTTTTGTACATTTCTTCCTCGATCTCCCGAATCAGGTTCTCCAGACGCATTACGCCGCCTTCTCTCGTCTTGAATGGCTTGCCGTCTTTTCCATTCATCGTACCAAATCCCAGGAATTTTAAGTCCACTTCCGGTTTTACAATTCCGGTCTTCTTCGCACAGCGGAAGACCTGTACGAAATGCAGTTCCTGACGCTTGTCCACCACGTAGATCACTTCGTCCGGATCATACTTTTCTTCCCGTTCCACCAATGTTGCCAGATCTGTCGTATCGTAAAGAGCTGCTCCATCTGACTTCAAGATCATACAAGGCGGAATCTCCTTGGTATCTGTCTCTTCTTTGACATCTACCACCAACGCTCCGTCATCCAGATGCGCATAGCCTTCTTCCTTCAGACGCTCTACCATTCCCGGAATATAGGCCTGGGCATCCGCCTCTCCTTTCCAGAGGTCAAATTCCACATGCAGCTTGGCATAATTTTTCTTCAGATCTGCCACAGACACTGCCATGATATGTTTCCAGATCGCACGGTATCCCGGATAACCATTCTGAAGAAGATATGTTGCATGAAGCGCCTCTTCCCTGTACTCTTCATGCTCCTTTGCATAGGCACTTGCTGTCGGATAGATTTCTTCCAGCTCTCCGATGGTAAACGGTGCCTCTGTGGGATATTCTCCTTTATAATTCTCATCAAAATAAACCAAATCCGGTTGTCTCTTTTTCAGCTCGGTAATGATCAGTCCCATCTGATATCCCCAGTCACCCAGATGGATATCTCCGGTTACATCATTGCCCACAAAACGCTGGATTCTCTTGATACTCTCTCCGATGATAGCCGAACGAAGATGTCCGACATGCAGCGGTTTCGCTACGTTTGGTCCACCGTAGTCGATCATGATCTTCTTCGGTTCTGCTTCCATCTGCGCACCCAGCTTTTCATCTTCCGCCATCTGCGCAACATATTCTGATACAAAAGACGGGCTGAGCGTCAAGTTGATAAACCCCGGCTTTACCGATTCTGCCTTTTCAAACATCGGCTGATATTTCAACTGCTCCACCACATCATCTGCGATCATAAATGGTGCCTTTTTATATTTTTTTGCACCGGCCATTGCTCCGTTACACTGATATTCGCATAAGTCCGGACGATTGGATACCGTTACCTTGGCTAATGCTTTATCATAACCTGCCTTTTCAAACGCTTCTTCCAGACAGGATGTAATTTTTTCTGAAATCTTTTCCATTTTCCAGGATTCCTCCTTTATCTTTTCTGCGTACCTAGTATATCATTTGTGACCCTAAAAAACAACGGATTGTCGCGTATTATGTTGGCATTCTGCTGGTTTTCCCCTCATTTTCCAACGGATTTTTCCAGATCTGTCAGGGCACTCCCAAGAATCTTGTCCTTCTCTTTTGCCTTTTCAAACTTCGCTTCCACCGATTCCACCAGCATTTTAACTTCTCCGTCTTTTGCCGCCTCTGCCAGAACCGCCTTCGCATCCTCATCATATAGGCTGTTACAGATCCAGTAGGTTCCATCCTGCCTCTGACACACATACAGATCCCCCAGCCCCGGTACCGGTGTATCGATTCCCCGGATCTTCATTTCATATTCCACAAAAACCGCATAGCCCGTCCGGATCTTTGCCTTACGCATATGTATCTTCAGATTCTGATAGGTTTCCACAAATTTGTGATTGCTCTCGATTTCTTTTTGGAACGCCTCACTGACCACCGGCGTGATCTGACGGATTGCTTCCACATCCCCATCCGTCATCCACTCATAATATTGTCCGATCAGATCTTCTATCTCCTGCTTTTCTTCCCGGCTGCATACCTCCATAACATTCTGATCCCGCGAAGCTGATCCGTCTGCATTCTGTGTTACCATTCCCGCTGTTTCGATCACCTTTTCTTCCGAAATACTGTCTTTCGTCAGTACAACCGCAGAGCCAAGCACGAGAATTCCCGTTGCAATGACACATGCCATCTGTTTTCCTTTCATCACACAATCCCTCTCTTTTACATTCTGATTTCTCCTCTCTCGTGTTTTTTCTTCTATCTCTTCGGATGTTTTCTCAAGTGTTCTCCTCTGTTCCCCATCCCGTCAGCCGCCGAACGGGGCAATGCCTGCAAAATGTTTTGGGTACAGAAAATTTCCCCAGGCAATCCCAAAAATAACTTCCGACACATTTCGGAATGATGTGCAATCGTCAGTATGTCCGGCACGCAAAAAAAGAGCGAAATACTTGTGATTTCTCTTAAGTATCCCGCTCTTCTTATCCCTAACACGTCTGGGCGGAATCGAACCGCCGCTCCTGCCTCCGGAGGGCAGTGCTCTATCCCCTGAGCTACAGACGCATAACAGGAATGTCTCCTCAACCGGAAACATCCCTGTTATATTAGCACAAATCATTTCAAATGTAAAGTCCCTCTGTCCAGATAATCATAGCGTATTTCCCGATAAAATTTTCTGCTAGATTATGATGCACACCAGACCGCCATTCGAGTCATTCACGATCTTTTTCATGGTATCCTGCAGTTTTTCCTGACTGGCATCATTAATCCTCTGAATCTTATAGTTCATTCCGTCCAGGACCATCGTTTCAATAGATTTTCCAAATATATTGGTTCCCCAGATTCCTTCCGGCTGTTCCGCAGCCTCTTTCAGATACTGGATCAGATCCTGTGCCTGCTGTTCACTTCCCACGATTGGTGCGATTTCATTTTCAATATCCGCCCGGATCATATGGATAGAAGGTGCTTTCGCATGGATTTTAACCCCAAACTTATTTCCCTGTTTGATCAGTACAGGTTCTTCCAACTGGATTTCCTCCTTCTTCGGACTGACCACGCCGTATCCTTTTAGTTTTACATCGGTGAAAGCATCTTTCAGCACACCATACTCTGATTTCAGCGCTGCCAGTTCTTTCATGGCTTCCACCAAATCCGCTTCTCCCCGGATCTTCAGCCCCGTCAGTTCACTCAACACATCATAGTAACACTCTTTTGCATATTCCATGCGAATCTGTACTTTCCCGGTGTCCATTTCAATCTTCTCGATCTGCACCGATTCCAGAAACTCTCCCAGTTCCCGAATCATACTCGCTCTCACGCTTCGGATGTCTGTGATTCCATTCAGGATCTCCCGGACTTTCGAGAGAAGATCTGTTTTGATCTTATGATCCTCCGGCAGCATTTCCACCCATTTTGGCAGATAAAATTCCACTTCACTGACCGGAAATTCAAAGAGAATCTGGCGCATGATTTCATGGATTTCTTCTTCTTTGATCTGTTCACAGTTTACCGGAATCACCGGAACCATATATTTTTCTTCCAACTTCTTTCCCAGATCTTTTGTTTCTTTCGAAAGAGGGCGCATAGAATTCAGCAACACTACAAATGGTTTTCCGATCTCTTTTAACTCCCGGATCGTGCGTGCTTCTGCCTCTACATATGCCGCCCGGTCCAGTTCTCCGATGGTTCCGTCAGTCGTCACCACCATTCCCAGTGTGGAATGTTCCCGGATCACTTTCTGTGTCCCGATGGCAGCCGCCTGGGTAAACGGAATTTCCTGATCAAACCAGGGGGTTTTTACCATCCGCTCTTCTTCCCCCTCCATGTGTCCCTGAGCACCATTCACCATATAGCCCACACAGTCGATCATCCGTATCTTTACTTCCACATCCTCCGAAAGCCTGACCCCGGCAGCTTCTTTCGGTATAAATTTAGGCTCTGTGGTCATGATCGTGGTGCCAGATGCAGACTGGGGCAGTTCATCTCTCGTCCTCGCCTTCACCGGCTCCTCCTTAAGATTCGGCAACACCAGCAATTCCATACAGCGCTTGATAAAGGTAGATTTCCCGGTGCGTACCGGCCCAACTACCCCTATGTAAATTTCCCCGTTGGTTCTCGTTTTAATTTCCTTATATACCTGAAATGAATCCATAAATATACCCCCTTGTTCCACTGATACAGTGTATGAACAAGAGGGTTCTGTTTAGACCTTCTCTTTTTGATTTTTACTTTATATTTCTGGTCTTGTCTCTTCTTCCCCTACGTGCAAAAAGGATCCCTCGCTCCTAGCGCGGTTCTATCACGCTTCCCAGGGTAATGCCGAATTCTCAATCCGCGGATCCCGAAGCATCAGATCTTCCACCGCTTCTTTCGCACTCTTCCCCTCGAAAAGCACCTTGTTGATTTCTTCTACGATCGGCATGGAAACTCCGTACTTCTTGGCCAATGTCCTGCCTGCTTTTGCAGAATAAACACCTTCTACTACCATCTGCACTTCTTCCATGGCTTCTTCCATGGTAGCTCCCTGTCCGATCAGATACCCGGCTCTCCGATTCCGACTGTGCATACTGGCACAGGTTACGATCAGATCCCCGATCCCTGTCAGGCCGCAGAAAGACTCAAACTTTCCACCCATTTTTACTCCCAGTCTGGAAATCTCTGCGATTCCTCTGGTAATCAGTGCGGCTTTGGTATTGTCTCCATATCCCAGTCCGTCTGCGATTCCCGCAGCCAGTGCAATTACATTTTTCAGCGCACCGCCAATCTCAATTCCCAGAATATCCGGACTGGTATAGACCCTGAAACATAGACTCATAAAGACCTTCTGCAAATATTCTGCCGTTTTTTTATCTGTTGCACCTACCACACAGGTGGTCGGAAGTTTCCGCGCAACTTCTTCTGCGTGACTCGGTCCGGAAAGAATGGCTACATTTGCCGTTGGAAGTTCTTCTTGAATCTGTTCTGACAAAGTCTTCAGGGTATTTTCTTCAATTCCCTTTGACACGTCCACGATCAACTGTCCGTCTTTGATCAGACCTTTCAGCTTTGCAGCCGTCTCTCTGGTATGTACCGACGGTACCGCCAGAACCAGAATCTCCTGATCTGTCGCAGCTTCTTCCAAATCACTGGTAATCTTAATCGCTTCCGGAATCTTCACGCCGGGAAGTTTTTTCTTTAGTTCCCGGTCTTTTTTCAGGAGCTCCACATTTTCCGGATGTACGCCCCAAAGTGTCACCTGATGTCCGTTTTCCTGTAACAGGATTGCAAGAGCCGTTCCCCAGCTTCCTGCCCCGATCACTGCTGTCTTCGCCATGTTGTCTACTGTCCTCTCTTAACGTTTTGTTTTGTTCGGATTTCCAAATTTATTCTCCTCTCCTTTTAAGAGACGTCCGATGTTTGCCCGGTGTCTGATCCACGCCAACACCATCAGAAATGCTGCCAGCACATACATTTCATTCAAGCAACTCTGGGCTACCCCAAATCCGCCCAGTTGACCATTGACCATCACCAGCATCAGAAACAGCATCGAAACGATCAGCGAGCCCAGAGAGATATATCTCGTCAATGCCACAATCGTCACAAAAATGATCAGTTCGATGATGGTCATCCACCAGCTTGTGGAAATGATAAGCCCTGCCAGTACGGCAATTCCTTTTCCACCTTTAAATTTCATATAAAACGGGAAATTATGTCCCAGTGTTGCTCCCACGCCCGCATACAGCCTCAACAGCGGTAAAATCTCCGGGCTCTTATTACGGAAGATCAGAGTCACCAGCGCTGCTGCCAGTACACATTTCAGACAGTCGCCCGCAAAAGTCATTGCCCCTGCTTTCCATCCCATCACACGCAACGCATTGGTGGATCCCGCATTTCCACTGCCGTATTTTCGGATATCCATATGGTGCATCTTTCCCACCAGATAACCGGTCTGCAACAGACCAAATACGTATCCGATCACCAGACAAATTACTCTTTCCATACTATTGATCCTTTTCCTTTCTTTCCCGGATAATGAACTTCAGGGATGTTCCCTTAAATCCAAAAGCCTCCCGGATCTTATTTTCCAGATAACGGGTATAGGAAAAATGCATCAGTGCCTTGTCATTCACGAAAATCACAAAAGTCGGCGGCTTCACAGCTACCTGAGTAATATAATATAATTTCAGACGTTTTCCCTTGTCTGACGGCGGCTGTTGCATTGCTACCGCTTCCATCATAATCTCATTAAGTACACCGGTGCCAATCCTTAAGGTCTGATTCTGAATCACCATATCGATCATATCAAAGAGTTTCGGCAATCTCTGGCCGGTTACAGCCGATACATACATAATCTCGGCATATGGCATATAAGACAGAATCTGACGAACTTTTCCTTCATATTCTTTCATCGTCTTGTCATTCTTTTCGATGGCATCCCATTTATTCACCACAATGATTACGCCTTTTCCGCGATCATGGGCAATTCCTGCGATCTTTGCATCCTGTTCGGTCACACCCTCCACTGCATCGATCACCATCAGCACCACATCTGCGCGTTCTACGGCTGTCACGGTACGGATGATACTGTAACGCTCCAGATCTTCTTTGATCTTACTCTTTCTGCGAAGTCCGGCGGTATCGATAAAAATGTATTCCTGCCCATTGTGTACGATCTCCGTATCAATGGCATCTCTTGTCGTACCCGCAATATCAGATACGATCACACGATTTTCTCCCAGAAGGCGGTTGATAATCGAAGATTTTCCGACATTCGGCTTTCCCACAATAGCAATACGAGGTCTGGTATCTTCCTCGATCTCTCCGGTATGTTCCGGAAATTCTGCGATTACTTCATCCAGAAGATCTCCGATTCCCAGCCTGGAAGAAGCGGATACCGGATGAGGATCTCCGATTCCCAGATTATAAAATTCATAAACATCCGGCATAAATTTTTCAAAGCTGTCTACCTTGTTGACGGTAAGAATCACCGGCTTTTTGGATCTTCTCAACATATCAGCGACTTTGGAATCTGCATCCACAAGCCCCTGACGCACATCCGTGATAAAAATAATCACGTCCGCCGTATCAATGGCGATCTGCGCCTGATCCCGCATCTGGGAAAGGATCACATCTTTGCTGTCCGGCTCAATTCCTCCGGTATCGATCAGCGTAAATTCTTTATCCAGCCATGTGACATCTGCATAGATCCGGTCTCTTGTCACACCCGGGGTATCCTTTACGATCGAGATCTTCTCTCCTGCCAGCGCATTAAAAAGTGTGGATTTCCCAACATTCGGTCTTCCCACGATTGCTACTACTGGTTTACTCATAGTTCTTCTCCTGTTCTGTCTATCTTTCTATTCTTTCTGTTTCACTTTTCAGTATGAGCGTCTCTGTCCCTTAACTGTCATCCGGATCCTTCTTTCTTATCAGAATTCGGCTTTCTCGTTCTATTTGCGTACATTTCTTTCGCATAAACTTTTTCTCACGCCCATCCGATTGATTTTACAATATCCGCTTACACTTGTAAAGTCTCTCTTTTCTTCCTTACCTATTATATATGCTGTTACTGAAAATAACAAGCCGCCAGGCATCTTTACTTTCTTGCAAAAAAATGATATAACCTTAATGTAGGAAAAAATTTTACACAGGAGATCAGCATGACGAATATTGAATTATTAGAAAAGACACTTCCGGTAGCTCCGCTTAAGATCGCCGCTTTGGAAAGCTGCCGGGAACTCGGACAGAAGGTAGATGACTACATCGTATCTTTCCGTAAAGATACCATCAATGACCTGACTTCATCTGCCCGCTACATGAATTATCAGAAGGACAGTTACTTAACAGAATGTTCCTGTCCGAGATTTGGTTCCGGCGAAGCAAAAGGAATCCTCGGAGAATCCATCCGTGGTACCGACCTGTATCTGATGGTCGATGTCTGCAACTACTCTCTGACCTACACGGTAAACGGACATCTCAACCACATGTCTCCGGATGATCACTACCAGGATCTGAAACGTATCATTTCCGCCACCAACGGAAAGGCTCACCGCTTGAATGTGATCATGCCTTTCATCTACGAAGGACGTCAGCACAAACGTACCAAGAGAGAATCTCTGGACTGTGCACTGGCTTTAGAAGAACTGACAGAGATGGGTGTATCCAACATCATTACCTTTGATGCACACGACCCACGTGTCCAGAATTCCATTCCGTTAAAAGGATTTGACAGTTTCAATCCGGCCTACCAGTTCATCAAGGCTTTGTTAAAGGCCGAGCCGGATCTGAAAGTAGACAAGGATCATCTGATGATCATCAGCCCGGATGAAGGTGCGATGCATCGTGCCGTATACTTCTCCAACGTCCTAGGTGTGGATATGGGTATGTTCTACAAACGCCGGGATTACTCCACCATCATCAACGGAAAGAATCCAATCGTTGCCCATGAATTCCTGGGCGATGATGTAACCGGCAAGACCGTGATCATTGTAGATGATATGATTTCTTCCGGAGAAAGTATGCTGGATGTTGCCAAGCAGTTAAAAGACCGCCACGCTGACCGCGTCATCGTATGTACCACATTCGGTCTTTTCACCGACGGCCTGGAGAAATTTGATGAGTACTATGAAAAAGGATATATCTCCCGGGTCATCACCACAAACCTGACCTATCTTCCTGAGAGTGTCCGCAACAGTCCGTACTTTATCATTGCTGATCTCAGTAAATTTATCGCATTGATCATTGATTCCATGAACCATGATGTTACCATCGGAAAGATCTTAAGTCCGACCGAAAAGATTCATGCTCTTCTGGAGAAATATAATCGGTGATCTACTAATAGAAGTAATCGAATAAACCACCAAAATTCAAAAACCCCCGAGACGTAAGAATCGATTTCTTACACCTCGGGGGTTTTCCTGATCCACTAAATCGTTTTCGTCTCAGGCTTTTCCGTCACTTCCGAGTACGTTGATGATTTTATGTCTTACCAGATCTTTTACGTTTGCACGTCCAACCTTCAGATATTCTCTCGGGTCAAACACTTCCGGATGCTGGTTCAGTACCTGGCGAACTCCTGCTGTCATAGCCAGACGTAAGTCAGAGTCGATGTTGATCTTGCATACTGCAGATTTTGCAGCCTGACGCAGCATATCTTCCGGAATACCGATTGCATCTTTCAGGTTTCCACCGTTCTCCTGAATGATCTTTACATATTCCTGGGATACGGAAGATGCTCCGTGAAGTACGATCGGGAATCCCGGGATTCTCTTTGTAATTTCATCCAGAATATCGAAACGAAGCTGTGGCTTCTGTCCCGGTTTGAATTTGAATGCACCATGGCTGGTTCCGATTGCGATTGCAAGGGAATCTACACCTGTACGTGTCACGAATTCTTCTACTTCATCCGGCTGTGTATACATTGCATCGTCTGCTGCAACTTTTACATCATCTTCTACACCAGCAAGTTTTCCAAGCTCAGCCTCTACTACTACACCCTTGTCGTGTGCATATTCTACAACCTTCTTTGTAATCTCGATATTTTTCTCAAAATCATAGTGAGAAGCATCGATCATAACGGAAGAGAATCCTCCGTCTACACATGCTTTACATGTCTCAAAATCCGGGCCATGATCCAGATGCAGTGCAATTGGAATATCGTTTTCGATCAAAGCTGCCTCTACTAATTTTACAAGGTAGTTGTGGTTTGCATAAGCTCTTGCACCCTTTGAAACCTGAAGAATAACCGGGGAATTCAACTCACCTGCTGCCTCGGTGATTCCCTGTACGATCTCCATGTTGTTTACGTTGAATGCTCCGATTGCATATCCGCCTTCATACGCCTTTTTGAACATCTCTGTCGTTGTTACTAATGCCATGTTTCTTCCTCCTTTTTATGCTTTGCATTGCATTTATCGCAATCGTATTATGAAAATACGATAACTGCCTTAAACATATATCTGTTATTCCTCTGCACCTGCTGTAGCAGACATCGAATCAGTATCCTCATCTGCACCGCTGTCATCCTCTTCATCGTCTGCACAGAAATCCGTATAGGTAGATCCGTTTTTCAGCGTCACACCCTTCGCCTCTGCCAGTTCACTAACCGTCACGAGTTGATAACCTTCCTCAATCAGCTTCGGAATCAGCGTTAACGCCGCGTCGATAGTCGGTGAATGAATATCATGCATCAAAATAATATCACCATCTTCCACATTATTCAAGACCGCATTGATGGTAGACTGGGTATTCATAGTCTTCCAGTCCAGTGTATCGATGGACCACAGGATCATCGGCATTCCAACCGAAGACTCCACCGTATCACTGATTGCTCCGTAAGGAGGCCTCATTACGGTTGCCGTATGACTTCCATCTGCTTTCTTGATCGTGGAATTGGTTGAATTGATCTCCTCTTTTACTCCGGACGCATCCAGTTTACTTAAATTGGCATGATCCCAGGAATGATTTCCCAGCTCACAGCCAATCTCCGTCATTTTAGCAATTTCATCCTGAAACTCCGCTGCATTTTGTCCCACCATGAAGAATGTAGCATGCGCATCATTTTTCTCCAGCGCTTCCAGAAGTTCCATGGTACGCTCTCCCGGTCCGTCATCAAAGGTCAGCGCAATCATCGGTTTTGATGTATCTATGCTGTACTCTTCGGATTTTAATTTTCCATCTTTTCCGAACACACATTTCTTCAGTCCGACCTGTTGCTTTCCGGTCAGCATCTTACCGGAAGAATCAAAATAATATTTTGATTTTTTCAGAGTCAGCCACCCAACCTGCATGGCACCGTCTTCTGTGTAATAATATGTACTGTCCTTGATCTTGACAAATCCGGTCTTCATCGCGCCGTTTTTATCAAACTGATAGGTCTTTCCGTCGATTTCCTGAACTCCGGTCACCTTATTTCCCTTCTTATCGAAATAATAGACCTTGCCTTTTGATGAGACAAAATCACTGGTCACCAGGCTGCCGTCATACTTTTTAAACTGATTGCCGCTCCAGGTTCCGATCTTGTTCTCCACGCTCAATGTACCGTCCTGCGCTACCAGATTGACCCGGCCTTTCCAGGTTTCCAATTCCTTCTTTTCCAGATCTGCATCCAGATCCAGAACGATGGGATAGCTTCCTTCTTTGGCAGTATCTGCCTTACAGGACACTTTGTAATACTTGCCACTGTTCAGATCATCCAGCAGATCTCCTACGGTATACCCGCTCTCTTTGTCCAGAATCTTATCTTTGCTCCTGTCCGACTCCAGTTTGGCTTCTACCTTTAATGCCGGCATCTCTTCGTCCTGTTTGATCTTTATATTATCAGCCTTTACGATGATCCTTGCATTTTTATCCCCTGCATAAGACGCATGACTTAAAAAAAGTGCAATAAAAAAGCACAAAAAACAAATCCCCCCAAGCTTCTGCTTGCGCGCTTTTCGTTTCTTGTACCGTCTCTCTTCTTTCAAACTTTTTTCTGATTTCTTTAAATAATCCTGCTCAGGATATTTTTTACTGTTCTGAGACTCAGCGGTCTGCGCTTTGCCTGCACGTGTTCTTTTTCTTTCTTCCGTACTTTTTTTCACTCCCGCTTTTTTATCTGACTGCATTCCTGTCCCCACATTTCTTTATATTCAGTATGGAAAAAACAAGATATTCTGTTTTTTCCATACTTTTTATTATTATACTATACAAAATGTGGTTATGCAATAACACGCACTCTCAAAACTCCGTCAATTCCGCAAAGTTTCTGATACAGGTCATCTGACACTTCTGCTTCTGTATCGATCATAGTGTATGCATATTCATTTCTGCTCTTATTACTCATGATATCGATGTTGATATCCTGCTCTGCCAGAAGACCGGTGAACTGTCCCAGCATCTTTGGCTGATTCCGGTGAAGGATAGTGATTCGACTGCATCCCTTGCTCTTCACGCCCATATTGCAGTCCGGATAATTCACAGAATGCTGAATGTTTCCGTTCTCTAGAAAATCCATTACTTCATCAACAGCCATCTTTGCACAATTGTCTTCTGATTCCTCTGTAGATGCTCCCAGATGCGGGATTACGATCGCACCTTTGACTCCTGCCAGCTCCGGAATCGGGAAGTCTGTCACATATCCTCTGATCTTTCCTGCCACCAGTGCATCTACGATTGCTTCACTGTTGACCAGAACATCTCTGGAGAAGTTCAGAACGACCACATTTTCTTTCATCAGGCTGAGTGCATCCTTGTCGATCATATTTTTGGTGCTTTCCATTGCCGGTACATGGATCGTGATGTAATCACATTCTTTATACAATTCATCTACCGTTTTTGCATGATGGATGTTTCTGGAAAGCTTCCATGCAGCGTCTACTGATACATATGGATCATATCCGTATACATCCATTCCCAGATGGGTTGCAACATTTGCCACACGTACACCGATTGCTCCAAGACCAATGACTCCCAGTTTCTTTCCGTCAAGTTCGGTTCCTGCAAACTGTTTTTTCTGTTTCTCAGCTTTTTTGGCGATATCGCCGTCTTCTTCATTTTCTTCTACCCAGTGGATTCCCCCTACAATGTCGCGGGCTGCCAGAAGCATTCCGGCAATCACCAGCTCTTTTACACCGTTTGCATTGGCTCCTGGAGTGTTAAAGACAACGATTCCCTGCTCTGCACATTTATCCAACGGAATATTGTTGACACCGGCTCCTGCACGGGCAATTGCCTTTAACTGAGAACTGAATTCCATCTCATGCATTCCCGCACTGCGGACCAAAATAGCATCTGCATCTGCTTCATTCTCAGCAGTTGTATAATTTTCTGTAAATCTTTCCAGACCGACTTCTGCGATCGGATTCAGGCAATGATATTTTAACATGGCTGATTTTCCTCCTCAAACTTCTTCATAAATGCAACCAGTGCTTCCACACCTTCATACGGCATTGCGTTGTAGATACTTGCACGCATACCGCCTACCGTTCTGTGACCTTTCAGGTTCTCCAGACCTGCTTCTTTGGATTCTTTTACGAATTTGGCATCCAGATCCTTATCTCCTGTTACGAAAGGTACATTCATCAGAGAACGGTCTTTTTCTACAACTGTACCCTTGAACAGTTTACTCTGATCCAGGAAGTCATAGAGCAGTTTTGCTTTCTTTTCGTTGCGCTTCTGCATTTCTTCCAGACCACCCATTTTCTTCAGCCACTTGAAGACTTTTCCGCAGATATAGATTCCGTATGCCGGTGGAGTATTGTAAAGGGATTTCGCATCTGCATGTGTCTTATACTGCAGCATGGTCGGAGTTCCCGGGTATACGTCTTCTGTGATCATATCCTCGCGGATGATTGCGATCACTACACCTGCCGGTCCGATATTTTTCTGGACTCCACCGTAGATCATGGCATATTTTGTCACATCAACAGGCTCTGACAGGAAGCAGGAGGACACATCAGCGATCAGCGGTTTGCCTTTTGTATTCGGCAATTCTTTATATTTGGTTCCGTAGATCGTATTGTTTTCACAAATGTATACATAATCTGCATCTTCAGAAATCGGAAGATCGGAACAATCCGGAATATAAGAAAATGTCTTGTCTTCGGAAGAAGCGATCTTGTTGGCCTTTCCGTATTTGGAAGCTTCCTGGAACGCTTTCTTAGCCCACTGTCCGGTCACGATATAGTCAGCCACACCGTGTTTCATAAAGTTCATCGGAATCATGGCAAACTGCTGGGATGCGCCGCCCTGAAGGAAAAGGACTTTATAATTATCCGGAATTCCCATCAGATCACGAAGATCCTGTTCTGCCTCATTGATGATCTCTTCGAATGCCTTGGAACGATGACTCATCTCCATTACGGACATTCCTGTTCCTTTATAATCCAACATTTCTTCTGCTGCTTCTTTCAGCACCTCTTCCGGCAATACAGCCGGTCCTGCTGAAAAGTTATACACTCTGCTCATCTTTTTGCCCTCCATTTCATCTTATCTCTTACCCTTGTCTGTTTTCATCTGATCTCACAGACATTTTTCTATACCATTTTGCTGGTTTGCAAATTATTGCCTACTGTTCATCCTCTTCCAGATCGGATGCATCAAACGCTTCACTGATCGAACTTCCCGGTGATACCATCGGCCACACTTTATCATCGGAATCAATCTGACAGTCGATCAGCACCGGTTTTCCTAAGGTCAGCGCCTTTGCAAATGCTTTTGCAAAGCTTTCTCTGCTTTCTGCACGGATGCCGACAGCTCCCATTGCTTCTGCCATTTTCACAAAATCAACCGCATCATTTAATACCGTCTGCGAATACCGTTTTTCATAGAACAGATCCTGCCACTGGCGTACCATACCAAGTACATGGTTATTGATCACCACTTCGATCACCGGAATCTGATACCTTGCGGCTGTTGCCAGCTCATTCATATTCATACGCAGGCAACCGTCTCCCGCAATATTGACCACAACCTTATCCGGATTGCCGCATTTTGCTCCGATCGCAGCCCCAAGACCATATCCCATCGTACCCAGTCCTCCGGAGGTCAGAAGGGTTCTCGGCTTTGTATATTTATAATACTGAGCCGCCCACATCTGGTGCTGTCCTACTTCTGTGGAGATCACTGCCTCTCCCTTTGTCTGACGGTAGATTTCTTCGATAATATAAGGTCCTGTCAGTCCTTCCTGCGGATAACGCATCGGATAGGCTGATTTGTAGCCCATGATCCGGTCGATCCACTCTTTATGATCCTGTTGCGACAGGATTTCATTCATCTTCTTTAAAGATTCTTTCAGATCTCCTGTCACTCCCGCATTGATCATGATATTTTTATCCATCTCTGCCGGATCCACATCAAACTGAAGGATCTTTGCATGGTGTGCAAATTTCTTGGCATTTCCGGTCACTCGATCACTGAATCTGGCTCCCAGAACTATTAGAAGATCACATTCACTGACCCCGAAATTGGATGTTTTGGTTCCATGCATTCCCAGCATTCCGGTATAAAGCTCATCCGTTCCCGGAAAAGCGCCTTTTCCCATCAGGGAATCGCAGACCGGTGCATCCAGGAGTTTTACAAAGCTTCGAACCTCTTCGCTGGCATCGGCAAGGACAGCTCCGCCGCCCACAAAGACGTAAGGACGTTTTGCCTTTTTGATCATCTCCAGCGCAACCTGAAGTTCTTCTGCTGAAACCGCCTCCGGATCCGGAAGAATCGGATCGATCTTCACCGGTTTGTATTCTGTTTTATTTGAGGTCACATCTTTGGTAATATCGATCAGTACCGGTCCCGGTCTTCCGCTCTTTGCGATCCGGAAGGATTTCCGGATAACCGTAGCCAGTTCTTTGATATCTTTTACAATATAATTATGCTTGGTGATCGGCTGAGTAATACCCGTAATATCTACTTCCTGGAAACTGTCCTTTCCAAGCAGCGGAAGGGTAACGTTACAGGTGATCGCCACCATCGGAATGGAATCCATATAAGCCGTTGCGATTCCGGTGACAAGGTTGGTTGCCCCCGGTCCGCTGGTTGCCAGACACACTCCGATTTTTCCGGTAGATCTTGCATACCCATCTGCCGCATGAGCCGCTCCCTGTTCGTGGGAGGTCAGGATATGCGTGATCTCATCCTGATGTTTATATAATGCGTCGTATACGTTCAAAATCGCACCGCCCGGATATCCGAATACGGTATCCACGCCCTGTTCTTTCAGACATTCTACAACGATCTCTGCTCCGCTTAAGTGCATTGTACTTTTCCTCCAAAAAACCTGTATTTATGAATTTTTTCCAGGAACTTCCAGTACTGCTCCGCGGTTTCCTGAGGTAACCATCGCTGCATAACGAGCCAGATATCCGCTGGTGATCTTCGGTTCTCTCGGCTGCCATTTTGCCTTTCTTGCTGCCAGTTCTTCCTCAGAAAGTTTTACATTTAATGTCAGTTCCGGAATATTGATCTGGATGATATCGCCTTCCTCCAGAAGTGCAATCGGTCCTCCTACTGCTGCTTCCGGTGAAACGTGTCCGATCGCAGCTCCTCTGGATGCTCCGCTGAAACGTCCGTCTGTGATCAGTGCAACGGTAGATCCCAGACCGTATCCTGCGATTGCAGAAGTCGGATTCAGCATCTCTCTCATACCCGGTCCGCCTTTTGGTCCCTCGTAACGGATGACGATAACATCTCCCGGATGGATCTGGCCGGTCTTGATTGCATTGGTTGCATCCTCATCACTCTCGAAAATACGGGCAGGTCCTTCATGTACCAGCATCTCTGCCACTACTGCGGAACGTTTTACTACACTTCCGTCCGGTGCCAGATTTCCTTTCAGAACTGCCAGGCCGCCGGTCGGTGTATACGGATTGTCGATCGGACGGATGACTTCCGGATTCTTATTTTCACATCCGGCGATATTTTCGCCGACTGTCTTACCGGTTACGGTCATGCAGTCTTTATGGATCAGACCAAGCTTATCCAGTTCATTCATGACTGCGTAAACGCCGCCTGCTTCGTTGAGTTCTTCGATATATGTATATCCTGCCGGTGCCAGATGACACAGGTTCGGAGTCTTCTCACTGATTTCATTTGCATAGCTGATATCAAAATCCATTCCGATTTCATGAGCGATTGCCGGAATATGCAGCATACTGTTGGTAGAACATCCCAGTGCCATGTCTACGGTCAGTGCATTGCGGATCGCATCTTCTGTCATAATGTCTCTCGGACGGATGTTGTTCTTTACCAGTTCCATGATCTGCATACCTGCATGTTTTGCAAGCTGGATTCTTGCAGAGTATACGGCCGGAATGGTTCCGTTTCCTTTTAATCCCATTCCCAGAACTTCTGTCAGGCAGTTCATACTGTTTGCGGTATACATACCGGAACAGGAACCGCAGGTCGGACATACTTTATTTTCAAATTCACAGACATCTTCTTCTGTCATCTTTCCTGCCGCATAGGATCCGACTGCCTCGAACATGCTGGAAAGACTTCTCTTTTCTCCTTTTACATGTCCTGCAAGCATGGGACCGCCGCTGACAAAGATTGTCGGAATGTTCAGTCTGGCTGCTGCCATCAGAAGTCCCGGTACATTCTTGTCACAGTTCGGGATCATAACCAGTCCGTCGAACTGATGTGCTATTGCCATTGCTTCTGTGGAATCTGCGATCAGTTCTCTTGTAACCAGAGAATACTTCATACCCACGTGTCCCATGGCGATTCCGTCACAGACAGCGATCGCCGGGAACATCACCGGAGTTCCTCCTGCCATTGCAACACCAAGTTTTACGGCTTCTGTAATTTTATCCAGGTTCATATGTCCCGGTACGATTTCATTATAGGAACTTACCACACCGATCAGAGGTCTTGACAGTTCTTCCGGTGTCATTCCCAATGCATTGAACAAAGATCGATGGGGTGCCTGCTGCATTCCTGTTTTTACGGTATCACTTCTCATAACATTTTCCTTCTTTCCTGTATTTATTTAGAAATTCTCTCGCAGATCAGATCTCCCATCTCGGAAGTTGAAACCTGCTGTTTTCCTTCTGACATAATATCTCCGGTACGGTATCCGTCTTTCAATACCTGTGTCACTGCCTGCTCGATTGCATCTGCTTCTGCATCTCTGTCAAAGGAGAATCGAAGCATCATTGCTGCGGAAAGGATGGTTGCGATCGGATTTGCAATATTTTTTCCTGCGATATCCGGTGCGGAACCGCCGCTCGGCTCATACAGACCGAATTTTGTCTCATTCAGACTTGCAGATGCCAGCATACCGATGGAACCGGTTACCATACTTGCCTCATCGGAAAGAATATCCCCAAACATATTCTCTGTCAGGACCACATCAAACTGTTTCGGATCTCTGACTAACTGCATGGCGCAGTTATCTACCAGCATATGTTCCAGTGTCACATCCGGATAATCCCTTGCGACTTCCTCCACTACTTTTCTCCAGAGTCTGGAAGAATCCAGAACATTGGCTTTATCGACACTCGTCACCTTTTTGCGACGTTTTCTTGCAATATCAAATCCGCGTTTTGCAATCCGGCGGATCTCGTTTTCATTATAAGTCAGCTCATCAATAGCTGTTACGACTCCGTCTACTTCCACAGTCTTTCTCTGTCCGAAATAAAGACCGCCTGTCAGCTCTCTCATAATCATCAGGTCAAATCCGCCTTCTGTGATCTCTTCTTTCAGCGGGCATGCACCTTTCAGTTCTTCATATAATACTGCCGGTCTTAAGTTGGCAAAAAGATTTAATGCCTTACGGATTGCAAGAAGTCCTGCCTCCGGGCGTTTGGAAGGCTCTAACTGATACCACGGGGAAGTCTTTGCATCTCCGCCGATCGATCCCATGAGAACTGCCTCGCACTGTTTCGCTTTTTCGATGGTTTCATCCGTCAGAGGAACTCCATGCACATCAATGGATGCTCCCCCCAGAAGAAGCTGTTCATAATCACAGGAAAATCCAAACACTTCTCCTGTTTTATCAAGGACTTTCATTGCCTCCGTCACGATCTCAGGTCCGATTCCATCTCCCTTGATCACACCAATTTTCAAACTCATCTCTCTCCATCCTTCCTGTATGTAATCAAACTGCATTTTTATGCATTTGAATATTTCTCAATATTACCGCATTTTTTTTCACGTTTCAACCTTTTTCCCCATCTGTTGTTAAAATCACTCTTTAAGTACGCAAAAACGCTTCCTTTCGGAAGCGCTTAAAACGTTGTTATTTACTCAGCATTGGGTTTCTCAATCTGTGCAATTGCAGCTTTCTGCATCGGGATACGACAATTCTTATTGCTTCCAAATTCTACGATGACATCTTCATCTGTAATATCAATGATCACACCATAGAATCCGCTTGTCGTCAATACGGTATCTCCGATTGCCATTTCTGATAACATAGACTGCACTCTCTTCTGTTCCTTCTTCTGCGGACGGAGCATGAAGAAATATAATCCACCGATCAGTACCACATAGACGATGATGATCACTGCGTTATCCGCAGCAGCACCTAACATACCTAACATTTTCTTTCCTCCTAAATGTACTATTTATATGATACACAACTTTCAGCAATACTTCAAGACATTTTGCTGATTTTTTCTTTCTTATATTCCTGAAAACATCCCTGATCCAGGGCATCTCGTATTTCTTCCATCATCGTATTATAGAAATACAGATTATGAAGCACACATAAACGCATTCCCAGCATCTCTTTTGCTTTCAGCAAATGTCGGATATAGGCTCTGCTGTAACTTCGGCATGCCGGACACTGGCACCCTTCCTCGATCGGACGGTCGTCCAGTTCATATTTGGCATTAAACAGATTCAGTTTGCCGTGGTTGGTATAGACATGTCCGTGTCTTCCGTTGCGGCTCGGATAAACACAGTCGAAGAAATCCACACCACGATCCACTGCTTCCAGAATATTTACCGGAGTTCCAACTCCCATTAGATAGGTCGGTTTATTCTCCGGAAGATAAGGAACAACTTCATCCAGAATGTGATACATCTCTTCGTGTGTCTCGCCTACTGCAAGTCCGCCTACCGCATAACCGTCCAGATCCAGTTCCGTGATTCGCTTAGCATGCTCGATCCGGATATCGGCATAAATTCCGCCCTGATTGATTCCAAACAGCATCTGATGCGGATTGATGGTATCTTCCAACTGATTCAGACGATTCATTTCTTTTTTACAACGTTCCAGCCACCTCACGGTCCGATCCACAGAATTCTGAATGTAGGAACGTTCCGCCACACTGGATGGACACTCATCGAACGCCATAGCGATCGTAGAGCCAAGATTCGACTGAATCTGCATGCTCTCTTCCGGACCCATGAAGATTCGATGTCCGTCTATATGAGACTGGAAAGTTACGCCCTCTTCTCTGATCTTGCGAAGTCCTGCCAGAGAAAACACCTGAAATCCACCCGAATCAGTCAGGATCGGTTTGTCCCAATTCATAAATTTGTGAAGACCGCCCAACTGTTTTACAATCTTGTCTCCCGGTCTGACATGCAGATGATAGGTGTTGGAAAGTTCCACCTGCGTCTTGATCTGTCTTAAATCATCGGTAGAAACCGCACCCTTGATCGCGGCCGTGGTTCCCACATTCATGAATACAGGGGTCTCAATGACCCCATGTACTGTTTCAAGCCGTCCCCGCTTGGCGCGGCCTTCTTTTTTTATTAACTGATATGCCATATTTTTCTACACTTTCTTCTTTAATAATGCATGATGACCGGTGTACCTACTTCCACCAGATCATAGAGCGTTGCCACATCGCTGTATGCCATATTGATACATCCGTGGGAGCCATTGGTCTGATATCTTGTTCCTCCGAAATATGGCTGCCAGGTTGCATCGTGGAACCCAACTCCTGTCCAGGTCACACGAAGCCAGTAGCTGACCGGTGTCTCATAGGTATAGGTTCCGTCTGGTTTTTTCTCGCCACGCAAGGTCTTGTTCCGTTTCTTTTCCAGAATACTGTATACCCCCTGAGGAGTCTGTCGCTCTGGTGTCGGAAGTCCAGTTACCACATCGGTTTCAAAGGAAACCGCTCCACCGGATACTACCCACATATGTTGGGCTGTTAAATCCACTTCAATATAAGTATTGCCCCACTCTGCACCGTCATGACTGGCTGCAGTCTGTGCATAAGCCGGTTCTCTGCTGACTACTTCGCCTGTCTGGATGCTGTTGATCAGATTCTGGGCTTCCGTTGCCTCATCAATTGACCATCCGTAAGTACCGCCACTGACTTCTGCCGTCTTCCCGTTCGGTGCCGTGATAGACTTTTTCTTGCCGATGGTGTCATATTTCTGACCGAAGTCCTTCATATACTGGGTCACCGCATCGGTATTAAAGGTCACATTCATATTCTCATCATAGGTCAGCCAGGTGGAAATCAACGCCTTATCTACCACTTCGTTGGTCGATCCCATGGTATATGTAATACTTGCCTTGCAATACTCGTTCATGGTATCGCAAGCCGCCTGTACTTCTTTTGATTCTGACGTATATTTCGGCAATGCATAACATTTCTCTTCTTCCATATTTAAGGTAGACTGAAATCCTGCAATCGCATCATGAATCTTCTGGTTCAGGACATCCTGATCCACCTTATTGCCCAGCACTTCCGGCTCTACCACAAATTCGTTGCCGTCAAATTTCGGATAAGCAGACTGTGGTTCTGTCTGTTCTACCTCACTGATACATTTCAGTTGCTGAATCTTCTCGTTCAATGCATCCTTGTCATAAGATACATCTACCTTGATATCTGCACTGGACGGTTTAAAAAAGGCCTGCGGCCAGAGAAATGCATTCTGACTCTTCAGCGCTTTCTCGATACTGTCATTCTTCTTATATGTGAGGGAAATGTCGCTGCCGGAAATCGTCTCTTTGACTCCGTCCTTCTCTTCTACCGTCAGAGCGTATCCTTTCACCTGACTTTTGATACTGTTTTCCACTGCTGATACGGATTTCATGGAAAACGGCATCTCATTGATCTCCGTTCCATAGTAAAAATGGCTGGAGAAGAATGCACATCCTCCCAGATAAATCAGTGCGATCACTCCGACCACACATCCCAGTACGATTCCAACTTTTTTCAAGGCTTTGCCCTTTTTCTTTGTCTTTAGTTCCGTTCTCTCTTCTCCCAGATCGTCAGACACAGATATCCCAGAATCATCCAGATCCCACTTAACCGGCTCAGAAATTTCAACTGGTGCTTTGTGCTTTTTTCCGCCTGACGGATGAGTCTTCTTGTGCTCTTCTCCCACTGCTTTTCCAGTTTCATGATCTGCCGTGCGCTTTTTGCGAGCTGGCTCTTTTTGCGCAGTGCCGGTTGTTTTTTTCTTTTTATGTTCAACGGTAGATGGATGTTCCGGATTTGGTCTGCGTTTCTTCTGTGTTGATTTTGCATGTCCGGTCCTCTCCTTTCCCTGCTGCTCCTTTTCAGTCGTTTTTTTCTCCTGATCACTCATATTACTAACCCCTTTTTTTCACACATTACGTCTCCGTTCATTATAATATGGTTCCTTTAAAAAGTACAGTGCAAAAATCTTAATTTTAGATTGCCAGTTTTCTGAACATCTTTTATAATAAATTCTATGTGTAACTGTTAATTTTTCCTAAAGGAGTGACCAAAATGAGTGGATCAACATTTGGAACTTTCTTTCGCGTAACAACCTGGGGAGAATCCCACGGTCCTGCCATCGGTGCCGTTATTGACGGATGTCCGGCCGGACTTGCCTTAAGCGAAGAAGATATTCAAAAACATCTGGACCGTCGAAAGCCGGGCCAGAGCCGATATACAACCAAACGCAAGGAGTCGGATAAAGTCCAGATTTTATCCGGTGTATTTGATGGGCGCACAACTGGTACCCCCATCTCTTTCATTGTTTTTAATGAAGATCAGCATTCCCGCGATTATGGCAATCTCGCCACAACTTATCGACCGGGACACGCAGATTATACATTTGATCAGAAATATGGATTCCGGGATTACCGCGGTGGCGGACGTTCCTCCGGTCGTGAAACCATCGGTCGTGTAGCAGCCGGTGCTGTCGCTTTAAAGATTCTGGAGTCACTTCATGTCCAGTTGACGACGTATTCCAGTTCCATCGGTCCGATTCATATACCTGAAGAAGACATGGATTTCTCTGTTATCTCGCAGAACCAACTTGCCATGCCCAACCTGGACTATGCAAAAAAGGCGGCAGATTATCTGGAACAGATAATGAAAGAACAGGATTCCTGCGGCGGAACTATCCAGTGTCGAATCAACGGACTTCCTGCCGGAATCGGCGAACCTGTCTTCGGCAAGCTGGATGCAACGCTTGCCAAAGCCATCATGTCCATCGGTTCCGTCAAAGCCGTTCAGATCGGAGACGGAATTCAGGTTGCTTCCTCCACCGGAAGCCAGAATAATGATGCATTTTATATAGAAGAAAACCAGATCGCAAAAAAGACCAATCACGCTGGTGGAATCCTGGGCGGAATCAGTGATGGCAGTGAAATTCTGCTCACCGCATCCATCAAGCCCACCCCTTCTATCTCTCAGGTTCAGCAGACTGTAACCGACCAGTTGGAAGAGACCGATCTGGTGATCAAAGGGCGGCACGATCCGATCATCGTACCGAGAGCCGTTGTTGTCGTAGAATCTATGGCAGCCTTGTCCCTCGTTGACCTTTTATTCCAGAACATGACCAGTCGTATGGATAACTTTGTAGATTTTTACCTTAGAGGAGAACCATAAAATGCCCAAAAAAATTATTGATATCGTAAATATATCCAAATCTTTTGATGACAATCTTGTCCTGGATGAATTAAATCTTTACATCCGGGAAAATGAATTTCTGACACTTCTTGGTCCCAGTGGCTGCGGTAAGACCACGTTGCTTCGTATCCTCGGCGGATTTGAGACCCAGGATCAGGGAGACATTATCTTCGAAGGACAGAATATCAATGCCCTTCCCCCGAACAAACGTCAACTCAATACCGTTTTCCAGAAATATGCGCTGTTCTCCCACATGACCGTGGCCGAAAACATCGCGTTCGGACTGAAGATCAAAGGCAAGAGCAATGCCTACATCAAAGACAAGATCCGCTACGCGTTAAAGCTTGTCAATCTGGACGGTTACGACAACCGTACCACTGACTCTTTAAGCGGTGGTCAGCAGCAGCGAATCGCGATCGCCCGTGCCATCGTAAACGAACCGAAAGTCCTGCTTCTGGATGAGCCTCTTGGTGCATTGGATCTAAAGCTCCGTCAGGATATGCAGTACGAGCTGATTCGTCTGAAAAACGAGCTCGGTATCACCTTCGTCTATGTCACCCATGATCAGGAGGAAGCCCTGACCATGTCCGACACCATCGTCGTCATGAACCAGGGTTATATCCAGCAGATCGGTACTCCGGAAGACATTTACAACGAACCGCAGAACGCTTTCGTGGCAGACTTTATCGGTGACAGCAACATCATCAAAGCTACCATGGTAGAGGATAAAGTCGTAAAAATGTTAGGGGCAACCTGGCAGTGTGTGGATGTAGGTTTCGGAAAGAACACACCTGTGGATGCAGTTCTGCGCCCGGAAGACATCGATCTGGTAGCTCCGGAAGAAGGAACTATCCAGGGCGTCGTTACCCATCTGATCTTCAAGGGTGTTCATTATGAAATGGAAGTCCTTGCAAATAACTATGAGCTTTTAGTTCACAGCACAGATATGTTTCCTGTCGGAACCGAGGTTGGAATTCATGTGGATCCTTTCGATATCCAGATCATGAACAAACCGGAATCCGAAGATGAGGAGGCCGTCAATGTGGAAGAGTAGAAAAATTCTGACCGGACCTTATCTTCTCTGGTCCATCGCATTTACCATTCTTCCGCTCCTCATGATCGTTTACTACGGCATGACCACGGAAAAAGGACGTTTTACCTGGAGCAACCTGGCGCAGATCACCACACCTGAGAACTTAAAAGCTCTTGGACTGGCTTTACTTCTGTCTTTTGTGAGTACGGCAATCTGCCTGATCCTTGCCTATCCGCTGGCAATGATCCTTTCTGAGGCAAATGTAAACCAGACCAGTTTTATTGTTCTGATCTTTATTCTTCCGATGTGGATGAATTTCCTGCTTCGAACACTTGCATGGCAGAATCTGCTGGAAAAAAATGGGGTCATCAACACCATTCTGACCTTTTTCCACCTTCCGGCTCTTTCTCTGATCAACACACCGGGTGCCATCATTCTGGGAATGGTTTATAACTTCCTTCCTTTTATGGTACTTCCTATCTACAATGTGCTGGTCAAAATTGACCGGGATGTGATCTCTGCCGCAAAAGATCTGGGAGCCAACAATCTTCAGACGTTTTCCAAGATCATTCTGCCTTTAAGTGTGCCGGGGATCATCAGTGGAGTTACCATGGTCTTTGTTCCGTCACTGACCACGTTCGTAATTTCAGATTTGCTGGGCGGAAGCAAGATCCTTCTGATCGGAAATGTAATCGAACAGGAATTTAAGCAGAGCAGCAACTGGAATGTGGGAAGCGGACTTTCCCTGGTTCTGATGATCTTTATCATCGCCAGCATGGCTCTGATCGCAAAATATGATAAAGACGGGGAGGGGACAGCATTCTGATGAAAACATTTTTAAAAAGATTTTATCTCATCCTGATTTTTATTTTACTGTACGCTCCCATCGTTACTTTAATGGTTCTGTCCTTCAACAGTTCCAAGTCCCGTTCCAAATGGGGCGGATTTACCTTTAAATGGTATATTTCCCTGTTCCAGAACCAGGATATCATGAACGCACTGTACACTACGTTGATCATTGCATTTTTGTCCGCACTGATCGCCACTGTGATCGGCACTGCTGCCGCCATTGGCATGCAGGCTCTAGGAAAACGGTTTCGGACCTTCATGATGGGCGTCACCAATATCCCGATGCTCAACGCCGACATTGTAACCGGTATCTCCATGATGCTGTTGTTTATCGCCCTTCGATTCTCTCTGGGATTTACCACGATTCTGCTGGCACATATCAGTTTCAACATTCCTTACGTGATCTTAAGCGTATTGCCCAAACTGAAACAGACCAGCAAACACACTTACGAAGCCGCACTGGATCTGGGCGCTTCTCCCATCTATGCATTTTTCAAGGTGGTATTCCCTGATATCCTTCCGGGTGTATTTTCCGGATTCCTTCTGGCATTTACCATGTCACTGGATGATTTTGTTATCACCCACTTTACCAAAGGTCCGGGAGTAGACACTTTATCCACCAAGATCTATGGAGAAGTCCGAAAAGGAATCAAGCCGGAAATCTACGCGTTGTCCACTCTACTTTTCCTTACAGTGCTGTTGCTTTTGATCTTGTTAAATACTGCACCGGACAAAAAAGATCCAAAGACATCCAAAGCAAAGCCTTTATCCAAAGGACGGAAGGCTTCCAACTTTGTGTTCCGCCGGGTGGTTCCTGCCATGATTGCTCTCACCGTTCTTTTCGGCGGTATTTACTACGGAACCAAAAACGGAGTTGCCGGTGATAACCAAGTTATCGTATATAATTTCGGAGAATATTTAGATCCTGATGCCATCGAGATGTTTGAAGAAGATACCGGTATCGATGTGGTATACGAAGAATACGAAACCAACGAAATCATGTATCCAAAGGTTGAATCCGGTGCCATCGCCTATGATGTGGTGTGTCCGTCCGACTATATGGTACAGCGTATGATTGACAACGATCTTCTGGCCGAAATCAATTTTGATAACGTTCCGAATATCAAATATATTGACGATGTTTATCTGGAACATTCCCAGGAATTTGATCCCGGCAACAAGTATTCTGTCCCTCACCTCTGGGGAACCGTCGGAATCCTGTACAACACCTCCATGGTGGATGAACCGGTAGACAGCTGGGGAATCTTATGGGATGAAAAATATAAAGACAGCATCCTGATGCAGGACAGCGTCCGTGACGCCTTCGGAATCACCTTAAAATATCTTGGTTACTCCATGAATTCCACAGATCTGGATGAACTGGAAGAAGCAAAGGAAATGCTGTTGAAACAGAAACCTCTGGTTCAGGCTTATGTCGTGGATCAGGCAAGGGACAAGATGATCGGAAATGAGGCCGCACTGGCTGTGATCTATTCCGGAGAAGCCCTTTACTGCCACACAGAAAATCCGAATCTGGAATATGTGATTCCAAAAGAAGGTTCCAACCTCTGGATCGACTCCTGGGTCATTCCGAAAAATGCGAAGCATAAAGAAAATGCGGAAGCATTTATCAACTACATGTGTCAGCCGGAAATTGCAAAAATGAATTTTGATTATATTACCTATTCCATTCCGAACTCTGCCGGACAGGCATTGATCGAAGAACCGGAATATCGCGAAAGCCAGATTGCCTTCCCTGATATCGATACGCTTACCAATTGTGAGACGTTCCATTATCTCGGGCCAAAAAACGATGCCATTTATAACAAACTCTGGCGCGAAGTCAAATCCAAATAACCAAATCTAAAAACATGTATTGATGAAAACCATTATCCTCCCGCAAAAGGAATGCATAAGGGAACATCCGAAGCCCCAGTACTTTCTGAGAGCAAGCGCGAGCACCGCTCGAAGAGGCTCTCTCTATGGGGCGAAGGCAAGCGTAAGCGGTTCCCGTTGCAACCTTTTGTGGGAGAATTTCTGAGACATTATATCCAAATCGTACCACGCTTTTATCACGCAACACCATTTTTACCACGCATTTGCCACGTTTTCCTGTGCGTTTCTATGGTGTTAAGTGGGACAGATCATAAAAAATAACGGATATCTCCGGCTTACAGCCGGAAACATCCGCCTCCTATAAATTCTCTGACCAACGATGTGTTTGGTACATATTCACTTCCGATTCCCACGAAATAATCCAAAAACTTCAACAATCTCTTTGCTTCCACGTATTCCGGACTTTCTTTTTCCACTCCAAAAAGCAGTGGCTCTACATGTTGCTTTAATACAGCCAATTCATAGATCAGTGCCGAATTAAACATCACATCCGCTTCTTCCTGATATGGGAAAATATTCTCTTCCTCCCCTCTTCTTACCGAGCCCCACATTTCTATGGTTCTCTGGGCAGAAGTCCCTCTGGTTCTTGCATCTCTTACGATCCGCCGGATCAGTCGTCCGTCTGTACTCGGAATTCGGTTATGTTCATCAATGTTCAACTGGGTCAGCGCACTGATATAAATCTTAAATTTATTCGCATCTGAAAGACCTACTGTCAGTTTCGGATTCAGGCAATGGATTCCCTCGATCACCAGGATATCACGTTCTCCCAGTTTCTTTGGTTTTCCCACATATCTTCTGCGTCCCAGTTCAAAATCAAAGGTCGGAAGTACCACTTCTTCTCCATGCAACAGCTTCTGCATATCTTCATTGAATCCTGCCACATCAATGGCTTCCAGACATTCGAAATTATATGCTCCGTTTTCATCTTTCGGAGTCTTCTCCCGATCCACAAAATAATTATCCACGGAAATCGGATGCGGTCGTTTTCCTTCTGCCTTCAGTGCGATAGACAATCTCTGTGAAAATGTGGTTTTCCCGGAAGAAGAAGGTCCTGCAATCAGAACAAACTTAATTTCCGGATCTGCTGCGATCGTTCTTGCAATCTCAACAATCTTCTGCTCCTGGTGTACTTCTTCCACCAATACTGTCTCCAGCATATTATTGGAAGTCACCTGATCGTTCAAATCTCCTACCGTACGGATATTCTGAAGATCTCCCCATTTTTTTGCATCTTTTAACACATGGAACAGTTTTTCCTGAGGTGCAAATTCCGGAATTTCCGTAGGATTTTCTGCAGTTGGGAGCTGAAGTACAAACCCTTCATCATAAGGATACAATTCAAAATATTTCAAATATCCTGTATCTGGCACCATATAGCCATAATTATAATCCTCATATCCATCTATATCATAGATATTCACTTTCGAAACTCTCCGGTATTCAAACAAATGCTCTTTATCATGCATGTTATGTTCCCGAAACATTTTTACAGCATCTCTTGTATGTACAGAACGTTTGTGGAAAGGTACCTTCTGCTCCACCAGTTCTCTCATCCGCTTTTCCACCTGATCCAGAAAATCCCGATCCGGCTTTTTCTCCCCATCCAACGTACAGTATAGTCCTTTACTGATAGAAAATTGAATCCGTACGCCAAGACCAGATATATCATGAATGGCCTTGAGCAACAGCAGACACATACTTCTCTTGTAAGTCTCATATCCCACGCTCTGCCGCGTTGTAACAAAGGACAGTTCACAGTCTTCTTCCAGCGTCTTGTTCAGTTCCTGGAGGTAATAACCATCTTTGAACACCAGAACAATCTCACTATCATATTCCGGCTGATACTCCTGTGCAATCTTTTGATAGGTCATTCCCTTTTCATACCAGCATACCTTTTCTCCTATCGTCACCGCAATCTTTCCTTCCATATTCCGGCACTCCCTTCTGCATGAATCTCTTTTCTGCCAGCTAAATTGTTTGAAACGGATGGCAAACCTGTGCACATTTCACCTGTATCTCCGGCAGTTGTTCCTGAAAATACTTTTTCATATCTTCCATAAACATATATTCCGTTCCATAATGTCCTGCATCAATGATCGCAAGATCACGCGCCACCGCATCAATCCCCTCATGATGGCCGATGTCACCGGTGATCAGAACCTGTGCTTTCTTTGCAATCGCTTCGTCGATTACACTCTTTCCAGATCCCGGACAAATCGCTGCTCTTGTAATTTTCATCTCCAGATCTCCGAAAACCCGTGCATCCGGAAGTCCGAAGCCTTCTTTCACAAGCTGAGTACATTCTCTCAGACTTTTGGCTGTTTCCAGATTCCCGATCTTTCCGATTCCTTCTTCTCTCTCTTCGACAACCGCTGTCACTTCCAACACCTGAGGATCTTTCAGGTTTAATTTCTCTGCTGCCAGATCTGCCATTCTCTTCACATCATAATTGGTATGCATTGCATAATAATTCAGATCATTCTGCAACAGCTTGACCACCCTTCTTCCGATAAAGTCCTGATCCGTCACAGATTTCATGCCGCTGAAAATCAGCGGATGATGTGTCAGAAGAAGGTCTGCTCCCCAATGAATCGCATCCTCAATTACTTCATCCAGCGCATCTACTGCCAGATAAACCTTCTCAATCTCTTTGTCTTTTCTTCCCACCAACAGTCCCACGTTGTCAAAGTCCAACGCAGCTTGTTTCGGACACAACATTTCCAGTTGGCCGGTCAATTGATCCCATTCCATGTTTCATTCCTCCCGTCATTCTTGACGAATTCTCGAAAGCGCACTTTGAATGACTTCCAGCTCCTCTACAATCTGTTTTTTTCTTTCCCGGATTCTCTCAGAATCTTCTCTTTCCAGTCTTTGGAGAATCTCTTCGCAGATCTTCTGTTCCCTTCTTAAATATTCCAGCAACACGGGATGTTTCTGTTCCAGAAGACGCTTTCCAAATCTCAATTCTTCTGTGGTCCAGCTTTCCTGCCTGCATTTTTCTTTCTGATTCGGAAGCACTTTCATCATCGGATAATATTTTCCATCCTCTTTTACCATATCTTCCTGTATGATAAAAAAACCTTCCTCCAAAAGAAAGGTTCTGACTTTTTCCAGTTCTGACTGTGGCTGAAGCACACATTCCTGCAGAGAATCTGCAACTTCACGGCTCTCTGAGAGAATCTTTATCACGAGACCTCCGCCCATGCCCGCAATCACCGCACACTGTACTTCTCCTGTTTTTAATTCTTTCATTCCATCCGAAAGTCTTGTCTTAAGTTCTCCGTCTGTGAGGAGTTCCCCGATATGCTTCCTGGCCCGTTCCAACGGTCCCACATTGATATCCATGGCAATTCCGGATGGATTTTTTCCTTCAGATAACAGGTACACCGGAACATACGCATGGTCTGTTCCGATGTCTGCAATCCGAAGTCCCGGCGTCACAAGATCTGCGACTGCCTGTAATCGTTTCGATAATTCCATATCCTGCTCTTAATTTTCCTGTTCTGCTATCTGTTTTTATCCTTCTTTATCAGTGGATTAATCCAGATAATCTCTTAACTTTCTGCTTCTGCTTGGATGACGCAGTTTCCGAAGTGCCTTTGCTTCGATCTGACGGATACGCTCTCTGGTTACATCGAATTCTCTTCCCACTTCTTCCAGAGTTCTTGCTCTTCCGTCGTTCATACCGAATCTCAGCCGGAGTACTTTCTGTTCCCTTTCTGTCAGAGTATCCAGCACCTCATCCAACTGTTCTTTCAGAAGGGTAGCTGCTGCCGCTTCTGCCGGTACCAGCACATTGTCATCCTGAATAAAGTCACCCAGATGGCTGTCTTCTTCCTCGCCGATCGGAGTCTCCAGAGATACCGGTTCCTGTGAAATCTTCAGGATCTCTCTGACACGTTCTACCGGCATATCCAGTTCTGCTGCGATCTCTTCCGGCGTGGGCTCACGTCCCAGCTCCTGAAGCAACTGTCTGGACACACGGATCAGCTTGTTGATCGTCTCTACCATATGCACCGGAATACGGATCGTTCTCGCCTGATCTGCAATGGCTCTCGTGATAGCCTGACGAATCCACCATGTTGCATAAGTACTGAATTTGTAACCTTTATGATAGTCAAATTTCTCTACGGCTTTGATCAGGCCCAGGTTTCCTTCCTGAATCAGATCAAGGAACAACATTCCGCGTCCCACATAACGTTTTGCGATGCTGACAACCAGTCGTAAGTTGGCCTCTGCCAGCTTCTTCTTCGCTTCCTCGTCTCCGTCTTCCATTCTCTGCGCCAGTTCAATCTCTTCATCAGCAGAAAGAAGCGGAACCTTACCGATCTCTTTCAGATACATACGAACCGGATCCTCGATACTGATTCCGTCCGGAACGGAAAGATCGATCTTTTCCATATCCACTTCGTCTTCTTCATTCAGAATGATATCGTCATCATTGACATCATCTGAGTCATCACTGATTCGAAGGACATCAATATTGTTTGCTTCCAGACGTTCATAGACAGTCTCCATCTGTTCCGCATCCAGTTCCATATCCTGGAAAAAGTCATTGATTTCCTGAAGTTCCAGAATACTTTTCTTCTTTTTGCCCCATGTCACCAACTCTTTTAACTTTTCTTCGAATTTCTGTGTGTTTTCTTCCATGTGTCCTACCTTCCTTGCCCGCAAGCCTCATCCTTCGGGCTGTCTTGTTTTATTTTAACCCTAATCAATGGAAATATGCAGTTTCCGCAGCTCTTCCACTGCTTTTCGCTCCTTCATCATCCGCTGGAATCCTGCAAGATCCGTCGGTGGAAGTTCCCGCATCTTCCGTTCCAGAGAAGCGTCCTTCACTTTGATGATAGTTTCCTTTAATGCCTTTTCCTGCTCTTCCTTCGTGGTCAGTTCCTGTATTTTGGTATGGAACAGCGCAGCCACCTGCTTATGTTCCTCTTCTTCTGTAAAATGACTTATGACTCTGGCGGGATTGATCTCGCCTTCCTCATACTGCTGATATAAAAGATCCGCAACCGTCCGATACAGCTCTGTTGTAAAATCTTCCGGACTTATGTACTTTTTGATAATCCCAAACAGCTTCCTGCTCTCGATCATCCAGGTCAGAAGTACGCCCTGAGATTTCTTCTGTCCGTGCTCTTTCGGCTTTTCTGTCTGCTGTGTAGATCTTGGTCTGCTTGCCGGTCGCGCCAGGCCATCCTGAATCGCTGTTTTGCTTACAAGCTTCTTCAGGCTTCCCATATCCACCTGATATTCTTTTGCAACCGCTTCTATATAATTGTTGCGCTCCAGTTCTTCCTCAAAGGTGCCCAGTCTTCTGGCTGCCTCCTTCAGGAAATCTGTTTTCCCTTCCGGCGTATTCAGATCATAGTTCTTACTCAACGTTTCCAGAGAAAACATAAAACCGTTCCGCGCCTTGCCAATCCGTTCCTCAAACGCTTCCGCGCCCAGATTCTTGATAAATTCATCCGGATCTTTATAGGGATCCATCCGGATCACACGCGTCGTGATCCCTGCTTCTTTCAAAATCGGGACCGCCCGAAGCGCCGCTCTTGTACCCGCATCATCACTGTCGTAGGTCAGATAAACCTCCTGAACATAACGCTTGATCAGAGAGGCATGTCCAGATGTCAGTGCTGTTCCAAGAGATGCTACCGCATTGGTAAATCCCGCCTGATGCAGCGCGATCACATCCATATAGCCCTCGCACACCAGAAAATACGGCTTTCTCGAAGTCCTTGCCCGATTCAGTCCGTAAAGATTCCGGCTTTTATCAAAGATCATGGTC
This sequence comes from Mediterraneibacter butyricigenes, assembly GCF_003574295.1. Classification (NCBI taxonomy): domain Bacteria; kingdom Bacillati; phylum Bacillota; class Clostridia; order Lachnospirales; family Lachnospiraceae; genus Mediterraneibacter; species Mediterraneibacter butyricigenes. Next base: position 309,640 of record NZ_BHGK01000001.1, read on the forward strand.
TCCGGAGAATTCAGATATTTAGGCTTTCCGTCTCCCATGACACGGCCTCCGAATCCGATCACCCGACTGTTCACATCCATGATCGGAAACATGACACGGTTCCAGAACTTGTCATAGACTCCGTTCTTTTCATCCGTATTGATCAGTCCCGCCTGACGGATCTGATCTTCCGTATAGCCTTTCGATCTCAGATACCGATACAGATCATCACTGTATTTACTGGAATATCCAAGACCAAACGCCGTAATCGTCTCATCTGACAATGCCCGTCCGGTCAGATAACGGTAAGCCGTCTCTCCCCGGTTCGATTTCAACTGCGCATAGAAATACTTCGCTGCCGTCTTATTGATCTCCAATAAAGTAGATCTCAGATCCGCTTTTACTTTTGCTTCTCTGGAATATTCCATCTTCGGCAGTTCTACCCCTGCTCTGTCAGCCAGCGTCTTCAATGCTTCCGGAAAGGTATAATTTTCATATTCCATCAGGAATGTAAAAACATTTCCACCATTTCCGCATCCGAAACAATAATACATCTGCTTGTCCCGGCTCACCGAAAAAGACGGAGACTTCTCATTATGAAAGGGACAGAGTCCGAAATAGGAACTCCCTTTTTTCTGCAATCTGACATATCCGGAGATCACATCCACAATATCATTCTTTGTACGTACTTCTTCTACCAGATCATCGGAATAATACATGTTTCTTTGTTTCTCTCCCTTTTTATGCTTTTATGATCCATGTTATGAACGCTGCTTCATGAAAGAACCCATGCATCCGGAACGAAAATTTCTGTAAATTTTCTGACCGCATAGGTATCTGTCATACCCGCAATATAATCACAGACTGTCTGTTCCAGTTCTTCCTCTCCTTCTGACAGATTCCTCTGATAATGCGCCGGAAGCTGTCCCGGATTCTGAACATAGTAAGAGTAGAGCTGTTCCACCATATGTACTGCCTTATCCTCTTCCTTTTTGGCAATAGAATTGGTATAAATATGGTCAAACATAAAGGAGCGCAGTGCATACATCTCCTGCTCTACCTCTTCTGACATCATGATGTGATCCTGTTCCATACTGTGAATGATGACATCATGAACCATCTTATTCAGCCTTGATTTGCTGTTCATTCCCAGTGCTTTTCGAAATTCCATGGGGATCTCTTCTTCTGTCAGAACCTTGCCGCGAATCGCATCATCAATGTCATGATGGATATAGGCAAACTTATCCGAAAGCCTCACCACCTGTCCTTCCAGCGTATGCGGTGTCCCTGATGTCTGATGGTTCAGGATTCCGTCTCGCACTTCCCAGGTCAGATTCAGACCCTTTCCGTCCTTTTCCAACTTCTCAACCACCCGGACACTCTGTTCCTGATGTGAAAAATGATGAATCCGATTCAACGCTTTCTCTCCTGCATGGCCAAATGGCGTATGCCCCAGGTCATGTCCCAGCGCAATCGCTTCCACCAGATCCTCATTGAGCGCCAGCGCCTTCGCAATCGTCCGTGCGATCTGCGAAACTTCCAGCGTATGCGTCAGTCTGGTCCGGTAATGATCACCTTCCGGAAGCAGAAACACCTGTGTCTTCTGCTTCAGTCTCCGGAAAGATTTGCAGTGAAGGATCCGATCCCTGTCCCGCTGAAAAGCCGTGCGCATATCACATTCCGGTTCTTTGCGCACTCTGCCCCTCGTCTCGCTGCTCTTTGCCGCATAAGGACTTAAGTTGTTCCATTCTCGTTCTTCCAGTTGTTCTCTGATCGTTCTATCCATAATTACGCCCTCCCGGGTTCATCCGAATAAAAGCACCTATCATTAATATTCCGTGTCAAGCCCTTTTTTCCTTTTTTATTTTTCAGAAAAATCTATCTTTTTTTCGATTGCCTCAATTACGCTTCTTATCACTTTCAGTCTGGCATAATATTTGGAATTTCCTTCCACAATGATCCAGGGTGCATCTTTCGTTGAAGTCCGCAATATCATCTCATCCACTGCTTTTTCATACTGATCCCACTTTTCCCGGTTTCTCCAGTCCTCCTCTGTGATCTTCCACTGTTTTTCCGGATTTGTCTGTCTTTCCACGAATCGTTTTGCCTGTTCTTCCTTATCAATCTGCATCCAGAATTTCAACACGATTGCCCCGGAATCTGTCAGATCTTTTTCCATCTCATTGATCTCCCGATACGCTCTTTTCCATTCTTCCGGTGTGCAGAATCCCTCGATTCGTTCCACCATAACTCTTCCATACCAGCTCCGGTCAAAAATCGCCACATGTCCCTCCTTCGGGAATGCCCGCCAGAATCTCCAGAGATAGTGGTACTTTTTCTCCAGATCATTCGGGGCACAGGTCGGATGTACCACATACCCCCTGGGATCCATTCGTTTTGTCAGTCGCTTGATCGCTCCACCCTTTCCGCCTGCATCCCATCCTTCAAATGCCAATACCACAGGAATTCGTCTGCGATACAATTCCCCGTGTAGTTTTTCCAGTTTCTTCTGAAGCCGTTTCACTTCTTTTTCATAGACTTCTTTGCTGCATGATTTACTTAAATCTGCCTGCGCAAGCACGGAGGAATGAAGTTCTGTTTGTTCTTTGCTTCCTGAACTTCCTACATCTTGTATTTCAGTTTCTGCTTTTCTTTCCGCATTGTCCTCTGCCAATACCCACTCTCTTCGAACCCCATTTTCTACCAGATTTTCAATTCCACACTCACGGCTCACGTCTTCTGACTCTGTTACCGTTTTTGTCTGATTTTTTTCCAAGTCAGAACATTGTACCTTTTTTACCATATCGACAGCCTGTCGCAGCCGTTGAATGACAGTATCGTAGATCTTCATCGTCGCATATCTTCGATCCATTGCTTCCACAAGCGTCCAGCTTGCATCTTCCGTGTCTGTCCTCTGCAACATTTCCTCGTTGATTGCAAGGTATTTTTCAAATTTATGATTCCGCTTCCAATCCTCCGTTGTGACCCTCCAGGCAGTTTCCCTATCCTTTTCCAGATTTTTCATTCGCTTTTTCTGTTCTTTCTGATCAATGAACAGGAAAAACTTTATCAGCACCATCCCGTCTGCCGTCAACTGCTGTTCAAAAGAACGTATCGACCGAAAGGCATGCTCCAGTTTCACGCCTTTGATTTCCCCCTCAAACCGATCCGTCTGAACCTTTCGGTACCAACTGGTATCAAAGATCGCAATCCGTCCCTTCTCCGGAAGCCTATTCCAATACCGCCAGAGAAACGGATGAAGTTTTTCATCCTTTGTTTCCTTTTTCATTGCATGAACCTCGAACCCTCTGGGATCCAGAGACTCGATTAATTCCCCGATCTGAACTCCTTTTCCTGACGCATCCAATCCCTCAAACACGATCATCACCGGAATGTGAAGTTCCCGACATTCCCGCTGTAATTTCCCAAGTTCTGTTCTTCGGCTTTCTATTTCTTCCTTATACAGCTTCTTGTCCATCTTTTTTGTTACATCCAGTTTCTCCAGCATTTTCGCACCTCCACAGGTAATCTAAAACCAACTGTTTTTATTATAATTCTTTTTTTCAAAAAAATTCAATTTATGTGTTGACATTTTCGTCATGCTTCGCTATAATATCAAATGTTGGTGCTGCAAAACGCAACACATTAACAACGAAATGCGGAAGTGTCGGAACTGGCAGACGAGCAAGACTAAGGATCTTGTGATCAATGCGATCGTGTGGGTTCAAGTCCCATCTTCCGCAGTTTATAATTTTAGGGAAGTCTTTCAAGACTTCTTTTTTATTTTCTTCTATTTCACTTTTTTTGATGATACTTTATCATTTCACTGAAAGTTCCGAATTCACTCACAATCCCAACATCCCTTTGCCCAATACACTCTTTTTATATTTGAAGATCAAACACTTTATACCATCCTCATCTTCAAATGAATTCGTATATTCTATTTTAGCCGGTTTCTTTCCAAGTTCACTTGGATCAGATAACCAATCTTCTAATTCTGCTATTGCGTTTTTAATTTCTTCATTCATAATCACACCTCCCTACGGTCTGTAGTTATACTATCGCATATTGATTAAAATAACAATAATTCATGCACAAAAATCCTCTGCCTTGCATCATATCTCAGATTGCAAAACAGAGGATTTCTATTCTTCCCTAAAATACCACAACCAGCAGCATCTTAAACTGTTCCTGCCCATAAACCGCATGCGGATGCTTTGCAGGCATTACGATAGATTCTCCCTCGTGAAGTTCATACTCCTTCCCATCGATGGTAATCTTTCCAACACCATCCAGACAAGTCACAAACGCATCTCCTCCGGATTCATGTGTACTTATCTCTTCTCCTTTATCAAAAGAAAACAGCGTCACACTCAGGGCATCGCTCTGAGCCAATGTCTTACTGACTACCTGTCCCTGCTGATATGCCACCTGATCTTTCAGGGTCATTACTTCTGCTTTATTGATATTTTTCATTCCTAACATACGATCCTGCTCCTTTTCTTTTTTATAAGAATAGTATAACAGTTTACCGCACTCTTATTTGTTGTAATTCCAATATTTCCGTGAGCAATTATATTCCAATCCAAAAATTCACCGTCAAACCGCTGTTAGCATCTATTATGTCAGTCCATCATATTACCGGGGAATCTTGGAATTCCGTCAAATCCCACTTTCAGATCTTCATCCGTCGGAATGTAATCAGACATTTCTCCATTATGGAATTTCTCATAAGCATACATATCAAAGTATCCGGTTCCGGTCAGTCCGAAGAGGATTGTCTTCTCTTCTCCTGTCTCCTTGCACTTTAATGCCTCATCAATGGCAACTTTGATTGCATGGCTGCTTTCCGGTGCCGGCAGGATTCCTTCTACTCTTGCAAATCTCTCTGCCGCCTCAAAGACAGAAGTCTGTTCCACAGAACGCGCTTCCATATATCCATCTGCATACAACTGAGATAAGGTAGAACTCATTCCGTGATAACGCAGTCCTCCTGCATGGTTCGGAGATGGAATAAATCCACTTCCAAGGGTATACATCTTTGCCAACGGGCATACCATTCCGGTATCACAGAAATCATAGGCATAAACGCCTCTTGTAAGACTCGGGCAGGATGCCGGTTCTACTGCGATAAACTGATAATCTTTTTCTCCCCGCAATTTTTCTCCCATAAACGGAGAAATCAGTCCGCCAAGATTGGAACCGCCTCCGGCACATCCAATGATGATATCCGGTGTCACGCCGTATTTATCCAGTGCAGCCTTTGCCTCGACTCCGATCACTGACTGATGCAGCAGAACCTGGTTCAGTACGCTTCCAAGCACATAACGGTATCCTTCCGTTCCGACAGCTGTTTCTACTGCTTCTGAAATCGCACAGCCAAGACTTCCTGTGGTTCCCGGATGTTCTGCCAGGATCTTTCTCCCCACTTCGGTTTCAGTGGACGGAGACGGAGTCACACTGGCTCCGTAAGTACGCATTACTTCGCGGCGGAACGGTTTCTGTTCATAAGAGCATTTTACCATGTATACCTTACAGTCCAGATCCAGATAAGAGCAAGCCATAGAAAGTGCAGTTCCCCACTGCCCTGCTCCGGTTTCTGTCGTTACACCCTTCAGCCCCTGTTTCTTTGCATAATATGCCTGCGCAATGGCTGAATTCAGTTTATGGCTTCCACTGGTATTATTTCCCTCGAATTTGTAATAGATCTTTGCCGGTGTATCCAGTTTTTTCTCCAGACAATACGCACGTACCAGCGGTGCCGGACGGTACATCTTATAAAAATCAAGAATTTCCTGCGGAATCTCGATATAACGGTCTGTATTGTTTAATTCCTGAGCTACCAGTTCATCACAGAACACGACACCAAGTTCTTCCGCAGTCATTGGTTCATGGGTAGCAGGATTCAGAAGCGGTGCCGGTTTATTCTTCATATCTGCACGCACATTGTACCAGTATTTCGGCATCTCATCTTCATTCAGGTAAATCTTATAAGGAATTGTTTTCTCACTCATATGTTTTCTCCTTTTTCTTTTTTCTGACTGCATCAATATTTATAGATCCAGTTCTTTCCTCCATTCTGTTTCAGAAGAATCGTTTCAGAATTTTTCTATGTTCTCTTTTATTATAACAAAAAAGCTCCCATTCCGGCAAAATATATTGCCGAAACAAGAGTTTTACTTTTCTGTCTGATTATGCAAGTTTTTCTTTTGCAACTTCTGCCAGTGCTGCGAAGCCTTCTTTGTCGCTGACTGCCAGTTCTGCTAACATCTTGCGGTTCATGTCAACACCTGCAAGCTTCAGTCCGTGCATCAGTTTGCTGTAAGAAAGTCCGTTCATTCTTGCTGCTGCGTTGATACGAGCGATCCAAAGCTGTCTCATCTGACGTTTTCTCTGTTTTCTTCCAGCGTAAGAAGAGGTAAGAGCTCTCATAACAGACTGTTTTGCAACTCTGTACTGTTTGGATCTAGCTCCTCTGTATCCTTTCGCCAGTTTTAATGTTCTATTATGCTTTTTCTTTGCGTTCATTCCGCCTTTAATTCTTGCCATCTCTTAATTTCCTCCTTTTAGATCAACCAAATCTTACAGATATGGTAACACTTTCTTCATGTTCTTTACATTCGTAGCGTCTGTAATAGTAGACTGTCTCAGATTTCTCTTTCTCTTGGTAGTCTTCTTTGTTAAGATATGGCTCTTGTAAGCTTTATTTCTTTTCAGTTTACCGGTACCTGTCTTTTTGAAGCGCTTTGCAGCTGCTCTATTTGTTTTGATTTTTGGCATAATATGTTCCTCCTTCATTGGTTGCCTTGCGGACATCTGTCCGTGGTTTCTTATTTTTAACGTTTTTCAGTTAAAACCATGCTCATGCTTCTGCCTTCCATTTTGGCAGGTTTCTCCACAACAGCCACATCTTCCAGAAGCTTTGCAAAATCATCCAGAATGTGTTTACTCTGCTGAACGTGAGCCATCTCACGGCCGCGGAAACGCAGTGTCACTTTTACGCGATTTCCTTTGCCGATAAATTTCTTGGCATTGTTTACCTTCGTATTCAAATCATTAGTATCAATATTCGGTGAAAGACGTACTTCTTTCAACTCAACCGTCTTCTGTTTCTTCTTTGCTTCTTTCTCACGTCTGCTCTGCTCGTATCTGTACTTTCCGTAATCAACAATCTTGCAAACCGGCGGCTGTGCTTTCGGAGCAATCTTTACAAGATCCAGATCTGCCTCAGATGCGATCTTCATTGCTTCTCTTGCTGACATAATTCCCAGCTGTTCTCCATTTTCACCGATCAGGCGTACTTCCCTGTCTCTGATTTGTTCGTTGATCATTAAATCGCTAATTGTAGTGTACCTCCGTAATATCATTCCCTATTGACTGTCGGTTGCTCAAAGCATCTTTGCGAATCGCCACAGCATACATCCCTGCGGATGTATGTTCACCGTACTGAAAATCCTGTAGAATAAAAATAAGGGCGAACCAAAGTTCACCCTTTCATCCTGTATGACACAACAATCCATAATATAAAGACTGTAAAATCTGTCGATATCAGACCGTATGCACTCGATTATGATACGGTGAGAGTGAAACTCTGCTTTGTTTTCCGCTTTACGCAACTATTAATCTACCACAGACTTTTGATCCTGTCAACTATAATTTTATATTTATCGATACTCTCCTGTAGGATTACAATACATGTTTGACAAACCTACAATTTTTATATTTATCGATACTCTCCCATATTGAATACCGCTACCACGCCCGGACCGGTATGACTTCCGATTACGGTTCCGATGTTGTGGATCAGAATGTTGTCGATTCCCATCTTTTCTTTCACCAGTTTCGCCACATACTGTGCATCTTCCAGACAGTCTCCGTGGGTGATCATGATGATGTCATTTTCCCAGCCTTTGGAACGCTCTATGGCCATATCCACGATCTTGTGGAGAGATTTTTTTCTCCCTCTCTCTTTTCCAATGACCTGAAGTCTTCCTTCTTCATCCATATGTATGATAGGTTTGATCTGGACAAGGGTTCCCAGAACTGCTGTCGTCCTGGAGATTCTTCCTCCTCTTTGCAGGTGGTTCAGATCATCCACCGTCACATTATGGCAAATGTGAAGTTTGTTCTTTTCCGCCCAGTCTGCAATCTCATCAATCGTCTTTCCTTCTGCTTTCTGTTTCAGGGCATAATATAGAAGTAATCCCTCGCCCATGCAAGCGCACAGTGTATCGATCACATAGATCTTCGCGTCCGGGTATTCTTCCTGGAGTTCTTCCTGGGCCAGCTTCATGCTGTTGCAGGTTCCGCTGAGCCCGGAAGAAAATGCCAGATGCAATACATCTTTTCCTTCTTTCAGAAACGGTTCCAGTGCTGCTTTTGCTTCTGCCGGATTGATCTGAGATGTCGTCGCCATCTTTCCCTCTCTCAGCTTCGCAAAGAACTCTTTCGCACTCAGTCCGTACATATCTGTATAGGTTTCTCCGTCTATCGTATATTTCAAAGGAATTACCGGTACATTTCTCTCTTCCAGCCATGACAGCGGCAAATCCACAGTACTGTTTACTGTAATCACAAACTCTCTCATAAATAACCTTCCTTTCTCTGTTCAGCCCTATCATAGCATTATTTGATTCAAGATGCAAAAACAATTTCTCCGCATATCGGCAACCTTAACACGTTATGAACGAATTCCTCCGGATATAAAAAATTAATTTCTCCGGATTCTGAGATAACTTCGCCCGGAAAGTGTCTTGTTAAACGCAACAGCGCAAAACACCAGGATCATCCCGATCAGAAAACCAATCCAGTTCAAAAGTGCGGTCAGAACCAGAAGCATCAGCCGCATAAATTTCAGAGCATATCCCAGTTCAAAATTCGGCTGAGTATAATTTGCTACCGCCACAAACGCCATATACAGCATGACTTCACTGTTGAACCACCCGGACTGCACCGAGAATTCTCCCAGTACCAGACCTGCAATCACGCTCAGGGGTGTACTCAGCATGCTTGGTGTATTCAGTGCGGCAAGTCTCAGACCATCAATCGCCAGTTCCAGAATCAGAAGCTGAAAGATCAGCGGAATATTCACCATATCCTTGACTGCCACAAATGCAAACACTTTCGGAAGCCAGTTCAGGTTCTGCATCATCAATAAAAACACCGGCGTCAGGAAAACTGTGAGAACCGTAATGATTGCCCTCGAAACTTTCAGATAGATCCCGGTCAGAGTCGGAAAATAATAATCATTTGCCTCTTCGATCATATCCAGGATGGAAGTCGGGAGAATCAATGCCGATGGCGAGTTGTCAACAAGCATTACGATTTTCCCTTCCAGTAAGCAGGCTGTCGCCGTATCCGGACGTTCTGTATACTTGAATTTTGGAAACGGATTGAACCACTTTCTGCGAAATAACGCCTCTGCCAGCGTCTGCTGATTCATTTTCATATCATCAAGTGTCAGTCCTTCCACCCGTTCTGTCACTACCTGTAACACTTTCGAATCCACCCGGTCTTCCATATAGCAAATCACCACATCCGTTTTCGAGCTTTTCCCCACCGATTCCATTTTCATAATCAGGTGCGGATCCCGAATCCTTCTTCTCATCATCGCCGTGTTAAATACAACCGTTTCCACAAATCCGTCTCTGGATCCCCGAAGTGATTTGTCTGTCTCCGGCTCTTCCACGCCTCTGGCCGGATAAGTCCGACAATCAATGGCTATGCATCCCTCATATTCCTCGATGAAGAGGCAGGTCACGCCCGAAAACATATTTTTCATCACTTGATCAAACTGATGCAAAATTTCCACTTCCACATATGGAATACATTTTGCCGAAAACTCCAGAATTCTCTCCGGCATATCTTCCGGTTTGATCTTCATCATGGAATCCAGAAGCTTTAACATGGCTTCATCTTTCATAAAACCATCTATAAAATAAAAAGCGGCATTCCTCCCACCAATTTCAATCTCCCGCTTGATCAGATCAAAGCTCGCCTCCACAGGCAAATGTTGATCCATCCACGCCAGATTGTCGTGAAAAGAACTGCCGACTTCTTTTTCTTTCATATTTTTCATAGGAACACTCCTTTCAACTCTTCTTCCAGTAGTGTTCCTGTTTTCCCGGATTTTATGTGGTACTTCCGAATCCCCCGTTGCGAATGGCTGTCGCATCATCATCCACTGTGATTCCGTACTCTACGAAAATCCCCTGCATAAAACCTTCTCCGGCTTTCAGTTCCAGAGTCTTGTCTTCTCTGGAATCATTGGTCAGTTTTGCAAAAATATGTCCCTCATTATCCGAATAGAAATAATCGCTGTCAATGATTCCCACGGTGTTGTTCAACTGCAGACGATATTTGAAGCCCAGACCGCTTCTCGGATAACATTTCAACACCCACTCCGGTTCCATTTCCACACGGATTCCGGTCGGGATCTTGATTCCCTGACCCGGCGCAACCGTAAAATCCACCGGAGAAAAGAAATCATACCCAGCAGACCCTGCTGTCGCTCTTTTTGGCAGCCTGATCTGTTCATAGATCTCTTTTACCTTTTCCTCCGTTGTTTCCGGAAATGTATCTTTCCATCCTTCCAGAAACTGCTCATAACTTACTTTATGAAACTTTGCAATTTTTTTCATGTTTTCTATCCTCTCCAAATCTGTTCCGTTCCGATCTCATCCAGTGAAAATGTTCCGCACATCGCCATCGTATCTTCCAGTTCCGATTTGATCTTATTGGTGTAAACCTGTACGCCTTCACTTCCCCCGCCATAGACTGCTGTCACAAATGGTCTTGCAATGATCACTGCGTCCGCTCCGAGTGCCAGTGCCTTGAATACATCTGTACCGGAACGGATTCCGCCGTCTACGAAGATCTTCATCTTTCCTTCCACCGCTTTTACGATCTCCGGCAGCACTTCCGCCGTTGCCGGACACTGATCCAGTACCCGTCCGCCGTGATTGGACACTACAATTCCTGCCGCACCTGCTTCCATGGCTTTTCTTGCACCTTTCGGTGTCATAATTCCTTTTAAAATAAACGGAATCTCCGCCATCTTCACGATCTCTTTTAATTCATCTACCGATTTACTGCCCGCCGGCGGATTCAAATTCTTCAGAAACGGTAAGCCTGCTGCATCAATATCCATCGCCACCGCAAAGGCGCCTGATTTTTTCACCAACTCCATCTTTTCACGAATGGTTCCCAGATCCCACGGTTTAACCGTCGGAACCCCGATTCCGCCATTTGCCGAGATCACCGCAGTTCCTTCTTTCATTACCATCTCATCTACACCGTCTCCGGTAAACGCTGCGATCCCTTCCTTTGCACAACCTGAAACCAGAATCTGATTATATTCGTCTTCCGTATATTTTTCTCCATAATGTAATTTCACAGAACCTACCGGACCCGCAAAAAACGGAGCCGAAAATGTCTTGCCAAACATTTCTAATTTCGTGGATACATCCTGTTTCTCGCAGATTGTATCCATATTAATCCGGATATTCTGCCATGTTTCATAGTTCCGGACGGCCAGTGTACCGCTACCCTTCGCCCCCGGACCAGGCATCTGGTTGGAACAGGCTCTTCCGTTGCAGACCGGACAGGCCTTGCAGTAAGGTCCGATGCATCCTCTTGCGTTTTTTAAAATCTCTTCATAAGTCATATTTCATTCCGCCTTTCTGATGTTTATTTTTCTAGAATCCCTGATTCTTTAATCACCTTTAAGATCTCACCAATCTTCTCTTCATTTGCCACCAGTGCCATCCGCACATACCCTTCTCCATGTTCTCCGAATGCGCTTCCCGGTGTAACGATGATTCCCGTCTTTTCCATCAGTTCCATACAAAATTCAAAGGACGACTCGTAGCCTTTCGGGATTGGTGCCCAGACAAACATGGTCCCCTGGCTGTCCGGCACATTCCATCCAAGTTCCCGTAACCCACCACAGAGCATCCGATTTCTCTTTTCATAATTTTTCTGCTGATCCAGCACATATTCTTCCGGGCCGTTCAACGCAGCAATCGCAGCTTTTTGCACCGGCAGGAAGATTCCGTAATCAATCTGGGAACGCAGCACCTTAAACTTCCGAATAATCTCATGATTGCCCACCACAAACGAAATCCGGGCTCCCGTTAGGTTGTAAGACTTTGACAGGGAATAAAATTCCACACCCACCTCTTTTGCACCTTCGAACTGCAAGAAAGATTTACCTCGTTCTCCAGTATAAACAATATCAGAATACGCATTGTCATGTAAAATAATGATCTCATATTTTTTTGCAAATGCGATCAGTTCTTTATAGAAGGAATCCGGCGCACAGACACAGACCGGATTTAATGGATAAGACACGATCATAAATTTTGCCTCTTTTAAGATCTCATCCGGAATGTCCTCCAGATCCGGCAGAAATCCTTTCTCTGGGTTCAAACGGTAGGGAACCACATTTGCATTTGCCATAATTCCGCACATCTCAAACATCGGATACCCCGGATCCGGAACCAGCATCGTATCTCCCGGATTACAGAACACCATTCCGATATGTGCCATACCTTCCTGAGAGCCATAAACAGACATAATCTCATCCGCCTCCAGCTTCACTCCGTATCTGGTCTGATAACGGTTCTGCATCGCTTCGATCAGCTCCGGAAGTTCTTCCAGAGAATATTTATAATTTTCCGGATCTTTACAGGCTTCTTCCATCGCCTTCATCACATACGGTGCCGGTTTGAAATCCGGTGTTCCGATAGAAAGATTATAGACAGGAAGTCCTTTTCGCATCCGTTCTTCCTTCTTTTCGTTCAAGGCTGCAAAAATCCCCGGTTTAAAACTGTTTACTTTATCTGAAAACTGAAACTCCATAACTCCATCCTCCTTCAACGTTCTTTCTATTCTATCATACTTTTTTTCGAAAAAAAATGTTAAATCGCGCTTTTTGAAGGATTCGAACGATTGCAGTCTTTGACAGAAAAGAGTATAATAACTTTACATGTTTTTTAACAGGGAATCTATCAGCTTACGTTGACACGAAGCACAGCCGGATTTTCCCATGTGCTTAACTTGAATTTCAGAAAGGACAAGAATTAAAATCAGCTTATGGAAAAAGAGAAAGATTTACGGCAGGATCCAAAAGATCCCGACCTTCACACAAACCATTTCACTCAGGATCAGAAAGACAATTCTTCCTCTGATCCTTCCAGTGAATACTATACAAACCAACCGAAATTCGGCACTCGCGGGCCTTCCAAGATCCGCCAGCAGTTCAGCCAGGGCATGACCTTCTTTCTGGTAATTGCCGCAGCGATTCTTTTCTATTTCGGTTTGTTCCGTCTCAACTATATTTCAGGAATTTTAAAGACCTTTTTAAGTGTGGCAAAACCAATCATCTACGGGCTTGGCATCGCATTTCTTCTGAACCCGATCATAAAAAAGGTGGATCAGATTTTGGTGCCGCGACTGGAAAAAATGACGAAAACGCCGGAACGTGCCGCAAAAATCAGCCGCTCTGTGGGAATCCTTGTATCGCTTCTCACTGCATTTCTTCTGATCACAGCCCTTTGTAACGTTCTGCTGCCGGAACTCTACACCAGTATCCGCGACATGGTATTTAAAGTTCCCGGACAGTTGAATTCTCTGCTGGATCAGATCAATGAGATGAACTCCAAAGATACCACCATCAATATGCTGGTCACGAACGCCATTGAAGAAGGAAGCAATTATCTTCAGAACTGGCTGAGAAACGATCTACTCAAACAGACCAACGTCATCATGACCAACTTAACCGTCGGTGTGATCAACGTTTTAAGCGAAGTTCTTAACTTCTGTGTGGGAATCATCGTTTCCATCTATGTGCTTTACAGCAAGGAAGTTTTTTCCAGACAGAGTAAGAAATTCGTCTATGCACTGTTAAAACCGGATCGTGCAAATCTGGTACTTCATCTGACCAGAAAAAGTGGTGACATTTTCATCGGATTTTTAAGCGGAAAGATCATCGACTCTGCCATCATCGGAGTCTTATGTTTCATCGGTCTTTCTATTTTAAATATGCCTTACGTCCTGCTGGTCAGCGTGATCGTGGGTGTGACCAATGTGATTCCGTTCTTCGGCCCTTACATCGGTGCGATCCCCAGTGCCATCCTGATTCTTCTGGACAGTCCGATCAAAGGAGTTTATTTCCTGATCTTTATCTTTGCATTGCAGCAGTTGGACGGAAATGTCATCGGTCCCAAGATTCTGGGCGATTCCACCGGTCTCTCCGCATTCTGGGTGGTATTTGCCATCATGGTAGGCGGTGGCCTTTTCGGAATTCCGGGCATGATCCTGGGTGTTCCGACGTTTGCCGTTATTTATTACGTCGTGACCTTGTTGGTCAACGATCTCTTACGACGCAAAAAACTTCCGGTTGATTCCGGTTCTTATGACGAACTGAGTTATGTAAATAACCAGGGCGAATATATCCATGCTGATGACCACAAGGAACATCTGAACAATCAGCAGGAAAACAACAAAGGAGAATAATGTATTATGCCAATCAGAGTACAAAATGACCTTCCGGTCAAAGAAATACTGGAACATGAAAATATATTTGTGATGGATGAGTACCGTGCTTCCCATCAGGATATCCGACCGATCCGCATCGGACTGTTGAATCTGATGCCACTGAAAGAAGATACAGAACTTCAGATCCTGAGATCTCTTTCCAATACACCACTTCAGGTAGATGTGGTCTTTGTTCGTGTAGACAGCCACGCTTCCAAGAACACCTCTACTAGCCATCTGAACAAATTCTACGAGTCGTTCCGTGATATCCACCATCAAAAATTCGACGGATTCATTATCACGGGTGCTCCCGTGGAACAGATGGAATTTGAGGATGTAGATTACTGGAAAGAACTGGAAGAGATTATGGAATGGACCAAAACCAATGTCACTTCCACCCTGCATCTCTGTTGGGGCGCTCAGGCCGGAATGTATTATCATTTCGGGATCAATAAAAAGCTCCTGCCTGAAAAAAAATTCGGTCTGTTCTGGCATCAGGTGCGTAACCGTAAGATTCCACTGGTTCGGGGATTTGATGATGTATTTTTAGCTCCTCATTCCAGACACACAGAAGTACCCCTCGATGAGATTGAAGCTGATCCACGCATCACCATCCTGGCGGATTCCAAGGAAGCCGGAGTCTTCCTCTGTATGGCAGAGGACGGTCGCCAGATCTTCGTGATGGGGCATCCGGAATACGACCGAATCACACTGGATACCGAATACAAACGGGATCTTTCCAAAGGTCTTGATATTCAGATGCCCTGTAACTATTACCCGAACAATGATCCAGACCAGAAGCCGCTTCTGACTTGGCGTGCTACCGCAAATAATCTCTACACCAACTGGTTAAATTATTATGTATATCAGGTAACACCTTACGACCTTGATGGTACCCCATTTTAAAAAAGGGGGTATCATCTTGTCCCTTTTCTTTTATTCTATTCTTCTTCTGTTTTTATTCATGCTTTCCCGATTTGATATAAAGCATCATCGGATTCCCGATTTCTTTCTATATGAATATCTGCTCCTGTTTCTTTTCGGCCAGTATCTTTCTCTTCCACTCTTTCATGTATCCTTTCTTTCCAGACTTCTTGGAGTTACGCTTCTTCCCTTCGTTTTGCTGGTTTTCACCCTATTCTTCCCAGGTGGAATCGGAGGTGGCGATGTGAAATTTCTCGCACTTACCGGTGGATTCTTCGGATTCTGGTTTCAGATTTATGCGTTCTTTTTTGCGCTTCTGGGGGCACTGTTGTATTTCTTATTAACCAACTCAACTGCCTCCCGTCTGTTTCCAAAAAGAAAAGACCTGAAAGCAGTCATTGCTTTAGGTCCCTTCCTGAGTTTCGGTATTCTGTTTCAGATTCTTCTCCAGAACATTTTCCATGTTCTTTAAATCATCTTTTCAGCATTTCTGCCACTCGGCAAATATCTGTGCTGTTTGATTATTTTGCAAACAGAGATTTAAATCGCTTCATTGCTTCTACAGTATTCTCATAATTTCCAAAAGAAGTCAGACGGAAGAAATTCTTTCCGTTCTCACCGAATCCTGCTCCCGGAGTACCAACTACCTGGATCTCATTTAACAGATAATCGAAGCATTCCCACGCATCCATTCCATTCGGGCACTCGAACCAGATATACGGAGAATGATGTCCGCCATAGAAACGGATTCCAAGCTCTGTCATGGTATCTGCGATCAGTTTGGCATTCTTCTTATAATATTCAATGTTCTGGTTGCACTCATTGATTCCCTCTTCTGAGAATACAACTTCTGCCGCTTTCTGGATAATATAAGCCGTTCCGTTATATTTGGTAGACTGTCTTCTGTTCCACATATTGTGGATAGACATTTCTTCGCCTGTAGAAGCCTTAAATACCAGTTCTTTCGGTACAACCGTATATCCGCATCTTGTTCCGGTAAATCCAGCTGTCTTAGACAGAGAACAGAATTCGATGGCGCATTTCTTTGCACCCTCAATTGCATAAATACTTCTCGGAAGTTCCGGATCACTGATAAATGCTTCATATGCAGAGTCAAACAAGATCACTGCTTCATTTTCCAGTGCATAATCTACCCACTCTTTCAACTGCTCTTTGTTGTAGCAGGCTCCGGTTGGATTGTTCGGAGAACAGATATAGATAAGATCCACATGCTGATCATGGTTCGGCAACGGGAGAAAATCATTTTCTGCATTTGCGGAAATATACGTAATCTGATTACCACACATTGTGTTGGAATCTACGTATACCGGATAAACCGGATCCGGAATCAGAATCACATTATCATGTCCGAACATATCGGTAATATTTCCTGTATCGCTCTTTGCTCCATCAGAAATAAAGATATCGTCTGCATCCACAGATACTCCATTTCTCTCATAATATCCTGCAATTGCCTTTCTGGTTGCTTCATATCCCTGCTCCGGTCCATATCCATGGAAACTTTCTGCAGAAGCCATATCGTCCACTGCATCATGCAGTGCCTTTACTACAATATCACTCAATGGCTTTGTTACATCACCAATTCCAAGACGGATCAACGGTTTGTCCGGATGTGCTTCGGAATAAGCTGCGGTACGGTGTGCGATCTCAGCAAATAAATAATTATTTTCTAATTTCAGATAATTTTCGTTTAATTTCGGCATGCTCTTCAGTCCTTTCCTCTTCTGCTGCCATTAACAAGTCTCACATGCCGTATATTTTAGCACAATTTTTTTCTACTGTAAATTTTATTTTTTCGCAAATAAATGCAACTAAATATATTCAAAAACGTTAGAAAAGGCAGTCCTTAAATAAGACTGCCCTGCTCTCTTAACTGTTTATTTTTCTTATGCCTTCTAGTGCTTCTATATTTTTCAATAATGCTTCCCTATATTTCACTTTATATACTACTTGAAAATTCCCACTATTTGCTAATGGATTATCGTCTTTAAATCCATCTACAAGCACTTCCCCTTCTTTATAGTATGTTTCTTGAAAATTTTCCCATGCTTTTTCCGGTGAAATATATGTAACCGATACTACACCATTCATTTTTTCTATTTCATTTTTCAATTCAGCTAACTTTTGCTCCGAAATATCCTCATCAAAAAACACTGTAATTTGATAATCACTGGCTTCCCTTTTTTCTCCCAACTTTTCTTTTTTCACTTTATTAGAACTTTTAACAAACGCAACACGTTGATCTGTATTTCGTCTTTCTGCATTCATTATTGTACAAGCTTCTGTACCCTGAAATTCCATATCATATACAATAGAAATCGGTAAAAAATCATCTTTTGGAATTTCCTCTACTGCTGAATATGTATCCAAACATCCCTGAGAATCAAATCTGTCTTTCATTATAATATGTCCATCACTCAATTTTCCCTCTTCCGCAGTGTAAACGATTTCTTTATCACTACTTTTACCTTTTTGATAATAAAAGACTGTGCCATCCCTGAATATTTCTATTGTTTTTCCCGAACTTTC
Organism: Mediterraneibacter butyricigenes; assembly: GCF_003574295.1. Lineage (NCBI taxonomy): Bacteria > Bacillati > Bacillota > Clostridia > Lachnospirales > Lachnospiraceae > Mediterraneibacter > Mediterraneibacter butyricigenes. The sequence goes on from NZ_BHGK01000001.1 coordinate 327,631, forward strand.
AGAATTCCAAATCCCAACATATTTTGAAGAAACAAACAACTTACTATATGTTAAATATCCCCCAACAACTACCAGCATTATTCCCAATATAACTATCCATCTTTTTTTCATTTTGTACTCCCATTTTATTATCTTTCAAATATACTTAACAATCCTTAAATAACCTTTTTGAGCCTCAGATAGAAAAAGGGAGATAAAGTTTATCTCCCCGCAGATAATTTTTACACTTCAAAGCAGTAAAACACTTCATGAAACCCCTCTACATCTTAAAAGTTGCACACTCCGTACCCTGACACTGCTTTGCCTGACCACCCTCTACGCTGATTCGTCCGGCCTGACACTTACATGCTTCATTGTACATACATTTTTCTGCCTGACAGTCGATTCCGGTTGTTTCGGAACAGTGGCATCCCCCGCCGGCCGCATTTGAATAGCCGCTTTCTTTTCTTTCCGTAAAACTGTCACACTGTGTCTCACTTGGGGAACAGGCTTGATTACCTCCCACCTGAATCTGATCTAAATCGCATAAAAACTGATGATTGTGCGCACATGTCTGCACGCTGCATTTTAATTTTGGCATTTTTCTACCTCCTCAAATTTATTGATCGGAGATAGTCTGCTCATTTTTTCAGATTTTATGTATAATAAAACATTTCTGTTTGTACAGCGCGGAACCCCTTTTCCACACACTGCTTTTCCGCTTATACTTTCGTTTCACTTTGAGCCACTGGTGCACGATACACCTTAAGCCTCATATGGTTCTGTGCTTTCTACCACTTTCACACGGATTCGATCCGGATGTTCACCCGACCATCCCATCGGAGGCAGCGTTGTGATCCGCCACATATCTTCTCTGGAAATCTCAAAGCCAAACAGATCCATGTTCTGTTTCATCCGCTCCATCGCAGAGGATTTCGGCAACGGCAAAATTCCCCTCTGTACTTCATAACGCAGACAGATCTGTACCGGTGAAACTTTATATTTTTCTGCCAGTTCTACGATCAGTGGTTCCGACATCATTCTCATTCTTCCGATCGGACTCCATGCCTGAACCAGGATTTCATGTTCTTTGCAGTAAGAAAGTACGCTTTCCTGGGTATACCCCGGATGTACTTCAATCTGATCTACCGCCGGAATTATCTGACAGTTATCGATCAGATTATCCAGATGATGTGGCAGATAATTGCAGACACCAATTGCTTTTACCTTTCCTGCTTTATACAGCTCTTCCATTCCACGCCAGGTATCAATATTCAACTGTTTCCAGTCTTTATATCCTACTTCCGGAAGCGGCCAGTGGATCAGATAGAGATCCAGATAATCCGTCTGAAGATTCTCAAGAGTTCTTTCAAAAGCCTCTTTTACCTGAGAATATCCCATCTCCGTTTTCCATGCTTTGGAAGAAATAAAAAATTCTTCTCTTGGTATTTTGCTTTCTTTGATTGCCGTTCCAAGATATGGTTCCGTTCCATAAAAGGATGCTGTATCAAAACAACGATATCCTGCTTCGATCGCCGTTTTGATCACTCGCTCACTCTCGTCCTGCGCAGCCTTATAGGTTCCGAATCCTACGCACGGAATCTTCACTCCGTTGTTCAGGGTATAGCAGTCATTGACTCCCTTAAACTCATCCGTTTTTATTGCTCTTAACATTTCACTCATCCGTCTCTTCCACCTCGTTTTCTTTTTTTCTATTGTCTTTCTCTATATTTTTTTCTTTATCTTTTCCTGTAATATAGCAGCGTCTGTGCACATGCGAAAAACTCCCGTACCAGATAATTTAAAAACAGGACCGGATTGGAAGATGCCGGTACTCCCTGCACCTTTTTATAGCCTTGTTTTTTCGCCATCATCAGAGCACGGCACACATGAAAATCATTGGTCACGATTCCCACCTTTTTCCCATGAAGATCACTGTTCAAAAAATCAGCGCCATAAAGACCGAAACTGAATTTCAGATTTTCCCAGGTCGTTGTAGACTTGTCTTCCATCAGCAGTCTGGCTTGCTCAATTCCACACTCCAACAGATAGTCATTCATCGAGAATGCTTCCGATATGTCTTCGCCCCGTCCCTGACCTCCGGACAGGATTGCTACCGTCTTCGGATGCTCTTTCAGATAAGCACACGCTCGATCCAGCCGGCGTTTCAGCGAATTCGTCACCCTGGTTCCACGCACCTGAGCTCCCAATACGATCAGCACTTCCAGATCTTTATCCGGCTGTTTCCCGGCTGCCCACAAAATCCGTACCTCTCCCGCAAGAAACGTCAAAAAGCAAAGAAGCAACAGCCCCTGTAAGAATCTTCTGATTTCCACCGGACAATTTATCAGAATAACATGGCATGCCAGACAAAAAATCCCCATAAAAATCCAAAAAGGAAGAAAAGTTGAATCTTTTCTTCCCGTATAAACCCGTATCACCATATAATATAGGATACAAAATATTCCAAGGATCAGCATGGATTATCTTCCACAGCACTTCTTGTATTTCTTGCCACTTCCACACGGACACGGATCGTTTCTTCCGATCTTCTTCTCCTTACGGATCGTTCCGGAATTCTTCTGTTCTCTGTAAAGACGTTTCTTTGTCTCGGCATCAAAGATCTCATCCCACTGTGGCAGTTCATACAGCCAGTCAGCTTTTGCATCCACCATGTTTTTATAAAGCTTCTCTTTATCGAAAATCAGATTAACTTCCGTATCTGCTTCCATTGTCTCGATCGGGTTGGCTTCTTTCAGACTGTCGTTGATTCCATCTAAAAATCCAACCATAGTCAGAAGCTCCAGACCATATTTATCAGCCAGTTCCTGAACCGTACCTTTTACTTCAACTTCCGGCTCATTCAAAAGCTGCTCATAGATTCCTTTTTCAATTGTAAAATAAGTTCCCCAGAATTTCTGAAGAGCACCTCTGTCCATCTCTTTGGAATAGGCCATATCTCTCCACTGATCTAATAATGATTTTTCACTCATTTGTATATAACTCCTTTGTATGATTTTCGTCCGTAGCTTTTATTATATACCATCCCGGGCTTTCCGTAAAGAGGCTTTTATCGCTTGCGTCTCCTGAAGGATTCCATTATAATGAAGAAAGTCAGATTTTAAAAAATCCAACCACAAAACGTATGGGCACAACACTTTTCGTCTGTTGTCTGTACCTTACATAAAATGAAAGGAATGATAAAATACATGAAACGTATCAAAAGAATCCTGGCAGCAATCGGTGCCCTTTTACTCATCGCCCTATATGTCAGCACCCTTATTTTTGCGCTGATCGGAAATGACCTTGCGATCAATCTGTTGAAAGCATCCGTTGCACTGACAATCTGCCTCCCGGTCATGCTCTACGCGATTTATCTGATCTACCGCCTCCTCAGCGGAAATCACCCGGACTAAGTGTAAGCGGTTTCCGTTGCAACCTTTTGCGGGAGGATAATGGTTTTCATCAACACACTTTGTCCTATAACTCTAAAAGTGCTAAAAAAGCTGCCATTTCCTAAAAGGAAACCGCAGCTTTTATTCTGTCTGTAACTTTTTTATTTATTGCGATAAATAATATCGTCTCTTCCCGGTCCGTTGCTGACCATTGTGATCGGATAACCGATCTCCTGCTCTACAAATTCGATGTATTTTCTGCAGTTCTCCGGAAGATCTTCATAATTCTTGATTCCACGGATATCCTGTTTCCATCCCGGAAGAGTTTTGAGTACCGGTTTTGCTTTTTCCAGCAAATGTGTTACCGGGAATTCTGTTGTAACTTCTCCGTCAATCTCATATCCGACACAGACCGGAATCTCATCCAGATATCCCAATACATCCAATACTGTAAATGCAACATCTGTAGTGCCTTGCATTCTGCATCCATATTTGGAAGCGACACAGTCAAACCATCCCATACGTCTCGGTCTTCCTGTAGTTGCTCCGAACTCTCCACCGTCTCCACCACGGCGTCTCAGTTCATCTGCTTCTTCTCCGAAGATCTCGCTGACAAACGCTCCTGCTCCGACTGCACTGGAGTAAGCCTTACATACCGTAATGATCTGTTTGATCTCATATGGTGGAATACCTGCTCCGATTGCACCATAAGCTGCCAGTGTGGAAGAAGAGGTTACCATCGGATAAATTCCGTGATCCGGATCTTTCAGAGATCCAAGCTGTCCTTCCAGAAGAATTTCTTTTCCTTCTTTCAGCGCATTGTGTAAGAACAGAGATACATCGCATACATACGGTGCTACCATCTCTTTATATTCTAACAGTTCTTTCAAAAGTTCATCCGGATCGATCAGCGGTTTGTGATACAGATGCTCTAACAGTACATTTTTCTGATCTGCAACACGTACAACCTTCTCTTTCAGCAATTCCTCATCAAACAATTCACTGACCTGGAATCCGATCTTTGCATATTTATCAGAATAAAACGGTGCAATTCCTGATTTGGTGGAACCGAAAGATTTACCTCCCAGTCTCTCTTCCTCATATGCATCAAAATTCTTGTGATATGACATTACGATCTGAGCACGGTCTGATACCAGAATCTTCGGTGCCGGCACCCCCTGTTCCTCTACTGATTTTATTTCATTGAACAGACGCGGAATATCCAACGCTACACCATTTCCGATAATGCTGGTGGTATGATCATAAAATACACCAGATGGTAATGTATGCAGTGCAAACTTCCCGTAATTATTTACGATGGTATGCCCGGCATTTGCTCCACCCTGAAACCGAACGATGATGTCCGCTTTCTCTGCAAGCATATCCGTAATCTTACCTTTTCCTTCGTCTCCCCAGTTCGCTCCTACTACCGCTTTAACCATTCCTGAGTCCTCCTGCGTGATTCTCACTTATAAATTCTCATTCGCGGCCCTTATAACCGCCTTAGCAATTATACTATACTTTTCTGGTTCTGTAAAATCTTTTTTACAGAAAAAGCGCCGAATTTCACACGTTTTTACATCAGCGGTGCGATCAGACGAAGTGCCCGTCCGCAGATTTGCATCCAGATATTCTGTTTTCTCACTTCTTCCAGTGTCACACAGTGACATTTTCTTATGGTTCGCTGGAAATCCTGCTCTATATCCCTGACCGCCGGATTATTATAGATATAGGCTCCATTTTCAAAATGCAGGTACAGACTTCGGTAATCCAGATTGATGGTTCCCACCGTTGCCACCTCATCATCCGACACGAAAATCTTTGCATGCACAAAGCCCGGTGTAAATTCATAGATCTTTACGCCAGCCTCCAAAAGCTCCTGATAATAGGTCTTTGCAAGAGCGAATGCATACCACTTATCCGGAATATGAGGCATGATGATTGCAACCTCAATTCCGCTTTTCGCCGTTTTCGTCAGCGTATCCATCATCTGGTCGTCCAGGATCAGATACGGTGTCATAATATGTACATAGCGCTTGGCATGGTTTAGAATGTGTTTATAGACGGTCTCTCCCACATCCTCATGGTCAAACGGACTGTCCGCATAGGGCAACACATAACCCAGTTCCCGTTTCTTCACTCCGGTTGATTTTTCCGTCAGATAATCCTGATAGGATTCGCCGCCTCGCTCCGTGGCGTTCCACATCTGAAGAAACATGATCGTAAAACTCTGTACCGCATCTCCCTCAAACATGGCCGCCGTATCTTTCCAGTAACCAAAGCGTTCAATCCGGTTGATATATTCATCTGCCAGATTCACACCACCCGTAAAAGCTACTTTTCCGTCTACCACACAGATTTTCCGGTGATCCCGGTTATTTTGTACCGTTGTCAGTACCGGACGGATCGGGCTGAACATTTTACAGCGGATCCCATATTTTCTCATCTGTCTCGGGTAATCATAGGGCAATTTGGAAATGCTGCACATTCCATCGTACATAAAACGGACTTCCACGCCCTCTCTTACCTTTGCTTTCAGAATCTCCAGGATCGTATTCCACATATAGCCTTCTTCTACAATGAAATATTCCAGAAAAATATATTTTTCCGCCTTTTGAAGCTCCCGAACCATCTGGTGAAATTTTTTATCCCCGCTCGGAAAGTAAGTTACTTTTGTATTTCGGTAAATCGGAAATCCCAGCTGATATTTCATATAATGGGCCAGAGACACATCCGCAGACTTACTGAGTTTCAAATCTCTGATGACACTTTGATCCTGCTGCATATACCGATGAGTCTCCAGTTTTCTTCTGGAAAGCTGTTTCGCCAGTGCACGGCTTCCCAGTTCTGATTTTACATAGATATAAAACAGCGTTCCAAACACCGGAAAGACCATCATCAGCAAAATCCATGTCATGGTAAATGCCGGATTTCCCTTCTCGTTGATAACATAGATCACCACGATCACACGAAGGATCATCAGAACCACATCCATATAGGTTCGATAATCTTTCAGGACTGTCACCATAGAAATCATGACGCCGATCTGCAAGAGCAACAACGCCAGGATCAGAGCCGTTCGTCCGAATACCACACTTAAGATTCCTTTTTTTGCTTTTTTCACTGCTTTTGTATCTAAATATTCCATGCATTGACCTCCGCACGCAAATGTATTACAATGATGTTCACAGGATTTATCTTCAGAAAGGAGACTATTATGTATCGCAAATTCACAAAAGTTTTGCTCACACTGGCTGCTATCGGTGCATTTGTCGGCGCCTGCTATGCTTACTGGAGCAAAAAGATTTCCCGTACCGATAAAGACTTCACACTGTCCGAAGAAGAAGATTTCGATCTGGACAATGACTTGGAGCCCGTTTCCCATAGAGAATATGTTTCTTTAAACCGCTCGGAAGCTTCATCCGATGCAAAGGACTCTTCTGACTCAGAGGAATCTTCCACCGATGAATCTCCAGCGACTTCTGAGGGAACCATTGCCAACGAGACTTCATCCAAACCCGAGAAATCTTCCGATAGCGAAGTCGATGCTTCTTCTGATTCAGAAGATATGACAGAATAAGCATCTTCATCTTCTGCCGGTTCGAAAGAAGTTTCTTATTTTATCGCCTGGAACCTTTCAGAGGTCTCCAGGCTTTTTCTAACAGTCTTACTGCTTCTTTTATCTTTTCTTCACTGAGATTTGCATATCCCAGCATGATCACCGCTTCTTTTTTCTTTGGCGGTTCTACATAATATTCCGAAAGTCCGTAGACTTTGACTCCGTTTTTCCCTGCCGCCCGAATCAGTTCTTCTTCCTCCAACTCCGGGAAATGAAGCAACAGATGTACTCCCGCATGTTCCCCAGAAATGGTACACAGATCCTGAAGCGGTTTGAGAGCGGCAAGCAACGCATCATGTCTTCCTTTATACAACGCCCTGCTCTTGTTCAGATGTCTCTCAAAATATCCCTGCTCTATAAAATTCTGTAAGATCAGCTGATCTACCCTGGACACAGTAGAACTCAGAAACTCTGCCCGTTTATGATATCCTTCCAACAGAGAATAGGGAAGCACCATATAGCTGACACGGATTGCCGGAGCAATGGATTTCGAAAAGGTTCCCATATAGATCACTTTTTCTTTCCGGTCATATCCCTGCAAAGCCGGGATTGGTTTTCCCTTATAACGGAACTCACTGTCATAATCATCCTCGATAATATAACGAGATGGTTTTTCTTCTGCCCATTTCAGCAATTCCATTCTTCGTTTCAACGGCATAACCGTTCCGAGCGGATAATGATGAGAAGGCATCACGAAAGCGATATCCGCCTCTGACTTTTTCAGTTCCGATACCAGCATTCCGTTTTCATCCATATTCACCGTACAGACCTGATAGGACAGATTGGAGAATACCCGGTAGGATTGTTTGTACGTCGGATTCTCCATCGCCACCTTATAATCCGATCCCAATATCATACAAAGCAGCATCAGCAGATAGTCATTTCCCGCTCCCACAATAATCTGTTCCGGTGTCGCACTGACTCCCCGTGCCTGATACAGATAACTGGAAATCGCTTTTCGAAGTCCCCATTCCCCCTGGGAATTTCCAAGCCGGAATAATTCTGCCCGGTCTGCGACCAGACTTTCTTTTGACAGCTTTCTCCATGCATTATAGGGAAAACTTTTCAAATCGACTCCACTGGGTGAAAAATCATACCGGAATATTTCTTTTTCCCTGGCAGGAATTTCTTCTTCCCGGATCCGCTCCGGTTCCCATGCAAAAAGATCTTCAATCTGCGCCACAAAATATCCCCGGCACGGCTCCGCCTCTATATACCCTTCCGACATCAACTGTTCATAAGCCAGTTCAATGGTACTTCTGCTGACCTCCAGATGTCTTGCAAGCGTTCTGGTAGAAGGCAGTTTCTCCTTGCTTGAAAGTTTTCCGTTCTGAATATTCTCTTTGACATAATTATAAATCTGTTCATACAGAGGGATCTTCGAACCCGTCTGCAGATTGATCGTCAGTTCATTCATGGCACCTTTTCACCTCAGACTTATTATCAGATAAAATCAGACCGTCCCATACAGGCCGGTCTGCATTTTTACGCTTTTTTGGGAAGTCTGAAAGAACTCTTCAAAGATACGATCCGGTTAAATACCAGATGTTCTTCGCTTGAATCTTTCTGGTCTACACAGAAATATCCCTGCCGTACAAACTGGAAGCTCTCTCCCGGTTTTGCATCTTTAAAGTTCTCCTCCACATAGATTTCCTTTACTGTCAGGGAATTCGGATTCAGGTTCAACGAACCATCCTCTTTATTATATACACCCTTTTCTTCATCCACAAGATTTTCATAAAGTCTTACTTCTGCTTTTAACGCCTTCGGAGCTGCCAGCCAGTGAATGGTTCCTTTGACCTTTCTTCCGGTAAATCCACTTCCGCTCTTTGTCTCCGGATCATAAGTACAGTGTACCACTGTCACATTTCCGTTCTCATCCTTCTCATAGCCCACACATTTCACAAAATATGCATTCATCAGGCGGACTTCATTGCCCGGGAACAGACGGAAATATTTCTTCGGCGGTTCCTCCATAAAGTCATCTCTCTCGATCAGAAGTTCTCTGCAGAATGGAAGTTTTCTGCTGCCCAGTTCTTCATTTTCCAGATTGTTCGGTGCATCCAGATATTCCACTTCCCCTTCCGGATAGTTATCGATCACCAGACGGATCGGATCCAGTACAGCCATCATACGAGGCTTTTTCAGCTTCAGATCTTCACGGATACAGTATTCTAACATGGCGTAATCCACGGAGCTCTGACTCTTGGAGATTCCGCACATATCAATAAACATTTTAATGGATTCCGGTGTGAACCCTCTTCTTCGAAGCGCAGCAATGGAAACCAGACGCGGATCATCCCATCCGTCTACGATTCCGTCTTCCACCAGTTTCTTAATGTAACGCTTTCCTGTCACCACATTGGTCAGATATAATTTGGCAAATTCGATCTGTCTCGGCGGATTTTCAAATTCACATTCTCTGACTACCCAGTCATAAAGCGGACGGTGATCCTCAAATTCCAGAGTACAGATAGAATGGGTAATTCCCTCAATTGCATCTTCGATCGGATGTGCGAAATCATACATCGGATAGATACACCATTTGTCCTTTGTGTTGTGGTGGTACATATGTGCCACACGGTAGATGATCGGATCTCTCATATTGATATTCGGAGAAGCCATATCAATCTTCGCACGCAGTACACGTGCTCCGTCTTCTACCTTTCCTTCTTTCATGTCCTCAAACAGTGCCAGATTTTCTTCGACGCTTCTCTCTCTGTACGGGCTGTTCTTTCCAGGCTCAGTCAGCGTTCCGCGATATTCACGGATCTGATCCGGTGTAAGATCACAGACATATGCCTTTCCCTTTTTGATCAGTTTGATCGCACATTCATACATCTGATCAAAATAATCGGATGCAAAGTAAAGATGATCTCCCCAGTCTGCCCCCAGCCACTGGATATCTTCCTTGATCGACTCTACGAATTCCATTCTCTCTTTGGTCGGATTCGTATCATCAAACCGCATATGGAATGTTCCGCCATATTCCTGTGCCAGTCCGTAATTTAAAAGGATAGACTTGGCATGACCGATATGCAGATAACCGTTTGGTTCCGGTGGGAATCTGGTACAGACATGGTCATACACGCCCTCTTTTAAATCCTTATCTATCTCCTGCTCGATAAAATTCTTTGATACCACTTCGTTTTCCATTTTCTTCCTCCGATATGTCCTCTGTCTGCCCGAAAAATCTTTCAGGCTCTTTAGTTTATAATCTTATCATAAAAAAGAAGGCAGAACAAGGGAGATTATCCCAGAATTCGCCCTCTTATCTTTCCCCAGACCTGTTCCTGTACATATCCGTAGGCTCTGTCATACAAAAAGAACAGAACCTGCCCCGCTGCCCAGACTCCGATCCGAAACAACCAGCTTGTCTCCGAATCAAAGATCAGAGCATGCATTCCTGCCAGACTGCTCAGATAAATCAGATTGAAGATCAGCCATTTCCCAAAGAAGAACCAGGTTCTTCTGTTCGAAAGCGTCTCCTTTTTTCCCAGGAAATCCCAGAGTCTGTCTTCCAGCAGAATATAAAGCCCCATCGCCGCATAAGAACCTACGTACAGTTTCTCCGGTACCAGCATCCATCCCAGAAGAATCGCAGCCACATAGAACGCCACACCCAGTTTGCCGCCACATTCTCTTAAAACAATTCCCACAAAGTAAGACGCCGCTGCCAGCAAAAACAGGGTATTGGTCTGAATCACACTCCCCAGCATCATACAGATCATGCTGACTGCCAGAAACATTCCGGACATGACCAGTTTTTTTGCCGTTACATGCATGGACAAAGATCTCCTCCCATACACTCACACAGACTGTCTGCAATCCACAGATCGCAACAGAAATTTCCGGTTCCACAGGAATTATTCTGCCCCTGACTGCCACCGTAAGGAGACTGACTCTGATATCTCTGACGGTTCCACTCCAGTTGATTCAAAAGCTGACGGTAAACAGGATTCTGCGGCTCCATATTGACCGCCTGTACCGCATGATCATGAGCCAGGATATTATTGCCATATCCCATATTGGCTGCTGCACTCAAATAATACCATTCTGCATTCCGGTTACGGATCCTGCTCAAGGCATTGAGCGCATCTCTGTATCTCCGTTCGCTGATCATTCTCTGTACATCCTGACGAAGCCCCGCCTCCTGATCGAAAGACGAGCCGGACGCTCCGGAACCATTCTGGCCGGTATCCCCCTGGTTCTGACCGGAATAACTCTGATATCCGCCCTGGTATCCGTAAGAATAGGATTGTGCTCCGGACTGGCGTTCTTTCATGATACAGTCATAAGCTTCCTGCACTTCTTTAAATTTTTCCTCTGCCAGATCCGCCAGAGGATTATTAATATTGGCATCCGGATGATATTTTCTGCTCATCTCCCGGTATGCACTTTTTATTTCTTCATCCGAGGCATTTCTTGATACCTTCAGTACTTCATATGGATCTTTATTCATCGATTTTCCTCTCTTATCTCTTTGGTACCTTACTGCTTTTCATCATATACTATCTTCCCGAAAATGTCTACTCTGTGCCTCTCTAAATGAAAACTTTCCCGCCATCATGGGAAACGCAAAGATCAGCAGAGATTTCGTAATCGGCCCGCTAGTCATCTCTTTCCTCATCTTTTGTCGCCCCTTTTTTCCATATCTCCCGTTTCTGTGTTCCCTTTTCTCATTGTTTCCGTGTTTTCCATTCCCACTTCCGTATTTTCCGACTCCGCGTCTGTTGATCCTGTATTATCTGTCTCTTCTTCCCGGTTTTTCGCTTTCTCCACCTGCATTTTTCTGTATTTTCCCCAGATGCCTCCGTAAAGAATATTACGAAGGATATCCACATCCTGCAGACAGGGAAGCCGTTCAAACGCCGCACTGCACTCTCCTGCCATCATACACAGGATCTGCTGCATATAGGATTCATAATCTTCTCTCTTATGAATTTCCGTCAACGGATTGTATCGGTTCTTTTTCAGATCCTCATCATAATCTTCATAGGCATCCATGATATAAATAAATTTTCCCAGATAAAATCCCATCTGATACAGCGTTTCCTTCCAGTGATCTTCCTGAAATGCCAGTATTTCTCCCATGATCCGTCCAAAACATCCCGAAATCAGATCCAATTGTGTGCACCCTTCCTTTTCACAGCTCCGGATCTGATCCAGCTCACTCTGAATCGTCTTGCATTGTCTCGGATATTCCCGGATCACCTTTTTCACCTTACGCTTCAGGGCCATCATCCCCAATTTCCCGGAAAGTTTTTTCTCGTCCTCCCAGTCATCCTTCTGATGATAATAAGCCAGGATCAGATTCATGTCTGCCGCATAATCCGTCATTTTCCCGGAAAGCAACACCTGTTTCTTAAAGGGATGGAGCTTGCAGCGCCTGTGTGAAATCTCCGTCTCACTCTCATACAGAGACGTAAGCAGCACCGCCAGAAATGTCATATCATAGCTGAGTGTCAGTTGTCCCGCACTTCCGTAACATTTCCGAAGTGCCCTGCACAATCCACAGTAATAGGCTTTGTATTTCCGATAGTCTTTCATTTTCAGTTCCGGTTCGTCTACCGCAATATATCCAAACATCTCTTTCACCCATCCGTTTTATCGCTGAAACATCTTTTTTGCAACGCTCTTTGCCAAACTCACATTTTAATTGCCCTAAGCTGTCATGATCTCCACCAGAATTTTGTGAAGACACGATCTTTGGTTCGTTGCTTTGTGTAAATGGAAAAAGCACCGAAAGGAACGTTAATACGCCACTTACGGTGCTTCATTCTCAGCTGTCTAGGGGACTTGAACCCCCGACCTCCGCCTTACCAAGGCGACGCGCTACCAGCTGCGCCAAGACAGCAGATGCGTGCATCTCTCACGCAACGTTAACAATATACTATACATTACAGTCAGTTGTCAACCACTTTTTTATCTTTCCATAATTTTTCTGCTTTCGACTTGATTCTCTGAATCGCATTGTCCACCGTTTTCGGACTTCTGTCGATCAGCTCTGCGATGGTTCGATAATCCGTCCCCTGCAAATGCAGATACAGTACTTTACTCTCCAGCGGGCTCAAAGACTCCCAGAGACTTTCCTGCAACGCATCTGTATATTCCTGATTCAAAAACAACGCCTCCGGATTATTCTCCATCCCCACCTGAATCGTATTGATCAGCGGCTGGGCATCTCCTTCGCTCTCCTTTTCCTCGTACAGCGACACATAAGAATTCAACGGCATATGCTTCTTGCGGTTTGCCGCTTCGACTGCTGAATAAATCTGTCTGGAAATGCACAGTTCCGCAAAACTGTAAAAAGAAGTCTTATGCGAAAAATCAAAATCCCGGACAGCCTTAAACAGCCCGATCATGCCCTCCTGGATCAGATCTTCATTTTCTCCGCCCAGAAGATACATGGCACGGGCTTTTTTCCTCACCATCGGCTTATACTTGTCCATCAGGAAGTCTATAATCTTCTCTTCCCCTGCCCGGTAATCTTCGATCAACTGCTCATCTGTCATTTTCTCGTAGGAACTCATATTGTATCCCCTTGATTTCTTTTTTATTGATCAACAATCTTTTCTGTTTTTCATTGCAGTCTCTGCCTTAAGATCTCATAAGCCAGCACCCCTGCTGCCACAGAAGCATTCAGCGAATCAATCTCACCTTTCATCGGAACAGATGCCACAAAATCGCAGGTCTCTTTCACCAGACGTCCTACACCTTCACCTTCATTTCCGATGACCAGCCCGATCGGGCCTTTCAGGTTTACATCATACATCACATCACCGTCCATGTCTGCGCACACGAACCACAATCCCTTTTCTTTCAGGTCTTCCATGGTCTTCTTCAGGTTCGTCACCTTTGCCACCGGTGTATAATTCAATGCTCCCGCAGAAGTTCTCGCCACCACTGCCGTCAGACCTGCTGCCCGTCTTTTCGGAATGATCACCCCATGTGCTCCCACCAGATTAGCGGTACGGATGATGGCCCCCAGATTATGAGGATCTTCAATATTGTCCAAAAGGATTAAAAACGGATCTTCTCCCTTTTTCTCCGCCAGTGCCAGCATATCCTCCACCGAAGCGTATTCATATGCCGCGCCATAGGCGATCACGCCCTGATGTCTTCCGGTTTCCGAAAGATGATTCAACCGCTCTTTGTCCACAAAATTCAGGATCACGTCTCTTTTTTTGGCTTCCCGTACAATGGTTCGAACCGATCCGTCCTGGCAACCGTCCTGCACAAAAATCTTGTCAATTGGTTTCTCTGAACGAAGTGCTTCCAACACCGCATTTCTTCCCTCGATCAGCAAACTGTTTTCCGATTTATTTTCTTTCATATAATGTCTGCTCCTCCAGGCTGTCCAGTCCGATCTTCACCAGTTCCAACAGCCGTTTCCATTCTTTTTTCAGATAAAGATATCCAAGCAATGCTTCAAATCCGGTCGCTCTGCGGTAATCCGTGATGGACTGGTTCTTTGCCGCCGAAACCGAACGGGTATTTCTGCCTCTCCGGTAAACCGCATGCTCTTCTTCCGTCAGATATTCCTGCATCTTCCGCATCATCTGCGACTGAGCACTGGCCTGTACATATTTGCTGGTTTCTTCATGCATGGCATGAACCGGTTTGTTGCCTTTATAAAGCACCAGACTCTTAATAACCAGATCGTAGATACAGTCTCCGATATACGCCAGGGTCAGCGGGGAATACTGTCTGATATCCCCCGCCTGAACCTGAAACAACTCTTCCAGATATTCCGGAAATTCAAATGTTATGCTCTCTTCCATTTTACTCCTTCTCGCGTATCTTCCAGCACGATTCCTTTTGCCAGAAGTTCATCACGGATTGCATCTGCCTTAGCAAAATCCTTTGCTTTTCTGGCAGCCTGACGATCCTCGATCATTTTCTCGATCTCTTCATCCAGGATTTCTTCCGGTTTATCAACGATGATTCCCAGTACATCGGTCAGTTTTTCCAACAGGGAACGAAGATTGCTTACATATTCTTTCGAACTGTTTTCGTCTGCTGTTGTGTTGGCATATTTTACCAGGTCGAAGATTGCGGCAATGGCATCTGCTGTGTTGAAATCATCCTCCATCGCACGTTCAAATGCTTTGACGAAGTCTTCTGTTTTTGCATATGCTTCTTTTTCAGCTTCAGACATTCCCTCTGTCTGTGCATTTTCTGCCAGGAATTTCAGATTCTGTGCCGCATTTACGATTCTCTCCAGTCCTTTTCCTGCTGATTCCATCAAATCCGCACTGAAATTCAACGGGCTTCTGTAATGCGCACTCAACATAAAGAAACGCAGAACCTGAAGATCATATTTCTCACTGATTTCTCTTACGGTAAAGAAATTTCCCAGAGATTTTGACATTTTACGGTTATCGATATTCAGGAACGCATTGTGCATCCAGTATTTTGCAAATTCTTTTCCATTGGCTGCCTCACTCTGCGCAATCTCATTTTCATGATGCGGGAAGACCAGATCCTCTCCACCTGCGTGAATGTCGATTTGCTCCCCTAAATATTTCTTGGACATTTCCGAACACTCGATATGCCATCCCGGACGTCCCTCGCTCCACGGAGCCTTCCATGCCGGTTCGCCTTCTTTCTTCGGTTTCCAGAGTACGAAATCCAGCGGATCTTCCTTCTCATCTTCTCCGCTGACTAACAGAGAACGGTTTCCTCCCTGCAGATCATCCAGGTTTTTATGGGAAAGTTTTCCGTAATCTTTAAAACTTCTGGTGTGGAAATATACGGTTCCGTTCTTCTCGTAAGCATATCCTTTATCGATCAGATCCTGGATCATTTGGATCATTCCACCGATTTCCTGGGTTGCCAGAGGATGCGTCGTTGCCGGCATTACATTCATGCCTTCCATATCTTTTTTGCATTCTGCAATATAGCGTGTGGAAATTTCTTCTGCGCTGACACCCTCTTCGTTGGCCTTTTTAATGATCTTGTCATCGACATCCGTAAAATTGGATACATAATTCACTTCATACCCTTTGTATTCAAAATACCGACGTACTGTATCGAACACGATCATCGGTCTTGCATTTCCGATGTGAATAAAATTATACACGGTCGGACCGCAGACGTACATTTTTACCTTTCCTTCTTCTAATGGAACGAATTCCTGTTTTGTCTTTGTAAGTGTGTTGTAGATTTTCATCCTGTTCTCCTTTTATTTTCCATTCTGCTATTCTTTCTGCATTTTTCATTTCTTTTCTATGCCTCGGATGTATCCGCTCATTTTTTTGCCGGATACATCTGACCTTTTCAGTATAACACGAAACTCTTATTTCCGCATAATGCACCGGAGCGGATTTTCTTATATTCAGGCACCCGGTTTCCATTCTTTCAGCAGACAGGCTTCCTCTAATCTTTCCACCTGTTCCCTCAGCGCCTTGTTTTCCTTTTGCAGTTCCTGAATATCATTCAGTACCGGATCCGGCAGATGGATCTGATCCATATCTGATCTCGGAACTTTTTTATTATCCATCTTTACAATTCTTCCCGGAACACCGACTACAGTACAGTTCGGTGGAACCTCCTCAAGCACCACAGAACCGGCTCCGATCTTGGAATTTTCCCCGATTGTAAAAGAACCGATGATCTTCGCTCCCGCGCTGACCATGACATTGTCTTCCAGCGTAGGGTGACGCTTTCCCTGTTCTTTTCCGGTTCCCCCGAGAGTGACGCCCTGATAAAGGGTGACGTTGTTTCCGATGATCGTGGTCTCTCCGATGATCACTCCACTTCCATGGTCGATAAACAAACCTTCTCCGATGGTCGCACCCGGATGAATCTCGATTCCTGTTTTTCTGGCAGCTCTCTGTGAAATCCATCTCGCCAGAAAATAATGTTTCTTTTTATAAAGTCTGTGTGCAACCCTGTAATTCAGGATTACCTTAAAGCTGGGGTATAATAATACTTCCCAGTCGGATTTGATCGCGGGATCTCTCTCTCTGATTACACTAATCTCATTTTTTACATAGGATAACATCCCCATAATTCCATCTCCTTAATTTCTCAATTCTCATAACACTAATCGTATGACTGGAAACTAAAAAAACTTCGTCTCAAAAAAGAGACGAAGTCTAATCCGCGGTTCCACTCTTCATAGAGGTTCTCTGATAAGCAAACCCTCCACTCGATACACGTAACGTGTGTCAAACGTATCCGGATACTTCAGATCTTCTCCGGATCAACTCCCGAATGCACTTCACATTTTCTTCCCTTAAGACCGCTTTCAGCCGGTGACGCTCTCTCTCTGGCAGTTCCAAAAATGCTACTCTTTTCGTTCAAAGTCTTTTTCTTTTCAAACTCTACTCTTAATATTATGCAACTTCCGCGATTTTGTCAATCGCTTTTCGCCAATCTTTTGCATATTTTCCTGCACATTTTTTATTTGCTTTCTATCATGCCGGAATTACATTTTGACATTTTTCAGGCTCTTTGATTCACACAGAATGTAATGTCTGCTAATCAGACATTTTACTAAGTAACCATGCATTATACAATCTCATTTAAAAATACCGGTGCCAGCGGAATCAGCTTCTTCCACTCTTCTATAAAACGATCCGTCAGAACCATTCCCTGCATTGTTTCTTGTTCCAATGCCAGTTCCGTTGGATTTTTCACCCCAAAGATCAGTTCGGTCAGCACATCCACCGGAAGCACTGCAAAAGAATCTTCCGTCTCTGTCACCTCTGTTGTCTCTTCTCCTGCCGGGCTTTTCAGACGATACACTCTGCTGTTTTGCTGCAGGATCGGATCGATCACCGCAAAGGCACAGTCCACCTCTTCCGCCTCTTTTGCCTGCAAACAGGATAACAGGGTTGACAAATGAAGGGCTCTTGCCATGATCATCGGAACTTTTTTCGCCTGCCCGCCTTCCCTCCAAGGATAGACCAGACAGGATGTCTCCTCATCTTTTGTCAGTTCCCGGATCATTTCCCGGACACATTCTTCATATCCCGGAAGCGTCAGAGGTTCTCTGATTTCCCACTCCCCCTCGTTTGCATAGGCTGCTATTGCAACCAGTTTTTCTCCTTCATACGCCAGAAGGATCCCTCCGTTTTCACTTTGCTGTTCCAGAATCATGGTCTGATAATATGCCGTATCCCTCACCGCATACACCCGATATCTTTCTCCGGTACACTCTGTAAAGAAAGCTGCCAGGTCTTCGGCGTCCGACCATCGTGCATCCCGGATACGATATTTATCCGACTTCGTCTGCACTTCCAACGCCGACGGGTTTCCTGCCTTCCCGGCGTTTGCTGTCATTCCACCGCAAAGTTCACTCTGATCCTGTTCATAGATAAACCGGAAATCATAGGGCAGATAAATCTCTTTTGCCGCCGGCATCAGGAACGTAAATGGTTCTTTCTTCCGATACATTTCTTCCATGGTTCTCACCAGAAGTTCCCGCATGTATCCCCGTTTCCGGCAGGATTCCCTGGTCGCAACTCCAATGATATAGTGGGTCATTTCCTGACGGTCTGCAATCTGAAGCGGATAGGGATTTAACTGAATCATGGAAACGATTTCCGCTTCATCCCCATTCTCTTTCTCCGGCACATTTTCCTCATCTTCGATCACATAGATGTCATTGTCCCGGGTCTTGATAAAATAATAATAATCCAGAAATTCCCGGGTATCTTCTGAGAACACCTCTTCCCACAGTGCTCTTGTTCTTCCCTTTTCCTCTACTGCAAGCTTTTTGATCTTCATGTCCTTTTTATTTCTCCTGCTATCTTCCGCATCCCGGGCATCCGGCACAACCTTCCTGCGGAGTCACATCCACACTGTAACGGGTCATTTTTTCCAGAGAACAGATTGCCTGAGAAGAAATGCCTTCTCCGCTCCCCGTAAATCCAAGTCCCTCTTCCGTCGTCGCCTTGATATTGATCTGATCCAACTCCAGTCCCAGCGTCTTTGCAATATTCTCCCGCATCTTAGGAATATGCGGTGCCATCTTAGGCTTTTGCGCAATGATCGTGGCATCTATATTTTCCACCACATACAGTTCCTCTTCCAGAAGTTCACCCACTCTTTTCAAGAGCTCCAGACTGGAAGCACCTTCGTATTTCGGGTCTGTATCCGGGAAATGTTTTCCGATATCTCCCATTGCCGCTGCTCCAAGCATTGCATCCATAATCGCATGAAGTAAAACATCTGCATCCGAATGGCCCAGCAGTCCTTTTTCATAAGGGATCTCTACTCCTCCCAGAATCAGCGCCCGATCCGGCACCAGTCGATGTACGTCATATCCTAATCCAACTCGCATCTGTTATCTCCTCTCTGCACAGTCTGAAATTTATAAATAACTGTTCCAAGTATCTTTGCAATTCAATTTTTATTTTATCATGACATGCACTGATAAAACATCCTAATTTTTTGGTTATAAGGCAAAATGTGTTGATAAAAGCCATTACCTTCCCGCAAAAGGTTGCAACAGGAACCGCTTACAATTCCGTTTTTCGAAACCCAAAAAAGTCCTCAATGAAAACAGAATCTTGCCCTAACAAAAGAAAAAAGTCCGTATAAAACTTATACAGACCTTTCGAAGTAGCGGAAACTGGATTTGAACCAGCGACACCACGGGTATGAACCGTGTGCTCTAGCCAACTGAGCTATTCCGCCATATGAAGTGCACCGCAGTATGAATCATACCTGGCACTTTTTTGAAAACGATGGGACCTACAGGGCTCGAACCTGTGACCCTCTGCTTGTAAGGCAGATGCTCTCCCAGCTGAGCTAAGATCCCATACTTTTCATAGCTTGCGAAGTGCTTTATCCGCAACCCGCTTTGCTATTATACAATTAATTTCAAACAAATGTCAACACTTTTTTTCAAAAATTTTAAAGAACTTTTTTCAAGGCTTTTTCCGGGGAAACTGTCACGGAATTTCTCACGGAATTTTCCGCCCCAAAATCCCCGGATACTCGTCTTTTTCTTTCTCACAGATCCTTTATCAAACTATCAAATTCAAAGATTTACCTGAAATAGTTCACACCGGATTCAAAAATCTTCAGATCCTGTTCGCCATAGATATTGATTGCCACAGAATCTCCTCTTCGCTCTGAATGTGCCATCTTTCCAAGCACTCTTCCGTCCGGACTCGTGATTCCTTCGATTGCGCCGTAAGATCCGTTTACGTTCCACTCTTCGTCCATCGTGATCTGTCCGTTCGGATCGCAGTATCTGGTCGCAATCTGTCCGTTCTCTTCCAATTGTTTTAACCAGGCTTCGCTTGCCACAAATCTACCCTCACCGTGAGAGGCCGGATTGGTATAGACTCCCCCGAGTTCTGCGCCTGCAAGCCATGGGGATTTGTTGGTCATCACTTTGGTATATACCATCTTGGAAATATGACGTCCGATCGTATTGTAAGTCAACGTTGGGGCATCTTCTGCCTGTCCGGTGATCTTGCCGTAAGGAACCAGTCCCAGCTTGATCAGAGCCTGGAATCCGTTACAGATTCCAAGTGCCAGTCCGTCCTGTTCATTCAGAAGTTTTTCTACTGCTTCTTTAATCTTCGCATTCTGGAATGCTGTCGCAAAGAATTTTGCCGATCCGTCCGGTTCATCTCCGGCACTGAATCCACCCGGGAACATCATGATCTGAGCTTTTGCGATCGCTGCTTCGAATTCTGCCACGGAGTCTCTGATGTCTGCCGCATCCAGATTCTTAAATACCTTTGTAATCACCTTTGCACCGGCACGTTCAAAGGCTTTTGCACTGTCGTATTCACAGTTTGTACCCGGAAATACCGGAATAAATACGGTCGGCTGGCCAATCTTGTGACTGCAGATATGTACCTTGTCCGTCCGGAACAGCTTTGTCTCCACTTCTTTTTCTTCGCTTGCTTCAGACTTGGTTGCAAACACATTTTCCAGTGTCTTTTTCCATGCTTCCTCTGCCTCATCCAGTGCGATCTTCACTTCACCGTAGACCAGAACCGGCTCTTCTGTCACTGTACCGACAACCTCGTAATCTGCCTGTAACTGATCCAGACTGTCCGCTTTTACTTCTGCCAGAATTTCTCCGAAACCTGTCTCAAACAACGTTTCTTTCGAAAGAGACGGATCCACTTTCACACCCATCTTGTTTCCAAATGCCATCTTGGCAAATGCGGCTGCCAGACCGTGACGATCCAAAACATACGCAGACATGATTCTTCCCGCACGGATATCTTCTGTTACATGTCCATACTGTTCCATTACTTTTTCATATACCGGCAGATCATAAGCATCCCGTGCAATCCGGATTCTGACCAGTTTGTTTCCGGCACTCTTAAGTTCCGGTGTGATCACATCTTTTTCTGTCGCCATATCCACTGCAAAGGATACCAGCGTCGGTGGCACATCGATCTCCTGGAAAGTTCCGGACATACTGTCCTTTCCTCCGATGGCCGGAAGTCCAAATCCAAGCTGTGCCTCATAAGCACCCAGAAGTGCTGCAAACGGCTGACTCCAGCGTTTTGGATCTTCTGTCATTCTGCGGAAATATTCCTGAAAAGTAAAACGGATCTTCCGGTAATCTCCACCCGCTGCCACAATCTTTGCCACAGATTCTACGACTGCATAAACCGCTCCATGATACGGACTCCAGCTGGACAGATAAGGATCAAATCCATAACTCATCATGGATACACTGTCTGTGGTTCCGTTCATCACCGGAACTTTTGCGATCATGGTCTGTGTCTCTGTCATCTGATATTTTCCGCCGTGAGGCATAAACACAGATCCGGCACCAATAGAGCCATCAAACATCTCCACCAGTCCCTTCTGGGAGCACACATTCAGATCACTCAGTAAGTTCAGCCAGGTTTCCTTTACTTCACCCCTCACTTCTTTCGGAAGGAACAGGCTTTCTTCTTTTTTCGGAAGTTCTACTTCTACATTGGTTTCCTGGTGCGCACCATTTGTATCCAGAAATGCACGGGAAAGATTGACAATCTCTTTTCCTCTCCATACCAGAACCAGTCTCGGTTTCTCTGTTACAACGGCAACCTCTGTTGCTTCCAGGTTTTCTTCTTTTGCATAAGCCAGGAACTGTTCTACGTCTTTCGGATCGACTACAACAGCCATACGTTCCTGAGACTCGGAAATTGCGATCTCCGTTCCGTCCAGTCCGGCATATTTCTTTTTCACTTTATCCAGATCTACGATCAGACCGTCTGCCAGTTCTCCGATTGCCACTGACACTCCGCCTGCTCCGAAATCATTACATTTCTTGATCAGATGGCTGACTTCTTCCCGTCTGAACAGTCTCTGGATCTTACGCTCTGTCGGCGGATTTCCTTTCTGAACCTCCGCGCCACAGGTTTCAATGGATTCCTCGGTATGTACTTTTGAGGATCCGGTGGCGCCTCCACAGCCGTCTCTTCCGGTTCGTCCGCCCAGAAGGATGATTGCATCTCCCGGATCTGACGTCTCACGAATCACCGCACGACGCGGAGCAGCTCCCATAACCGCACCGATTTCCATACGTTTTGCAACATAATCCGGGTGATAAATTTCTTTTACCAGTCCCGTTGCCAGTCCGATCTGGTTTCCATAAGAACTGTAACCGCTTGCTGCTCCCCGTACCAGTTTCTTCTGCGGAAGCTTTCCTTTCAGTGTCTCTGCCACCGAAACCGTCGGATCTGCCGCACCGGTCACACGCATTGCCTGATATACATAAGTTCTTCCTGACAGCGGATCACGGATTGCACCGCCAAGGCAGGTTGCAGCTCCACCAAAAGGCTCAATCTCTGTCGGATGGTTATGTGTCTCATTTTTAAAGTTAATCAGCCATTCTTCTGTCTTTCCGCTTACTTTGATCGGAACAACAATACTGCATGCATTGATCTCATCCGATTCTTCCTGATCCTGAAGTTTTCCTTCTTTTTTCAGTTTCCGCATCGCCATCAATGCCAGATCCATCAGACAGATAAACTTGTCTTTGCGATCTCCGTACATGTCCTGATGGTCTTTCACATATTGCTGATAAGTCTTTTCGATTGGTGCTTTATAATCTCCCTCATCAATCTTTACCTCTTTTAATTCCGTGGAAAAAGTCGTATGACGACAATGATCTGACCAGTAAGTATCCAGAACCCGGATCTCTGTCACTGACGGATCCCTTTTTTCTTCTTCCGTAAAATAATGCTGAATATGCTGAAAATCCTTGAATGTCATTGCCAGTCCCAGAGAATCATACAGTGCTTTTAACGCGGTTTCATCCATCCGACAGAAGCCTTCATACGTCTTGATATCTTCCGGTTCTTCAAATTCTGTCACCAGTGTTTCCGGTTTTTCCAGTCCTGTCTCTCGGGAATCCACCGGGTTGATACAGTGATTCTTAATGGCAGCCAGTTCCTCTTCCGTAATCTTTCCCCGAATCACATAGGTCACAGCCGTTTTGATCACCGGCTTTTCATCTTCTTTAATAAACTGGACGCACTGCTCCGCAGAATCTGCTCTCTGATCGAACTGGCCTGGAAGAAATTCTACAGAAAAAACTGTATCTTCCTCATCTCTCGGAAAATCTTCCTGATACAGAAAATCTACCGGCGGCTCTGCAAACACACCTCTGCAAGCTTTTTCAAATGTATCCTCCTCTATATTTTCCACATCATATCGAATCAGCTCCCGCACTCCGGTCACTGCCATAATTCCAAGATAGTGTCTGATTTCGTGTCGTAACGCCTTTGCCTGTACAGCAAACTCTGGTTTCTTTTCAACATAAACACGTCTTACCTGTCCCATCATGTCCTCCTAATGATCTTTCCTCGGTTCACAACTCTTGTTTCTCTGCTGCAACTTCTTGTCTTCGTTTTACAAGCTTTGCCTCAAGTATATCACGATTATTTTCATTAGTATAATTAATAGAATTAAATTTATTTATAATCTATGCTAATTTTTCTTACAAGCCCACAGATTGCGGACACCCCAAGCAGTGCCGCTCCAAAGATTTTGCCAATTCGAAGTGTCATATCCAAGAAGAACCCTTCCGGAAGAATCCGGATCATATAGTCCGTCTCCGGATCCAACAGCCAGAGATCATTATTAAAAAACAGCTCATGAAATTTTGTAAACACCGCCGTAAAATCTCTGGATATCAGGAATCCCAGCACCAGCAATATCAGGAAAAAGACCGACACTGCCAGAAACCAGGATCTGGTGAGACATTCTTTCAGATCTACCTTCCAGCGGATCAGAAGCCCCAGACAGATTGCCATCAGTACAAGACAACATCGCCTCAGAAACAGTCCGCCGAGGAACAGATTCTTTACATCCGCCATATGTAGCCTATCCTGTTCGTTAAAGAAATCCTGAACCTTCCAGTCTACGACAGTCGTAATAGAAAGTTCCTTCTTTTTCCCGATCAGATATTTCATCATCGTGCGCGTCACTTTCATGACTTCTTTGGGTTCCATATGAACCTCGGAATAAACATCATATTTGTCATACTCTTTTCTGTAAAAGGAATAATCCCCATACGCCGCATATTGAAAAGATGTGATCAGAATCACAAGAATCATCGCCAGCGCCAGGATCAGTCCTGTTACGGATTGTAACACTTTCTTTTGTTGCATTTTCTTTCTCTCCACTTTACATTCTTTTCTTTTCGTCTTATAATACACTTATCTTTTATTAGGAGGACTTATGATATGGATATTAATTACGAACTTTATAAGGTCTTTTATTATGTTGCTTTATCTCTCAGCTTTTCCGAAGCTTCCAAGCATCTGTTCATCTCCCAGTCTGCCGTCAGTCAGTCTATCAAGACGCTGGAACGCAAACTGGACCAGAAGCTGTTTATCCGAAGTACCAAACGGGTTCAGCTTACTCCGGAAGGCGAGATCTTACTGCGCCATATCGAACCTGCCATGAATCTGATCCAGCGTGGGGAAGCACAGCTTACCGACGCCGCAAAGACCGGAGGACAGATCCGGATCGGTGCCAGTGACACCATCTGCCGTTATTTCCTGGTTCCTTACCTGGAACGTTTCCATAAGGAATTTCCCCATGTCCACATCAAGGTCCTGAACCAGACTTCCATCCGATGTGTGGAACTTCTGGAAACCGGTCAGGTGGATCTGATCGTAGTCAATTATCCCAACTCCTATTTAAGTAACGTCTCTTCGATCAAGAAAATCCGTACTTTCCGGGATATTTTCATCGCAAACCAGGCGTTCTCAGAACTGAAAGACCGAAAGCTTTCTTTCAAAGAGCTTTCCCAGTATCCCATCCTGATGCTGGATCGCAAGAGTACCACCAGTGAATTCCTTCACCGTCTGTTTTTACAGCATCAACTGGATCTTGTTCCGGAAGTCGAACTCAGCAGTAATGATCTGCTGATCGACCTTGCCCGGATCGGTCTTGGCATCGCTTTCATTCCGGATTATTGCCTGAAAGAAGTTTCTTCTGATCTGTTTGAAGTAAAGACTCAGGAAACACTGCCGGAACGTGAACTGGTCGTTGCCTACTCTGAACAGATTCCTGTCTCCAAAGCAACTCAGGCTTTCCTGAATTACTTTTAATATTTCTGAATATATCAGAATATTATGATTCTTTCATGATAGCACGCAATTGCCACACAAACAAAGTATTTTTTCACGGGCTCTGCCAGAAGTCTTTTACTTCTTTTAAAATAGTCTCTTCGTTTCCCGTCGTGCAGTCCGACCATTCTTTTGGAAAGATTGCACGATTTTTTGTTCCCTGGAATCTCTCGTCCAAAAGTACGATGATCCCCCGATCTTCCTCCGTACGGATCACTCTTCCTGCTGCCTGCAACACTTTGTTCATTCCCGGATAACGATAGGCATAATCAAATCCCGGAAGATTCTGGCTGTCAAAATACGCTTTCAGAATTTCCCTGTCATTGCAGACCTGAGGTAAGCCCGTTCCCACGATGATCGCTCCGATCAGGCTGTCCCTGGTCAGATCAATGCCCTCAGAAAACACACCGCCCAGCACACAGAATCCAAGCAAAGTTTCTGCCTTTGTTTCTTCGTTCGTGCCTTCCTCCGCCGTTTTCTGTGTTTTGCCAAAAGCATCCAGAAACGCTTCTCTTTGCGCTTCATCCATATAGGGTTCCTGTACCAGACATTTTACAGAAAAGGCCTCTCTTTCCATCCGATCTTTCACTTTCTCCAGCACCGACTCCATAAAACGGTAAGATGGAAAAAACACCAGATAATTTCCTCGTTTTTCCGCAGTGATCTTCAGCAGATAACTTGCATATTTCTCATACATGTCCATTCCGCGCATGGTGTATTTTGTGGTCACATCCATTCCCAGAAGGATCCTTCGGTTCTGCACCGGAAAGGAAGATCGGATGTAGATTGCATAATCATCCGTTCCGGTACTTAAAAGCTTTTTATAGTAATGAATCGGCAGAAATGTGGCAGAGAAAAATATCGTACTGTTCCCCATATCCAGATATTCCTGCAGATTCTCTGCCGGATTCATACAGGCAAGTTTCAATTTGAATCTGCCATTTTCTTCCAGTTCTGTATAGATGACATAGTGGTCATCAAGCCGCTCATAAATATAAAGAAAATTTCGAACTTTGAAAAAGAAATCCAGAATTTCCGAGTGAATCTCCTCTCCTCTTCGTTTCTCCAGATAGTCTTCCAACTCTGTCAGCACATTCATCAGCTTCAACGCAATATGTGACACACTGGTCTGCACCCGGTAATTTTCACACTCCCGTTTCAATTCCAGAAACTGTTTATTGCATTCCCTCAGCGCCTTTGCCAACTTTGCCGCCTCCAGACGAACCAGCTTTTGTACTTCCAGGATCTCTTCTTTATAAAGTACGGCACTGTACATCTCCCTGCCGCGCTCCACCAGATTGTGAGCTTCGTCCACCAGGAACAGATACTCTTCTTTTGTCCCCTCACCGAAAAAACGTTTCAGATGGGCATTGGGATCAAACACATAATTATAATCACAGATGACTGCATCCGCCCATTCCGACAGATCCAGAGATAATTCAAACGGACACACCCGATGTTTTTTTGCCTGTTCTTCCAGCGTGCTGCGATCCATATCGTCTGCCGTAGTCAGCAGATCATACATTGCATCGTTCACCCGGTCAAAATGTCCTTTCGCATAAGGACATGCATCCGGATTACATTCCATCTCCTCACAGAAACAGATCTTTTCCTTCGCTGTCAGTGTGATGACTTTCATCTGAAGTTCCTGTTCCTTCAGCGTCTGGAATGCCTGTTCCGCCACCGTCCGGGTAATGGTTTTTGCCGTCAGATAGAAAATCTTCTCTCCCAATCCTTCCCCCACGGCTTTTACAGTTGGAAAAATCGTCGCCATCGTTTTCCCGACCCCTGTGGGAGCCTGAACAAACAGTTTTTTCTTTCTCAGTATCGTCCGATATACCGAAACTGCCAGATCCTTTTGACCTTCCCGATAAGGAAACGGAAACTCCAGTGCTTTTATCGAACGATTTCGCTTCTCTCTCCACTGAATCCGAAATCTTGCCCATTTTTCATATTGATGAACCACATCCAAAAACCAGTGTTCCAGTTCCTGAAAATTTAACGTTTCCTGAAACCGTTTGATCTCTTCGTTTTCCATGTTACAGTAGGTCAGTTGTACCCCCATCTCCTCCCATTGATTCTGAAGAGCATAAATATAGGCATAACATCTGGCCTGAGCCAGATGTACGCCTATTGGTTCGGTGATGGAAGTCAACTCTTTCATAACCCCTTTGATCTCATCGATCATTACATGATCCTCTTCTTCCAGGATTCCATCGGCCCTTCCTTCAATCTGGAGGACAAATCCCTCCGCCGGAATCTGAAGTTTCAACGGAACTTCTGCCCGATAAGCACTTCCCATCCTCTTCTGGATCTTCCGATGGATCTTACTTCCGAGCTGCATCAGAGTGCTGTCCATACTTCCTGATATTCGATTGTCTATATCTCCTTCCCGCAAAATAAACTCTACGAGATTACGGACCGAAATCCGAACCACTTTTTCTTCCATAAACCTCTTAAACCTTAAAACTTGTGTTCCATTCCGGATTGTGCCAGTTGAGACGCAATCTCTTCAAAAGAAAGACCACCAACCGCACTGACTGTACCCGCCACGGCGCCTTCCACCAACGGGCAGTCCACCATCTGAACCTTACGATCCGGCATCATCTCCAGCACCATCTCGGTCGTCATAACCGCAGATCCCATATCCATCAGGATCAGGACTCCGTCTTCTGTATAGATTTCATCGATCGCTGCCTGAATCTTCTCAAAACTGGTTCCGAAACTGCCGTCTTCCATGCCTCCCGCCGGTCTGATCCTGGCATCCGGAGCCATCATCGTAGTCAATTCTACCACACTTTCTGCCAGATTCTTACTGTGAGATACAATAACAAATCCTACCATAGCCGTCTCCTTTTCAGATCTGATCTCTGATTACTTCCAGCATATCACTGTAAGACGTTGCACCCGGATCCTGATGTCCGATTCCGCGTTCTCCCACATAGCTTGCGCGTCCCTTGGTTGCCACCAGATCTTTGGTATGTTCCACGCCTTTCCATGCTGCATCCACACCTGCACTCAGTACGGCTTTTGCATCTCCGCCTTCTTCTAGCTTTGTATGCATAGCTTCCAGAGACGGAACCATTGCATCCAGCATGGTCTTTTCTTCTGTCGTGGATTTTCCGCGCTGTTTCACTGCCTCTGTTGCCGTCTCAAGCACCGACAGAAACTCCGAAAGATCCAGTTCTTCCTTTCCTGCGCATGCAATCCCGGCTTTCAGGAATGCAGATCCGTACAACGGTCCCGATGCTCCTCCAACCGTAGAAACCAGAGTCATACCGACCGTCTTCAGGATCGTGCCGATGTCCTTACCTTCCAATGTAGGAAGTTTCTTTTCTACTTCTCCGAATCCTCTTGCCATATTGATCCCGTGATCACTGTCACCAATCGGCTGATCCAACTTAGTCAGAAAATCTTTTTCTGCCTCAATCTTATGAGCGATCTCCTGCAGGATCTGGATTACTTTTTTACTGTCTGCCATTTTCTTCACCTTTCTGTCGTATCATACTGCCTTTCCTGCCGTTCCTGCTATTCTTTCCAGGCCGGTGTATCTGCCTTTGCATCCAGCAGCTCTTTCATCTCATCATCCAGCTTTAATAAGGAAATAGAGAATCCCTGCATCTCAATGGAAGTCATATAGTTACCTACCATCGTGCGATAAACCTTAATTCCTTTTTCTGCCAGTACATCAGCAATATGGTTATTCAGGATATACAGTTCCATAAGCGGGGTGCCGCCGGATCCGTTGACCAAAAGTGCCACTTCACTTCCTGTATAGTCCAGATCTGACAAAATCTGCTCCAACAGAATATCCACAATCTCATCTGCCGGACGCATCTTTTCCCTATGAGTTCCAGGCTCTCCATGAATACCGATTCCGATCTCAATTTCGTCGTTGCCAAGTTCAAATCCCGGTTCTCCAGCTGCCGGTACGATACATGGACTGATTGCCGCACCCATGGTCCGCACATTGTCCACTACTTTCTGTGCCACTGCATGAACTTCATCCAGACTTGCACCCGTCTCTGCTTTTGCTCCGGCAATCTTATGTACAAAAATTGTTCCTGCCACGCCACGGCGTCCGATCGTGTACAGACTGTCCTTTACCGCAACATCATCATTGGTCACCACATACTGTACCGGAATTCCTTCCGCCTCTGCCATGTCGGCTGCCATCTCGAAATTCATCACATCACCGGTATAATTTTTAACAACCATCAAAACACCTTTGTCTGTGGCGATCGCCTTGATTCCTTCGTAGATCTGATCCGGTGTAGGAGAAGTAAATACAGCTCCGGCTACCGCAGCGTCTAACATTCCTTCTCCCACAAAACCACCGTGAGCCGGTTCATGTCCGCTACCACCTCCGCTGATCAGAGCCACTTTTCCTTCCTTCTTCTGCGCACGTACTACCACATTCCCACAATCCAGTTTTCTCAGGTGATCCGGATAAGCCTTTACCATCCCCTGTATCATCTGATCTTCTACCTGTGACGCATCGTTAATAAATTTCTTCATCGTATGACCTCCTTCAACTCCTGTGAATGAATCTAGCCATTTACCAATTTCAAAACCTGTATCTATTTTAACATCCTGTCAGATATTACACAATAAGGTTCTTAAATTTCATAAACAATTTCTCCGCGTTTCTTCAGCAAATTCCACCATATCCTTTCGGTATCTGAGCGGAAGATGATTTTGTTGACATCTCAGATTGGTTCTTTCCCGGATAGCGATCGTCTGACAGAACCTCCGGTACAGTTCCGCATAAAACATTTCCCCCTCCGTTGTCTCTTTCAATAACTCCTCCCGGATCTCCGGCTGTTCTGCAAGGATCCAGCGTTTTCCTTTTTCATGGATCAGAAAACTGTCATGAGTCTTATCGCGGATCATCCAGTTTTCCTGTGGAAACCGGTCCGAAAAATGTTCTCCCAGACAAGACAGGATCCGATTCTCCGGATGGATCTCCGAAAACAAAATCCCCTGTTTCAGTTCCCGGAACCGCACCACTTCGATAAACATATGAGCTTCATTCCCCACCCTTCTGCTCAGTTCAAAAACACGTGCAACCCGGTCATTACTCAGATATTCCAGAATCCGCCCCGGTTCTTTCAGATATCTCGCTGTCTGAAGCGTCCCCAGCACTACGTCTGCCTTATCATCCGCTTCCGAGAGCAATGTCAGATACAATTCCCCGGCAACCTCTTCTCCCAGATTTCTCCAGATCATTTTCTCTACTGCCTCCCGCTTTTTCACACGGACTTCCACCGGAACATACTCACAGAACAATTCCGTGTCGTACCGTCCTTCCAGACGGATTCCATTGTCCCCCGCCGTTCTGGAATCTCTCCATGCGTCATAGATCGCAGAATACATTGCATTCAACGTATCCTCACATACAAATAGTTTCTTCATTTCGGAAATTTTCCTCTCTGAAATTCACATCATCAAACAAGGACAACTGTTGATATCCCACTTCTCTCACTTCCCTGGGGAGCCGTTCTTTCTGTGCCATGAGATTCTTCAAAATAGAATCCTGTTCAAACCGTATCGGATACATCATCTTTCCCTGACAGGTAATAAAATAAATGGCCCGTTTTAAAACTACTCCGATCTTTTTCAGATCCTGAAAAGTCAGTACTCCCATTCTTCTTGCTTTTACGATCCGAAGCGCTGATTTGTACCCGATCCCCGGCACCCTCAGAAGTTCTGAAAAATCCGCCCGGTTAATCTCCATCGGAAATACATCCAGATGACGCAGCGCCCAGTCACATTTCGGATCCAGCCAGATATTAAAATTCGGATGTTCTTCCGACAACAGTTCCGATGCTTCAAACTGATAATAGCGAAGCAGCCAGTCTGCCTGATAAAGCCGGTGTTCCCGTAGAAGTGGCGGCCCGATCTCTGTCTGCGCCGGCAACAGATCCGATCGTTCCCCCACATAACGCCGTCCCTGATTCACATTAACAAAAGCAGAATAAAACACCCGTTTCATGCCGAAATTCTGATACAATGCCTCAGAAACTTTCAGAATCTGATAGTCCGTCTCTTTTGTCGCACCGATGATCATCTGGGTACTCTGTCCAGCCGGGACAAATCTCGGCGCATTGTGATAGAGCTGAATCTCTTCCTTATTCTGCTTTCCGTAATTCTGCACCAGGCGCATAGGTGTCAGAATCTTCTTTCTGGTCTTATTCGGAGCCAGAAGTCTCAGACTGTCCGCCGTAGGAAGTTCCAGATTGGTACTCATCCGATCCGCCAGAAAACCGGTCTTCTGAATCAGATCCGGAGATGCTCCCGGAATCGCTTTTACATGAATATAGCCCTGAAACCGATATTTGGTGCGCAGCAGACGCAGGGTTTCATAGAGCCTCTCCATCGTATAATCCGGATTCTTCAAAATACCGGAGCTCAGGAAGAGGCCTTCGATATAATTTCTCCGATAAAATTCCATTGTCAGGGTACAGACCTCCTCCGGTTCAAAAGAGGCCCGTTCCACATCATTTGATCTGCGATTCAGGCAATATTTACAGTCATAGATGCACTCATTGGTATACAGAATCTTCAACAGAGAAATACATCTTCCGTCCGCCGAAAAACTGTGACAGATCCCGGCTTTCTGACAGTTTCCCATACCGGTTCCATCCCCTTTTCGATCTACCCCGCTGGAGGTACATGCCACGTCGTATTTTGCTGCATCTGTCAAAATCTCAAGTTTCTTCCAGATATCTTTTTCGGCAGGTCTTTTCTGATAAACTTTTCTCTCTGCAATTGCCACCTCTTCTGTCATCTCTTCCATAACTCCCTTTGTAAAACTATACGAAACACTCTCTGCAAATTCCTCAGTCTATCACGGCTGTCACACTGAGTTCCTGCGGACACGAATCTCTGAGTGTTCCTCCGCTTTCAAATAGAACATATGTTCGTATTAAAAGAATACTATATTTCAAAAAGATTTTCAAGTCCCGAACAAAAAAACAGTCACTGAACAAATCCTTTCAGGATTTCATCCAATGACTGTCTTCCTCTTATCTTATTCTTCGGCACAGATCTTAACTTACCGGTAAATCCTCTGTCCGATTTCCAGGTTCTGTCTGTCCTTAAGTTGTCTCCCTCAGGATCAACTTCGGTTTTAAAACTTCCGTTTTCCTTTCTGACCGCTTGTCCAGCACACGTTCTACTGCAAACTGACACATTTCCTGAATTGGCTGGGCAACGGTTGACAATGCCGGAACAAACACTTCCGCCAGCGGCACATCATCATATCCGATCACAGCCACCTCTTCCGGCACCTTCTTACCGGCATTTAAAAACGTCTTCAGAATCCCCGCTGCCACAATATCCGAGCTCACCAGAATTCCATCCGCACCAAAGCGAAGAAGTTTCTTTCCAAGATGGATGCCTTCCTGCCATTTATCGCCCGGACCTTCTGTGTCACAAACCAGTTTCGGATCGTACATTCCTTCCTCTTCCATCGCTTTCTGATACCCCTGAAAACGATCCCGGATTGCCTCCAGTTCCGTATGCTGTCCAACGTATGCGATGTATTTTCTTCCCTGTTTCTGCAGGAATTTCACCGCTTCGTATGCACCATAAAAGTTATCCGTATTCATGCAGGATAATCCTTCGGCTGCACTTCCGCCTTCCAGAACCACGCCATTACATCCGGCGTCTTTTAAGACTTTCCAGCATTCCTCATTCAGCAACTGATATGCCACGATCATGCCATCCACATTATAAGTCAGCATTTTTCTGAGACTGTCCATCTCCGTATCTTTTTCATAATTGGTAGAACTGACCATCGTAGTATACCCGCGCTTCCGCAACATGGTCGAGATCAGACTGACCATTCTGGAATAATATTCATTGGAAATATCCGGAATCAGGATTCCTATAATCTCCGACCGGTTTGTTTTCAGGGCTCTGGCTGTATAATTCGGCTCATAGTTCAGTTCCTTAATTGCCCGGTTCACTTTTTCTTTGACTTCCTCAGAAATCGTCGCCGTACCGTTAATTACATAAGAAACGGTAGGCTGTGTCACACCTGCCAGTGCAGCCACGTCCTTCATGGTCGGTCTTCCTTTTCTCATAAGAACCTCTTTCTTTCCATTCATTTCCCGGGATATCCCTAAGATTTCCCATATTTTTCTTCCAGTTCCCAGATTTCTTTCTCCGGTCTCATGCCGTCTGTTCCGTTCATCTCCGAGAGGGAGCAGGCCGCCGAAGCTGCCGCAAGACGCATGGCCTTTTCCAGATGATATCCCTGATACCCTCCATACAGGATTCCGCTGCAATACGCATCTCCCGCTCCGTTAGTTCCCTTGATATATCCTTCCGGGAGCGACAGGCTCGCTACTTCCACTACCTCGCCGCTTTCACAGTCTAATCCGAAATTCTGCTTTGGCGAATGGATCACCGCCCACTTGGAGACGCCCAGTTCTTTTAATTTTTCCAATGCCTGTTTTGCAGTCTCCGAATCAATCTCTCCGTCTTTTACCAGTGAGATACCGGTCACAGCTTCCGCTTCTACCTCATTAATGGTGCAATAATCTGTATATTTCAAAGCACAGCGCACAATCCTCTGTGCCCGGTCACTCTGTTCGGAAACAATATCAATGGAGGTTTCCATTCCCCGTTCTCTCGCATCATGTAAAATTCTGGCTCCATGGGTTCCATATTCCGGATCTTCCTCATCCACTTTTGCCATCAAAAGAAGGTATTCCAGATGAAAGATCCTTGCATCTGCCTTCTCCCAGTCAATATATTTTTCTTCATACAGATCCGAAGATGCCGGAACAAAAAAGAAAGTTCTCTGTTTGGTGTCCTGCGCATTCATCACCAGTGTCTGCGCACTGATCCCTTCCCGTACAACTCCGGATACATCCACAGCCGGATACTGACTCAGACGTTCACAGAGCATATCTCCGTTTTCATCCGCCCCAACCAGAGCGCTTACCCGGATCGGAAGCTCTGGATCCATCTTTGCAAGATCCTGAATCAGATTTCCGGTTCCACCTACATAACTGACGGGATCTCTTGCTTTTGTAAGCATCCCTGCCTCCGGATACGTATCAATCTTATAAAATGTATCTGCAATCAGAGAGCCAGCTACCGTAATCCCCTGTTTTTCATGTTTCATCATTTCTTCCTACCATTTCTGAAGAATCTGTCCGTCCGGTCCGAAATGTTTCAGCATAACCAGCGGCTCATATTTGGAAATGTTGGTGATGGTAACTCCTTCCTGTGCCCGTTTTTTGCTGACAAAGAACTCATCTGCTGTCGCCTGTCCATAATGGATCAGGGTCGGAGCTTCGCACTGGAAGTTGCCAATCTTTCCATATCCCTCAATTACCACACATCCATAAGCGCACGGATCTTTGATGGTGACGGTTTTGCCCGGTTCTACGACCAATTCTTTTCCGCCCACAAAATCATTTCCATATACAATCCATTTCTGATCAAATCCATCTCCACTCTGCTCCTCTACCGGACGGTGGAAATACCGTTTTCTGTAATCCGGACAGGTATTCTTCTCCCAGTCAGCCACTTCAAAAATCTTTTCAATATCTTTTTTATCCTCTTCCGGAAGATAACCGGACAGATCATTGTAATGGAAGACTTCCCCATTGACCACATTTTCCCAGATCGCCATGACATCACTGTTCCACTGCGGTTCATAAGTACACAGAGATCCCGGTGCATGTACCACGCCTGCCGGAGTGTACCATCCGGTATCCAGCTCAATTCTAAACGCTCTGGAAAGCTCCGTAATTCTGGTGTCACGAACCGTAAAATCTTTCAGACGTTCAATGACTTCTTCCTTCGTTACGGAAGGATCAAATCCAAAATAGCTGACCGGCATCTGTCCCAGGTGCTGATTATACTGCTTCGGGAAGAAATAATGTTCGTGTTTCGGCTTCACGCCCACCTTCTCACAGGCTTCTTCTGCATGATGGATATGATGGAACAACGGCATATCATAATCATAGAACTTGGAATACATTGGCCAGGTTCCGTACTTTTCCATCAGTTCATCACCGATCAGATCTGCTCCCAGCTCATCCACAAACTCCTTGAAAAGAATCTTCTGTTCCGGATCGTCGTCTACATTGACAAAGCTCATTCCCTCAAATTCCTCTGCGCCTTCTGTCTCCACATGAGTAATGGAACTGAACCATCTCTCCACGATCGCACCGCGATCCATTCCCATTGCAAAATAATCATCCGGATGCAATCTCAGTCTGCGTCCCGGACGGTTAAACGGTCTCGGTACCCATGTCGGTAATAACTGTAAGATTCCATCTCCCTTTTCAAACACCTCTCTGACTTTTGACATACTGACTCCTTTCCGGCAGGCTGTCCTTTTCATCTTCCTGCCACACCTTGTTTTGCATTGTTTCCTAATTACACTCCGGTCATTTATACGTATAAATTTATGATAAGTTAAGTATAACTTTTCTGTGTTTTACTGTCAACATGTTTCCTGCAAATATCCAAATTATCTAAAATCATTGAACTCTCTGAAATGAATTTTGCTCTTGCAAATTGGGTTATAGAACAAATAATGTTGTTGCAAACCCTATTTCCTTTCCGGTGCAATCTTTTTGCGGGAATCATCAACTTCAATACAATACACAGACTATACTGCATACAAAAAAATCACCCCACCGTTAATATCTCCTCCGATCTCGGGGTCCATATTAACTGGCAGAGTGATCTCTCATCAGTTTCTTTATTCTGTTAATCTTTTACAGATCGCGAATCCGTTTTCTGAGCGGGAGAACCATTGCCGGTGATACGGACAGCTCATCCAGTCCCATCTTCAGGAATTCTTCGGTCAGTTCAAGGTCTGCACCCAATTCACCACAGATACCGATCCATTTTCCTTCGGCATGTGCATTGTCTGCTGCCATCTTGATCATGGAAAGGACTGCCGGATGGTGCGGATCATAGAACTCGTCCAATTTGGAATTCTGACGGTCGATTGCCAGGGTGTACTGGGTCAGGTCATTGGTTCCGACGCTGAAGAAATCCACTTCCTTTGCAAGCTCACGACTGACCATAACAGATGCCGGAGTCTCGATCATGATACCGGTCTCCACATCCTCTTTGTACGGAATGCCTTCCGCCTTCAGTTCATCCTTTACTTCTTCAATGATCTCTTTGATCTTCTTCACTTCTGCTACGGAAATGATCATCGGGAACATGATGGAAAGGTTTCCATAAACTGCTGCACGATATAATGCTCGAAGCTGCGTCTTGAAGATCTCCGGTCTTGTCAGACAGATACGAATTGCACGGTATCCCAACGCCGGGTTCTCTTCTTTATCCAGGTTGAAGTAATCTACCTGTTTATCTGCTCCGATATCCAGAGTACGGATGATGACTTTCTTTCCTGCCATCGTCTCAGCAACCTGTTTGTAAACTGCAAACTGCTGTTCCTCTGTCGGATAGGTTTCATTTTCCAGATACAGGAACTCACTTCTGAACAGTCCGATACCGCCGGCATCATTTTTCAGAACTGCTCCAAGATCTGCCACATTACCGATATTGGCATAGACATTGATCTTCTGTCCTTCTTTGGTAATGTTTTCTTTGCCTTTCAACTGTTCCAGCAGAGCTTTCTGTTCCAGATCTTTCTGCTGTTTTGCTTTCATCTCTTCCATGGTCTTCTCGTCCGGATCGATATACATGATACCTGTAAATCCGTCAACGATTGCCATCTTTCCGTCATATTCCTGCGTCAGGGCTTCTCCCAGACCGATAATAGCCGGAATATTCATGGTTCTTGCCAGGATTGCTGTATGGGAGTTTGAAGATCCATACATCGTTGTAAATGCAAGAACTTTGTCCTTATCAAGCTGTACAGTCTCACTCGGAGCCAGATCATCTGCTGCGATGATCGACGGTTCATCTGTCTGTACAATAGAATCTATGGTTCCTGACAGAATACCGAGTAATCTCTCAGAAATATCTTTGACATCGGCTGCACGTCCCTGCATATAAGCATCGTCCATGGATGCAAACATCTGTGCAAAATTATCAGACGTTGTAGCAATTGCATATTCTGCATTTACATTCTGTGTCTTAATAATGTTCTCTATAGATTCCACATAATCCAGATCTTCTAGCATCATCTGATGTACTTCAAAGATCATGGCATTTGCTTCACCTACATCTGCCATTGCCTTATCATAAAGCTTCTTCAACTGATCCAGTGCAATCTTCTGCGCATCTTTGAAACGCTGATACTCTGCATCAGTATCTTCTACATGTTCTCTCTTGATCGTCTTTTCGCTTCTTTTATAAAAAGAAATCTTTCCGATTGCGACACCACCGAACACACTTTTACCTGTTAATGTAATCATAATGTTCTCCTACTCCATTTCACAAATAAACTTCCCGATTGAATAGGTCTTACAGATTTTCTTTGAAGAATGCTTCCAGAGCAACGATTGCTGTCTCTTCATCTTCTCCTTCTGCTGTGATGGTCACTTCTTCACCTTTCTTTACGCCAAGTCCCATAACTCCGAGGATTCTCTTAGCATCTGCTGCTTTTCCAGCTTTGTCAATCATGATCTTTGACTGGAACTCTGCGGCTTTCTTTACAAGGATTCCTGCCGGTCTTGCGTGAAGTCCTTCCGGGTCTGTTACAACATACTTAAATTCTTTCATAATTCTTTCTCCT
Organism: Mediterraneibacter butyricigenes; assembly: GCF_003574295.1. Taxonomy (NCBI): domain Bacteria; kingdom Bacillati; phylum Bacillota; class Clostridia; order Lachnospirales; family Lachnospiraceae; genus Mediterraneibacter; species Mediterraneibacter butyricigenes. Next base: position 365,872 of record NZ_BHGK01000001.1, read on the forward strand.
TTATCCATTCATTCATCATTTAGCTTAAAATGCTTTTGTATACCCCATAGTATATACTATTTTTTTGTACTTTTCAACGGAATCTGTCTCTAAATTAAGGGAAATTCGAAGGATGAAATAGTACAATTTTTGTGATGGCTTGCTTATTTTCCTTTTATGATTCCCATAATCCGCTCGATGGAATCTTTTCTTTTTACAATTCAAATCATATTTTGTCACTTTTTACGATAAATCCATAAACTCGTTGACTTCGATTGTGAAATGTGCTACTATATACAAGTATTGTTTTTACATTTTGTAATCAAAGTGTGCTCGTACAATACAAAACTATTATTTTTATTCACTATATGGAGGTAGCACAATGAGCACAGGTACAGTAAAATGGTTTAACAACCAAAAAGGTTACGGATTCATCTCTGACGCAGAGGGTAATGATGTATTCGTTCACTACACAGGACTGAACATGGAAGGATACAAGACTCTTGAAGAAGGTCAGGAAGTTGAATTCGAAGTAACTGAAGGAACAAAAGGACCTCAGGCTGTCAACGTAACCAAACTTTAATCAAAATTTAATTGTACCTTTTTTTATATAAATCAATGATTTAGATATTAAAAAGCACTACGGGAAAATTGAGATTAACAAGTGCGCAAAAACTGCCGCTTTCAAGGAATATTCCTTCGAAAACGGCAGTTTTTTTGTTAAATACAACTCTAAATTTTCCCACTATCTTCAACTATCCCGAAAAAGATTAAGACAGCTTTAGTTCTGTTTCTTGCCCTCAGCACGTTTCATGAATTTTTCATTTTCAATAATGAAACGCTCATGAGTTCCTGAGCCGATTTCTCCGGCTTCATCATAAGCTTTCACTTCAAACACCAGACGTTTTCTGTCTACTTCCACAAGCTTTGACTCACAGGTCACTTTCATACCCACCGGAGTTGCTGCTGTATGTTTGATATTGATGGCTGTTCCAACCGTTCCCTGTCCTTCTTCCAGGAAAGATTCCACGCTGGTACTTGCTGTATTTTCCATCAGCGCGATCATACACGGTGTGGCATAAACCGGAAGCAGTCCGCTTCCCATTTTCTGTGCTGTCAGTTCCTCTGTTACAAGGATCGTCTGTTCTTTTGTGATTCCAATTTCCAAAGTCTGTTCCTTTCCGCTACAGGTTTTATCTTTCTGTAGTCTGTATGACATCTCTCAAAAAATCCCTTTTCCCAGATAACATCCGCTCTATCGCAGATGTACCGTTAATTAGCAAAGCGGGTATTTCTCTGTCAGTTCTGCAACCATTGCCTTTGCTTTTGCTACATTCTCTTCGCTTTCAATCACCATTGCAATGATTTCAGCGATCTTATCCATGTCTTCTTCCTTCATACCACGTGTGGTCACTGCCGGTGTTCCCAGACGTACACCACTTGTGACAAACGGAGATCTTGGATCGTTTGGAATTGTATTTTTATTGCAGGTTACGTGTGCATCGTCCAGACGTTTCTCCAGATCTTTTCCGCTGATGTCTTTTTCTGTCAGATCTACCAGCATCAGGTGGTTGTCTGTTCCTCCGGATACAATCTTAACGCCTCTCTTCTGTAGCCCGTCGCTGAGTGCTTTCGCATTCTTCACGATCTGTTCCTGATAGGTCTTGAATTCCGGTTTCAGTGCTTCCTCAAAGCAAACTGCCTTTGCAGCGATCACATGCATCAGCGGTCCTCCCTGGATTCCCGGGAATACAGCTTTGTTGAAGTTGAATTTTTTATTATTCTCTTCGCTGGAAAGGATCATTCCGCCTCTCGGTCCGCGAAGGGTCTTATGTGTGGTTGTGGTAGTCACATGTGCATACGGGATCGGTGACGGATGCAGTCCTGCTGCCACAAGACCGGCGATATGCGCCATATCCACCATCAGGTATGCTCCTACTTCATCTGCGATCTCACGGAATTTCTTGAAGTCGATGGTTCTTGCATAAGCACTTGCTCCTGCAATGATCAGTTTCGGCTTATTTTCCAGAGCGATTTCTCTTACCTTATCGTAGTCGATCACACCCTCATCATTCACCCCATAGGAACAGATGTCAAAATATTTTCCGGAAATATTAACCGGTGAACCATGAGTCAGATGTCCGCCGTGATCCAGATTCATACCCATGACCTTATCGCCAGGGTTGATCATTGCAAACATCGCTGCCAGGTTTGCCTGTGCTCCGGAATGTGGCTGTACATTGACATACTCACATCCGAACAGTTTCTTTGCACGTTCTCTCGCCAGATCTTCTACAATATCCACGCACTGGCATCCACCATAGTATCTTTTTCCCGGATAACCTTCTGCATATTTATTGGTCAGCGGACTTCCCATAGCCGCCATAACGGCTTTACTTACCCAGTTCTCAGAAGCGATCAGCTCAATGTGGGAATTCTGTCGTTTCATTTCTGCCTGGATGGCTTCTGCAATTTCCGGGTCTTCCCGAAGGATCTCGTCAAACTCGTACATAATGTTCCTCCTCTAATGTCCTGTTGTTTCAATGATTTATATGGCACTCATTATAGCATGTGCTCTACGCAAAATCAAACAAAGATAACTGATTACTTTCCGGAAGATCTTTTAAGATCCCCAGTTCTACCATCAGATCGATCACGGTTTTACTTACTTTCGTCCTCTGTCTGAAATCATCCAGGGACAGATATTTTCCGTCTTTCGCAGCTTCTTCTACTGCTTCTGCCGCCTTTTCACCCATTCCGTCGATACTTGAAAACGGCGGAAGCAATTTGCCATCCACGATCTGGAACTTGGTCGCCTTGGATTTGTATACATCGATCGGCAGGAATTCAAAGCCTCTGGCATACATTTCCTGCACCAGTTTCATATCTTTCATGGTATCCTGCTCTTTCTTTGAAAGACTGTCGGAACGTTTTTTATAGTCCTGTATGTAATAATTCAGTTTGTCCTTTCCCTGACACATGATCTCATAAGAAAATGCGTCCGCACGGATTCCAAAATAAGCGCCATAATAAGCCAGCGGATAATTGATCTTACAGTATGCGATTCGATACGCCATCATAACGTATGCTGCAGCATGGGCCTTCGGGAACATGTAGCTGATCTTCTTACAGGAATCGATATACCAGTCCGGTACATCCTTTTCCTTCATCGCCACTTCCCACTCCGGTTTCAGCCCTTTTCCTTTTCGCACACTCTCCATGATAGTAAAGGACAACGCACTGTCTACCCCTTTGTTGATCAGATAGATCATGATATCGTCTCGGGTACAGATTGCCGTGGAAATGGTGGCGATTCCAGATTTGACCAGATCCTGGGCATTTCCGAGCCACACATTGGTTCCGTGGGACAATCCCGAAATTCGAATCAGATCAGACAATGACTGGGGCTTTGCATCCTGTACCATCTGAATTACGAAATCCGTACCGAACTCCGGAACTCCCAGACATCCAAGGGGACATCCTCCGATATCTTCCGGTGCGATTCCAAGGGCACTGGTGTCATGGAATAAGGACAGAACTTTCGGATCATCCAGCGGAATGGATGTTGCCACGAACGGATGCTCCTCATTGTATTCATTTTCCATCGCATCCGATGTAATATATTCTTCCAGCGTACGAATGATCGTCGGATCATCATGTCCCAGAATATCCAGCTTCAACAAGTTGTGGTCGATGGAATGGTAATCAAAATGGGTCGTAATAATATCCGTTGTGGTATCATTTGCCGGATGCTGCACCGGCGTAAATTCGTTGATATTGTGTCCGTGAGGCAGTACCACGATTCCTCCCGGATGCTGACCGGTACTCCTCCGGATTCCGGTACATCCCTGCACCAGACGGTCGATCTCACATTTCCGTTTCCGGTTGCCCCGCTCCTCATAATAATTTTTCACATATCCAAATGCAGTCTTATCCGCAAGGGTCGCGATCGTTCCGGCTTTGAAGGTATGTCCCTCACCAAAAATAACTTCGGTATATTTATGGGCTTTTGCCTGATAATCTCCAGAGAAGTTCAGGTCAATATCCGGCTCCTTATCTCCCTTAAATCCAAGGAAGGTTTCGAACGGAATATCAAATCCAGCTTTCACCAGCGGAGCTCCGCAGTTCGGACAGGTTTTGTCCGGCATATCGTATCCGCACATTCCTGCAAAGGCTTTGACCTCGTCGGATTCAAAGTCACAGTAATGACACTCGGTGCAATAATAATGGGGACTCAACGGATTTACCTCCGTAATTCCCGCCATGGTCGCTACAAAAGAAGATCCAACTGATCCACGGGATCCTACCAGGTATCCTGCCGAATTGGATTTCCACACCAGTTTCTGGGCGATGATATACATCACGGCATATCCATTGGAAATAATAGAATTCAATTCCTTCTCCAGACGGGAAGATACCTGGATCGGCAAATCCTCTCCGTACATCTCATGGGCTTTGTTATAACAGATATCCCTCAATTCCTGGTCAGAATTTTCGATGACCGGCGGACACTTATCCGGATTGATGGGCGCAATCTTCTCGATCATATCTGCGATCCGGTTCGGATTGTCAATCACGATTTCTTTCGCCTTCGCAGCTCCCAGATAGTCAAATTCTGCCAGCATTTCTTCTGTGGTACGCAGATACAGCGGAGGCTGGTCATCCGAATCCGTAAAGCCTTTTCCACTCATGATGATCCGGCGGTATACTTCATCCTTCGGATCCAGAAAATGCACATCACAGGTGGCAACCACCGGCTTTTTAAACTGTTCTCCCAGTTTTACGATCCTTCGGTTGATATCCTTCAGATCTTCCTCGGAATTTACCGCGGTCACCTTGTCGCTTTCGATCATAAATTTGTTGTTGCCAAGCGGTTGAATCTCATAATAATCATAGAATTCCGCCAGTCTGGCAATCGTCTCCGGGGGCTGGTTATCCAGGATTGCCCGGTATAATTCTCCGGCTTCACAGGCACTTCCGATGATCAGACCTTCCCGGAGCTTGTTGAATTCGCTCTTCGGAATCCTTGGCCTTCTCGCAAAATACTCCAGATGGGACATGGAAACCAGTTGATAAAGGTTATATCTTCCCACCGTATTCTGTGCCAGAATAATGGCATGATAAGTTGGCAGTTTTTTGATTGCATCTTTATTGGTGGATCCATACTGGTTCAGTTCTTTTAAGGTATGAATTCCACGATCCTTCAGCATTTTCACAAATTTTACAAAGATCTCTGCCGTAGCCGCCGCATCATCCACCGCACGGTGATGATTTTCCAGAGAAATATCCAGTGCTTTCGCTACGGTATCCAGCTTAAATCTTGAAAGTCTCGGTAACAGGACTCTTGCCATCGCCACCGTATCCACAGATGTAAATTCCGGAACAATGTCCTGATATCGACAGTTTTGCTCGATAAAGCCCACATCAAAGGACGCATTGTGGGCAACCAGTGTAGCATCTCCTACAAACTCCAGAAACTCAGGTAAAATCTCCAGAATATCCGGTGAATCCATGACCATCTCATCCGTGATACTGGTAAGCTGTGTGATCTTGTACGGAATCGGTACTTTTGGATTTACGAAGGTACTGTAACGTTCCGTGATCTCGCCCTGTTCCACTTTCACCGCGCCGATCTCTATGATCTTATCTTTGATGGAACTAAATCCAGTCGTCTCAATATCAAAGACCACATAAGCATCATCCAGCGTCTGATCTTTGGCTTTGATCGCAATATCCCTCAAATCATCCACCAGATACGCCTCAACTCCGTAAATAATCTTAAACGGATCATCCGCATCCAATGTCTCCAGATAATGGTTGGCATCCGGGAACGACTGCACCACTCCGTGATCCGTGATTGCGATGGCCGGATGTCCCCAGTCATGTGCCCGCCTTACAATATCTTTCACTTCCGAGACTCCATCCATGTCACTCATCTTCGTATGGCAATGCAGCTCCACCCGCTTCACCGCACTCAGGTCCTGGCGTTTTTCGCGGAAATCTGATGACTTCTTAATTCCACGGACAGATACAATGGTCAGTTCCCCGTCAAACCGGTCAAAGGAAGTAATCCCGCAAATTTTTAAAAATGCTCCTTTTTTCACTTCCGCCAGAAGATCCGGGAGCTGCTCGTTCTGCGTAAACATTTTCACGGTAATGGTATCCGTCTCATCGGTTACCGCAAACATCAGGATTGTCTTTTCATTTCGGATCTCTCTGGTATCCACGCTGATTACCATTCCGTGGAACGTAATTTCTCCCATTTCTCCCACGACCTGATCCAGACTGATCGGTTCAGAATCAAAATTCCGTCCCCAGATCAGATTCGGATCGTCAGAACCGGGGCCCCGTTTGAAGCCGCCCTTCAAAAAGCCTCCTTTGGAAAATCCTCCCTTTTGGAATCCGCCTTTTCCGTTTCCTTCTTTTGCCTTTCCATTTGCCGGACTGTCCTTTAAAATCTTCTTCTGCCCATCTGTTTCTGATTTCTTTTCTTCTTTTCTTTCTGCCTGTTTTTCTTCCTGGTATACGGTACTTCTGGCAAAGATCGCATTGATTTCTCTTTGCAATGCCACATCTTCCATTTCCGCTTCATTTGACTTTTCTTTTTCTTTAAACGTCATGCGTATTTCTGCCGGCATCCGGAACCGTTCCTCGAAAATCTTGTGAAGAAGCTTTAGGATACATTCTTTTTTCCCTTCTGCCACCACGGAAGACTCCATCTCAATACAGAGGATGTTTCCCTCTTCCACATGGTATTCTGCCTGTGCGAACATATTTCTGGCAAGGATACTGATCTGTTCCAGTTCCAGCAGGATACTTTCCCAGTACTCCGTGATCACATTTTCCAGAGTATACTGTCCCGAAAGCTGATAGGTGTCTCTCACCTGGATCTGGATCATATTCTGCCCAAATAACTGTTCCTTAATCTTTCTTTCCAATTCCAGAATCCTGCGTTTCTGGATCATATGATGGCTGAACAGATGGACTCTGATAAACCGACGGTCGGATGTGGTTGTTACTTTCGTCACTTCCGTCTCTTCAAACAGACCTCTTAAATCCTGATCTACTTTTAACGTTGGAAATACTTCAAAAAATCTTTTGCCCAACGACTACTCCTCCTTGTTCCAGTTCAACAATTCTTCTCTTAAAGTCGATAACAGTTCCTCTTCTTTTACTTTTTTTACGATTTCGCCTTTTTTGATCAGAAGTCCCTCTCCGATTCCTCCGGCAATTCCGATATCCGCTTCCTTTGCTTCTCCCGGACCGTTGACTACACAGCCCATGACTGCCACTTTCAGATCCAGATCGATATCCGCCACCATCTGTTCTACCTGATTGGCCAGAGAGATTAGATCGATCCTGGTTCTTCCGCAGGTCGGACAGGATACCACTTCAATCCCGCCTTTTCTTAAGTTTAATGTCTTAAGGATCAGTTTTGCCGTGCGGATTTCTTCCAGCGGATCCCCTGTCAGGGAAACCCGAATTGTGTTACCGATCCCCTCATTTAATATGATTCCAAGTCCCACGGAAGATTTGATATTTCCGGAATAAAGCGTTCCTGATTCAGTAATTCCCACATGCAGAGGATATGGACATTCTTTCGCAATCAGTTCATGCGCTTTCACACACATCATCACATCCGAAGATTTGATACTGACTACCAGCTGATCGTACCCCATCTTTTCGATCATGCGCACTTTATCCATAGCACTTTCCACAATGCCCTCTGCCGTAACTCCATGGTATTTTTCCACCAGTTCTTTTTCTAGCGAGCCACTGTTCACCCCCACACGGATCGGTACCTGATATTCTTTTGCTTTTTCTACGACCTTTCTGACCCGCTCTTCACTGCCGATATTTCCCGGATTGATCCGGATCTTGTCTGCACCGGCCTCGATCGCCGCAATTGCCAGCTTATAATCAAAATGAATGTCTGCTACCAGCGGAATATGGATCTGTTTTTTGATCTCTCTGAGTGCTTCCGCCGCTTCCATTGTAGGCACTGCACAACGGATAATATCACACCCAACCCGCTCTAACGCCAGAATCTGACTGACCGTCGCCTCCACATCTTCTGTCTTTGTATTGGTCATCGACTGGATCGCAATGGGATGATTTCCTCCGATCGTCACACCGCCAATCTTAATTTCTTTTGTATGTTCTCTCAACATCCGTCTTCCTCCTTTTTCTCTTTTTTCAAGGAAAAACCCTCTGTGCGTTGAAAAAATTCACATGCACAGAGGGGTATACTCTATTGTCTGTCCAGGATCATCTGATCCCCATATTCCCGATCTGTCAAAGTCAGTTGTCCGGCTTCTACACTATAATCATAAGTCGTCGCAACCGAATCTGCCGCATCCCGAAGCTCCGCCTCATCGATACTGTCACCGGCTTTTTTCACCACCGCATCCAGATCCGTATCTTCTACATTCAGTGTAAATGTCTTGGTGTCTTTATCCATGCTGTATTCCATGGGAACTTTGACCTGACTGTCATCGAACTGTTCTGGCCAGGAAACATAGACTGTTGTCTTCCCCTTTACCGTCATTATCATTCCGCTTTCTTCATCCTGCCAACTGCCTTCCAGTGGATTAGAGCGAAACATCTTTGTCAGAAAAAATGCAACGATCAGAATGATCACAATCGTAGAAACCGACGATACGATCCTCCAGAGCCAGCTTCTTTTTTCTTCATCATTCTTTGCAAACATAACCTGTTCCTTCCTCATCTTATTCCTTATGGCAGTCTGACTTTTCCGATAACCTGAATGCTAATCCGAAAATCCCCTGCCCTTTAAGTCATTATAAATTGTTTCACAAACCCTGTCAATGTATTCCCTCCCACTGAATTTTCAGTTTGTCTATATCAAATTTTCACGTTTCATTTTGAAACTTTATGTTTTTCATGTTGATATTTGACACCTTTTCTATATTCTAATACGGAAACTGTTAAAATATACATATCTTACAGGAGGTGCTTCATGACATTCGGACAGAATCTGAAATATTTACGCGAAATACATCATGTCAAACAAGATGATCTGGCTGCATATTTGAAAGTTACCCGATCCGCTATCGCAGGCTATGAAACCCGTGGAAAACAGCCGGATTATGAAAAGCTGATCCAGATTGCAAAATACTTTAACGTCTCTGTAGATTATCTTCTGACCGGAAAGCAGACAGATGCTTCCGCACCGTCTCAGGATCATCTGCCATATACCAGGATACAAGATCGTGAATTGCTTGCCACATATCAGGCCCTCTCTCCATTATCAAAGAGAAGATTATGGGATTATATGCAGGTTCTGAAACTTGCTGAACGCTCCGAATCAGATCAATAAAATTGTAGATCGTATAAAACATGAAAAGAGAGTCCGCACCGGACTCTCTTTTCATGTTATTTCTCTCTATACTTCTAATCTTTAAATCATTTCTCATTTCTTTCACAAAAGGAATGCATAAGGGAACATCCGAAGCCCCAGTACTTTCTGAGAGCGAGCATGAGCGCCGCTCGAAGAGTATCTCTCTATGGGGCAAAGGCCAGCGTAAGCGGTTCCCGTTGCAACCTTTTGCGTAAGAAGTAAACCTTCATATCTTTTGTATAAATTATGCAAAAATAGTTCCCAGCACCGTATATGACAATATCGTCATGATCACAGATGCCAGCAACACTCCGCAGATGATCGCCGGAAATGCTTTGCGGAACTTCACTCCTACCAGAGAGGCAATCAGTGCTCCCGTCCATGCTCCCGTTCCCGGAAGCGGAATTCCCACAAACAGCAAAAGCCCCCAGAACTCATACTTTTCAATCTGGTCACTCTTTTTCATTGCTCTTGCTTCCATCCGTTCCACAAAAGGCTTTAAATGCTTCGTGCCTTTCATCCAGTTAAAGATCGGTGTGATCAGCAACAGAATAAACGGAATCGGGATCAGGTTTCCTATGATACACACCGGAATTGCAGTCCACATCGGCACGTTCAGAAGCGCCGGACCTGCAGCAAGAAGTCCGCCACGAAGTTCCAGGATCGGTACCATGGAAATAATAAATATAATGGCTTCTTTCCCAACCTTTCCTCCCAGGTTCGTCATAAACCAGCTAATCAGCGCTTCACTCATATCAGTTCTCCTTGCTCATAATCTTCTTCAGGGTGTCAAACAATGCTTCCATCTCTTCCCTGGTTCCTATGGTAATTCTCAGATAGTCTTTTAATTTTCCCTCAGGAAAATATCTGACGTAAATATCATGTTCTTTCAGTTGTGCAAATATCTCACACGCCTGATACTCCGGATGGGTCACAAACAAAAAGTTGGCTTCCAGTCCAGGATATGTAAATCCAAGTTTTTCAAACTCTTCTGCCGCCCAGGCTCTGGTCTCTTTGATCTGGTTTACCCGTTTTTCAAAATATGCCTGGTCTTTCACAGCCTCCACTCCGCACAGAATGGATGGAAGGTTCATCGTATAAGAATTAAAGGAATATTTTGCATCATTCAACCGCCGGATCAACTCCGGATTACCCATGGCAAATCCGATTCTCATGCCGGCCATTGCTCTGGACTTCGAAAAAGTCTGAACCACAAGCAGATTCTCATAACGTTCCAGTAAAGCCGCAGCAGACTCTGTATTGTCCGCAAAGTCAATATATGCCTCATCGATGATCACCACAGAATCCTGATTCTTCTTCAGAATCTCTTCGATCATTGTCAAAGATTCACCCACTGAGGTCGGCGCATTCGGATTCGGGAAAATGATTCCGCCGTTTTCTTTCTCATAATCTTCCATTCGGATATGAAACTCCTCATCCAACGGCTGACACTCATAAGGAATCCGGTAAAGTCCCGCCCATACTTTATAGAAAGAATAGGTGATATCCGGGAAAAGTATCGGCAGATCGGAATTGAAAAATGTAAGGAAACACATCGACAATACGTCGTCAGATCCCACTCCCACAAAAACCTGATCTTTCCGGAGGCCATATCTTTCTGCCAGTTCTGATACCAGCGCATTTGCCGTCGGATCAGGGTACAGACGCAGGCGATCCGGCTCCATCTTTCTTAAGGTCTCCTCCACCCCTTTTGCCGGCGGATACGGATTTTCGTTTGTATTCAGCTTAATCACCTTACGCTGTGGCTGTTCTCCCGGTACATAAGGCTCTACTTTTCGAATTTTTTCCTGGATTTTCTCACTTAATGCCATCTTTTTCTCCTTGTGTTACTTCCTGTTATCAATCACTTATACGAATTTTTACAGACCATATTCCTTTGCCATCTCCGCAAATTTCGGAAGGGAATTTACGATAGTCTCATAAGAGGTACAGTAAGCCAGTCGCACATATCCCGGACACGCAAAGGAACTTCCCGGAACGATCAGAATATGATATTCTTTTGCCTTTGCCACAAATTCTTTTTCATTTGCAACCGGAGACTTCACAAACAGATAAAAGGCTCCCTGCGGCTTAATACATTCATACCCCAACTCTCTCAGTCCGTTATACAAAGTCTCTCTGTTACGGTCATAGAAGGAGATATCTGTCTTTTCACCAATACATTTCTCTACCACTTTCTGCTGAAGTGTCGGTGCATTGACAAAACCCAGAATCCGATTGGCAACATTTGCTGCACTGATCAGCGTCTCACTATCTTTCACCTCATCAGGAATTACCAGATAACCGATCCGTTCTCCCGGAAGCGATAAAGATTTGCTGTAAGAATATCCCACGATCGTATTGGCATAATATTTTGTCAGATACGGTACTTCCACACCATCATAAGCCAACTCTCTGTACGGCTCATCGGAAATCAGGTAGATCTCCGTCTGGTATTCCTTCTGTTTTTTCACCAGAATCTCTGCCAGTTTCTGAATCGTAGCCTCTGAATAAACCACACCGGTCGGGTTGTTCGGTGTATTAACGATCACTGCTTTGGTTTTTTCTGTGATCTTTTCTTCAAACTCATCCAGCTTAGGCTGAAAATCCACGGTATTCGGTGATATTTCTACCAGGATTCCGTCATAATTATCCACATAACTTCTGTATTCTCCAAAATACGGTGCAAAGGTGATCACTTCGTCCCCTGGATTCAGAAGTGCTTTCAGGATCACATTCAATCCTCCTGCGGCTCCCACCGTCATCAGAATATTTTTTGCCGAAAAAGCCGTCCCGAATCTTTCATTCAGAGACTTTGCCACACAGTCGCGTACCTCTCCATATCCGGCATTGCTGTTCGTGTATCCATGGAGCACCAGCGGATCTTCCACCTCCAGAAGTTCTGCAATCGCTGCCTTTACGGCCTTTGGTGCCGGAACATTCGGATTACCGAGGCTGAAGTCATACACATTTTCTTTTCCGAATTCTTTTGCCATCCGGGTTCCTTCTTCAAACATCGCACGGATTGCAGAACTGTTTGCTACCATGTGTTCCATCTTTTTCGATATCATATTCTTTCCTTCTTTCCGTTATGTGTTTCTTTTACGCTTTTATCTTTCAGTGCATCTCTTTTTCCATTTTTCACTGCACCTGTCTTTTTGAGTCTTTCTTTTCCTCTTCAGAGCCGGTTTAACCTGCTGTTTTCTGTGATTCTCCCTTATTTTTTCAGAGTCACATACCCCTTTTCTTCCAGAAATGCCGGACGATAGGACATTTTTGCCTGACGCAGCCCATCTGCCCCAGTATCCTCTTCTCTGTTCACATATTGATAGTCCATACATTCATGCTGGACAAACTGCTGGTTGATCATCGGATAAGCACCGTCCACATCCGCATAAGCCTTCTCAATGTGCACCACGAAAGTATCCTCACAGAGTTTTTCTCCCATGGTAAAAGCAACGATCTCTCCTTCCACACGGAGTACGCCTCCCACCAGATTCAGTTCCCGAAACAGTCGAAGCGAATTGAGAGACACGCACATTTCCGCGTTTTTCTCTTCGTCATCTTCACATCCGTTCAGATTTCTCCACTTCAAAGCCATCTGGAAGCACTCTTCCACATTGTCTTCTGTCAGGGTCTCGTAGTCCCAGTCTTCATGGACACTTTTAAATTTGTTGATATGATTTCGCTTTCCGTGAAGCTTTTTCCCGGAAAGCGTCTCCAGTTTCTCCCGTTCATAAACATAATCTGCCTCATCCCGGTCATATTCGATCTGGAATTTCCCCGGGAAAAAGGTTTCTAACTGCGCAAACATTTCCGGCGTCACACTGTACATGGAAAATTCATATCCCTGTTCCTCTGAGTAAGCTTCCATCACAGACAATGCACGCTTCACGGCGTCCGCCTCCCCTGCCGGATATGCCCAGGAAAGATGGGTCTCATCCTGGCTCTTGAATACCAGTGCATCTTCTATGATCGCCCAAGTCACCGGATAATGTCTGGACCAGAGATAGACATTTGCAAAGGTTCTCTCACAGCTTCGGCTTGGAGCTTTCCCGAAATAGGATGTGATAATCTCCCGATCTTCCAGCTCTGTTTTCTTAAATTGATATTGCATGTTCTTTTTTCTCTTTTCTAATTCTCATTCATTTTCGCCAGTTTGGCTGCCTGGTCTGCCGCGATCAGGCTGTCAATGATTTCATCCAGATCTCCGTCCAGAATGGAATCCAGCTTGTGAAGAGTCAGTTTGATTCTGTGATCCGTCACACGTCCCTGCGGGAAATTATACGTACGGATCTTTTCCGACCGATCTCCTGTACCTACCTGGCTCTTTCTTGCTTCCGCTTCCGCATCATGCTGTTTTGCCAGTTCCAACTCGTAAAGTCTTGCTCTTAAGACTTTCAACGCTTTGTCTTTATTCTTTAACTGAGATTTCTCATCCTGACAGGAAATTACAATTCCTGTCGGAATATGTGTCAGACGTACCGCAGAGTCCGTGGTATTGACACACTGTCCACCGTTACCGGATGCACGGAACACATCAAAACGACAATCGTTCATATCCAGTTCCACATCCACTTCTTCTGCTTCCGGCATAATTGCCACCGTGATCGTGGAAGTATGGATTCTTCCGCCGCTTTCCGTCTCCGGAACTCGCTGTACACGGTGTACTCCACTTTCATATTTCAGTCTGGAATAAGCGCCCTGACCTGAAATCATAAAGACACATTCCTTAAATCCGCCGATTCCGTTTTCATTTAAAGAAATCATCTCTGTCTTCCATCTTCTGCGCTCTGCATAGTGTACCAGCATCCGGTAGATCTCAGCCGCAAACAATGCCGCCTCATCACCGCCTGCGCCGGCACGAATCTCTACGATAACGTTCTTGTCATCGTTTGGATCTTTTGGCAGAAGCAGAATCTTTAATTCCTGTTCCAGTTCTGCAACTCTTGCACGAGATTCAGACAATTCCTCTTTTGCCAGTTCCCGCATCTCTTCGTCTGATTCTTCTTCCAGCATTGCCAGTGAATCTTCGATATTCTGATTACATTTTTTATATTCTTTATAAGCTTCTACGATCGGGGCAAGATCACTTTGTTCCTTCATCAGTTTGCGGAAACGTACCGTATCATTGGCTACGTCCGGTTCCTGAAGTTCTCCCATTACTTCTTCGTAACGAATGAGTAAATCTTCCAATTTATCAAACATCTGCTTCTTCCTTTCTCTGTCCGTAACACTTCTTTATCTGTAACCTTTACATTTTTCTGATCAACATCTTATTTATCATACACGCCAGCCACCACACGGTCAAGCCCCGCCAGGTCCTTTTTCACGCTGACCGCAGAAAATCCGGAGTCTTCCAGCAATCCGCTGACAGCTTCTCCCTGATCGTATCCGATCTCTAGGATCAGCGTTCCTCCCGGCTTCAGATAACTCCCAACACCCGTTGCGATCCTGCGATAAAAATCCAGCCCGTCTTTTCCACCATCCAACGCCTGATAAGGATCATAGATTTTCACTTCTTCCTGAAGTGATTCAATCTCCGCCGTTGCAATATATGGAGGATTCGACAGGATCAGGTCAAACGTTCCGTCTGCCGCATCCCACAGATCCCCCTGACAAAATGTTGTCTGAACCAGTCCCTGCCTTTCTTCTTCTGCGAGCAACTGCGTTGCATTAGCCTTCGCCACATCCAGGGCTTTTTCACTCAGATCCGTTCCCAGACCGGAAAGATCTGTCCTTTTGTGTTCTGCCGCATATTTCAGCACGCTGATCAGAATACATCCGGAGCCGGTACACAGATCCAGAACCCGGTCTCCGCTTTTTATCCGGGAAACCGCTTCTTCCACCAGGACTTCTGTATCCTGTCGCGGAATCAGAACCGATTCATTGACCATAAATTTATATCCCATAAATTCCCAACTGCCCAACAGATATTGAAGCGGAATTCTTTGTTTTCTCTTTTCAGCCAGTTTCAGTGTCTCTTCTGTCACTTCTGGAGAAATCTCCTGACCCGGATCCATGAAAAAATCTGCTTTCGTCCTGCCGGTGGTGTGTTCCAGAAGATACCAGGTATCTGTCACCGGTTCCGGAACCTTTCCCGATTCCAGCAGTGCCTGCACCTGTATTCTAAGATCTTGAATCGTCATTTCCGTTTCTTCTCCTGTATTCTTTCTATTAAATATAGCATCTAAAATAAAGTATCTGCTTTTCAACCATTTTCTGTACGGCTCTTTCTTCGCACGAACCTTACAGTTTCAAACCGGACTGTGGATCATACATTTTCCTCATCGGATTTCGCCGGAAAATTCTCTTCCAGATATGCCCGCCAGTCAAACACTGCTTCTACTGCTTTGATTCCGACTTCGATCATCCCATCATCCGGCTCTTTTGTGGTCAGATTCTGAACCAGAAGTCCCGGTTTGCTCAGAAGATTCACCAATACATTCTCACTGCGTCCTGCCAGACGGATAATTTCATAAGAAATCCCGGCAATCACAGGAACCAGCAGCAGCCGGATCACAATCCGTAAAATCTGTGACTGAGCTGTGATAAAGAAACACAGAACAATACTGACCAGCATCACGAAAAACAGGAAACTGGTTCCACACCGTTTATGCTGTCTGGAACTTTTCCTTACATTTTCCACCGTAAGCTCCATCCCATGCTCGATGCAGTTGATACATTTGTGCTCCGCACCATGATACATAAAAGTTCTCTGGATATCTTTCGTTCTGGAAACCAACAGCAGGTATCCCAAAAAAATCAGGAGTCTCGCCGCTCCCTCCAGTGCTGTCACTGCAAATCTGGAATTCATGCGTCGTCCCAACAGATTACTGATCCAGTAGGGAAGAACCATAAATAATCCCAGCGCCAGAAACACCGACAGGATCATCACCGCCGTCATAAAACGCCGCTCCTTTTTTTCTTCTTTCAACCGCTGCGCTTCCGTCATATTCTTTTTTGCCTGCGTTTCTTCTTCCTCTTCGAAAAAACTGGCAGAATACATCAGAGTACGCATCCCTAAGATCAGAGAATCTATAAAATTAAAAACACCCCGGACAAAGGGGATTTTTGCAAAGGTATTTCCGGAGGCGATGCCCTGATAGTGCTTCACATCTACTTCAATCTCCTGATCCGGTTTTCTTACTGCCACCGCATAGAGATCCCGATTCTTCATCATAATCCCTTCCAGCACAGCCTGTCCGCCTATATTTGATGACTTCATAATTCACCTTTCTTTATAACTTCGCAGAAAGCACCTGAAACATATTTCCCCGAAGTATCTTTTGATCTTAGCAGGCAATAAAAAAGGTACGCTGACCTTTTTATCATATACCTGGCAATAAACAAACAGGCTGAGATATAAACCTCAGCCTGCAGTCTTCATACATTTGATTCTTATTTAATACCATATTTCTTGTTGAACTTGTCAACACGTCCACGTGCCTGATTTGCTTTCTGCTGTCCAGTGTAGAACGGATGGCATTTGGAACAGATTTCTACGTGGATACTTTCGTTTGTAGATCCTGTTACGAATGTATTACCGCAGTTGCAAGTTACAGTTGCCTGATGGTATTCTGGATGGATTCCTTCTCTCATGATTTCACCTCTCTATTTTAATCTTTTATTCTTTGTTTATCTTCAATTTTAAACAGCTTTCATATTATAGCACAGACTTTTTTCTTTGGCAAGCCTTTTATATGATAAACTTATCAGCAAACTCATTTGACTTTATCCAATAAATTTCTGTCTTCTCAAAAGCTGCACCAGTTCGGCATTTGTCTTCGTCCGCGCGAACATATTCAGAAGATTATCAACCGCCTCTTCTGCCTTCAGACCGTTCATATTTCTGCGGATCATATCCACCGCTTCTCTCTCTTCTTTCGTCAGAAGAAGGTCTTCTCTTCTGGTACCGGATTTCGGAATATCAATGGCCGGGAATACTCTCTTTTCCTGGAGCTTCCGGTCAAGGACCAGTTCCATATTACCGGTTCCCTTAAACTCTTCATAGACCACATCGTCCATCTTGCTTCCGGTATCCACAAGGGCTGTCGCCAGAATCGTAAGGCTTCCGCCCTCTCTCATATTTCTTGCAGCTCCAAAAAACCGCTTCGGCATATGAAGTGCCGCCGGATCCAGTCCACCGGAAAGCGTTCTTCCTGACGGCGGTACTGTCAGGTTGTAGGCTCTTGCAAGACGTGTAATACTGTCAAGCAGGATCATGACTTCTTTTCCATGCTCTACCAGTCTCTTTGCACGCTCAATTACCATCTCCGATACCCGTTTATGGTGTTCCGCCAGTTCATCAAAGGTAGAATAGATCACTTCTACATTCGGTCCTTCGATTGCTTCCTTAATATCCGTTACTTCCTCCGGTCGTTCATCAATCAGCAGGATCAGCAGGTGCATATGTGGCGCACTCTTTTTCACAGAAAGTGCCACTTCTTTTAACAAGGTGGTCTTTCCTGCTTTCGGCGGGGAAACGATCATTCCTCTCTGTCCCTTACCGATCGGTGCCAGCAGATCCACCAGTCTCATTGCCATAGATCTTCCCGGCTGTTCCAGACGAATCCGTTCATTCGGGAAGATCGGGGTCAGATCTTCAAAATTCGGGCGTCGGCTGGCATCCGACGGTCGCATTCCGTTGACACTTGTTACATATAATAATGCACTGAATTTTTCCTGCTGGGTCTTTACTCTGGTATTTCCTTTTATAATATCTCCCGTCTTCAGGTTAAAACGTCGGATCTGGGAGGGCGATACATAGACATCATCATCCCCAGGCAGATAATTGGCACAACGAATAAATCCGTATCCGTCCGGCAGAACTTCCAGAATTCCGTCCGCAATATTTCCACTGTCTAATTGTTCCATATCGGAGCTGTCCTTTTCTCTGCGCTCCTGGTGTCCTTCTTCTGCTTTTCCGTCATACTCCCGGGATTCCCCGTCCCTTTTCTCCGAAAAATGAACCTCTTTTCCTTCTTTTCTTCCGGCTTTCGTTTCTTTTACAGCATCCTCTTCTTTTGCCTCTCTGGCTTCCTTTTCATCCAGGGCCATCATGGCATCGATCAGATCTTTCTTCTTCATGCCGGATATTCCCTTCATTTTTCTCGTTTTTGCCAGCTCTTTTAATGTAGCAAGAGGCAATGATTCATATTTTTCCCGTGTCATACCTGTCTCCTCTCCTGTCATTTATCTGCCGAAATACACATACGACAACCTTTTTGTTTCTTTTCAGCTATATCTAATTTTAACCGTTTTCTGGGAACCTTTGTCTGAAATGACTTGACTGAATAGATTCATTATACACTACTTGTTCCAAAAAAGAAAGTGCTTTCTTGCTTTCATAAAACATCGGTGTTATGATTGTGATACGGTGACATGATCTTTTCTTCATGATACCTGTCACCTGAAATGAATAAGAAACATGGAAAGGATCCGGTTGATTTATGGAACGATGGGGTGAAAAGCGTTATCATTCTCTGGATTATGCGCTTCGCAGCCAGTTTGGCGAAAAAGTTTACAAAATTGCATTAAACGGTGGCATGACCTGTCCCAACCGGGACGGCACCATCGGAGATCGAGGATGTATTTTCTGCAGTCCCATGGGATCCGGCGATTTTGCCGGCTCTTCGGCAGATTCCATTTCCGACCAACTAAAACGCGGCAAATACGATCTTTCCACCAAGCGTCCGATCCATTCTTATATTGCCTATTTTCAGGCATTTACCAATACCTACGGTTCCATTTCCCATCTGGAAAAGATCTATCTGGAAGCTGTAAGTGATCCGGAAGTCAAAGTCCTGTCCATCGCTACCCGCCCCGACTGCTTAGGTCCGGAAGTTCTAGCTTTATTATCAAAGATCCGGAAGATCAAACCGGTTTGGATCGAACTCGGACTTCAGACTATTCATGAAAAGACTGCAAAAGATATTCGAAGAGGTTATCCGCTTTCTATCTTTGAACAGGCGGTTCAAAATCTTCATGCCAGACAGATTCCGGTCATCGTCCACACGATCCTGTATCTTCCGGGCGAGACACCCGAAATGATGCTTCAGACCATTGATTATCTGAATCACTGTCCTATCCAGGGCATCAAATTACAGCTTTTGCACGTGTTGAAAGGCACAGATCTCGCAATCCAATACCAGCAGCATCCCTTCCATATTCCGGAACAGGACGAATATATCCGGATGGTGGGTTCCTGTCTTTCACATTTAAGACCTGATATTGTGATCCACCGTGTCACCGGTGACGGACCTTCTGATCTGATGATTGCACCTCTCTGGTCCCAGAAAAAACGAACCGTATTAAATGAACTTCACGCTTATTTAAAAAGCCAGGATATCTGGCAGGGAAAGGAGTATTCTAACTTATGACAGACAGCTTTGCTTTATATAAACTGATTATCCTGTATATGCTGAAAAAGGTGGATTTCCCACTGACCACAGCACAGATTTCCGAATTTATCCTTGATAAAGGCTATACCTCTTTTTTCAAACTCCAGGAAACGCTGTCCGAAATGCTGGAGAGTAACTTGGTCAAAACCGAAGAAACCCACAACCGTACCCTTTATCATCTGACCGAAAACGGAGAAGAGACCATTCATTTCTTTCAGGACCGGATCTCTCCTTCCATTCAGAAGGATATCGATGATTTCCTGGCGGAAAAAGCTTACGACCTGAAAGAAGAAGTCTCCGTCAAATCCAATTATTATATGAATACCAACCATGAGTACGATGTGGTTTGCAAGATTACCGAAGAAGAGCAGACTCTGATCGAGTTGAAACTGTGTGTGCCAACAGAAAAGGAGGCGGAATCTATCGCCTCCAACTGGACCAAATATAATCAGGAAATCTACACTTCTTTACTTTCGAAGCTGCTCTAACCATTCTTTTCTTTCTTTTTCGCATCCAAGATCGCCGGGTTCATAGAACCTGGCGTTTTTTATTTCATCCGGAAGATACTGCTGTCTCGCATAATGGTTCGGATAATCATGTGCATACTGATATCCGGTTCCCCTTCCAAGCTTCGCCGAACCTCCGTAATGGGCATCCTGTAAATGTGACGGCACCGTCGTCTTGACGTGACGTACATTTTCCATGGCTGCCGAAATGGCATTGACCGCGGAATTGCTCTTTTTGGCCGTCGCAATATATAAAACCGCCTGGGATAAAATAATCTGAGACTCCGGCATTCCCACTCGTTCTACCGCCTGAGCCGCTGATACCGCAACCGTAAGTGCCATAGGATCCGCATTTCCCACATCTTCCGAAGCACAGATCATGATTCTTCGCGCAATAAATTTCACATCTTCACCTGCATACAGCATCTTCGCCAGATAGTACACGGCCGCATCCGGATCCGATCCTCTCATGCTCTTGATAAACGCTGAAATGGTATCGTAGTGGTTATCTCCTTTCTTATCATAATACACCACCCGCTTCTGAATACATTCCGAAGCCACATCCAACGTAATGTGAATCAGGCCGTCCTCACTTCTCGGAGTCGTTAGGATTCCCAGTTCAATCGCTTTCAATGCATTTCTCGCATCTCCTCCCGCCAGATCTGCCAGGAATTCCAGGGCATCCTCATCAATCTGCGCATGATAGCTTCCCATTCCTTTTTCCGTATCGTTCACCGCACGCAGCAACAGCGTCCTGATATCCTCTTTGTCCAGTGGTTTCAGTTCGAAGATACTGGATCTGGAGATCAGAGCCCCGTTCACCTCAAAGTAAGGATTCTCTGTGGTGGCTCCGATCAGAGTCACGGTTCCGTCCTCTACGAAAGGAAGCAGATAATCCTGCTGCCCCTTATTGAAACGGTGAATCTCATCGATAAACAGGATCGTCTTTTTCTGATACATTCCCTGCCGTTCTTTTGCCGCCTTCACCACTTCTTCCATATCCTTTTTTCCAGCAACCGTCGCATTGATCTGGCAGAATTCCGACTTGGTGGAATTGGCAATCACCCGCGCCAATGTGGTTTTTCCAGTTCCCGGAGGTCCGTAAAAGATCACGGAGCCCAGCTTATCTGCCTTGATCGCGCGGTATAATAATTTTCCTTTTCCGATAATATGCTGCTGTCCGACTACTTCTTCCAAAGTCTCCGGTCTGAGCCTCGAAGCCAATGGTGCTTCTTTTTCCTGTTGTTTCTCTCTGGCATATTCAAAAAGATCCATCTCTTCTCTTCCTTTCTCATTTTGTTTTTCTATTGCATCTTTATCCTGTCCCTGCCTAATCCTGTCTCTGACAGTTTCTGACAGATGATTTTCTCTGTTACAGATCATTTTCTCTGTTTCCTTCGGTACAACTCCGTTATCCACCGGGCGATGTGTGTTTTGCTTTTAATCCAGCAACAACTCCTCTGCCAATACAAACCGATACCCTTTTTCCTGTAAGAGATCTATAATCTGAAAGGCGGCTTTCACCGAACTCTCATAACAATCGTGCATTAAAATCATATCATTTTCTCCCGTTTTCGTCACTACCCGATCTACGATTTCACTTACATTTTCTGTGGTCCAGTCCAGACTGTCCACACTCCACAGCACCGGAATCATGGAAAGTCTGTCTTCCAGCGCATCCGACCATTCCCCATAAGGCGGGCGTACATAGCGAACCGGCTGTCCGGTGATCTTCTCGATTACCCGACTGGTCTGCTCAATCTCTTCCAGACCTTTTTCCGTCGAAAGCGCCGTCAATTCGCAGTGATGATAGGTATGATTTCCAATCAGATGGCCTTCCGCCTGCATTCGTTCAACGATTTCCGGATATGCCTTCGCGCTCTCCCCAATCAGGAAAAAGGTCGCCTTTATCTTCCGTTTCTTCAACCCGTCCAGCAGCATGGGAGTATAGGTCGGACTCGGCCCATCGTCAAAGGTAAGCGCGATCTTCGGCTTTTCTTCGATCGGGTTTTCCATCTGACCACTCCACCGTTTTTCTGATTCTGCCTGCTCTCCCGCTTGTTCTCCTGTCTGATCGTTTGCTATTTCCATCCTCCCCACACGTTCTGCTTCTCCTGTCTCTGTATCCGTTCCCAGACTCCAATATTGACCCGGATTCCGGTATTGTTCCAAACTCCGTTCGACTCCCTGTCCGCCCTCTCTTCCTTCACACAGGATTTTCCCCACACACAGGATCAGAATCCCCAAGAGTTCCGCTTTGATCCATCTTTGCTTCCAGCCCATACTTTGCTCCGGCTTTTCATCATATTTAATATATGCATTGCAGATTCATTATATTGATGCTATCATAACCTATGGCACTATTTTAGAACTTCAGAAACATTTTGTTAGATTTGAGGAATGAACGTTATGAAAAAGGAAAATAAAATGGGAGTCCTTCCCATTCCAAAATTATTGATCACCATGTCTTTACCAATGGTCATCTCCATGCTGGTTCAGGCTCTCTACAACATCGTGGATAGTATTTTCGTTGCAAAATTAAGCGAAGAAGCCTTAACCGCTGTATCTCTGGCCTTTCCTGTCCAGAATCTGATGATCGCAATTGCCAGTGGAACAGGTGTCGGAATCAACGCACTGTTATCCCGCTCCCTCGGCGAAAAGAATTTTGACCGGGCAGACAAAGCCGCCCAAAACGGAATCTTTCTCGCCATATTAAGTTGTATCGCAATGGCCGTCATCGGCCTGCTCGGATCTCATGCCTTCTTCCTGGCACAGACAGATCAGGAAGCCATTGTAAAATACGGAACCCAGTATATGCAGGTTGTTACCATTGTCTCCGTCGGAATCTTTATGCAGATCACCATGGAACGACTTCTCCAGGCTACCGGAAAAACCATCTTCACCATGATCACTCAGGGTACCGGTGCAATCATCAACATTATCATGGATCCCATCCTGATCTTCGGATTGTTTGGTTTTCCACGTCTTGAAGTGGCAGGTGCTGCCATCGCAACGGTATTCGGTCAGTTGGTAGCCGTTTGTTTATGTATCTTTTTTAACTGTCGCTATAATAAAGAAATCCATATCAACATGCTGCATTTCCGACCAGATCTTTCCACCATTGGTGAAATCTACCGGGTTGGTGTTCCTTCCATTATTATGCAGTCCATCGGATCTGTGATGGTCTTCGGCTTCAACAAGATCCTGCTGGTATTCAGCACAACTGCCGCCGCATTATTTGGGGTTTACTTCAAATTACAGAGTTTTATCTTCATGCCGGTCTTCGGTCTGAACAACGGAATGATCCCCATCGTCGCCTACAATTACGGTGCTCGCAAGAAGAAGAGAATCATGAAAACCGTCCGACTAAGCGTCTGCATTTCCATCGGAATCATGTTTCTCGGTCTTCTCGCCTTCCAGATAATGCCAGTGCCACTTTTACATCTGTTTGACGCTTCCGATCATATGATTGAAATCGGTGTACCTGCGCTTCGGATCATCAGCATCCACTTTCTTCTGGCCGGTTACAGTATCATCATCAGTTCCTCTTTCCAGGCCCTTGGAAACGGATTTTACAGCCTGATCATTTCCGCAGTGCGACAGCTCGTGGTCATCCTTCCGGTTGCTTATCTTTTATCCCATTTGTTCGGTCTTCATTCTGTGTGGTTCTCTTTCCCCATCGCCGAACTGGTCTCTGTGATCCTTTGTACCCTGCTGTTCCGAAGGATCAAGCGCCTGAAGCTGGACCCGCTGGATTCTCCGAATTCCGATATTTCTATGTAGCAAATATTTAAAAAGTCATCTGCTCTCCGGAGATTTTCCGAAAGACAGATGACTTTCTTCTTTTACTTTTTGGTTTTCTTTTTCCCAGGCTTTTTCTTTTTTACACTATATCCAAAGGTTCCGATCGTCCGGTCCAGATTCAGATATTCGCCGTGGGAATACACCAGAAGTCCTGCATGGTTTAACTCAAATTTTCCGTTCTTTCCCATCAGTTCTTCCGATACCTGAACTGCCTCTACACTGGCAAGAAACATATGGTGGGAACCCAGTTCTTTTACTTCTGTCACTTTACACTCCAGATTTACCGGACTTTCTTCCACGATCGGAGCATACTGAAGCTTTGATGCTTTTCCACTTGTCAGATGGGTTTCTTTCCATTTGTCCACATCTCTTCCCGAACGTACACCGCAATAGTCCGTCGCTCTTGCCAGCTTCTCTGTCGTCAGATTCACCGTGAATTCCCCACTCTTTCGAATCAGATCGTAAGAATATCGTTCCGGTCTCACGGAAATATACAGCATGGGCGGATTGGTACACACCGTTCCTGTCCACGCCACGGTCAAAAGATTGGTATTCCCGTCAGCATCTCCACATCCCACCAGCACAGCCGGCAAAGGATAGAGCATATTGCCCGGTTTCCAGATCTGTTTTTTCATAAGCATCCTCTTTTCTTACTGCTGCAGTGCTCCCACCAGAGTAGGCAACAACTGTTTCTTTCTGGATACTACCCCCTTCAGGATCAGCGCATCATCATTGAGCGGCATGTCATAAGCCGCAATGATCTGTTCTCTTGCACTGTCCCCGGCGCAGAGCAGCTCCGTAGATTCTGTTACAATATTGGTCAGCATCAGATAGATCATATTCAGACCATGATTGCTTCTTGCGGTATCCAGATAGGATTCCACTTTCTTTTTGATCTCTCCCAGTTCTGTGGCACTCATAGAATTCACCTGTCCCACGCCGAATGTAGTATCGCCCACCTGGAACTGTTTAAAATCCAGGAAACAGATCTCTTCTGCCGTCTTGTTGCCCAGATTGCTTCCGGCGTTGAACATCTCATACGCAAATTCTTCCACATCGATTCCTGCAATCTCTGCCAGACGTCTGGCTGCCGCTTCATCCAGCGGTGTACAGGTCGGTGAACGGAACATCAGTGTATCGGAAAGGATAGCTGCACAGAGAATCCCTGCCATCTTCGGTTCGATCTCCACCTGTTCTTCCTGGTACATCTGATAGACAATCGTTCCGGTACACCCTACCGGCTGATTCCGAAAAAAAACAGGGCCCATTGTCTCAATACTGCTGAGCCTGTGGTGGTCAATGATCTCCAGAACTTCTGCCTCATCAATCCCATCTACTGCCTGTGCCTTTTCATTATGATCCACCAGGATCACCTGTTTCTTTCTTGCTTTCAGCAATCTTCTTCGGGAAATAAATCCCTCAAAATTACCGACCGCATCCAGAATCGGGAAGTCACGGAATTTCTTCTTTGTCATAATTTCCCGCACATCGTCCACATATTCATCCATGTGAAAGGAAACCAGATGATCTTTCGTCATAAAATATTTCACCGGAATACTCTGATTGATCAGCCTTGCCGTTGTAAACACATCATGTGGTGTTGCGATCACAACGATCTCTTTTTCTGCTGCCTTTTTTAAAATTTCTTTTTCCACCTTCTCTGCCCGGCAGATCACCATACAGCTCACATTAATATCTACCGCACAGAGTTCCAGTTCTTCTACATTCCCCATGATCACCAGATCATCCTTTTCGATCAGCGCTTTCATCTGCGCCACTCCGGATGCCGCGATCGCTACTTTTCCTTCTTGGAAATATCCGTGATGATTTCCCTGGAGCACCCGTCCGTCCACCGCATTGGAAATATTGCGGTACTGGGTTCTCGCTTCTGAAAGTACGGTGCTGTCATGTACATCCATGTAAGATGTAGCGATATCACCGACTGTGATCAGACCTTCCAGTTTGCTGTCTCTGGTTACCGGCAGGGTCTTCATTTTTTCTTCCTTCATGATCTCCCATGCACGTTTGATGGGAACGCTGGTCTTAACCCCTTCAATCTTTCTCAGATCCACATCCTTGACCTGAACCCTCAGATTAGACAGCAATTTCGGTGGTTTCAGTCCGAAACTCTTCAACACATGCTGTGTTTCTTCATTGATTTGTCCGGCTCTTCGCGGCTCATATATCTTCTCACTCGCCCCCGGCAGGTGATTTTTTAAATTAGCATATGCGATTGCAGAACAGATAGAATCTGTGTCCGGATTCAGATGCCCCACCACATATACCTTTCTTTTAACCTCTTCCTTTTTGAGTATATTTTTTGACATAATACTTCCTCCATAATGACTCTACCATTTAGATTGCCATTTTTTCGTGGATTCGTCAACTGATATTGGAAAGATTGGTTGTTTTTTCCGCGAAACATTGCTATACTAATAAAAACTATAATTACGGACGAGGTGCAGTATGAACGAAGAATTAACAATGAACGAAGAGATCAAAGAAGAAGCAGAAGCTCCGGCTGAAACTATGGCAGACCTGGAGGATCATTTTGATGATGCCAATCCATGGAACCGTGTAACAGCTTATATGGAAGAAGGTACCGTTCTTCCGGTTAAGGTAGAAGGCGTTGTCAACGGCGGTGTAATCGCAATGGTAGAAGGATTACGCGGATTCGTACCGGCATCTAAGCTTTCTTTATCTTACATCGAAGATCTCGAAACTTATCTTTCCAAAGATATCGAAGTGCAGGTCATCGACGTAGATCAGGCCAACAACCGTCTCGTCCTGTCCGCACGCGAACTTCTGAAAGAAAAAGAGCGTAAGGCAAAAGCTGATAAGATCGCCAGCATTCAGGTTGGATCCGTTATGGAGGGTACCGTAGATTCTCTGCAGACCTATGGAGCATTTGTCAGACTGGAAGACGGACTGTCCGGACTGGTACACATCTCTCAGATCTCCAGAAACCGTATCAAATCCCCTGATGCAGTCTTGAAAGTCGGCGATCAGGTAAAAGTCAAAGTGATCGGAATCAAAGACGGAAAAATCAGCCTCAGCATGAAGGCTCTTGAGGAAGCTCCGGAAGAAGAAGTCTTTGAAAAGGTTGAGATCCCGAAAGCAGAAAATATCGGAACCAGCTTAGGTGATCTGTTCAAAAATATTAAGCTTTAATGAATCTGAAAATGGGTGTTGCATTTTTTAATGCAGCACCCATTTTTTTGAGTTATAGGAATACAACTTTAACTCCCGCAAAAGGAATGCATAAGGGAATTTCTCCTATAATCATCCCGATAGCATACGTCGAAATCTTTTACCTGCTCCTTTTCGATTTACAATCTCTCCGCTTCTTTCAACCAGATCGTTGCACAGGCATCACTCGGCATTCTCAGATCCCCTCTTGGAGACAGCGCAACCGTACCCACCTTCGGTCCGTCCGGAAGACAGGATCTCTTAAACTGCTGAGAGAAAAACCGTCTGCAGAATGTCTGAAGCCACTTCTTAATCGTTGCAGCATCATACTCGCCATCGAATGTCTGAAGCGCCAACCGGTAAATTTTCTCCGGTCCATATCCAAAACGCAACATGTAATACAGATAAAAATCATGGAGTTCGTATGGGCCCACTAGATCTTCTGTCTTCTGTGCAATCTCTCCATCTTTTGGTGGAAGCAATTCCGGGCTGACCGGCGTATCCAGCACATCATACAATACCTCAGACAGTTCTTTATCTTCTGCCACATCTGCTGCATATTTCACCAGATGCCTCACCAATGTTTTCGGAACAGACGCATTGACTCCATACATGGACATATGATCCCCGTTGTAAGTTGCCCAGCCAAGTGCCAGTTCTGACATATCTCCGGTTCCGATTACCATGCCTCCATGGGCATTGGCAATATCCATCAGCACCTGAGTCCGTTCTCTCGCCTGAGAATTTTCATAGGTTACGTCATGATTTTCCGGATCATGATCGATATCCCGAAAATGAATATTCACCGCATCTGCAATCGGCACTTCTTTTAAAGTTGCCCCCAGTTTTACCGTCATCTTACATGCATTCTGGTAGGTTCTGTCCGTAGTTCCGAAACATGGCATCGTCACCGCGATGATCTGTTTCTTGTCCAATCCAAGCAACTCAAAAGCTCTCGCCGTGACCAAAAGAGCCAAGGTAGAGTCCAACCCTCCTGAAATTCCCACAACTGCACAACCTGCGTGAGTATGTGCCAATCGTTTTTTCAATCCCATCGCCTGAATCGTCAGGATCTCTTCACAGCGATACGCCCTCTCCGTCTCAGAGCTCGGAACGAACGGTCTGGACGGGAAGGTTCTGGTCAGACCGGTCTCTTCTTTCTTTATGGAAAATGAAATCCTTGGGAGAATTCTCTCTTCTGCCAACTGGAAAGTCGTATTCCTTCTCCGCTCACTGATCAATCGATGCAGATCCAGTTCCGTACAAATGATTCCGTTTTCAAAACGTTTGGATTCTGCCAGAATAGATCCGTTCTCTGCGATTATATTATGTCCTCCAAATACCAAATCCGTCGTAGACTCTCCCTCTCCTGCGTTGGCATAGATATATCCTGCGATCAGCCTTGCGGACTGTCCCTGGATCAGTTCTCTTCTGTATCTTCCTTTTCCAATGGTCTCATCACTGGCCGAACAGTTGACGATCACGGTTGCCCCCTCCATCGCCGCCTGAATACTCGGTGGAATCGGTGACCATACATCCTCACAGATTTCCGCAGAAACTACCAGTTCCTCCATTTCTTTTGCCTGGAACAACAGATTGGGGCCAAAAGGAATCTTCTCCCCGTTTACAAGGATCTCCCGATCTGTTTTCGGTCCCGGTGTAAACTGACGCATCTCATAAAATTCACCGTAATTCGGGAGAAAAGTCTTGGAAGTCAGACCCAGGATCTTTCCCTGATTCATGGCTGTTGCCACGTTATAAAGTTTTCCATCCACTGCTAATGGTGCTCCCACAAAAACAAGGGCATCGATTTCTTTCGTTTCCTCCGCAATTTCAAAAAGTGCCTGTTTTGCTGCATTCAATAATATCTCATGTTCAAACAGATCACTACAGGTATAGCCAGTCACACAAAGTTCCGGAAAGACGATAAGCTTTGCTCCCAGCTTTGCTGCCTCTTTCATTTTTTCAATGATTTGTTCCTGATTATATGCCACGTCTGCTACCCGGATATCAGGCGTAACTGCCGCAACCTTTATAAACCCATGTTTCATGTTCTATTACCTCCGCGCCTTCTTCAAAAGTTCTTTTAATTCTTCCACCGAAAACGGATAGGACGTATTGCAAAAATGACATTTTACTTCGATTTCTTTTCCATCATCGATCATTTCCTGAATATCCTTCGCCCCGATACTGATAATTGCCTTCTCAATCCGTTCCTTGGAACAATTGCAGTAGAATCTGGTCGGCAAGGTATCCGTCACTTCCAGATCCAGTCCCTCCAGAACCTGAGCTAACATCTCTTCCGGTGTATGTCCGTCTTTCAGCATTTCTGTCACAGATCGGATTTTTTTGATATTTTCTTCCAGCTTCTCAAGGACTGCTTCTTCCACAAACGGCATCACCTGCACGATAAATCCTCCGGCACAGTTCACCGTATTGTCATGATTCATCAGGACTCCCAGTCCCACAGAAGATGGAACCTGCTCCGAGGTTGCGAAATAATACGTCAGATCTTCTGCGATCTCTCCGGTCTGAAGAATGGTCTGACCGGAATATGGTTCTTTCAGTCCCATATCCTTGATCACATTTAAAAATCCGGCTCCAAGAGCTCCTCCTACATCCAGTTTCCCGTTCTTCGGCGGAAGCATTACTTCCGGATTGTTCACATAACCCTTTACATTCCCCTTGGTATCAGCAGTTACCGTCAGTCCTCCGATAGGTCCGCCGCACTGTATCTGCAAAGTCAGCATATCCGTATCATTTTTCATCATGCTTCCCATCATACTTCCACCAGTCAGCAATCTTCCCAAAGCCGCGGTTGCTACCGGACTTAAATTATGATGAACCCTCGCCTCTTCCACCAGATTTCCCGTCGTTGCAGCAAACGCACGAATCTGTGCACCTGCTGCAGATGCTCTTACAATATAATCTTCCATATTCTTATCCTCTTTTCTATTTCATTTTTTACTTTTCTGCTTTTTCTCGATTCTGTCCCACAATTCCTCTCGAATTGATTTCTTTCGGCTTGTTTACACCACTTTTCCACTCTCTCTTGCGATTACATAGATTCGCTCACTTTTTTCATCCGGCCGCCGATCGGTAAATGCATCATACGCCGTCACGAACTCCAGGCCCGCTCTCTCAATGATCCTCTTCATTGCCTCCAGCGTATAGGCTTTCTGATAATGGATCTCCTCCTGTTTTTCATACAGCCCATCTTCTCGCTTAAGAAACAGTGCCAGTTCATAGGTATTGATCCCGGTTTCTTCATCATAATCATTCTCCCAGATAAAGCTGTTGTTCTCACGATTCTCCGCAATCGTCTGCTGTCCTAAAATCTCCCGGTATTTATATTCCGTATTAAAATCAAAGACAAACAGTCCACCCGGATCCAGGTAATTATTCACCAGACGGAAGACCTCTTCCAGATCTGTTTCTTCTGTAATATAATTGACAGAATCACAGACACTGTAAATGGCGCGCACCGTTCCGTAAAGTTCAAACTCCCGCATATCCTGCAGAAGATACAGGATATCATGACCGGATTCCAAACGTTTTTCCATTGCAATCTCCAGCATTTCTTCCGAATTGTCCGCACCGATCATATCATATCCAAATGCAGCCATCCGCTCTGTCATCGCACCGGTTCCGCATCCAAGATCCAGCACCAGTCCGTCTTCGATTCCATCTTTTTGGAGCAGTCCATGCAGATAGTCTGCCCACTCATCGTAGGGAACATTATCCATAAACTCGTCATAGACCGCTGCAAATTCTGTATAAGCCTCCATATTTTTCCTCTTTCTGACAGTTTTCTCACAGAAGTATTTTATCATGACTTGCCCAAGACAACAATTGTTAATTTATGATTGACACACCCGGATCATTGGACTACAATAAGTAAGGATATAATAAAATACCTTCGGTAGGTGAGGTTACCACAGGGATTAGGATATTTCCTGAGATTGCTGCCGCGAGTTTGTGGAGACACAGGCGAGATGGTTAGCAGGCTATGTCGAAGACTAAGGCATAACCTAACGCAATTTTATGCCCTGTGATACTAAAGCTTGAACGATATTTTTACCAGGCAGAAATGCCCGTCATTGTTTGAGCTTTGACGGGTTTTTTATATGTCCGAAAATCAATTTCTTTCCCGGTCTTCTCATCTTGTCCCGGAATTTATTCTATAAGAATGTTTAAATTTCCAGAAGAAAAGGATACCTAAAACCCCGGAAAATTTTCAGAAAGGAAAGGTGGTGAGCACAATGGATGCTGGAGCCAGTTATCACTCGTGGACTTCTATTATAATTTCATACAAGAATCGAGGAAAATACTATGATGGACAAAGAAATCTTTGTAAACCTCTTACAGGACCGTCAGTTCAAGGCTGTAAGAAGTATTTTGAATGTCATGAACGCAGTAGACATTGCCTCACTGCTTTCAGAACTTGAAGATAAAGAACTGGCACTTGCTTTTCGTCTGATTCCAAAGGAAGAAGCAGCGGAAGTATTTGCAAACATGAACAATTCCATGCAGTCCTATCTGGTGGAAATGTTTACCGAAAAAGAATTAAAAGAATTGCTGGACGATCTGTACATGGACGATACCGTGGATCTGCTGGAAGAACTTCCCGCCAATCTGGTCGGCCGTATCTTAAATAACGTCAGTCAGTCCAAGCGAAATATGATCAACGTACTCTTAAACTATCCGGATGACAGCGCCGGAAGTATTATGACCACCGAATACGTCGGTCTCCGCCAGAACATGACCGTTGCCGAATCTATGGCACACATCAAGCGGACCGGAATTCACAAAGAGACGATTTATACCTGTTATGTCACAGAACGTCGTCGTCTGATCGGAATCGTTACTGCCAAAGATCTGCTGATCGCAGAGGATGACACTCTGATCAAAGACCTGATGGAAACCGAGATTATTTCCGTCAATACTCATGCCGACCAGGAAGAGGTTGCCCAGTTGTTTACCAAATACGATCTGCTGGCCATTCCGGTTCTGGATGCAGAAAATCTCATGGTCGGAATCGTCACCGTCGATGATGCTATGGATGTCATGGTTGATGAGGCTACCGAGGATATCACCAAAATGGCTGCTATGAGCCCCAGTGAGAAGCCTTATATGGAAACTTCCGTTTTTTCCCACGCAAAAAACAGAATCCCCTGGCTTCTGATCCTGATGCTGTCTGCCACCATAACCGGCACGATCATCAACCGCTATGAAGAAGCTTTCGCCACGATCCCTCTTCTGGTTTCCTTCATCCCGATGCTGATGGATACCGGCGGTAACTGCGGTTCCCAGAGTTCTACCCTGATCATCCGTGGTATCGCACTGAATGAGATCCATTTTAAAGATACCCTGATGGTCATCTTCAAAGAATTCCGGATCTCACTGATTGTAAGCTGTGTCCTTGCAACCGCAAACGGACTGCGAATCTTCCTGATGTATCACAACGGACTGCTGGCTATCGTCATCGGATGCTCCCTGGTCTTTACAATCTGTATCGCCGCCATGATCGGATGTTTCCTGCCTCTGGCTGCTAAGAAGATTGGCCTGGACCCGGCACTTATGGCATCACCGCTGATCACAACTCTGGTGGATACCTGCTCGATCATTATTTACTTTACAATCGCAACCTATGCCTTTCATTTACATCTGTAAACCTTCACGGCGTAATCTTTTGTGGGAATAATTCCCTATTTTTGCAGAAATCTTACAGAATAAAACATATTGATGAAAATCAGACTTATAGGACAAAATGTGTTGATAAAACCCGTCTTCAGCCTTTGGTAATAAATGGCTGGAGACGATTTTATTTTTTGACACTTCGAAATTTTATCTCCGCAAAAGAGAGGACTAGCGAAAGCGGTTCCCGAGGTAAACTTTTGCGGAGATATTTCACGAAACTGACAAAATAGAAAAAAACGGAACACAGAAAGATTCCATATCCATAAATCTCTTGTGTTCCGATCTTTTTTGCTATATTTCAGTCTGTTTTTCCAATCATTAGCAGACTTTGTAGATCCATCCTTCCGGTGCCTCGATGTGTCCCATCTGGATTCCGGTCAATGTCTCATACAGTTTCTGAGTGGTTTCACCCATCTTCTCCATACCGCTCGGGAAACAGATCTCTTTTCCATGATCTACGATCTTTCCTACCGGAGAGATAACGGCTGCTGTACCACACAGACCACATTCTGCGAAGTCTTTCAGCTCATCTAAGTATACTTCTCTTTCTTCTACTTCCAGTCCCAGATAATGCTCTGCTACATATAACAGAGAACGTCTTGTAATAGAAGGAAGAATGGAAGAAGATTTCGGAGTTACGACTTTGTTGTCTTTTGTTACAAAGAGGAAGTTTGCTCCGCCTGTCTCCTCTACCTTTGTTCTGGTTGCAGGATCCAAGTACAGATTCTCATCATATCCTTCTGCGTGAGCAGTTACGATTGCATGTAAGCTCATTGCATAGTTCAGACCTGCTTTAATGTGTCCTGTTCCTCTCGGTGCTGCACGGTCGAAATCACTGACACGGATTGTAAGCGGTTTAGCGCCACCTTTGAAGTAAGGACCTACCGGTGTAGTAAATACACGGAACTGGTACTCATCTGCAGGTTTTACTCCGATAACCGGGTTGGAACCGAACATATACGGACGGATGTAAAGAGTTGCTCCTGATCCGTACGGCGGTACATAGTCAGCATTTGCTGCTACAACTTTTTCGATTGCGTCAATAAATCTATCTTTTGGAAATGCCGGCATCTCCAGACGTTTTGCAGAATCGATCATTCTCTCTGCATTCAGGTCCGGACGGAAGACTACGATGTGTCCGCCTTCTGTTGTATAAGCCTTCGTTCCTTCAAATACACTCTGTGAATACTGCAGAACACCTGCACACTCATTCAGTACAATATTGGCATCTTCTGTAATGACACCGTCATCCCATTTGCCGTCCTTATAGTTTGATACATATCTCTTCTCAGTCTGTACATAACCAAATCCAAGATTTTCCCAGTCCATTTGTTTCTTCTCCATTGATAATTCCTCCATTCCTCTGGGATTTCTCCAAATACGTTTTTCATTATAATACCAGGAATAACAAAAATCAAGAGTGCACTCTGTTTTTTTATCTTTCCATCATATTAATCGACTCAATTCCTACGCTTCCGCCCCGGACAACCTCAATATTTTTAAATTCTTCTTTCATCAGCTTCACCACCGCATCGTTCTTGGTCGCGGTCTGGACGAACTCCAGAAGCAGGCTGTCTCTGCTGATATCGATGACTCTTGCCTTGAACGTCTCTGCGATCTGGAACAGTTCTGTCTTATCTTCCGGTGTACATTTTCGCACTTTGATATAGAGGATCTCCTTCATCCGCACGAACACATCGGTAAAATCAATGACCTTGATCACTTCCACCTGACGATTTAACTGTTTTTTGATCTGTTCAAAAGTTTCATCATCGCTGACTGTTGCGATTGTCATTCTGGAAATGGTCGGATCCTCTGTGGTTCCAACCGTCAGACTATCCAGGTTATATGATTTTGCAGAAAACAGTCCGGAAATCTTTGAAAGTACACCCACCTGATTTTCCACATATAAAGAAATCCATCTCTTTTTGATATTTGCGTCCATTTCCTGCCTCCTTAATCTATGATCATATCTTCCAGGGTTCCGCCCGGCTGGATCATTGGATATACCTGATCTTCCGGACTAATGATAAATTCAATCAGCGTCGGAACTTTTTCACTCCGGTTCTTCTTTGCCTGTTCAAATGCTTCCGCTATTTTTTCTTTTTCCGTCACACGAATTCCTTTTGCGCCGTAGCTTTCTGCCAGTTTGATAAAATCCGGCGTGTATTTCGGATGCTCTTTTCCCTCTGTGGCTCTGGTCAGTGCCCCTGCTCTCAGGTCTGTCATCGCATAACGTTTGCCATAGAACAGTTTCTGCCACTGACGTACCATTCCGAGATATTCATTGTTAAATACACAAAGAATTAGCGGAAGTTCTTCCAAAACTGCCGTGGCAAATTCCTGAATATTCATCTGCATTCCGCCATCTCCGGAAATTGCGATAACGGTCCTGTCCGGATTTCCGATCTGAGCACCGATTGCTCCCGGAAAACCGTATCCCATGGTTCCGAGTCCACCGGAAGTCAGCAACTGCTTCTGATGGTTCAGTTCGATATACTGGGTGGTAAACATCTGATGCTGTCCTACATCTGTCACGATGATTGCTTCCTTGAACTGTCGGTTGATCTCCTCAATAATATCCTGCGCTCGCATTTCCGGTCCTTTTTGCATGGTCAGCGGATGTTGTTCTTTCCAGTCTGTAATTTTCTGCATCCAGTCCCTATGCTCATATTCTTCCACGTATTCCAGCATCTTCTCGATAGCCTCTTTTGCATCTGCCACGATGGGAACATCTACCTGTACATTTCGGGAGATTGCCGCCGTATCAATATCGATATGTACAATCTGTGCATTCGGTGCGAAGGAATGCAGTTTTCCGGTGATTCGGTCATTAAACCTTGTTCCGATGGAAAACAGGAGATCACTTTCGTTGACCGACATATTGCTGGCATAGGAGCCATGCATTCCCAGATTCCCAACGTAATACGGATGATCCGACGGAATACAGCCCTTTCCCATGATCGTTGTCACAACCGGAACTTTCGTCCGTTCTACCAGTTCTGTAAAGACTTCCCCTGCCCCGGAAATGTTCACACCGCCTCCGGCCAGAAACAGTGGTTTCTTCGCCTTACTGAGCATTTTGATCGCACGTTTCAACTGTCCGATATGTACACCTGTGCTCGGCTTATATCCTCGGATATTTACGGTTTTCGGATATTCCGCACTTCCAAGTTCTGCCATCACATCCTTCGGCAGATCAACCAGTACCGGTCCCGGACGTCCTGTCCTTGCAATGTAAAAGGCCTCTTTGATGATCCGCCCCAGGTCTTCTCTCTTTCGGACCGTCACGCCATATTTGGTAATACTTCTGGTAATTCCTACGATATCCACTTCCTGAAAGGCGTCATTTCCAATTAGATGGCGCGCCACCTGTCCGGTAAAACA
Organism: Mediterraneibacter butyricigenes; assembly: GCF_003574295.1. Taxonomy (NCBI): domain Bacteria; kingdom Bacillati; phylum Bacillota; class Clostridia; order Lachnospirales; family Lachnospiraceae; genus Mediterraneibacter; species Mediterraneibacter butyricigenes. The sequence continues at coordinate 402,201 of NZ_BHGK01000001.1, forward strand.
AACCAGCGGAACACTGTCATAATTCGCGGTCGCAAGTCCTGTTACCAGATTCGTTGCCCCCGGGCCGCTTGTCACAAGACATACCCCGACTTTTCCAGTACTTCTGGCATAAGCATCTGCTTCATGCACCAGTGCCTGTTCATGCCTCGGCAGGATTACCTTTGTAAAATCCTGCTTATAAATTTCATCGCTGATATCTACCGTACATGCCCCCGGATATCCGAATAATACATCCACGCCTTCTTCTCTCAACGCTTTCACCAATAATTTATTTCCTGATATATTCCGCATATACATCCTCCTTTATCTTTCCCCGTTTTTCTCTGTTGACACCACAACAACTAAAAAATGCCCCAAGCATGATGCTTAGGGCGAATCTCTATCCGTGTTACCACCTAAATTCAAAGAAAAATTTCTTCACACTCTGTCAGTACGGGAATCTTCCGATACTGTCTCCCTGTAACGTAGGAGATACGTTGAAGCCTACTCAAAGCCCCGACATCCTACATCCATTCCATACGGTTTTCATTCTCCGAACCAGGTTTCGAAATCTCTGTCGCCGTTCTTTGCTTCTTTCAGTCCACTGCTCAAGGGCTACTTCTGCAACATCTTCACGAAGATTTCCACCAGCCATCTTCTCTCTTGGCATCCGTATGCTGCATACTCCTCCCTGTCACTGCATTTAACTTTCAAATTTAACCCTAATTATACTGGGTGATATTTTCTTTGTCAATACGGAGATTTTAATCATTCTCCCCGAAAATCCAATTATTCTCTTTCATAACGTGCAAATACATATTCCAGATCAAAGCAGGTATTCTCTTCACTTTCTTCTTTCAGAACCCAGGACGGATCCGCATCCAAATTCGGGAAATGTGCATCTGCCTGATAAGAATGATCGATCTTCGTAATAAATGCCTCATCACACAGCGGCTCCAGCATCCGGTAAATACTCTCTCCTCCGATCACAAAAATCTCATCGGTATCATATTTTTTCAGTTCTTCTTTCAGTTCTTCTTCCGAATGAACAATCACCGCATCCTTCACCTGATAATTCCGGTTGGAAGTCAGTACAATATTCCGTCGGTTCTTCAATGGCAGTCCCCCCGGAAAGCTTTCCAGAGTCTTTCTTCCCATCACCACGATATGTCCGGTCGTCTTCTGTCTGAACTGTTTCATATCAGAAGGAATACTGACCAACAATTGATTCTTATATCCGATCGCCCAGTTTTTATCCACTGCTGCAATTAATTTCATACCTGTACTCCTCTTGCAATTCTCAATTTTTATTCCACTGTTCTTAAAACTTTTCTACAATTTTTCAAGCTGTTATCTAAGGTTTTCAGTACCATCCCATGCTTTCCGAAACTCCCGGTCAGATTGCCACCGGAATATTCCGGATCTGCGGATGTGTCTCATAATCGATCAGTTTCACATCTTCCGGCGTAAATTCGTAGAAATCTTTGATCTCCGGATTCATCCAGAACTTCGGTGCCGGAAGCGGCTCTCTTTTCAGCATCTCCTCAATCAGCGGAATGTGGCGATCATAAATATGAGCATCTGCAATCACGTGCACAAATTCTCCCACCTGCATATCACATACCTGTGCCAGCATATGCACCAGAACCGCATACTGGCAAACATTCCAGTTATTTGCCGTCAAAACGTCCTGTGACCGTTGATTTAAAATCGCATTCAGCGTCAGCCTGTCGCTGTCATGTTCCTTTGTCACATTAAAGGTCATGCTGTACGCACAGGGATACAGGTTCATTTCATGGAGATCCTGATGCACATAAATATTGGTCATGATCCGGCGGCTGTAAGGATTATTCTTCAGATCATAGATTACCCGATCCACCTGATCCATCATTCCTTCTTTATATGCATGCTTCACACCCATCTGATAACCGTATGCCTTACCGATGGAACCTTCCTCATCTGCCCAACTGTCCCAGATATGGCTGTTCAGATCGTGAATATTATTGGATTTCTTCTGCCAGATCCAAAGCAGTTCGTCCACACAGTTCTTGATTCCGGTCTTTCGAAGAGTCAGCGCCGGAAATTCTTTTCTCAGATCGTACCGGTTGACTACCCCAAACTTTTTGATGGTATAGGCGGGCGTTCCGTCCTCCCAGACCGGACGTACTTTTTCTCCCTCCGTACTGGTTCCGTTGTCAATGATATCTCTGCACATCTCTATAAATACCTGATCTGCATAACTCATATATGTCCCTCCTGTTTTCATCTGTTTCTATGTTTATTTGTTATTTTTCCACCTTCTTGCCCTTCGGTCAAGAAGTATCCCTCGCACAATACGCTCGGTCATTTACAGATCTCTACGGTTCTGCAATATTATACAGCATTTTGTCCAGCGCTTTATGAACCGCTTCTATCTCCCGTTTCGACATTCCTCTCGTCAGGGAACGGTCCAACTTCTTTCTGTTCAGTTCCATTCTTCTCTGGATGTCATAGGCCTTTTCCGTCAGATAAATCTTCTTTCTTCTCCGGTCGGTATTGCTTGGTACGCACAGAATAAATCCCTTTTCATCCAATCGCTTCAAAAGCCCTGTTACTGTTGGATTTTTCAGATTCAGATGCCGCTCCACATCGATCTGATTCACTTCTTCTTTGTTGGTGTGGAACAGATAATCCAGTACTGCGCACTGAGACGCAGTGATCCCTATATTTTTCAGGCTCTTCGTCAGATCCTTTTCATAAACATTGTTGATCTGTTTGATTTTAAACCCCAGTGGATGTTTCGGAATTTCCATGCAGCTTCCCTCCCTGAAAGATCATTCTTTCCATCAATACTCGCGGATGATACTGCTGACTTCGTGAATGCTATCCATCTGCTTTAACACATCCAGCGCACTCTTCAAATGACGTTCTTTTACTTTTTCCGTTCCGATGACCAGCTCAGCCCCGGATGCCTCTACTTTCTTCTGTACGACTCTGGCAATGCTGACTTTGTGATCTCCGAATACTTTTGCAATCTGTGCCAGAACTCCCGGCTCATTTGCCACCTGCATTCTTAAGAAGAAACGATTCTTCACATCTTCAAAAGATTTGATCTTCAAATCACGATAGCAGGTACAACTGATCCGTCCGGTACAGCCATATTTCAGATTACGTGCCACATCGATCACATCACCCATCACCGCACTGGCTGTCGGAAATTCTCCAGCTCCTCTTCCGTAGAACATGGCATCATCCACAGCATCTCCGTGTACAAAAACTGCATTGAAAGAATCACGCACAGATGCCAGCGGGTGATCCACATCGATCAGCATCGGATGTACCGCAACTTCGATTCCATCCTCTGTATTATGCGCCACGCCCAGCAGTTTGATCACACTGTGAAATTCTTTTGCATAGGCTACATCCTGCGCCGTAATCTTTGTGATTCCTTCTGTATAGACATCATCAAATACCACTCTGGAGTGAAATGCGATGGATGCCATAATTGCCATCTTTCTTCCCGCATCCAGGCCTTCCACATCTGCGGTAGGATCTGCCTCCGCATATCCAAGCTCTGTAGCCTGCGCTAACGCTTCCTCAAAGCTCATATCTTCTTCAAACATCTTGGTCAGAATGTAGTTGGTCGTTCCGTTGACAATTCCGATCGCTTCCGTGATATCGTTGGCAGCCAGACACTGTTTCATCGGGCGGATGATCGGGATTCCCCCTGCAACCGCCGCCTCAAACAGCAGATCTCTTTCATTCTTCTCCGCTGTATCCAGAAGTTCTTTTCCATGTACCGCAAGCAGATCCTTATTGGCTGTGACCACATTTTTCCCGGCATTCAACGCTTCCAGGATCATGGTTCTGGCAGGCTCAATCCCTCCCATAACCTCGATCACGATCTGAATCTCCGGATCCTCTATGATCTCTTTCCAGTTATCTGTCAGAAGCGCCGAATCTACGCCCGGACGTTCTTTCTTTATATTATGAACTAAAATCTTGGAAATCTCAAGTTCTGTTCCAATCAGGTGTACCATCTCGTCAGATCTCTTCTGAACCAGCTTATACACACCGCTTCCTACTGTTCCAAGTCCCAAAAGTGCTGCTTTCATCTTTTCCATGTGTTTTCTCCCTGTAACTTCTTTCTCTTACCTTCTCGCTCTGCTCTTTTCCGGAGATTTGCCATTGCAAAACTCCAGAGCTGGTATGTAACTGCCAGTACCTGAAACAAACTCAGACTCTGGACTGTCGCTATACAAAAAAAGAAGCTTTCCATCCGCTGAAAAGCTTCTCTAAGAGAGCGACAGACGGGGTTCGAACCCGCGACCCCGACCTTGGCAAGGTCGTACTCTACCAACTGAGCCACTGTCGCATTTATATTGTTCTGTCTCGCTCAGAACAATATTGATTCTACTATAAGGTTCCTCAAATGTCAACAGTTTTTTGAAATTTGCTTAATTTTTTTAATTTCTTCAATTTTCCTGTTAGTTTCCACATTCGATACTAATTTCATTGAATCGATCCAGAATATCTTCAACCTTCAGATTTTCCTTCTCTTCTCCTTTTAGATCCATCACAATCTGGCCCTGATGCATCATCAGAAGTCGATTACCATATTCCACGGCATAGCGCAGGTTATGTGTGACCATGATGGTGGTCAGATTTTTTTCTTTTACAATTTTATCGGTCAACTCCATGATCAGTTCAGCAGTCTTCGGATCCAACGCCGCCGTATGCTCATCCAGAATCAGGAAATCAATCGGTGTCATTGTGGACATCAGAAGTGCTATCGCCTGTCTTTGTCCGCCGGATAAAGATCCGACCTGAACATCCATTTTATTTTCCAGTCCCAGACCTAACTGACTTAACATTTCCTGATAAGCTTTCTTCCGATTCTTATTCACACCGGAGCCCAGTCCGTAAAAACCACCTTTATTGTCTGCCAGAGACATATTCTCCAGAATCGTCATAGACGGGCAGGTTCCCATCGCCGGATTCTGATATACTCTCCCGATCTTCTGATTGCGCTTGTATTCTTTTTTCCCGGTGATATCTTCCCCGCTCATCAGGATCTGTCCCGCATCTACTCCAATGCTTCCGCAGAGAATGTTGAGCATAGAGGTCTTGCCGGAGCCATTGCTTCCTACGACGGATACAAATTCCCCCTGCTCCACCTTCAGATCAAACTGATGGAACAGACACATTTCATTGACCGTTCCCGGATTGTAATATTTATCGATTTTTCTTAACTCAAGCATTCTTTTTCACCTTCCTTTTCCGCTCACTTCCGATCACCAGAATCAGAAGGAACAGAACTGCCGTGATCAGCTTCATATCCTGCGGTTCAAAAAATTTCAATGCCGCTGCCACACACGCCTTATATAAAATGGAACCGATCAGTACCATTGTCGTTGCCTTCATAAAGGACAGATTTTTAAATAAGCTGGTTCCGATGATTACACTGGCAAGTCCGATTACGATAGCACCGGTACCACTTGAAATTTCGAACACTCTCTGTTCCTGACAGAAAATGCAGCCCGCCAGAGATACCAGTCCGTTTGCCAGAGCCAGTCCCAGAATCTTTACATTTCCCTGATCTTTTGCAAGGGATGTAACCAGTACATCATTGTCTCCTACCGCTCTCAACAGGAAACCGGATTTTGTCTTCAGATACAGATCCAGCAAAACTTTACAGATCACCGCAATCACAAGGACAACTGCCAGCACCTTATAGGAAGCCGAACTCCCCTGAAACAGGCCATTCATTGCCGGATTGTCAAAGATGCTTTCTTCTCCGAAAATCGGCACGTTTGCCGTTCCTGCCAGTCGCAGGTTGATCGTCCAGAGTGCCGTCATCATAATGATACCGGATAACAGATCTCTTACCTTACATTTTACATGGATCAATCCGGTACAGATTCCAGCGATCACTCCGATCAGAAAGGATGCCGGGAGGGTCAGATAAGGATTTACACCTCTCGTAATCATTGTGGCGGTCAGGGCAGCCCCCAGCGGGAAGCTGCCATCCACCGTAAGATCCGGAAAATCCAGAATCTTATATGTGATATAAACACCCAGGGCCAGGATTCCATAAATCAGTCCCTGTTCTAAAATTGTTACATAAATCCCCATAATCTATTGCCTCCGGTTCCTTCTTCTTTCTTATCTTTTATTTGGAAATGCTGTCGAAGCTTTCAACGGCATTGTCTGCCAGATCCTGCGGTACAGTGATTCCAAGATTTTCAGCAACTGCTGTATTTACATAGAATCCAGGCTCTGTAATAGTTTCAAAATTCATTTCAGAAGCTTTCTTCTCACCCTTTAAGATCTGTGCTGCCATCTTTCCTGTCTGTTTTCCAAGTGCGATGTAATCCAGTCCCTCTGCTGCTACACAACCGATCTTTACCTGCTCGATCTCACTTCCGAATACCGGAATATTCTTCTCGTTTGCTTTATCCAGAATCGTTGCCAGGGAATTTACAACGGTGTTGTCTGTCAGGTTGCTGATGCAGTCTACTTCGTCTAACAGTTCATCTGTTGCCAGTGAAATGTCTGCAGTCTGTGTCACACCTTTTTCTACGATGGTAAATCCATAATCCCCTGCCAGATCTTTATATTTTTCCAGGGCAGATACGGAATTCACTTCGCTTGTGGTATACATGATACCGATCTTTGTTGCGTCCGGAAGCATCTCACGGATCATCTCAAGCTGTGCTTTGATCGGAAGCTCATCACTGGTTCCTGTTACATTTCCAACCGGTGTTCCATCTTCGTTTGCAAGCTTTGCTGCAATCGGATCTGTCACGGCTGTGTATACAACCGGAATGTCGGAGTTCATTGCGGAATTGTAAGCTGCCTGTGCACTCGGTGTTGCAATAGCACAGATCAGATCCACCTTATCAGATACAAATCCGTCACTGATCTGTTTTGTTGTTCCCTGATCGGCTGCTGCATTTTTCACATCCACTTTCAGGTTCTTTCCTTCCTCGATTCCTTCTTCTTTCAGTCCTTCTAAAAATCCCTCCCGGCAGTTATCCAGGGATCCGTGTTCTGCAAACTGGGAAATTCCTATCGTATAGGTCTTCTCTCCGTCTGATGCGGTATCTTCACTCTTGCTGCCTCCACATGCTGCAAGACTCATTGTCATAACTACTCCCAATACAACTGCTAATACTCTCTTTTTCATAATTTTGTCTCCTTTTTCTTTTTTCATAGTTTCCGCAAAAGCAAAGGAGCCGATCTTTGAACATCAATGAATGTTACAATAGCAAGCTTAAACTTTGACTTGCCGCCAATAAAAAAACCGTCTCAAGCAAATTGCTTGAGACGGTAATAAAATCTTATTATCGCGGTACCACTCAAATTGACTAATGTCCACTTTCCTCACGTACTATCATACGCTCCTGATTGATAACGGGTTCGGTTCCCGGCAACGCCTACTCTTTCGATCGATACGTCATTTCAGGCTGCCCTCGAAAGTCCATTCAGAATTGAAATCCATACAGCAATCCCACCACCTGCTGCTCTCTGTGATTTCTCTCAAAACCTACTCTTCTTTCTCATCGGTTTTTGCTTTTGATGTGTTTGATTATATTCTTCCATTTTTCATTTGTCAAGCATTATTTCCAGAATATTTTCCGATAAAATTTCCGTTCCATCCTCAAAAGTAAGAATTCCGGGCATTTCCCGTACTTTTTTCACCCGTCCCTCTTTTTCCAGATAGGCACCGCCTTCTTTCCTCAGATCCGGTTCAAAATACCTGATCTTCACAGAAACCTTTTCATGGCATTTCAGAAAAGCCCAGACTTCATCCAGCTTTTCCCGCTCATCCTCTGCCAGTTCTTTCTTTTTCTCTGTAGCCCTAGAAGCTTCCCGTATCGCCTCTTCATGTCCGGTCAGTGCTGCAAAAGGTGCAAACTGAGCCGCCCGGTCTTCTCTGGACATGGGTGGATGTATCGGAGATTTCGGTGCTGTCATATGAATCAGTTCTTCTCTCATTTCTGTCCTCCTTTCATTTGCACTGCTCTTCCCCTCACCTTCCCTGCTGTTTGCCTGCGTCCGGTGTTCTTGGATCTGTCATCTTTGTTTTTCCTTCGCCCGATATCCTCTGATCTGTCATCTTCATTTTCCCTACGCCCGATGTCCTCCGATCTGCTGATTCCGATCCCGCATGGTGGCTCCCTCCTGATAATTGGTTCCCTTCAAAATCGCATTTTTCCCATAACGCTTCTTGATGACAAGCGTTGCCTCCTGCAGTCGTTTTTCTTTTTCACGCTGAATCTTTTCCTGCTCTTTCTGCTGTTCCAGTTCCTGATAGTCTGTAAAAAGATCCAGCTGTTCAAACTGATCCTGCTCGTCTTTTTCCAGAGCCTGCTCCGTCTGAAGACGTTCTGCGGATAAGGTAACTCTGCGAACTAGGAGTGCCGGATCCACGATCCGATCATACAGTTCCAACATCTTTTCCATCATCTCTCTTCCAGAAGACGTATATCCGTCCATGCGCACCGTTCCATGGGCATGCTTCGGAATCAGACGGCCGTAACGATCCCTCTTCACCTCTCCGCGATATCGTTTGCCGGAAGTACCCTGCAGATTCTGAATATCATATCCTACCGTCAGAACCATCCGGTCTGTCATCAGATGTTTTTCTACCAGATCCAAAGACAAGGTCTCTGTCATCTCCCGCACGACAATCCTTGCATCTTTGGCAGAATAAGGACAGGAAAGCACCTGTCCTGCGCCCATGCTTTCAGATACCGGCTGATAGGATTTAATGTCAGCCATGGTACAGGGTTCGATCCCCCATGCGTGATCGATCAGCAGTTCGGCATTGATCCCAAACAACCGATAAAGCAACTCCATATCGCAACCGGGACGAAACCGTTCCACTGAACAGGCCGCCACATCCCCCATTGTGTAGATTCCATACTGTTCCAGCTTTTTGGCATAGCCATGTCCCACCCGCCAGAAATCCGTGATCGGCTGATGATCCCAGAGTTCTCTGCGGTAAGAAATCTCATCCAGTTCTGCGATCCGCACACTGTCACGGTTGGGCGTTACATGTTTTGCCTTGATATCCATAGCGACTTTCGCCAGATAAAGATTGGCTCCGATTCCCGCTGTAGCCGTGATCCCGGTCTTCTCATACACTTCCCGGATCATCTCCGATGCCAGCTCGTTTGCACTCATCTGATACGTCCCCAGATAATCGGTCACATCCAGCATCACTTCGTCAATCGAGTAGACATGACAGTCTTCCGGCGCCACATACTTCATGTAGATCTCATAGATTCTGGTACTGTATTCCAGGTACAGCGCCATTCTCGGAACCGCCACCAGATAATCCATCTCAAGCTGCGGATTGGTTTCCAATTCACTTTTTCTGACAGAACTGCCCTGAAACCGCCGCTCCCTGCAGGCACATCTTCGCTTTCCGTTCAGATCCCTCACCTTCTGTACCACTTCAAACAGTCTGGGCCTCCCGGGAACTCCGTAACTTTTCAGTGCCGGAGATACCGCAAGACAGATTGTCTTCTCTGTCCTGCTTTTATCTGCAACCACCAGATTCACATCCAGCGGATCCAGTCCCCGCTCCACACATTCCACCGAAGCATAAAACGATTTCAAATCGATGGCCAGATAAGTTCTCATGGCGTCTCCTTTCCTCTTGCATTATCTGCTTTCTCTGTTTCGTCCCCTGTTTTTCACAGTTACTTTTACCCTTGTATTGCATGGTTTTCTTCGTTCCAATACTCTCTTCATCAGCCTTCCATTCTCTTACATTCCATTTTATCAGAACATTTGTTCGTTTTCAAGTTTATTCGAGATTACAGGACAAAAATCCACTTACATTCCGTTTTAAATTACTACAAAATACTCCTCCCGCAAAAGTTTTGCATCCGTTGCAATCTTTTGCGGAAGAAATTCTCTTTAACTCATTTCTTTCACAGAAGAATTTCGAGCAAAAAATAAGCAGACCATCCACTCGACAATCTGCTTATCCTTCGTTTTATCTTTTGCTGTTTCTATTTTTCCCGGTTTTCCATCTTTTATTTTTCTTCTTCGGCTACGGTTTCCAGTCCCAGCTCGTCCAACTGTTTCTTGTCTGCCGGAGTCGGTGCTTCAGTCATCAGACAGGATGCATCTTTTACCTTCGGGAATGCGATCACGTCGCGGATGCTGTCCTGTTTTGCCATCAGCATCACCAGACGATCCAAGCCGTAAGCCAGCCCTGCGTGTGGCGGTACTCCGTATTTGAATGCATCCAGAAGAAATCCGAACTGCTCATAAGCCTTCTCTTTGGTAAATCCAAGTACCTCGAACATCTTTTCCTGAATGTCATCCTGGAAGATTCGTACACTTCCTCCACCGATCTCGTTTCCGTTCAACACGATATCATATGCTTTTGCACGAACTTTTCCCGGTTCGCTGTCGATAAATTTCAGATCTTCTTCCATCGGCATGGTAAACGGATGATGCATTGCTACATAACGGTTCTGCTCGTCACTCCACTCTAACAACGGGAATTCTGTGATCCATACAAAACGATATTCATTCTTATCCAACAGTTCCAACTGTTTTGCCAGTTCTACACGCAGTGCGCCCAGAGAATCCCAGACCACTTTATTTTTATCAGCCGCAAAGAGCAGCAAATCTCCTGCTTCTCCACCCATTGCTTTTACCAGTGCATCCATCTGCTCCTCTGTCATGAATTTTGCAAAAGAAGATTTTACGCTTCCATCTTCCTGAAGCGCGATATAAGCCAGTCCCTTTGCGCCATAATCTTTCACAAAAGCTGTCAGCTTGTCGATTTTCTTTCTCGGCATGGAACCCTGGCCTTTGGCGTTGATACCACGAACGCTTCCGCCTTGTTCAATGGCTCCTGTAAATACGCCGAAGCCACAGTCTTTTACCACTTCAGTCACATCGGTCAGCTCCATTCCAAAACGCAGATCCGGCTTATCGGAACCAAAACGATCCATGGCTTCCTGCCAAGTCATTCTCTGGATCGGAAGCTTCACATCTACATCCAGAACTTCTTTAAACAGTTTTGCAAGATATCGTTCATTGACTTCGATCACATCATCCACATCAACGAAAGACAGCTCCATATCAATCTGTGTGAATTCCGGCTGACGATCTGCACGAAGGTCTTCATCACGGAAACATCTTGCGATCTGGATATAACGATCCATACCGGAACACATCAGAAGCTGCTTATAAAGCTGCGGTGACTGCGGAAGTCCATAGAAACTTCCCGGATGGATACGGCTTGGCACCAGATAATCTCTGGCACCTTCCGGTGTGGTCTTTCCAAGCATCGGAGTCTCAATCTCCAGGAATCCTTCTTCGGTAAAGAACTGACGGGTCAGTGTCATGACACGGCTCTTCATTCTTAAGTTTCTCTGCAGATCCGGTCTTCTCAGATCCAGATAACGGTATTTTAATCTGAGCTCCTCTTTCGTCTTGGAATTTTCCTCAATCTGGAACGGAGGCGTCTCAGACTCTGATAAAATCCGCAGTTCCGACGGAATAATCTCAATCTCGCCGGTTGCGATCTTGTCGTTGACCGCTCCGGAACGTTTTGCCACTTCTCCTACAAATGCAACTACATATTCTGAACGAAGAGAGGCTGCCTTCTCCAGAACTGCCGGATCTGTCTTTCCCTCTTCACATACGACCTGAATGATCCCGGAACGGTCTCTTACATCTACGAAGACCAGTCCGCCTTTATTACGATTTTTCTGAACCCATCCCATAATGGTGACGGTCTCTCCCACATTGGCTGCGGAGAGTTCCCCACATCTGTGGGTTCTCTTTAATCCCTGCATTGATTCTGCCATGTTCTTTCTCCTTTTCCTTCTATGTCTGTCTTTCTTTTATTTTTTCTTTTCAATTTCTGTAGCCGATCTATTCCAATTCACCCAAATTCAGATATTCTGCTGTATTGCAGCTTCCATCATGGTCATTTCTCAGTCCCGGAAACACTCCACGATATCCGTATATCCCTGCTCTGCGAGCTGCTCCTTCTGGAATTTCTTGTTCTTCTTCATATTGACGATCAGCACCTGAAGTCCGTTCTTCCGGTCTTCTTTTGCCTGAGCCAGTACCTTCAGAACCCCTTCCTGCGGCATCTTCTTCTCGATCAGATAAGCTCTCTTTTCTTTGCGACTCGGAATCTCATATCCACGCTCTAACAACAGCATAACGATTCGCTCAAATCCGATGGAAAATCCAACTGCCGGAGTATCCTGTCCGGTAAATTTACCGATCATCTTGTCATAACGTCCGCCACCGCCGACACTTCCGCCAAACTCATCCATGGAAATCTCAAAAATTGTTCCGGTATAATAGGACATTCCACGTACCAGAGTCGGATCGAACTGTACGGTAAAGTCCGCTTCTTTCACTGCATCCACGCTGGTCATGATCTGCTCCAGGCCTTCCGCTGTTTCTGCTGCCAGAAAGTCTCCCAGAGTCTCTTTCAGATAATGGATTCCCGTAATATCATTAGTCACTTCACGGAATAATCCCAGATATTTTTCGATGGATTCTTTCGGATAACCGGATTCTTCCATCTCTTTTTCTACACCATCCAGACCGATCTTGTCCATCTTATCCAGCGTAATAAAGACTGCATCGTAATCCTCTTCTGCAAATCCGCTGTACGCTGCCATGGCTTTTAAGATCTGTCTGTCGTTGATCCGGATCGTAAAACCTTTAAAGTCCAGTTTTCCAAGCAGGGTGCTGGTTGCCTGGATCAGCTCAATCTCTGCCAGATTGGAAGATTCTCCCAGAATGTCGATATCACACTGCATGAACTGACGAAACCGTCCTCTCTGCGGTCTGTCGGCTCTCCATACATTTCCCATCTGTAACGCCTTAAACGGAGACGGCAGCTCATTGGAATGGTTGGAATAATATCTGGAAAGCGGAACTGTCAGGTCATAACGAAGACCTCCGTCCACCAGATCACTTTCTTCTTTTGCCGTATCAATCTTTAATTTTTCTCCACGTTTTAAAATCTTAAAGATCAGTTTTTCATTGTCTCCCCCCTGCTTGCTGCACAGATTCTCGATATGCTCCACACAGGGAGTCTCAATGGAAGTAAATCCAAAATCACGATAGGTATCTTTGATCAGTGCAATCACATAATCGCGAACTTCCATTTCCTTCGGCATCATATCTTTCATACCGGTTACCGGTTTCTTCTTCAGCGCCATAGCCACTCTTCCTTTCTTTCGATCATCTCATCGATCCGATCTATGTATTCTAAAATATTTTTTACATTTTCCACACGCACGATTCCCACCTTTTTTCCGCCTTTTCCTTCCATCGGTTCCGGCAGTACGAGCTTGGTGGAAGCACCTGCTCCGCAGGCCACAATAGACTGCTTCTCTTCCATAATTAGTATATTGTATATTCCTGCTTTGTCAACCTTTGCATAACCTACATTTTCAAAATTTCCTGCCATATTCTTCTGTCGGTACAGATAATAGGGTACCAGATCCATCTTTCTGGCATAGGTCTCCCCCAGATCGATCATCTTTGTCATCTCCGCAGCATCGATCTGACGGATCGGATTTTGTCCGTATTTCGCCGCCCGTTTAATCGCAAGGGAATGGATCGTCAGACTATCCGGTCTCAGGGCTTCTACCCTCTTTAACGTCTCTTCCATGTCTTTTGCATCTTCTCCCGGAAGTCCTGCGATCAAATCCATATTGATATTATCAAATCCCAGACTTCTCGCCTTTAAGAAAACTTCTTCCACCGCTTCCACCGTATGTTTTCTTCCCACCAGATCCAGTGTTTTCTGTTGCATGGTCTGGGGATTGACTGAAATTCTGGTCACATGGTGACGCTGCAATACTTCTAATTTTTCTTCCGTGATACTGTCCGGTCTTCCGGCTTCCACTGTCACTTCTTTGACCGTAGAATAGTCAAAGGATGTCTCCAACTGGGTCAGCAAACGATCCAGTTGATCTGCACGCAATGTCGTCGGCGTTCCTCCGCCCACGTACACCGTATCCAGTACTTTCTCTCCGGAAACTCTCGCCACAAATGCCAGTTCTTTCAACAAAGCTTCCAGATATCGGTCTGTCTTGTCTTCCCACAATGCAATCGGTGAAGAACTAAACGAACAGTAGGCGCAGATACTCGGGCAAAACGGGATTCCCACATACAGGCTGTATCCGTTTTTATAATCCAGCTGCTCCAGCAACTGTTTTTCCCGCTTCGCAATCTCCACACTCAGCCCGGCTTTTTCTTCAGATACCAGGAACCGTTCCTCCATCCAGGTCGCAGCTTCCTGATCTTTCTTTCCCTTTTCCAGTTCTCCCATCACCAGTTTTGTCGGACGAACTCCTGTCAAAATTCCCCAGGGCAATCCCTGACCTTTGATCTTCTCTAACTGATGATACAATTCCTTTCCAACACTTGCTTTTGTCTCTGTTTTCGACTTTTCTCCGTCTTTCCGGCAAACGCAAAAAGAAGAACCACCTTCTATTTCCACAGAAACCAGTGGTTCTTGCTCTTCCTTTATTTTCTGAGTAATCTCAGCTTCCGGAAAGAAGGATTTCACAATGTGATACGCATCATATGCATACAGCGTCTCCTTGCATACAATCTCTATCATGTATCTTCTCCTTTTCCCCGTTCCATCCTTCTATAAAAACGGATTGTATTCCTTTTCATGCCCAATCGTTGTCTCGTCCATATGCCCCGGGTACACCTTCGTCTCCTCTGGCAGATCCAACAGACGGTCTTTGATGGAACGCACCAGTTGTCCTGCATTTCCCGTTGGGAAATCACTTCTTCCCACAGACTCACAGAACAACGTATCTCCACTTAAAAGTACCTGTTCTTCCGGGAAATAATAACAGCATCCGCCTACCGTATGTCCCGGTGTGTAGATCACCTGAATGGTAAATCCTGCCAGATGCAGTTCTTGTCTGTCTGTCACATAAGTTACCTGCTTTAAGGTACATCCTTCTCCATAATAAGAAGACATGTTCAGAAGCGGATCTTTCAGCATCGTCTCTTCTTTTTCATAAGCATAAACCGGAAGTTCACTTCCTCCAAATGCATTTCTGAATTTTTCCACACCCATGATATGGTCAAAATGTCCATGAGTCAGGAGAATTGCTTTCGGAAGATACCCTTTCTCTTTGATATGGTCGATCAGAGAGTCCGGACATCCGCCCAGATCTGCCGCCAGACATTCTTTCGTCTCTTCCTGTATCATCAGATAAGCATTGGTTCCGATCGAACCCACTAAAAACTGTTCTACTTTCATCTCTTAACCTGCTGTTCTTTCTATATCAATCACACCTGCGAGTTTCCGCATCTTATCGATCACCCGGTTGAGTTCGTCTCTTCCATGTACGATAAATCCCATTTCAATCGTGGCTGTTCCTTTTTTACTGGTTCTCACATTCATGGATTTCACATCGATCTTTGCCTCGGTAAAGATTCTGGAAATATCCATCAGAAGTCCCTGCTTATCTTCTGCAAACATCTTAAGTTCTGCCAGATACTGTCCTTCATTTCCTGCATCGGTCGGATTCTCCCATTCTGCACGGATCAGACGCCCTCTTTCGGAATCCGAAAGATTCAGCATGTTGATACAGTCTGTTCTGTGGATGGAAAGTCCTCTTCCACGGGTCACAAATCCTACGATCTCATCCCCCGGCACCGGAGAACAGCACTTGGAAAAACGAACCGCCATATCGTTGATGCCTTTGACCACGATTCCGCTTTTCGATCTTGCCACATGAATCTTCTGCTTGTTGGCATCTGCCACCTGTTCCAGAATCGTTTCGTCTGTGATCTCCTTGCGGTGATCCTTTTCAAACTCTTCCTGCAGGCGGTTCACGATCTGGCCTTCCTTCATTCCACCGTGTCCGATGGCAGCCAGTGCGGAATCCCAGTCTTTAAAGCCATATTTCTGCTGTACGATCTGCTGGTATTTCGGCTTCATGATATCCACCATGTTGATACCTTTTGCCCGGCAGTACGCCGCGATCATCTCACGGCCACGTACAATATTTTCTTCTTTATATTCCTTTTTAAACCACTGGTTGATCTTGTTCTTTGCCTGCGTACTCTTGACGATATTCAGCCAGTCTCTGCTCGGCCCTCTGGAATTGGCCGAAGTCAGGATCTCGATCCGGTCTCCGTTCTGGATCTTGTAATCGATACTGACCAGCTTGCCGTTGACTCTGGCTCCTACCATTTTATTTCCCACTGCGGTATGGATACAATAAGCAAAATCCACCGGCGTGGAACCGTTTGGCAGGTTCTTCACATCTCCGTTAGGTGTGAAACAGTAAACATCTTCCGCGAACAGATCCAGATCTCCCTTCAACAGGCTTAAGAATTCCCGGTTGTCCGACATATCTCTCTGCCATTCCAGGATCTGACGCAGCCAGCTTAACTTCTCTTCTTCCTGGGCTTTCATGCTCTTGCCTGCATCTCCGCCCTCTTTATATTTCCAGTGAGCCGCAATACCATATTCCGCAGTCTTATGCATCTCCTCCGTCCGGATCTGGATCTCGAAAGGCTGTCCCGTCGGTCCGATCAGTGTGGTGTGGAGGGACTGATACATATTCGGCTTTGGCATAGCAATATAATCTTTAAATCTTCCGGGGATCGGAGTATACATCTCATGGATCACACCCAACGCCCCATAACAGTCCTTGACAGAGTCCACGATAATCCGCACCGCAAACAGATCATAAATCTGATCCAGGGTCTTATCCTGGTTCACCATCTTTTTATAGATACTGAAGAAATGTTTGACACGACCGTAAACCTTAGCCTTGATGTGGGCATTTTCCATATGTTTGGACACTTCCGCCACAATGGCCTGCACAAACTCTTCCCGTTCTGTTTTCCGTTCATTTAACGCGTTGACCAGATCGTAGTACACATCCGGCTGAGAATATTTTAAAGACAGATCATCCAGTTCGATCTTGATCTTGGAAATACCGAGTCTCTGAGCGATCGGTGCATAGATATCCATGGTTTCTCTGGCCTTTTCCAGCTGTTTCTCCGGTCGCATAAACTCCAGCGTCCGCATGTTGTGAAGCCGGTCGGCAAGCTTGATGATAATGACACGGATATCCTTCGCCATGGCAAGGAACATCTTTCTTAAATTCTCTGCCTGAACTTCCAGTTTGTCCTTCGAATAAGACAACTGACCCAGCTTGGTAACCCCGTCTACCAGAAGCGCCACCTCTTCCCCGAACTCCCGGGACACATCTTCTACGGTCATCACCGTATCTTCCACCGTATCGTGCAAGATTCCCGCTGCAATCGTCTCTTTATCCATCTCAAGGTCTGCCAGAATGATTCCCACCCAGAGCGGATGGATGATATATGGTTCTCCCGATTTACGAACCTGATCTTTGTGAGCTTCCCTCGCCGTCTGATATGCTTTCTCCAACATGGAAATATCTGCGGACGGATGGTATTTCCTTACCCGGTCCACCAGCACCTGATACAGTTCTTCCGGATTCTGATAATCTTCAGGAGCTTTCATGGCATGACCGTCTGCCATCAGCAGATTTTCATTCATTTTCTGATATTCTAGTGTTCCGGACATCCGAAAGCCTCCTTTCTCTGCGCCAACTTTCTCATATGTACTACTCTCTTACTCTCTGAATTCCTCTTAATTTTTAGTCCATGGCGGTATTATACCACCATTCACTGATAATTTACAACTGTAAGCTGAATCGTTCTTCGTCCGTTGTATTCGTTGATCGAGGGGTAAAAGGTAAATGCCATTTCCTGCTTCCTCTGAATATATTCCAGACATTTCTTTGCCTCTCCGAAATAAATTGCCTCCATCCGGTTTCCCGCCGGATCCTGCACCTGGAATTTTAATACATTTTGATTCTTTCCCACAATCTGCGGATAATATACCCTCAGATTTTTTTCTGCAAAAAGAGGTCTTGTATTTCCTTTTCCGAAAGGAGCCAGAAGTGAAAACTCCCGGATCAGATCCTCGTTTATGTAAGCAAATGGCAGTTTCATATCAATGTGGATCCGCTCCGCCATATCCTCCCAGGACAGGATACAGTTTTCATTCAGCCTTTTTCTTAAGATCTCCACATTTTCTTCAGGAAGCGACACCCCTGCTGCCATTTTATGCCCGCCAAATTTGAGGAACAAATCTCTGCATCGATTCAATTCCGTGAACATGTCATATGCCTCTATAGAGCGCCCGGAACCTTTGACACCTGTTTCTGCCTTTGTCAGAACCAGCGTCGGCCGACTGTAATGTTCCCGGATTCTTCCGGCAATGATCCCGGCGATACTTTCATGGCATTCCGGCAGATAAACGACCAGCACCTTATCCTGTTTCAGTTCCGATGCTTCAATCTGATCCATTGCCTCTTTGACGCCTTTTTCTGTCAGCTCTTTCCGACTGTCGTTTAAAACTTTCAGATCCTCTGCCAGCACCATGGCTTCTCTTAACTCCTTTGCTTCCAGAAGCTCCAGAGCACGCTTTGCCGTATCCAGGCGCCCGCTTGCATTTAAACAGGGACCCAGTATGAATCCGATATGATACGGATTGATCCCGTCTTTCGGGATATTGGTGCACTCCATCAGCGCCCGAAGTCCCAGGTTCTTCGTGCGTTTCAGCATCTCCAGTCCCTGTCTGACAAAGATCCGGTTCTCATCCACCAGATCCATCACGTCACCAATCGTTGCAATGGCCACATTTTCCATCAGATCATCCAGATCCGTCGAATCCTCTCCCATCGCCTCGGTCAACGCCTCCACCAGTTTGTATGCAACTCCCGCTCCACATAATCCGTCAAACGGATAAGGACAGTCCACACGCTTCGGATCGATCACCGCATCCGCCGGCGGAAGCTGATACTGTTTTTCTCCTTCAACTTCTGTAAACGGTACCTCGTGATGATCTGTCACCACCACAGTCAACCCCAGTTTCTTTCCGTAGGCAATCTCCTCTTTCGCAGCGATTCCATTGTCACAGGTTATCACGGTATCCACCCCGTCCGATATCGCCCGATCGATCAGAAGCCGGTTCAGGCCATAACCATCCCGGATCCGGTCCGGAATATCCGTATCCACTTCCGCCCCCAGTCTGACAAGCCCTTCCTGTAAAATGTAAGTGGCATTGATCCCGTCAATATCATAATCACCGATCACGCGGATCTTTTGTTTTTCCCGGATCTTCTCTGACAGAATTTCAATGGCACGGTCCATATCCTTCATCAGCATCCCATCATACAGATCTGAAATGGTACCGTTTAAATAGGCATCAATCTCCTCCATTGTGGTCAGATCTTTGTTTCGGATCAGCCTTGCAGTAATCGGGGAAATGTGGAACCGTCCGGCAATCTCCTGAAAATCCGCTTTTTTCATGGTCAGAAACCATTTTTCCATTGTTTCTTCTCCCTGCTTTTTTATCAAACTATATTATAATCTATTACATTTTGTCTGCATTATCTTCCCGTTCATGTTCGTTGAACACTTCATACAGGCATTTTATATTCTTTCATCATTACAATCTTCCATCGATATTTTTCCGAATCTCATGCATATGCCACAAGGGTGCTGCCGGAAGCAGCACCCTTGCCTGATCAGATTTCTGTTTTATTTTTTCCGTTTTCTGGTCTGTTTTGCCGTCTGTTGTTTGCCGATTCTGGTGGTCATCAGATACCAGAGTGCTCCGGTGATACATACGGAAGAATAAGCTCCCCATGCCACACCGACCATCAGCGGTAATGCAAATTCACGGATCGAGCTTACCCCCAGAATATAAAGCACTGCAACCATAACAAAAGTCGTAAAGGTTGTATAAATGCTTCGGGTCAGCGTCTCTGTGATACTGCGGTTGACCGTTTCGGACAGCTCCTCTTTCTTGTTGCGCTTTAATTCCTCACGGATTCGGTCAAAGATTACGATCGTCGCGTTGATGGAATATCCCACGATGGTCAGAATACATGCGATAAAGGTATTACCAACCGATACACGGGCAATGGCATAGAACGAGATAACAATCAGCACATCATGGATCAATGCCAGAACCGCACTTCCCGCAAACCGGATATTCTTAAACCGGAACCAGATATAAAGCAGCATACAGATGGTTGCCATGATTACCGCGGTTACCGCATCCGATCTCATTTCGGAACTTACAGTTGAACTGATATTTTCGGACGTGATGTCGGTTTCAGCCACGCCGAACTTCTCCTGCATCATGCTGTTGAAGGCTTCTCTCTTGCTCAGATCCAGCGTCTGGGTCTTAAAGATAACCTGATCGCTGTTCTGTACCTTCTGTACCTGAACGTTTTTGTCTCCGGTCACATCTTCGATCAACGGAACGATATCTTTGTCAATCTCATCCAGGGAATACTCCTTATCAAAGGTAACTGTGGTTGCAGTTCCGCCCTTGAATTCCAGGCTGTAATTCATGGCGCCTTTTCCCTGGCTGTGGTTGAAGATACCAAATCCAAGTCCGATCAGCATTGCTGCGATAGAAATGGCAAAAAAGACCTTCTTCTTGGCAAGGAAGTTGATCGGAGATCTCTCCGGGCGTACCTTTCCGTAGAATTTCTGATCCTTAATTCCCACTGCATAGAATGCATAGATGATCAGTCGTGTGATCACCAATGCCGTAAACATGGAAAGAATAATACCAAGTGCCAGTGTCTGTGCAAATCCTTTCACAGTACCGGAACCTCTCCACCACAGCACAATAGCCGCGATGATAGTGGTTACATTACCGTCTACGATAGCAGACATTGCTTTATGGAATCCATTTTTCAGGGCAGCTTTCACATTGTGTCCTGCGCTGATTTCCTCTCTCACACGTGCAAAGATGATAACATTGGCATCTACCGCCATACCGATACCGAGAATGATACCTGCGATACCCGGTAATGTCAGTGTAATATCAAATGCATTCAGACAAATAACAACCAGCTCTGTATAGATCAGAAGTGCAAGTCCGGATGCAAATCCCGGCAACAGATATACAATACACATAAATACGAAGACAATTGCCAGACCAATCGCACCTGCCATCAAGCTGGTGGAGATTGCTTCCTGTCCCAACTGTGCTCCGACCACATTTGATCTTAATTCTTCAAGCTGAAGATTCAAACCACCGATTCGAATGGTAGAAGCCAACTGTTCAGCCTCTTCAAAAGAATCCATACCAGTGATCTGTGCCTGTCCATCAGAAATAACAGACTGTACATTCGGAACACTGACGAAAGCTCCGTCGTAATAGATTCCGATACTTTCTCCTGCCGCATAGGCTTTCTTCGTTGCCTCTGCGAATTTCTCGGTTCCGTCTTTTGTAAAAGAAAGGCTGACTACGCTTTGATTTTTCTTTGTGTCCTGATCGGTTCTGGACTCTGCAGTTGCATTTTTTACGTCATTTCCGGTCAGAACGATGGAGCCGTCTGCTTCCAGTTCTTCGATCGATTTATTCAACTGCCAGTCTGTTCCGGTATCTCCCGTGGAGCTTACGTAGGAATAGTTCTGGTTGCCCTCGCTGTCTGTCTGTGCGATGAAATACAGGGTTCCCGGCTGTCCCAGTTCATTTAAGACTTCATCTGCATTCTGTACACCCGGGATCTCGATACTGATTCGATCGTCTCCCTCCTGGTAAACAGAAGCTTCGGTACTGTACTGCTCCACACGTTTCTGCAACTTGTAGATCGTATCAGACATATCTTCGGAAGAAGGCTTGTCTCCCTTTACCTGATAGGTAATGCTGACTCCACCTTCCAGATCCAGACCCAGCTTAATGTTTTTCGCTGCTCCCGTTTGTGTCGGTCCGATTCCGATCACTGCCGTATAAGCCAGAAAGACCAGAACTGCCACGGTCAGGATCAGGCTTACGATCCCCTTTTTTTTGCTCATGTTACTCATGGTTTACTTCCTTTCTTCATCCGCTAATGCGGCTTTGATCATGATTGCACATTCCACACGTTTTCGCTCCATCTCACAGCCCACATCGTAAGTATCGTTGAGAGAGCCGTGGAATTTGTAGGAATTTGCCATACATCCGCCACTGCAATAAAATCTTGCAAAACAATGTCTGCAATCTTCCTTGGAATAAACACTTAATCCCCGGAATTCATCTGCAATTTCCGGATGGAGGATTCCTTCATCTACATTTCCCATCAGGAAATCCTCATCTCCTACGAACTGATGACAGGGATACAAATCTCCCCACGGAGTCACTGCCAGATATTCCGTACCGGACCCACAACCTGAGAGTCTCTTGGAAACACAGGGACCGCCTTCTAAGTCGATCATGAAATGGAAGAAGTTAAAGCCCTTTCCTTCCCGCTGTCTTTCCACGATGATCCTTGCCAACTTATCATATTCTTCAAAGATCTTTGGAAGATCCTCTTTCTGGATCGCATAAGGATCTGTCTCTTCTCCAACTACCGGCTCAATAGAAATCTGTTTGAAACCAAGGGATGCAAAATGCAGGATATCCTCTGAAAAATCCAGATTGTTACGGGTAAAGGTTCCCCGGATGTAATATTTCTCCTGATGTCTGCTCTCTGCCAGTTTCTGAAATTTCGGAACGATCAAGTCATAGCTTCCTTTTCCGTTTCTGAACGGCCGCATCTGGTCATTGATCTCTTTTCTTCCGTCCAGAGACAATACCACGTTGTCCATCTCTTTATTGACAAATTCCTGGATCTCATCGTTTAACAGGACTCCGTTGGTTGTCACTGTAAAACGGAAATGCTTGTCGTGGATCTTCTCCTGCTCTCTTCCGTAAGCCACCAGATCCTTGACAACCTGCCAGTTCATCAGCGGTTCCCCGCCAAAGAAATCCACTTCCAGATTATGTCTGGAACCTGAATTGGCAATCAGGAAATCCAATGCCTTCTTTCCCACTTCATAGGACATCAGTGCCCGTCTTCCATGGTATTCTCCCTCTTCTGCAAAACAGTATTTGCAGGCCAGATTACAGTCATGCGCAATATGTAAACAGAGCGCCTTTACCACCGTCTTTCTCTGTTTTACCACGTCTACGAAATCTTCATAAATATCTTTCGTATAAAGACGTCCCTCTCTGGTAAGCTCTGTAACTGCCTCCAGCACGTCTTTTAAATCTTCTTCCGGATAGGTTCCGCTCAGTTGTTCTTTCAGTGTTTCCCAGGTTTCTTTCTCCTGAAGCGTCTCTGCCGTATGCTCCGGATTGTATTCCGTCAGCACCCGGATCACATCATATGCCAGAGGATCCACTACATGGACGGAACCGCTGTTCACATCGAGAACAATGTTATATCCGTTGTTCTGATACTGATGTATCACACCTGTTGCCTCCTTTTATCTTTCTCTTATCTCCTTAACTTTCTAATAATCTATCGATCTGTCACATGCATAACAACAAGGCAGCGACCGTGGCCGCTGCCTTCCCGTGCGATTGTATCCTGATTATTTACAGTGCTCGCAAGTCTGATTTCCCACAGTACAAGAAGTCTTACATGCTGACTGGCAAGATGTCTGACATTCTCCGCATCCGCCTTTTTTTACTGTATGGTTCAGAGTCTGCGTATTTAATGTCTTAATATGCTTCATCTTCGTCCCTCCTATGTTTTTCAAACTATTCTTATATAGTATAGCACATGCCCTTTGGATTGGAAAGACTTTTTTTATGTCAGCTGACATCCCAGGAACCGTGCCGTTGCTCTCGCAATCTTCAGTTCGGCTTTCCCAAATTTCTGCTCCTCTTCCCGGTTCAGAAAAACAATGGCACCTACCGCATCTCCGTCGCTGATCACCGGTGTGATCACTTCCTCGCAAAACTGCGGATCCTCCACTGTGATCTTGCAGAATTCTTTGCTCTCTTCTTCCGCAAAGACCTGTTTTCTCTCGGAAATTACTTCTCTTAACTGCTCCGTCACATAATTTTCTTCCATCTGTTTCTTGCCGGCTCCTGCCACTGCAATCACCGTATCATTGTCCGTGATACAGACGGTACAGCCCAGTGACTCTGCCAGGCTCTGTGCATACTGGGTGACTGCCGTTCCGAATCCTCCGACCGGAGAATATTTTTTCAGAACAACCATCCCTTCCCGGTCCGTAAAGATTTCCAGTGGGTCCCCCTCTCTGATTTTTAACGTCTTACGTATTTCTTTCGGAATCACGATCCGTCCCAGATCATCGATCCGCCGGACAATCCCCGTTGCTTTCATATGCTGAATTTCCTCCTGCTTTTCGTTATATTTTCCCATATTTCTGATGCTTCTGTTTTTCATTTTCCAGCTTTAAACTGTATGGGTAGTATGTGGAAATCCGGGAAATTTATGCGAAATTCCCTTTAAGATTCGTTTACCAGCTTTCCGGTCATATGCTCCGGGATCAGTTCCAGGCACCAGGTGGCTTCCAGATATTTTCGAAGTTCTTCCTTTATATATTCCTGATCTTCCGTAAACTTCAAGCACAGATTCTCGCAGATTTTTTTCTTCACCTCTGCATCCTCCAGCACTTTCATTCTGCCGAAGACCACCACGCTTTTGATATTCAGCGCCCACTCGCCTTCTTTTCTGTAACCTTCATCATGGACACAAAAAGAAACTTTATCGCATTTCTCTATGGCATCGATCTTATGGCCTTCTTTTGCTCCGTGAAAATAGAGATGCCCGTTTTCTTCACAGTACCAGTGGGTCATCGGGATTCCGTACGGATATCCGTCATCTCCCAACATCGAGAGGATTCCTCTCGGTTCCTGCTTTAAAATTTCCACACACTCTTCCGTTGTCAGTTGTTGCTTTTTTCTTCGCATTTCTCTAAACATTTTGCTCTTACTCCTGTTCCGGTTTCTTTTTCCTGATTATAGCACAAAAACAACGTTTTTACCGTTTTCATCTGAAGCTTCGCATCAATCGCCTCACAATCCTCCATGGTAATCGCTTCCTCTGTATCTACACGTTCATATGGAATCTCCAGTTGTTCCAGACATTCATCCTTTCCATCACAATGTATTTCTGTTCATCTTGCTTCTTTTCTCTCAAAAGCGTATCATGTATGCAAGGATAACAAAAGTGAATTTTTCAGATGATCCGTCCTGATCATTTAGTTTTCGAATTTCTGTTATGGGATTCTTCCGGCAAGTGCAAAATCACATAGTCCCAGAACAGCTCCGCCGAAGGCGTCTGGTGACGTGATGCTGCCAGTCCGATCCCGATTTCTTCCGTTGAAGCAATTGAAAGCCAGCCTCTTTTTCCAGCGTCATCATGCTCCGACTGATTCCCGACAGCGTATATCCCAGCTTTTCTGCCGCAGCCGTCATACTTTTTTCCCGCAGAACTTCTGTCAGTTCCTGCACCTTTCCCTGCCTTTGATCTTCGGAAATATCTTGCAACAGTTTTACAACACGATCGACGCTTTTGTGGTCGGCTATTTTTCCGGCACCGATGATTTGCCGCCATCGGGATTGCCGGCCGCTTTTTTATATAACATGTACGCAGCCGCACTGCGCGCTTCCGGGGACACCGTTGCTGCACTTTGGATCCTGGCTGCTTCCATTTTCTCCAACCTGCTGTTGGATCTTCTCTTTGTGGCATATTTTCACGATGGAATCGCAGGTGCTGCCAAAGCCACTGCACTGACACTGTTCTTTGCCGCTTTCCTGTGTATTGCCTATCTGTTTCACTCCCACCGGAAATTTCTGTTCCAAAAAAAAGACTGCATCTTAAGATTGTCTATGATCTACACAACCTTAAAATGCAGCCTTATCACTTTCCTTCATCAGGCCAGCCTTTATATCGGGAAGGCCCTGGTCCAGGGAACTGTCAATACCGGAGGAACCGAGCTGATCTCTGCCTACACAGCCGGCACCCGGATCGAAGGATTTGCCAATTCTTTCGGGGACAGTACCTCTGCCGCTACTTCCGTCCTGATCTCCCAGAACTACGGAGCCGGTAACAGACAACGGGTCAAGCAGACCTTCCTACACAGTCTGAAATCCACCCTTACTCTGGGGATTCTCTGTGGACTTCTTTTATCGGTAACCGCTCCTCTTTCCATCCGGCTCATGATCGGTACCTCTCAGGCAATCGCTTTTTCCCGTGCAGTTCATTACCTGCGCTTTATTGCATGGTTCTATCCCTTATGCTTCATCGGCGGAACCTTCACCGGACACTTTAACGGAATCAGTAAAATGATATTCACCCTGTGCGGCACTCTGTTGCAAATTGTCCTTCGGGTCATCCTGTCCGCCTCTTTCTTCCCCGGTATGCAGTTAAATGCTGTTGCACTTGCCACCGGACTCGGCTGGTTCCTTGCCGTCTCCTTCTGGAGCATCTGCTATCTGATGCGGCATCAACGATAATATCCGCCCTATTCGCGATTGGTTTTGCAGCACCGATACAACGTATCCAGCAGTTTTTCCAGATTCATCGGCTTTGCCAGATGCTCATTCATACCCGCATCCATAGATTTCTTTACATCTTCACTGAATGCGTTGGCTGTCATGGCTATGATTGGAATCGCCTTTGCGTCCGGCCGCTCCATTCCACGGATCATGGATGCTGCTTCCACTCCGTTCATGACCGGCATCTGGATATCCATCAGGATCGCATCATACGTTCCCTCTTCAGAACCTGCAAATTTTTCTACACAGACCCGTCCGTCCTCTGCCCGTTCACAGGAAATCTGTTTCATGGCAAGTAATTCCTCTGCCACCTCATAATTCAGATCATTGTCTTCTGCAATCAGAAGATGCAGACCGACGCAGGCCGCCTCGATTTTGCAACGATGTTCTCCGTTTGCCTGTCCTGACCCTTCTTTTGTTAATCTTTCTGGACAGGCCACTTCAAATTCCAATTGGAATCTGGTTCCTTTTTCCGGCACACTCTTCACCGAGATCTTGCCGTCCATCAGATCCACCAACTGTTTGACGATGCTTAAACCAAGACCGCTTCCCCTCACCTGGTTGACTCTGGTATCTACCGCCCGCGTAAATTTATGATACATTTCCTTCATGTAAGCCGTCGTCATCCCGATTCCGGTGTCCTCGATCACCGAAATAAATTTTACCACACCTTCCTTTTCCGACGGTTCCTCGTACATTTCAAAGGTAACCTTTCCACCATCCGGTGTATATTTCACGGCATTGGACAGAAGATTTACATAAATCTGCTTGAGTCGAAAAGCATCGATCCATACATATTCCCTGAAAATGTCATGCTTCTTTCCAGACAGTTCCAGATTTTTCCTGCCTTTTGTATTCTGAATAATGTCCATACATTCGTCATACAGCTTCAGCACATTTGTCTCCTGCGGTTCATTTCGCATCTGTCCATTCTCAATCTGAGTAAGATCTAGCACATCGTCTGCCAGTTGCTGCAGATATTTTCCAGCGGCTTCAATCTTTTCAAATGCATCCTTCACTTTCTCATGCTGTTCCAGATTCTCTTTTGCAATTCTGGTAAAACCAAGCATCGCATTTAGAGGCGTCCGGATATCATGCGCCATACGAGACAAAAACTCCGTCTTTGCTGCATTGGCTCGACTTGCCTCTTCTGCAATCGCAATCCAGTTCTGTTCTCTTCGCTTGCTGTCGCTGATAATCCTTGTCACATACAGCACATTCACCGTCCGACCAGAGAAATCACGTTTTTTCACCACAAATCTCGCTATGTGCCAGTTTCCATCTGTTGCCAGATATTCCATGGCAAGGGTTTCTTCTTCACTGAGCCTGTCTGCCAGTGTCGTAAGATCAAAAAATTTCCGCACCCTGTCCCGATACTCGGTTGCCACGAAATTCTCACAGATTTCCACCATCTTAGATGAAGCTTCTCCTGAATTTCCAGTCAGTCTGTGGATCTCGTTTTCGCTGGAAACCTCTTCATAAAAATCTCTTTCCAGATCAATCCGAAAAATAGAGACATAAATCTTACTGATCGCCGAAATAATTTCATTGCTAAGCTTCGTTTCTTCCAACGCAACTTCCAGTTCATTCTGTCTCCTGCGCTCCTGTGCCACAATATCGTCCACATTTCGGAAACCCAACATCATTCTCACGGAACCTTCCTCCGGTTCCATACAGACCGCATACGCTTCAAAATATTTAATCCGTCCATCCTCCATTCTGGTTCGATAACGGAACGCACATCGCTCTCTCTTTTTAAACTCCCGCTCCAGATAGGTGCGATCCAGCCTTCTGATAAAGTCCTGCCGGTTAGATGCATCCACAAATTTCTCAGCATACATGGAAATTGCTGCATCATAATTGGTGATCTCCCGCTCTGCCTGCCATCTGAAACTGGATGCAATCTGTTCATTTGCCAGTTTTAAGACTCTGGCTCTTCCATCCCCCAGATTCACCGCATACACAGCAATATAATCCCGGCTTAACACACTTAAATATTCCTGATCCTGTCTCAGTTCGATCCGGTTTTCATCCAGCTTTTTGTCCTGCCGGTAACCAGACCAGATACTTCCCAGATGTCCACCCACCAGCTCCAGCATGTTAATAAAGATATTGACTTCATCTATCCTCGGATTATCCAGACCGATAAAGCCGCTGAGCTGTTTTTTCCAGAAAATCGGAAACGAAATTTCTGTAACTATATCCTGAAAAGAAAGGAGCTCATATTCCGAAGGCATCGTAACTCTTATAACCTCCAGATCTGGGATTACCACACTTTTTCCTTCTTTAAATAACTGATACCAGCAGGGCATCTCTTCTGCATGAATCTTCTGAAGATTCTGGATCTGAGGTAATACACCTTCTGCACACCACTCATAGGTATTGGTATATACTTTCTCATTTTCTAATGCTTCAAATATATAGGCTCTTCCTGCCCCGGTATAGTCTCCCAGCGCCTGAAGAAGCCGATTGATCTCCTTTTCACTCGCCTCCAGACTGTCCGCCCGATCGATCAGAACCAGTTGCTGAAAGATTAGTTCCAGATCCTGAAGATGTGCTTTCGTAAAATCTTTCGATTGATTCATAAATATCTATCACAATTCCTTTCGTACTTTTCCTGAGTTTCTTCTTAATAAACGTATATTTTTTTAAATTAAAAATGCTTGAACAAGCCAAAAACTCCACTTTCTTACATTGTCAATTATATCATCACTCAAAGCACATCATCAATTCCGTCCACGCCGGAAATCATGCCATTCAGGAAACCATCATTTCCGAAGTCCTTAAAATCACCTCATGAAAGCATTCCGCCCAGCATCCCGCTTCCGGTACACAAAATCATCGTTACCGCCATGTTCCAGAGCGATCCGCTCTTTTCGTGATACACACAAAATGAAATCAGAACCATCAACAGGAAATAAAGAAAACCGGAAAGAATTCCCCAGAGAAACTTTCTGGTTTTCATCCGTTTTCCCAGAAGAAATCCCCCTGCAAAGTTCGACAAAATATAAATCCCAACGATTCCTCCTGTCACCATCTCCTCAGATATCCTGAATTTGTAAAGCAACACCGAAAACAGCAGTAAAAATCCTGCCGTGATCCCATACGACACCAACAATGTTTTCACCACCGAAGACGCCAGATCGATTCCCTGCCTCTTTTCTTTTTTTCCCATACTTTCCATTTTTCCACCTCGTCCACTTCCTTTTTTCATATCTATGCATCCCACAATTATTTCATGCCACTTGTCAAGAACCCTCTCCCCTGTTAAAATAAATGCAGACCGTAAAAAGACTGGAGGAGATAATATGGGCAAAATTGAAGAAGTAAGAGGCGAAATGGTCAAAGCCATGAAAGCAAAGGACAAGGAACGCAAAGACAGCCTGTCCGCACTTCTTTCCGCATTAAAAAACAAAGCCATTGATAAACGGGAAGATCTGACCCCGGAAGAAGAGGGACAGGTTATCTTAAAAGAGATCAAACAGGCAAAGGAAAGTCTGGAAATGACACCGGCTGATCGTACCGATCTGATCGAAGAATACCAGAAACGAATCGCTGTTTTCGAAGAATTTGCACCGAAAATGATGGACGAGACCGAGATCAAAGCCGTCATTGACGAAGTATTGGCTACTCTCGGAATTGATACCCCGACTGCCAAAGACAAAGGACGCATCATGAAAGAACTGATGCCAAAAGTCAAAGGAAAAGCAGACGGCAAACTGGTGAACCAGATTGTGGGAGAACTGTTGAAGTAATCCTTATCCTCCCGCAAAAGGTTGCAACGGGAACCTTTTGCGGGAGTTAAAGGTGTATTCCTATAACTCACATATGAAATTTGTTTTAAAAAGATTAAACCGCCTTCAGCCCTTTATTTTCAAGGGCTGAAGGCGGTTTAATCAACACGTTTTTTATTTTCCAGATTATAAACAGATGGGACAAAACATTACCTTATAACCATCTCACGCACTCCGAAAAAAGGGTTGCATAAGGGAACAGCCACAGCCCGGGTACTTCCTGAGAGTAAGCGTTAGCGTAGCTCGAAGGTTAGTTGTTTGTAGCATTCTGATCGGAGCCTACTGCGTAGTCCTCCTCTTCTTCCTGTTTCAATGTCACTCCCTGATCGATAAAACTGATCTTTTCCCAGACTTTCTTGTGAAGCTTCACCGTAGTGTCTTTCTTCCATTTCTTCAGAAGAGAATCGTACCGATCTGTCTTTCTCTTCTCTACGATCTCTGTCTTCTTCGCATCGGTTGCTTCTCTGTCTAAAAGGCTGGTCAGCTTGACTACATAACATCCACTGTCTGTCTCGATCAGATCAGAGACCTGACCTTCTTCCATGGAATCTGCTGCCTTTACCACATCTGCATCCGGGCTTGTACTGTCAGAATCGAAAGTCGCAGTCTGCACTTCCAGATCAGCTTCCTGTGCTGCAGCATCCAAGTCTGTATTACCAGCTGCCTGAAGCTGGTTCACAAAATTCTGCGCGGTTTCTTTTACAAGTGCCTTCTCATCATCTGTCATGGCACTTGTCGTTCCGTCTGTACCTGTCTTGGTATAGGAAAAGGTCACATACTCCATCTGTTTCTGTGCGGCTTCCTCGTCCGTTACATTTTCATCGACACCCGATTTCATCGCCGGCTCCATCTTATTCTGGATCGTCAAAAGTGTCAGAACACGCTCTACATTTTCCTCATCGCCGGATACAATCTCCTTGTCGGCAAGTGCATTATTTTCCACAAACTCTTTTGCCGCACTGGTGATCTTTTCCTTTTCTTCTTTGGAAAGTTCCACATTATAATCTTTCATGTGGTCTTCCATCAGATACATATTCTCCAGATTCTCAATCAGAGTATCTTTGACCTGAGATTCGTAAGTTACGCCATCACTCAGTTCTGTCTCCCACATATTATCGCCCATAAATCCTGAGTAGTAGGTCTCAAACTGTGCCTGCTGCATTCTGGCATAAAAGTTTGCCACTCCTGCTGTGATCTTATCTTCTCCAACTTCCGCAACCACTTCTGAATCGTTGAGTTTTCCGCATCCGCCAAGTACTACGGTACTTAAAACTGCCACAGAAGCTGCCAGAAATATTTTACGCTTTAGGTTTTTCATGTTATTTATCTTTCCTCCAGATTTTATCCGCTTTCCGGACATTTTGTCTATATTATATCCTTTTTCTTTCAGGCAAGCAATCCTTTTATATCAATTAACAGCTTTTTCACAAGCTCCAGCACATCTCCGTCTTTTTTCCCGGCACTGATACCTTTCTTCTGATAAATAAAAACCGGAGGCTCTTCCATCTTGAAATTCAGATCGCCCCTGTATTTTTCCAGAAGTGCCGGAATTTTTCCCGGATCCGAACGTGCCTTTTCATACATGACAAACCGATAAGTATCCTGTTTCTGCTCTACCACTGCCACATCCGCTGAATGTGCCAGTGCTTTTAAATTGGCGATCTGCAACAATTGTTGTACCTTTTTCGGAAGATCTCCGAACCGGTCGATCAGCTCTTCCAGCATATCATCCATCTCCTCTTCCGATTCGATGGCAGCGATCCGCTTGTAAATATCCAGCTTCTGATACTCATTCGGGATATAAGATGCCGGGATATAAGCATCCACGTCCAGATCGATGGTGGTGTTGAAAATTTCTTCCGGGATCTCTCCCTTCATCTGCCGAACCGCCTCATTTAACATCTTACAATACAAATCATATCCCACGGCTTCCATGTGTCCGTGCTGCTCGGCTCCCAGCAGATTTCCGGCTCCCCGGATCTCCAGATCCCGCATGGCGATCTTAAATCCGCTTCCCAGATCCGTAAATTCCCGAATCGCTGCCAGTCGCTTTTCTGCCACTTCTTTTAACACCTTATCTCTCCGATACAGCAAAAAGGCATACGCCATCCGGTTGGATCTTCCCACACGACCTCTCAACTGATACAACTGGGACAGTCCCATTTTATCTGCATCATGAATGATCATGGTATTCACATTGGAAATATCCAGTCCGGTCTCGATAATCGTTGTGGAAACCAGAACATCGATCTCCCCATTGATAAAATCGTACATGATACTTTCCAATTCATGCTCCGGCATCTGCCCATGGGCAAAGGCGACCTCTGCATCCGGAACCAGTTGCTTGATCCGACCTGCCACATCCGCAATATCCTGTACCCGGTTGTAGACATAATACACCTGTCCATCCCTGGAAAGTTCCCGCTCAATGGCTTCTCTTACCATCTCATCGTTGTATTCCATCACATAGGTCTGGATCGGCATACGATCCATAGGAGCTTCCTCCAACACACTCATGTCACGGATTCCGATCAGACTCATATGAAGGGTTCTCGGAATCGGTGTGGCCGTCAGCGTCAGAACATCGATATTTTCTTTCATCTTCTTGATCTTTTCTTTATGAGTCACGCCGAAACGCTGTTCCTCATCGATGATCAGAAGCCCCAGATCCTTAAACTCCACATCTTTTGAAAGCACACGGTGGGTTCCGATCACAATATCTACCATTCCTTTTTTCAGGTCTTCCAACGTCTGTTTCTGTTGCGCCGGTGTCCGGAATCTGCAAAGCAGTCCCACTTTTACCGGGAATTCCTTCATCCGCTGTACGAAGGTATTGTAATGCTGTTGTGCCAGAATGGTGGTCGGCACCAAATAGACGACCTGTTTATTTTCCTGCACCGCCTTAAAGGCTGCACGAATGGCAATCTCCGTCTTTCCGTACCCGACATCCCCACAGATCAGGCGATCCATGATCCTGGTACTTTCCATATCTTTTTTGACAGCTTCAATGGCCTGTAGCTGATCTTCCGTCTCTTCAAAGGGGAACATTTCTTCAAATTCCCGCTGCCAGACTGTATCTTCTCCGTACACATATCCGTCCGTCTGCTGCCGTTTGGCATAAAGTTCCACCAGATCCTTTGCGATCTGCCGGACCGCTCCTTTGACCTGACTCTTCGTCTTCGTCCACTGAGCCGTTCCCAGCTTGTTAAGACGCGGTTTCTTCGCATCGGCTCCGGCATACTTCTGGATCATATCCAACTGAGTAGCCGGGATATACAAGGTTCCGCCTGCCGCATAAGAGATCTTCATGTAGTCCTTCGCCACTTTTTCTACCTGGATCTTTTCAATCCCCTGATAGATACCGATTCCGTGGTTTTCATGCACCACATAATCGCCCACATGCAACTCGGCAAAATCCTGAATCTTCTGGCCGTCATAGGTTTTTCTGCGCTTTTTCTTCTTTTTGCGGCCGAAAATATCGCTCTCCGCGATCACCATGAATTTCAGCATAGGGTATTCATACCCTTCTGCCACATGGCCGTAGGCCACCAGAATCTCTCCCGGATTTACGGTGCGTTCCATATCTTCACTGAAAAAACTGTTCAGATCATAATCCCGCAGATCCTCTGCAAGACGTTTTGCCCTGGTTCTGGATCCGGATAAAAGTACGACCCGGTATTTTTCCCGTTTCAGACGTTTCAGATCTCTGGTCAGTGTCTCGAAACTGCTGTTATAAGGATTGACTCTTCGGACATCCAGCGGATAAATTCCACGGACACGGAACTCTTTGCACCTGGTTTCCAGCGTGGCAAACCCCACACTGTAAAACTGGTTGATCCTCCGATAGATTTCTTTTGCAGGGATCATCTCTTTTAATTCCTGATCCAGATGCATCTCCTGCTCTTCCCGTTTTTCCCGGCTCTTTTCGACTTCCTGTTCCACTTCTTCCAGCGCTTCTGCCAGACGGTTTGGTTCGTCCAGAAACAACAAGGTCTCTTCCGGATCAAAATAGTCCAGAAAAGAACACGGGCTCTCTCCATCCGTTTCCAGATCTCCGGCCGGATAGACCGTGATCCGTTCCAGATTTTCAATCGAGCGCTGACTGTCCGGATCGAAGGTACGGATGGAGTCCACTTCATCCCCCCACAGCTCGATTCTCACCGGCACCTCATCGGTCAGGGGATAAATATCCAGGATTCCGCCCCGAACCGCAAACTGTCCAGGCGCATCTACCTGGATTTCTCGCTCATATCCTGCCTCAGCAAGATACTGCTCCACTGCTCTCAAATCCAGTGTCTGTCCGCTTTCCACTTCAAGGGTATGCTTTCGGAAACTTTCAAGAAGTGGCATCCCGTCCAGAAACGCATCCATGGTCGTGATAATGGTCAGATCTTCCGGGGCATTTAAAATCTCCCGGATCACTTCCATCCGTTTCTGAAGCAGATATTTTCCCTTAATATCCGCATGATAAAACAACAAATCCTTCGCCGGATAAAGATACACATTTTCACTTAAAAACCGATATTCTTCATAGGTGGATGCCGCCTTTTCCGAACTGGATCTGATAATCAGCTTCTTCCGAAACTCTCCGGATAACCCGTACATCAGATGGGTCTTTTCCGATCCGCTGCAATTGGACAAAAGAAGCATTCCCGCCTCTTTTTTCTGTTCTTTTTGAATCTCTTCCAACTCCGCCAGTTCCCGCAGCGGAGCCAACAACGCCTGCATCATCTACTTTTCCCTTTTCTTCCGGTTGAATTCATTCATTGCCGCCTGAATTTCCCCTTCCAGCATCAGTTCCACAGCCTGTACACTGTGCTGACATCCTTCCTCCATCAGTTCCTGTTCTGCCTTGGAAAAATGTCCCAGCACAAAATCTTTCAGATCATAGTTCTTCGGTTTTTCTCCCACACCGATCTTCACTCTCTGAAAGACCTGGGTTCCCAGATGGGCAATGATATTTTTGATTCCGTTATGTCCGCCCGCACTTCCTTTGGCACGGATTCTGATATTTCCCGGATCCAGACTGATGTCGTCATAAAGAACGATCAGCTCTTCCTCCGGATCAATCTTATAATAATCCACCAGACTCCGGATACTTTCTCCGCTCAAATTCATATAAGTCTGCGGTTTTGCAAGGATCACTTTCTGACCGTTGATGATTCCTTTTCCCAGATAAGCCATATGTTTTCTGGTGTCCATGGAAATCTGATATTTGTCTGCCAGATGGTCGATTGCCATAAAACCGGCATTGTGTCTGGTTCCTTCGTATTCTTTTCCCGGATTTCCGAGTCCTGTTATAATATACATATTCCGTTCACTCTCTATACTTTCTTATTTTTTCGTTTCTTTTGTTCCGTATTCCTTTTTCATATGCGTTTCCGTTTCATTCCCGGATACCTTCCGGTTTTCCCAGTTTGCTCCAACGCTTATTGTATCGAAAAACCGGCCTTTTGTCATCCACCTTCTATCAGAAATCTGAATCCTGCAATTCTTCCATGGCTCGTTATTTCCTGTCATACTCTCGGATCTCCTGCATATATTGGTATCAATCCATCGGATTAACAAATTTCTGGAGGAATCTTATGCAGTCAAAGACAAGAATCATCGTACTTCATATGAAAGAGATCATTTACACCGTGATTTTTCTGCTGCTCGGTATCCTTTTGATCGTTCTTCTGGCTTCTATGTTCCTGCCAGGCAAAAACGACAAAAGCAGTTCAGCAAAAAAAATTTACACGCCCGGTGTCTACACCTCTGCCCTTACCTTAAACAACACGACCCTGGAAGTGGAAGTCACCGTGGATGAATCCCATATCAATTCCATTCGCTTTGCCAATCTGGATGAAACAGTCACCACCATGTTTCCACTGCTCCAGCCTGCCATGGAATCCATTGCAGACCAGATCATCGACACCC
Organism: Mediterraneibacter butyricigenes; assembly: GCF_003574295.1. Taxonomy (NCBI): domain Bacteria; kingdom Bacillati; phylum Bacillota; class Clostridia; order Lachnospirales; family Lachnospiraceae; genus Mediterraneibacter; species Mediterraneibacter butyricigenes. The sequence continues at coordinate 438,264 of NZ_BHGK01000001.1, forward strand.
AGTCTCTGGAAGGACTCTCTTATCCGGAGGATACACCTTATACCTCACAGGTTCTGGTGGAAACCATTCAAAAGACCCTGGAGAAGGCAACCCGCTAAAATCGAATCACCCCCGCTAAGACGTACAGCCTGTCGGCTGGCTACGCTCTGCGGGGGTGCATCACAAGGTCTTACTTTTTCTTTTCTTTAACCTTCTACGATCAGATACTGTCCGTTTGGAAGCGGAAAGACTTCAGAAGCCTCTTCCAGTTCTTCAGAAGACATGCCATCCACGTCCATTCCATTTTCCTCAAAATATTCTCTGACTTCATCCAGTGATTCCACAACCACTGCCATACAGTCTTCCAGAAAAGCCTCAGCTTCAGGAATCGTCTCCGCAACCGGCTCGTCAAAGAGCTGTCCCTGGTTCTCTAAAAATGTCATTACGCACTCTTCATCATACTCGTACACGTCAAATTCCTCCCTTGTTTATCTCCTCTAATATCTGAACCGGCCGGTCTAAAAGGATGGTTGCTCCTGCTTCTTTCAGTTGCTCAACGCTTCGAAATCCCCAGGTAACGCCCAGCGTCTTCATCCTGGCAGCCGTTCCCGTGGCAACATCTACTTCGGAGTCTCCAATGTATACACATTCTTCCGGTTTCACCCCAAATTTCTCTGCGATCTGAATGGCTGCATAAGGATCCGGCTTTCTCGGAATCCCTTCCTGCTGTCCCTGTACCCAGTCAAACATCTCTTTTCCGAAGACTTCTTCCACCACATGAACTGCCTGTCGGTGCGGCTTGTTGGAAAGTACTGTAAGTTTCATCCCCTTTTCTTTTAATGCCTGCAGCAATTCCACGATTCCATCGTATGGGGTCACATGATACGTACAGTTTGCATCAAACACTCTGTCATAGACTTCCATTCCTTCTTCGATTCTTGAAAGAGTCGTATCCCCGGAAGCTTTTAACGCCTTCTCGATCAGAACACGGGATCCGTTTCCTACAAACGCTCTGCATTTGCTTCGCTCCAGAGCCGGATATCCCATCTCTTCCAGGGTAAGATTCACAGAGTACGTCAGAGAATCCAAAGTGTCCGTCAAAGTTCCATCCAAGTCAAAAATACATAATCGAAACATACCTTTTCTCCTTTTGTTCAAACGCCAGTTCTGACACTATCCCTATCATAGTATGAACCGATTAAAATTTCAACCTGAAAATCGTTTCTCTGGCGGTTTTCCGTTTTACTTTCCCGTCAGATATTGTTTCATGATCCGGAGAGCATTTTTCTCCAGACGGCTGACCTGTGCCTGAGAAATAGCGATCTCCTCCGCCACCTCCATCTGTGTCTTTCCCTCGAAGAATCGCAGGTTGATAATGTACCGTTCCCGCTCATTCAGGCGTTCCATCGCCGCTTCCAGCGACAATTCCTCTACCCAGTTTTCCTCCCGGTTCTTTCGGTCGCTGACCTGATCCATCACATAGAGCGTATCTCCTCCTTCGCTGTAAATCGGTTCATAAAGACTGACCGGCAACTGAATCGCATCCAGGGCAAAAACAATCTCTTCCTTCGCAATCCCGATCTCCTCAGAGATTTCCTGAACCGTAGGTTCTTTCAGATTCTTTTTCACATAGCCTTCTTTTGCATAGATGGCTTTGTATGCAATATCTCTCAGCGATCTGCTGACCCGGATGGAACTGTTGTTGTCTCTTAAATATCTCCGAATCTCACCGACTATCATCGGAACTGCATAGGTCGAAAACTTCACCGCACGCTCCGGTTCAAAATGATCCACCGCCTTCATCAGTCCCACACAGCCGATCTGAAACAGATCATCCGCATTTTCATTGCTGGCAGAAAACCGTTTAATCACACTGAGTACCAGACGTAGATTTCCTTTGATATAGGTATCTCTTGCCTCCTGATCCCCCTCTTTGATCCGCGCAAATAAAGCTTCCTTCTCTTCTTCATTCAAGAGTGGAAGCTTCGATGTATTCACCCCGCATAGTTCAACTTTATTCAGAGCCATAGCAAAAATCCTCCTGGTAAAATGTTCTACTAGAATTTTTCTCACTATGGCTCTTTCCTATGCGTTTCTTAAAAAATTAAAAAAAGTTTTAGTCCTTGACACGTTTCCATTTCTCCGCCAGATTCAGAATCTGTGCCTCGAATTTTGCACAGTCCTTGTTGGCAAGTCCCTCGTTCTGATAGATCACATCCATCAGGAGACGTCCTGCTGCCACCAGTCTTGCAAAGACAGAATCCGCCTTTCTTGCCGCCGGTTTCTTCTTCTGGATCGGAACCGGAATTCCCTCGGTAATAATGACATTTTCTGCCAGATCCACCTGCCCGCCGGAATACGGTGCAAAGGCCGGACAACCGATCTCTTTTGTCACCAGTTCTGCGAAATGATCCGTCACCTCATCTTCCCCGTGAACCACAAATACGTGTTCAAGCGGAGTATCAAAGCCTTTCAGCCATGCAAGCAGACCTCTCTGATCTGCGTGGCCACTGATTCCTTTCAGACTTTCGATCGACGCTTTCACCTCGATCGTCTCTCCAAAAAGCTTCACTTCCGTGACGCCCTCGATCAGCTTTCGTCCCAGAGTTCCCACGGCCTGATATCCAACGAAAAGGATAGTACACTCCGGTCGCCACAGATTATGTTTCAGATGATGGCGAATTCTTCCCGCGTCACACATACCGGAAGCGGAAATGATCACTTTCGGCTTTTCTTCCATATTGATCAGTTTGGATTCATCACTGGTTACTGCTACTTTCAATCCGTCAAATTTCAACGGGTTGATCCCCTGATTTACCAGCGTCATGGCATCCTCATCAAAACAGCCTCTCATGTTCTTTCCGAAAATATTGGTGGCCTCAATCGCCAGCGGACTGTCCACATAAACTTCAAAATCCGGATTCACTTTCACCAGATGCTTTTCCTTGATTTCCCGGATAAAATACAACAGTTCCTGGGTTCTTCCCACTGCAAAAGAAGGAATGACAACGTTTCCGCCCTTTGCGAAGGTTTCGTTCAGAATCCGCGTAAATTCTCCTACATAATCCGGTTTTTCCTCGGAATGGATCCGGTCTCCGTATGTAGATTCGATCACCACATAATCTGCTTCTTTGGTTGGGATCGGATCTTTGATGATGGGCTGATCCAGGTTTCCGATATCTCCGGAAAATACGATCTTCTTCTGAATCTCTCCTTCCGTGATCCACACTTCGATACTGGCAGAACCAAGCAAATGCCCCACATCGGTAAATCTGATCCAGATTCCTTCACTGAGTTCAATTTTCTGATTATAATCACAGGGCTCAAACAATGCGATAGCATCGATGGCATCCTGTACGGTATAAAGTGGCTCTATCTCCGGCTGACCGGCTCGTTTGCCCTTTCGGTTGCGCCACTCTGCCTCAAATTCCTGAATGTGCGCACTGTCTCGCAACATCACATTACAGAGATCCGAGGTTGCAAACGTCGTTACAATCCCGCCTTTGAATCCATTTTTCACCAGAAGTGGTAATAACCCGGAATGGTCGATATGTGCGTGTGTCAGAAGTACATAGTCAATCTCCGGAGGCGGTACCGGAATCTCCTGATTCTCGTATAGATTCGGTCCCTGCTCCATACCGCAGTCTACCAAAATATTCTTTCCGCATGCCTGCAGTAAATGACAGCTCCCTGTTACCTCATGATCCGCTCCAATAAAAGTTAGTTTCATAAGTCTTCACCAGCCTTTTCCTGGCACATCCAGTCCATGTGCAAAATGCATGATTTACATGTAATTTTTTCTGTATTATATCATATTTTGCACAATTTTTAAATATTATTCGCACAATTCCGACTTTTATTTTTCTTTATACTTCATATCGATCCAGTTCTCTTTTCAGCCGGATCATAATCTTTTTCTCCAGTCTGGAAATATAGGACTGTGAAATTCCGAGAATATCTGCCACTTCTTTCTGGGTCTTTTCTTCCCCGTCCGGATGCCCCAGTCCAAAACGAAGCTGTACGATCAGCTTTTCTCTTGGCGGAAGCTGATTGACTGCACGTATCAACAGTTTCTTTTCCGCCTCCAGCTCCAGATCCCGGTAAATCGTATCTTCTTCCGTCCCCAGAATATCCGACAGAAGCAATTCATTTCCGTCCCAGTCCACATTTAACGGTTCATCAATGGAAACCTCCATCCTGGTCTTATGATTTCTTCTCAGGTACATCAGAATCTCATTTTCAATACACCTGGAAGCGTAAGTCGCCAGCTTGATGTTCTTTTCCGGATTAAAAGTATTGATCGCCTTGATCAGTCCAATGGTTCCGATAGAAATCAGATCCTCCACTCCCACTCCTGTATTATCAAATTTCTTTGCTATGTAAACCACCAACCGAAGATTATGTTCGATCAGCGTTTCCTTCGCCTCCTGATCCATTCTGGAACCCAGCCGTCCGATCATCCGGCTTTCTTCTTCACCGGCCAGAGGTGCCGGCAGGACATCTGCTCCTCCGATATAATGAATTTCCTGATTTCTGCCGAAAAAGAATCTCTGCACTCCCGGAAATATGTTCCAGGAAAATTTCTGTGGCCTCTTTGTTTTTTCCATCATGATTCTACTCCTCCTAATCCCTCCGGATTTAATAAAATATCATATTCTTCCTGTTCAAACACCGGGATCTGGCAAATCCCGATCACAGGATGCTTCATCCACCTTCCTGATTCCGCGAGCTTTCCTGTCTTCCGGCTTCTTCCGTCTCCAACCGGCTGAAGATACATTTTCTCGATTTCCAGTACCGGCATCTCGCCTTCTCCCTGCACCGTACTGTATGGAATCCTGTAAAAATTCTTGTTTTCTCTTCTTAATTCCTCTCCGAAAAGTTCTTCCGCCTTTTTCTTTGCCATCACATGCACCGGCTTCTGCGAACAGGGATCTTTCAGGCTATTTCCGGTATCCATTTTTCCCCGTACCACAAAACATTTTTCTCCGGTATACAACTCAATCTCATAGATCCCCTGTCTCCTGACCAGCAGCATTTCCAGGAACTTCACCATCCAGTTTCCAAATCCGTAAGCCATTCCCGCAAACAAGAAAAAGATTCCCACAGATCGGACTGACCTGGAAACGCTTTGCAGGATTCCTCCCATCAAAAACGTGCAGATCATCAGAACCATAAAGGCTTTTGCAAAAAATCGAAAAGAGCGGACCGGAAACGCACAAAAGATCATACCGGCTCCGCCGCACAGATACGCCAACATGCTCTTGAGCCAGAAATTCGGCAAATAAATGACCGTCATCAAAACTCCCACCAATGCCCCCACCCCGGCTGCAAGAAAGAGTCTGCCCCATGTAATCCGACATTTCAGAATCCCCACTGTCAATAGAAGCAGGATTCCATCCATCATAAAATTTATCAGGAAGATCAGGTCTACATACACTTCATAATGCATCGCAACCATCCTTCTTACTCTTAGGTACTAAATCGATTTGGCACCCTTTTATTATAGAAAGAGCGGACTTCACATTTTGTCAGATCGTGAAGTCCGCTGCTTAGATTCTTTCGACGGCATCTGCCAGTTTCTCGCAATTGCCGAGCGTTCCCTCTGTCACATTCCGGCATTGTATACGCTCACCCTGGACTTAGGATAAACGAAAAAAGATCCACCGGGCCTTTTTGTCGTATGTCTGGCAAATCAAAAAAAGCCATCTTATTTTCGTTGAATTACTCAACAAAAACAAAATGGCTTCTGATGTCGAAACTTCTATTCTGTTGTATCTTTCCGTATGTCCTGTCGGATATCCGTCTATTTCTTAAAGAAATCCGGAATCTTGATGGACTGTTCTTTCACCTTACTGGAAGGTGTTCTCGGCTGCTGCATGGTCGGGATGGTTCCACCCTGCGGTCTCTCCGGAATATCCGACTGGATTCTTCTCTCCGGATTTGCAGAATGTGCAACATGGGAAGAATTCAGACCTGCTGCTGAGGAAGTTGCTGCAGAACGTGTCGGAGAAACCATATCTCCTGACGGAAGAATGGATCCCATCTTCTGCTGTCCTTCCAGTCTTGCTTTCAGCTTGGAAGCACTTCCCCCTACGTTATGAAGTCCTGTTGCGATTACAGTGATTCTTGCCTCATCTGTGCGGCTGTCATCATACATCGCACCAAAGATAATGTTTGCTCCTTCTCCTGCCAGATCCTGCACGTAATCTGCGGCATCGGAAGCATCCATCAATGTAATATCTCCGGAAATATTGATAATAACATGAGAAGCACCGGTGATGGTTGTCTCCAACAGAGGACTTGCCACTGCCTGTTTTACTGCTTCTAATGCCTTGTCATCCCCCTTGCCTTCACCGATACCGATATGTGCAATACCCTTGTCCTTCATAACGGTCTGGATATCTGCAAAGTCCAGGTTGATCAGTGACGGAACGTTGATCAGGTCGGTAATACCCTGAATACCCTGCTGTAACACTTCGTCTGCCTTCTTCAGAGCTTCCGGCATCGTCGTTCTTCTGTCTACTACTTCCAACAGTTTATCATTCGGGATCACGATGATGGTATCCACGTTTTCTTTTAATTTATCGATTCCTGCAAGTGCGTTCTCCATACGGGTTCTGGATTCAAAACGGAACGGTTTTGTAACAACACCTACGGTCAGTGCGCCCTGTTCTTTTGCGATTCTTGCAACCACCGGAGCTGCTCCTGTACCGGTACCGCCACCCATACCACAGGTAACAAATACCATGTCAGCACCTTTCAGTGCTGCGGAAATCTCCTCAGAACTTTCTTCTGCTGCTTTCTCTCCTACTTCCGGCTGTGCTCCTGCACCAAGTCCTTTGGTAAGTTTCTCGCCAATCTGCATCAGTGTCGGTGCCTTGCAAAGCTGAAGCGCCTGTTTATCTGTATTGATCGCAATAAACTCTACTCCTGCGATCTGCTCATCGATCATTCGATTCACGGCATTATTTCCGCCGCCGCCTACTCCGATTACTATAATCCGTGCGGCTGCTTCTGATTCGTTTGTTTTAATTTCTAACAAGGGTCTTTCCTCCTTCGTTGTTCTTACTAACTTCTTATACTTCCCTGATATTGAACGATACAATCCAATAAGTATATAATATAGTTTTTTAGCCAAATAATCAATAGAATTTTTTACACTTTTTGCATTTTTTCCTTACAATTCAACTATATCAGATTCCAGACTCTTTCTCCTGAAAAATCTGATTTTCATTTTCTAATTATAGTCCGAGTCGTAATCTGAGTCATAATCCGAGTCGTAATCTGAGTCATAATCCGAATCATAATCTGAATCATAGTCGGAATCATAATCACTGCTGTCATACGAATTATCATCATAGCCGGAATCATAATCGCTATTGTAATCGGAGTCACTGTCCTCAGAATCACTGCCGGAATCTTCCGTATTTTCTTCCTTATCCGGCACAAAGCTGATCGCTGCCCCAGAACCGAAATAATTTTCCAGGTGAAGGGTTCCTGTCGCATCCGGATATTTTTCCGAAAGTTTTTCCAGGATCGGAGGAATCTGGGCGATCTTTTCATCCAGTTTTCCACTTCCAAGCAATGCGGTGATCTGGCCGAAATATAAGGTTACATCTTTCCCCTCAAACACGATCCGATCCGGCGAAAGCTCCTGTTTCTTCACTTCACTTGTCACGGTCAGAACCGAATCAAAGATCTCCGTGTCTTCCACCGGAAGCACCTTGTGTGCTTTCACATCCGCCGTGGTCAGATTGATCCCCTCAATCTTTGGTACTCCGTCCACAGACTCCAGATCTGCGATCAGTGCCACCACTCCGTCTTTGTCAAAATAAATATATTTTCCGTTCAGCTCCAGATAGCCGATGATAGATGTTTCATAGACCCGGATCCGGATGGTCCATGGATTCTTCAGACTGATGTCCGCACCTTCCACCAGGGGAAGATCCTTCATCTGGGTATGACGGTATTTCCACCAGACATACGCAGAATTGGACGTGTATTTATCTTTCTTTAACCAGTTTACAATCTCGGTTTCCGATGTGTAGGAATTTCCCGTCACTTCAATTTTCTGTATATGAAACAGCAAAAGGAAGGCAAGGATCAGAATGGCAAGTCCGAGAACCAACGCCAGAAATCCGGACCAGACTCCTTCTCTCTTTTTCTTTCTTTTCTTCTTCATTCGTACTCCTTTCCTATCCCGTACTTTTTTTGTTTTTACTCTTTTTATCTCAGAGTATCTTTATCGCTTTACACGTTTCGCTTTTTACTTTTTTTGTTTTTCCGGTTATCTTTTTCATTCTATCAAATTTGATACACTCAGCACAAGCCCCATTTCGATCAGAAGGAACACAACCGAGGTACCGCCGTAACTTACAAACGGAAGCGTAATCCCGGTATTGGGAATGGAATTTGTCACCACGGCAATATTTAAGATTACCTGGATCATCATGTGCGCCATGGCTCCCGCCGCGATCAACGCGCCAAACAGATCTCTGGCATGCGTCGCGATCACGAAGAACCTCCAGATCATAAGCAGGAACAACAACAGAATCAGTCCCGCTCCCACCAGCCCCAGTTCTTCACAAATAATCGAAAAAATCATATCATTCTGCGCTTCTGGAAGAAATCCCAGCTTCTGAATGCTCTTGCCCAGCCCCTGCCCGAACAGACCGCCGGAACCGATGGCATAAAGTCCCTGCAGCGTCTGATACCCTTTTTCAAACTGTTCCGGATTCCGCCAGATCTCCAACCGCTCCAGGCGATAACTTTCCAGTCCCAGAAAAATCCCCAGAAATCCTGCCCCTGCAGCCGCCATCCACAGGAACTGCCCGTATTTCGGACTTGCCGTAAAGATCAGGATCCCGGCGATTCCCAGAATAATAATTGCCGTACTCAGGTTGCTTGCCCCTACCAGACCTGCAATGGGAAGTACCGGAAGAAACAATCGGATCATGGTAGAAAATTTTCCGATCTTTTTGGTCTGTCGCTCGATCATCCATGCCAGGAACAGGATAACCGCCACCTTCGCAAATTCCGACGGCTGAAAAGAAAACGGACCCAAAGACAGCCATCTTTTGGATCCGTTATATTCTTTTCCCACAAACAAAACCGCAACAGACAGGGCAAGCGCACTGACATAAGCTGCCGGAGCAAACCGGCTCCATTTGTGGTAGTCAATCCCGGCCGTCACAAACATTCCAACCAGTCCCAGTATCGTTGCAAATCCCTGCTTTTTCAGATAGTAAAAGCGATCATGAAATTTCGTCAGTCCGTTATAAGAACTGGTGCTGTACATCAAAACCAGTCCCACCGCCACCAGAATCCAGATCACCACCAACAGCGTTGTATCATAATGATTCTTCCCGGACCCCGCTGATTGCTTTGCGCTTATCGATTGCTTCGATTGCACTGATTCATTTGACTGCTTCAAATTGTGCACTCCTGCTCAGACTTTTTTGCTTTTCGCTTTACGTCTCAGGCAATGCCCGGACAAGCTCTTTAAAGATTTCTCCACGTTGCTCGTAATTCTTAAACATTCCCCAGCTTGCACAGGCCGGTGAAAGAAGAACCGCGTCTCCCGGTTCTGCGTATTTCACACATTTCTCAAACGCTTCTTCAAAGGTATCTGCAAACACATAATCCTCGAACCCATTTGCCTTTGCACACTCTGCGATCTTCTCCCGGGTTGCTCCGATCAGAACCAGTTTCTTCACTTTTCCGTCAAAAGCCTGGATCCATTCATCATAGGAAGAATCCTTGTCATATCCTCCGCCGATCAGAACCGTCTTCCGGTTCATCGCCTTAATCCCGCGAATTGCTGCATCCGGATTGGTTCCTTTCGAGTCATTATAGTAAGTGACCCCCTGTTTTTCTGCCACGAATTCGATTCGGTGTTCCACTCCTGCAAATGCTTTAACAACCTTTCGGATCACCTCGGTCGGAACTCCGTAGGCTTTTGCACAGGCTGCCGCCGCCATTACATTTTCATAGTTATGAGTGCCGAGAAGCTGCAGTTCATCGATGGTACAAAGCACTTCTTCTGCTTCTCCATTCAGCTTCAACACAATCTTACCATCCTCAAGAAATACACCCTCTTCCAGACGTCTTGCGCTGCTGAAAAAAATCACCTTTGCTTTCAGGGTTTCTCCGAACGGCCGCAAGACCTCATCCTCATAATTCAGCACACAGGTATCTTCCTCTGTCTGATTCACTGTGATGTTTTCTTTCGCCGCAATATATGCTTCCATCGTATGATGACGATTCAGATGATCCGGTGTGATGTTTAAGATCGCACTGACTTTCGGTGCAAAACTGTGGATTGTTTCCAACTGGAAGCTGCTCATCTCTGCCACCGCAACGGAATCTTCTGCCATGGAAAGCACTGCATCCGTATACGGATTTCCGATATTTCCCACCACAAACACGCTGTCTTTGTATGCTTTCATGATCTCGCCAAGCAAAGAGGTCGTTGTGGTCTTTCCGTTGGTTCCCGTAATTGCCAGTACATCCCCTTTTCCATAGACATACGCCAGTTCTACTTCTCCCCAGATCGGTATCTGTAACGCTTTCATCTCTTCCACTACCGGAAGATCCATCGGAACTCCCGGACTCAAAACTACCAGTGCCAGAGACTCCATCACGTCTTTTGAAAGGTCGCCCAGAATCACCTGAACCTCTCCCGTCTTTTCTTTTAACGCTTCCGGATCCAAGGACGTATTGCCGTCATAAAGGATCACCTGTGCCTGCTGTGCAAGCAATAATTTACACGCTGCGATCCCGCTGATCCCGGAGCCGAATACCAGTACATTTTTCCCTTTGATCTCCATCTTTTTTCCCTGCTTTCTGTCGTTCTTTTTTATAATCCCATATATGCGACCAGACAAAGGATCGCTGTTACGATGGAAAAGACCGCAACCACTCTGGTCTCTGACCATCCGCACAATTCAAAATGATGATGGATCGGTGCCATCTTGAAAAACCGTTTTCCGCCTGTTTTCTTAAAATATGTGACCTGTATCATAACAGAAACAACTTCTACTAAGTAAATCAGTCCCACGATCAGGATGAACAACGGCATCTGAAGCATATATGCCGTAGCGGAAACAAAACCTCCCAGCGCCAGAGAACCGGTATCTCCCATGAATACACTGGCCGGATATACATTAAATAAGAGGAATCCCATCAATGCTCCGATCACCGCACAGGTAATCGGTTCGATCCCGCTTTTGGTTCCGATCGCCACCACCGAGAAAAAGACTGCCACCAGCAATGTAACACTGGAAGCCAGACCGTCCAGTCCGTCTGTAAAATTGGTTCCATTGACCGTACCGATCACCGCCACAAACAGAAGCGGAATCGCAAGCCATCCGATATCCCAGTACATTCCCCCGGAAAACGGGATCAGCATGGTCAGCGGAATATGCGCCACCTTCACAATATAGTAGGAAAAAATACCTGTCACTACGATCTGCAGCGCCATTTTCTGCATCGGAAACAAGCCGTCTGAACGCCGCATCACAACTTTCAGATAATCATCCAGAAATCCGATCAGTCCAAAACCAAGGGTCAGAAACAGGATCGGGATAATCTTCGGATAATCTTTAATATAGAACAGAGAAGTAATCGCAATACTTGCCAGTATGATCACGCCTCCCATGGTAGGAGTCCCTGCTTTCTTCAGATGAGACTTCACTCCGTCTTCCCGTTCCGTCTGTCCCATTTTCAATTTTCTCAGAAACGGTATGATCACCGGTCCCATCAGAAGACTCAGTGCGAAAGAAATCAGCACCGGTACTATCACTGTCTTACTCATATATACACCTCTTTATCTTTCTTGTTCTTAAAACGCCTCACTAAGTATACCGCATTCAATTCCCTTTTTCAATGCCAAGATAAGGAAGCGCATTCTCAAAAATATCACGCAATACCGGGGCTGCAATGGTTCCTCCATAATAGATTCCCTGTGGATCATGGATCACCACCATCCCCAGGATTTCCGGATCCTCCGCCGGTGCAAACCCTATAAAGGAAGAGATATATTTATTGGCACTTCTCGGAAGAGTTTGAGACGTGGCCGTCTTTCCGCCGATCCGGTACCCCTCCACTGCCCCGTTTTTTCCAGAACCTTCCGACACCACACTTTCCAGAAGCGTTCGCATCGTTTCCGAAGTCTTCTTCGACACCACACCTTTTGTTTTCGAATAGGAAAATGTCTCGATCACCTGCCCCTCCTGATCCCGGATACATTTTGCAAAATGCGGGGTCACTCTGGTTCCTCCGTTGATCAGGGAGCTGACCGTCACCGCCATCTGGATCGGCGTGATCTGAAAGGACTGGCCGAAAGACATGGTCGCCAGTTCCACCAGTCCGATATTGTCTTTTTTGTGCATGATCGTTGCTGCTTCCCCCGGAAGATCGATGCCCGTCTTTCCCATCAGGCCGAACTGCTGAAAATATTCATAGAACCGGTCAGCACCTAGACGAAGCCCAATGTCGATAAATACCGGGTTGCAGGAGTTCTGGATTCCCTGTACAAAGGTTTCCGCCCCATGTCCTCCCACTTTATGACACCGGATTCTCCGATCTTCTACTACCCGGTAGCCCGGACAGGAAAAGGTATCCTGAAGACTGACTACACCTTCTTCCAGACAGGCTGACGCCGTGATGATCTTAAACGTCGAGCCTGGTTCATAGGTATCGTTGATACAGCCGTTTCTCCACATCTGATTCAGAAGATTCTGCTTTTCTGCATCCGACATCCCTGTTGTTCCCATCCACGTATCTGTTTCTCCTGATGTACCAGAATTATGAAGCGAATCATCCGCCTGTGTACCCTCACCTGCATTTCCCATATTCAACGTAAACGGTTCGTTCAGATCAAATTCCGGCACATTGACCATGGCAAGGATCTCTCCGTTTTTCGGATTCATCAGGATCACAAAGACTTTCTGCGCCTGCTTTTCTTCCAGTACCTTCTCTGCCGCCTGCTGAGCATAAGTCTGGAGATTATAATCCAACGTCACTTCCAGGGTATTGCCCGGAATCGGTTCAATCCGGTCTTCCGCCATTTTCTCCAGTTCCAGTCCTCTGGCATCTGTCAGTGTCAGGATCCGCCCGTTCTTGCCTTTTAAAATCTCTTCATATTTTACTTCAAGCCCGATGATTCCCTGATTATCTCCTCCAGTAAAGCCCAGCACCTTGGAAGCCAGTTTTCCGTAAGGATAATAACGTTTATAGTCTTCATCCACCTTCACCCCTGCCAGACCATATTCCCGGATTCGATCTCCTGTCTCCTTTTCGACATTCGTCTTAACCCGCTCCATTGAAGAAACTTTTTCCACCCGCTTACGCACATCCTGTTCGGGAAGTTCCAGTTCTTCGCTTAAAACCTGAATGACCTGTTCCGGATCTTTGATCTGATTATGAATCACCGAAATCGTACAAACTGACTGATTTGCTGCCAGAATTTTCTGATTCCGGTCCACAATTAACCCTCTGGCTGCTTTGATCTCCCGCTCCCGTTCATGAAGTGCTTCTGCCTGTTTCTGATAATATTCCGCTTGAAAGATCATCAGATAAATTAACCTTCCCACCAGCCCCAGAATCATGGCGAAACAGAGACCAAACACAAGTAAGATCTTCCGTTTATGATACGTTTTATTTTTCACCCAAATAAAAAACCCTGTAAAAGATGTTGTTATAACCTATTACATCTTTTACAGAGTTATTCCAATTCGTTTCATTCACCTATTCTTCATCATCATAACCGCTGTCCGCCCAGTCGGTATAATCCGGGTCGTAGGATCCGCTTTCATCTTCATAATATCCGGAATCATTCGAATAATTATCCTCATAGGAACTATCATAATCCTGATAATCATTCTGAGAACTTCCATTTCCTCCAGTTGCTGTTGCACTCTCTGATCGTGTGATATTCAAGTAAGGAAAAGCTTTCGCCATTATCTTCTGGGACAGTTCCATAATATAAGAACTCACCGACTGATTTTCCACATTCGGTTCGTCAATCACTACATAAATTACTACTTCCGGATTTTCCACCGGTGCATACCCAATAAAGGAAAGAAGATAGTTTCCATTTCCACGAGGAAGCTTTTCCGCTGTACCCGTTTTTCCACCAATTTCATATCCCTCTACCTGTGCAGAAGTTCCGGTTCCGTAATCCACAACGGCTTTCATATATTGTCTTACCTGATCAGAAGTTTCTGACGAAATGGTCTTTTTCAAAAGAACCGGATCCTTTGTCTCCAATACATTTCCATCCTCATCCTGGATCTGCTTTACCACATGAGGCTCATAGTAGTTTCCACCATTCACCAAGGAACAAAAACCACTTGCCAACTGGATCATGGTCACATTAAAGTTCTGCCCAAAAGAGTTGGTCGCCAAATCCGTCACCTGCATGTTGTCTTTTGTATACAACAGACTGGCCGTATACCCTTCGTTCGGAAGATCGATTCCCGTATATTGTCCAAAGCCAAAAATTCTCTGATATTTGGTAAAATTTTCTACTCCGATGGCTTCTGCGATCTGCATCAATGCAACGTTACAGGAATTTGCAATTGCTTCTTCTATCGTCTGTGTTCCATGTCCGCTTCTCAAATGGCAGTGAATATCGTAATCTCCCACATGGAGAGATCCTCCACAGACATACGTTTCATTTCCGGTGATTGCTCCAGTCTCCAGACCTGCTGCCACCGTAAATGGTTTCATCGTCGATCCCGGCTCAAAAGCATCGCTGATACAGAAATTTTTCCACATTTTGCTTCGCGCTTCCGTCTTTTCTTCATCCGACATCGACTTAATCTTCTTCTCGGAATAAATAAAGGAAAGATCTTCCGGATTGTTTGGATCAAAGTTCGGATAATTTGCCATCGCCAGAACTTCTCCGTTATTTGGATTCATCACAATCACACCCGTGTTGGCGCTTCCCGGTTCATCCGCTCTTGCCTCTCCTTCATGTTCCTGGTTAAATTCCAGAATACTCTCCTCTACAATGCCCTGTAAGGTTGCATCAATCGTGGACACCACAGTATTTCCATTGACCGCTTCCTTCACCGTCTGTTCCAGAGACGAATTGTCATCTAAATATCCGTATTCTCTTCCATCGGTTCCGTTTAAAATGGAGTTGTATGCACTTTCCAGCCCTACTGCTCCTGCATTTCCACTCCCTGAAAATCCAACTACAGTACTTGCCAGACTGTTGTAAGGATAAGTTCTCTTATAATTTTCCTCCAACCAGATTCCGGTCACATTGGGGTACTTTTTCTTATCCCCTGTAATTTCTTCAAACTCTTTGGACTGTTCATAAGTCAGTCCTTTTTTCAAAATCTGATATCGACTGTCCGGATTTTGCTGGATTGTTGCCCGGAGTTCTTTTTCATCCACTCCGAATTTACTGACCAACATGCTGATCGTTGACTCCTGAGCACCTTGATTCAACTCTTCTGCCTCTCCCAGTGCTTTCACATCCAGGATCAGATTGTAGATTCGTTCAC
The DNA here is from genome assembly GCF_003574295.1 of Mediterraneibacter butyricigenes. Taxonomy (NCBI): domain Bacteria; kingdom Bacillati; phylum Bacillota; class Clostridia; order Lachnospirales; family Lachnospiraceae; genus Mediterraneibacter; species Mediterraneibacter butyricigenes. The sequence continues at coordinate 453,761 of NZ_BHGK01000001.1, forward strand.
TGGTTGCCAGTTTTGTTCCGTTTCTGTCTACAATATCTCCCCGCTTAAACGGAATGGTTCTGCTGTCATATACTTGCTGATTCAGAACCTTTTTGGTATATTTATCACCATTTTTCACGTTGATCGTCATAATAATTCCTATTAAAATAGCAAAAACTGCCATGACTGCCAAAAACAGAAATGCCAGCTTTTTCTGCATTCTTTTCGGAAATTTTCGGATCAGAAAGTTAAATTGATTTCTCTTTGCCATATGCTTTCCTACTTTGATACGTCCGCCGACTGGGCAATTGCTCCACTCTTTGGAATATTTTCATATTGTTTCACATAATCACTGGTAGGGCTCTCATATTCGATTACCTGTCCTGCGGACGGCTCCACCATTCCCAGTTCATTGATTGCTTTGTCTCGAAGTTCCTGTATATTCACAGAATTTTCAGCCGCATGATAAGCTGTGTCATTTTCCTCCGTCAGGGAAGAAAGTTCTTCCTGAAGAGCTGTAATATTCTCAGATCGTGTCTGAAGTTCCGCCTTTAACTGCAGATACTGCACACAAACAAATACCGCGCAGATCGCTGCGATTGCAAAAAAAATCACATAAGCCGGACTGATCTGACGGGCACGATTTCTGTTCTTACGTACCTGTGAGCTGACCCGGCGCTTCGGCTGTCTGATCTCTTCTCTTCTCTTTGGCATGGCTTCCGGTTGCCGCACCGTATTTCCATACACATACATCTGTCTGTATTCTGTTGTACGGTGGCTTCTTCTTGTTGCCATTGCCGTTCCCCTTTCATTTATAATGCGGAGCGGATCCCCTCGATCCGCCCCAAAAATACTCCCCGTATTTTACTTATGCTCTTTCGAAGATCCGAAGCTTCGCGCTCTTGGATCTGCTGTTGACTTCCAGTTCCTCCTCACCTGGAAGGATTGGCTTTCTGGTGACCACTCTCCCCTTGGACACCTTTCCGCACACACATACCGGAAAATCACTTGGACAGGTACATGGATTTTCATTTCTCCGGAAATTACTTTTTACGATCCGATCTTCCAGTGAATGGAAGGTGATCACGCATAATCTCCCACCCGGATTCAACAGATCAATCATATCATCCAGCGTATCTTTTAATACGTCCAGTTCCCGGTTCAATTCGATCCGGATCGCCTGGAAAGTACGTTTTGCGGGATGTCCCGTAGTCTTCTGCACTTTCATCGGGATAGACTGTCTGATGATCTCCACCAGCTGTCCGGTTGTTTCGATGGGACTCTTCTGTCGTTCGGCTACGATATGTTTTGCAATATTCTTTGCGAAACGATCCTCCCCATAGTCGCGAATCACATGAAAAAGTTCCATTTCAGAATAAGTATTGACAATATCTTTTGCGGTCATGGTCTGTCTCTGGTCCATTCTCATATCCAGAGGAGCATCCATTCGGTAGGAAAATCCCCGGTCAGCCGTATCAAGCTGATAAGATGAAACTCCGAGATCGATCATGATCCCATCTACTTTATCAATCCCTATTTCCTGAAGCCGTGCCTTCATATCACAATAATTGCTTCGGATTATCGTGACCTTCTCCCCGAAGACACTTAATCGGGCGCTTGCCGCTTCGATCGCCGCCGCGTCCTGGTCTATACCTATAAATCTCCCCTTGCTGTCAAGTCTGCTACACACCTGGAAAGCATGTCCGCCTCCGCCCAGTGTAGCATCCACGTAGATTCCATCCGGTCGGATGTTCAGCCCATCTACGGTTTCATGTAGTAATACTGAAGTGTGTTGAAATGCCATCTTTTCCTCCATCCGGTCTTAAGTCTCTTTTTCTTACGTTCGCAGGAAATCAGATACGGATTCCGATCGATTCCATACGATCTGCGATCGCATCCAGATCTTCTTCGGATACTTCGCTGCGTTCTTCCCAAAGATCCTTGTCCCAGATCTCCACGCGATCCTGGACTCCCACCAGGGTCACTTCCTTCTCCAGCCCCGCATCTTTACGAAGTGACGGTGGGACAAGTACTCTCCCCTGCTTGTCATACGTCAGTTCGTTGGCGCTTCCGAAAAAGTAACGCTGAAAAATTCTGGCATCCTTGTTCATCCGTGGTAAAGATTTTAACTCATTTACGAAACTTTCCCATTCTTCCTGAGAATACACAAAAAGGCAGCCTTCCAGCCCTTTACAGATCACAACATTTTCTCCCAGATCGTTGCGAAACTTAGCTGGAATAATCAATCTTCCTTTTTCATCGATCGTATGATTGTATTCTCCTAATAACATTGGAACACCTTTCGTTTCCGTGGTGCTCTACTTCGCACCACATTCTCCCCACAAGTCACCACTTCCTACCACTTGCCCCCATTTTATACCACTTTCACTCCATTTTCAAGTGATTTTTAGAGATTTCACAGTTTCTTTGCAAGAAAATTTTGATTTTCCGATGTATCACGCGATCGTTTTTTTCAGTAAAATCAAGCCAATTTCATGACAAATCACGTTGATCAAGCTATTTTTCTCCCTTTTTTCCCACAATTCACCCCGGAATTCAGAACCCGTGGGGAATTTTTCTCCGGTGGAGCGCAGCTGGGGGAAAACATTATCTTCTCGCAAAAGATTGTAATGGATTTTTCCAACAAAAAACACCTCAGGTATCAGACTTCATTTCATCTGACACTTAAGGTGTATTTCCTCATCCATATCATTCTTTTTAAAATTTTGTTCTACTGAAGGTCATTCAGATAATTCTGAACCGCATCGTAGTTTATTTCTACCACATCTCTCGGCTGTTTTGCTTCATATGCGCCATATGCAGAATAGCCAAGCCATCCCACAAGCACCAGAACCGCCACGCCTAAGACTGTCTTACGGAGAATGCTCTTTCTCTTTTCTTTCTTCATCGTCTCTTTTCGACTGGCCTTCTCCTGTTTATAGCGATCTACTTTCTCCTGACTCATGTCGGTTTCCTTCCTTTCCACGGCTTTCGTGCCTCTATGCACTCCAGTGTATCACATCCGGAACTAAATCACAACAATGATTCCTCCGTCACTTGCATAAAGAGAGCTGACTCCTCTTGTATCAATAATAAAACTGTCTTTCACCTGGATCTTTTCCTGGATCATTTTCCGGACTGCCTCCGCCCGCTCCGGTGCATTACAATGGGAAATTGCAAGAATCTTCTGTTCCGGGTGGATTACTTCTGCTACCACACTGTCTACCATCTTCGTCAGGGCTTTTTTCATCCCTCTGCCCTGCCCTAACTGGTAGATCGTACCTTCCGGTGTGGAACCCATGACCGGTTTAATATTCAGCGCAGTTGCTACCAACGCTTTAATCCCCGTCAATCTTCCATTTTTACGAAGAGCATCCAGACTTTCCAGTACAAAATAGGTATGCTGTTCATCTATAAAAGCATTGACTTGTTCAATCACCTGTTCAAACTCCATTCCCACTTCTTCACATTCCTGGATCTTTAATGCGATCAGTGTCTCCCCAACCGATGCAGACCGGGAATTGAACACATGGATCTGTTTCTCTCCATACTCTTCTTCATATAAATTCTTCCCCAGTACTGCGCTGTTGTAAGAACCACTCAGTTCTGCGGAAAGTGTCACTGCATAAACATGATCCGCATCACAGTGGTAAGAATTCATATAACTTTCCGGGGAAGGACAGGAAGATTTCGGACACTCCGGACTTTCTGCCACCAGCTTTAAAAATGCTGCCTGATCAAATGTATCATCATCTGTAATGATATGATCTTCTACCTGAAGCTGCAGCGGTGCTGTCACAAACCGACCGCTTTCTTTCATCTGTTCTGTCAGTTCTCCACAACTGTCCACGATTACTTTATAACTCATCTTTCTTCCTCCTGCTACCTGTCTTTCTATAAAAACGAAATACGATTTTTATTTCCATCATATGTAGTATTCAATACCACATAATAGTAGCATACTTTCTTTCAGAAGAAAAGAGATTTTTATTTATTTCTCTGCTTCTCTCTCCACACTATTCCCCTGACAACGGAATACTTCTGGAAATATTCAACGCAATTCCCATTTCTGCCATCAAAAACAGGATCGACGTACCTCCGTAGCTGACAAAAGGAAGGGTAATTCCGGTTGTCGGCATCACCTTCGTCACAACCATCACATTAAAAATAACCTGAAGTGCAATATGCATAAAAATTCCGGACGCAACAAGAGATCCATACATATCCGGTGCATTTTGTGCGATAAACAATAAGCGATACAGAAGAAACGCAAACAGGAACAATACCACCAGTGCCCCGAAGATTCCAAGTTCTTCACATACAATCGATAAGATCATATCGTTCTGCACCTCCGGAATCACCATTTTCTGGGTACTGTTTCCCAGCCCTTTTCCGAACACACCACCGGAACCAATGGCATAAAGTGCCTGCGTCACCTGATAACTTCCGTCCGCTGCATATTCCTCCGGTTTCAGCCAGGACAACACTCTCTGCATACGGAATCCACTTTCCGCCAGACTGTCCGCATTGGCCAGAATGAACTGCACGCCCAAAAACATCAAAAGTGCCGCAATGCATACTGCAATCAGAAACGGTTTCTTCTTCGGATGAACAACAAAAATCAATCCAGCCGTAATTCCCGCCACAATGATGGCCGTACTCAGGTTGTCCGTCAGATAATATACCGCACCGGCTGCGACCAGCCCCGGGATCATCGTCCGGATCATTCCCTCCAGCGAATATGCATATTTTCCTGCTTTGCATAACAGATACGGCATCAGCAGGATAATCGCCACCTTCGCCAACTCTGACGGCTGCATGGTTAAACCTGCGGGAAGCTGGAGCCAACGTCTGGATCCGTAACTTTCTACACCCAGCGGAGACCAGCGTACCAACGCCATCATAAACATCGCCAGTCCGTAAATATGCCAGACAAAAGGTGCATACAGATGATAATCGATTTCTGATACAATCATCATCGCCGCAAAGCACACCACGCTGATGATCGCCTGACGACTGAAATAATACGTACTGCTTCCAAATTTATCCTGAGCAGTATAAGAACTGGTACTGTATAACATAACCAGACCAAAACACGTCAGAAAAATTACAATCATCAGCAGATTATAATCAAAATACTGTTCCTTTGCTTTTTTCTTCTGATACCATCTCAGAAAGCTTGTGATAAAATGATCCCCGGATCGTTTTCCGCTCCGGATCGGCTGTACCGTTCGACTCTTCATTTACACTTCCCCTTGTGATTCATTTCATAAATTCCCTATGCATTTGCATATGCTACCGGGCGATCCATCACCGGATGTACCGGTTTTCCATGTCCGAAGTATCTGTCATACCATACCAGGAAAATATAAACCGTCCAGATCTTACGACTGTTATCCGTCTTCTCGTTGGTATTTTTTCCGGCCTTATGATCATCCAGCATCTTCAAAAGCAAATCTGTATTGAAAAACTGCTTTGCCGCATCCGATTCAAACATTTCTTTTACCCGGTTGTAATACGCATCTTCTTTTAACCATACACGAATCGGGATTGGGAATCCCAGTTTCTTCTTTTCAGCTGTTTTGCTGCGGATCACCTTTTCCGCTGCCCCTCTTAAGGCTACTTTTGTCTTCGGTGCACGTACCTTATAGTCAAGCGGCAATGTTTCCGCCAGTTCCAGAACCTTCTTGTCCAGGAACGGCACCCGAACTTCCAGCGAATTTGCCATTCCCATCTTGTCGCCCTTCATCAGAATATCATGTACCAGCCACAGATGCATGTCCACATACTGCATTTTCGTCACCGGATCTTTTCCCTTTACCCGGTCATATAAAGGCTTCGTTACCTTCTGGATTCCCGGCTCACATCCCTTTTTCAGAATCTTATTTGCTTCCCGCTCTGTAAAGATATTGGTTGCATTTGCAAAATATCGTTCTTCCAAAGTCTTTCCGTGGCGCATCAGGAACCCACGGCCCTTCATGCCTCTCGGCAGGCAGCGCTCCGCAAACCAGCCCAGTGCTCTTCGAACCGGCATCGGTACTTTGTTAAATCCGGTATGTTCCAACGGCTCACAGTAAATATTATATCCGCCAAACAACTCATCCGAGCCTTCCCCGGAAAGTACAACCTTTACTTTTTTTGATGCTTCCTGACTTAAGAAATACAATGCAATCGCCGCCGGATCCGCAACCGGCTCATCCATATAATACTGGATATCAGAAAGCTTGTCCCAATATTCCTCCGGTGAAATCACCTTTGCGTCATTCTTCATATTGATACTTGCCGCAAACTCCTTTGCATCCTGGATCTCACTGTATTTTCCCTCATCAAATCCCACGGTAAACGTACGGTCCACCTGACCAAGATAAGTCAGATAACTGGAATCCACTCCACTGGAAAGATAAGATGCGACTTCCACATCACTGATCTTATGCATGGCAACTGAATCTTTCATCACGCGCTCCACATCATCCACGATCTCATCAAAAGATTTCTTCGTATCTCCTCTGAAATCCGGTTCAAAGAAACGGGTGATCTCCATTTTTCCATTTTCATAGGTAAAATAATGTCCCGGCTGCAGGCAGAATACCCCTTTGAAAAACGTTTCATTGGTCGGCACGAACTGGAAAGACAGATAGTTTGCAAGTGCTGCTTCATTAAACACCTTGTCATATTTTGGATGTTCCATAAACGCCTTGATCTCGGATCCATACATAAACGTTCCGTTCATCTGTGCATAATATAATGGTTTAATACCGAAAATATCTCGCGCACCGAACATTTTCTTCTTCTGGGTATCCCAGATCACAAACGCATACATTCCGCGGAGCCTGTCCACCAGTTTTTCGCCCCACTGTTCATATCCATGGATCAAAGTCTCAGAATCCGTATTGGATGTAAAGACATGTCCTGCCTCCACCAATTCCTTTCTCAGTTCCTGATAGTTATAAATTTCCCCGTTAAACGTCAGAACCAATGTCCGGTCTTCATTATATAAAGGCTGATCTCCGACTGCAGAAAGATCGATGATACTCAGACGGCGGAACCCCAGAGCCGCGTCTTCATCTACATATTTTCCCTCACTGTCTGGTCCCCTGTGTACAATGGTATTCATCATATTGGTCAATACCTGCTCTCTATCCTCAACCTCTCCAACAAATCCTACAAATCCGCACATAATTTCAAGTCTCCTTCTTATGTTGCCTGTCTATTCTTATAAACTTCAAAACTTTCTGTTTTCATTTTCATGAATAACGGAAAGGTCTGCCGATCCCCCATCAGCAAACCGTTCCGTATTCATAATAGTTTATTATAGCGAGTCCCCCATAGAAAAACAAGGGTTAGTTACAGTCAAACTCCGGATTGAATGCATAATAGTTCTTACTGTCCAAATGCTCCGTCACGATTCTTAAACTTTCTCCAAATCTCTGATAATGCACGATTTCCCGTTTTCTTAAGAATCGAATCGGATCGCAGACCTCCGGATCCTTGATCAATCTCAGGATGTTATCGTAAGTCGTTCTGGCTTTTTGTTCTGCGGCCATATCTTCATGAAGATCCGTAATCGGATCCCCTTTCGACTGAAACGTGGTAGAGCTCCACGGCACCCCTCCAGCCGATTGCGGCCAGATTGCCAACGTATGATCCACATAATACTTATCAAATCCGGATTCTTTCAGTTGTTCCGGTGTCAGATTTCTGGTCAGTTGGTGCACGATGGCACAAATGATTTCAAGATGAGCAAGTTCGTTGTCCAGTATTCGGTAGAAGTAACGTGAAACCGCCTATTTTCAAGGGTTTCCGAGATTTTTATATCTCGTATTTTCGTCTGTTTTTATCAGAATTTATTGCCGGAAAACTCCCAATTTCCGGACGAGTTTCTACCTATAATAATGCTGATCAAAAAACGGAGCTTGCATCCGGTCATCCAGACTGTTTGCAGACTCCGCTTTTTAAATTGGTGCTATTTCTTCACAATCCGGATCTGAATTGCTTCAATTCCTTTCCGGAATCCGACAGAACCAGATGCGAATCCGGCAGCTACCCAACCAGTCCAACCAACAGTCTGGATGTGAGTCCGGTACTGGAGCTCATAGCCTTCCGGCAGTCCCTCGATTTCTAGGCTGATTGCTTCCAGGCGCTTGCTCTGCCCCTTGGATCCGATCATGGTTTCTTTAGTGATATAACCAAGATCTACCCAACCGGTTCCCTGAATATGGCATTTACCTTTCAGTCTTAAGTCCACTCCCAGCTTTCGAGCAGCTTCTTCCAGGCTGATCCAGAGCGCTTCAAGTCGTTTACCGAATCCGGTCGTGCCTGCAGTCTGGCCGTCTCGTACCTCTGGACAGTCTCCAATGGTCTGACAGTGAGCTCTGTATTTGACGCCCATGTCGTTGATCGGATCTCCGGGAATCTGCCTTGGTCCATTCCCAGTAGATGAACCACCACCAAGGATTTCGCTTGGAAAGTCACGGTACACTTCGTTCATGTCTACCCGGCCGTTAATGCCTGGAACGCTTCCGGAACTGCTATACTGCCACATGTCATAGGATCCGGATATACCTACCGGTTTCTGGCTGCTATACCGTGCAACCCACTTGGTGAAACGATCCAGTCTGTTCCCGATATATTTCTGGTACCAATACTGGCCGGAATAGATGCCGCACCAGTAACCGGCTGCCTCGACAATATCCCCGAAGACGATTCCGTTCTGGACTGCCACGGATTCTGTGCCACGCTGCTCCAAATCGTAATAGATCGGATAGGACATCTTGCCTTTATACGGAGCAACCAGTCTGAGGGCATGCGCCGCCTCGCTCTTAGCCTGTGCGGTATTTTTAGCGTAGGAATAGATATACACGCCCCAAGGGATTCCCAAACGTGTACACTCGTCTGCGTTTCTCTTAAACTGCTTATCGTCCTGGGATGCGATATTGTCTCCGTATCCGCATCGGATAATTGCACCCTGAATTCCGGCCGCTTTGACCTTGTTCCAGTCGATCACACCATTGTGATAACTCACGTCTGCGATTAATTTACTCAAACCAACCGCCCTCCTTCAACTCTGCTTTCTTCTGTTCGATCTCTTCCGCATACTCTGTCTCGAATTTCTGAGCCTCTTCCAGAGTCATTTCCTCCAGTTCTGCTACATGCTCGGCAGAATATCCGTAAGCGAAACTCTTTACGATTTCCTGAATTGTCTGCTCTGTCATTTTTATTCTCCTTTCCGTGCGACGTCGCACATAAAAAGAGAGCCAACATTTGGCTCTCTAAAAAATGATTGATATTTACTAATATATGCCATATAATACAAGTAGAAAGAGCAATCGCCCACAAGGTGGGTTGACCTCGAATTATATGGTATATAGAATCACCACTCCTTCGCTCGCCAAAGTTCCGGGGTGGTTTTTCTATGCCTTAAAACATTATCAGCCACCCTGCAACACGATTGCTCTGAATCTATCTTATCATCATTTCTGCGTTACTTCAATTCCTATTCTTCCTCCGAACTGCACTCCGGAATACCGGCCACACTTGTCAGTAATGACAGTACCCCGGCCAATGCCGCAGCTGACATAACATATTTCCAGTCTACCTGGCCAAGTGCTGCCGCCGCTCCAATTCCTGCAATTGCTGCCTGCGCAACAGTCTTAACCGCACGGATCATAGCTTTCCGGATCCATTTCTTTGTATCAACTGATACCTTGAATACACAATTTTTTAACATGCCTTTTCTCCTTTCTTTTTAAGATGCAGCTCTTCAATTTCATGCATCATCTTTGTTGCCATTCCATTTCCACCGAGTTCATGATACGTCTCATACATTTCCATAAAATTCTGGTATGCATAAGACGGGATGCTCCCAAGCATCATATACTTATCATGGTATTCGATCAGCTGCACCCGCAGGAGCAGCATCGTCCCTTTTGTATTTGCAGTCCTCTGCTCATTCTCCCGTTCAATCCGTTCGTCCCGTTCCTTGGCGTCAATCGCCTTCTGTTTCCGTTGCTCCTGCAACAACCAGACGATATAACCCATCAAAGCCGTCAGAATGATCGGGAGGACGATGAGATAGGTCTGAATCATTAATTCTTTCATGCTCGCTTTTCTCCTTTTGATTAACTACTAAAAAATATCACGCTGAATTTCCACTGCTCCAATGTTTTTGCAGCACCACTGTTCTGGTAGAATCTTCCGGTGATCGTATTATTTTTTGATACTGGGATGGCGATACAACCCGACGACCAAAGTCTTGCCGTTGATCCTGTAGTGGTTTCAAAGTTCATATATTCAGCCCCATTCAATAGCAACCCGGCAATTCTTCTCACCACGCTAGAAGTTCCCATACCAGAAAATAGTCCTCCTAGCGAGACAAGTGCATACCCGTTGCTAGGTACGTTGTAAGACGCAACATTTGAAAAACTACCATTTGCTAAAGAAACATTTGTCCCAGATTTACTGTAAAATTTAGGGAGCCTGTAATGTGCTCCACCAAGTGTCTGTCCGGAACTATTGGTAACATCTCCCCCTTTTGCTTTGATGCCTCCGGTTACGTAAAATGATCCATCTGTCAGTTGCAGATACGCATCCTTATACGTCCCACTTGAATTGAACCCATACATCCGAAGCGTATTATTACAAGAACCAATATAGCCAGTCAGCCCATTGTTTCCTGATGGGAATTTAAGGTGTCCATTATCTCCGGCGGAGCCACGAGGATTGATGGTGACATCAGAGTTCATGACAGCGCCGGATTTATTCACCTTATTATTAAAAGATGTAGGAGTAATGCTCACTTTGACTTTGTCGCTATCCTGAAGTAATATCTCTCCTCTTCCTACTGATGTCCCAGCTGGTATTATATCCTGCATACTCGTCTGTGCGCCAACCGCTAGCCCATCATTTCCTAGTGTCGACATTGTTCCGTCTGAATTCGTTATAGCAATTTCTCTTAAAGATGGATTAAGCTCGATGGTTGTAATGTCGGTTAAACTAGGCATTTCATCATTGATCGCATATTCCTCTGTTTCGATTGATAATACTCCGTTTTCAATTTTCGTTAATCCCTCAAACACATACCGTTCATCTTCTTGATGGAACTTATTATTAAACACCGACCCATTAATCTCCACTCCGTTGATCTGTCCGGCATTCACGATTCCCAGATCCGCCGTAATCGCCGACAGCTGACTCACTTCGATATTTTCTGCCACGAATTTATACAACTGCCAGACACTTCCATCCCAACGATATGTAGCATTCTGGATTAATCCTTCCACGGTGCCGGTATGCTTCCACAGCATCCCTTCTGTCTTTTCTGCCGGTTCCGTATCAGATACCTCTATCTTTCCGGCATCTCCTTTTTCCCCCGGATCTCCTTTTGGCCCTTTGATATTTCCAATGTATGCCCACTTTGCTACGTCTGCCGCACCGGCACGCACACAGGCATACAGGTTGCCGGTAAATGGATTCACATACCGGTCATTGACTCTTGCGTCACTGATTCCTGACTCTGGGAAGATCATTCCGTCTGTACTGGTTCCCAGCAGCTTATCTCCGGCATACCATTCACTGCCACGGGTTCCATCCTCTCCTTTCAGCGTTGGCGTGGTCTGTTCCCCGTTTTTGTCTGTGATCGTCAGGGATGTGTCCGGATTCACCTTGATGATCGGACTGACCCCATCCTCTCCGGCTTTTCCCGGTTCTCCGTCTGCGCCTTTCTCTCCGTCGTTCACATTGCTGACCGTTACCTCATACTGTCCCCGGAAGATTCCACCGGAATCCGTTGCTTCAAACCGGTAGGTCACTTTGTCTGGCACATCCGCAGCGTTCACTGTGACCTCTGCACCTAAACTCAGTTCTTCTCCATCCTTATACCATTGGATATTGAACTGATCCGCAATGTTCAGACCACCATTCTTCACAACAGCTATCAGCGTGGTAGAACCTTCCCCATTCTTGAACACGATCCCATTACTGGAGATCACCGAACAGGTATAGACTCGATTGGCAGCGATCAGGTTGTTGACCTGCTGCAATAGTTCCGGATCCATCTGAGACTGCAGTTCCTCATAATTGGAAAATGTCGTCTTATTTTTTGTCTCATCTGTCAGGCTTTCTACCTGCTCTTTCACTCGTGCCTGCAAGTACAGTGGCGGATTGAACTCTTCGTCGATAATCGTGAAGGTATCCCCCACATGAGCATCCACATATCCTTCCACTTCATAGCTCAGCTTCGGCACGCATCCTTTCTTCAGCTCCGCCAGTGCCTGACCGTATAAGGTATTCACGTTATCCGTATCATAATTCCAGACCTTTGCGATATACCGGTCGTTGGCCGAGCTCAACAAATTGGACGGAAAGCGGTCTCTTGCCTGTGGTGCCAGAATGTTCCTGTTGCCTGCGGCGGTCATGTATTCTACGTTTCCATTTTCATCATATTCCGTCTTCGCCAGACTGGTAACGGTTAAGTTATCCCGACCAAACGGCCGGATTGCCGTAAACAGCTCCGTAATATCTGACGTCTTAGTAATGCCCTCAATATTAACACCGTACCGCAGACGTTCATCCGTCCGGTTCTGACCAATCCCCTGCACGGTGTCCGAGTGCTGCTTATAGACATTCAGCACAATCTTCTGGAGCGAAAAGTCCGGATTCAATACCGGCACAAACTCCGCCTCTGCTGAAAACACATTAGCCAGTGAAAAGATCCTGGCAAGGATCGTATCGGATCCTGTCCATTCATGGCTGATCCGTTTGTCTGATACCTCATTAATTCCCAGCGTGACCGTCTTCTCCCAGTCAAATACTGCCAGGTATTCCGCAAAAGACATGGCTTTCGGTGCCTTGTATGCCGTGTTCTCTTCATTGAGCAACTCAAAAGACAACGAGTACGCCATTACGTCCACAATTTCCTCATCCTGCGTGGACTGGACAATGTTTAAGTAATAATCCCGGCCGTCTTTCTGGAAAGCCAGCTTGTTTCCTACGGTCAGATACTGAGCGTCCTCATGGTCTGCCGGTGCCTTGAATGAAAAGGTATTTGCCGTCCCTTCCAGGTAAGAATGTAGCTCGTCATCATAATAATGCAGCGCATCCGGTGCTTCATTATCCATGCGCGCGCACACCACATCATGCGTGCTTAGGATTGTTATTCTGATTGATTCCATTTATATATACGCCTCCCTTATTCTTGCTGTGATCGTCGGGGCCGGACTGCTGAAGGAAGAATAATAGAACCGCACTTTCGTTTCTCCCGGCGGCACCTTAAAAAATTTGGAACCCAGCACTTCATCATCCAGAGACGGGATCCCATCCACATAAACCTTTGCGGCACTTCCCTCGATGCTGACCTTACTTCCTGCCCGGTACCGGTTTGGAATATCATACAGATAGGCCACGTTGTCTTTTCGGAAAAAGGTGTCCCGAAAATACATTCTGGTTACAAGGTTATTAAGTCCACGATCTCCAAACTGCCCGGCGCATAACGTCAGTGTTAACGCCTTCGTATTCTTCAGTGCCGGATACCGGAACTGATATTTCTGTCCTGCAAAATAGAACTCAAACAGTTCTCCCATCTTCCGGATATAAATGTTAGAACCTCCGTTTCCGGTGCTTGACCAGTTGGTCGGCTCATATTTGATTCGCTTGATCTCTTTTTCCTGCACCTGCATGACCATAGATGCCGTATTATCCGTGGTGCTCCGTTTTACGAAATGCATGGAAGCCAGATGCTTGCCACTGGCATCTCCAATAACCATCTGCAAGGTTCCGGTTTGAGGAACCAGGCCAGTCTCTGCGGCAATTCTTGTCTGCGCCAGAAAACTGGATGCGCCTGTCTGTCCGCTTGAATCAGCAGGAAGTGTGATCGTCTTCGTTGCTCCATGCCAGGAGGGACCGGAACCTACACTGGTGAGCCCCAACCAGTCCATTCCTTTTAAGACATATCTTCCCCAGGTTCCGTTCTTCGGATATTCCGAATGACCGCCATCCCACATACCCTGATTATCGGTCATGGCAGCATAGTCCTTATAATTCTTATAACTGGCCAGAATCTGCGACTTCTGCCTTGTCTCCTTATCCACCTCGTCAGCATTTCCCAGTTGGATTGCACCATACTCTGACACAATCCCGAGGTAACCATTTTCGTGATTGTGAGTAATCTCGTAATCCACTGCCGCCGAAACCGAACCGTCATTGACGATCGTCACTTCCAGAATCCCGTCACTGTTTGCCTCCGCCGTGAAACTCTTCTCGTCCACTGCATATTTATGTGGATCCGTGCAGTAAATCACAAAGGTTCCCGTCACATTTAGCTGACCTTCCGGTACACTGCCGACACCTTTCTTTGTCCCGATAAAATACTTGTCCGGCTCATCCAGAAAGACCAGTCTTGCCTGTTCAAATTCCAGAAGCGCGCACAGCTTGTTGTATCTCTCCCGAAACTCTCTTGGCGAAGAAGACAACAGCTGATACGTCACCGTAATTTCTCTGGGCGGTCTTCGCTTGTATCGGTACTGAGAACCGGTCATGTGGCCGATCTCCAGCTCCCCAATCTCAGACTCTAGCAATTCCCGGCCGCTGACGCTCAGCGTGGTATAGCCTGCGACCTCATTCTCTATATAAGTTCCATTGATGCTCAGAGCCTCCGCCGGGAGACTCTGGCTTTCCGGATCACCGATCGTATCTGTAAATTTATACATCCTGTGACCTCCTATCGTTTTCCTGTGATATACTTCCTGACTTTTGCGTCATTATTGTTCTTTTCCTGAACATATCTGGCAGTGCCGTAGCCGACCTCACGACCATCCATTACGCTTGTCACCTCTGCATTGACATAGATAACCGGAGTATAACTGTATTCGCTGCGCATTTCTGCTATCGGCACAGAATAATTGTTCATTCCAGCTCCTACAATTGCGGGGTTGTCTGGAATTGATACCAGACGCGCAGATACCTGTTCTACATTTCTTTCCATCGACTCAATACCGATAGCGAATCCCTCTCCGATAAATGCTCCCAATTTTCGGAACACTCTGGAGGGACTTCCAATCTTCGCCTTTGCAATAACAGCCTGTTCTGCTGCTCTTGCCAGTTGTGCGGCTACTGCCTGCACAGTTCCAAGCGTCGATCTCATCCCGTTAGCAAGTCCGATACCGATATAATATCCACAACTATACGCTGCGGACGCCGCACCTCTCAGCATTGACAATGCAGAATTAACTGCATTCGATGCGATCCCAGGCAACTGTGTAAATCCTGGCCTTGCCCCATTGAGGACACCATTTCCAATCCCTTTTCCTGCTACCTTTGCCTGATTCATTGCTGTCGTCAATGCGGTCTGCAATTTTGTCATAGACTGCTGTCCTGAAGATGCAATCTCTGCCAGTGAGCTTCTTACGGATGCGGACACCGGGACCATGCCCTGCATACTTGCAATGGCGCTCTGCGCACCTGCCGCAACTCCCTGAAATGATCCTGAAATGCCTGATAATGCATTTCCGATTCCGCTGATCGCAGATGCCGCTCTTTCTGACGAACTTGCCAAAACAGAAACACCTGCAGCCATCACCAGAATTCCTGCAGCTGATGCACTGATCGATGCTGCCGCAGTCATAACACCTGTTGCGAATCCGAGCATCGATGTGGCTGCCTGTGGTAACGATGAGGACAGCGTAGTTACCGATGTAATAAATGGCTGAATTGCTGTCCCGATCGCATTCATTCCACTCACCGCTACCATTGCAGACGCTGCAATTAATGTAAGCCCTGTTCCGATCGCTTGAATCCCTGTGCCGGCTTCTGCCATGCCACCAGACACTGCCGTGATTGCTCCGATTCCAGTTGCAACCGCTCCAAGCGACGCAGCCATATCAAGCAGAGACAATTTCGTCAGTTTCTCCACGCCTTCCGCCAGTTTTTTAAATCCTTTTCCGGCATTCAATGCAGCCTCTCCGATGGAATCAAAGATTCCTGCCACAGAATCCAGTACTCCGGATATCGCATCACCAACCGATGTTACCACTTCCGAAATCCCCTGGAATACATCACTGATGACTGTCCCAAGGTTCGTTACCAGTTCTGACAAGCTGTCTATAATCGGACTGATCTGACTAAGCAGAGTTGTAAAGACTTCTGCAATACTTTGAACCGCCGCTGACACAGACTCTACAATCGCCTGTATGTTGGGAATGAATGGAGCCAATGCTTCCACGATCTGCACAATCGCATTCGCTACGATCTGAACGCACTGCGTAAAAACAGTTCCGATAATTTGAACCACCGGAGCCAAAGCTGTCACAATCTGGCTGACAGCACCACCAATCGCAGTGATAATTGATGAAAACGCCACTCCAAGTGCTGTTACTAATGGAGATAAAGCTGCAAAAGACGCTGCAATTGTTGGCAATACCGGTGACAAGATCAACAGTGCATTTGCAAGTGATGTAATCGCCGTACCCACAATCTCACTGATAGCCTGTCCCAGAGCCGTTATGAACGGAGCGCAGTTTCCGACTGCCGTTCCGAAACTGGAGATAATCTCCGCAACTCCGCTTCCCTGTGTTGCCAGAAGCGTCATGGCCACTACAACAATTCCAATCGCCGCACCTAATGCAAGGATATTTACCGGATTCGCAATCTTCAGCGCCTGTCCAATTCCCCGGAACGCCGTGGAAATACCGGTTCCGATTCCTTTTGCTGCTGTCGAGATTCCCTGTCCAACAGACTTAAACAGCGTTCCGATACTCTCGATCACCTGAGCGATTTTTGACTTTGAATTTGTACATGCCTTTACTGCATCATCCGTTCCTTTTTCCGCATTCTTCTTAAAAGACTGAAACGGATTAAAGGATTTCAAAAACTTGAAGGCCGTAAAGCCACCTTTCAGTCCAACGATCCCTGTCAGAATTCCTTTGATCTGTCCAGGACTCAATCCACTCACAAACTTCGCAATCGCACTGACCGCATTTGATGCAGCTTTTACGATATTTCCAAAAGCCTTTACGATCTGATCGAACACTCCTGTACTTTCCAGTGATGCGATGATATGCTGCACCGCTTTTCCTACATTCTGAAACGCTTTGGACAGCGCCTTGATTGCACCTGTCTTTGCAAAGGTTTTTCCCAATCTTGAAAACACATCCCCCACATTCGACAGATTCTTGATCCCGTCCGCCACCTTATTCAGCACACTCTCCGCCGTGTCTCCGAACTTCTTGATGGACTCCCTCATGGTCGGGAACCCATTCTTTTTCAGCATCTCGTCCACTGCGTTGATAATACTTAAGGTTCCACGGGTAACAGCCGCTCGCATGTTATCGAAGGTGCCGCTCCAGCTTGCACCGGCTTCTTTCGCCGCTCCAGAGATCTTCTGAACTCCATTTGTTCCTTCCATCATTGCAGTTTCCACCGTAGACAAGAATTCATCTGCCCGGATCTTGCCTTTTGACAGATCATCCTGCACCGATGCAGAGTCTCGTCCAACAGCCTTTGCATACATTCCGACCGCATCGATTCCCACGTCAAACAGTCGGTTCAGCTGATCCATCTCAACCGTTCCCTTGGTTCGCATCTTACCGATTGCGTCCGCTACCATTTCCAGCTGTTCATTGGTGCCTTTGCCGTAAAACGCTACCGCATCTGCCCAAGCCCCCACTGACTTCGTCGCCGATTCCAGACTCATACCACGGGTCACAAAGTTCTGCGTTGCTTTCGCTGCCGCATCCAGACCGTAGGCCGTTCCCTTAGTGATGCCCTTTAATTCTTCCAGTGCACCACTGGCTGCATTTGCATTTCCCGTGATGGTCGTGATCGTTCGGTTGAACTGCTCCATGGTGTCCTGTCTGCTAAACGCAGAGGAAACGGAACTGGACAGAAGATTTGCACCGGCGGAAAGTGCCTTGAATACTCCGATGCCGGCGGCAATCCTGCTGATGGCTCCGGTGGCTTTATTTACACCGTCAGAAATTCCGCTGATGCTCTTTTGTGCACTGCTGAATGTGCTGGAGAAATTCTTGTCCACCGCACTGAGTACCGCCTTTACACTATAACTTTCCGCCATGCTCTCCCCTCCTTCTCATATATTCTCTATACCTCGCCGCTGCTGAATTGGTTTCGTCCTGCTTTTCTTTCTTTCCCTTGAATCGATCCAAGATCTTCTCATAGTCGAAGAACTGCTTGAAGGTCCTGTAAACCGGCTTCGTCTTCTTTCCGGATTTCCGTTCTGCCTTCACTTCACGGTTCAGCCATGCCAGCTCGTGTAGATGGAACTCCGTATCGAACTGGCGCAAGTTATAAGCCTCCATCCGGATCCGGTATTCATAGAAACTCATTTCCTCTGCCTCTTTCAGGGTTCGAATTCCAAGTCCCCGGAAACAATTCACCAACAGTTCCTGATACATTTCTTCCGAACTTTTCTCTACGCTACTGTCTTCCCGTTCTCCAGATCTTCCAGATTCTCCAGATCTTCCATAAGATTCTTTACTTTCAGACGAGTAGCATTCGAGTTTTTTAACTCTTCCAGAACCTCCGCAAACAGCTTCTCGATATCCTCATGGTTCTCCACGTATTCATCCACGCTTTCCTGATTCGGGCGTTTCTTCTCCGTGCAGGTGCTGAGATACAGAACCTCGGACAGCTTTGTCGTGTCATATCCCATCAACAGCGGAACCATCATTTCCAGACCCGCCCCAAACTTCATGTTCTCCCGTTCCACTTCGTACTTTTTATCCAGTTCCCTGATGAATTTGATCCCGAAATGGACTTCATACTCTGTGCCTTTAATCTCCATTACCATAGTGTTTTCCTCCAATCAAAAAAGGGCGTGTCTCTTACGCCCCTGTCTTCTGTGTATCTGTGAACACATAGTCTGCAGCTTCCTGCTGTTCTGCTGTCACCGTCACATATCCTGTTTTTCCGTTTCCGTTACATCCAAAGGTCAAGGAAATCTCCACCATGTCCTCTGCATTGGATGTTTTTTCCAGTTCTGTCAAGAATCCCTGGAAATACATGCCCTTGAATTTACCGGAATTTGTGGTCGTTCCCTTTTCTTCCAGATTAACTTCCCAGATCTCCAGAAGCTGGTCGTTATCCAATGCGGTTTCCAGTTTCTCAATCAGAGTGTCGCCCTTGGATAAGATGCTGGTGGCAGTAATCTCTACCTCTGCCACGCCAGGAGTCCGAATGGAGCCGTCCTTTGTAGCAGTGGAATCCGCATCCTTGCTCTTTGTTCTTCCGTTTTCTGTGGTAAATGCAAGCTGCATGGCATCTTCGGTTGCCGATTCCTCTTTTACCCGATACAGATAAATGATTTTCTTTCCCTGTACCGCCTCTGCAAATAACTGCAATTTGCTAAATCTCATATTCTTTTCCTCCTTAGCTGAATTTAAATTCTATGTTTAATATTCCATGTAACAATGCCTCACTGGTGGTGTTGTCCGGCAGAATTTGCTGATTCACGTCTCCCACTGACCAGGCATGATTCTCCGTATGTTCCAGAGTCCGGCTGATCTGCTTGATCATCAGCAGACACTTGGAAACCGTCCCTCTCTGATGCGGTTCGTTGTGCCAGACATTGATTGTCTGATAGACGGAGCCGAAGATTGCCGTCTTGTTTGCCGCATCAACCTGTTGGGATTCTGCCAGATACACAAACGGATAAGTCGTTCCTTTTGGCGGGAGCACTCCGTCATACACAGAAATTCCTTCCTGTTCAAACGCCTTACGTAACTTCACCAGCAATGAGCTGAATAATTCCTGTTGTGGATCCATCTGTCTTTCCCTCACTTCACCAGTTTTTTCATATCGTTTACAAATTTATTTTTCTGCTCATTGAATGCCGGTCCCACAAAGGGCTGCGCATCCATATACCGGGTTCCATATTCCTGATAGGGCGCATACTCTACCGTCGGCGCAATAGTTGCCGTCAGACCGGAATCTGTCAGATCCAGACCAATACTCCTCCGCAACGTTCCGGTATCCACCGGAGCTTTTTCCTGTGCGTTTCTCTGGAGATCTGCACCATTCTTCTGCACCACAGTCCGGACAGCTTTCAGATCCATCCTCTTATCCAATCCGGTTCTCAGTTCGTTCATTCCTGTGATCTTTATCTTCACTCCTGCACCTCCGACACCACATAGATCTGCTTTATCCGGAGCCTCCGGCTCATATCTACGGTGTACAATTTTTCACCGATACGGATACGGTCAAAAGGATCGTCATAATGGTTCTGTAGCTGGATCGTCAGACTTCCCTGACTGATCTTTCCGTACAGAAGCTTCATCCGCTCCTCTCCGGTATCCTGAATAGCCGCCATCTGTTCCACTTCTGAGATCTTTGGAACGCCGTAGTTTCCGGTTACAGGATCATAGACTCCCGGCTCGACCGTTCTCATATAGATTTTGGTGTCATATCTCATAGGAATCTCACCTTACCCTTTGATGCATCCTGTTGTCTGTCCAAAAAATCCTGAATATCGTCACGATACCCAGAGAAATCATCGGTGGAAAACGACTGACTCTCCCCTTCAACGGTATGCGCCGACAAGCCTTCGGATCCAATCCGGTTGTATCGGATCACAGACACTTCCAGGATGATATAGTTCAGTTCTTCTGGTGGCTCGATCCCGCCCAGCAGACTCTTCAATCGGCTCTTTGTTCCTGACAGAATCAGGTTCAGTCGCTTGTCCAGCGCTTCGTCCGTTTCTTCCGGCAAGCCAAGCAGACTTTTTAAATCTTCCAGCATCTTCTCACCTCCATCAGGCCTCTGTTGCTTTTGCAGGATCCGTGTTCGGTTCTGCCCTTTCTGACTGTTCCGTTTCGTCCTGGATCTTCGCAATCAGAGGCATCCCTCTTTTATTGTCTGATCCGGACAGTTCTCTCAAGCGCTCCTCTGACACCGAAATACCCTCTCGGGGGAAAATGTCCCCCGGATGATATTCATGATCCGCATCATGGAGATCTGTAAAATATTCCATCACCTGATACATGCGAATTCTCCTTAATCTCCAGCATTGACTGTAACAGCCACATCACCGGACTTCACGGCTTTGTAGTTCTGATCACATTCCACTACAGTAATGTGGTGTGTTGCCGTGGAGCTAATCTCGGATTCTCCATCCCATTTGCTCCAGTTTTTCACATCCATTCCGTAAGTCACGGAAGTAGCAGATGCCGCATCCTTATACTTCCAACAGTTTCTCGGAGACTGCAGCTGTTCTGATACAGACAGCTTTGTCTTTCCTGTCTCGCTTCCTGCTTTTGATGTTACGGTCAGGGTTCCAAGTGTCTGTGTATCAGCTCCGCCAACTGCAATATACGCAATGGCATCCTGATATTCACAGAACAATCTCAGGCCCATGATCGCAAACATGTCAGAAATTGCTCTTTCATAAGTGCCCTGAGCATGGAATCCAATGAAACCAGTCTCAGGATCTGTTGTATAAGACAGTCCGGCTCTGACAAATTCAGAATCGCCCGGATCAACATAGTATGCAACCAGGTTGTTCAGCGGAGTCGCTACAACTACATTTTCCGGAATCTCAGAAGAAACAAACACGACATCTGCTCCCATGAAATCCGTCACATACTTAAATCCAAAAGCGGTCTGAAGAGTAATGTCAGCAGCACCGACGTATTTATACACGTCCAGTGTGTTCACCCAGAGCGCCACACCAGTTGCAGTTCTCTTCATTTTCTGGAACTTGTCCACAACTTTTCCGATCGCCATAGCAGCAGCCATCTGCCAGGTGGATTCGTGCCCTACAAGAGAGCCTGCTTTCAGCTGCGTGTAGAATTTTCCAGTTACCACATTGATCAGATCAGACTTGAATTCATCATCCGTGGACTGAACTGCAGCATCATAGCCTTTTTCTGCAATCGCTTCCAGAGATACTCCCTTTCTGTACTTTTCGATGCGGATTGTATCGAACGGCACTTCTTCCACCTGGTACTGAGACAGCGGAATTTCATCTCCTTCCGCTACCGCACCGCTCTGCAGTGTTCCGGTAACCTTTTTGGTCTTTAAAGTAGAACCATTCTCCTTTTTGATCATTCGGGTAATACCCATAACATCCAGCAACGCCTGTAAGTCTTTGCTAAAAGATGTTACAAAATCAATTTCTCTCGCTCTTGTCTGAGCCTGTGCTGTCCCGGTCATATTGTCCGGAGCTGCAAAAATCTGTAAACCGAATTTTCTATTCTTATTCATAATCTTCCTACCTTTCTTCTATTGAAATAATTCCAGATTTTCAGCAATCAGTTTCTGTCTCTCTGACGGATTCTTAATTGCCAGAATCTGTTCTTTTGTCATAGTTCCCTTGCCACCTGAACCTGCTCTTGGAGTTTTCCCCTTTAAAGTCTGCTTTACTTCGGCCAGAACTGCCTCTTTAAACAGCTTCGCAAAAGACTCTACCGCTTTCTTTGTTCCATCAGCATCGTCTGTGATCAGATGTCCAAGCAATTCATCTGGAAGGTTAATCTCTTCATCCTGAAGCATCTTTCTTGCAGTCTTTGCCATATCAGAACGATTTGACTGCTTCTGAAGATCTGCGAGCTGCTTTTTCAGCTTGTTCATTTCATACTCCGTCTTCTCTTCCTTGGTCATCTTCGCCAGTTTCTCCGCTTCCGACAGCTTGTCATCTGTCAGTGCCTGCCATTTCTCCTGTGCATTGGTCACTGCAGTCTTGACTGCTTTCTGGACTCTGCGGTCAAACTCTGCCTGATTCCCTTCCCCTTTCAGGAAGTCGTCAAATGACATCGAACCATTTCCATTGTTTCCTTCACCATTTCCATCCCCTGTTCCGGTACCGTCACCGTTTCCGTCTCCGGATCCGCCGTCGTCTCCATCACCTTCCGCAAACAGCTGCAAATTGGTCATTGGAATTCTCCAACCACCATAAAAGTTGTTCATGTGTTTCATATATTTATCCTTTCTGGCCCACCCCATTCACTGAAGCCCAGGGCATTCCGTCGAACCATAGTTTTACGTCATTTCGGACACACCCGTTACACGATCCGGACATACTCCGGAAACTCATAGGACACCATACAGATGCCAATGAAAAAGGAATCCACCAGAAGACAACCTTCCTCTGACAGATTCCTGCATTTTATATCAACCCATCCGGGCGACATTTCGTATTTAATTTTATCTGCTGATAAGTCTTCTAACGACTGGATCAGCGTCTGCGTCAGGACCGTAATCGCAGCACATACCACGTCGGATCCTTCCGGTGCATAATTTGCATGACCGGATATCGTAATTCCATCCAGCCTCACGCTTACCTCAATCAAATCACACCACTCCTTTTTCTTCCGGTCGTTCCCTGCCGGTGGGAGATGTAAGGATCACCGCCTCTCTATTGACATCCGATTCCCGTCAAAATGTATCGCATCCCCGATTCTTGCCACTTCATCGCCAATCCTCACTCCCTTCAGTACAGATTTCCCGTCATCGAACGTATACAGAAACTTCACTCCTTTGTAGCTGATCCGGTTCGCCAGCCACTTCGGAGCAATCCGATCCGCCACATCGGTCACGATGTACGTCGCTTTCATCGTCCTGTCCGTGCCAGGATAATGATGGCAATGCAAATGATTAAAATATTAATGGTTGATGTTGCCATGCTTCTCGCCTCCCTGTCTGAAAATCTCCGGATTATCCCGAATCAACATATACAATGCATTTCCCAGCTTTTCTACTTGCTTTTCTTTTAAACCGATAGAATACATATCATCCAGTCCGTGCAACATTTCATGGCAAAGCGTTGCCTCCTGCTGTTCCACAGACACACCCTCCCGAAGCAGAATCTTTTCTTCCAGATACTGAATCTGTCCATATAACTCTTCCGCTCCATCGTGCAGTTCCTCTCGTCTTTCGATCTTATAATTCTTATACAGAATTTTGACTGACTTTGGTATATTCACTTTATCTCTCCTCATTAAAGAATCGGTATTTATTATCTGTTGCTCCATTTGGAAGAGTCACTATTCCTTCCCCATTTCTGGTTTTCGGGATAAAGGTTGTCGCAACTTTTATTTCCGCAATTTCGTTCGGCTTGAGCGAAATTGTAATATCTACTCCGGTTTCATACTCATAATCTCCGGCAATTTCTTCGGCATTATCAATCAATGACTGTCCGCAGCTTTTTACCGCTTCAATCCATCTTTCTTGTGTTTCAGGGTTTGTTTTCATGGTCTTACCTCCTAAAAATGCACATAAAAATACCACCGGTCTCTCGACTGGTGGTAACTAAATCCCTCTAACTCCTCCGTAAATACAGCCTTTTGTTTTGCATTCAACGGCTATAGAATTACCTCTTTTTTCGCGAATAATCTCATTTCCACAACGGGGACAAATTACTTTTTTATCCGGATTATTCAATTTTTCATATAGCACCTTATAATCATGCTCATTCATCGTAACCATAAATAAGCCTCCTTGCTTCTTTATTGTATCTAACTCTGACTCCCGCTTCTTTTGCCCTATCATACGCATCAAGCATTAACATTCTTCTTTCTTCAGCACTTAAATTTGGAGCGTTTAATGCAGCACATTAACTTGCTCTAAATTCATCACGCCAATCACCAACTCTAAACTGTGAAGGATGATTTTTATAGTGTCCATAACTCTTTAAGTTTTTTTGACATTTGCCCGAATTCCTTCACAAATCATAGTCAATGACTCCATAGCCTCCGAATCTATCAAGATTTCATTTTCTGCATCAGAAAAGTTCTTTATTTTTTCTCGAACCTCTTTTTCAAACTCAAGCCATTCTTCCGCATTTCCCTCGAATTCGTATATTTTTCCAATTAATTCATCCACACTCATATCATCTGAATGATTGTTCATGTTAGTTCTTGCCATTTTACGCCTTCTCATAAGTATTCCAATATTTGACCAAGCATATCCCCAGCACCGCTTTCTTCAAAGTCACGCTTTTCCTCATCACTTGAATATTCCCATGCTTCTTCTACTTCCTTTTCTACTCTCAGCCATTCCTCATCCGTTCTATCTCCTTCAAAAATCATTTCTTCTAGCTCTTTAAGGCTTTTTGACATTTCTAATCTCCTCTATTGATTTGAGTATACGCTCCTTTACGGATAAATCCTTTTCTTTATTTGCTAATTCTATCAGCCATTGTTCTCTATTTTCAATGCCTGCATTAAAATAGTCCACTGCGAAATCATAGTCTGACACATAATAGTTCGTAGTTCTTGCTATATCTCTTAGTGGCTCCACCACTCTTTTATATGTCCTCGTATATTTTACTCCATATTTATTACATAACTCTTCTGCAAGCATCTCACATGCATTTTCTTCAAACCATTTATATTTTCGATATGCTCTCGTATTATACAAAACAGATCTCGTATGCAAATGTTCGTGAATTACTGTTTTAACTCCAGCACCCGATCTCAACAATATATCACCATTAGATTTGGTTCTTCCAATAGCTCTTGGTAAATCTTTACGTTCTACAACCTTTGTTATTCCACTCCATTTGCTGCTTGGAAGATTTAATGAATCAAGAAAATTATTTACTTGTAAGGACATCTCCTCCAAATTATTAGGCATATTCCTTGGATCAGTAAATAAAGCCCCTTCATCTTCTGGTTCAATTATATCACTTCTACCACTCTTTGCAACTGAATTTCTCTCCATCCACTCCTCATAGCTCAATCCATGCTCTTGATACGTATCTAGCCATTCATTATAGCTGTCATCGTCTATATAAGCAGATACAGAGCACCGGCAGTTCGGATGGATCGGCGGAGCATTGTCTCCCGGCATCATCTTCGACACCTCGAAGTGCTTTCCGTTCAACGACTGACAGGAGCCACAGGCACTTCCCAAAGACAGGAACGTATACTGCTCATACCCGTTCTTTTCAAAGGACTGCTTCTGTGCATCGATCTGGACTCTCGCCAGTTCTGTCCGCATCAGACGTTCTGCCACGTACTTACATGTTCCGAACAGCTTCTGAAGATGTGTCGCCAGCTGTCTGGGATTCTTCCCCTGAATTAGCCCCTGCCTCAGGAGCTTGTCCAGCTCGTTCCTCATCATGTCCTGATACAGCCAGATCCTCTCCGAATAGGTCGCATTGTGAAAAGAACCGTTGACGATGGAGCTGACCATCTTCTCATTGTTCTGGACTGTTCCGCCAAGGATTCCGGCCTGACGCTCCAGTTCCTCTTTCGTCCGGTCCGTCAGGATCTCCTCGTTGTACTTTTGCAGCTCGTCGAACCCGGAAACCAGCTCCAGACCGATGTTTGCTTTCAGCAGTTCCAAGCGATTGATCTTCATGGTGGCATTGTACAGACGCATCTCCTCATTTGCCTGCTTGGAGAAGTTCTTTTCTTTCACATACTTCTTCGCTTTCCGGGCAAATTCTTCCACGTCAGCGGACTTGATCCGGCGCTTCGCCTCCGCAAGAGAAATACCTTCCTGCCTAGCATACTTGGTATAGAATCCATTGATCTCTCTCTGGATCTGATCTGCGGTATAGTCCAGAATGTCATGAATATGCTGTACATACTCTTCTTCGGTCAGAAGATTCTTTTTCAGGTTCTCTTCTTCTCTTTTTCGCCAGTATTCGGTACTGCTCTTACTCTTCTGTACGATTTTCTGTGCCATCTCCATCACCACCGGTTCCATCGTTATTCAATCCGAACAACCTCGTCAGATCAGAAGTTCCGGAACTCTCTTTCTTCTCATCATCCATTCTTTTGATCTCTTCCGTTGTGTTATCCACAATCGAAAGAACACCCAACTGCGTCTCCTGACTCACAAGTCCATCTATATTCCTTGCAATTTCAGCTTCTTCCTGCAGGTTTGCCGGGAAGTTCGGTGTGAAATGCGGATGAATCTTCACCCAGGCATCTTTTTTCATTCCAGAGACCGGATTTGAAAAGATTAGCCGGTATCTCCGGTTCATTCCGGAAGTGAATTTCCGCTCCTTGGTCTTTTCCAAGTTGCTCATGGCCTGCAGCTTATACTTCATAGCAATTCCAGAGCTCGTTCCGAAGTTCTCATCCGAAATATTCGCAACCATGCTAATCTGGAAGATAAGCTTCTCTAATCGATCAATCAGATGTTCCTGCGTTGTGTCTCCGTCCGGCTTCTGTAAGAAATCCACAATCACCTGCTCCGCATCTCCGTCAAAATTGATGATTCGGTCATCTCTCACATGCTTCAATTCATCTTCTTCTAGCAGAGGGCCTAAGATCTTCAGGTAGGCATCCGCAAAATAATCCACATCATTTGCCTTTTCGCTGATAGCCTTGTTATAGGCATTGATCATGGTCAGCACCGGCTCAAAGATTCCCATTCGCTCCTTGTTCTCAACATACTCTGTAGCAGGCACTCCGTCAAAGCCATGCAGCTTCTCATCTTCATCCCAGACAAGCTTGCCTTTGATTGTGAACCAGCGTACTTTTTCTTCGTCAGACAGGCTACCGTGCAGAACCTGATCTGCATCAACGTACAATCTCACAAAATAGCGTTCTCTTTGTAAGACGGAATCATCGTAGATCACGAAAGCATCCATCGGACTCAGGTAAGTAATGCAGATGTTGCTCTCTTCATCCACATAATACATTTCATAGCCCTTGCCAAAGATACTGCAGATCTTGGACAGCTCTGCATTGTTGTCATCCTGATCATTGTACTGATCCAACAATTCTACATAGTTCTTGACGGCTTCATCGTCATCTACCTGCAGCTTGATCGGATGCCCAATAAAAAAGCCGTTCATCGTATCCACGATATACTTGGCAAAATTCACAGCAATCCGATTGTCCGGTTTCCATTTTGGCTTTGCCGGTTCTAAGAAGATTGGATACTCCGTTTCGTAGGCATCTTGCAACTGTCTGTACCGGAAGGAACATTCAGCAGCATGCCTGGCAATAAATTCATTCAGTTTGTCGTCCGTCAGTTCTTCCTCTGACGGCAGTCTATATAAGTTCTGCATCTTACAGCCCTCCCTTGATATTTCTGTTCAGTCTGGCCGGAGCTTTTCTCTCCTGCTCAATGGAATAGCGTAGCATTGCCATTGCATCATCAAAAAATGGAACTGGTTCCTCCAGATAAGTGTTTGTACGCTCATCCTTCTTCCACTTCCATTGTTGGATTTCCTTTATGGTGTTTACACAGGTCGGGTAAATGTGGATCCTGTGCTGTTTCAAATAATCGATTTGAGCATGAACACTGTTCCGTTCCTTATTGACCGGCTTTGCCCTATATCCCGCTTTCTTCCACATCTTGATTCGATCCGGCTCTGCGGAGTCACACCACATATTAAGCCTTTTGTTAAATTTCCCCTCAGCCAACCGAATGATCTCATCCGTATCCATCTCGTACACATACAACTCACGGCACAGGAACAACTCCCCATCCTTGAATCCAACCTCCCCAATACAGTTTGCATGGTTGAAACCAAAGTCCTGTGCATTGACCATATAGTCAAAGCGTTCCGGGCTTCGATCGAATTCTTCTACGACATAATTCTTCAGGATCAGACCGGCAACTTCACCCCATTCACCCAAACCATAGACTCTGTATCCTTCAGGATCCACTTCCTTACGCCGAAGCATACGTCTGTGATACGCCTCATCAATAAACCGGTTGTTCTCGTAGGTAGACTGATGCGTCAGAACATCCGTATCTTCTCGGTCAAAGAATACTTTCTTGATCCAATGATGTGCCGATACCGGATTGAACGTCAGTCTGATCTGGTAGAACTGTCCCTGTGGAAGCTCCCCTCGCAAACGGTCATCGATAATCTCAAAATCCGACTGCGTGATCTCCGTGGCTTCTTCAATCCAGACATCCGTAAGCTTCCCTCGCTTAAAGGTAATAGATTTCAGCTTTTCCCGCTGCTTCTCATCATTCACGCCTCGGAAGATAATCTGGTTATGGTTGCTTTTGCATTCCAACAGCATGTTGGAACTGTTAATATACCAGTATCTCTTGTACTGCTCGCCAAACATACGAAAAATAGCACCCTGCAATTCTGCAAAAGTGCTATCTCTATTCGTGACATCTGCCTTCCGGACACACAGAAGATTCCGCCCCGGATCATTCATCAACCGCAGAATATAATGCTGTGCTGTATCCATACTTTTTCCGGATCCAGCAGAGCCTTTCATTACGATGTATCGTTTCTGGCTCTGATCAACCTCTTTGAAGCAGACATTTGCCTGAACATTTATGTTCATCCGGTATCACCCTTACCGTAGTCAATCGTGATGTTGAGGTCCAGATCAGTATCCATCTCCACCTTGTCAGTATACAGTCCATACCGCTTTCCAAGCAGTTCAGCAGCCTTTAGCCTGTCTTTCTCTGATGGTGCTTTCTCTATCGCCCTCGCTGTGCTGCATCCGTCGCCTATTCCTTCCACAACGATTTCTTCCGATGCGGATTCTCCACGCATGACGCTTGTCAGGTACTCGATTACTTCCTGGGCATCGGCCGTCTTTTCGTTGTGGATTTCTTCCATCCGGTCATCTATATATTTTTTAACGTTAACATTAGTTAACAATCTGCTCGCTGCTGATTTAGCTGTTTCATCACTTTTCACATTTTTATAAACTGCCTTGTAAGCCCGGGTGGCGTTACAATCAATCAGGTACTCATCACAAAATCTTTTCTGTTTTTCAGTCACTCAGACTCACCTCCCATGTTTGCCTTCCTTCCACACACAAAAAGAGACTCATTGCTGAGTCCCTTTTAACCAATACTTATAATAAAACTCTCTTTATTTTATGCTCGTACCAGCTCGTCTTCTTCACACCAAATCATATTTTCTTCGTCATGCTCTGTTTTTTCAGCCTGATCGATTTCCACAAAATATATCGGCGGTTTAGTCCCGCCATCTGTATCTATGCAAACTATCACGCCATGTTTCCCTGTTTCTTTAATTTTTACCTTGTCATATTCAGAAAACATTATTTTCCACCTTTCTTTTTCGGGTATGCCGTAATAAATCTCGGTTTTTTCTCGCCATTATCAATTTGCCATCCGGTTATTACATTCTTTTTCTTATTAATTCCCAATTCCATATCAACCGAATACGCTGTATGTCCATATTTATTTGTCTTATATACAATCGCTGGATTATTTTTTAATCCACTTCTTATATCCCTTTCAAAAGTTTTATAATTTCTCATATTATAACCTATTGAATTAAAAAAGTCAGCCTTTCCGGCGCTTTTTGTAGGATTTAGCAAATAATTTTTAAACTTTCCATGCGTGTCTATCACAGCGTTTTTATAATTAGGCAAATGTGCTTTCTTTCCGCTTGCCGATCCTCTACCACCCATCGCATCTCGCCTCGTTAAATTTCTCACTGAATGCCTTAATCCGCACAATATTTTCTGTGCATTCCTCCGGAACATTGCCGTAAAAGATAATCGTCTCCGGCTGCAAGCGTCTGACCATTTCTTTATAGCCTCGTATAAACAACTCCCTTTTTATTCTGCTGTTCTGCGTTCCCACACTGGAAACCGCAACGACTCCGCCAACAGGTTCTCCATCAAAGCACCACTCAAACGATTCTTCTGTACTCCAGCTGATCGTCGGGATCACATCCACTCCGTACATTTGCAGGTAAGCTCCTATCCAGTGTTTTCGAAAATGATTATATATCTGCAATGCCTTCGGAAAATCTGTATAGGTACTAAAATCCGGACTGCATACATATCTAAACTCCATCAGCATATCGAGATACTTGTCCGGCTGATTCCACAATCTTTGAAACTGATAGTCATCAATAAAGAAATGGCAGCCTTTATTCTGTCGCTTCTTACAGCTCTTTGCATAATTGAAGGAAATGAAATCGCAAGAATCAAAATATGTAGGTTCAATCTCTGGGATCTGAAATTCTCCCACGCCATCAAATATCATCTTTTGCTGATTTTCAAAAGTTCTTTCCTGCACATCCTCACCTCCCATTCACTCCAATAGAAAAAGGCAACCCTTTCGGATCACCTTCTTCTGAGAGCTTTTCATCTATGAAATTTTTGGCTTTTTAACATACTAACACGATTTTAGCGAACATTGCCGAACATTTTTTAATTTTCTTCAATTTTTTCAAAATATCTTTTGTTCCGCATCCGGCAGCTATCTTCTGTGTACTTGATCCGGCGTTTTGGGAAGATCTGGTTCATTTGGAGAGCGACCTGATACCATGTCAGATTATCCAGATAATATAGCCGGAACATCATCCGCAGCTCACTCTTGTCAATTCCGTCTATGTACTCCTCCACCTGGATCTGCTTTTCCAACAGGTCACTTTCCAGAAGCATCATCTTGGCTTTCCGCTTCTTCAGAAGCCCGATCCGGCGATTGATCTCCATGTTAGGAAAGCCTTTGATCTTGACCGTCCGCAGCGGCTTCTTTCCTTTCTTCCCGCAAGTCACGGAATCCGAAACAATGGTCTGGCTCAGCTGATTGATCTTTTTCTGATCATCCTGGATTCTTCTCCTCAAGTCTTTAATTTCTTCCAACATGTCTGCATACTCAACCAGAATGTTTCTTTCCATCGGTCTCTCCCTCCAAGTCCGCCTTAATATCACACCGCTCTGCCATGTACTCGATCAACGTCCGGTGCTCCAGTTGTCTCCCCTGCGCCTGCACCATACTCCCTGCCTGATATGCCGGTCTGCGAAACCGTTCTCTGGCTGCCTCGTCTACTCTCTTTTCAAAGACATCGTCCTTGCGGAGTTTATCATATGCCTTTGTTTTCTTGTCTCTTCCTCGCAATCATATCTACTTCCTTGATTCCAGGTTCTCTTCGTCAGTTACTTCACGATACGGCTCTGGTAATGGCATCCAGGCTTTCACAAGGTCTCTTGCCCGTAGTAGTCCCTGCATCCTGCCGGATGTATACTCATCAACCTTGCCCATCTACTCCTCCACCTTCCACGATCTCAATCACCTCTGCCAGCTTCAGCAGCTCACAGGGCTTGTCCTCTCCGACAATCCTCGCATACCGGCTTTTCTCCTTCAACTGCTCGATCACTGCATACCGGTCAAACGCTGTTGGCTGCTCATCAATCACCTGCAGCAGTGTCTTCCTCCCGGTCATATAGTCTGCTGACAGTCCATGCACCAATCCGTCCACGCTAATCATTCTGCTCATTCGTTCCACTCCTTCATCTTCAACCTTGTTCCCTTTTCATACACCGTGCACTCTTCTACTGTGCATCCTCGGCTGTGCTCCATAATCCCTGCATAGTCACATCCATTGACTTCTGTCCGCGCACTTCGGTACTTGCAGGACATACACAGATGCCGATCCGCATTCTTTTCGGTTTTTCCTTTCTCCGCTTCCTTTTTCTGTTTCCGGAACATGGCTGCGTAAGTCCCAACCGTTCCAACAGGGATACCAGTCTTCTCTGCGATCTCCTTGTTCTGGTAGCCTTGCTCCACCAGTTCTCCAATTATGGTTCTGCGATCTTCATGCTCGCTTTCCGGAAGCGGGGTTGATTTTCTTTTCGTTTTCATCTCAGTCTCCTCTGGCTCATCGGGGGGGGGCAATACTTTCTTCTGTCAGTTCCTCCGTCTTCTGCTTCACCATTTCTTCAATTGCCTGTTTGAATTCCGGATTTTCTACCGCCGGAACTGCGTCCACCAGATACCTTGTGTCTTCCGGTAATAATTCTTCCAATCTCTGGATTGCAACGCTCCCATCATCAAACTCCGTAAGCACTAGCACCTTTCCCCCTTTCAAAAATGCTTCCAGCGCTCCTGTTCTACTGCTTTCTCTTATCCAACTCATGCGTCCACCTCTTCCGCTTTTTCTTCAACCGAGAACTCAATGTCTACGTTCAGGATATCTTCTCCAAAAGCAAACGTTAAGCGCCCACAGCTTTCATTCCGCTTGTCGCATTCTTTCAGGATTTCCATCAAATCATGCATGAAGCCCTCGGAAAAATTAAAATCCATTCCCATTATCGTTCTCCCTTCTGCAAATTCTTCAGGAATTCTATCAGGTACGTCTTACTCTCTGCATAGTGTATATACTGCTGATCATAAGTCTCATCTCTTGTGCCGGCTTTTCTCTTTTCCTTCTCCAACAGATGGTAATAATGCTCATCACGAGGCTCGCATTTCCAACCTTGTTCCCTCTGAGGATATTCCGTAACCACCAGCCGGCTACCATCCGCAAAATCGTACTTGTAATAATTCACATCAATGTGATCATCGTAATACCATAATCCCCAGTCTTGATAGTTATTCAGCCATTCTTCTCGCTGAGTATTATTCTTAAGTTTTGGAAGTTCCGGCTGTTCTTGTTCTTCTGGTGGGTTTTCGATTGCATCCACCTCACAGATATATCCTGCCAGTGCCGCAGCCAAGATCTTCTGTTTCCGGATTCTGATATCATTCGGACCAAATTCTTCCTTAGCCATCTCCAGATATCTCCGAGCCTTTTCATTCTCTTCCCTTGCAATCTCGAGATCACTCTTGCCAGATGTCTCCTCATACAGTTCCACTGGATCCGATTCTTCTATCACTTCAGCTACCGGCTCGATCACCACATCTTCCACCAGCTCGGGTGTCTCATCATGTGCGACATCGCACATCGCATCTTGCTCAACCATCTCAGGCTTATCATCTGGCAGGATTTCCGGATAATCTTCCACATTCATCTGACCAGAAATCTGTTCTTCCGGAACTTGTTCAGGTTTCCTGATCTCCCGGATATCTTTCACAGTCATATCCGGTTTTACTTCCTCGATCTGCTTATCATCCAGATACAGCATCTCCTGCAACTGACTCTTTCCGTATTGTCGATACCGCTCATCCAGAACTGGTGAATTACCCTGGACCGAAAACCGGTCATTGATTGCCATCCACCTGGAACAGGTTGATCTCTGGATTCCATACAGGTCCTCAGCAAATTCCCAGATTGATGCATACCCATCAGCCAGATACATCTCATGATCCCGAACGTATTTCAGGTAATACCCCACAGCCACAAATTCTCTTGTCATATTCGCGATGCTTTCGAGGATAATGTCTTTTAATTCCGGATATGTAATATTCAGATACCATTTCTCTTCATTCATGCTTGTTCCCTCCGGTTCCATTCCTGCTGGATTGCTACGATTACCGGCGTCCATGTGATTGCCAGATTGTTATAAAATCTTAACATCAATGGATCGTTCTGATACTTCACACCGACCTTCCGCATATCCGCCTGGTATTGCTTCATGTCCCTGTGTCTTGTATAATCCTTATAGGCTTTCCAGATTGAATTCTGGATATCTGCTATTTTTTCATGCATAATGCCCTCCGTATTTTAAAAGTTACAGTTTTTTGACATTGTTACACTTTTTCTTAGATGGTTACATTTCGTTTTGTAACCATAAAACCGCGTATTTTCAACGTTTATCACGTTTTTTTATTACGGTTACAGAAGTTACATGCATTTTCCTCGTATGGAAAAACTTTTTATATAAAACACTCACAAAAAACTTTTTTTATATAAGAAAAGTGAGTGTAACTTTTGTAACTTTGTAACCCTTGCCCTTATTTAAACGGCAATTCTTCCTGCTCAAACGGAACATTTTCTTCTTCGTCACCTATCTTCACGGGACTGAATCCATCCCTGTCTTCGAATTCATTCAGCTTCAGCCAGACGCATCGCACAGATCTTCCGTCGATCTTTTTGACCTTTGTCTTATTCGTTCCATCCGTCTGAATAAGCCCCTGCCGATCCGCCCAGTTCATAAACGCTTTGTAGGAAAACTCTCCATTTCTGCACAGATCTTTTACTGCCTGAGGGTGCATCACAGCATATCCGTCCTCCAGAACGCCCCATTGCTCCATATTGACCGCCGGATCGAATCTCTGGTGGTTCATGCTGATCTTATCAATCAGGTATCGATAGCAGCGTTCATGCTCCGAGACTTCACTCTGACTGGCAAGAAGACTCCTTGCATCTTCCAGGTCGATATACTGGCCATCATGAAAAATGTGCTCTGTGGCAATCTTATCTGCCGTCAGAATCACAGAAAGCGCAATGCTCTGCTTTTGCATCGCATCGTCCCGGTAAATTTCCTTTTGAATCTTCTGCTGCATTTCTTTGATCTCATCCACTCCCATTTCTTTCAGGATCCGGATAAACCTTTTCCCCGCAAATCCATAATTCTTCTTCAGCAGTTCTGCTGTGTATTGCGGATCTTGGAACACTTTTTCTTTACATTCCACTTCCAGGATTCGGTTGATGGCTCCGCCCTGCGTCACATAAGAACTCAACGGACGCTCCCCGTTGGTCAGAATTGCATTCTTCCACCGGCTCTCTTTTCGGATTCCCAGTTCTCTGTTGGAACGGCTTTTTCCTTTTCCGGAACACAGATCATATACTACTCCTTCGAAATTATCCCGGATCCTTGCACTGACTTTGCTGGAATCATCCAGCATCAGCGGCAGATGGTTCAACAGATCCGACCGGACTTCCAGCTGCACGTCTGTTGTCTTGAAATCTCCGATGTACATGCTGTCCGCTGGATTTGCCCAGATGGATGCCGCAAGCATCATTGCCACGGACTTACCTCCTTCCGTTTCACCCCACAGGTCCACAATGAACGGAAGGGCTCCTGTCATCCCAACCAATACGCTGGCAAAGGACGCCGCCAGGAAGAATTTAATCTCCATCCGGCCACTCTTTCGCAGTTCCAGAACATGATCCATCCACATCTGTTTATTTCCATAGCATCCTATGGATTCATAGAGCTGTTTGAACTGCATATCTCCGTCGAAAATAATGTCGGTATCGTAAGGAATAAAGTCCTGACCGATCCATCCCAGTTTCGAAGTCGATTTCTGGACTGGGATATCATCATCGTTCAGATTTTCCACATCTGACAGATATTTCACCAGCAGCTTGGCATTTTCTGATGTAACCGAAACTCCAAGCTTTGAAAGCTGAACGATCTTACTGGCAGACGTGATCATGTCTTTCGAAATCGTGATCTCCGTCCATTTATGATTCCGTTTGTAGGCTAACCGAATCTGTTCTTCACCGGTTTCTAAGTTCTTCAGTCTACCGATCGGCAGGATCGGATGATAGCATACAATGACTTCGTTGGTATAATCCTTGTTAAATGTATGAATCCCATCGTCCGAAGCGATCCAGGAACCGCACTTCATTGCTTCATACTTTCCGGTAAAGTTCGTCCAGTTCTCCAATAGACTGTTCTGTGTTCGCCTTTGTGCCTTGGATTCTTTTTCTACCCTTCTATATGCCCGGACCAGCATATCGAACTGGGATTTCACGCCCAGTTCCTTTGCCCTGTCCTGAAAAGACAGCAGCATCTGGGCTTTCTTTATCTCGTCCTCCTGCTCGAAGATCTCTATGAAGACCTCTTCTGCAAGAATGGTTTTTCTGTCATATTTACTTAATGGCTGCACAATGTTTTCCTCGCCTCCTCCTGAGCGTATACTTCATGCAGATACAGTTGGTACTGCAATGCATTGTAAGAGTCGCACCACGCATCAGAGAACGGCTCCGCCTTTCTATAACAATCCCGGTAAATATCGATCAGATCGTTATTCAGTTTCTTCTTTTCCCTGTTACGGATTTCTTCTTTTTTCCGCATCTCTCTTGCTTTTTTTGCTTTGTAGATTGCCAGCTTTGACTCGAAGGTCGGCTTCTCATAGGTTCCACCGAGAGACAGGAACGCATCTTTAAAAGAAAGCCCGTCATACATTTGGACAAATCGGAAGATATCGCCATTCGCTCCGCATCCAAAACAATGAAAGTCATGTTCGTAGATCTTCATGGACGCTTCCCTGTCTCCCTTATGGAACGGACATTGAATGAACCCAGCCCTGTTTGGCTGAGGCAGTCCGCACCTGCTTAAAATATCCCGCATGCTATATGTCTGCTTAATTTCTTCGCTGGTCAATCTCTCCATCTCCTGACAGGATTCGCATGATCTCTTTTCCGGTATCTTTCTTTTCGCAGAACTCAAACCGGACATTATAACGATCACGGATGGTGCACAATGATTTATATAACTGATTTCCGTCTACTGCCTTGGCTGATACCACATATTTTTCACGTTTTCCGTTCACCATCCGCCATCTCACTTCATGTTTTCTAGGATTCTTCCAGAACCATACGTCCTCCAGGCTTTTAATATCAGCCCCATGTTCCACCAGAATCACAAGCTGTATGCCGGCGTCAATCGCTTTCAGAAGCTCCCGTTTGAATCGTTCATGCTGCTGGCAGACATTCCCGCATAATTCCTGCAGGTTCTGCTTCCGGTCGATAATGAGCCTAGGATTATCCAGACTCATATAATCACCAACCAACAATTTGCTGGAGAAATGTTTCACACCATTCTCATCGAATGTCTTTATGATCTTACGGATAGCACGCTGTTTTTCCCTTGTATCAATTTGTATATCCATTTAATCAACTCCTAGTTAAACGGCAGCTCTTCATCAATTCCATCCGGGATATTCATGAATCCATCAGCGTCCGGCGAAGGCATCTGCGCATGTCCTTCCTGATAATCTCTATAGGCCTTCGTTTCCGACTCTCTCGGAATCTGAGCCTCCGCAACCTTATCAATCGACATGAACCACCGGAAGACTCGCTTGTCCAGTACTTTACCGTCGTAATAGTCTTTTTGTGGACCGAACACGCCTCCGATCAGCTTGTTCTTCATGCCGACAATATCAAGTGTTCCATCTGGTTTCCAACACTCAAACCCGGCATTGGAATGTTCGGTGCATGTGCACAGTGTCTTTAACTGCGACGTGCAATTCCCCTCAGCATCTTCTGCGACAACATAAGCCGTTCCCTGATTCGGCCATTTCTTATCTGGCCGGATATCATTTTTAAAAGATTCCATGAAATATCCTGCCTGCTTATCTCCCGGAGCAAAGTCGAAATAAACCGCTAGCATCGGTCTGTTCGTCTTAGTCATTCGCTCCTCAACGCTTTTGATCACCATCTTATGTCCGCCCAACTCCACCGGTGTATATTCGCCTTGAACTTTCGCCTCGTCATAATTATTCGGTCTTCTCATTCTGTTCCGTTCCTCCCATTTCGTAATAATCTCTGATGGCTTTTTCCACCAAAAGAATGTCGTTATCAATCGTCAGGCCCTCAAACATTCCGATCGGCGACTTACTTACTGCCCCATCTGTTGCCTGCGTCACAAACAGGTGCTTACCGGATTCCACAATACACCGCAGAACAATGGTAAACATGCCTTCCACGCAGACTTTTTCGTCCAGCAGCTTTCCGATCGTCTTCGGCTTGATCTCGCCTAAATCGTTGGATTCCTCGTGCATGATCATATACACGATTTTATCTGCCGGTACCTTGGTGGAAATGAACTGGATCAGGTTCCAGAAATGATCCCCGATCTGGTTGTATAAGGTAAACACTCCGTTTCCCGCTCCGGCAGAGCTATGCTTGTTCATGAACATGTTGGTGATCAGGTATCCTGCATCATCGATCACGATGTTTTTTGCCCTGGACGCGATCAGCAACTTCATGATCTGCTGATAGTCATCGGAATGCCAGCCATTTATCTTCCCTTTGAATGGAAGTGGCTTGTCCAGAACCCGGATCAGGTTCCAATCATCATTTCCTACACAGTTCCGGAGGCTTGTGCTTTTGCCCATTCCGGATCTTCCAATAATCAAAACTGGGATTGCCATGTTTTACGCCTCCTTTTCTTCCTGGACCTGAGAAATGAAGAACTCAACGGTTCCGATGCTGTATTTCTTAAACATATCAACAATATCATTGATCTCCGCCAAGTCTTCTGCCTCGAAAATTACATCCTCTACTCGCTCATAATCATATTCCGACATATATGTCTGCTTTGCCTTTAATTTCCACATACGCTCCCCTCCTTATCTAATCCGCAGACTTTCTGTCTGTGTCAGATGCGCCCAGTCTGCTTCGTTTTCTTTCAGCCACTGCTTGATTGCTGTCCGGTTTAACTTTGGTTCCTGTGCAACCCAGTACTCTTCCGGGATCTGATCTTCCTGATCGATTACAACCGCCGGCGGGTTCTTCTGAATACCAAAGCTGAACAGATCTGTCTTAAATTTTCTCTTTCCGGTATCAATCATAGATTTCTCAATCTGCTGCTTGATCCGCTTGATGTTATTGTTCAGCACATCTTTCTTTTGCTTCAGACGCTCCATCTCTCGATCGATCAGGTCTATCTTTCCGCCAAGCTCCGTCATGACCTTTGCGCAATTTTCTGCTTTGATCTCCAGTTCTCCGTCTACTCCCTCCAGTGTGTCCTTCAGAACTTCCGGATCCACCGAATCATCTTCCATCATGTCCAGTAACTGTCTGTATTCCTCTGTTAATTCGTATAATGTTGCCATTCCATTCCTACTCCTTCTGCATCGTCTTATTTAATTCCATGTGTTTCATTGCTTCCAGGATCAGTTCCGATGCCAGCTTTTTCATCGGGATTCCCATCTCTCCCGAAATCTCGGCCAGTCGATCATAAGTTTCCCGCTCCAGTCTCGTCACCGGCTGCTTGTCCTTAGACGAGTGTGTTTTCTTCTTGACCGAAATGTTTATGATCCATTTCTCTTCCATCTTCTACCTCCATGTATATAGCAGCTTTTTTCTTCCTCCGCTGCATCTCGTTTACCTCCTGCCGGACGATCCGTTCCTGATCCGCCCAGTCGAGAAAATCATCGTCATCCCAGTCTTCTCTACGCATCATTTTTCTGTAACCCCTGAAAATCTTTCAGCATCTTATTCATCCACTGTTCAGAATCTCTGTCCCCAAGTCCTGTGATGTCCTCTCCCAATGCCAGACACAGAATCGCATCGCCAACGATTGGCTGCCCGTGCTCATCCGTTCCGTAAAATCCGGAAGCTACCGCATTGAAAGGAAGTCCCTTAATGATTCCCTCTTCATCCACCAGCATGATAACCGGTGCTTTAAAATAATCGAGTAATCGCTTTGTTCTCACAGTTTCGAAATGTCCTCCGATCTCTTTCTGAATCGCCTTGTAACTTTTGAAATCCAGATCAATGATAGAAATCTTGTTATCTGTCGTAATTTTTATCGTCTCCATTTGACTTATTTCCTTTCTTTTCCTATAATGTAATTGACTTATTTTCTTGAGCGCCCAAAGCTTGCCGGCTTATGTGGGTGCTCTTTTTTATCCCAGTAGCAGAATCACTGCTGACGGGAACAGAGTTATTGCTCCGACCACAATCATTACCTCCAACAGGATCACGGCCAACTCTTTTACATCTTCCCATTCCATGCTTGTCCTCCTTTCTACCGCCTCAGGCGGTCTTTATCTTTTGCAATAGACACCTGGTAATAAACTCGGAATAATTCCGTATGATTCTTGCTGTCTGTTCCGGCGTCTGATCCTTGTAAGCTTCATCATCAAAATGATATGTTCCGTCCCTGATTGATATTGTTTCTACTACCATCTATCCACCTCCCTGATTATGTTTATGTGCTACGGTTTGTACTTGTTGCAGACATCTGGTATAATTTTCCTATCAAATGATGAAAGGAATGATTTTATGGTCACTAACATTAACGCTTATGACTTAAACCCAGCACGCTTTACTGGACCTCGGAATTTTTATATAGACTTACCTCATATATGTCCATGTTGCTCTACCGCTTACTCATCTAATCCAAGTTTTTCAGGTTTTTTTGAAAATACATTGGGCACAATACATCTATATAGCTTATTTTTCTGTCCTGCATGTGAAGATGCTTTTCTTGTTACCTATGACTTTATTGACGATATCGACCATAATAAATGTGTTGGTAATATTGCTGTTCAATATCCATTTCCAAATAACACCACTTCGTTTTCTAATAAACTTTCTGAACTATCACCCAAGTTCGTAGAAATTTATCACCAAGCCGAACAAGCCGAAAATGCTGGATTATCAGAACTTTGTGGTATTGGCTATCGAAAAGCCCTTGAATTTCTTGTAAAAGACTATGCTATAGCACAACATCCTGATAAGGAATCAGAAATCATATCTTCTTTTTTAGGAAAATGTATCCAGGAATACATTGACAACCCTAAAATCAAAGCTCTGGCAACAGCTTCTACTTGGATTGGAAACGATGAAACCCATTATGTTCGTAAGCACGAAAATTACAATGTGCAAGATTTAAAGCGCTTTTTAACTACCACAATTGCATATGTTGAATGTGAACTTAATCTTGCTGAAGCTTTTGATTTTTTGAGTGGTTCTCAATAATATTCTGCAAGCGCTTTGACTCCCATATAACCTGATCGGAAAGCAATTGCGGGTCTGGATCTCTTTCAGCAAGAAGATTTTCCTCTATATCCCAGTACTGCGTAATCTCGCGTACTGGGTCTTTTTCTATTCCTAGTCCACGTTTTGCTTTTACCTCGATTACTTTAATCACTTTTACGCTGTTGGGACCATCTAATCTATTTATCTACCCCCTCCCTACTCACTGCTTTGTGTGTCTGTGGAGAACAAATACGATAACTCCATCCCTGGGAAGTAAGTATCCCTCACTTTTACACATTCTGAATATCCCCAGTCTGATTCTCCATTAAATCTGGAATGTATTGTTCTGTACGATAAATTAAGCAACGTTGCTATATCATGTCTGGTTATCTTTTTTCTCTTCATTTCTGCCTCTAAATTA
This sequence comes from Mediterraneibacter butyricigenes, assembly GCF_003574295.1. NCBI lineage: Bacteria > Bacillati > Bacillota > Clostridia > Lachnospirales > Lachnospiraceae > Mediterraneibacter > Mediterraneibacter butyricigenes. The sequence continues at coordinate 495,406 of NZ_BHGK01000001.1, forward strand.
TCCAATCTAACTTCAGGCATCTTCTCACCTCCCTTTATTGCGGAATTGCGCAATTCGTATTTTTACTATATTGCATTATTGCGCAATTGTCAACAATTTATTTGCAAAATTTTGCAATTTTCTATTTACATTCATAACGCAATATTGTAATATCAAATCAAGCAAGGAGGTAAGAATATGGATCAGCGAGCAAAACTACTAAGAAACTTAATGGAAGAACAAAATATGAAGGTATCTGACATTGTAAAAAGATCGGGACTGCCATATTCTACTGTAAAAGCAATATTGGAACGTGGTGCTGAAAAAGCTGGATATGTAAATGTATGTAAGATATGCAATGCTCTCGGAATCAGTGCAGATGAACTGGAGCGGATGGTTGCGGATCAGAATTATGAGCCTACTACCCTCGCCGCACACTTCGATGGCGATGATTATACAGAAGACGAACTGGACGAAATTAAGCAGTTTGCTCAGTTCGTAAAGAATAGAAAGCAGTCCTAATTATTGGACAGCTTATCAGATATACTTGAGTGGGAGGTGCTTATATGAACACATACGAATGTTTACAGGACGAAGCCTGCGAGGACGGTATAGAAGTTGTGGACTATACATTTGAAAGTGACCGGATTAAGGGATTGTATTGTGATGGTGTTGTAGCCATCCGAGAAGATATGACGATTCCAGAGAAAGCTTGTGCACTGGCAGAAGAAATGGGACATCACGGAACCTCTTACGGGAATATCATAGATATGGATTCCGTACAGAACCGTAAACAGGAACGTCAGGCACGCTTGCACGGATATAATCGCCTGATCGGACTCGCAGGGCTGGTCGAAGCCTATGAACACGGCTGCCAGAACCGGTATGAGATTGCAGAGTTTTTGGAAGTTACGGATGAATTTCTGGAAGACTGCATTAGCTGCTATCGAGATAAGTATGGGGAGTGCAAAACTGTAGATAACTACACAATTTATTTTATCCCTAACTTGATGATATTTAAGAAAATATAGAATCGAGGTGATTTTATGGGATTTTTTGATGCATTTAAACCCAAAGACACTTCTTCATCTTCCAAAATTATAGACAGAAAATCTATTCCAGCCGAACAAATAGATAAAATGCAACGTATCAAAGCCAGCAACTGTTATCGTCAAAGACTTTATAAAACCTTTTATAAAGGATATCCTGAAATGCCATTTATTTCTCAAGATAGAGAATTAAACACCAACTGGATCGAGCAAGCCAAAATGTTTGGCGTTACTCCTACAAAAGAAGCGATGACACGATATTCTGATGGTTTATTGCCTGGACATGTTTATCTGTTGTATTGGCTAAAGAAATATACCAACCAAAAGGCCCCCTCGTACTTCGAATATAAATACGGTATAGATTTTTATAAAGAAAAGAAGTTATTAACTCAGAACGGTTATTTGGAAAATTCCAAGCCTACCCACAAAGGCGAACTTGCAATCAATACTCATCATGATGTCATTGTTAAACATGATTCGAAATTTCAAGTAACTTTATCAGATAATGCTGATTTAAGTAAATTAAAAGATCCTGCTGATATTAACTTAAACGCAAGGGAATTGGAGAAGCAAGGTGATATAGATACTGCTATAACGCTCTACGAAAAAAATGTTTCTCACCGTTTTGTCGGTAATTATCCTTATGATAGACTCGCCATTATCTACAGGAAGAAAAAAGACTATGCTAATGAAATCCGTGTTCTTAAAACAGCAATTGATGTTTTTACACATGATGTTCCTGTTACACGTTCAGATCGTTCTGTCAAGTTAACACGTTTCAAAGAACGTCTAGCAAAAGCAAAAAAATTAAAGATGAATAATTAGAAAATTCTTTGATAACAATCTTCCTAAGTACGGAATCGGAACGACCGTGGATAATTACTACATTGCGTTTATCCCGCATTTGATGGTAGGGAAGATAAAATAAAAATAGACGCCTTTTTTATAAGAATATGAGTTCAAAAAACACTTAGAATTGGTACACTCTGTAAATATCATTTTGGTACAATGTGGAAAATTATTTTTGCAAAATGATAAGCATTTTTTTGTAGAATACTTGACAAGATTCTTGCGTATGATATAATATCACTAATTAGTGAATGACTGGGGTCCAGTTGCAGAAGAGTCTTGAGGTAGAAATGCTTCAGGGCTCTTTTTGCATAATTAACGAAAGGAAAAGATTATGTGCAATAAAATAATTGCAGAATTCACTACTATAGATGAACAAATTGAAATTTTAAAGAGACGACATCTTTTGTTCTTAGACGAAAAACTCGCAAGAGATTCGTTACAAGCTTATGGATATTACACCCTAATCAACGGCTACAAAGAACCCTATGTCTATCTTGATGAAGATGGAAATGAATTTTATAAAGAAGGCACTTATTTCGAACAAATTTGCTCTCTCTTTAATCTTGATGCCGAACTCCGTTACGCGGTTTTAACTTCTATGCTTGCTCTAGAAGACCATTTACGCTCTGTAACATCCTATGTTATAGGTGAACACTTTGGATCAGACGACTCGGTTTACTTAAATCGAGAAAACTACAAAGATCGACCTGTTTCAAATAAAAATTTTTCTTTGGATTCTATTCTTGATACGATGCAGCATACATTACGTTCCAACAGAGAGCCTATTCTATATCACCGACAACATTATAATAATGTTCCTCCGTGGATTCTCGTAAAAGGGCTTTATATGAATACACTTGTTAACTTTATACGCTTTCAAAAGAAATATGTTAAAGAAGAAATGCTTCATATTATCTATGGAATCTCTCCTGAAGTAGCTGCTTTAGATTCCGTAAAGGAATTGTTTATGAGTACACTCTTTATTTCATTAGATTATAGGAATATGGCAGCTCATGGTGGGCGCACATACAATTTTGCTCCACATTCAAAATTAAGATTAAATAATTCTTTGATCAAGGAATTATCAACGGTTCTTGATTGCCCTGTCCTAACGCAGAAAACCTGCAACATTAATCAGTTATTTTACTTATTACGATTATTCCGATTAGAACCACTTCATCTAAATATGTTAACCGCTTTAGAAAAGGAGGTAAGTCGTCATTGTACCCTGTTTCCGAATGATATCCATTACATCCAAGACGCTACTGGAGTACTCTTCGATCTCGAAATAACTGAAGATAAATAATATTCATAATAAAAAACCGCCCCTGCGCCAACAGGAACGGTTTCCCCATAATCAATATGAGGACGTATATAACGTATATATCCGAAGAGATACATACAATACTCACAAAAATATTGTATCATCTTCGGGCAGCTATCGCAAGCGGAACACCCGTTCCTCGCTGGCTGTTATTTTTATACCCATTTTTGTGCGACGTCGCACATATACTTAGGAAGGTGATGTTATGAAAAATGAATACTGTATCTATCTGAGGAAATCCCGTGGTGATTCCGCTCTTGAAGCTATGGGCGTAGATGTCCTGGAACGGCATGAGCGCACACTCCTGGATCTGGCCAAACAGATGAATCTGTCGATCACTGCAATCTACCGTGAAGTGGTTTCTGGTGACTCTATTTCTGCCCGTCCTGAAATGCAAAAACTTCTGGCTGAGGTGGAATCCGGCAAATGGAAAGGCGTACTGGTTATGGAAGTAGAACGTCTGGCCAGAGGCGACACCATCGATCAGGGCATTGTTCAAAGAGCATTCCAGTACACGGATACTCTGATCGTAACGCCAGTCAAAGTCTACAATCCTGCCAATGAATTCGATGAAGAATACTTTGAATTTGGATTATTCATGTCACGCCGGGAATATAAAACCATCAAGCGCCGGATGCAAGCCGGTCGTTATGCTGCAGCCAAAGAAGGAAAATGGCCATTTAATGCAGCACCTTATGGTTTCCGCAGATTCAAGCTCTCAAAAGAAAAAGGGTGGACACTTGTACCGGAAGAAGAAGAGGTTCCTGTTGTGCGTCTGGTATATGCACGTTACACCGGCCCCGATCGCGTTGGCGTGACCACGATCCGCAGATATCTGAATGACCGCCAAATGTTCACGCGCTCCGGTAAATTGTGGACAGACAGCATGATCCGGGAAATGCTGGCAAATCCGGTATATGATCAGATGGTCGCAATCGGTCGGCGGAAACAAATCACTGCACTGGAAGACGGGCAACCGGTAAAGAAACGTCCCCGTTGTGATAATTACGAAGTATATCAGGGCAGACACCCTCGTATCATTGATCACGATGTCTGGATGGAAGCACAGAGCTACCTTGGAAGAGGAAAACCTAAACTTCCGGAGCAGTACAGCGTAAAAAATCCACTGGCCGGATTGATTGTGTGCAGCCAGTGTAAAAAGAAAATGCTCCGTCGTCCTGCTGCTCTGACCGGAAATAAACATGGTGCTCCTTACGATTCGATTTTATGCAATACACAAGGCTGTCCAACCGTAGGATGCAGTCTGGATCTGTTGGAACATTCCGTCATCGATGCGTTGAGTGAATGGGTAAAGGATTATGAATTGGATCATGTCATTCCAGAAAGTAAAGTCCCGGAACTAACAGATCTCCTAGGATCCACTGAAAAAGAAAAGGCTGCTCTTCTCTCCCAGAAAGAAAACCTTTTCAATCTTCTGGAACAGGGCGTGTACTCCTCTGAGGTCTTTCTGGAACGCTCCCACGTCCTTCAGGAGCGCATTAATGCTGTGGATGATAAAATCCTCGACTTACAAAAAGAGATCGAATATGAGAAAAATAACGATGCTCACATCCATAGTTTTATTCCATCCTGCAAAGGTCTGCTCTCCTGTTATTGGGATTTATCAGTTGAGGAAAAGAATAAAGCTTTGAAAATGCTATTGCATAGTGTAGAATATAAGAAGTTAAAGAGAAACAAGAAAGGACACAAAGATGATGCGTCCTTTGAACTAACTATAAAGCCTCGAATCCCGCGTATTTAGGGGCTTTTCGGTTACTTCTACAGAAAATGGGAAACTTCCTCAGTTCCGATATCGGTCAATATTCCAGTTACTTCCTTATAAGGCATGGTGTATCTCTGACACAAATATCTCATGGATGCGCCAAGCTCGCCGTCAGGTCCTCCAAATTGAGTCATAATTACCTGTGCCATTTCCGGATTTGTCTGAGTAATCTTTACCGGATACTGTAACCTCTTTTCATAATTCCACATAAATCAGCATCCCCCTTCCTGCCATGGCCACGGTGAATCAATCCAATCCCAATTATCACTGCATGAATCCGTCACTGTATCTATAGTCAACGGTCCGAAGTTTTTGGCATACTCTTTCAATGCCTGATTGCGCATCCGACTGCACTCATAAAAATACGCCAGGGCATCTTCATCCTCAGGATGCGTATCTAAAAATAGTTTTGCATCATCCACCGCAAAACTATATAAATAAATCTGATCCATCAGATCTTTCTTGCATACACCATTCGTCATCTCATTTGCCCTCCTTTTCTTCCAAGAAATTCGAGATTTAATTCCTGAAAGATCGTTCCCTGACAAAGAGCCTTCTCTAAATCACAGATTTCTCTCCATTCCTGCCATGGCACATAAGCCATCGCAAGCGGAAACTGAGATAACGGATCTTTTCTCATCTTTATACATGTATCACATGCATCCTGGTGAAATTCAGCACATGGTGAACAGGAACCTCTTCCCGTATTTCGAACCTGATTCCGGGAATAATTGGAACAATATGGCATATTCCTGTTTCCTCCTTTTCCATTCTTGTACTTATAATTTATGAAAAAATGAGAAAAATGTGCATATTTTCCTTTCTTGCCACATATATGTGGATGATTTCAATTTTAAACGTTGTTCTTACGAAGTCGCCGCAGATGGTACGATTGTGTAAAGACAGCATTTATAAAACAAAAAAGATCAACATTTCTGTTGATCTCCCAATAAATATGTACCTTCAAAATCACATACAAAGAACTCTTTCATCCATTCTCCTATCACCTGTTTGGTTATGCCCTCGACCTATTAGTAACAGTCAGCTCCATGCATTACTGCACTTCCACCTCTGCCCTATCTACCTCGTCGTCTTCAAGGGGTCTTACTAACTTGACGTTATGAGATATCTCATCTTGAGGGGGGCTTCACGCTTAGATGCCTTCAGCGTTTATCCCTTCCCGGCTTGGCTACTCTGCTATGCTCTTGGTAGAACAACAGATACACCAGCGGCCAGTCCATCCCGGTCCTCTCGTACTAAGGACAGCTCCTCTCAAATATCTTACGCCCACGCCGGATAGGGACCGAACTGTCTCACGACGTTCTGAACCCAGCTCGCGTACCGCTTTAATGGGCGAACAGCCCAACCCTTGGGACCTACTTCAGCCCCAGGATGCGATGAGCCGACATCGAGGTGCCAAACCACTCCGTCGATGTGAACTCTTGGGAGTGATAAGCCTGTTATCCCCAGGGTAGCTTTTATCCGTTGAGCGATGGCAATCCCACTTTATACCACCGGATCACTAAGTCCTACTTTCGTACCTGCTCCACCCGTCGGTGTCGCAGTCAAGCTCCCTTCTGCCTTTGCACTCTTCGAATGGTTTCCAACCATTCTGAGGGAACCTTTGAGCGCCTCCGATACCCTTTCGGAGGCGACCGCCCCAGTCAAACTCCCCACCTGACATTGTCCCCCGACCCGATCAGGGCCGCTGGTTAGAAACCCAATACTGCAAGGGTGGTATCCCAACAGCGACTCCCCAACAACTGGCGTCATTGGTTCTTAGTCTCCCACCTATCCTGTACATGCAATATCGAATCCCAGTATCAAGCTGGAGTAAAGCTCCATGGGGTCTTTCCGTCCTGGCGCAGGTAACCAGCATCTTCACTGGTATTTCAATTTCACCGGGTGCATTGTTGAGACAGTGCCCAAATCATTACGCCTTTCGTGCGGGTCGGAACTTACCCGACAAGGAATTTCGCTACCTTAGGACCGTTATAGTTACGGCCGCCGTTTACTGGGGCTTAAGTTCAAAGCTTCGCTTGCGCTAACCTCTCCCCTTAACCTTCCAGCACCGGGCAGGCGTCAGCCCATATACCTCACCTTTCGGTTTTGCATAGACCTGTGTTTTTGCTAAACAGTTGCTTGGGCCATTTCTCTGCGGCCTGTCACCAGGCACTCCTTCTCCCGAAGTTACGGAGTCATTTTGCCGAGTTCCTTAACAATGCTTCTCCCGTCGGCCTTAGGATTCTCTCCTCATCCACCTGTGTCGGTTTACGGTACGGGTATTTTATGAACAATAGCGGCTTTTCTTGGCAGTTAGCTCACACGCTTCCTTACTTATAGTTCAGTCCGCATCACGTCTTCTCCTTATGAGGCGGATTTGCCTACCTCACGGATACCTCGCTTGCACCGGTCTTTCCATTCCCGGCTCGTGCTCTCTCCCTGCGTCCCCACAGTTCTGTCATAAAATAGTACAGGAATTTCAACCTGTTATCCATCGACTACGTCTTTCGACCTTGCCTTAGGCCCCGACTTACCCAGAGCAGATCAGCTTTACTCTGGAAACCTTAGATATTCGGCCGGAAGGATTCTCACCTTCCTCTCGCTACTCATTCCGGCATTCTCTCTTCCATACAGTCCACTACTCCTTCCGGTATAGCTTCTTCCCGTATGCAATGCTCCTCTACCAATCTTCTAAAAGATTCCTAGGCTTCGGTAGTGTGTTTCAGCCCCGGACATTTTCGGCGCAGGACCTCTCGACTAGTGAGCTATTACGCACTCTTTGAATGTATGGCTGCTTCTGAGCCAACATCCTAGTTGTCTTCGAAATCCCACATCCTTTTCCACTTAACACACATTTTGGGACCTTAGCCGTAGGTCTGGGCTCTTTCCCTTTTGACCATCCAACTTATCTCGGACAGTCTGACTCCCATACAGCATCTACACGGCATTCGGAGTTTGATATTCTTTGGTAAGCTTTGACGCCCCCGCGGAAATTCAGTGCTCTACCTCCGCAAGACTCGTATGAGGCTAGCCCTAAAGCTATTTCGAGGAGAACCAGCTATCTCCGGGTTCGATTGGAATTTCTCCCCTATCCACACCTCATCCCCACCCTTTTCAACGGATGTGGGTTCGGTCCTCCATTGCCTTTTACGGCAACTTCAACCTGGACATGGATAGATCACCCGGTTTCGGGTCTACTCCGTCTGACTTCTCGCTCAGTTAAAACTTGGTTTCCCTTCGGCTCCACACCTACAGTGCTTAACCTCGCCAGACAGCGTAACTCGCCGGACCGTTCTACAAAAAGTACGCGGTTCCGCCAATAATGCGGTTCCACAGCTTGTAAACATATGGTTTCAGGTTCTCTTTCACTCCCCTCCCGGGGTCCTTTTCACCTTTCCTTCACAGTACTATGCGCTATCGGTCACTAAGTAGTATTTAGCCTTACGGGGTGGTCCCCGCTTATTCAGTCAAGGTTTCTCGTGTCTCGACCTACTCTGGATCCCGCCTTGTCAACTCGTCTTTCGCTTACGGGGCTTTCACCCTCTCTGGCTGGCTTTCCCAAAACCATTCTGCTAAACTCATTGAATCAATTTCGCGGTCCGAACCCCAGCATGCACGCACACTGGTTTGGGCTCTTCCGTTTTCGCTCGCCGCTACTCACAGAATCACATGTTGTTTTCTCTTCCTCCGGCTACTTAGATGTTTCAGTTCACCGGGTTCCCCTCCTAACGTTATGTATTGGCGTTAGGATACTTGAGGTCTTCTCAAGTAGGTTTCCCCATTCAGAAATCTCCGGATCAATGGATATTTGCTCCTCCCCGAAGCTTTTCGCAGCTTATCACGTCTTTCATCGGCTCTTAGTGCCAAGGCATCCACCATACGCTCTTTTTAGCATAACCAACTTGCTTCGATTCACGGGAATGAATCTCAGCCACACATGTATAGCGTTACATGCGTTGGTAATAGTTCAATTATTTTAGTTCGTTTTCTTCGAACAAGTTAATGTTGTTAACATTACCTCGGATGTCTTGATATTTCTATCTTATCTTTGTATGCGATTTTCAAGGTACATAAAGATGCGAGCGCGTCGGAAACAATGTGTGGGACAAGCTTGCTTGTCTAAGCACTATTGCTTTTCGATGCATTGGCATGTCATGCCATGAGCGATAAAACCGTAGGTTTTAGAGCTTCGCATCACATCTTCTCATTTCATTGACTGAATTTATCAGTCATTAGAAACCTGAACACTTTTAGAACTTCCTCTTTTCTTCTCGTTCAACTCTCTAATCACTGGTAAAACCAGCTATCCGAACAGCACTTCCCTGCTGATGGGGTTGACCTCAGGCTCCCCTCTTTTCTTCAGTTGCCTGTGTCTGTATCTATGCATAAATGTCGAGCAGCGATTCCGCTCTTTCATTTATTCTTTTTCAATTTTGGCGGCCACCTACTCTCCCACACCGTTACCAGTGCAGTACCATCGGCCGCTTAAGGCTTAACCATCGTGTTCGGGATGAGAACGGGTGTTTCCCTTAAGCGCATCGCCACCAAAAACCTTTAGGTTATTGATAACCCAACAATAGACAACAGCACTCTCTACTTTTTCTTCCGTTTTAGTTGGATTGTTCCAGACGAAAGAAATATTTCTTTATCCTTAGAAAGGAGGTGATCCAGCCGCACCTTCCGATACGGCTACCTTGTTACGACTTCACCCCAGTTATCGGTCCCACCTTCGGCAGCTCCCTCCTTACGGTTGGGTCACTGACTTCGGGCGTTACCAACTCCCATGGTGTGACGGGCGGTGTGTACAAGACCCGGGAACGTATTCACCGCGACATTCTGATTCGCGATTACTAGCGATTCCAGCTTCATGTAGTCGAGTTGCAGACTACAATCCGAACTGAGACGTTATTTTTGAGATTTGCTCGGCCTCACGACTCTGCTTCCCTTTGTTTACGCCATTGTAGCACGTGTGTAGCCCTGCCCATAAGGGGCATGATGATTTGACGTCATCCCCACCTTCCTCCAGGTTATCCCTGGCAGTCTCTCTAGAGTGCCCATCCTAATTGCTGGCTACTAAAGATAAGGGTTGCGCTCGTTGCGGGACTTAACCCAACATCTCACGACACGAGCTGACGACAACCATGCACCACCTGTCTCGAATGTCCCGAAGGAAAGGCGACATTACTCACCGGTCATTCGGATGTCAAGGGCAGGTAAGGTTCTTCGCGTTGCTTCGAATTAAACCACATGCTCCACCGCTTGTGCGGGTCCCCGTCAATTCCTTTGAGTTTCATTCTTGCGAACGTACTCCCCAGGTGGACTACTTATTGCGTTTGCTGCGGCACCGAATGGCTTTGCCACCCGACACCTAGTAGTCATCGTTTACGGCGTGGACTACCAGGGTATCTAATCCTGTTTGCTCCCCACGCTTTCGAGCCTCAACGTCAGTCATCGTCCAGTAAGCCGCCTTCGCCACTGGTGTTCCTCCTAATATCTACGCATTTCACCGCTACACTAGGAATTCCACTTACCTCTCCGACACTCTAGATCAACAGTTTCCAATGCAGTCCCGGGGTTGAGCCCCGGGTTTTCACATCAGACTTGCTGTTCCGTCTACGCTCCCTTTACACCCAGTAAATCCGGATAACGCTTGCCCCCTACGTATTACCGCGGCTGCTGGCACGTAGTTAGCCGGGGCTTCTTAGTCAGGTACCGTCATTTTCTTCCCTGCTGATAGAGCTTTACATACCGAAATACTTCATCACTCACGCGGCGTCGCTGCATCAGGGTTTCCCCCATTGTGCAATATTCCCCACTGCTGCCTCCCGTAGGAGTTTGGGCCGTGTCTCAGTCCCAATGTGGCCGGTCACCCTCTCAGGTCGGCTACTGATCGTCGCCTTGGTGAGCCGTTACCTCACCAACCAGCTAATCAGACGCGGGCCCATCTTGTACCACCTCAGTTTTTACCCCTGCACCATGTGGTGCTGTGGTCTTATGCGGTATTAGCAGTCATTTCTAACTGTTATCCCCCTGTACAAGGCAGGTTGCCCACGCGTTACTCACCCGTCCGCCACTCAGTCACAAGATCTTCAATTCCGAAGAAAATCAAATCAGGTGCTTCGTTCGACTTGCATGTGTTAAGCACGCCGCCAGCGTTCATCCTGAGCCAGGATCAAACTCTCGTTAAAAGTGTTTGTGTCCAGTTCAGAATCAACCTTCTGGCTAATTCTTCCCTTTTTACTGTTGTTTGGTTCGTTTGAACCGTTCTTAAAAATCTTCTCTTATAAGAAATTTTCAAGGGTTGTTGTCTATTGTTCAGTTATCAATGTTCTTTTTCTTTGCCGTGCTCTCACGAGTCAGCCTATTTAGATTATCACATTAGCGGCTTTCTGTCAAGAACTTTTTTCTTTTTCTTTTCAAGTTCTCATCTCAGCTCTTCAGACCAACCACTGTCGATCACCCGATCCGTTCTGTTGTTCCGACTTGCTGTTAGCTGTCTGCCTCAGCGACGTGTTATATCTTATCATTCTAATTTTGAATTGTCAATGATTTTTCTGTTTTTTATTTTTTTCACACAATTTATATAATTCAAAACGTTTTCCTAATTTTGTCTCTGTCTATTCTGCTATTTTTCCCTTGTTCAAGCTAAAAATATCGCATAAAAAACAAAAGGCATCGTGTTAACTCATCCTGTTAATACGACACCCTTCTACTTTCGCACCCTATCGTAAATCATCCGCTCAGTGATCATTTACCTTTCCAACACTTTTATATTTTTAATCGGGGTGACAGGATTCGAACCTGCGACCTCACGGCCCCCAGCCGTGCGCTCTAACCAAACTGAGCCACACCCCGCAACGCTCTTACTATTATAGATAAAAACGTTGCAAATGTAAAGAAGGAATTAAGGAATTCACTTTCCTGGGTTCAAAACGTTTTCGAAAGAACGAATTCTCCCTCCAAAACCTTCCGTTCAAAACTCAAAATCTTCATAATCCTCCGGCAGAAATCTGTGGTAAATGATATGGCATCCCTCATCTTTAAAGCAATAATAATAAGGATCCTCATGTTCCTCCGGAAAACGGATCAGCCAGTCAAATTCTCCATTTTCAATTTTCTGACAGGTACTGTCCTTCGCACGACTTCTGAATAATTCCAGAATTTTTTCTATCGTGCAGTCATGACGCGCCACCAACTCCACCAGATCACGGATAAATTCATTTTCCGCCATATTTTCATGTACATAAATACTCCCCTGCTCCGGCACATGAAAGCAAAATCTTTCATTTTTTGCCGTAACCGAGATATTTCCCAATTTTTCTGTTATAGACTCCGGTAATGTTTGAAGTCTTTCCAGCATCTCTTCCTCACTATCCTGACAATCCAGTATATGATTCAGAGAACTCAACGGGTAATACAGGCGAATCTTTTCTTTCTGATATCCAAGTTTCGCCTGCTCTTCCTTTATAATATCAATCAGATTCTTTTCCAGTCTGTCCGCCCTCATAATTTCTCACTCTAACTTTCCCAGATGTGATTTCCGATACTTCAGTCTCCACAGCTGTGAGATTCACACCGTAATCTTCTGCTTTTTATTTTGGCTGTTCACTCAACGTTACTTCCACGGTCTTCTCCTTATATTCTCCATCATTTCCTGGAATCTGTACCGTTACTTTTACTTTTTCTCCAGCCTTATAATATTGAAGCTTATTCTGCAAAGTCTCCATGCTGTCAATGGTATCGCCATCCAGTCCCGTGATTACATTTCCTTTTGTAATTCCGGCAGCTTCTGCTCCATAACCTTTAATTGCTTCTGATACATAAACTCCTTCCGGCATATTAAACCGCTGTGTAGTCTCTGATGTAACATCCAGTCCCTGAATTCCCAGATATCCTCTCTCGGCTTCGTCCACCTTTTCTTTTGTGGTCTGGTTCATCAGATCTGTAATAATATCGCTGACATCACTGATCGGGATGGCATATCCCATACCCTCTACTTCATTTGCCGCAAGCTTTGCGGAATTGATTCCGATTACCTCTCCATTTGCATTCAAAAGAGCTCCGCCACTGTTTCCAGGGTTGATCGCTGCATCTGTCTGAAGAAGCCCGGTTGATGTAGTTCCACTGCTGGTCTCGATCTGACGGTTTGTCGCGCTGATAATTCCGGTTGTCACAGACTGTCCGTAACCCAGAGCATTTCCGATTGCGATTGCCGGTTCTCCCACTTTCACACTATCCGAATCTCCCAATGTGGCAATTGCGATTGAATTCATCGTATCATCACTGATCGAGTCCAGAGGTACCGCAATTACTGCAAGATCATTTTCTGAATTGGTACCTTTAATATTTGCTTCCACACTCGTGTTATCCGCAAAAGTAACCGTCAGGTTATCACTGCCCTCTACCACATGGTTATTGGTCACGATCAAAAGTTCCGTATCACTCTGGGAAATAATAATTCCCGAACCGGAACTGGTCGATTCCTGTGTCCCAACCTGCCCAAAGAAATTCTGCACCTCCTGAACACTCATGCTGGTAATCGAAACAACAGACGGCATCGCATTTTCCACAATCTTTGATACGTCAGATGTTACTGTACCGGAAGATGTGGTAAGTGCTGCTGTATTACTCTGTACCGTACTGGTCGTTTTTGCCGTAGTCTTTGTTCCACCGATTCCAAGTACATTCGTTCCAATCGCACTGACTCCCAAAAAGGCTGCTCCTGCAACCACACCAAACGCCAGTCCGCATCCGGCCGCTTTTACTCCTTTTGGCACATTTCTCTTTTTCTTAGGATTTTTATTGTCTGAACTACCTGAGCCTGTATTCGAATAACCGGATCCGTTTGAATGTTCTGTCTCCGGATCGTAATAATTATATTGATTTTCCATAGAGATTACTCCTTCCGTTTTCTTTTTACATGCTTAATCATACCGACACTTTGTGATAGAAATGTGTTCGATCGGTAAAAAAACTTTGAATCACCGATTCCCCGTCAACAGATTCCATATACATTTTGCTCTTCCTGAAAGGATTTTCTTACAGATCCATGCTATGAAAAAGCTGTAAATCGGCGCCGCGATAAACAGAAAGAGGCCGATCCATGCATTTGCTCCCAGAATTCTCATTCCCAGCTTTGTCACAACACTAACCACCATCTGGTGACTGGCATAAACAAAGAAGGTAAGCTTCATCCAGGATTTTGCCTCATGTTTCACAATTTTATTGAGTAATAACCAGAAAAATACTGCTCCCACAAGAAAATATAAGAGAGAAAATACTACATTAATTCCCTTGCCGTATAAAATACCTGTCAAAAGCATGCAAATGCCAGACACCGTAAGGGCAAGATTCTCTCCAAAGGGGCCTGGCCCTTTTAACGTATTTTCTCCAATATGCCCTGGCCCCTTTGATCCATTTTCCACCCATCGTTTTCCATGGAGGCCAAGCCATGCTCCGGTTCCATACACCACAAACCAATTCAGAAGTGAATTCAACATCTGAGGCTGTACCCGATAAAATATACCGCTCTGCAGAAGGAGCACTCCTGCCAGAACCACCGCTCCCACATATCGGTTTCTCAACAGCACATAAATTACCGGACAAAGGAACACGAAAATGATCAGAAACTGTAAATACCAGAATACCGGATTATACCGATACCAGATTACTGCATCCAGCACAGACCTCCAGGACAGGCTGATCGGGCGATCCGCAAACATTCCCGCCAACTTCGGGATCTGCAATACGACATAATGCAAAATATAATAGATCAGATTCCATACTATATAAGGCAGAACCAGAGTTTTAACCCTGCTCTTCCATTTTCCCGAAAGTTTCCCCATGGTAAATCCCCGATAAAATAAATAGCCCGAACAGAGGTAAAATCCTGCCACGCCCAGATTTGCCAGATATTTTATGATAAATCCTTCCAATACAAAAGGACCGGTGACTTGCGCACCGGCCTCTGTAAAGCTTGAAATATTATCTGCATGGATCCAGATCACAAAGATCGAAAACAGAAAATGAAACCACTCGACATTCTTCCAAAACTTCTGTTCTTTCATACTATTCGACCGTAACTGATTTTGCCAGATTTCTCGGCTTATCCACATCACAACCGCGTCCTACCGCGATATAGTAACCAAAGAGCTGCAACGGAATGATCGCCAGAGAGTTTGTAAAGTATTTATTGGTATTCGGGATGTAAATCACATAGTCGGAAGCCTTTGTCACTTCGTCATTTCCCTCCTGGGTCACTGCCAATACAAACGCACCTCTGGAACGAACCTCTACCATGTTACTGATCATCTTCTTATACAGGTCTTCCTGCGTCAGGACTGCTGCCACCAGGGTTCCTTCTTCTACCAGAGAAATGGTACCATGCTTCAGTTCACCTGCCGCATATGCCTCGGAATGAATATAGGAAACCTCTTTCAGTTTCAGTGATCCTTCCATGGAAATCGCATAGTCGATACCACGTCCGATAAAGAATACATCCTTTGCTGCCAGATAACGGTTTGCGAACTTCTGGATCTTCTCCTGATTTCCAAGCAGCATTTCCACCTGATCCGGGATCTTCTTCAGATCTTCGATCAGTTCTGCCATCTGTGTATCTGTGATTTTTCCCTTTGCACGGGCAAATTTTACCGCAAGCAGATACAACGCGATCAACTGGCAGGAATATGCCTTTGTGGTTGCAACGGCGATCTCCGGACCTGCCCAGGTATACATAACACTGTCCGCTTCTCTTGCGATGGAACTTCCAACCACATTTACGATACCAAGAACTTTTGCGCCTTTCTGTTTCGCTTCACGCAGTGCTGCCAGAGAATCTGCGGTCTCTCCGGACTGGCTGATGATCACAACCAGAGTTCCTTCTTCGATGATCGGATCACGATAACGGAATTCTGATGCCATATCCACTTCTACCGGGATTCTTGCCATGCCTTCCATCACATATTTGCCGGTCAGTCCTGCATGATATGCAGATCCGCAGGCCACAATATTAATCTTCTTGATCGCACGGATATCCTCATCTGTCATGCCCAGTTCTTCAATCTCGATCTTGCCATCCTGAATCCTCGGAGACAAGGTATCTGCAATTGCCTTCGGCTGCTCATACATTTCTTTCAGCATGAAATGCTCATATCCGCCTTTTTCTGCCGCATGAACGTCCCAGTCAATTTTTACAGATTTCTTTTCAATCGGTTCTTCATCAACATTGAAGAATTCAATGTTATCTTCGGTCAGCTTCACGATCTCTTCATTTTCAATAAAATATACGTCTCTTGTATATTTCAGGATTGCCGGAACGTCTGATGCAATCAGATTTCCGTCTTCTGCTTTTCCAACGATCAGCGGAGAATCTTTCCGCACTGCATACAGTTCATCCGGATGATCATTAAAAATGATTCCAAGCGCATAAGATCCTTCCATACGATGCATTACTTTTGCAATCGTGCGAAGCGGGTTACCATCATAATAGTTATCCAGCATATGAGCCACTACTTCTGTATCGGTATCAGAAATAAACTCATATCCTTTTTCAATCAGACGATTCTTTAATTTCAGATAATTTTCAATAATACCATTGTGCACTACTACAATGGAGCCATCCTTGTTCATATGAGGATGTGCATTGACATCAGACGGTTCTCCGTGGGTTGCCCATCTGGTATGTCCGATTCCGATGGTTCCCGGCAGTGTAGCGCCGTCATGTGTCATCTCACTGACTACTTTCAGACGTCCCTTCGCCTTTACCATATCAATTTTTCCACCGTTGCAGACTGCAATACCGGAAGAATCATATCCTCTGTATTCCAGTTTTTCCAATCCATCCAACAGAATCGGAGCAGCCTGACGCTCTCCAATATAACCTACGATTCCACACATAATGTTACTCCTTTCATTATCAAGCCTCAATTTTTAAGCTTTTCTTCTGAATGCCCATTTTCAGGTTCTACTCATCTAAGTTGATAAAATCTAAAGAAAAATCATCCTCTTCCTTCTTTGCATTTCGCTTCGGAAGCTCAATTTGTCTGGTTGCACCTTCCAAATCTAATGCATCAGAGTAAGGATTTTCATCTTCTTCAAATTCCTCGTCATACTCGTCATCATATTCGCCGTCGAAGTCTTCGTCGTACTCGTCATCATATTCGCCGTCGAAGTCGTCTTCGTACTCGTCTTCATCATATTCATCGTCGAAGCCATCTTCATACTCGTCGTCATCATATTCGCCATCGAAGTCATCTTCGTACTCGTCATCATCATATTCATCATCAAAATCATCTTCGTACTCATCGTCGAAGTCATCGGCATATTCATCATCGGATGCATCTGACTCGTAAGAATCTTCATATCCATCATACGAACCGCCGTATCCGCCTTCTACGTCTGAATATAATTCGTCCAGTTCATTGTTGCGTCGGTGAACCTGGATTGATTTAATAATCACCAGAAGGAGAAGAACTAAAATCACAGCCCAAACCACAATCAACACAATCATAAAATGACTGTTTACGAGATCCTGAATCTTATCCAGGACTCCATTTGCACTGGCTTTTTCTGCCTTTGTCGGCACGATATATCTCTGATAAGTTCCCTGTGTGGTGTCATACTGATAATATCCTTCCGATCCATCCGTGCAGAGTGCATACACCAGGAAATAATCTGTGCTGGATGTATTCTGCCATGCCGTAAATTCTTTTCCATTAATGTCAGATGTTGTCTCCTGGTATTTGGACGGCAGTCCGTCACTACCTTTATGATTCATCAAATAGATCGTACAACTATCAGAGATATCTACCAGTTCTGTCGGCTCATAAGCAGATTCCTTGGTATTATACAGAAAATAATCGGAATTTCCATCTGAATCTTTCAGATACACCAGACAGTAATCGGAACCATCCATCAACATAGCTCTTCTGTCTTTTCCGTCGATCTGTACTGTACCTTCCGTAAATCCTGTCGGAATCACCGCCTCTGAGAAATCTTCATTCAGTGTATAATCTTTTCCGTTTACAGACACAGAAAGGCTTTCGCCGGAAGAAGAAACATTTCCTCCATCAGCAGAAGTTCCGTCTCCCGCTTCGATCGTCACGGTAGCGGTTCCTGTCGTCAGGTTCAACGTCTCATCCGAGTACAGATAAGAAGTATAGTTCTCAACGGATAAAGTTGTAGAACCTTCTTTCAATGCTTTAAAGACCATGGTGTACGCCAGTTCTGACTGGGTACCGTCTCCTGTGGTAGACAGGGTCACTTTTCCATCTCCGCCGGTTGCATTTTCCCCATTCTTAAATTCCAGATAAGAAGTATCATAAGTAACCGTGGCATCCCCGTCTCCGATTGCTGCTCCACCGGTTGCGATTTTTACCTTTACTGTCACTTCTTCTCCAACTTTTGTGGTAGGATCCGAAAATTGCAGCGTTCCTTCTGCCGCATTTGCTACAAAAACAGATCCGAATACCAGCATACCGATCAATGCCAGTGTTGTACCTAATCTCTTCATCGTTTTCATGTGCTTCTCCTTATCGTTTCCTGTTAGTAATCCTCATCATCATAACTTGAATCATAACTTGAATCATAACTGTTATCATAGCTTGAGTCATAATCCGAATCATCATCGTAGCTATTATCGTATGAATTATCATACGAATTGTCATAGGAGTTATCATAATAATTATCATAATAACTGTCATCATAATCGCTGCTACCGGAAGAACCACTGTCAAGTGATGCAGCCTTACTCTCGATCTCAGAACTAATCGACTTTACGGTAGACGACGGTGTATACCCATCATCTCCGAAGAAATATTTATGCAGCGCAATGACATTGCTTTCCAGTGTATTTGGTACCACACTACTTCCAATTCCGGTTAACGTAGGAGTCGTATTATCCTTCGGAAATCCCTGACTCTCTGCCAGTTTATAGTTCATAGCATTTTTAGCATATGCCAAAATCTCTGTCATGGTAAAATTCGTCTCCACTTTCGAAAACACCTTGTCTATCACTTTATTGATGGTACGCAGATTCGAGGCCTGAAGTTTTTTCACAATCTGCTCAATCACAGCTCTTTGCCGCTCCGCCCGCTTGAAGTCATCTCCCTTGGTATATCGGATTCTTGCATATCCCGTAGCCTGCACTCCGTTTAACAACTGCTTTCCGGGCTGAGTCACCGGTGCAGAATCCACTCCGGTATTCTTGATAACTTCCACCGCATAGTTATTCAGATAAGGAATCTCTTCCTCGGTTACATCAATTTCCACACCACCGACTGCGTCGATCACATCCACCAGTGCGGCAAAATCTACGGTCACATACTTTTCAATGTCCATGTCCAGATTCTTATTCAGCATGGCGATCGCATCTTCTGCTCCCCCAAAAGAATAGGCCGCATTTGCCTTATTATACGTCCCGTCTTTCTGCTGAAGAAGCGTATCTCTGTAGATAGAACTCATCTTTACTTCTCCGGTCTCCCGGTTCAGGCTGGCGATGATAATGGTATCACTTCGGGCCCCCATCTCCGGATCCGTATCCCGTCCATCCAGACCAAACAGCGCCACATTCAGATATCCTGTCTGCGTCTCCGTTGCCTGTTCCGAAATATTCAGTGCATCGGTATCCAGATCCACGGTCTTGATCTGACTCATCTTCCAGGCCGCCACACCGATCACTGCCGTAATCGCCAGTACCAGCACACCGCCCACTATGGATGCAATCTTAAGCGGCATTGGCCAGGATAAGAATCCGCCTTTCTTGCGAGGTCTTTTTCCTGAGGTTCTCGCTGCTGACGAAGCTCCTCTGCCTTTTCTTGCCTGTGTCTTTCTTGTCTGTCCTTTCAGCTTCTGATCCCGAAGTGCCTGATTCTGTGCAGACTTGTCTGTTCTTTTTCCGGCCTTGTTTTTCGCCTTGCCGGCCTGATTCATTGTCTTGCCGGATTTTCCTTTTCCCGGTATTTCACTGTTTGCTGTTCTTTTTCTCTGCCCGTTCTTTTGTGTGTTCTTCACAGGGCGTCGATTCTCCGAGGATGGTGCAGTCCTCACTCTTCCCTCCGGGGAACGTCCGGTCCTTCTATTTGCCATCGTATCTTCCTTTCAGTTTCTCAGAATAAACAGTACTATTATATCTTATTTCTCTGTTCTGCGCAAACCTTTATCGTTTTCCCGGTCAGAGTCTCAGTCAGATTCCCAGTACAACGGGCTCATCGTACATTTCCGGATCACCCAGCCCGGCAGCTTCTGATAGCGCTTTCCAAGCCGGTAACCCAGATATTTTCCTGCACTTTGCATCACCAGGGTTACGATCAGCCAGGGCTTTCGGATATCCAGCAAATGTTTTGCCGTCTTCTTTACCAGCTTGATTCCCTCGTCTTCCGAACGAATCTCCTCGAAAATCTCCGGATGTTCCGCCTGGGAAACTGCCAGATCAAAATTTCGATGAAACTGCTGACGCACCGAATAATTATGGGAATGAATCACTTCCGCATCCGCCGCATAGGCTACCCGGTAACCGGACTGAATGATCTTTGCCGCAAGGATCATATCTTCATTAAAAATCGTCCGCTCCTCAAACCCGCCGAGAGAATCGTAAATATCTTTTCGGTATGCCGCACATACGTTGGAGCAGAAATACGTTTTGATTCCCATTTTCGGAAGATCATCCCAGGATTTCACAAAACTTTCTTTCGGGTAATTAAAACTTCTGGTATATCGCTCAATCACCCGGCAATCCTTCGCCGGAAGCTGTCTTGCATAAGCGGCTCCCACCTTTTCCTGCCGAAGCGCTTTCACCAGATTTTCGATCAGATTCGGATTGGCAGGCATGGCATCCTGGGTCATAAAAATCAAGATCTCCGCACTGGATGCATCTGCGCCCATCGCCCGGGTTCCTCCGTGGTCAAAACGTTCCGGTTCAATCCGGGTCAGCTTAATCCCCGGATCTTCCTCTAACTCCTCCGGGAAACTCCCGCTTCTGGTATCGATCATATGAATCCTGTCCGGAGGTACCGTCTGCTTCTTCAGACGACGAACCAGTTCTACAACCTGACTATCCGGACGATATGTTGGAATGATCACTTCAATGACCGGCTTTTCCATAGCCCTTCCTCCTTGTTTCCTACAAATAGCATCATAATAAACGTCAGCCCCAGCCAGAACCAGGTGGTTGGGTTACTGAACCATGTGGTAAAAAAGGAAAGTCCCAGATAGATTGCGATCTGTCCGTAAAACAGCGCAAAAATCGGGTTGGAACTTCTCTTTTGCGTCTCGCTTAGCCAGCTTGCCATCATTCCGATCGCTCCTGCAAACAAAACAATTCCCCAAATACCGAAATCATAATAAGCATCATAGAACATCGTAAGCGTGGTAAGCTCCGTCTTGGTAATATATAGCGGTAAGCTGATCAGCTCCGGAAAGACAAATTTCAGTCCGGTCAGTGCCAGAACCGGAAACAACATCCGGACTCCATGGCTGTGTGCTGTCAGATCTCTTACCATACAATTGAAATTTTCATAATTATTTGCCACATACATGTAAGGCTGTGTCACAAAAATCGGCACGTTTGAACTCTTCATCTCAAAAATCCCGTTCAGGTAAGCCACATCATGATGTCGGAAAAATGTAAGCATCACATAAAGCGGAATCATAACAACCAATCCGACCACCACCATTTTCCAGGTGATTTTTTTATAAAGCAATACATAGATTACAGCTGCAAATCCTACGGAAAACAGCAGTTGAAACCTTGATACACAGAAAATCGGAATTCCCACTGCGGTTGCATTTCCAAGCAGTAATAAACCTTTTTCCAAAGTTGTCGTCTTCTGTGCCAGTTTCAGGTACACCAGGGTCAGACCGGGAATCAGAATGCAACTGATGGTAAAATAATGCACGCCGGACACATGGAAATAGGAATAAGCGTGAGGTGCCGAGGACAGGATCGGGATATACCCCAGGATCCACGCTTCCAGACCGAAGCACAAAACAGAACCGGCCATCAGGCAGACAATACAGATCAGTACTCTCTTCGCACGTTTCTGTGTCGGGATTTTCTGCTTTCCTGCTGCTGTTGAATCCATGCTGTTCTTTTCTATCAAATTCATGCGTCTTTCATTTCCCCGTGCCTGCAAAGATTCCGTCCCTTCTGCTTCTCCAGTTTTCACAAGCACGCTCTTCCTTGTCCGTTTCTTCAGACAATTCTGCATCCAGTCATACCCTGCACAAAACAGAAGATATACCAGATAAAAACTAAGCCAGGTCTCGATCTCCCACGGAGCGGAAAGTCTGCTTAATTTCAGACAGGCAATTCCCTCTCCTCCTATCCAGGACAGAGAAAACAGGGCTTTCAAATCCACCAGACTTCCGGATTCTTTCACAAATCGGATATAGAGAAAGAGTGCCGCAAGTCCCAGAACCACACCGGATGCTGCATACCACTCCTGTTTCGAACAGGCAATTGCAGCTAGATAAGCAGCAAGATATATTCCATATTCTTTTAAATGAATCTGCTGATACTTTTTCTGTTCCAAAATGCTCTCCCGTCGCTAGTATGCGTTTTTATTCACAAATCCCTTAAAGAAAGTCAGAATAATAATCTTAAAATCCAGTCCCAGCGTCCAGTTCTCAATATAATAAAGATCACAGTCGATTCGCTTGCGGATCGAAGTATCTCCACGAAATCCATTGATCTGTGCCCAGCCGGTCAGGCCCGGACGCACCTGGTGCTTGATCATGTAACGCGGAATCTCCTCTTTAAACTTCTCCACAAATTGCGGTCGTTCCGGTCTTGGTCCCACCAGACTCATATCTCCCTTTAAAATATTAAACAACTGAGGAAGTTCATCAATACTGGTCTTCCGGATGAATTTTCCAACTTTCGTCACACGTGGATCATCCTTTGTCGTCCATTTACTCTTTTCAGAAGCCGCATCCTGCACGATCATAGAGCGGAATTTGTACATAGAAAATGTCTTATTCTGCAATCCAACTCTTTCCTGCTTGAAGATCAGCGGTCCCGGAGAAGAAATCTTGATGGCGATACAAGTTCCCAGCATTACCGGGGAGAACAAAATAATCGCAACAACTGCGCCAAAGATATCCACTGCCCGCTTCATCATCCGATTGAAAAAATTGTTCAGCGGTACATGACGGATATTGATAACCGGAAGTCCCAGAAGATCTTCCGTATAGGGTTTTGTCGGGATAATGTTATTATAATCCGGGATAAATTTGGTATGGACTCCGGATTTCTCACACATTCCCACGATATATTCCAGTTTATGATATTCTTCCAGACCTAAGGTAATGGCAATCTCATCCACATGATTCTGCGGCAGAATGATCAGCAGGTTGTCGATGCTTCCGATCACCTTTACCCCTTTGTATTCCGTTCCACGCGGCTGATGATCATCCAGGATTCCCCGGAGAGAATATCCCCATTCCGGATTGGCTACGATCCGGTCAATATACTGTTCTGTGGCACGACTGTATCCTACCAGAAGCAAATGTTTCTGATTATAACCATTTTTACGGATCTTACGCAGGAAAAGCCGGATCCCGTTGCGCAAAAGCACTTCCAGAACCACATTTAAACAGAAGAAAATAAAAATCATGGTTCTGGAGAAATTCGCCTGTTTCATCACATACAACACTAGGATAAATCCCATCAGACCGATGACATTGGCCTGAATAATATGCCAGGCTTCCAGTCTTCTTCCCTGGACACGCTTGGCTGTGTAGAGCTGGAATACCGCATACAGAATCAGATATCCCGGCACAATGTAAATCAGAGCCCTGCAATATTCACGGAGAGACAAGTACCAGGGATCCATCCGGAAGAACCCGGACTGGAATCGAAGATACCACGCCATTACATAAGAAATGACGATCACCAGCGCATCTAATACCACATGAACTCTGTTTAAATATTTCTGATTGTCCTTTATCATTCTATCTTCACCTTTAAATCGGGCGCACTTCACCCGTTAATTTCTCCGTACATCATACAATATTTTTGTTAAAAGAACAACCCTATTGGTAATTTTTGTTTAATATCTGTAACATTTTCGTAATTATTTAACAGAAAGTTTCTGGTCAGCCCTTTTCTTCCATGTTATAATAGGAAACAAATGATTCGATTACAAAGGAAAATCAGGAAAGCGAGTATAGAAAATCAATGAAAGTCACCATTATCATTCCTAATTATAACGGAAAACATTTTATGGAGCCCTGCCTCAAATCACTGGCAGAACAGACCTGTAAAGATTTCAAGATTCTGGTTGTGGACAACGCTTCCACCGACGGCAGCGTGGAATACATGAAAGAAGAATATCCGGAGATCGAGACACTGGTTCTGGAGAAGAACTACGGATTCAGCAAAGCAGTCAACGTAGGAATCCGCCACGCAGATACTCCTTATGTTCTGCTTCTGAACAATGATACCACTGTCGAACCACATTTTGTCCTGGAAATGATTCGCGCCATCGAACGCTCCCGCTATATTTTCTCCGTCAGCAGTAAGATGATCCAGATGTATCATCCGGAACAGATCGACAGTGCCGGCGACCTCTATACCGTCATCGGCTGGGGCATCTGCCGGGGAGCCGGACGTTCCATCACCAACTATACTGAAGACTGTGAGATCTTCTCTGCCTGCGCCGGAGCCGCTATCTACCGCCGGGAACTGTTTAAAAAGATCGGCTATTTTGATGAGAATCATTTTGCCTATCTGGAAGATATCGACGTAGGTTACCGTGCCAAAATCTACGGCTACAAGAATGTCTACTGCCCTTCCGCTCTCGTATATCATGTAGGAAGCGGAACCAGCGGATCCAAGTACAATGCTTTCAAAGTCAAATTGTCCGCCCGCAATAACATTTATGTCAACTATAAAAATATGCCGGTTCTTCAACTGCTTTTGAATCTCCTGCCGCTTACCGCCGGATATCTGGTAAAATGGATTTTCTTTCTGAAGATCGGATTCGGGAAAGAATACATGGAAGGAATAAAAGAATTCGCGACCTGTAAAGAACAGAAAAATGCCATTCAACCCACTTCATCTGCTCAACTATTGCAGGATTGAGATTGAATTGATTGCAAATACATTTCTGTATGCGAAAGACTGGATGCAGCGAAAGGTGTTGAAGGGGTAAAAAGCGTTCAGTAAATAGGATTTCTCCGTTTATAATCCCCGAAAAAGATTGCATCGGGTAACTCCAAAAGAACTCCAAAAGAAAAGGTGCTAACTTCACTTACCAGCTTGAACTATTATATCAGCTCGTAATATTGAAGTTTAGCACCTTTTCTTTACTCTCTTTTGTTTTTTCCGAAATTATTAAGTTCTTTTCTACGCCTCAATCACACCGATTGCTTTCAGATAACGATTCAGCGCATCCTGCCAAGTTGGCAAACGGTCAAATCCGTTTGCTTCTAATTTATCCTTACTCATCCGGCTGTTATGCGGACGTCTCGCTTTTGACGGGAACTGATCGCTGGTTACCGGATGAACCGTAATTTCTTTTCCAGCCTGACGGAAGATCTCTGTTGCAAATTCATACCAGGTACAGAGTCCTTCGTTGGTTGCATGGTAACGGCCGTACTTGTCTGTCTCTACCATATCCACCAGAAGTTTTGCCAGATCGTAAGTATAAGTCGGGGATCCGATCTGATCATTTACCACGCTCAGTTCATCATGTGTCTCGGAAAGATTCAGCATAGTTTTAATAAAGTTCTTTCCATTCACTCCGAATACCCAGGCGATTCTGACGATATAATACTTCTCCAGATATTTTTCTACTGCCAGTTCTCCTTCGTATTTCGCCTGTCCATAGACATTCAGCGGCTCTCTTTCATCATCCGGCTCCCATGGTCTGGTGCCTTCTCCATTGAATACATAATCCGTACTGATATAGATCATTTTCAGATCCAGCTCTTTGCATACCTTCGCAATGTTTTCAGTACCCTCTGCATTGATCTTATGACAGATTTCCACATTGTCTTCTGCAGCATCTACTGCTGTATAAGCTGCGCAATGGATGACTGCTTCCACATCAGACGCTTTGATCACCTGCTCTACTTTTGCAGCATCGGTGATATCCATTTCTTCTACGTCTACGCCAATTCCGGTATGACCACGTTTGGCGAGTTCATTCATCACGTCATAACCAAGCTGGCCTTTTACACCTGTTACTAAAATTCTCATGATAGATTCTCCTGTTGTTCTTTCAAATAATTATAATATTTTTTTACGCCTTCCTCAAAGCTGCACAACTTTTCGGTATAAATCGAGCGAATTTTCGTATTGTCCAAAACAATCTTTCTTGCATCTACACTCCGTGCATCTTTATAAATGACTTCGGAACTTTTATCCAGTTTCTTCAGAATTTCAACTACTCTGTTCTGACTGATTCCTTCATTGGAACTGAGATTAAAGACTTCTTCCTCTCCTTCATAATCCACCAGAGCTTCCAACATTCCACACACATCTTCGATGTAAATGTAGTCCCGAATGTTTTCTCCGTCACCCCAGATTTCCAGAGTTTCTCCTTCCAAAGACTTTTTGATCGCCGCGTCCACAAACCCGACACCTTTGTGATAGTCCTGCCCCGGGCCGTAAGGATTTGAAATACGAGCAATTCTCATTTTGGTATGCAACTGTGTGTTAAAAGTACGTATCACACTCTCAATACAAAGTTTCAGACTTCCATAATGATTGATCGGCACCGGCAATGCAGTTTCCTTAATTGGCTGTATCTCCTGCACTCCATAAACAGTTCCCCCAGAAGACAGGAAAATCATATTTGTTTTCTGTCGGATTAACATACTGCATAAATTAACAGTTTGTATAAAGTCCCGTTTATAACCTTCCATATACTTTTTATTGGAATTTCCCGGATTCACCGTACTGAGTGAATGAATCACCAGATCCATTCCTTCTACCGTCTCCTCCAGAACACAGTCATCAAAAAAATCCCCTGTCAGGTAGCTTACTCCGGTAACTTTCTTTTCTGGCATTGTCAGATCAAAACTGTACACATCCAGGTCTTCTCTTTTCGACAACCTTCTGGCGAGATTCGTTCCGATAAATCCGTTCCCGCCAATAATTAATACTTTTCTAATGTCTTTCATTTTTATCCTCTGCAATACCTTTCAAAATTGCATCTTTTACCTTTTCCGCTTCTGCTTCCCAGGAAGTTGATCTTGCAAACTCCAGTCCCTTTCTTCGAATCGTCTCCAATTCATCCTCATGTTTCAGGTAATATTCCAGCGTTTCTGCAATATGATGCGGATCGTAATCGACCAGAACAGAATTTTCCTTATTTACCAACCATGTACTGTTTGCACCTGTGGAACATACTGCTACAGAATTCGATGCCATAACTTCCAACGGGAGCAAAGACAGATTGGTATTAGACAATACAAAGCACAGATCGCACTGTGAATAAACCTTTGACAACTGATCGATACTTACAATTCCAAGGCTCTGATGCTTAAACGGAATCTTAAACTCCGAAACATCCCAACCTGCAAATACCACTTCCACTTCCGGCATCTTCTGACACAGAAGATCCAACGCAAGGATTCCCATCTCAAAATCTCTTCTCGGTGTAACCGGTCTTGCATAGAAAAATACCCGTTTTGCAGCACTTTTCTTTTTATAAGGTTTATAAAGTTCCTTATCATAAGAAAAGCCAAAACTGTCTGTTTTCATTCCAAACTCCTGCGCCAGCTTATCTTTCAACCAGTCACCCGCTGTAATTCCACGGAATCCAAAGGTATAGGTCGCTTTTGCAAATTGAGCTTCCGAGCCAAGCGGATAAAAATACGGCTCATAATCCTGCACAAAATAGAATTTTGAAATTGTATTGTCAAAATTTTTCACAAAATATGCGGTCTGCCAGGAAGTTGCAATCGTTGCATGCGCAAATTCTGCATATTTTACATCCCAGAATACTTCCACTCTCTCATCCAGAATTGCAAAATTCTCACGCAAAAAATCTTTTAAAGATTTATTATCTCTGAAATTCGAAGCCAGATGCAGGTACAGTCTGCTGTGAAATCCCAGATTCTCCAGATTGGAAATAAACCGGAAAATATTGATATGTCCTCCGGATCCCTTTCCCATTTCAGGGATTACCCAGTTCAACAGAATCGTCGCATCCTCTTTATGTGTTTCAAACTCTTTTTCATCAAAAGGAACTTTCTGTTCATCAACGATAAAGTGATAAGCCTCGACCAGCGGAAACTGTTCTTTTCTCAAATGCAATTTTATAAGAATCTTTTCCCAAACGCCACGGAGACCTCTTCGTTTAATAAACGGAATCAGTTTTTGAAAAAACAATTTAACCTTATTCATTTATACTCACCTTTTATGCCTTTCTTTGTCTATATTGCTGTGAAATATGTTTATCTAGCCATTTCTGCACTCTCGGCGAATAGCTGTCATATTTTCCTCCAAGATATCCCCCATAATATCGACTGAAGTTTCGGCATACCGCATACCAGCCCCAGTACACTTTCTCCTTTTTAGGCATTTCCAAATGCCTGATATACCTTTCATCTGACAGAATATTTCTCGCCGTCTGAACCGGTAATTTCACCCAACTCGTTGAAATCAAAAATTTCTGTAAATCATATAATCCCTTATACTCATCAAAATATCTCATAAAATAGGAACTAAGTTTAAAATTGTGTGAATGATAGACCGGAGCATATGGACAGTATAATTTTTTATATCCTAACTCAATCATTTTTCTTGCCCAAATCTGATCTTCAGCAAAAGAAACATCATCATAAGGATACTGCTCAAAAATATCCCGCCGAATACAGGAATTATTGTCAGAGAAGAACGATAACAAATGTCGATATCCCTCCTCCGTCTTATATCGCTCCCTGTTTTCATCTGTCAGTTGAAAAATTGTATTGTCCTCTCCGAAATTTTTAAAATGATAATACAAATCTCTTTTATCCAGTATATTGCAGTCCGGATAAGGATAGTGTATTCCAAACCCTCCCACAATCTCTGGGTCACTCTTCATTCCATCTATAAAATTCTGAAGCCATTTCTTAGACGCCGGCATCGCATCCTGTGTAATAAATACGATATATTTGCCGGTTCCTTTCGAAGCTCCAAAATTTCTGGTTTTTCCATGTCCGAATTCTGAAGCCGGTATCTGATACAACTTACAGGGATATTTTTTGATCGTTGAAATCGTTTCATCCTTTGAGCCCGAATCTACACAAATGACCTCATATTCATATTCTGTTTCCTGCTTAAACACCCGGTCCAAAACCTTATCAAACAGTTTTCCACCATTTTTGGTTGGGATTACGATTGTAACATCCATTCTTTTCTCCTATATCGCCATTATCTGAACAACTTATACATAAATTTGATAAATACTACCAGATATACAACAATTGCCAGGAAAACGATAAACGTCTCTACATTAAACCGTTTATAATTTAATTTAATAACACTGGCTTTTTCCAGATTTTCTCCATCTAGCTTCATTGTGCTTTCTGATTTTCCCTTTTCCGTCATATAAACTGCCATGGTTTCATCTTCCTGCACATTTTCCCCTTGAATCGTAAGAATATATTCCTTTCCTTCACTCTCTTCCTGAATCGGAAAAGATACTTTTATATTCCCGCGCTTCTGCGCGCTCGAACTGACAAACTCCTTATTTTCTGTACTAGATTCATCAATCACTCCCGTTCCAACTTCTTTTCCGGAATCAGCTTCTGTCACACTCCAGTTATAAGTTCCGATCACCTGGTTATCCAGCTTCGTTAGTTTGATTGAAAATCCACACAGCCCATGGTCTGTACTGACAAACGTCTGTGTCAGAACAACACCGGCATTAAGTTTTCCAGTATTCTCATAAGAATTTGCACCTATATCCGTATTATAAATTGCTCGCGGCCAGACTCCATAAGAATAGATTGCAGCGACAACGACTGCCAATACAACAAATATAATTTTCTTTAGATTTTTCACCAATATAACCTCTACTCTTCCAGTTCTCCTGCATAATACGCTCTCTCAAAATGGCTGCCCACTTCTTCGCTCGTACCATCCTCCCGGATTCTTCCCTTTTCGATCCAGATTGCCCGATTACAGATTTTCTTCACCTGGTCAATACTGTGAGACACAAACAAAATTGTTGTATCTTTCTTCATCATTCCCTGAATTCTTTTCTCACATTTTTCCTGGAATCTGAAATCTCCTACCGACAGGACTTCATCCACGATCAGAATATCCGGTGTACCGATTGTTGCGATTGCAAAAGCCAGTCGGGCCAACATACCGGAAGAAAAATTCTTGATCGGTACATCCATAAACTCTTCCAACTCCGAAAACTCTACGATTCCATCATAATGCTTCTGCATCTCTTTTCGTGAGTATCCCAGAATGGCACCGTTTAAGAATACATTTTCGCGAGCGGTAAGATCCATATCAAAACCAGCACCCAATTCGATCATCGGAGCAATATTTCCATAGATTTTCACAGAACCCTTCGTTGGTTTCAATACTCCTGCAATTGTCTTAAGCAAAGTACTCTTACCGCAACCATTCAATCCGATCAGAGCAACCGATTCTCCTTTTTTTACATCAAATGTCACATCACTCAATGCCCAGAACTCATCGTATTTCATGTTATTTTTTATACGCTTGATAAAATATTCTTTCATATTATCTACTTTCTCACTGGAAAGATTAAAACGCATTGAAACATGATCTACTTTTACTACAATATCATCACTCATTCATCTATCCTTCCTTAGAGATTCAATATAAATTCATCCTGCTGCTTGTAGAATACCCACAATCCCAAAGCAAGCGTTGCCAGGACAACCACCAAAAATACCAGCAACTCAAATGCTGACGGAATCCGGTTATACATCATAACCTCCCGAAAAATATTTAAGATTCCGGTCAATGGATTTAAGTTTACAATGATTCTTACTTTCTCTGGCAACATGCTCATTGGATAAATAATCGGAGTCAAATACATTAAAGCCGTTAAAAATACGGTATACAAATGCATCACATCTCTGAACTTTACGGTAAGTGCCGCCAAAATCAACCCAATTCCCAATGAAAAAATCGTCAGATAAACCAACGGGATCACTACCAAAAACATCGTAAAGTGCAACTCCGTTCTTGTAAAAAGCATAACCAGGATCAATGCACAGAAAGAAGACAAGATATTAATGCTTGATGATGCAATCCTCGAAAGCACAAACAGGTATTTCGGAATGTATACTTTCTTGATCAAAGACGCATTTCCCAGAATCGCTGTCATCGCCCCAGATGTTGCCTCGTTATAAAATGTAAACAAGATCTGTCCTGTCAAAATATACAGGGAGTAATTCTCAATATCAAATTTCATCAGATTTGAAAATACTACAGACAGAATCACCATCATCATCAACGGGTTTAGCAACGTCCATAACACTCCAAGCACTGACTTTCGATATTTAATCTTTACATCCCTTGCCACCAACTCATATAGCAGTGGCTGAAATTTTTTAAAATTATTAATATGTTCCAACATCTCTTTTCTCACCTGTTCACATGACTATTTTGTCAAGTCCTTGATTCCGCCCCACTTCTGATCTTTTTCAGAAATGATAAGCTCCATATCTTCCGGAATAGGCCATTCTACACCAATATCCGGGTCATTCCACGCAAGGCCACCCTCGTCATTTGGATGATAAAAATCCGTGCATTTATATGCAAACTCTGCAGAATCAGATAATACTACAAATCCATGCGCAAAATTTTTCGGAATAAAGAACTGTTTTTTATTTTCTGCAGAAAGGAGTACTCCAAACCATTTTCCATAAGTTTTTGATCCTTTTCTCAAATCAACTGCCACATCAAACACTTCTCCACTTACCACTCTCACCAGCTTATCCTGCGGATAGTTGATCTGGAAATGCAGTCCTCGAAGCACACCTTTTTTAGAGCTGGACTGGTTGTCCTGTACAAACTGAACATCAATTCCTGCTTCTTTAAAATCATTGTAATTATACGTTTCCATAAAATAGCCACGCTCATCTCCATGAACGGTCGGCTCTATTACTTTCAATCCTTCAATTTCACAATCTGTTACTTTGATCTGTCCCATCTTCTTCTCCTTACTACATATCGTTTCAACATTCTGTTTCACACATCTGTTTCACTATTCGATATATTTTCCTTCCAGTACATCCATCAGATAACGACCATACTGATTCTTCTGATACAGATCACATGCCTCTTGCAATTTTTCTTTATCAATCCATCCATTGTTATATGCGATCTCTTCCAGACATGCGATCTTACGATTCTGATGAGTCTCTACCGTCTTTACAAAATTCGTTGCATCTACCAGAGATTCATGTGTACCGGTATCCAACCAGGTAAATCCCTGTCCAAGTAATGTCACGTCCAGATTGCCTTTTTCCAGATAAATCCGGTTCAGGTCTGTAATCTCCAGTTCTCCTCTGGCACTCGGTTTGATCTGTTTTGCGTATTCTACAACTTTATTATCATAGAAATACAAGCCTGTTACCGCATAGTTTGATTTCGGCTGTGCCGGCTTTTCTTCCAGAGAAACAGCCTTTCCTTCTTCATCAAATTCCACCACACCAAAACGTTCCGGATCATCCACGTAGTATCCGAATACGGTAGCACCCTCTGTCTTCTTTGCTGCAGCTACCAGACGTTTTTTCAGTCCGTGTCCATGGAAAATGTTGTCACCCAGGATCATAGCACAACTGTCCCCATCAATAAATTCTTCACCCAAAAGGAACGCCTGAGCCAGTCCATCCGGTGACGGCTGAACTTTATACTGAAGAGAAATACCAAACTGACTTCCATCTCCCAAAAGTTCCTCAAAACGTGGAGTGTCTTCCGGTGTAGAAATGATCAGAATCTCTTTAATTCCTGCTTCCATCAGGATACTGAGCGGATAATAGATCATCGGTTTGTCATAGATTGGAAGTAACTGTTTACTGGTTACCTGAGTCAGTGGGTAAAGTCTTGTTCCTGAACCACCTGCTAATATAATTCCTTTCATGTTCTTCTCCTTTTCTTCATGCTTGATATCATCTGCAACTTCAAATTTTTGCGTATCTTCTCAATCATCTCTCTGTTCAATAACGCAAAGTAGCAGTATCTTGATTCAAGATACTGCTCATATGACCTAGTTATTATACATTTCCTCGTAATACTTCTGGTAATCACCGCTTGTCACACGTTCCATCCAGTCTTCATGTTCGAAGAACCATTTGATCGTAAGCTTAATACCATCTTCGAATTTTGTTTCCGGATACCAACCGATCTCAGATTTGATCTTGTCCGGTGCAATGGCATATCTTCTGTCATGTCCTTTACGGTCTTCTACGTATGTGATCAGATCTTCGCTGACAAGTTTCTTTCTCGGATCATCATCCGGAAGCATCTCCTGCAATGTATCCAGAATAATATGAATGATCTGAATATTCTGTTTTTCATTATGTCCACCGATATTGTAAGTCTCGAAAAGTCGTCCCTTTTCCTGAACCATATCGATTCCCTTTGCATGATCTTCTACATACAGCCAGTCACGGACATTTTTTCCATCTCCATATACCGGAAGTTTCTTGCCCTGCAATGCATTGTTGATGATCAGCGGGATTAACTTCTCCGGGAACTGATACGGACCGTAGTTATTACTGCAGTTTGTAATGTTCGCCGGGAACTTGTAAGTATCCATGTAAGATTTTACCAGCAGATCAGAAGATGCCTTACTTGCTGAGTATGGGCTATGCGGATCATAAGGAGTTGTCTCATAGAAATATTCTCCCTCTTCTTCCAGTGATCCATATACTTCATCGGTCGAAACATGTAAGAATTTCTTGCCTTCTTTAAAAGAACCGTCTGGCAATTCCCAAGCTGCTTTCGCTGCATTTAACATTACCAGAGTTCCAAGTACATTTGTCTTTACAAAAACATCTGGATTCTTGATACTTCTATCCACATGACTCTCTGCTGCAAAATGTACCACTCGATCAATATCATTTTCCTCAAAAATCTTATTGATTGCATCTGCGTCACAAATATCTGCTTTTACAAAGGTATAATTGTCTCTGTCTTCGATATCTTTCAAGTTTTCAAGATTACCTGCGTATGTGAGCTTGTCCACATTGATGATGCGGATCTCATCCCCATACTTCTTAAACATATAATGAATATAATTAGAACCGATGAAACCGGCCCCTCCGGTTACCAAATATGTCCTCTGCATAATATCCTCCTACTAAATATAATCAAAATAATCTCATAATCACACATCAGTATAGCATTGTATGGGTAAAATATCAACTACGACAACCCTTTTTCATCATATTGGTGCATCAATACTTCCTTATCTTATCATAACTGTAATCATGACATTCAATACTATAAATACCTGTAATACTATAACAGAACCAATCACCACTCTATCCAAACTACGCTTCGATACAATCACCGAATTCTGGCAGCTCAATAATAACGGAATACAAATCGGGAGGAAATACCTTCCTTGTATGCCAAGAATTGTACTTGAAATACTCGGCGTATAATCAAACATTAGCCCTGCGCAAACGATCAGAAATATCCCGCCGACCAAACAGAGCATCCAGATTCTCTCCCATTTTTTCCATACATGTATCATTTTTTCATTTTGTATTACAGCCAGAATCATTAAAATTACATAACCGATAATCAGAATACTTGGCACTTCAATTTCTACCCAGCCCAGTTTGTCTCCGATCATCCCCGTAAAATAGCTTCCAAAATTCTGCCGAATCGTCTCACAAAAGACTGTGAAAGTATGCACCGGATTCTTAATGCACATTATCAGGCTATAAGTCTTTGTCGTATTTCCCGCTGCCGACGCACCACCTGCTGCCACTAGCATCTTAGGCAACTTTGTAACTAGCATGACAGCCGACCCAATTCCCAGCATTCCTCCGCCAAATATGATTTTCTGTCTGATTCCTCCAAACTTTTCTTTCGGAATCAGAAGACCGATACCAAGCAACGGCAGGTATACAAATTTTATCGGAACAATCACAAGCAAGAGAATTCCAACTACAACGATATCTTTTCCTGTAATCTTTTCCTTTTTTTCATCATAGGCAAGATATAACAAGTATGCTGTCAGAAGGAAACATGCTCCCAACAATACCGAATCATAATTATACGACGCTACCATTTGTATGGTCATTGGGAAGCTTCCGACCAGAAATAGTATATTCTTTGCAAATCCGGGAATTATCCTGAGTGCAAACCACATCACTGTACAATACCAGAATAATGCAAATAACCTTCCCAGGAAAAAGATCTGAACTCCGTTTAAACTCAAAAGACGTCCCAGAGTAACCCCCAGCACTTGCGGCACATAGCCCAAGTGCGCACTCGACAATGGACTTCTTGTTGCAATCGTTTTCTTTGTAATTGCTCCATCTTTTCCTAAGAGTCCTCGGATATAGTGTGCATAAGTCTCTCGAAACGGTCTTTCCTGTCGAAGCAAATAATCTGCAGACTCTTTTTCCAAAAGAACTTGATTTTCCTGATCCACACTTTCTTTACCTAACACTTTACTACTCAGTGCATACGTTGTCACAAAATGCGATCCCTCATCCGGCACTGTATATTGCGGCAAAATCAAAAGATACATACTTCCGATTAACAAAATGCTGATAATTACAACTATATCTTTCGACAGATTCAACGCCTTACAAGCAAATACTACCGTGATGCACATCAACCCCACCGCTACGATCAACCAATAAAAATAAATAATGGAACCGCAGTCTCCGTCAAGAAGCTGAAAGAACAGAGTGTTTTTCTCCTCATCCTTTGTTTCGTTCAAAGTTACCGGATGAAACAACTGATTATTTCCCGTATACGTTTTTTTCAGTCCAAGATTTGCTTCACTGGTTTTAGAATTTCCAATTTCTATTTTATAAATTTCTCCCAGCTCAACCTTTTGCTCCGGAAGATAGAAATAGCAAAATCCTTCTTCCGGCAATGTAGTTTCGTCACATAGCCATTCTTTTACCAGTTCCCCAGTTTGCTTTTTTAACTGTACCGAAATATTTAACCTTTCCTGAGGACAGTCTACCCATATTGCAATTCCCGTAATTCCAGTGCTTACAGTTGTAATATCCTGAGTAGCTGATTCGCCTGGTTTTAAGGAAATCTCTTCTGCAACTCCAGCCGGATCTGAATCTTTTCCTACTGCCATCACACTTCTCGGCTGACTTGCTGCATTTTCGACATATATCTTATACAATCCTCCTGCCGACCCTAAAAAAAGACAGCACAAAACTGCCCATAAGATAATTAGATTCTTATTTTTTTTCCATCGTTCTTTCAAACTACTCTTCCCCTGCATCTTCTCTGTCCCGTACTTTCTTCTCTAAAAATGCTACCTGCTGTGCCAGATTTTTAATGCGGATTGACATTCTCGAAACCGCAACCGTCAGGATAAAAATAATGGTCAAAGCAAAAAGGAATCCACAGAAAAAAAGCATATTAGTTGGACTTGCCACTCCAACCAGATGCGCCAGCCTTGTAATCAGCATTGGGAAACAGTTTAAAATAAAAATCCCAACACCCACCCCCAACCAGGCCAAAGCATACCGTAATTCCAGTTTTCTTTGTTTTACCATATTGATAATCCAGGACAACGCAAAAATAATAATCACTGCCACTACAATCTGTATTTTTATATTCATACATTATCTTCCTTTTCTAAACCATTCAAAAATAATTGCAAGCGGAACTTTTATCATATAATACACTGAATTTTTCAGTGAAATGGATGATACACCCCCCTCACGTTCCCGCATGATAACCGGGATTTCTTCCACCTTAAGTCCACGCATCAAAACTGCGACCACACTTTCCGGTTCCGGGTAATCTTTCGGATAATCCTTTGCGAACATTTCCAGTACATTTTTTCCGATCATTCTTAAACCCGATGTGGGATCTGTAATGGTTTTCCCTGTTAACAAACGAATCAGTCTTGTAAAAAAGCGAATCCCGACTCTTCGTAATCCTGAAGACTGAAAACCTTCCTTCTCTATAAAACGAGACCCTATTACCATATCCAGTTGATTCTTTTCCAGATAATCTGCCATTTTTTCTAGAAACTCCGGATCATGCTGACCGTCTCCATCTACCTGAACAGCCATATCATATCCATGTTCCGCCGCATATTGATATCCGGTCTGTACTGCTCCTCCAATTCCAAGATTGATTGGAAGATTTATGATATTATATTGATGACTTTCACAGATTTCTTTCGTCCTGTCTGTCGAGCAGTCATTGATAACCACATAATCAAAATGTTTTGATTTTCCCAGAATATCCTCTACCGTATGCTCTATATTTTCCTCTTCATTATAAGCCGGTACAATAATCAATCTTTTCATATTTACTCGTTAACTATCCTCTCTAATTCATCCGTAGTACATTCCCAGGTGAAATGTTCCCTCAGTCGTTCATAACACAACTCCTGAGCTTTCCTTCGTTTTTCCGGATCATTCGCCACATCCTCCAGAACACGATACAACGTATCTACATGATTGTCTTTCATAACTGTTCCATATTCTTTTCCCATGACTAATTCCTTGGTTCCACCTCGCTCTGTCGTAATAATATAACAGTGACAGGCTGCCGCTTCTAAAGCTGATGTCGCAAATCCTTCCGAAAGGGACGGTAGGCAAAAAATATCCGACGACTCTAACAACGCAACTACTTCTTCAAATGCCAGGCGTCCTACCGGAATAATATACTCGGATTGATGTGCTTCCACATATTCTTTTTCTTCGCCCTCTCCGGCTAAAAACAGATATAAATTATCACATTCCTTTTTATTATATCTTTCAACCGACTCTATCAATTCATAAATGCCTTTTTCTTTCAATAATCTTCCCGTAAATGCAATAACAACCGCTTTCTCCGGAATATTGTATTTCATTCGATAATCACATAATTCTTTTTCTTTTATTTTTTCTATTTTTTTCAGATCCACTGCATTATACAACACACCTTTTGACTGAATTCCAAAATGCGCAGACCATTCACAGCATGCTTCAGAAACCCCATAATAATTTCCACAAACCCGTTTCAGGACAAACGTATGCATATGCTCATAGATTCCCCCGATAAAATCCAAAATCTTATTGTGAACAGACAAATGCCCAGTTCCATGTTCAATGCAAATACTCTTTATTCTCTTCCTTTTTGCATATACTGCTGCATAAATAGAATGTAAATAAAACCTTGCATTGATTACGACAATATCATAATCATGTCTTTTCAGGTACCGGTGGATCAGCCAAAATTCCCTAGTTGGCTTCATAACAGGAAAACGTCCGTTTATAAAATTAAAACATGGGAAACGATATACTTTGATTCCTTCTATCTTTTCCGTCGTCTTACTTCCAGTTGTATTGTTAGTGATAACGGTAACTTTGTTTCCCCTTTTTATCAATTCTTTCGCAATATTATAAGTGTAATTCTCAATTCCTCCCATATGTGGAAGAAATTGTGCCGCAAAAATGCAATACTTTCTTCTTTTATTATCCATCTATTCTCTTCCATTTTTAATCATTTTGTCTTTTATTGTAACATTCTTATGTATTCAGCGCAAGGTTTGTGATTGCGGCTGTTACTTTCAACACTATTCTCCTAACAAATCGCTTATTTGCAAACTTCTGTTAAGTATGATACATTACTAAAGTATTACCAATTTACACTTGAAAGGAGAAAAATATATGCTTTTCAGCATTATTGTCCCGGTTTACAATTCCGAAAAATATTTAGCACAATGCATAGAAAGTGTTCTCTGTCAAACTTATACAAATTTCGAATTAATTTTAATTGATGACGAATCCACGGATTCTTCCTATGAACTCTGCCAGAGCTACTCTGTAAAAGATCCTCGTGTTCGCGTTGTCAGGAAAAAGAATGGTGGAACTTCCTCCGCAAGAAACGCTGGTTTAGATATCGTCACCGGTCAGTATACCACTTTTATCGATAATGATGATTATTGGCATGATCCAGATGCTTTAGCTCTTCTTGCTACACAATTAGAAGAAAGTCAGGCAGATGCTCTATTTTATAATTCTGTATCCTATTATCAGAACACGGATTCTTTTTCACATGTGAAAGAACCACTTTCCAGGAATCAACTTTTATCTTTATCAACAGAAGATGCCCTAAAAGAACTCATACAACATCAACTTCTCTACCGCGCTGTTTGGACAAAAGTTGTAAAAACCTCTCTTATTAAAGAACATCATATTTATTTCCCGGAAGGAATGCGCAATGAAGATACCGACTGGACAGCCACACTTCTTCAACATATCTCTTCACTGGATTATTGTGAAAAGACTTTTTATGTTTATAGAAAAGGAACCGGAAATGCTCAAACTGACACTGCACCTAATTTTAAGATCATAACCGATCTTGCAAAAATTTTGAAAAAGCATACAGATACAGCTCAAAGCCTTCCACAAAAACGTCGTGAAGTTCTTTATCATTATCTTGCTTATCCTTATGCTGTTTGGATGGCTCAGATTCGTTCCTGCTCTCTTAGACATCCTGCTGTAAAAAAAGAGTTTTCAGCCATGAAGAAATATTCTTTTCTTCTGAAATACAACTGGGATCCCTCAGTCAGATTAGTCAGTTGTGCTTATCGCCTTTTGGTTTTAGAATTACATCTCATTTATTGAATTATTATCTTTATCACCGCAACTAAATTCCTTTGTAAAAATGGACAAAACCCCCGGGTTTTGTCCATTCTACTTTGGCAATTCTGGTTGTGTATTTGCACTTCTGAATCAACTTTTTGATTTCTTCATTCATCTTCAAACTTTATAACATATGGTGAATGATTAATCCGCCTATCTTCTGGTGGAAGTTCCATATAATTTCCATATGCATTTTCAAGATGTTCTTTATTATTTCTCAATACGCAAATAGAAATATCTTCAAATGGGACTTCTTCCACAGGGAACATATTTTTCACTGGAAATTTATATTGCATTGACTCTGCATCTCCAAAAGACGTCACATATTTTGTATGCATCGGATTATATTTTGTACAGGCTTTCACATATAGACGATAAATAAATCTCGGTGAAACATGAAACAGCTTCAAGCCATAATGGGTGCACCAGCAGATTGACTGGGCTAATGCAAATTTGATTCCTTTGTATGGTATTACTGGATATGGTGTTCCGCAAAGATAAAGTAATCTGTCCAAAAATGTAGTCATAAACCACTGACGCTTAGCTAATTTTTTAGTTGGTGCCACACAATCAAACGGAAAAATATCAATAAAAATACATTGCTCACATTTCAGATTCTTACTGAGATGTGAAATAAAAACAGTTCCCTTTCTCTGTAATTTTGTTACATTGCACGCATAACGCTTATCAACTTCTGGTGTTAAGACCCGATAATGATCACCCAGCTCTTTTTCTGCAATTTCCAAAAACCTGTCATAATCTTTCCGAAGCATTCCTACATCTGTGTCATCATCCCAAGGAATAAACCCCTGATGACGCACCGCACCAAGTGCTGTTCCAAATGCAGCAAAATATGGAATCTCGTATTTTTTACATACACGATCCAAATCCTGTATCATCTCTATTTGCACCCTGTGCAAATGCTCC
Source organism: Mediterraneibacter butyricigenes (assembly GCF_003574295.1). Taxonomy (NCBI): domain Bacteria; kingdom Bacillati; phylum Bacillota; class Clostridia; order Lachnospirales; family Lachnospiraceae; genus Mediterraneibacter; species Mediterraneibacter butyricigenes. The sequence goes on from NZ_BHGK01000001.1 coordinate 536,105, forward strand.
AGCACTTCCTTTTTATACGGCTTACTTCTGTTTATCTTTTCCATTTTTATTTCCTCTTTTATTTTTCTGTTACTCTTAAATTAAAAATTCTCTTTTCACCAGATCCTGTAAAGCTTCCACCAGTCTTTTATTATCCTCTATTGTCAAACAGCCAATATGTCCCACTCTGAAAACCTTATCTGCCAACTCTCCTCCATTCGGGCAGATCCAGATCTGATATTCGTCTTTCAAAATCTGAAATATTTTTTTTGCTGAACACTGTTGTGTTTCTAATGCTGTTACCGCGTTTGACATAGAGTCTGAAAAAAATGATAAGGGAAAATCCTGTATTCTGTTTCTAAAATCCTCTGCCAGATTTTTCACCTTCCCAATTTCTTTTTCCACACCAATAGTGTCAATTTCTTTTAATCGCGCATGTATCTGTAATAAAGTTCCCACTGCAGGTGTAAATGGCGTTTGTCCTCTCTCGCCGTTTTTTAATGCATTTTTTAAATCCAAATACATACATTTTGTTTCGATAAACTCTATTTTATCCACCGCCCGTTCTGACAAGCCCAATATAGCAATTCCCGGTGGTACGGCTAACGCTTTCTGGGAACCCACAATCAACACATCGATTTTCCATTTTTCCATATTCACTTCATCTGCAAGAAAAGAACTGATTGCATCCACTATTAAAAATATTTCATTTTTCTCACAGAACTCATGAATCATATCTAAATCATAATGTACACCCGTTGAAGTTTCATGTACATTTACAAGCAAGGCCGAATATCCTTTCCGATCATACTTTGCCAGGTCACTTTCCTGTAGCGATTTTCCCGGTTGCAATTTTATCTCATCATACGGAATATTATGAAGTTCGCACAATTCTGCAAATCTATGTCCAAAACTCCCTCCATTAATAACCAACGCTTTATCCTCTGTTGACAACGTATGCATTACTGTTGCTTCCATTGCCGAAGTCCCTGATCCCGTCAGAAATACTGCTCTTGCATTCTTTCCTGCATATGCGCTCTTCAAAAACATTCTTTCATTTGCTTTCATAACTGCCGAAAATTCATCTGTACGAAAATACGGAATCTCCTCTCCTCCAATTTTTCGCACTTCTTCATTCATCTGTACCGGGCCAACCGTAAAATTAATCATTTTTTCTCCTTTTACTTCTATTCGGTTCTTTCACGAACTTTTTTACATCTTTCTGACATCTTCTTGATCAAACTTCTCTATAACTTTAATAATTGCCTCCATCTCTTTTCTACTGTACATATCATTTTCTGTTCCACCATGATTCATCATTTTTACAAATTCTAGCAACTCATACCGAAAGCCCTCTCCATCATATTGGAAAAAATATTTTTTGTACTTCTCAAATCCTCATATCTGATTTCAAAATAATCAATTTTCCACCAGGGAGCCGGCACATAAATATAGCCCTTTGTTCCTGTTATAACCATATGCCCTTCGGTTTTAATGCCTTTTCCAATCTTAAAGGTCGCAGTTGCATGCTCATATTCTAAAGTTCCTTTTGTAAAGTAATTATATCCGTTTTTTTCATAATCATAAAGCGTACAGTTTTTATATTCTGTTCCAAGCATTTTGATAATCGGAGCTAACGCGATACTTCCCCAATCATACATGCTCCCCTGATATTTTTCTTCACTCACTTTTTCCATATCATCCGGAATATTACTACAGGCAATCTCCATATCCCTCACACTTCCAATCATCCCACTGTTCACAATCAACAAAAGATGTTCAAATGCCGGGAAAAACAGAGTTTTAATCGCTTCAAACAGAACAAGCTGCCTGCTCTTGGCCAGATCAAACATTGAAATTGCTTCCCTTTCCGAAAGAAAAATCGGGCTTTCACATAATACATGGCAATTATTTTCCAAAGCATCACAAATCAGTTTTTCATGTTCTGTAATCATTGCGGAAATATATACTGCATCTACATCCTTCAGCATTTCCACCAGAGTCTGATACTTTTTAAGATTGTATTTTTCGCACAATTCTGTCTCAGAATTTCCATCTTTAAAAATTCCAATCACTTCCAGCCCGCTTACATATTTACATTCTTTCAGCACTCGCTCCGCCGGATTTTGAATTCCAACAATCCCCAGTCGAATCACCGGATTCAAATTTTCCCTCAATTCACTGCTGCTGATTCCTTCCGTTCTTTTCAAATATACAACTTCACAAAATTCTTTCAGATAATCAAATTTTCCTTCCCAATCTGACCCTATTGCAAAAATATCAATTCCATATTTTTTTATATCTGAAATTTTCTGTCCTTCATACTCTTCTACAATAATCTCGTCCGCAAGCCCTGTTGCTTTGACCGCTTCAATCCTTTCTACTACTGATTGCTGTACATTAAGTTTTCCACGGTTTTTATCAAAAGCATCCGATGTCACTCCAACTATCAGATAATCTCCCAGCTTTTTTGCCCGTTCCAGCAATGCAATATGGCCATAATGTAATAAATCATAGGTTCCATAAGTAATTACTTTTTTCATCTTTATCTCCCATAAAGTCTAGTCGTTTTTGACTGTTTCTTATTTTACCATTCCTTTTGCTTTGAAGCAATATTTTCAGCTTTCTCTCCTGCCATTCCTTCTACAAATCTTTCTTCTTTTTCCGCATTTCTTGACTTTTCTTCTCAACATGCTATGATTGAAAAAGCTTTTACATCAATAATTTCAAATTCAAGAGAGGTATTTATGCACGATTATTTTTACATAGGCTGTACAACAATTCTCCGGTTTCTGTTACGTTTTTTCCCACACAGACCATTTCATCCAAAACGGATTGTTTTTACAAGTTATCTTGGCAAACAGTATTCCTGCAACCCCAAATACATCTGTGAATATATCCAGAAACATTCTTCAGATTATGAACTTGTCTGGGCATTTCAGAATCCCGGACAATTCCAGTACCTGCAAAAACAGGGAATAAAAACCGTAAAATATAACTCCCTTGCTTTTATTTATCTTTGTTTATCTTCTGGATATATCATCACAAATGTACGCGATCTGAATCACATTCCATTTACATCCAGGCAGCATGTCATAAATACCTGGCACGGTGGTGGCGCATATAAAACCGTAGGTTCTTCCACCGCTTCCCAGACAATTGCCGAACGTTTCCGGCAAAACATTGCTCAAAAAACCTGCTTAACTTTTTTATCAAGTTCCAGATCTTTTACTGAATTAACGCTTCAAAAAAGCTTTCATCACACTGGTACTATTCTTGAATGTGGAATGCCCCGCAATGACCTTCTTATCAATGGACAGCGATCGGATATTCGTAAAAAAGTATTAGAACATTTCCAGCTTCCTGAAGACCAGCATTTATTGATTTATGCACCAACTTATCGCGAAAATAAGGCTGTCGCTGATTATTCCTTTGATACATCTGCTGTGAAACAAGCATTATCACAACGCTTTGGTGGAAACTGGTCCATTTTGTTCCGTTGCCATTATTACCTCGTGGAAGAAGCTCGTAATTTAAATTCTGACTATATCAACGCCTCTGATTATCCAGATATGCAAGAATTATTATATGCTTCTGATATTCTGATTACAGATTATTCTTCATCTATCTGGGACTTTTCTTTTACAAAACGTCCCTGTTTCTTGTACGCCACTGATCTGGATGATTATGAAATTTCTCAAGGATTTTACACCGATATTCATACCTGGCCATTTCCTCTCGCCGAAAACAACCAGGAATTATTAGATAACATTCTATGTTTTGATCAGAACCTCTATTTACATGCCATCCAAAAACATCATCAGGATCTTCACTCTTTTGAGCACGGAACCGCATGTCAGCAGGTACTTAACTATATAAAAAAAACCTCTTAACTTAAATATTGCTAAAGTAATCGCAACAATCACCAAGGTCAAGTTTTCATACAAACTCAGATTTTTTCGCTTCACGTAAATCATTCAGGAGCTGTCAGTTCTATACTGCCAGCTCCCGTTTTTCTTATATTCTACTATTTTTATTTTCTATATCTTAGATTATCTATATTTCCTTTTCCCACCAAATAAATCACACCTAAAATCACAATGTAAATCAATGCTCCTACCGGCACCAATACTAATAACTGCAAAAACGCGCCATTAATATATTTCATAAGATAATTAATCACAAACCCCATAATTCCTGACGCCACCAAAAATTTTGGCGCTCCGCCAAGAATAATTCGAAGTCGTATAATCTTCCTGGTTGCACAAATGAAATAAACAAAGACAACTGTCTCGGAAATCACTGTGGCAATTGCAGCTCCCATCTCCTGATATTGCGGAATTAGAATCGCATTCAAAATTAAATTCGATACAGCTCCTGCTGCTGTTCCAATCAATGCTTTATTCTCATTTTCTGTCGGTATCAATACCTGATTATAAAAAATATTATCCAGTGCCGAAAACACCAAACGCAAGGCCAGCACCCGCCCCGTCCACATTGCCGGAAGGTAATCTTTTCCACTAAACAGTAAAATAATCGGACGAATCAGTACAAATAATCCTGCCGTACTTGCTGTTGATAAAAACAAATTCAATTCGGCACCTCTTTTAAAGAGTTTTTCATATTCTTCTTTTTGTCCTTTTGCTATATATTCTACCAGTCTCGGAAGAAGCACTACACTAATTGAATTGATTATAATCTTTACAACATTATTGATCTTTACAGCCGCCGAATATAGTCCAACCTGATAATCACCACAAATAGCGCCCAACATAACCGTGTCCATATTCATATAAATTGACACCGACAAGGTCGCGCCAAAAATCACTATAATCGGACGCAGATGTTTTTTCAGTTGTAACTTTCCGGTCACACGGAAATTCACATATTTTCGCATCTGAAACAAATTCAGAAAACAATAGCCATAAGTCGAGAAAACATAAAGGGCTGTATATGTCAGAACATCCTTTTCTGATTTAATTAACAGAAAAGTCAATACCAATGATAGTATCTGTAATACGATCGTTCGAATACTAATATATACATATTGTTCCAATGCCTGATACAGCCAATCTACACATAGGGTGCTTCCGATAATACACAAGCTACATACGAGCATGATTTTTTCTCTTCCCGTAAAAGCTCCCGACACAAAGAATATGAGTAACACCAGATAAACAATAGCTGTTGTTATCAAATTAATCGTAAAAATTTCTTTTACTAATTGCGAAAACTTATTCTTATCTTCTCTGCGCTTTGCTGCTTCTCTGACTGCATAAGTACTGATTCCCAGAGATGCAAATAAGATAAAATAGGAGATCACTGAATAACAGTATTGAAATTTCCCCAGCCCCTCTACTCCTAAAACTCTTGAAATATAAGGAAAAGAAATCAAGGGAAACACGATCACCATCACGGATTTAATAGCATTAAATACAAAATTAACCCGAATATCAGGTCTTTTCTTTTTCTTCATAAAATCTTCTCACACTCAAAGTTTTTCTACTAATTCATACGTTTTTTCACAATGCTGATTCCCAAAATACTTAAAAAACGCTTCCGTTCTTCTTTCATACTCCGGTTTCATAGCAAATTCATTCCTACATGCTTCAAGAAGTTCTTTTTCTACCTCTTTTAAAGTTGTTGCTATTGGTCCAAATCCCTGATCTTTATAAGTAAAGTATTCGCTCTCCGCATATTGTTTTTCCGAAAATTCTTCCGCATCAAACTGATAATACACCATCGGCTTCCTCATATAAACATAGTCACAGGACACCGATGAATAATCTGTAATTAAAAAAGCAGCTTTTTTCAGCAAATCCTGTACAAAATATTCTTCCTTTTCCGCTATAATTACACGATCAGAAGGAGATTTAAAACATCCAGCATACCCTTGCGCATATCCATGCAGATAAAAAATCAAATGTAAATTTTCGCGTTCCAAAATCTCTAAAAATTCCGGATCATTCAACATCCGACTGTATTCTTTATAATAGGGCGACTGAAAAAAATCCTTTCTTATCTCCGCAATCCGATTTTTGTTTGTCTCATGGCGATAATCCAGCCATCTCCTCCATGTAGGCATTACTACCACTAAACCTGGTTCCTTTTCTTTTTCGAAAAGATTATCATGCCGACAAAAACCAATCGCCTGAATCTTTTTCGGATCCTGATGATTCATTTCCACCATAATTTTCTTTTCCAACTCTGAGATTGCTATGATCAGATCATATCTGGTGCTTTCTCCACTTACAATTCCAGATACACCTCTTGCAAAACCATGATTTAAAAAAATATATTTAAATCTTGTCAATTTCAGTTCGAAAAATCCCCCACAGATTCTGTCATCTGGAAAACCATGATATTTTGTCGTTCCAATATATTTCGCTGCCGCCCAATACAACATAGAATGTTTCCAACCACCAAATTCTATCGTATTTCCCAATTCAGCAACTTTTGTATAATCCGAAGCCATCTTTTTAATCGGATAGTATACTTCTTTTTCCGGATAATTTTCTCTTATATATTTAAAAAACCAATACCCATTATCTCTTGCGTTTTCTGCATATTCTGTAACCACCCAGACGTCAGGATGCCTTCTCCTGTACAGTTTTCCCGGTATCCACATCACCAGCAATTTAAAAATGGTTGGAATATCTCGTGGCCTTAATCTTAAGATCTGATTCAACAGATACTTCATCATCTTCTTTACCTTTCAACATTTTTATTCTGCTATCATATCTGCTATCATTCGTTCATAGGTTTCTCTCATACCTATTTGTGGTTTCCATCCTAATTTTCTTAACTTTTCTCCACTGAGATGCATTTTCACAGAAGGAGCATATCCGCAATCTGTTTCCGGAATCTCAATCCGGGTTTTAATTCTTCCTTGTGCTACCTGATCTGCTACCAACATTGCCATTTCCCGGATTTGCATATGAGATTCCTCATTTACCACATTATAAGCCTCCCCATCACTTCCACAAGTTCCAAGAAGTAATAATGCCGCAACCACATCCCGGATATAGCAATAATTTCCTTCTGATGTTCCTGCTGTATGCAGAACAATATCTTCTCCGTGGATCGCACTCCTTGCAAACTGAGCATAAACACGGTTATCTTCTCCGGAGACTCCCGCTCCAAATGTCTGAGCCAGTCGCGCAATTCGAACCGGCAATTTGTATTCGGATGAATAAGCTGCACACAGACATTCACACAGCCTCTTTCCTTCCGGATAACAACTCCTTGCACTGGTCAGATCTACATATCCTAACTCTTTTTCCGTCACTCTTTCCAGTAACGGATCCGGTGTACCATACACTTCCATAGAAGAAAGATATACTATTCCCTTGGTCTGTTTCTTTCTGGCTAACTCTAATATATTTTTCGTCCCCTCACAGGAAATATTCAGCGTTTCCACCGGTTTCTCTATCATTGTTTTCGAAGTAGTCACACTTGCCGTATGGAAAATGTAATCTACATTTCCTTTATAATCGATTGGCTCTGTAATATCTCCTACATAAAGTTCTAAATCCGCTTCCTTCAAAAGTAAATTAAATTCTCTTTCTGCTTTTTTCTGATCTCGTATCGCAGCAATCACATGAATTCCCAGATTTTTTTTTCGATTTCCCAGCAGAAATGTCTTCACTAACATTTTCCCCACAAATCCGGTAGCTCCAGATACCAATACCGAACTGTTTCTATATTTTTTCAGATCTTCTTCATGTTGCTCTACTACATATTCCAGATCTTCCATCTGCATACTTCCTGCAACAAATAAATTCTTAACATCCATATAACTGTGAATTTTCCCTTTCTTCTGCCAATGCCTTAAATGTAAAATAATCCATCGGCGTCGTTATTTTAATATTTTCTACCGGGCCTTCCACTGTGAACAATTCATGGCCGTTCCATTGCATGATACTTGCCGAATCAATAAAGTCATATTTTTCTTCTTTGATTGCCCGCTCATGAGCTTCCAAAATTTCTTTTAAATGAAATCCCTGCGGAGCACGTGCAAACAAGCATTTCGATCTGTCAATGACCCGATCCACTCTTTCTTTTTCATCCACCTGAATAATCGTTTCCGTAACCGGTGCCACCGTAATAGCCGAGCCATGTTCCCGGATAGACTGCAAACAATCTGTGATCGTTTTTCTCTCAATTAATGGACGTACCCCGTCATGAATCAAAACGTTTGCCTCTTCTCCAAACAGTTCTTCTGCCTTTTTCAATCCATGATAAATGGATTCCTGACCTGTCTTTCCGCCAGGAACAACTGCCTTTACCTTATCCATATTATATTGCTTTAAAAGCTTTTCTAAAAACGGAATCCAGTCTTCCACACAAGCAACCACAATCCCATCCATTTCTTCATGATTCTGAAAATGTTCCAGAGTATGAATGATAATTTCTTTCCCATGTAATTTTAAGAACTGTTTCGGCAACGCTTTCTGATTCATTCTGCGTCCGATTCCACCCGCAAATATGACTGCAACATTCATTGATTTTTCATCCTCTTCTTTCCACAACGGATTTCTTTCCATATTTTTTTATTTTATCATTTTTCATAAAAAAAGAAAAGTCCCCATCACAACTATGATGGGCACTCTATTCCTTAATACATTTCCATTTTTATCCCAGCGTAAATGGGGCTTCCGTAATCGGGAAGTTCTTATTATAAAACGGATCCCCCTCATCTAATACTTTTTGCCATTTTTTCTGGAACTTTTTCTTCTCTTTTTCAAAACGTTCTATCTTTTCTTCCGTATCCTCATATCCTCTGGATTTCGATTCATAATGATGCCATTCTGCAAATGCATTAAACACGATCAGTTTGTTTAACTCTCGTAACTTCAGACAATAATCCACATCGTTACAGGCAATGACGAACTGTTCATCAAAACCACCGACCTGTTCAAACAGATCTTTTTTTGTCATCATACACGCTGCCGTTACCGCACTGTAATTGCAGTTAATTCTCGCACGTCCCATATATCCAAACTCGTCTTTTCCAATTTTCATATTGACATGACCCGCGTAATTGTCAAATCCGATTACAATTCCTGCATGTTGAACCGTATCGTCTGCATATAATAATTTTGCACCTACAGCACCTACTTCTTCACGCATGCAACATCCCAACATTTCTTCCAGAGCATCTTCTGTCATCATTTCCGTATCATTATTCAGGAATAATAAATATTCTCCTTCTGCAGACTTCACCCCAAAGTTATTAATCGCTGAATAGTTAAATTCTTTCTCCCAGATAACAACTTTCACATTTTCATGTTGTTTTTTCAGCTTTTTATAATACTGGAAGGTTTCTTTCTTTTCACTGTTGTTCTCGATAATCACTATCTCAAAATTTTTATAGGAGTTCACCTGATATAAGGAACGTATGCATTTGTCCAGATCTGCTACATGGTCTTTATTTGGAATAATAATCGACACTTTCGGGTCGCCATGTATTGCATATTTTACATGATACATTCCCAGAAGTTCCGCATGCTCTACCGTTGCATCAATCTTCATTCTCTTCAAATGATCTTCAATCGCTTTTTTCCCGGCTTCATATGCATACATCTTACTTGCCGGATCTCCTGCAACTGAATTCATGTGAACCCGCCAGTGATAGAGAATCATAGGAATATGCTTAATCTGCGTTGCATTTTCAATGCATCGAAACATCAGATCATAGTCCTGCGCTCCGTCATACTCGCTGCAAAATCCACCAATTTTATCCACAATTTCTTTCTTCACCACAAAAAAATGGGTAATGTAATTATTAGAACGGAACAAATCTATACTGAAATCCGGTTTAAAATTCGGATCCAGATGCTTTGATCCATCTCCGGTTATCTTATCTTCATCTGTATACAGGATATCATAATCCGTTTCCTGTAATGCATTTACCACTTCATACAGCGCATTCGGTGTCAGCAGATCATCATGATCAAATAATCCGATGTATTCTCCCGTTGCAAGTTCTAATGCACCGTTTGTATTTCCTGCGATTCCAAGATTTTTTCCCAGGATTTTATATTTGATTCTGGAATCCTGCTGATGGTATCTTTCCAGTTCTTTTTCTACTTCTACATCCCCCTCACTTCCATCAGCGATACATAACTCCCAGTTTGAATAACTCTGAGAGATAACGGACTCTATCATTTCTCTCAGGAAATTGATTGGCGTTTTATAGGTCGGAACCACAATACTGATCAATGGCTGCTTCTCAAATACCATTACTCTTTGCTTCTGTAATTCTTCTTTTGTCACCTTATTCTCTTCATACCATTCTTCATAAGGTTTTCCCGTTTTATTTACAGCTCTTTTGACATATTGCTTTATGTTTTTCATCCCATATTTCCGGATATAGTCTGCCATTTTTTTTGCATATTCCGGTTTCATATATTTCAGAGACCTTCGAATAAAAGAGACTCCATCACGCATTTTCTGTTTTTTCAAAATTTTGTCACCGTTTATGCTGATTTCTTTTTTTCGGATTCCATCTGTAATATAGAATTTATATTCAGTTTCTTCGCTTGTCTCAAATTCAATTTTAAAACCACAATTTTCTTCTTCAGATACTCCAAAGTCAGATTCAACACCATCCCTTCTTGTTTTCCGTGTAACTTTTATCTTTACAGACTCTCCCTTGGAATCTTCCACCCTAAATCGAACATCCTTCGACCCTTCTGTAGAAATTGCCCAGCCCTGAATCACCATGTTATTTTTCACAATTTCTATTCTTTCAATCTCATAGGAAATCGTGCTGTCCTTTTCTGTTTTTTTATTTTTCTTACCATTCATGCGGTATTTTAAATTCATGCTTTTCTCCCTATTCTATAAGAATCATTCCGACTTTCACAAACACCCTCAGTATACCCCTCGCCTTAGATATTGTACAGGTTTTTCTCTGCTTTTTTCAATTGATCCTTTCTTAATTTCTTATTTTTAAAACAGGCCATATTCCTGAGAATACAGCCTGCTAATAAATCGTTTTCTATTCCGTTTTTTATTGACCTTCTATTGATCCCACATTACATTATCCACTGTAAAGGAAGTAATTCCGCGATCCATTAAGATTCCCAGAGAGGTTTTATCCTTCACCGAATAAATATTCACCCTGATATCCGAATCTACGTATGCTTTTTCATCCCCGTTTACCAGATTCCGACAATTCACCGATACTCCCACATTATAATTCTTCAACCATTCAATATCTGTGGTCTGCGCAGATTCGATTCCGTATGTCAGCGTAATATTCGGATTCATTTCCCTCAATAACTGTAAATACAGATTATTAAAGGACGTCACGATCACATCGTCCTGTATTCCCCGTTCCACCAAAATCTGATACAGCTCTTTCACACTGTCAAAGGAATTCAGATTCTTGGTATCCAGTTGAGGAATACATCCATATTCTCCACAGATGTCCAGGAATTCATCCAATCTTGGGATTCGTCGCTCGTAATTATTATAATTTCCTACTCCGTTTCCTGTCTTGATATTGTACTTGGAATAATTACACAATTCCTCATATGTCAAATCCGAAATATTTACATTCACACCACATATGTTGGAAAGATTATTGTCATGGGACAACACAAAGACGCCATCTTTTGTCTCATTTACATCAGTCTCTATAGAATCAAATCCAGCCTGACCGGCAAGTGTAAATGCCGGGATAGAATTATCCGGCGCTTTTCCACGAAGTCCGCGGTGTGCCGTAAAGAATGCATCACTCTTCAGGATTACTCCGTGATTTACCTGTACGGTTAATTGCTTAGAACCGATTCTTCCGTTTGCATCCTGTGCCGTTGCCGTAATCACATATTTTCCGGAAACCGTAGGCGTCCATTTTACTTCTTCTTTCGCTCCGACTGTCGCGATTTCTCCGCTTTCTCCGGTTGTCTCATTCTTCCAGGAATAGGTGGTCTGTACTCCATTTACATTTCCTGTAAAGGCTGAGGAAAGTGTCAGCTCCGTATTGACTGCAACGCTTCCGCCTGCGCTGCTCTGAATCTGCGACAGACTCCATGTTCCGGATACTGTCTGGTTTTCACCGTTTCCTTTTTCTACAAATGCATTCGTTTCTGTAAAAGTTCTGGCATTCTTTGGCAATACCATCACCTGAATACTCTCCAGTCGATAGGAATATCCTGCGGTTCCGGCTTCTTCTCCATTTTTAGCCCAGCCAAGCCAGCCATAATGCTGTGCATGTACCCGATAATAGACATCACATTTTTCCGCAATCTCTCCGGTCAGTCGGATACGGATTGCTTCCAGTCGTTTAGACTGCCCTTCCGTTCCCGATTTTTCTCCGTTTTTCTTCCAGTCTTTTTCCCAACCATAAGTCTGCACATGCGTTTGATATTCTATATTGCCCTTATATGGTTGATTTTTTAAAGATAATTGGATACTTTCCAGTCTCTTAGACAGCCCTGTAGTCCCGGACTCATATCCATTCGTCCTCATTCCTTGCCAACCATAAGTCTGTACATGCGTCTGATATTGCACCCCTGTATCCGCACTCAGATAAGAATAGCCCGTATCACCAGGTGCCCCGGTTCCTTTGTCCACCAACATAATCTGAATGGCTTCCAACCGTTTCGAATAACCACTGGTACCCGCCGGTTTTCCATTCTTTGTCCAGCCAAGCCAGCCATAGGTCTGGCAGTGAACCCGGTAGTATATATCATATTTTTCTGAAAGTTGTCCGGTCAGACGAATCTGGACTGCTTCCAATCTTTTAGACTGTCCAACTGTACCTGAGACCTGTCCGTTTTTCTTCCAGTCTTTTTCCCAACCATAAGTCTGTACATGACTGCGATATTCAATATTTCCGAAATAATTTCTAATATTAGACACCTGAATCTTCAGGCCCTCCAACCGCAGACTGGAACCTGTGGTTCCGGAAGATTCTCCATTGTATACAGATTCTATCCATCCCTTTTTCTGAACATGAGTAGAATAACTGACCATGGCCGACTCATTCGCCTGCGTCTCTACCTCATTCTCCGCATGAACCTGCACTGTTGGGAAAACGCAACTAACTCCCATAAGAAAGACTCCGGCCAGTATGCCGATTCTTCGTCTCCAACTTTTTACCATAATACTCCTCTCATATCTGTTGACATTCTTCGTATCATTCTATCTAATCAATTTTTCGCGTAATAATATATAAAGTATATCACAATTTAAGTTTTACAACAAGATCAGGAACTTCCGTACGCCTTAAAATAAAGATAAGGTACCAACCACTCCCTGCAATTGATCCCTTATCCTTATTGTCTCTTCTTTTTGTTTTTTCTGTTCTTTCAATCAATCTTGATTATTCTTTTTGATTTTATCGCTCCTAATACAGCTTATACGCCACATTCCGATCCACGTATCCGCTGATTCCCGGTACGCTTCCCTTGGAGGTAAACTGCCAGATCGTGACATTTCCTTTTCCGGCATAACCGTGTCCCAGTCCGAAGCTTCGATATCTTGCCACCCATACATCTTCATCTGCATAGTGGTTCATATCGATATAATTATTCAACCAGTTAGTATTCGAATAAATCATAAATTTATATCCCGCATTCTCGATTTCTTTCTGGAATGCATCGATGATCTGGGTCAATTTTTCTTTCCCAAGTACCTGTTGTGTCGCATCTTCTACGTCATAAGCAACCGGGAAAGAAAGCTTTCTTCCGTTTAAAGTTCGAATCACAGACTGTGCCTCCGCCTTCGCCTGTGCCACCGTAGTCGCATACCCATATTTATATACACCGACACGCACTCCATTTGCAATTGCCTGATTATAGTTCTGCTCAAACGTCGCATCTACCTGGTTATTTCTGGTTGTGATCCGAAGCATGGCAAATTCATTTCCTGCATTCTTCACGCTAGACCAGATTACATTTCCGTTATATGCAGACACGTCCACTCCATAAGCATTTCCACGGTAAGCATCCCTTAAGACGCCCGGTGCCGGAAGAACTTTGGGTATTACCAGAACCTGAATCATCTCCACTCGTTTGCCCAGTCCTGCGGTCCCGGCCTCCGTACCATCTGCTGCCCATCCAAGCCAGCCATAGGTCTGCACGTAGACTCTGTAATAAATATGATAATGCTGCGCCAGTTCATCCGTCAGTGACAGTTTGATGGCTTCCACCCGTTTGCCACTGTTGGCTGATCCGGCCTCTGCTCCATTTCCGGTTTCTGTATTCCATCCGGTTCCCTGGGTATATGCCTGGTATTTCACTCCACCTTTAAACCGATCATCTGTCACGGATAATTTAAACGCTTCGATCCGCCGGCTCTGACCGGTGGTTCCACTGAACCCATTCCCATCCGCTTTCATCCATCCAACTCCCTGTACAAAAGTGGTAAGGGATACATTTCTTGCATAGGACGGGACATTTGTGGAGCCTGGTGCCGCCTCGCCTTTTGCAACCAATTTCACACGGATCGACTCAATACGCTTGCTCTGTCCATAGGTTCCTGCGACTTCCCCATTTTTCGCCCAGTCCAACCAGCCAATGGTCTGTACATGCACCTGATAATACACATCATAGTGCTTTGCCAGTTCGCCGGTCAGATTGATCTTCAACGCTTCCATTCGTTTGCCGCTGTTCTCTGCACCGGATACATTTCCTGCCGTTGCCAGATTCCGCCAACCATAAGTCTGTACATACGTCTGATACTGAATACTTCCGGTATATGTTCCATCCCCTACATACATACGCAGGGCTTCCATTCTCTTTCCTTCTCCGGTGGTTCCGGCCTCTGCTCCATTTTCTGCCTGAACCCAGCCTTTTCCTTCTACATACACATCATAGGAGACGCCTTTAAGTTCCCGGCTCGGTCTGGTAGTGGCTCCCGGAGCCGCTCCACCTTTTGGCACCAGCTGAATCTGGATGGATTCAATTCGTTTTGCATAGCCGGAAGTTCCTGCCATTTCCCCGTTCTTTGCCCAGTCAAGCCAGCCGTAGGTCTGACAATGTACCCGATAGTACACATCATATTTCTGTTCCAGATCCCCGGTCAGTTTTAACTGAATGGCTTCCAGCCGTTTGGACTGTCCCACCGTTCCGACGGAGCCGTAGTTCTGATTGTTCCAGTCTGTCCAACCGTTTCCCTGTACATGTGCACGGAAGGAAATGCCGCCATCTGTTTCACTTCTCACGCCGATCTGCAGGGATTCTACTCGTTTACTGAGTCCTGTCGTTCCGCTGAGTGCTCCGTTTGCGGCCCAGTCCTGCCAGCCATAAGTCTGGACATGAGATTTGTATACGATAGAATCCTGAATTTTTTTCGGGGTCGTAGTGGCTCCCGGGGCCTGTCCCCCTTTTGCAACCAGTACGATTTTCACGGATTCCAGTCGCTTATCCAGACCGACGGTTCCGCTGGTGTCTCCATTTTTCGCCCAGTCAAGCCAACCGTAAGTCTGCGCATGCACCGAATAATATACATCATACTGTTCTGCCAGTTTTCCGGTCAAACGTACCTGCAGAGCCTCCAGTCGTTTGGATTGTCCTGTGGTTCCGACTTCTGCTCCGTTGCTCTTCCAGTCCGTCCAGCCCACTTCCTGAATGAACGCACGATACTCTACGTTTCCGTCCACCGCACTGTCCACATTGATCTTCATGCTTTCCACACGTTTGCTCTGTCCGGTGGTTCCTTCTTCTTTTCCGTCTTTGACTTCCTTGATCCAACCGTAGGTCTGCACATGTGCCTGGTAGCGGATAGATGCACCTTCTGCCGCAACTGCGATTTCTTCCTTCGCGTCTTGTGTTTCAGGCGTCTGTCCTTCTTCCCCTGTCTGGTTTCCGTCCTTGTCCTCTGTAAACTCTGTGCCGGTCGTCTGTGAAGCGTCTGCATTTCCTGCGTTGCCACCGGAAGTCTGATCTTTGCCCGTTTCCTGATTTTCTCCGGTAGTCTGATCCTGTCCGGAACCCTGAGTATCTCCGGTGTTCTGATCCTGTCCGGAAGTCTGGGATGGATCCTGGGTTGTATTTTGTGAGCCTTCTTCTGTATCGGTCGTCACCGAATTTGCCGCTTCCTGATTTGTCTCCTCCTGCACTGCCACATTTTTGCTTTCCTGTGCCCATACGGTTGCCCCGCTGAATCCGGTCAACACCATAGAGGCGCATAACAGTGCCACGATTGTTCTTTTCATCCGTCTCTCCTTTTCCCGCTTCGCTTTTGTTACTTCTTTTATTTCTTACTTTTTCACAAATGGATTTGCTGTACTTCCCGGCGCCGCACCGCCTTTTTTCACCAATACGACCTGAATCGCTTCCAGTCGCTTGGAAAGTCCTTCGGTTCCGGCACTTGCTCCATTCTTTGCCCATCCGAGCCAGCCATAAGTCTGAGCATGCACCCGGTAATATACATCATATTGATTTGCCATCTCTCCGGTTAATTTGATCTGAATGGCTTCCAGTCGTTTTGCCTTTCCGGTGGTGCCACTTTGCTGACCTCCACTCACCCAATTCTGCCAGCCATAAGTCTGCACATGCGTCTTATACTGAATATCCCCTGACATCGGCTTATTCTGAAGTTTCAAAACGATGGATTCCAACCGTTTTGATTTTCCGGTCGTTCCCGCTGTAGCTCCGTCTGCCACGAAAGCCTGCCAGCCATAAGTCTGCACATGGGTTTGATATGCCACCGACGGTGTGGATTCACGATACGCATTGGCTGTACTACCCGGTGCTGCACTGCCCTTTTCTATCAGTACGATCTGTACCGCTTCCAGTCGCTTGGAATAGCCGGCACTTCCGGCGCTCTCTCCATTTTTCGCCCATCCCATCCAACCGAAAGTCTGCGCATGCACCCGATAATACACATCATAGTGCTTTGCCATCTCTCCGGTCAGTTTGATTCGGATAGCTTCTACCCGCTTGGACTCACCGACCGTACCAGCGATAGCATCATTTTTCACTTCAGAAAGCCAGCCGTAAGTCTGGCAATGGGTCTGGTAAACGATATCACCGGAATAGGGAGCATTTTGCAGTCGGATCTGCAATGCCTCCATTCGCTTGGATTCTCCGCTGGTTCCGGCACTGGCTCCATTTTTCTGATAATTCATCCAACCGTAGGTCTGGCAATGTGCCCGATAGGCTACCGCCAGACTTCCATCATCCTGATCGCCATCATTTCCGTTGTTCCCAGGATTCTTCCCTTGAATGACCACATTCACATAGTTCTTGCTCACATACCCATACATTCCATCATAGGAATAATTTCCCGAACCAGTATTGATCGAACCTCTGTCCGAATTCAATACCGGATCACTCTGGATCTGGTAAAAATCTCCGGAGCTTCCCAGAATCCGGAACGCATATCCAGACTGCAAACCGGTGGAATAAATTTTCGCGGATGAAGTGCTTGCTTCTTTTCTCACATTCAGATCTGTATGGTTAAAATTATAAAAATCTTTGATTCCGATGGTATATTGGTTCAGATCCCTCTTTGCCGAATCCAGGCTCTTCATGATCGAGGCAGCCTTTTCGCCCCAATAAGGATCCGATCCATAACTCACATTGATTCCTGCCGCCTTATTTCCCAGAAATCCACCCTTGTAATAAATATATCCCGCTCTTAAATAACGTTTGGACATATACGTCTCTGCAAAATCTTTCACACAGGCATCTACACTTCCATAGCTATTGGCACTGGCACCAGGTGACCGGTCGATGGCATTTAACCCAAATAAATTATTTTTATTCTGTGCAATATTGCTTCTTCCCCAACCGCTTTCGTTTCCGGCGATTGCAACGATCGCAAGCGCATTGACTCCATAGGTATTCTGCATATTGATGGCGATATTTCCCATATTCAACATTTTTCCACTGCTGGTCTTGCTTTGAATCAGTTGATTCAACTCGGCTGCCGTATATGTGGTTTTACTTCGAAATGGCAGATACTGAAAATAATTATAATATGGTGCCGATGGATTCACCGAACGATTTCTGGTATTGTTCTGGTAATCGGATGCCATCACCGTATAATCGGTATAAAAGTAATGCCCATCATAACTGTAATAGGTTACACCCTGAGACAGGCCGGACGGTGCCGCTCCCAGATTGATGATACTGCCCGCATTTTTATCATTTAGGTTGATTGCAACTTTATGGTACAGATTTCCGTTCTTCACATAATAATAACTGACACTTCTGGAACTGTTGTAAGCCACGATCTGGACTTCCGATGCATTCACCAGACCAATGACTCCACCCAACATGAATTTGACCTGGCCGTTCTCCATGCCCAGATAAATGGCATCTGCCCCATAAGCACCACAAGTATACCCTTTGTAATTGGTATCCTTTTCTTTAAAATCCGTCGTACTGTTTGCGGAGACTGCCGTGCCATTAGCTTTTGCACGGAAATTGACGATCTTTACCCCGGTTGCCTGTGCTTCTATCTCGCTACCCGCGTCTGCACTCTGAACTGCAACCCCCTCTTCCGAAGTTCCATCCGTGGTTTCGTCCTGATCCTCATCTAAGGCTCCGCTTTCTACTCCGGATTGTGCTCCATCTGTTACTGCATCTGTTACTGCCGGATCCACGCGATCTTCCAACAAACTGTAATTTCCATTTTCATCTACTACATAGATTTCCCGCTCTGACAGATTACTGCCATTTGGTTGTTCTTCTGCATATACCACATGAATTTCTCCGAAAAACAGCACAAGGGAGAGAGCCATTCCCAAAAGAATGGCTGCATCTCCCTTGCGTTTTCCGAACATTCTAAACAGATTCTTCCTGTGTTCTCGTTGTCTCATTTTTGCTCTCCCCTTATGTTTCTTCCTGTTTCACACTCCTGGTTCCCTGCTTTTATTTCACAAAACTGCTGGTGGTTGAAGTCGGTGCAACTCCCCCTTTGTTCACCAACTTGATCTGAATGGCCTCCAGTCGTTTGGACTTTCCTTCCGTTCCGGCACTCTCTCCGTTCTTCGCCCAGCCAAGCCAGCCGTAAGTCTGAGAATGTACCCGGTAATAAATATCGTATTTCTGTGCTGCGGTTCCCGTCAGCTTGATCTGAATGGCTTCCAGTCGCTTGGACTCTCCGCTGGTTCCTGACAACGCTCCGTTCTTCGCCCAGCTCTGCCAACCATAGGTCTGTACGTGAGTCCGGTACTCGATTCCACTGGAACTGTCTCCCTTTAAAAGACGGATCTTGATAGCTTCCAGTCGTTTAGATTGTCCACTGGTTCCAGAAGTCCCGCTGGTTCCTGTGGTCAGGCCTGTCCAACCATAGGTCTGTACATGGGTCTGGAACTGTAATTCCAGTTGCGGCAGATCTGCACTGGTCAGTTTAACAAAGTGGTTGCTGGTACTTCCCGGTGCTGCCTTTCCTTTTTCCACGATCTTAATCTGGATGGCTTCCAGGCGCTTGTAAGCCCCTTCCGTTCCGGCGCTCTCTCCGTTCTTTGCCCAGCCAAGCCAGCCGTAGGTCTGTGCATGGACTCTGTAGTAAATATCGTATTTATCTTTGTCCGTTCCGGTTAGTTCAATCTGAATGGCTTCCAGGCGCTTGGACTCTCCACTGGTTCCCGATAGATGCCCGGCTGTTACCCAGTCCATCCAACCGTAGGTCTGTACATGGGTCCGATATTTCACAGAGACTTTGCTGTTGTTTGCCACATTGATCTTAATGCCTTCCAGGCGCTTGGACTCCCCGCTGGTTCCGGCTGTGGCTCCGTCTTTTACCACATTCTGCCATCCGTAGGTCTGTACATGCGTCTGATACTCGACAGAAGGAGCTCCGTCTGCCTGTTCTACGAATCGATTGTCTGTGCTGCCCGGAGCTGCCGATCCCTTCGGTACGACCTTGATCTGGATCGCTTCCAGTCGCTTGGACAGTCCTTTCGTTCCGGCACTCTCTCCGTTCTTTGCCCAGCCAAGCCAACCATAGGTCTGGGCATAGGCCCGATAATAAATATCATACTTGGAAGCATCGGTCCCTTCCAGTTTGATCTCAATGGCTTCCAATCGCTTGGACTCATTGACCGTTCCGGATAAGGAACCATCTTTCACCCAGTTCAACCAACCATAGGTCTGAGCATGGGTCCGATATGTAACGGATACATTTCCGTAATTTTTAAGAGAAATCTTAATGGCTTCCAGTCGTTTTGATTCTCCGATGGTTCCAGAAGTCTCTCCATCTTTGGATTCAGCCTGCCAGCCATAGGTCTGCACATGGGTGCTATAAACCACATGAGGTGTCGTATCTACTACCGGTCCATTTCCCGCATCGCTGGAATTTTTATTATCGTCCGTCACTTTGTTGCTACGGTATGCCAGATAACTGCTTGCCGGATGATAATAATTCAAAAACTGCTGTAAAGTCTTGGTACCACCCTGACCGTATACCGTACGTTTGATAATCGGTGGAGTCTGTTCAATGATCGTCAGAGATTTTAACTGCCCACTCTTGTAGACCACGTCTTCCACCAGAACCACATGGCTTCCCGCTTTCAGAAGCATGTCCCCCACCTGAAGTTTGTACAGGATCTCGGAATCCGTTCCACTGATTCTCTTTCCGGCAGAGGCAATACTTCCTGTATAATGTCTGCTGGAAAGTCCCCATGCCCAAGACACGAATCCACTACAGTCGGAAGAGTAATATGGTGCTGACGCGTTAAAAGTCGAACGATCTGTATAAAATTTGCTGTTTCCATCCTTCACTGCATTCTGGAACTCGGCAATGGATGCGTCATACGGAACATATTTTGCATAGACAGGCTGTCCGTAAGGAATTCCTGTATAAGTCTTTCCGGCCCGGAACGTATAATCCCCATCCCAACCGGATACATTTTTCAACGGTGTCCAGGTCACCTTTGCCTGTTCCTCTGCACGATTCACGATGTTCTGCTGTTCCTTGCTCAGATCAGACATTGCATAGGCAGAAACTTCATCCGAAGCGGTGGCTTCCTCTCCTGGCTCTGCAGCCAGTGATGCCTCATAGTCTGCCTCTGTAAAATTCTTTGCATTCTTTTCACATTCCTCACAGATTCCGTCTTCCTCACTGTGGAGACTGATCTCACTCTCAGGTGTCGTCTCATACACATATTCGGACAGATCCGCACTGGAAAAATCTTCAGCAAATAGCCGTTCCAAAGAGACCTGATATTCCTTATGGTCCATCGTTACAATCAGATTGCCATCCTCCGTGTAACACTGATAAATATCATGGAGTACCTGATTCTCTCCGGCATAAACATCCCAGTGGAAGGCTTCCCCCCGTTCGTAAATTTCTCCGTATGGAGTCGGAATCACACTTTGAACGTCACCGGTCTCCTGCAAGGCCATCAGCTCTTCTGCCTCAAAATCATAACAGTAAGCATTTCCATTCTGGATGAAATAAGCCTTTTTATCATTGACCACAAACATCCGGGAGATCACAGCCTCTACCTGATACAATACCCTGCTCTCTCCACTGGAGCGATCCACCTGTACAATCTTGGTATCATCTGCCACATAATAAATATGATCCGTGAACACATTGATACTGCTGTAAGATGCTCC
The DNA here is from genome assembly GCF_003574295.1 of Mediterraneibacter butyricigenes. Taxonomy (NCBI): domain Bacteria; kingdom Bacillati; phylum Bacillota; class Clostridia; order Lachnospirales; family Lachnospiraceae; genus Mediterraneibacter; species Mediterraneibacter butyricigenes. The sequence continues at coordinate 557,614 of NZ_BHGK01000001.1, forward strand.
TCCTGTATAGTCTTCTATATTAAGATCCTCTTCTGAAAAAACACCTCCATTCAGAAGATTCAGGCTGCTATTTCCAAGTATATAGTCGTTTGTCAGATCTTCCGCCCCTGCGCTCATCTGCAGTCCCGATGCCAGAATCAATGCTGCCAGAAGACCTACTACCCGTCTTTTCATAGATTACTCTCCTTTCAAGTGAAGACATAGTTTCACTTATACAAAGATAAGCATACCACAAACCCCTGACATTTTCCACCGTTTTCATTCATTCCGCTTTATCCTGTCTGTATTTTCCCACTTTCATTTCCAAATTTTGCCCATTTTATCCGTGTATTTGACTTTCCATCTGAAATAGGTAATAATATCCAATATATTCTTTGCAGTCATGCGTTTTCAGTTCTGTATTACCAGCCCTGTGTTATGCATGATTTGCTATATGTTTTCAAACCGAAACGGAGGTCCTTTATGAGCAGAAAAAGAAGACGCAGACCGCTCACTCCCAAAGAGCGCGCCCTTCTACGACGAAAGAGAAAACGCAGACGACTGATCCTGATCCTTGCAGAGCTTCTGGTTCTTGCAGTCCTTGGTGTCGCTGCTTTTGTTGTTTTAAAATTAGATCTGATGAATTATAATCCATTGAATGAAAAGAATCTGGATATTTATCAGGACACCGGTGATTACACCAATATTGCACTTTTCGGTCTGGATTCCAGAGAAGGCGAACTGGAAAAAGGCGCCCGAAGCGACAGTATCATCATCGCCAGTATCAACAACAAGACCAAAGAAGTCAAACTTCTGTCTGTTTACCGAGACACCCTTTTAAAACAGGATGATGACACCTATGATAAAGCAAACAGTGCTTATTTTTACGGTGGACCGGAAGCAGCCATCGCACTGCTGAACCGAAATCTGGATCTGGATATCAAGAAATACATCAGTGTCAACTTCAACGCCTTAAGCGACATCATCGATGCCCTCGGAGGACTTGAGATTGATGTAACCGAAGAAGAAGTTCCTTATGTGAATGCGTATACCGTGGAAAATATCAAAGTCACCGGTAAAGATTCTCTGGGAATTGAGTCCGCCGGGCTCCAGACCTTAAACGGAATCCAGGCTACGGCCTACGCGCGAATTCGTTACACTAGCGGTGATGATTTCAAGCGAACCGAACGTCAACGTCTGGTACTCCAGAAGATTGCAGAGAAAGCACAGGCCGCCGATATTTCCACCTTAAATCGTATCATTGATCAGGTACTTCCAGAAATTTCCACCAATCTGACCGCCGCCAATTTTATGGGTCTGGCCGCCAACGGTCTGAAATACAGTATCGGGGAGAGCAAGGGATTTCCTTTTGACGTCACGACTTCCGAAAGTGTGCGCAACCACGATGGCTCCTATGTTATTCCCATTGGATTTTCCGACAATGTCTCCCAGCTTCATCAGTTCCTTTTCGGAGACAAAGATTACAAGCCCTCCGACTTGGTGGAGGAGATCAGTAACGACATCATTTATCTTTCCGGAGTAGATCCGGCAGATTATACCACCAACGATTCTTCCTCTTCCGACAACGAGGATTCCTCCGGTGATCCTTCAGATTCTTCCGATGAAGAGGACAGCAGTTCCGACAGCGGTTCTGACTATAATGACTCCTCCGATGAAGAAGATACCGGCGGATATTATGATTAAGCAAAAAATCAGGCATGCGAGTGTTTTTCTACACATTTGCATGCCTGACTTTTTGCTTTTTTAGCCACTTAATTTACAGTGCCGCTCAAAGGTTAGTGCTCGTTGCAACCTTTTATGGTGTTTTTACTCTCCCAGACCATCTTCCACGATCTTTACCATCTCTGCCAGTGCCGCTTCTTCATTTTCGCCCTCGCAGAAGATCTCAATCTCATCTCCGCTTTTTATGCAGGCTCCCAACACACTGAGCACGCTCTTCGCATTGGCGGCCAGTTTTCCGTTTCTTGCCTTAAATGTCACAGAGCAATTTTCAAACTTCATTGCAGTGGTACAGAACAAACCTGCCGGTCTCAGATGAAGTCCTGTAGGATTTTTTATCTTTACTGTTTCGCTTACCATCGTTCTATCACTCCTGTTTTGCTATCTCGTCTTCTCTTATATGCCATGTTCTTCCTTACTTTTGGTTCCCGTCTTTCCTTTTTCTTCCTTTTTCTCTGTCTTACTTTACTCTTCTTTTTTCTGTAAAAGGATCTTGATTGACGGTTGGGTCACCAGAGTGACTGACTCCGGCACTTCTACGGAAACCGGAACGATATAAGTGCCCGGATCTTTGCAGTCTTTCAGATCGATCGAAACACCATTTCTCACATCCAGAGAATTCAGTGCATCCTGCGATCCTTTAAACTGAAGACTCAGGTCTTCCACATCTTCATAATCAATCTTCAGGCCACTGGCAAGATTGTTGACCACGATTCCCTCTACCGGGAATTCTATGGTCTGTGCACCTTCCAGCTCCACTGTCACTGTAACAATAACATTCTTCGCTGTGTCATCTACCAGCTCCACTCCTTCCGGAAGATAAGGAGAAATGTCTACCACGATTTCTTCCTTTCCGGTTGCTCCGCTGATATCCAATTCGGAAGACGGAATCTGAATACTGTCCAGTCCTTTCAGGGCCTTTGCTGTTCCACAGACAGAAATTCTATCCGGGGTACTGGTAAGTCCCGTATATACATATCCGTTGGCCGGACTTCCTGACACTTCAAAGTCTAACGTTAAATCTTTCTTGCTCAATACCTGTACATCTACGCTGACACCTTTTTCTCCAAGGTTGTTGGTCAGCAGGGTCTGATCGATCACATTTCCCTTTGCGTCGTACAGGATCAGTTCTGCATCCAGTTCCTTATCTTCTGCCAGTCCGGAAATATTCACCCTTGCAACTGCTTTGTCAATGGTTGCCACCAAGGATTCCGAACCACGAATTGTAATGGTCTCCGGATTGGTCTTTGTCTCTCCCAGTACATAGCCATCTCTTAATGTGCCTGTCGTATCCACACTCAATGGGAAAGTATTTTTGGTCTGGTCTTCAATCTTGACCTGGATATTTCTCGGAGTCGCCTCTGCAGACTCATATTTGCCTTCGAATCCATCCACCGTTACCGTCACTGGAACCAGAGATTTCAATTCCATCTCCCGCATATCCGCTTCGGCCTTGATGTCATTATTCTTAATCTGAGAAAGCACAGATCTCGGCGCCGTCACTGCAACAGTCACAGTCTGCGTATCATCCAGAATTTGATAGGTCTTTCCGGTATTGGTTACTACTTCTTCATTTGTGACTGTGACCGGTATATTTCGATATATGTTTGTATCCACCGGATCGTCCACGTTTACCACGATCAACCATAACAATGCAGCAAAAAGAACTGCTGCAAACTTCAGTCCAATGTTGTTTGTCAGCTTATTCTTCATGCTTCTGCCGTCCTTTCCACCGTGTAAATTTCTTCACATCTGAAGTACAGTACTGTATCTGGCTCAATCTTGTCATCAGATATTCTTCGGAAACGCCACGTGCCAGTTGTCCGCCCATCGCTACAGAGACCTGACCGGTTTCTTCAGATACAACGATGATCAGTGCGTCACTGACTTCGCTCATTCCCAGTGCCGCTCTGTGTCTGGTTCCCAGTTCCTTGCTGATCTGCATATTGTCCGACAGCGGAAGGTAACAGGTTGCGGAAGTAATCCGGTCTCCCCGCACGATCACGGCTCCGTCATGCAATGGTGTATTATGTTCAAAAATATTGATCAGAACCTGCTCGGACACTTTACAGTCCAGTTCGATTCCGGTCAGTTCATATTCAGTCAGGTGGATCGCCTGTTCCACCACGATTAGCGCACCTGTACAGACGCTTCCCATCTCGAAGGCTGCATGAACCAGACTTTCCAGCGTTTCATCGGAAAATCTCTGATTCTCTTTGTTGCGCTCAAATGGCACCAGATTGGAAAAGAAATTCTTCTCTCCCAGTTTTTCCAATGCTCTTCTCAGTTCCGGCTGGAACACGATCACCGCTGCTGTCGCCAGCACATTGATGCAGCCTTTTGCCAGGAACAAAATGGTATGCATCTTAAAAACGGCTGCGATCAGAATGAAGCCTGCCAGTGTCAGCAGTCCGCGAAGCAGCATCCATGCTTTTGTATTCTTGATCCAGAGCATGATCTCATAGATCACTACCGCAACGATCACGATCTCGATCACATCGATAAAACGGATATGAGGCAGATATAAATCTCCCAGATATCTTCCGAAAAATGCTGCGATTCTTGCTTCCATTCTGTCACCTCCTGTCCTTCAACTTCATAAATATATATGTTACTTCTTCGTAGAATTATTTTCCATGCCCAGTTCTTTATTTAAGCTCTGCTTTAAGAGTTCTTCTTCTGTCTCTTTCTGGCTCCATTCCTGACGTTCGTTGATCTTTTTCACCGTTTTTTCCGGTGCCGATACCACAATCTTCGGAACCGCTTTTACATAATAATAGTATTCATCATCTTCAAATTGCATCCGCTGGGTACGGGAATAATCCACTGAAAAGATCATAAATTCCAGTGCCATTCCGATCACCACCGATACTGCACTTCCCAAAATCAGTGTAAGATAATCTGTATGTACTCCAAATGCAAGATCTCCTGCGATAAACAGAACCAGTTCTGAAATCACACCGGCTCCGATTGCAATCTTCCATGCCTGATCTGCCGCACGCATCCGCAGATTGTAGACCAGAAGCAGGCAAACCGTAAATGCCAGAATTGCCACAAACATCTCCTTATTCTGTACGATCTGTTTGGTGTAAGCCGACAAACTCTTGATCATGCTGTCTGTCCCGGAGCTTTTCAGTGCTGCCGAAGCTCCTTTTACATAATGAAGCATATAATATACGATGGTTCCGCAGGCTACCGGAACCGCAAAAACCGGTGTTCCAACCAGACCAAAAGCAACCGGGATCACATACGGGATCTTTAACACAAATGCAAGAGGTGTAAGCAAGATCAGCCATGCTTTCTTCGGTGTAAATCTGAAATAAAAAATATACATAATCAAAAATACGACCGCTGTGATCAGTACCACCGGCAAGGATACAGAATAAAAATGGATCAGGATCAGTCCTGCCGCCAGAATCGTCATCACGATCAATGGCAGGAAGGTACAGATCACTGAAAGTCCCACTGTCACAAATACGGATGCCGCCTGTTTTGTAAATCCTATGTTCAGATTGATTGCTCCAAACACCAGCAATCCCAGGATCAATCGAAGTCCCTTGTCAATATAAGAAGAATACTTCCCATAAAACATCTGCAATTGTTCTTTCCAAACCAATAATGTATCCATTCTTTATTTCTCCCTCTTATATAACTTTCCAAGTCTCGCAAGATCTCTGTAATATTGTTTCACTCTCTGTTTCGCTTTATTATATTTTTTCCGGTAAAAACTTCCCGCTCTGGTCGCACAAACAATCAGAACCAAAATATCCAACGACAATTATGAGCGCCAGAATGATCATTTTTGTAATCGTCAGGGATTCCAGAAAATTGTCCATTCCACCAATCAGAACCAATCCGAGAAACAAACCGTATCCGATCGTCGTCCACAAAATCGTGATCAGTACATTCAGCCCTACATAGTCTTTTCGGTAGTAACTGCTGATCGGAATATCTTCTTTTCCTTTTTTCTCCTCATATGCCGCCATGCGGGTCATTAATTTTACGCGATTTTCATTCAACATCGTTCTTCACCCCACAGTTTCCCACTGTCATTTACACATTGCTTTTAGTATACCATATAGTCAAAGTCCTTGTCCAATGCTTATCGTCAAAAAGTACACTTTTGAAACGCCTGCTTTTTTCAGCATTTTCGCCGCCTTATTGATCGTACTTCCCGTGGTATAGATATCATCAACCAGCACCACGGATCTCACCGGTTTCCAGCACTTCGCCACTGCAAATGCCTGTCTTAAATTCTGCTGTCGTTCTCTGTCATCCAGTTCCTTTTGCGGTCTGGTATCCCGAATCCGAAATAATGCGCCCTCTTCCACCGGGATGCCCGTTCGCTTCGACAATTCTCTCGCCAGAATCTTCGCCTGATTATACCCTCGTTTCTTTTGTCTCTTTTCTGAAAGCGGAATGGGGATCAATGCCTCTGCCTGCCAGCGTCTCAGATCTTTTGCAAATCTTTCCGCCATTTCTTCCGCAAAAACCTTCGCATAGACTCTCTGGTTCTTGAATTTGAACCGGTAAATTGCATCGGATGCGGGAGATCTGTGAAGATACAGACTTCTGCCCTGATCGAAGTAACGTTTCCTCCCGGCGCAGTCCCGACAGTATTCCACATCCTCGTCTTCTTCTCGCAATGGTTTTCCGCACCGATAACAACGGGGTTCTTCGACATACTGCAGTTTCTTCCGACATTCCTGACATATGCAGCTGTCATCCATCTTTTTCCACTGTTTTACCACTCTCTGTTCTCCGCTCTCCGGCCCATTTCCTATCTTTCTCTTTTCCGGAAAAGCACCGATTTTCCCGGATACCTGCAGAATCTCTCCGCAAAATGGACAGACCTCCGGATAGAGCAGGTTCAGACCTCTCTGATACACTCTGCCAAGCTGGTATAACGCTCCTGTTCGCTTTTGTTTTGGATCATATCCTGAAATGTTTCTTCACTCCCCACAATGGTAATACATTTTTTTGCCCGCGTGACTGCCGTGTAAAGCAGACTGCGGTTGTACAGTTGTCTCGGTCCCGGGAGCAACGGCAGGATCACAGCCGGATATTCGCTTCCTTGGGATTTGTGAATGGTAATGGCATAGGCCAGATCCAGTTCTTCCACCAGATCAAATGGATATTTTACCATCCGGTGTTCATCATATTCTACTTCCAGAGTCTCGTCATATTCATTGATTTCCCTGACAATCCCCATATCCCCGTTGAAAATTCCCTGACCTTCATCTACTTTCAGGCCGTATTTCGTCCGGATTTCCCATTCCAGTTGATAATTATTCCGGGTCTGCATAACCTTGTCTCCCACCCGGAACAACCGGCTTCCGATTTCCTTTTCTGCCTTTTTTTCACTGGCCGGATTCAGATACTTCTGTAAAAATTCATTGAGACGTTCCACCCCCAGAAGTCCTTTTCTCATCGGAGTCAGAACCTGAATCTCTGAGGCATCTTCTCCGATATATTTTGGCAGCTTTTCCTGGATCAGCGCGATCGTTACCCGGATAATAATATCCGCATCCTGGCGTCTCAGAAAGAAAAAGTCGCGGCTCTTATTGTCCGGCACCACCATTTCTCCCTCGTTGATTCGATGGGCATTCAATACAATATCGCTGGTTCCCGCCTGCCGGAAAATCTTTTTCAGCTTTATAACCGGAAACCGCTCAGATGTAATAATATCTTTCAGTACACTTCCCGGTCCTACTGACGGAAGCTGATCCTGATCTCCCACCAGAATCAGGCGGGTTCCCGGACAGATTGCCGTCAACAACGCATGCATCAACGGCAGATCCACCATTGACATTTCATCGATAATGATCACGTCCGCTTCCAGAGGATTCTCCTGATTCCTGCCGAAACCGCCCATGGATTCCTCTTCCTGACTCCCGCTAACCTCCAGTAAACGATGGATCGTCTGTGCCTCATAACCACTGGTTTCCGTCATTCGCTTCGCCGCACGCCCCGTGGGTGCCGCCAGACTGATGTCCAGTCCTTCCCGCTCAAAAATGCGGATCATGGTATTGATGGTGGTGGTTTTTCCGGTTCCCGGTCCTCCTGTAAGGATAAACAGACCTCTTCTCAGAGATTCCAGTACCGCCTCTTTCTGCCGGTCATCCAGACTGATCTTCTCTTCTGCCTCGATCTGGCGGATGACCCGCTGTGCCTCCTGCTCATCGATCTCATAAGCCAGATCCAGTTCACAGAGCATCCTCGCCGTATTCAGTTCCAGGTAGTAATAGTGACTGGCATAGACCCGCACTTCATCCCCAACCTGCTTCATCACGGCTTTTCGCTCGATGCACAGATCCATCACATGTTTTTCCATCCGTTCCGTCCCCACGCCAAGGAGCTGACTTGTCCGGTAAAACAGACTTTCTTTCGGAAGATATACATGCCCTTCCGTGGTACTCTGCGTCAATACATAGAGCAAACCACTGTGAATACGAAAATCCGAATCCATATGGATTCCGCCACGCATCGCAATCTCGTCTGCTGTCTTAAATCCCACTCCCTGAATATCTTCCGCAATCTGGTACGGATTTTCTTCCAGGATCTGATAGACTTTCTGTCCATAATACTGATAAATCTTTGCCGCCAGTGTAATCGAGATTCCGTATTTTTGCAGAAAGATCATCACTTGCCGCATCTCTCTTTTTTCTTCCAGTTGGGATGCGATCTCCCGTGCCTTTCGTTCACTGATTCCTTTTACTTCCGCCAGTCTCTCCGGCTCCTCTTCAATGATTCGGAAAGTATCTTCTTTAAAAAGCTTTACGATCTTTCCTGCCATCTTCGGTCCTACCCCTTTAATCGCTCCGCTTCCCAGATAACGTTCAATCGATACCAGATCTTCCGGTTCCTTGATCTGATGCTCCGATACTTTCAGTTGGACGCCATACAGGCTGTGTGTTGTATATTCTCCGGACACCTCGATCAGTTCTCCCTCTCCTATGTATGGAAAGCTGCCCACGCAGGTCACCTCTCCGTCATCATTTGTCAGAGAAAACACGGTATATCCGTTTTCCTCATTTCGATATACGATATGTTCAATATATCCCTGTATCGTTTCCAACGCTTCTCTTCCTCTCCTGTGTATCTTCTCTTCCTGTATATCCGTTCCCATTCAGGAATGTCTTATCTTTCTTTTCTCTTAATCACGCAATCCATAAAATCCATCACAATTTCGTTGTCACGCTGTTCGCATCGTGAAAAACGGAAAGATTAAAAATCTTTCCGTCCACTCATAAATTCTACAAATTGTCCGGTACCTATCGCAACGACTTTCATCGGGTCTTCCGCTGTCATCGTATTGATTCCCGTTTTTTCTTCAATCAGCTCTTCCAGTCCCCGAAGCATCGCACCACCTCCGGTCAGTACAATTCCACGATCCAGAATATCTGCGGAAAGCTCCGGTGGAGTACGCTCCAATACTCCGATCACGGCTTCCACAATCTGACTGGTTGCTTCTCTTAAGGCTTCCTCTGTCTCGGAAGAAGTGATCGTAACCGTCTTCGGCAGACCTGTCACCAGATTCCGGCCACGGACTTCCATCGTCTCTTCCTCCACCAGAGGATAGGTCGTTCCGATCTTAATCTTGATATCTTCTGCCGTCCGTTCTCCAATCAGCAGATTATGTTTCTTCCGCATATAACGGACGATTGCCTCATCGAAATCATCCCCCGCGATCTTGATGGACGTATTGACTACCGTTCCGCCCAGAGAAATTACCGCAATATCTGCCGTTCCTCCTCCGATATCCACGATCATATTTCCGCAGGGTTTGGAAATATCAATTCCGGCACCGATAGCTGCCGCTACCGGTTCTTCGATCAGATGTACTTCTCTGGCTCCGGCTGCAAAGGTTGCCTCCTCTACGGCTTTCTTTTCCACTTCCGTCACACCACTCGGCACGCAGATACTGATCCGCGGCTTTTTGAATGTTCTCCGTCCCAGAGATTTCTGAACGAAATATTTGATCATTTTTTCTGTTACGGTATAGTCTGAAATCACACCCTGACGAAGTGGGCGCACGGCCACAATATTTCCCGGTGTTCTTCCGAGCATCAGTCTGGCTTCTTCTCCGATAGCCTTGATCACATTGGTATCTCTGTCAAAAGCAACTACAGACGGCTCCTTCAAAACCACACCTTTTCCTTTTACGTATACGAGCACACTGGCTGTACCCAAATCTATCCCGATATCTACTGCCATAATACTCTCCTTCCAATCTATCTTCTCTTCTATTATCTTCTTTCGTATGCATCTCATACCTTCCGGCTCTCAAAAAGATGCATTACTAGTATAGTAAAATTTGGAAGGATTGGAAAGTCCTTTTTCCAGATTTCAGACTTTTTTCACTGTATTTTAAGAATTTAAAAGCATGGGCTTTACATATTTTCCCGTGTAAGATGCAGGATTCTCCGCCACTTCTTCCGGGGTTCCGCAGGCAACAACCGTACCGCCCTTATCTCCGCCTTCCGGCCCGATATCAATCAGATAATCTGCCGTCTTGATCACATCCAGGTTGTGTTCGATCACGATCACGGTATTACCCTCTTCGGAAAAACGGTGCAGAATCTTCGTCAGTTTATGCACATCTGCAAAATGCAGTCCCGTAGTTGGCTCGTCCAGAATATAAACGGTCTTTCCGGTGCTGCGCTTGCTCAGCTCTGTCGCCAGTTTGATCCGCTGCGCCTCGCCTCCTGATAATGTGGTGGACGGCTGTCCCAGTCGAATGTACGACAGACCCACGTCATTCAGCGTCTCCATCTTTCTGCGGATGCTTGGAATATGGTCGAAGAATTGCAATGCCTCTTCCACCGTCATATTCAGCACATCATATATACTTTTTCCTTTATATTTTACTTCCAATGTCTCCCGGTTGTATCGTTTGCCCTTGCAGACTTCACAGGGCACATAAACATCCGGAAGGAAATGCATCTCAATCTTTAAAATTCCGTCACCAGAGCAGGCCTCGCATCGTCCGCCTTTGACGTTGAAACTGAATCTTCCTTTCTTATAGCCTCTGGCTTTCGCATCGGCTGTCGCTGCGAAAAGATCCCGAATCAGATCGAACACACCGGTGTACGTTGCCGGATTGGATCTCGGTGTCCGTCCGATGGGTGACTGATCGATGTTGATCACCTTATCCACCTGATCCAGCCCTTCGATCTTTTTGTGTTTTCCAGGAATAGTACGCGCCCGGTTCAGTTCCCGTGCCAGCTTCTTGTACAAAATCTCATTAACCAGAGAACTTTTTCCCGAACCGGAAACTCCGGTCACACAGGTCATCACTCCCAACGGAAATGCCACATCTATATTTTTCAGGTTGTTCTGCTGCGCTCCAATTACTTTCAGCCAGCCCGTCGGTTTCCTGCGAACTTCCGGCACCGGAATCTTCAGACGCCCGCTCAGATAAGCACCCGTAATAGATTTTTCATTTGCCATCAGTTCTTCTGCAGTTCCCACTGCCACCACTTCTCCACCATGTTCGCCGGCTCCCGGACCGATATCCACAATGCAGTCTGCCGCGCGCATGGTATCCTCGTCATGCTCCACCACAATCAACGAATTGCCCAGATCCCGCAGATGTTTCAGCGTATTCAGAAGCTTGTCATTGTCTCTCTGGTGAAGTCCGATACTAGGTTCGTCCAGAATGTATGCCACACCGACCAGACCGGAACCGATCTGTGTCGCCAGCCGGATTCTCTGTGCCTCGCCTCCCGACAAGGTTCCCGTTGCTCTTGCAAGGGTCAGATAATCCAGCCCCACATCGATCAAAAACTGAATCCTTGCTTTGATTTCTTTTAAGATCTGATTTCCGATCATCTGCTGGGTTTCATTCAACTGAAGTTCCTGAAGGAACGCCCGCATCCGCTCGATGGAGAGTTCTGTCACTTCATAGATATTTTTCTCTCCGATGGTTACCGCCAGTGCGCCCTGTTTCAGACGCTGTCCCCGACATTCCGGGCAAGGCGTGATCTGCATATAACTTTCATATTCCGCCTTCGTTGTCTCTGATCCGGTCTCCCGGTAACGACGTTCCACGCTGCGAATCAGACCTTCAAAAGCAATATCGTAAACACCCTCACCTCTCTGACCTTTATAATAAACCTTCACGGATCGTCCGCCGGTTCCATAGATCAGAATATCGTGGATTTTCTTCGGATATTTTTCAAACGGTGTATCCAGATCAAATCCATATTCCTCACAAAGCGCATCTAAAATGGCTCTGGTAAAACTTCCTTTTGTGGCACAGGACTGCCATCCCAGCACCACGATCGCGCCCTCGTTGATACTCAGGCTCTTGTCCGGAATCATCAGATCCTCATCAAATTCCATTTTATATCCCAGACCGAAGCAGACAGGGCAGGCTCCAAAAGGATTATTGAAAGAAAAGCTTCGCGGCTCGATTTCCTCAATGCTGATTCCGCAGTCCGGGCAGGAAAAGCTCTGACTGAAATTCATCGGTTCTCCGTCGATCACATCCACCACCAGCAATCCTTCTGAAAGAGCCAGTACATTTTCCACAGAATCGGTCAGTCTCTTCTCAATCCCAGGCTTGATCACCAGACGATCCACCACAATCTCTATGGTATGCTTGATGTTTTTGTCCAGACTGATCTCCTCGGACAACTCATAGAGATTTCCATCGATTCGCACCCGGACATACCCACTTTTCTTGGCACGGTCCAGTACTTTTACGTGTGTTCCTTTCCGTCCGCGGACAACCGGTGCCAGGATCTGTACCTTCGTCCGCTCCGGCAGACTCATAATCTGATCTACCATCTGATCCACCGACTGTTTACGGATCTCTTTTCCGCATTTCGGGCAATGCGGGATCCCGATCCTCGCATATAAAAGTCGCAGATAATCATAAATCTCCGTCACCGTTCCCACTGTAGATCTGGGATTATGATTGGTGGATTTCTGATCGATCGAAATTGCCGGAGAAAGTCCCTCAATACTCTCCACATCCGGCTTTTCCATCTGTCCTAAGAACTGTCTTGCATAGGAAGACAAAGACTCCATGTAGCGTCTCTGTCCCTCCGCATAGATTGTGTCAAATGCCAGGGAGGATTTTCCCGATCCACTTAAGCCTGTCAGAACAACCAGCTCATTTCTCGGAATATCCACATCTATATTTTTCAGGTTGTTTTCATTGGCGCCACGAATTCTGATGTATTGTCTGACGTCCATTTTCTTTCCCATGTATCTTACCTCTGTTCTATTATCTATTCTTTCGGTTCTATTGATATTTTGGTTTTACGATTTCTTTTCTACAGTTTCTCTTTGCTCCGGATCCGGTCTTGTATTCCTGTAGTCCTGATCCTTTCAGTTTTTCTTTCGAAGTCATTTTACTCCAGATCGTTCAGCGCCTTCTTGATCTCTACCAATTGATCTCTTAAAACTGCTGCCGTCTCAAAATCCAGTTCCGCTGCTGCTTTCTTCATTTTCTTATTCAGTTTCTCAGCAGCCTTCTCCAGTTCCTGACGACTCATGGATTCCGGATCTTTCTCCATCTGCAATTCGGAAGTATCTGCTTTCTGTGAAATCGAAATCAGATCCCGAACCGGTTTCTCAATGGTCTTCGGAATAATTCCATGTTCTTCATTGTACGCTTCCTGAATCTCACGACGTCGCTTTGTCTCTTCAATCGCAAGTCGCATGGAATCCGTCATATTGTCCGCATACATGATGACATGACCCTCAGAATTTCGTGCCGCACGACCTATGGTCTGGATCAGAGATGTCTCCGAACGCAGGAATCCCTCTTTGTCCGCATCCAGGATCGCCACCAGCGTAATCTCCGGAATATCCAACCCTTCTCTTAACAGGTTGATTCCCACCAACACATCAAACACATCCAGACGCATATCCCGGATAATCTCTGTCCGTTCCAGCGTATCAATATCAGAATGAAGATATTTGACCCGAATCCCCACCTCCCGCATATAATCGGTCAGATCTTCTGCCATACGTTTTGTCAGCGTCGTGATCAGAATCTTATGTTTCTGGGCAATTTCTTTACGTACTTCTCCAATCAGATCATCAATCTGGCCTTCCACCGGACGAACTTCCACCTCCGGATCCAGCAAACCAGTCGGACGGATCACCTGTTCTGCGCGGAGAAGTTCGTGTTCCTCCTCATAAGTTCCCGGTGTTGCCGACACAAACAGCACCTGATTGATCTTACTTTCAAACTCCTCAAAGTTCAACGGTCGGTTATCCTTCGCCGAAGGCAGACGGAATCCGTAATCTACCAGAGTTGATTTTCTGGACTGATCCCCGTTGTACATTCCACCGATCTGCGGAATCGTCTTATGAGATTCATCAATCATCATAATAAAATCATCCGGGAAATAGTCGATCAACGTATAAGGTGGCTGTCCCGGTTTCAGTCCTGATAAATGTCTGGAATAATTTTCGATTCCGGAACAAAATCCCGTCTCTTTGAGCATCTCAATATCAAAATTGGTTCGTTCTTCTATACGCTGTGCCTCCAGAAGCTTGTCTTCAGATTTGAAATAGCGTACCCGCTCCTGCAATTCTTCCTCGATTGCTTCTGTTGCCCGTTTGATCACTGTACGATCCACTACGTAATGGGAAGCCGGGAATATTGCCACATGTTTCAATTCTCCTTTGATCTCACCGGTCAGCACATCAATCTCCGTAATCCGATCGATCTCGTCCCCGAAAAATTCCACCCGGATTGCTGTATCTTCCTCATTGGCGGGGATTACTTCCAGCACATCCCCTCGGACACGGAATGTACCACGCTTAAAATCCATGTCATTTCGATCATACTGGATCTCTATCAGCTTGCTGATCACCTCATCCCGGTCTTTGATCATACCCGGACGCAGGGAGATCACCATGTTCTGATAGTCTGTCGGACTACCCAGACCATAGATACAGGACACGCTGGCCACTATGATCACATCCCGCCGCTCTGTCAACGCCATGGTCGCAGACAGACGCAGCTTATCAATCTCGTCATTGATCGAAGAATCCTTTGCGATATAGGTATCGGATGAAGGGACATAAGCCTCCGGTTGGTAATAATCATAGTAGGAGATGAAGTACTCCACACTATTGTTCGGAAAAAATTCCTTGAATTCACTGTATAACTGAGCCGCCAATGTCTTATTGTGGGCGATGATCAGAGTCGGTTTATTCAGCTCCTGAATCACATTTGCCATGGTGAAAGTCTTACCGGAACCTGTAACACCAAGTAAGGTCTGACACTGATTTCCCTCTTTGAATCCCGCTACCAGTTCCGCAATTGCCTGGGGCTGATCGCCGGTAGGGCTGTATTTTGACACTAATTCAAAATGATCCATATGATTTCTCCTGATTGAATCTGTTTTATCGATAATATCGGAAATTGTTATATTCTTAGTATTGTTTCCTGTCCAGTATATCATTCCTAATATAAAAAGTACAGAACAAAATCGAATGTTTGTTCTGTACTTTTTATGCTTTCTATTGTTTTCACAGCTTTTTTGCTTATTTGTTCTCATTTTATCGAAAAGACTTACTTCCCGTCCCTCTTCTTCCCGATCCACTGCATTCCATAATATCCGATGGCTCCCGCTAGAATTCCTACCACGATTCCACCCAGAATATCCATCGGATAATGTACATATAAATACAGTCTGGAAAAAGCAATCAGCACTGCCAGCACACAGGCGCCTTTCCAGAGTTTTTTCTCTCCTGCCAGATACAGTGCACTGACTGCTGCAAAGGATGCTGCCGTATGTCCGGATGGGAAGGAATAATCATGAGGACGTGTAATCAGAAGCTGCACTGCCGTATTCACATCAAAGGGTCTGGTTCTCGCAACCAGATTTTTTAAAATTCCATTACACAAAATCACATCTGCCACAAGAGCTAGCGCCAGGATCATTCCCGTCTTGCGTGTTTTGGGCAATATCAACAAGATTGCCGTCAACAGAATCCAAATGATTCCTGCATTGCCCAGCTTTGTGATTCCGCACATAATCGAATCCAGAATCGGATGATGGATTGTCTGGATTGCATTTAATATCTGTAGCTCGATTCCCATTTTCTTTTCCCCTGTCTCCTGTTTCTTCTTTCTCTATTGTCTGTTCTGTTTCGTATCCTGTTTTCTTAGCTACCTCTCTGTTTTTTTCTCTCTTGTTTATCTTTCTTATTTGTCTATCTTATTTTCTCTCCGCTGCTTTGATTTCGACTCGTCGCCTCAAGCTCTGGCTCTGACTGCGACTTCATTTTTCTCACACAGTTTCTGCATTCCCAGCATCAGAGTGCTTCCGACCAGAAAGAGTTTGACTCCAAACTCTATCGAGATATGGCGCAAATCCACCCGAAACAAACCAGAGGTTCTTTTTTAAACCCATCCTAAACTATCGCATCACAATATACACTGCATAAACCAGATACAACAGCACCATCACGATTCCTTCCTTCGCACTGATCTTCCGTTTTGTGGCCGCAAACACCCAGACCACAAAAGAAAATCCGATCAGCACCAGAATATCGATCACATTTTCCCGGATAATGGCCATCGGACTGATGGAGGATGCGATTCCAAGCACCATCAGAATATTAAAAATATTGGAACCCACCGCATTTCCCACTGCCATATCCACTTCATTTTTTCTGGCAGCCACGATAGAAGTCACCAGCTCCGGAAGAGACGTTCCGATGGATACGATCGTCAGGCCCACCAGCGTCTGCGTCATACCAAGGTCAATGGCGATCCGGCTGGCAGAATCCACGGTCAAATCTCCGCCAATCGCAATAGCAATAGCACCTCCTACAATAAAGAGCAGGCTTTTGGGAAGGGACAGAAGTTCCAGTTCCTCTTCCGCTTCTTCATATTCTTTCCATTCTTCCTTCTGTTCCTGACTTCTTGCCGACAATGCACTTTTCAGCATCAGCCCGATATAACCGGCAAACAGGATCAGGAACAGGATACCATCCAGATGTCCCAGCGTCATACCGAAAGTATCTCCGATTCCTGCAATTCCGCAGGCAAGCAAGACAACTGCACAGAGAATGGAAAGTGGAATATCTCTTCTTATGGTGTCTTTATGCACAAAAATCGGTGCCAGCATCGAGCACACTCCGATCACGAACATCAGATTGAAAATATTGGATCCCACTACATTACTGATAGCCAACTCGTTATTGTGTGCGATCGAAGCTGTTACGCTGACCGCGGTTTCCGGCAGTGAAGTGCCCATTGCCACGATAGTCAGTCCGATAATGATGGACGGAACCTTCAGTTTTTTTGCCACGTTGGAACTTCCTTCCACAAAGAAATCCGCCCCTTTGATCAGAAGGACGAATCCCACGACCAGACAGCCGATCACAGCCAGCAGTGGTGCTTTATTTATCATATCTCCCATTTTACTACTCCTCGATTCCGAAAAAACTCAGCATTTCTTTTACTGCATCCCCATTATCAAAGGGATTGCGCTCAATCAGATAAAACTTTCCGTCCCACGGGATCTTCACCTTCCAGGTGTTGATCTCTGCCTCATTCAATGCATAAGACGGTATCTGGGCGATCACCGTATCTTTCCTGTCCATAAACAGGATTTCTCCCTTTCGGTATGCGATCATCTGCATCTTCTTCTGGCTTACGATCCTCAAAGTAATGCAGACCACGATCAGCACTGCCATGATCGATTCCAGCACCACATCCGTCTGTCCGGAAAGTGTCATTCCCGCAAGACAGATCAAAAGCGCAATGATCATCGGTACCGAAAAGATCTTCATCTGCAATCCTCTATAATAACCGGACACCAGAAAATGATAGGCTCCACCTGTACTGTCCTCATTTTCCTGTACCAGCTCATCCGTCTGTTTCTGCAGTTTCCTGTTCATGGCCTGTGTCAGTGCTTCGCTGACTGCCTTCGCCACCATCCTCTGTAAAAAATGCATGTCCTCTCTCCTCTTTCTCTCCTGTTCTCTGATATGCCTGCTGATCAGCCATTCTGCCAATGAATCTGCTCTCCGGTAATCAACGGGTAACTGATCAGTCGTTCTGCCTTCAGATCCTCTGCATACATATCCACACCTGTGATCTGATGATTCTCATATGTCGTGTAATAGTATATGCCTTTCTGAGCATTCCAACAAGAGGTATAGAGCGTAATTTCATATTTTCCTTCTGCCACTTCGCAGCATCCTCTCTGCTGATCCACAGAACCGAGAATATGGAAGAACTGGCTGATGCTTTCTTTTTCTGAATCTCCGGAGATTGCATGCAGTTTTGTAAATGCCACCTTTGCAAAACGGGATGCAGAAGAAAGATCTCCCGGAAGTCCGATGGATCCCATTCCACGGCTGTACGTCTGAAGCGGAAGGCTCGGATCAAACAGATTTTGCGGCTGTTTCGGAGACAGATGCATGTAGTTGTTCATCAGGAACATCTGTTGATCAAAAGGCGGGTTATTCGTCAGAACACCCACCGGATTGTCATAAATCTTCATTCCTGCTTCCATAAATTCCACCGTGATCGTCTCCTCTTTATCGGCGATCAGATAATGAAGCTGGGCGCAGGGTAACTGCTCACTATATGATGTATTCATCAGATTGGTCTGCTCCAGAAGTTTCTTCACTTCCTGCACCGATGCACACTGACTCAAAAGCCATGGAATCAGTTCATACTGTGCCACGTTTGCTTTTTCTTCTGAAAGTTCTTCCTCATAATGGGCATTTCCAACGAAATTAAGACCTGCAATCCCCACTCCTTTTTCATTTACCGCGTCATAATACAAGGGATAATCATTCACTACATATGCCATACCGATGATTGCATAGTGATTGTATCTGGTTTCATGATACCGAAACGGCAACGGATAATTCCGCGGCATGATCGTCACCTGATCCCCATAAGAAAATTCATAATCCAGAGTTCTTCCCATATAGAAGTCACTGGTCTGATAAGTTGCTGCTGTACACATAAACGTTCCTTCCTTTCTTTCACTCGTCACTTCGTATAGACGAAAAAGAATAGCCGGGATCTCCACCCGGCCATTTTCTCTTCTTATCCGGCGATGAATCAAAATCTACACTTGATTAAGATTTTATCGCTTGCCAACAATCCCGGAATGTACCTAATGGCACTTCCGGAACATGAGCTTCCTGCAAGTCTGTCAGGAAATGCTCTGTTCCACCCGTTCTGTTATAAATGTTTCCACTTCCCCGGATTCCATACCTAGGGCAAGTCCAAATTCGTTATAAAGATGATCTTCCGCAATCTTGAAAAACCGTTCATCACTGGATGTCATCTTTTTCCCCTGCTGTAAACGCTTCTGTTTTCGGGTATAGATCGTCTTGATCATCTTGATCCACTCCCGGCAATCGCAGGTTCGAAGTGCTTCTTTATAATGATCTTCCCGATGCTTTTCATCGGTGATCCACAGCAAATCGATCTCTTCCATATGGTCGATCAGTTCAAGTGCATCTTCTTTACTTATGATCGGCCGCATAATGACTTTCTGATTATCCACCGGCGTAAAGACCCGGCTTCCCGACCCCATTGGCTCCAACGTGTAATACAGACGGTCACTCCCTGATTTCGCGGATTCCAGGGGACCGATCCCGATTACTTTACATACTCCTTTTCCACCATAAATCAGCCAATCTCCAATTTTGAACAAAAACACCTCTCCTTTCTGCCTGTTCCATGCATTTTTCTGTACTGAAAAGATCAGCAATCGATAAAACTATTATCTGAAAATTAAGCCTCTTTCCACTCATATATACATATTAACAAGTTTTTCAGAATTTCGTAAGTATTTTTTTCAAAATATGCGTTTTTTTCTTATTCTTCTCTGTTATTCTTCTTTCTTCTTTTCTTTGCTGTCATCTTCCCTCAACCCAAGAATTCCTTCTACCAGAATGTTTACATCATCCAGAATATAGTCAAAGGCTCCTGCTTCTGTCATATTGATCAAGATCATTCCTAACGGCACTGCCACAATCATTCCGGTCACACCTCCCAGGCGATAACCAAGGTATAGAAGAATTAAAGTAACCAGCGGATTTAATCCCATGCTCTTGCCCAGCATACGCGGCTGGATCAACTGACGAACCAACTGAGTAATTGCATAAACTATCAGCAGCAATACTGCCATTTTTACATTTCCTACCAAGAACTTATACAAGGCCCATGGAATCATTGCAGTTCCTGTACCGAAAAACGGTAAGAAATCAAGAAACGCGATGACAATGGCGATCAGAACCGCATAATGCACCTGTAAAAGGGTCAATCCTACCCAGAGGATCAGAAAGACCACTCCCATAATCTTGATCTGGGCTTTCAGATAACCACCGACCGCATATTTCAGATTATCGGATACCAACGTCATACGTTTTACCACAGACGGCGGCGCCGTCTTCTTCGCCCATACCAGTACTTCTTCATGTTCCACCGTAAACAGATAGGCCGACATAATCGCCACGATGATGCTAATCAAATAGGATGGTACTCTCTTTGCAAAGTTTCCTGCAGCCGCCACCGTCGGTTCACTGATCTTGGTAATAAATGTTCCTACTTTCTGATCCATGTTCAGAAGGATATTATCCCATCCTTCCTGAAACTGCGGCGGCAGTCTGTGAAAGATTCCCTGAAGACTGTTCCCAATCTGATCCAGACCCGCTTCCAGTTCTTTATATAACTGAGGAATATTTTCCAGAAGGCTGATCGTCTCTGTCACCAGTTTGCTGATGGAGAAATATAAAATCAGCACGATCAGTGCCAACACCAGAATAACCACCAACGCCGATCCCAGTTTTTTTACGATGTTAAATTTTTTCTCCAGCCAGTTGACCAGTGGTGAGGCAATCATGGCAATCACCCATCCCACTACAAACGGAAACATCAGTGCCAGCACCTTCACGCCAACGATAACAAATGCGGCTGTTGCCAACAGACTGAACAGGAGACTGACCGCCACCTGCCAGTATGGTCTTCTATTCTGCATTTAAATCCTCCACCTTTTCCTCTGTCAGAAATTCCGTCTCAATCTTGTTCCAGATCTCCTCTCTTCCCTGCTTTGTCACAGAAGAATAGGGAATGATCTCTGTTCCCGGAAGCACTTCCAGCCCTTCCCGCAGTATCTTTAACTGTTTCTGGATCTGGCTGCGCTTGATCTTGTCTAATTTTGTTGCGATAATGATCGGTTTGTAGCCCTGCTCCAGAATCCAGTGATACATGATCTTATCATTGTTTCCCGGTGCATGGCGAATATCAATCAGCAAAAACACTGCTTTCAGTTGTTTTGACTGATGGAGATAACGCTCGATCATTTTTCCCCATTTTTCTTTCTCGCTGGCAGAGACCTTCGCATACCCATATCCCGGCAGGTCTACCAGATACATCTGTTCATTGATATTGTAGAAGTTAATGGTCTGGGTCTTTCCCGGCTTTGCCGAAATTCTCGCATAAGACTTCCGGTTCATCAATCCGTTGATCAGGGAAGATTTTCCCACGTTTGATTTCCCCGCAAATGCGATCTCCGGCTTGTCATTTTCCGGGAGTTTACTGGTCACTCCGCAGACCGTTTCCAGATTAATACTTCGAATAATCATCTTATTTCTCCTGTCCGCTCCCCTTGTCACTGTTTTTTTTACTTTCTGTTGTCTCTTCTTTTGTCAGCGCAAGCTTTAATACTTCATCCATATGTTCCACCGGGATAATTTCCAGACCTTTTGTGATCTCTGTGGATAACTCTTCCACATCCCGCTCATTTTCTTTCGGAACCAGAACCGTCTTGATGCCCGCATTTTTGGCTGCCAGAAGTTTTTCTTTTAAACCGCCGATCGGAAGCACTCTTCCTCGCAGTGTCACTTCTCCGGTCATGGCAAGATCTGCTCTGACTTTTTTACCGGTAATCGCAGAAAACATGGCGGTTGCCATGGTGATTCCGGCTGACGGTCCGTCTTTCG
Organism: Mediterraneibacter butyricigenes; assembly: GCF_003574295.1. Lineage (NCBI taxonomy): Bacteria > Bacillati > Bacillota > Clostridia > Lachnospirales > Lachnospiraceae > Mediterraneibacter > Mediterraneibacter butyricigenes. The sequence goes on from NZ_BHGK01000001.1 coordinate 579,286, forward strand.
GAACTGCTCCTTCCGGAATATGTACGTGAATATCGTGTTCATTGAAAAAGTCATCTGCAATTCCATGCTCCCGGCTGATAGAACGGATATAACTGATTCCGGTGCGGGCAGATTCTTTCATCACATCTCCCAGTTGTCCGGTCAGCATGATGTCTCCGGATCCCGGCATTACATTAACTTCAATCTGAAGGGTATCTCCTCCCACACTGGTCCACGCCAGTCCGCGAACGATTCCCACCTCGTCTTCTTTGTTTGCCATCTGGTAAGTATAGATTTCTTTGCCAAGATATCTGGACATATTTTTCTCGGTAATATTGATCCGTTTCTTCTTCGTCTCCAGAATCTCTTTCGCACTCTTTCTGCAAATATCTCCGATCTTGCGCTCCAACTGCCGAACACCCGCTTCTCTGGTATAACTGTGGATCAGTTTTTCCAGAGCATGACGGCTTAATTTTACCTGTTTTTCATCCAGACCGTGCTTTTTCAGTTGTTTCGGAATCAGATGCTCCTCTGCGATATGGAGCTTTTCATTTTCCGTATAGCTGGTGATCTCGATCACTTCCATTCGATCCAGAAGCGGTCTCGGAATAGTCTGAAGCGTATTGGCCGTTGTCACGAACAGTACATCTGACAGATCCAGCGGCAGTTCCAGATAATGATCCCGGAATTTGCTGTTCTGCTCACTGTCCAGTACTTCCAGAAGTGCGGAAAAAGTATCTCCCTTATAATCGGTACTGACTTTATCGATCTCATCCAGAAGCATCAGCGGATTCTTTACCCCTGCGGTACGGATTCCGTTGGCAATCCGGCCCGGCATGGCTCCCACATAGGTCTTCCGGTGTCCGCGGATCTCCGCTTCATCCCGCACTCCTCCCAGAGAAATCCGAACATAAGGCTTCTTTAATGCTCTTGCCAGAGATTTCGCAATGGATGTCTTTCCGGTTCCCGGAGGTCCCACCAGACAAAGGATCGGAGCTTCCCCTTTCTTGGTCAGGCTTCGTACTGCCAGAAATTCCAGAACTCTTTCTTTGACCTGCTCCAGTCCATAATGATCTTCTTCCAGCACATCCTTTGCAAATTTCAGGTCATGATGTTCTTTTGCCGCCTTGTTCCACGGCATTTCCAGAAGCGTCTCAATATAGGTTCTGGTCACGCCGTTTTCCGCCGGAGAATACTGCGAACTCTTGAAACGGTTAATCTCCTTTTGCAGCTTCTCCTTCACTTCTTTGGGCGCCTTTAACTTCTTCGCCGCCTCTTCAAATTCTTCCGCATCAGAGATGGTATTGTCCTCTCCCAGTTCTTCCCGGATCAGTTTCAGTTGTTCTCGTAAAATGTATTCTCTCTGGTGTTTATCCACACGCTCTTTGACTTTTCCCTGGATTTCTTCCTTGATATTCAGGATCTCCACTTCGTTGACCAGTTTAAAAGCCAGAAGTTCATAACGTTTCCAGAAGTCTGTCTCCTCTAAAAGCTCCTGCTGTTCCGTATAATAAAACGGAACAATGGCTGAAATTTCTGCCATCATTTTTTTCAGATCTTTGATCTCCAGGATCTCCGCAATCGCTTCCTTGGAAATCTTTCCGCATTTTGCCGCATAGGCAGTAAACATCTCTTTCAGTCCCCGCCCCATGGCTTCTCCGTTCATGTCATCCGGGATTGTGATATTCTCATCGGAGAGAACCTCTACCGAAGACTGAAGGTAGGGATCTGATTCCTCCAGATACAAGAGCCTTCCTCTTGTCTCACCCGTTACCAGAACTCTTAAAATATTTTTCGGCAACTTGATGAGCTGTTTGATCGATGCTACGACTCCGATCTGATAGAGTTCATCCTGTCCCGGATTCTCTGCGTCGATCTCTTTCTGCGTCACCAGAAAAATCTGTTGCTGCTCTGTTGTCATTGCTTCCTGCACCGCTGCCACGGAACGCGGACGGCTGATATCAAAATGAACCGCCATTCCGGGCAGGATCGTCATACCTCTGAGGGCTACTGTCGGAAGGCTTTTTATTTCCTCGTTCATAACGTCCTCCTGTATTTTCAGTATAAAAGCACAGGCGGGCACATGGTCGTCCATCTGTACCCGCCTTCATATATGCACTTTTATGCGCTTTCTGTTGTCAGAAAATCCGCACGCTCTTCTCCATCGCACTCGTACAACGGCTCCGCACCGGATTCTACAACCTCTTTTGTAATTCTGCATCCCTTTATGGTCTCATCAGACGGAACTTTATACATGGTATCCATCATGATGCTTTCCATGATCGCGCGAAGACCTCTTGCTCCGGTCTTACGCTTCAGCGTTGTATCCGCGATTGCGCTCAACGCCTCTTTGTCAAACTCCAGTCTGACTCCGTCCAACTCCAGTAATTTCTGGTACTGCTTGACGATCGCACTCTTTGGTTCGGTCAGGATCCGGATCAATGCTTCTTTATCCAGCATATCCAGGGAAACTGTAACAGGCAGTCTTCCCACCAGCTCCGGGATCAGTCCGAATTTTACCAGATCCTGTGGAAGGATCTGATGTAAGAGTACATCAATATCTTCTTCATGCTTCTCTGCAATCTTTGCATTAAATCCAATGGATTTCTTGTCGATTCGATTCTCGATCAGCTTATCGATTCCTTCAAAAGCTCCACCACAGATAAACAGGATATTGGTGGTATTGATCTGGATCAGTTCCTGATGCGGGTGTTTTCTTCCTCCCTGCGGCGGTACTGATGCGATCGTACCTTCGATAATCTTAAGCAATGCCTGCTGAACTCCCTCACCGGATACATCTCTGGTGATGGATGGATTCTCTGATTTTCTTGTGATCTTGTCGATCTCATCAATATAGATAATTCCATGTTCCGCACGCTCAATGTCCCCGTCTGCTGCCTGAATGATCTTGAGCAGAATACTTTCCACATCTTCTCCCACATAACCTGCTTCTGTCAATGCGGTGGCATCTGCGATCGCAAAAGGAACATTTAATACTTTGGCAAGAGACTGTGCCAGCAGAGTCTTACCGCATCCGGTCGGTCCGAGCATCAGAATATTACTCTTCTGAAGATCGACCCCCAGGTCCTGCCCTGCCAGGATTCTCTTGTAATGATTATAAACTGCAACCGAAAGTACCTTTTTGGCCTCATCCTGTCCGATTACATAATCATCCAGAAACGCCTTGATCTCTTCCGGTTTCAGCAAGTTGATCTCTTCATACCCCTTTGGATCTTCATACTCAAATTCTTCTTCTATGATCTCTGCGCATACATCCACGCACTCATCACAGATATAGGCACCGTTAGGCCCTGCGATCAGTTTTCTGACCTGAGCCTGTGTTTTATTACAGAACGAACATCTGATCGTGTCATCCGTAAATTTTCCTGCCATTCTTTCACCTCAAATAATTAGTCTTCCCGTCCTGTGATCACCTTGTCGATCAGTCCGTATTCCATGGCCTCTTTTGCAGACATGAAATTGTCACGTTCTGTATCGATCTTGATGACTTCCAGTGGCTGTCCGGTATTTGCTGCCAGAATCTCATTTAAATTCTGACGGGTCTTTAAGATGTGCTCGGCAGCGATCTGAATCTCCGTTGCCTGTCCCTGGGCACCGCCTGATGGCTGATGGATCATAATCTCTGCATTTGGCAGAGCCATACGCTTGCCCTTTGCTCCGCCTGCCAGCAGGAAAGCTCCCATACTTGCCGCCATACCGATACAGATGGTAGATACATCACACTTGATGTACTGCATCGTATCGTAGATTGCCTTTCCGGCTGTTACAGAACCGCCCGGGCTGTTGATGTACATCTGAATATCTTTCTCCGGATCTTCTGCTTCCAGGAAGAGAAGCTCTGCCACGATAATATTGGCAGATACATCATTCACTTCTTCTCCCAGAAAAATGATACGGTCTTTTAAAAGTCTTGAATAAATGTCGTAAGAGCGTTCTCCACGGCTAGTCTGTTCAATGACATAAGGTACCAAACTCATATAGACTCCTCCTGTCTTAAACTGTCTTTCTGTTCCGTCTGTTGTAAGGATATCCCGGGAACTCGTTCCCTTCCACTTACTCTTCAACAGCAGAATCTGCCAGGAATGTCACTGCATCCTGTACAGCAATATCTTCCTTCATCTGCTCTTTCTCCTGATCTCCGATCAGTTCTTTTAATTTTTCAACTTCCATCTGATACTGTTCAGCCATCTTAGCAAGTTCTTCGTCCAGTCTCTCTTCTGTTACCTGGATATCTTCTGCTTTTGCAACAGCTTCCAGAACCAGTCTGGTCTTGATACGTTTCTCAGCCTGCGGCTGTAATTCTTCCATCATCTTCTCAGCAGTCATACCTGTGAACTGGAAGTACTGCTCCAGAGACAGTCCCTGCTGCTGAATTCTCATGGCAAAATCATCTGCCATCTGTTTTACCTGCAGATCGATCATCGGCTGCGGAATATCCATCTCAGCGTTTTCGATAGCTTTCTCTACTGCCTGATCTTCTTTCTTCGTCTTAGCTTCTTCAATCTTGCGGTCTTTGATCTTCTGTTTTACGTTGGCTTTATATTCATCCAGAGTCTCAAACTCAGAAACTTCTGATGCAAATTCATCATCTACTTCCGGAAGCTCGTTTACTTTGATTCCCTGAACGGTGCATTTGAATACTGCTGCCTTACCAGCCAGTTCTTCTGCCTGATACTCTTCCGGGAATGTTACGTTTACTTCCATCTCTTTTCCGATCTCAGCGCCGATGAGCTGCTCTTCGAATCCCGGGATAAATGCGCCGGAACCGATGGTCAGAGGATATCCCTCTCCTTTTCCGCCTTCAAATGCAACACCGTCAACGAATCCTTCAAAGTCCAGAGTTACCTGATCCTTGTCCTGAACGGCACGGTCTGTAACATCTACCAGTCTTCCGTTGCGCTCGCGCTCTTTCTCGATCTCAGCGTCTACTTCTTTTGCGGTAACTCTTGTAGAAGTCTTATCCACTTTCAGTCCTTTATATTCACCCAGAGTTACTTCCGGTTTTACAGCAACTTCTGCTGTAAAGATAAACGGTTTCCCCTTTTCAAGCTGTACAACATCTACGGTCGGCTGGGAAACGATATCCAGTTCGCACTCATCATAAGCTTTGGAGTAATTCTCAGAGATCAGCTGATTTGCTGCATCCTCATAGAAGATCTCTACTCCGTACATCTTCTCGATCATCTGACGCGGAACTTTTCCTTTACGGAATCCCGGTACAGAAATAGATTTTCTCTGTTTCAGATAAGAAGCCTGAATTGCTTTTTCTACTTCTGCTGCGTCAACTTCGATGGTCAATTTGGCCATGTTATGTTCCAGATTTTCTACTTGTAAACTCATTTTATAATTTCCTCCTTGAAATAAGTGTCCTGCTTGACACGATAAAATGCAGACTACGCCACACTTACAGTCATTGAGATAGTATAGCATATAAGGCAAGTAATTACCAGACCTTTTTCACCTGTTTTGACTGGTTTTGTCCACTTTTCCGCCACTTTTACTGCACTTTTCCTCTGTTTGCCTCTGTTTTTATGCAAAAACGATGGATTTTCCGATTTCTTCTGCCTTTTTTGCGTCACAAAGCAGCTCTACCAGCTTCAAGGCGAACGGAATTGCCGTTCCGACTCCTCTGCTGGTTACCAGATGTCCATCCACCGACACCGGATCAAAGGAAACATTTGCTCCCACAAGTGCCTCTTCCATTCCCGGATAAATGCTGGCTTTCTTTCCCTCTGTCAGTCCCAGACCTCCGAACACACTCGGCGCCGCACAGATCGCTGCCAGATAGGTTCCGTTCTTATCTTCCGCCTCCAGAAGTTCTGCCAGTCCTTTGTGCTCTTTCAGATGTAAGGTTCCCGGCATGCCGCCCGGCAGGATCAGAAGATCTGCATCGGAAAAATCCGCCTCCTCAAAAAGGATATCTGCCTGGACCGTAATCTGTCTTGCCCCGCAGACCAGCCTGCTGCCGGTCACAGAAACCATAGTCACTTCCACGCCCGCTCTTCTCAGCAGATCCACCGGAGTCATTGCCTCCACTTCTTCAAATCCTTCTGCCAGAAATATGTATGCTTTTTTCATTCTGCTCTCCTCCTTGATTTTTCTTTTTTCTTCTTTTATTATGAAAGTATCATAAAGATTACGGGATTATGGAAATGCGATGCACCTATCCATCCACATAATCGAATAAATTATTTAGAAATATAAAGGTGGTACTTCTTATGGAAATTGAACGCAAATATCTGATCGACCAGATTCCCTTTGACCTGTCTGAATATCCTTCCCGCAAGATTGAACAGGGTTATCTCTGTACGGAACCGGTGGTCCGGATCCGCCGTGACGGAGAGGATTATTATCTGACCTATAAATCCAAAGGCCTCATGGTCCGGGAGGAATACAATCTTCCTTTGACCCGGGACGCCTATGAACACTTAAAACCCAAGGCCGACGGCCGCATCATTACCAAAGAACGGTTCCTGATCCCACTTGATGATACCCTTACCATTGAGCTGGACCGGTTTGAAGGAGATCTGGCTCCGCTTCTCCTTGCCGAAGTGGAATTTCAGGATGAGGATTCCGCAAATGCATTCGTCCCACCGGACTGGTTTGGCGAAGATGTGACCTTCTCTTCCAAATATCATAACAGTACGTTGAGCCGGATTTAACACAACTTTGTCCTGTCTTTTTCAGACAAAAGCCTGCAGGCACCAAAATCTCCGTATCATCTGTCAGGTTCACAAAATCCCCCACTCTGCTCCAGAGAGTGGGGGATTCTTTTCTTTATCCTTCCATTCGGATCCGTGAAAGAATTGCCGGGAATTCTTTTGCATGTTCCTCATATTCATTTTCAGAGATCTTTCCGGTGATAAATCCAAATTCACCTTCCACACCTTCTGCCTTCACAATCTCAATTGCTCCGAACTCACTCTCCAGATGTGCTTTTAATGCAGCCTCTTCCCCACGGATTCGTACAAAGAATTTTTTCTTCGTCTCACCGATCGGGAACAGTTCCAGCTTGTCACTCTTCCACATGGTCATCACGTTGCGGTTCAGGTTCTTCGCTTCCTCTACCACATCAGATACCACGGCACTGGCAGTCGGCAGTTTTCCGGCTCCGCTTCCGTAGAACATGGCATCTCCCAGTACATTTCCATGTACAAAGATGGCATTGAACACGTCATTTACATTATAAAGCGGATGCTCTTTACCTAAAAGATAAGGTGCCACAATCGCATGGAGATGATCTCCGTCCCGTTTGCAGATGGCAAGCAGCTTAATGGTCATATCCATGGCTCTTGCATAGTCCATATCTTCTGTTGTGATCTTTGTGATTCCTTCACAGTAAATGTCTTCAAAATCCACCTGCTGTCCGGAAATCAGAGATGCCAGGATTGCGATCTTACGGCAGGCATCATAGCCTTCCACATCCGCCTCCGGATTACGCTCTGCATATCCGTTGTCCTGTGCTTCCTTTAATACGGTATCATAATCCGCACCCTCATAGAACATCTTGGTCATCATGTAGTTTGTGGTTCCATTTAAGATTCCGGTGATCTCTTCGATCTCATCTGCAGTCAGTGAAGTATTCAACGGGCGGATGATCGGAATTCCACCACCCACACTGGCTTCAAACAGGAAATTAATATTCTTTTCCTGAGCGATCGACAACAGCTCTGCTCCGTGCTTTGCCACCAGTGCCTTATTAGAAGTAGCTACGCTTTTTCCTGCCAGAAGCGCACTCTTTACGAAAGTATAAGCAGGCTCAATCCCACCCATTACTTCTACTACGATCTTTACTTCCGGATCGGATAAGATCACATCATAATCATGAACAATCTTCTCCTGGATCGGATCCTCCGGGAAATCCCGAAGATCCAGCACGTACTTTACAGCGATCTCATCGCCCACTCTCTGGTTGATCCGTGTGCCGTTTGTGTTGATTACTTCTACGACTCCGGATCCTACGGTGCCATAACCTAAAACTGCAATATTGACCATGTCATCCTCCTTTAGCCTGCGTTAAATTCTGATTTCAGATATGCGTTGATAAACAGATCCAGATCTCCGTCCATCACTGCCGACACGTTTCCTGTCTCCGCATTGGTCCGGTGATCCTTCACCATCGTATAGGGCTGCATTACATAAGAACGGATCTGATTTCCGAATCCGATCTCTTTGATCTCTCCTCTGATATCTGAGACTTTATCAGCCTGTTCCTGTTGTTTTAAAATGTATAATTTTGACTTCAGCATCTGCATCGCCTTGTCCTTGTTCATGTGCTGAGAACGTTCATTCTGGCACTGTACCACAATTCCCGTCGGCAGATGGGTAATACGGACTGCCGAAGAAGTCTTGTTGATGTGCTGACCTCCGGCACCTCCTGCACGGTAAGTATCAATCCGCAGATCGTCATCATTGATCTCCACATCCACATCTTCCTCAATATCCGGAATCACGTCACAGGACGCAAAAGAGGTCTGACGTTTTCCCGCCGCATTAAACGGAGAGATCCGCACCAGACGGTGCACCCCTTTTTCTGATTTCAGATACCCGTAGGCATTATCCCCCGCCACCTCAAAGGTCACGGCTTTTAAGCCCGCCACATCTCCATCCAGATAATCCAGGACTTCTACCGAAAATCCTTTCTTCTCCGCCCAGCGGCTGTACATTCTATAAAGCATGCCTGCCCAGTCACAGGACTCTGTACCGCCGGCACCCGCATGGAGTGTCACGATAGCGTTGCTGCTGTCATATTTTCCGGAGAGCAGGGTCTGGATCCTGAATTCCTCCAGGCTTGCCTTGAAGGCTTCCAGTTCTTCCTGTATCTCTTCCGTCACACTTTCGTCCTGTTCCTCTTCGCTCATCTCAATGAGCATTTCCATTTCTTCGTAGGAATCTTTCAGATGATCAATCTTCTCCACATAATCCTGCAATCCTTTCAGCCGCTTCATCACCTGCTGCGACTCCTCCGGATCATCCCAGAATCCCGGTTCCTCGATCCTCTTTTCTAATTCCTCGATCCGCTCTTTCTTTTCAGGGAGGTTAAAGTGAATCCCTCAATTCTTTCAGCGGTTCTTCATATGCCAGAAGCTCTGTTTTCAGTTCATCCAACAATACCACCTTAATCACCTCTTTCATTTTAATATTAAACTGCTTTTCTTCCGCAGCACTGTTTGTATTTTTTGCCGCTTCCGCAAGGACACGGGTCGTTCGGATAAATCTTCTTTTCTTCCCGTTTCTTCGGTGCTTTTACCGCACTGTCATCCTTGTTGGTACCGGTTACTTTTGCGACCTGCTCTCTTTCAGCTTTCTGCTCTACCCGGACATGGAACAAAGTACGTACCGTCGTCTCCGTAATGGAGTTGGTCATCTCCCCGAACATTTCATATCCAAGCATCTTGTATTCTACCAGCGGATCTCTCTGGCCATAAGCCTGGAGTCCGATTCCCTGACGGAGCTGATCCATGTCGTCGATGTGATCCATCCATTTTGCATCGATAACTTTTAAGAGAACCACTCGCTCCAATTCCCGCAGATGTTCTGGTTCCGGGAATTCTGCCTCTTTTGCCTCGTAAGCCTTGACCGCACGTTCCTTCAGCAGATGCTTCAACTCTTTCTGCTGCATTCCGCTTATATCCTCTTTGGTCGGCAGCGCCAGAGACGGAATGGTATTTTTCAGGCTGACTTCCAGTTCGGTCAGATCCCATTCCTCAGAATCCTGATCTGCAGATATACAGCGATCCACCGTATTTTCCACATAATCTGTAATCATGTGGTAGATCGGATCTCTCATATTTTCTCCGTCCAGAACCTGACGTCTCTCTTCGTAAATGATCTCTCTTTGCTCATTCATGACCTGATCATATTCCAACAGGTTCTTACGAATTCCAAAGTTGTTGTTCTCGATCTTCTTCTGTGCCTTTTCGATGGCGTTAGACAGCATCTTATGCTCAATCTGCTCTCCATCTTCTACGCCCAGAGTATTGAACACATCCATCAGACGTTCTGATCCGAACAGACGCATCAGATCATCTTCCAGGGAAATGTAGAATCTGGATTCTCCCGGATCTCCCTGTCGTCCGGAACGTCCACGCAACTGATTATCGATACGTCTGGATTCGTGACGCTCTGTACCGATGATCTTCAGACCTCCGGCCTTCTTTGCATCCTCGTCCAGCTTGATATCCGTACCACGACCTGCCATATTGGTCGCGATGGTCACGGCTCCGTGTACTCCGGCATCTGCGACGATCTCTGCCTCCAGTTCATGATATTTCGCATTCAACACATTATGCTGGATTCCTTCTTTTCTTAACATCTTGCTGAGCAGCTCAGAAACCTCAATGGTGATCGTACCTACCAGAACCGGTTGTCCGGTTGCATGGGCACGTTTGACTTCTTCTACTACTGCCTCATATTTTTCCCGTTTTGTCTTATAAACGGCATCTTCCAGATCCACTCTCTGTACCGGTACATTAGTCGGAATCTCGATTACGTCCATTCCGTAAATATCACGGAACTCTTTTTCCTCAGTCAGAGCCGTACCGGTCATACCGCACTTCTTATCGAACTTATTAAACAGGTTCTGGAATGTAATGGTCGCCAGTGTCTTACTTTCTCTTCTTACCTTTACATGCTCCTTCGCCTCGATTGCCTGATGCAAACCGTCGGAATAACGACGTCCCGGCATGATACGTCCGGTAAACTCATCGACGATCATGACTTCATTGTCCGGAGTCACCACATAATCCTGATCACGGAACATCAGATAATGCGCACGCAAAGCCAGGATAATGTTGTGCTGGATCTCCAGGTTCTCTGCATCTGCCAGGTTATCGATGTGGAAGAATTTCTCAACTTTTCGCACACCATCTTCTGTCAGGTTGATATTTTTCTCCTTTTCATTGACGATGAAATCCCCGGTCTCTTCGATATCTTCTCCCAGGATGGCATTCATCTTGGAAAATTCACCGCTTGCCTCTCCACGTACCAACTGACGCGCCAGGATATCGCAGGCTTCATACAGCTTTGTGGATTTGCCGCTCTGTCCGGAAATGATCAGCGGAGTACGTGCCTCGTCGATCAGGACAGAGTCCACCTCATCAATGACCGCAAAATGCAACCCTCTTTGTACCAGTTGCTTCTTGTAAACCACCATGTTGTCACGCAGGTAGTCGAATCCCAGTTCATTGTTGGTTACATAAGTAATATCACAGTTGTAGGCAGCCCGTCTTTCTTCGTTGTCCATAGAGTTCAGAACCACGCCGACTGTCAGCCCCAGAAATTCATGAACCTTTCCCATCCATTCCGCATCACGCTTTGCCAGGTAATCATTGACCGTGACGATATGGACACCCTGTCCGTCCAGTGCGTTTAAGTAAGCCGGAAGTGTGGATACCAGAGTCTTACCTTCACCGGTCTTCATTTCAGCAATTCGTCCCTGATGCAGGATAATACCACCGATCAACTGTACCCGGTAGTGGCGCATTCCCAGGACTCTGGTTGCAGCCTCTCTTACTACGGCGTATGCCTCCGGAAGAATATCATCCAGAGTCTCTCCTTCTGAAAGGCGTTTCTTAAATTCCTGTGTCTTGCCTCTCAACTCTTCATCGGACAAAACCTGCATCTCAGATCCCAATGCTTCAATATGATCTACGATCGGATAAATCCGTTTCAGCTCATTTTCACTGTGAGTTCCAAAAATCTTTTCAATTAAACCCATAATCTACTCCTTGTTCGTTTAGTCTCACCTATTCCACATTCTAGCACTATATCCTGCTTTCTTCAACTATCTTTCGATAGGGGATTGTTCCTCCGAAAAGATCTAGTGCACTTCCGATGGTATAATCCAGTTTCCCCCGGCTCAGATCCGCAAATTCCTGCAATTCCTCCAGACTTCCGATTCCTCCGGCATAAGTCATACTTCTTTTGCCCCATTCTGCCAGCAGACGAACCAGATCTTTCTCCACGCCGGATGCTTTTCCTTCCACATCCACGCCATGAATCAGAAATTCGTCACATTGCGCGGAAAGTTCGTCCAGAATCTCCGCATTCACACAGACCTCTGTAAACTTCTGCCAGCGATCCGTCACCACATAATAGTCTCCGTCCTTTTTCCGACAGCTCAGATCCAGCACCAAATGTTCTGTTCCCACGACATGTACCAGTTCTTTTAACCGTTCCTGATCCATCTTGCCGTCCCGGAATACATAAGAAGTCACGATCACATGGGTAGCCCCCGCCTTCAGATATTCTTCCGCATTATAAGGGGTGATTCCTCCTCCGATCTGCATTCCGCCCGGATAGGCACGGAGTGCTTCCAGTGCCTGTCTCTTTGTCTCCTTATAATAAGGAGAAGTCTCCGGATTCAACAGAATAATATGTCCGCCTTTCAGGCCGTCCTTCCGGTACTGTCTGGCATACCAGGCCGCATCCAGATCCGATGCAAAATTAGTACGTGCCTGATCGCCTTCGTCTTTCAGGCTTCCGCCTACGATCTGCTTGACCGTTCCGTTATGTATATCAATACAGGGTCGAAATCTCATAATTCATCCTTTCTGCGTTCCTCTTCCGCTAACGCTCATTATCCCATGATGCGCACCTTCGGTGCCTGACGCCGGCGCTTCGCGACAGCTACCATGGGCGCCATTCATTGCACATTATAGCATAAAAAAACTGCGCCGACACTTCTTTTTGTCTGCACAGTCTTTTTCTCTTTTCTTATTTCTTTACGGAATCGTTGTTGGTCTGGCTCTGGTCTTTTGTCAGGTCATCAGCAGTCTTGTCAATTCCGTCGGTCACGTCATCGGTCAGATCATCCACGCCGTCTGTAGCATCATCGATCACCTGATCTGCCGCGCCGTTTCCGGCATTGTCTGTTCCGTTGTCCCGCTCGTCCGTATTGTAGGTTCCTGCACCGTTCATTTCGTTTTTCTTGTCGGTTCCTTCTGTCGCCTCATTGACTCCGGCACCGTTGTCTGCATTATTTCTTCCGCAGGCTGTGATTCCTGTCATCAGCAGAACACACATTGAAACCATTAAAACTCTTTTCCATATTTTCATAGCATATCTCCCTTTCATCAATGAATTCTTTACTGGTAATATTCCCAGTTCTTCCTTCCTTATGCATGGGAGTTTTTTATGATATGTTTCCAGAGTTTGTTTTTCGGAATTTTTTTGAATTTCATTTTTTAAGTTTCATTTTCCAGACCGTCATTTTTCAAAGATTCTGATTTATATTTTTTCTTTTAATGTTCCGTTTCGATATGCCGCCAGAAGAACTTCCAGATCGTGCACCTGTCCTCTCAGTTCCAGACCGATATCGGTATCTCCTACCAGGCGTCGCTCCACAACCCGCTTCACGATCATGGTCTCGGAATGGATATCTGTTCCCTTCTGGATTGCAGCCTCTTTGGATTCAAATGGCTCATGCGCCACCAGCAGAAGTCCATAGGAATTATAGATCAGTGTATAACCCGCAATTCCCGTTTCTTTCTGATAGGCTCGTGAAAATCCTCCATCGATAACCAGCACTTTTCCGTTACATTTGATCGGACTCTCACCATTTTTCAGTTTCACCGGCACATGGCCATTGATGATATGGGTTCCTTCTCTCAGCAGTCCGAATCCGTCCAGGATCCGATCTACTACTTCTTCTTTTTCCAGCAATTTATAGTATGGATTTTTCTTTTCCACATGGGTTTCCTTCTCCGCCAGGAAATACCGTTCAAAGGTCGCCATCTTATCCTTGCCAAACAGCGGGGAATCCGGATGCAGCCAAATATACCACATCACATCTTTTCCCTTTAGTTTCTCACTGGGATTCAATGCAAAAAAGCCTTTTCTCACATAGCTTTCCACTGCCTCGTAAAGCTGCTGTCCTTTATAAGTTTTTCCATACAGCGTCACCGGTTTCAGTTCTCCGTCTTCCGTCAGCGGAACACAGCCATGATACAGAAGATTCTTATTATAGACTTTATACAATCCGCCCTTTGCCAGCAGAAATCTCATATGACTCTGCAGCTTCTCACAGCCCAGAAACGCCTTTTCCAGACGCTCCATGATTTCTTCTTCCTCTTCCGTCAACTGATAGGGGTGTTCCGGATCCACGGTCGGAAAATTCAGATCCAGCATCCGGTAAGATGTTCCATCCAGGTTGATGGTCCCTTCCTCCCAGTTGATCCGATGCAGGAGATTACGCCCCTCCAGTTTAAACTGCGGATTCCGGGCAATGATCTGTCCCTCCACTTTAAACTGGATGATAGAAATCGCCTTATGGATCTTCTGGTTCATCTCCGTCTCCGCCCGATCTGGGCGCTGTGTTCCTTTCAATTTAAAACATTCACAGGGATCTCCCTCATAGACCCGCATAGCATAGGTAGCCAGCGGAAGCAGGTTAATCCCGTATCCATCTTCCAGAATATCCATGTTCCCATATCTGGCACAGATCCTGATCACATTTGCCATACAACCCCACTGCCCGGCCGCGGCTCCCATCCAGAGTACATCATGGTTTCCCCACTGGATATCCACGGAATGATACTTCTGAAGCATATCCATAATAATATGCGGACCCGGACCTCTGTCGTAGACATCTCCCAGAATATGTAAATGATCCACCACTAGCCTCTGGATCAGTTCGGAGATCGCACAGATAAATTCTTCTGCCCTCCGAATCCGGATGATGGTTGCGATGATCTTGTTATAATAGGACTCTTTATCCATTCCGACCTGTTTCTCCGTAATCAGTTCCTCGATTACATAGGCAAAATCTTTCGGCAATGCCTTCCGTACTTTGGATCTGGTATATTTGCTGGCAGAACGTTTGCTCAGCTCGATCAGACGGAACAGATTGATCTTATACCAGTCATCCATGTTTTCTTCCGTCTTTTTTACCATCTCCATCCGCTCTTTCGGATAGTAGACCAGCGTAGCCAGTTCCTGCTTGTCTTTTGCAGTCAGTGTATTGCCAAACACATCGTCGATCTTTCTTCTGACAGAACCCGATCCGTTTTTCAACACATGTGCAAACGCCTCGTATTCCCCGTGAATATCCGTCAGAAAATGTTCCGTTCCTTTTGGCAGATTTAAGATTGCCTCCAGATTAATGATCTCCGTCGCTGCTGCCGCAATGGTCGGATAGAGATCCGACATCCGTTCCAGATAACGTTGTTCCAAACGCTTCATACTTTCCCCATTTCTCTGTCTTTACAGATCTGAAACCTTCCCTCTGTGCGCCCAATATTTTTAAGCAAAATCTGTCAGTTAAAATTGAATCACGTCTCCCATGTCATACATGCCCGCCGGCAGTCCTGCCAGGAATTTGGCTGCTTCTACCGCCCCTTTGCCAAATACGCTTCTGGAATAAGCTGTATGCCTGAACTCGATCACTTCGTCCACTCCGGCAAAGATCACTTCATGTTCCCCTACGATGGTTCCACCGCGCACCGCTGAGATTCCGATCTCCTTTTCGTCTCGTTTCTGACGTCTCTGGCTTCTGTCATACACATAAGTATATGCGTTGTCCAGCGCTTCATTCACAGAATCCGCCAGTGCGATGGCTGTTCCGCTCGGTGCATCCAGCTTCTGATTGTGATGACGCTCCACCAGTTCAATGTCATAACCTGCAGGTCCTAATACCTTTGCCGCATTCTGAAGCAGTTTTAACAACAGATTAATTCCGACCGACATATTTGCGGATTTCAGAATTGCAACTTTTTTGGAGCTCTCCTTTACTTCTTCCAACTGTGCCTCAGACAGACCTGTGGTACACAGAACCACCGGAACCTGTTTTTCGGTGCAATAAGCCAGGACCCCGTCTACTGCTGATGCATTGGAGAAGTCGATTACGACATCTGCTTCCACATCACAATCTGCAATCTTTTCGAAGACCGGATAATCATTCGGTACTGCTGTATATGCGTCCACTCCCGCTACAATCTCAATATTTTCATCTGCTTTGATCAGGTCTGTAATCACCCGTCCCATTTTTCCGTTACATCCATGCATAATTGCTTTTACCATTGTATTGTCCTCCATATTCTTTATGATTCTTGATCTTTCATGATTTCTGTTTCTTCATGTTTTCCTCTGTACCCTCCGGCACATTTTATCATTTGGTTCTGTCTGAATTATCACCTGAACAAGAAAAGGATATCACAGTCGTCCCTACAACTCAACCTATGATATCCCTTTCACAATTTACGTTTTTATGTCAGTTTGATTCCGAAATCAACCATTGCCTTTTTCAGACTCTCTGTATGTTCTGCGGAAAGTTCAGACAGCGGCATACGCAATCCGCCTACTTCCATTCCCATCAGATTCAACGCTTTCTTTACCGGAATCGGATTGACTTCGCAGAATAACTGTTCAACCAACGGCAGTGCTTTCAACTGCAGATCTCGGCTTCCTTTTACATCTCCTGCCTGGAATTTCGCTACGATATCATGAGCCTCCTGCGGTGCCACGTTGGACAGTACAGAAATCACACCTTTTCCTCCGACGGAAAGAATCGGCACAATCTGATCGTCATTTCCGGAATAAAGATCAATGTTGCCATCTGTCAGCTGCATGATCTTGGAGATCTGAGAAATGTTACCGGATGCCTCTTTCACTCCAACGATATTATCTACTTCCTTTACCAGAGTTGCAACAGTCGCCGGTTCGATGTTTACTCCGGTACGGCTTGCCACGCTGTAAAGAATGATCGGAGCCTTTGCTTCTGCCGCCACTGCTTTGTAGTGGGCAATCAGTCCGTTCTGGGTCGTCTTATTATAATAAGGAGTTACCAGAAGAAGTCCGTCTACTCCATCTTCTACCGCTTCTTTGGAAAGATCAATCGCCGTACGGGTACAGTTGGAACCGGTTCCTGCGATGACCGGAATCCGTCCTTTGGTTCTCTCGACTGTAAACTTAATACAGTCCATATGCTCCTCTTCCGTCAATGTGGAAGATTCTCCTGTGGTTCCACAGATAATGATGGCATCGGTTCCACCGTTACAGTGGAAATCGATCAGCTCATCCAGTTTGTCATAATTTACACTTCCGTCTGCCTGAAATGGGGTAACAATCGCTACTCCTGCTCCTTCAAATATACTCATGCGGTCCTCCTCTATTGTCATTTAAATTCATTGCCTTTTGCATCAAATTTTATCATCAAACGCCTGGTATGTCAATCACCGTACTTCTGCCGATTTCCGGTTTCTACTGTATGAACTTCTGCCAGTTTCTGTCACTGATTCCATCTGTTAGATGTATCGGAGCCAGAGCCTTACTTTCCAGCCCAAAGCATTTCCTGCTTTTCCGTCGTATACACGTAATATATTCAAATTATCTTAATATACACTTTTCAGACACTGTCTCATTTTTTGTCGATTTATTTTGTTCTAACAGGCTTTTTCAAGACATAAATTTAGTAATGACTCTAAAATACCACAAAGAGGAAGGGAGAATTACATATTATGTCAGATAAGATGATTGAAAACAACCAGGTTACTATCATTGGAGAAATTGCCAGCGAGTTTCGGTTCAGCCACGAAGTCTTTGGGGAAGGTTTTTACACCGTAGAAGTTCTGGTCAGACGCCTGAGCAACTCCGAGGATAAAATTCCACTGATGGTTTCCGAACGTCTGGTAGATGTGGATCAGGATTACCGCGGAGAATTTATCTATGTCACCGGACAGTTTCGCTCTTACAACCGGCATGAAGAGACCAAGAACCGTCTGGTTCTCTCCGTTTTCGTCCGGGAACTTACCTTTGTCGAAGAAGAAATTGACGCATCTAAAACCAACCAGATCATTTTGGAAGGATTTCTCTGCAAACTTCCGGTCTATCGTAAGACTCCGCTTGGCCGTGAGATTGCCGACCTTCTCCTGGCAGTCAACCGCCCTTACGGCAAGTCCGACTACATTCCCTGTATCTGCTGGGGACGCAATGCCAGATACGCTTCCGGTTTCCCGGTCGGACAGCATGTACAACTGATCGGACGGATCCAGAGCAGGAATTATGTCAAGAAACTTTCCGAAACAGAGACAGAAACCCGGACTGCCTACGAAGTCTCTGTCAGCAAGTTAGATTGTCTGGAAAACGATTAACCATTGTATCTATGACAGTTCTTTTCGCATACTACTTGTAAATTCGGCGTTTTATGTGTAAAATAATGAACGTTGCAATCAGTAGTCAAGGTAATATGTGTAAAAAGGATTGATATAATATGAAGACAAAACGAGAAGACATTAGAAATATTGCGATCATTGCCCATGTCGATCACGGCAAAACCACTCTGGTCGATGAGCTTCTGAAACAAAGCGGTGTATTCCGTGCCAATCAGGAAGTTCAGGAACGTGTCATGGACTCCAATGATATTGAACGGGAGCGTGGAATCACCATTCTCTCCAAAAATACTGCCGTATATTATAAAGATGTAAAGATTAACATCATTGACACCCCGGGACATGCGGATTTCGGTGGCGAGGTAGAACGTGTACTGAAAATGGTAAACGGCGTTATCCTGGTAGTGGATGCATTTGAAGGTGCCATGCCTCAGACAAAATTTGTCCTGAGAAAAGCGCTGGAACTGAAACTTCCGGTTATCGTCTGCATTAACAAGATCGACCGTCCGGAAGCCCGTCCGGATGAGGTCATTGATGAGGTGCTGGAACTGTTCATGGATCTGGATGCGACAGATGAACAGCTGGACTGCCCATTCGTCTATGCGTCTGCCAAAGACGGAATCGCAGTTCTGGATCTGACAGACGATGAGAAAAATATGGAACCTCTGTTTGAGACGATCATCAACTACATCCCGGCTCCGGAAGGAGATCCGGATGCTTCCACACAGGTTCTGATCAGTACCATTGATTATAATGAATATGTGGGCCGTATCGGTATAGGAAAGGTAGACAACGGAAGTATCTCCGTGGGACAGGAAATGGTTCTGGTCAATCACCACAATCCTGACAAGCAGGAAAAGGTAAAGATCAGCAAACTGTACGAATTTGAAGGTCTGAAGAAAGTCGAAGTCCAGAAAGCAGAAATCGGATCCATCGTAGCCATCTCCGGTATTTCCGATATTTCCATCGGTGATACCCTCTGTTCTCCGGAAGATCCGAAGCCGATCCCGTTCCAGAAAATTTCCGAACCGACCATTGCCATGCAGTTTATCGTAAACGACAGTCCCTTTGCCGGACAGGATGGTAAATTCATTACCTCCCGTCACTTAAGAGACCGTCTCTTCCGCGAACTGAATACAGATGTCAGTCTTCGCGTCGAGGAAACGGAAAATGCAGACTGCTTCAAAGTTTCCGGCCGTGGCGAACTGCATCTGTCCGTTCTGATTGAGAACATGCGCCGAGAAGGTTATGAATTTGCTGTCAGCAAGGCTGAGGTTCTTTATAAGGAAGACGAAAAAGGGCATCTGTTGGAACCAATCGAGCTTGCTTATATCGATGTTCCGGAAGAATTTACCGGAACCGTCATTGATAAATTAAGCCAGAGAAAGGGAGAACTCCAGAACATGGGAACTTCCAACGGCGGTTATACCCGTCTGGAATTCCTGATCCCGGCCCGTGGACTGATCGGATACCGTGGAGAATTCCTGACTGATACCCGCGGAACCGGTATTCTGAACACCAGCTTCAACGGATACGCTCCTTATAAAGGAGATATCCAGTATCGGAAACAGGGCTCTCTGATCGCATTTGAAACAGGTGAGGCTGTCACCTATGGTCTGTTCAATGCTCAGGAGCGCGGTACTTTATTTATCGGACCCGGTGAAAAAGTTTATTCTGGTATGGTCATCGGACAGAACGGTAAGACCGATGATATCGAGTTGAATGTCTGCAAGACCAAGCATCTGACTAACACCCGTTCTTCCAGCGCTGACGAAGCACTTCGTCTGACCACGCCGCGTATCTTAAGCCTGGAAGAAGCCCTGGACTTTATCGATACCGATGAGCTTCTGGAAGTTACTCCGAATCATCTGCGTATCCGTAAGAAGATCCTAGACGCACGACTCAGAAAACGTGCTGCTATGAGCGGTAAGTAAAAACCAGAGCGCTTTCCACCGGAGAGCAACCGTATGACACAAAGGAGAAGAACACATGGTAAAATATTTTAATGCGTTTCTAAAAGTAATCACGACTGCCATCGAACTGGTGATTTCCTTTATTCTGGCCGCCAGCATCATTGTTATGATCGGCCGGCTGTTACTGGATTTCCATAATATCCCCTATCTGGATGTGTATCCGAACTACGATGATCTTCTGACCAACTGTTTTAACCTGATCATCGGTGTGGAGCTGATCCGAATGCTGTACAAGCATAATCCGAGTACGGTATTCGAGGTTCTGTTGTTTGCCATCGCCAGACAGGTGATCCTGGCTCATGATGATGCCATTACCACTCTCATCGGTGTCATCGCGATTGCCATCCTTTTTGCCACCCGTAAATTTCTGTTTGTTGCCTTTGACAAATCGGAGAAAGTTATTTTCCGTGCCAACCAGTCCGTCCATCATGTCAACCAGTTATTGCATGTCCACATCCCTTATAAGGATGACGAGACACTGGGCGAGGTCATGATCCGGAAACTGGAGGCCGAACAGCAGGAAATCGGAGTCGGTGCCTGTGTATATGACCGGGAATTCGGTCTTCGTATTGCGAAAATGAATCACGGAAAAATCACACGAATTGAGTTGATTCGTTCTATACAATAAGAGATTTTTATGCTATAATGTTTACATAATACAGATAAAGCTTTTACATTTTCAGACATTTTATCTATCTGTATAATACGAAACAAAGGAGTTGGGCATATGAATTTTATTATCAGTGGAAAAAACATCAACGTAACACCTGGCTTGAAAGAAGCTGTGGAATCCAAACTTGGAAAGCTGGAACGGTATTTTACTCCTGAAACAGAAATCATTGTAACTCTCAGTGTAGAGAAAGAAAGGCAGAAAATTGAAGTCACGATCCCGGTAAAGGGACACATTATCAGATCCGAGCAGGTCAGCGATGACATGTATGTATCCATCGATCTGGTGGAAGAAGTCATCGAGCGTCAGCTTCGGAAACATAAAAACAAACTGGTTGCCAGAAGTCAGGGTGCCGGTGGTAACGATTTTAAGAAAGAATTTATTGAATCAGATAAAGATGCTTCCGATGATGAAGTAAAGATTGTACGTACCAAGAGATTCGGTATCAAACCGATGTTCCCGGAAGATGCCTGTGTACAGATGGAACTTCTCGGACATTCCTTCTTCGTCTTCCACAATGCAGAATCAGACGAAGTCAATGTAGTTTATAAAAGAAAAGACGGATCCTTTGGTCTGATTGAACCGGAATTTTCCTAAGATTTGTAAGTAGAATTTAGAAAGTGCGCCGCATTTTATGCGACGCACTTTTTTGAATGTTCATTCATCAGCAGAGCCTGCTTTTTTGAATTTTTGATTAGCAAGGAGAGAGTTATAGAACAAACGCATTAATAAAAATCATTATCCTCCCGAAAAAGGTTGCAACGGGAACCGCTTACGCTTACCTTATGCATTCCTTTTCGATATGGATGACGTTCGTTTTTCATTTGAATTCGCTTTCCCCACGCCTGTAATCACTTTCTCTCGATATCTTTCATCCCCAAATCCTCTTGTTCTAAATAAGCATCTTCTTTACTCACCCTCCGCAAAAATCACAATCTCTTTGTCCACCACGGCAAACCAACAGTCCTCTCCTTTTTCTAGCACAGCCTGTCCGTTGGTGCCTTCTGTAATTTCCGCAATCAGTACATTTTCCTCACTCTCGGATACCAGAACCGTCAGCTCCACCGCATCAGAATAAACGGTATCCAGAATCTGAAGTCCTCGCTTGCCCAACAGGTACTGGATCTTGCCTAGTCCGGTGTAATCCGTCTTGATATTCAGTTTAAACCCGTAAATTCTGGTAATAATCTTACTGTGGGTCAGACCTTCCTGTGCCGCCTTGGAATACGCGCGGACCAACCCTCCCGTTCCCAGCAGTGTTCCACCGAAATACCTGGTCACGATCACCAGGGTATCATGAAGGTCCTGTCCCATAATCACATCCAGCATAGGCTTTCCTGCTGTCTGGCTTGGTTCGCCGTCATCACTGCATCTTGCAGACACCTGATCCTTCCCCAGAACGTAAGCCCAGCAGTTATGTCTGGCATCCCAGTATTCCTTTCGCACTTTTTCTAAAACCTCCTGCACTTCTTCTTCGGTTGTTACGTGATATGTATGAGCGATAAACCGGGATTTTTTCTCCACGATCTCCGCTTCTCCACCTTCATAGATGGTCTGAAACTCTTTCATTTTCCTTCTCTCCTGCCACTTCTGTTCCTTTTTCTTTCCTTATGATACCAGTTCTGCCCCTGCATAAACAAGCAGTTTCTTAAGAATTTCTGTACAAACAGGAAGTTTGCAAAATGTTCTTTATTTAAAGAAACAAATTTGCTATAATGATTTGAGTGAAAAAGGAGGACTTGTTTCATGAATTATGGAAAAAAAGGTGCTTCCAAACGGCAGAAGCAGATCGCTTCAAAATCCAACATGAAAAAGAAACGTGTTGGAGTCCGTGTATTCAAAGCACTTGTTGCATGTCTGTTGCTGGTGATCGTCCTGGGTGCTGTCGGCGGCGGACTGTTTATTAAAAATATCCTGGATGATACGCCTACGGTTACTCCGGATGATGTGCGTCCTTCCGGATATACTACATTCGTATACGCCCAGGATGGAACCGAGATTGAGCGATTCGTTTCTTCCGGCTCCAACCGTATCTACAAGAATATCGACGATATCCCTGAGAATCTGGGCAATGCATTTATCGCGATCGAGGACGAGCGTTTCTACAAGCACAACGGTATCGATATGCAGGGTATCATAAGAGCCGCCGCAATCGGTCTGACTAGCGGAAGTTTCTCCGAAGGTGCCAGTACACTGACCCAGCAGTTAATCAAGAACAACGTATTCCCGAACTTTACAGAGGAAAAAACGTTTTATGACCGTCTGGAACGTAAGATTCAGGAGCAGTTCCTGGCTGTCGAGATTGAGAAACAGATGAGCAAATCCGAGATTCTGGAAGCTTACATGAATACCATCAACTTAGGACAGAACTGTCTGGGTGTCCAGTCTGCTTCCCTTCGATACTTCAATAAGGACGTCTCTCAGTTAACGCTGTCTGAGTGTGCCGTACTTGCCGGCATTACCCAGAGCCCTTCCAACCTGAACCCAATCACGAACCCGGAAGGTAATCAGAAGCGTCAGCACAAGGTTCTGAAAAATATGCTGGATCAGGGTTATATCACACAGGCTGAATACGATGAAGCCATTGCAGATGATGTATACAGCAGAATCCAGGCAACCAACGCCGTGGTTGCGGAGGAAGCTCCTTATACTTATTTCGTAGATGCTCTGATCGATCAGGTTCTTCAGGATTTGCAGGATAAAAAAGGATATACTTATACTCAGGCTTATAACGCACTTTACAGTGGTGGTCTGACCATCAAATCTACTCAGGATCTGTCCATGCAGCAGATCGCAGATGAAGAAGTAGCCAACAATGCCAACTATCCGGGACTGATCGAATATGGTCTGGAATATGTGGCAACCATCACCCGTGCAGACGGAACCGTTGAAAATTATAGTACCGAGATGCTCCGCTCCTATCTGGTCAACACCAGAGGCGGTTCTTATCCACTGGTATTTTCTTCTCCGGAAGCCGCGCAGCAGGCCGTGGATGAATACAAATCCACTCTGAACATTACGGAAAATGATGCCGTGGATGAGCGTGTTTCCATTTCACCGCAGCCTCAGACTTCCGTGGTAATCATGGATCAGCACACCGGTGCAGTCAAGGCCATCGTCGGCGGTCGTGGCGCCAAGAATTCTAGTCTGTCTTACAATCGTGCAACCGATTCACCGAGACAGCCGGGTTCCTGTTTCAAGGTTGTTTCCACTTACGCTCCGGCTCTGGATTCCTGTGGTTACACTCTGGCAACGACCATCGAAGACTCCCCGTTCAGTTACGAAGATGGTACTCCGGTCCGCAACTGGTGGGGCAATTCCTATAAAGGAAATGTTACGGTTCGTAAAGCCATCGAACAGTCTATGAACGTTGTAACCGTAAAGACTCTGTCTGACATTACCCCGCAGAAGGGCTTTGAATATCTGCAGCGCTTCCGTTTCAGCACACTGGTTGACGGAAATGATCCCAACTATCCGGGATATTCTGATATTCAGCTGCCTACCGCTCTTGGTGGTATTACCCGCGGTGTTCTGAATATCGATATGACGGCTGCATATGCTGCAATTGCAAACGGCGGAAAATATACCGAACCTGTTCTTTATACACAGATTTTGGATCATGACGGAAACGTCCTTCTGGACAACACTCCGGATACCGAACAGATCTTACAGGATTCCACGGCTGCACTTCTGACCAGTGCCATGGAAGACGTTATCACACAGGGTACGGGTACCAGAGCAAGACTTTCCAATATGCCGGTAGCCGGTAAGACCGGTACTACAACCGACAACGTGGACATCTGGCTTTCCGCATACACTCCATACTTGACCTGCTCTGTATGGGGCGGATATGACTCCAATAAGCCGATGAACAATACAAGCTGGCATCTTGTACTGTGGCGCAATATCATGGAACGAATCAGCGCCAATATGGAATATAAAGAATTTACGATGCCATCTGACGTCACACAGGCGACCATCTGTACAGAAACCGGCCTGCTTGCGACTTCATCCTGTCCAAGCATTACAGAATATTTTGCAACCAATACAATACCGGACGAATACTGTGACGGTCATTATTACTATGATGATGATGATGATGAAGCAGGAACCACCGATGAAAACAGCGGCAGCACCGGTGATAACTCCGGCAGCGAAGACACCGGTGGTGGCGAAGATACCGGCGGTGGCGAAGATACCGGCGGTGGCGATGACGGCGGTGGCGGAGAAGGAGAATAAAGCTTCGTTGCTTTTTCCCTTATCTCTATCTCTTCCGCAAAAGGTTGCAACGGGAACCGCTTACGCTTATCTTCGCCCCATAGAGATACCCTGCGAGCAACACTAATGCTTGCTTGCAGGAAGTACCGGGGCTTCGACTGTTCCCTTATGCATTCCTTTTGCAGAAGAATCGCGATAATTAATAAGCTAAAAAAATATTGCCGTGGCAAAAAATTAGCATAGCGCGTAAAAACAGGGAGGAAATCGAAACTGATTTCCTCCCTGTTCTTTTAAAGTTATAGGACAAAATATGTTGACTTTACTGTTCTAAATCAATTTATTCTACGCTGTATAATTTTGCAAGGATATCTTCCTTGATCTCTGCCACTTCATTTAACGCAGCTTCTTCTGATGCTCCTTTTACATAGATATACAGCTTGATCTTCGGCTCTGTTCCGGAAGGACGCACGGAGAACCAACTCTCATCTTCCAGAATGTATTTCAGAACATTGGATTTGTCAATATCCTGATATCCGTCTTTATAATCGATCACTTCTTTTACCGCAACTTTTCCGAATTCTTTCGGGGAATCTGCGCGGAGCGCTTCCATCATTCTTGAAATTCTGGCTGCACCTGCCATACCTTCCAGCACGATAGATACCTGATCTTCTTTATAATATCCGTATTTCTCATACAGATCTTCCAGTACATTTAACAGCGTCTTTCCTTTTTTCCGATAGTAAGCAGATGCCTCGCTCAGATACATGGCTGCGCTGATTCCGTCTTTATCACGCACATCCGGGCTGATCGCATATCCGATGCTCTCTTCATAACCAAACAGATATTTCAGGTCATGTTCCTCCAGATATGGAATCTTTCCGCAAATGTTCTTAAATCCGGTCAGTGTCTCAAACATCTTTACTCCATAAGCTTTACAGATTGCGGTTCCCATCTCACCCGTTACAATGGATTTGACCATCGCACCATTTGCAGGCAGCTTTCCGGTCTCGTCCAGACTTTCCAGAATATAGTTGATCAGGAGAACTCCCGTCTGGTTTCCGTTTAACGCAGTATAACCACCCTCGTTATTCTTCACCTCTACCGCAAGGCGGTCACTGTCCGGATCTGTTGCGATCAGGATATCTGCTCCTACGGATAACCCCAGTTTCTCTGCCAGTTTAAACGCTTTGGTATCTTCCGGATTCGGATACCCTACCGATGTAAAATCCGGATCCGGGTCTTTCTGCTCCGGTACGATATGCACATTGGTAAATCCGCGCTCTTTCAGAATTGTGCGCACCGGAATGCTTCCGGCTCCATTTAACGGGGTATAAACGATCGGAATGTCCTTGTCCAGCTCTTCTCCATCACGAAGAGATAAAGACTTCACCAGATCCAGGTAACTTCTGTCCATTTCATCAGACAATACTTCAATCAGACCTTTCTCCACGCCTTCTTCAAAGTCCATCCTGGTCACGCCGCCAAAATAGTCCACCTGATTGATCTTTGCGAGCATCTGATCAGCGATTTCTTCCATCACCTGTGCTCCGCTCTCCCAGTATACTTTATATCCATTGTATTCCTTCGGATTGTGGCTGGCTGTAATGTTGATTCCGGAAGCTGCATGCAGTTTTCGGATGGTAAATGCCAGTTCCGGAGTCGGTCTGAGGTCCGGGAATGTAAACACTTTGATTCCGTTTGCAGCCATGATCTCTGCCACCAGTCTGGAAAATTCTTTTGAAAAATGACGACAGTCGTGAGCGATCACCAAACCACGCTCCTTATATTCCTTTCCCTGTTCTTTGATAAAATCAGCGATTCCCTGTGTGGCTCTTCCTACCACAATTTCATTCATGCAGTTGCAGCCCACACCAATTTTTCCACGAAGTCCGGCTGTTCCAAAGGTAATTTCCTTCCCAAAACGTTCCGTGATCTCCTCTTCGTTTCCCTCGATTTCATCCAGTTGTGCTCTCAGATTCTCATACCCTTCCAGCTTGTCTTTCCATTCCTGATACACCTTCATTGCATCCATGTTTTCTTCTCCATTCTGTTCTATTTTTTATTCTGTTATGTCTCTCTTTCTTTCCGTTATCCGATGTTCCGCTTCTGTTTTCTTTTTATATTTTTCCGTGATTTCCTGTGTAATCTGTTCCCGTGTCTTTTCGCCGGATGCCATCGCTCTTAAATTTTTATAGCAATCGGGGGATAATGTCATATTTTCTACCGCCATAGTTGCCGCAACTTGTTCTATCATTTTTTCCTGCTTTGCATCCAGTTCCTGCAACATCAGTTTGGCTGCGCCATAGATCCCGGCATCATTTCCCAGGGATGCAATGGCAAACCGTACATTTTTCGCTTTTTGAAATGCATGCTCCCGGTACGGTCCCCGGATATAATCCAACAAGATGTCTCCTGCTTTCGACACACCTCCACCGATCACGATTACCGACGGGTCGGTCACCGCTGTGACCATCGATAGCCCGGTTCCCAGATAACGACCAAATTCTTCGGCGATCTCCTCACAGAGGGCATCCCCCGCCTTTACACCGTCAAAGACATCTTTCGCCGTAAGTTCGGTTCCCAGCTTCCTCCTGGCCAACCTGGCAATTCCGGTAGCGGAAGCGTATTGTTCCAGACAGCCATGATTTCCACAACCGCAGGTTTCCTGTTCCAGAGGGTTCATACAGATGTGTCCGATTTCTCCTGCCGCTCCGTTGGACCCGGTTGCAGGAACTCCGTCCACGATCAGTCCGCCTCCCACGCCGGTTCCAAGTGTCACCATCAGAAGATTCTTTTCCTGATTGCCGGCACCTTTCCACATCTCCCCCAACGCTGCCAGATTGGCATCATTTCCCACTATGGTACGGATTCCGGTGCGTTGTTCCATCTCTTTTTTTACTTCTTTATATTTCCAGCCCAGATTCACAGTATTCTCCACAATCCCGTCTGCCCTTACCGGAGCCGGCACACCGATTCCCATTCCAAGAACCTGTTGCAGATCAATGTTCTCCTCTTTCAGAAATCCGGACAAAGATTCACTGATATCCGGAAGAATCTCAGCACCTTCTTGTTCTGTTCTTGAGTGGATCTCCCATTTCTTCAACAGATTTCCCTTTCGGTCCAACAGTCCGATCTTCACCGAAGTCCCTCCGATATCGATTCCAAAACAATATTGCATGATCGCTCTCCCTTTATCTTCTGGTCAAATTTTCCTGTACTCGACGATACAGCTCCTGCGCAGCATTGTATCCCATCTGTTTCTGACGGAAGTTGACTGCGGCACATTCCACGATAATGGACAGATTTCGTCCCGGACGTACCGGCAGACAATGGCAAATTACACGGTTACCCAGGAATTCCGTATATTCTTCTTCCAGTCCCAGTCTGTCGTATTCCTTTTCCTTGTTCCAGTCTTCCAGCGTCATCACCATATCGATGGTCTGAGTCTCTTTTACGCTCTGTACACCGAACAGGGATTTCACATCGATAATTCCGATTCCGCGAAGTTCAATAAAATGTCTGGTGATTTCCGGAGCACTTCCGACCAGAGTATCATGACTGACTTTCCGAATCTCGACCACATCATCGGAAACCAGACGATGTCCTCTCTTTACCAGTTCCAGTGCCATCTCACTCTTACCGATTCCGCTTTCTCCCATAATCAGCACACCTACACCGCGTACATCCACCAATACGCCATGGATCGAAATACAGGGTGCCAGCTTCACATTCAGCCAGCGGATCAGTTCTGCCATAAATGCGGAAGTTTCCTGTTCGGACTGAAATACCGGAATCTGATATTTTCTGGCTACTTCCAAAAGTTTTTCTTCCGGCTGAAGATTCCGACAGAAAATCAGGCATGGTATCTTATAGGAAAATAATTCCTCGTAGATCTTTTCCTTTCTTTCAACTTCCAGAGTTTCCAGAAATGTATGTTCCACATATCCAATGATTTGTACACGTTCTGCATCAAAATGATCAAAAAATCCAGAAAGCTGCAGCGCCGGCCTGTTAATATCCGGGACTTCTACCTTTTTCCCCTCCATCTCAATTTCCGGGGTCAGATTTTTCAGATCCATTTTTTCTACGATTTCTTTAATCTCTACTCCTTTTTCCATAGGCGCTCCTTTTCTCATGCATAGTTTGTCTATATTATATCACCGGTGAAAAAAATTGTACACGCTTCGGGCTGCTTTTTCGTTCATACTCGGCAATTCCATCAACTGCTCTTCCGTCGCATTTTTTATCTCATCAAGACTTTGAAAATGGCGCATCAGATCCTTTCTTCTCGCAGGACCGATTTCCGGAATATCATCCAGGATCGAATGAACCTGTCCCTTCCCCCGAAGCTGCCTGTGATATTCAATCGCAAATCGATGGGCTTCATCCTGTATCCTTGTGATCAGACGGAATCCTTCGCTTGTCCGGTCGATCGGGATTTCCCGATTCTCGTAATACAGCCCTCTGGTACGGTGATGATCATCCTTTACCATGCCGCAAACCGGAATGTTCAGGTGAAGCTCTGATAACACTTCCAGTGCTACATTCACCTGACCTTTTCCGCCATCCATCAGGATCAGATCCGGAAATTTGGTAAACCGACCGGAGCCCTCTGACTGTGCCTGATAATTTCGTCTCTCTTCCAGGCCGTGAGTAAATCTTCTGGTCAACACTTCTTTCATACTTCCGTAATCATCCGGTCCCTGAATCCCCTTGATCCTAAATTTCCGGTAATCATTTCTTTTGGGCTTTCCATGCTCATAAACCACCATGGAACCTACCGATTCAAATCCATTCGTATTGGAGATATCATACGCCTCCATTCGCTCCAGCCCGCTGATACCAAGCAACTCTTCTAGTTCTCTTACCGCTCCGGTTGTTCGCCGTTCTTCCCTTCTTAAACGCTCCTTATCTTTCGACAGGACCATCCGTGCATTGTCTGCCGCCAGTTCTACCAGTTTTTCCTTGGTTCCTTTCTGCGGAACCCGTATCTCTACCTTCCCGCCCCGTTTTGCACTCAGCCATTCCTTCAGAACCTGCACATCTTCCAGTTCTTCCGACAACATCAGCTCTCCCGGAATAAATGGCGTACCTGCATAATATTGCTTGATAAAACTGTCCAGAATCTCCGCTTTCGTCTCTCCCGGCGCCGTACGCAGATAAAAATGATCACGACCGATCATCCGTCCCCCCCGGATAAAGAACACCTGAACCACCGCATCCGAGCCCTCTTCTGCCATCGCAAGGACATCCCGGTCTTCCCCGCTGGAGTCTGTGATCTTCTGTTTCTGTGCTACTTTCTTTACACTGTTTAAAAGTTCCCGGTATTCAATCGCCTTCTCAAATTCCAGGTTTTCTGCGGCCTGGTTCATTTTCTCTTCCAGTTCATCCAGAATCAGTTCATAATGTCCATTCAGGAACTGCAGAACCTTCGCCACAGATTTTCCGTATTCTTCTTTTGAAACATGTCCCTGACAGGGGCCGTCACACTGGTGGATATGATAGTTTAAGCAAGCGCGATCCTTACCGATATCCTTCGGAAGATTCCGGTTACAGCTCCGGATATGATAAAGTTTATGGATCAGATCAATGGTATCTCTGACCGCCTGTGCACTGGTATAGGGGCCGAAATATTTCGCTTTATCTTTCAGAATCCTCCGTGCCAGAAGTACGCGCGGGAACTCCTCATTGGTCGTCACCTTGATAAACGGATAGGTCTTATCATCCATCAACATGGTATTATACTTCGGATGATGTTCCTTGATCAGATTACATTCCAGAACCAGTGCCTCCAGTTCTGAATCCGTCACAATATACTCGAATCTCCGAATATGTGTGACCATCTGCTCAATCTTAACCCCTTTATTTCTGCTGCTCTGAAAATATTGGCGCACCCGATTCTTCAGACTGATGGCCTTTCCCACATAAATAATGTGGTCTTTCTCATCATGCATGATATAAACGCCCGGTCTTGCCGGTAGTTTTTTCAGTTCTTCTTCTATATTAAAATGAAAAGATTCCTGTTCCATCGTTTCCCTCTTTTCTCAGAATGACTCACCGGAAATGCCATTCGACGCATTCCGGGACTGTGAGCGACTTCCAATGTCTTAAGCCAACTCAGACTTTGGCTCGTCACAGACAAGAAAAGCCCGTCTTTCGCAGAAGACAGACTTTTCTGTATTTCTTTGTCTCTTATTTCTTTTATTTCACCAACGTATAACGGTTTCTGCTGGGTGGATCTTTCGGATTATTCTGGGAATCATCCTTTGAATTATCCTCTGAATCTTCCCCCGGATCGTTTTCCGAACGATCCACTGAAGTTCCGTTTTCTTCCACCGTTGTCTCAGATCCGGGCGCTATCGCTGTGCTTTCTCCCATCGCATTTCCGAATCCGGCTGCATCTTCTTCCTTGTTGCCAGCCTCAGAATTTTCCTCAGCTTTTCTCTTTGCTTCCAGCTCTTCCTTTCTCTGGTTCTCCAGCTTATCCGCTTCTTTTGCCTCTTCCAGTTCAATTCCCTGGATCACCGGCTCTTCCTTCATAAGAATCCGGCTTCCCTTTTCTTCGGAGATCTCATTCTTTTCCGGTTCCGGGATTCCTTCCACTCTGCGGAAAATCTTCATAAATTCTTTGCCGGTAATGGTCTCACGCTCGATCAAGAAGGCTGCGATCTCATCCAGCGTCTGACGATGTTCAGTCAGAAGTTGTTTGGCGTGTTCATAAGCTTCCTTTAACATCCGCATCACTTCGGCATCGATCTCACTGGCTGTCGCCTCTCCACAGTTCATCACCGGTCTTCCGTCCAAGTAACGATGCTGTACCGATTCCAGTCCGACCAATCCAAACTTCTCGGACATTCCATATTGTGTAATCATGGCACGGGCAATCTTGGTTGCCTGTTCAATATCATTAGACGCTCCGGTTGTCACCGTCTCGAAGACGATTTCTTCTGCTGCACGGCCTGCCAGTGCTCCCACCAACATTGCTTCTAATTCTTTCCTGGTATTTAAGAATTTTTCTTCTTCCGGAGTCTGCATCACATAACCGAGGGCTCCCATCGTACGTGGTACAATGGTAATCTTCTGTACCGGTTCTGCATCCTTTTGCAATGCGGATACCAGTGCATGTCCCACTTCGTGGTAAGACACGATCTGACGCTCTTCCTTGCTCATGATCCGGTCTTTCTTTTCTTTTCCAACCAGAACCACTTCCACCGCCTCAAACAGATCCGACTGGCTGACCACCTGACGTCCGTTCTTTACGGCATTGATGGCTGCCTCATTGATCATATTGGCAAGATCGGATCCTACGGCTCCTGATGTGGCAAGCGCGATTGCTTCCAGATCCACCGTCTCGTCCATCTTCACATCTTTGGAATGAACTTTCAGGGTATCAATTCTTCCCTTCAGATCCGGTTTATCGACGATAATTCTCCGGTCAAATCTTCCCGGTCTTAACAAAGCCGGATCCAGTACTTCCGGACGGTTGGTCGCTGCCAGTAACAGCAAACCTTTGTTGGTATCAAATCCATCCATCTCTGCCAGCAACTGGTTCAGAGTCTGTTCTCTCTCGTCATTGCTTCCCATGGCATTGTCACGGCTCTTACCAATGGCATCAATCTCATCGATAAAGACGATACAAGGTGCCATGGACTGGGCCTGTTTAAACAGATCACGGACACGGGACGCTCCTACACCTACGTACATTTCCACAAAGGCTGAACCTGAAAGGGAGAAAAACGGCACCTGCGCTTCTCCTGCCACCGCCTTTGCCAGTAACGTTTTACCGGTACCCGGAGGCCCTACCAGGAGTGCTCCTTTCGGAAGCTTGGCTCCGATCCCCGTATATTTTCCCGGATTGTGCAGGAAATCCACCACTTCCTGAAGCGACTCTTTCGCCTCATCCTGTCCTGCTACATCCTGGAAGGTCACGCCGGTCTTCTTTTCCACATAGACCTTAGCGTTGCTCTTTCCGATCCCCATCATTCCGCCGCCTTTTGACATCCGGCGCATGACATAATTGATCACGATCACAAACAGTACGATCGGAAGAATCACCGTCACAAACATATCAAACAGCATCGACTGCGTCGTATCCGGGATCTCCTGTTCAAATTCCACTCCGGCATCGTAAAGCTTCTGGGACAGGGTATCATCCTGTACCACACCGGTATAATAATCTGGTTGCTTTTCATTCTTGTCCTGTTCATCAGAAGACACACTGTTCAACACTGAATCCAGAATACTCTGACTGGTCTCCGCTTTCTTTGCATCTTTGGATGTAATGTAGATCTTGGAAGTACCGATGGTAACTTTCTCCACCGACCCTTTCTCCACCATTTTCAGAAATTTATTATATGAAATCTCCTTGGGTGTTGTATCCTGCATCATCGAATACATCCCCAGCACCAGAAACGCGGCCATCAGTGTGGTGACCAGAATAATATGGAAGCTCTGCCGGTTCTGGTTCTTTTTGTTGTTGTCCTGATTATTCATCTTCTCCTCCTATGTCTCTGATACATCTTCCGGATTTTCAAATGAATCTTCTGTTGAAAATGTCAAATGAAACGATCAGAAAACGTATCATTATTATTATAAGTAGCCGCCTGTTAGAAATCAACTAAAAGATTATGAAAATATTGTAAACCGGGACGATTCTATGTATACTAGTAACTGTATGGATTGTCCGGATCATTTGCATATCCGGCAGAGGGAATTTACTGCAGAAGGGAAATAAAAATACAATGAAAATCGGATTTGATAACGAAAAATATCTGAACATGCAATCAGAACATATCCGGGAACGGATCAGCCATTTCGATAACAAACTTTATCTGGAATTCGGCGGAAAACTTTATGATGACTACCACGCTTCCAGAGTTCTGCCCGGTTTTGCCCCGGACAGCAAGCTTCGTATGCTCCGGCAGTTAAGCGATCAGGCAGAGATCGTCATCGTCATCAGTGCCAAAGACATCGATAAAAATAAAATCCGCGGAGATCTGGGCATCACCTATGATTCTGATGTGATCCGCCTGATGGACACCTACAAGGGATTCGGTCTCTACGTAGGAAGCGTCGTCATTACCCAGTTTTCCGGACAGGAAAGCGCACTTCTTTTCAAACAGCGTCTGGAAAATTTAGGGGTCAAAGTTTATATTCATTACAATATTCCTGGATATCCGTCCAACATTCCGCTGATCATCAGTGACGAAGGTTACGGAAAGAATGATTATATCGAAACCACAAGACCGTTGGTTGTCGTTACAGCACCGGGACCCGGAAGCGGAAAAATGGCGACCTGCCTGTCTCAGCTTTATCATGAACACAAACGTGGCATCCGCGCCGGTTATGCCAAATTCGAAACTTTCCCGATCTGGAATCTTCCTTTGAAGCATCCGGTCAATCTGGCTTATGAAGCTGCCACCGCAGACTTAAATGATGTCAATATGATCGACCCATTCCATCTGGAAGCTTACGGAGAAACCACCGTCAACTACAACCGTGATGTAGAGATCTTCCCGGTTCTCAACACCATGTTCGAACAGATTTACGGAGAGAGTCCTTATAAATCCCCGACCGATATGGGGGTCAACATGGCCGGAAACTGTATCTGTGACGATGCGGTCTGCCAGGAGGCTTCCCGTCAGGAAATCATCCGCCGCTACTATCAGGCACTGAACGACATTCTCACCGGAAAGCGTCCGGAAACTGACGCTCAAAAGATTGAGCTATTGATGAATCTGGAACACATTTCCACAGAAGAACGCAAGGTCGTATCCGCAGCACTGGCAAGAGAAGAGGAAACCCACGGCCCTGCTGCCGCTTTGGAACTTCCGGATGGCACCATCGTAACCGGAAAGACTTCCGACCTGCTCGGTCCATCCGCTGCGATCCTGTTAAATGCAGTAAAACAACTGGCAGGAATCCCACATGAGAGCCGTGTGATCTCACCGGAAGCCATCCGTCCGATCCAGGAACTGAAGGTCAACTATCTAAAAGGAAAGAATCCGCGTCTTCACACGGACGAAGTCCTGATTGCACTTTCCACCAGTGCTGCTCTGAATCCGGAAGCAAAGCTTGCCCTGGAGCAACTTCCAAAACTTTCCGGCTGTCAGATGCACACTTCTGTCATGCTTTCAGATGTAGACTTAAGACTCTTAAAACGACTTGGAATTCAACTGACCTGCGAAGCAAGATACGAGGGACAGGAGAAGTAAGGTATCAAAAAAGAAACGGGAAAGCGATTTTAATCAACTTTTCCGTTTCTTTTTATATCAAAATATGAGAGTTATAGGAATACAACTTTAACTCACGTTTTATCGCTCTTCTTTATGTTTCAGAGAAGCTTCCACAAATCCTTTAAACAGCGGATGCGGACGGTTCGGACGGGATTTCAGTTCCGGATGAGCCTGTGTTGCGATGAACCACGGATGTTCCGGGATCTCGATCATTTCTACGATCCGTTTATCCGGTGAAAGTCCGGACAACATCATTCCGTTTTTCTCAAGCACATCTCTGTAATCATTGTTGACTTCATAGCGGTGACGATGACGCTCGCTGATCTCCTCAGTTCCATAAAGCTTATATGCTTTGGATTCTTTATCCAATACACACGGATAAGCCCCCAGTCTTAAGGTTCCTCCGATATCCTCGATTCCGATCTGATCCGGCATGATATGAATCACCGGATGCGTGGTCTGTGGGTTCAATTCCATACTGTGTGCATCCCGATAACCAACCACATTTCTTGCAAACTCTACGATCGATAACTGCATTCCGAGACACAGTCCAAGGAATGGTACTTTATGTGTTCTCGCATAATGAATGGCCTCGATCTTTCCTTCGATTCCACGATCTCCGAATCCACCAGGTACCAGAATACCGTCTACATCCCCCAGCAGTTCTTCTGCATTTTCCGCTGTGACGGTTTCTGAATCAATCCATTTGATATTTACCGTTGTGTGACTGAAGATTCCTCCATGTTTCAGTGCTTCTACCACACTGATATAGGCATCGTGCAGCTGAATATATTTTCCAACCAAAGCTACTCTGACTTCCTGGGTCGGCTGTCTCAGGCAGTCTACCATCTCCGTCCATTCTTTCAGATCCGGTGTTGGACACTCCAGATTCAGACATTCACAGACAACGCCGGCCAGATTTTCTTTTTCCATTGCAAGCGGCGCTTCATATAAATATTCCACATCCAGATTCTGCAATACATGATTGGCCGGAATATTACAGAACAGAGAAATCTTATCTTTCATTCCGTCTGTCAGCGGATACTCAGACCGGCACACAATCACATCCGGCTGGATTCCCATTCCCTGAAGTTCTTTTACACTGGCCTGAGTTGGCTTGGTCTTCATCTCCTGAGACGCTCTCAGATAAGGAATCAGTGTGACATGAACCAGAATTGCATTTTCATGGCCCATATCATGCTGGAACTGACGAATCGCCTCCAGGAACGGCTGGCTTTCGATATCTCCTACGGTTCCTCCCACCTCGATAATTGCAATCTCCGTATCTTTTGCCGCCGGATTGCGGTAAAATCTGCTCTTAATCTCATTGGTAATATGTGGGATAACCTGTACAGTTCCTCCGCCAAAATCTCCACGACGCTCTTTCTGCAAGACACTCCAGTAAATCTTACCTGTGGTCACATTGGAATTCTTTGTCAGACTCTCATCGATAAATCTTTCATAGTGGCCAAGATCCAGATCGGTCTCTGCGCCGTCGTCTGTTACAAACACTTCTCCATGCTGTACCGGATTCATGGTTCCCGGGTCAATATTAATATAAGGATCAAATTTCTGCATCGTCACTGTATACCCTCTTGCTTTCAGCAGACGGCCAAGTGAAGCTGCCGTAATTCCCTTTCCAAGTCCTGAAACTACACCACCTGTAACAAATACGTATTTTACTGCCATTTTGTCCTCCCTCGTGAAACGAAGTTCTCTATGAATCATATATGTTTACTAAATATGAAGAATGTGCCGCAGCATATTCCCACGAAGCACATTTTGGTGCATGGGACATCTTTTCCTGTGCATCAAAAAATAATATAAAATTATACACCCTATCTTTTTAAAAGAAAAGTGTATATTGTCTTTTTTTCAAAATTTCGTTACAATTAAATTTAGTTTTTTATGATATGACATTTCATACTAATATTTGAGTTTCATTTTATTTTTTAAAGAAAAGAAAGGTTAAAAAGGCTGTATTTCATGCTTCAAATTCAAAACATCTGCAAACAGTATACCACCGGGAAACTGGTGCAGCACGCGCTGGACGACGTCAGTCTCAATCTGAGGGACAATGAATTCGTCGCTATCTTAGGCCCCAGCGGTTCCGGCAAGACCACACTGTTAAATATTATCGGCGGACTGGACCGCTACGACAGCGGTGATCTGATCATCAACGGAATCTCCACGAAAGAATATAAAGACCGGGACTGGGATTCTTACCGAAATCATACCATCGGTTTCGTATTCCAGAGTTATAACCTGATCCCCCACCAGACCATTTTATCCAATGTGGAACTGGCACTTACCATCTCGGGCGTCGACAAAAGCAAACGCCGCCAAATGGCTGTGGATGCTCTGACTCAGGTCGGACTGGGCGAACAGATTGAGAAACGTCCCAACCAGTTGTCCGGCGGACAGATGCAGCGTGTCGCTATTGCCCGCGCTCTGGTCAATGACCCGGATATCCTTCTTGCCGACGAGCCCACCGGAGCCCTGGACAGCGACACCAGTATTCAGGTCATGGATCTGTTAAAAGAAGTAGCCAAAGACCGCCTGGTGGTCATGGTTACCCACAATCCGGAGCTGGCTGAACAGTATGCTACCCGTATCGTCAATCTGCGGGACGGGAAAATCCGTTCCGACTCTGATCCCTACGAACCAGGCAAATCAGAAATCCTTCCGCCAAGACATGAAAACATGGGAAAATCTTCCATGTCCTTTCTCACGGCACTGGCACTGAGCTTTAACAACCTCCGTACCAAAAAGGCAAGAACCCTGCTAACTTCCTTTGCCGGTTCCATCGGAATCATCGGAATCGCACTGATTCTCGCCCTCTCCACCGGAGTCAACAACTATATCCAGACCATCGAAGAAGAAACTCTGTCCGAATATCCGCTGCAGATTGAAAGCACCGGTTTCGATCTTTCTTCTATGATGGTTTCCGCTTCCGGTGCCTCCGACAGCGGTAGCAATTCCGGTAAAAATAAGGATGAAAAGAAAGATCAGGTCAACGTTTTACAGATGGTGACCAATATGTTTTCCACTATGGACTCCAATGATCTAAAATCTTTAAAAAGCTATTTAGATGATAACAAAGCCATAAAAAAATATACAAAAGCAGTGGAATACTCTTATAATGTAGCCCCGCAGATTTACCGGATGATTTCTGATTCAGATTCCGCGACCACTTCCGGTTCTGACTCTGATGCAGATTCCGGCTCTGAGTCGAATTCAGAATCTGTATCAGAATCAACTTCCAATACTGACAAAAAAATTCGCCAGGTGCACCCGGATACCTCCTTCCAGTCACTGGGTCTTGGGTCTTCTACCGGCGCCAACAGCATGATGTCTTCTATGATGAGTACCGATGTATTCTTCCAGCTTCCGGAAGATTCCGCGCTCTATGAAAAACAATATGACATCAAAGCCGGAAGATGGCCGAAAAAATACAACGAGTGTGTCGTCGTTCTTTCTTCTGACGGAAGCATCAGCGACTTTATGTTGTATACACTGGGTCTTCGGGATAGCCGGGAACTGGATGATATGATCCGGCAGTTTATGAATGAAGAGCCGGTTACTACACCGGAAAATCTTGGGATCTATTCCTATGACGACATTTTAAACGCTAAATTCAAACTGATTCAGGCCTCCGACCGCTATCAGTATGATGCCCAGTATCAGGTGTGGCGCGATAAAAGCGAAGACAGCGAATACATGGAAAATCTGGTTGCAAATGGCGAAGATCTGAATATTGTCGGAATTGTTGCACCTTCCGAAGATGCAAAGGGTACCTTTCTGAACATGGGAATCTATTATCCCGCTTCTCTTACAAAACATGTGGTAGAAGAAGCAAAAAACAGTGAAATCGTCAAACAGCAGCTTGCAAACAGAAATACTAACATATTTACAAATGAACCCTTCGGAAGCGACAGTGAGGAAAACGGATTCAACATGGATTCTCTTTTCACCATTGATACCAATGCACTGACAAATTCCTTCACATTCGACGACCAGGCGCTTGCCGGTCTCGGAAATAATCTGGACCTGACTAACGCCTTCCAGATCGACGACGGAGCTCTGGATCTTTCCGGTCTTGTAAATATGGGGCAGATCGATCTGACGCTGCCCGAAATGCCGGGAATGGATCTTTCTTCCATCCTGGATGGAGTCCGGATCGACGCCACTCCGGAAAATGTAGCCGCTCTTTCCAAAAGCATGCTGGAAGGATATCAGAATTACTACGCAGGAAATACTGCCGCAGATTATGCCCATCTGACTGATTATTTCCTTGCTTATCTGAAAACCGATGAAGCCCGGGAAATCCTGAAAAACAATCTGAAAGACATTTTAAGTTCCAACGGAAATGTGACCACTTCTTCGGAGCAGTTGAAAAACCTTGTCGCTGACGTCATGTCTGGTTTCCAGAGCTTTGCCTCCGAAAAAGGTTACACCGATCCGGATCATTTTAATGACTATTTTCAGGAATATCTGGAAACCGCTCAGGCCCGTTCTGTATTGGATCGCTGGGCAGGCACAAATTTCCAGGTGGCAGATGACATCACCATCACCGATGCCCAGCTTCAGAAACTGGCCACTGAACTAGCCGCCGGCTATCAGGATTACGCCGCAAGAAATAACTATCCAAACCCGGCAAAAATGGGGGATTATTTCAGTGAATATCTGCAGACAGAAGACGCGGCCAACCGTCTGACAGAAGGCATTTCCAAAATGATCGATACCGATGCTTTAAAAACACAGTTGACCGCCGCCATCCAGCAATATATGAATACGGTCTTCCAACAGTACGGCGCTACTCTTTCCACTGCCTTAGAAGCTCAGATTTCTTCCGCCATGCAGCAGATCATGAATCAGCTGGCTTCCGGAATGGAACAGGTCATGACGCAGGCTTTCTCCCAATTAGGAGATCAGTTACAAAACGCTTTCCAGATTGACGGATCTGCATTTGCCAATGCATTTTCCATGAATATGACTGGAGACGATCTGGCCGAACTGATGTTATCCATGAACAGCTATCAGACCGCATCCTACGACAGTAACTTAAGCAAACTTGGCTACGTAGATTTTGCCGTTCCTGACAGCATAAACATTTACCCGAAAGATTTTGAAAGCAAAGAACATGTCGTATCCACTCTGGATGATTATAATAAGAAAATGGAAAAAGAGGGAAAAGATGATCAGGTTATCACCTATACCGATATGGTCGGAACTCTAATGTCCTCCGTTACGGATATCATTGATATCATCAGCTACGTTCTGATCGCATTTGTGGCGATTTCTCTGGTGGTTTCCTCCATCATGATCGGAGTTATCACTTACATCAGTGTTCTGGAACGAAAAAAAGAAATCGGAATCCTGCGCGCCATCGGAGCTTCCAAGCACAATATCTCCCAGGTCTTCAACGCAGAAACCTGTATCATCGGACTGGGGGCCGGTTTGCTCGGAATCGGAATTTCCCTGCTACTGTTGATCCCCGGAAATGCGCTGATCCATCACCTGGCTGACAACACTCAGGTCAACGCCGTCCTCCCGGTGGTTCCGGCAATCGTTCTAATCCTGCTCAGCGTCTTCCTGACACTGCTGGG
The DNA here is from genome assembly GCF_003574295.1 of Mediterraneibacter butyricigenes. NCBI lineage: Bacteria > Bacillati > Bacillota > Clostridia > Lachnospirales > Lachnospiraceae > Mediterraneibacter > Mediterraneibacter butyricigenes. Next base: position 620,098 of record NZ_BHGK01000001.1, read on the forward strand.
TGGACTGATCCCGGCAAAAAAAGCGGCTAAAAGTGACCCAGTTGCAGCCCTGAGAAGTGAGTAAAATATAACTTGCCTTATGCATTCCTTTTGTGGAAGAATCAGGATAGATCATATACAGAAAGAAGGAAGTCTCATGAACCATACTTCTATAGATTTGGAATATCATCCAAAGAAAATAGCCGTACTCTTTCCCGGAGTCGGCTATCATACAGACAAGCCTCTGCTGTATTACAGCAAGAAGCTCGCGAAATATTTAGGGTTTGAAATCCTGGAAGTTGCTTATCCACCGCTGCCTTCCGGGATCAAAGGCTCTCCCGATAAAATGGAAGAAGCCTTTCTCCTGGCCCGGGCTCAGATAGAAGATCAACTGTCTTCCATCCCATTTGCCCGGTATGATTCCGTCGTCTTTCTATCCAAAAGCATCGGAACTGCCCTCGCGGCATCTTACGCCGGGGATCACGCCCTGCCTGCACAGCATGTTTACTATACACCGGTCGCAGCTTCCTTTCCGTTTATCAAAGAAACTTTAAAAAGCATCAGGCCTATTAAGGTGACAGCCCCTAAGGATGACACTTGTAGACCGAAACAGATTGGGTTTCATGGTACTGCAGATTCCTGGGCAGAGACCACTCAAATTCAGGCACTTGCCAAACAGATCAACCTGCCGTTGCATTTGATTCCGAATGCAGATCATTCCCTGGAAACCGGCGATGTTCTGAAAGATCTGGACATTTTAAAAGAGGTTATGACTCAGACGTTTCATTTTTTAAAGATGTGTTAGAAATTATAGGCGATAAACTGCGTAAAATCGTGCTTTTTGTCACTAACGTGTCGCTAACCGTTCACAATTATTATTTTTCACTCGTGCTTTTTAGCGTCGATTTTTCCCAGATTATTTCTTCACGATTTTGATCTGAATCGCCTCGATTCGCTTCTTCATTCCAACAGATCCGGTGGAAAATCCGGAAGATACCCATGTTGTCCAGCCAACTGTCTGAACGTGTGTCCGATACTGCAATTCATACCCTTCCGGAAGTCCTTCGATCTCCAGAATAAATGCTTCCAGTCTACGACCTTCCCCTTTGGATCCGATCAGAGTGTCTTTGCTTACATATCCCAGATCTTCCCATCCGGTTTTCTGTTCATGTACCTTTGCTTTTACTTTCAGGTCTGCTCCAAGCTTCTTTGCAGCATCTTCCAGATTCAACCAGAAGCCTTCCATTCTGAGACCATATCCGGTTGTTCCGGCTGTCTGACCGTCTCTTACTTCTGTGCAGTCCCCGATGGTCTGACAATGTGCTTTGTATTTTACGCCCATATCATTGATCGGATTGCCTGGCACCTGCTTACTCTTGGCAGAACTTCCACCGCCTTTGATTTCAGACGGGAAATCTCTGTATACCTCGTTCATGTCTACATTGCCAGAAATACCATTTACTTTTCCGTTGCTTGCATACTGCCAGATATCATACGTACCAGAAATTCCCTCTGGTTTCTTGGAGCTGTATCTTGCCACCCACTTCGTAAATCTATCCAGTTTGCTTCCGAGATACTTCTGCCACCAATACTGACCGGAATAGATACCGCACCAGTATCCGGCTGCCTCAATGATATCACCGAACACAATAGCATTCTGTGCTGCTACAGACTCCGTTCCTGCCTGTTCCAGATCGTAGTATACCGGATAACTCATTTTATCCTTATACGGGGCAACCAGTCTGAGGGCATGTGCTGCCTCGCTCTTAGCCTGTGTCACGGTCTTGGCATATGAATAGATATATACGCCCCACGGGATGCCAAGTCTGGTACATTCATCCGCATTACGTTTGAACTGCTTATCGTCCTGCGCTGCAATATTATCACCGTATCCGCATCGGATGATCGCTCCCTGAATTCCTGCCGCTTTCACTTTGTTCCAATCAATAGTTCCATTATGATAACTTACATCAATTATAACTTTTGCCATGCTGTCTCCTTTCTGTGCGATATTGCACATACAAAAAGAGAGCCAACATTTGACTCTCTAAAAAATGATTGATATTTATAAATATATATCATATAATGCAAATAGGAAGAGCAACCGCCCACAAGGGGTTGACCCATTTATGTAGAGTAGATTACCACCCTGAAACCGGTCAAAGTTTTAGAGGGTGGTTTTCTATTGCTTAATATATTATCTGATAAACGTAAATACGAATGTCAGCAATGCAAAAAGGAACATTCCGAAGGCCATCAGGTCTTTAAAATCAAAATGTTTCATCAGCACCACCCCCATTCTATGTAGAATAGAGGTCAGCCACCCTGCAACACGATTGCTCTAAATCTATCTTATCATTCTTTCTCTGTTACTTCAATTCTTATTCTTCTTTCCCTGCCTGCTTAATAATCTGGTTCACATATGTACTTAATCCAGCCGTCAAAATCCCCTGGACAATCGAGGTAAACACAGCCATCGCCATTTCCTGACCGTTTCCAATGGGACTGTTTGCCCACACCCAGATACCGCACAATGCAATGCCGCATCCTCCGAGCAGCAGCGGAATATTTTTATCTGCCACCGTCTGGGCTTTTTTCAACGCCATCCCGATAAAATACAATACTACCGCTACAACTACCAGTTCCGGTTTGATATAATTCATGATCTGTTCCATGTTGTTTTCCTACCTTTCTTTTTCTTTCTTTTTAAGATGCAGCTCTTCAATCTCGTGCATCATCTTCGTTATCATCCCATTGCCGCCCAATTCATGATACGCCTCGTACATTTCACAGAAATTCTGGTATGCATAGGACGGAATCTCTCCGATCTTCATGTACTTGTCGTGGTATTCAATAAGTTGAACCCTAAGCAGGAGCATTGTACCCTTGCTGTTGGCCAACCTTTCCTCTGCCTCCTTGGCGATGCGATCATTTCTTTCCTTGGCATCTGCGATCTTCTGTTTTTTCTGCTCCTGAAGTAGCCAAATTATGTACCCCATAATGGCAGTTAAAAAGATCGGCAGGGCAATGAGATAAGTTTGAAACAAAAACTCTTTCATTTTTCCAACCCTTTTCTTATTAAAATACACATAAAAATAAGACCGTAACCGGTCTTGCTCTAATCTCCATATGCTTTATCACTATTCCTTGGCTTCTTTTTCAGTAGCCTCTTCTACCGGCTCTGTACCCTCAGTCTCTGAACTCACTCCAGCCAGTTCTCCCATTCCAGAATCCACCAGAATGTCTTTCACCTTATTCTTTAAGAGTCTCGGTACCTGTGCGTAAGTCTTCTTTCCTAACATAATCTGCTGTGCCCATAACATTGCCATCATTTCTTTACCTCCTGAATTTTGAAATAATAAATATATGTTCGTTAATAAAGTTACCATTACTGATACACAACCTCGGACATTTCCAAAACGCACCCAAGCAAGGTATCGCTTGAACTCTGCAATTCAGATATTCCCTTTTTAAGTTGCTCATTTTCAGTCCGTAATGCTGAATTGCTTTCTTTCAGATCATCTGCCGTCTCCGTCAATTCTTTCACCATTGTTTCCAATCGCTCTGTCTTTTCTGCCGGAGTTTCTTCTGCCTTATACAAAACCACTCCCATAATTCCAGCTGAATACTTTACAATAGCTTCAAACTGCTGATACTTTTCGTATGTTCCAATCGTGGACATTCTTTCGCTTACAATCATTTTTGCCGTCTTGAATTCATCTGAAAAGATTTCTTTAAGCTTCTCCTCCGAACTCTGGATCACCTTGATCAGAAGCGCTCCATCAGTTTGTTCTTCTACGGACTGTACTTGCAGTTCCGAAGCATCATTAAACGTTATTTTCACTTATATCCCTCCCTACGCTACTACATAGTCACCAGAGATTACATAAACATTATTTGCTGACAACGGATCGCCTGCTGTTGTAATTAAAATCTCACCAGAAGCAACTCCTGTTGTTTTATCTACATATGCGCCTACCGCCGTACTTGACCCTTTGTATTTTGTGATAGCAAGTGCGGCTGCAAATTTAGGCTGTGGAAAACCTCTCAACATTACCCAGTAGTTTTTCGAACCTAGGTCAGATGTAATCTTTATTTTAAGCTGTATATGTGCCATTTTGTTTTGCACATAATATCCACCCTCTACCAAACTACATCTATTTGAATTAATGTTTATTCCGGTACTTATAAGTTGTCCTGTGCCATATGTTTGCCTACTCCACCCAAGCCATTTTCCATTTACATATGTGTTTACCCATGTTGCCGGGATATTTGTATTAACTGTCCATCCAGTGATTCTGACCATGACAATCGGACCAGTAACCCAAGAAACTTCTCTCACTCCGCACGCACAATCTGACGGAAGATTGGTAGTGCCAGAATTCCAATTTGCAACGAATGTGGTTTTATTATTTTCTCCGTTTGGATTATTCAAATCTACCAATAACGCATTGTTAGAAGTCCCTTTTTTCCATACATCGCTAAAACCAAACCCGACATTTATATCAACCCATGGTTGCCAAGCATTTGAATTATAGTTTCTGTAGGCCAATAACCTAGAACCAATGGTTGCATCTATATGAAACGTTATTTGCACTACTTTGCTGTAACATATAGTAACAACCCACATTCCACTTGAATACGGCGGTACATTTGTACATTTACTTATTTCACTAACAAAAACACCTGTTGGCATATCATTAAAATCACCAGAATAACTTTTTCGTGGAAGCATCGGGGTATAATTGCTTAATCCAGACACCTTTGAGACTAAACCAGGCACATCCGAAAGATTTCCGCCAAGAACAGAGAGCATTTTCATTACTCCAGTCACCTGGATCCCGTCAAGCTCTACCTTAAATACAGGACAATCATCAACCAGATCTCCATTCTGCAAATTTCCAACCGTATATTCCGGCACGGTCGGGCTCGATTCCGCCGGAGTTCCCTTCAGCACAACCCAATCGCAGGATTCAATTCCGGTTTCCTCATTTCTGGTATACCGGTTTACAACCAAGTCAATCCTCTTCATCCCCTGACTACCATTTTCAAGTTCAACCTCGTCATAGGTTCCGGTATCTACGCAGGATACATTTCCGTGATGGCATAACATACCACTTCGGATCTTCAATGCATTGTTCGACACCAGTTCCGGTTCCAGATTCTCTCCGCCTGCAATGATATAACTTTCATCACCAATGATTCCTTCCATAATCTGCCGGAACTGATGGCTGGTCACATGAGGTGATCCAGTCTTTCCGCTAATTATTTTCATCGTCATTTTCTCCTTCCAATTGATACTCTTTCGATTCCACGCCTGCCGTAACACTGTATACGATATTCTCAACCGGCTTTGATGCATACATTCCGGTCAGATAGTCTCGACCGCCTACGATGTCACCAATCGCTACATTAATTCCAAGTCGCTCCACATCCATACCAAATGTCTTTTTACTGCATACTTTCTGCAAGCGCTTATTTGCCTGGCTTTCCAGTTCGTCCGTTTCCGTCGATGTATTCTCATACACTTCTGTTATCTCATCCAGACCTTTGTAGTACTGCGTTTTCTTAATGGATCCATCCGGCCAGACATACAGGTGAAATACGTTTCTGTCTTGCATCTCACCTTTCCCGGTCACAATCAGATGATTCACGCCGTCTCTTTTATCTTCCATCGTGTAATTCAATCCAGAATCCTTTGACAGCTCTATCTGATCTGAATAATCTACCACCGGTACTGCCTGAACTAATACATATCCAGGAACCCCTCGTTCTCGTTTATGCTGAATGTCTAACCGATATCCTTTACTTTGCAGCATCTTATTAATACCGCTCAACAGTGTGCAATACCGGTCAAACTGGAAGTTCTTTACCGATACTCCGGTATTCTCTCCTGATACAACATACAGTCCGCCGAATTCCGGTTCAATCAATTCTTTCATAACTGCGTTCAACTCACCAGATACCACTTTGTAGTCACTACCGTCTGGCGGCGATATGATCTTGTGCTCCATTCTTCCTCGCCAGGTATATCCTTGCAATTCGATATAATCCAATGTTGTACTGGTTAAAACATTCCCTATAATTCCGCCGAACTCTGTGTCAGGAACATAAACCAGGTTTCCAAACATCATGTCCTCTGTCCAGTTGCATCTCGCAATCTTGACTGAGAATGTCTTATCATCCCCATTTACATCAAAACTGCAATTTGCATCCATTAAAGGATTGGATCCAATTTCCTTTTGAAGAGTTGCTAATATTACCATTTTGCTTCCCTCCGTTTTACGAAAATCGACAGATCTATACCAAATCCGCCAGACCAGTTTACCGCTACCATGCCCGACGGGATTTTTTCAAAGACAGAATAGTCATAGCCCCTGACGTCAAACAGATTTGCCGTTGTTCCATTCAGTAGATACTTTATGATCGTCTGCTCCATACTGTTGATAATCAGGTACTCCCCTCGTTCCAAAGTCGTAAAAACTTCATAAGGATATCCATTAATCAGTATTTTAGGATTGGTACAAGGACCATACACAACCATCTCAAAGTCCGACGGGATAATATGGTCAATCTCGAATGCGGCAGATCCTCGTTTCTCATTTGCAAAATCAAACGGAAAATCGAACGGAAAATCCAAACCATTCGCCGACGTAGGTTCATCCTGTGGGAAAAACTGTTTATTCAGGATTGTGATCCATGATAACTCCGGTGCCAGAAACGTAAGTTCTACCTCGGTATACACATAGCCTTTCCACCCTGTTTTCTTCGTCTTATAAATCTGACAGGGCAAAAATGTATCATTTACATATAAACGTCCATATTTTCCGGTTTCTGAATCCACGGAAATGATCTTATACAGCTTTTCCATGTTCTGAATGAACTCTTCTCTTTTTCCAAATACATCTAACGTAATTACCTTTTCATACCCTTCCTCTGTCGATTCCCATGTACTGTCAAACCAATCTGCTTCTACTGTGCGAAAAGGCGCCCTGGTCAACCAGAGCACCTCTCCCTTGCTGTTTTTATAATATGCTTTTATCATAATGCCGGCACCGCTCCTTTCGGCAATGGCTCATCTATCCTTTTGGTTCCAAGATAGATTGGCCGCTTTGCCATTCTATCTGCTGCTCTCATCTGGATTCTTTCCAGTCGATCATAATCAATCGGTTCATCGCCACCAAATCCAGGCCAGTTCTTTGTCTTTCCGACTGATGGATCCGTAGTCTTTGCTGACAATGCTACGTCTACGGATTTCTGCAGTCCTGATACCGCTTTCTGAACTCCTGTACTCATGGACTTAACTGGAATATTCTTCTCAAATCCAACACCCATACCAAGAGCCATCATCTTACCTACCTGGTCACGGAATACTCGGGATGGGGAATGAATACCAAGGAAGTTTTTTGCTGCATTCAATGCGTTCTTTGCTGCACTTTTCGCTGCTGACACAATAGATCCTGCCGCACCGGATAAACCGTGTGCAATTCCGCTTACGATATTCCGGCCTACGCTTCCCCAGTCAATAGATGTAAACGCATTCTTAATCTGGCTAATGATTGCCGGAATCTGCCCGATCAACTGTGGTATTGCCGACACCAGACCTTTTGCCAAAATCACAAGGATCTGAACACCGGCTGCTAAAATCTTCGGAAGATTTGAAAGAATAGTTGATGCAAGATTTCCAATAATAGTCGGTGCTTTACTGATCAGCACAGGCAAGGCATTCATAACTCCCTGTGCCAGTCCTTTCAACAGACTCATTCCGGCATTAATGATCTGCCCAATGTTTCCAAGAATCGAAGTCACCAGTGTTACGACCATAGATACCGCCGCTGGAATCAAAGCAGGTAACTGAGCTGCTACTCCCTCAATTAATGAAGTTACGATCTGTATTCCTCCGGTTATCACTGCCGGAAGATTTGCAGTAATTGCATTCAGCAAGTTGATTAGCAACTCCGCTCCCTTAGCAATCAATTCCGGGATAGCTGTTGTAATTCCATTGCAGAAACTTCTAACGACTGACGGACCTTTCGTCACCATCATTGCAATGATCTGGTCAATCTGTCCTCCAAATGCATTATACAAAAGACCCATACCAACCAGAACTATTCCAACTCCACCGGCCAGATTCATACATTTTAGAAAAGCCGGTACAAAGGATACTGCTTTTGCCAGAATTGGTTTAAATGCATTTCCGATAATCCCTGCATATCCTGAGATTTTCGTTCCGACATTACCAAGACTCTGCGCCACGGCTGATCCGACATTTTTCAGCGGAGCTGTAAATTTACTGATTGAACTGGAAACCGGTGCTGCCAAATTCGACAGTTGATTCTTTATTCCTTCGCCATAATAACCTACACGGTAGGTAACTTTCCCCAGTGCTCCACCGACCTTGTCTCCGAGCCCTTCAAACGGAGTCATCAATGAGTTTCCAAAGGTTTTGAACATTCCTCCGGCAGAATTCACGGCTGAAGCCGCACCCTTCACTTTTCCAGGAAGTCCCGTAATTGAGCCAGCTACTCCATCAATGATTCCGTTGAATCCTCCAACAGCTGTTTCAATCACGTTGATACCTTTTCCAAAGCCAATTATCCCAGGAACTGCTCCTGCCAAGAGGATTGCCATTTTACCAAGATTCATCAGTTCATCTGAAGACATATACTTCATTCTCGCTGCTAAATCTGCAATAGCATTGGTAAAGCTTTGTATCATTGGAACCTTATCACCGATTTCACGCACAAAACCTGCAAAACCATTTGATGCATAAGCTGCGTTCAAATCACTCAAGACATCTACCGCAGCTGCAACAGCCTCTTTCATCGGCTTTTCAAGAGATTCGTAGATAGATATTCCAAGACTCTCCAGACCGGATTTAAAAATGGTGATCTGTCCTGCCAGATTGTCCATCATGGTAGCCGCCATATCAGCTGCTGCGCCATTGCAATTTGCAATAGAATTGGTCAGGTTATTAAAGTCTGCATCAGAAGCATTTACGATTGCAAGCAATCCAGACATTGCTTCCTGGCCACCTAAAGCGGCAGCCATTTGAGCTTTCTGATCTTGTGTCAGTCCGGAGAATCCGCTTCGAAGATCTGTCATGATGGTATGCAACGATTTCATATTGCCAGACTCATCAGTCAGAGAAACCCCTAGCTGATCCATTGCTGTCCGCACTTCTTTTGTCGGTTTCGCCATTCGGGTAAAGATGCTTCGCAGAGAAGTACCGGCCTGGCTCGCCTTAATTCCGGAGTTAGCCATCAGCCCGATTGCTGTAGCACAATCCTCCGCAGAAAATCCAAGTGCTCCAGCTACCGGTGCTACATACTTAAATGTCTCACCCATTAACCCTACATTGGTGTTGGCGTTAGAACTTGCTCTTGCAAGTATATCTGCAAAATGAGTGGAATCTGCGGCTGACAATCCAAATGCTGTTAATGCATCGGTTACGATATCAGATGTCGTTGCAAGATCTTCTCCAGAAGCCGCTGCTAAATTCATAATACCCTCAATACCATTGAGCATATCAGTGGTTTTCCATCCAGCCATCGCCATATATTCCATTGCTTGTGCCGACTCTGTTGCCGAGAACTTCGTCTTTGCACCCATCTCTTTTGCCTTGCTGGTTAATGCTTCCAGGTCAGAACCAGTTGCTCCTGAAATAGCAGAAACCTTAGACATTTCCGCTTCAAATGTTGCTCCAACTTTTACAGCTGCTGCAATTCCCGTTCCGGCCGCTGTTACCACTCCGGTTAAAGCACCAGCCACTATTTTCAATCCGGATTTTCCAAGCTTACTGATGCCTTCGTTAAATCCCTTTTCGTTTATCTTTGTGTCAAAATTCAAATAGCCATCTGCCATACTATCACCCTTTCTGATAGCACGGCTCAATGGCTCACTTGTGCTTAAATCTTAATTTTTACTTCTCTCCTGCATTCTCGACAATTCAGGTATACTCCTGCACATTTTGCCGTATCATCATAGATCAACAACTTCTTTCCGCAGTAGGGACAACAATACCATTTTCTTTCTGTCGGAATGCCTATCTTTTTTATCATGCAAACATATCTCCAATATCATAATCGGACAGCTTTCTTTGATTCCTTTTCTTCAAAGCAATCGCTCTCTGAATCTTCTGGATCCGTTTCTTCTCGTTTTTATCTTTCACGGTACTCAGATCAATGCTCCTATACATGATTCGTTGCTTGATCTCTGTGTCCTCTGGTAGTCCAGCGAATAAAGCTTGAAACTCCCACCAATGCATATATGGGATTGTCTGAAGATTGATTCCATATACTTGCCGAAATGCGCTATATATACAATCTGCATCCTGCTCAAAAGAATAAACCTGCTTTTGAACAGGTCTTGGAACATCACTCTCTGCATTCTCTAGCTCATCCTCGAAGTCCCTTGCTGCAAGGAAATCTCCTAACGCATAAAGTGCCTCTTCCAGTTCTTCTGGAACACAGTCCGTGTACCACTGCAATAATAACTGACATTTGATCTGCCACGGTACATCCTCATCTTCTACCAATTGAACAAAACGGATCCATTCCCTAAAATCTGTTTCAATCGGATATTTGCGACCATTCACCTTCACTGTCTCGGGAAACTTCTCGAACAATATGTTCATGGCAATCACCCATTATAATTTTTCCGGTTTTTCTGCTTATTGTAATTCCGCCTCTGATGCCGGTTTCCGTGCTGCTGCACATTGTATTTTTCATACTTCGCATTCAACGATTTTGCCTCCGACTGCTCATAAGCAAGCAGATCATCCACCGCATCCAGGCATAATCTCAGGCTTGTCTTTCCTTGAAACATTTTTTCATGCGCTTTCTCTTCGATTACCGAATCAAAAAAATGGAAGTAGCACTGACACTGGGCACGGACAATATCCGCTGTCTTTCCCGTTTTCGGGACATCTCTGGCTTCTTCCTGCAATCTTTTCTTCGCTTCATCCAGATTTTCCAAAAAGTCTACGTCTGTAAAATCAATCTCTGTTTCAAGATCTCCAAATTTAAAAAGGCTCATCGGCTCACACTCCTATCTTTCTACTATGCAAATGTACAGGTCTGCCAGTTGTCTGTGGTTGTTGCAGTTCCTTTTACCGCATCGCCGGCAGCTTTAAAGCTACCTTTGTAAATCAGAGCATCCGTTCCATCGCCTTCTGTATCAGGAATCACACTCCAATCACGCTTTCTAGCTGTGCACGTATTCGGATCTTCTGTCTGAACGTCAAAAAGATCAACGACCACAATAGTTACCTGTGCATCAGAGCCAAGAATTTCATCGTCTGTAATCTCTGCCAGTCTGACGTGAACCGGATCATTCGTATACCGGTCAAATTCATAATCCATCGCCGGAGCATATCCAACCACGTCCGAACGTTCAGACGCTTCATCTACATACTGCCGACTATATTCCGTAGAATTCTTTCCGTCAGATAATGACGTAAATCCTGTCATTCTGGTAAAACTCTTCCCATCACCTGTGGTATCCATAAATGCCACTCTTTTATGTCTTCCAACTAATTTCTTTTTGCTATCTGCCATAGTCTTTACCTCCTACTGATATATTAATCTGCAAATCATCTGGTATCTTCCCAGATCCACATCCGGTGCAAAAAGATAACCGGATTGCAGAACCTCCACCTTGATTGCCTCGTGTCCACTCAGATCCGGGACAATGTCATTCAGATTATTGTCCTCTGTCCATTCCTCAAACGCCTGGTAAAATCCACTGTTCGCGATCCCGGTTCGGGCATCACCATCATAAGCTTCCTTGCTGGTCAGGGCGAACTGAAACTGTTTCAGGCAAGTTCCATCTACATACTTCTTGTAGATTGGATCTGCTCCGATTGGATCAATGGAATACTCCATCCCATCTCCCAGATAATCAATGTTAATCTTTCGATCATCCACATAAGGGCACGTTGCAACATACTCTCTGATACTCTCAATGATCGGCTTTTTATTGTCCTGCAAGCTTCTCCGCTCCTTTCATGATTGCATCTTTCTTACTGGCTTTCATTGTTTCAAACCATCTTGCCTTAGTTTTATGCTCGTAATACTGCCGGCGGGCATACGGGGCAAGATATTCAATGGATCCAGAACCGATCACTGTACCAAGTGTCCCGGACTTAATCAGCATCCCGGTTCTTCTCGGTGTCAATGGATTCATGTAGCGTAGACACTCAGAATCCACAAATGTCTGCGCCCTTGAAAATCCCTCCGCTTTTTTCTGTGTGAATCCCGGAGCCCATTCCAGCCGTGCCGTGGTAGAACCATTCTTACCAGTCACCGTAAATACGCTGCCTCTCGGAGTTGTGATCCGGAATTCTTTCTTTCCTGCCATCTTACTCGCCTCCGATCCGCCAGTGCGGAGTCGTACCAAACCGGTTGTCCGACCAGCTTGTCACCTTGCAGTGCTTCTGGAACACGGCTTTCAGATCTGCAGGCCTTTCAATCTCAATCTGACACTCTCCCAGGACAATCTGATCATCATTCTGGATGGTCCAGAATTCTTCCGGATTTTCTACAATAGCATACTCTTCCGGTGGGAGATACCGATCCGCATTCTCCACATCTGCAGGAATACGGATCTTGTACACTTCTGCGCTGTTCAATCCGGAATCCCCGGCAGATACCTTATGGTCCACATATACATGAACGCCCCGGATTACCGTCCTGTTCCAGGAATCAAAAGCTGTCTTACTGCCAGCTCTCCGGTTATAGATCGTAATCGTCGCATTCGTCAACATGGACGCATCCCACCTTTCTGAACAGCCATCCGGTTGGCAACAAATACATGGATGCCGCAGCATATGCCTTCTTTTGAAGCAATTCTTCTGTAGTCTGTCCGTCTGTCTGCTCTGTCACGTATGTTACACTGTACCCATCGTTATTTTCTGATTTCACAGTTTTCTCTGACTCATTCTTTTCCCAGATAAAATAAACATCTGACACTGCACACACCGCATCCTTTACTACAGTGTTTTCAACTGCGAAGATATCACCACGGACATAGGTTAATTTTCTGATATACGCTTCAGCTTTACGTTCAGCGGCCGGATATTCCTTTTCCGGAATATCGCCGCCATATTCCTGGCTGTAATATGCATAATCTACATACATAAGCCATTCCCCTTTCTCTTACTCTCCCGCTTTCAAGATTGCAAACGGACATCTCTTTGCCTTATCCTTCCGTAGGCTGTTAATCGGATTCGGGATTTCCCAGCCGAGGCGCATGACTGCTCGAAGCGCAATCATATCGTTCTGCATCAGATTGTATGCGATAGAACCATCCGTATTCTGAATTACACCTTCGGTAAACAGCTTGAATGTAATATCCTGTCTGATGGAATATACAAGCTGAGAAAAATCACCGGAGATCATGAGCGCCTTGGATTTATCAAATGCCCCGTTGTTCGGAAAATTCATTGGAGAGCCATCTAAAGCGTACTGTGTAGTCCCCTGCAAATCCTGTTTGAACAACGGATCTCCATTTGCATTTTTCAGTCCTCTGAGTTTTGCTCTCATGGAAATATCTGCCATGTGACCATTCACAAAGTAACCAGACCCCTCTACCTTTGCAATCACACCGTCTTCAGCCATGATCTTGTCATACAGACTGTCTGATGCTCCAAGTGTCACGACTGCACTCGCCTTTGTTGCAGTTGTAACTACATCTTCTCTCCATGTTGACGGTTTATTCTCGCCAAAAAGCACCGCACCGTCAATCACTTTTCCGAATGCCTCTGTTACTCTCGGCTTTACTTCTGCCCAGATATCATATTCAGAGTCATCCAGAACAGACTCTGGGATTGGAACGATCACTGCGATTTCTTCTGCGGTGATAAATTTCTTGTCCCATGCCTGTTTTGTAGTTTTCTTCTGTCCATTATCGCCGTTTACAAAATAGGCAATCGGCAGCATATCCAGTACTGGCATTTTATACTGCTTACTGGTCATATTCGCCAGCTTACGTCCTCTGGAAAGAACTGCTGACTGCGAAATTGTTCCCTGGATAATTTCATTTGCCTCCTGAATCGGGATCAGAGACTCTGCTCCAGTACGGTCAATAATCGATGCATCTCCTTCGAACATTCTCAAATTCATTCTGTTTTTATTCATTTTGTTTCCTCCTTTATCTTCTTGCCGCAGCTCGGATCCTGTCATTAATGGAAGCGTTCATACTTCCGCCGGTCCCCTCAGCAGAATTTCCTGATGAAGTGGAAATCCGGTAAGAATTTGCACCTCCCGCAAATCTTGGATTCTCTTTTAAAAACTTATCTGCTGCTTTTTCAAACGTTGTTTTATCATCTACAAGTTTCGATACCTTGAACATGACATAATCCAGATCTTCTGATTTCACACCTTTTCCGGACAGCAGTTTCTCATTCTTCATCTGCTGTACTTCATTCAGTGCGTCATCTCGTTCTTTCTGAAGCTTTGCAGTATCCGGCTGATTCGCTGCACGATCTGCTTTAAACTGCGTAATGGCCTGAGTCACTTCCTCTTCCGTCATCCCCTGGCTTCGGAAAAAGTTTGCAAGTGCAGTTCTTTCTGAACGTTCAACCCTCGCCCCTGCAATCTCCTCTAACTGTTCATAGGTATATGTTCCGGCATTGTGTGCTCCGGATGCACTCCCAGCGGATCCCTGGCCGCCGTTTCCAGTCCCGGCATTTCCACCCTGTCCACCAGAGCCAGCTCCGCCGCCGTCTTCAAAGAGCTGTAAATTCATTCTTTTTTTCATGTTTTTACCTCCGTTTCGCCTCGACAGGCTCCCGAGCTTTTATACTGTCATCACGTTTTGGACATAAGAAAAACACCCTCTCGGGTGCTTCGTTACTGAAATTCTATGCAATTGTATTCCCGGTCGATATCCGTAATCCCCAAGAACCACGAATCTATCAGAAGTTTTCCTCCATCCGACAGATTTTCCCAATCAATAGTCGTCATTCCGCTGCCTGTATCCGCACGGATTCGATCGCCAGTCAGGTCCTTTAGAGAATTAATCAGGTTACAAGTCAGCGCCGATACCCCGGCACACGCTCGATCGATGCCATCTGAATTTTTCCGGCAAGCATGACCGGCCATGCGAATACTGTTCAATGTTATGGTTATCTCAATCACTGAATTACCTCCTGAAAATAGTACAAAAATACCACCGGTCATTTCGACTGGTGGCAGCTACTCTTCTTCATACCTATATTTTCCATTGCACACATCATCTTCATCCGCCCATAATTTTTCATCAGGGATGCCTTCTGGAAATGCTTTACAAACATAATGCTCCCAATTAAACCACTTACATGTCTCACATCTTGGGAATTCTGTTCTAAATCCTCCGCCAAGGAAGGATATATTTTTTAATGAGTTTTCTTGCTTCATCCGGAATTTTTTCTCCATTTCTGTATCTTACAAATGCTTCTGCGAGACTCTCTCTTCCATCTTTTGTCTTATCTGCATATTTTGAAATTCCCGCAACAAACTGACTTTTTATTTTTGCGTTCAGCTCCTTATATTCTGTTGCTGTAACACAATTTTGAAATGGCATTATATGTGCCATTTCATGAGCGATATAATCTTCAAAATTTTTTCCTGCCATTATTTTTTTATTGTAACGCGACTTCATTTGCTTTTCAAGATTTTGGAAATCTCTATTACTATTAATTATCAAACTATGCTTTAACACTCCATCCATATCTATATACCCACCTGTAACAAAAATATCACCCGCACTAAGTTTTCCGCTCTCAATCATATCAAGATATATGGTATACTCTGAATTCAGTTTTCTTATCGCTTGATCTATTTTGTATTTGATTTCCTTGCTTAATCCTGCATTTTTAGCTACTGAATCTGGGATAGAGATCTTCATTTTAGCATTATAGTTACCCGCAACTCTCCCTCTCATATCCAAATAGATACGCTCTCGTTCTTCCTTGAGTCCCATCTTACGTGAAAACACTGTATAATCATTGAGCTGTCCCTGATATTTTGCTTTTTGAATCATCACTTCCTGCGGATCAGCTCCGCCAGACTGCAACAATCTGACATTCTCACGCTGCGCCCGCATCGCCGTTTCCATCTGCCGTTGTCTCTGCTTGGCTTCATACAGGGTGTACTGCTTATCCCGGAACTCTTTCGGTTCGTTTTCCAGACGATTCTGCTCAGTCAGCCACTCATCCGTCCAGTTCCGCTCAGAAATTCCCGGAATAAACGGATAATATTCATGATAACAGTTTGCACCCAACAGACCGGTTACTGTTCCAAGCCCACACACATCATACAATTCCTGTTTACTCCACACCTGTCCTTGCCAGACAGAATGTGTCGGTCTTGCACCTGCATGCCATGCTACCTCAAAAAATTCTGTCCCGAGTTTATTTGCGTTATATTCTGAGATCTTTCCGGCAATCTGACTGACGCCTGTCAAGACCGCTCTTCTGGCAGCCACATCTACTCGATCAGCTCGTCCGGACGCGTAATCTATCTTGCGGAGTCCGCTGTTCGTGAGCTGTGTAACCGTCCGTCTCAGGACACTGTTATAATCAAATGATCCGGAGACAATATCCATACACGCGGCATCCAGATATTTTGCATAGACCTGAGACAATGGCGTCATTACCTTCTTTCCGTTGCCATAATCCAAATAAAAGCCCATCGATCTGGTAACATTCTCCAAATCTGACAGGCTCTGCTCTATAATCGCATTTGTAATCTGCTGCAACTGCTTATTCTGTTCGAATGGTATGTATTCAGCATTGATCTGTTCATAAACACCCTTGTTTCGGACGTACTCCCAATTAATCACCTCATCATATAACTCAAACATTTCCGGGTAAGAAGCATCCAACGCCGTTTTTATCTCTTTCTCAATATCTTCCGAAGAATAACCCAGGATCTGCAACCGGTTAATCTGCCAGTCAGCTGTGCTTGTAATCTCGCCAGCTTTCTGGATTCTCCGGACAATATCCTGCATGATCCAGTCTTCCAAATTCTGATATCTGGCCGCTATCTTATTCGGAATCTGCTCTTTGTAATCATTTTTCATATTACTCCATCACCTGATTCTGCTCCGGTAATTTCTTCGTTGCTTCTTCCAGCGTCTCCCCGTACCATTTTGCCCGATACTCCGCATGACTCATGACTCCCATGCTCACATCCTGCCGGTCCCGGTTGCGCTCCGTTTCCTTATCCTCAATGATAGAATCATCGAAATTGATCACAATCTCCGCATCTGCATCTAATGAATAATTTAAAACAATTCCCAGCCGAATAATGATACGGATCAATTGTTTCAAAGCATCTTCCAGGAGAATCTCGTGCTTCTTGAGCATACGATACATGTCTGAATTTTCTGAAATGATCTCAGTCGCCGTTTTTGCTCCAGATGCACCAAACTGATAACGATCTGTACCGAACCCACATTTCAGGGACAAATAGTTCAGATCGTCATTAATTGCTTTGCTGTGTTGATCTGCCCGGAGAGTCATGTCCACTTCTTTCAAAAGCCCCTCACTGTTGGCATCATCTTCCGGCAGCGCATAAAAGACACTGTCATCCGGATCAAATGCCGGAGAACCATCCGTATTTGTCAGCAACTCCGGTTTTACAAAAATTCGCTTTCTACCCAGTTCGAACTCATTACAATATGAATCGTACTCGATATCCAATTTTTTGAGCACGTCGATTGCATTGGCAAAGATCGCAATTCCCATCGGATTATTCTCATCCGCATTATTGGTGATATTTAAACGATCAATCACAAATTGTGGTTCCGACGATCCTGTCTTTACTTCCTCCGCCAACGTTTTAAATGGCTTCAGCTTTCTCCATTCTTCTTTCGATAACTCTGTCCCCTCCTGGCTTCCAGACTCACATTTCAATACCGTATTTCTGATTACGTACTCCCCATTCTCTAAAAGATGGGATTGCACCTGCACATATTTCTTTCTTGCCACAGTATGAGGAAATGTGAAAACACATTCTGTAACTCTCCCATTTGTCCAGCTTACCGGATAAATATTTGGCGCATCTACGTAATTGATGGAAATTTCCCCTGACAGAATTTCTCCGTCTTCTGTAATCTCCACATGATCCAGATAAGGAATATATGCCACTGTTCCGGTAAATGCTTTGCGTTCCTGACAGTCATTTCCCATCACAAGAAAGCGATTCTTTTCCAAAATCTGTTGAACAAATTCATTCGTTTTCTCATCATTCAGCGTAATTGTCACTCGTTCATTCAGTAACAGATCTGCAATATCTTCACTTAGTTTCTTTGCCATCCCCATACTTTTTCTCTGGCATCTCTTATATGTTCCACGTCCTGTATACACCCTGTAAAAAGAAAAACGTCTTACATTTCCTTCATACCAGGAAATCCATTCCGCTATCTTGCGGTAGAATGATGCATCTACTGTATCAATTCCTATCCTTTTAAAGTAATTAAAGATATTCATCTGCACTCACCTCCCTATTCCGCATCATCTGTATCTTCATCCCTTATCTCTCGTGGCAGCCATCGTTTCAACTTGCTCCACGCACCCATGACCACATATCGGATCGCATCCATACAGTGATCGCCTTTCTTTACAGGGACTTCTTTTCCCTTCTCAATTGATTTCTTATCATACTCATAAGTTCCAAACTCCACCACTGCATTTTCTTGCTTCGGCGATATACTCATAATGTCAAAACTCAGCACCTTCTGCGCTCTGCTGATTCCCAGTGCCACATCATTCTCCGCATCCTTGAGTATGACCTGATATTCCAGACCGGTTCTGGTTGCTCGCTTTACTTCCTCTGCCAGTCCTTTTGCCGATGGATCAAGAAAAATATAAAAAACCCGGTTGTCATACTGTTCATGCAGGTCATCCATGAACTCAACCAAGTCTTTTGCATATTCCGACGGGCTCTTTTGCCGTCCGGTCTCCCGGCCACTGTGGTAATATTCTCCCAGTCCTGGAAACTTTTGCCGGTAAGTATCTAACCCAAACGCCTGAAACGTTGTCGCATTCTGCTGTCCATAATCGCCACCGATATAAATTCGGTCATATCTTCGATCTGGATCCGGTTTCTGTCTGTGCCGATCTCCAAACATGTAATAGATCAGTTCATCTACACCGACTGCCTGACCAAGCCATACCCAGCGATACATCTTTTCATCCGCCTGCTTCATAGCCTCCGCTGATGCGATCAAGTCCTGCCCTAACCATTCGACTGGGACATCTCTGTAATCTGTATGAATGTGCAGACAATCGTCACGCTTCTCCATCTTCTTGCACCATTGATTGATCGGCGCATTGGGATTCTTTGGCGGATTGTACAGGTAGATCATCTGGAATCCGCTGCTATTGCCTCGAACAAACGTCGCTTCAATATTGCTCAATTCATCCTCGCCTTCTCCGTCATCGAAGAACTCTGTCAGCTCATCCAGAACAACCAGCTTGATGGGCTTGTCCTCGTCGATAATACCTTTCGTATCATCAATGCCATCTGAACCAGAAAAATAAATAGTTGTACCGTACTTTTTGTATGTAATCTCCATCGGAGACTTCGTGATTACAAATTTCTTTTTCGAAACTCCCAGGCGATTGATGCCTCTCAGCATCTCTTTGTATACCGTCTTCCTGAGCTTATTGTGATGCTTACGAAGAACCACCGCCGATGCATGCGGATCCGACACAATCTGATAGTCCGTCCGAATGGCAGCATAACTGGATTTTGTACCGGCACGCCCCGAAGTCAGGATGATATGCTTAATCTTTTTGTTGTTGAATATCGGCAAATACTTCGGAATCACTATGTCCGATATCTTCACCTGGCGCATCGTTGACAATCGTCACACCATCCTCTCCATCATCATTACCGCCGTTCTGGATGCGCTCAGTGTTCACCTTAATCTGAGCGATCCGGGCTTTCTGCTCCTCTGTCGCAAGATCCCAGTTCTTATGCAACAGATTCTCATACCGGTTGATCATCCCTTCCAGTGTCTTCTGCGCTCTTGCCTGCGCTGACAGGAAGTTTGCCTGTTTATCCCAAGCTTGCTGCACATCGTAGCCCGTGGACTCCATCCCATCCATGGTGATTTCTTTCGTCTTATCCTCCTGATCCCGAACATACATAATCTTCTGTGCCCGGATAATCGCAGCATAGGCAATCTGTATCTGATCCCACAGAACATCCAGCGGATCTTTTGGCATCTCCTGAATGATCGATAATGTCTCTTCTGGGAGGTACTTGGAAAAGAATCCGTGCTTTTCTGCGTGCCTATTTCCCGGTGGGCCCGTGCCTCCATGCCCTTCAGCATTCTTATTGCCGGGTTGGCCTCCCTGCTTCTTCTTTCCGGGTACAGAAGAGGGTGCACCCTGCGTATTTGAGAGTGCACCCCGTTTTTTTATTTCAGACCAGCCATATCGCTTGATCCAACTCTTTATCGTATTCAAACTGGTATCATACTTTTCCGCCAGTTTCTTGGGCGGGATACCAGACAAATAGTCTTTTTTAATCTGCTCTTTTACATCAGCCACGTCACCACCTCTCTCTTCTTCGTTTCGTTTTGCGCACGAGAAAAGCACCCCGGAGGGTGCCCTTCATATAAATTCTTTAATTACTATTTTTTACTTCCCTTTTGCTCCCACAATTTCTTTCTATCCGAATCGTCCAATGTGCAATAAGCTTTTTCTTGTATATTTTTATCATTAGAAAAAATCAATTTCAGCATGCACGCCATGCCACGATACGTAGACAACAGGAACAATAACAATAAATAAATAAACAAAAAATCTAAAATTTTTAAAATGCACGTATTTTCTATAACATCTCTCGTATAAATTGAAAGCGACACACATGCATCTATCAGTCCATATCCAATTGTTTCAGATATGTATTTTTTGAACAATCCATCCTTGTCTCTATCGAATACATATTGCACAAGCTTAGACTCATTTTTCATGCTTAAGATAACTGGAATAATTGCACCTATAAAACCAATAATAATCGAATCAAGCGTAACGATTCCTTCTACCAAAGAATCTATTTGTTTACTTTTTATCGGTTCGAATGATACACGTGTCAATGTAATCGTTATAGCCAATGCAATTATATGCGGATACAAACGTTCCCATACATACAAAACTTTTATTTTATTCATAATTGTTCACCTTAAGACAACAATTCATATATTTCATTTTTTCTTTCCAAATATTTTCTCATCATTAAGTTTGTTGCATATTGAAATTCCAAAGCTGTACGTTTTTCTAGTTTGAAATCAATATAGTCACGTAGCGAATTATCAAACAGATCCACTACATCTACACAAGATGTATCGTCATCATCTTTTACTTTCAGCACAGCATCCGTTACGATATCCCTATTGTTGTATATATCATCTAACATAATAGGGATTTGTTCTTGATTAAGTCCTGCCTTCGGCTGTCTCCCTCTTCCAAGTGAGAAAACTAATGTTCCTGATTTTCCACCAATATCATTATAACTATTTATAATTCTGCCGAGTGGTCGGTGACTCTCCTCTACAGCATGTATATTTGCCAAGCGAACACATAAATACCTGAAATTTTTCTTTTTAAGCTCTGCTACGCTAGTCATTTTACTAATATGCAATAAAACTATTTTATGTTTCGGGTCATCCCAGACCTTATTGAGACATTTTTCTAACTTCCCCTTGCTCATCGCGAATCTATTGCATTGAATCATAGCAACTGATTTTTTTGAATCATAAAGCATAAGCAAATCTTCACCTATATATTCATCATCATCAAGTTCTATAGGCTTCGCTTCCTCTTTTTTCTTCACTATCGAAGGAATATTTGTATCTCTAAGTTTTAAAAAACGTATTTTCCAGATTCCACTTTCCGTATCCACCTCTAATTCTTCTAGTCGAGCAATAACATTATCAAATTCAATTTCCTTTTTCTCCATATTGTCATCGACTACTTTTTTTATCCAAGCTTCAAAATCAAATCTTTTAGGTGATACATCTTGCTCATCCTCCATCATACACACTGTATAATAGCTAAATTTAACAGTTCTCTTATATGCCATCTCGCATTTCCTCCCATACCTAAAACCTACTTCCATAATACTCCATATTTCGGTAATAGACAACGAAAAGACAGCCCTGTTTACACCAGGCTGTCCTCTCAGGTACGGGATTGAGCCGCCGGGTTTCCGCCTTTGGCTCAAGTATTATTATAAATGTGAATCGTGTGAATTGTGTGAAACTTTCAAATATGCATCAATTTTTTTGCTCACACTACTTCTTTCCAAATGAAGCTGCTTCGCCACCTCACTCTGAGTCATCGTTTTCCTTCCATCAATGAAATACATCCGGAAGATCCTTTTGCTCAAACTGTCCCTAATTCCATCAACAAAATCCTCGATTTCCGCACATTCCACTTCCAGAAATTCCTTTCGCTTCAGATCTCGCTCCTGCAGCCTCTCATAACGTTTCTGGTCGAACCCGGTAACGCTCTGTGGCATTGGATAACCTTTGCTGTAATCGAAAATAACATCATTCCCGATCATCGTATCGGACTTCCAGCGATTATTCAGCACATAATCCAATTCTAAGATTTCCGCCTTGTTACTTCTGTAAGCGGCCAGTCTTTCTTTTGTCATCTGCTCCATCGGTCTCTCCCTCCAAGTCCGCCTCAATGTCATACTTCTCCGCCAGATATCCGATCAGTGTCCGATGCTCCAGCTGTCTCCCCTGCGCCTGCACCATGCTGCCTGCTTGATATGCCGGTCTGCGAAACCGTTCTCTGGCTGCCTCGTCTACTCTCTTTTCAAAGACATCGTCCTTGCGGAGTTTATCATATGCCTTTGTTTTCTTGTCTCGTCCTCGCAATCATATCTACCTCCTCCACCTTCCACGATCTCAATCACCTCTGCCAGCTTCAGCAGCTCACAGGGCTTGTCCTCTCCGACAATCCTCGCATACCGGCTTTTCTCCTTCAGCTGCTCGATCACTGCATACCGGTCAAACGCTGTTGGCTGCTCATCAATCACCTGCAGCAGTGTCTTCTTCCCGGTCATATAGTCTGCTGACAGTCCATGCACCAATCCGTCCACGCTAATCATTCTGCTCATTCGTTCCACTCCTTCATCTTCAACCTTGCTCCCTTTTCATACACCGTGCACTCTTCTACTGTGCATCCTCGGCTGTGCTCCATAATCCCTGCATAGTCACATCCATTGACTTCTGTCCGCGCACTTCGGTACTTGCAGGACATACACAGATGCCGATCCGCATTCTTTCCGGTTTTTCCTTTCTCCGCTTCCTTTTTCTGTTTCCGGAACATGGCTGCGTAAGTCCCAACCGTTCCAACAGGAATCCCTGTCTTCTCTGCGATTTCCTTGTTCTGGTAGCCTTGCTCCACCAGTTCTCCAATTATGGTTCTGCGATCTTCATGCTCGCTTTCCGGAAGCGGGGTTGATTTTCTTTTCGTTTTCATTTCAGTCTCCTCTGGCTCATCTGGGGGGGGCAATACTTTCTTCATTTTTCTCCCTTCTCACCGATTCACTCTCTCCAATTCTTTCAAAATCTCACTCAAGACGTTCTGAGAAAAGTCTCCTGGGAACTTTGCCCGGATCTGTTTTGCCTCTTCCATTGCCTGTTCCCATTCCTGTTCTGACGTCACATCCTTGTGTCTTCGGAATAACTTCCATGCCTCAACAAAAAATCTCCAATAGTTTCTCAGTTCCGCTTCTTTCATGGCAGCTCCTCTATCTCGATAAAAATCCCAGGCACTTCCGCCCAAAACTTTTCCGTGATCTCCGATGCCACCAATGCATCATCCTTCCAGAATCCCAATGTCGTCATACAGTCTTTTAACAGCTTCTGCAGGTTGTCTGTGTCCGGTTTCGTGATCCGGTACTCTCCATCCTTGTGGTTCTTTCTTGGAAAGCACCATTTCGTAATCAGCCGCACGCCTTTCTGATAAGGCTCCATGTCAACTGGTTTATGTTTGCACAGATGACCGATCAGCTTTTGTCTGGCTCTTTTTAGTTCCGGCGGCTCATAAAAGACCGGCTTGCCATTCACAATCGCGACCTTGTGTTCCTGATGCGTAACTGTCGGCGGATCCATTGCCATAAAAAAAATCATGTTCAGTCTCAGCTCCTTTTTCTTTTTTTCTTTTCTCGCGACTGTACTGGATGGGTATTCTCCTAACCCGTTGTGGGGGCGTACTCAATCGCCCCACACTTTAGGGTGGGAATACCCGTACAGAGGGCTTGCCCGATTCCCGATATATATATACGTAGTATATATAGGTGCCGGGCAGGCATTCCCGGGATGCCCGTGACTAAGGTGACGGGCAAAAGTTGCCCGATGCCCGCGACCATGGTTCAGGGAAAGTATTCCCGATGCCCGTGACTAAGGTAATGGGCAAAGGCAATGAGTGTCTTTATCCACCATAAATCCAATCTCTTTTAGCGAATTTCGAACCGTTTTTTCTTGTGGATATTTCTCTCCGGTTGCCTCTGCATCCGACTTCAAAACCTCATACAATTCTTTCACCGTCGGATATTTATCTTCATGCTCGAACCGGAAATTTTCGATTGCCATCTTATATTTTTGGTGTTTGGTATTCCGTGCCTGATCACTTCGTTTTTGTCTGGCCTCTTTCGCTTTCTCCCAGAGTGGCTTTCCTGTCTCCATCTGCAGGTCCTTTAAACTTCCCACCTCATCCAATACATGAACCGGATAACTGAACCATAAATTTATCGGTTCAAACCGTGGGAACTCTCTCAGCGTCCCTTCAATCCGCCAAGCTGTCTTTCCTTTTGCGATCGCTTTCTGCTCCTCTATCACCCTCGACAATGCGTTCATTTGCCACTTATCCAGCGTCTTCTTGCAATACTCCAACATCGCTGCACTACTTAGCAGATCGTCCTGTGAAAGCTCGTCCTTCCAGGCAAAATGTGCATCCAGATAGATCCGACAAGCCTTGCAGATTGCTTTATTCATTTCCTGTTTTTCCAATGCCTCCGTCGTGTCTAATTCGATCAGGTCAAGCAACGCATCCGGATCTCTGGCAAATACACCGGAACCGGATGCACGGTCCATGGACTTCTTACCACCCTGCGCGCCTTTTGAATGGTGGTGGCAATAAATCACTGCACACCCCAGTTCCGTACAGACCTTATCGAATTGATTACAGAAATTCGCCATCTGGTCCGCGCTGTTTTCATCTCCTGTGATCACCTTGTAAATCGGATCGATCACAATCGCCACATAGTTTTTCTTTGCGGCTCTCCGGATCAGCTTTGGCGCCAGCTTATCCATTGGCACGGATTTTCCTCTCAGGTTCCAGATATCGATGTTCTGCAGGTTTAATGGCTGCAAGCCCATCGCTTCATATACATCTTTAAACCGGTGTAGGCAACTGGCCCGATCCAGTTCCAGATTCACGTAGAGCACCCGACCTTGCGCACAGTACCACTGCAGCCATTTCTTCCCTTCCGCGATCGCGATACACAGTTCGATCTGAAGAAAAGACTTTCCTGCTTTGGATGGACCTGCGATCAGCATCTTATGCCCTTTTCTCAAAACTCCTTCGATTAAGCACGGGGATAGCTCCGGAAGGTTCTCCCAGACAGCTTCCAATCCTTCTGGATCAGGCAGATCATCGTTTACACTTTCAATCCACTCATACCATTCATTCCAGGATTCTTTTCCGATATTGGTATCTACAAGGAACTGCTTGTGTTCCCCTCTCTGAATTCCAGGCATCCTGGACAGTCTGGAAGGATTCCGGTTCTGTACATCCACTTTGATTCCGTTTTTCTGGCATACGTCATACAGATAATCCACTCTTTTTCTGTATTCCGGATAGTTTTCCGCATCCACTTTCACGATGGCATGCAAGCTCTTTCCACCGCTATGTACCAGACACGCAATCGGCAGCTCCAACTCTCTCAGAATTGCATTTTGCTTTTCAATCGCTGTATTATCAGACTCGACCAGTGCATATCGGTACTCTGCTACATTTTCATTCCTTACCCCTTTTCCGTCCAAAGGGTTGAATCGGATCCATGCACCACCTTGCGGATCATAGTCTCCCATAACCGCTCCGAGATCCCCTTTGCATTTTCCGAGGGCTTCGATTAACTCCCCGGCAGTACGATCCCAGTTTCCTTTATCCTGCGGAATATACTTTCCTTTGTCATTCTGCTAGGACTTCATCACATATCCCACATTTTCTCCCGGCTCAAACAGGGTTTCCAGATATTTGATCAGCTCCTGTACCGGATTCCAGTTCTTCGGTTCGTATACTTCCCTTTCTTCTACCCAGTTCTTATCTACCACCACACGATCCGAGTCTGTTTCTATGGTGTCATTCCACTCCAGTTCATGCCCATAGTTTGGTGTCCAGCCGTTTTCTGTGGCCATCTGAAAGATCGTGCCTCCAGTCACCGGTGAAGTGGTTCCCCGGAATGTGTTCCATTTCTTTTCACATTCTCCGGAATGGTATCTACCATAGTCCCGTCTGCTCCATTCGTCCCATTCACGGACAGAGTACCCTTCGTGCTTCAGAGCCATTCCTACATTGACCCACTCCTGATAGTTGAGGTCTGCCGGATTGATGTATTCAATTAATTCTAATAGGCTTGTTCTTTCCATCCTGCTTTTTATGCTCCCTCGTGATATTCTTGCGGAACGACGTCATGTGGAATCCTCCAGCCATTGGCTGCAATTCGGTCAATCATCTTCCTTGCTGTTTCAAATTGCCAGGTTCCTACATGCTGGAATCCTCGGCTTTCCAGGAAACGGATCTGTTTCGGGGTTGTCAGTCCCTCCTGTCTCCTTTTATCCAGGCGATCCAAGATCTTCGCTGCCTTTCCTGCGTTATCAATCTGATCCGGTAAGATTCCCAGCTTTTCCAAAGTGCTTTTCTGTTTATCAGATGGTGGTCCCATTTCCCATCCAAACGATGGTACATATCCGGATAAATCTTCCGCTTGAATGGACATTTCAAACTGCAGTGGATCTACCAGCTTTTTCTTTCGCCGCTTCATTTCCGCCAATTGCTTTGCCAGTGCTTCTTCTCTCTGCGCCACCACATCTTCTGCGGCCTGTTTTTCTGCTTCTTCTATGTCAATCGCCATTCCCGCTTCCTTTTCCAGATTTTCAGTCATCGCCTGTGCGACTTCTTCGTTTTCGCAGATCAGGCTGGCAGGATGGCATAATTCATGACGTTCTGTGTGCCATAAGAAATCTAACAGCAATAGGTGATCTTTTCCCGGAGAAAGTCTCGTACCTCGTCCCACCATCTGGCAGTATAAGCTCCGAACTTTTGTAGGCCTGAGAACCACCACACAGTCCACAGACGGACAGTCCCATCCCTCTGTCAACAGCATAGAATTACATAGCACGTTATATTTTCCTTCTTCGAAATCTTTCAGGATTTCCGCGCGGTCTGTACTCTCTCCGTTTACTTCTGCAGCACAAAATCCATACTCGTTCAGCAGATCTTTAAACTTCTGACTGGTCTTTACCAATGGAAGAAACACCACGGTCTTTTTATCCGCGCAGTATTTTTGCATTTCTTCTGCGATTCCCTTCAGATATGGATCCAGTGCCGTTCCGATATCGCTTGCCTTAAAATCTCCCGCTTGAACTGAGACGCCGCTCATGTCAATCTTTAACGGAATTGTGAGTGCCTTGATCGGGGACAGGTATCCATCTTTGATTGCTTTGGGTAAGGTATATTCATAGGCCAGGGATTCGAAATACGTTCCCAGATTCCTCATATCTCCACGGTCCGGTGTTGCAGTCACTCCCAGTACCTGCGCATCGGGGAAATGCTGCAGCACTCTCTGGTAGCTGTCGGAAATGCAATGGTGGGCTTCATCGATGATGATCGTCTGGAAGTAATTCTCCGGGAAACCATTCAACCGCTTTTCTCTCATCATGGTCTGTACGGATCCTACAACCACACGGAACCAGCTACCCATACACGTCTCTTCTGCCTTTTCTACTGCACATCCAAGACCGGTTGATTTCCGGATTTTGTCTGATGCCTGTTCCAGTAATTCGCCACGGTGCGCCAGAATCAGGACTCTGTCCCCATTCCGCACACAGTCTTCGGCGACTTTTGCAAATACAATGGTCTTCCCACATCCCGTAGGAAGCACAAGCAGCGTTTTCTTTGCGCCGCTCTCCCATTGCTCAAATATAGATTTTCTTGCTTCCTGCTGATAAGGTCTCAGTTCCATTCTCAAAATCTCCCTGGCGTAAATTTCTGTCCCTCTTCTATGTCGTACACTCTCTGAATCCGATTAAATTTCTGATCCGGATTTTTTGCACCCGGAACAATTGTCACCTTACATCTTCCTTTTGCTCCTGGAACCTGGCTCCAGTTCATCCGCAGTTCTTCCCCTTTTTTCTTCAGGCCGATTCCCCGGAACAGCTCCGAAAGTTTCCACTCTAAGGAAGTATGCAAGATGTAGTTCTCGCGAATCGTCACATCTTTGTCCGGTGCGTGTACGATAAAATACACCACAGCCATGTTACATGGTGGCAGCTTTCCTTCACCTTTAGATCTGCTGCGATCCACCTTCTCAATCGTAAAACTGTAATCCCCTTCCGGGATTGGTTCAAAATCCTGTCCATCATTGACAATTGAATCTTCCCATCCTAATTCTCTTCCGTCTGTACTCATATTTCATGTCCTCTCTTTCTATGCATTAAATGGAATCTCCATCTTTTCTCTGGCTTCCTGAATCATGTGGAATACCTGATCCCACGCTCCTACCAATACTCCCTGGACAAAGTCTTCCGGATAATCCCGGATTGGCATATCACTGGGGAAATATCCTCTGGCTGCTACTACGTTTTGAACATCCCACTCATCCACCTTGTTTACCTGCATCAAATCACGTAAAGCCTGTGGGATTGCCGGATCGATCACCGGATCCGGCCGGTGCTCTTCTTTCTTTTCTGGCGGTCTCTCCTGAACCGGTGGCGTCATCTGTTTCTCTTCCTGTACAGATTCTTTTGTTTCAGCCGGTGGATTATTTCTTGGAGTCTCAGGCACTGAAGCTTTTACCTGCTGCTCCAGATGCGTTTCCTGAAAAATGTGGGCAATCGCGCCATATTCAAACGGTAATTCTTCCGGCAATCCATACCGGTTCTTCGCATCCCAGCAAGCATGGTGTGCAGTATACATGACTCTCTTTCCGCCCTGGGCTTTTCGCTTCTGTCCTTTATCATCTACTACAATGGAGAACGTCTTGTAGTTTGCGAACAATAGCATATCCGCCCATTCTTTTACCAACGGAGAAGTCTGGGATGCCGTCTTTTTTCCCAGCTTCAACTCCCACCGGTCATAGGCTCCCAGTTCATCCGGCTGCTCAAACTTCCGGATCTGAGCGTGGGCAGTCAGTACCACATTGGTTCCTGATTCCACAACCTCAGACAACCGGTTCAAAAATCGACCGAACTCTTCTTTTACGTAGACATAACCATTTCCGTACCCAAAGTCCTCGATTCCGGACTTTTGATGTTTGTCGCAAATATGCTGCACACACATCTGCTCCGCCCAGTCAATCGTATCGATGACCAACGTCTTGCAGGTATCTGGGTGTGTCCTGATATAATCGACCTGCTCCAACAACATCCTCCAGCTTGTAGCTTTTGGCAGCCTTGCCACATCCATCGCATTTGTACTGCCCTCTGTATCAATAAACACCGGATTCGGGAACTGACTTGCAAACGTTGATTTTCCGATTCCCTCCGGTCCGTAGATAACCACTTTCTTTGCACATGGAATCTTTCCTCTGATAATCTCCATTTAAAATGCACCTGCTTTCCATTCTTTTTGTTTTGACGGTTCCTCTTTCTTTTCCTCTCCGCTTCCAACCGAGTACCCGTCCTCGATGATAATGCTGCACTCATCTCCTGTGCTGACTCTGGTTGCAATTGCCTGCAAACCTTCTGCCTCCAGCCATTGACCAAACTCCTGCAACGTATCCAGATCCATCTGCTCCAGCTTGTCGATCAGAACAAAACCACATTCCGGATTTAGTTTTCTCACAATAGCTGTGGACACTTTCAACTGATCAGAACCTGACATGTTGTCCCATTTCTGCCCTTTATACACCAACTCTCCCTCTTTTACCGAGAGTTCTGGCAATGGCAGATCTGCCGCATTCAAAAGATCGGTTTTCTTTGATCTTACGTCTTCGATCTTCTTCGTAAGTGCTGCATATTCATCCTTATAATTTCTGGCATCCTCTTCTGCCTTATCCTTGTCCAGATTGGCTCTGACTTTGCGATTGATCTCTTCGATATTAGCAATGCTTTCTTCCAGCTCTGCGGTAGATTCATCCTGTAACTCTTCTACTGTCTTATAAGCAACGGTCATGTCATAATCTACCTGAGTTAACTGCTTTTTATATCTTTCCAGCTCTTCTTCCAAAAAATTTACTTTTTCTGCCAAGCGATTTCTTTCTGCGTGTAAATTCACTGCCTGATCACGCTTTTTCTGATTTTCTCCGTTTCTTGCAAGAATCTCCTGCTGTTGTTTAATCAGATCAGAAGGTGATATCAGTCCTTTTGGTGCCTCTGGGTAGTACGGCTGCTCTTTCGCAAACTTTTCTTTCTGATCAGCCGTTCTTCCAACATACAGCCGCTCATTGTACAGTTCCTTTTCTTCCTGATCCAAAACAGTCAGCTGATCACCTACACCAATAATCTTCAGAAGTGTCTTCGCTTTCTCACTTCCGGATGATTCCATAAACCTCGGAAGATCTAATGCCAGCTGTTCCACAAACTCATTCAAGAGCTGCTGACCTGCTTTCTGTCCTTTTGGATCCGTTACCTTTAAGGTACTGTTCTTCCCCTTGCGTTCCACGATCAGACCATTGCTCATTACCAGATGCAGATTTGGCGGAATCACAGAGCCTTCCCTTGTTGCCTGTGACGGTTTGTATCGTTCTCCTCCAAGCGCCCAGGCTATGGAGTCCAGGACTGAAGTTTTCCCCTGGTTGTTCTTGCCGCCGATGATCGTCAAGCCGTCCGCTTTCGGTTCAACCTTGACCGCCTTGATCCGCTTCACATTTTCAATCTCTAACTTATTAATCTTCAATGCCATTTGACTTATTTCCTTTCTTTTCCTATAATGTAATTGACTTATTTTCTTGAGTACCCGAAGCTTGCCGGCTTATGCGGGTGCTCTTTTTTATTATCCCAGTAGCAGAATCACTGCTGACGGGAACAGAATCATTGCTCCGACCACAATCATTACCTCCAACAGGATCACGGCCAACTCTTTTACATCTTCCCATTCCATGCTTGTCCTCCTTTCTGAATCTCTTGAAATCCTTGCAGCGCATTCCTCTTGCCCTCTCTCTGGACGAACAACTAAAATATCGGCTGCAATTCAGACATTCTCCGTCTTTGTTATTAAGCTTTATCGGGACCATGCCCCATCCCTAACCTCCTGTCTACTTCTTCTGCCGGGATCCCCAACCAATCTGCCAGCTTATACTTGTTGATCTCATAAGTGTTCTTCTGGGCGTTCCCGGATTCTTTTCTAGTTACTACACTGCCAAATGTCCAGATGCCTCTCTTGATCCGTTCCCGGACTCTTTGAGGTCCGCAGCCGATCACTCTGGCTGTCTGATTGGCTGTCAGTATGTCCTGCATCCTCTCACCTCCCTGTTTGTACTTGTTACGTTTCTTTGGTATAATTCTCCTATCAAATGATGAAAGGTTGATCTACTATGATTTTCGATATTGTTACTTTTGTGATTGCAATCGTCAGCTTTTGTTTGTCCCTTTGGAATTTCATCGAAATCCGTTTGAATAATCGAGTTAATTTGTCCGTGGAATGCAAAGATTTTATCGTTGCAGAACATCTTTCCAGACAACCGCTCTATATCGCACTCTCCCTAATTAATAAATCACAGTTGCCGATTTCTATTTCCAGAGCGTTTATTACTCTTGATAATGAAACTTTTGAATTTTCATGGATTCCGCAAGTTGTGCATCATGCTCGTTTAGGGACTAAAGATGAAACTTTCGACCGAACAATTGTCAAATCCGTCACTTTGCCGCTCAATCTTTCAGGGCTTGGCACGATCGGTGGATATTTCTATACAGAAACATTTGATCGTATAAAAGGGAAAAATATCAAAGATACCAATGCCATTATTACGCTTCATACGAACCGCGGAATTAAGCAATACTCTGTTATTCTAAGTACAATTGCTGTTGAAATTTAGTATCGTTCTTTCAAATTCACCATACTAAAGACAATTCCTAAAATAGCTAAAACGAACGATGCAATTCTTAAATAATTCAACCTCTCACCTCCCTGTTTTCCCGTGATGTCTGTTGCATCTTTTTCTGATTCCTCCTATACTTTAAATACAGGCACCGCCATGCCGAGTAATCATGAAAGGAAGTTTTTGTATGGAAATAAATATCACTTGGACTATTACTGCGATAATTGCAGTAAGTTCTTTCTTATCGCCTATAGCTGTAGCTATCATAAACAATCGCCATCATGCTCGAATCCGTAAAATGGAACTTGAACATGATGAATATATGCGTTGGCTTGATTTGCAACAGACAACTACAGTCAAGCAGTTTGATATCTATTATGCTGATAAGAAAAAATCTTTTGCTGATTTTGCAAATGCTGCTGGACAATTTTCATTTTCTAAACAAACCGCCCAAGCATATCAAGAACTTCAATCAACCACCCATATCGCCATGCTGTATTGCAATAAATCAAATTATGATTTACTATCTGGCTTTCTTGAATATGCAGATAGTATTTTCGGTAATGGTTATACGCGAAACGAACGTGACGAATACACTAAAACGCTCACATCCATAACCACCTCTCTTAATGAAGAACTTGCATCAACCAAGCCAGTCATACAGCGCGAACCCGGTAAAAGCTAATGCTATGAATAGAGCCCATACAGGATATATCTTGTTATCGGGTTCTATTTTTTTCATAACCCATACACATACTGCTCCAAGTATCCACATTCCAATAGTAATCAATGCTTTGTAATTCACTCTTCTCACCTCCCTCTAATCTGGTTCTGTTGCAAACAGATAATCAAATTTCACCTTAAATATCTTGCACATCTTCTTTGCTTCGATTGCGGTAAACTTTCCTGTCCTTTTCTTATTTTCGTAAGACACTCTTGAAATCCCTATTAAATCCGCCATCTGCTGATTCGTGTAAGAACATCTTGCCTGTTCAGCATCTAAATTTCTGAACACATATATCACTCCTTCCTTATTTCGTTTGCATTTCGCAAACTTTAATTATACTATAATTGCTTATCGCAAACTTGTCAACAGTTTTCTTTTCATTTTGCAAACTTTTTCATTGACACTTTTTCAATACGCAACTATAATCAAAAGTAACAGGAGGTAGCAAAACATGGGTGAAAACTTCAATGAAAATTTAAAAGAAGCTAGGCTTAAATCCGGTCTTTCCCAAAAAGATCTTTCCGAAAACATCGGCGTTGCAAAATCAACATATTCTTTATACGAAAGTGGTAAAAGGGAACCTAATGTAGACACAATCAAAAAAATCGCTTCTGTTTTAAACGTGTCAGCTGATATGTTGCTCGGAATAGATGACGAGCCCGTCGCTATTGCTGCTCACCTTAACGGAAAAGATTTCACCAAAGAGCAATGGAATCGAATCGAATCCTTCGCAAAATTCATAAAGCAGGAAGAGGACTAACCTATCCGTTTTATGACACAGCAAATATGTTATTGTAAATGCTGGGAGGGATTACATTGAATAAATTCGAACAGCTTGAACAAGAAGCCCATGACGATAATGTAAAAATTCACAATTATTATCTGGGCGAAGAAAACTTAAAAGGCTTCTACATGGATGGTAATATCGCAATTAACACTTCTGTAGAAACATCAACGGAAAAGACCTGTGTACTGGCAGAGGAAATGGGGCATCATTATACGACTGTTGGAAATATCTTAGATGTGGAATCAGCTAGCAATCGTAAGCAAGAACGGCAGGCAAGATTATGGGCTTACAACAAACAGATCGGACTCAGAGGTCTGATCAACGCATACAATCATGGATGTCAGAACAAATACGAAGTGGCTGAATACTTGGAAGTCACCGATGAATTTCTGACAGACTGTATCGAATGCTATAGGCAAAAGTACGGTATAGGAGCTACCGTAGATAATTATTACATTATGTTTATCCCCAATCTGACGATTGGTAAGATAGAATAAGCCATACGACCAAATGGCTTACAACGGTTTTCTGTTAATAATATACAAAGGAGTGAGAAAATATGAGGCTACGTTTTAGAAAGAGCTTCAAAATCGCTCCCGGAGTCAAATTAAATCTAAATAAGAACAGCAGCAGTGTAACATTTGGCAAACGCGGAGCACATTACACGGTCAATTCCAAGGGAAAGAAGACTGCCTCTGTAGGAATACCAGGAACTGGTATATCCTATACCCAGTCGACTGGAGGGAATACCTCATCAAAAAAATCTACGAACCAAGGAGGACCAAACATGTCTCAAAACAATTTTCCTGATTATAACGGGAATAACAAAAAATGGTATCAAAAAACTGGATGGATCATTGCATTATTGATCCTGTTTTTCCCAGTAGGGTTATTTCTTATGTGGAAATATACTAATTGGAAGAAACCTGTAAAAGGAGTTGTTACCGCATTAATTCTTATCATCGCGGTAATGGGAGTGTCTGGTGAAGAAACTCTTGACAAAATCACCCTAACGGCCGATACCGACACCACATATGATATTAATCAAAAGGTGAAAATAACCGCATCTACCACGCCGGATGACTATTCATTATCTAAAGATGACTTTCAATGTTCGGATGGAAAATTAAAAGTCTCAGATAAAAACATTATTTTTACCACATCACAAGCCGGATCTTATACTATCTGGGCTGAACACGATGGAATCAAGAGTAATAAATTGACAATAAATGTCGAAGACAAAGCTGCTATTGCCAAGAAAGACGCTGAGGAAAAAGCCCAAAAAGAGGCAGAAGAAAAGGCAAAAAAAGAAGCTGAGGAAAAAGCTGCTCAAGAGGCTGCAGCCGCTCAGGCCCAAGCAGAGGCAGAGGCTCAGGCTGCCGCTCAAGCACAGGCACAAGCTGAAGCTCAGCAACAAGCGCAAGCTGCCACTCAGGCTCAACAAAATAATGATCCCACCGTTTATATAACCAATACTGGTGGGAAATATCATCGAGCCGGCTGTAGATTTTTAAAACAATCACAAATTGAAAAGCATCTTTCAGAAGTGAAAGGAGTTTACGGACCATGTGGTGTATGTAATCCACCACAATAAAACCACTAAAGCAAAAAAAGAACCGCCCTTGTTGGCACAAGGACGGCTCAAAGACTAATGCCCCGAAGGATACACTAGTACGTTCGAATAATATTGTATCATCTTCGGGCAGCTATCGCAAGCGGAACACCCGTTCCTCGCTGGCTGTTATTTTTATACCCATTTTTTGCAACGTCGCACACAGGAAGGACTGATACAATGGCACGAAGAAAGAAGTATCCTAAACTCCCCAACGGCTACGGCTCAATTAAGCGCCTGTCTGGGAAGAATCGAACGAATCCTTATGGAGTTTACCCTCCTACAGAAGAATTTGACGAGAACGGCAATCCGGTGGCACAGAAAGCACTCTGCTACGTAGACGACTGGTACAAAGGCTTTACGGTCCTTACCTGGTACAAGCATGGAGAATATTATCCTGGAAGAGAGAAAGAATTGACTGAATCCGGCAATGCCGAACTGGATAACATGATCGCCACGATCCTCGGCAAGTATACTCAGACGCAACGTGAGATTGCTGATCAGAAGACATTCGAAGATGTATTCAAGGATTTCTACCAATGGAAATTCAAAAAAGAATACACAACAAAGAGAGAAAAGCGTTCCTCGTCCGAAAGCAGCTATCGTGTAGCATACAAAAACTGTGAAGAGTTACACTCTAAAAGCTTCCGTTCTCTGACCACCGATGATCTTCAGGCAGTCCTGGATAGCTGCAGCACAGTAAAAGGCCTGAAGCACTCTTCACTGGAACTTGTCAAAAACCTGTATACCCAGATGTATAAATATGCTGATGCTAATGATCTTTG
The DNA here is from genome assembly GCF_003574295.1 of Mediterraneibacter butyricigenes. Lineage (NCBI taxonomy): Bacteria > Bacillati > Bacillota > Clostridia > Lachnospirales > Lachnospiraceae > Mediterraneibacter > Mediterraneibacter butyricigenes. Next base: position 656,261 of record NZ_BHGK01000001.1, read on the forward strand.
TGACAAGAAGTATTCTGATTATGTGCAAATTAGAATTCCTGATGATGATGAACACGGAATCCCATTCTCCGATGATGATTTGAGGATACTATGGAATCACATGGAGCATCCGACAATTGAAATGCTGTTGATCATGTGTTATTCCGGATTCCGCATCTCAGAATACATAGGACTGGAAGTGAATATAAAAGAAAAGTATTTCCTCGGCGGATTAAAGACCGACGCAGGAAAGAACCGTATTGTTCCGATCTACTCCGGGATTATGCCCCTTGTTAAAAAAAGAATTACTCGTGAAGGTTCCCTGCTGCCATGCACCACTCAGACATTTCGTGAACAAATGACCTCTGTACTTTCAGAACTCGGATTAGAACAACACACACCGCACGACTGCAGACATACATTCAGCAAACTGTGTGATGATTATAAAATAGACTGGAAATGCAAAAAGTTGATGCTTGGACATTCTTTCGGAGACGTAACAAATAAGGTATATCTACACCGTACACTGGAAGATCTAAGAATGGAAATTGAGAAGATAAAGTTGTGTCGCTAACGTGTCACTAACGGACTGTATTAATCTGATTCTTTTCGCATTAATTCAATATAACAAGACACCCGTGAAACCGCCATTTTACAGGCATTTCACGGGTTTTCTTCAATTTTATGGGCGTTCCGTAAAACAGCTAGAATTTAAAGATGTGTTAGAAATTTTTTCATAATATCGGAGGATCGCACTGTGATCCTCTTTTTCTTTGCCTTCTGCTTTCAAAGACTGCATGATTTCCATGACCTGAGAAGTCAATGGCAATGCGGTACTGGTCACATGGGCTGCATTCAGTGCATTGGTCAGGTCTTTGATGTGTAGTTCCGTTCGAAAACCGGGCTGAAATTCATGCTCCAGCATTTTCCCGATCTTGGCATCCAATACATTGGAACCAGCCAGTCCGCCTCGAATCGCTTCATAAACCAGCTTCGGATCCGCTCCGTTTTTCACTGCCAGCGTCATCGCCTCGGATACCGCCGCAATATTAATCGCAACAATCACCTGATTGGCCAGTTTTGCCACATTTCCCGATCCAAGTTCCCCCACATAAACTACAGAAGATGCCATCGTCATCAAAAGATTGTAATACCGGTCAAAATTTTCTTTTGTTCCGCCAACCATCACCGACAACGTTCCGGCAATTGCACCCGGCTCCCCTCCGCTGACCGGTGCATCCATCATCTCAACTCCATACTTTGCCAGTTCCGCGCCTATCTCCTTTGTCTGCACCGGATCAATGGAACTCATGTCGATCACCATCGTACCAGCCTTTGCATGGTCTGCAATTCCATTTTCCAGACACACTTCTCTTACCTCCGGTGAATTAGGAAGCATCGTGATAATCACTTCACACTGACTTGCCACTTCCGCAACACTTGCTGCCGCAATCGCTCCCTCTGCCGCCAGTTCCCGCACGCTTTCCTTACTGCGGTTAAATACCACCACTTCATAGCCCGCCTTTTTCACATTTCTGCACATGGGTTTTCCCATAATCCCAAGTCCGATAAATCCAATTTTCTTCTTGCTGCCACTCATACCGTTTACTCCCTTCTGACTTTCCCACTTTTTCGATCATCGGTTACATTTCCATCTTTTCTGATTACATGGTTCACTTTTTACTTTCATTTTAGCAAAAAAATCTGGTTTGTGTTATTTCACTGTGTTATTCTGTTCTTAAAGAACGGTTATAACACAGACAACATTTAATCATCCAAAATATCACTTTGAGATATCTGTTCTTACTCCTCATTTCTATAAAATTTAATGCAAAAATAAATTATATCAGAGGGAAATCTCATGCCAAAAGAACTGTCAAAAAAACTGAATGAAGATCTGATCTATGAAATATTGTCCGTAGTAGAAGAAATTCCAGAAGGCCGCGTAGCCTCCTACGGACAGATTGCCCGGCTGATCGGGCGTGAAAAAAACTCCAGACTGGTCGGTCGCGTCCTGTCCATGGCTGAATATTACGGCGACTATCCCTGTCACCGAGTCGTCAACCACACCGGTCGTACCGCCCCAGGCTGGAGCGAACAGCGTTTTCTTTTAGAACAGGAAGGCGTCACCTTCCGCCCTAACGGCTGTGTGGATATGAAACACTGCCAGTGGAATCCGGATGAAGACTAAACACCCCCAACCAACTGCTTATAACAGGATTGATCTGATTTTAAAGACTTGTCTCCTCCAGATAAGTCAGGAATCCACGACATCCTTCCGTCACATCCCGATAGGTGTCTTCAAAATTGCCGGTATACCAGGGATCCGCGATATCCTGTCCTCTTCTCTGTGTAAAATCCAACAATTTATACACTTTATGTTCCGGATCTCCACCCAGAATCCGGTTCATGTTGCGGATATTGGCACCATCCATTCCAATCAGATAGTCATATTCCTCATATTCTTTTCGCTGCATCTGCCTGGCTCTGTGATCTCCACAAGGAATCCCCACTTCTCTTAATTTCTTCCGGGTACCGTAATGCACCGGGTTGCCGATCTCTTCCCGACTAGTGGCCGCAGAATCGATGTAGAACTGCGCTTCCAGACCAGCTTCTTTCACATAGTATTTCATAACGTATTCTGCCATGGTAGAACGGCAGATGTTTCCATGGCATATAAATAGTACTTTAATCATTGTTTTATTTCTCCTTATTTTGCCCCGGAATGCCCTATTTTGCAAGGGTTTTCGGGGTTATTGTGACATGCTCTGAAATTACAGATTGTGGCAAATCAGAGCAGAATTAAGCAAGTTATTACTACCTGTTAGTAGTAAAATTGGTAGTAAATGGGGAAGGGTTACTACTAATTTTTTTATCATCAATGTATTACTTTAAGTGCATCCTTTTTTGGCACCTCAAAATGTTTTAGTTTTTTACTATTCTTTAATATCTGATAGCATGAAACAGATGTAAGCGAAAGTAATTTTATAACTGCCACTCCAAAATATAAGCATACACCTGTAGAGCAAGCATATTCACTTATGATGCCATGTGCAATCTCATTTCTTATATTTGCACCCGCCTGTTCATTTAATAAACCTCTAAATGTAAACAAAATATCGTTCTCATAGCAATCTAATAATTCCGGTAAGGACAAAATAGAACTCAATACTTTCTCCATTGATGATCCATCATCTTTTAATGTTACAGTTAAGCCACCAACCTCTTTTGCAATATTTCTAAAAAGATTTTCTACTTGCGGTGCAAGAATATGCATTGCCTCATAAAATTCTCCGTTCAAAAACATGCGTAACGCACTTTGAAAAATGTGTTCTCTTCCTTCTGGAATAATTGGATTATCTTTAACCAAAAAGTCTAGCATTGAATTATCAACAACATATGTATCCCTTAAAATAGCCAAAGCATTCTTCATCCAAATGTCACCAGAAATTTTTTGTTTTTCTAATGCATTCTGATACATATGTAACTCCAAAAGATATGGATCTTTCTCTGGATTTTGTATATCCAGAGGTGGCAAAGCCAACACGGTCTGTCCTTGTGCATTTATCAAACTTTTTCCAAGCATATGAGCTAATGGATGATCTTTGAATTCTCCAATAACACGATTCTTTATATCTTCTTGTTTTTCAAAGACAAACATTTGTGTCAATCTAATTAAACCTTCCTCAAAAGTTAACCCTTCCATGTTAATTTTAATATTGTCGACAACACCTTTTATATCAAGTTCAATAGAAAACGGAACCATTATTTGAGGTATCTCTTTTTGTATTTCTACCAATCTTTTATGTGCAATTTCCGCTTTTTGTGGTTCCCCATTATCTCTATACAGTTTAATCCCTTTTTGATAATAATTAACACACCTAAGAGCTCCCTGTATATCATTTTGAAAGATTCCCTCTGCAAAATCCAAATAATACTTTGCTAAAAGCAAATTATTTTTCGTTGCTTCTTCTTTCTTTTTTAATTTAAAAAACATTGCTGGAATTTCGATCCCACTTCTATTACAACAATAATTTCTACAATTAATTACTGAATTCAACTTTCCATTCATACTATCTTTCAAAAAATAGTAAAATAAACCTTTACCAATAATATACCGTGTTTCGGGTTTAGGGATAATGCAACGTCCCATATCCATAAACCATAATTCAGATTCATCTATTATAGTCGTAAGGTACTCAAATTTTAGATCGGAATATAACATTCTCTCGTCGTCATAAAAATAGGCAAGTAACTCATAACTATCTTTATGTTCACCAGATACTATTTTATACTCTGGATGATTTATGTAGTACATGTAGTTAACAGTATCCCAATTACAATCAGACCACCCTTTAACATCACTCAAAATAAGATCAAATCTTTTTGAAGGACTTAAGTCATATCCAAAATGCTTTCTCCATAAATACTCTGTATGTTCAATACTTGCAGTACACTCCTTAGGAGTGTTTATATCAGCAGTTCTAATGGTATGTAATGCGCTCCTTCCGGGAAAGCTGTTCCTTTAGATGCCTGTCGAAATCCAGTCCTTAAATTCCTGTCTTTCTTTATCATACAGATATTGAACCGCATATTGGTCAGCAGAAGAATTGAAATTATCACCCTGTTTCAGATTCATTTTTTTTACGTTGGTTCCATCGTTTATATGGAGAATTTCAAAGGAACCGGTATTTAATTCAACATAATAGACAGCCGTAAAATCTGCATATATCTTATCCAAAAGCCGTCTTTCCGCCATCTGTTCTTCCAACGTACTTTTCAGTTTTCTGTTCCTCATATGTACCATTACAGTCAGGATAAGAAGCAGAACGATCAGCACAGTTATAAAAACCAAAACAGTCACAGACTGCGGTTGCCTCATAATCATTTATGACAGGCATTTTGCTTTCTCAACTCTTCGCTTATGGTCTGCTTAATTTTTTTATCATCCAACGGCTTTGACAAATGTGCGTTCATTCCTGCTTCCATACACCTTTCGGCATCTTCCCTGAATGCATTTGCAGTCATAGCAATGATAGGGATTGTTTTTGCATCTTGCCGTTCCAGGTCTCTTATTGTTCTTGCAGCAGTAAGACCATCCATCACCGGCATCATAACATCCATTAAAATAACATCGTATGTTCCCGGTTCGGAAGCTTCAAAATGCTGAACAGCTTCTAACCCATTATTCACTGTTTCTACTTTAGCTCCATTTTCCGTCAGCATAAATTCTGCTATTTCCATATTCAGCTCATTATCTTCAACCAGCAATACCCGGATATCTGATATATCTGCATCAAAATCTTCTTTTTCTTCCGGTCGTGCATTCGTATCAATTTTAAATGGAAGTATTACAGTAAAACAGCTTCCTTCACCAAGCTTGCTTTCAACGGTTATGGTTCCGCCCATCTTTTCTACAAGTTGTTTCACAATAGGCATTCCCAGACCTGTCCCATTATAATCAGAACGTGGGGAATTATCTGCCTGTACAAATGGAGTAAACAATTCATTTTTTATAAATTCTTCTGACATTCCAATTCCATTATCTTTTATTTTAAATTCACATGTCATGTGATCTTCTGATCTTTCAATCGTTCTCATACTCATGTAAATAAAACCATTCACCTTATTGTACTTCATACTGTTTGTAAACAGATTCATCAATATTTTTTTCAGATGAACTGCATTGCTCCAAACATATATACCACTGTAATCATCATGTTCTCCTATAACATGAAGTCCTTTTTCTTCTGCCTGAAAAGATAGTGACTCCGTGATTTCCTGACATACCTGATCCAGATTGATGGATTCATCACCAAAAACCACTGTATCTGATTCTAACTTTGCCATATCTAAAACATCATTTATCAATGATAGTAGCAGCTTCGATGACTCATGTATTTTATTCATGCAATCCTTTGCCCGCTCAGCATCATTTCCGCTTTTCTCAAGAATCGTAAGCATGCCAATAATACCATTGATCGGTGTTCTGATATCATGAGACATGTTATTTAAAAAGGACGTCTTAGCCTTATTGGCACTCTGTGCTTCTACAAGTGCATTTTGTAATTCCTGCTGTTTTTCTTCAAGTTCCTGATTCAGTTTTAATGCCTGCTCAGCAGATTTCTTGAATCTTTCCTCCGCACGTTTTGACTTCTTCCAAGAACGAAGAATAATACACAGAACAACGAAAAAAGTAATTCCAACGATAAGTGAAACTGTCAGTAAATTATCCTGAATAAAATCCCTCGCTGTAACTTTTCGTGAGGAAGCATTATACGAAACTACTGCACCCGAAAATTGAGTTGTAGGCATAGATGTCAGTGTTTTATTCAGAATGGACAAAAGAACCGGTTCTCCCTGCTGAACAGCAAATGGAACATCAGCTTCTTTTGTCAGGAAAACACTATGAAGCTTATTATTTTTCAAATAGTCTGAAACAGTACCTGAATTGCTTACAATACAATCCGTCTCCCCTTTCTGCATTGCTTTTACTGCTGCATCTGATGTTTCATATTCCACAACCTTCCATTGCGGATAATTGTATGAAAGATATGCTTTCAATGCAAAATCATCTTTTTCAACGGCAACTGTATTCTCTTTATTTTCATCAAAAGAATCCTTTGCCGTAATTGCTGCCATATTGATAGTCAGCAGCGTATCCGACAAAGCAAACCCATTTGTTTCTGCAAAGTATGGATTCTGGTTTGCATGAAAAATCAGGTCTATTTTTCCATCCTGCAATGCCTGAAGCAGTTCACTTCTTGTATCATACCCCTTTAATTCAAATTCCAGAGTCTGACCTTGCAGACAATTTTCTGCAAGATCCACATAATCTGTAATAACACCTGTCAGTTTACCTGTTGATGGATCTACACTGCTGATACCTCCATCCTGATTCAGATACCCTATCCGGATTGCACCATGCTGCCCGATCCACTCACTTTCTTCTTTTGAAAGAAACGAGCTGCTCTGTGCAGAAAGATAACGCCTGTAGAGATCATCTGTGTAAAATGGGTTGTCATCCTTGATTCTGCGCATAGCACTATCCAGTGCTTCTTTGATATCCGGGCGTTCTGGATTTATAGCGAAATAGATTTCTGTCTCTCCAATACTTGTAATCGGCGAAATCTCCGATTCTTCCCAACGGAGGTCTTCTTCCGAAACGAAGCAGTCAATTTCATGGTTCGACAGTTTGTCCATAATTTCTGTGGTTGTAGAAACATTGATATGCTTCGTATGCAGACCATATTTTGATTCCCATTCATTAAGCACATCCTCCAGTATATTATCTTTAGACACACCAATATTTTTTCCCTCAAAAGAATCCAAATTTCCTGCTGTAAGATCCATATTGGATGCATCCGTATAGATGTAATATTTCTCTTCCCCCATAGGCATATCGGAAAAAAGCATATTTTCAGCACGTTCGTCTGTATAGGAAATGCCACCAAGAATATCAATCTCTCCATTTTCCAACTGTGTAAAGCAGTTTTTCCAATCACTTGTTATGTATTTATATGTCCATCCTGCATAACCTGCAATATCTTGAAGATACTCATACCCATAGCCGCTTCTTTCTCCCTTTTCATTGACTACATTATAAGTTTCCTCAAAAGATCCTACCCGGATAACATTGTCAGAGTTTTCTTTGGCAGATGTAGGAACGGATAAAACAATAAAACATATAATTGTACAAAATATAAAGTAACAAAATTTGAAATTTCTTATATTCTGTACTAATTTGCACTTCTTCATCTTTCTCCCACCCTCCAGGCTACAGTCGCTTGCTTGCTTGCAGATTTTAATTTTACATTCATTAATGTTCAATACTCCCACAACATTTTTATAAATATCTTTGCGACAGCTTCTGCTGTACTTTTACTATAATTATACTCTACAGCCAACTTGTGTCAATTTACTAAAACAGCCTCATAGTTTCCTCCGATAGCTTTATAGCACTCCTGCATTGTCATCTTTTAGCCCTCCTGTCAATTGTATTCCACTAATTCAGGAACCTCTGCTAATCATTATGAACATACCTTAAAATCGTTTTTATAACTTCCTCAATCACAATTGGCTTTGTGTAATTTGAACCCTCTATGTTCTCAATCACTTAATGATATATTTTGTTCCTCTGCCTTTTCCTTCAACTGCAATCACACCATTTTTCTCCATAGCTTTCAGTAATTGTGTTGTTTTTGATTTGCCAAATGGGACATATGGTGCAATTTCACTTATTGGTTTCAGCATCGTCTTACTTAAAAATTTGTAAATCACTTTTTCGTCTTCGGTTAAATTGACATTCGTTTCAAATATCGGTAGTACAATTTTTATAGCATTTTCTGACACTTCAAATTCTGGTTTTATCAAACTCTCTGCATACAGTTGTTTGATTCGTGTAATTCCTGTTCCAAATATCTCTACTAATCCCAGTCTGTAAAATACATTTGCAAGATTTCTATTTCTTAAAATAGATAGTTTACCTGATAAATATTCTTCTGCCGTTATTCCAGCCGGCAATCCACCAGGAGACACTACTTCTATTTTATCATCAAACATAGAAACTCTGATGTGTGAATTAATATCCCATACCCTATGAATCAAAGCATTTGCAATTGCTTCTCTGAAAGCTGCTTCCGGTATTTTCTCTACCATCTTTCTGTCAGCCCCCTGTATTACTTCATATTGGTAATAATCTCTAAATACAGCAAGTGCTTTTTCATATATTTCTAAAACCGATATATGTTCAAACGTTACTCTTTTTTGAATAATACTGATATTCTCACCGAACTTAACAATATCAATTCCTGAAAAATGATTTTTATCTGCCAAAAGTCCCGCTGCATTATTATAACCATTTATATTGTCATACAGGTTCAATGTCTTTAAAGTATCTTGATTGAAAGTTTCAATGTAAATATTTTCTTTCAGTTTACACTGTAAAATTTTAAAAGATAGCTCCTGATCTTTACAAGGTAATTCTTCGAAGCTAATATTTTTTCCATCTAATACAAGCCTTGAAAATTCCAATGTATCTACCTCTATCGTTGCTGTATCATTTCGTTTGTATGCTTTTGATTTATATAAATACGGTTTTTGAAGACCACTTTTTACAGTAAGTTTTATCGTCTGGTCATTATTCTGTATTTCAAGTGTATAGTTTGGTTGAGGTGATATACTGTCATTGATTTTATTTTCGATATCCAGACAGGCCTGTTTTACATCTAGCAATCCTTTCACATTTCCATTATCATCAACCCCAAAAAGAATTGTTCCACCATTGTAATTCGAAAAGGCACTAACTGTTTTCAAAAAAGTATTCGTAATCGTTTCCTTGAATTCTAATATTCTTGTTTCACGCATAGTAATCGTTCCCTTTCCAACCATAATGATTATATTATATGCAAAAATGCGCAAAAAATCAATCGTATTTTTTTACGATTGATTTTTTAATTGATTTTGAGTGTAGTATTATTTTTTGACCAACTGAATTATGACAACTTTTTTAATTATTCCGATTCGGTCTTCCAAAGGTATAAATAAGGTGTAAATTATTTGTTTCTCCTTGTTTTGCCCCGGAATGCCCTATTTGGCAAGGGTTTCCGGGGTTATTGTGACATGCTCTGAAATTACAGATTGTGGCAAATCAGAGCAGAATTAAGCAAGTTATTACTACCTGTTAGTAGTAAAATTGGTAGTAAATGGGGAAGGGTTACTACTAATTTTTTTATCATCAATGTATTACTTTAAGTGCATCCTTTTTTGGCACCTCAAAATGTTTTAGTTTTTTACTATTCTTTAACCTAAATTATTCACGGAACAGTATCTGAAGCGATAACTGTGCCATGAATCTAAAAATTGATCCACGCAGCCATAACATCACTCAATTAACCCGTCAAAAGGGTATAAAATCCCTGTGGCAGAGTTCAGAGTGCAATTGTTAAGCTATCAAGGTTCGTTAATAGTTGCTATTCCAGCTGTACATTCAGCTTACCGATATTTGAAAGTGTCTCATAGAATTCATGCTCTTTTTTTATTCACTAGATAAGTGAAAAGCAATATTCAATTAAAATACAGTAACTATGTGGCTTTCAGCCACTTTCACGGCTACGCCGTGAATAATCCAGGATAAGTTATTTTGACATGTTAAAAATATTTATTACATCATCTTTATTTAATTTTTTAAAGAAACCAACAGAACCATTACCTGTTGCGACACATTTGATTGCCATTTCTTCAATTTGGGCATCTGTAGGTTCAATACCCAATTCACTCATACTTGTAGGCATACCAATTTTTCTACACCAATCTTCCCATGCTTCTATTCCTTTCAGAGCAGTTTCTTCTAAATTGTAGAAGTTTTCAGGAACATTAAATACGCGTACTGCAAATTGTGCAAAGCGTGCAGGATTAATCTTATAAACATAGCGTGCCCAACTACCCCAGACAGCACAAAGACCAGCTCCGTGAGCAACATCAAACATTCCACCCAACTCATGTTCAATTTTATGAGAAGCAAAATCGGATTGTCGTCCAGTTCCTGTCAGCCCGTTATGAGATAAACTTCCTGCCCACATTAAAGTAGCACGAGCTTCATAATCATCAGGAGTTTTTACTGCTTTTAATGTAGCATCTCTAACAGCAACTAATAGACCTTCTGACATTCTGTCAATTAAGTCTACATCTGTTGTATTTGTGAAATATCTTTCCATTGTATGCATCATAATGTCAGATGCACCACTTGCTATTTGATATACTGGAAGAGTGTATGTAAGTTCAGGATTCATACAAGCAAATAACGGTCTAGCACAATCATGATTATATGAGCGCTTTAAATTTTTTTGACCTTTGTATTCCTCGATTGTAACCACCATGGAATTACTTGTTTCTGATCCTGTGGCAGCAATTGTAGAAATACAACCTATAGGTGCAATCTTATCAGTTGTTACATTGCCCATGAGCAATTCTTCCAATTCAAAATCATTGGCTAATCCATAAGCAATTCCTTTTGCAGAATCAATAGCACTTCCACCGCCTATTGCAAGAATAAAATCAACATTTTCAAGTTTACAAAGTTCAATTCCTTTTTTTATAAGAGATAACCTAGGATTTGGGACTACTCCGTCTAAGTCGATATATTCTAAGCCCGCATCTGTTAATCCTCTGTGTACACGATCTAACACTCCGGTTTTTTGTAAATAATCACCACCAAAATGCACTAACACCTTATGGGCACCATACTGTTTAATTTCCTTTCCAGCTTCACTTTCGACATTCTTTCCAAAAATAACTTTTGTAGGATTATGAAATTGAAAATTAATCATAAATAACATCTCCTTTACTTCACTGAATTTTGTATGAACTAATTAAGATTATAAAGAAACCTAAATTATTCACGGAACAGTATCTGAAGCGATAACTGTGCCATGAATCTAAAAATTGATCCACGCAGCCATAACATCACTCAATTAACCCGTCAAAAGGGTATAAAATCCCTGTGGCAGAGTTCAGAGTGCAATTGTTAAGCTATCAAGGTTCGTTAATAGTTGCTATTCCAGCTGTACATTCAGCTTACCGATATTTGAAAGTGTCTCATAGAATTCATTCTTATAAGGGCAGCTACTGCACAGCTTGAATGTGATATATCTTGCTGAACGAATTATTTTTGCAGCAATCTTCAGCAGTTTTAAACGGACGGTATCTATGCGTTGTTTTCGCATGTTTGCTGATAATGCCAATCGTCTAATCTTGATACCGTAGGTTGTGATGCTAAAGCATCTTTATTTAGTACTGCTTTAAATACTGGGTCATTTGTAAGTTCATCTGAAACATCATCTTCAAAATAACCTGCAATAATCATATAGATTATCTGAAGGAGATTCTCCTTGTCAGTGTGATATCTAAATGATGCAGAATCATTAGTCTTAAATGAGCGACTGAAAAGTTTATCAATGTCAAGTTTACTTACGAATTCTTTGATAAGAAGCAGGCCTGCATCGGAGGATAAATCTCCTCCATCAAAATTTATTTTAATCTGTCTATTGCTTTCTAGTGATAAGGTGTTTACAATACTCATGAAGGGCTCCTTTGTTTGTATTATTAATGGCTTTGAACACCTTAATTTTACCACAAATGGATGCTCTTTTTTTATTCACTAGATAAGTGAAAAGCAATATTCAATTAAAATACAGTAACTATGTGGCTTTCAGCCACTTTCACGGCTACGCCGTGAATAATCCAGGATAAATTATGCTTTTTCTTGAAAAGCTTTCAGTTTTTCTGGTGTCGGAAGTCCTTCGTTATCACCAATATTCATAACTTGGATCGCTCCGATTGCATTTCCTCTCTTGACGCTCGTCTGAAGGTCTAATCCCTCTAAGATTCCACTTAACACACCAACAGCAAATCCATCTCCGGCTCCTACTGTATCAACTACTTTTTCGACTTTGTAGCCTGCTACATCAAACTGCTCATTTGCAGTCTGTACATAAGCGCCTTTTGATCCATCTTTAATGATAACTCCTTTCGCTCCCTGTTCCATATAGAAGTCTGCCGCTTTCTCCTTATCGTCCGTTCCTGCAAGGATCTTGCATTCTCCGATTCCCGGAAGTACATAATCCGCCTTCGCTGCAAGCTGATTGATCACGGTACACATAGTCTCTTCATCTTCCCATAATGCCGGTCTTAAATTCGGGTCAAACGTAAGAGGAATTCCAGCTACTTTCGTACGGTCCATGAGACGAAATGTCGCTTCTCTCGCGCTCTTAGAAAGTGCAGGCGGAATGCCCGTCACATGGACAAGTTCCACATCTGTCAAATCAATCGCATCAATTTCCTTTGTTGTAATATGTGATGCAGCAGAACCTTTTCTATAATATGGTGCATACGGATCACTTCCGTCTGTTACACGGTTTTTCAACTGAATTCCCGTTCTGTATACATCATCAAAAGTTACAAGCGCAGTTCCAATATTATTTTTCTTTAATGATTTTTCAATGTAGTGTCCAAATGGATCATCTCCAAGCCTTGTAAGATACTCAACCTTATGTCCTAATCTGGATAATCCAATGGAAACATTTACTTCTGCACCGGACATAGCTCTCGTAAAATGTTCTACGTCTTCCAGAGGTCCTGTTGTATCGGCAATCAGAAGCGCCATTGGCTCACCAAATAAAATCGTTTTTCCCATTTTTCTTTCCTTTCCGACAGACTCTATACTTCTTTTGGCTTTCTTACGAGATGAATCGCAAATCCACCTACTTCTTCTGCCATATAAACTGCCTGTATCTTTCCATTCGGACGATATACAATACTATCTTCATTGAATCCCACACCTTTTCTCTCCAGATATGCTTTTGCACGCTCTACAGAATATGTTGCGATTGCAATGTGTCCTTTCTTTCCAAGGAACGGACTCTTCATCGTTTCCACATATCCTGCTGAGAAAATAGAGCTTGGATTTTCATTTGGAGCAAATCCAAACATTCCGTCAAATGCATCTGCAACTTTATGTGCTTCCACCTCATTAAAACAGTTGATGCCTACATGAGCCAGACGGAATCCAAGCATACTTCTTACAGCCTCTTCTGTCAGTTCTTTAATCTTATCAAAGTTTCCTGCCTCGATTTCTGCAGATGGCACCATCCATGTTCCGCCACACGCCAAAATAAAATCTTCTGCAAGATAATCGCTCACATTAGAAGGATTGATTCCTCCCGTTGGCATAAAACGCATCTGGCTATAAGGAGCAGACATTGCTTTGATGGCTTTTAATCCACCAGCTGCTTCTGCCGGGAAAAATTTCCCTACTTTCAGTCCGTATTTAATGGCCTGTTCAATATCACTTGGATTTGCACATCCCGGAAGAATCGGGATTTCTTTGTCCACACAATATTTCACTGTATCCGGATTCAGACCTGGGCTTACAATAAATTTTGCACCGGCTGCAACTGCTTCATCTACCTGCTCTGCGTTAAGAACTGTACCTGCTCCTACGAGCATATCCGGAAATGCTTCTGTCATCGCAGCAATGGAATCTTTTGCTGCATCTGTACGAAATGTAACTTCTGCACAAGGAAGACCACCTTCGCACAATGCTTTTGCCAGAGGCACAGCATCTTTTGCATCATTCAATTTAATCACAGGAAGAATTCCCATACTTTCGATCTGTTTAAATAATTCTTCAGCCATTTTACTTCCTCCTATGCCAGTTTATTGATTGGATAGTGAATTGCTTCGCCTTTTGCAAATCTTACAGATTCTTCTGCAACCTTTCTCTTTAATTCACTTGCAGCCTCTTCGGAATACCATGCCATATGAGGTGTTACAATCACATTTTCATGTTTGAACAATTTTGAATCTTTGCTGACTGGTTCGCCTAGCATACAGTCAAGTGCCGCTCCCTTGATTTCTCCGTCCGTCAATGCCTGATCCAAATCATCTTCATTGATGATGCCTCCACGAGCTACATTGATAAGGACTGCAGAATTTTTCATCTTTTTGAATGTTTCTTTGTTAAATAAGTCTTTGTTTCCATCTGCCGGGCAATGCAAAGAAATAATATCCGATTTTTTAATTACATCTTCGACAGATACAGCTGTCACATATTCATCTGTCTCCGGAGTTGCCTTGAAATAAGGATCCGTTCCGATTACATTGAATCCAAGCGCATGCATTTTCTTTGCAAAATTACGTCCGATTCTTCCAAGTCCTACAACACCGACTGTCAGCTCACTGAATCTGTGGATTGGAATAGATTTTATGTAATCCCATTTTTCATTCTTTGTAAACTGATTCATCTTCACAACTTCTCTTACCATAGACATTGCCAATGCGATTGCATGATCTGCCACCTCATTCATTCCATAGTCCGGAACATTTCCAACCTGAATACCACGTTTTGTAGCTTCCGGTACATCAATGGTATCGACACCAACTCCATAGCGGACAACATATTTTAATTTCGGACAGTTTTCCATAACTTTTTTTGTAATCTTTGCATACTGCACAATAAAAATTTCTGCATCCTGACACTGTGCGATTACTTCATCTTCTGTAATTGCCTGTTTCAGTTCGACTTCCATTCCTGCATCTTTAAATACTTTTTTCTCAATATCAATACTGTCATGATCACAGTCTGTAATAATTACTTTCATTATTAATTCCTCCAAATATTTCTTCTCTTTTCACTAGCGTACAAGATATCCGCCATCTACCGGAATAATTGCTCCGTTAAGGTAATCCGATGCTTCCGATGCCAAAAATACGCAAGGTCCTTTCATATCTTCCGGCGTTCCCCATTTCTTAGCAGGGATACGATTTGTAATGGCTTCTTTTCTCGGATTACTTGGATCAAGGAGTGCTGTGTTCATCTCTGTCGCCATATAGCCAGGTGCCAGAGAGTTGACGTTGATTCCTTTTTCTGCCCATTCGTTACAGAATGCCTTTGTAATCTGTGCTACACCACCTTTAGATGCTGCATAAGCAGGCACGGTATATCCGCCGAAAAATGTAAGCATAGAAGATACCGTAATAATTTTTCCTTTACTTTTCTGTGCCATAAACTGTTTTTCAGCAAGCTGACAAAGTTCAAATACTGCTGTCAGGTTTACGTCGATTACTCTTCTCCAGTCTTCCATCGGAAATTCCTCTGCCGGATGTCTGCTCTGCATGCCATGTGCGGTAACGAGAATATCCAGATGTCCACCGAGTGCTGCTAATGATTCATCGAATGCTGCTTTTAATGCTTTTTCATCTCCGAGATCTGCCTGCACGCCTGTGCAGGTAAATCCCTTCTCGCAAAATTCTTTTGCTCTGTCTTTAATACTATCTCTTGTTCCTATAATAACAACTTCGCATCCGGCCTCCATCAATCCTTCTGCCATTCCATGTCCAAGACCTCTGGATCCACCTGTTACGATTGCTTTTTTTCCTGTCAGATCAAACATACCAATTGATTTACCACCTCTGCTATTTCTATTTTTCATTTAACTATTTATCAAAAACCGGATCATTGATTGCCAGATCATATCTTCTGCTTTCATGTTTGAATGCTGCGAGCACCCAAAGATATGCATTTCTTCCACCCGGACTTGCCACAGTCGGATGATAACCACATGGAGCCTGTACCATTGTTCCGGAATGAACCGTATGTGTTACAATGTCTTCCACTTCTCCACTCTTTAAATAGCTTACGTGGAATCCAAATCTTGGAAGTGGCATATCAAAGTAGCAATATACTTCTTCCAGATCTTTTTCATGCTGATGCGGCGGCCAGCTTGTCCATGCACCCTCTCCGGACCACGTAAGTCCACAGATCAGTCTGGATGCGGAATCCTGAGGCGCAAGTGTAAACATTACTTCTCTCTGACCGGCACCTGTTCCATGTATCTGATGAACATCTCCTATTGGAAGGGATGGATCAAATTTTCTGAAATGTGGCTCTCCGATTCCTTCATATTTTGCTGCCGCAATATAGAAAATACAATCTTCTTCTGCAGTAATTGTCAACGCATCATTTCCAGGAATGTAGCAGGAGTCATATTTTTCCATCTCCTGATTTAATTCTTTATGCCCACTAAGCTTCGCCTTGCCGGCTAAAAGAACCGGATGCATCTCCAACTCACCTGATTCTAATGTATAAGAATTTCCTTTTTGCAAATTCAGACGGAACATCTGTGCCTCCTGACACTCGCAAGTGTCAGGGGTGATTACTTTATGAAATCCTTCTGCGTCAGATGACTGAACGCTCCATTTTTCCATTCTTTCTTTGTTTTTTAAATTCTGCATATTTATCCATCCTTCCGTAGTTCTAAAGTCTGTTGTTATTTATCCTAAAAACAGTGTACTGATTGCCGGAATCAGAACGACTGCAAAGAATACGAGTACATATCCAATAAAAAATGGTATCTGACCTTTGGCGATCTGTCCCATTTTCAATTTTGTAACGGAAGCTGCTGAGAAAATGTTAACAGCTACCGGAGGTGTCATTGTACCGATCACATTTGAAATTGCTACGATCATACCAAAATGGATCGCATCGATTCCAAGGCTGCTTGCGATTGGCCAGAGGATCGGAACCATAAGTACACATGTTGCAATACCTTCCAGAAATGTTCCAAAGATCAGAAGAATGATTGCAACTACGATACAGAATACCGTCTTGCTTAAATGCATTCCTACAATTGCATGTACCAACTCTCCTGAAATTCCTGAATAAGCAAAGATCCATGAAAATGCTGTAGATGTTGCAATGATAAATAAAATCATTGCGGCTCCTTTTGCTGAATCAATAAAGATCGGCACTAAATCTTTTACCGTAATTTCTCTGTAAATAAACATTCCTGCGATCAGTGCCCACACAACGGCTACTGCTGCAGATTCTGTAGGTGTCAGAAGTCCGGAATAAATTCCTCCAAGAATAATGACCGGAAGCAGGATTGCCGGGATCGCACGTAAAAAAGTATCTCCAAATTCTTTTAATGTCGGACGTTTTTCTGCTTTTGGCCACTGCTCTTTATGTGCAAGTACTAATACAACGATCATCAATACAAGCATAATGATCACACCAATGAACATTCCGGATGTAAACATATCACTGATAGAAGCACCTGTAATCGTTCCATATACTACCATAATAATGCTTGGTGGAATAATAGGTCCAAGACCTCCCGATACTACTAACAGACCTGCGGTTCTGTCTTTTGGATATCCCATCTTAACCATTTCAGGATAAAGCATAGACCCAATTGCAATTACCGTTGCAGGTGCAGATCCGGAAAGTGCTGCAAAGAATGCACATGCAAGTACAAGAGCAAGTGCCATACCACCACGAACACCACCAACAATACTATTTGCAAAGTTAACAAGTCGTCTTGAAATACCACCCTTTGTCATCAGGTTACCTGCGAGAATGAAGAATGGAATTGCCATAATGGATGTGGACTCCAGTCCTCCGAATATTCTCTGTGCAATAATTCCTGTTGTTACAGTAAAATCTGGACTAAATACGATGGTTGCCCATACGGAAGCACCTAATGCAAATGCAATCGGTACTCCGATAATAAGGAACACTGCCATCGTTCCGAATAAAAGTAATGCTGTTCCCATTAGGCTTCTACCTCCTCATCTTCAAAACTATCACCTTTCGCAATTTTGATCACAATCTCAATTGCCATTCCAAGCTGTACAAGTACGATCATCGCAAAACTGATAACCAATGCTGCATATGGAACTGTCATTGGCAGGCGCAATGCTGCAGAAGTCTGGCCGATGCGTGCCTGTACTGCTACCATTTTTACTGCTGTTATAAGGATCGTTGACGAAAAGATCAATACGACGATCTTTGCACACAGGCTTACAATTCCTTTGCAGCTTCCATGAAGCTTATCTGTAACTGCCGTTACCGCAATCTGTGAGCCATCACGCAAACCGATCTCCGTTCCAATCAGTGCCATATAGATCATGCAGTACGTAGATGCCTCATCAAACCAGACAATTGGCAATTTAAATATATTTCTATTTACAACCTGAGCGAAAGAACAGATAACCATCAAAGCAAATGTGACAGCCATGATAAAATTTTCCGCAGTCGTCAGGCCTTTCAATACTTTCTTCATTCTTTTCTTCCTCCTATTTTGTCTCGGCAATAACCTGGTCTACTGCTTTCTGCCATGTTGGATCAAATTTGAATCCACGCTTCTTGGCTTCTGCTTCATATGCGCTCTTAAGTTCTTTCATGTCGATGTTCCAGAACTTCACGCCTTTCTTCTTCAGTTCTTTAATTGCCTCATTATTTGCATCCTTCAGATACTGACGCTCTGCTTTATATCCTTCTTCGCATCCTTCCATGAATTCGTCTTTCAGATCATCCGGAATCATCTTCCATGCTTTATCAGACATCATAACCGGGATATACGTGAATGCATGATGTGTATAGGTTACATTTTTTGTGACTTCATAATAGCCATTTGACAAACAGTTACTTACTGCATTTTCACAGGCATCGATCGTTCCCTGCTGAAGACCTGTAAATACTTCGTTGTATGCCATTGCTGTCGGCATTGCACCGAATGACTGGAATGCTGCCATATGAAACTGGTTCTGCATTGTACGAATCTTTACACCTTTGAAATCTGAAATTGATTTAATCGGCTTCTTTGAAAATGTATCACGGAATCCAGATTCCAAATATCCAATCACATGTACATTAAGCTTATCTTCTGCTGCCTTGGAAATAAGATCTCCCACCGGTCCGTCTACCGCTGCATGTGCCTGCTCTTCATTTTCCCAAAGATACGGCTGATCCAAAATATCCATCTCCGGGATAAAGTTTGTCAATACAGAATTTGCTGCAGATGCAATGTCCAAATCTCCCTGACTGCAAAGCTCTACGGAACCTCTTTCATCTCCGAGTGCTCCACCCGTTACAACTACGATTTTGATCTCGCCGTCTGTCTTCTCATACACAGCGTCTGCCATTGCTTTTGCGCCTTTATAAATTGGAGAAGCCTCTCCATCAACAATTGCCATACGGAAAACAAGTTGCTCTTTTTCTGAAGATTTTTTGCTTCCGCATGCAGTTGCAGATGTAACAACCATTGCCATCATAAGCAACACTGCTATTACTTGTTTCCCTTTCTTAATTTTTCGCATTTCTCTTCCTCCATCTCATACACGTTTTTAAATTTGTCATATTACTTCTCCATACACGTACGATGTATTTATTGATTAAATCATTACACTTTTTGTAATAAAAGTCAATTATTGATATACTTTTAACAGTTCATTCTATGTTTTGCACAGTTTTTTCTGCTATTTTTTGAATTTCTTCACAACACCTGTCACCTCATTTTCAAGAATTCATCATACATATTTCTATATTCATATGATGTATTCAGCGTGTATTACCAATACATCATCTCTTTTAATTTTTTATAAATGCAGAAAAGACTCTGTCTTTTTTCTGAACAGAACCTCTTTATTCATTCACTATTTAACATTATTATTCTTTACATTTCACATTTTCGTGCTATAGCAGTTTGTAAAAAAAGTAGAGAGGATGAAAATAATGAACACTAACGATTGTTTCTATTGTACCAAAGATGAACGCCTGCAGGGTCTGATGATAAAAATCTGCGACATGCCATGCGCTACATTCTATTTATTCAAAGACCAGCGATATACCGGCCGTTGTGTTCTCGCTTTCAACGACCACAAAGAAGAATTTTTCGAGTTAACACAGGAAGAGCGCAGCATTTTCAGCGAATCTACGGCCACATGCGCACGTGTTTTGAAAGACCTGTTCCACGCAGACAAGATCAACTATGCCGTGTACGGAGATCTCGGTTCCCATTTCCATGTGCATCTCGTGCCAAAATTCAAAGATGGTCCGGAATGGGGCGGTCCTTTTACCGACACGAATCCAAAAACATTACTTACAGATGAAGCGTATGATGCTCGAATCCAGTTGATCAAAGATGCTCTGGCAAATTCAAGTCGAACGTACGTGAGACTTGGCGCGTGATTCTGGTCAGCAAAGCTGACATATTCCGATCAGAATCACTGCGCATCCTCGCGTAGCGTTTATTGATAGAATTTATCCTAAAAACAAGAAAAAAGAAGCTGCCGCTTCACGAAAATTTATTCGTTAAAGCGACAGCCCCTTTTTTAATAAGTGACCCCTGACCTGGTCGTGTTAAGGTGTGCGATCATTGCATATTTTGCACCTCTTGGATCGCGATTGGCAATTGCTTCCGCAATAATCCGATGTTCTTCAATCGTCTTCTTTTTAAACTGGTCTCTCGTACCACCAACATTCAACTGTATCGAAGAGGTAATGATCGGCATCATCTTCCCAATGATTCGATTGCCGCTGCACTCCGCTACTTTCTGATGAAATAGTGCATCCACTTTTATATAAGATTTATTCTCCGTGATCAAATCTTCCATCTGCCTGCACTGTCTAAACAGTTCGTCGATTTGCGGCGTTGTCGCATTCATCGCCGCTAATTCTGCGATTTCTGGTTCCAGGATCATACGCACCTCCAGCATATCAAGCAATAATTTTTCGTCGGAATTTTCAAGGGCCAATCCAAGTGGATCCTCCGGTATTCCATTTTTATATGACACAAAAGTTCCTGCACCTTGTCTGACGTCTAATATGTTATGAGACATAAGCGTTTTTATCGCTTCCCTCAGAGTTCCTCTCCCAACTCCGAGCATATCTGTAAGAACATGCTCACTTGGAAGACGTTCCCCCGGCTGCATATTATTATCTTTAATATATTCAATAATACGGTCCGCCGTCTTTTCCACCAATGTTCTTTCTTTCTTTTTTTCCATATCCTGCACCTGTTCTTTTCTATCAATATAGTAAAATTCTTATTGTACTAAGTATACGAAATTTGCTTTTTTTATTCAAGAACAAAAAAAGAAAGGGAGCATATCAATGCTCCCTTCCTGTGGAAGAATGATTTACGTTTATCCCGAAAAGGATCTTCGTGCCTATCCCGGAGTGGAACGAGGTTCGACAGAATGGGAAGAAACATATAAAATCCGTGTAAATGTTAAAAAATCCATCAACCACTTTAAAGACAGCTTTTGCGTAGCTAACCGTAAAACCCAGAACGAAAAAACGCTTCATGCCGATTTACTTTTGGCTGGCATAGCCCAACTTGTTACATTAATCGTTGCTGATAAAATTCATCTACATCAATACATTCGAAGTCTTAAGCCTTTGATTGCATAAAATTGAGATTCTATAAATTTTTCTGCTTCGTAGTAACTAGGAAGCCTTTTTACCATGCCATAAATTGATGACCGCCGCCTTCCAGCCCAAGAATCCTGCAATGCAGGATTCTATCCTTGTTTCAATCAAGATTGCGAACCTGTTTCGCAATTACCTATCTGCAAAAAAAAGACGTAAGTCATATTTTTTATGACTCACGCCTGTCTTTACTTGTATTCTAAAAATCTTTATTTTCTTTGTCTTCTTCTTTCTGTAAATAATAAAATTTCTTCTGAATTTCAATCTCTTCTCGAAGCTGTTCTTCTGACGGAAGGCATGTTTTATATTTAGATGCAAATAATTGTTCGTGTCCATGCAATATAGAATATTTCGCAATATCTTCATCTGTATCGGAACATAAAATAATACCTAATGTCGGATTATCCCCTTCATTTCGCTTCATCTCATCATACATGCGAATATACATATCCATCTGTCCCACATCCTGATGTGTAATTTTTGACGTTTTTAAATCAATCAATACAAAGCACTTCAAAATGTAACCTAAATTATTCACGGAACAGTATCTGAAGCGATAACTGTGCCATGAATCTAAAAATTGATCCACGCAGCCATAACATCACTCAATTAACCCGTCAAAAGGGTATAAAATCCCTGTGGCAGAGTTCAGAGTGCAATTGTTAAGCTATCAAGATTCGTTAATAGTTGCTATTCCAGCTGTACATTCAGCTTACCGATATTTGAAAGTGTCTCATAGAATTCATTCTTATAAGGGCAGCTACTGCACAGCTTGAATGTGATATATCTTGCTGAACGAATTATTTTTGCAGCAATCTTCAGCAGTTTTAAACGGACGGTATCTATGCGTTGTTTTCGCATGTTTGCTGATAATGCCAATCGTCTAAACCAATTAAATATGTTATACGCAAGAGCGTGTACCTGAAGTCTGTTGGCATTTACGATTCTAGCATGGCTACTTACAGAAGCGAAATCAAAACCGGATTTGCTTTCTTTGATGAAGTTTTCCATCCGTCCTCTTTTGCAGTAAAATTTTATGAGATACTCTGGTGAGGAATCCATGTTTGTGACAACAAATGTGTACATGTAAACCATCTGGTTTTCCGGCTTTTCAACCTTGCAAACCACACGCCTTTCATAAGGCCATGGACCTGCTTTGTACATGAATTCACCATAAACTACCGCATAATCAACTTTGTTATTCCTGGTGATTTCATCAAGCTCATCCACAAGATGGGATGCTTTTTCACGGAGAATACCATTCTCCTTCAGCCGGATGACATAGCTTGTGCCATTTTCCTCGCACTGCTTGTAAAGGTCAGGCGTAGCAAAACCGCTGTCACCCCGAAGCAGAATTTGGATTGTTGGATAATCATTCAGATATTCATCAAGTATTAGTTGCAGGAAGTCAACCACTCCAGTGCAGGAATACTGTGTTCCATCACGAAGTTGGATTTTTATCAGATCCCCAGTCATTCCATCATAACAGACAAGTGGATGGTATCCATTGCTCTGATAATGAAAGTTAAAGGCTCTGCCTTCCTGTTTACCGTATGCATCAAGAAGAGTGGAATCCAGATCCAGAATAACAGCCTGTGGCATCTGAATACTGTAAACTCTTTTTCGAAGTATTCTGCCAATCGTAAGGAATTGGTTTAAAGTATCTTCATCCATACGGTTAAAGAATCTTGATACCGTAGGTTGTGATGCTAAAGCATCTTTATTTAGTACTGCTTTAAATACTGAGTCATTTGTAAGTTCATCTGAAACATCATCTTCAAAATAACCTGCAATAATCATATAGATTATCTGAAGGAGATTCTCCTTGTCAGTGTGATATCTAAATGATGCAGAATCATTAGTCTTAAATGAGCGACTGAAAAGTTTATCAATGTCAAGTTTACTTACGAATTCTTTGATAAGAAGCAGGTCTGCATCGGAGGATAAATCTCCTCCATCAAAATTTATTTTAATCTGTCTATTGCTTTCTAGTGATAAGGTGTTTACAATACTCATGAAGGGCTCCTTTGTTTGTATTATTAATGGCTTTGAACACCTTAATTTTACCACAAATGGATGCTCTTTTTTTATTCGCTTGATAAGTGAAAAGCAATATTCAATTAAAATACAGTAACTATGTGGCTTTCAGCCACTTTCACGGCTACGCCGTGAATAATCCAGGTTTAATATCTGATAGCATGAAACAGATGTAAGCGAAAGTAATTTTATAACTGCCACTCCAAAATATAAGCATACACCTGTAGAGCAAGCATATTCACTTATGAGCCATGTGCAATCTCATTTCTTATATTTGCACCCGCCTGTTCATTTAATAAACCTCTAAATGTAAACAAATTATCGTTGTCATAGCAATCTAATAATTCCGGTAAGGACAAAATAGAACTCAATACTTTCTCCATTGATGATCCATCATCTTTTAATGTTAGAATGTATAATCTTAGCGAGCAGACCATTTGGTTATCCAAACGGTAAAATGCTCATTAGGGACACCCTAATACCCGAATAATAATTTTTGCTTAGCAATTACACACATTCTATTGCTAAATTTCAAAATATGAATTCTATTTTTCATTGTTGTTGAAAACCGTTTTACCGGAAACAGGTATTTACTAAGTTGCATAAACAGTGAACTATACGCCTCATTATTAAAACTATCATCTATTCGTAACATAACATCACATGAATTTTCTCTAGCATTGAATAAATACT
This sequence comes from Mediterraneibacter butyricigenes, assembly GCF_003574295.1. Classification (NCBI taxonomy): domain Bacteria; kingdom Bacillati; phylum Bacillota; class Clostridia; order Lachnospirales; family Lachnospiraceae; genus Mediterraneibacter; species Mediterraneibacter butyricigenes. Next base: position 680,739 of record NZ_BHGK01000001.1, read on the forward strand.
CCAGAAGTTCTTCCTGCCTTGCCTGCCCTAATGTAAGCCTGTAAAGAGACAATATCTTTATCAGCCTTTCATAATTCATCTCATCCTTACTCATAGGATACATTGGCACAAGCCTTTCTATTTTTACACTCTGATTTCATTACGATTCATGAGGTGTCTTCCAATATGTCTATAAGCAAATGCTTTAAAGGCTGAAATTTCTTGATGATGTTCCTTCAACAGTTCATCTGGACAATCATAAACACCAAAATCCTGATTGATTCCCTCGCTCTGAATATAAGTATTGTTCCTATCAAACTCAATAATGAGATTTCTGAAATCCTTGACTGCTACTCCATAACCGCAAAATGCACCTGTACATTCCGAATTTTGTTCCTGTAACTTCTTTATGTAGGTTTTATCCAAAATGAAAGCTTCCAGTTCGTACCACTGATTTTCGAAATTAATTTCTACCCAGCTATGGAAAGCTATGGAAAATACTTTTTGGAGCATTACGGTAAACAACCCCGGTCATAGCCCCTTTCTGCAATCTTTTATCAATCGTAAAACCATGTACTCTGCATGGAATATTGCAGGCACGTAAAAGTGCCATAAATAAAGTTCCTTTTGTATTACATTGTCCATAACCATCTGCAAGTACTTTTGAAGCTGAAATTCCGTCATCAATATTATATCCAAATAAAACATCATCTCTTACATAGTTGTAGATTGCCTTAATCCTTTCAAATTACTGTAATCTTTCATATTAATCAGCTATTAATCTGAACCAGCGGATATTTTTCTTTATATGTTTTACATATCTTCGCCAATGTCTCCACCGCTGCAAATTCACTGCATCCAATGGTTATCGTTCCCTCTACAACCTCTTCTTTTCCTTTCAATTCCATGTTTTTTATTCCTGCTTTTTTGTTGTAACCATTCTATCATGTTGCATCCCAAACATCATCTATATCATCTTGTAAAATCAAAGTGAAATGATTCTGTTCAGCATTTTTAATGTTTCATCAACACTATTTTATACATGCAGATTTTTCTGCATCTCTTCTTTAAATTCTCTTCCTTTAAACAATATCACTGCTACAAGAAACAGGAAACATATTAACGATCCAAACATACTTACTGTTGGATTTTTCACCACTTTGCATAAGAGTAAGGTTACCGGAAGGATCAATCCGTATCCGGCAGCCATAATTTCGTAAATAAGATACTCTCGCACAGGGCTTTTCCTCACTTTAGCGATTACAAACATCGCTGTAAGTGTAGATACACTCATGATCGGCAGCACAAGATCTACAGACCAACTGTGCCAACCGGTCAGCGCATCCCATATAAAACAGATAATAGTACCGATAAAAAGCTGCCACATCGCATTTTTCAGCAGGTTATAGCGTTTAAAAAATCCAATCGATGAGGTAATCCACATTGTCACAACGCCTCCGGCTGTAAATAAGGTCCAGCGAACTCTCGGATGGGAATTACACTCCGCAACAAGCATTGCCGCAACAATTGCAATACACAGAAAGCTATAAATTTTATAGACTTTCATTTCCTGTTCGCTTGGCTCATCTGTCTTTGGGAATTCAGGTTTTACTTTTTCAGATGCAATTCCCTGTTCTTTTAACAAGCGATAAAAGTTACGTTCAATATTCACTGTATCGTATCTGGATGTAAATGCAAATGATAATTTATCCTGAAAAGAACACAAACACAATTCAAACTTAGGAGTGTTTGTGTACACACCAAATCGTTCGATATAAGGCACATAACTCGCATGCATTTTAACCGCACTCATATTAGAGAAGATTGCTGTCGTGTTCTTCTCTGAATATTTTGCCCCGGTCTGAATACATAGATTTTTCAATTCCAAAGGTGCAAGCCTCAGAATCGGATGCAGTTCCAAGGCAAGCAACTCGCTGATATGCGCTGACATCTTTTCTTTTGTCAGTTCTGTCTCAAAAAATTCTTTCGTATATTTCAGTATTGCCTCAAAACTTTGATCTTGTGTAGTAAAATTATATCCCGGCTCAATCCAATGAAAGAAATTCAGCATCGATAAAGACGGGAAAAACTTTCTTAAATTAACCGGAACCATTAACACGACCGGCTTTTTCTTTTGCATCTTAGACATTTCTTCATTTATTGCCATCATAAATAAGGCTGTCAAAAAGATTGTCATAGATACGCCGAGTTCCCTGCTCCGATTCAATACTGCCTGAACTGAAACAACAGATTCATGGACGTGCAGATGATTTCCATCTTTCTTTTTTCTCCGTATCTGGAAAGCATGTAGTTTTCTTTTTTTCGGTCGTTTCTGATCTTTTGAATAATATTTCAAAAAACTATCAGCTTCTTGATCTTGTACCGTCATATCTTCTGGTAACAAAGAAACTGGTTCTAATCCATTTTCTTTGTGAATAAGATAGAGATAATTTTTTACCAGTTCTTTTAAAAATTCTGTCGCTCCTGTGCCATCTGTCAATACATGGAATGCTTCGAAGTTGATTCGTTTTTTATAATAGGTTACTTCAAAAAGCAGTGTCTTCTTATCTTTTATGTAGAGTCTACTACAAGGCTCTTTGTACTCTTCCTTTACAATCGGTTGTAAATTACATGGCTCAAGATAATGCCAGAATAACCCTTTGCGAAGCACCATCAAAAACGTAGGAAATATTTCTATTGTCTGATTCAATGCTTCCTGCAAAACATCAGGATTTACTTCTTCTTTCAATTCGCAGTAAAAGCGAAACACTCTCGTATCTTTTTTATTACTGGCAGCAGAATATAATTTTGCTGCATTATCTAGTTTTCTCCAACGTGCTTTTTTCTTACTCACGGTGTTTCCTCTTTCAGAAATTCATTGATATAGATGAAACTTTCCTGTACATGTAACTGCTTGATCCCCAACGCAAAATATCCATGTAATGCTTCTTTGATCCGATGTATCTCCACATAATTTCCAGCCTCTTTTAAGCGCTTCCCATACGCTTCCCCTTCATCTCGAAGTGGATCAAATTCACATGTAAGAATCAATGTATCAGGTTGATTCGCTAAATCTTCTGCTATGTATGGTGCAAAATATGGATTCTTCTTATCCTCTTCATTTCTCGCATAAAGATCAATATAATCCTGCATCTTCCCAGCTGTCAAAAGATAGTCTGTTCCATTTTCCTTAACAGATGGAAATGGTGAATTTTCTGTATAATCATTATAGGTAGCCGGATAGATCAATATCTGTCTTTTTGGCATAAATTCTCCACGATCTCTAGCCATCAAAGATAATGCTGCACAAAGATTCCCTCCGGCACTATCTCCGATCAACGTAATATTTTCAGGTTTTATGTTGAGCATAAAATCTCCGGAATATAATGTTTTCGCAACGGCATAACAGTCTTCCAGACCTGCCGGGAATTTATCTTCCGGTGCCAGTCGGTATTCAACTGCAACTACATATTGTCCGGTTGCATTAGCAAGCCGAGCACAAATTCTTTCATAATTATCGATACTCTCTGTAACCCAGCCGCCGCCATGTATAAACAAAAGCAACTTTTTATCTTGAATATTATGTTTCTTTTCTTCACTCTCACGAAAACTTTTTTCAGTTGGAAAGAAAATACGAATCGGAACGGCATGACTCCCGTTATATATTTTCTCATCTATTTTTTTATAAAAAATCTTCATCGGATCCAATCGTTTTAAATCCGCCATATGTCGAAATGCTTCTACTTCCACACCATCAAAAGACAGAGCTTTCAAAATCTTCTTCGCTGTCTGATTGATCAATACTATGTTCTCCTTATATCCGTTCTTATGTCTGTAAAAAACTACATGTCCATTATATCATAAAGTACTTATTAAAGTGAATTGAATATTGTAGGATTACAATACACCGGATATTAATACATGTTTCTCAAGTTATCATGGCGTCTACGTTTCACTCCGTTCAGGGCCGAACAAGCGCCACCTGCACTTAGCACATCCAAAGTCTTATGCAAGCTCAGACTTTGGCTTGTCGCTCGCGAAAAAAAGAGGATCTCACCACTTCGGTAAAATCCTCACACTTTTCCTCTCGATTTAATACTCTTTTTGCTCCATGATTCTCCTGCTGATTCCATAGGAAATCACCAACACCAAACCACTGAGCAGAAATCCCCCGAGCACCAAAGCCTCTGGCTTCCATTGATTTAGAAAGTTTGTCATTAGTTTTACGTTTTCCTCCCCGATCCATTTCAAAACAAAATAAAGCAGAAATGCGCTGCCACCATAAACCATGAGGATTGCAATTCTTCCCTTTTCCGCTCCGAATTTCAACTGTATCGGCACCATAATCGCAATCACACACCAGACAATCGGTACAAAGATCAGAACCGTCAGAAGCTCTTCCCCAAGCAGGATCTGCTCTCCATGAATTCCTTTTACAATCAGATATATGATTCCGGATAATACTACGGAAAATATTACACCTACTGTGCAAAATCCATACTTTTCTTTTACATAAGTTTTTGGCGTAACCGGCAGCGTCATCAGGAACTCAAATCCCTGATCCATTTCGTCATAGGAAATCGTAGACGTCAGCAAAATAGAAAATGTAAAAGATAAGTATCCTAACACAAATGTCCCGTTCTGCGTCAATCCCAGAAATCCTGCCATCATAAGAAACAAAACCAACGTCTGTCTGTTCTGACAGAGCAGTCGAAAATCTTTTTCAAACAGTCCACGCATTAGTGATACCCTCCCGTCATCATTAAAATCAACTCATCAATTCCACCTTGTTCCACAACAATTCCCGGATAATTTTCCTGATAATATTGTTTATCTTTCGTAAAACAGGCATATCCATAAGGCTCTTTCTGACATTTGATCAGATACTCCTGATCCAGTGTTCCAAACTGTTCTTCACTGACTTTCAGGATTCCGTAATGATCTAGGATCTGATCCGTCTCTTCATTCAGAAGAATCTTCCCGTCATGAATCAGATAAATATCATCACACAAAGTTTCCAGATCTGAAGAAATATGAGAAGTGATCAGAAGCGTTCGCGTCTCATCCTCCGCCATATACTCCCGCAGTAAATCCAGGACCTCCTGTCTGGCTTCCACATCCATTCCTGCGGTAGGTTCGTCTAATACCAATAACCTGGCTCCATGAGTTAGCGCAATCAATACCCGCAATTTTGCTTTCATTCCTGTGGAAAATTCTTTCAGTTTCTTCTGATATGGGATCCGAAATTCTCTGCATTTTCTCTGGAAAAGTTCCGCATTAAATTTCGGATACATTTTCCCGAGAATCTTCTCAATATCCTGAACCGTCAATTGTACACTGAAACCCGCTTCTGCCAGTGATACTCCTATTTTCTGCTTGTCAGACGGTGTCAACTTCTCCGCCGGAATTCCAAAGACCTGAACTTTTCCCGCTTCCGGTCGGATCAGCCCAAGAATCAACTTGATTGCCGTACTCTTGCCTGCCCCGTTCTTCCCCACAAATCCGGTGATCCGTCCCTGTGGAATCTCCATAGATACCTGAAACTGAAACGTTCCGTATGTTTTCTGTACCTGCTCCATCCTGATCATATACATTCTCCCTGAATTTTTTCTTCCATTCCTTCCAAATATAGTTCTTTCTACTTTCCTATCCGAATGATTCTTTCTGAATATCCCTTTTTCAGCTTTCTTCCAGCAAAAGTTTTACAACTTCCAGGATTTCCTCCTTACTCATGCCGATATTTTCCGCGCGGTCGATGGCTTTCTCAAATTCCTCTTCCACTGCTTTTCTTCTCGCCTCCACGGCAACCTGTTGATCCGTTGCGGTCACAAAAGTTCCTTTTCCGTGAACTGTTGTAACGAATCCTTCTTCTTCCAGCCTGTCATAGGCTTTTTTCACTGTCAGGGAACTGATCCGAAGCTCTGCAGACAGCTTTCTGACCGAAGGAAGGACTTCTCCTTCTGACAGTCTCGACTGTAAGATCTCTGTTTTGATCTGTTCCACCAACTGTTCATAAATCGGTACCATGGAGGAATGGTTTAAAATAATATGCATATTCAACTTCTCCTTTATCCTCAACCTTGTTCAAATTCTCTCAAAGGAATTCGGATATCTGTCAACAATAAACAGTATATAACAGTTAACATCCGTTGTCAACTGTTATATACTGTTTATCCAAAAAATCTATCTTCTGTTTCAGCCCTATACTTTTAAACTGATTTTCTTCTTTTCTTCTTTATAGAAGGACGCATGCCAGGTCGTCTTTTCAATGCATTTGTCAAACAGCATTAAAAGTGTCGGCAATACGAAAATAACCAGAATGAAGGAAATCGTCGCCCCGCGACCTACTAAAGTTCCCAACTGGCTTAATACCAGATTAGTTGAAACAATTCCCAGAATGGTTCCCGCAATCGTCAGAATTGAAGCAGACGTAAAAATGGAGATCGTACAGTCTTTGACCGTTTCCCAGGCTGCCTGTTTTCTGGAAGATTGTTTTCGTTTTCCGAGATACCTGTCTGTAAACAGGATCGCGTTCATATCCCGTCCCATCTGAGTTGCTTCACTGCTGTATACCTGACTGCTTCCATAATAGAAGCTGTTATTGTTCTGCACCCAGATACACGGAATCAGAATAAGAACAAATACCGTTAACACCGGAACCCGTACTTTTAAAACCGCTGTACTGAACTTCTCAAATTTCGGAACAAAAGAACGATGCTGTGTCTTATCAATCAGTTTATAAGAAATCATGGTCAGTGCCGGAAGGAAACACAGTACGGAAAACAGGCTGAGGACAATTGCCTTTGCCATCACCCATCCCATATCCGGACCGATCCGAAACCGCATCAGAATCAATGCCGCAAATCCACTGACTGTCGTCAATCCACTGGAAAGTACACTTCCCACTGACTGTTTGACCGCATCCACCATGGCATCCTGCACCTTTTCTCCTGCCTGTCGATTCTCGACAAACCGATGTAAAATGAAGATGGCATAGTCCATGGATACCGCCAACTGTAAGATTCCGCCTGCTGCATTTGTTACAAAGGAAATGGTTTCCAAACATCAGATTGGTTCCCCGATTCAACATAATTGCCAATCCAATGGTAATCAGGAACAGAACCGGTTCAAACCAGGAGGTGGTCGTAAGAATCAGGATTAGGAACACTAGCGGCAACACAAACAGCATGATTTTTGCTATCTCATTGGAAGTCTGTACCGGAGCCAGTGCATCATTCACTGCAGTTCCATCCATACAGTTATCGTCCCCGATGATGTCACGAATCTCATCAATCACTTTTTTCCCATTAGTCTCATCTATGGTAATCTGATATAACGCATTTCCATCCTTATACCAGGTGTCTACCGTATCCTGATCCATCATTTCCAACGGAACCGACACACTTATCTTATCATCCAGCCAGGTCACTTCTTCCACACCATCGACCTGTTCAATCTGTTTCTTATAGTCCAACGCCTCTGCTATGGATACATCATAGAGCATCACACGAAGATTCGGAACTTCCTGATCGTATTCTTCATACATCGTGTCCAGAGCCTTCGTGAAATCCTGATGGCACACCCTGCCCGTGAGATCAACGACAATCCGCTGGTGATCCTGGAAGTTCTTTATGATTATGTTTCCGAACACACTGCCTGGATTTCCCTGCTTCTTGGTGAAAACGGAACTCTTTCCTTTATAAACAGCTTAAATGACGTTGTCCGCTCCTGTTGCATTGATCACTGGATGGAAATCTTCACAAAAAAAGAAGCAAAAACTTATGACTATTTTTGCTCCTTTATCGTGTCCGGCTGTGTTGCCCTGGTCAATGACTGGTTGAATTCCGGCATGAAAGAATCTGCGGAAGAAATGGCAATTCTCTCTCGTGATATTATCCGCGACGGAATCCGGGTACTTTCCGCCTGAATGAACCGCAACCACATACCGGCACTTTCTGCCTGATTTAACTGTGATAATATCCGGGTGTTTTCCGCCTGAATTCTTACACGAGAACTATCTGGATTGCCACATCCGCAGCCCACATCAGCAGTCCCATCAGGAACAGCAGCCAGAAGATCCATTTATTATTACAGTATCTGAGAACATAAGCACATTTCGGATGATCCGGGTCATAATATACATCCAACTGCGAATGCAGCGGATACAGTTCTTCCATAGGATTATAATACCTTCCTGCCACAGAATTGATGTAATTATACACCCGGAATACCTGTCCTTTTTCTTCATATTCCATCCTGTTTTCCGTCAGTGGACTTCGCCTAGTATGCGTCACATAGGCCTTATATTTTGGTCCGGTCACCGTATATTCTTCACCGTCCACCGCATAAGACACTACCGGAAGATGAACGCCGCTGTCTTCTCCTCCGTAATATGCCCGGGTATATCGGATCACCGTTCCTCTGATTCTTGCTGTACACCTTGACTCCTGCACCAGATATTTATAACCAATCAGAAATGCCAACACCACCAGTACCAGCCCTCCGATTCCCAGAAGAATTCCAAATACCAACTTTATAATCTCAATATCCGTTATCTGTCCTCTCACTTTCTCACATTTTTTTCATTTTATCATAAATACTTAAAACAAAAAAGTCACAGATCCGATGAAAATTTTTCTGCACATTTCTGTACATTTTCCTCTTTCACCGGATCTGCAACTTTCTTTCATTTATATAGCATGCTAATAAATTTTACGCTGTTTTACTGAACTGTGACTTGTAAAGTTCCGCATAGAATCCACCTTTTGCAAGCAATTCTTCGTGGTTTCCCTGCTCGATAATATCACCGTCTTTCATAACCAGAATGCAATCTGCATCCCGGATCGTAGAAAGACGATGTGCAATGATAAAACTGGTTCTTCCCTTCATCAACGCATCCATTGCTTTCTGGATCTGCACTTCCGTTCTGGTATCTACCGAACTGGTGGCTTCGTCCAGAATCAGAATCTTCGGATCTGCCAGAATGGCTCTTGCAATGGTCAGAAGCTGTTTCTGTCCCTGGGAGACATTACTTGCCTCTTCATTTAATTCCATCTGATAACCGCCCGGCAGAGTTTGAACAAACCGGTGAACTCTGGCTGCTTTTGCTGCCTCGATTACTTCTTCGTCCGTCGCATTTAAATTACCATACCGGATATTTTCCATAATCGTTCCATGGAACAGCCAGGTATCCTGTAACACCATTCCAAACATCTGTCGCAAATCTGCCCGGTTGAAATCCCGGATGTCATGGCCATCCACCAGAATGGCTCCTTTGTTGACATCATAGAACCGCATCAGTAATTTTACCATAGTGGTCTTTCCAGCACCTGTCGGTCCTACGATTGCAATTTTCTGTCCCTCTTTTACCTTTGCAGAGAAATCGTGGATAATAATCCGGTCTGAGTTATATCCAAACTGCACATGATCAAATTCCACATTTCCCTCCAGCCCCTCCGGTGATACCGGATGTTCCACGGTCTGTACTTCTTCCTCTTCCTCCAGAAATTCAAAGACACGCTCGGAAGCCGCTGCCGTTGACTGGAGCATATTTGCCACCTGAGCCACCTGCTGGATCGGCTGGGTAAAGTTCCGTACATACTGAATAAAGGACTGGATATCTCCAACTTCAATCTTTCCCTGGATTGCCAGATAACCTCCGAGAATCGCCACACCTACATACCCATGATTTCCCACGAACTGCATGATTGGCATCATCAGTCCGGACAGGAACTGCGATTTCCATGCCGAATGATAGAGCTTCTGGTTTGTCTCTTCAAAGGTCGCAATGGTTTCCTCTTCTTTATTAAATGCTTTCACAATATTGTGACCGGAATAAATCTCTTCCACCTGACCATTGACCTGTCCCAGGAAGTTCTGCTGATCTCGGAAATATCCCTGAGAGTGTTTCATGATCAATGAGATAAATAAAACCGAAATCGGAAGAATCAATATTGCAATCAGAGTCATCAGTGGGCTGATGGACAACATCATAATCAAAACACCGATAATCGTAGTCACTGAGGTAATCATTTGCGTCGCACTGGTATTTAAACTTTGTCCCAATGTATCTACATCATTCGTGACACGGGAGAGCACATCTCCGAATGGTTTGGTATCAAAATAATTCATCGGCATCTTATTGATTTTCTCTGAAATATCTTTTCGAAGCCGATAGGTCGTCTTCTGTGAAATTCCTGTCATCAGATAGCCTTGAATCAAGGAGCACAGAGAACTTGCAAGATAAAGCCCCAATGCCGTCAGAAGGATGGTTCCGATTTTCTGAAAATCCATCCCATCTCCACCGGAAACTTTGCTGACCAAACCATTAAAAATCTCCGTCGTCGCTTTTCCCAAAATCTTCGGGCCTACAATATTAAAAACGGTACCGCCCACTGCAAAGATCAGAACAAAAAATGCTTCCACTTTGTAGACACTCATGTATTTCAAAAGTTTCTGAATCGTTCCGCGGAAGTCTTTTGCTTTTTCTCCACCGCCCATACGATTCATTCTTCGACCACCCATCGGTCTTCCTACCGGTCTGTTACTCATTTGCGGCACCTCCTTTCAATTCTTCCTCCGACAACTGCGAAGCAGCAATCTGCTGATATACTTCACAGCTCTTCAACAATTCCTCATGGGTTCCTGCTCCGGCAATCTTTCCGTCATCCAGGACCAAAATTTGATCCGCATGAAGAATGGTACTGATTCGCTGTGCCACAATCAGCACCGTTGCATTTTCCGTATGTTCTTTTAACGCCTGTCTGAGTACGGCATCTGTCTTGTAATCCAATGCAGAAAAACTGTCATCAAACAGGAATACCTGTGGATGTTTTGCAATTGCTCTTGCAATGGAAAGTCGCTGCTTCTGTCCACCGGACACATTGGCACCTCCCTGAGCAATATGACTTTCATATCTGTGTTTCTTTGTCTCGATGAACTCTTCTGCCTGGGCAACCTGTGCCGCCTCGATCATCTCCTGCTCACTGCCGTTCGGATTTCCATACATAATATTGGAACCTATGGTTCCGGAAAAAAGGACTCCCTTCTGTGGAACATATCCCAATTCCTCTCTCAGATCTCTCCGGGAAATATCCCGGATATCTTTGCCACCTAACGTAATCTTACCCTCTGTCACATCGTAAAATCTCGGAATCAGATTCAGAAGTGTTGATTTTCCGCTTCCGGTACTTCCGATGATTGCCGTAGTTTTACCAGGCTCTGCCGTAAAACTGATATCGGAAAGCACCTCTTCTTCTGCCCCCGGATACCGGAAGGACACATGATCAAATTTCAGGACTCCTTTTTCCGCATCCGTCAGTCTCTTTGGTTGTTCCGGATCATGGATCATCGTCTCACTGGTCAGAATTTCATCCACACGTTCTGCAGACACAGCTGCTCTTGGCAACATGATTGAGATCATACAGATCATTAAAAATCCCATGATAATCTGCATCGTATACTGGATAAATGCCATCATGTCGCCTACCTGCATCTGTCCGTCGCTGATTCCGTGAGAACCAGTCCAGACAATCAGGACAGAAACTCCATTCATAATTAACATCATCACCGGCATCATAAAGGTCATCGCACGGTTTACAAACAGATTGGTCTTTGTCAGATTTCGATTGGCCTGATCAAACCGTTCTTCCTCATGCTTCTCCGTATCAAATGCACGAATTACCGACAGACCGGTCAAAATCTCCCGAGTTACCAGATTCAATTTATCAACCAATGTCTGCATACTCTTGAATTTCGGCATCGCCACTGTAAAGAGTACCAGAACCACCAGTCCGATCAAAATCACGGCCAATGCAATGATCCAGGACATAGAAACATTGGTCTGAAATACTTTATACACACCGCCAATTGCCAGGATCGGTGCATAGAGCACAATTCGAAGCAACATGACCATCAGCATCTGGATCTGCTGAATATCATTGGTACTTCTGGTAATCAGAGACGCTGTAGAGAAATGATCAAACTCATTGTTGGAAAATCCAACCACTTTTCGGAACACTCTGCTTCTCAGATCCCGTCCAGCGCTGGCTCCGACTCTGGAAGCCAAAAGTCCAACCAGTATACTGATACCCATGCCACAAAATGCAAGAGCCAGCATCTTAGCACCCGTAGTAAACAGATACTGAAGCTGGATATGAGCCATGTTCATTCCCAGATCCTGATAAGCCCCTTTTACATAGCTAATCGCCGCCTGATCCAAAATCGTATCCGGAAGATCTCCAAACTTTTCTTCCATTTGTCCCATAGTTTGTTGCAGAATCTGTGGATTATGCTGTGCTGCCTCCATCATCTGCTGCACCTGCTCTGACATGGCAGAATCGGATTCCATTGCAGTACACGCCATCATCGGCATACTTAAGAGGTCTTTCAGATTGTTATATTTCTCATCATTCTTCTGAAGAGACTCCTTCAGAACATAAGCCTCTTTGTCATAAGTCGTCTCATCCTCTTCATAGGCATCCAGAACTTCCTGTTTTGAATCATCGTCCAGGAACATCAGCAGCTGCCCCATCTTTTCTTTTGAAATTGCTTTTGGAACACTCTCTTCGATTCCACCCTGCTGGATTCCCACATTGACAATGTCAGAGGTATATCCCGGAAGGGACAGATCGCAGTAAGCCTGCCCACAAAGCAGTAGCAAGATGAGAAGTACTGCCTTCCAGTACATTCCCATATACTTAAATAATCGTTTCATGCTGTCTTTCCTTTCTTTATGCTGTCTTTATTTCTCTCTGGATTCGAAAGTTTCCTTTCTGTCGTTATCCTTGTTTTTCTCTACATTCCGAAGCATTCGAAGCAAGATTTTTCGAAGTTCTTCCTTCTCCTCTTTCGAAATTCCTTCAAACAATTCTGCCTCCATCTGACGAAATGTCTGCTTGACCTGAGAAAGATATTTCTGACTTTTCTCCGTCAGATGTAGTCTCAACATCCGCTGATCTTTCTCATCCGGTTTCCGTAAAATATATCCTTTCTGCTCCATCTTTTGAATCGCATTTGTCACAGACGGTGGTGTCTGACGCAGTACACGCGCCAGTTCCTTCTGAGACATGGAGCCGTCCCGATCCAATATAAATAAGATTCCGGCCTGATGTGGTTTCAAATCCATATTCTGTAACCAACGTTTGCTCATCATCATCTCAGATCTCACAAGATATGACATCAACGCAAATGCAGACATCTTTTCCATATTATAATCCATGATTTCATTCCTTTCTTCACAAAATAATTTCTCATTCAGCTATTATTTAGTTAAATAACTAACTAATATTCTAGGTATGTTACGCTGAAAAGTCAACTCTTTTTTACAACTTCACATTTTTTACACAATCACAGGAAATGGTTTCAGGTGCCTTCTCCCGAATGATATGCGGTCATCAAAATCTTACACAAGCTTAGATTTTGGCGCATCGCTAAACCCAAAAAAAGAATCTGTCTCACATTGACAGATTCCCTCACTTCTTTCATTTCTGCTTTTCCAAATCATGATAGAAAAGATTTCCTGCTTTACACAGTCTTTTCATCCATCTCGCTTAACTTCTGGATGATTTCCTCACAGATCGTATTGATGTCCTTCTTGTCAGTATGGACTACGATGTCTGCTGCGGCTTCATATTTCTCTCTTCTGGATTCCATCAAGTTATCGATGAATTCCACGTTTTTATTTCCATTGAGAAGCGGACGGTCTTCACTATCCTTTACACGCTCCAAAATGGTCTCCGGATGAGCGGTCAGAAGAACAACTCTTCCGTTTTTCTTCATTTCCTTTACATTTTCAGCCCGAAGTGCAGCACCACCACCGCAGGAAACAATGGTATTCTTGCGTTCCTGCATTTCAATCAGGAGCTTTGTCTCCAGATTTCGGAAATACTCTTCTCCATAAGTATCAAAAATATCCGGGATACTCATTTCTTCCCTTGCCACGATCTCCTGATCCATTTCTACCACATCCATTGCAAACATGGCACTCAAATATTCGGATACCGTAGATTTTCCGGCTCCCATAAACCCGATCAGAACAATATTGTAAGAAAACAGCTTTCTGGACTGGATTCGTTTACTGTTCAGCAGGATGCTCTTATACACATCATAAATCTCATCTTTATATGTATTGTGTCCCAACTTGTCTTCAAAGCGACGTTTCTGCTTCTCTTCCTGCTTCGGCTGAAGGATCGGCATCCCATATTCTTCTTTATATGCCATGATTTTCTCAACGATCGCATAACGTTCTGCCAGTGCATCCATCAACTTTTCATCGCACATTGCCAGTTGTTCTCTGTACAATTCTAAATCATTCATCTATCTTCTTCTCTCTTTCGGTACTACTTTGGATCTCCCTGGATCCTACTTTTTCTCCCCAATTATACAGGGGAGTCTTCCATAAGTAAAGCCTATGTATTAATCCAGGACCGCTTTGATCGCATTCAACAGTTCATCGTAAGTCTCATAAGCCGGAAGTTCCGGATATTCCGCTTTGATTGCATCTGTACTTCTGAACAGGAAACCAGCCTTGCTTGCCTTAATCATCCCCAGATCATTGTGGCTGTCACCGCTTGCAATGGTCTCATAACCGATGGACTGCAGTGCCTTAACCGTTGTATATTTTGATTTTTCGCAACGCATCTTGAAGTCCAGAATCTCTCCGTCCTCTGCTACTACCAGAGAGTTACAGAAAATCGTCGGATATCCCAGTTTCTTCATCAGAGGTCCTGCGAACTGTGAAAATGTATCACTTAAGATGATGACCTGAGTCAGTTCCCGCAACTGGTCTAAGAATTCCTTTGCTCCCGGGAACGGATCGATCTTTGAAATTGTCTCCTGAATTTCTTTCAGTCCCAGACCGTGTTCTTTCAGGATTTCGATTCGATATTTCATCAGTTTATCATAATCCGGCTCATCTCTTGTCGTGCGCTTCAGCTCCGGAATCCCCGTCTCCTCTGCAAATGCGATCCAAATCTCCGGTACCAGTACCCCTTCCATATCCAAACATACAATTTCCATAACTTTTCTCCTTTTTCTGAACCTGTTTTCTTCCTTTTAAAGATTAAATTATACCTTCTTGCTGCGAAATGTGATTTTCTGCAGATCTGCACTCCGTTTCAATCGATGCATATTCTCTGTCTTTCAGACAATGTGCACTCTGTCGGAGGCCAAAGCCATATCATAGGAGTAAGTGAATCCCCACTGACATAAAAACTTTCTTTATTATACCCGAAAATATCTCTTCGCGCTACTGCATTTCCACTTTCTAAGAAATTTCCAAGTGTAGCAGTATATAAGGCTTCATCTATCCCTCATATTCAAAAATATAAGACTGATAGCCGTTAATAATAATTGTATCCTTATATTTAGCAACTCTTGAATTTCTTCCGTAATTTAAATGTACATGTCCATGAAGATGGTATTTTGGTGAATATTTTTCCAAAAGCTCCTTAAACACTTCAAATCCCTGATGTGCCGTTGTTTCTTCATCATTAATTCCTCTGGTCGGTGCATGGGTCAGCAAAATATCAAATCCTTTTTTTTGTTTCATTTTCAACCACATTTTCTGCACTCGGTGTTTCATTTCTTTTTGGGTATATTGATGGGCTCCGCCGCTGTACCAGCAAGATCCTCCAAGTCCCAGAATCCGTATCCCTTTGTATTCATAAATTTGATTTTCAATACAAATACAGCCTTCCGGTTTCTTTCTTTCATATATCCCATCATGATTCCCATGGATATATAATAACGGACAATGAGCCATCGTCACTAAAAAGGTAAGATACTCTGGTTTCAAATCTCCACAAGACAGGATCAGTTCAATATCTCTTAATTTATCCGGCGTGTAATAATCCCAGAGGCTTCTGGATTCTTCATCTGCTATTACAAGTATTTTCATATGCTTTTCTATAACCCCTGTAATTTCAGAAGTTCTCTCGCTCCTTCCTCTAATTCTGACTGTTCCGGGATACGCCCTATCACATTCTCATAGAGCCAGTCCATCGTAACTAACTCCTCTACCTCCAATGTTTCTCCGTCAATTCCATGGATTTTTCCATTCTGATCACGCATTTTCCCTTCAAACGGATGAAAGCTCCCTTCTGCAATAAACTGGGCGAAACTTTCTGCCATACGTTTTACTCCGCCCGGAACCCTTTCTGAACAGATTAGTTCTACAACTCCTGCGGATAATCCCCACCAGTAGTTTAATGTTTTCTTGTCACCGTATGCCATTGGTTTCCAGGAGCCATCCAGAATATACTGCATGATCCGTTCATAAAATTTCCCCCAGTTTATAATGCTGGTCGCAATCCTTGTGATTTCTCCATTTTCCTGAAAATATAATCCGTATGGACTTTCTGTTCCTTTTTTACTGATCATTTCTTTTGCTGAAATAATCCTCAATTTTTTCTTCTCTTCTTCAGATTTGGAATTTTTCACCCCTGTCCAGATTAATTTTACCCGCGCTCCCGGCTGCATCATCTGAACACCAATCGAAAATGCATTGATATTTGCAATTGTTCCATACATTGGATAATCTTCTTCATATCCGATCACACCCTCTCTGTCTGCCGCTGCTCCCGCTATAAGGCCCAGCAGAAATTTCATTTCATAATTTCTTGTCAGATACGTTCTTACGGATTTATACGGAAAATTCAGAGAGCAATTAAAAATGTAAATCTCCGGATGTTTTAAAGCTGTCTGCACAGATGCCTGCATCAACGTTGCGGTCGTAGTAAAAATCACTGCATTTCCATCTTCGATAGCTGTCTCAAGAACTTCACTTCTTGGTGTCTGGGGTTGGATATTTTCATATACACTGGTAATTACCCTTCCGGAAAACGAATCCTCCAACTGTTGTCTTCCAAGCTCATGTGCATAATTCCATTCACTGGAATTGGTACTCCCTTCATAAATAAAGGCAACTTTAATCATTCTCTTCGGTGATGCCAGAAGTCTGGTCAAAATCGGAGTTTTTTCTGTCTCCGGCTCCATCACACGCTCCACCTCTGCTTCCAGGGCTTCCGGTTCTATCTCTTCGCGGATTATTTCCAGTTTCTCACAGATTTCCACAGAAGTTTTTTCTTTCAATTCCTCATATGGAAAAATTTCAAGGCAACGCAAAAAAGCAGTCCCTATATGTTCCGGTATAAAATCTCCGGTCATAGATTCATACATGATTCCGAAATGGTAGAAAACGCTTGATAGTCTCCGAATTTCTTCTTCATTCCATTTACTGTTCCAGTCTTTTCCTATTGCCTGCAACAGACTCTCATAATTTCCCGGCTCTGGGAATATAATCATATTCAGACCGGTTCTTTTATAAAATTCCACAAATTCATAATATACTACATTTTCTTTTTTACTGTCATGCACCGGAAGTATTCTTGTAACATTTGCAAGTATTGTCGGCATTTTTAAATATTTCATAATACTGACTCTTTTATTTCCTTCCTGCACGTAAAATCTGTTTCTGTATTCATATACAGTCACCGGGTCTCTCAATCCTTCTTCCATCTGAGATTGAAAAAGGGACAACCACTTTGTCGCAAATTCCGATGTTTCATCTAAAAGAGGAAGGAAATCCGGACTAAATGCAATGCTTCTTCCCGTTTCTTTGGTTCCGATCACCAATGATAATGGAATCTCCATCATTCCCAGATACTGATTTCCGGCAGTCTCCTGTTTCTCCAAAATGGTATCCAGTACTTTCAGGTATGGTGATTCTCCCTTGGTACTCGCCCGTCTGGACTGACGCTGTGCAAGCTTTCTTGCTTTTTTATAATCATCCAATGACATTTCCTCAACCCCTTTCTGATCTTCCATATCCTTTTCTACTGTAACTTCCAGATGTCTTTATTATACTGTGCAATTGTCCGGTCAGAAGAAAAGAATCCTGCTTTGCTGATATTAATCAGAGTTTTCTTCGCCCAGTTCATACGGTCTTTATAGTCTTCATATGCTTTCTCCCGTGTTTTCTTATAAGATTCGAAATCAGGGAATGTCATAAACCAGTCCTTATTCAATAATTCCTGATACAGACGCAGAAGATTTTCTTTATTTCCGACTTTCATCACCGTTTCACTGACTATAAAATCTACAGCTCTTTTTATTGCCGGATTTTTTTCATAATAAGAGCGCGAAGAGTAATCCCCTTTTGCATAGCGTTCGATCACAACATCGGAAGATTCACCAAATGTATAAATATTATCCGATCCTACCAGTTCTTCAATCTCGAGATTTGCTCCATCCATCGTTCCAAGCGTCAACGCCCCATTCAACATAAACTTCATATTTCCGGTACCGGACGCCTCTTTGGATGCAAGAGAAATCTGTTCAGAAATGTCACATGCCGGAATTAACTTTTCAGCAAGTGTTACATTATAATTCTCTACCATTACAACATGAAGATATGGATTTACTTGCGGATCGTTGTTTACAATCTCCTGCACACATAATATTAAATGTATAATATCCTTTGCAATTATGTAAGCCGGTGCTGCCTTCGCACCAAAAAATACTGTGATCGGAGTCTCTGGTATCTTACCTTCTTTTATCTCAAGATATTTATTTATCACAAATAAAATATTCATCTGCTGACGTTTGTATTCATGTAGTCTCTTAATCTGAATATCAAAAATAGAATCCGGATGGATCTCCTGTCCCTGCGTTTTCCTTATATACTCAACCAGTGCAGATTTATTCTCCTGCTTTACTTCCAGAAGTTGTTTCAGAACTTCTTCGTTTTCTATATACTGTCCTAATTTTTGCAACTCTTCTGCATCCTTTTTCCAGCCCTCCCCGATCAATTTCGTGATGAGTGCTGCCAGTTTCGGATTACAGGATATCAGCCAGCGTCTGAACGTAATTCCATTTGTCTTATTGTTAAATTTCTCCGGATAAAGTTTATAAAAATTATGCAATTCTGTATTTTTCAGTATTTCTGTATGGAGGTATGCCACTCCATTGACACTGAAACCATAATGGATATCCATGTGTGCCATATGTACCAATCCATCTTTGATGATATATGTACTTTCATCACTGACTTTCAGACGAATTCGATTATCCAGTTCTCTAATGATCGGCATCAATTGAGGAACAACTTTTTCAAGATAGTTTATCGGCCATTTTTCCAAAGCTTCTGACAGGATTGTATGATTCGTATATGCACAGACTTTTGATACAATGTCAATCGCTTCTTCCATCAGAATTCCACGTTCCTGAAGAAGTCTGATCAACTCCGGAATCACCATTGATGGATGCGTATCATTAATCTGGACAACTGCATAATCTGCCAGGTCATGGAGATTACTTCCCCTCTCAACGCTCTCATCTAACAATAGTCTTGCTGCATTGCTTACCATAAAATATTGCTGATAAACTCTGAGCAGTCTTCCTTTTTCATCAGAATCATCGGGATATAAAAACAGTGTCAGATTCTTTCGGATGTCTTCTTTATCAAAATCTATCGTCTCGCCCACAATGCCATCATCCACTGTCTCAATATCAAACAAATGCAGCTTTGTCGTACGGTTCTCATATCCCAAAACATCTATATCATATAGTCTTGACTGTACGCGGAAACCTCCAAAGTCAATCGGATAAGTTACATCTGTTTTGATCAGCCAGCTATCTTCTGTCATCCACGGATTTGGTGTCTCTTTCTGTAGATTGTTTTCAAACAGCTGTTTAAACAGACCATAATGATAATTTAAGCCCACACCATCTCCATGAAGCCCCAGAGTAGCAATGGAATCCAGAAAACATGCAGCCAGACGTCCCAGACCTCCATTTCCCAGAGATGGTTCCGGCTCTATCTCTTCCAAAACCTCTAAAGATTTACCTTCTTTTTCCAGAAGTTGTTTTACTTCCTCATAGATCCCGAGGTTGATCAGGTTATTAGACAACAATTTGCCGATCAGAAATTCTGCTGAAATATAATAAAGCTTTTTCTTTCCTTTTTCCGTTACTTTTTTTTTACCCTGATCTTTTATCAACTGAAGCAATGCCACATATAATTCTTCATTACTACTGTCTGCGATTGGATTTTGAAGTTTCTTTTCTAATTCTATTTTCAGGTTCATCAACTTTCACCCTTTCCATTTTATATAGCATGCTATTTTAATTTTTATGTGTTTTCAAAAA
This sequence comes from Mediterraneibacter butyricigenes, assembly GCF_003574295.1. Taxonomy (NCBI): domain Bacteria; kingdom Bacillati; phylum Bacillota; class Clostridia; order Lachnospirales; family Lachnospiraceae; genus Mediterraneibacter; species Mediterraneibacter butyricigenes. The sequence goes on from NZ_BHGK01000001.1 coordinate 700,866, forward strand.
AAGAGGCGGGTATTCCCGCCCCTTACTCATTCATCTTATACTTCCAGATTAAATCCATTCTGATCAAATACATGTACTTCACTTCCGCGGAATGTAAAAGATACTTCTTTTCCGATTGAAAGATCTGAAAGATTTTTTCCATTCAGATCCATTGTCTGCACGATGATAATCGTATCCTTTCCTGCTGCTGTAGCATGCAGATGAATTGCACTTCCCATCATCTCAGATACTTCGATCATGCCTGTAACTGACTGTGATCCAGGCTTCGCCAAAGAAATATGCTCCGGGCGTATGCCAAGCGTGACCTTCTGGGACTTTACACCTTTTGCTGCCAGATTCTTCTCCTTTTCTTCCGACAATTCTACTTTAATCCCCTCAACTTCCACCTGATATTTTCCCGCATTCTCGATCAATTCTGCATCGAAGAAATTCATCTGTGGCATACCGATAAATCCTGCCACAAACAGATTCACCGGATGATCAAATACTTCCTGCGGAGTTCCGATCTGCTGCACAACTCCGTCTTTCATGATCACAATACGATCTCCCAGCGTCATGGCTTCTGTCTGATCATGCGTCACATACATGAAAGTAGTATTAATTCCCTGACGCAATTTGATGAGCTCTGCACGCATCTGATTCCGTAGTTTTGCATCCAGATTGGATAACGGTTCATCCATCAAAAGTACTTTTGGTTCTCGCACGATTGCACGTCCAATTGCAACTCGCTGACGCTGCCCTCCTGATAAAGCTTTGGGTTTACGGTCCAGATACTGTGTGATTCCAAGTATTTCTGCTGCCTGATCTACTTTCCTGTTAATTTCATCCTTTGGCATCTTCCTAAGCTTTAATGGGAATTCCAGATTCTCACGGACAGTCATATGTGGATACAGAGCATAACTCTGAAATACCATTGCGATATCTCTGTCCTTAGGTTCCACATCATTCATTTTCTTGCCATCAATAAAGAGCTCACCGTCTGTGATTTCTTCCAGTCCTGCTACCATACGCAGAGTTGTTGACTTTCCACATCCGGAAGGACCAACAAGTACAATAAACTCTTTATCCTTGATATCCAGATTGAAGTCCTGGACAGCTACAACCCCTTCCTCGGTCACTAAAAGATTACTCTTCTTCTCGGATGAACCCTTTTTTCTCTTTTTCTCTGTGTTCGGGTAAACTTTTTTAATGTGCTTTAAACTTACCTCTGCCATAAATTAAGACTTTAATGACACTGCCTCCGCAACGTATCATCTCGTAACCGGCGATTTCTTCCGCGTCACATTACGACAGGTCTCCACACTGTCGCACCGCAAGCCTGACGGATTTCCTCCTTTTCTTTCCCTGAAAATGCAACAATGAGTGGAGTGTTGCATCCGGGCGGATTTAAATATTTATTTTTTTCGAAGTATAAACCAGAACTTTTATTTTCGCAATTCATTTTTAAAAATTCGACTATTCTTGTCTGTTTTGCACAATTTTGAAGCATCATTTTAAGTATTTTCCAACAAATTTATCATTTTCTACTGTTTTTCATTGTTTTTTCTTATCTATAGTGCTATGATGAAGCCAACAAATGGAAACGTTTTCGGAAACAGTTCCGAAAGTTGGGCTTTTCAAAAAACTCCCATTTCAATCAACCATATTATATTCAAGGAGGATTCATTTTATGAAAAAGAAAAGATTGATGGCAGCTGGACTGGCAGTTCTGATGACCGCATCCATGATAACCGGTTGCGGCAGTTCTGACAGCAAGAAAGAAGCAAAAAGTGATGCAAAAGGATCTGTTTACTATCTGAATTTCAAGCCGGAAGCAGATGCACAGTGGCAGGAACTTGCTGAAGAGTACACAAAGGAGACTGGAGTAACGGTAGAAGTTGTTACTGCTGCTTCCAACCAGTATGAAACTACACTAAAGAGTGAGATGGGTAAATCAAAAGCCCCTACATTATTCCAGGTAAATGGACCTGTTGGTCTGTCCTCATGGAAAGATTACTGCTATGATCTCTCTGGTTCAGATGTTTATAAAGAACTTACTTCTGATGATTTTGCATTAAAGGAGGGAGATGCAGTATATGGTATCGGATACGCCGTTGAATCTTACGGTATCATCTATAACAAAGAATTACTGAAAAAAGCAGGATATTCACAGGATGATATCAAAGGATTTGATGACCTTAAAAAAGTTGCAGAAGATATCACAAACAGAAAAGATGAGTTAGGATTCTCAGCATTTACATCTGCCGGAATGGATGGTTCTTCTGACTGGAGATTTAAAACACATCTTGCTAACCTTCCTATCTACTATGAATACAAAGCAGACGGAATTGACAATACAGATGCGATTAAAGGTACTTACCTCGATAACTACCGTAACATCTGGAATCTGTACATCAATAATGCCACATGCAGTCCAAAACAGTTAAGTACCAAGACAGCCGATGATGCAATTTCTGAATTCGTAACAGAGCAGGCAGTCTTCTACCAGAATGGTACATGGGCATATTCTGATATCGCTGATATCGGAGATGATAATCTCGGAATGCTTCCTATTTATATTGGTGTAGAAGGTGAAGAAGACCAGGGACTTTGTACCGGTACTGAGAACTACTGGTGTGTAAACAAGAAAGCTTCTGAAGATGATATTCAGGCTACTCTCGATTTCATGAACTGGTGTGTAACTTCTGAAACAGGTACAAAAGCAATGTGCGGTACAGCAGACGCTATGCCTTCCGGTGCAGATGGTATGGGATTTGTAATTCCATTCAATGGAAATCTTGAATCATCTAATCCACTTGTAAACATTGCAAATGATTATGTAAGCGAAGGAAAAACTCCTGTTTCTTGGAACTTCTCTACGATGCCTTCTGAGCAGTGGAAGAATGACCTTGGTTCTGCACTTACAACTTACGCATCCGATCAGACAGACAGTAACTGGGATCTTGTTAAATCTGCATTCGTAGATGGATGGGCAAAAGAAGCCGCAGCAAGCAAATAATTATTCACAAAGCAACTTACCATTGCAGGGGGAGCATACTGCTCCCCTGTTTTCATTCAAAGAGGGATATTATGGAAAAATCAATCAAACGTTATTGGCCAATTTTTCTGGTTCCTACTATGGCAGCTTTCATGATTGGATTTATCGTTCCTTTCCTGGAAGGCATTTATCTTTCCTTCTGTGATTTCACAACTATCAAAGATGCCTCTTTTGTAGGACTTGAAAACTATGTAAAAGCTTTCTCTGATAATACATTTACACATGCATTTTCTTTTACAACTGCTTTTGCAATTGTCACTTTAATACTGATCAATGTGCTTGCATTTGCTGTTGCACTTGCACTCACACAGAAGATCAGGGGAACAAATATTTTCCGTACCGTATTTTTTATGCCTAACCTGATCGGTGGTATCGTTCTTGGTTATGTATGGCAGTTAATCTTCGATGGTATTCTTGGCAAGTTTGATCTGGCATTAAAATTGAATGCAAAATTTGGTTTCTGGGGTCTGGTGATCCTGATCTGCTGGCAGCAAATTGGTTACATGATGATCGTCTATATCGCAGGTCTTCAGGCAATCCCAGGGTCATTGAATGAAGCAGCAATGATTGATGGTGCGAATGCAAGACAACGTCTGTTTAAAATCACCATCCCAATGATGATGCCTTCCATCACTATCTGTACATTCTTAACAATCACAAATTCTTTCAAACTGTTTGACCAGAACCTTTCACTGACTTCCGGTGAACCAATGCATCAGACAGAAATGATGGCATTAAACATTTATGATACATTTTACGGCCGTGTAGGATTTGAAGGAGTTGGTCAGGCAAAAGCAGTGATCTTCTTTGTGATCGTAGTAGCAATTGGTCTGATTCAGCTTCGCGCAACCAGAGATAAGGAGGTTCAGCAATAATGAAAAATAAAACAAGCGGTATTTTTGCCACTCTCTTTTTCACCATAATCTCTATTCTTTTCGTGGCACCGATTTTTATCGTTTTGATGAATTCTTTTAAGAAAAAAGCTTTTATCAGTCTTTCACCATTTTCACTGCCTGATGAGAAGAGTTATACAGGTTTTGAAAACTACATCACAAGTATTACAAAATATGAATTTATAAAAGCAGTTGGCTGGACATTATTTATCACAGTTATTTCTGTAGTTGTAATTCTGGTATGTTGCTCTATGTGTGCCTGGTACATTACCAGAGTAAAGAACAAACTGACAAAACTAATCTATCTTTTATGTGTATTTTCTATGGTTATACCATTCCAGATGGTTATGTTTACCCTATCCGGAACAGCAGATTCTCTTCATCTGAATACTCCTTGGGGAATCGTAATCGTTTATCTCGGTTTCGGTGCCGGACTGGCGGTCTTTATGTTTTGCGGTTTTGTGAAATCAATTCCAATTGAAATTGAAGAGGCAGCTATGATTGATGGGTGTAATCCAATCAAAACATTTTTTTCAGTGGTACTTCCTATTATGAAACCGACTTATATCTCTGTTGGTATTCTGGAAGCTATGTGGATCTGGAATGACTTCCTTCTTCCTTATCTTGTCCTGGATATTAAAAAATATAAAACGATTTCTATCGTTGTACAATATATGAAAGGAAGTTATGGACGTGTAGATATGGGAGCCATTATGGCATGCCTGATCATGGCAATCATCCCTGTCATTGTATTCTACTTAAGTTGTCAAAAATATATCATAAAAGGAGTTGCCGCAGGTGCTGTAAAGGGTTAAAATATGTCATAATCTATTTTTAACTATTATTAGAAGAAAGGATTTTTCTTATGACGATCAAAGACATCGCACAGTTATCCGGATATGGCATTAGTACTGTATCACGGGTTATAAATAATCATCCGGATGTCAGCGACAAGGCACGACGGCGGATTATGGAGGTTATTGAGGAGACGAATTTCCAGCCCAATTCCAACGCAAAACACTTGAAGATGAGAGCCAGTTCTTCTATCGCCATTATTGTTAAAGGAAATCAAAATATTCTGTTTAACGGAATCCTTGAGCAGATCCAACAGCTTCTTTTGAAGAACAACGAAGAGACTCGCGTCAGCTACCTAGATGAAGATGCAAATGAAATTAATTATGCCATGAGTCTTTGTCGTGAAAAAAATCCCAAAGGGATCTTTTTTCTCGGCGGGGATCTGGAATATTTTGAAAGAGATTTCAAACACATACATGTACCTTGCGTTCTGCTTACTAACAGCGGAAAGGATCTGAAGTTTCCTAATCTTTCCTCCTTGTCGACAGATGATGCGACAGCATCTGAAGCAGTGATTGACTATCTGGTAGACCAGGGACATACAAATATCGGAATCCTTGGGGGAAACCTTTCCGACACACAGATCAGCTACAAACGTCTGACTGGCTGTATTGCCGGATTTAAAAAGCATCATCTGGATTTTCAACAGGATTTACAATTTGAACCTTGTCGTTATTCTATTGAAGAGGGTTACGAGGCTACTCTCCAACTATTAAAACGTAACCCATCATTGACTGCAATTTTTGCTTTTGGTGATATTATTGCATTTGGTGCAATGCGAGCTATTCGAGATCTTGGCAAAAGAATTCCGGAGGATATTTCTCTGGTGGGATATGATGGCATTGACTTCTCCCGTTTTTCTATCCCAAGACTTACAACGATCCGCCAGGATACCTCTCAGATGGCCAAACAAGGCGTTGATCTGATGTTACAGCGGATTCATTATCCCTATAAAGCAGTTCATAAGATTATCCCTTATGAATTGGTTAAATCAGAAAGTGTCAAAAAAATTAATGAGAACTGAAAGGAGGGTTCATGGTGAGAGCTGCAGGTATTTTAATGCCCATTACTTCTCTTCCTTCCCCTTATGGAATAGGAACCTTAGGTCAGGCCGCACGTGATTTCATCCGGTTTCTCGAGAAATCCGGACAAACATACTGGCAGATTCTTCCTATTTGTCCAACCGGATACGGAGATTCTCCCTATCAGTCATCTTCTACCTTTGCAGGAAATCCTTATATGATTGATCTTGACGATCTTGTTTCAGAAGGATTACTGCTTAGCAGTGACTATGAAGATCTCTTCTGGGGAGACGAACCTACAAAAATAAACTATAAACTACTATATGAACAGCGTTTTGCTGTTCTAAAAAAATCTGTCGGAAACGTTTCCGCAAACATGGCTGACAGTCTGGCTACATTTATGCAGACAGAATCTTACTGGTTAGATGATTATGCCTTGTACATGGCTGTTAAGAATCATTTTGGCGGAACTGCATGGTCCCAATGGCCGGAACCGGTAAGACTTCGTAACTCTGATACATTGGAGAAGTTAAAAACAACTCTTGCGGAAGATATTTTATTCTGGAAAACCATCCAGTTCCTTTTCTTCCATCAATGGAAAAAACTAAAAGAATATGCCGGACAACATCACATTCAGATCATTGGGGATCTCCCTATCTATGTTTCTGATGACAGCGCAGATGTATGGGCTCATCCTGAACAATTTTATCTGGATGAACATTTACGCCCGAAAGAGATTTCCGGCTGTCCTCCGGATGGATTTTCTGAAAATGGACAACTCTGGGGAAATCCATTATTTAATTGGGATTTCATGAAAGAAAATGATTATTCCTGGTGGATCATGCGAATTGCTCATCAGATGAAAACCTATGATGTATTGAGAATTGATCATTTTCGCGGATTTGATTCCTATTTTGCAATTCCGTCCGGAGATAAAAATGCCAAAAACGGTGTCTGGCGAAAGGGGCCAGGAATTGACTTCTTTCAGACAGTAAAAGAAAAACTCGGTGATCTTCCAATCATTGCTGAAGATCTCGGATTTTTAACGGATTCTGTCCACCAACTACTGCATGATACCGGATTTCCCGGAATGAAAGTATTGGAATTTGCCTTTGATACCCGTGACACCGGTTATGGCTATCTGCCTCATTGTTACACCAGAAACTGTATCGTATATACTGGCACCCATGACAACGAAACCATCAATGGCTGGTTTGAAACAGCTCCTAAAGAGGATACCATCAATGCAATCCGTTACCTTCGCTTGACCAAAGAGGAAGGATATCATTGGGGCATGATGCGTAGTGCATGGGCAAGTGTTTCTGATACTGCAATCATGCAGATGCAAGATCTTCTTGGTCTTGGCCATGAAGCCCGGCTCAATACCCCCTCTACACTGGGAAATAACTGGACCTGGCGATGCAGACCTGAGGATATCTCAGATGAACTCGCTGAGCGATTATACGAAGAAATGAGAATATATGAGAGACTTCCTCAAATATAGTATAAAAATGGACACTCTGCCATCCATATAAAATCCGTATCCTAGCACCAAGACAATTCGTTAGTAGGTAATTACTCTCAAAAATCAAGAATATAAAAAAGCCTCACAAAGTCCGTATTTATGGACTTTGTGAGACCTTCAGCCAACAGGGGATGAGAGAATCGAACTCCCACCAAAGGTTTTGGAGACCCCTATCATACCATTTGACCAATCCCCTATATAAGGCACTAGATAGTTATACCATAATACTTCAAATTTGTCAACAATTCTGATAGATTTTCTCTCCTTTTTCAAAAGTTTTGAAAGAGCTAGCTATATCATCTCGTTTTTAAAAACATTTTCCAATTATCCTTATCCCTGTAGTCCATCAGACTGTCGGATCATATCCTCTACCACAATATCATAAATCTCTCCGATGGAATTACAGTATTCCAGAATTTTCCACGGTTCGTTGGTATGGAAATGTATTTTTACCAGGTCTTCGTCTCCTGCTGCAATCAGGCTATTGCCCTCAAAATGTTCTGAGATGTATTCAGCGATTTCATCCTCATCCAGATCCTCGTCTCTTCTGTCAATTAATAACTGTGTGTCGTAGCGATATGCGAACTGATCGTCTTCTGCATCAATAGAATGAACTGCCATTGCTTTTCCTCCGTTTCTTTCCTTTCTCTGGTTTATGCTATTCTTATTGTACCACGTTTTTCCAGAGAACGTCCAAAAACTTATAATACTCTACGAATGGATGTGCCTTCGCCTTGATCTTTCCTACCAGATAAGTAATAGGTTTATTCTGTATCCATTGCCATTTTTTCTTCCTGTAACAGCTTTTTTAATTTTTGAGCCGCTGCACTCATCGGACGCTTTGCATCATAAATCATACACACATGTCGACTGGGAATTCCTTCTTTCAAATCCATCTGAATGATTTCATGTTTTTTAAGTGCTTCCTCTGCCATTTCTTCTGGCAAAAAAGCCAGTCCTAACTCATTTTTAACTAATGGCAGAACCTGATCGGTTGTTGCTGCTTCCGTATCCGGCACCAGTTCTGCTCCATGTTCCAGAAATAATTTCTCATAAAAATGATAAGTTGTCGTCTCTCTGCCCAAGCTGATCAACGGATAATCTTTCAGGTCTTTCAGAGACAACTCCTGACTGGCCAGAGCAGTAAATGTTTTTCCACCCACCAGGATTTCCTGAAAACTGCGCAACCTGATTTCTTTTAACGGAACTTCTACTTTTACAGGCGTTGTTACGACTGCAAAATCAATTTCGCCGCTTCGCACGGAACGAATCGCCTCAGGTGTAGAATCATTACAAAGTTTCAGTCTCACCCCAGGATACTCCAAATGAAATTTATGCAGCCTGTCCAGTAAATAAATATTTAAGGCTGTTTCACTGGCTCCGATCGACACACTTCCATGCTCCAGTCCCACACTTTCCGATAACTCTTCTTCGGCCGTCTGAAGCTGCTGCACTGCCACAGATACCCTGGTATATAACCGCTCTCCTTCCGGTGTCAGATGCACCCCTCGATTCGTCCTTACAAACAGCGTGCAATTCAATTCATGCTCCAAACAATTCATAGCACGTGTCACATTAGGCTGACTGTTACACAGTGCCCGCGCTGCTTTTGTAAAATTATGATATTTAGCTACATAATAGAAAATCTTATAATATTCAAAATTTACATTCATGTTCTCCACTCTCCTGTTCCGATATTTTCCGGTATCCTTGCTATCCTTGCCCGGCTGCAGGATAGAATCGTGCAACTTATGCCGTTTTATTTCTCACAATCTGTAATATCGGACGTTGCTTCTTATCCGACATATCAAATAATAATTTCTACTATATCAATAATAGTTTTTACTTATTTCTATTTTCAAATTATAATCATCTCAGAACTAAAAAACAACATCTTATTTTCAGGGAGGTTTTTCATATGTTAACTGCTGTTACCGGAATTAACTGGGGCGATGAAGGAAAAGGACGAGTCATTGATCTTCTCGCCGAACATGCCGATATTGTCGTACGTTATCAGGGTGGAAATAATGCCGGCCACACTGTCGTCACAGATCAGGGGAAATTCGTATTAAATCTGCTGCCTTCTGGCATTTTGCATCCAGACGTTGTCTGCGTTCTCGGTGACGGCATGGTCGTCGATCTGGAACATCTGGAACGGGAAATTGCCCAAATTGAATCCAACGGAATCTCGATCTCACCGGAGCATTTGAAGCTCTCCTCCCGCGCCACAATCTCAATGCCCTGGCATCGTGTTCAGGACGAATTGGAAGAGGATCGACTTGCCAAATCCGGTTCTGCTTTCGGATCCACCAGACGTGGAATTGCCTATGCTTACAGTGACAAATACCGAAAAAAAACTTTACGGCTCGGAGACCTTCTGCATTTAGAGGAACCAGGTATGCAGAATCGTCTGAAAATGATGCTGGAATCCAAAAATATGGAATTGGCCGGATGTTACCACCAGGAACCTATGTCCTACTCTGCTTTGCTCACCTGGTGCAAGAAGGAAGCGCAACACTTTGCGCCTTATATCTGTGATACCGGCAGTTATCTGGAACAAGCTCTGCAACATGGAAAAAAAGTGCTATTAGAAGCACAGCTGGGAGCCATGCGTGATATTGATTACGGAATTTTCCCTTACACGTCTAGTTCTTCCACTATCTCAGCCTATGGACCAATCGGAGCCGGTATTCCAGGTGCTCATTTAGATCATGTGGTTGGCGTTCTCAAAGCTTACTCCACCTGCGTTGGTGCCGGTCCGTTTGTGGCAGAACACGCCCTGAGCGAAACCTGGATGGAATCCCTGCGAAAAGCCGGTGGCGAATATGGCGCTGCCACTGGTCGTCCTCGTCGTGTCGGTCCGTTTGATGCGGTTGCCAGTCGTTATGGTCTGAAATGTCAGAATGCTGATCAGATTGCTTTGACCAAATTAGATGTTCTCAGTCAGTTTGATGAAATTCCGATCATTGTCGGTTATAAAAAAGACGGACAATTCGTAGACCATTTTAATCCCATGGACAATCTGGAGCTCTGCGAACCGGTTCTGAAATATATCCCGGGATGGAAGGAAGATATTTCTTCCTGCACCAGTTGGGAGCAGCTCCCTGAAAATGCCCGTTCTTACATTCTGCAGATTGAAGAATTACTGAATCATGAAATCTCATTTATTTCTGTCGGTGCAAAACGAGAACAATATTTACTGACACATGGTGCAAAGGAGATGTTTTTATGTCATTAGTTTTACCTCGAGAAGAAGAAGTTGAAAATATGTTTTCCCGGATTCTTTCCTCTGATGTCTACTGCAAAAGACTTCTGGATACCTTTTACGATCATATGTGTGACGACAATCGTTCTGTCGATTCCGATCCCACACATTTTGCGGAAGTTCTATTAAATGCTTATAAAAACGGAGATGTCAGCGCTTTACTGCTCGAACTGTGCCACCGCAGTATGTTTGATCTGCTCAAGGAAGCTTATCTGATTCCAAAACGTTTTCATGGAAAATGCGGGGAAAATCCAGTGCTTCTGACGGATGCTGACGGAAATCTTCTTGAAGAGAAAAAAGGACTGGTTTCCAGACATGAATACAAAAAGTTTCATGAAGTATATGAGGCGCATCATGCCGCCCCCCGGTCAAAATTATATCTGGCTGATGGCTATGATCTGGTTCGGTACTACACCCAGGATATGGAACTTAACGAGAAAGCCGAAAACAGAGAGCGGGGAATTCTGATTTTATATGCACTTCCTGATACGAAAAAGTTGGGACTGACCGAGGCACAGGCTTATGATGTAATCTGGTCCACCTTCCATGAGATTCAGGAAGAAGCCTATTCTGCCGTTGTATATTACGGACAGGAGACCGGCACCAAATCCGGAAAATCTTTTGACGAACTCGGCGTGCTTCTTCCGATTCGCCAATTCGAATCAAAAATGCTCCAACACTTCGGAGTCATCGACGGCTTGGTCCTTGCCTGCCGTGAAAAAATGATAAAGACTGCCGGCATCGACAGTCTGGATCTATAAGTAAAACGAGGAATGTAACATGAATACTGTAACAAATCAATCGATCATCAAAAAAAATCACATGGATATCCTGTGGCACGAATATGCTGATCAGACAGACAATACCCCCATTACCAAGGCTAGTCTGTCTGCAAAAGCTTCCGTCGTCGGAAGAGTCGGTGTCCTGATGCTTTCCTGCGGAACCGGAGCCTGGAGAGTCCGTAGTTCTATGAACGAGCTCTCAGAATTAATGCATATCACCTGCACCGTTGATATCGGTCTGATGTCCATTCATTATACCTGTTTTGACGGAGAAAGCAGTTTCAGTCAGTCTCTTTGCCTGACTAACACCGGTGTCAATACCTCCCAGCTGAATCGCCTGGAAAAATTTGTCTCCAACTTTTCCCAGAAAGAGCTCTCTCAAAGCTGTGAAAAAATCCACTCCGCTTTAGATGAGATCGAAGAGATCCATGCGCTGTACTCCCCTACCACTTTGGGAGTAGCCGCGGCATTAGCCTGCGGTGCTTTTACTTTCCTTCTAGGCGGCGGAATCGTAGAAATGCTCTGCGCTTTTGTCGGAGCCGGCATCGGAAATTTCATTCGTTGCAAACTGTCCAAGCATCACCTTACATTATTTTTATGTATTATTTCATCCGTATCTGCTGCCTGTCTGACCTATACTGTCCTCCTGAAAGTATTGGAGATTATTTTTGCCGTCAGACTTCAACATGAAGCCGGTTATATCTGCTCCATGCTGTTTATTATCCCAGGATTTCCATTTATCACAAGTGGAATCGACTTGGCAAAACTGGATATGCGTTCTGGAACCGAACGACTGATGTATTCCCTAATCATCATCACAGTCGCTACCATGACAGCCTGGATTCTTGCCATGCTGCTCGGCTTAAAACCACTTCCGTTCCTTCCAATGGATCTTGCATTATGGCAGTGGATTCTGTTTCGTCTCCTTGCCAGTTTTTGTGGAGTCTTCGGATTCTCTATCATGTTTAACAGTCCCAGGCGTCTTGCAACTGCTGCCGGTTTGATCGGTGCACTCTCCAATACCTTGCGTTTGGAGTTAATTGATCTTGTCAATATGCCACCAGCCGCGGCTGCATTTATCGGAGCATTCCTGGCCGGACTCCTGGCTTCTACCCTGAAGGGTGTTGCCGGATACCCGAGAATCTCAATTACCGTACCTTCTATTGTCATTATGGTGCCCGGATTGTATCTATATAAAGGATTTTATAATCTTGGAATTATGAGCCTTTCCACCGCAGCTTCCTGGCTTGCCTCTGCATTGCTCATCATTCTTGCCCTGCCACTGGGACTGATTTTTGCACGAATCCTGACAGACCGAACTTTCCGCTACTGCACTTGATACACTTTATAACTGTGGGATCACACATGCCAGATCTCCTTCGATTCCGATTCCGCGTATATCGAGGTCTTCTGGTATCGCCACGTCATCTAGATTCAATCGAATCATTTGGATATTTTTATGTTCTCGCGCCAGCTTTTCAAACGGAAAACGAAAAACGCCCGTGGACAGACAGCAAAATGCAATCGACTTTACTCCATATGCTACAGCCAGTTCCAAACATTTTCTGTAACAACTTGCAAGCAATTCCTCATCCTGTCCAGTCACTTTCCATTCCACAATGGGGCCCACTGTATGAAGAATATAATCGGCTGGAAGATTATAGCCAGACGTAATTTTCGCCTGCCCGGTCGGTTCTTCATACCCCTGTTTTTCCATGATCTCATGCATTTTCAGACGAAGCTGGATCCCAGCATAAGTATGGATAAGTTTCTCTGTCCCTGTGCATCTACTGGGATTTCCACTCTCTGCATCCGCTTTTGCTCTCCCAATAAATACTCTATCAGATAACGTCGTTTTTCTCCCTGATTCACCTGTATCGCCCTCTTTCCATTCTTTTCTTTATCGCTTACGACTCATCCAACTATAATCGTCCTGATATTTTTCATTCTTTCTTAAAATGTATACGGCGGATTTCCCTGTAAAAATTCTACCACACGTTTCATAGTTTGTACCTCCTGTTTTTAATTTATTTTATATGTACTGTTTTCCGATATTCTTGATCACGGTTACATTGCTGTGTAATTGAAGGATTGATGCTGGAACTTGTGGCGTGATTGGTCCGTTCAATGCTCTTTCCAGAATTTGCTCCTTTTCTTTTCCATTCACAATTAGCAAAATTCTCTTCGCCTGCATAATATTTTTAATTCCCATAGTATACGCCTGTTTTGGGACCTTCTCTTTTGATTCAAAAAATCTCTGATTTGCCTCAATTGTGCTCATTGACAAATTCACACAATGGGTTTCTTTTTCAAAAGCACCACCCGGCTCATTGAAACCGATATGTCCGTTTCTTCCAAGTCCTAAAAGCTGCAAATCTATTTCCCCATGTTCATGAATGATCCGATTATACTCCTCACAGGCTTTTTTCGAATCTTGCTCCATACCATCTGGCAGAAAGGTTCTTAACCTGTCAATATTTACATGTGCAAACAATTGATGTTCCATATAATATCGATAACTTTGAGGATTATCAGCCCCGATTCCTTTATATTCATCCAAATTTATCGTTGTCACCTGTGAAAAATCGAGATCTCCCTTCTGATACCATTCAATTAACTGTTTATAAATCCCCAAGGGCGAGGAACCTGTCGCCAGGCCCAATACACAATCCGGCTTCATAATAATCTGCGCCGAAATAATATTTGCCGCTTTTCTGCTTAAATCCTGATAGTCTTTTGCCTTGTAAAAAATCATAATTCTTCTCTCCTTTCCTTTTCTTAATGAAAACTCAACTCTTATTTGCTCTGTTCTTCTTTAATACAATTGACGAATTACCTACTACGACGTACAATAAAAATAACTTCATTTAAATAAGCTTTTTCAGGAGGATACCTCATATGATCTGGAAAGAAACTGGTGTAAATAAAGGTTCCTATATGTGTTTTTTTAATCTGCCCTCTTCATTTAAAGCATTCTATTATTACATGGTTAGTTGTGGATATTTTCTGTGTAATGAATCTTATGAAGTACGGAATGATGGAAATCGTCCTCCGCTTTTCTTCTATATTATAACCGGAGAACTTAAGCTGGACTATCAGGACAAACATTACTGTGCCGGTTCCAATGACATTGTTTTATTAAACTGTTATCGCCCTCAAAGCTATTATTGTACTTCTGACTGTGAATTTTTATTTTTCCATTTTGATGGCAATACTGCTCCAGAACTAACAGATCATCTGATTGACACCAATGGCGGACCAATCTTTCATCTAAACAATGCTTCTACTGTCTATGAAAGGATCAACAAGCCTGTTATGAATTTATGTTATCAGGAACAAGTTTCTGATGCGGCCTTATCTTCCCTTGTCTATTCTACATTATGCCTGATTCAGGAAAACAGTTTGTTAAGCTCTGCTTTTCGTAGTTATTCTGATCCTGTAACAAAAGTTATCAACTATATCGATAAAAATATCAATCAACATTTTACTCTAAAAGAATTGTCCAACTATGTAAACTTAAGCCCTTATCATTTTTCACGGATATTCAAAAAGGAAACCGGATACTCCCCTTTAGAATATGTATCCGTTACAAAAATCAATTTTGCAAAACTGGCTCTCCGAACATCAGATATTGCTATTTCCGAATTAGCAATTTCTCTCGGCTATAGCTCCTCATCCAGTTTTATCAATGCTTTCAAAGCCCAACGCGGTGTCTCTCCAAACCGTTATCGCAATGAATATTACGCAAATGTATCTGCAAACCAAACTTATTAAAATAACAAAAGGGAGGCCAAAATCTTTTTCAGCCTCCCTTGTTTTTCTCTATCTCTTTTATAGATTCTTCAAGCAAATCCTACTTCAAATCCAACACAACCGGTACAGATCTGTATCCAATTCCCATTCTATCGATTCCCATATCAATCAATTTCAGGAAATGCTCTCTTGTACGAATACATCCGCTACCTTTGATCTTACAGGTATCACCGACTTCGTCCATAATCACCTGGATAATCTCCGGTGTTGCACCATGTGATTCATAACCTGTCAAGAATCCGGTACTGGTCTTTACAAAATCAACGCCTGCATCCATACAACATTTGCAACCAAGTTTTACCTGATCTATATTTAATGCATCTGTTTCCAAAATAACTTTTAATTCTCTTCCATATTTATGAGCGGCTGCTACACACGCTTTCAAATCTTCGACAATTTCTTCCACCTTACCGGAACGCAGTTTTCCATAGTTAATTACAATATCTACTTCCTTTACCGTATCATATTTTGCAACAGTTTCAATCTGCTGTACTCTAGATTCCGTCGAGCTGGTTCCAAATGGGAAATCTGTCACCGGACAAAGCATTGTCTCAGATCCTTTTACATATGGTTCACAAAGTTCCATATATCCTGGATTGATGCAGATTGTTGCACATCCCAGTTTTACGCCATCTTTTGTCAAATCTATAATCTCTTCCTCTGTAAACTCCGGTTTTAATACAGAATAATCGATATAAGATGCCAACTCTTTCACTGTCATGTCTGCTGCTTTCTTTTCTGGTTTCTTCATGATATTCTTCTCCTTTTTCTACTATTATATAAAGTCATAGTCTTTTACCTTTTCTCCCGGTTTGACTATGCTATTTTAAGAGACTGTGAATCGGATTTTTCCTGTCACAGTCTCTTTGTTCCCCAATTAGTTACTCTTCGACCACAACCCATTTTTCTTCTGCTGCCGATTTCACAATTGCTTTGCACAATGCCAGTTCTCTATATCCATCTTCAAATTTTGGATAATATACATCACTATCTTTTCCTGCCTCAATTGCCTCATAGATCTTACGGATCGTCTGTTTGGATGCGTCTGCAAATCCTTCTGTATGTCCACCCGGATAACTGTTATATTCTACAACATTCGGATACATTAAAGATGGATCTTTCATCATGATCTCATTGTTCCCATCTCTGTGACCAATCCAGATCTGATTCGGTTCCTCACTGTCAAATACTACGGAACACTTACTTCCGTAAATTTCAAAATACATCCTGTTTTTGCGTCCTGCTGCAACCTGATTGACTGTAAAAGAACCATGCGCTCCATTATCAAATTTAATCAACACTGTTGCATAATCTTCTGTGTCAATCGGAACTTCTTCATAATCACTTGGCTGAAGCACTTTTCCAGAATAAGTTTCAACCGGCTTCAATGGTTTCTTTCTGATCTTATAGAATGTTTCAAAATCAGCACATACTTTTTCTGTTTTTAAACCAGTAATACTTTCTACCGTATCGAACCAGTGTGTACCGATATCAGCAATCGCACGTGACTCTCCACTAAACTGTTTTTCCAGTCTCCAACTATAATCTGTATCTTTAAATAACCAATCCTGCTGATAAGAACCATTGACAGCGAAAATTGTTCCCAAATCACCTCTCGCAATCATTTCCCGGATCTGCTGTACCAGTGGATAGGTACGGCAATTCAAATGCATTGCACAGATCACATCATGTTCTTTTGCCAACTCTACCAATTCTTTTCCTTCTTCTACATTCATTGCAAGCGGCTTTTCACAAACCACATGTTTTCCTGCCAAAATTCCTTCTTTTGCGATCTGGTAGTGTAAATGATTCGGAGTACAGATATGAATTACTTCCACATCCGGATCTGCGATTAGTTCCTTATAATCTCCGTATGCACGTTCAATTCCCAAACTGTCCGCTTTGGCTCTTGCCAGTTCTTCATTGATCTCAGACAACGCGATCACTTCTGTATTCGGCTGTCTTCTGATCGCTTCTACATGGACCGGTCCGATAAATCCTGTTCCGATCACACCAACTTTAATTTTTTTCATATGCCTTCACTCCTATGCTTCCAATTTATTTTCGCTCCAGTTCTCTATAAACTGTTGCAATTCCTGATATGTAGCACTTCTTGCTTCTCTGACATAAAATCCAGAATTTGCTGTTCCCATCAAAAGAGATTCTTCCAGATCAAATCCCAACATCCTGCCCAGGATGAAGCCTGCATTAAAATTATCTCCCGCTCCGGTTGTCAGCTTCGGCTTCTCACAATATGGTCCCTGTACAGATGCTTTCTCTTTTCTTGAACAACCGCTTGCTTCTTTTACCGGGTGGATCACGATCTCTGATATCTGAATCTGCCCTTTCAGAAATTCTGCCACTTCCAGAACATTTTCAAAATCTTCTTTTGATTTTCCATACAACTCGGCAATCTCATAAGATTCCTTTTCATTCAATCCCAAAATTGTCTCAAAAGTATCATCAAACGTTTTCAGACATTCCAACGCTTCTAAAATATCTTCCTTCATTCGCTTTTCCGGATCTGCAAGATCAATAAATAACACTTTTCGTTCCTGCTTTTTCAGATTTGGAACAATCTCGCGAATAATATGTTTCCAAATTTCTGTCGTGTTCAGCAACATCGTCCAGTTCTCAAACCCGATCAGATCACTTTCTTCGATCAATTCTGCAAACTTCTTGATTCCAACCTTTTCTACAATCGTTTCCCAACTAACTTCTTTCAAAGTCTCCAGTTTTCCGCTGATAATCTTTCCATCCAGAAATTCAATAGCATCTGTAAATCCCGGATCAGAAATCGAGATTGCATGAACATTTTCTGTAAATTCATGAAATACCGGATGAACGTTTTCTTTCCCCAATGATCCGATATAATTCATCTTACATCCATGACGAGCCAGCGAATTTGCCATGATCGGACCATTTCCTCCAAGTTTTGTCTGCACCGGAACCATTTCCACATTCAGACTTAATCCAGCAGCTTTACAGATCTTTTTCCCGTAATCTTCCATATAATTCACACGTTCAAAATGTTCTGCATCATATCTCTTATCCACCACATGAAGCACCTGATCTACAAAACCATCAAACCCCATCAAAATTTTTATCTGTTTCGGATCTCTGTCCTTCATTTTTTTTGCAACTGTCTGTAATAACTTCTTGTTTTCCATAGGTGTTCCTCTTATCTGACAAACTGATTCATATATGCTTTTGATAAAAGAATGGAATCCAGTCTGTCTTGCAAAGTGTCTTCGTATGCCCTATCTTCTACTTCTATAACGACTGCGCCCTTATATCTGATATCATTTAACGCTGCAATCACTTCACTCCAGTTAATATCTCCCTGTCCTGGAAGCTTCGGTGCATGATAATCAAGCGGCGGTGCAAACATTCCAACCTCATCATATTTTTCCTGATAAAATTTTGCATCTTTAATATGGATATGGAACATCTTCTCTTTAAAATCAAGAATGGGTTTCACATAATTCATTCTCTGCCATACGAGATGAGACGGATCATAATTCAAACCGAAATTCTCGCTCTTAATTGCATCAAACATTTTTCTCCAAAATGCAGGACTGCATGCCAGGTTATCACCAGACGGCCACTCATCTCTGAAATACATCGGGCAGTTTTCAATACCAATTTTCACCTTGTGTTTCTCCGCAAATGCAATGATATCCGGCCAGACGCTCATAAACTCTTCCCAGTTCTTTTCCGGTGTTGCGGTTCTGTTCTTTCCAATAAAAGTATTTACAACCGGTACCCCCAGTTTCTCTGCCCCTTTGATACATTCTTTGATATGAGTGATGGATACTTCCCTCACCTCAGGATCAGAAGATAATGGATTCGGATAATATCCAATACCGCTGATTGTTACATTTCGATCTTCTGTATATTTTTTAATGTAAGCGACCTTTTCATCGTCCAGATTTGCTACATCGATATGAGTAACCCCTGCATATCTTCTAGCTGCTTTTCCATACGGCCAACAAGCAAGTTCCACACATGCAAACCCATTATCTGCTGCAAAATCAATCACTTCTTCAAAACTTAACTCCGGTACGATTGAACTTAAAAAACCTAATTTCATACTGACACCTCCATAGTCTTGTTTTTCTTTCTATCTGCTGACTTTCTCTCTCACGTACAAAATCAACATGAGTAACAAAATAATACCGATACCGGTCCATTTTCCTGCATCTCCCCAGCCATACGCAACAAACAGATTCGTCAAAGTCTGTAAAACCATAGCTCCTAACGCTACATTAATATAATTTGCTTCACCACCTTTTAATGAAACTCCTCCGACTACAACTGCTGCAATACTGGGCATTACATAACTGGATCCCATATCTTTAAACGCCTGTCCCAGATTTCCTAAAAGCAAAAGTCCTATTAGCCCGGCAATCACACCACTTGCAACAAAGGCACAGGTTCTTATCACTTTTACATTTAATCCACATCGAAATGCTGCAAGTTCATTACTTCCAATGCTTTTTAACTTCACACCAATCTTTGTCATCTGTAAAATAACCGTAGCAACCACGATCACTACCAATAACAACCAGATAATATTGGGTACAATTCCAACCTTACCGTTTGCAATTGTGGCAAGAATGGGGGCCGGAGCACCTGTCACTCCATACTTGGAGGAATATACATTTACAATTCCCTGCACCACGCTAGTCATTCCCATCGTTACTACCAAAGACGGTAACTTTGCATAACTGACCAGAAGTCCGTTAATCAACCCCACAACTCCACCGATTGCAATCGCAATCAGAACTGCTTTCCACAATTGTGCATTACTGCCTTTTAAAATCTGAGCGGATAACACCGCCACCAGGGTCGCTACATATCCAACCGAAAGATCGATATCCCCTCCAGTACATGTCACCAACAACTGGCATAACGCAAATAATGCGATATAAGTAGCGAACTTTAACATTTGCATCATTGCATGAGGTGAAGCAAAACCAGAAACTGATATTCCGCCGATAAAATAAAGTAGAACAATAAAGGCGAGAGCTGTCACAGTTTTTTTATTAAACTCAAATATTTTCGTCATATTATTCACTTCCTTTTACCACGAATTTTTCATTTGCCATAGAATAAATAACTGAAGTCGATATCGCAACAATAATGATCACTCCACTGACCAGGACCTGATACTCGCTTTGAATTCCCAACTGATAAATCAATTTATTTACGAGACTCATAATCAACGCGCCTACAATTGCCATATAAACTTTTCCGCTTCCTCCACTGAGTGCAATTCCGCCTACAACAACAGCTGCAATTGCCTGCAACGTAAGCGCATCTCCAATTCTAGCAGAACCAGACTGATTCTGTGCCGCATAAAACAATGCACATGCATAAATGAAAAGTGCATTTATAATATATGTACACATTTGAATTTTTGATGAATTAATACCGCTCTGATAAGCAATGTCTCTGTCTGAGCCAACTGCGTACATATATCTTCCAAACTTTGTCCGACTGATTACAATCCAAATAATCACTCCAAGAACAATCAAGAAAAAGCTGGTTGGCAAAATTTTTCCGACAGATTTTAGAAATTCAGGTGCATTTTCCACTGATCCAAAATTGTAGAAAACACGCATCCAATTTACACACTCTCCTCCTGGCGTAGGCATAATAAAGAGGGCCAATCCCAACCAGATATAAGAGGTTGCAAAAGTTGCGATCAGTGCAGGCACTCGCAAATAACCTACAACCACTCCATTCACTACCCCCACAATGAGTGCCGTTATCAATCCAAATAATAATGCTTTCCAACCAGATGCCGGATTATCCGCTTTCATAGTTGCCGTCAACACACATAACATCAATGACATTGCTGGCCCACAAGAAAGATCCAACCCTCCAGCGATAATCACAAAGGCTTGTCCCATTGCCAACAAAATTAATGGAGTCCAGGATACAATATTATTTTTAACTGTTGCTGAATAAAAGAAATTAGACTGTAGAGAGGCAACAAGTACGACCATAATCACCAAAAGAATGATGGTTGCTGTCTCTGGATTATGTAATACTTTTTTTACTTTTTTCCCAACCATTACGCTTCCATCTCCTTTCTTTCCCCTTCCGGAAGATTGAGCGATGCTTTTGTAATATTGGCATTCGTAATATCATCTCCACTCAGTTCTTTAATAATACTGCCTTCGTACATCACCATAACCCGATTACAGTAATCTACTAACTCTTCATTATCACTGGCATATAAGATCACGCTGATTCCTTTTTCTTTTGCCAACTTCAATACAAAATCATATAAGTCCTGCTTTGCCCCAATGTCTACACCTTTTGCCGGGTCAGAAAGAAGTAATACATTAATATCAAAAGGAATCCATTTTCCGACAACAACCTTCTGTTGATTTCCTCCAGATAAATTATTTACTTTCTGATCAATTGTATCTGTTTTGATCGACAGAATCTTTACTACTTCTTCCGCTTCTTTCTGATATTTTTTTACCGGTGTAAAAAGCGGTTGTTTTTTCATGGCCAGCTTTGGCATGATCATATTCTGATACACAGAATCCTGCATCATCAGCCCTTCGGTCTGACGGTCTCCTGGTACAAATACAATGCCTTCCCGAATGGTCGTCTTTGGAGATTTTAAGGAAATCTCTTTACCATCCAATATAGCCTGCCCCTTTATTTTTTTATAATTTCCAGCTAGTGCCAGCATCAGTTCAACCTGTCCTTGTCCCTGTAACCCTCCAACTCCAAGAACCTCTCCTTTTTTCACAGACAGATTGATATGTTTCAAAATCTCCTGATACTGCAAATCCTTCACTTCAAATTTTGTCTCTTCCGAAATGTCTTCATTTTTATGTTTCTCGGATGTACCCTCTATATCACCGGTAATCAATCCTATAATCTCATCCTGGTTTTTCCCGTCTTTTTCAAAATCAATGCTTCCGGTGTTTTTTCCATTATTAAATACCACAATGTCATCACAGATCTCCATGATCTCTCCCATTCGATGAGATGTGAAAATAATTGCTACACCTTCTGATGCAAGTTTTTTCATATACCAGAATAAAGCCTTTACCTGTGCCTGCTCCAATGCTGCTGTTGGCTCATCTAATATTAAGAGCCTTGGCTCTTCTGAAATTGCTTTTATAATTTCAACAATCTGTTTCTCACTGGAATTTAACTGAATCACTTTTCTTTCGATATCGAATCCAGGAACAAACTGGTCGATCAGTTCCCGTGTTTTTTCCCTTGCCGCCTGGTTGTCAAGGAAAACCCCTTTTCTCTGTTCAAAACTTAAAACTACATTCTGCCAGACTGTCAGATCCGGAATCAAACTTAGATTTTGAAATGCCATAACAATTCCGGCTCTTTTTGCTTCGATAGGATCCCGAAAAGCTACTTCTTTTCCCTGATATGTAATTGTCCCACCATCCGGAAGATATACACCTGTGATTATTTTTGAAATTGTACTCTTGCCAGAACCATTTGTCCCTAGCAATCCTGTAATTTTCCCCTCACGACATGTTATATTTCCATTGCTGAGGGCTGTAACTCCACCAAATCGTTTGACAATATTTTTCGCCTCTAGTATTGCCATTCGTTTTCCTCCTTAAAAAACTCTTCTCTCCTGTACCATTCAGACGTACAGAAGAGAAGAGTCTATCATTACTTATTTGAATAATGCCTGAACGCCGTCCTCATCAAACCATTCGTCTAAAAGATAATCATCTGATTTTCCATCAAGAAGTTTCATTGCATCATCAAAATTATCCTGTGTGTAGAATGACTGTACCTGATAATAATAAATATTGCCGTCTAATTTAGATTCATCTAATTCTTTACCTTCAGCCATATTTACAGCGATTCTCAGCGCGGATGCTGCGATTCCCGGAGGATTCGGCTGTGCACATGCCTGGAAATCTGCTCCCTCATCCATCAGTTTCTTCCATTCCTGGAAGAATGCCACACCAGGATCACCAATCATAGCTTTTGGAAGGATTCCTGCATCTTCACATGCAGATAAACATCCATAAGCCATACCATCCTGAGTGATAATACCATCAATATCTTTTGTTGTGCTTAAAATCTGTGCACATGCTGTTTTAGCCTGAGTCTGATCCCAACCGCCAGATGCTTTCTGTACAACTTCAAGATCCGGATTCTCTTCAAGCACTTCCTGCAATCCTTTATCTCTTGCGTTGTCTGCCGGGTTTCCATCAAGACCATTGATATTGATCAATTTACCTTTTCCATCCAATGCAGTTGCAATAAACTCTGCATTCTTCTTCATCCATGCAGTATGATCAAGCTGTACATTCAGAGCTCCCGGCGCATCACATCCGGTATCTGCAATCACTACCAATTTTCCTGCATCCTGAGCTTCTGCAATTGCTTCGTTCAATGCCGTACTGTCATTTGCATCAACGATGATGATATTGACATCCGGATCTGCTGTAAAGTCACGAATAATGTTTGCCTGTTCCGTTGCATCACCATTCGTTGTATTATTTACGATCTTATAATCTTTCAGCCGTCCATCTGCCTTGTACTCTTCTGCAACTTCCTTAAAGTCATCGATCATCTGATCTCTCCAGGAGGTTCCCGAAGAACCGGATGTAAAGCCGACTACCAGATCTCCTTCCGGAATAATCTTATACACATCGCCTTCCATCACGTTTTCTGATTTACTATCGGAAGATGCTTTGTCCGATTTATCCCCAGAACCACCGGAACAGCCAACCAACATAGTACTCAGAACTGCTACTGCACACAATACACTGACTAATCGCTTTTTCATTTCTTTTCCTCCTCTTTCTTGTTTTTTTGTATTGCATATGTGTTATTTGTAGTATACATTTCATACATTTATTTGTCAATCATTTTTCGAATATTTTTTAATTATAGTTGCATTTTCTATATTATGACGAATTTGTCAGATATTTTAGATTTTAGCTTGACAACTCCTTTTCTATAGGCTTATGCTATTTTTGAATATTGCTAAAGGAGAAAATCTATGGATATCGAAAAATTAAAGGAATCTTTTGAGTTTTCCCACACAAGTACAACTCCCTTATATATGCAGTTAGCATCGTTTTTTAAAATTTGTATCCAATCTGAAGTGTTAAAAATAGATGAGCAGCTTCCTACCGAGGAAAGCATCAGCAAAGCTTATGGCATCAGTCGCACTACCGTTCGTCAGACCATGGATCTACTGATCAAAGAAGGTTATCTGCTCCGTGTTCGAGGAAAAGGATCCTTTGTGATCCCCCGGAAACTAAACCGTTCCATCAATCGTTTGTATTCTTTTACATCCGACATTAAAGCTACCGGTGCGGTTCCTTCTTCTAAAGTATTGGAGGCTTGTATTGTAAAAGATCCACCGGAATATATTCTGGGAGAACTTCATCTTCCGGGCTCTCAGAAAACTTTATTCAAGCTTGTTCGCTTGCGATGCAGTGACTCTGTCCCGATCCTGATCGAAGAAACATATATTCCATATTATTTATGCAACGGCATCGAAACTTATTCATTTGAACGCAATTCTTTATATGATGTTCTTACTAAACAATACGGACTGAATCTTTACCATGCTACGGAATATATCGAAGCAGTTTCTCTGAAGGACAAAGAGAAAAAAATGCTTCAATGTTCCTGCTCCGCCGGATTTAAAATCCATCGAATCGCTTCTTTAGAGTCTGGATTCTCTTTTGAATATACGACTTCCATTACCCGTGGTGATCGAAGCCGCTTCCACCTGGATTTGTATAATACACCAAACAGCGAAAAAAATATCAAGCTGAATTTCTTTTAATCCCCAGAAGTGCCTTCTGGCACATTCTGGGACTCAATACAACTTTTATACCCCTTGCCGCTTTAATACACCGTCCACAAATTTCTTTGCGCGCGGAATATCCCCTTCATCCAGGTGTTCAATAATCAACGGGATATTCGGATGATATTTTGCCAGAAGTTTGAGATACAGATCATAGTTTAAGCAGCCAAGTCCCGGTGCCGGAAGTTCTACTGCCCCAGAACCGCGAAATACATGAGATTCATCCGCATCAATATCGGCCTGTTTGACCCCGAAATCTTCTGCAAATTTAATATCTTTTGCATGAGCGATTACCATTTTGTCCGACAATGCATGGAAAATCCTCTGCAGTTGTCCGTCAATATCATGCATCAGTTCTTCGGTAAAGTAATTGGTCGGATCACAGATTAGTTTCAGGTTCGGCATATTGATATCCGAAAACAGTCTCTGAAGCTGTTCGATGGAGCCAATCACATTATTCACATAATTCTCCACGATGTAGGTCGCACCGACTTCTTTTCCGAATTTTACAATCTCTGCAATCGCTTCCGCCGTTTCCTCATATGCCAGTTCCGTCTCATTGGCCTCATCCCATACCCAGTCACTTTCGAGGTTCTTGGTTCCTGTTTCACTGGCGACATAAGGGCATCCAAGATCCAGTGCTCGCTCCATAATCATTTTGATATAATTCAGATTTGCTTTCTTCTTTTTCGGATCATGATGAATCAGATTTGTATAAGCCGAAATTGCTACAATCGGCAGATTTGCATCCCGGAATTTATCCCGAATTAGATTTGCCTTTTCTTTGGTCAGATATTCTTTCGCTGCATCACAATCCTTAAATGACACATCCAACTGCACACAGGAAAATCCATCCTTTTTGATTCTGCGGATTGTTTCATCAATGTCAAACGGATAATATCCCGTAAAAATGCCTGTACTGATCATATATTTTCCCTCCTTTTCTTAAAACTCCGTATGTAATGGCAGAATTCTCTTCTCTTCAATCGCTTTCGGAATTGTACAGAGAATATCTATTACATGTCTCGCATGCTCCGGTGTCAGTCCTGTCTGTGTATCCTGTTCGATTGCTTCAATCAAATCTGCCAGACATTCACACTGTTCAAACTCTCTGTCCGGCTCTGTAACCGGTAACGGATCCATCCAACCGCGTACTTTAATTGCCGGGTCATCCACATACAGACGAACGCCTTCTCCTTGTCCGATGGTCAGTTCTCCCAGAATCGTAACGGTTCCATGAGTTCCATATACTTCCAGCATATTTACAGTCGATGCTTTCTGACAGAAACCGGTATCAATGATTCCGATACATCCATCTCCCCAATCCAGTGTGATCAGGTAATTATCCGGAAGCATATCTGATTTGATCTTCTTTCCGTCAAATGCTCCAGAACGTACTGTCCGTTCCGGTTCTGAAATGGCAGCCATACATCCGACTTCTTTCGCCGGCCCCATCACGGCAGTTGCCATGGTGATTCCATGAACCCCCATGTCGTATAATGCGCCGGCTCCCGGTTTGAAAAACCAGGACGGATCCGCATCACGGAACTGAAAATACTCCGGTCCTCCATGGGATGCGTGTACCCGAACCATCGTTACTTTTCCAATTGCACCGCTTTGAATGATCTCCCGTACTTTCTGGATATCCGGGCGGATCATATGGATCGGAGATGCAGAAAACTTCACATTTGCTGCTTTCGCCGCCTCAATCTGTTCTGTCACCTCTTCTACCGTCAACGCAATTGGCTTCTGGGAATACAAGTGTTTTCCTGCTCTCAGAGCTTTCATATTAATCTCATGATGTGCCTGGATAGATGCTGTATCCATCAAAATATCAAATTCACATTTTCCCAGCAGTTCATCAATCCCCCCATACCATTGCGGTACATGAAATTTTTCTGCCACCTCTTTTGCCCGGTCTGCATTGATATCACAGACCGCAACCAGTTCTGCTTTCTCAATGCGGCGCATCTGCGGAATGTAAATTTCCTGGGCAATCATCCCACATCCCATGATCGCAACTTTCCACTTTTTCATACGTTTCCTCCTTTTCCTGTTTTTATGATCCTGATCTAAAATTTCCCATATTTAATGTTTTTTCCGTTCTTCTTCTCTCCAATTGTTCTGATATCCACTGATCAGATCTACAAACCTTTTCGCCGTCAGGTGTGGCCGTGTAATTGCACTTCCCACAACAACCGCATGTGCTCCCAAATACAGGCATTTAATCGCATCTTCCGGAGTATAAATATGCCCTTCCATGATCAGATATGCCTGATCACCGAAGTCCCGACACATTCTTGCAAATTCTCTAAGATCTGGCTGTTCAATGTCTTTTGTTTGCCTAGTATAGCCATAGAGTGTCGGGCCAATCACATCTGCTCCCAGTTCCAATGCTCTTTTTGCTTCCTCATAAGTAGACACATCTGCAAAAATAATGGCTTCCGGTAATGCCTCTTTTACTTCTGGCAATAAATGATAAGCTTCTCTTCCATTTATCATCTGATCTGTACAGTCTAGTGCAATAATATCTGCTCCTGCTTCATAAACTTGTTTTGCTGCTTCCAATGTTGGTGTGATAAACACATCGGTTCCTTCCTGCCAGATTTTATACAAACCGATAATTGGCAAATCTACCACTTCTCGAATTGCGCGGATCTGTTCCGGTGAATTAGCACGGATTCCAACTGCTCCCGCCCATTGTGCAGCTTCTGCCATTTTCACCGGCATTTCTTCACTGTAAATTGGATCATCATGCTGCACCTGACATGATACGATCAGCCCACCTTTCAGTGACTCTAAAATTTCACGTTTTCGTGCATCTGTTGTCTTCATATCATTTCCTCCCTTTTATTTTTTGTCATATACGCTACGTTCTCTGCCTGTTCAAAAACACATCCCCGCGCTTTTCCTTGCCATTTCCAAAGTTTCCACCACTTGAAGGGTTGTTTCCAACCTTCTGTTGCAGTCCTCAAAATCCTGATTCTGAATCATTTTCATGATTTCCTGCACTTCGATACACCAATGTCCCATTGTGTGCAGATTATATGTCTTTCTGTCTGATTTCGTCACAACTGTCACTTCATCACATCGATTACTTTCTGCCGGAACTAAAATATATCCTTTCTCGCCCAATAACTGTACACTGTTCTCACACCACACATCTTTTGCTCCGGTACACTGGCAAAGGAATTCCGGATATTCCAAAATCAAAATTCCACTGGTATCAATCCCATTTTCCGCTTTTTGCGGGAAATAATGTACACGTTCCGGTTTCCCGTATAAGCCAACCACGAAATAGATATTGTACAAATTAATGTCCATTAGCGCTCCACCTGCAAATTCCGGATTAAAAATATTGGGGTTCTCTCCATCTCTGAACTGATCATATCTACTGGAATACTGGCAGAATGTACACAGGATTATTTTCACTTTTCCGATAGTCGGCAACTGCTCTTTTACTACTCTGTAATTTGGCATATACATTGTAGTAATTCCTTCTATAAGAAATAAATTTCTTTCTTTTGCCATTCTAATAAGTTCTTCTGATTCTTCTGAATATACAGTAAAAGGTTTCTCGCAGACTACATGTTTTCCATGTTCCAACGCTCTTTTTGCCTGCTGATAATGTAAACTGTTTGGAGATGCAATGTAAATCAGATCAATGGTTTTATCCGCATACAACTCTTCCAGCTCTGTATAAACTTTTCGGACTCCATACTTTTTTGCAAACAGTTCTCCTCGCTTTTTTTCTCTTGAGTGAACTGCTGCACATTCCACACCATCTGCCATCTGAATTCCTTTTAAAAATTCTCCAGTAATCATACTAGTTCCGATTGTTCCAATCTTCATCTTCACCACCTCATCGCATCTGACAGGATGCACCTATTAGTTCCATCCTTCCTTTTAGCCCTATTATGCCATACTCTTGCGGAACCAGAATATGATCTCCCTTTCCCACTTTCAGGTCTCCGATACTACCCTCTCCATTAATCACATTCAGGATCAGAAACGGCTCTTTTTGCTTTATATAACAGTTTTTTTCCAATTCCATTCTCCAAATGGTATAACAGGGATGTTGTATCAGAACATATTTACTATTCTTTTCTTGATTTATTTTATGTTTCACACATTGTTCTACAGGTTTTGCCGGAACCCTCACTACCTCCAATGCTTTCGCCGTCTGCAGTTCCCTTTTCTTTCCATTTTCAAGGCGATCATAGTCATACAAACGATAGGTAATGGTGGAATTTTGTTGAATTTCCAGTAATTTGATTCCGCCCTTGATAGCATGTAATGTTCCCGCATCAATCTGTATAAAATCTCCGGGATGGACCGGAACTTCTCTTAATAAAGTCTTCCACTGCCCGTTTTCTACCTCCTGCGTGAATTCCTGTTTTGATTTTGCATAATGCCCTAATATAACCGAAGCATTTTTCTCACAATCCAGAATATACCAACATTCATTTTTCCCCTTTTTCCCATGCTCATTTGCATACGCATATTGATCATTCGGATGTACCTGTATACTGAGATCCTTTTTGGTATCGATAACTTTGACCAATAACGGGAACTCTTTTTCCTTCATTCCTCCAAAGACTTCCCTCTGTGTGCTCCAGAGTTCCGACAAAGTCTTTGCATTCCATCCCTCTGTCTGAATCTCACAGTCCCCCTGTGGATTCCCACTGACAACCCATGTCTCCTTTCCCCAGATCAAATGTTTTTCAATTGGTTCTAAACAGATCAACTCTTTCATTTCCTATCCACCTATAGTAAGAGTCAGTCCCATATTTTTCCCCATTTCCAAAAACGGTTCTAACTCTTTCGAATCCAGCCCTTTTCGGCATTCGAATGGATATGTCCTCCCCAATTGTTGATATTTTGCAATTCCCAAAACATGATAGGGTAACAGATCTGCTTTATTCACCTGATGCTGTCTTGCAAATCTGAAAATCTCTTCTATTTCTTCTTTCGTGTCATTCAATCCCGGGATCACCGGAATCCGAACCACTGTTTTTTCTCCGGACGTTTTGGATAAATACGAAAAGTTTTCCAAAACAATTTCTAAATTTCCACCAGTAAATTTCTTGAATTTTTCAGGATTCAATGTCTTAATATCGAAGAGAAACAACTCTGTTTTCGGAACAATTTTTTTCAAACATTTCAAAGAAACATATCCACAAGTTTCTATTGCTACCGGTATTTTTTCTGTTTCACACAGTTCGAGCAACGGATATAGTGCCTCTGTCTGGAGCAGTGCTTCTCCACCAGATAACGTAATCCCACCCTTTGTTTTCTGATAATAGTCCTTATCTTTTTTTACGATTTGAAAAATTTCCGACGTCGTCATTTCCTGTCCACATCTGGACATTGCTCCTGTTATGCATGCATTTGCACAATCACCACATCCGATACATTTCGTCCGGTCAATCCGGGCTTTTTTATCTTTCAGGCTGATTGCATTTCTGTTACAATGCGGGATGCAGCTTCCGCACCCGACACATCGTTCTTCTCGAAAGAGAATCTGCGGTTTCATGGATTGCGATTCCGGATTTGCACACCACGGGCAATGCAACGGGCATCCTTTCAAAAATACAGTCGTTCGGATTCCCGGTCCGTCATGCAGCGCAAATCGTTCAATATTAAACACATGAAGCCGCTGTTCCAATCTTACATATCCTCCTCTCCATGCAGGGATCGACTCAGGAGCTCTTCCTGAACCGAACGATCCAGATCCACAAACACTGCGGAATATCCCGCAACACGTACGATCAGATCTCTGTGTGCCTCCGGATGGATCATGGCATCTTCCAGTTCCCCTTTATCTACAACCGTGACCATCAGATGACAGCCACCCTTTTCAAAATACGTCTGAAACATTGCACGGATCAGTTCTTTGTTTTTCTTAAAAAAGCTTCTGGAAAACTTGATGTTCTGTACCGAACCGGCATGATATTTCGGATTAAATTTTGCCAGCGAATTCAGCATCGCCGTCGGGCCATTTCGATCTGCTCCCCCTTGCGGATTATTTGCCGGATTCATATACATTCCTGCAGTTCTTCCATCCGGCGATGCTGCGGTTCTGATTCCCCATTCCGTATTCAGCGAATTATTGCTGATCACGATCAGGAAATACTGCATTCCCTTCTCAATTCCACGGTCACGAATGCCTTTTGCAACATATTCATAGACCTCATTTGCCATCGCATCCACATTATCCAGATCATTTCCGTATTTCTCGCAGTCCAGACAATCCTTTCTCAGCTTTTCACAGCCTTCAAAGTTCTTTAAGACTGCCTGTTCCATCTCTGTTAATGTATACTTCTTTTCTTCAAACACAAGCTTTTTGATTGCCCACAAAGAATCCGAAGTATTAATATTCCCATAGGTTTCACAGGTGCCACCCAGATATCGCACTCCTCCGTCCAAAAGAGCCTTGCCGCGCTCCAGACAGTCATCCATCAGAATACTGGTAAACAGGAAACTGACATGTTCATTCATGATCCTGTATGACTGAAACTGGGCTTCTGCTGCCAGATCCATATAATAGTCCAGTACTTCTTTATACCCTGCAAAAAAGTCCTCAAAACTTTTTATTCCTTCCAGTTTCTTTGGCTTCAATTCTCCCAGTTTAAATTGACCATCCATCGGATCAATTCCCTGATTCATGTAAATTGTCAGAATCTTCAGCAGGTTGATACAGATATTGGGGGTTCCGGTACTCTGTCCCCAAATCACAAATTCCGTACATCCAAACGGTACATATCTCTTCGCAGTCTCTTCATCGACACGCATTCCGTAAGATACCGCCGGAATATTCACTTCATCATTATATAAAGTCGGATAGGTCGCACCTTTTCCCAGTGCTTCCATCACGTCTTCCCACACATCTTCCGGAGTATCTTTTTCCAGACGAAGTGTAAATTGCGGTTCCACATATTTTACGTTTTTGCACACCTTCATGGCGATGCGCATAAACTGATCTGCTTCTTTCGGATAGCGTCTTCCTTTTCCGCCCACAATCACACGGCCGTTCACCGTCGTCCTGCGGTTTTCGATCATCGTCCAGAGAGATTTCAGGTACCGGTACGCTTCTTCTTCCGATAATCTGCCCGCCTCCAGGTCTGCTGCCAGATATGGTCCCAGAAAATCATCCAGTCTTCCGTAATTAATCACACCCGCCAGCAATGCATACAGCCATAAGAGCTGCAACGCCTGATGAAATGTAACCGGCTTATGGTCTTTCAGGTATTCCAGACCATCTGCAATCCGCTGCAATTCCTGTCTTCTTTTCTGATTTGTTTCCGGGAGCTGCTCCATTTGCTGTAATGCCCGGTTTTTCAATGCTTCTGCACTTTCTGTCACAATCTCCAGACACTCCAGACAAGTCTGATAGAATTCATTTTCCGGATCTGCATTGATCTTTTTTTGAATCCGCTCCTTTAATCCCGGAATTCCCAACTCCAGCAGTAAATGATAATCCAACATCATTCCGGAAAGTCTTGCCGTAGCAATCATCGGATATTCCACATCAATGAATCTTCCGATTGTCGTCTCCGTCAGGATCTCTTTACAATACAGAACTTTCAGATCCTGATTCTCCCAATATCGATAAAGTTCTTCCACCCGATCTGAATATTCTTTTCCTTCTTTTTCGATTTCCCGTTGAAATGCCCGAAGTTTGTTAAAAACACAATAATGTCCGACTCCGCCTATGGAAGTAACGGTACCAAAACCGATCGGCAGAAAGTCCAGGCGTCCCGCGATCAGATCCTGTTCCTCAATCGAACGGAACAATGCCGGGAAAATCACCTTCAGGCACTCTACTTCTCTCCGCTCTTTGGATCGGTTTAAATTCGCCTTGTGAGTATCCGTATATTGCTCCATTCGTTCCAATTGCCAGATCAAGCTCTTTTCACATTTTATCTTTTTACTGACTTCTACGTTCTGACTTCCTTCTATATCAAATCTGACCATTATGACACCCCATTCTTTTTTCGGTCCATTCCATATTTTTCCAACATCGCAGCCCCGATGATCCCTGCATCATTTCCACATTCTGCCAGACGAATTTCCGGGACTCCAATCACATCAGCCGCATAAGTATTCTCCATAACTTTCTTTTTTAATGGAAGGAGCAATGTGTCTCCCACATTAGAAACTCCTCCGCCCAATATAATAATCTCCGGACGAAAGATCACGATAAAACTGGACATCGCACAGGAAAGGTAATCCACATATTGTAAGAATACATTTTGTGCAACCTGATCTCCCATCTTATAAGCATCCACTACCATTTTTGCATTCAACTGCTCCGGATTCTTTCCGCACAACTCATACATGACCGAAGATTCATTTCCCTGAAGTGCTTCTTTTGCCTGCCGGATCAATGCTGTTGCCGAGCAGTACGCTTCCGCGCACCCCAACTGTCCACATGTACAGGAGGAGCCGTGATAACATAATTTGGTATGCCCCAACTCTGCTCCCATCATATCGGCACCTGCATAAATCTTTTTATTCAGGATAATTCCGCCGCCCAGTCCGGTTCCCAGAGTCAACATCAACACATCATGATACCCTTTCCCCGCACCTGCAAGCACTTCGCCAAGTGCTGCACAATTCGCATCATTTTCAATATAAATCGGCAGAGAACTATGCTTTTGCAAATAGGAATAGATATCAAGATTTTTCCAGCCAAAACAATTGGCATGAACCAGTAAACCCGTCTGTGGATTTACGTAACTTGGCATTCCAATTCCCCAGAAAGAAATCTTAGACATAGGAAGTCCCAGGTGCTTCACTACACTTTTCGACACCTTCGCCATATCCGATGTAATCTCTTCTACACTTCGTCCGGCTCCCGCCGGAATACTCTCTTTATGTAGTAAATTACAGTTCTCATCCACTATTCCTGCCGCAAGATTTGTGCCACCTACATCTAATCCCAGATAATATTTCATTCCCCACCCTCCTCATATTTTCTATCAAAATCATATCTCCTTTCTCTACTTTTTTCAATGCTACAGAATGCGGAAAAGTTTATTTAAATTGCTGTTTATATTCTGTGAAATCCTTTATTGCACAGGGTATATTTTCCTGTATAATCACCGAAAATGTTCCAAATTCTATGCAATCTCCGAGGGTTTTAATCAAACTTCAGGGGGCAGCGCATCTCCAGATTTAATAGAGGTACTAACTTTTTTACCATATGTCAGACAATTAAAAACAGCTCCACTGAGCCTTTTTTCGCTATTCCTGGCAACAAAAAAAAGAAGCCCTCCTCATAAAGGCTTCTCTTACTTTTTTCATAATAAATTTTGTTTGATATGGAAATTCTCTTTCTTACCCTTCAATTCCCACACATTCCCGAATAATGCAGCCATCGTTCTGATACCAACTACATTCTCCACAGATATCTTCCAGGATCTCTTCTTTCATTTCCTCCCGGATTTTTCCGATCAGGCTCTGATACTCATACTCCTTTTCTTCCAAATGAAAATACTGAAGCACCTTCTCATCGATTTTTTTCACATGGTCCTGCCCGCGACACTGATTTTCACCCAGCTTGTTCGGACATTTTTCACAAAGGCTGTCCGTATCTCTTTTCAGACAAATTCGGGTCGGGGTTGGCTTGCGAAGAATGTCTGTAATTTTATCCATATTCTCCACAAACTGAGGGCTATAACCCCGACCTTCGTAACTTTGCGTACATAACAAATGATGAGGGCGTAATATAAGATTCATTTCGAATCACCTTTCTGTGTTCTTCTGGAATAAAGTATACCTTACGCCCTCTCAATTGTCAACCTTTATATCTTTATGGTTTACATTTCATCTTGCCATCTTATAAATCTGAATCATATCATTCTTCTTCAAAGGAATCACACTTCCATTTGCACCACCTGTCGCACGTTCACAGCTTTCTGCCATCTGCTCGATCTGCGCGTCTGACGGGATTATGCCCAATTCTTCCATAGATGTCGGCATCTGAACCGAACGATAAAATGCTTCCATTGCCTGAATTCCTTTTTCAATTATTTCTTCTGTATTTCCTGTTTTTTCAATATTAAATACATTGCACGCAAACTTTTCAAATCTTTCCGAAGCTGCATGACTCACATATCGCGCCCAGCTTCCCCAAATTGCTGCCAATCCGGCTCCATGTGCCACATCAAACATTCCACCCATCTCATGTTCCATATTATGAGTAGCCCAGTCGCCTCCGTCCGTTCCACAACCTGTCAGGCCATTATGAGAAACACTTCCGGCCCACATGATCTCTGTTCTGGCTTCTAAATTCTGAGGATCTTCATGAAGGATCTTCGCATATTTCATAACCGTACACATCAACCCTTCTGCAATGGCATCTGTTAGTTCCATGGTATCTCCACCGGTAAAATAACGTTCCATCGTATGCATCAGGATATCTGCACATCCACTCTCTGTCTGATAATCCGAAAGAGATAATGTCAACTCTGGATTCATAATGGCAAATTTCGGTCTGGACAGATCATCATCATAAGCTCTCTTTTCTCCGGTCCGCTCATTGGTAATGACAGATCCCATACTGGTCTCACTTCCCGCCGCCGCAATCGTAAGTACGGAAGCTACAGGAAGGCATCTCTCTGCTTTTCTCACATGTTCGAACAAGGTCCATACATCTTTTTCCGGCTCAGCCAATCCGTAAGCAATTGCCTTTGCCGTATCAATAACCGAACCACCTCCTACTGCCAGTAAAAAATCTGCCTCTATCCGTTTTCCAACTTCAATTCCTTCATATACTTTCGACAGATGCGGATTTGGAACCACACCACCCAACAATTCGTACTCTACACCGGCATTTTTCAGGGACTCTGTCACTTCCTCTATCAAACCACTCTTGACCGCATGTCCACTACCATACACTACAAGTACTTTACTTCCCTGATATTTTCGGATATAATTTCCGGTTTCTTTATGGGTTCCTGTTCCAAATACAACCTCTGTCGGGGAATAATACGTAAAATTCTCTGCCATTGTTTTCTCTCCTTTTTCTACTTCTTACATTTTCTTTTTCTATTTTATTTTTCCTCTTTTTACAGCTCTGCTTTTAGATGTTTCTCAGAGGATTGTCTCTCGACTCACTTCTATCTTACCAGAAAAATGCCCTTGAAAATATCATTTTTATAAATATGGAGCTTACTTTTATTCAGGCCGAAAACACAATCGAGCTGATTGATGGAAAAAGAGCCGATCACGAACATTGCATTCATGAACAGCTCTTAAAGCAGTGCTTATTTTACCAAAACATTTCATAAATATGTAACTACAACGCCAGGGGGATTTCGCAATCTACGCCCACTGCATTGAGACTGCCAGACGATCCCGGATCTTCAACCCGAGAATTGCCGCAACCACGGCTTTAATAATTGCAGTCGGAATAAACGGAATCACACATGCTGCTACCGCTGTAGTAACGGATGCGTGCATGATCGCGCAGAACATTACCACACCGATCACGTAATTTGCAACGGTTCCAAGTATGAGAAACAAAATAAACATTCCAGTCTGTTTTCTCTTCTCCACACCAACTCCGATCAGCCATGCCATGATTGGGAATGAAATCAAAAACCCACCGGTTGGTCCTACCAGATTCTGGATTCCACCGCTAAAACCGGCAAATACCGGAAGACCAATAGCTCCAAGTAATATGTAAACCAAGATGGAAAGCCCACCTCTCTTTGATCCAAGAATCACTCCCGCTAATGTAACCGCAAATGTCTGCATTGTCATTGGTACTCCCATTGGCATAGGGATTGAAATCTGTGCCATTACAACAGTCACCGCTGCCATCAATGCAATACAACAGATATCCTGTACTGAAATTTTCGCTTGTTGCATCCTCAAAACTCCCTTCCTTTTCCTTCTGGTAAAAGTATATCGGATGCTTCTTCGATTGTCTACTTTATTATTTCGTCAGTTGACATTTCGTATAGTTCCATAACTTTTACCTATGATTCACTCTAGCTTTTCCCTCAGATTTATTTCCTTTTTTCTCACGGATTTCCATACAGGTACTTTCCCGCTGCTTCCGCTGTTTTTACCAGATAAGCCATAGCCTCTTCCGGATATTCTCCCACTGCGGTTTCTCCGGTCAGCATCAGCGACGCTGCACCATCTGCCACCGCATTATAAATATCCATCACCTCTGCCCGGGTCGGCACCGGATTTTTTATCATGGACTGCAGCATCTGTGTCACTACCATAAATGGTATCTGTTTTCTGCAACATGCAGCCGCAATCTTTTTCTGTACCACCGGAAGTTCCCACAGCGGATAGGCCTGTCCCAGATCTCCTCTGGCAATCACCACCGCATCCGTTTCTTCCAGAATTTCTTCC
This sequence comes from Mediterraneibacter butyricigenes, assembly GCF_003574295.1. Lineage (NCBI taxonomy): Bacteria > Bacillati > Bacillota > Clostridia > Lachnospirales > Lachnospiraceae > Mediterraneibacter > Mediterraneibacter butyricigenes. The sequence continues at coordinate 738,274 of NZ_BHGK01000001.1, forward strand.
AGTTTTTCGACTCCTCTTTTATTCTCAATCTTAGCATGGATCTGAATGTTCTCTGCCCCGCACTCCTTCAATGCCTGTCGGAGATTTTGAATATCCTCTTTTCCACGCACAAATGGCAGCATCACATCTGTCACACAGAAACTTTCTGCTACTTTCAGATTTTCCAAATCTTCCGGAGTCAGCGTCGGAGAGGGTACTTCCACCTGTTCCAGAGCAATACTCTTCCGACTTCCTACCTCACCACCACGAAGAACCCTGCACATGATCCGGCTTCTGCTCTTTTTGCTCTTTTTGCTCTTTCTGTTCTTTCTATTCTTCTCATCTGTCTTTTCCGTTACCTTTTCAAACAGTGTCACTTCTATATCCATTTTATCTGTTAACGCTTTATCTGCCGGCTCGTCATACACTTTCTCCACGACTTCCAACCGTACCGTTCCGTCATTGAGCAAAAGGGCCTGTCCCTTTTGAAGGTATGCTTCAAGTATCTCCGGAACCGGAATCACGGGAAGCACACTTCCTAAAGCCTCTGCCTCTGAAATCATGACCTCAGAATTTTCTGATTCTGAACTTTTCGACTCATTTCCACATGGATCCAACAAAAGGGCCTGTCCCTTTTGAAGAAATAACGTTTCTTCCAGATTTCCCAGGCGAAGTTCCGGACCTTTCAGGTCAATTAACAATCTGGCAGCCATTCCAAGTTCTGCCTGCGCCTCCTGATACGCCAAAATCCATTCTCTGCACTCTTCCAGATTTTTATGGGACAGATTCAGACGGATCCCGGTCATCCCAGCTTCCAACAGTGCTTTCAATTGTTCTCCAGTATGACAGTTCGGTCCAAAGGTTCCAAAATATTCCATCTATATCACTTTCTTCCTTCCAGTTCTTTCTTTTTCAGGGGCTCTATTCCAATCCCAGTTCTTTCAGATTTACCAGCTTTTTGTCCAGTTTCTTTAATTCACTGCCGTCAATCGAATAAGACTGATGTTTTCCTTCTGTCACATGGATATTGATCGTCTCAGCCTCCCCATATGTAATGTGATTCATATGGTCATTCAAAATTTCCAGGAGCAATTCATATACCTTTTCTCTTAACTGATTTTCATCCGGAAACGGTGTCCCCTTCAATGCTTCTTCCGTCACTTCCGTCGAATACTTATCTACTTTCTGTTCCAGTTCCTGATCAACCCCCTGAAACATAGAGTAGGGCTCTACACTCACTTCCACGTTATAGCCACCCTTCTCTTTTTTCTTTCCATTTACAGTAAAACGTACGGTTTCCAGCTCCTTTTGAAAAAACTGCCGGTACTGTTCTTTCAGATCATCTGAAATCTGCAGATCTTCCAGTGCCTTCATACATTCGTCAATTCGTTCCGTGTGAAGATTCTGCGCTTCACTCTGGGAACATTTCGTCAGATGAATATATTTTGCATAATCTCCTTTGTATGTGGCATTCAGGACTCCTTCCACATATCCTTCCACATTATTTCTGCTGCATCCTGTCAGGAACAAAACCGCCATAGCCAATAACAGCACACCTTTTATGATCTTCTTTTTCATTCATTCTCCCCTTTTCCAGATCTTTCCTGTATCTCTGCTTTTTATTCTATCAAATTCGCTCCTATGGTGCAATCATTGTCCCCGCAGAACAGCAAAACCAGCCATCTTTCGATGACTGGCTTTGTTCGTTTCGCTATGATTAAATATAAGTTGTCATTAAATGTAATACATATTCTGACCATAATCCCGACGTTCCAGATAATCCTTCACCAGATCTTCCAAAGTCAGGTTCTGCAAAACCTGATCCAACTGAGCATTGACCCGATTGATCAACAGGTTCTGAATGGTATCCGTAATCTCAGGGCAACTACTCTTTTCCTGCATCTCCTGATCTTCCAGACGATAAGTTCCGTCCAGAGCTTCCAAAATCTCTGCCACTGCGATGTCTTTCGGATCCCGGTTCAGCAGATATCCGCCCTGTGGTCCTTTGATGCTTTTCACGATTCCGGCACGACGAAGGCTTGCAAAAACCTGTTCCAGATATTGCAGAGAGATTCCGTTTCTCTCTGCAACACTGTTCAATGCCACACGATTATCTTTGGAATTGACCGCCAGATCAATCAATGCGGAAATCCCATAACTGCTTTTTTTTGAAAATTTCATTGCATTCCCAACTTTCTTTCCAGATTATTCTACTGCTTTGAATGCCTCATCCAGGTCCTGAATGATATCATCGATATTCTCAGTTCCGATAGAAAGACGGATGGTATTTGGCTTGATTCCCTGATCCAACAGTTCTTCCTCTGTGCACTGGCTGTGTGTAGTAGTTGCCGGATGGATTACCAGAGACTTCACATCTGCCACGTTTGCAAGCAGTGAGAACAGTTCCAGATTATCAATGAAATCTTTGGCTTTCTGAGCATCTCCCTTGATTTCAAATGTAAAGATAGATCCTCCGCCATTCGGGAAATATTTTGCATACAGTTTCTGCTGTTCCGGGTCTGCGGATACAGACGGATGATGTACTTCTTCTACCTGCGGATGATTCTTCAGGTATTCCACAACCTTCAGTGCATTTTCTACATGACGTTCTACACGAAGAGACAGTGTCTCAAGTCCCTGAAGGAAGAAGAAGGAGTGGAACGGAGAAATGGTTGCTCCTGTATCTCTTAAGAGGATTGCACGAATCTTTGTTACAAATGCTGCCGGTCCGACTGCCTTTGTAAAGCTGATTCCATGATAACTCGGATTTGGTTCTGTCAGGGATGCGAATTTACCGGATCCTTCCCAGTCAAATTTTCCGCTGTCCACGATCACACCACCGATGGTTGTTCCGTGTCCACCGATGAATTTTGTTGCAGAATGTACCACGATATCTGCACCGTACTCGATCGGTCTTACCAGGTATGGAGTTGCAAATGTATTGTCCACTACCAGCGGGATCTTATGTGCATGAGCAATTTTTGCCAGACCTTCGATATCTACGACATCAGAGTTCGGATTTCCGAGAGTCTCGATGTAAACGGCTTTTGTATTTTCCTGAATGGCTGCTTCTACTACTGCCTCATCAAAAATGTCAACAAATGTTGTAGTAATTCCGTACTGTGGCAGAGTATGTGCCAGCAGGTTGTAGCTTCCACCGTAAATGTTCTTTGCAGATACAATGTGGTCACCGTTCTGAGCCAGGTTCTCAATCGTATATGTGATTGCTGCTGCTCCGGATGCTACTGCCAGTGCTGCAACACCACCTTCCAGTGCTGCCATTCTCTTTTCGAAAACGTCCTCGGTCGGGTTTGTCAGACGTCCGTAAATGTTACCGGCATCAGCCAGACCGAATCTTGCTGCTGCGTGATCACTGTTTCTGAACACATAAGAGGATGTCTGATAGATCGGCACTGCTCTTGCATCGGTAACCGGATCCGGCTGTTCCTGTCCTACATGAAGCTGTAATGTCTCAAATTTAAAATTTCTTTCTTCTCTTGTAATTTTCTTTCCCATGACGTAATCCCTTTCTCTCTTATCGCTTCTCCTGATTTTGCGAATTTATTCTTATTATTTCTTCATTTCCCAATCCATCTGCAAACATCTCTGAAATAATGTACTCTCTATCTCCATTCTTGCAGATCCGCAAGAAATGTTTTTACTTCTTTTGTAATTATTCTGCGAATAATGGTGTAGAATAATATCTATCTCCATTATCCGGAAGCAATGCTACGATTGTCTTTCCTTCATATTCCGGACGCTGTGCCAGTTTTACAGCTGCCTGTAAAGCTGCTCCTGAAGAGATACCTACCAGGATTCCTTCCTGTTTTGCGATCAGCTTTCCGCCTTCAAACGCTTCCTCGTTTTCAATAGTAATGATCTCATCATATACCTTTGTATTCAAAACTTCCGGTACGAATCCGGCTCCGATTCCCTGAATCTTATGCGGACCACCTTTTCCTTCGGAAAGAACCGGAGAACTTGCTGGCTCTACAGCTACGATCTTCACATCTGGATTCTGTTCTTTCAGGTACTCTCCAACTCCTGTTAAAGTTCCACCGGTTCCTACACCTGCGACAAATGCATCAACTTTTCCTTCTGTATCTGCCCAGATCTCAGGACCTGTGGTTCTTTTATGCATTGCCGGGTTTGCCGGATTCACAAACTGTCCCGGGATAAAGCTGTTCGGGATCTCTTTGGAAAGTTCTTCTGCCTTTGCGATTGCTCCGGACATTCCCTTTGCTCCTTCTGTCAGTACCAGTTCTGCTCCGTACGCTTTCAGGATGTTTCTTCTTTCTACGCTCATCGTCTCCGGCATGGTAAGGATGATGCGATATCCTTTCACTGCTGCGATAGACGCAAGTCCGATTCCTGTATTTCCTGAGGTTGGTTCGATGATCACAGATCCTTCTTTCAGGATTCCTTTTTCTTCTGCATCTTCGATCATCGCTTTTGCAACACGATCTTTTACGCTTCCAGCCGGATTGAAGTATTCAAGCTTTACCAGAACTTTTGCTTTCAGTCCAAGTTCTTTCTCGATATTTACCACTTCTACCAACGGAGTGTTTCCAATCAATCCAAGTGTTCCCTGATATACCTTAGCCATCTTTTATTCCTCCTTATTCCTACCGAATAGATATGTTTTCTATGAATTGATTGTATTATATTCCTATAAAACATATTTGTCAACTATATTTTATAGGTTTTTTCATTTTTTCTTTTTTACTTTTTTTCCTGCTCGGCTGTTCCTGAACCTTTTGCCGCTTTTCAGATTATGCCGGCTTTCCGGCAGAACCATTGATTCACTTATCCTTTTCCCAACGATTTTGAGACTGTGACTGCTCCAGAAGATCTGCCACCGTTACTCCATCCACATATTCCCGGATTACATTCCAAAGCCCTTCCCAGAACGGAAGCGTCGTACACTGAGACGCTCTCTCGCACTGATTTGGCTCATCATCCAGACAGGCGATAGGAGCGATACTCCCTTCCGTTGTCCGAAGCACATCCCCCACGGTGTACTCTTTCGGATCCTTTGCCAGTCTGTATCCACCGTTGTTTCCCCGATAACTGCGGACATATCCTGCTCTTGTCAGAAGCGGCATGATCTGTTCCAGATATTTCAGCGTAATCCCCTGTCTCTGCGAAATATCTTTCAGTCTGATATACTCACTTTCATCGGCATGTGCTGCCAGATCTACCATGACACGCAATGCGTATCTTCCTTTTGTTGATATCTTCATATTCTTTCACCTCTTAACGAACTATACTTAATTTATCATATTTCAGAAGCAGAAACAATAAGAAAACCTACCTGAAAGGTATGTTTTTAGGAGAACTTCCTTTTTCATACCTTCCCGGCAGGTTTTCTGCATTTCGATATTCCTGTTCACTGTCCGCAACGTCAGAAGTCATCTTGCATCAAATGCATGTTTTTCTTCCTTACACAGACATTGGAAACCAATTACATAATTTTCCGGAACAGAGCTTTCAGATCTTCTACACTGGCATCTTTCGGATTTCCAGGTGCGCAGGCATCTGCATATGCAGACTCAGCAAGGAACTGAAGATCTTCTTCTTTGATTGCTTCCAGTTTTGTCGGAATTCCAACATCTACAGACAGTTTACGTACTGCATCGACTGCTGCTTTTCTGTATTCCTCTACCGACATCTGGTCTACTCCTTCTACTCCCATTGCTCTTGCAATCTCTTTGTACTTTTCTCCGGTGCATTCAGCATTATACTCCATTACGATCGGAAGCATCATTGCGCAGGCAACACCATGTGGGGTATCATAAACTGCTCCAAGTGTATGTGCCATAGAATGTGCGATTCCAAGTCCTACATTTGAAAATCCCATTCCGGCGATATACTGGCCAAGTGCCATACCTTCCCGTCCTTCTTTTTCGTTGGCAACTGCACTTCTCAAAGACTTGGAAATCAGCTCGATTGCCTTAATATGGAACATATCGGTCATTTCCCATGCTGCTTTTGTGGTATATCCTTCGATTGCATGTGTCAGAGCGTCCATTCCGGTAGAAGCAGTCAGTCCCTTTGGCATGGATGACATCATCTCCGGATCCACTACTGCGATCACCGGCATATCATGCGGGTCTACGCATACGAATTTTCTCTTCTTTTCTACATCTGTAACAACGTAGTTAATGGTAACTTCTGCTGCCGTTCCTGCTGTAGTCGGTACTGCAATGATCGGAACAGACGGATTCTTGGTTGCTGCAGTTCCTTCCAGGCTTCTTACATCTGCAAATTCCGGATTTGCAATGATGATACCGATTGCCTTGGAAGTATCCATGGAAGATCCTCCACCGATTGCTACGATATAATCTGCACCTGCTGCCTTGAATGCCTCGACTCCATGCTGTACATTTTCGATGGTCGGATTTGGCTTGATATCAGAATACAGCTCATATTCCAGTCCTGCATCTTCCAATACCTTTGTCACTTTGCTGGTCACATTGAACTTGATCAGGTCCGGATCGGAACAAACCAATGCTTTCTTCAGTCCTCTTACCTTTACTTCTGCCGCAATCTCCTGAATTGCTCCTGCTCCGTGAAATGATGTCTGATTCAGATTAATTCTGTTTGCCATAACTTTCAACTCTCCTTTTTTATGTACGTCCTTTTGTTTGACTATATTATAACAATCTCTTTCTATAAAAAGAAAGTGACAAAGCAGGTCTTTTGTAACATTTGCATGTTACACTTTTCCTGTTTTGTCACTTTACATTCATTTTCAACAAAGCTTCTTGTCTTTCTTTTCACAAAAGTTCCAATTTTCGGAACAACTCTTCTAATTTTGCCGGCATTGCTGTCACCAGATTTTGTGCCATCTCCTCCGGTGTCTCCTTCATCGGGCCAAGCACCCACTGTGTCGTCATATAAACAGATCCCTGACAATACATTTCCAATAGAAAACGTATCTCCTTTGACAAAGGCTTTTGGGTTTTTTGGCAGATCTGGTTTTCATAGAATCCCAAAATCAACTGAAAATCATGATCTTTCAGGCAATTCTGGGTATCATTCCGGAACGCAGCCTTAAAAAAGAGTTTTTCTTCTTCTATATAATGGAACTTGTTCACCAGACCTTCATAGGCCGTCTTTCCCTCTCCCATATGCTGAAAAGATTCCAGCAAAATCCGGTCAAAATACCAGTTAATCAGGTCGTATTTATCCTGAAAATGGCGATAGAAGGTCTGTCTGGTGGTCTGACACTCTGCCACGATTTCCTTGACCGTGATCTTTTCTACAGGCATCTTCCTCATACAAACCTTCATCGCATCTGCAAGACGGTACTTCATTGCGTCTTGTTTCTTTTCCTGTTTTGTCTCTTCTTTCCACGCTTCCATTTCCATAGAATTCGCCCTCTTTGCATGATTTTGTGCTTCTGCATCTATTTTATCAATTTGTGCCGGGAATCTCAATTCTATTGCGTGGAATTTCTGTTTCTTTTTATTTCTGTTCTGCTTTTTTTGCGGATTTTTCTCCAGCCTATTTCTGCATTTTCTGCTTATGCATTTTCCTGATTCTGTGCTGCCAGCTCTTCCAGAATGATTCCATGCTGTTTCCGATTCAGTTTATAGCACAGAAGAAGAACAATTGCAACGGCTGCCAGGATAACAGGCATCAGGTTCATACAGATGTTGATCATGCGAAGAGAACTTTCACTCTGCTCTACATTCGGAACATATCCGGCTGCATTTACCAGAATTCCAAGAAGGAACGGTCCGACTGCACCACCTAATTTGTTCATGAAACTGGTGCTTGCATAGACAAATCCATCGGTACGGATTCCACTCTTCCACTGTCCATATTCTACGGTATCCGGGACCATTCCATAGATCAGTCCTGTAACCAGTCCGTTTGCTGCATTGCTGACACAGAGCAGAACCATCATCACGGTAGAACTCATTGTCTTCGGGCTTGCAAAGAACACGATCAGGTTTGAAACAACCATCACTGCATATCCAAAGATACAGGTATAGTTCTTCTCTTTAAAGATCTTTAACAGGTAGAATCCGAAGAATGCTGCCAGTCCGGACAGGATTCCTGCCAGTCCGAAGTATATACTTGCCAGTCCCGGATTGTTCCAGGTATAAGTAAAGTAATATGTTGCAACCGTGCTTCGACCATAGTTCAGGAATCCATAGGCAAAGAAGCTTACCAGGATGATCAGAAGCGGCGGGTTCTTTGCGATTACACGGATCAGTTTGCTGAATTTGATCTTCTGGCTTGCCGGCGGATATACTACTTCTTTGGTTCCCTTACAGCAGATGATTGCAAATGGAATTGCAAAGATACAGATTGCGAACACTGCCTTCACATAACCTCCGGCCATATCTCCGCTTGCTCCACCGAATTTTGCTACCAGCGGAAGAACCAGACTGCTTGCCAGTGCGGATGCAAAGGAAGAAACCAGAATACGGTTACTTGCAAATTTGGATCTTTCATTTGCATATGGGGTTACACAGGAGTTCAGTGCTCCGTACGGGATATCCCACATGGTTGCAAATACAACTGCCAGTACATAAAGAACACAGGCATAGGTCGTTCTCGCCGGTGTGCTCCAGGTCGGATGCGCCCAGAAAAGTAAGGTTACGGTCGGAACCAGTAAAATTGCTCCCGTCATCATCCATGGCCGATAACGTCCCCAACGGGATTTGGTATTATCCGCCAGAAGTCCGATCAGCGGATCGTTGATTGCGTCAAACGCACGAACTGCCAGGAACAGAGTTGATACGGCAACCATCGGCACCATTGCCACGTCTGTCAGGAAGTACATCAGATAAGAACTGACGATGACCCAGCACAGGTTCATCGGAGCTCCTCCTAATGCGAAAGCTACCTGCCGTTTAATCGACTCAGAGCCATGGTAATAGGTTTGTTCCTTTTGATTATTTTCCATAAAATAGATTCTCCTTCCACATTTTGCGGATGACAGCATTTGCGGATAATCCCGTCATCTCATTCCCTCCCGATCCACCGACCGGCAACCACATTTTCATCTTTTGTGAAATATTTACACAATACTCTTGCTTTTATCTTGTAATTTAGACTATCATAACAATGAGGAATAAGCTAATAGCTCTTTTTTATGCATTTTACATTCTTTTTGGTTATGGCATCGTAAAAAAATGTGAAAAAAGCACAAAGAAGAAGACCGGAGGTGTATGATGCGTTTAGTACAATTAGAGTATTTTATTAAAATAGCAGAATGTGGTTCTATTACAAAAGCCGCTCAGGAACTTTATGTCAGTCAGCCAAGTCTGACGAAAGCAATCGCCAGTCTGGAGGCTGAATATGATATCAAACTTCTGGAACGGACATCCAAGGGTGTGCGGATGACTGCGCGCGGCAGCGAATTCCTGGAATATGCAAAAGATGTTATCAGTTCCAGTCAGAAACTGGAGGATGTATTTGGCAAAAAAGATTCCGTTCCGATCCAGAGGCTTTGTATTGCCAGCCAACAGTTTGACTTTCTCTACGACCTTCTGAAATCCGTCTGCCGGGAACATCAGATGATGGTCAACGTGATGATGGCAGAAGTAGACAGAGGAACGGTGCTGAAGCGGGTGAAGGGAAGAACTGCGGATATCGGCATTCTGATTCTGACCGACTCTGATAAGAAGGAATTTGAACAGGAGATTAAAAAGAATGCTCTGGAAGTCCATGAAATGGCAGATTCCGGCGTCTATGTCTGTATGGCATCCCGCTCTCCTTTCTATCACAGGACCGAAGTAAAATCTTCTGAAATTTCCGACTATCTTCATGTAGCTCTCGATATGGATGACCAGTTAATCCGGAAAATGTATCTGGGGGATCTGCAAAACAGTGTGGACAATGAACAATTGATCTGCTGCAATACCATCAGTGCATGTCTCTATTTCATGCGGGAGGCAGGAGCTCTTCTTTATATTCCAAAATGGGTAAAAGGGCTTCTGGAAAAAGAACCGGATATCCATGTCATCCCCTTAGTAAAAGATGACGGAAGTGCCTATCCACTGGTCAACCATCTCGCCTGGGTCAAGCGGGAAAATGAAGAACTGACGATCCCAGAGCAACGTTTTGTGCATCTTTTAGCAGAAAAAGTTTCAGAATGACTCTGGTATGCATTTCAGTTATACACTGTGTATAATTTTTATGAATTTGAATTACATTTTCTGTGCAGTTATAATAAGACTTGCGGAACAACAAATCGTAACCTCTTGCTTTTACAAGAAAGAAAGGATGGAATGTTATGGCGAAAGTACATTTAGAAAGTGTTCCGGATCTAATGAAAAAGGCCGGAGAAATTCGTAAGGATATTGCACGGAGCGCGCGTTATGCAGGAAATGTTCATATCGGTGGACCAATGTCCGCTGCCGATATCGTAACTGCTTTGTACTACAAGTATTTAGGTTTCGATCCGGAAAATGTGGAAGATCCGGAAAGAAATATGTTTGTTTTGAGTAAAGGACACAATGGAATCCTGCTCTATTGCATTTTCTGTGATATGGGTATGTATCCATGGGAAGAATTATTTGATTATTATAACAAGATCGGTCATACTTTCGGTGCTCACCCGAACCGCAAGCATGTTCGCGGAATCGAAGTCTCTACCGGATCTTTGGGACATGGTCTGAACTGGAGCGTAGGTTTTGCTCATGCAAACCGAAATGAAGGCATTGATTCCAGAATCTACTGCCTGTTGGGAGACGGCGAAATGGAAGAAGGATCCAACTGGGAAGCAATCATGTATGCAGGTTCCCACAATCTGGACAACATTGTTGCAATCGTAGACAACAATCACTGTTCTGCTTCTTTCCTTGCCGGAGAGAACATGAAATGGCAGTGGAACTCTATGGGTGACTGCTTCCGAAGCTTTGGATGGGAAGTCTATGAAATCGATGGAACCGATATGTATGCCATCGACGAAACACTCGGCAATCTTCCGCCTGTTGATCTTAAGAACCCCGGAAAACCAATCTGCATCATTTCCAACACCACCAAAGGACAGGGCGTATCCTATATGATGGAACGCAGCTACGCTTGGCATATCGGTGGACTGGACGATGACAAACTGGCTGAAACAGAAGCTCTCATTGACGTATATACTGAAGAGCAGTTGAAAAGGAGGGGATAGAAATGGCAGGTTTTACATTTAATATTACCGATATGGCTGCTATGATGAACGCCAAAGATATCGTGACAAAGAAAATTATTGAGATGGTAAAGACAAATCCGAAGGTTTGCTACATCAACTCTGACGGAACCGGACATGCCGGACCGCTCCGTGACTTATATGAGGAATTCCCGGACAGGGTTCTGGACGTCGGAATCGCAGAAATGAACCTGGTAACCGTAGCTGCCGGACTGGCAAGAAAAGGCTACATCCCATTCGGACAGGCATTCGGACCGTTCCTCTGCGTCCGTGCTCTTGACCAGATCCACAACGATCTGGCATACAACGACCTTCCGGTTCGTCTGATCGGTACCCACGGCGGACTTTCCTCCGGCTATGGTCCGACTCATAATACCATCGTAGAATTCGGTGTTATGAACACCATTCCGAATATGACCATGATCGCCCCCTGCGATGCAAATGAATGTGTCAAGATGCTGGAAGCTTCCCTGACCTATCCGGGACCGATTTATATCCGTATCCCACGAGGAGAAGAACCAGCTGTTTATACCGATGATTTCGACTATGAAATTGGAAAGGCAATCACCATTAAAGAAGGAAAAGATGCCACCATCATCGCAACAGGATCTGAGGTTCATTTCAGTATCCAGGCTGCAAAAGAGCTGGCGGAAGAAGGCATTGATGTAGGAGTCATTGACATGCATACTCTGAAACCGATCGATAAAGACGCCATCATCAACGCTGCAAAGAAGACCGGCGTGATCATCACGGCTGAAGATCACAACACATTAGGTGGTCTGGGAAGTATGGTTGCCGATGTTCTGATGGAAGCAGGAGTTCCGGCAAGACTGAAGAAGATCGCTATCCCGGATACTTTCGTAAGCTTTGGTTATCCGGAGGAAATTTATCCTCATTACGGATTCGACGGACCAGGTATCGCTAAAACTGTCCGTGAATTTCTTTAGAAGTAATCCTTCCAAATAGATACCCTCTTATTTCAACAGGAAGAACCCTCAATCGGTCGGGTTCTTCCTGTTTCTGTTTTTTCTCTCTCCACTCCAAATTGAGAGAGTCTTTTTCACTTTTGATTCTGAGCAGGTCATTAGCAAACCAGAACGCATTCTTCCAAGAAGGAAGATTCAATGCTTTCATTCCTTTTATTTTCAAGGGTTTAAAGGATTTTTATCAACACGTTTTGTCCTATAATTCGAATTTCTGCGTAAAAGTAAAAGAAAAAAGACCAACATTACTGTTGATCTCCCAATAAATATGTACCTTCAAAATCACATACAAAGAACTCTTTCATCCATTCTCCTATCACCTGTTTGGTTATGCCCTCGACCTATTAGTAACAGTCAGCTCCATGCATTACTGCACTTCCACCTCTGCCCTATCTACCTCGTCGTCTTCAAGGGGTCTTACTAACTTCACGTTATGAGATATCTCATCTTGAGGGGGGCTTCACGCTTAGATGCCTTCAGCGTTTATCCCTTCCCGGCTTGGCTACTCTGCTATGCTCTTGGTAGAACAACAGATACACCAGCGGCCAGTCCATCCCGGTCCTCTCGTACTAAGGACAGCTCCTCTCAAATATCTTACGCCCACGCCGGATAGGGACCGAACTGTCTCACGACGTTCTGAACCCAGCTCGCGTACCGCTTTAATGGGCGAACAGCCCAACCCTTGGGACCTACTTCAGCCCCAGGATGCGATGAGCCGACATCGAGGTGCCAAACCACTCCGTCGATGTGAACTCTTGGGAGTGATAAGCCTGTTATCCCCAGGGTAGCTTTTATCCGTTGAGCGATGGCAATCCCACTTTATACCACCGGATCACTAAGTCCTACTTTCGTACCTGCTCCACCCGTCGGTGTCGCAGTCAAGCTCCCTTCTGCCTTTGCACTCTTCGAATGGTTTCCAACCATTCTGAGGGAACCTTTGAGCGCCTCCGATACCCTTTCGGAGGCGACCGCCCCAGTCAAACTCCCCACCTGACATTGTCCCCCGACCCGATCAGGGCCGCTGGTTAGAAACCCAATACTGCAAGGGTGGTATCCCAACAGCGACTCCCCAACAACTGGCGTCATTGGTTCCTAGTCTCCCACCTATCCTGTACATGCAATATCGAATCCCAGTATCAAGCTGGAGTAAAGCTCCATGGGGTCTTTCCGTCCTGGCGCAGGTAACCAGCATCTTCACTGGTATTTCAATTTCACCGGGTGCATTGTTGAGACAGTGCCCAAATCATTACGCCTTTCGTGCGGGTCGGAACTTACCCGACAAGGAATTTCGCTACCTTAGGACCGTTATAGTTACGGCCGCCGTTTACTGGGGCTTAAGTTCAAAGCTTCGCTTGCGCTAACCTCTCCCCTTAACCTTCCAGCACCGGGCAGGCGTCAGCCCATATACCTCACCTTTCGGTTTTGCATAGACCTGTGTTTTTGCTAAACAGTTGCTTGGGCCATTTCTCTGCGGCCTGTCACCAGGCACTCCTTCTCCCGAAGTTACGGAGTCATTTTGCCGAGTTCCTTAACAATGCTTCTCCCGTCGGCCTTAGGATTCTCTCCTCATCCACCTGTGTCGGTTTACGGTACGGGTATTTTATGAACAATAGCGGCTTTTCTTGGCAGTTAGCTCACACGCTTCCTTACTTTTATTTCAGTCCGCATCACGTCTTCTCCTTATGAGGCGGATTTGCCTACCTCACGGATACCTCGCTTGCACCGGTCTTTCCATTCCCGGCTCGTGCTCTCTCCCTGCGTCCCCACAGTTCTGTCATAAAATAGTACAGGAATTTCAACCTGTTATCCATCGACTACGTCTTTCGACCTTGCCTTAGGCCCCGACTTACCCAGAGCAGATCAGCTTTACTCTGGAAACCTTAGATATTCGGCCGGAAGGATTCTCACCTTCCTCTCGCTACTCATTCCGGCATTCTCTCTTCCATACAGTCCACTACTCCTTCCGGTATAGCTTCTTCCCGTATGCAATGCTCCTCTACCAATCTTCTAAAAGATTCCTAGGCTTCGGTAGTGTGTTTCAGCCCCGGACATTTTCGGCGCAGGACCTCTCGACTAGTGAGCTATTACGCACTCTTTGAATGTATGGCTGCTTCTGAGCCAACATCCTAGTTGTCTTCGAAATCCCACATCCTTTTCCACTTAACACACATTTTGGGACCTTAGCCGTAGGTCTGGGCTCTTTCCCTTTTGACCATCCAACTTATCTCGGACAGTCTGACTCCCATACAGCATCTACACGGCATTCGGAGTTTGATATTCTTTGGTAAGCTTTGACGCCCCCGCGGAAATTCAGTGCTCTACCTCCGCAAGACTCGTATGAGGCTAGCCCTAAAGCTATTTCGAGGAGAACCAGCTATCTCCGGGTTCGATTGGAATTTCTCCCCTATCCACACCTCATCCCCACCCTTTTCAACGGATGTGGGTTCGGTCCTCCATTGCCTTTTACGGCAACTTCAACCTGGACATGGATAGATCACCCGGTTTCGGGTCTACTCCGTCTGACTTCTCGCTCAGTTAAAACTTGGTTTCCCTTCGGCTCCACACCTGCAGTGCTTAACCTCGCCAGACAGCGTAACTCGCCGGACCGTTCTACAAAAAGTACGCGGTTCCGCCAATAATGCGGTTCCACAGCTTGTAAACATATGGTTTCAGGTTCTCTTTCACTCCCCTCCCGGGGTCCTTTTCACCTTTCCTTCACAGTACTATGCGCTATCGGTCACTAAGTAGTATTTAGCCTTACGGGGTGGTCCCCGCTTATTCAGTCAAGGTTTCTCGTGTCTCGACCTACTCTGGATCCCGCCTTGTCAACTCGTCTTTCGCTTACGGGGCTTTCACCCTCTCTGGCTGGCTTTCCCAAAACCATTCTGCTAAACTCATTGAATCAATTCCGCGGTCCGAACCCCAGCATGCACGCACACTGGTTTGGGCTCTTCCGTTTTCGCTCGCCGCTACTCACAGAATCACATGTTGTTTTCTCTTCCTCCGGCTACTTAGATGTTTCAGTTCACCGGGTTCCCCTCCTAACGTTATGTATTGGCGTTAGGATACTTGAGGTCTTCTCAAGTAGGTTTCCCCATTCAGAAATCTCCGGATCAATGGATATTTGCTCCTCCCCGAAGCTTTTCGCAGCTTATCACGTCTTTCATCGGCTCTTAGTGCCAAGGCATCCACCATACGCTCTTTTTAGCATAACCAACTTGCTTTGATTCACGGGAATGAATCTCAGCCACACATGTATAGCGTTACATGCGTTGGTAATAGTTCAATTGTTTCAGTTCGTTTTCTTCGAACAAGTTAATGTTGTTAACATTACCTCGGATGTCTTGATATTTCTATCTTATCTTTGTATGCGATTTTCAAGGTACATAAAGATGCGAGCGCGTCGATTGTGACAACTTGCTTGTCTAGCACTTTGCTTTTCGATGCATTGGCATGTCATGCCAGAGCGATAAACCGTAGGTTTAGAGCTTCGCATCACATCTTCTCATTTCATTGACTGAATTTATCAGTCATTAGAAACCTGAACACTTTTAGAACTTCTTCTTTTCTTCTCGTTCAACTCTCTAATCACTGGTAAAACCAGCTATCCGAACAGCACTTCCCTGCTGATGGGGTTGACCTCAGGCTCCCCTCTTTTCTTCAGTTGCCTGTGTCTGTATCTATGCATAAATGTCCAGCAGCGAATCTGTTCTTTCGTTCATTCTTTTTCAATTTTGGCGGCCACCTACTCTCCCACACCGTTACCAGTGCAGTACCATCGGCCGCTTGAGGCTTAACCATCGTGTTCGGGATGAGAACGGGTGTTTCCCTTAAGCGCATCGCCACCAAAAACCTTTCAGTCTTTGATAACTAAACAATAGACAACAGCACTCTCTACTTTTTCTTCCGTTTTAGTTGGATTGTTCCAGACGAAAGAAATATTTCTTTATCCTTAGAAAGGAGGTGATCCAGCCGCACCTTCCGATACGGCTACCTTGTTACGACTTCACCCCAGTTATCGGTCCCACCTTCGGCAGCTCCCTCCTTACGGTTGGGTCACTGACTTCGGGCGTTACCAACTCCCATGGTGTGACGGGCGGTGTGTACAAGACCCGGGAACGTATTCACCGCGACATTCTGATTCGCGATTACTAGCGATTCCAGCTTCATGTAGTCGAGTTGCAGACTACAATCCGAACTGAGACGTTATTTTTGAGATTTGCTCGGCCTCACGACTCTGCTTCCCTTTGTTTACGCCATTGTAGCACGTGTGTAGCCCTGCCCATAAGGGGCATGATGATTTGACGTCATCCCCACCTTCCTCCAGGTTATCCCTGGCAGTCTCTCTAGAGTGCCCATCCTAATTGCTGGCTACTAAAGATAAGGGTTGCGCTCGTTGCGGGACTTAACCCAACATCTCACGACACGAGCTGACGACAACCATGCACCACCTGTCTCGAATGTCCCGAAGGAAAGGCGACATTACTCACCGGTCATTCGGATGTCAAGGGCAGGTAAGGTTCTTCGCGTTGCTTCGAATTAAACCACATGCTCCACCGCTTGTGCGGGTCCCCGTCAATTCCTTTGAGTTTCATTCTTGCGAACGTACTCCCCAGGTGGACTACTTATTGCGTTTGCTGCGGCACCGAATGGCTTTGCCACCCGACACCTAGTAGTCATCGTTTACGGCGTGGACTACCAGGGTATCTAATCCTGTTTGCTCCCCACGCTTTCGAGCCTCAACGTCAGTCATCGTCCAGTAAGCCGCCTTCGCCACTGGTGTTCCTCCTAATATCTACGCATTTCACCGCTACACTAGGAATTCCACTTACCTCTCCGACACTCTAGATCAACAGTTTCCAATGCAGTCCCGGGGTTGAGCCCCGGGTTTTCACATCAGACTTGCTGTTCCGTCTACGCTCCCTTTACACCCAGTAAATCCGGATAACGCTTGCCCCCTACGTATTACCGCGGCTGCTGGCACGTAGTTAGCCGGGGCTTCTTAGTCAGGTACCGTCATTTTCTTCCCTGCTGATAGAGCTTTACATACCGAAATACTTCTTCACTCACGCGGCGTCGCTGCATCAGGGTTTCCCCCATTGTGCAATATTCCCCACTGCTGCCTCCCGTAGGAGTTTGGGCCGTGTCTCAGTCCCAATGTGGCCGGTCACCCTCTCAGGTCGGCTACTGATCGTCGCCTTGGTGAGCCGTTACCTCACCAACCAGCTAATCAGACGCGGGCCCATCTTGTACCACCTCAGTTTTTACCCCTGCATCATGTGATGCTGTGGTCTTATGCGGTATTAGCAGTCATTTCTAACTGTTATCCCCCTGTACAAGGCAGGTTGCCCACGCGTTACTCACCCGTCCGCCACTCAGTCACAAGATCTTCATCTCCGAAGAAAATCAAATCAAGTGCTTCGTTCGACTTGCATGTGTTAAGCACGCCGCCAGCGTTCATCCTGAGCCAGGATCAAACTCTCGTATAAAGAACTTAGGCTTTGTTCTTTGAAGCCTTATGTTCGTTTACGCTTCGCATGTTCTTAGTGAGGTCTCCCACGAACTTAGAACTGTCGAAGCTTCTTCGTTTGTGTCCAGTTCAAAATCAACCTTCTGGCTAATTCTTCCCTTTTTACTGTTGTTTGGCATTGAACACTTGATGAGGTTCTTCACGAATCTAGTGTGAAAGCCGTTCGGCTTCGCCGAACTTCCTCGTGTCCAATACGTTCTTGAATTTTTTCTCTTATAAGAAATTTTCAAGGGTTGTTGTCTATTGTTCAGTTATCAATGTTCTTTTTCTTTGCTGTGCTCTCACGAGTCAGCCTATTTAGGTTATCACATCCGCAGCTTTCTGTCAAGAACTTTTTTATTTTTCTTTTTCAGGTTCTCATCTCAGCTCTTCGTCTCAACCACTGTCGATCACCCGATCCGTTCTGTTGTTCCGACTTGCTGTTAGCTGTCTGCCTCAGCGACGTGTTATATCTTATCATTCTAATTTTGAATTGTCAATGATTTTTCTGTTTTTTATTTAATTCGCACAATTCAGACAATTTAGATTAAATCCAGCACTTCACTGATACTATTTACACCTACTAATTTTATTCCAGAAGTATCCTCTATACTCTTTAGCGATACCTTCGGAAGAATACAGGTTTCAAATCCAAGTTTTCTTGCTTCCGCTACTCTCTGCTGCGGCATGTTCACTGCCCGCACTTCTCCGCTAAGTCCTACTTCTCCAAACACTATGGTCTTTTCATCAATCGGACGATTCTTATAACTGGACACAATCGCCAGTATCAGTCCCAGATCTATCGCCGGTTCATTCATCCGGATTCCTCCGGCAATATTTACATAAGCATCATAATCCGATATATGCAGTCCGATTCGTTTTTCCAGAACTGCCATCAGTAAATTAACACGATTATAGTCTGTCCCCGTTGCCGTTCTCCGTGGCATTCCGAAATTGCTTTTACATACCAATGCCTGAATCTCAATCAGAATCGGACGCGTTCCTTCCATAGAACATGCTACAACCGAACCGGATGCATTTTCCGGCCGCCCATTTAACATATATTCCGATGGATTCTGTACTTCCCAGAGTCCGTCACCTCGCATCTCGAATACACCAATCTCGTTTGTGGAACCAAACCGGTTCTTTACTCCCCGCAAAATTCGATAAGATGCATGGCGATCCCCCTCAAAATATAAGACCGTATCTACCATATGTTCCAACACACGGGGACCTGCCACTGTCCCTTCTTTCGTCACATGTCCTACAATAAAGATAGAGATTCCCAGTCCTTTTGCCAACTGCATCAGCACATTTGTAGATTCACGCACCTGAGAAACACTTCCGGGAGCTGATCCCACTTCTTCATTGTACATGGTCTGAATGGAATCAATGATTACTGTTGCAGGTCTCTTCTTTTCTATTACACTTCTTATAATATCCAAATTGGTTTCACACAACAGTTTTAATCGATCCGAAAATTCTCCCATACGATTGGCGCGCAATTTGATCTGCGCCAAAGATTCTTCTCCCGAAATATAGAGCACGTTCTGCACTTCCGCCAGATGCTGACACACCTGCAACAAAAGCGTTGACTTTCCGATTCCCGGATCTCCTCCAACCAGAATCATTGAACCCGGCACGATTCCTCCTCCTAGCACCCGATCCAGCTCCTGAATTCCTGTCTGAACGCGAAGGGTATCATCCAACTTCACTTCTGATAGTCCCAGCACCTGCATTTCACTGTCCAGTCGGGCTGCTGCCACCGATTTTGAAGTTGTGATCTTCTCCTCTACAAATGTATTCCATTCCTTACAGGCAGGACATTGCCCTAGCCATTTATTTTCTTCATGTCCACAATTCTGACAGAAATAAATGCTCTTTTTCTTCGCCATTGTTTTCCCTCGCGTTATTTCCCCTGTTGGTTCTTGTTACTTAGTATAGAAAAGAAGCTGTCAGATCAGTCTTTTCTTATCTGACAGCTTTCCTCTTTTATCGCTTAACTTTCTCAGGATCTCTGTTCAACATTTTCAGGATATCCAGAATATGAATCATACAGATTAACACTTTGCAATCTTAACCTGTGCGCTTTCTCCCTCATTCAGTTCTACACTGACACTCAGTTTTCCACTGAGATTGGTAGACATCTTTCCGGCATCTTCTCCGTTGATCTTGACATCATACTCACATTCCGGCTCCAGTTCTACTGTAAACTGGGCATCTCCTGCCGCTGATACGGAAAATGATACTTCCGAGTCAGTCATGGAAAATGATTCAACTGCGGTTCCCGGTACTGATTCATAAACAAACAGACCATTCTTTTCCAATTTTGTAATCTCGTTGTATGTTTTTACCTTATAAACATCGCCCTCGAATTCAAAATTATCCAGTTTCGTCTTCTTGTCGAGCGTATAATCTCCAAAGCTAAGTGTCTTATCGGCTTCTGTTCTCAACAGTTCTTTTACTACTGCCATTTTTAGTTTCCTCCTAGGTATTTCAGAATTTATTCTGTTGTCAAAGGTATTATATACTAAATCTTTTCTTTTTTCTACTACAATATATTTATGGTTAATATCCGTTACCCCCGTAAGGAATTATCCATCTTGTTGTTTAAGCGCTTCTTTCTCTTCGCCGAAACAATTTTAAGCAGAATAAAACTTCATTTCTTTCCTGGATACTCCCACTTCTACTTTCTGACCACTTTTGACTTCTCCGCTCAGAATCGCATCCGCAAGCTTATCTTCCAGTTCCGTCTGAAGTGCTCTTCTCAGCGGTCGGGCACCAAACTTCGCATCTGTTCCCTTTTCCATAATCTGCTTTTTCACAGAATCCCGGATCTTCAGATCAATGTCTAACTGTTCCTTTACCCGACTTGTAAATTCTTTGCACAACAGTCCCACAATCTTCTTCAATTCCGGTTCACCCAACGTATGGAACACGATAATCTCATCGATACGGTTCAGAAATTCCGGACGGAACAGCCGTTTCACTTCATCCATCACATTTTGTTTCATACGTGCATAATCCGCTTTTTCATCTTTTTGCGCGGAAAATCCCAGTTTCTTCGGTTCTACGATTGCTTTTGCGCCTGCATTGGAGGTCATAATGATCACGGTATTCTTAAAATCTACTTTTCTTCCCTGTGAATCGGTAATATGGCCATCATCCAGCACCTGCAGCAAAATATTAAACACATCCGGGTGCGCCTTCTCAATCTCATCGAATAAGATGACCGAATACGGATGGGTACGAACCTGATCACTTAACTGACCGCCCTCTTCATGTCCCACATATCCCGGAGGAGATCCAATCATCTTGGACACGCTGTGGGATTCCATATATTCTGACATATCTACACGGATCATGGCATCTTCTTTTCCAAACAGAACTTCCGCCAGTGCCTTGGACAATTCTGTCTTTCCGACACCCGTTGGTCCAAGGAATAAGAAGGAACCGATCGGGCGTTTCGGATCTTTCAGGCCGATTCTTCCGCGTTTTACGGCGCGCGCTACGGCGCTCACCGCCTCATCCTGTCCGATGACACGTTTATGAAGCTCCTTTTCCAGATTCAAAAGTCTTCCAGCCTCCGACTCCATCAGCCGGTTGATCGGAACCTTGCTCCATACAGATACCACATCTGCAATATCCTCTTCTGATACCTGCTGTTCCTGCTTCTCATATTTTTTATCCATGCGCTTCTGCTGTTTTTTCAGTTTTTCATCCACTTGCTTCTGCTCTGCATTTAAGAGTGCTGCCTCCTGGAAATCTCCCTGACGGATCGCCTCTTCTTTCTGACGGGCAAGCTCAATTCTTGCTCCCTCCAGTTTTTCCATGGTTTCCGGCACTTTATACCCTTTCATGTTCACTTTGGAGCAGGCTTCATCTAGCACATCAATGGCTTTATCCGGAAGATTTCTGTCATTAATATAGCGCATCGAAAGATCCACTGCTGCCTGCAGTGCTTCCTCAGAGACTTTCACTTTATGATGACTTTCGTATTTTCCGCGGATTCCTTTCAGGATCTCAATACATTCTTCTCTGGATGGTTCTTCCACCATAACCGGCTGAAACCGACGTTCCAACGCAGCATCTTTTTCGATATATTTCCGATATTCAGCAATCGTCGTCGCGCCGATCAGGCGCAGTTCTCCTCTGGCGAGCGCCGGTTTTAAGATGCTGGATGCATCAATGGCACCTTCTGCTCCTCCGGCTCCGATCATAGTATGAACCTCATCCAGGAACAGGATCACATCCTGATTCTCCTCCACTTCCGCGATCAAACGTTTCATCCGCTCTTCAAATTCGCCACGATATTTGGAACCGGCGATCATCCCCGGAAGATCCAGAGAATAAATGTGCTTGTTCTTCATATGTTCCGGTACAGCTCCGGAAGCCACCCGTTGCGCAAGCCCTTCCAGAATCGCAGTCTTGCCGACTCCCGGCTCTCCAACCAGACAGGGATTATTCTTTCCTCTTCTGCTCAAAATCTGGATCAGACGTTCCATTTCTTTTTCCCGTCCGATTACCGGATCTGATTTTCCTTCCAGTGCTTTCTCGGTCAGATCTGTTCCGTACTGTTCCAACATATCTGTACGTTTTCCATTTTCTCCCTGCATCTCTTCCTGGTATTCCTTCGGATCTGCTCCAAGGGCCTGTAAAATCTCCGCGAACAATCGTTGCGGATTTACATTCAACGTCAAAAGAATCTTGGTTCCAACGCAATCCGGATCATGTAACATTGCCAGAAGCAATTCCTCGGTTCCGATTTCATGCATGCGGAAGAAATCCGCCTCTTTTTTCGCATTTTCATAAAGATACGTAAGCCTCGGACTCTCTGCAAGCTTCCTTCTTTTTCCGGTTCCTTCCTCCGGTGTGATCAGTTCGTTCATCACCTTCAGGACCTTTTCTTCCTCGACCTCGCAACCAGACAGGATCTGTCCCGCCACGCCTTCGTACTCATGGCTCAGCCCCAACAGAAGATGTTCGGTTCCCACATAGGGATGGTTCAGTTGTCTCGCCATTTCAGTTGCATATTCCCGCACCTGTTCTGCCTGTTTTGTATAGTGGTTCTGCATAAATACTCCTTTTATTTTTCTATGTTGCTTTTATTCTTTACCAGGATTTGGTAAACTTTCTACTTATATTCATCAAAAATCTCATCAACCAGGGTATGAACTTCCTCTCTGGTGATTCCTTTACAGCGACTTTGCGCCAGCAGCACAAGAAGCTGTTCCTTCAGACCTTCCATCGCTTTGATCCGATTCACATCGATTGCCACAACGGCACCTCTTCTCCGGTCAAGCTGGATAAATCCTTCCTGTTTCAATACAGCATACGCCTTATTAACCGTATGCATATTAATTCCGATCGTATCCGCCATCTGACGAACAGAAGGCAGCGGATCTCCTTCCTGAAGCTTTGATGTAGCAATCCCCATAATGATCTGATTGCACAGTTGCATATAAATTGCTTCACTGCTGTTAAAATCAATTTGAATTATCATTTGTGTCACCCATTTCCATCCTTACACTTGTTATACACATAGTAGCACATATGACACGTTTTACGCAAGCAAAAAGATAGATGGCAGACCCATAAAAAGAGGCAACCAAAAAGAGACATCTTCCGGGCTTGCTCGCATCGTCATTCCCAGAAGACATCTCTTCTATAATTAACCCTATTATTTTTTTACGCTTTCTGCTGCTACATTGTCTCGAACAAATTCACATCAAGCGTTTTTCGTTGCGATAATATCTATGCCTGTTCCGGCAACATCTTTCAGGATCACATCACCGATATGTACCGGTGCTTTGACTGTGATGCCCTTCAGGGCTTTCACACATTCAAAAATCTTTCCTTTCGGAATATCTTCTTTTGTCTTCACGGAAACCATATCAACCTTTCCGCCTTCTACCTTTACAGTGGAAGTTACAATTCTTGTAGGATTCGTCACTTCTTTTCTGGCATAGGCATCACCTCTCGGACAGGTATTTCCGGTGACACTGACTACTTCTGTTCCGTTCATCTCCACGGTCAGAGGGCATCCCATCGGGCAGCCGATACAGATCAATTCTCTTTTTTCCATCATGTTACGCCTCCTCTAACTTCACCGTAATCTTCTTCAGATCCGGATAATCCTTAAGCTGTGCCTTTTTCAGTTTCACATCTTCCATTTCTCCCGGTGCTACAACCGGACGTTTTTTATGGATAATTCTTTCGTCATCCAGATAAACGCTTACGAAACAGTTTTTATACACACCGCCTACACGGAAACGTACGGTCAGTACATCTTCCATCCGATCCACATGAATCGTAGATGGTACAGTATAACGTACACCGTCTGTCGCCACGATCTCTACTGCCTTTCCAGCTTCTTTGCTTCCTTCTTTTACATAGGTCGCCGCATTCTTTCCGGCTGTGGTTGCTTCCTCAGACACAAAATCAACCAAGTCATGCACATGCAGAACATTTCCACAGGCAAAGACACCTTCAATATTTGTTTCCAGGATTTCATTCACAACCGGTCCTGATGTCACTTTACTCAGTTCTACACCCATTCCGTTGGAAAGTTCATTTTCCGGAATCAGACCACAGGAGAGAAGTAAGGTATCACATTCATATTCTTCTTCCGTTCCCGGAATCGGTTTGCCTTTTCCGTCCACCTCAGCCAGTGTAATTCCTTCCACTCTTTCTTTTCCTTTGATATCCACAACCGTATGACTCAACTTCAACGGAATTCCGTAATCATCCAAGCACTGTACGATATTTCTCTTCAATCCACCCGAATACGGCATCAACTCTGCCACTACCTGTACTTTTGCACCTTCAAATGTCATACGTCTTGCCATGATCAGTCCAATATCTCCGGATCCCAGGATCACGACTTTACGGCCCGGCATATATCCTTCCATATTTACCAGACGCTGTGCAGTTCCTGCGGAAAAGATACCTGCCGGACGATATCCCGGAATATTCAAAGCTCCTCTCGGTCTTTCCCGACATCCCATCGCCAGGATCACTGCTTTCGCCGGAATCTCAAACATTCCGTCTGTACGGTTCATAGCCGTTACAACCTTGTCATGGCTGATATCCATTACCATCGTATTCAGCTTATATTCAATCCCAAGTTCTTCTACCTGAGCGATGAATCTGGCTGCATATTCCGGTCCGGTCAGTTCTTCTTTAAAAGTATGAAGTCCGAATCCATTGTGGATACACTGATTCAGGATTCCGCCCAGTTCATTATCTCTTTCCAGGATCAGAATATCGTCAATCCCGTTTTTCTTTGCAGATACTGCTGCCGCGAGGCCTGCAGGTCCACCACCAATTATCACAATATCATATGCTCTCATCTGCGTAAGCCTCCTTTAAATAGAATCCTTGTTTGTTCCAACTGCGATCACGGATTTTCCACCGGATTTTGTAATTTCCAGCATATCCATGTCACATTCTCTTGCCAGAATCTCCATAACTCTCGGAGAACAGAAACCAGCCTGACAGCGTCCCATTCCCGCTCTGGTTCTTCTCTTGACACCATCCAGAGATTTTGCACCCAGCGGACGTTTGATCGCATCAATGATCTCACCCTCTGTGATCATTTCGCAACGGCAGATGATCTTTCCGTATGCCGGATTTTCTTTGATCAGTTTGTCCCGATCTTCTTTTGATAAGGTATCCGGTTTCAGGATGCCTTTTCTCGTTGCGATAAAGTCCTCTTTCTCTTCCAGATCCAGAATATCTTTTACGATACCTGCTACCATCTTTCCGATTGCCGGGGAGCTGGTCAGTCCCGGAGATTCGATGCCGGCACAGTCTACAAAGCCTTTGGCACCTTCTACTTCTCCGATGATAAACTCGTGATTTCCTTCATGGGCACGAAGTCCGGCAAAGGAAGTAATCACAGAGCGAAGCGGCAGATCTTTTACATATTCTCCTGCTTTTTCGATCACCTGGTCCAGACCGTCTCTTGTGGTGTTGGTTCCTTCTTTATTTTCAATATCAATAGCCGTTGGTCCGAGGATCAAATTTCCATGGATCGTCGGCGATACCAGTATTCCTTTTCCAAATTTTCCAGGAAGTGGGAAGATCGTATGAGATACGTGCTTTCCTGCGGATTTATCCAACAGGCAATAATCTCCTCTTCTTGGAACAATATTGATCTTTTTATCACTTACCATATTGTGGATTGCATCTGCGTAAACGCCGGCTGCATTTACCACACATTTTGTTTCAAATTCACCCTGATTCGTCTCAACGATCCATCCACCGTCAATCTTCCTAAATCCGGTCACTTCTGTGTTGAATTTGAATTCTACTCCGTTGTCGCTGGCATTTTCTGCCATCGCAATATTCAGACCGAACGGACATACAATTCCACCGGTCGGTGCATACAATGCAGCCACTGCATCGTCTGCAATATTCGGTTCCATTGCTACCAATTCTTCTCTTCCGATAATCCGGAGATCTTTCACTCCGTTCTTGATTCCACGATCCAGAAGTTTCTGCAGATTCGGCATATCTTCTTCCGCTCTGCACACAACCAGAGAACCATTCATCGCAAAGTCAAAATCCAGATCCTTTGACAGCTGCTCCATCATCAGATTTCCCTCTACATTCAGCTTTGCCATCAGGGATCCTTCTGCTGCGTCAAATCCTGCGTGGACGATTGCACTGTTTGCTTTTGAAGTTCCGCAACATACGTCTTCTGCCTTTTCCAGTACGCACGCATTCACTTTGTAGCGAGAAATTTCTCTTGCAGATGCACTGCCGGAAACTCCTGCGCCGATAATAATTACGTCATACATCATAAATATCCTCCAGTCTTACTTTTAAAAAAGAACCTGACAATAAAACATACCTCTTCTGATATGTCTCGATTGTCAGGCTCCGTTCTCACACAATCCAATTATTCAATTATTGCTATTGTTGTTTCTTTGTTATTACCAGTTTACCACGGAATCGCGCCATAAAGCAATACAGCTACGATTGCTCCAACGATTGGTCCAAAAATCGGAACGATCAGACCATAACCGAAATTGGATGAACCTTTGTCTTTGATCGGCAGAATCGCATGTGCCAGACGAGGTCCAAGATCTCTTGCCGGGTTGATCGCATATCCGGTCAGTCCACCAAGTGACATACCGATGGAAACAATAATTCCGAATACGAAGAGTTTGTCAACACCAGTTGCAATTCCTGTTACATTTCCAATTCCTTTGATAGCAAATACCAATACAAATGTACCGATTGCTTCGGAAAGGAAGTTCAATGCCGTATTCGGAACAGATGGTCCTGTTGCAAATACACCAAGCTTGGTTCCCTGATCTTCTGTGGCATCAAACTGTTCTTTAAACAGGATATAAACTAAGATTGCGCCAACAAATGCTCCTGCTACCTGTGCTATAATATAACCAGGTACCATTGCCCAGTCAAAACTTCCATCCACTGCAAGTGCAATGGTAAGTGCCGGGTTGAAAGATGCTCCGGATGCCTCTCCGAAAATGAACGCCGGTACCAGCACTGCAAGACCCCAGGCAAATGTGATCTGAACAGTTCCGCCGCCTTTCATTCCTGATTTATCTAGGTTCACGTTACAACATACTCCGCATCCTAACAGGATCAGTATCATGGTTCCTAAAAACTCACTTATATATGGTAACATAGTGTGTCCCCCTTTTTAAGAATCGCTCTATTCGGTTGTGTTTGTGCATTTGGATTTTAAATAAAACTGGTTTTGAAATTTTTATGGCCTTTTAAGCTTTACCTGATCTTACTTTTTCTGATATGATTCAGATTTCCCGATCGGTTACTTAATCTTCTTTTGCCCATCCATATGCACATTTTACTGCTTTGTTCCAGCCCTTGACCATTTTTTCTCTCTTCTCGTCAGAAATCTCCGGCGCGAAGGTGCGATCGATTGCCCAGTTCTTTACTACATCTTCCTTGCTTGACCAGTAGCCAACTGCCAGACCTGCCAGATAAGCAGCTCCCATTGCAGTGGTCTCTACACACATCGGACGGTTAACCGGTGCATTACTGATATCAGCCTGCTCCTGCATCAGCAGATTGTTGGCACTTGCGCCTCCATCCACCTTCAGAGCTGCCAGTTTGATTCCGGAATCAGCTTCCATTGCCTTCAGTACATCATTTACCTGATATGCCAGAGAATCCAGTGTTGCACGGATAATGTGGTATTTATTTACACCACGGGTAAGTCCAACAATTGTTCCTCTTGCATACTGATCCCAGTGAGGTGCTCCAAGTCCTGTAAATGCAGGAACTACATAACATCCATTGGTATCTTTCACCTTTCTTGCCATATATTCAGAATCCGGTGAAGAATCAATCAGCCGCATCTCGTCACGCAGCCACTGAATAGATGCTCCTGCCACAAAGATAGAACCTTCCAGTGCGTAATTCACTTTTCCGTCCAGTCCCCAGGCGATCGTGGTAACCAGTCCATTCTTTGAGAATACCGGTTTTTCTCCTGTGTTCATCAGAAGGAAGCATCCTGTTCCGTATGTATTCTTTGCCTCGCCTGCTGTGAAACAGGTCTGACCAAACAATGCTGCCTGCTGATCTCCTGCTGCTCCTGCGATCGGGATCGGTCCTCCGAAGAATCCCGGATCAGCTTCTCCGTAAATGCAGCTTGACGGTTTTGCTTCCGGAA
This sequence comes from Mediterraneibacter butyricigenes, assembly GCF_003574295.1. Lineage (NCBI taxonomy): Bacteria > Bacillati > Bacillota > Clostridia > Lachnospirales > Lachnospiraceae > Mediterraneibacter > Mediterraneibacter butyricigenes. The sequence goes on from NZ_BHGK01000001.1 coordinate 766,572, forward strand.
GCATACATTTCGGAATATTCAGTTCTGCAAGGATCTCATCATCCCATTCCAGGGTATTGATGTTGAACAGCAATGTACGGGATGCATTGGAGTAATCCGTTACATGAACGGCACCTTTGGTCAGTTTCCAGATCAGCCATGTCTCAACTGTACCAAATAACAATTCTCCTCTTTCCGCTCTTTCGCGGGCACCTTCCACATTGTCAAGGATCCATTTGATCTTTGTTCCTGAGAAATACGCGTCAATTACAAGTCCTGTTTTCTCTCTGAATTTGTCAGTCAGTCCTTTTTCTTTCAGACTGTCTGCGTACTCAGAAGTTCTACGACACTGCCATACAATTGCATGGAATACAGGTTCGCCGGTATTCTTGTCCCAAACGATGGTTGTTTCACGCTGGTTGGTAATACCAATTGCTGCAATGTCAGCTGCTGTGGCGTTGATGTTTGCCATTGCCTGCTGTGCAACTTCCAACTGTGTTGACCAGATTTCCTCCGCATCATGTTCTACCCAGCCCGGTTTTGGGAAGTACTGTGTGAATTCCTTCTGTGCAACAGAACACATCTCACCTTTTTCGTTGAAAAGGATACAGCGGTTACTTGTTGTACCTGCGTCCAGTGCCATTACATACTTTGCCATATTCGTCCTCCTTTAGGAAACTAGGATTTCGCCAAATGTACCGACCCAAGATACACTTGACAGATCTATCACCAAATTGTCTAATGGCCCCTTAGACAACCCAGCTTCGTTTTTCGTACACAGAAGATATGTTCCTGTGTATCAGAGGAACCAGACATCCTGGTTCGTTGAGGATACTGAAATCGCACCGGCATTTAATGCGCCCATCACATCTTCTTTGTCTGTGATCAGTCCGCCTGCAATCACCGGACAGCGACTTTTCTTGCAAATTCTTTTTATGATCTTCGGCATCACACCCGGCAAAATCTCAATAAAATCCGGTCGTGCTCCCGCGTACTGATGATCGGTCATCTCCACATTTCTCAATGCGATTGAATCCAAGATAAAGAATCTCAAAACTGTATAGAGTCCTAATTCTCTCCCTCTTTTAATCAATGCAGGTTTGGTGGAAATTATTCCATCCGCATGGGTATTATTTTTAATATATTCTACGGCGATTTCTTTGGAACTTAAGCCCACGATCAGATCCATATGTACCATGGCGATCTTTCCGGCCTCATGAAGCTTCTGTACGATCCCGTCTATGGAACAGATATCTCCAAACAGGATAAACACAACCTTGATATCCTCCACCTGACAGCATTTTTCAAGTCCATCCATGTCTTTGATCGCTGCGATTACCGGACTTGCTTCCACCGCATTATAAAATTTTTGATCCATATTCTATTGAAATCCCCTTTTTAATTTTTATAATATTCTTTTTCTTTATTATACTAAAAAAGCACAAGTTTATATACGACATTTCTGTCGTCCATGCTCGTGCTCTCGTCTCACTTCAATCTTTAACTTAAACTCAGTTTAACACAATGCACAATTTTTTTCAATACTATTTCTCATTTTTGTGCAACTCGTAATAATATTACATTTTTCGCACCTTGATTTGTTTGAAAATTCATGGAATTGAACAAAATTTATGTTATTCTTTTAACAGTCCTATATTTCAGCCATTCCTGGACTGGACAAATGAATATTTAGAAAAACCCGCCGGACCTGATGTCCGACGGGTTTCTTTATGATCTTGATTCAGAATCTGAACAATTGTGAAACTGTGGATTAGTCCTCTCCGTAAAGAGTTACTAATTTCTGCAGGTATGCAAATCTTTCCATAGCTTCTTTCTCGTTCTGAGCAAACAGTCTTGCTGCCTTCTCCGGATTCTGTCTTGCAAGTGCGTTGTAACGTACCTCTCCATTCAGGAAGTCCTGATACTCTTCAGCCTTCGGAGCCTTGCTGTCCAGAGTGAATTTACCCTTTTCAGCTGCCGGATTGAATCTGAAGTTGTTCCAGTATCCGCATTCTACTGCTAACTGTTCCTCTGTCTGAGCTTTGCTCATACCCTTCTTGATACCGTGGTTGATACATGGAGCGTATGCGATGATCAGTGACGGTCCCGGATATGCCTCAGCCTCTGCAATTGCTTTTACAGTCTGGTTGAAGTCAGCACCCATAGCGATCTGTGCAACGTATACATAGCCATAGCTCATTGCGATACCAGCAAGGTCTTTCTTCTTGGTTTCTTTTCCGCCTGCTGCGAACTGTGCAGTAGCACCAGTCTTTGTAGCCTTGGAGGACTGTCCACCTGTATTGGAGTAAACTTCTGTATCGAATACCATGATGTTGATGTCCTTACCGCTTGCAAGTACGTGGTCAACACCACCAAATCCGATATCGTAAGCCCATCCGTCTCCACCGAAGATCCACTGAGATTTCTTAGCCAGGAAGTCTTTCTCAGCCAGAATGTCTTTCTTCAGATCTCCGTCGCAGTCGCAAGCTTCCAGAGCAGCTACCAGTTTGTCAGTAGCAGATCCGTTGGTTGCTCCAACAGCGAATGTATCCAGATAATCTTTTGCAGCTGCCTTCACATCTTCGTTAGATGCTTCTTCTGCAAGCTGTTCTACTTTTACTTTCAGTCTGTCACGAATGGTGTTCTGAGCAAGCAGCATACCATAACCAAACTCAGCGTTATCCTCGAACAGAGAGTTTGACCAAGCCGGTCCTCTTCCCTGAGCGTTTACTGTGTAAGGTGTGGACGGTGAGGAGTTACCCCAGATAGAAGAACATCCTGTTGCATTTGCGATGTACATTCTGTCACCGAACAGCTGTGTGATCAGTTTTGCGTAAGGTGTTTCACCACAACCAGCACATGCTCCAGAGAACTCAAGCAGTGGCTGTTTGAACTGGCTTCCCTTAACGGTTGCTTCGTTAAATTTAGCAACAACTTCTGGTTTTACCGGAATTTCAACACCAAAGTCGAATACTTCCTGGCTTGCAACATTTGCTTCCATGTTTTCCATAACCAGAGCTTTTTCGCCCTTCTTTCCAGGACAAACGTTTGCACAAGATCCGCATCCTGTACAGTCAAGAGCAGATACTGTCATAACAAATTTCATTCCAGGCATACCGATCATATCGATTGCTTTTGTTCCTTCCGGAGCCTTAGCAAGTTCCTCTTCTGTCAGAGCTACCGGACGGATAACTGCATGAGGACAAACATATGCACAACGGTTACACTGGATACAATTTTCTTCTTTCCAAACCGGGATATCTACTGCGATACCACGTTTCTCGTATGCAGCTGCACCAGACGGTGTGGATCCATCTACATAATCATGGAAAGCAGATACCGGAAGTGTATTACCTTCCTGAGCATTTACTTTAGCCTGAATGTTCTTAACGAAGTCTACAACGTCATCTCTTCCACCCTTAACTTCCGGTGTGAACAGACCTTCGTCTTCACAGGATTTCCAGGAATCCGGAACGTTAATCTCTACAACCTGCTTAGCACCAGCGTCGATTGCATCGTAATTCATCTGAACGATCTTGTCACCTTTTCTTCCGTATGTAGCTTTTGCAGCAGCCTTCATCAGGTTGATTGCATCTTCTTCCGGAATGATGTTAGCCAGCTTGAAGAATGCAGACTGAAGAACAGTGTTGATACGTCCACCAAGTCCGATCTCTTTACCGATCTTGATACCATCGATGGTGTAGAATTTGATGTTGTGGTCAGCGATAAATGCTTTAACCTGTCCCGGCAGATGTTTCTCGAGATCTTCCATATCCCATGGGCAGTTCAACAGGAATGTACCACCATCAACAAGTTCCTGAACCATGTTGTATTTATTTACATAAGAAGGATTATGACAAGCAACAAAGTTTGCCTGATGGATCAGGTATGTTGACTTGATCGGCTTCTTACCGAAACGCAGGTGAGACATTGTAACACCACCGGACTTCTTAGAGTCATAATCAAAGTAAGCCTGAGCGTACATATCTGTGTTATCACCGATGATCTTGATGGAGTTCTTGTTAGCACCTACTGTACCATCTGCTCCCAGACCCCAGAACTTACAGTTGATGGTTCCTTCCGGAGTTGTAACAAGTGCCGGTCCTACTTCCAGTGACAGGTTTGTCACATCATCTTTGATACCGATTGTGAATTTCTGTTTTTCTGTGTTGTGATATACTGCAACGATCTGTGCAGGTGTTGTATCTTTGGAACCTAATCCGTAACGTCCAGTCATAACCGGAACTGCATCGAATTTAGATCCTTTCAGAGCTGCAACAACATCCAGATACAGAGGCTCTCCAAGAGATCCTGGCTCTTTGGTTCTGTCAAGAACAGAGATTCTCTTTACGCTGTCCGGAATTGCTTCGATCAGAGCTTCTGCACTGAACGGTCTGTACAGACGTACTTTTACAACACCGACTTTTTCGCCAGCTGCTACCAGATGGTCGATTGTCTCTTCGATTGTATCACAAACAGATCCCATAGCAACGATTACGTGCTCTGCATCAGCTGCTCCATAGTAGTTGAACAGTTTGTAATCTGTACCGATCTTAGCATTTACTTTGTCCATGTAGTCCTGAACGATTGCCGGAAGAGCATCGTAATACGGGTTACATGCTTCTCTTGCCTGGAAGAAGATATCCGGGTTCTGAGCAGATCCTCTCTGGCATGGATGATTCGGGTTCAGAGCGTGTGCACGGAACTCAGCCAGAGCCTCTTTGTTCAGGAGATCTCCAAGATCTTCATAATCCCATGTCTCAATCTTCTGGATCTCGTGAGATGTACGGAATCCGTCGAAGAAGTTAATGAACGGAATCTTTCCTTCCAGTGCTGCACAGTGTGCAACCGGTGTCAGGTCCATAACTTCCTGTACGCTGGACTCGCAGAGCATAGCAGCTCCGGTCTGACGACAGGCATAAACATCAGAGTGATCTCCGAAGATGTTCAGTGCGTGGGTTGCAAGAGCACGAGCGGAAACATTGAATACTCCCGGCAGCTGCTCACCTGCAACTTTATATAAGTTAGGAATCATCAGAAGCAGACCCTGAGATGCTGTAAATGTAGTAGTCATTGCTCCTGCTGAAAGAGCTCCGTGTACTGCACCTGCTGCACCAGCCTCAGACTGCATCTCTGTTACCTGTACGGTCTGTCCATATAAGTTCTTACGACCTTCTGTTGCCCACTCGTCAATATGTTCAGGCATAACAGATGACGGTGTAATTGGGTAAATCGCTGCAACTTCTGTATACGCGTAAGACACGTGAGCTGCGGCCTGATTACCATCCATGGTCTTCATTTTTCTTGCCATTTCCTTATTCCTCCTTAGGTTTTGCATTGATAAAAATATTTAATCACACATATTGTTATTATAATGCGGTTATACCAAAATGTCCATAAAAGTTTCCCAGATTCTTGTTCCTTTTTGTATACAATATTCATTCCTTATCACATCATAAAAAAAAGAAATACCAAACCCTCCTGGCAGACAGATTGCTACACTGTCCGTCCGGGAACATCCGGTATTTCTTTCTAAAATTTTCTTGTTTATTTTTCCGACCGGGCTGCCTTTCTGCGTTCTCTTTCCCTTCTCTTCCTCTGGAACTCTTCGTATTCGATCCGTTCCAGGTTCTTATGGTTATAAATAAGCACTCCTCCGACTCCCAGCACAATCAGTCCCGCCAGCAGCTGAGATACCGGCCATCCGAGTCCCGGAAGCTTCAGCTGATCTGTCCGGAGTCCTTCAATCCAGACTCTGCCAAGTGCATAGGCAAACAGATACAACAGGAACAATTCTCCGTCGTAACGCTTTCTCTTCCGATACCAGACCAGAAAAATCACGATCAGCATACACCAGAACGATTCATATAAAAAAGTCGGGCTTACCTGAATATATCTGACACCGTCAATCTTCGTCAGATGTTCCCGCATCTTGTCCGTAATGTCTGCTGCCCGGACCGCATCCACCGGCAATCTCATTGCCAGAAGTCCGTTGGTATATTCTCCGAACGCTTCCCGGTTGAAAAAGTTTCCCCAACGTCCTAACATCTGTCCATTTACAATACTGATTGCCACCGTATCAAAAATCAACGGTACATGCAGATGTTTGATCTTACAGTAAACCGTTCCAGTCAGGACCGCACCGATGATTCCGCCGTAAATTGCCAGTCCGCCCTGCCGCAGATTCAGGATACTCAAAAGATTGCCTTTGTACATATCCCAGGAAAAAATCACGTAATATAATCTGGCGCAGATCACACTGACGATGACCCCATAGATTGCCAGATCAAAATAAATATCCGGATTCTGTCTGGTTCTTCTGGCTTCCCGAACCGCAATAAAAATACCAAGCAAAATTGCCATTCCAATGATCATTCCATAGAATGCAATCTCAAATCCAAAGATCGAAATGGATTTTCCCACATGAGAAAGATGAATTCCGATATTTGGGAATGCAATATCCATATGCATGTTGCTACCCCTTTTCTGTCACGCTCTATTCCTTTCCGTATCCTACCTGTCTTCAAGATCCAAAGTCTGGTTTGTCCGAATTCAGAAAATGAGCCACTCTCTTTTTCTTATACATTAAAACGGAACAGCATGATGTCTCCATCCTGTACCACATAATCTTTTCCTTCCAGACGGATCAGGCCTTTTTCACGGGCTGCCGCATGGCTTCCACATGCGATCAGATCGTCATAGCTTACAACCTCTGCACGAATAAATCCACGTTCGAAATCTGTATGGATCTTTCCTGCTGCCTGTGGCGCTTTGGTTCCCTTTGTAATAGTCCATGCACGAACTTCCGGTTCTCCCGCTGTCAGGTAACTGATCAGTCCCAGCAGATGATAACTTGCGCGGATCAATTTCTCCAGACCAGATTCCTTCAGACCCAGATCCTCTAAGAACATTTTCTTTTCATCCTCTTCCAGTTCTGCAATCTCCTGTTCAATCTGCGCACATACCACAAACACTTCGCAGTTCTCCTGTGCAGCATACGCTCTCAGTGCCTGAACCCCTTCGTTATTTGCTCCGTCATCCGGCAGATCTTCTTCGGTTACATTTGCTGCAAAGATCACCGGTTTTGCGGTCAGAAGATTATAAGTTCCAAACCACTCTTCTTCCTCTTCATCCAGCAATTCAAATGTTTTTGCCAGCTTGCCGTCTTCCAGCCATGCTTTCAGACGTTTTAACATTTCCAGTTCTTTTGCTGCTGCCTTATCATTTCTGGAAAGTTTGACAACCTTTGCGATTCTTCGTTCCAGAATTTCAATATCGGAAAAGATCAGCTCAAAATTGATCGTCTCCACATCTCGCATCGGATTGATGGAACCGTCTACATGAACAATGTTGCTGTCCTCAAAGCAGCGTACCACATGGACGATCGCATCTACCTCACGGATATTTGCAAGGAACTGATTTCCAAGACCTTCTCCCTTGGATGCACCCTTCACCAGACCTGCAATGTCAACAAATTCGATCACAGCCGGAACGATTTTTTTCGTCTGATACATTTCTCCTAATACATTTAATCTTTCATCCGGCACTGTTACCACACCTACATTCGGGTCGATGGTACAGAACGGATAGTTGGCTGATTCTGCACCCGCTTTGGTCAGCGAGTTAAATAACGTACTTTTTCCTACATTTGGTAATCCCACGATTCCGAGCTTCATACAGTATATTTCTCCTTTAAAACATCTTGTTTTTTCTAAATTCGTTCATACATCCATATAGTGTATCATATTGAGGTGAAAATGTACAATTTTTTCTATTATCTTATCTTCGGCTGATACCGCATATTCGACACATTATACACCGTCACAAAGGCTTTTGGATCTATGCGGCTGATAAAATTCATCAGTTTCTGATATTCTGTCTTATCCACTATCGTAATGATCTCATTATGCTTCTGGAAATCATACGCACCGGTCGCTTCATAAATCGTTGCTCCACTGTGTAAATCCTCTATAATGAATTTGCGAAGTTCTTCTTCCTTGTCCGTGATAACGCAAACTCTGCGCTTTATATTATGATCAAAAATAAAATGATCCAGAACGATTCCATTAAAATATGTTCCAAGGATACTCAGAACAACTGTCTTCTTGTCGTAGACCAGTGCCGCAGACAATGCCACGCACATTCCGGAAAATGACATGGCTTTTCCCAACTCCATATGTAAATATTTATTCAGAATCTTTGCCACAATATCCAAACCGCCGGAAGAAGCGTTTCTATTAAACAAAATACTTAACCCCACACTGACTACCAGGATATAGCAAAGCACATCCAATTCCTGACTGCCTGTCAGTGACTGGAAATCCGGTGCAATTTTTTCAAACAGACCGATAAACAACGGCAACACAACACTTGTATAAACTGTCTTTGCACCAAACTCCCGACCACAGGTAAAAAATCCGATGACCAGAAGGACTACATTCAATATCATCGTAATTGCCGACAGTGGCAACGGTACGAAATTCGCCAGTACGATTCCGAGTCCTGAAATACTGCTCACGGATGTATGGCTCGGCACCAGAAAAAAGTAAACGGCTGCCGCTATGATCGCCACGGCCCAGGTCAATACTACAATTTCTTTTATGAGATCTGTTGCTGTTATCTGTTTTTTCCCCATCTTCTTTTCCTTCACTCCTCAGTTTTTTCAAGTTATCGAAACATCTGCGTTCTACTTCGGTCAGTGCTGAACAAGCATAAATCATAGAATACACACTTTACAAACATTCTATTGTCATGAATTCAAAACGAGACAAGAAACCATTTTAGTCTCTCGTCTCCATTAATACCAGTTGTCCGCTGCCGTAAGTGATCACAACTTCCTCTTCCTGGATCTGATTGCTGACGCTTAAGCTGTCATAAGGTTCCAGCAAATGATGAGAAAGTGGATATTTTGCTCCGGTTATACTCAGATCTCCGACCGCTCCTCCCAACGCAAACAGGGAGAAGTACGGACCGAAGGCCTCTTCTTTTTTTAAATGTACTTCGCGGTCGATCAGCCGAATCCGGTTGTGCGGATCCAGAAGTTCCGCTTCTACACCGGCATCCTTTGCAATCTTTAAGCACTGTACATTCGCCCAGATATGGTCAATCCTTGTTCCGGTTCCGCCCAGAATCCGAATCGGCTCTTTGCCATGCTCCAGTGCCTGGCGAATGGCAATTTCCGTATCAGATGCATCTTTGACCGGATTAAATTTCCGGATCGGGATGGAAAAATGTTCCTGATACCAGGGCAGGATTCCATCCTCCAGACTATCAAAATCTCCCACAATAATATCCGGCAGGATCTGATGACGGTACAGGAACTTCAGCCCTGCATCCACTGCGATCACATAACCAATTTCTTCCTTCTCTTCTCTAACTGCAGATTCTTCTAACTGCAGATACTCCCAACCATTCTGGCCAGTTAAAATGGGCAGAACAAAAGACTCGTCTAATGTTCCGCCGCTTACGATCACCGTATATTTACTCATGACTGTTTAAAATCTCCATAAATTCTCTGGTGTTTTTGGCAATATCTCCTTTGAAGACTCCGGATCCGGATACGATGATATTTGCTCCTGCATCCAGCACTTCTTTTACATTTGCCTGATAAATTCCGCCGTCCACTTCGATATCCACATCCACGCCAGCTTCCTCTACCATAGCGCGAAGTGCACGGATCTTATCCAGGGATTCCGGAATAAATTTCTGTCCACCGAATCCAGGCTCTACACTCATCACCAGAATCATATCAATCTGATCCAAATATGGGCGGATCGCTTCTGCTTCTGTTGCCGGTTTGATGGAAAGCCCTACTTTCAGCCCTGCTTCCCGAATGGCTTTGATGGTTGCCGCCACATCTTCACAGGCTTCCAGATGGATCGTGATCAGATCTGCGCCTGCCTCTTTAAATTCTTTAATATAACGAATGGGTTCTGTGATCATCAAATGTACGTCCATCACCTGATTCGTACAGGAACGGATCGAAGAAAGTACCGGCATTCCAAAAGAAATGCTTGGAACGAAGATTCCGTCCATCACATCATAATGAAGATATTCTGCTCCATTTTCCTCGATCGTCTTAATTGCCTGTCCCAGTTCTTTAAAATCTGCTGCCAAAATGGATGGTGCCAAAATGTTTTCCATACCTTTAATACCTCTTTTTTTCTTTCATTTCCTGATAGAGTTCTGTATAATTCTGATACCGCATCTTCGGGATCTTTCCTTCTTCCACCGCCTGCTTTACTGCGCAGTCCGGCTCGTGTACATGGTCACAGCCGTTAAAACGACATTTCCCCTCATATGGAGCAAACTCCCGAAAGCAGTATTTCAGTTCTTCTTTTTCCATATCATTGACATAGAGGGAACTGAATCCCGGCGTGTCCATGATAAAGGAATCTTCGTCAATCGGCAAAAGTTCCGCATGTCTTGTGGTATGCTTTCCACGATCGATCTTCCGGCTGATGGAACCGGTCTCCATCTCAGCCTCCGGAGACAACAAATTGATCAAAGAAGATTTTCCCACTCCGGAAGGTCCGGCAATCACAGTCGTCTTTCCTTTCAGTGCCTTCCGGATCGGATCGATATTTTCTTCTTTTCTGGCGCTTGCAAAGATCACCGGGTAACCGCAGGTCTGATAAATTTCCAGAAGTTCCTGCATCTCTTCGTCTTTTGCCAGATCCTGTTTGTTAAAACACAGAATCACCGGAATATCTTTACGTTCCATCATCACCAGAAACCGATCCAGTAAATGAAAATGAGGCTTTGGTTTTGTCACTGCAAACACCACCAACGCCTGATCCACATTTGCCGAAGCCGGACGAATCAATTCGTTTTTTCGAGGCAGAATCACATCCAGATTTCCCTCTTTTGCCGCTTCATCCAGCACACTGATCTCCACCAGATCCCCTACCAGCGGTTTCTTTTTTTCTTTTCGGAAAATTCCTTTTGCCTTACATTCATAAACACCGGATCCTACCACGTAAACGTAGTAGAATCCGGCAATTCCTTTTATAATTCTTCCCTGCATCTTGTATCCTGTCGTTTCTGTCTGCCGGTTCGCATTAAGTCCTGCTTATCAAAGTTTGTTGATTCACGCCTTATTCACTCTGGCTTTCTGTGTCGTCGTCTGTATCCGGTTCTTCCCTTCCGTTACTGATTACATAACTCACGGAAGCTCCTTCTTCCATCTGGCTTCCCGGAGATGCCGACTGTGAAATTACATAACCAACCGATACGGTATTGCTGTATTCATAGGTCACACTTCCCACATTCAGACCGGCGTTCTGAAGCGCAACTGCTGCCTCATCTCCCGTCTTTCCTGTCAGAGTCGGTACCGTAACCATCTTCGTTTGCGGGCCCTTGCTGACTACATAGTCCACACTGGTTCCCTTGGATACTTTCTTGCCTGCTTTGATTCCCTGAGAAATGATACATCCCTCAGCTACAGAATCACTGTACTTGGAGGTTACATTTCCCACCTCCAGTCCTGCCTGTGCAAGCAAGGACTGTGCTTCAGATTCAGATTTACCGGTCAGGCTCGGGACTTCCGCTTTCTCGGCACCCATGCTGACTTTCATCGTCACGGTATCGCCTTCTTTTAACTTGCTTCCCGCTACCGGATCTGTGAAAATGACATCGCCCTCATCCACATCGTCGCTGTATGTTGCTTCAGACTTCACTACAAATCCCGCATCTTCCAGAATCTTCTGGGCATCAGATTCAGACTTACCGGTTACATCCGGTACACTGACTTCCTCTGCCTTCTTACCGCTGCTGATGACCAGCTCTATCTGCGAATTCTTCTTGGCTTTCTTACCACCTGCCGGGCTCTGCTGCATCACTTCGCCCTTCTCGTATTTATCAGATTCTTTTCTGGCTGTGATCTTATACCCCAGACCAGCTTTATTCAAAGCTTTAATCGCCTCATCTTCGTCTATACCTACTACATTCGGCACTTCCACTTTTTCCGATTTTGTATCAGTAATCGCGGTTCCCGGCCCAAATTTGAACACACCGGCTGCTTTTCCGATCAGGAAGATTGCAATAAATGCAATAATCACCGCCACAACGATCATCAGGATCTTCATGACTTTCGCCATTCTCGGATTTACATCCTCATCCTGCGCTCCGTCATCGTCATAGTCATCGTCATACTCGTCGTCCTCATACTCATCGTCGTAGCCGTCGTCATCATACTCATCGTACTCGTCATCATCATAGTCATCGTCATACTCGTCATCATACGAAGAGTTTTTAATTCTTGCCAGTTCATCTTCTGTCACCATCACCGTAGCAGAAGTATCCATCGGCATCCCATCGATCCGGACAAAATCTCCTTCCGGATCTACCAGAGAACGTTTCAGATCCAGCATCAACTCCTGAGCGTTGTGATATCTGCGATCCGGACTCTTCTGGGTACATTTCAAAATAATCTGCTCTAAACTATATGGAATATCCACCTCTTCTGACGGCGGAACGATCTCTTCCTGCAACTGTTTGATCGCAATCGAAACCGTAGAATCCCCATCAAACGGCACATGCCCTGTCACCATCTCATACATGGTGATTCCGGCGGAATAAATATCACTCTTTGCGTCAGTCACGCCGCCTCTCGCCTGTTCCGGAGAGGTATAATGTACAGATCCCATCACATTGGAACTGATGGTATTGGCAGAGGTCGTTGCCCTGGCAATTCCGAAATCCGTCACCTTTACTTTTCCGTTTTTGGAAATAATGATATTCTGTGGCTTAATATCCCTGTGGATAATATGATGGCTGTGAGCAGCCTCCATTCCAGCCGCCATCTGGATGGCAATGCTGATGGTCTCTTTGGCAGAAAGTCTGCCTTTCTTTTCTATATAATCTTTCAGAGTGATGCCTTCCACCAGTTCCATAACCATAAAATACAGTCCGCGATCCTGTCCCACGTCGTATACATTTACCACATTGGGATCCATCAGTCCGGCTGCTGCTCTGGCCTCACTGACAAATTTGGAGACAAACACTCCATCTGTCCTGTAATCACTCTTTAATACTTTAATTGCAACGTATCGGTTCAGCTTATGGTCCATTCCTTTATAGACATCTGCCATCCCGCCGGATCCGATCCGCTCGATAATCTCATATCGCTTTCCTAAATAAACTCCCGACTTTAACATATACTCACCTCACCCAAACCCGGTACGATCAGTACAAGACCGATATTATCCGTACCGCCGTTTTCCTTTGCTGTCTCTACCAGCATCTCCGCGGCTTCCACAACATCTCTTGCTCCCTGTACAATATGGAAGAGTTCCTCGTCTTCCACCATGTTGCTCAAGCCATCGGTACACATCAAAATGATATCCCCTTTTTTTAACCGATGTTCATAAAAATCTACTTCTACTTCTTCTTTGGCTCCAATTGCCCTGGTGATGATATTTTTATCCGGGTGATGTTTCGCCTCTTCCGGCTTGATTCCTCCCAGTCTCACCATCTCTTCTACCAGAGAATGGTCTTTGGTCAGCTGCAGAATTCCCTGGTTAATCAGATACAGTCTGCTGTCCCCTACATTTGCAAAATACATCATCTGGTTGATAATGGTTGCAACCACGATGGTGGTTCCCATTCCTTTTAGATGCTCATCTGTTCCGGCTTCCCGGATCAGCTCATGATTAGCGACCTTGACTGCCTGGATCAGCGCACGCTCCACGTCTTCTTCGTCCGTGCGTTTCAGTTCTCTCTCCAGCACTTCCACCGTATATTTCGAAGCATAATCTCCGGCACGGTGTCCGCCCATTCCATCCGCGACCACAAACAGATTCGGCAGATGTCCAACCGGTTTGTCACTGGTATATACGTAATCCTGATTCACTTTTCTTACGACACCAACATCTGTCAATGAATAACTTTTCATGTAGTTTCCTTATCCTTCCTCTGCTTGCGCAAATCGTCTTCGAAGTTGTCCACAGGCCCCATCGATATCAGAGCCCATTTCCCTTCTTATAGTAACATTTATTCCGCGTTTTTCAAGTTTATTTTGAAATTTCTGTGCATTTTCCCGCGTAGGACGCTGATAGTCTCTCTCCTTGATCGGGTTGACCGGAATCAGATTCAGATGGCAGTTCCTTCCATGTAAAAGATCAGAAAGTTCCTGTGCATCCTGATCCGTATCATTCACACCATGCACCAAACTGTACTCATAGGTCATTCTTCTGCCCGTTTTTTCAAAATACGTGTCACAGGCTTTTAAAACCTCGGATAATTCATACTTATTCGCGACCGGCATCAGTTGTTTTCTCTTCTCCTGTGTGGATCCATGCAGAGATAGCGCCAGTGTAATCTGCATATTTTCCTCGGCAAGGCTTAAGATCTTCGGCACAATTCCACAGGTTGATACGGTCACATTTCTCTGACTGATATGTAAGCCATGTTCATCCGTCAGCAAATGGATAAATTTCAGCAGATTATCATAATTATCCAACGGTTCCCCCGTTCCCATCACGACCACATTAGAAACCCGTTCTCCGATGATCTTCTCGATTCGATAGATCTGCCCCAACATCTCAGCAGGTACTAAATTTCTCTCCAGTCCATCCAGTGTAGACGCACAGAATCTGCATCCCATCCGACAACCAACCTGAGAAGAAATGCACACAGAATTTCCATGTTTATATCGCATCAGCACGCTTTCCACTACGTTTCCATCTTCCAGACAGAACAAAAATTTGTTGGTTCCGTCTTTTTTTGAAATCTGTCTGGCAATCATTTCCACTTTCGGGATCCGGAAACTTTGTTCCAGCTTTTCCCGAAGTACCTTGGAGAGATTGGTCATCTCCGAAAAATCTTCGGCGCCTTTTTTATGAATCCATTCATAGATCTGACTGGCACGAAATTTCTTTTCTCCTGCCTCCAGCAATTCTTTTTGAAGTTCTTCCCAGTTTAACGAAGCGATATCTTTCTTCATGCTATCCCGCTTTTCCCCTTGTTCTTATTTCTGTTACTGTCTTGCTTTTTCTTTTTACTTTCATTTTCATTCAGTTCTGCTTTTCAACTCTGATCCCGAGCTTTATCTTTTTTTCTTTCGAAATTTTGCCAGGAAAAATCCATCACACGCATGCACTCCCGGAAGAAGCTGTATCATTCCGGCCGGCGGCGCTGCTGTGTCTTTTGTCTCCGGCAGCTGACCATTCTCCGACCGTGATTTCTGTGCATCTGTATCTTCCGGATCTTTCGCATCACAGCCACTCAGTGTCTGTGCATCCGCTCTCAAGACTTCCGGCAGATAAGGCCGGATCTCTTCCAGTTCAAATTCCGGAAATTCTTTTAAGAACCATTTTACATTTTCTTCATTTTCCGCCCGGTGAATCGTACAGGTACTGTACATCAGAGTCCCACCCGGTGCCACATAATTCTTTACCACAGAGAGCATCTGCCTCTGTAATTCTGCAAGCTGAAGGGCATCTTCTTTCGTCATCCGGTATTTCAGATCCGGCTTTCTGCCCATAACACCCAGCCCGGAACAGGGAAGATCCGCGATCACCAGATCCGCCTGTTCTTTCCAGTCCGGATCTTCACACTGTGCATCTGCCACCTTGACCGTCAGATTTTCTGCCTTGCACCGCTTTACATTTTCCCGGATCAGTTCTGCTTTCGCTTCGGTCAGATCTCTGGCTTCCACAGAACCGGTTCCGTCCAGCAGCTGTGCAATATGGATGGATTTGCCGCCGGGTGCCGCACAGACATCCAGTACCTTCGCTCCTTTGGCCGGATCCGCCACTTCCCCAACCAGCATGGAACTTACATCCTGCACCTGGAAGGCTCCATCCCTGAAACTTTCCAGCGCACTTAAATGATCCAGATCCGACAGGATCAAGGCTTCTTTCAGATAAGGATGCACACTGACCGTAACTCCTTCTTTTTCCAGGCGTTTTTTCAGTGCTTCCGGCGTCCCCTGCATAGGATTGCAACGCACGGTCAGCGGCCGTTTCTCCTGTAATCCTTGCAGGATCTGTTCTACCACTTCAAAAGAATAGGCATCCAGCCACAGCTTTACGATCCACTCCGGCATCGAATAACGAACCGAAAGATAACGAAGCGGCTCCTCTTTTCCCGGATATTTTACCTGATCCAGCGATCTTGCCACATTTCGAAGGACTCCGTTTACAAAACCTTTCAATCCGGAAAATCCTTTTTTCACCGCCAGTTTCACTGCTTCATTGCAGACAGCATGTACCGGCACGCTGTCCATATATTTCAACTGATAGACCGACATCCGCAAAATACAGCGGATTACCGGTTTCATCTTTCTTGTCTTCGTCTTTGAAAACTGATCCAGAATATAGTCCAGCTCAATCTGATGTTCCAGCGTTCCCTCCACCACTCTTGTGATGAAGGCTCTTTCCCGCTTCTCCAGATACTGATACTTGTTCAGCACCTCTCCCAGGATCACATGGCTGTAGACTCCGTTTTCTGTAATTTCGTATAAAGTAGCGAACGCAATCTCACGTTCGCTGATGGTTTTAGTCATTCCTTCTTCCTCCGATGATCAGAAGCCGCAGTAACTGCAGGATTCCTGCTGCCGCACCGGCTACATAGGTCAGTGCTGCTGCACTTAAGACTTTTCTGGTGCCTCTCAGTTCATCCGGCCCCAACATTCCGGTTTCTCCCAGAATCCTCACTGCTCTTCTGGATGCATTAAATTCTACCGGCAATGTCACAATCTGGAAAAGAACGGCAAAAGAAAACGCCAGAATCCCCAGATTAATGAACAACATGGATGCATTGCTCCTGATCAGCAGTCCCATAAGGATCAGCGGCCAGGAGATGGTGGATCCGAAATTTGCCACCGGAACCAGTGCACCACGGATAGACAATGGCGCGTACCCTTTGGCATGCTGGATCGCATGTCCGCACTCATGGGCTGCCACGCCGATGGCTGCCACCGAATTGGAATTGTAGACACTGTCCGAAAGACTTAACACCTTGTTCCTCGGATCATAATGATCCGTCAGGTTGCCGTAAATATGTTGCACCTGTACGTCATAGATCCCACTGTTTCTTAAAATGCGTTCCGCCGCTTCTCTTCCGGTCATCCCGCTCATGCTGCGGACATTGGAATACCTTGCGAAACTGCTTTTCACCTTTGCCGAAGCCATCAGGCTTAACAGCGCTCCGATCACAACCAGTAAATATGTTCCATCGTAATAATAGTAAAACATGTCAGAAACCTCCTTATTTATTTTAACAGGGTTCCCCTCTCCATCTCATATCCTCTTAAAAATGCAGCCGTTTCCATCCGCTTTTTCCCCGGGAGCTGCAGCATTTTCACTCTGAGCTGACCTTTTCCGGTCTGTACCAGAAAATCCTCTTTTTCCACACAGGTTACCGTTCCCGGCTGCTCTTTTGTATCCGCTTCACAGACTTCTGCCTGCCAGATTTTCATCACTTTTTCTTTCCAGTGTGTATAAGCACTGGGCCAGGAATTCATTCCACGAACCAATCGTTCGACCTCCACAGCCGGACGACTCCAGTCAATCTCTCCCATCTCTTTTGTCAGCATTTTTGCATAATGGGTGGTTGTCTCGCCCTGATGCTCAAACACGGCCGTTCCATCTTCCAGGGCTTCCAACGTCTCCACACAGAGGGCTGCGCCTGCTGCCGCCAGCTTGTCATGCAAGGATTCTCCGGTCTCATCCGGCAGGATCGGGATCTCTTCTTTCAGGATCATATCCCCGGTATCCAGTCCCTCGTCCATCTGCATGGTGGTGACTCCGGTTACTTCCTCTCCGTCCAGGATTGCCCACTGGATCGGTGCCGCTCCCCGGTATTTCGGAAGCAGGGATGCATGGACATTGATACAGCCGTATGGCGTCAGCTCCAGAATCTCTTTCGGAAGGATCTGACCAAACGCAACCACGACCATCACATCTGCCTGATATTTTCTCAGAACTTCCACACATTCCGGTTCCCGGATCTTTTTCGGCTGATACACCGGGATATCATGCTTTACAGCCGCCTCTTTTACCGGAGTAAACTGCATTTCTTTTCCGCGTCCCTTCGGTTTGTCCGGCTGTGTTACCACCAGACACACTTCATGTTCTGCCTCGATCAGTGCTTCCAGAGTTCCTACGGAAAAATCCGGAGTTCCCATAAATATTACTCTCATGTTACTCTTCTTCCTCCTCTGCATCTGCCGCAGTCACATCATGAAGCTCCCCTTCTACCAGATCTACGTATAACTTTCCGGATAAATGGTCGATCTCATGGCAGAATGCACGGGCCAGCAGCCCTTCTCCTTCCAGGATCTGTTCTTCCATATTTTCATCCAGTGCTTTTACCTTTACATAATTCGGTCGGGTAACCACACCGCTCTTGCCCGGTACACTTAAGCATCCTTCTTCTCCGGTCTGCTCTCCTTCTGTCTCAAGAATTTCCGGATTGATCAGAAGGATCGGCCCTTCTCCGATATCGATCACAACGATCTGTTTCAAAATACCGACCTGTGGAGCTGCCAGTCCCACACCGCCGCTTTCATACATTGTGTCAAACATATCATCGATCAGCATCTTGGTTCGCAATGTCAGCTTGCTAACCGGTTTACTTGTCTTGGTCAGAATCTCCTCTCCGATTTCCCGGATAGTTCGAATTGCCATAATTTTCTCCTCTTTTCTTCTATCTTTTCTCTCTATTGTTCTACTTGCTGTTCCTGCATCTTCTCCAGAATTTTTAAAGATGCATGGGATCAAAATCAAACTGTATCCGAATCTTCTGATATCCGGAATTGATCTCAATATATTGCTCCAGCCGATTTTTCATCTTCACCAGTGTATCATATTTTTCCGTTTTCAGGTAGAGTACCTTTCGGTAAATATCATTGATTTTTCCAATGGACGGACTGGCCGGCCCGATGATCTGGATCGGTGCTTTTCCCGCAGCTCTCTTTGCGAAGTTCTTCAGATAGTCTGCTCCCGTTTCCAAAAGTGTTTCCTCTTCACAGGAAAGCAGAACCGCCAGCAAATGTTCTACCGGCGGATATCCCATCATCTCCCGATAATACATTTCCTGTTCATAGAATCCCTCATAGTCCTGGGCAGCTGCCGTCTGAATGGCATAATGGTCCGGACTGTACGTCTGGATCACTGCTTCCCCGGCTTTCTCTCCGCGCCCGGATCTTCCCACTGCCTGAGTCAGGATCTGGAACGTCCGTTCCCCGGCCCTGTAATCATCTGCATAAAGGGACATATCTGCCGCCAACGCCCCTACCAGGGTCACATTTGGAAAATCATGTCCTTTCACGATCATCTGGGTTCCGATCAGAATCTGCGCCTCTTCATTTGCAAAGGCAGACAGAATCTCTTCGTGTCCGTTTTTATTTCGTGTGGTATCCAGATCCATTCGTAGGACTCTTGTCTGCGGAAACATTTTCTGGACCACATCTTCGACCTGCTGGGTTCCCACCTTGAACTCTCCCAGATGTTTCGAGCCACATTCCGGGCAGTTCAGAGGCTTGTATTCTTCATGTCCACAGTAATGGCAGACCAGTTTTCCGCCTCTGTGGGTAGATAACGAGACGTCACAATGCGGACATTTGATCACGTGTCCACATTCCCGGCAGGAAAGAAATCCCGCATACCCTCTCCGGTTTAAGAATAGCATGATCTGTTCGCCGTCCTTTAACCGCTGTTCCATTTTTTCATAGAGGCTGTGGCTTAAAATGGAATGGTTGCCCTCCTTTAATTCTGCGCGCATATCCACGACTTCCACCTGTGCCATTTTCGCATGCGCCTTTGCCCGCTCGGTCAGTGTGATCAGACCATATTCTCCGTTTCTCGCCCGGTACATTGCTTCCAGCGAAGGTGTGGCAGACCCTAAGATCACACCGGCATCTTCTAACTCTGCCCGACGGATTGCCGTCTCTCTGGCATGGTATCTCGGCACCTGTTCACTCTTGTACGTCGTTTCATGTTCCTCATCAATCACGATCAGTCCCAGATTCGGAAACGGGGTGAACAGAGCCGATCGTGGACCGATCATCACATCGATCTTTCCTTCTTTCGCCCGCACCATCTGATCATAGCGTTCCCCGGCCGAAAGTCTGGAATTCATGATCGATACCCGATCACCGAACTGATGATAGAACCGCATCACCGTCTGATAGGTCAGCGCGATCTCCGGAATCAGAACGATTGCCTGTCGGCCTTCCGACACCGTTCGTTTGATCCATTCGATATAAAGAGCCGTCTTTCCGCTTCCTGTCACGCCATGAATCAGCCAGGTTCTCTGTCCGGCTTTCAGCCCGTTCCAGACCGTTTGGATTGCCTCCTTCTGAGCCGTTGTATAGGAAAATGCTTTCTCCGAAGATTCCGATTCTTCCTGATCTGCTCCGATCCCCGGATTATCCGCCAATGGATTTCGAAAGACATTTTCACTTTCCAGCGCCAGTACATTCTGCTCTTCCAACGCCCGCACTACCGTCCGGGTGATATTCAGCTTCTGAACCACCAGCTCATAGGGCAGAACCCCATCTGTCCCATCTCTTAACAGAGCTTCCAGAAGTCTTGCTCTGGCTTTCTGATTTTTTTTCTGATAAAGAAGAAGCTTTTCTTCCGCTTCTTCTTTCGACAGCAGCAGCCGCACCTGCCGTTTGACTTTGGCGGATTCCTGCCGTTTGATAGGCAGAACCGTCTTCAGTGCCTGAATCATGGTGCCGCCGTAGTGTTCCTTCATCCAGGCTGCCAGCGCCACCAGCTTTGCCTCGATCCCCACGCTTTTTTCTGCCAGTCCGTTTATCGCCTTGACCTTAGACAGATCGTAATCGCAGGTTTCAGAAAAGCCGATAATATATCCTTTCGTCAGGCGGTTTCCCCTCCCGAAAGGCACTTCCACTTCTGCTCCAACTTCAAGCATCCCTTCCAGTTCAGAAGGGATGCGATATTGAAAAATCTTATCCAGTTTTTCATGAGTAATATCAATGATGATATTCGCAAACATGTAAACTCCTTCATTATTTTTTCTTTGCTCCAATTTCAATGATTCTGGATTGTTCCGGCATTTCAGATTCCAATTTCATTTTTTACCGACCAAGTTCTTCTAACACTTCTTTGATCAGCACTCTTTCATCCATCGGATGTTTCACGCCTTTGATCTCCTGATAATCTTCATGGCCTTTTCCCGCCAGCACGATCACATCCCCCGGCTGACCGTGTTCGATGGCGTATTTGATTGCTTCCTTCCGGTCGCAGATTTCCACATATTTTCCATCCGTCTTTCCGATTCCGATCTTGATATCATTGATGATATCCTGTGGCTCCTCAAATCTCGGATTGTCCGACGTAATGATCGTCAGATCCGCCAGACGTCCGGACACTTCGCCCATCTCATAACGTCTGTCTTTGGAGCGGTTTCCTCCACATCCAAACAGGCAGACCAGACGTTTCGGATGATATTCTTTCAGAGTAGTCAGAAGGCTCTCCAGGCTCATGGCATTGTGGGCATAATCAATCATCAGTGTAAAGTCATCGGATACTTTGATCATCTCGATCCGCCCCTTTACCTTTGCCACTTTGAGTGCTTTCTGGATCACCTCTGCCGGTACCTGGAAATGATGGCAGACCGCAATCGCTGTCAGGGAATTATATACGCTGAAAGTTCCCGGAATGTCGATCTCTACATCAAAGTCCATCTGACCGGACACATGATATGCCACGCCCAAATATCCAGGCTTTGACACCAGATGCGTGTCGGTTGCCCGAAGATCCGAACCCTCATTAAATCCAAAGGTCTCTACCTTACAGGTCGCATTCTGAAATACATCTTTAAAATACGGATCATCTCCATTTGCAATGCCAAGCTTACACTGCTGAAACAAAAGTCCCTTACATCTCTTATAATCTTCAAAATCCTTATGCTCATTCGGACCGATATGGTCATGGCCAAGATTGGTGAAAATTCCGATCTCAAACGGAATTCCCGCGGTACGATCCAACATCAGTCCCTGAGAAGAAACTTCCATTACTACACTGTCGCAGCCTTCTTCTACCATTTCCGCAAAGTATTTCTGAATCGTGAAAGATTCCGGTGTGGTATTCGCTGCCGGAATGTGTTTCTCTCCGATAATCGCCTCAATGGTTCCGATCAATCCTACTTTATGTCCTACAGATTCCAAAATAGAGCGAATCATATAAGTCGTGGTAGTCTTACCCTTGGTTCCGGTGATTCCGATGACTTTCAGTTTTTCTGCCGGATAACCGAAATATGCTGCGGAAGTCAGTGCCAAGGCGTAACGGGTATTTTTCACCTTGATCACCGTGATTCCTTCCGGCACTTCCACCTCTTTTTCCACAATCAGTGCCGCAGCTCCTTTTTCCGCTACTTCTTTGGCATAAGCATGACCGTCAGAGACTGCGCCGCTGATGCAGACAAAGACCGCTCCGGGTGCTGCTTTTCTGGAATCATTGATCAGAGTCTCTACCTCTGTCTCTGCCGATCCCTGTACCACTTCATATTCCAGACGTTCTAACAAACGTGATAATTTCATAGTCTCAACCTCCATTTTATGGGTTCTTTCTTCCTTTTTACCTATGCCACTAATCATACCATAAACACCGCTCTCATGCAAAAATCTAATCTTAAATTTTTATGAAGAATCATGGATTCAACTTTACTCTTCTCCCAAAAAGTGATACCTTGTTGCCCTGAGGAGGATATCTATGAAACATTTTGTTACCTTTTTTCTGAAACCACTTTCCTTTCTGCCTGCTCTGGTCATGATGTATGCGATTTACAGCTTTTCTGCCCAGACCGGGACAGAATCCGGAAATTTAAGCCATATGATCAGTGTAAAGATCGTAGAAACCGCCAGTGACACCCTGCAAAAAGATCTGGACGACTGGGAGGTCGAGGAACTGGCAGACCATATCGAGTTCTATGTACGAAAAGCCGCCCATATGACCGAATACTTTCTGCTTGCTATCGCCGTCTCTTTTCCATTATATGTCTACGGACTGCGGGGATTTCCGTTGTTGTTATTCGCCGGACTGATCTGCGTAGGCTTCGCCTGCGGAGATGAATACCATCAGTCCTTCGTGGACGAACGTGGACCTTCTGTCCGGGATGTGTGTATCGACAGCGTGGGCGTTTTCTTCGGGATCATGCTGGTACGGATCGTCTGTTGGACCTTCCTTGCCCCAGTACGTGTCGTCGAAAGCCTGACCGGTCTTGGTCGCCGTGATCGGCATAGCCACCGCAAACGCAGTCACAGTAATCACTCATACAGAACTTCTTATGACCGCAGAAATTCTTACGGAAGAAATGACGGTTCTCAGATGTCAGAACGCGCCATAGAAAAACGAAATCAGGAATTATTAAAAAAAGAAGGTCGGAGACATATTTACTAAATTGATATGCCTCGGCCTTCTTTTTTGTCCCTCGTTTATGGAAACATTGATATGTTTGCTCTGTTTTTTATGAAGATGTACTTCTTATTCCTCCCGTTGCAACCTTTTGCGGGAGGATAACGCTTCTCTTCAACACATTTTATCCTGTAACTCGGAAACCTTGCATTCTCTAAAACAAAATCCTGCGCAAAGGTGTCTTATTCAATCCGTATACGCACAGATAAGAAATCAGACCCAGTCCCACCGACAATACCGGGATCACCAGATATGCCGAAAGATCCCCCGGATCCACATATTTTTTAAAGATATCCAGAAACAGAATATGGATCAGATAAATTCCAAAAGAGCAGCCGCCCAGTCGATCCATCCATTTTTTCATTCCTCTCGGAAACTCAATCTGCCCGCCATGTACCTTGTACAGCATCATAAAAAATGCGACACCGCTTATCACCACAAACGGACATCCATATTCCAACAGCCTTTCGTAGTGATCTCCCTTTTTAAACGATACCAGTGCTGTCAACACGATTTCAAATGCCGTCGAACCCGCAAAGATCGACGCCACAACCGGAAATCTCCACGGAATCTTGTTCCGATATTTCTGAATAAAGTATCCTGCAAAGAAATAAAACGTGTAGGCACGATCTCCCAGCAGCGGAACATCATAATAGGGTTCTTCATGAAACAGCGAAGAAATATATTGCGCCACAACTACAACCAGGCACATTGCAATAAATGCATCATCATATTTTTTCTTCATGCCCCAACACATGATTTGGAAAAACGGAAGTACCAGATAAATCGGAAGCAACGCATACAGATACCAAAGATGCGCCTCCACCGGTTCGAACAGCACTGCCTTCAGATTCACCTTCGAATGCATGTAATACACATTAAAGAAATAATAGATCACGCTCCACGCCAGCAGCACTTTGAAAAAACGAAACAGCCTTCGCACATTTTTATCCAGATTTGGTTTTTCTCCCAGTAACAGTGCACCACTCATCATAAAGAAACAGGGCACACTGACCCTCGCCATGGCATCCAGTATCAGCGCAAACCCGTATTCTCCCCGGGAGATTTCCGCGTATCCCCTGCAATAATAATTTGCCACATGAATCACGATCACAAACCCAAACGACAGCGTTCGGATCAATTCAATATTATAATTCTTTTCTTCCATCTTTCTTCCAATAGACTCCTCTTTGAATCGCCCCTTCCCCAAAGCGGCTTCGAATACTGTCCATCGCTTCATTCAGGCGTTTTTGCTTTTCATTTTCCTCTCCCAGATCAAACAAACTCAACTGTTCCGGTTCTTCTGCCTCCACCAGTTTCGAAGTCCGAATTCCCAACAGGCGAATGGGTTCCCCCGTCCACATTTCGCGGAACAGTTTTTTCGCCGTCTGATACAAGATCTCATCTTCATTGCCCGGTCGCTGAAGCTGTTGTTGGTGGGAGGTTCGCTGAAAGGTATAGTATTTCATTTCTACACTGACCATTCCAGCCTTCTGCCCGGCTTTTCGAAGCCTTCTTCCCACGCTTTCCGCTAGTTCCAGCAGAACCGGCCAGACCTGTCCTTCTTCGGTCAGATCTTCTCTTAAAGTAACAGAATTCCCGATTCCTTTATTTTCCGTCGGCTCCGACTGCACCTGGGAGCGATCGATTCCATTTGCAAATTCCCAAAGCATCCTGCCGTGGCTCTTCAAATGCAGCTCCACCAGCCTCGGATCCGTCTTCGCCAGATCTCCGATGGTCAGAATCTCCAGTTTTCTCAAAGTCTCCACGCTGGATTTGCCCGCCATAAACAATTCTCTCATGGGGAGCGGCCACATTTTTTCCTGAATCTCTCCCGGAAACAGGGTATGCACTTTATCCGGTTTTTCAAAATCCGATGCCATCTTTGCCAGCAGTTTGTTCTCCGAAATCCCGATATTCACGGTAAAACCAAAGTTGTCTCTGACCCGGTCTTTTAAAGCAGTTGCCACCTCAACCGGTGACTCTCCCCGGCCGATCGCATCGGTGGCATCCATATAGCACTCGTCCACACTGACCTGTTCGATGTTTGGGCAAAATTCTGCCAGAAACGCTATCAGGTCCCGGCTTTTTTCCCGATACATTTTATGATCCGGCGGAAAACTTTTCAGATTGGAACACTTACGAAAGGCATTCGCCACCGGTTCCCCGGTGTGAATGCCATATCTTTTTGCAGGGATTGATTTTGCAAGCACGATCCCGTGACGGGATTTCTGATCCCCGCCAATGATCGCCGGAATCGTCCGAATATCAATCTCTGCTCCATTTTTCAATTGTTCGGTTGCTGTCCAGCTTAAATAAGCGGAATTGACATCAATATGAAAGATCACCTTTGCCATCTGTCTTATGCCTCATGTTCGCTGTGCGCCTCCAGATGACCATCCTTTACATCCAGGACAATGATATCTCCGGTGCCCACATTTCCCTCCAGGATCAGTCTGGCAGCCAGTGTCTCCACATTCTTCTGCAGATAACGTTTCAGAGGTCTTGCGCCGTACATCGGCTCATATCCTCCGTCTGCCACCAACTGTTTTGCTTCTTCTGTCAGGCGGATCGAAATCTGACGGTCTTCCAGCCGCCTGTTCAGATCTTGAATCAACAAATCAATAATGGCATAAATATTATCTTTCGTCAATGGCTTGAACATAATGATCTCATCCAGCCGGTTCAGAAATTCCGGACGGAAATGATTTCTCAGATCAGCCATTACCATGTTCTGTGCATTTTCCTCAATGGTTCCGTCTTCCCGGATTCCATCCAGCAGATAACTTGCACCGATATTCGACGTCATGATCAGAATGGTATTCTTAAAGTCTACCGTTCTGCCCTGAGAATCGGTGATTCGTCCGTCATCCAGTACCTGCAGCAGGACATTGAATACATCCGGATGGGCTTTCTCGACCTCATCAAACAGCACCACCGAATAAGGTTTCCGGCGGACTGCTTCCGTCAGCTGACCGCCCTCATCGTATCCTACATATCCCGGAGGCGCTCCGATCAGTCGGGACACGGAATATTTCTCCATGTACTCACTCATATCGATTCGCACCATATTATTCTCATCATCAAACAGACTGGCAGCAAGTGCTTTCGCCAGCTCTGTCTTACCGACACCGGTCGGTCCCAGGAACAGGAAGGAACCGATTGGCTTGGTCGGATCCTTGATTCCGGCTTTGGAACGGATGATTGCTTCTGTTACCAGTTCCACGCCTTCATCCTGTCCGATCACACGTTTATGGAGTTCTTCTCCCAAATGAAGGGTCTTGCTTCTCTCACTTTCATTTAATTTTGCAACCGGGATTCCGGTCCATCTGGAAATAATCCTTGCGATCTCATCTTCCGAAACCGCCTCATGAACCAGAGACAGATCTTTGTCTTTGATCCGGTCTTCTTCCTCTTCCAGCATCTTCTTCAACTGCGGAAGACGTCCGTACTGTAATTCTCCGGCACGATCCAGATCATACTGCTGCTGAGCTTTCTGGATCTCGCGGTTGGTCTGCTCGATCTCTTCCCGGATCTTCTGGACTCTCTCCACGGAATTCTTCTCATTATCCCACTGGGCTTTCTGTCCGGCAAATTCTTCCCGGAGTTCTGCCAGCTCTGCCTGCAGATCCGCCAGTCTTTCCTGACTCAGACGGTCTTCCTCTTTCTTCAGGGCCGATTCTTCGATCTCCAACTGCATAATCTTACGTCTCAGCTCATCCATCTCTGCCGGCATAGAGTCCAACTCTGTCTTAATCAACGCACAGGCTTCATCCACCAAGTCAATGGCCTTATCCGGAAGGAAACGATCCGAAATATAACGATTGGACAGTGTTGCGGCTGCTACCAGTGCACCGTCTGTAATCTTCACTCCATGGAAGACTTCATAACGCTCTTTCAGACCACGAAGGATGGAAATCGTATCCTCCACTGTCGGCTCATCTACCATAACCGGTTGGAATCGACGTTCCAGCGCAGCGTCTTTTTCAATATATTGTCTATATTCATCCAATGTCGTTGCACCGATACAGTGTAATTCACCACGGGCCAACATTGGCTTTAACATGTTGCCGGCATCCATTGCGCCATCGGTTTTTCCGGCTCCCACAATGGTGTGCAACTCATCAATAAACAGCAAAATCTTGCCATCACTGTTCTTCACATCTTCCAGAACAGCTTTCAGACGTTCCTCAAATTCACCACGATACTTTGCTCCTGCTACCAGTGCTCCCATATCCAGAGAAAAGATGGTCTTGTCTTTCAAGCCTTCCGGTACGTCTCCATTGACAATTCGCTGTGCCAGACCTTCTACGACCGCCGTCTTACCGACACCAGGTTCACCAATCAGCACCGGATTGTTCTTGGTCTTTCTGGAAAGGATTCGGATCACATTCCGGATCTCCGAATCACGACCGATCACCGGGTCCAGCTTCTGCTCTCTTGCACGCTCCACCAGATCCTGACCGTATTTATTTAAAGTATCGTAAGTGGCCTCCGGATTGTCACTGGTCACACGCTGATTGCCTCTGACCGTTGACAGGGCCTGCAAAAAGCTGTTCCGGTCGATACCCGCTTCCCGGAAGAGCTGCTTCATCTCTTTGCTTGCATATTTCAGCATGGAAAGGAAGAGATGCTCTACGGAGACATATTCATCTCCCATCTGCTTTGCTTCATCTTCAGCATGGATCAGAACCTGATTCAGATCCTGTCCCATATAAACCTGTCCGCCCTGAACTTTCGTCCGGGCTTCGATGGCCTGTTCTACCCGGTCGGTAAACTCCTGTACGGAAATTCCCATCTTCTCCAGAAGTTTTCCGATCAGACTGTCATCCTGTTTTAACAGTGCATACAAAAAATGTTCCTGTGCGATTTCCTGATTGCCATATTCATAGGCATATTTCTCACAATCCTGAATTGCCTGGATTGATTTCTGCGTAAACTTACTTATATTCATAAAACAAACCTCCTTTTAAAGGTTTCCCTTTTTCTTTGTTCTACAGAGAGTATAACACAAGTTGTTAGCACTGTAAAGAGGAGAGTGCTAATTTTTGTAATTTTATGCTCTTTTGTTTCTGCCAGCCTCGTTTTTATTTGCGATTGACTGGCAAATCATTTCCGATTACACTGTAAATATAAAATTCATTGCAGCATTTCATGCTGCAATGTGCGTAGCAATCCCAATTATAATCATGTCAAGATCAACATATCCAAGTCAAAACATCAGGAGGTACTTCGCATGGATGCAATTTTTCACAGAACCAGCGTCAGAAAATTTTTAGACAAACCGGTAGAAAAAGAAAAAATCGAAAAAATCCTTCGCGCTGCCATGGCGGCACCATCTGCCAAGAATCAGCAGCCCTGGGAATTTTATGTCGTAACTGATAAGGAGAAATTAGTAGAGCTTTCAAAGGTAAGCCCGTATTCCATGAGTGCGAAAAATGGTCCGCTCGCCTTCGTTCCCTGCTATCGGACACAATGCCCCGCTCCGGCTTACACCCACATTGATCTGAGTGCTTCCGTTGAAAATATTCTTTTGGAGGCAGACGCCCTGGAACTGGGAGCTGTCTGGCTGGGTGTTTGCCCGGAAGAAGATCGGATCGCAACGGTTCGGAAAATTCTGGATATCCCGGATACTCTGGTTCCATTTGCCATTATTCCCTGCGGATATCCACAGAAAATCCGCCCGCAGCAGGATCGATTCGAGGAAGAACGAATGCATTACGTCATTTCATAATAATGCGCATAGATCCCGCCTTGTTTCAGTAACTGTTCATGGGTTCCCCGTTCGGTAATTCCATTTTCAGAAACTACCAGGATTTCGTCGGCATTTCGAATTGTAGACAACCTGTGGGCAATGGTAATTGTGGTACGGTCTTTTGCCAATTCTTCCAGGCTTTGTTGGATAAAGCGTTCACTCTCATTATCCAGAGCACTGGTCGCTTCATCCAGGATCAGAATCGCCGGATTCTTTAAGAAGACTCTGGCGATGGAGATCCTTTGTTTCTGTCCGCCTGAAAGTCTGGTGCCCCGCTCCCCAACAAAGGTATCATATCCCTCCGGAAGGTTCATGATAAAATCATGAATATTGGCTTTTTTTGCTGCTTCCATGATTTCTTCCAGACTTGCATCCGGTTTTCCATAAGCAATATTTTCTCGAATGCTTCCACAGAACAGATATACATCCTGCTGAACCAGCCCGATCTGACTCCGAAGACTTTCCAATGTGATCTTGCGCACATCTCTTCCGTCTACAGTAATCTTTCCCCCTGTCACATCATAAAATCTTGGCAACAGAGAACAAATCGTCGTTTTTCCACTTCCAGAAGGTCCTACCAAAGCAATGGATCTGCCTGCCGGGATTTCAAAGGAAACATCGGAAAGCACCAAGGTTTCATCATCACTGTAATGAAAAGATACCTTTTCATAACATACATGTCCTTTGATTGTTTCTATCGGCTTTGCATCTGGCGCATCCACAATCTCCGGTTCCGTCTCCACCACATCCAAAAACCTACGGAAACCAGACAGTCCTTTCTGCATCATTTCTGTCAGCTCTACCAGGATCTGAATGGGACTGATAAAGATTCCTATATAAAGGGCATACATCGCAAGATCTGCCGGTTCCATCTGTCTGTGTGCAATCAGCCAACCGCCAAACACCAGCGTCATCAGATACATCATTCCTTGAAAGAACAAGTTTCCACTCATAAAATTTCCCATACAGTGATAGTTAGCGTTTTTGGAAACCAAAAAAGCCCGGTTACTCTTTTCAAATTTTTCCCGTTCTATCTCTTCATTGGCAAAAGACTGCACCACCCGTATTCCGGATAATGTATCCTGCAAACTTGAATTCATATCTCCGATTTTTCGCCGGTTATCCATAAAGGTTGCCTGCATTTTCCGGTTCTGACCATAAGAAAATATCAACATCACTATCACCAGCCCCAGAAGCGGAATTGCCAGTTTCCAGTTGATCAGAAACAAGAATACAAAAGAACCTGCAATTTTGATTAAGGAAATAAATAGGTTTTCCGGTCCGTGATGCGCAAATTCTGAAATATCAAACAAATCTGAAACCAATTTGCTCATCATCTGTCCGGAATTGTTCTGATCATAATAAGAAAAGGATAATTTCTCATAATGATCAAACAACTGCTGCCGCATATCCCGTTCCATTCTCGCTCCCATCATATGCCCCTGGTAGCTCACATAATATTTACAACCGGTCTGTAAAAAATACAGAAGGAAAAGTCCTGCCCCTATCGGCAATAAACCAGACAGAATCTTTGCAGAACTTTCTGCAAACAGAGTCTTCGTCAACATTCGTAGGATCTGCGGAAACACCAGATCCACAAAACTGATGACTGCAGCACAGACCAAATCCAGAAAAAACACACCTTTGTAAGGTTCATAATATCGAACAAACTTTTTCATTGTTTCCATAATTTCTATCCCCATTCTTACCTAAAGTTCTCTTGTGGATCTCGAGTTCCGCAAGTTCTCTTAGTATATCATATTTCGAGCCATCGTATTTAAACTTTTAGGATCTGTTCTGTTATAGTTTCTTTCTTACAGGTTTCTCCCTGAATTCCTCGACAATTTTCTCTTTCCATGATACATTATCTCTTAGCGAAATTTTTATATCCGAAAAATGGGGGGTTTTTCATGTCTGTTCATACATTTATCATTCTGTGTCCATTGATCTTTCTTGCAGGATTTGTTGATTCCATCGCCGGAGGTGGCGGTCTGATCTCACTTCCTGCCTATATTTTCACCGGCATTCCGATCCACAATGCCATCGCAACCAACAAGCTTTCATCTTCCACCGGAACCTGCGTTTCCACCTGGCAACTGGTCAAAAATAAACGGGTCGTTGCCTGGCTGATCCCCGGAACCGTTATCTGTACTCTGATTGGTGCATTTTGCGGAGCAAACCTGGCACTTGTTATGAGTGACTGGATTCTGAAAAAGGTTCTGATCGTCCTGCTGCCGATCGTTGCTTTCTGTGTGTTGAAAGATAAAGACACCACCGTTACGATCCCGGAAGGCTTCTCCGAAAAAAAACAATATATCATCTGTGGAATCTGTTCTTTTGTATTGGGAATGTACGACGGGTTCTACGGCCCCGGAACCGGAACGTTCCTGCTTCTCGCCTTTACCAAGCTGGGGAAAATCGACATGGTAAAAGCAACCGGAAATGTTAAGATCGTCAACTTAACTTCCAATCTGACGGCTCTGGTTACTTTTATCTTTGCCGGAAAAATTTTATGGAGTGTCGGAATCGTTACGTCTCTGTTTTGCATCGCCGGTCACTATCTTGGGGCTCATATGGTCATGAAAAACGGGACGAAAATCATTCGCCCCGTCATCCTGCTGGTACTAGCCCTGCTTTTAATTAAAATTATTTTTGGATAGAAGATACCACCGCTCCGACAAAGGAAATTCCTGCAAAAACCAGATACGGAGTTTCTGTATGTCCATCGAACCATGCGATCAATTTCAGGATCAACGGAGAAGTTGACGCTGCCAGATTGCAGCCTACCAGAACCAGAGACGTGGTCAGGCTCACAAGTTCTATCGGCAATTCCTCTGATACCCCATTCAGACAACAGGTCAGCGGAATCATGTAGAAAAATCCGGATAACGCCGCTCCAACCGTCAAAACCAGCAAACTGTGGGAACTCACAATCAAAAGAAGGCTAAGACCCAAACCAATCAGACCGACCGCTTCTAATTTCTGTTTCCACAGATCACGCATCTGTCCGAACAGGACCCCTGCCACAATACTCGCTACCATCAGGATGCTCAGTACAATGCTGGAATCCGATTCATTTCCTATCCCGCGTTCCAATACGAACGAGGGGACTCTCAAAGATATCACACTGTTTACCAGAATCATAAAGCCGGCTGTCACAACAAGCCGTAACAATGTCACAACTTCTTTTCCTGATAAACTTCGACTCGGATGATTCTTTTGCTTCTGCTCTGTCTTTTCAGCACTACGTGCTTCGATTCCTTTCGGTTCCTCCGGAAGAAATCTCAGATACAAAACCAGGATCACAACCCCGAATCCATAAATACAAAATGCAAGATTCCATCGAATCAAAAGCAGTCTTCCGACCACCAGCGTCATCAGGATATTTCCCGCCACTTCGATAGAGGCACGATATCCCAGCAATGTCACTTTTTCCCTGCCTTCGAATCGTTCACTGATCATACTAACCGCCCGTCCGTTGACCAGTCCTAATCCAATACCAAGAAACGCACGGGATGCAAAGATCACCGGATAACTTTCTACAAAAACCGGAACCACACCAGCTACAGACAATAGAATCAATCCCTGAGTAATCCAGAATTTTTCGGATGCAAACCGATAGATCCAGTTGCTGCCCAGAATCATCAACATCATGCAAAAAGAAGGAATGGATACCAGCATTTCCACCTGATCTGTGGAATAAGCCGGAAACGCTTTCTGCATTAAGGGCAAAAGCGGCGTCACCGAGAAGGTCGTTGTCAGCATAAACGACAACGACAGTACCGTGATTTTTTCCATCCTTCTGTTCATATGTGCTTCCTCTTCCCCTAACAAATTTCATGTATTTCCTGTCGATTGTTTTCTGTTGATTCATCAAATCATATCAGAATTATTTTTC
The DNA here is from genome assembly GCF_003574295.1 of Mediterraneibacter butyricigenes. Taxonomy (NCBI): domain Bacteria; kingdom Bacillati; phylum Bacillota; class Clostridia; order Lachnospirales; family Lachnospiraceae; genus Mediterraneibacter; species Mediterraneibacter butyricigenes. Next base: position 799,594 of record NZ_BHGK01000001.1, read on the forward strand.
CAGATCAATTTTTTCCTGCAATACCACACATCCTGCCAGGTCTCCGATTACATTGACGCAGGTTGCTCCCATATCACACAGAGTATTGATACTGATATAAACACCCATGATTCCGGCCGGAAGTCCTGCCATGGTAGCCAGTGCTGCGAAGGACGCGATTGCTCCTCCCGGGATTCCCGGTGTTCCTACTGACAGCAATGTATTCGCAAGAAGAATAATCACCATCATGGATACACTGACATTGACTCCACATGCATTTGCGAAAAATATAATCATAAAGGACATGACAATGGAAACCGCATCCATATTTACCGTTGCTCCAAGCGGAACTGCGATACTGGAGATCTGGTTGGACACACCCAGTTCTTCTTCTACACATCGTTTGCTGATCGGAATCGTCGCAGAACTGGAACAGGTTCCGAATGCATTCAGAGCTGCCGGAAGAATCGCACGGAAGAAACGGATTGGGTTTACTTTTCCCAGTACTTTTACCGCAGTTCCATAGACAATAAATGCAAATCCAAAGAATGCTGCATATAAAATAATCAATTGTGTTGCCAAAGAAAGGATCGTGTCCGTTCCATTTGCCTCTACGACCGGAACGATGGTACAGAAGACTCCGATCGGTGTAAAATACATGACTGTACTGATGACTTTTAAGCAGACTTCATTGCAGGAATCAATCACCTTCAATAGCGGCTTTCCCTTTTCTCCGATCGCAATCAGCGTAAATCCGATAATCACTGCGAACGTCAACACCTGAAGCATATTCCCGTTGGCAAACGCTGCGATCGGATTGGACGGGATCAGCCCCTTGATCGTATCCAGGATGCTGTTCATCTCTGTCGCCTGAATGTCAGCCGTTGCCATTTCAAAATGAACCCCCTTGCCCAGACGGATCAATCTCGGAATGATCAGCCCTACAAAACTTGCCAGTACTGTTGTCCCCAGGAAAAACAGCATTGCTGCACCTGTAATCTTTCCGGTGATTTTTGCGCTTCCAATACTGGTGATTCCCATCACGATCGAACAGAATACTAACGGAAAGATCATCATATTCAAAGCATTCATATAAATACTTCCCACCAGACCGGTTGCCGTCAGAACAAACTCCGATTTATTTGCCAGAAACAGGCCGACCAGAATTCCAAGGATCAATCCCGTAAAAATTGCTCCCGTAATATGTTTTCGATACCATTGATAAAATTGTTTCATTTGTGCTCTCCTTACCTTTTTCTGCATAACTTCTGTGCATCGCTACAATCCCGCCGAAGACTGTCCCCGATGAGAGATTCGTTCCATCATTGGTATCATTTCTCTCACATCCGGGCTATGCAAATTTAATTTTTAGTATATATCCACACACTTCCATTCGTCAATTCTTTCCGGATAAATCCAACCGTTTTCCGACCGTTTCTATAGGAAAACAGGACTGTTTTTCGAAATATTACTCCGATAAACGAAAAAAATGTTTTCCCCGGTAAGATATGTGCTATAATTTTGACCAGAATATTGAGGAGGTTTTCATAATGGAAAAAATAAAAATCGGAATTGTAGGATATGGAAATATCGGCCGGGGTGTAGAACAGGCCATCAAACGAAATGATGATATGGAATTAAAGGCAGTCTTTACAAGACGTGCTCCAGAGACAGTTGCAATCCAGACAGAGACTGCAGAAGTGAAACCTTTTGATGATATGGAAGCGATGAAAGATCAGATCGATGTTATGATCCTCTGCGGCGGTTCTGCCACAGATCTTCCGGTCATCGGACCAAAGGTTGCCGCTTCTTTTAACACCATCGACAGCTTTGATACCCATGCAAAAATTCCGGAATATTTTGCAAACGTAGACAAAGCAGCCAAAGAAGGCGGAAACATCGGCATCATTTCCGTAGGCTGGGATCCTGGAATGTTCTCTTTGAACCGTCTGTATGCAGAATCCATTCTGGTACAGGGAAGTACTTACACTTTCTGGGGAAAAGGTGTCAGCCAGGGCCATTCCGATGCGATCCGTCGGATCGAGGGTGTAAAAAATGCGATCCAGTACACCGTTCCGATCGAAGCAGCCGTTGACCAGGTACGCAGCGGAAGTGAACCGGAACTCACCACACGCCAGAAACATTTGAGAGACTGTTATGTTGTGGCAGAAGAAGGTGCCGATAAAGCAGCCATCGAACAGGCCATCAAGAACATGCCGAACTACTTTGATGAATACGATACAACCGTAAACTTTATCTCCGAAGAAGAGTTAAAGGCAAACCACAGCAAAATGCCTCACGGCGGTTTTGTAATCCGTACCGGAGAGACCGGATGCGAAGGCAATAAACACGTGATCGAATATTCTCTGAAACTGGATTCCAATCCGGAATTCACCGGAAGTGTTCTGGTTGCTTACGCACGTGCCGCTTACAGACTCTCCAAAAACGGAGAATCCGGAGCTCGCAGCGTCTTTGACATTGCACCGGCAATGCTGTCACAGATGACACCGGAAGAATTGAGATCTCATCTGCTGTAATATCATCTGATCCGGGCACTCCCCTGTTTAAAAAATAATCGTGAACGATTGCCGGTAGCAGAAGCTTCCTGATTTCAGGAGCTTCTGTTTTTGGTTACGGTTCACAGAATGTTCACAACTTTTTAGCACTCTCCTCTTTACAGTGCTAATATTATATGTTATATTACACCTAGAACAAAGATAACAGATCTTTCGAAAGGAGATATGACATATGTTAAGACCAAGTATTTTCACGATAGTTTATTTGATGACTTTTTTGATTTTCCATTTTATGATGACAAAGCAGCCCGCAAAGCTGAGAAGAAACTGTACGGCCATCACGTACATGATCTGATGAAGACCGATATCAAAGAGAAGAAAGACGGTTACGAACTCATCATCGATCTTCCGGGATTCCATAAAGATCAGGTCAGCGCCGAACTGACCAACGGATATCTGGTTATCAGCGCCGCAAAGGGAATGGATCAGGAATCCTCTGATAAAGCTTCCGAACGTTATCTCAGAAGAGAACGTTTTGCAGGATCCTGCCAGAGAAGCTACTATGTCGGCGAAGATATTTCTGAAGAAGATATTAAAGCCGAATTTAAGCACGGCGTTTTAAAACTTTTGTTCCGAAGAAAGAAGCACAGCCCGTAGAAGATACGAAAAAATTCATTTCCATCGAGGGTTGATGCTTACAGGGCCCAGCCTTCCTCTCATGATAAAAGCTGGTTTTTCAGAAATTTTTTCAGAAATTGAATATGATTCCTACATTTGACATACCAGTCAGGCAACGAAAGGGGCAGGCACTGTAAGATACAGTGTCTGTCCTTTTCCACAATATAGAACTGATACAACAACGCAACAGACAGCATACAATCGATAACACCGATACAGCACCATCGCAACAGACAGCATACAATCGGTAACATCGATACAATAACATGCAAATACTCAGGAGGTGAAAGTTATGAGTGCCAAACGTGATTATTACGAAATATTGGGTCTGGATAAAAAAGCCACCGATGCTTCTATTAAAAAAGCATATCGAAAGCTGGCCAAAAAATATCATCCGGACTCTAACCCCAATGATAAAGAAGCCGAGAAACGATTTAAAGAAGTGACAGAAGCGTACAACGTACTGAGTGATAAAGAAAAGAAGAAATTATATGACCAGTTTGGCCATGCAGGACTGGATCCAAACGGTCCTTTTGCAAATGGTGGTGCCTATGGAACTTCCGGCAACTATACCGGAGCCGGTGGAAGTCGGAATTCTTATGCCTACCGAAGCCCCGATGGAACTTATCAGGAATTCCATTTTGAAGGCGGCGATATGAATGATATCTTCGGAGACATGTTTGGAGATATTTTCCATCATACACATTCCGGTTCCTCCGCAGGAGCTCGTAGCGGATTCGGCAATGGATTTGGGAACGGATTTTCCGGTCAGAATTATAAACAAAAGGGAGAAGATCTTCATACAGAGATCGATGTTTCCTTCCACGATGCCGCTTTCGGTTGTGACAAAGTGATTCATCTGACCAATCCTTCTACCGGACAGACGCAAAGTCTGCAGGTTCACATCCCTGCCGGTATTGATGATGGAAAGAGTGTCCGTCTGAAAGGAAAAGGACATCCCGGAATCGGCGGCGGTCCAGCCGGAGATCTGTTCCTGAAAGTTCACATTCAGAACAGTACTGCTTTCACTCGAAAAGGATTGGATATTTACACGACAAAACGGGTGCCTTTTACCACCGCTGCTTTAGGCGGAGAGGCTTTGGTTTCCACCCTGGATGGGCAGGTACTCTGTAAAGTCCGGCCCGGAACCCAGTCCGGTTCTAAGATCCGGCTGAAGGGAAAGGGTATTGTTTCCATGCAAAATCCATCGGTTCACGGAGATCTGTATGTAACAATCCAGATCGATGTTCCGAAGAATCTTTCGCCGGAAGCACAGAAAAAACTGAAAGAGTTTGAGGCCTGCTGCAACAAAAATTCCCGTTATCAAAGCAGTAAAGCATCCTAATTTTTGCGGAAAACCGTTTAATTTTTCTTAATTTAATGTAATAAAGCAACAAAATATACAAAACCTATTGATAAATTTATTTTCTTATGATACTCTGGATTTGTGTATAAAACAGAGAGCGAGTATGTGTCCCGGCATTTTCGCCGGGATATTTGCTTGTTAACTCAGGAGAGTCTCTTCCCAAATCAACTATAATCATAATCTAAAAGGGAAAGAGCGCCGAAGGTGTACGCAGCAATGGAGCCTGTTTTTATTCCATTACTGTTAATCTCTCAGGCAAAAGGATGGAGGAATGAAAGTATGTTTACACAAATCAACAATTTTATCACATGGTTCGATGGAGTAGTCTGGGGGCTCCCATTGATCATTCTGGTCCTGATCACAGGATTTCTGCTAACCACTCGGTTAGGGCTTTTGCAAGTAAGACATCTGGGCAAAGCTTTAAAATTCATGATTAAAAATGAAGAAGGCGGCGAAGGAGAAGTCACCAGTTTTGGTGCATTATGTACGGCTCTTTCTGCAACCATCGGTACCGGAAATATCGTAGGTGTTGCTACTGCGATTGCTGCCGGAGGTCCCGGAGCACTGTTCTGGATGGATGTTGCAGCATTTTTCGGTATGGCTTCCAAATACGCCGAAGGATTACTTGCAATCAAATATCGTACCATTGATAAAGAAGGCCATGTACTTGGCGGACCTTTCTACTATATTGAAAATGGTATGGGCAAACAATGGAGATGGCTTGCCAAGATTTTTGCATTTTTCGGTGCAGGCGTAGGACTCTTCGGAATCGGGACCTTTACACAGGTCAACGGTATTGCTTCCGCAGTCAAAAACTTCTTTGATCCGGATTCCTTACATATCGTACATTTATTTGGCAACACCTATTCCTGGGCAACCGTCATTGCATGTCTGGTTCTGACGCTTTGTGTCGGTCTGGTTGTCATCGGTGGTATCCAGCGAATTTCCAAAGTTTCTCAGGTTATTGTACCATTTATGGCAGTGCTTTATGTAATTCTTGCCGTAATTATTCTGCTTACGAATCTTTCTGCAGTTCCGGCAGCCATTGTAACGATCGTAAAATCTGCATTTACCGGAAGCGCACTGGCAGGTGGTGTCATGGGAACCATGGTCATTGCCATGCAAAAGGGAATTGCCCGCGGAATCTTTTCCAACGAATCCGGACTTGGTAGTGCACCGATCGCAGCCGCTGCTGCTCAGACAAAAGAGCCGGTTCGGCAGGGTCTGGTATCCATGACCGGAACCTTTATCGATACGATTGTAATCTGTACTATGACCGGACTTTCTATCATCATTACCGGCACCTGGAATACAGGACTGGAAGGTGTAGAGATTACAACTGCTGCATTCCAGAAGGGACTTCCGTTCCCACCGGTTGTTGCATCATTTTCCCTGATGCTGTGTCTGGTATTCTTCGCATTTACCACAATCCTGGGATGGGATTACTATGGCGAACGTTGTCTGGAATACCTGTTTAACCGCAACAAAACTGCAGTGAAAACCTATCGTTGGCTTTACATTCTTTGCGTATTTATCGGGCCTTACATGACCGTGGCTGCCGTATGGAATATCGCAGATATCTTCAATGCACTGATGGCATTCCCGAACTTGATTGCTCTGCTTGCATTAAATGGAGTCGTCGTAAAGGAAACAAAGGATTATTTCCAACGCCATTCGAAAGGAAATTAAATTCTACTATCATGAGCTAAAAAAGAAAGACAGAACCACAGGATATCACGTGATTCTGTCTTTTTGTTTATATTTTATTCGAATTCTCGGTCAAATACATTTATGGGGACATGATATGTCTGCTCTGTTTTATTATGAAGGTTTACTTCTTATTTTCTCCACAAAAAGAATGCATAAGGGAACATCCTCATGCCCTCTTAACTCGTTTCACTCCCACTGCTACCAAAAACCATAATACTTCCAGCAGCACGATCGTTCCGCCCGGTTTCACACCTATACAATAAGAAAGAAACAGACCCGCAATCGTCGTGAGAAGTGCTGTCACGATCGCCCACACTAATGTCCAGCGATAACTTTTTGCCATTTGCATCCCACAGGCCACCGGAACTACCAGCATAGAAGATACGATTAACGTTCCCACGGTTCTGGATGCTACGGAAACTGTCAACGCCGTTAATATGGTAAACATGAAATTAATCTGCCGCACCGGAACCCCGGAAACCCTGGCTGCATTTTCATCAAATCCAATATAGAATAATTCTCTGGAAAAGATACCGAGCGTCAGAAGGACTGCTCCGCTGATCACACAGACCGCGATCATCTCTCCATGGCTGACCGAGACAATACTTCCGAACAGAAAACTGTTAAAATTCGTGCTGTCTTTCACAAACCCGGAAACCACGCCCGCCAGACCAATCCCCGCCGACATAATGATTGCGATGGCAAGTTCGGAATATCTGGGGATCTTTTTTCGAATCGCTTCAATTCCGAGTGCCGCCACGATACAGACCACGACCGCGCCTAACACCGGATTGATCCCAAGCAACAGGCCGATTGCAACTCCTGCCAGCGAAGAATGGGACAGTGCGTCTCCGATCATGGAAAGTCTCTTTAATACAATGGTAATTCCAATGCAGGGCGTAATGACTGCCAGAAGTATTCCGACCACAAATGCCCGCTGCATAAATCCATACTGCAAAATCTCCATTATTCTGTGATGCCTCCTTCTTCTGCCCGTAAATGTCGATTGGCTCCGGCAAAAATTCTGGTATTTCCATGTGTTACCATCAAAATCGTCAGCCCCTCTTTGTGTTTCTTCTCCAGAATCTCGCACAATGCCTGGATAGAACTGCTGTCCACTCCCACGGTTGGCTCATCCAGAATCAGAAGCTTCGGTTCGTCCGCCAGGACTCTTGCCAGCATGACTCTTTGCTGTTGTCCTCCGGAAAGTTCTCCGATCCGTCGTTTTAAGAAGTCTTCCATCCCCAGTTCCGTCAACGCCTGAAGCACTCTTTTGTTGCACTCTTTTCGTGAAAGTCTCTTCCCCAGCGGGCGGTATAATCCTGTCCGCATCACTTCTTCTACAGTTGCCGGGAAATCCTGATTTCCACTGATACTGTTCTGCGGAACGTAGCCGATTTTCAGTCCGCGAAAGGAACCGGATGCCATGTCCCGTCCCAACAACTCAATTTTCCCCTGATTCGGAGACAACTGTCCCAATACCAGTTTCAAAAACGTACTTTTCCCGCTTCCGTTTTCCCCGGTCAGAATCACATAATCTCCTTCATCTATCTTTAAATTTACATCTTCCAATATCGGTACATCACCGGTATATCCAAACGAAAGATGCTCCACTTTGATTGCTTCCACTCGATTTCCCTCTTTCCGATTTCTTTCTTCTTTTCATTCTGTCCTTCAGGAGTCTCTGCACTTTTTTCCATTTTGCACAGCTCGCTGCCCCAGCAAATGTTGCTCTGATTTCACGGTTCGCTCTCACTCATTCAACGCCTGCTCCAGTGTTTTCAAATTGCGCTCCATCACAGAAAAATAGTCTTCTCCCTTTTCCAGATCTTCCTGATCCAGACCTTCCAGCGTATTCAAAACCGCTGTTTTGGCCCCAACCTCATCTGCAATGGTTTCTGCCACTTTCGGACTGACCAGCTCCTCAAAGAAAATAGTCTTCACCTGATGTTCCCGGGCAAACTGAATGATCTCTTCCATCCGGGCAGCATCCGGTTCAGAATCCGATACAACTCCCTCGATTCCCTGCTGTTCAAGTCCGTACGCATGGCAAAGGTAGCCGAACGCCTCATGGGCTGTGATCAGTTCCTTATTCTTCACCTGCTGCAGAACCTCCCGATAATTTTCATCCAATGTGTCAAACTGACCGGCATATGTTTCATAATTCTTTCTATAATATTCCGCATGTTCCGGATCAGCCTGCACAAATCCATCCAGGATTGCTTTCATTTCCTGTTTTGCCTTCTCAGGATCCAGCCAGACATGAGGATCCACACTGTGTTCCGAGTCTCCCTGACCCAGGCTATGACTATGATTATGGCTGTGTCCCCCATGACCATGTCCGCTTTCCTCACTTTGCAACAGTTCCAGATCTTTTGCTGCTTCTGCCACTACCAGATCCTGATTGTCCAAAGCATTCAGGACATCTTCTGTCCAGTGTTCCATTCCGGCACCATTGTAGACGAACAGATCTGCCCGTTCCAATGCCACCAGATCCTGTGCTCCCGGTTCCCAGTCATGAGGTTCCATCCCTGACGGCACCAGATTCTTCACTTCTGCATAATCCCCGCCAATTTTCTTTGCAAAGTCATACATCGGATAAAAACTGGCAACCACTTGCAATTTTCCATCCTGATCCACCTGATTTCCACCGGATGAATCCGTTCTGGCTTCTATATCTGTTTTTCCGCATCCGGTACAGGCAACTAAAAAAAGCAGCACTGCTGCCAGAAGCGTTACTCGTTTTTTCATTTCGTTCATGCCTCCGTAAAAATGCAATTAATTTGCATTTACAACAATACTGCTTTCTATTCGGTTTGTCAATATGATCCATTATATTTTTGCAACTCATTTGCTTTTTTCTGCGTCGATTTTTATTCTTCTCCGTTTTCCTGCTGTTCTGCCTCCTTTTCACAGTCCCCGCAAATCCCATGAAGCAGATCTCCCTGACAAAGCAGCCTGAACTGATGATCGCTCAGCAAATGGCCTTTCAGCTCATCCATGAATCCACAGTCCAGATGGATCACCTTTCCACACCGGACACATTTCAGATGGAGATGGCTGGTACAATGCCCGGCTTCCCCGGAATACTGATACAATGCACTTTCGGCGTGTGGATCCGCATATTTTATAATCAAATGTTCCTCGCACAGACGATCCAGACAGCGATACACGGTCGTCGGATTCACCTTGATTCCCTCTTCTTTCAGATATCGGATCACGTCCGATGCACTGGCTGTCACCGAAAAATTTCGTTTGAAATAATCCAGAATCTCCGTTCTTGCTTTTGTGGTATAAGTCTTTCGTTCTGCCATAATTTTTATCCTTGCCTCTCATCATCGACATTTCTTTGCCTTTATTTTAAGCCCTGCCCCTTCTGTAAGTCAAGAAATCCTCTCCGTTGTACCAAACAAAGCCTACGCTGAATAAAGCTAAGTTGAACTGTTACGATTCGCAACATAGCTGCAAACAATATTCCATCATTTTCATTTTAAAACGCACCTTCCTGTGTTAAAATGAACTGGATATGAAACAATCGGCCCTGATCTTTTTATGGAGCCGCCAAAAAATATAAACATACACAGGAGGATTTTCCAATGATCTCTTTAGAATGTGATTATAATGTAGGAGCACACCCTGCGATTTTACAAAGACTTTCCGAAACCAATTTAGAAACAAGACCCGGCTACGGCTGTGATGATCTCTGTGAAAGTGCCGCAGAGAAAATCCGGCTTGCCTGCCAGTGTCCGGAGGGAGACGTCTATTTTCTGACCGGTGGAACCCAGACCAATTCCACTGTTATCGCATCCATGCTTCAAGCCTATGAAGGAGTCGTTGCTGCCGACACCGGACACATTGCATCCCATGAAGCCGGTGCTGTAGAATATACCGGACACAAGGTGCTCACCATTCCCCATAAAAACGGAAAAATCCCTCCGGAAGTTTTAAATGCTTACCTGAAGGGATTCTTCGAAGATTCTAATCATGAACACATGGTATTTCCGGGAATGGTCTACATTTCCCATCCGACGGAATATGGAACCCTTTATACGCGGTCCGAGCTGGAACGAATTTCTTCTATATGTAAAGAGTATCAGATTCCGCTGTTTCTGGATGGTGCCCGTCTGGGCTATGGGCTTATGAGCCACGGTACCGATGTGACCCTACCGGATATTGCCCGTCTCTGTGACGTATTTTATATCGGCGGAACCAAGGTCGGTGCCCTCTTCGGAGAAGCCGTTGTCTTCACCCGACAGAATACTCCACCGCATTTTGTCACCCAAATCAAGCAACACGGTGCCCTGCTTGCAAAAGGTTTTCTGTTAGGGCTTCAATTTGATACCCTTTTCACTGACGATCTCTATTTTAAAATCAGCAAACACGCCATCGATATGGCCGACTACTTAAAGGAAATCCTTCTGGAAAAAGGCTGTCAGCTTTATCTGGACTCTCCCACCAACCAGCAGTTCATTCTGATGGAAGATTCCATGTTAAGCTGTCTGGATGGTCAGGTTGCTTATCGTTTCTGGGAGAAACCGGATCCGGATCACACCGTTATCCGGCTTGTCACCAGTTGGGCAACCCCAAAAGAAGATCTGGATCACTTGAAGGAAATTCTGCCGGATCCTTCTTAATTCACGAGACTTACACACTTTGAATTCTGATTTATTTTACCAGACATTTTTATATTGGATTTCTGTGCAGTTACACCGTCTCGTGGAAAGTTCGTTTGATCACTTCCAACTGCTGTTCCCGGCTCAGGCGGTTAAAATTCACGGCATAGCCGGACACACGAATGGTCAGGGTCGGGTAGTTCTCCGGGTGCTCCATGGCATCCAGCAGGACTTCCCGATTCATCACATTTACATTCAGATGATGGGCTCCCTGCACAAAATATCCATCCAGGATCTGTACCAGATGTGTGGTTCTCTCTTCCTTATTTTTTCCCAGTGCTTTCGGTACAATCGAAAATGTGTTGGACACGCCGTCCTGACAGATTCCGCGATACGGAATCTTTGCCACAGAATTCAGAGATGCCAATGCTCCGTTTTCATCTCTTCCATGCATGGGATTGGCTCCCGGCGCAAACGGTTCTCCTGCTTTCCTTCCATCCGGAGTGGATCCGGTTTTCTTTCCATACATTACGTTGCTGGTGATGGTCAGCGCCGACAGAGTATGGATCGCATTTCTATACAATGGATGTTTCTTCAGTTCTGCCGAGAAGTAGCTGACGATCTCCACCGCAATATCATCCACCCGTTCCTCATCATTTCCATACTTCGGGAAGTCTCCTTCCACCTCAAAATCCACAGCGATTCCCTCTTCATTCCGAATTGGACGCACCTTTGCAAATTTGATCGCTGACAGAGAATCTGCGGCAATGGACAAGCCTGCCACACCAAAGGCCGCCAGCCGTTCCACCAACGTATCATGGAGCGCCATCTGACTGGATTCATAAGCATATTTATCGTGCATGTAATGAATAATGTTGATCGTATCCACATACAGCTCTGCCACATAAGACAGCACCTTTTTATAATTTGCCAGCACCTTGGGATAATCCAAAATCTCATCGGTATCCCGTTCAATGTCCGGAATCACCTGAATGCCTTTCTTCTCATCGATTCCGCCGTTGATGGCATAGAGCAGACTCTTTGCCAGGTTTGCCCTTGCCCCGAAGAACTGCATCTGTTTTCCCACTCCCATGGCAGATACACAGCATGCAATGCAATAATCATCGCCATAGAGCGGACGCATGATATCGTCATTTTCATATTGGATGGAATCCGTATCAATACTCATTTTCGCACAGTACTTTTTAAATGTTTCCGGCAGGTTCTGGCTCCACAGTACCGTCAGATTCGGTTCCGGCGCGGTTCCCAGATTGGTCAGGGTATGCAGATAACGGAAGGTATTTTTCGTTACCAGCGTCCGACCGTCTACACCCATTCCGCCTAATGCTTCGGTCACCCAGGTTGGATCTCCGCCAAAGAGCTCATTGTATTCCGGCGTCCGGAGATGTCGCACCATTCGGAGTTTGATGATAAACTGGTCGATCAGCTCCTGGGCTTCCTGCTCGTCCAAGACTCCATTTTCCAGATCCCGCTGAATGTAAATATCCAGAAACGTCGCGGTCCGTCCCAGAGAGGTAGCGGCACCGTTATTTTCCTTGATTCCCGCCAGATAAGCCAGGTACAGATTCTGCACGGCCTCCTTCGCGTTCTCTGCCGGTCTGGTGATATCACAACCATAGGTTTCTGCCATCTGTGTCATTTCTTTTAAAGCACGGATCTGCATCTGCACCTCTTCTCTCAACTGAATCCTTTCTTCCGTCATCGGTCCGTCCAGCATGTCCAGATCTTTTTCCTTCTCCTCTATCAGAAAATCTGTTCCATAAAGCGGGACTCTTCGATAATCCCCCACAATTCTTCCGCGGCCATATGCATCCGGCAAACCGGTCAGCAGTCCAGCCGTTCTCGCCAGTCTGGTACGTTTCGGATATGCATCAAAGACCCCTTCATTGTGCGTTTTCCGATACATTTTAAAATGGGATTCAATCTCTGGATCCAGCTCATAGCCATACTCTTTCAACGCTGACGTTGCCATCCGCATACCTCCATAAAGATTGACAATCCGTTTCAGCGGCGCATCGGTCTGGAAACCGACAATCACTTCATTTTCCTTATCCAGATACCCCGGAGCGAAATTATTGATCCCGGACACTTTTTTCGTCTCCACATCGATGATTCCTTTCTGAATCTCCTCGACAATCAAATCATGCGCCTTGCCCCAGACTTTCTCCGTCTTCTTTGAAATTCCCTCCAGAAAGCATTCATCTCCTTCATACGGTGTGTAATTCTTCTGAATGAAATTCCGCACATTTACCAGATGTCTCCATTCTCCGGTGTGAAACCCTTCCCATGCCTTGCAGCTTACATCAATTGCCATCTTGTGTTCCTCCTGTTTTTCTTTCTGTTTTTTTCGGCTCTGTTATGTTCTTACCCGATTTCAATTTTTTCGGTTACCTTTTTCGTTTCTATATGATTCTTTGCGCCGGTTCTGTCAACCGGTGCTCTGATTTATGACAATGCTCTGATTCAGACGTCTTTCCCAGTCTGCAACTTCTTCCGTTGCCACCGCTCTTACATTTTCCAATGGATAATGGATCCCCAGTTTCTGATACTTATGAACGCCCAACACATGATAAGGCAACAGCTCTACCTTCTGAATGTTTGGAATGTCCTTCAAATATGCTTCCAACTCTTTCACATGTGCCTCGCCAAAGGTCAGACCCGGCACCATCACATGCCGGATCCAGACCGGTGTCCCCATTTTTTCCAGCAATTTTTGAAAAGTCTGAAATCTGTCCCGGCTTTTTCCGGTCATCTCCCTATACTTTTCTGACGTCACCTGCTTGATATCCAAAAGTACCAGATCCGTATTTCTTAAAATTTCTGTGTAATCATAGTCTTCCATCCCCACTCCTGCGGTGTCCAGACAGGTGTGAATTCCCACTTCTTTCAAAAGGGACAGGCCCTCTTCGAGGAATTCCGGCTGCAACAGCGGTTCCCCTCCCGAAAATGTCACACCTCCTTCTTGTCCATAATAGGGACGAAATCTCTGCACTTTTTCCACCAGTTGTCCGGGTGTCATCCGCTTTACCTGGCTACTGTCCATCGCCCAGGTATCTGGGTTGTGGCAAAATTTACAGCGCAGATCACATCCCTGCATAAAAACCACGGTTCGGATGCCCGGCCCGTCTACCAGCCCCATAGATTCGATGGAATGAATCTTTCCTTCCACTCTGATCGACCTCCTGTTCTTTTCGTCATGTCTCGTTTTCTTATAACAGGTTCCCTGATGTGCCCTCAAATGATTCTCGCGGAGCGTTTTTGATGCATAGTTTTTTATGCATCAGAAAAACCGCCTGAGCACATCATATAAAATGTGCCCAGACGGTCGGCTTCTTATCCGGATCATACTTCACGTGGTTTCTGCTCCACTTTTTCCGTCAGTCATATGATCTCTGTGCATTTAACATACTACACTCCTTTTTCATTTGTCAATAAATTTCTCAAAAATTTAGCTGAAAAATTTTTGAATTGTACCTTGACTTTTCCTCAAAATATAGTAACATAGATATTGCACAACATTTTGTTACAGAACACTCGGAAAACACAAGATGTACCACAATATATAGTGCATCATTTTTATACATGGATTCCCGTAAATCAACGGAAAATCGACTGAATTCCGCATATTTCTTACGATTTACCGCACGGATTGCAGGGCGCTAAATATAGAAAGATTCAGATGTACAAAGGAAAAAATAAGAAGAAAAGGAGGATGTTGAGCGATGACAATTCAGGGGAGTTCTAATGTAATTAAAAGGAATGGAGAAGAAGTTTCTTTCGATCGTGATAAGATCATCAACGCGATCCGGAAGGCCAATCAGGAGGTTTCTCCGATCCATCGCTTAAATGACTTTCAGATTGAGGCTATTGCCGACATGATCGTCCGAAAAGCCGTTACATCATCCAGCGCATTAAATGTAGAAGATATTCAGGATATGGTAGAGACCGGTATCATGGAGATGCGTGGTTATGAAGTTGCACAGAAATATGTCCGCTACCGTTATAAGAGAGAATTATCCAGAAAGTCCAACAGTACCGACAACAACATTCTGGCACTGTTAGACCAGATTAATGAAAACGTAAAACAGGAAAATTCCAATAAGAATCCGACCATCAACTCTACTCAGAGAGATTATATGGCAGGTGAGGTCAGCAAGGATCTTTCCATGCGTGTCCTGCTGCCGGAAGAGATCGTACGTGCGCATGAAGAAGGAATCATCCATTTCCACGATTCCGATTATTATGCACAGAAAGAGCACAACTGCGATCTGATCAATCTGGAAGACATGCTGCAGAATGGTACCGTCATCAGCGAGACCATGATCGAGAAGCCGCACAGCTTCTTCACCGCCTGCAACGTTACCACACAGATTGTGGCACAGGTTGCAAGTAACCAGTACGGCGGTCAGTCCTTTACTCTGGCACATCTGGCACCATTTGTGGATATCAGTCGTCAGAAACTGCGTGCCAAAGTGATTGAAGAACGAAAAGAATGTGGAGAAGCTCTGGATGAGACCATCATCCACAAGATTACCGAGCGTCGCCTCCGCGACGAAGTAAAGAGCGGAATCCAGACGATCCAGTATCAGCTCATTACTCTGATGACCTGTAACGGACAGGCTCCGTTCGTCACCATGTTTATGTATCTGGACGAAGTTCCGGAAGGTCAGGTTCGTGAAGACCTTGCCATGATCATCGAAGAAGCACTGCTTCAGAGACTTCAGGGCGTAAAGAATGAAAAAGGTGCCTGGATCACCCCGGCATTCCCGAAACTGATCTATGTATTGGATGAAGATAATGTAACCGAAGATTCCAAATACTGGCATCTGACCGAACTGGCTGCAAAATGTACCGCAAAACGTATGGTCCCGGATTACATTTCCGCCAAGATCATGCGAGAGCTGAAAAAAGGCGAAGTTTATCCGTGTATGGGATGCCGTTCCTTCCTGACTGTGGAAGATTCCCAGCGCAATGCTGACGGCAGCCACAAATTCTACGGAAGATTCAATCAGGGCGTTGTTACCATCAACCTGGTAGATGTTGCCTGTACCGCAGAAGGGGATATGGGTAAATTCTGGAAGATTCTGGACGAACGTCTGGAACTCTGCCACCGCGGATTACGCTGCAGACACGAACGTCTTCTCGGAACCATTTCCGATGTAGCACCGATCCTTTGGCAGCACGGCGCTTTGGCTCGTCTGAAGAAAGGCGAAACCATTGATAAACTGCTTTATGGCGGATATTCCACTATTTCTCTGGGCTATGCAGGTCTCTATGAAATGTGCGTCCGCATGATGGGCAAGACTCATACCGATCCGGAAGCCAGCAAATTTGCTCTGGATGTTATGCAGCATCTGAATGATAAATGTAACGAATGGAAAGCTGCTGAAAATATCAGCTATTCCGTATATGGTACTCCGATGGAATCTACCACTTATAAATTTGCAAAATGCTTACAGAAACGGTTTGGTATCATTCCGGGTGTTACCGATAAGAACTACATCACCAACAGCTACCACGTCCATGTAACCGAGGAAATCGATGCTTTCAGCAAGCTGAAATTTGAATCTGCATTCCAGAAGCTGTCCCCGGGTGGAGCCATCAGCTACGTAGAAGTTCCGAACATGCAGGATAATATTCCGGCGGTGCTCTCCGTCATGCAGTTCATCTACAACAACATCATGTACGCAGAGCTGAATACCAAGAGCGACTACTGCGAAGTATGCGGATACGATGGAGAAATCAAGATCAAAGAAGACGAGACCGGCAAACTGATCTGGGAATGCCCGAACTGTGGAAATCAGGATCAGAGAAAAATGAGCGTTGCCCGCAGAACCTGTGGTTATATCGGAACCCAGTTCTGGAATCAGGGACGTACTCAGGAAATCAAAGACCGGGTACTGCACCTGTAAAAGCTCTTTCAA
This sequence comes from Mediterraneibacter butyricigenes, assembly GCF_003574295.1. Classification (NCBI taxonomy): domain Bacteria; kingdom Bacillati; phylum Bacillota; class Clostridia; order Lachnospirales; family Lachnospiraceae; genus Mediterraneibacter; species Mediterraneibacter butyricigenes. The sequence goes on from NZ_BHGK01000001.1 coordinate 816,401, forward strand.
ATTATAAGTTCTTAATTATAGTTTTTAAACGAGATAGAACAGAATGCTTCTATCTCGTTTTTCGACCTTACTTTTATTTTTAGAGGAGCATTTTTCACTATTATTCTATCTAAGATTACTCATAATATTTTCTTATACGGAGGGATGAAATCATGAATTACGGAACCATCAAACCCTGTGATATTGCAAACGGAATCGGCGTTCGCGTCAGCCTCTTTGTGTCCGGCTGCCGCCATCACTGCAAAGGCTGTTTCAATGCCGAGGCCTGGGATTTCAACTTTGGAGTTCCTTATACCAAAGATACCGAAAAAGAGATTATAGAGGCCTTAGAACCGTCTTATATCGAAGGCTTCTCTCTCCTTGGCGGGGAACCCTTCGAGCCGGAGAATCAGCCCGTACTGGCCGAACTCCTGCAAAAGATCAAGGCGACCTATCCGGAGAAAAATGTCTGGTGTTACAGCGGATATCTCTTTGATTCTGATCTACAACCGGGCGGAAGCGTCTACACAGAATTCACAGATCAGATGTTAGAAATGATCGATGTTCTGGTGGACGGAGAATTTATTGAAGCACAAAAAGATATTACCCTTCGGTTCCGCGGATCTTCCAATCAGCGGATCATTGACGTAAAAAAAAGCAGAGAGGCACAACAGGTTGTACTCTCTCCGCTTCAGAAAAAACGGGAGTTTTAATTTCACCCTATCCCAATTATCATTCCCACCATATGTACCGCAAATGCCACGATCCAGGCGATTCCGCACTGTAAGATCACAGTCAGAATTGCCGTCCACATACTTTCCATTTCTCGTCGTACCGTAGCGATCGCTGCCACACAAGGTGTATACAGCAGGGTAAACACCAGAAATACGATAGCGGTAAATGGGCTAAAAATGGTCTGAAGCAGTGCCAGATTTCCACCGTTTAATACGGATAACGTAGACACTACACTCTCTTTTGCGATAAAACCTGTAATCAAGGCTGTGGATACTTTCCAGTTTCCGAAGCCAAGTGGTGCAAAAATCGGAGCAATCCAGCTTCCGATCAATGCCAGCAGACTCTTATCCGCACTCGCTGCGATATTCAGTCCGGCATCAAAGGTCTGTAAGAACCAGACTACGATGGTTGCCAGAAAGATAATGGTAAATGCTTTCTGCAGGAACCCTTTTGCTTTATCCCAGAGAAGCTGGCATACATTTTTTGCTCCTGGCATCCGGTAATTCGGCAGTTCCATTACGAACGGAACCGGCTCGCCTTTATATCGGGTGTTGCGCAGGATTACCGCGTACAGGATTCCGCACAAAATTCCGAACACATACAGCCCCACCATCACCAGACCTCTCCACGGTCTCGGGAAAAATGCAGTCGTAAACAGTCCGTAAATCGGCAATTTTGCACTGCAGCTCATAAACGGGATCAGCAAAATCGTCATTTTACGATCCCGCTCACTGGACAGGGTTCTGGTGGCCATCACTGCCGGAACCGAACACCCGAATCCTACCAACATCGGCACGATACTTCGTCCGGACAATCCCACTTTTCTTAAGATTTTATCCATGACAAAGGCAACTCTTGCCATATAACCGGTATCTTCCAGAATCGACAGGAAGAAAAACAAGGTCACGATTGTCGGCAGGAAACTGAGTACACTTCCCACGCCACTGCAGATTCCGTCCACAACCAGGGATCTGACCACCGGGTTTACATTTGCAGAAACCAGACCATGTTCGATTCCATTCGTCACCAAATCTACCAGATACGACATGCCATCCGATAAAAATGCACCGATAAAGTTAAAGGTCAGAATAAAGACCAGTGCCATAATCCCGATAAAGCACGGAATTGCTGTATATTTTCCGGTCAGGATCTTATCCATCTCCACACTTCGTCTGTGTTCTTTGCTCTCTGCCGGCTTCACCACCGTCTTCTCACAAAGCTGCTCGATAAACGTAAACCGCATATTCGCAAGTGCTGCTTCCCGTTCCAGTCCGCTGTCTTTTTCCATCAGCTCTACCAGATGTCCCAGGGTCTCTTCTTCCTCTTTCGGGATTTCCATTGCCTGTCGAATCAGCGCATCATCTTCCAACATCTTCGTTGCCGCAAATCGAACCGGAAGTCCGGCTTTTTTTGCATAAGGCTCCAACAGGTGAACTGCTGCATGGATACACCGATGTACTGCACTTCCCGGATCATTTGCCCCTCGATCTTCACAGAAATCGATTCGTCCCGGTGCTTCCCGATGTCTTGCCACATGCATGGCATGATCAATCAGTTCATCAATTCCTTCATTTTTTACCGCCGAAATCGGAACTACCGGAATTCCAAGTAATGTCTCCAGTTCATTGATCCGTATGGATCCTCCATTTTCCCGAACCTCATCCATCATATTCAACGCCAGAACCATAGGAATTCCCAGTTCCATTAACTGCATCGTCAGATACAGATTCCGTTCGATATTAGAAGCATCTACAATGTTAATGATTCCTGTCGGCTTGTTCTTGATCAGAAAATCTCTGGTAACAATTTCTTCATTTGAATACGGTGACAGAGAATAAATTCCCGGAAGATCCGTCACAGTTGCTTCCGGGTGTCTCCGGATACTTCCCTCTTTTTTATCCACAGTTACACCTGGGAAATTTCCCACATGCTGATTGGATCCCGTCAACTGATTGAATAACGTCGTCTTTCCACAGTTCTGATTTCCTGCCAGCGCAAAGGAAATGGGCTCGCCTTTCGGGATGGTCTCCCCGATTTTATTTACATGATAGTCTCCGGCTTTTCCAAGTTCTCCTTTTCTCGGATGAGCGATCGGCTGATGCAGTTCCTTTGCATTTCTCTTTTCTTCCGCCGTTCTACCTGTTGCTCTGTCTTCGGATCGTTCTCCGGATTTCTTTCCGGATTGCTCCGTCCTTGTTTCTGATGTTTCTGTTATGTTCCCGCTTAATTCATCCGGTACGATGTCTATCTTTCCGGCTTCCTCCAGACGCAATGTCAGTTCATATCCCCGAAGTTCCATCTGGATTGGATCTCCCATGGGCGCTACTTTTCGAAGCGTCACAATGGTTCCCGGCGTCAGTCCCATATCCAGAAGATGATGGTGCAGTGCACCCTGTCCGTTTACTTTGATGATTGTTCCTTTTTGACCGATTTCTAGTTGATCCAGTGTCATGATTCGGCTCTCCTCTGCTGTGATTGTTTTATCGATAGTTCTCTTCTGCTCCTCCTCTTATTGAGAAAAATCTTATTGAGAATTTTTATTAATTAGAATCATTTTTATGTTAAAACAATCACTCTGGAAAGTCAAGAAAGCTGCCTTAGTTTTTCCGGCAATTCCCGGATATCATTCAGGAACAGATCACTTCCTTTTAGCTCCTCGTCTGAACCAAAGCCATACCTGCATCCGATAAAAATTCCATCTGCTGCTCTTGCTGCTGCCAGATCACTGTCCCGGTCTCCAATCACAACCGCCTTTGTCTCTGACTGTTCCTCCAGCACTGTCTTTATAATCTCTGTCTTTGGAGCAAATCCATAGCTTTCACAGTCATAAAATTTCTGAAACCATCGCTCCAATTGAAACCCTTTCCAGTTTGCTTCTTTATATATGATACTGCAATTGCTTAAAATCACCATCGGATATCCGTCCTGTTTCAACCGGTCTAAGACCTCTCGCACACCCGGATACCATCTGGCATGTCCCATTTCAATCTGCTTTTTCATCTGCTTCGCGACTTCTTTTGCAGCAGCCTCACGTCTTACAAGTGGCAGATTTCCTGCCAGATCTTCCCACATTTCCTGCCGGTTCATTCCCAGCCATCCGGCGATCCGTTCCCTTTTTAATTCCTGTGGCAGCACCAGCCCTTCTTCTACCAGCCCCTGATACACCGTTTTGACGGACGGTTCGTAGATTTCTATGGTATGGTGCAGGGTTCCGTCATAGTCGAAAATTAAAAGTGGTTTGTCATTTTTCTTCATACATTCCCTCTTTTGCAGCATTTTCTATATCCTCTGTTTTTCTCTTTTATAAGTAGCTCCGAACAACAATCCTGTGGAACTGCTTCTATCCTACATCTACCCCAGAAATTTATCCAGAAGATTGATCTCTTTTCCCGGTTTTTTCCCGGTTTTACATCTGTTCCAGAAGGTTTACCATCTCGATCGCAGACAATGCACAATCGTAACCCTTATTTCCGGCTTTACTTCCTGCTCTTGCAATAGCCTGTTCGATATTTTCTGTGGTAATGACACCAAAAAGAACCGGAATTCCGGACTGTAATCCTACCTGCGCCACACCTTTGGAAACTTCATTGCAAACATAATCATAGTGTGTTGTATCTCCGCGAATGACTGCACCTACACAGATCACTGCGTCATACTTTCCGGAATTTGCCATCTTTGCGGCAGTGATCGGAATTTCAAATGCTCCCGGCACCCAGGCTGCTGTAATGTTGTCATCAGAGACACCGTGACGCACCAGTCCGTCAACAGCTCCACCCAACAGCTTGTTTACGATAATTTCATTAAATCTCGCTGCCACGATTCCCACTTTCATCCCCTCTTTTGCTACCACATTTCCTTCTAATACTTTGATCTCTTTCATGTTCTTTGTCTCCTTTTTCTTTTTTATTTCTTGAAATTTTTTCCTTTATAACTTTTTCTGATTTCTGCACGTTTCAAATGTACCTATGAATTTCTAAAATTGAATGTCGCGGAAAATATGTCCCATCTTTTCCTGTTTTGTTTTCAGGTAAATCTGATCATATTTCTGCGGTGCGATCTCGATCGGAACCCGCTCTTTGATTTCCAGTCCAAACCCGCTTAAGCCATACACTTTATCCGGATTGTTGGTCAGTAGTCGCAGGGATTTCACCCCCAGATCCGACAAGATCTGTGCTCCTACCCAATATTCCCGAAGATCCGGTGCGAATCCCAGTTCCAGATTGGCCTCCACTGTGTCAAAGCCTTTTTCCTGTAACTCGTAGGCTTTCAGTTTGTTGATCAATCCGATGCCACGGCCTTCCTGTCTCATATATAAAATGATACCGCGGCCTTCTTTTTCCACCTGCTCCATTGCTTTTTGCAACTGCTCTCCACAGTCACACCGTCTGGATCCGAAGGTATCCCCCGTCAGGCACTCAGAATGTACCCGGCAGAGCACATTTTCTCCCTCCCCGATCTCACCTTTGACCAGTGCCACATGATGCTCGCCCGTGATATCATTGACATAGCCATGAATCGTGAAGTCTCCGTATTTCGTCGGCATTTTCGCAACTGCTTCACAGTTCACATGCTTTTCATGCAGTCTGCAATAATCCTGCAATTCTTTGATGGTGATAAATTTCAGTCCATAGGTATTTGCCAGTTTCCAGAGATTTTCTGTCCGCATCATGGTTCCGTCCTCTTCCATGATCTCACAGCAGACACCACATTCTTTCAGTCCCGCCAGCCGCATCAGATCTACGGTTGCTTCTGTATGACCGTTTCTCACCAACACCCCGCCTTTTCTTGCGGTCAACGGGAAGACATGCCCCGGTCTTCTCAGATCTTCCGGCTTCGTCCCCTCTTCCACGCATTTCATCATGGTATAGGATCTCTCTGCTGCCGAGATTCCTGTGGTAGTGTCCTTGTGATCGATGGATACGGTAAATGCAGTGGAATGGTTGTCTGTGTTCTCGGATACCATCTGCGCCAGTCCCAGTTTATTTGCCAGTTCTTTGGACATCGGAGTACAGATCAGACCCTTGGCATGGCTTGCCATAAAATTGATATTTTCCTGTGTGGCAAATTCTGCGGCACAGATCATGTCTCCCTCATTTTCCCGATCCGGATCATCCGTCACCAGAATGATCTTTCCTGCCTTTAAGTCTTCCAACGCTTCTTCAATCGTATTGTATGGATATTTCATGTTCTCGTCCTCCTTCTTTTGTATGATCCTTTTCTGCTTTTGTTTCTGTCTTTTTTAATTGTCCTTTCTGACATTCAGCCATTTTTTTGTTTATGACATCCTGCTTCTTTAACTCCTGACTTCTTCTCCGCTCACTGATTAATGGTTGTACACTCTCTTGTCTCCCCCCAATTTAGATTTCAAGAGCCTGCAAATCTTCCATCGTCAGACCGGAAGGTTTTTTTGCCGTTCCATTTTCCTTGTCAACTCCTGACCGCTTTGCAACCCCTAGCAGCTTCTCCACATATTTTCCAACGATATCATTTTCCAGATTCACCGGATCACCGATCTGCTTCGTCAGCAGAGTGGTTTCCTCTCCGGTATGCGGAATCACCGATACAGAAAATGTCTGCTCCGTTTCCTCTGCTCTTGCAACTGTCAGGCTGATTCCATCGATACAAATCGAGCCTTTTTCCACGATTAGATTCAGGATATCCGGACTTGCCTGAATCGTAATCCAGACTGCATTTCCTTCTTTTATCTTTTCCTGAATTACACCGGTTCCGTCAATATGACCGGATACGATGTGACCGCCAAATCTGCCATCCGCTGCCATGGCCCGTTCCAGATTTACTTTGGAACCGTTTTTCAACATTCCAAGTGCACTTCTTCGGAAAGTTTCCGCCATCACATCCGCCGTAAATCCATCCGGCTTCAATGAGGTCACGGTCAGGCAGACTCCGTTGACCGCAATGCTGTCTCCGATCTTCGTCCCTTCCAGAACTTTCGCGGCCCTGATCTCCAACGTACCGGAGATTCCCTGCATCGTCACACGCCTGACCGTCCCCTGTTCTTCTATAATTCCTGTGAACATATTTTCAAATCACCGTTCCTTTCTCACATCATCAACGATCATTCATTCTCCACCTCATATTCCAGCAACAGATCTTCGTCAAATTTTCGAACTTCCTGCAATTTCAGCTTCACCGCCTCATCCGGCACTTCGACTCCCAGACCCCTCACCGGTGATTTTGCCTCTTCACCTCCGAATATTTTCGGTGCCACAAAGGCTGAGACATGCTGAACGATTCCTGATTTCAGTGCACTTTCATTCAAGGCTCCGCCACCTTCCAGCAATACACTGTCAATTTCCTGTTCTCCCAGATATTCCATCAGTTTCTTCAGATCAACTTTTCCGGCTTTTCCCGGAAGCTTTACGACCCTGACGCCCTGTTTTTCCAACTCCTGAATTTTTTTCTGAAATTCATTGTCTGTGTCACTATATACTTCCCTCTTGTCCTCGAGGTCTTCGCTCAAATCTTTTTGACAGATTTCATCATTCATCCATTTTCCGGTTTCACTGCAACGTCTGCTTTTTGTTGTTTTCTCATCGTTACTACACTTTCCCACATACGCCACAATCGTCAGATATTCCTTTGCGGTTTTCACGATCTGACTGTCCAGCGGAATCCGAAGCCGGCTGTCACAAATGATCCGAACGGGGCTTCGTTTGCCGGAAATCCTGGTATTTAACATGGGGTCATCTGCCAGAACTGTTCCGATTCCCACCATAATTCCAGTGTATCTGTGCCGCATATGCTGCACTTCCTGTCTCGCAGCTTCCCCTGTAATCCACTTGGAAGCTCCGGTTCTGGTGGCGATCTTTCCATCTGCAGTCATGGCATATTTCAAAACAACGTATGGCGTCTTTGTGGTAATGTAATGAAAAAACACCGGATTCAACCGATCACATACTTCCCGCATAAAATCTTCTTCCACTATCACACCCGCTTCTCTCAAAAGTCTCGCACCTTTTCCAGCAACTTTCGGGTTCGGATCTCTGGAACCAATCACCACACGTCCAATCTTCTGTTCCAGAATTGCTTCTGTACAAGGTGGAGTCCGTCCCTGATGGCAGCAGGGTTCAAGCGTCACATAAATGGTGGCACCTTCTGCCGATTCTCTCAGAGATGCGATGGCATTTCGCTCTGCATGAAGCTCTCCGCATCTTTCGTGATATCCTTCCCCGATGATCCGGCCATCTTTCACAATCACCGCGCCCACCATCGGATTCGGGCTGGTCCAGCCTTCGCCCTGCTTTGCCAGTTCTATGGCACGTTCCATAAATGTTTGATCCTGAGCCTCCTGACTTTGCTGCTGATACGTTATTTCTATTTTTTCTGTTTCTTCTTTCTTCTCTGTACTCATTCTGCTCCTCTCCTCCTTCCGTCATTTCTTTCTCACTTCTGTTTCATTTTCTTCTTTCATAGACTTTGGTTCGTCACCGGACAAAACAAAAGCCCTGCAAAGAATTTTTTCCTCTACAAGGCTTTTTCATCCAAGAAATCCGATCACCGCTATCACTTATAAGCTCTCTCGTATTCCTCTATGTTGATATCAGGAATTCATTTTTATCTCCTTGAAATTTACATCTCCGGAAATAAAAAAACTCTGAAACGGATTTCTCCATCTCAGAGCAATGTATCAAATGTATCTGTATTCTTATCGAGTACTGCATATGACGCATCTTCTTCCATCCAGACTTTACTGTCGGCCCCGGAATCTCACCGGATCATGCCTTTCGGCTCGCGGGCTTTACCGCCGGTAGGGAATTGCACCCTGCCCTGAAGATCACTTTACTTGTTCAACTGATTACAGTATAAGCGCAGAAAGTGTCGTTGTCAAGATTCCAATTTTATTTCTTTCCGGCTTTTCTGACCTGTCCCACGATCAGACAGAGGATCACGGTGATCACCATATCCGGCAGGGTATTTCCAACCGGGATATCCACATTCATCAGATACCGGTACAGAATAAATCCGATCACCCAGATTCCCAGATTCCATACATCCAGTCCTTCTTCTTTCCGGTCTTCTTTCAGGAAGAAGAAATCTGCAATCTGAACTGCGATCATCGGTGCAAATACGGAACCGATCAGATACAGGAAATCGGTGATATTATCCATCGGATATACGATCGCCGCAATGGTTCCCAGGATCGTTACCACGATCGCCACATGATTTCCTTTCCATTTGGACACGATCGTCTCACTGGAAATTCCGGCAGAGTACGCATCCAGGAATGTGGTCGTAACTGTGGAAAATACGATGATCAGAAGACCAGCGATTCCAAGTCCTGCCTTCAACATGATCTGTGCGATATCGGATTCTCCGGTAAAGATGGCTGCGCCCATACCAATCACATACATCCAGCAGCTTACCAGTCCATATACCAGTGCGCTGACTGCCGAACTCTTTACCGGCTCTTTTGCTTCTCTGGTATAATCGCTAATCAGTGGCAGCCAGGATAACGGCATCGCTACGGATAATTCCACAGCTGCTCCGAAACTCATCACATCGTCCATTCCTGTGCTGACTGCTCCGCCGTCAAAGAAAATGACTTTGCACAGGATCAGAGTCAGAATAAACAGTGCGGTCATCGCTACCACATTGACTTTTCCAAGGTTTGTGATTCCGATGGCGATCCACAGAATGATCAGGCCACCGATCACCAGACACCAGATCCATCTTCCGGTTGAAAGGATTCCGGTTGCTGCCAGTGCCCCATCATAGATCATGATGGCAGTCCAGCCTACCAACTGCAAGACATTCAAGATTGCGAACCAGACGCTTCCCTTTTGTCCGAAACTCATTTTGGAAGTTTCCATGGCACTGCATCCGGATTTTCCACCGATCACACCTGCCAGGAATAATAACACACATCCGATCACATGTCCCACGATAATGGCTGCCAGACCTTTTTCAAATCCAAGCGGTGCCAGGGATACTCCGGTCAGGATCTCAGCCAGGGATACTCCGGCTCCAAACCAGATCAGTCCATTTTCAAATACGGAGGTTTTTCTCTCTGTCATCTTAACAGTCCTCCTTTTCTGCCATCTCGGTATATTTTCCGGTCACTGCAAATCCATGATTCATCGGACCACTGCCTTTTCCAAGATCCAGCATCGCTGCCAGTGCCCCGGAAATGTAATCTTTCGCACGTTCCACTGCCGTATCCAGATCATAGCCTTTTGCCAGATTGGATGCGATGGCACTGGAAAGCGTGCAGCCTGTACCATGGGTATTCGGATTGTCGATTCGTTTACCGTTGAACCACTTGAACTCACCCTCCCGACACAGCAGGTCATTGGCATCGTTCAACTGATGGCCGCCTTTTAATAATACCGCACAATGATAGGTCTTGTTGATCATAAGTGCCGCTTCTTCCATCTCCTTTGCGCTGGTGATCTTTGCGCCGAAAAGGACTTCTGCCTCCGGAATGTTCGGTGTGATCACGGTTGCCATTGGAAGGAGTGTGGATTTCAGGGTTTCAATGGCATCATCACTGATCAGTTTTGCTCCACTGGTTGCCACCATCACCGGATCCACTACAATATTTTCTGCCTGATATTCTTTTAATTTTCCTGCGATCATTTCGATCAGCGGGCTGGCTGATACCATTCCGATCTTCACCGCATCCGGACGGATATCCGTAAAGATTGCGTCGATCTGACTTCCTAAAAACTCTGGTGTAACGTCCATAATTCCTGTAACGCCGGTGGTGTTCTGTGCAGTCAGTGCTGTAATCGCGCTCATCGCATACACACCATTTGCAAGCATGGTCTTCATATCAGCCTGAATTCCGGCGCCTCCGCTGCAATCACTGCCAGCGATTGTTAATGCTGTTCTCATAAAATTCTCCTCTCGTTTTCCTGCATTAATTTTCTTAAGCGACAAAAGGTGGTGCCCCCAATCCGCCGCTCTGTTTGATAAACTGCATTTTTGCAGATATCATTCCCGGATTGCTATCTTGCGAGCATCTCTTTTGTACGCTCACACAATTCTTTTGATGCTTCTTTCACATCCTCCTGTGCAAAGATTGCACTGATCACTGCGATTCCGCAGATTCCGGAACCTGCCAGTTCTCTTACATTTTCTTTGGTAATTCCTCCGATCGCAATGACCGGAATCTTTACCGCTTCGCAGATTGCTTTCAGTGTCTCATGTTCCACTTCTTTGGCATCATCCTTGGAGCCTGTTGCAAAGACGGCCCCCACACCCAGGTAATCTGCTCCGTGTTTTTCCGCAAGCAAAGCCTGTTCTACGGTCTGTGCCGATACCCCGATGATCTTGTCCGGTCCCAGTTTCGCACGGACATCACCGGCTTCCATATCACTTTGACCTACGTGAACTCCATCTGCTCCGATCTCAGCTGCGATCTCCACATTATCATTGATCACAAAAGGAACCTTATATTTTTCACAGAGTGCTTTCAGCTCCTCTGCCTCTTCCAGAAATTTCTCCGGATCCAGATCCTTTTCCCGGATCTGTACAAAGGTCACGCCTCCCTGAATCGCCTCTTCTACCTGATCCACCAGGCGTTTTCCGTTTAACCAGCGACGGTCTGTCACTGCATATAATAATAAATCTTTTTTATCGCACTTCATACTTTGCTCCCTCATCTAAGGTCTTCTGATCCATGTTGTAGATTGCATCGATGATCCGGTTACGGTAAGTAGAATTGCCGTCTCCTTCCTGCATTCTGGAAAATCCGATCTCTCCGGCCAGTCCCATGGTGCAGACTGCTGCCGCTGCCGCTTTTAATTTTTCTTCCGGGTTTGCCGTGATAAATGCTGTCATCACTCCGGAAAGCTGGCAACCGGTTCCCGTAATCTTCCCCATCTCCGGGCGACCGTTTCGGATCACATAACACTTCGTTCCGTCACTGACCAGATCGATGGCTCCGGTCACCGCAATGATGCATCCCATTTTTTCCGCAAATGTTTTGACAAACGCGATAGACTGATCCAGATTTTCCTCTGTCACCGCGTCTGCCACATCCGCATCGACCCCTTTGGTGGTGCCGCTTCCAAGCGCCAGCGTCTTGATCTCAGAAATGTTTCCACGGATCACATCAAATTTGATCTCCTGAATCAGTTTCAGCGCCGTCTCTGTACGAAATGCACTGGCTCCTGCTCCCACCGGATCCAGAAGTACGGCATGTCCCAGTTCATTTGCTTTCTTTCCTGCCAGAAACATTCCCTCTACGGTTCTCTGATTTAAAGTTCCGATATTGATATTCAGGCCTCCGCAAATGGATGTGATATCTTCCACATCCTTCGGATCGTCTGACATGATCGGGCTTCCGCCACATGCAAGCAATACATTTGCCACATCGTTGACCGTCACATAATTGGTAATGTTATGCACCAGTGGGACATTTGCCCGTACCTGATCTACACAAGCTCCTAATGTACTCATCGTTTCTCCTCCTTTATATTCTTATGATTCTGTAAGCCTCGCTCCTGTGACTGTCGCTTGCGACATTTTCATGAATCGTCACAGTGCGCATCCTCACAGAGCGTTTTCATAGATAGGATACAATTTCCCACACATGAAAAAAGACACCCCAATTATGGAGTATCTGTCAATCTTCTGCATCCGCATTTTCTCTGCACGCTGCATCCATTCCTACGTTGGCATTATCCACATCAGGTTCCCGGGTCGAAATCTTCAATTTCCTCTCAGCCTGCTTGATACGCAAGCTCCCCTTTTCTTTTCCATCCCTATTATACTACGGATTTCCCAAAATGCAAGACATACCGCTTTTTATCGGTTCCCCCTTAACTTTCCCCCCTGACTTTTTCATGGGATTTGCAGGAACCCGGTACTGTATTTCATACGGAATTTTCATTGAAAAAGCGGAACATCTGCGCCATAATAAAATCATCCGGTCTGTGATTCAAGAATAAACCCATAAGATCCGGATTCTTTTCGGAGCATTCCGATATCAAAGAATAGTAAAAAGGAGACAAACTCATGAAATCATCAGAAGAACTTCGCAATTTATTACAACGGATCGACCATCGCGGTTATCCGGCTTATAAAGATACAAAAGGATGTTATTCCTTCGGTAATTACACCTTATCCATCGATCATGTACAGGGAGATCCTTTCGCCGCACCTTCCAAAGTCAGCATTCGGATTGCTCAGAAATTCCACAAAATCCCGGCGGAACTTTTTGATCAGCCTTATAAACGGATTGCTTTACAGGACTTTTTGCTCCGCGGATTTTCCCGCGCTGTTGATAAAGTTTCTTTCAAAGCCAAAGGTTCCGGAAAAAGCGGACTCCTTTCTGTCAGCCGCTGTTCCCAGGAGATTCTGGAGCGAACCGCCTGCACGATCCAGCCCGGCTCCGGCGAGTTGAAGCTTTGTATGGAAGTGGGCTTTCCGGCAAACGGACGTACCATCAATGCAAAAGAACTGATCAAAATTTTCTTCGACCTTCTGCCGGACGTGATTCATCAGTGCCTGTTTTTCAGCCGGCTCCCGCAGCAAAAACTGCAGTCTGTCATTGAACTGGCTGAAGATCAGCAGTATATCCGGGAACAGTTGCCCCAGATGGGACTGACTGCCTTTATCGCCAACCAGTCCATTTTGCCCAGAGAAAGCGGAATTTCTTCCAGACCGATGAAAAACGCCATTCCATTTGTCTCCCCGGCTTCTATGGAAGTTGCTCTCACACTTCCTCACCGCGGCGTAATCAAAGGAATGGGAATTCCTCAGGGCATCACTCTGATCGTGGGCGGTGGATACCACGGGAAATCTACCCTGTTAAAAGCACTGGAAACCGGAGTCTATAACCACATTTCCGGGGATGGCCGGGAATATGTAATCACAGAAAATACTGCGATGAAGATCCGCGCCGAGGATGGTCGCAGCATTTCACAGACTGATATTTCATTCTTTATCAACGACCTGCCAAATAAGAAAGACACGACTTCTTTTTCCACAGAAGACGCCAGCGGAAGCACCTCTCAGGCGGCAAATATCATGGAAAGTATGGAATCCGGTACCCACACCTTCCTGATCGATGAGGACACCAGCGCCACCAACTTCATGATCCGGGATGAACTGATGCAGCGTGTGGTTCTTCGGGAAAAAGAACCCATCACCCCTTTTATCGAACGGGTACGCTACCTCTACGAAACCTGTGGAATTTCTACGGTAATCGTTGCCGGAAGTTCCGGTTCCTATTTTCAGGTAGCCGACCATGTCATCCAGATGGATCAGTATGTTCCTTACGAAATTACCGAAACTGCAAAAGAAGCCGCTGCGGATTATCCTTCCATCACACTGCCGGATGCACCGGCCGACAAGCCCTCTTTCCATCGCGTCATGCGTCCTGTTTCCATGTCCGGGGATCGGGGCCGTACCAAAATGAAAACATTGAGCAAAGACGCGTTCTCCATCAACCGCGATACCGTGGATCTTCGTTACGTAGAACAGTTGATGGATTCCGAGCAGACCACAGCTTTGTCTTACTGTCTGCTCTATGCCGAATCCCATCTGATCAATGGGAAAGCCACTCTTCAGGAGGTGGTCGAGAATCTGATGGAGCTTCTGAAGAAAAAAGGACTGTTTGAAATTATGGAAAGCACTTATGCCAAATCCAATCTGGCAATGCCGAGAAAGCAGGAGATCTTTGCCTGCCTGAACCGATATCGGAAATTATAAAGATGGAATATTTATTTACAGATCAAAAAGCTGTGGAAGTTCTTTTAAGGAATCGATAGTGTAGTCAGGATCCTTCACATCACCGAATCCGTAGGTTACCCAGACGAAAGGAACGTCAGCATCCTTGCAGGCTTGTGCATCAGAAGGCGTATCACCTACATAGACCACATCTTTCAAACCTTCTCGTTCCATTAATTTCCGAATGGAACCGGATTTCGGAAGAAGGGTTTCCCCATAACAGAGATGACCGGAGATAAAATCTTCAATTCCGGTCGTTTCAATACAGGTGGTATCGTATCCGGTCTGGCAGTTGCTGACAACGTAAAGTGGAATTTTCTCAGACAACTCTTTCAGAGCATCATAAACATCAGGATAAAGAGTTCCGGGATGTTTCGGAAGATATTCCCCCTGAGCCTTCTGGCAGGCTTTTAAGACTTCCGGACGTTCTTCCGGTGGCAGCGGGGCCAGAAGCTGATCTCTTAAAATGTCCATCTGTTTTCCAAATGCATTCTGCAAATCTTTCGCAGTCAGTTCAAAGGGAACGGATGCGTTTTCCTTTACAGCCTGCGTCCAGGCAACTGCTGCCTGTGGGGTAGAATCCCAGATTGTTCCGTCTATATCAAAAATAATTGCGTCCATTTATATCTTCTCCTTTATGAAATGCATATACCGGTAAATGTGCCTGGTGGCACTTCCGGTGATTATTCTAGCGCAAATAATCCGGAAAATCCATTGCATTTTCTGACAGACTTACAGAAGAAAAACAAGAAAAATCGTGCAGGGTGTACAGCAAGGCACTCAGGACACATAGCAGAAGCCGAAAAAGAAATTGCACAATAGAAAAAATGTGATATAATAGTTTGGTAACAGTTTTGGAGATGTACCCAAGTGGCTGAAGGGTCCGCACTCGAAATGCGGTAGGTCGGTTTACCGGCGCGAGAGTTCAAATCTCTCCATCTCCGTAGAAAAATCCAGCAGTAATTTTCTACTGCTGGATTTTATTCTATGAGTTCTTTCTTTATATATTCCATATAATTCTTTAATATATCCAAATCCGTACCGGAATACAACATTCTGGCTCCGACCGCATCTTCTATCTCATTTAATACCATTTTCCCCTGATCAAAGAGAAAATCAATTCCCACATAGTCTGTTTTTAATTCTTCCAGAATTTTTTGCACCATATACTGCTCTTCTGCCCCCAGTTCATAAGGCTCCGCCTGTCCTCCCAGACAGAAATTGCTGCGAAAATCCGTTTCCGATACCCGAAGCATCGCCTGTACAATCCGATTTCCTATAGCATACACTCTTACGTCTTTTCCCAGTTCTGATGCAGGTCGCTGGATCATCCATTTTTTCCCGTCCAGCAATCGTTTTACCTTTGATAGTTCTGTCGCATTTTCCACCCAGAACACTTCCGTTCCCCCGTGACCACCACAGGATTTTGCCACCAGCGGAAATGTAACACTTCCCTGTAAAACGTCTTTTACGTCTTTTGCTTCTTTCGTCTTTTCCCCGGTCTTTGCCTCCGTTCCTGACATATCTGACGCATACAAAGATTCTCCGTCTTTCCACTCCAATGTAGGAATTTCCAGAGATTCCGCGAACTCCAGCGTCTGCTCTTTGTCATTTGCAATCCGGGTCACGGAAGAAGAATTGAACACTCGAATTCCTTTTTCTTCAAACCACTCTGCCAGACAAGTATCCCGACTCCGGTTGATCACATACCCCGGAAGTTCACGAACTTTGCAGTCCGCATTTTCCTCTGACGCTTCCCAACTATCGTTCTTCCACGCTTTCCACCACTGCCAGGTTTTTACCTCCAAAGGGATCTCCAGACGTTCCGCATTTTCACACATGACCCGAATGGAAAATTGATTCCGCACGATTTCCTCTTCCTGATAAATCAGCCATCCATGCTTCTTTCTCATTTCTCGTCCCCTCACTCTATATCACAGTTCTTTTCTGCTTCGATTCCAGCAGAGTCTGTTACAGTTGCTCCAAAATGTAAGAAATAATTGCATCTGCCACATTGATGCCGGTACAGTCATAAATATTTTTAAAATGAGCATTGGAATTCACTTCACAGAGGATCGGCTCTTCCTCTTCTCCAAACAAAATGTCTACTCCCGCGAAATCCAAACCCAGAGTCCACATGACTTTTCTTGCCAGTTCTACCTGGGCTTCCTTCGGTTCATAAGGTTTCATGCTTCCTCCATTGGTGATATTGGCACGGAAATCTGTGTCATTATACCGATACATGGCAGCCACCGGATTTTCTCCCACCATATTGATGCGGATGTCATGTCCTTTCGATGCTTCGATATATTCCTGAAGCAAAAACGGTCGATTCTTCAGCTCCGGCAATAACGTTCTCAGTTCCTGTTCACTTTGCACCAGGTGCACCTGCGCCCCAAAGGAACCAAAACTTTCTTTTAACACCAACGGATAACCCAGATCTTCCCCCGCATGTTCAAAATATGCCGTCTGGTCATAATATCCGTCTTTTGCAAATGTCATCGGTGCGATCCAGGTCTTCGGCATAGAAATTCCTGCATTTTTCAGACAAATATACGTCCGGGATTTATCATCACAGACAGCAATACTCTGTGCGGAATTGAACAGACGAAATCCTTCTTCTTCCATCAGTCTTGCCAGCCGCACATCTTTGTCCCAGAAGATCACAAAATCCGGTCGCTCCATTTCCCGGATCTTTCCGCTGCAAACAGCTTCCATCATCTCATTATTTCCAAAGCGCCTTATCTGACAGCCTTTCCGCGCTCCGGCTTCTTCGATCCAACGATAGATTTCCAGAAATTTCGGATTTGTAATATATCCGTTTACAATCAGCCATCCCTGTTTCATTTTCCCATGTCCTTTCCCTGCTACTTCAAAGTTTTCAAGTTTTTCTTTGCACCGCTTCTCTTTTTGCCGGTTTTTTCACCGCTTTTCTTTTCGCCTGACTTTCTGCCCGATTCTCAGTCGTACTTCTCTCGCCAGGCTTTTACTCTGCTTCCTCGCTGTTCCAACCTTTGCACACGTCGATCCAGGCTTTTGACTCTGCACAAATCTCCAACTCCGTAATATTCAAACGAACCGCACTGTTCGCACTTCCTGCTGCCGGATAAACGATTTCAAACCGTTTCAGCGACTCATCCAGATAAACTTCCACCTTCGGCCTGATGGCAAACGGGCAGACTCCGCCCGGCGCATGCCCGATGATCTCCTCTACCTCTGCTCCCGGTATCATCTTTGCTTTCACACCAAAATAACTCTTATATTTCTTATTATCTACTTTCGCATCTCCGGCTGCCACGATCAGAATCGGTGTGTCCTTCACCAGAAAGGATAAGGTTTTTGCAATCTGCTTTTCCTCACATCCCAATGCTTCTGCTGCCTCTGCAACGGTGGCACTGGAATGATCCAGTTCCATCACTCTGTCTTCATATCCCTTTTCAGCCAGATATTTTTTTGCTTCTTCTATTGCCATGATGTTTCCTCCTGTTTCTTTTCTGATACCATTTTCTGCTGATGAAGCTCTATGTCACCTTACCGTTTTACCGGTTCCCGTTTCTCACCTGTCAATGTTCTTTTGTTTCACGTAATATCTCTTTATCGGCTCCTGTCCCTTCGTTCATTGATGTTCCTATATTCTACAGAATATCACTTTCCCGACCACAACTAATAAGGGCATGTTTCCGGAACATAAAAATCGTGCCTGACACATAAAAAAAGGGAACGCAGTTTCCATGCGTTCCCCTGCACTTTCCTACTATATAGCAATTTCTTTAGGAAAGCAAATCTTTCACGGCTGCTTTTTCCATGGAGATTCCATTTTTAAAGCGCTCAATAAATACTTCAAATCCTTCTACGTCTGCCGGATCCGGATCCATGCTGGTTCCTTCATCTCCGTGGAAGACTTTTTCTGCCAGATAATGATCCAGTGTCTCATCTGCCTCTTTGTTGATCATATAGGATGCAAGCAGAGCCATTCCCCATGGTCCGCCTTCTCCGGCCGTCTCCATAACAGAGATCGGAGTGTTCATTGCGGCTGCCATAAATCTCTGACCTACTCCTTTTGTCTTAAAGAGTCCGCCGTGTCCCAACAGCTTGTCGATCTCTACATGCTCTTTCTTGGTCAGGATATCCATTCCCACTTTCAGAGCTCCCATGGAAGTATACAGATGGGTTCTCATAAAGTTGGCCAGGTTAAATTTGCTGTCCGGTTTCCGAACAAACAGCGGGCGTCCTTCTTCCATGCCCATGATAAATTCTCCGGAGAAAAATCCGTAAGACAGCAGGCCTCCGCAGTCCGGATCTCCTTCCAGTGCCTTCCGGTAAAGGGTTCCGTACAGGTCGTTCATATCCACTTTCATTCCGAAGGACTCGGAAAATTCTTTAAAAATGTTGACCCATGCATTCAGATCAGACGTACAGTTATTGGCATGTACCATTGCCACCAGATCTCCGGACGGAGTCGTTACCATATCAATCTCCGGATAGAAATTCTCCAACGGTTTCTCCAGCACCGTCATTCCGAAAATGGATGTTCCCGCTGATACATTTCCGGTTCTTCTTGCCACACTGTTGGTTGCTACCATACCGGTTCCTGCATCGCCTTCCGGCGGACAGATCGGAATTCCTGCTTTTAACTTGCCGGATACATCCAGAAGGGCTGCTCCTTCTTCTGTCAGAACGCCTGCCGGTGCTCCTGCCGGAAGTGCCTTCGGAAGGATCTCTTCTAATTTCCACGGAAAATGTTTTTCCTCGATCAGAGCATCAAACTGAGCGATCATCTTTGCATCATAATCTTTGGTTGCCATGTCGATCGGGAACATACCGGATGCATCTCCGATTCCCAGTACCTTTTCTCCGGTCATCTTCCAGTGGATGTAACCTGCCAGTGTCGTAAAGAATGTAATCTCTTTTACATGCGGCTCTTCATTTAAGATTGCCTGATACAGATGTGCAATACTCCAACGCTCCGGAATATTGTACTGGAACAGCTCGATCAGCTCTTTGGCTGCCTGTCCGGTCATACTGTTTCTCCAGGTTCTGAACGGAACCAGAAGATCTCCCGCTTCGTTAAATGCCATGTATCCGTGCATCATCGCACTGAAACCGATGGCTCCGACTTCTGTCAGCTCTACGTCATATTTTTCTTTTACATCTTTTACCAGATTGGAATAGCTGTCCTGTAATCCACTCCAGATATCCTCCAGAGAATAGGTCCAGATTCCATCCTCCAGACGGTTCTCCCATTCATGATCACCGGATGCGATCGGAATATGATTCTCATCCACCAGTACTGCCTTGATTCTGGTAGAACCAAATTCAATACCAAGCGCTGTCTTTTTGTTTAAAATGCTGTTCTTTGCAGCTTCTGTTGCCATATCTGCACCTCCACTTTCCCATACAAGTCCATTGTCATCACTTCCATGTCTACCGAACCTCTTTTACGTTCCGGCCACATGTGTTCTCGTACATTATACACGATAGAAAAACATTTTTCCACAGATTTTTTCAGCTATTTAACCAAGTTTTAAATTTTTACAAATCAGATCCTTCTACCTGTGTGCTACTTCTCCATCCGGTCATCTGCTTCCAGTGCTGCCATAAACAATTCATAGAAATCATCCTCCCCGAAAGCATCGGGGAATTCTCTCCGCCGCCATTGGTACTGCGCTTCATGGCCGCATGAAATTCTTCTCCTGCACAGATCAGATCCATTTCATATACTTCATAACCGGCTTCCCTGCAAGTCCTGCAAAACGCTCCATACGGGTCTTTGGAATTTCTGGTTTCCAAAAGTGTCTTGCGAAATTCTTTGTCGTGTATCGCTTTTCGTTCCAGTTCATCTAAGATTGCCACTAGTTCCATTTTCTCACACTCCTTTTTTCTTGCAAATGTCTTCCAGACAACATTTCTCACAATAAGGCTTTGTCCTTGCGGTACAGACATCTCGACCGTGATATACCAGACGATGGCAGAAATCACTGCCCTCTTCCGGCGGCACGATTTTCCACAATGCCATCTCTACTTTCTTCGGATCTTTCAGATCATCCACCAACCCGATTCGGTTGGACAGGCGGATGCAATGGGTATCTGTTACGATAGCCGGTTTTCCAAACACATCTCCCATGATCAGGTTGGCGCTTTTTCGTCCAACCCCTGGCAGTTTCAACAATGCATCGAAATCATCCGGAACTTTTCCATCATATTCATCCCGAATCATTTTCATACAGGCGCTGATATCCCTGGCTTTGCTTTTTCCAAGTCCGCAGGGTCTGACAATCTCCTCAATCTCCGAAACGTCTGCATCTGCCAGTGCATTTACATCCGGAAACTTCTTATATAAATCTTCCACCACTACATTCACTCTGGCATCGGTACACTGTGCCGCCAGCCGGACACTGACCAGAAGTTTCCACGCCTGATCATAATCCAGCGTACATCCTGCATCGGGATATTCTTTTTTCAATCGTTCGATCACTTCTTTTGCGAGCTGTTTTTTCGTCATATTATGTATCCTCTTTTCTTCCGTGAAATCTATTTCTTCCATATCCGCATAAATTTTTTATCTTCCATATTTCTTCTATTATCATAAGATGTCGCCGGACTGTCAAGAACTCCCTCTCCTTTTTCCGCTCTTTTTCGCGCCCTTCCCCTACATTTTTCTAAAAAATTTTCTACATTTTGACCGTTCTCTTTTTATTGACGTTAAAGCACATCCGGGATTATACTTAAAATACAAATGTTACTCGAGATTTTGACTTGTTTTTACCTGTTTTAATTACATATCATCCTCCTGTCGTCAGGCCACTCCCCGAATCTGACGCTGGGCATAATCTCTTAACCTTACTCTCTCAATTGGAGGAAATACCTATGAAGAAGCACCCAAAACACTTATTTGGTCTCTTCGTTTCCTTTTGCCTGGCAGCCTGCTTTCTCCCAATGCATGTGTCTGCCGCGCCCAACCAGACGACTCCCATCGTCATTGATGTCGGCGGCGCAAATGTAGATGAAGATGCCTACGCAATTACCGATACCGGTATCAACCTGAAGCAGCGGGACGTTGTCTACAAGCTCACCGGAACAACCGATAAAAAGCTTAATTTCTGGGGAAGCAACAACTCCGCTGATATCAATCAGGCCTATTATCTCACTTTAGACAATGTCAACGCAAATGGTGGAATCCAGATTCAGAACAGTCCGGTCAAGATGGTTATCACCGTTCCGGAAAATACCGTGAACAATCTTGGACTGGTTGTCGCCAATGATCTGACGATCCAGGGCTCCGGTACTCTGAACACCACCGATTTAAGTGTCGGTCAGCAGAACACCCTGTATATGCCAAGTGCACTGACTGTTACTGACACCACGATCAATGTCACTTTAAGTTCCAAACGGTATTCTCAGATGAACGGTACCTGTGTACTCGGCGGAAATGCAACCATAACCTACAGAGGCGGCGGTACATACGCCCCGTTACATCTCGGAGAGGAATCCCGTCACACCCATTCACTCCTGCTGAAAGATCAGGCGAAGCTTTACTGTCTTCAGGATGATCCTGATACCCCTGCTGCCAGTTCAGTAAGCGGGCTGGAAGCATTCCAGAGTGCCACCATCACTCTGACCGGTTCCAGCTATCTGGAGGCAGAAGGAAAAGATTCCACCGGAAAATATTTCGGAATGGGTGTTTGTTCCGGCAATCCGATTTACGTCCAGGACAATGCCACACTCAAAACGACTGGTTATGACATTGCGCTCTGGGCCGGATCGTTAAATGTAACCGGAGGTACAGTCATCGCCAACAGCCATTACGGCAATGGAATCTGCGCAGACGATATCTCCATCTCCGACGCGACAGTAGAAGCATCCGGATACTATCCGGCTCTTTATGGCGCTAACAGTCTTACAATCTCTGACAGCAAGATCAAGGCAACTTCCAGCTCTGATGTTGCCATTTTCAGCCCCGGTGATGTAACCATCTCCCAGAGTGTTCTTCAGACAACTTCTGCAGACGACTATGACGGTATTCTGTCCAGGAAAACGCTGTCTATCCGAAACTCCTGGTTTGAGACAACTGACAGCAACTCCTATGACGGTGCCCTTACAGACTCTATTTTATTCAACGGAACAAAAGGTAAAGTCATCGGTTCTGCAACCCTTCCATTCGATTTCACTCTGTCTGACGATATGACATTGGATATCCCGGAAGGAGCCTCTTTCACCGTTCCGGAAGGAATCACCTTCACGAACAACGGTACCGTTCAGGTCGAAGGATCTGTTGCCAATCAGGGAACGCTCATCTGCAACATCCACACCGGCGGAACTGCAACCTGTGCGAAAAAAGCTGTATGCGAACTCTGCGCAGCGGAATACGGAGAACTTGCGCCGGATAATCACACAGATCTGCAGCATGTGGAAGCCAAAGCTGCCACTACCACTTCTGAGGGTAATGTAGAATACTGGTACTGCAAAGATTGTGGAAAATATTATTCAGATAAAGAAGCCACCAAAGAAATGAAACAGGCCGATACCGTCATTGCCAAACTTGCCGATAAAAATGACAAGAACGACAAGACAGATAAAAATGATAAGAATAACAAGACGGACAAGAATAATAACGCTGACAAAGATACGAAAACCGCCAAAAACTCTGCGAAGAAGACCAACTCCAAAACCGCACCGAAATCCGGTGACAGCAGTTCTCTGCTTTTCTGGAGTTTCCTGCTTCTCCTTGGCGGATGCGGAAGTTTCGTAACCTGGCAGAAACGTAAAATGCACTAAAGTATTAAAAAAGCTGACACTTACATGAAAGGATATCTGAAATCCAGGTATCTGCTCATGTAAGTGTCAGCTTTTTATTTACGTATTGTGTTATAAGAATTTTTTCAGTTCTTTCATAAACATTTCTTCTGTTTCCACCAGCTTCTTTGCCAGGGATTTTGACTCCTGAGACGCCTGCGGATACTGATTCAGATACTCACTGACCGACTGGATTCCCATATTACAGCCGTCCATCATAATCTTCGCAATCTGATGACTGTTATCCTTCATCAGCAGTTTCATTTCCGTTGTAATCCACGCAAAAGCACTGGCCAGTTTGTCCGGCCCCTGCTCTTCTTTCTGGAATTTTTGCAGTTGTTCCGTGATCTCTTCCTTTAATTTCTCATGTTTTTTCTGATATTGATCCAGAAGCTTTTTCAATGCTTCCTTTTCTGCATATTTTTCCACCTGTGCAATGCTGTCCGTTGCCATTTTGCAACCGGCATCACATTCTTTCAGCAGTTTGATGGTATCTTCACTCATCACCGATCCCCACTTTCTACTATTTTCTCCAATCTGATACGATCCAGTATTTCCCGTGGGGAGAAAATTATACCTTTTATTTATAATTTTTAATATGCCCTACCTGTTTTGTTTCAGGGCCCGGATCAGATCCACATCTGACTGTTTGACTCTGATATTTGCAGTTCTCTCTTTTCCCTGCGGAGTCTTCACCGTCACTTCGATGATGGTATCTGCTGTGATTCCATCCTGTTCTACTGCCCGGATAAAAGGCAGCAGTTTCGGGTGATTTTCATTTACGGTTTTCCATGCTGCCTGTACTTTCATCATATTTTTCAGATTCATTGTTTCCATCCTCCTTAAATCCATCTTGCATTTTATCATCTCAACTTTACTTTGTCATTATTCTCTTCCGACATTTCTTATATTTTTCTTTCCCCATCTTTTTTCCATGTCTTCCATTTACCACTTACCGCCTTCTTCTCTTTTCATCTTTCATTCTCCTCTTGACATATATCGATAATCTACATATAATAGTACCATCAATATATATAGATCATCGATATAAGGAGGTTTTATTATGGCTATCGAAAAAAGTCTGTTATCCGGAAGCACTGCCATGCTTCTCTTAAAATTGCTTTCCGAAAAAGATATGTATGGATATGAAATGATCGATACACTCCGCCAACGTTCGGAAAATGTCTTTGAATTAAAGGCCGGGACTCTTTATCCCCTGCTTCATAATCTGGAAAGCAAGCAGTTTCTGGTCAGTTATGAAAAAGAATCCAGCGGTAAGATCCGCAAATATTATCAGATCACTTCCACCGGCAAGAAAGCACTGAAAGAAAAGCAGAACGAATGGAACACCTATTCTCAGGCCGTTCTCCATGTTTTAAATGCCTGTTAGTTTCGTTTTCAAGGAGGGTTTGTCATGAACACAGAAGAATATCTTACAACTTTGACGCAGCAGATCCGCTGCAAAGCCGCCCGCGATTCTGTCTCTGAGGAAATCCGTCAGCATATTGAAGATCAGATCGAAGCCTATCTTTCCTGTGGTACTTCCCCGGAAGAAGCGGAGAAACTGGCCATTGCAGACATGGGGGATCCGATTGAAACCGGAGCCGCCCTGGATCAGATCCACCGTCCCAAAATGGCCTGGCCCCTTTTGCTCGGTCTTGTTGTATTCAGCCTGATCGGTCTGTTGGTCCAGCAGTATCTTTCTGTCCGCTTTCCGGAAAACTTCAGTCCTCTGATTCCTTCAAGAATCGCAGGCTCCCTGCTGTTTCTCCTCTTTGCTATGGGCATCTGTTTTCTGGACTATACACGGATCGCAGCCAGAGCCCGCTTTCTTTATCTTGGACTTTGTCTGATTTTATTGCTGCTTCCACACACCTCGCTGACCCTCATGTTCAACGGAGCGCGAACCTATCTGGCTCTGGGTGGATTTGTCATGAATCTGGTACTTCTTGCCGTATTATTTGCCCCGTTATACGGCTCGATCGTGTACCGTTATCACAACCAGTCCTATCAGGGCATCCTGAAATGCGTCCTATGGATGGTTCCTGCAGTTTTCGTCATCCTGCGCATGCCTTCCAGCATGTACGCGTTCCTGTTTTTATGCACTTGCTTTGCCACCTTGATCTTTGCCGTGATGCAGAACTGGTTTCAGGTGAAAAAAAGCAGAGCTTTCCTGCTCCTTGGCACACTGTTTTCTCTGCTGCCGCTGTCCGTTGTCTTTCTGTATTTCACCGTTTTTGCTTCCTATCAGAAAGAACGGCTCCTGTTTTATCTGTCGCCTTATCCGGGAAATGTATTCTCCTACCGGCTTCAGATGATCCATCAGCTCCTCAGCGGCAAGACTTCCGCCCTGACAGCAGCCGCATCCGGTGGAGAACCGGCTCTGACCTTCCAGAGTTACCATCTGACTTATTTATGCGCCAGCATGGGCGTATTTGCGCTGATTCTTCTGATCTGCGGACTGTGCTGCCTGATCCTGAACTGTTTTAGGATCACTCTGAAACAACAGAACCGCCTAGGACAACTGGTTGGATTCTCATCCGCCTTTATTCTGGCACTCCAGATTCTGTTATACCTGGCTGTCAACCTGGGCCTTGGAAATGTATCCTTAATCTTTGAATCCATTTACTGTCCGTTTTTCAGTCCCGGCTACTCCGGTGCACTGTCTTCCGGAATTCTGTTCGGGATCCTGCTTAGTATCTGTCGATTCCAGAATATTACGAGAGAACCTCATTTCAACGCCTCCTGAGAATTTCTCTTCAAAATCAGACAAATCCGCATGCGATTTTTCTTCCATCTTTCGGGCTTTGTGCTATAATGGACAAAGCTAGATATTTAGATTTAATTTAAGGAGGAATTCTCAATGGAGATTACGAAAGACATTCAATATGTCGGCGTGAATGACCATCAGATAGATCTGTTTGAAGGTCAGTACGTTGTTGAAAATGGTATGGCTTATAATTCTTATATGATCATGGATGAAAAGATTGCCGTCTGCGATACCGTAGATGCACATTTTACAGAGAAATGGCTTGGAAATATAAACGCTGTTCTGGATGGGAAAAAACCGGACTATCTAATCGTTCATCATATGGAGCCGGATCATTCCGCAAGTATTGATGCTTTTATAAAGACTTTCCCAGAGACTAAGATTGTTTCCAGCGCGAAAGCATTTGTCATGATGAAACAATTCTTCGGAATCGACTATCCGGACAATCAGTTGGTCGTCAAAGAAGGGGATACCCTTTCTCTTGGTACACACGAACTGACTTTCGTGACCGCACCGATGGTTCACTGGCCGGAAGTTATCGTTTCCTATGATTCCAAAGATAAAGTCCTGTTTTCCGCAGACGCATTCGGTAAATTTGGAGCACTGGATGTAGAGGAAGACTGGGCTTGTGAGGCTCGTCGTTATTACATCGGTATCGTTGGAAAATACGGTGTACAGGTTCAGACTCTTCTGAAGAAAGCTGCCAACCTGGATATCCAGATCATCTGTCCACTCCATGGACCGGTTTTGACCGAAAATCTTGGTTATTACCTGGACCTTTACAATATCTGGTCTTCCTATGGTGTAGAATCCGAAGGTGTTGTGATCGCTTATGCTTCCATTTATGGACATACCAAACAGGCCGCTGAAGAACTGGCTGCACTGCTTGAGAAGAAAGGATGCCCGGAAGTTACCATAACCGATCTTGCAAGAGACGACATGGCAGAGGCTGTGGAAGATGCATTCCGCTACGGCAAACTGGTGCTGGCAGCCCCGACCTACAACGGAGATGTCTTCCCATTTATGAAGGAATTCATCAACCACCTGACCGAACGTAATTTCCAGAACCGTACCATCGGCCTGATCGAAAATGGTACCTGGGCTCCTACTGCCGCAAGAGTCATGACAAAAATGCTGGAAGGCTGTAAGAATTTAACATTCACAGACACTACCGTTAAGATCCTGTCCTCCTTGAATGATGACAGCAGAAAAGCCCTGGAAACCCTGGCTGACGAATTGATTTAAGAAGCTAAAAAAGATTCACTGAACCTTTTTGTCGTATGCTTGGCAATAAGACAAATAGAATCCCCGGAATGATTCAGCATATTCATTCCGGGGATTCTTTTTTTGAGTGGTTCTCATAATTCACAATATGTATGGAAATTTTTCCACCTTTGCGAGACGCTTGATCATAGACAATGCTCTTTCATGCTGATTTTCCTGGAACAGGGACATGAAGTTGCTAAAATCGTTTCTTCAACAAACTACCTCTTCACGAAATACTCTTCATACCATACCAGGAAGGTATAGATCGTCCATACTTTTCTCCAGTTATCGGAGTTTCCTCCCACATAATCGTCAAAAATCGCATGGATGGCATCTACGTCAAAGAATTTTGCTGCCATCTCACTGCGGAATTTCTCTCTCACATCCTGATTATATCGGTCATCTGCCATCCAGATACGAATCGGCACGATGAATCCCAGTTTCTTACGGAATGCAATTTCCTCCGGAAGAACCTTTGCAGCAGCAGTACGGAATGCCACTTTGTTCTGCTCTTCGTTGACTTTATATTTGGAAGGCATTCTGGATGCAATATCGAAGATTCGCTTGTCGGTCAGCGGCATACGGATCTCCAGACCTGCCGCCTCGCTCATCTTGTCCACATTCAGATAAATATCTCCTTCCAGCCAGATCTGGATGTCTACATCTGACATTTTTGTCAGCGGATCCAGTCCTTCGGTCTCTTCATAGATTGGCTTTGCCAGATCAATCGGCAACACATCCGGATCATAATGCTTCAGGATCTTCTGCTTCTCATCCTCTTTCATAATATTCGTGTTGCCCACATAGAACGTCTTCAGATTCTCTCCATAACGTTCCGCATTGCGGTACATGTTATATCCGCCGAAGAATTCATCGGATCCTTCTCCGGAATAACAGATCTTCGTATGCTTTGCAGTCTCCCGGCATGCAATGGCAAATGCAATGGCAGATGCATCACCCAGCGGCTGCTCCATGTTGTACATAACATAGGGTACGATATCAAAATACTGTTCCGGTGTGATCAGGCAGCGGGAATTGCCTCTTTTCAGCAGATCTGCCGTCTGTTTTGCCAGACCGGATTCATCAAATCTCGGTTCCTCATATCCGCAGGAATCGGTCATCTGCACGTCAGACATTGCTACCACATAGGAAGAATCCACGCCACCGGACAGGAAGGCTTCCGCCGTCTCATCTGCCGCTTTCACTTCCGGCATAATGTCTTTTAATGTGGTATGGATTTCATCCGCCCAATCTTCCAGAGACTTGCTCTCATCCGGATGAAATTCCGGTTTCCAGTACCGCTCGATCCGGTAGCTTCCATTCTTCCAGATCAGATAACGTCCCGGCATCAGCTTTTTCACACCCTTGAAAAAGGTATTCTCTCCTGCCACATAGGTCAGAGACAGGTAAAGCTGCAACATTTCCTCATTTAACTCTTTCTTAAATCCAGGCTGTTCCATGATTCCGCGAATGGTCGTTCCATAAAGCAGCGCTCCGTCTTCCGTCTCATAATAATAAAACGGCTTCGTTCCAAACGGATCTCTTAAGCAGAAAAGGGTCTGTTCTTCCTCATCCCACAGCGCAAATGCATACATTCCATGCATATGGTCTCCCATTTCACATCCCCATGTCTCATAGGCTTTTTTCAAAATTTCAGGTTCTCTTTCCTCTCTGGAAAGTGTCGGATCAATCTTTAATTTTACACACAGCGCTTCCCAATTTCGGATATGTCCTCTGTATTCTTTTACTGTAATCATCTTATGTCCTCTCTTATACCAAATCATATTTTTCAGAACTTCTTTATTATAGCGCAACTTGGCTTTCTTTCACATCATTTTCTATAAAAATCCTAAATTTGACCCATTTATTTTCCCAAAATTTGCTCCAAAAACCTTCCTTTTGATCTTACCAATCGTCATACATTGATTGACTTTCTCCCGCTGTCCCCGTACAATAAACTTAACAATATAAACTAAACCGGTGCATCCGGAACATCTCACCGGGACTTAAGCAAAGGAGGAACCCTATGAAATATCAAATTCTTGGAGATACCCTTCCAGTCGTTGTCTGCGAGTTGGAAAACGGAGAAAAAATGATCACAGAAGGCGGCGGCATGTCCTGGATGTCTCCGAATATGAAAATGGAAACTACCACGAACGGCGGTATCGGGAAGGCATTCGGCCGTATGTTTTCCGGGGAAAAAATATTTCAGAATATTTATACCGCTCAGGGCAACGGTATGATCGCCTTTGCATCCTCCTTTCCCGGATCCATCAAAGCCTTCGACATCGCTCCGGGACAGGAAATGATCTTCCAAAAAAGTGCATTTCTTGCCGGAGAGTCCGGAGTCGAAATGTCCGTCTTCTTCAATAAGAAATTAGGAGCCGGTCTGTTTGGCGGAGAGGGATTTATTATGCAGCGTATCAGCGGCTATGGAACCGTCTTTGCAGAATTCGACGGCCATGTGGTAGAATACGAACTCCAGCCCGGACAGCAAATCGTTGTAGACACCGGTCATCTGGCAGCCATGACTGCCACCTGTTCCATAGACATTCAGGCCGTTCCCGGGGTAAAAAATATGCTCTTTGGCGGTGAAGGCGTCTTCAATACCATCATCTCCGGACCGGGACATGTATGGCTCCAGACTATGCCAATCAGCAATGTTGCAGGGGTGTTAAAACCATACTTCCCATCGAACTCATAATGACAGAATAACTCTGTCCCCGTGTTGTCAAAAACCAGATCCTGAGAATTGTATACTCTTCAGGATCTGGTTTTTATGCTTTCCCTTATTTCATCCATCCGTAAAAGATTTGCAACGGGAAACATTCCCCCCCTGCTCCGGGTTTATGTCAAATGCGATTTTTTAATGGTTATTTCTGATTTCTTTATCGTTATAGGGCAAAAATTTGAATACGACGTCCTTCTCCCACCGAAAAAGATTATAGCTCTTCCCGTTGCAATCTTTAAATGAAATACTCAATCGTCTTTTCTTCTGTCAGCACTGTCTCTTTATTGGTCAAAAGCACTGCTTCTCTGCCCTCTTTCGGGCCCAACGCGTATAGTTCCAGTTCTTCCCGGTTAAAATAATGTTCCGGGATGATCCGATTATACTTCATCGGCTGATCCAGGATAAGCTCTATGCCTTCTTCCTCATACAGTTCGTCTTCATAATAAGGATCAAAGACAAAGATCTTCCCATCTTCTGCACCGGTAAACGTCACGTAATGCCATTCATCCAAAAACAGGCGAACCACAACAGCTCCGCCTCGCCTTAAGATATCATTGATCCTGCTTCCACTTCCAACATATACCTGATCACCTGACAGATAGCTGCTTCCGACAGACAGTCTTCCGACCTTTCCGAATTCATTTAACCAGTTGGACAAAAACATCATCGCCATCCGGGAGGTTCCGCTCTTGCAAGGAATTCCTTCCGCACTGTAACAGTCCAAACAATAAAGCATAATATTTCTTATGATTTCCGGCGGGATCTCTTCCCGTTCAAACAAATAACTGACTGCATTTAACATGGAAGTCGGTCCGCAGTCACATTCTGATATCTGATAATGTAATGGATTTTTCATATTTTTCCTCTTATCCGCAAAAATTTCTGGTGGAATTATATCACATTTATCCTCCGGAGTATAGCAAAAACAGGGAGATATTGATTGTGCTTTTTCACTTCCTGTATTACAATGGTTAAAGAATGTCAAAAGGGGGATTTTTCCTATATGAAAAATTATAATTTCTTCAAAAGCCTGCCGTTCAAGCTGATCGTAGGTGTAGTCGTCGGTATCATCGTCGGTCTGATTTTAAATTCCACGGATGGTGCACCGCTTACTTCCGCGATCCTGAACATCGTCGTCACACTGAAATATGTGCTGGGACAAGTCATCAATTTCTGTATCCCGCTGATCATCATCGGATTCATTGCACCATCCATCACCAAGATGGGCAACAATGCGTCCCGTCTGCTTTTACTTGCAGTCGCCATCGCCTATACTTCATCCGTTGGTGCCGCATTATTTTCCACGGCTGCCGGATATGCGCTGATTCCACATCTTTCTATCGCATCCAGCGTGGAAGGATTAAAGGAACTGCCAGAAGCTGTTTTCCAGCTTTCCATCCCGCAGATCATGCCCGTTATGAGTGCTCTGGTCTTCTCCATCATGGTTGGACTGGCTGCTGCCTGGACCGGTGCTAAAATTATCACACAGGTACTGGATGAATTTCAGGCCATTGTACTGGATATCGTTTCCCGGATCCTGATTCCATTACTTCCGTTTTTCATCGGACTGACCTTCTGTGGTCTGGCTTACGAAGGTTCCATCACCAAACAGCTTCCGGTCTTTATCCAGGTGATTCTCATCGTAATGGTCGGACATTATATCTGGATGGCACTGCTCTATACCATCGCAGGTGTTTATTCCGGTGAAAATCCGTTGGAAGTCATAAAACATTACGGTCCGGCTTACCTGACTGCTGTCGGTACCATGTCTTCCGCCGCCACACTGGCCGTTGCACTCCAGTGTGCACGTAAAGCAAAACCACTGCGTAAAGATATGGTAAGCTTCGGAATTCCGCTGTTTGCAAATATCCACCTCTGCGGATCTGTGCTGACCGAAGTATTTTTCTGTATGACCATTTCCAAAATTCTCTACGGAAGTCTTCCGTCCATCGGAACCATGATTCTGTTCTGTGTACTGCTTGGTGTCTTTGCCATCGGAGCTCCCGGTGTACCGGGTGGAACTGTGATGGCTTCTCTTGGTCTGATCACCGGTGTGCTCTTATTTGACGATGCCGGAACTGCGCTGATGTTGACTATCTTCGCTTTACAGGACAGCTTCGGAACTGCCTGCAACGTAACCGGAGACGGGGCGCTGACTCTGATTCTGACCGGATATGCCAGGAAGCACAACATTGCAGAAAATTCAGAAACCCCGTCTTCTCCGCTATAAACCTGCAACCCTAAGTTTTTCCGGCTAAAAAGGAATGCTGAGCAACTTACGAAAGAGGCCCGACGGCCTCTTTCTTTTACTTGTCCAACAACACGCCAAAAACTAAGAAAGGACGTTTCACCTTATGAAAACTTTACGCCCCGATTATTATGAAACCTTTCACTGCATTGCGGATGCCTGTCCCATCACCTGCTGCCAGGAATGGAAGATCTACGTAGATCCGGACACGGAATCTCTCTGGAATACGCTTTCCGTCCCCGGTGATTTACCGGACAAAAAAGCATCTCTGACCGACTATCTCACAACCAGAGAACAGCAACGAGTGATCGCTCTGAATCCGGACCACCGTTGTCCGTTTCTTGCCGAAAACAAGTTGTGCCATCTGGTTCTGGCTCACGGAGATTCTGTTCTCTCCGAGACATGCACGATATTTCCAAGGGAATCTCATACCTTTTCTTCCCATATGGAGCAGTCGCTGATGCCCTGCTGCCCTGCAGTCATTGATCTGTTCCAGGAAAAAGAAACACTCACTTTTCCGATACTCCCGGAAATTTCTGATCATTCGGAAGTTCTACTTTTTCAGATTCGTCAGGAAATGATCCGGGCATTTACAACAGAGAGCTCAAACTCCGATTCTGATTCTTCTATTTCTTGCGAAGAGATCCTCCTGGAGTTGTTTTATATTTTACGGGAACTGAGCCGGCAGGAGCATCCAGGCCCGGAGATGATCCGGGAGTATTTTTCTTCCGCCAACCGTTCCGCACTTCACCGGGCAATCTCTGAGATTGAGCTGCCCCTTACAGACACGCTGGATGAAGCTTCCGAACTGCTGCAGGATCTGTCGGTAAATTATGAAAAAGAGGGACTGTATCAGGAATTTTTATCTCCGATTCTGCTCTGCGCACAAACGGTATTCCCGGAACTTTCCGAAGAAGAACTGCATGCTCACTGGAAGGACTTTCAAAAGGGCCTGTCCCCTTTTCAGACTTTATTCCGGAATTTCCTTGCCAACGAGCTTTATTCTGATCTGGTATTACCGGATTATTCCATAAAAGAAATGCTTCTGAAATTACAATGGATCGCCATGGAGTACACAGCGATCCGTCAAAGTCTGTTTTTCAGTTGGCTTGGGCACCCATCCCTTTCTTATGAGCGCGTCCGGCAGACGATTGTGATTCTGACCCGGATGACCGGCTACGAAGACGAAGATATTTTCTCCTATCTGGAGAACAGCTTCGAATCTCCCTTCTGGGACTGGGGGTATTTTGCCCTGATCGTGGGAAAAGCGTAAGAACTTATTCTTCCACCGGATGAAGATTTTTCATGGAAATATCCAGAATCGGTGCAGAGTGGGTCAGCGCTCCACTGGAAATATAATCCACGCCCACTTCTGTCACTTGCCTGATATTTTCTCTGGTCACATTTCCAGAACACTCCGTTTCTGCTCTTCCGTTGATGATACGGATGGCTTCTTTCATTTCCTCCGGTGACATATTATCCAGCATGATAATATCTGCTCCTGCATCTGCTGCCTCTTTTACCATCTCCAGATTCTCCACCTCAATCTCAATTTTCCGTACAAACGGCGCATATTCTTTTGCGGCAAGAATGGCTTCTTTGACACCGCCCGCAGCTCCGATATGATTATCCTTTAAAAGCACACCGTCTGACAGATTGTAGCGGTGGTTGAATCCGCCACCTGCCCGAACCGCATATTTTTCAAAGATTCGCATGTTCGGTGTGGTCTTTCTGGTATCCAACAGTTTCGTCTTGCTTCCTTTTAACAATTCTGCGACAGAATGGGTATACGTCGCAATTCCGCTCATTCTCTGCAAATAGTTTAAGGCAACTCTTTCGCCGGACAGAAGCACCCGGATATCACCCGTTACTTTTCCCAAAAGCTGTCCCTTTTTGACCGCTTCGCCATCCTTGCAGTAAAGAGTGGTCTCGGTCTTTTCATCCAGAAGTTCAAAGACTCTGGCATATACATCCAGACCGGCAATGATTCCGTCTTCTTTACAGATCAGCTCTACTTCCCCCTTTACATATTCCTTCATCACCGCATTGGTGCTGACATCTTCACTGGAAATATCTTCTTTTAAGGCTTCCATGATCAAATGGTCCGCCTGCAATTTCATTGTAATCGTGTTCATTTGTTTTCCTCTCTGTTTCGTTTTCCCCTGTGTCTTCCATTTCTTTCCTGACTCTGCATATTTCTGTTTTCTTTTGCAGCTTCAGATAGCAGCACTCTTCTCCACTTACGCTACATGCTTTTTTACATTCTCTTTTGCTGTCTGCGTTTCCGTTTCTGTGATTCCATCCGGATTTGCAGTCTTTCTTCGATCCTGAGCGTCTGTCTCCTGATCCATGTTTTGATTCATGGTTTCTCCGGTAATCTTCCGTGCCGCTCTTTTTGCAAACACAAGACTCTCCAATAAAGAATTGCTGGCAAGACGGTTGGCTCCATGGACTCCGTTACAGCTTGTCTCGCCTACCGCATATAAATGTCCCATAGAAGTGTGGCTGTCAGAATCCACCCAGACACCGCCCATAAAATAATGCTGTGCCGGAACCACCGGAATCGGCTCTTTGGTTACGTCATATCCTTCTTCCAGACAATGCTGATAAATGTTCGGGAAATGTTTCAGAATCGTTTCTTTGTCAATATTCTCCATAGACAGCCAGACATGATCCGATCCTTCTTTTTCCATTTCTTCCCGAATTGCTTTCGTCACCACGTCTCTCGGCAGCAATTCATTGACAAACCGTTCTTTCTTCGCATTCAGTAGAATTGCTCCCTCTCCACGTACCGATTCGGAAATCAGGAATCTCCGGCCCGGTTTCTTCGAGTACAATGTGGTCGGATGGATCTGTACGTAATCCAGATGTTCCAGACGAATTCCGTGTTTTTCGGAAATATCCAGGGCATCTCCCGTCAGATGCGAAAAATTCGTAGAATGCTGATATCTTCCGCCGATACCGCCACTTGCCCAGATCGTATCTTTTACATAAATTTTCAGCATTTCTCCGCTTTTTGTTTCTGCCAGGATTCCGCAGCACGCTCCATCCTCGATCAGGATATCTTTCATGGTTGTATACTCATAAATCGTTACATTTTCCAACTGCTTTACCTGTGCCAGAAGCTTGCTGGTGATCTCTTTCCCCGTGATATCTTCATGGAACAGGATTCTCGGTCTGGAATGTGCGCCCTCTCTGGTAAATGCATACACATCTTCCAGATTATTTCCTTTCCGATCCCTTTCCTCTGTTTTCTGGAAATCCACTCCATATCCGATCAGATCTGAAATGATCTCTCTGGAACCACGGATCATCAGGTCTACGGATTCCTTCCGATTTTCATAATGTCCGGCTTTCATCGTATCCTCAAAATAATTGTCATAATCTTCTGCATCATGCAGCATGCAGATTCCGCCCTGTGCCAGGAAGGAATCACTGCTCTCCAGGTCTGATTTGGTAATCATAATGATCTTCTGTTTTCGTGGAAGATTCAGGGCGCTGAACAGTCCGCCCACTCCCGTTCCGACAATTACAACATCCGCCCTTAATTCTGCTTTTTCCATTTTTGCGCTCCCATCTTGCCTTGCACTTATATCTTGGCTTACACTTTTGTCTTTTCTTGCACCTTGATTCTGTCTTGTGCTTTTCCCTTACTCTTTTTCTCGTCCTTTACCAGCTCTGACATTCGGCTTTCCGCCTGCTCACTTCTCCAGTCCTGGAATTTCACTTCTTACTTCGACAGTTCCAGCATCCGCTCCAGTGGCTTCCTGGATTCTTGCCGAACCACCTCGTCCACAAAGATTTCATTTTCCCCGGTCTGAAGAACATGCAGAACTTTTTCCAGGGTTACTTTCTTCATATTCCGACAGACAGGTAATGTCTCTGTAAAATAAAACTTCTTGTCAGGATAGCGTTTCTCCAATTCATACAACACGCCGCTCTCGGTACAGATGATCATCTCTTTCGCATCGGTGATTCCTGCCTGTTTGATAATTCCGGTAGTACTTCCTATGTAATCGGACATCGCAAGCACTGCCGGCGGACATTCCGGATGAGACAGGACTTCTGCCTCCGGATGGGCTGCCTTCGCTTCTTTGATCTCTTCCACTTCCATATATTCATGGACAATACAGAATCCTTCATTATAGATAAAATGTTTCTCCGGCACCTGCTCTGCAATGTAATGGGCCAGGTTGCGATCCGGAATAAAGAAAATGTTTTTGTTCGGCAGGGCTTTTACGATCTGTACTGCATTTGCAGATGTCACACAGACATCACTGTGCCGTTTCAGCTCTGCGGTAGAGTTGATGTAACAGACAACTGCCAGGTCGTCATATTCTTCCCGGACTTTCTGGATCTTTTCTGCTGCTGCCATATGTGCCATCGGACAGTCTGCCTCCATATCCGGCATCAGCACATGCTTTTCCGGATTCAGAATCTTTGCACTCTCTCCCATAAAGGACACACCACAGAAAATAATCGTCTGTTCTTTCAGATCAACTGCTACTTTACTCAGATAGAAAGAATCTCCCACATAATCTGCAATCGCCTGCACCTCCGGACGGACATAATAGTGCGCCAGAATCACTGCGTTCTTTTCTTCTTTTAATTTTAAAATTTCTTCCTGTATTGCCATACTTTCACCTCATCATCTTCTCTTCACAAACCTTATTCACGGATTTCATCCTTCACACTCCAAAAATCCTCTTACAAATTTACATGTTGCTCATTATAGCACTATTATTTGCAGATGACAAGACACCTGTTATTGCTGTTGTATATTTCTTGTAAACATTCTGGAATACCAACGTCTGAAAACCCCTTCCTGTAAATGCAACGGTGAAATAAAACCTGCCATAACAAGAGAAAGGCCCCTTCCCGGAAAGACGGCAGAAATTCCGAAAAGGAGCCTCATGGCATTTATGATGGTTTATTTTAAACAATAGGGATACGAGATTTATTTTTCTTATTTGATAAATCCTACATGTTTGCAGATTTCTTTCACTGCTTTTTCTTTTCTTTCATTAAAGATGACTTTGTTTTCTTCGAACAGGTTTCTTCCTTCTGTATCGATGGATACGATCAGCGGTCCGAATTCTTTCACACGGCAGTGCCACAATGTTTCCGGCATTCCCAGATCTCTCCACTGTGCGTCCACGATCTCCTCGACTTCTGTGGCTGCAACGACTGCATTTCCGGCAGGAAATACGCAGTGGATTGCTTTATAATTCTTGCAGGCATACTCCGTATTCGGACCCATTCCACCTTTTCCGATGATGACTTTTACACCGGTCTGCTCTACAAATTCTTTCTCGAATTTCTCCATACGCATGCTGGTAGTCGGTCCGACAGATACCATTTCAAACTTATCATTTTCCAGTGGTCGGATGATCGGCCCTGCATGGAAGATTGCAGCATCTCTTACATCGACCGGAAGTTCTCTTCCGGCTTCTACCAGACGTCTGTGTGCTACGTCACGGCAGGTTGTCATACTTCCGTTCAGATATACAATGTCTCCGATGTGAATGTCTTTCAGATCTTCTGCTGAGATCGGTGTTGTTAAAATTTTCTTTCCATCTTTCATTTCTACCATCCGAAATTTTGTCCAACAGAACTTAGGCGGAGCCTTTCTCTACGCTTCCCTTCTGAGAAATATGCCGGAGCTGATCGGCCTTCCCATCGTCCCACCCATCGAACAGGAAATCGGTTTGATCTGGAAAAAAGGCAAATATGTTGATGAAAACCATGATCCTCCCGCAAAAGGTTGCAACGGGAACCGCTTACGCTTGCCTTCGCCCCATGGAGATACCCTGCGAACGGCGCTAATGCTTGCTCGCAGGAAGTACCGGGGCTTCGGATGTTCCCTTATGCATTCCTTTTGTGGGAGAAACAAACGGTAAATCTTCATAAATAAAACAGAGCAGACATATATGATATCTGCTCTGTTTTGTATTTTCCTCATAGAATCTGGATTTACAACGAAAAAGATTCCATAATGGAATTAAGGTTCTTACTTTTTCTCTACGCAGGCTCTGGAATCTTTCGATACAATGCCCCCGTAATTTGCTGCCGGTGCCTTACTTCCTTTTTTCACCAGCACGATCTGTAATGCTTCCATTCGGTAAGAGAATCCCGTAGTTCCGCATTTTTCACCATTCTTTGCCCAGCCTAGCCAGCCAAAGTGCTGCACGTGAGTCCGATAATAAACGTCATAGTGCTTTTCCAAATCTCCGGTCAATTTCAGGCAAAATGCTTCCAATCGCTTGGATTCTCCACTGGTTCCAGCCATTTCTCCTTCCTTTTTCCAGGTATTCGGATTGTTCACATCTCCCTGCCAGCCATAGGTCTGCACATGTGTGGTATAGCGAATGCTTCCGGAATAATCTTTATTACTCAGTGTAATCTTGATGCCTTCCAGTCTTTTTGCCTCTCCGCTGGTTCCGGAAAGCCCTCCGTCGCTGACCCATCCCTGCCAACCGTAAGTCTGCACATGAGACTGGTAATGAATGGAAATCGGCTTGACCACCATGGAAATACTTCTTGTCGAAGTGATTCCTCCGTAGTTTGCCGCCGGTGCACTGCTTCCTTTCTTAACCAGAACGATCTGAACAGCCTCCATCCGGTAACTGTACCCAGAAGTTCCGGCTGTCTCTCCATTTTTTGCCCAGCCAAGCCACCCCACATTCTGAGAATGTACACGGTAATAAATGTCATAATGCTTTTCCAGATCTCCGGTCAGCTTGATCTTAATGGCCTCCAATCGCTTGGATTCTCCACTGGTTCCGGACATTTCTCCATTCTTTTTCCAGGTATCCGGATTGTTCACATCTCCCTGCCAGCCATAGGTCTGCACATGGGAAGTATATCGAATATCTCCTTTGTACCGAGAAGGAATATTGTTAATCTTGATTTTGATCGCTTCCACTCTCTTGGATTGTCCGCTGGTTCCGGTCACCTGTCCGTTGGTCTTCCAGTTCTGCCAGCCATAGGTCTGGACGTGGGACTGATACGTCAGAGACATCTTGCTGTCATCCACCGGAATCTCTTTCCAGTGCGCATATAAAGTCTGTGCTGCCGTGATCGTCACCTTGGTCGAAGCACTGATCTTCGTCCCACCGCTCTTTGCCGTATACCACCCCTCAAAACTATAATTGGTTCGACTTGGTATCGGAAGTGTACCATAGGTTCCCTCATAACTGACCTCTTTTGAACCGGTCGATACGTTTCCTCCGTTGGCATCAAAGGTCACCTTGTAACGATTTGCCGTCCATTTTGCATACAGGGTATAGTTTCCAGATGCCTTTTCCGGAATCTCTGTCAACTTATTTTTAAATGCACTTTCCGTATACCATCCTGCAAAGGTGTAACCTTTCTTCGTGGCGTCTTTCAGCGCGATCTTATCATTTCCTTCTTTATAGGAAGTCGGATTGCCGGAAGCATTGGTTCCGCCGTTCAGTTCATAGGAAATCGTATAAGTCTTCGCTTCTGCCGGCGGGTTCGGCTGATCCGGTTGTTCCAGGTCTTTGGTCTGATTGTCTGTAAATGCTTTGATCCGAAGATTTCCTGCCGGCATTGCCTGGAATTTTCCACCGGACAGATAGAAACTCTTCTGGTTATACTGACTGACGCTTCTCTCCCAGGTATAAACAATATTTGCAGCAGACGGATCCACCGCTTCACTCCATCCGTCTTCCACGTCTATGGCATTCTTATCGGTTGTCACCACAACTGCATAGGTACTTCCCGGCTTCAGCGTCACTGCCTGTTTCAACGGGATCGTATAATAGCCCGCATAAGCCGATGCTCCCGTAGTCGTTGCTGCATCCTGCTTGGTTCCACTGTATGGATCTCTCGCATTGGTCAGATCCGTATAAATTTCAATGGTATATGCTACATTGGATTGCTTGGCAAACGACAGAGAAACTGCCTTTAGACTTTCCGATATGACCCCATCTTTTTTCTGTGTCGTAAAGAGATTGGCCACAGTCTTATAACTTGCCTCATAGGTTTCCAGACCACCATCTAACTGGTAATTATTGTCATAATTATCCTTCGATCCAAAATCAAAGACCCATGCCGTATTACTCAATGATGCGGATTCATAGGACATCCAGAAATACTGTTGCGTAAATCCCCAACTGTTTCGGATCAACCAGGCTCCATTGTTGGAAGGCTTGTTATTATTCGGAGAAATAAAATTGTCTTTGGAAAAATTATCATCCCAACCCACAATCATCACCGCATGACTTCCTCCTGTCACATCCGCTGCATGATAAGTATAACACTGCAAGGTATCATTCCATCCCATATTCAGATCGTCATGATAATACATCACTCCCGCTGCTCCATGCTTCATAATCTGACTTTTTACATCTGCCTGATTCTGCTTCATGTTAATTTCATAAGCATTTTCCAGATGAGCCACATCATACCCATAGGCATACTTTTCATCCACACCCTTTTGAATCGAATCTGCCGCCTGACTATAAGGGACTTCGGATTCATTGACCGGTCCGATCCACTGAGACAGACGCCGTAGTGCATACTGATAAGTTCCGCCTTTATTTAGATACTTTAAGCTTGTATTTTCATTATAATATTTTGCGATATCCCCTGCGGTTCCACCTAATGGATCCTGCACAAAATTATAGGTAAAATATGCAAGCTGCAACTCACTTAGATTAATCCCCTGCGTTGCCATTCCCTTATTGATCAGGTCAAATTCTGCCATTCCCATGGTGGAAAATGCCCAACAGGTTCCATAAGGATTCTGATTCCCCGGTTCCGGATATTTTGCCCGGATTGCATCGATGCTTCCCGGATAAGCAGAAGGAAGTTCTGCTGCACTGCGAATCGAATCATCCGAGTAGACCGGCGGATTCCATTCCAGATCATTGTCAAGGTAGCCACCGGTCACACCGCCTTGTTCCACCGGTACCTCCTGGGTCTGCGCCTGAACTTCCTGTGCCTGAATTTCCTGTGTCTGAATGCTCTGCGTGGTTCCTTCTTCCGCAAAAACATAGCTTACCGGAGTTGCCGTCAACGCACTTGCCAGCAAGATTGCCAAAATTCTTTTT
This sequence comes from Mediterraneibacter butyricigenes, assembly GCF_003574295.1. Classification (NCBI taxonomy): domain Bacteria; kingdom Bacillati; phylum Bacillota; class Clostridia; order Lachnospirales; family Lachnospiraceae; genus Mediterraneibacter; species Mediterraneibacter butyricigenes. The sequence continues at coordinate 857,698 of NZ_BHGK01000001.1, forward strand.
TTCATTCGTCCTCCCTCAAACTTCAAACGCTTCTTTTATACTGTCGTAATGAAGGAATTCCCCTTTCGCGGCGATCTCCTTGATCTTATCCAGATCCGCGAACATATAACCGTCGGTTTCTTCCGTCTGTAAGTTCAAAGCTGTATCTTCTATTTCCAGTACAAACCGGTATACATCCACAAAATAGTTGTCTCCCTCGCCCGGATTCTCTCTCTTATAGGTGAACAGATATCCTCCGTCTGCTTTGCTTACATCCAACCCGGTTTCTTCTTTCACCTCTCGAAGTACCGCATCATAAGATGCTTCACCAGCCTGTGCCGCACCGCCGGAAACTTCCCACCAGCCCGGAGCCCAGGCTTTTGTCATCACACGCTTTGTGATCAGAAATGTATGATCTGGTCTTGCAACTACGCCCAATACCGTCAGATGATATTCCCCGTCTTTTAAGCACCAGTCATTGCGTTTCATTGTCCGCCCGGTCGGCTGTTTGTTTGCATCATAAATATCCCAAAATTCCATTGTACTTCTCCTTTTTCTGTTTCTTCTTTCTGTCTCTTTTTCTATTACTCTCTTATGTTTTAACTGTTTTTCACGCCTGTACTGCCACAGTTTTCCTCGTAACAGATATTTTCTGACCAATGTTTTCCCACAAGATCTGCTCTACCTGTGGATTGCGAGTTCAACTTCTCACTCTTATAATCCCAGTTTTTCCCGTATCATCTGTCTCCGTTCTTCATAGGCTTCATAAAATTGCTCCGGCTGTTCCAGATCTTCCTTGTTCTTGCCCGGATAGGGTGTCTGATAAAAGGTACGCAACATTACCATCTGTAAAATTTTCTGTTCTTCCTCGGACAATTCTCCTGTTGACTCTTCACAAGTTTTCAGAAGATGATGCCAGGATACGATATATGCCTCGTAATGTTTCAATTCCGGAATCCCCAGCCATTTCTTTACTTTGATCTTGGTGCGGTCTGTCTTCTGACATTCATGAATCTGAAGAAAATACCGGAAGCCATTTCCATCTTCTTCATAATACCGTCCCAACGGGAATAATCGACAGATTCCCGGCCGGAACGCATGAACCTTACATCGTCCTTCCTGATTCAAAAAGGGACAGGCCCCTTTTGACTCGGCATCGACATTGACATCAGCATCACCAGCCCCTGCATCCTGATTGGTTTTCAGATAGGGCAGGATCATCCCATCGGTGACTCCCAGTTCGATCCATCCCGACTGTAACATTTCTTCAAAATTTTTTCCAAGTCCCGTACTTAGCTGCCAGATATCGTAGGGATCCAGTTGGAGCGAATTTCCCATATTCCGGCAGCAGGCGGAACACCCTTCGCAATCTCGGCAGTCTGCTTTTACCATATCATTTGCGGTATATAAATTCCCATCCGAAATCTCTGCCATTGTTACATTTCGTTTCATTTCTTCTCTGACCTGATCTTTCTGTTAAAGTTTATATCCCATCTCATGCCATGCTTCGCCGCCCCAGGTAGAGTCCGCCATTCCATAATCTTCCAGACCGAATTTTTCATACATCGGAACCTTCTCTTCCAGACAGGTTAAAAGCAAGAGCTTTCGTCCGTTTTCTTTTTCTATTTCTGCATAACGATGTACCAATTCTCTTGCCAGCCCCTGTCTCCGGTACTTTGGAAGCACATCCAGTCCCAGAAGCATTACCGTTGTCCCTTTCGGATCATAAAGCATAGCATCTGTAAAAAATTCATCCCGGAACTTTGTCTCCATCGTCGAAAGCCCGTTCAGAAATCCTGCGATTTTTCCTGTTTCTCTGTCCACTGCCACCAGAAAAAGTTCCGGTGCCGCCTTTATCCGTTCTTCCATGTATTCCCGGCTGCAGGCTTCATTCGGCGGAAAGCAAATCTGTTCGATCTGCACTGCCTGTTCCGTTTCTTCTATACGTATCGTTCGAAATTCAAATTTTTCCATGCTGTTTTCTCTTTCCGTTTCTTTTTTCTTTTCATTCTATCATCTCTTAAATCCTGTTCAAACTTAGGAGTTAGCCCAGACGGGTAGGAATTTGTTATAAATATTTAATTCATTTTATTTTCGAAATCCTGCAATTCATGAAAAATATTATCTACATAAACAATATCATTTTCAATACGGTAAAGCATAAAATATCGATAGAATAAAAAATTAATTCTTCGGTATCTTAATTCTCTCAATTTTAGATTATCACAAAGTTTCAGACTCCCGGCAACATTTGACAAACTTGTTTTTGTTGCCTCAAAGTCATTTAATAAATTTCTCGTAGCCTGTTCACTTTTCTTTTCGAACAAAAGATATGTGATAATTCTGTCAAGATCCTCTTCCGCGTCCCTCATCAAAACAATCTTATAATCCATACTTTGACCTCATATCAGAAATCACTTGATCTGCATCTCTGAATGTTCCCTGTTCTCTGGACTTTTTCAATTTTGTAAGCATTTCTTTCTCGGTCATCGGTGCATACGGATTTGATTCTGTCTGTCTTTTTATTTCAAAAGGGAAGCCATTTGTTGCGACAGCCTGTGTTAAAAACATTCGGATTGCCGTTGTTGTATCTGTACCTAGATCCTTAAACAGAGCATCTGATTTACGCTTTAACTCATCTTCTACTCTGACCTGAATTGTACTAGCCATGTTCAGCACCTCTCCTTCATTTATTCCTTCTATTATAATGCTAAATCATTTCTAATTCAATATTTTTGTATTGTTTTTGCATGAATTCTATTTTATAGAGCGAGTTGCAGAATCCACAAAAATCCGAGACTCAGAATCCCTCCTACATATTCACATTCTGCCTCAGGCAGCTTTTCAGGTCATCCTTCGCGTTGCTGATCAGTTTCAGGTCAAAGGTATCGATCAGATATTGAAGCACATTGGGACTCAGGAATGCGGGAAGAGTCGGTCCCAGATAGATTCCTTTGATTCCAAGACTCAAAAGTGCCAGTAGATCCGCCACGGCTTTCTGCTCGTACCAGGATAAGATAATGGAGAGCGGCAGTCCGTTTACATCTGTTTCAAAGGCGTCCGCCAGGGCCGTCGCGATCCTTACCGCAGAATAGGCATCATTGCACTGTCCGATATCCAGAAGTCTTGGAAGCCCTGCTACTTCTCCGAAGTCTAGTTTGTTGAACCGGTATTTTCCACAGGCCAGTGTAAGAATCACGCAGTCGTCCGGCACCAGACGGGCAAATTCCGTATAATAATTTCGTCCCGGTCTGGCTCCGTCGCAGCCACCGATCAGGAAGAAATGCCGGATCTTTCCCTGCTTCACCGCTTCCACGATCTGTCCCGCCACGTTCAGTGTGGTATGATGGCCGAATCCCACCAGAATCTCTTTCGGTTCTTCCTCTTCCGGAAATCCACCCAGTTCCAGTGCCTGTTCGATGATTGGTCGAAAATCTTTTTCTCCGTTCTCCTTTTTGCCAATATATTTCACGCCTTCCCAGCCTACCACGTTGGTACTGTAAATCCGGTCTTTATAACTTTCTCTCGGCCGCATCAGGCAGTTGGTGGTCATCAGGATACAGCCCGGAAGGTTGTCAAATTCTTTCTGCTGATCCTGCCAGGCTCCACCGAAATTCCCCACCAGGTGCGGATATTTTTTCAGACCGTCATATCCGTGGGACGGCAGCATTTCCCCGTGAGTATAGACATTGACGCCTGTCCCCTTTGTCTGCTTCAGTAACATTTCCAGGTCTTTCAGGTCGTGTCCCGAGACGATGATAAACGGTCCTTTTCTCCGCTGCACATTGACCTTATGCGGAGTCGGATTTCCGTAAATACAGGTATTGGCTTCATCCAGCGTCTTGATGACTTCCACGGCTGTCTCTCCGGTTCGCATGGTCATACGGATCAGTTCTTCCACCGTCAGATTATCGTCTGTCAGCGCGTCCAACGCCTGTAAATAGAAGGAATCGACCTGTTCGCTCACATAGCCCAGTTCCCTCGCCTGATGCCCGTAGGCGCTGATTCCTTTCAGTCCGTACAGAATCGTCTGCCTGAGAGACCGGATATCCGGATCTAAGGATTTGTCATACATGATTCCCGCGATTCCGGCACTTTGTAGCATTTCCGATTTTGTCTCCGGCAGCACGTAGGTGACATAAACAGGAAAAGTTTTCATTGCATTTTCCTCTGATTTCAAATTTGATTCCACATCGGGTGCCATGTTGGAATCTCGCCACACCTCTTTCACTGACTTTTCCTGTGCCTGTACCTGTCCCTTATTCTGCTTTATCTTTCTCAACAGTTCTTCTTTCACCTTCTGGGATTTTTTCAGAAGATCCACATGCACCTCCGCATCAAAATTTACATTGGTCAGAGTGGTAAATAACACAAATTCCACAAAGCGGATCACCTTTTTGTCCATAGGCTCTCCCTGATCCATCACCCTTTTCCCCAGATATCCGATCCCTTTCAACTGAAAGATCAGAAGATCCTGTAGATTGGCGATCTCTGGCGTCTTTCCGCAGACTCCCAACTTCGTACATCCTTTTCCGTTTGCCGTCTGTTCGCACTGATAGCAAAACATCTCATATCCCAGATCCATATGATTGCTCATACCTTCACCGTCCTTTTCTTTTTTTCTTTTTCTAAGTAGTATCGGCAAAGGTATGAGAATTATTCTTCTTATTCTTTTGGAAGAAAGAATCTGAATCTTGTCTGCTCCGGCTCATCAAAGATCTTCTCATCCAGCATTCCCTGAATCTGAGACCGGATGTATCTGCATCCCAGTCCGCTGTCTGCTGCCCGCCTTGCCAGACTCTGTCTCGTCCGATCATCCATCTCCATTTTCACTTCATACTGCTCTTCAATCTGACGAATCGGAGACATCCGTTTCGGGCTCTTCATGATCTGTTCAAAGTCTGTTGCATCCAGATCATCCAGTACCACAATCTGCTGAATTCTTCCTGCGATCTCTCTCCGAACATTTCCGTATTCGATCAAATCTTCTTCCGTAAGATTCCGGTCTTCTTTCGGATCTGACTTCCGGTTCTGTCCGAAACCGATTCCTGAATTTGCAGAACAGCGGTTCTCTCTCAGCGTCTCAAAGCTTCCGCAGAATACGAAGGAGATGTTGGAACAATCGATCGACACCGGATTCTTCCCAGACTCTTCCGGAACAAAGGTCACTTCATCCCCATCCATCACTTTTAAGAACTCATTCTGGATAGCTCTGGAGAAGTCGGTTCCGCCTGAACCCACCATGGGTTCAAACAACTTATCGGCTTCATCAATGACCACCAGCAACTTCTTCACTTTCTCCGTGGGTTCCTCCAGGAAAATGTCTTTCATGTGATGATACAGCATGATCGCCGCTCCTCTTTTTGCTTCTTCCTGTCCATAGACATATTCTCCCAGATAATCATAGATCCGGTGCGGCGTCCACTGATAGGGTTTCGTGTCAAACGGTGTCTCTCCGTAAAACGCTTCGAATCCTGCGTCTGCTTCCTGATTTCTTTCTTTATTTCGTTCTTTCCGTTCTTTTTCCTGTAACCTTTTGTCTTCCTGTCCATGTCCTTTCGCTTTTGGTTCCTGCGCTTTTTCCTCTTCCTGTTTTCGTTGTTCCCAGTCATAGGTTGTCCGCTCTGAGATCTCCGCCAACATCATGGCCAGATCTTTCACTTCCGCTTCCCCGATCGGAGTCTGTTTCAACGCTTCCAGAAATACTTTTCCAACCGCCTTTTCCGATGCACCTTTCCAGAAGGAAGCCACTTCTTCCGCCCGCTCATATCGTTCATAATAGGTTTCATCACTTAGCTCATCAAAATCTCCGGCATGAGCCTGTGCTTTAAAGTCATGTAACGGATTACTCATCTCAATATCCGCCCCATCTTTTGTGATCAGTTTCATATAAATTAACCAAAATTCATAGGCATCTTGTCTTTTCATATCGTTCTCCTTTTTTCTTTTTCCGAACACTAAATTCTTTTTTAAGTACGCAAAAAGACCTGAAGTTTTTCTATTCTTCAGGCCTTTTCTCTCGTCCTTCTTACTTTATAACACGCTTACTTTCCATCGTCTGATCTCCTTTTCTTCTACGCGCGGTTTGCGGTGTTATTTCTACAGAAATACACCTGTAAAAATTTATTTAATTAAATTTTTTCTTAAAAGGAAATCAGTTTTTGATCCTTTTCAATACAGACTTATGGAAATATTAATATAAAAAATGGAGTGCAGAATTTCTTCTGTACTCCGTTTTTTCAAACTAAGGGGTCGCTCCTTCTTCACGAAAAGCAACTTTTTTCTTAATACACATATCACGCCAGCGCCTGCTCCAGATCTGCGATCAGATCCTCTACATGCTCGATGCCCACAGATAGTCTGAGGAAATCTTCTGTAATTCCCAATCTCTCCCGCACATCTTTCGGCACATCTCCATGTGTCTGTAACATCGGATAGGTAACCAGGGATTCCACTCCGCCCAGGCTTTCTGCATAAGTGATCAACTGCACCTTTTCCAGAAGCGTTCTGGCTGTTTCTTCCGAATCCACCTGAAATGAGATCATACTTCCCGCTCCGCTGGTCTGATTTGCATTCACCTCATACCCCGGATGATCCGGAAGCCCCACATAATAGACACTCTTTATCTTCGGCTGTGTCCGCAGCCATTCTGCGATTTTCTTTGCATTCTTCTGTTGCTGTTCCATTCGTACCGCCAGCGTCTTTAATCCCCGGATCAACAGGAAACTGTCAAACGGAGACAGGCAGGATCCACATGTCTTGTAAATATATCGGATTTTTTCCACATAGTCTTTGTTCCCGGTACACAAAAATCCCGCCAGCGTATCATTATGTCCCCCAAGGAACTTGGTTCCGCTGTGTACCACAAAATCAGCACCGAGTGTCAATGGTTTCTGAAAATATGGCGAAAGGAATGTATTGTCCACAGCTACCAGCAGCCCGTATTTATCCGCCAGCTTCCGGACGGCCCTCAGATCTGTGATCTGCATCGTCGGATTACTTGGGGTCTCAATATAAAGGACTTTGGTATTTTCTTGGATTGCAGCCTCTGTCGCTGCCAGGTCTGCCGTATTTACATAGGAAAATTCCAATCCACGCTTTTTCCCCATGCTGTCAAAGATCCGGACAGATCCTCCATAAAGATCTTCCGAACACACCCAGTGATCTCCGGAAGAAAATAATTCCATCAGCAGAGAGATTGCCGCCATCCCGGTCGTACAGGCCACTGTATCTTCTGCCTGTTCCAGACCGCTCATCATCTTTTCCAGCTCCGTTCTGGTCGGATTGCTTTCTCTGGTATAGTCATAGCCGGTAGAGTGTCCGATCCCCGGATGGGAAAATGTGGCGGTCTGATAGATCGGGACTGCCACTGCCCCATAAGGATGTGCCTGCTCCTTTGTCCGATCCCCATGGATACATTGTGTTTCAAAATGATAGGTCATACCTTCTCCTCCTGCTGTTTTGTTTCTTATACTCGTTGCCGTTTCTGTTCTCTGTTCAGCCTCTCGTTCTGCAACTTTCTATTCCCTGTATAGATTTCCGTTGTACCTGCACCTTTTCGTTATCTGTGCAAATTTTATTGCTCAGAACATTTTCCGGCATTTTCACATGGTACCACACAATACTCGCATGTGTCATCCCCTGCGCCGATTTGTTTTCGAAATTCCAGGCGAACCTTATCATGCGGATTCATATTTCCATAATCTCCTGCCGACAAAATGTCCTGACAGAGGACTTTGATCTCTTCGTCCGTAGCGCCCAGTTCCCGGAAAGCCTCGATATGCGGACAATGATGAAAGGTTTTCTGCGCGTATGTTTCAGAACATTCCTTTAATGTCTGGTCAAATACCAGATACCCGCCCATAGAGGACTGTGCGATCAGAGCCTGTCCCGGATTCTCGATGTCCCCCCAGGTCTCTCCTGCAAGTTCTCCGAATTTTTCATAAGCAGACGCCATCACTTTCGTGGCGTCTACTTCCGGATATTGTTCTTTCAATTCTTTCCACACCAGATAGGTCACTTTTGATCTGGCTTTGATGGCACCTTCCACTGCCGATTGAAACTGTCTGATAGAAACACTGTCCGGTGCCATTACTTTTTCCCGAAACCGTTTCTCATATTCCGTTCTGTTGTCTGTTTCCTGATTTTTTCCCGGTTCGCTCATGCCTGCCTCCTGTATTCTGCTTCCACTTCTTCCGCACTCAGCGCATGGTCTGTTCCATCCAGTTTCTGATGAATCTGATGTTTATAGTAAGATCTCTGAGAAATGGGCCGCTCCTGTAAAAGCTGTGCCAGCCGGTCACTTGCCTCCGGTGTCCAGACTGCCTCATAGGCCCGTCGCTTTTCTCCCAGATCATAGACTTCTGCTTTCTGTCCTGTCTTTCCGGCTCTTGCTTCTCTGGTCTTTTCTTCATCCACTGCCAGTCCTTCGGCAGTTTCCTTTAAAATAACCCCGTAAGCTTCTTCTGCTTTTTCCACAGACAACAATCCTTCTTCCACATCCAGCAGCACTGCATCTTCCGGTCGTTCGTATGGATTTCCCCATCCACCGCCGCTTGGAGAGCAGATCCGTACCACATCTCCTTTTCCTACATGGAGGACACTGATCTTGGATAAGTTCTCTTCCTGTTCGGTTCCCGGATTCAGCGTAACGGTGCCCACTTCTCCGGCGATACCGCCCTGCAATCCCCAGGGTTCAAATTTCAGACGTTCCTGACCTCTTGCGCCTACCAGAGAGCCCTGTTTCTTCACTTCAAACTCGATCTGGATCGCATTTCCTCCCCGGTAAAGTCCTGCACCGGCAGAGTCTTCCACCAGTTCATACCGTTTTACCAGAATATCGGTCCGGTGCTCCAGATTTTCAATCGGTGTATTGCAGAGGAAACCGGAAGAATGATCGATTCCATGCACACCATCCATTCCCTTCTGGCCGCCACCGCCACCTCCCATAGGCTCTACTACGGTACTCTTATAGGCTCCGCCTCTTTCATCATCCGGTACGGACAATACGACAATCGCTGCCTGACCGCCGCCTGCTGCCTGTACTTTCTCCGGAATCACCTGTGCCAGCGCCCCAAGAACCGCATTGTACAGTCGCAGGGAAACAGGATGCCGGCATCCCACTGCCGCCGGATACTGCGCATTGACGATGGTTCCTTCCGGTGCCAGGATATGGATCGGATTGGTCAGTCCTCCATTGACCGGAATAAACGGATCCTCACTGATGATATAGTTGATCAGTCCCTGATAAATATAAGAATGATGACTTCCGTTTGTCACCAGGTTAAATGCGGTAGCTACCTGCGGATCGCAGTCTCTGAAATCCAGCGTGATATCGGAACCTTCCACACGGACTTCTACCGCCAGCCGGATCGGCACCTCACTCTCCATGTCGTCATCCAGATAATCTGCAAATCTGTAAGATCCGTCCGGAATTGCTTCCACGATCTTTCTGGCACGCAGTTCACTCTGGTCGATCAGATCCAGCATACTGTCTTTTGCAGTCTGAAGACCGAATTTTGCGACAATCTCATGGATTTTACGCTCTGCCGTATTAACCGCAGATACCATGGCATTCAAATCTCCCATGTTCAGAACCGGCATCCGGCTGTTCGCCAGGAACAATGCCTTGATGTCCTGATTTTCTTTTCCTGCCTGAAATAATTTGACCGGAGGGATCCGAAGCCCTTCCATCTGAATGTCTGTGGCAGTCGGAGTGATACTGGATGGCACGCATCCGCCCACGTCACTGGTATGAACAAACGTCCATGCAAAGCAGATCAGCTCTCCTTCATGGAAAATCGGTTTGATCACATGCACATCCGGAAGATGGGTCGACAGACCATCTGTGGTATACGGATCATTGGTTAAAATGATGTCTCCTTCTTCAAAATCCTTGCATTCTTTGATCACACGGGTCAGTGACAATCCCATAAAGTTGGTGACACCTGCGGTCTTCGGATAGGCAAAGAATTCTCCCGTCGGAAGAGTCAGTGCTGTCGCATAGTCTGCGGATTCTGTAACGAAAGTGGAGTAAGATGTCCGCTCAATCACATAGCCCATTCCGCAGCACACTGCTGAATAAAAGTTCTGAATAATCTCTAAAATTGCCGGATCTGTACGCATTATGCTTCCTCCTCTTTTCTTACGATATGCAGATTATAAAACGGATCGATGGTTCCCTTCCAGTCCGGGAGAATCAGGACGGTAGTATCATCCTGCTCCACCACTGCCGGTCCGGAAATGGTGGTTCCTGCTTTCAGGGTTGCTCTGTCATAAATATCTGCCTGATACTCGGTTCCGTTGATGTAAACCGGGCGTTTTGTTTTTATCTGTCCCTTCTCATTCTCTAAGGACTCACTTGCCGGGAATTCCGGAGCCTGACCTTCAATCCTTGCACGGATATTGACCAGTTCAATCTCCGCACTCTCTTCAAAATGTCCGTATAATTTCTGATGCTGTGCATGAAAATCTGATACCAGTTTTTTCAGTCCTTCTTTCAGAAGTGCCTCCGGACCCAATGGAATCTGGATTTCATAAGACTGACCCTGATATCTTGCATCTGCCAGAAATTCCAGCAGTGGATGTTCCATATCCAGTCCGCTCTCCTGCGCATCCAGCCATTCTTTTGCCTGCACTGTCAACTCTTCCAGTGCCTTTGTAATCTCCTCTGCACTCAATGCAGACAGTTTATTCTGTACCGGCCTTACCGCGTCATAGACAAAGCTGGCGGACAGTGCACCTGCCGCACACAATGTTCCCGGTCTGAACGGTACCAGTACTTTCTTTGCATGAATTTCTTCTGCAATGAAGTTTGCCGTTACCGGACCACCGCCACCATAAGCCAGTACGGTCAGTTCCCGTGGATCAAATCCTTTCTGCTCCATTACATTGCTCAACTGTGCATACATATTTGCAATAGAAATCTGGATCAGTCGGTCTGCCAGTTCTCTGACGGATAACTGCAACTTTTCTGCCAGCGGTTTCAGGGCTTTCTCAGAACGTTCCTCGTCCAGTCCCATACTTCCGGCTGCAAATCGTTCTGGATTCAGATATCCACAGAGAAGGAAGGAATCCGTAAGAGTCGGAAGAAAACTTTTTCCGTAACATGCCGGTCCCGGATCTGATCCTGCGGATTCCGGTCCTACTTTCAACATTCCGCCTGCGTCCAGCCAGCCGATGGATCCTCCTCCGGCTCCGATGGATTCGATATCAATCGATGGCATTACGATCGGGCAATCTGCCAGCTCACTCTTCTGTCCCATGGTTGGTGTTCCGTTCTGCACGACGGAAATGTCTGTGCTGGTTCCACCCATATCAAAAGTAAGAAGCTCTGTCTCTCCTGCTTTTGCTGCCACATTCACAGCCCCGATCACGCCTGCCGCCGGACCGGAGAACAGGGTACGGATCGGCATCTTCGCTGCCGTATCCAGATTCATGATTCCACCGTTTGACTGTGTGATAAACGGTTTCACCCGGACGCCTTCTTCTTTCAGAATCTGTTTCAGATTCTCAAAATATGTCTCTACATTTTTCTGAATATACAAGTTGACCACGGCAATCACTGCACGCTCATATTCTCTCATTTCCGGCCAAATCTCGCTAGATGCACAGACCTTTAATTCCGGTGCCTTTTCTTTGATATAGGACTCTACCTGCTGTTCATGGGTTCCGTTGATGTAGCTGTGCAGGAAACAGATGGCAATTCCTTCCACGCCCTGTTTCTTTGCATCTGCAATAGCCTGATCCACACTGGCATAATCAACCGATGTCTCTTCCTCTCCCTGGAACAGGGTTCTCTCCTTGATTCCATAGACCAGATTTCTCGGTACCAGCGGTTTCGGAAGCCTGGAATGGAAGTCATAAGGAACCGGAAGGCGCATTCTCTGCATGGTCAGAATGTCGCGAAATCCTTCCGTCACGAACAGCGCGATCTTTGCTCCTTTTCTCTGAAGCAGTGTATTCAGTCCGATCGTCATTCCGTGTACGAAATACCGGATTTCTTCCGGATTCAGTCCGTAGGTTTCTTTCAAGACTTTTAGTCCGTTCTTTACACCCTGTTCCGGTGCAAGCGGTACGGTCGGTGTCTTGATTCCGACAATCTTCTGCGTCTGTTCCTCAATCAGCGTAAGATCGGTAAATGTACCTCCTATATCTATTCCCAAACGATAGGATTTCTTTTCTCCCATATCTTTCCTTCCTTTCCCTGTTCCTTCTGTTCCTTCTGTTCCTTCTGTGCTTTCTGTTTCTTTTATGCTTTATGAGCCTTCTTGATCCATCTGGCTTCACAAAGGTTCAGGCAAGAGCCAGCATTTCTTTCAACACCCGGTACAGTCCGGCTGCACTTTCTATCTGCAGTCTCTCTTTCGGTGTGTGATAGTCCTTCATGATCGGTCCCACAGAAACAGCTTCTTTGATCTTTAGTCTTTCTTTGATTTCTCCACATTCCAGCGTAGCCGGAATGGATACAAATGTCGGCTTCTTTCCGTGTACTTTCCGATAAGCCTCTGTCAGTTCCTGTTTGAGACTTCCGCCGCTTTCCGGCTGCCATCCGGCCGCTTTTTGCTGCGCTTCCAGCGATGCTCCGGTTTCTTCGGCCAGTTGTTTTTCCAGGATCCAAATCTTTCTTTCAAAAAACGTTTCATCCATACTCCGGTAATGGCAGCGAAACGTCAGCATCTCCTTTGTCATCTCCACACTGGCTGGATTTGCAGAAGTATGAACCCGGCACATCTCCATTCCTTCCGGAAAATCCGTCTGTTTGTCGGATTGCTCTTTTAACACTCCGCTCTGCACCTGACAAAGCAATGTAACCACTGCCTGTCTGACCGGATCGGTCAACTGTTTCTGTGGACGTCTGATCTCTCGTTTTTTCAAAAAAAGATTTGGATCGGTCATCCGGTATCTTTCCTGAAACTCCTGTTGCATCATTTCAAAATAAATCTCGAACAAAATTTCATCATCGGGAACTCCAAGTGTAACCTCTGCGTGATTGGAAATCACATTGTCCCATCCTTTTGATTCGAATAAAGCCAGATCCCATTTCCCCGGAATTTTTTTCAGGAATTCCGCCATCAGTCGGATCCCATTGGCTCCGCGTTTGTAACTCTGAGTTCCGGAATGGCCTCCCGTAAGCCCATCTATCTGAATCTCATACCAGTGGATGGAATCGGAAACTTCCCACGCAAGCAGCTTTGTAAATACACCGGCAACACCCATGGCACTTCCTTCCACCATAACCTGATCCCAGGCGGTGTCCAGATTGATCAGCTTCTGTGCCTGGATTTGAAAGTCTTCGGCATTCAAAGCATTGGCTCCCCTCATTCCGATTTCCTCGCCCACCGTAAAAATTCCTTCCAGGATTCCCTTCTGATCTTCCTCCAAAAGAGCCAACAAATATGCCATTCCGATGCCATTATCTGCGCCCAGGCTAGTTCCCTTTGCCATCAGCCATCCGTCTTTTTCTTCCACCCGGATCGGATCTTTTGAAAAATCATGGATGCAAGTTTCCTCTTTCACACAGACCATATCCTGATGCGCCTGTAGCAAATATTCTGCTTTCTTTCCGGAAAATGTACCGATCCAGATATTTCCGGCTTCATCCATTTTCGCAGGTCGTTTTAATTCCTCTGCTTTTTTCAGGATGTAAGCACCGACCTTCTTTTCTTGTCCGGAATTTCTCGGGATCTCTGAAATCTCAAGAAATAACTGCTTTACCTTTTCCCAGTCTGCTCTCTGTGCTTCTTTCATGTCTTCAATCCGTTCTTTCTTCCGATCAGGAACAGTAACAATACAGAAACTGCGATAAAAACTACGGAAACTGCATTGACTGCCGGATCATAAGTCTGTTCTACATAGTTAAAGATACGGACAGAAACCGGGATATCTGTCGGAGCTGACAGTAACAGGCTGACAGAAACTTCTCCTAAGGATGTTACGGCCGCCATCACGGCTCCGGAGAAAATTCCTCCTTTGATCAGCGGCAATGTCACTCTGAAAAATGTGCGAAGCGGCGATTCTCCAAGACTCATGGAGGCTGCTTCCAGAGACGGGGGAATGCTGACCAGACTGGCATTTACATTTCGCACCACATAGGGAAATGCCACCAGGATCTGTCCGATTGCCAGTGCGGCAAAGGTTCCGTTTAAGCCCCAGTCCGCAAACACATATAACAGTGCAATACCGATAATAATCTGCGGGATCATCAGCGGCGATACCAAAAATGCCTGGATCTGAGAGCTGATTTTCAATTTTAACCGGTTCAGTCCATAGGCTGCCATGGTTCCCAGAATGGTAGTGATCGGTGTGACCACCAATACCAGCAGCAAACTGTTGTGGATTGCTTCCATCCAGTCATCATCGATAAATAATTTTTCAAACCACTGCAGCGAAAATCCCTGGGGTGGAAATGTGGAATATTTGGATGCACTGAATGCCGAGATTGTAATGATGATGCTTGGAAGCAGCAGGAATAAAAAAATCAGAATTCCCACGATCCACACGCCCAGCATCAACCAGTCGATTTTCCTATTCTGCTTATCCATACACTTTTCTCTCCCATCTCTTCAACGCATATTCCACCGGCAATATGATCAAAAGAACCAGGATCAGAAGGACGCAGGAATACGCACCTGCTCCCTGAAGATCCATCAACTGAATCGCCTGCTGGTAAATTCGAACCGGCAGGAAATCCTGTCTTCCTCCTCCGATCAGGAGTGGAGTAATATAAGATCCTGCGGTCAGCGCAAAGACCATCACCCCTCCGGAGACTGCTCCGGTTACCGTCAGCGGCAATGTAATCTTAAAGAACGTGGCAACTCTGCCCATACCCAGACTTTTGGAAGCTTTCTCATAATCGGTACTGATCTCTTCAAACGCGGAAGAAAGAGGCATGACTGCAAATGGAAGCAACACCTGTACGTATACCAGAATGACTGCTTTTAAATTCCAGAGCAGGGTCAGCGGTTTTTCCGTCACACCCGCCGCGATCAGAATCGTATTGATAATTCCGTTCTGTGTCAGCAGTACAATCCAGGCAAACGACCGGATCACCACGCTGGTCAGGAGGGGCGATACCAGAATAATATAAAAGACCGTCTTCCAACTCCTGCTTTTTGTCCGTGCCATCAGATATGCCACCGGATACGCCAGCAGTTCACAGAATCCGGTCACCAGAAGGGCCACTCCGATTGTCAGCCCAATCGCTTTCCAGTCTCTCGCCGATGTCAGAATCTGTGCATATCGTTCAAAGCTGAATGCTCCCGCCTCACTGATCAGACTCTGCTGAATGATAAATACGATCGGTACTACCATAAAGACCAGCAGAAAGATCAGTGCCGGCAACATCATCAGCCAGTAGATCGTTTTTCGTTTGTTCATACTACGCTATTTCCTCCCATTCTGCGTGTTTATGCGACTCCGTCCCGAACCGGAATCAGACTTTCCGAACTCCATGATACATGGACTCTCTGTCCGACTTCCGGAATCTGTGTACCCCAGGTATCCAATAAGGTTACCTGAAGACTGCCTTTCTGATCAAACTGAACCGTCAGATAAATTTCACTTCCCGCATAAATCACTGAAGCTACCGTTGCATCGGTACAATTTTCCATGCTTCCTTCTTCGTAGAGTGCCAGCTCGATCTGCTGTGGACGAAGCAGGAACATTTCCGCCTGTCCTTCGTGATTTCTGTTTTTCTGCGTGGATTTCAGCAACAACGGCTTGCCGTCTGAACCGATCCAGTCTGTACTTCTGTAATATTCACTGCCCTTTGGATCCGGTACGGCTTTTGTCAGATTCACCTGTCCTAAAAATCCTGCCACAAACTGATTGGCCGGATGCCGATAAATCTCTGCCGGTGTTCCGATCTGCTGGATTGTTCCGTCTTTCATGATACAGATCCGGTCTGAAAGGCTCATAGCCTCTTCCTGATCGTGTGTGACCATGATGGTGGTAACTCCCACTCTCTTCTGGATCGTCCGAAGTTCTACCTGCATCTCTTTACGGAGCTTTGCATCCAGATTGCCCAGTGGTTCATCCATCAGAAGAATGGACGGGCGGATTGCAAGAGCTCTCGCAATTGCCACCCGTTGCTGCTGTCCACCGGAAAGCTGATGCGGCATTCGTTTTGCATAATCCTGAAGCCGTACACTTTCCAGACATTCCCGGACTCTCTGATCCATTTCTTTCTTCGGAACCTTTCTGGCTTTCAGTCCATATGCCACATTGTCATACACACTCAGGTGCGGGAACAGAGCATAATTTTGAAAGACCATTCCAATCTCCCGTTTATGGGGAGGAATCTTGCTGATTTCACGGCCGTCCACCAGCAGTTCCCCCTGTGTCTGTGTTAAGAAGCCGCCGATAATGTTCAGCAATGTGGTTTTTCCGCATCCGCTTGGTCCAAGCAGACAAAAGAACTCTCCGTCTTCAATTTTCAGATCCATATGATGTAAGACTTCATTCTTATCATATTTTTGAACAATATCTTTGATTTCTATCTGACCCATGTTAGTTTAAAGCCTCCTGCCATTTCTGTACCCAGTCATTCAGTTTCTGATCTACCTGATCATAATCTACCCATACCAGAGATTCGTAAAATTCTTCTCCGACCTGCACCTTTGAAAGGAAATCATCAGAGTACTCTGTCTTCTGATTGGCTGTTCCGTAGTAAGATGCCTCAGAGAAGCTCTTGCAGGATTCCGGAGATAAGATCTTATTTAACAGTTCATATGCATTGTCAAGATGCGGTGCATTTTTCAGAACAACCCAGTTGGATGCTGCGCAAACCGCTCCGTCTGTCGGATAAGCAAATCCTACATCCAGTCCCTGTTCTTTCAGGGAGTAAGCTCTTCCATCCCAATAAGGTATAACCCATGCATCTCCACGCTCGATCAGAGTCTGAACGGCTCCCGCGCTGTCCGGCAGAGAGGATACGCTATCTTTTAATTTTGCCAGATCTGCAAAGACTTCGTCTTCCGAACGCGTCTGTAACAGTCCGCTGAAGAACTGTAATCCTGCTGTATAAGTAAGCGGTGAAATTGCTACATGTCCTTTATATTCTTCGTTCCAGAGATCTGACCAGGAAGTCGGTGCTGTATCTACCAGATCGGCACGATACATCAGACCTAACTGACCGATAGCAAATGGAACTGCATGATAGGTTCCGTCTTCATTTTCAAATTCTTTCAGAAGTGACGGATATAGATCTGCGATATTGGATACCTTGTCGGAATCCAGATTCTCTAAAAGTCCCTTTTCGTTCAGCTCACGAATGGAGTTCGGCATCAGTACCAGGATATCATAAGGTACATTCTTTCCGTCTGCTGCTTCTACTTTGGATACCCATTCTGCATCAGCTCCCTCTACAATGTTTACCTTGATTCCGGTTTCTTTTTCAAAATCCTGAAGTGCCGCCTCATCAATCTGAGTCTTCCAATCTCCACTGTATACTCCGATGGTTACTTCCTCATCTTTTTTGGCAGATGTATTGTCAGCACTTTTATTTCCGGATCCACAGGCTGTCAGCCCCAATACCAACGTTGCTGCTGCCAGGATTGCTGTAATTCTTTTCTTTTTCATATTTCCCTACCTCTCCTATCTGTTTGGTATGTTTTTGTTGGTATGAAGTATATAACATTTAATTCCTATTTGTCAACTATATTTTATAGGTTTTGAAATTGTATGTAGATTTGTACAATATATTTTTCCGTTCTGCCTGGCATGTACTCTTGTAAAAATCAAGTTGCAGATACCAGTATTTCATCCCCGCAAAAGTTGCAACGGGCCGTGACAAAAAACATTAATATTGCAAAAAAGGAACCCGGTTAAAATATACCGAGTCCCTTTCTGAATGGAATTCATCCTTCATTTTCAATCTTTATTTTTCTTTCCCGCAGAACCGATGGCTACCAGGATTCCTCCGATAAACAGGAACATATCCCCCAGGTTAAAGGTAACCTTTTTGAGTTTTTCCCATTTGACTCCGAATCCAAAATAATCCACCACATAATGTCTCAGGCAACGGTCGATGGTGTTGCTCCAGCCTCCAGCTGCCATCAATACCAGACCTGCCTGTTTTAATCTGCGGTTCTTCTGCCGAAACAGACAGTAGATCAGATAGAGTGTCACGCTAAGAGAGGCTCCCAGTGATATCTTTTTCACCTGATCCGGACGGTCATCCATCGCATTCAGGCACATCCCGCGATTGTACACCTTGCGGATCAGCAGATGGCCTCCCAGCACTTCCCGGGACTCGCCCTCCTTTAGACGGGCTTCTGCCAGATTCTTTAAGATCAGATCGACCAGGATCAATGTTGGTACAATTCCAAAAACAATCCCGATCATTTAAGCTTCCTCAGATTCCGGAGCTGCTGCCGTTTCAGCCTCTTCGGCTGTTTCTTCTGCAACTTCTGCCTCTGTTCCTGCTGCTTCCTCCTCCGGTTCTTCTTCCTCTTCCGGCACTTTCTCTCCACACTGCGGACAGTATGCCATATCCGGTGTCAGGTTAGCATGACAGTTCGGGCAGACTGTAGTTCCCTTGGAATCTGCGATCATCTGTTCCATCTCTTCTGCAGTTGCTTCCCGCTTCTCGATCTCTTCACAGATACATACCATCTCCGTATCGATCACTTCGCCATTTTTATATTTCTCATAGATCATACGACCGATATCCCGATAGTCTCTCTCGTTATTTCTATCCAGGGCACGAATCTGTCCGCGGATTCTCTGTACCTCAACTACCTCACTTGCACGGTTTGTAAGGCTTTCTGCCGTCTCGCCCAGTCTTTTTCCTAAATCTTCAAAGAAATCTCTCATTTGTATTCCTCCTCTTCCAAGCTGTTCGCTTTTACAATTCCAAGCTTTTCTTTCGTCTATTATACCGCTACCCTTTCGCCTCAGCAAGGAAATTCCCCGGTTTAAATCTAAAGACTTTATAAACTGATCAACCGGTTTCTTCTCCCTGAAATTTCTTTCTTTAAAATTTACGGATTTGTAAAAATACATTTGCCAGATTCAACGTTCCATAGCCCCATTCTCTGGACGGATAGGAAATTCCTTCTTTCCGGTCTGCACCCAGGATCAGCAGGCTTTTCAGCTCTGCCGCATCCAGACTCGGCACCGATAGCTGCTCTAAGATCCATTCCAGCAAAAGTGCCACAGCTCCCGAGGTGATCGCTGCCGCCGGAGAGGAACCGGTCTGGCTTATCAGGCGGTCTCCCGGGAATATTCCCTGTACCGAATCTCCCGGTGCCGTCAGATCCGGTTTGATCTGATTTTCTCTGGTAAAGCCTCTGCCGGAATTCACACCGATACTCTGATTGGTGCCATTGTAATATCCCACCGTAATGGCACTTCGTGCATCCCCCGGCGAGGTTATGGTCATGTTGGGATCCGATTCCAGAAAATAGACCTCTGTGTTCAGGAATTCCCGGACCGGAAGCCAGATATGATAATTCCCGTCCCCAAGCTGCGACGCCTGCACCTGCAACTTCCAGATTCCCGGAGTCGGATCCTGAAATCTCAGGCTGATCAGCTCGGATGTGGTTCCTTCTGCCGTAATCCGGTATTCCAGATACAGCACCGTCTTATCCAGCAGAAACTGAAAGACTGTATTCCCATTGGAACGGATAAAAATCGGATTGGTAGATTCCCCGGAAGGTGACGTAAGTCCCACCGACAGGATATTCGGAAGGTTGCTCCACAGTTCCATAGTAAACCCTTTACAGTCCTCTCCTACCCGGATATCCACTTCCTGTACTTCTTTCAGATCACTGATCCGACCGGAATAATGATGCCGCTGGCCGGCTTCATTTCCCGCCCCGACCACAGCCACCTGATTGTTCTGTCTTGCGTAGGCATTTAACAGTCCCGGAAGCGGTGTGCTTCCTCCATGTCCGCCCAGACTGGTTCCAAGCGCCAGACAGTAGACGATGGGCATTCCTTTTTCCAGAGCCAGATCGTGGAGGAATTTTAAACCCAACATAATATCATTTTCCTGAAAACAGACTGCATCCTTTTTGATAAAATAAAAATCTTTCAGATATTGCTTTGCCGGTTTCAGCTTCACCACGGCAATCGTGGATTCCGGAGCCGCGCCGAGAAATTCCCCTGCGTTTCTGTCGTCCGGTGCATTTCCACAGGCGACACTTGCCAGATAAGTACCGTGTCCGTTTTCATCCCGCGTAGAAACCACTGCAAATGGATCTTCAGATCGAAGCGCGCGATCAATTTCTTCTCTGTTATATACTGTTCCATAGGCCGGATTCCAGAGTCCGTCTGTTTCTCCTGTTTTCCCTGATTCTCTGACCACTTTTTCCATCGTTAGCGTCTGATCCCAGATTGCTTCGATTCTGGTACTTCCGTCCAGATTCCGAAACACCGAACCGGTATAATCAATTCCCGTGTCCACAAAACCGATCATAACTCCGCTTCCTTTTAACTGCAGGGTCGGATAATTCTGGATCAGAAGAATCCCCGCCTGATTCAGTGCTTCCATCCCAAGCAGGGTATAGCACTGAGGAACTGCATTATAGGAATAGCGTTCATAGGTAATCGGATCTGCCACCACATCCGGCAAATAAAGACATTCATAACCTTCTCCCACAGAAAGTTTACAGGGCGCAGAACCGATTATCCCTTCCAGGAAACCGGTTCGTACGCCCCGTATAATAAAGTCTCTGTATTCTTCCGAAAGAATCTTTTCTCTACACATACTGTCCACTGCCATAATTCCAACTCCTCTACGGCCTTTTTTATCTTTTCAGTCTATGCAAAGTTCTCGTATTTCTTTCTCCTTTACTGCGAATATTCTGGCATCCGCCTCTTTATTTCTTCTGTCTTGTTTCTCCACGGTACTGATCCGCATTTTCATAGTAACTGGTAACCTGTTTGCCGGCTTCAACCGGTGTATCTTCATTCTTCTTGAATACCAGTTTCAAGAGGATCGGTGTGACGATCGTTGTAACCACAACCATGATGATGATAGGTCCAAGGAAATCGGATCCCATCAGTCCGGCAGATGCACCCTTGCTGGCCACGATCAGCGCAACCTCACCACGGGAAATCATTCCCACACCGATTCGAACGCACTGATAATTTTTATATCCGCATACTTTTGCACCAAGTCCACAACCGATGATCTTAGTCAGGATTGCAACCACTGTAATTGCAACGGAAAATGCGATGATAATTCCGCTCATCTCCGGCAGTACAACTTTCAGACCGATACTTGCAAAGAATACCGGGGAAAGTACCATATAGGAAATGGTATCAAACTTGGACTGCAGCCATTCGGAACGTGCCACGTTGGATACGATCAGTCCGGCAATAAATGCTCCGGTAATATCTGCCACACCAAATACCACTTCTGCAATGTAAGACATCAGCAGACAGAATACAAATGCCACAATAGCATGACGATGTAAAGCTTTGGTAGATTTTGCAATCCACCAGGTATACAGCTTATAAAATGCAAATCCTGCCACACCTGCAAAGACGAAGAACAGGACGATCTTCAGCAGAACCACCCCGATGCTGACAGAAGAATCCGCCATACTCATAACGATGGTCAATGCAACGATACCAAGCACATCGTCGATGATTGCTGCACCCAGGATTGCATTTCCGGAACGGGTTTTCAATTTTCCCATTTCTTTTAAGGTCTCCACGGTAATACTTACCGATGTAGCTGTCAGGATCACACCGATAAAAATATTCTGAAGGAATGCGCTTGCATTCGCCTCTGATGCGATCATATCCGGGCGGTTAAATATGTATGCCACTCCGAATCCACCGGCCAGCGGTACCAGTACACCAATCAACGCAATCACGAATGACGCTTTACCACTCGCCTTTAACTCCTGAATATCCGTCTCCATGCCGGCACAGAACATCAATACGATAACTCCCAGTTCTGCAACCTCTGAAATAAATGCGGTTTCCTTCATAAAACCAAGCATTGCAGGCCCTAAGATCAAACCTGCCAGCAACGCTCCGACTACCTGTGGCATCTGAACTCTTCGCGTCAAAAGCCCAAGGCCTTTTGTGAACAAAAGGATCAGTGCCAAATCCAATAAATATCTGTAGCTCTCCATTTTCTCATCTCTTCCTTTCCGGTTTTCTGTTAATATGTTTGTGTAAGCTGCTCAGGCTGCTGCCCTCGCAATGTAATAACAGGTCCTCCGGTTCCCTCAATATAGGCACGGGTGATGGTCACCTGACCTATGGAATCGTCCTTCGGAATTTCATACATAATATCCAGCATGAACTCCTCAATAATTGCCCGCAGCGCACGGGCTCCTGTATCTTTTTTCATCGCCTTCTCTGCAATTGCCCGAAGTGCATCTTCCTCAAAATCCAAACGGACTTCATCCAGTGCCAGAAGCTTCTGGTACTGTTTTAAGATTGCATTTTTCGGCTCTTTCAGAATCTTGACGAGCATGTCCTCCGTCAGTCCTTTCAACGTAAAGATAATTGGAAGTCTTCCGAGGAATTCCGGTATCATACCGAATTTACGCAGGTCTTCCACCGTAACCTTCGATAAAATGTCCTTATCCTGCGTATATTTATCTTTTAAATCGGCTTCAAAACCGATGGAAGCGCGTTTCATCAGGCGTTCCCGGATGATCTCATCCAGTTCCGGAAATGCACCACCACAAATGAACAAAATATTTTTGGTATTGATGGTGGTCATCGGCACCATAGCGTTTTTACTGGTGGCGCCTACCGGCACTTCAACTTCACTGCCCTCCAACAGCTTCAGCAGTCCCTGCTGAACAGACTCTCCGCTGACATCTCTTGGGTTGGCATTTCGTTTCTTTGCAATCTTATCGATCTCATCAATAAAGATAATGCCCTGCTCTGCGCGGTCTACATCATTGTCAGCCGCCATCAGAAGTTTGGAAAGGACACTCTCGATATCGTCTCCTATGTAGCCTGCCTCCGTAAGGGAGGTGGCATCTGTAATAGCAAGTGGTACATCCAGAATCTTCGCCAGGGTTTTAACCAGATAAGTCTTTCCCGCACCGGTCGGTCCGATCATTAACATATTGGATTTCTCGATTTCAATATCGTCTGACGTATCAGATGCCACTCTTTTATAATGATTATAAACAGCCACGGAAATTGCTTTCTTTGCGTATTCCTGACCTACTACATATTCGTCCAACTGCGCCTTGATCTTATGTGGTGCCGGCATTTTCCCTAAATCGAAGACCGGTTCTACTTTTTCTCCCGGTTTCTTCTTTTTGACCTGCTGCTGTTTCGGCATCATATTTTCCAGATCCGCGAGATTTAAGAACTGCACCCCCGGAATATTCATATTCATCAGCTTTGACGGATCAAAAGCACTGTTGTTCATCATATCCATACTTTTCTGCATACAGTCCTGACACACATTCATATGATTCGGGAGTTCAATCATCTTCCCTGCCGTACTCTCCGGTCTGTGGCAAAGCATGCAGACTTTTTCAAATTCATCCTCTTTCTTCGAAGTTTCCGGATCCGTTGTCACAGGCTTTGTCTCCTCTGTCACACTTCCGTCTTCTTCAATGATCAAATCTTTTTCTGACATTGCTGTCTCTCCTTTTCCATCCGGGATCGAAGATCAGAGATTCTCCTTTACCCAGGCATCTAATTCCTCTCGTGTGAGGACTCCGGTAGAGCTTGCCACTTTCTCTCCGTCTTTAAATAAAAGCAAAGTGGGAATTCCCATCACACGAAACTGAAACGCTAAGTCTCTCGCCTCATCGACATTTACCTTTCCCACTTTGATTTCTTCATGCTCTTCTGCAAATGCATCTACCGTTGGTGAAAACTGTTTGCACGGCTCACACCAGCTTGCCCAAAAGTCCAGCAATACCGGTTTTTCTGAATGTTTTACTTCTGCGTCAAAATTGTTCAATGTAATTTCTAACATCACAAATTCCTCCTTTTCTGCCTCAAACTCTATTGTCTGGGGCACCCCAAAAGCACCCCTTCTTTTCTTCGTGACCTATTCTATCACATTCGGTCAAAGAAAGATACAAAAAATCATTTTCATGACAACATTTGAACAAATTCATCTTCTGAGAGGATTTTTACCCCCAGTTTATTGGCATCTTTGTTCTTGGATGACGTACTGTTCACGTCATTATTAATCAAAAAGTTGGTGTTTTTGGTGACTTTTCCCGTCACTTTTCCCCCTTTGCTTTCGATCACTTCTTTCACTTCTCTCCGGTTTGCAAAGTGGTGGACCGATCCGGTGATCACAAAGGTCATCCCTGCAAAGATCTGATCTCCTGCTTCCGCTTCTGTTTTCTCCGGGAGAGTCACTTCTTTCAGAAGTTTTTCCAGCACCTTAACATGAGTCTCTTCCTTAAAATAATCTGCAAATGCTTTTGCCAGCACCGGTCCGATTCCCTGGAACGCGGCGATGTTTTCGTCCTCTGCATGGATCATTTTCTCCACATCATCTCCAAAAGCCTGACAGATCACTCTGGCATTGGCCAGACCGATGCCCGGAATTCCAAGGCTGTAGATCAGCTTCGGAAGGGTTGTCTGTCTGGCCGCCTCCACGCTCTGCATGATCTTCTGGTAGGATTTCTCCCCGAACCCATCCATTTCTTTGATCTGTTCTTCATAACGGTCCAGATGGAACAGATCATCAAAATCTTTGATAAATCCGCAGCCGATGAATTTTTCCAGAGTTGCCTCCGACATTCCGTCCAGATTCATGGCATCCCGGCTCACAAACAGTGCAAATGATTTGATCTGCTTTGCCTGACAGTCCGGATTGGTGCAGACCAGTGTCTTCGTGTCATTTGCCACGGAAATCTTTGTGGTACCTCCGCAGACCGGACAGATTTTCGGGATATCCTTTACTCCGCTCCTGGTCAGATTCTCGGCAATCTGTGGGATGATCATATTGGCTTTGTACACCTGAATGGTATCTCCAATTCCAAGTTCCAGTTCTTCCATAATACTGATATTGTGGACACTGGCTCTGGACACCGTGGTTCCTTCCAGTTCCACCGGATCAAAGATCGCCACCGGATTGATCAGTCCGGTTCTGGATGGGCTCCACTCGATCTCCCGAAGGGTCGTCTCCCGGATCTCGTCTGCCCATTTAAACGCAAAGGAATCTCTCGGGAATTTTGCTGTCCTTCCAAGGGACTGTCCGTAGGCAATATCCTCATAGATCAGAACCAGTCCATCCGACGGAAATTCATTCTGCGCAATCTTTTCTGCGAAGAAATCCATCCTCGCATCCAGATCATTTGCATCGGTCAGGTAATGCTCCACGACCTCAAATCCCTGTTCTTTTAACCAGGCGAACTGCTCCATCCTGGAATTTTTGAAATCCACATTCTCCGCGCTGACTAAATGGAAGGCATAGAATCTTACATTTCGTTTTGCCGTAATTTCATTATTTAACTGCCGTACCGATCCACTGCAAAGATTTCTGGGATTCTTATATTTGGCGTCCACGTCCTCGATCTCTTCGTTGATCTTCTCAAAGTCTTTGTAACTGATCACCGCTTCTCCTCGCAGCACCAGTTCTCCCTGATAGGGAATGGTCAGCGGTACATTCTGAAACACCCTGGCATTGTTGGTGATGACTTCTCCCACTTCCCCGTTACCACGGGTGACTGCCTTGAACAGTTGTCCGTTTCGATAAGTCAGCACGATGGTCAGCCCGTCCATTTTCCAGGAGATGACCGCCTTATGGCTGCCTAAGAACTCTTTCAGTCGGGAACGTTCTTTCGTCTTATCCAGCGAAAGCATGGGGCTTTCATGCCGCTCCTTCGGCAGCTCACTTAAAACCTCATATCCTACGTTGACGGTGGGACTCTGCGCCATGGTAATCCCCAGCTCTTTTTCCAGATCCAGAAGTTCATCATAAAGCTTATCGTACTCGAAGTTGCTCATAATCTCCCGGTCTTCCTGCTCATAGGTACGCCTTGCCCGGTTCAGCAGCTCCACCAGTTCCTCCATGCGTTTCTTCTTATTTAATATATCTTTACTCTCCATGATGTCCCCCATTTCTTTCTCCCGGACCTTTCGGTGCACTGTATGAATCCCGGATCATATCATATAATGTGTCCAACTCTTCATCGGTCAATTCACGATACATTCCTTCTTTTAAATTTCCAAGCCGGATATTCATAATCCGCTCCCGTTTCAGTTTCTTTACCTGATATCCCAGTGCCTCGCACATCCTACGGATCTGTCGATTCAGCCCCTGAGTTAAAATAATCCGAAACGTATACGTCCCGATCTTTTCCACCTGACAGGGTCTGGTTATGGTATCCAAAATCTCCACACCGGAAGCCATCTTCTCCAGGAAGTCCGCAGTGATCTCATGATCTACCGTTACCTTATATTCCTTTTCATGATAATTTCCAGCCCGCATCATTTTGTTGATGATATCTCCGTTATTCGTCATCAGAAGCAGACCGGTGGAATCCTTGTCCAATCGTCCGATATAGGTTACACGAATGGGATAATTCAAAAAGCGCACAATGCTGTCCCGTTCTCTGCGATCTTCCGTACAGACAATTCCTGCCGGTTTGTTCACCGCCAGTACCACCATCTCATCTTTCTTCGAGATCACCTTTTTCCCCATCCGGATCTCCTGCTTGCCTGGAATCACACGCATCCCCATTTCCGCCCGTTCTCCGTCTACGGTGATCTTGCCGGCTGCGATCAGTTTATCTGCCTCCCGTCTGGAGCAGATTCCTGCTTCACTTAAGTATTTATTCAGTCTGACCGGCTCTTTTTTGTTTTCAAATTCTTCCTTGATTCGATTTCCCATGTCGTTTTTATTCTCCAGTTTTTTTGTTGCTTCACGTAGTATAGCACGAATTTTACCATCGTGAAAGAGATTTGTGGTATACTGATTCTATCTATAAGTTCAGCTTATTCGGAGGTGTCTATGATTGCAATCCAGTTTCCAAATGTAAAATCCTGTATGGCAAAGCTTTTGCTTTCTCCTACATTCGATCCTTTCTATTTTATAGAAGGAGAAATCGTCACCTATTCCACCTTTTCCATCGACGGACGGTTCCATTCCTACTTCTTTTCCGAAGAGGATCTCCAGGAATATAAAGAAATCCCCGAATATTCTTACTGGAAGGATATCCGGGAATTCTGTTTTTCTCTGATCAAGGGGCGGCGTACCCCTCTTAGTTTCAAATTGATCTTCGGTCTGGACTCCGCACAGATTGCGAAACTGCTATCCTTTGCCGACACTGCGTTTACGTCCAATGATGTGCAGGGAGCTTTCTTAAATTTCCGCTACGACGGAACCTCGCTTCAATGTATCACCGGGACTTCCCTGAATCTGTTCACCCTGGACAAGAGTCTGGAACAGGCCTTCGATCTGGCGATCCAGAAGTTCCTGGCACAGCAGGAGATCCCATTTGAACTTCTGTCCTGAGTTCCATCTTGCTCCGGTCTGGCTTTATCCCCAACGGATCCAGCCCGACCTTCGCATGTGCCTTATATCTGTATTTTCCTTTTCTTTACTTCGTCAACAGCATCATGATCTCATTGCTTCTCTGTACAAAGGCTGTCATCTCTTCCGGGCTTAACGGTTTGTGTGCCAGCATCGCCAAATCATACAACTGTTTGCAAATGATCGGTACATTCTTGCTTCTCTTATGCTCTACCACAAATTTAACCAGCGGATGACCTGCATTCAGGATCAGCGTTGCATTGGTTCCGAAGGCTGCCGCATCCATTCCGCCCATACCGTACATCTTCATCATCTCTTCCATACGGCGGGACTGTTCCGGAAGTACTGCCATCGATGCGATACTGGCGTCTTTCAGCTTCTCGACTTTTACATCTAACTTCTCATTGTTCAGAGATTTCCGGAAGATCTCGATCAGACTGTCTGAATTCTTCTTAAACTCTTCCTTTTCTTCCTCCGCTACTTCTTCTTTCAGAGACTCATTAACATCGGCATCGATTCTCTGGAAACGAACCTTCGGATTCTTCTGCTCCAGATAGGTAATAAATGCGGAATCAATGTTGTGTGACAGAATCACTGCATCCTGTCCCTGCTCTTTGAACATATTGACATACTGGCTCTGCTGCTGTTCGTCGGTCACATAGTAAATCGTGGTCTTGATCTCTTCAACTTCATTTTCAGCATCATCCTCATTTGCCTCTCCTTCTTCTTTCGGAGAAACTACGGAGCCGCCATTTTCTTCGATACATTCATCCAGTGTCAGATATTTATGATCCAGATTCTTAAAGAGCATGGAATCTTTCATACGGTCACCGAATTTTTCATCTTTCAGACAACCGAATTTCAGGAACGGGCTGATATCATCCCAGTATTTCTCATAGTTCTCTTTATCCGTCTTACACATTCCTGTCAGCTTATCTGCGACCTTTCTGGAAATGTAATCTGCAATCTTATTGACAAATCCGTCATTCTGCAATGCACTTCGTGATACATTCAGCGGCAGATCCGGACAGTCGATGACACCCTTTAATACCATCAGGAATTCCGGAATCACTTCCTTAATATTGTCTGCGATAAAGACCTGATTGTTGTACAACTTAATGGTTCCTTCTACGGAATCATACTCGGTATTGATCTTCGGGAAGTACAGGATACCTTTCAGGTTGAACGGATAATCCATGTTCAGATGGATCCAGAACAACGGTTCCTTGTAATCCATAAATACCTTACGATAGAATTCAATGTATTCCTCTTTGGTACACTCATTCGGATGCTTGGTCCAAAGGGGTGCAATGTCGCTGATGGAAACCGGACGTTTCACAATCTTGACTTTCTTCTTCGGCTCTTCGCCCTCTTTTGCTTCCTCTTCGATATGTTCAACCACTTCATCGGTCTCTTTCAGATCAGCCTCGTCGATCGTCTCATATTCCGGCTCTGCATTTTCTTTTCTCAGGAAAATCTCTACCGGCATGAAGGAACAATATTTATCCAGGACTTCTCTTGCCCGGTATTCGTTGGCAAATTCCAGGCTGTCTTCGTTCAGGAACAATGTAATCTCTGATCCTACAGTCGTCTTGTCTCCGTCCTGCATCTCATACTCGGTACCACCATTGCTGACCCAGTGTACCGGGGTCGCACCTTCCTTATATGAAAGGGTATCGATGTGAACCTCATCGGCTACCATAAATGCGGAATAGAATCCCAGTCCGAAATGACCGATCATATCGTCTTCCGTCGTCTTATCTTTATATTTCTCCAGGAACTGTGTTGCTCCGGAAAAAGCGATCTGTGTGATGTACTCTACCACTTCATCGGCTGTCATACCGACACCGTTATCAATGAATTTCAGAGTCTTCTCTTCCGGATTAACTACAACCTCAATCTTACCTTTGTATCCTTCCGGAAGTTCATATTCTCCCATCAGATCTAATTTCTTTAATTTAGTAATGGCGTCACATCCGTTGGATACCATCTCTCTGAAGAAAATATCGTGATCGGAATACACCCACTTTTTAATAATCGGAAATATATTTTCACTGTCTATTGATAAGTTTCCCTTTTTTACCTGCATTATGAACACTCCTTTCATTAAAGGATATTCTAATACTGTAAATTTTAAAAGTCAATAGAAAATTAGCACTCTTTTCAAAAGAGTGCTAATAACTTTAAATTCTCTATTTCAGCATTTCCCGCAGCATCTGGTTGATCATGCCCGGATTTGCTTTTCCCTTCATTGCTTTCATGGTCTGTCCAACCAGCGCTCCAAGGGCTTTTTCTTTTCCGCCTTTATAGTCCGCTACTGCTTTCGGATTATTGGCGATTGCCTGTTCCAGTGCCGCTTTCAGTGCACCCTCGTCGTTAACCGTCTTCAGACCGTGTTCCTCTACATAAACCTCCGGATCCACATCCTCATCAAAGACATGCTCAAAGACTTCCTTTGCCACGGAACTGTTGACGGTTCCGGCTTCGGTCAGATCGATCAGTTTTGCAAGATTTGCCGGAGAGAAGCTTAAGTCTTCCACTTCCATGCCACGGTCTTTTAACAGACGCATCGTCTCTACCATCAGCCAGTTGGACACTTTCTTCGGCTTGTTGCAAATTGCAGTCGTCTCTTCAAAAATGTCTGCCATCTTCTTAGAACCAGTCAGGATCTCTGCATCATACTCCGGAATCTCAAATTCTTTTTTATAACGCTCCAGCTTCTCGGTACGAAATTCCGGCTGACGAGCCTTTACTTCTGCGATCCATTCGTCGCTGATCACGATCGGCACCAGATCCGGTTCCGGGAAGTAACGATAGTCTTTCGCATCTTCCTTGGAACGCATGGCGTAAGATTTTTCTTTGGTATCGTCCCATCTTCTGGACTCCTGGATTACTTCCTCGCCGGATTCGATCAGATCGATCTGACGGGCTCTCTCTCCTTCGATGGCTCTTGCTATGGCCTTGAAAGAATTCAGGTTCTTCATCTCGGTACGGGTTCCAAACTCGGTTGCTCCTACTTCCCGGACGGAAATATTAACATCCGCACGCATAGAACCTTCCTGAAGTTTGCAGTCTGATGCGCCCAGATACTGAATGATCAGACGTAATTTTTCCAGATAAGCCATCACTTCTTCTGCGGAACGCATATCCGGCTCGGATACGATCTCTACCAGCGGCACTCCGCTTCGGTTATAATCTACGAAAGAAGCATCTTCCCACTCGTCATGTACCAGTTTTCCCGCATCTTCTTCCATATGCATTTCATGGATTCCAATTTTCTTGGTCTGACCGTCTACTTCAATCTCCACATATCCGTCTCTTGCAATCGGCAAATATAACTGGGAGATCTGATAGTTCTGCGGGTTGTCCGGATAGAAATAATTCTTCCGGTCAAATTTGCAGACCTGTGTGATCTTGCAGTTGGTTGCCAGACCGATACCCAAAGCATATTCTACCACCTGACGGTTCAGTACCGGTAAAGATCCCGGCATTCCGGTGCAGACCGGACACGTATGGGTATTGGGGGCTCCTCCGAATGCGGTACTGCATCCGCAGAAAATTTTGGTTTTGGTTGCAAGTTCTACATGTACTTCCAGACCGATGACTGTCTCATATTGCTTTGCCATTTCCCTTACGCCTCCTTTCCCGGAACTGCAGAAAGATCTGCCGGTCCTTCAAATTCTTTTTTCGTTGCACATTCATAGGTGTATGCGGCACGGATCAGTTTCTTTTCCTGGAATCCGTCACCAATCAACTGCATACCGATCGGCAGTCCTTTTTTATCTTTGCCCACCGGAAGAGAAATTCCCGGAAGCCCTGCCAGGTTGACAGAAATCGTATAAATATCTCCCAGATACATTTTGATCGGATCGCTCAGACTCTTTCCAAGCTCCGGTGCCGTCGTCGGGGCTGCCGGTGCCAGGATCATATCGTATTTTTCAAAGGCTTCGTCAAAGGCTTTCTTGATCAGAGCCTTGGTTCGAAGTGCTTTCAGGTAGTATGCATCATAATATCCGGAACTCAATACGAAAGAACCCAACATGATCCGGCGTTTTACTTCTGCGCCGAATCCTTCGGAACGAGTCTTCTTATACATGTTGTGAAGACCTTCGTACTCTTCGGTACGGTAGCCATATTTCACTCCGTCGAATCGCTCCAGGTTGGAACTTGCCTCGGCAGATGCAATGACATAATAAGCCGGAATCGCATACTGTACTAAACTTAAGTCAAATTCTTCGACGATGGCTCCTTTTTCTTTCAGCACATCCGCTGCCTTTAAAATTGCCTCTTTTACTTCCGGATCCAGTCCGTCTCCGAAATAATCCTTCGGAATTCCAATCTTCAGACCTTTCACATCTTCTACCAATGCGCTTGTGAAATCATAGTCCTCTCTTTCCACGGAAGTAGAATCCTTTGTATCATGAGACGCAATCGCTTCCAGAAGGGTCGCACAGTCTGTCACGTCTTTTGCTACCGGTCCGATCTGATCCAGAGAAGAACCATAGGCGATCAAACCGTAACGAGATACGGTTCCGTAAGTCGGCTTCAATCCTACCACTCCACAGAAGGAACTTGGCTGACGGATCGATCCACCGGTATCAGATCCCAGTGCCATAAAGCATTCCTGTGCTGCCACTGCCGCGCAGCTTCCTCCGGAGGATCCTCCCGGGACATGCTCCGTATTGTGTGGATTTTTGGTCGGACCATAGTAAGAAGTCTCTGTGGTACTTCCCATGGCAAACTCGTCCATATTGGTCTTTCCAACGATGACCATTCCCGCCTTTTTCAGATTCAGGACTGCTTCCGAGGAAAAGGTCGGTTTGAAATTATATAAGATTTTGGAACTGCAGGTCGTAAGCTGTCCCTCGACGCACATATTGTCCTTTACCGCTACCGGTACACCTGCCAGCGGTCCTGTTAGTTCCCCTGCATCGATCTTCTTCTGCACTTCTTCTGCCTGTGCAAGTGCCCCCTCTTCATCTACGGTCACATAACTGTTGATGACAGGCTCTGCTTTCTTTATCTGCTCCAACACGGCTTTGGTCGCTTCCACCACCGTGATCTCTTTTTGCTTAATCTTTTCACTCAGCTCCGTGGCTGTCAGACTTAATATCTCCATGCTGTTCATTCACCCCTCTATCCTATCGTCTTCGGAACTTCGAAATAATCTTCATTACATTCCGGTGCATTTGCCAGAGTCTTTTCTTTCTCATCTCCGTTTGTCACTACATCCTCACGGAATACATTCTGTACCGGAAATACATGGGACATCGGTTCGATCCCCGTAGTATCCAATTCATTCAGTGTATCAATATAATCCAACATCTTTTCCATGTCCGCTTTGGCATGTTCCTTTTCCTCCCCGGACAGTTCCAGCTTTGCAAGAATTCCTACATACTCGATGGTTTCATCTGAAATCTTATTTGCCATAATTCTCTCCTCTACTACAATGTTCTTCCGTTTCATCCTGACTTTTTCTTTGCAGGCTATCTCATTTTATAATATGCCT
The DNA here is from genome assembly GCF_003574295.1 of Mediterraneibacter butyricigenes. Taxonomy (NCBI): domain Bacteria; kingdom Bacillati; phylum Bacillota; class Clostridia; order Lachnospirales; family Lachnospiraceae; genus Mediterraneibacter; species Mediterraneibacter butyricigenes. The sequence continues at coordinate 890,622 of NZ_BHGK01000001.1, forward strand.
CATAATCTGTGGACTCAATCCGCTCACTTGGTTTTAAAATCACCTGCAGATCTTCCCCCGATCCGTCCAGTGACACCTTAACACCTTCCGGGATCACCAGATTTTTAAAAGCAATGTCCTCATCATATTCCCGTTCCAGGTAGACACTGCTGATATAATAATCCGCATATTCTTCTCCGTCTACTACCGGAACTTCAAAATCCAGGTATGCCCATTCATCCGTCGTCTCTACATCATAGACACCTGCCGGGAAATCAACGCCTGCCACCAGCGCATTCTGTCCGGTCAGCGTGACTTCTTCGGTCAGCGGATTGTCTTCTCCGTTATCCAGGCTTTGCGCACAATCGGTTGTAAATCGTATTTTTCCACCATCCAGACGTACCACAGCGCCATTGTACAGCCGCACATCTTCCAGACTGGTCACCGTATCCTCATCGGTATCTTCCAGTGCGAATTGTCTCCAGAGATAGATTCCATTTTCATAATCACTGAGATTAAAGGTATCGGAGCCACTGTCGACCTCCAGCGTGTAAATTCCTTCCGGAATCTGGATACCTACCACATATTCTCCGCTTCCCAGCGTTTCTTCCCAACTGTCTCCGTCTTCCGACAGTTCCCGGGTCACATAATCATAAGTACCATCTGAATCTGCCGAATCTTCTTTTGAAGAAAATACCGAAGTGCTGTCTTTCCACAGATCTTCTCCCACATTCGTGATCACCTCGAATGCAATCAGTGCAAACACCAGAAATCCCAGGATCTTTTTTGGCCTGATTCCGTTTCCGGCCTTCCGCATCTTTTTCTTTCTCGGGAACTTCTCCCCCACGGTTGCTGTGTAGCCGTAACCTCTACCGGTTCTGCTATTTGCGGATGTGCCGGTATATTGGCTTCCGGTTCCGGAATTCGAAGCACCGCTGTATCCATCGCCCGATCCGTAATTTCCCGCATCTGTATAGTCTCTTCCGAGTTGTGAATCTGCTGATGCATACGGATCTGTGTAGCCTGTGTTAGTTCCGGATCTGGATTGCGTATAAGCATTCTCCATTGTTTTATCGGATTGACTCCTGTGAAATGAAATCTTCTTCTGCGTCTTTTCCTTCTTTGGCTTCTTTTCCTCATGCACATGCGTCAGAGGGCCTTCATCACATTTGCTGGTCCCCAGATATTTTTCATACTGTGAATCATTTTTACTGTTATCCAGACCACATTCCTGACAGATCGAACCATTCAGTTTACCGCCGCATAACTGACATCGTTTTCCAAACATGAAAATCCCCTCCTTTTCGCCATTTCATGACGATTAATGTTACCATAATTCTGCCCTTTTTGCAAGGCGGACACTCTTGCAATCCCTTCGTTATTCAAGTAAAATAGAGTCGTTGTTGCATTTTATATTTCTATTTATACTGGAGACAATTTATGGACTACGAAAAGCTTATCAAAACACGAAATTCAACCAATTATTTTGCTAATATGATGGATCTTCGGATTATCGAGATCAAAAAAGGCTATGCCCGCACTGTAATTGATCCTGTTACAAAGACCCATTTAAATCCGATCAATTCCGTACATGGCGGATGTCTGTTTACCATTGCCGACGTTACAGCCGGTTCCGCTGCATCTTCTTACGGAATCCAGGTCACAACCTTAGACAGTCATTTTAACTTTCTTCGTCCCGGACTTCACACGACAAAACTGACCGGGGAAGCCACGGAATTAAAACATGGAAAAAACATTTCCGTCTATACCGTGGAAATTAAAGATCAGGATGACACCGTACTGGCTGAAGGAACTTTTACGTTTGCTTCTCTGGGCAAACCCATCGTCTTTCACGATTAATTGTCTTTCTTCCAAGAAAGCCTATGACTTATGAACTCATTTTTCCACATCACAAGAAAGGAGTCGCTTAATGTCAAACACCTATCGCAAAGAACTTGTTGGAGTCTTCGGTTATCCGGTAGATGAAAATCCAACGGTGATTCCCGAAGAAGCTGCTTTCCATGCACTGGATCTTGATTTTCGGTATCTGACGATTGAAGTGCATCCGAAAGATCTGAAAGATGCCATGCAGGCTGTCCGTGCCTTGAATTTTCGAGGAATCAACCTGACAATTCCTCACAAATGTGAAGTTTTAAAATATCTGGACAGCATTTCTCCTGAAGCAGAGATCATCGGTGCTGTAAATGTGGTCGTCAATCAGATGGGCAAACTTCATGGAGATAACACTGACGGGAAAGGCTTTTTAAAATCTTTGACCGATGAGGGAATTTCTCCTGTTCATAAAAAAGTTACCATTCTCGGAGCCGGAGGCGCTGCCCGTGCTATTGCAGTAGAACTGGCCCTTGCCGGTACCAGTCACATCAGGATTATCAATCGTCAGGAAGAACGCGGACATCATCTTGCGCTTCTGATTCAGGAACGCACGCCCGCAATTGGTTCTTATCTTCCCTGGACACCGGAAATCATTATCCCGTCAGATACGGATATCCTAATCAACACCTCTCCTGTTGGAATGTATCCAAATACGGATGAACAACCAGATATCGCCTACGACTCCATTGCATCTCATATGATTGTCTGTGATGTCATTACCAACGACCCACATACCTGCTTTTTAAAAGAAGCAGAAAAAAGAGGTGCCAAAACCATTCACGGCCTGAATATGATGATCAATCAGGGAGCCATCAATTTCACGCTCTGGACCGGAGAAGAAGCTCCCATCGATGTAATGACCGATTCCATCGTAAAAGAATTTCATCTTTAAAAGCAAGGTCCGATAAACCTGTTTTTAAGCGTTATTTTTTAAGCGTTATAACTTTTTTAAATTTTTTCAAAAAAAGGCTTGCATTTTTTTATCAGTCTGTTATAATAACGATGTTGCGTCTGACAGGGACGAAACGAGTAATGCGGATTGGTGTAATGGCAGCACAGCAGACTCTGACTCTGTTAGTAGAGGTTCGAGTCCTCTATCCGTAGTTCAGGAATCTGAATCATTCAGGTTCCTGTTTTATCGGAGTGTGGCTCAGCTTGGTAGAGCGCTACGTTCGGGACGTAGAGGTCGCAGGTTCAAATCCTGTCACTCCGATTCCCCCATTTCGATGGGGGATTTTTTTATATCCAATATTGTCATTCTGACATAATTTTCCCAACTTTTTTTAATATTATATTATCATCGCAGGATTTTTCCAGTTATACCTTTTAATCATTAATGAGAGTAATATTCCGAAAATTACTTGATTTTTTATGGATATATGCTATAATATTTCTGTATATCTATAGAGTAGATATCCTTTTTCCTTAGAAATTATAGAAGGAGGACTTGACTATGGTAAACAGAAACGCCGACAATTATTGCCGACTCGGCAGGTGCATCGTGCCGTTTTTTCAACATGTCAAGTCTTATATCATACAATTTATAGCGAACCAGTTGCCGGAGACAGGGCTTATTATGCCTTGGCTTCGGCTTTTTGCGTTTGCCGGAAGGACGGTGGTTTGATATTGAAATCCTAACGCCCACCTGGAAACACATCTTTTCTCGGTATGTCAGCTACCGGAGAAAGAACCAAGCGGACAATTAAAAAAAGAGGAGGAACTGCTATGAAGAAAAAACTATTAGCAATCTTGATCTGTCTTGTAATGGTAGTTGGATTGTTGCCAACCGTAGCCTTTGCCGCAGGAAACTACAATCTGTATGTAGACGGCGAACAATTCACAAGCGAAAAGCTCTCCATTGCCTGTGGAGAAGGAACAGCAACCTATGACCCGGATACAGCAACTCTTACGCTGCACAATGCGACCATCGATAACGATATAATGGCGAATTACGGTATTAAAGCATCTATCCCCAACAGGTTGAAGATAAAGCTGACCGGAGCAAACACTATTACCCGAACTGATATCGGCGGAGGAGCGGGAATTTGCTCCGATAATGCAGTAGAAATCATTGGTGACGGAACATTGACAATCAATGTTAAGGGAGATACTTATGATGGAATTTACACAGGCAATGACCTCAAAATTTCCGATAAAGCAACGGTTAAAATAAACTCTAAAGGCGGATTGGGCATCTCAGGCGAAGGAATTGTTGAGATTGATGGGGCAATTGTGGATTCTGCAGGTCTGTACGCCGGAATTGACACCTATGAGTTAAAGATTACAAACGGCGCCGATGTCACACTTAAGGCAACTTCTGAACATTGTAACGGAGCATTTATCAGGAAAGATAATGAAGGAAACGGTGGCAATATAGAGCTTATTGCATCCAAAGTCAAAGCAACAAGCTATTATCCCGGTCTGTATGCCGGAAACAATCTGACAGTTAACGGCGGCGAGGTAAGCTGTACCTCCACTGCAGACAGTGCCATATGGACAAAAGGCAATATTTTGATTAAAGGCGGCGCCAAAGTAACCACTGACGGCAAATACCCGATGGGATGTGACGGATCTTTCACCGTAGAAGAAGCAGAGATCGATGCAAAGAATACGAATGAGAACAATATCCCTGCAATTTTCGATGAATGTGTGCCTGTAATTACGGATGGCTATCAACTGAACTATGCAAAAGCGGTAGACTCCGAAGGAACAGAAATCGACCTGCTTTCCAGCGGGACCCAATATTTTGCACTATATAAGAATGTTCATTTTATAACAAAGGCTGTCTATCCGGTTTCTTTCGTTGTAACGCCAGACGGTCTGACCAATGTTGTTGTTAAAGTGAATGGTCAGGAGGTTACCGGCTCTGTCAGTTTGGAAGCAGGAACTTATCCTATTGAGGTTACGGCGGATAACTGCGAAGCATACAGCGGCAATATAACAGTTACAGCCGATGCGGCAACGCACACGCAAACGATTGCAATGACTTATTTACCTGCCGACTACACAAAGGTTGATGCAGCCATTGCCAAGGCAAATGCCTTGAAGAAGGACGAATACAAGGACTTTTCGGCGGTACAGACAGCGGTAGACGCTGTCGCCCGTGGTAAGAATATCACCGAACAGCGCGAAGTGGATGCAATGGCGAAAGCAATTGAAGATGCGATTGCAGTTCTGCAATACAAGGATGCGGACTACACAAAGGTTGATGCAGCCATTGCCAAAGCAAATGCCCTGAACAAGGATGACTACAAGGACTTCTCCGCTGTGGAAGCTGCCGTGAAGGCTGTTGTTCGAGACAAGAACATTACTGAGCAATCCGAAGTGGATAAGATGGCAAAGGCTATTGAGGATGCCATTGCAGCTCTTGAGAAAAAGCCAGCCAGCGCCAAACCTGGAACATCCAATAAGAGTACGCAGACCGGTGATCCCAGCAACATTGCACTGTGGATTACTCTGCTGTTTGCCAGCAGCGGTGCAGCCATTGCTACAACGACTGTAAGCAGAAAGAAAAAGCACAAAATCACCCCGTAACCATACAGCGGAAAACGATTTTGGGTGTTTCTGCATTTCGGTGGGCAAATCGACAATTAGGCAGCAAAAAGGAGTTGTTGGCCTGAGATTTTTATTTCATTCAGGTAAAAATTTATACATCCAAACCATAAAAAACCAGCGGAGATTTCAACTCACCAAATCTCCACTGGTTTTTGGGTTATAGGACAAAACGTGTCTGCTCTGTTTTGCATTTTTCCTCATAGAATCGGAGATTTACAACGAAAAACAGATTATTTTTCTACATCTCATCCAGATTAATCTCTCCATCAAATACCACGGTTGCAGGACCGGTCATATAAACCGGATGTCCCTCTCCCTGCCACTCGATCTTCAACTCTCCGCCGAGAAGTTTTACTGTCACCTCATGCTCTGTCAGTCCATTCAAAATGCATGCCACTGCTGTCGCGCAGGCTCCGGTTCCACAGGCAAGTGTTTCTCCCGATCCACGTTCCCACACACGCATTTCCACTGTATTTCGATCCAGAACTTTTACAAACTCTGTATTAATCCGTTTCGGAAATCTTTCATGGTTTTCGAAAGATGGGCCTACTTTTTCAATATCCAGCCCTTTCACATCCTCGACAAACAGCACATCATGCGGATTTCCCATAGACACACCGGTGATTCGATATTCGATTCCATCTACAGTAATCGGTTCATCGATCACACGATCATGTTCGGAAACAATCGGAATCTTCTCCGCTTCCAGGATGGGTTCTCCCATATCCACTTTTACCTGAAGAACTTTTCCGTCTTCCACCGTCAGATCCAGATATTTTATTCCCCCAAGGGTTTCCACGGAAATATGTTCCTGATCCGTCAAGCCATATTCATACACATATTTCGCCACACAACGGATTCCGTTTCCGCACATTTCTCCACGGGAACCGTCCGCATTATACATCTTCATCTCAAAATCTGCCTTGTTGGACGGGCAAATCAGGATCAAACCATCCGACCCGATCCCAAAATGGCGGTCACTGACTTTGATCGCTACTTCTGACGGATTCCACACCTGTTCCTCAAAACAGTTGACATATACATAATCATTTCCGATTCCATGCATCTTTGTAAATTTCATGATTACTTTTCCTTTCCATAACCCAGATCCGGATTCTCATAATCTCCTCTTTGCTTTTTCTTCTCCACATAGGTACCCCAGACATTTGCTTCATCTTCGATTCCTACAGTTGCCGGATCAAAGAGTGGATCCAGACCAAGATTTTTCTGTTTCTCATAGTCTTTCACAATTGCAATCACCTTCGGGGTCAGCAGAAGGATTCCAAAAGTATTGACCCAGAGCATACATCCAACTCCGATATCACCCATTGGCCAGATCGTATCTCCGTCGATCAGGATTCCAAACATACAGAATACCAGAAACAGGATTCTTACAAAAGTTACCACCCATTTTCTCTCTCCAAACAGGAATTTACAGGTGGATTCCAATTGATAGGAATAAGACAGCATCGTAGTAAAAATAAAGACAAACAGCATGATCGCCAGAAGAATTGCTCCCGCTTTTCCAACTGTCACAGACATTGCTTCCTGCATGAAGGCAATTCCATACTGAACTCCCGGTAATTTTTCTACCAGCAGCACTTTTCCTGCGCCGTCCGCCGCCACGTTATAGGTTCCCGCAAGTAATACAGAAATTCCGGTACAGGTGCAGACCAACAATGTATCAATATAAACAGAAAATCCCTGTACCAGCCCCTGTTTTACCGGATGGGACGTATCCGATGTGGATGAGATCAGCGGACTCATTCCGTTACCGGCATCATTGGAGAAGAATCCACGTTTGATTCCCCATGCCAGAGCAGAACCCACAATTCCTCCGAATACTGCATCTTTTCCAAATGCACTGGCAAAAATCGAGCCGAATACCGCTGGAACCTGATCGATATTTACCACAAGAATGATGATCGTAATGATAAAATAAATGCCACACATGATCGGAGCCAATAGCTCTGCCACCTGGCCGATTCGCTTGATTCCACCCATGGTTACGATTCCAACGATCACAGTCATGAGAATTCCAACAAATAAAAAGGAGATCCCAAACGCTCCGTTTACCGCCGTTGCTGCCGTCTGAGTCTGCATCGCCGGAAGCAGAAATCCCGGTCCGATAAATACCGCAATACAGAACAGCACCGCCAGAGTTTTTCCCAGCGTCTTATTCTTGATTCCATTGGACAGATAAAAAGCCGGTCCTCCGGTCAGTTCTCCTAAATTTCTGGTCTTATAGGCCTGTCCCAGAATACACTCTACCATTCCGGTAGATGCTCCGAGAATCGCAGTGACCCACATCCAGAACAACGCGCCCGGGCCTCCCATAAATACAGCCGTTGCCGTACCGGCGATGTTTCCGGTTCCCACCCGGCCACCTACCGTTGTCGCAAAAGCCTGAAAAGACGAAAGACCGGTATCTTCTTTGTTGTCTCCTTTTTCCAGAAGACAGTTTACCATGTCTTTCAGCCGGCGCACCTGCATCCCTTTCAACCTGACAGTAAACCACAATGCAGCAAACATCAGGAACACGCACATTACCGGATGCCAGATAATGTCATTGACCTTGTTCATAACAGTTACAAATACTTCCATGTTTCCCCAACTTTCCTTTGTATTTTCGTATTTTTATATACACAAAGGACAGTATAACACATTTTTTCTATTCTGACATGATCGTCAGGATCATTTGTGCGGTTTCTATCATGCTGGTTCCTGTATCCATACTGTTTTTCTGCAGATACCGATGTGCTTCCTCTTCTGTCATACCATTTCGCTCCATCAGAAGACCTTTGGCCTGATTAATGATCTCCCGTTGTTTCGGATCCCGGTTCTTTAAAGCTTCCCTGCGTTTTTTTCTCCTTCGTCTCATGGTCTGCAGGATCATTTCCAGAGTATTGACCAGATCGTACACTTTGATCGGCATGGGAAGTCCGACCACCCCTTCTTCCAGTCCGTCTCCCCATTTATCCGCTGATGCGATCAGCAGAAGTTGGAAAGAATCCGGAAGATAGTCTCTGATATCACTGTACATCATATCAGAGAGTCGATATCCACACACGATCACTCCATCGTCCAATGTATCCACATAGTGCAGAGCCTGGGCACCTGTCGTTGTGACAGCCAGCACATCAAATCCGCTTCTTACCAGAATGTTCCGGATATTTGTTGCAATCTCTTTTTTGGGGAATACAACAATGATATTGCTCAAGCTTCACACCTCCTGTCACTTTTCTTTGTTTCCGTCACAGGAGATGCTACATTTTATGTAAGTATTGGTCGATCTCCCACTGGGTGATCTGCTGCTGATACTCTCTGTATTTTTCCCGATAGGATTCGATCAGTTTTGTGGAAAGATCTTCTCCCAGCACCTTGCAGATCAACTCATCCTTTTCCAGTTCATCCACTGCTTCTGCCAGTGTCATCGGTAATTTTTCCAGACCCAGAGCCTGTCGTTCTTCTTCTGACATCTCAAAAATATTCAGATCCACACTCTCGGGCGGCATAATCTGATTGCGAATTCCATCCATTCCCGCTTCCAGAAGCACTGCCAGTGCCAGATAGGGATTGGCAGTCGCATCCGGACTTCTCAGTTCGATTCTGGTTTCCTCCCCGTCAACCGCCGGAATCCGGATCAGCGGACTTCGATTCTGCATGGACCACGCAATATATACCGGTGCTTCATATCCCGGTACAAATCTCTTATAAGAATTTACCGTCGGATTAGTCAGGCAGGTAATCGCCTTCATATGCTTCAACAAACCTCCGATAAAATAATACGCTTCCCGGCTCAGGCCGTTCTTGTCTTCCGGATCCTGGAAAATGTTTTTACCGTTCTTCGAAAGCGACATATTGATATGCATTCCCGATCCGTTGACTCCCGCCTTCGGTTTCGGCATAAATGTAGCATGAAGACCATGACGTTTTGCGATCATTTTTACCACCAGCTTAAAGGTCATGATATTGTCCGCCGTTGTCAGGGCATCATCATATTTAAAATCCACTTCATGCTGCGCCGGTGCGCCCTCGTGATGGGAAGCCTCAACCTCGAATCCCATATCTTCCAGAGTCAGCACAATATCTCTTCTTGCATTTTCCCCCAGATCCAGAGGACCCATATCAAAATATCCAGCCTTTTCATGTGTCAGTGTCGTCGGCATACCATCTTCATCGGTATGGAACAGGAAAAATTCACACTCCGGTCCCACATTCAGAGTATAGCCTTCCTCTGCCGCTTTCTGGATCGCACATTTCAGGATATTTCTCGGATCACTTTCATAATGGTGTCCGTCCGGGCGATGGACATCACAGATCAGGCGCGCCACCTTTCCCTGCTGAGGTCTCCACGGAAAAATCTCAAAGGTACGGATATCCGGGAACAGGTACATGTCCGACTCTTCAATCTTCGCAAAGCCCTCGATCGCAGCCCCATCAAACATGCAGCCTTTCTCCAGCGCTTTCTGAAGCTGTCCAGGTGTGATCGCCACATTTTTCATCATCCCCCAGATGTCTGTGAACTGTAACCGGATAAATCCAATATCCTCTTCCTCGATCATTTCAAATATATCTTCTCGTGTATAGTTTCGCATGGTAAACCTCCTTGACATTGACCTTGTGTTCTTGTATGCCCGGCAAAGAAAAAAAATTGTATGCAATTGCCGGATAAAATGACAAAAAGGCGCTCTCATCCATTGAAAACGCCTTTGTTTGTCCCTTATTATAGCCATTCCGTTATAGTTTGTCAATTCTCATCTTTCATCAGAAATCTGCCGTCCCGCCGGATCCATATGATAATTTTCCCGATAGATCAGTTCCGAAATCGGTACGATCTCATATCCCTTTTCTTTCAGTCCCCGGATCACAGATTCCAGCGCATCGGCCGTATATTTTGCTCCGTTATGACAGAGAATGATGGAGCCGTTTCGTAGATTTTTATGCTCCAGAATGGTCTGAATCACGCTGTCTGTTCCGTAATTTTTCCAGTCCAGACTGTCCACGTCCCATTGAATCGGATAATATCCGCACTCTTTTGCCGTCAGGATCACCTGATCATCATAATCTCCGTAAGGCGGTCGGAACAGTTCCATCTCCACCCCCGTCAGCTCTTTCACCTCTTCATGCACCTTCATCAGTTCTTCTTTCTGTTCTTCTTTCGATAACTGACTCATGTTTTTATGAGTTTCACTGTGATTTCCCAGGTCATGCCCCGCCGCTTTGATTGCCTTTACATCTTCCGGGTACTCACTGACCCATCCACCGGTCATAAAAAAGGTTACATGGACTTTTTCCTTTTTCAGAATATCCAGGATTTTCTGTGTGTCCTCATTACCCCAGGCTGCGTCAAATGACAACGCCACCTTCTTCTCTTCCGTCTCCACCGAATAGATCGGCAATTCCCTTCCACTGACATTTGCCGTCACTCTCGCCAGAGAAGAAAGATATCTTAAGGAACCCGCCACGACCACAAGTGCCGCCAGAATAACCAGACTATATTTTTTCATAGATCTCCTGATCTTATTTCTTCTATCCAATATATGCCGGATTCTTTCTCGAAATGTCTGAAACCATCCTGCAACTTTTCCCTGCTACAAATGGATTCTTTATCTTATTTCATTTTGTCTGGATTATTTCCGGATTAATTGAAATATACCAGCTCCGGTACCGGATCCGCCGGTTCTACGCTGATTGCCTTCAATACCGGACCTCTGCCTCTGTAAACCGATACATGGCGGAAAGTTACTTTTGCCCGGACTTTCACCCATTCTCCCGGTTTGAGAGAAGGTGCATCCTCATAATCGCAAAGATATCCGATAAACGAGGTATCATCCGCACAACAGGTCATGGCCATACGTCCCGGCATAATATATTTCGGCGGGAATCCCTTTGGTTTCATTGCTCTCGCAATAATCTCTACCACTTTTCCCTTGTAACGATCCGGGTGATCCATCATATCCACATACCAGATTCCATAATCTTCATTCGGAATCTGAATCACCGGTGCATCCAGATCAAACGGTACGCTGTCCGCAAAGATATTCTCAATCTCGCCCTGATCATTTTCAAAGACAACTTCTGCTTGCGGGCTGACTACCTTTACACTTCTTCGATATCCTGCCAGCGGCTTTACATCGGTACAACGGTTAAATACCACCAGTTCCGAATCTCTGACCATTTCCACAAACAGCGGTTTTAAATTCATCATATACACCTCAAAGGTGCTGGCATCCACTGTGGTCAGCTTCTGGGCAATCCCCCAGCCTTCCGGCAGAGTCAGTGCCTCAAATTCACTGACTTTCCACATTCCGTTGTATTCTACCACAACACGTTCCGGATGGTAGGTATCTTCCAATTCCTGCAGCCATTCCTCGGTCAGATCTTCCTGATCTTCCACTGTCAGGATCTTTACTCCGTATTTTGCAAACTGTTTTTCATCAAACTCTTCTTCTCCCTCTTCGCAGAGGATCAGAAGCGTAGTTCCGTCTACCTGAAAATAATCCTGCTGCAGGGTAAATTTCAGAAACTGAGATTTTCCGCTGTCCAGAAATCCTGTCATCAGATACAGCATTACTCTTGGTTCATCCATAGTCCTTTTCCTTTTCTTTCTATAATCAGATTAATTATTCATGAAGTCCGAACAACTCTTCCAGTTTTTCCTCATCCAGTTTTGCTCCGATGACACAGAGGCGTCCGGTATATTCCGGTGCGCCTGAACGCACTTCATGCTCACCCGGCACCATATCAAAGTAAACCCAAGTTCCATCCGGAGACTCTACCATACCCTTTGCACGGAGAACATCTCCATAAGCCGGATCTGATTCCAAGGTCTTTAGGATCTCAGCTACCTGTTCCTGCGTATATTTCTTCATGGTCTCATGGCCCCAGCTTGTGAAGACCTCATCAGCATGATGATGTCCGTGATGATCATGATGATGATCGTGTCCGCAACCGCATCCACACTCGTGATCATGGTCATGATGATGCTCATGTCCTTCATGGTCATGATCGTGGTGATGCTCATGTCCTTCATGGTCATGATCGTGGTGATGCTCATGTCCTTCATGGTCATGATCGTGATGATGCTCGTGTTCCTCATGGTCATGGTCGTGATGGTGCTCATGCTCTTCCTGATCATGGTCGTGGTGATGATGTTCATGATCATGTCCGCAACACTCACCTTCTGCGTGATGTCCGCCACATTCCGGGCAGGTGATCTCTGCCAGAAGTTCCTCTTCCAGACTCATGCTGTGTTCCATGGTTTCTACGATCTTTTTCCCGTCAAGCTGAGCAATCGGTGTTGTAATGATCGGTGCTTTTTCATTGATCTCACGCAGCATCTGCACTGCTTCTTCTGCTTTGCCCGGTTTTGCCTTATCGGTTCTGCTTAAGATAATTGCTCCGGCGTATTCGATCTGATTGCTAAAGAATTCTCCGAAGTTCTTCAGATAGATTTTACATTTTGTTACATCCGCTACCGTCGTAAAGCTGTTCAGTTCGATTTCCACTTTATCCTGTACGTCTTTGACCGCTTTGATCACGTCAGAGAGTTTACCGACTCCGGATGGTTCGATCAGGATACGATCCGGATGATAAGTCTCTACTACTTCTTTCAGAGACTCTCCGAAATCTCCCACCAGAGAGCAGCAGATACAACCGGAATTCATTTCCCGGATCTCCACTCCTGCTTCTTTTAAGAACCCTCCGTCGATTCCGATCTCCCCGAATTCATTTTCAATCAGAACCACCTGTTCTCCCTGAAATCCTTCCTTTAACAGCTTCTTAATCAGGGTTGTCTTTCCTGCTCCAAGAAAGCCGGAAATAATATCTACTTTTGTCTTTGCCATCATTTTCTACCTCCTACTTACCGGCAACCTCCGGACACTTCTATATCCCGTATTACCGAAAACTTCAAATGACATTTTGTCTTGCATTAAGAAAAGTGCCGAATCCACTCCGACACTATCCTCTGTTTTCTTTTATTCCATTTCCAGAATGACCGGACAATGATCAGACCCATAAACGTCTGTTAGTATTTTCGCACCTTTCAAGCGATCTTTCAACCCCTCAGATACACAAAAATAATCAATACGCCATCCGGCATTCTTTTCTCTTGCTTTGAACCGATAGGACCACCAGGAATAAATGCCTTCCTTATCCGGATAGAAATACCGGAATGTATCGATAAATCCCGCCTCTAACAGTTCCGTAAATTTCTGACGTTCCTCGTCCGTAAATCCCGCATTTTTCCGGTTTGTCTTCGGATTCTTCAGGTCAATCTCGGTATGGGCCACATTAAGATCTCCGCAAAAAACAACCGGTTTGCGCTCTTCTAACTTTTTCAGATAACTCAGGAAATCGCTTTCCCATTTCATCCGGTAATCCAGACGCTTCAATTCGCTCTGGGAATTTGGTGTATAGACCGTAATAAAATAAAAATCTTCAAATTCCAGTGTGATCACACGACCTTCCTGATCGTGTTCTTCTATTCCGATTCCGTAAGATACAGATACCGGCTCCTTCTTCGTAAAGATTGCCGTACCGGAATATCCTTTCTTCACTGCAGAATTCCAGTACTGATGGTATCCGTCCAGTTCCAGCGTAAGCTGACCTTCCTGCATCTTCGTCTCCTGAATACAGAAGATATCCGCATCCGCCTCTTTAAAAAAATCCAGGAATCCTTTTTGCACACAGGCGCGGATCCCGTTCACATTCCATGATACAAATTTCATCCTTTTCTCCTTCTTATGCATCCAGCCAGTCGATCTCTTCTTTTACCGGTTCCGGCTTTGCATATTTATAATAGACTTCCCGCAGGAACAGTCCTCTTGCCGGAGCCAGAAAACCGGATCTTGACGAATCTTTTGCCGCCAGAATCTCCGGGATCTCCTCCGGATCTTTTTCTCCGATTCCCACTTCCAGAAGGGTTCCGGTCAGTTTTCTTACCATATGATATAAAAATCCGTTGCCCTTGTAAACGATCCGAATTTTATTGGCTTCCCGCTCAATTCGGATCTCATCGATAGTTCTCCGGGTAGATTTTTCTCCGGGTTTCATATCCGTAAAACTGTCAAATTCATGGGTTCCGATCAAATAGGCCGCTGCTTTTTCCATGGCCTCCACATTCAGTTCGTGGGGATAATGAAAGCTGTATCTTCTGGTAAATACATCCGGCTTTTCCCGGGTATCCAGATAATATTCATACCGTTTGCCCTGTGCATTATGCCTTGCATGGAATCCGTTTTTCATCAGCTCCATCTTGGCGATCTTAATATCTTCCGGAAGATGGCGGTTAATCGTCGTCATAAATTCATGCATGTCCACCTGACCTCTTAATACCAGGCTTGAAACCTGTCCCTGTGCATGCACTCCCGCATCTGTCCTTCCGGACCCGTTGATTTCTACATTATATCCCACATACATCCCGATGGTCCGCTCCAGAATTCCCTGAATCGTAAGATCAGTATTGATCTGTCGTTGCCAGCCCTGATACTTTGACCCGTCATAGGTTATGGTCAGTTTATAGGTTCGCATCTTTTCCCTGCTCTCTTTCAATCTCAGTAATGTGTCCGTCTTTCAGAAACAGGACACGGTTGCAGATCATGCTTACCACATCGATATCATGAGACACAAACAGATAGGACACACCTTCCGAATCTTTCAGTTCTTTTAACAACTGTAAAATCTGTGCCTGAACCGTCACATCCAACGCGGACAACGGTTCATCCGCCAGAATGAACTTCGCTCCCGAGATCAGTGCCAGTGCCAGGCTTACTCTCTGACGCTGTCCTCCACTTAATTCTCTCGGATATCGGTCATAAAACTCACCGGAAAGATGAACCTTTTCCAGATATTTGCAGGCTTGTTCCTTCCGTTCTTTCGCCGAAAGTCTGGTATGGATCTTTAAGGGTTCCTCCAGGATCCACCCAATCGTCTTCCGTGGGTTCAGTGAGCGGAACGGATCCTGGAACACCATCTGCGGACGGTTGGTAAAATGTCGGATCTCTCCGTCATATTCTTTCAAAAGTCCAAGAACCGCCTTGCACAAGGTGGATTTTCCACTTCCGCTGGCTCCCACCAGACCCACAATATCTCCTTCATAAATAGAAAAAGTCACATCCTTAAGAATCTGCTTTCTCTGTCTGTTTTCTCTGTAATAAGCATTCACATGCTCTAATTCTAACACTTTTTCACTCATTTGTGCACCCTGCCTTTTTACAGTTTCTTCATCAGCAGATCATAATATGCGTTCTGTTTCGTCCGGGTCGGAATCGCCGCGATCAACTCTTTCGTATACGCCTCTTTCGGTTCCGAAAAAATCATTTCCGCCTTTCCCCGTTCGATAATTTCTCCATTTTTCATTACCAACACATTCTCACAGAGACTCTTCACCACCCGGAGATTATGGGAAATAAACAGAATTCCCACCTGATGTCTCTGGTTCATTTTTTTCAGAAGCTTCAGGATACTCTCCTGTGTTCCCACATCCAACGCCGTCGTAGGCTCATCCGCAATCAGAAGATCCGGTTTGCAGATCAGCGCCGATGCGATCATCACCCTCTGTCTCATTCCTCCCGACAATTCATGTGGGTACTGCCGGTATATTTTTTCCGGATCCGGAAGTTCTACCTCTTCCAGAGCCTGTAACACCTTCTGTCTTCGTTCTTCCTTCGAACAGTCTGAGTGAAGCTTCAACCCTTCTCCTACTTGTCGTCCGATCTTCATGGTGGGATTCAGTGCAGTCATCGGTTCCTGAAAAATCATGCCGATCTTTTTCCCCTGGATCTGCTGCCACTGTCTCGTATTCAATTCCAGAAGACTGGTTTTCTTTAACAGGATTTCTCCCGATTCCACGATCGCATTTTTCTTCAAAAGTCCCGCAATCGTCAGGGCTGTCAGCGTCTTTCCCGATCCGGATTCTCCCACGATTCCCAGAATTTCTCCTGCTTTCATGGAAAAATTGACATGACGCACTGCATCTTCTCTTTTTCCTCTGTCTGTAAAATAGATGCTCAGATCCTTCACTTCCAGCATTATCTTCCACCTCCGAACCGATCCAGGATTCCTTCTCCCAGAAGTCCTACGCCTAATACCATCAGCACTAGGAACAATCCCGGGAAAATCGCGCACCACACTCCTGTTGCAAGAAAGGTCTGCGCCTCGGACAGCATCCGTCCCAGACTGGCATCCGGCGGCTGTACCCCGATCCCCAGATAACTCATTCCTGCCTCCGCCAGAACCGCATTGTTAAATCCAATCGTGAGCGAAGAAAGAAGCACCGGAAGGATATTCGGCAGGATATGCACAAACAGAATCCGGTAAGACGGAACCCCGGTCAGGATCGCACTCTTCACATAATCCTCTTCCTTACATTTCATGAATTCTCCCCGGACAATCCTTGCAAAACTCGGAATAAATCCAATTCCCAGAGCGATCATCACTTTATATTTTCCTGTACCAAAAATACTTATGAGAACCAACGCCAACAGTACACTTGGAAATGCTGCCAGTGCGTCGTTGACTCTCATAAGTATTTCGTCTAGCCAGCCACCAAAATATCCGGTCACTGCTCCTAAAATCACACCGATGATTCCCCCGATCAGAATGGTTCCCAGGGCAATGATCAATGTATTGCCTGCCCCGCTTAACACGCGGCTGAAAATATCCCTTCCAAACTGGTCGGTTCCAAAGAGATGTAACAGGGATGGTCCCTGCAATTTGATGGATCCCTGCATTGCATCCGGTTCATAAGGTGTCCAGAAAAATCCCAGCACAATCAGAGCTGTCATCACTGCTGTCAGCCCCACACCCATCTGAAAATAAACTGATTTTATCTTGCGCTTCATGGATCTTTCTCCTTCTTTGTTTCCCGAATATTTTCTCTTATTCTATCGTCTTTCGTTTTTGAACCTTCTGAAATTTTTCGACTACCGAATCTCAATTCGCTTATCCAGCTTCTGATACAGCAGATCAACCACGGTATTGGCAATCAGGATCACGGCTGCAATCAACAGGATCAATGCTTCTACAACCGGATAATCTCTTCCCGAAATCGATGAAATCAGACTTCTTCCGATTCCCGGAATTCCAAAGACCGCTTCCACAATCATACTGTTTGCAATCATATCAGCGATCGCCATTCCCAAAAATGTGATCACCGGTAAGATTCCGTTGCGAAATGCATGGCAAAGCAGAACTCTTGTCGCCGAATTTCCCCGGCTGTACGCGGTTCTTATGTAATCCTGATGCATCTCCGTAATCAGAGAATTTCTCAGGAGTTTTACCGTCATTGCTATCTTAGGAAGTGCTACGGCAACTGCCGGAAGAATCAGATACCCGATAAAGCCACCGATACTTTCTTTATAAGAAATGTAACCGCCCGGCGTAAACCATCGAAGTACCAGTCCAAATACAACGGTCAGAACCATTCCTACGAAAAACGGAGGAATCGACATCACCACCTGATTCCACGCCGTAAAGAAATGGTCGATCCAGGTATTCTCATACTTGGCACACAGAATTCCAAGCGGAACGGACACCAGCAGGATCATCACAAAAGCAATGGCTGTCAGTGTAAACGTAACCGGCACCTTATCCCCGATCAATTCACTGACCGGCTGATTGTATTTATAAGAGGTTCCCATGTCTCCTTTCAGAAAATCGGACAGCCAGTTTACATAACGCTCCGGGAGCGGGTCATTCAACCCCATCTCTTCCCGGAGTGCTTCGACTTTTGTTTCCGTCGCTTCTGTTCCCAGGATTGCCACTGCCGGATCCCCCGGGATAATTTCAAATGCAAGGAAAGCCAGCATACTGACAATTAATAATGCGATTATAAGACCTGCTATTTTTTTGATAAAATATTTCATGCCGCTCTCCTTTCATTTTTGAAATCCGTTTCCGTCAGACCATTGATCTGTCGGATGTTTTACATTTTCTTAATTATCTGATGTTTTATAAATCGTTGACATATCCTGTACGTACAGCGGATAGAATACGTATCCGTCATATCCGTCGCGAATGGCTACCAGATTTGCCAGATCCTGGATGTATACATTTGCTGCCTTCTCTGTCAGGATCTTTTCACAGTCTTTATACAGTTTTACCTGCTCCTTGTCATCTGTCGTTGCAATGGCTTTTGCAAAGGTCTCATCATACTCCGGATCATTGAAATTGATGAAGTTGTTATCTGCATCTGATACAAAACGTTCCAGCATTGCTCTCGCTGTCAGGTTGGCTGCATCTACACCTACTACGGTAGACTGGAAGTTCCGGTTCATATAAGCCTCAGACAACCATGTCTGCCACTCTACCGGTTTGATCGTTGCATTGACCCCAATCTCTTTCAATTCCTCTACAATAACCTGAGCAGCATCCATATGTGGCTGATCTGCGGAACATACCGTGATCTCCATATCAAATCCATCCTCATATCCTGCCTCTTTCAGCAATTCTTTTGCCTTATCGTAGTCCTGAGTATAGTAATCATTCAGATCCTTATCGAAGTATTTCTTCAGACCAGGATACATGCTGGTTCCGACGCGCTCGCCTTTTCCATCCGCCACAATATCCATGATCTCCTGTGGGTTAATGGCATAGCAGAGAGCCTGTCTTACTTTCTCATTGTTGAATGGTTCTACCGCATTGTTCAGGTAAAGTGCCTGTACTAAGTTCATGGTTCCTTCTTCGATATGGAATCCATCTGTCAGCTCTGCTGCCTGGCTGGTTGTCAGTCTCATGACCATATCAACAGATCCACCCTTTAAGTTTGTTACAAGAGTATCTGCATCTGCGATGATCTTGAAGACAACCTTGTCCAGATGAGCCTTTGTGCCCCAATAGTCTTCATTCTTCACCATCACAAAGTCCTGGTCAGCCGTTCTGGATTCGAACTTAAACGGGCCGGTTCCAACCGGAGCAGTTGCCTGATCTTCGTAATCCTTCGGAATGATTGCAGTTGTCATGTAAGCTGCAAATTCTGTATTTGGCTCAGAAAGGTTGATCTCAACCGTCTTGTCATCTACGATATTGACGCTTTCTATAATAGAAAACGCTGATACCAATGGTTCCCCATTTGACGTATCAGCGCATCGATCAATTGAATATTTTACATCTTCGGCTGTCACATCCTGACCATTGTGAAATTTCACGCCGTCGCGAAGTGTAAATGTATAAGTCTTCGCATCGTCGGAAATCGTATAATCACTGGCCACAGCCGGTTGCAGATTTCCATCTGCGTCTGGTTTTACCAGACCTTCAAAAATGTTAAATAAAACCTCTTTCGTTCCTGCCGATACTGCTAAGTGTGGGTCAAGACTATCCAAATCCTGGGAAATACCTACTGTGATACTTCCACCTTCGGTGGGTTCTGAGGAAGCATTATTATCGGACGTTGACGCCGTGCTGTTCTTATTGCCTGAACATCCTGTCAGTGCAAGAGAAAGCGTTGTGGTTACCACTAAAAGAATACTGATTATCCTCTTCATGTTTGTCTCCTTCTTCAAATAACCTCCATTATTAAATTGTCCACACCATTGTATCACTTTTTCTCAAAAACACAAGGCTTATTTATCCAAAAATTTCTTAATTTCTTCCATAAAAGTATTCACGTCTTTAAATTCCCGGTAAACGGATGCAAACCGTACATAGGCTACGGCATCCAGGCTTTTCAGCTTGTCCATTACGATCTCTCCGATTACCGTACTGGACACTTCCTTTTCCTCCCGATTAAATACTTCCGTCTCCACTGCATTTACCGTCTTCTGGATCGCATCAGCAGACACCGGACGTTTGTAGCATGCACGTAAGATCCCGGTCTCAATCTTGGTACGGTCGTACTGTTCCCGGTTGTTGTCCTTTTTGATCACGATCAACGGGATCGTCTCTACTTTTTCATAGGTTGTAAAACGTTTCCCACATTCATCACAGGAACGTCTTCTTCGGATGGCGCTCCGGTCTTCTGCCGGTCTGGAATCGATCACTCTCGTATCCAAGTGTCCACAGTAAGGGCATCTCATATGCATTTCCACCTTTCCCAACATCATTTGGGTTGATTATACACAATTTTCCGCAAATTTGCAAAATTTTAACCCCGTTCTGATTTGCTTCTGCCAGAACCGGTTTCCGCCTGATTTCCTTCTGAATTTCTCTTCAATCACCCCTGAAAAACCTCTGCGGATCATCAAAACAACTCAGAAACGCTAAAGATCAGATCAGTTCCTTCAATTTCTTCCGATCGATCTTTCCATTGGCATTCTGCGGCATATTCTTCACACGGATCACCTGATCCGGCATCATATACGGCGGAACTTTTTTCCGTACCGCCTCCCGGATCACTTCCGGATCCTTCACGCCACCTTCATAAATCAGCGCAAGGCAGTCCTTTTCCTTATCATAGACGCAGGCGCAGGCTTTCACCTTTTCCACACTGTTGGCTCCGGCTTCGATTTCTCCCAATTCAATCCGGTATCCTCTCCGTTTGATTTGAAAATCCTTCCGTGAAATGTAGATCAGCTCTCCTCGTTCATTGTATTTTACCAGATCACCGGTTCTGTATACACGTTCCGGATAGTAGGCATTCAACGGATTCTGTACGAAAGCCTCTTCCGTCTTCTCCGGATTTTTATAGTACCCGTCTGCCATAAAGGTGGAACGCACGAACAATTCTCCTTCTTCTCCCGGCTCTGCCAGCTTGCCCTCACTGTTGACAAGAAAGACATCGCAGTTATTACAGGGACGGCCGATCGGCAGACTCTCATCGTCTTTAAATTCCCGATCTACTACATAAAAAGTACAGATATCCGTGGTTTCTGTCGGTCCAAACAGATTTGCATAGGTGATCTCCGGATCCAGCGTATGAATCCAGTAATTTAACTGCTTGGTCGGCATCACCTCTCCTGCAAACAGCACCGTTTTCAGATATTCCGGTTTCGCCACATCGAACGCTTTCCAGTTGGACAGAATCGAGATTGCTGTCGGAACCCAGTAAATCGTATTCACCTGATGCTCATTCAAAAATTTGATCAGATTCATCGGAAATGAAAAGTTCTGTTTCGGAATGATATGATAGGTGCATCCACATTTGACAGTGGAATAAAAATCCGTCACCGACATACTGAAATATAAAGGTGTCTGGGAACCAAAACTTGTGGTCTCGTCAAACTTAAATTCTTCCGTCACCCAGTTGATATAACTGATCAGCGCTCTGTGGCTGACGATGGTTCCTTTCGGCATTCCGGTGGAACCGGATGTAAACAAAATGTATGCCGTATCCATATCACACATCCGGCTTCGGATCTGTTCCAGAATTCCCGGTTGTTCTTCTGTCCTACTAATCTTTTCATAGAGGAAATAGTCCACGTTCAGGCTCTTTGCCAGTTCTTCGCTCTGCTCATCTGTCACGACCAGCAGATCATCCAGAACTCCCAGGATATTTTCAATCCGGTCTGCCGGGGAATGGACATCCACCACGACATAAAAATCTCCTGCATACAACGCTCCCAGCATGGTATCCATGCAGTTTATCTTTTTATCGATCAGGATCGCTACCGGTCGTCTGCTTCCATGTTCTGCCAGAAAGGACCCGATTGCTCTTGCGCGCAGCTTTACCTCCGCAAAGGTCGCTTCCCGCTCGCTGTCGGTAAATCCCACTTTATCCGGATATGTTTCTGCCGTCTTTTCAAAATATTCTAAAATGTTTTTCATCGATTTATTTCTCCGGATTTACTGCAGTTTTTCGATCAGAGCCATGATTGCTTCCGGGGACTGGAAATTCTCCGGAACCACTTCACTGACCGGAATCTCCACATCAAACTCGTCAGAAATATCTGAGATCAGATTCAGGATTGTCATGGAATCCAGATCTCCGCTCTCTACCAGATCTGTACGTCCCTCCAGCGGAATTCCCGGTAACAGGTCTTCTAAAATCTCCATCAGTTCTTTCATCGTTTTTCTCCTTTCTCTTGTCCGTTTTTTTATTTCTTCAGGTCACCAAGTACCGTTTCTCCAAATACTTTGGAAAATGCTCTGGCGCTGTCTCCGTTCATATGGCCGTCATAATCCACATAATTTGCCAGATCATGACCATATGCACCGTAATATTCTCTGTTAAAGTTATAGTAAGGAACGCCCTGCTCCTTAAAATATTCCGTGAAATAATCCCAGGCCTGTCGATAACTGTCCTCTTCCTGCACCAGCATGGTAGCTGCAAGCGGCATCGTTGTAGCAATGAATTCCACATCATTTTCCCGACACAGCTCGATCAGTCTGGTCAGATAATCCATATTGGTCTGTTTGACATCCGCCGCCGTAAATAAGGTCGGAGAATAAGACGGGAAATTCTCCACAGCCACCGGATATTTCTCGATAAATCCGTTCTCGTGGTATTCCTGCGCCTGTCCTTTCAGATAGGACACATCATAGTTTCCCGTGGTTTTCTGATAAACGGTATCCTTCATCTTCGACAGTTCATACTGCAGAGAATACTCATGAAACGCAAACAGCGGATATCGGAAATCGCAGTCCAGCATGGTATCGAAATAATATTCCACCTTTGTCATAGACATGGGAAATTCGTGATAAAACAGACAGTAGTTATTTCCCTTCTCTTTTTCCGTCGTAAAATATCCCGGAGACAGTTCGAAAATCACAGCCTTCGGTTTCTGTTTTTCCAGCGCAAGCTTGGTCAGATAGTACGCATCCACCGGATACTCTCCACCTACACAGAGGTTCTGTCCAGTCAGTCCGGTTCCTTCCAGAATATAATCCGGATCCAGATCCGACATTCCGTTGGAAGTCCCGAAGATCAGCAGATCCTTTTGCTCCGTAGAAATCGTATGCACGTTGTTTCTCACAAAAGTACAGGGATACAATACCAGATCCAGGCCTTTTATCACCAATACGCAGATCAGCAGACATATCAATATTTTTGCTATTTTCTTAGAATTGTGCATAAATGAACCCCCTGGCAACTGACATTGGACTGAATAACGGAATACTGATCAACAGCAGTAAGAACATCAGGAATTCTACCGCAAACGGAAGTCTGGACAATGCTTTCTCCATATCTGTTCCCCGTTCTTTTAACACACTGACCACAAACCAGATCAGACAGCCGATCGCCAGCGTAAGCAGTGCATACGGTGTATAGGCAACCCCCAGTTTTCCGGAGGAGATCAACAGAAACTGTGACGGATGGAAACTGGTCAGCGAATATCGGATCATCTTCCAGGCTTCTCCCACAGAATTTACGCAGTCAAAATATTCTCCCAGATTAAATAATAAATAAGTTCTCAGAATCATAAAGATATGATACCCTTTACTTTTATCATTGATATGAAGCCTGTCCTTCCAGCTTCGATAGGTATCTGCCAGAAATCCGCTGGTCGCGATGATCACACCGTTGTAAAATCCCCAGCCAATATTATTCCAGTTTGCTCCATGCCAGAGTCCCACCAGAACAAAGACAATCAGATCTGAAACTGCAATCGTAAAGAACCGGCCTTTTTTTCTGCCCATGGCTGCTTTGGCTTTTTTCTGAAGTTTCGTCATCGGGCGTGACAGTGTCAACGGATAAAAGACATAATCTTTCATCCACGCTCCCAGCGAAATGTGCCATCTCCGCCAGAAATCACTGATAGATGTGGAAAACATAGGCTGGCGGAAGTTCTCATCCATTTTGATTCCGAACAATTCCGCAATTCCCAACACAATATCGATTCCTCCTGCAAAATCTCCGTAGAGTTCTATCGTATAAAGAAACACTCCGAAGATTGCAATGCCTTTGTAAGTATCCGGATCTGCGAAAATCGCCTGTCGGTAAACACCTGCCCACTCTGCAATCACCATTTTCTTAAACAATCCCCATAAGATCCGCTCCAGACCATGTTTGATCTTATGAAAATCCAGGGAATGTTCTGCCGTCAGTTGTCCTGCCAGTCGGCCATAACGTCCGATCGGCCCCTGCACCAACTGCGGGAAGAAGGACACGAACAGCGCATATTTCAGGAAATTATGATCCGCCTGCTGCCGTCCCCAGTACACATCCAGAAGATATCCCAGCGACTGGAACGTATAATAAGAAATTCCAAGCGGCAGGATCAGATGCAGCATGGAAAAGTTCTGTCCGGTCAACGCATTCACATTTGCGATCATAAAATTTGTATATTTCAGGAACGCCAGCATGCCCAGATCCAGCAGAATCCCTGCCACAACGATCCGTTTTGCTTTTTTCTTTTCTTCTTTTCCAACCTGTTCGATCCAGAGTGCAGCCCCGAACGTCACCGCCGTTGAGAACAGCAAAAAGAAGACTGCTCCTACGCTGATCCACAGATAACACGCATAACTGCATATCAGTAAAATAACCCATTGCAAACGTTTTGGGACCACATAATAAATACATAGTCCCAAAACAATAAATAGGAAAAATAAATTTGATGTTAACGACATTTTCCTATTCCTCTCTATTAATATGTCAGTCCGTCATCTACGCAACCCTGGTTGGAATCATCAGAGCTTCCGCTGTTGTCCTGTGCCGGTGCTGCCGGTTCTGTATAAGTAGACTGGGAAGATCCACCGGAATTACTGTTGGAGTAATTCTGAGAAGAGCCGGAAGACTGTGACTGAGAAGCAGCTGCTGCAGCTGCTTCGGCCTGTGCGGCTGCCTCAGCTTCTTGCTGAGCCTGTGCTTCGGCTGCTGCGGCTGCTTCCGCATCCGCCTGATCTTTTACAGCTTTTTCTGCATCATATGTATTAACCTCTTCTCCATCGTTGCTCTTATATTCCAGATAAGCGATACCGTCTTTTGTCTTAACTTCGCCCTCTTTCATATCCTCAAACGGGAATGCATGAAGTTCTACAGTGCTGCCATCTGCCAATGTCAACTGGACGGAATATTCCGTTGGAAGTTCTTTGCCACCTTCTGTTGCCTGTGCGGCTGCGGCTTCCTCTGACGGTTTGTAGAAAAGATTTCTTGTCTCATCTTTTTTAAAGGTATCAGAATCCTTCAACATGTTTTCCGGATAAGCTTCTTCTGTAGACGCTTTCACACTGACTCCTGTCACATCCTGTCCCAGAGAATTCTTGATCTGTACCTTCCATGCATCTTTTACACTGTCATCTCCGATGGATTTGTACTCTTCTTTCTTCTCTTCTGTCTTTTCCACCTTTTTCGGTTCTTCTGTTTTCTTCTTTCCACATGCTGTCACAGAGGAAACTGCCAGCGCAGCCACCAGAAGTGCCAGTCCCACTTTTTTCATTTTCATTGGTATCTTCTCTCCTGTTCCTTCTTTAGATTCTTTGGCTTCTTTTTGTTCAGCCTTTTTTATTCATAATGATAGTTGCTGTATCTCCAGGTACCGGATGTCTTATAACGGAACTTGAATCCGTTTCGTCCTGTCTCGTACTGGAAATCCGGATCGTACACATAAGTGGTTCCACCTTCATCAATTTCCACCCATGCATGGTCTACCATACCGCCACCGGCTCTCGGCACGTATCCGTATACATATCTTGCATTGTAACCAAGACCTTTTGCCAGCTGATAGAATGCTGCTGCATACGTTCTACAATCTCCTCTGTGCTGCTCGAATCCCCAGATAGCATACCACTGCGGATTGGTATAACCACTCGGTGCTCCACCAGAAATGCTGTAATATCTGATATTCTTTACACACCAGTTAAAACAGTTGTATAAATTCTTTCCAACCTGATTATAAACGCCCTGCACTCCGTTATCTACGCGTTCCTGTGCAGGGGTTTTCTTTACGAAATAATTGCTGTGGGCACCTGGCGCCGTCGTATTTTTCGGAACGATCTGGATCTGGATTGCTTCCAGTCTGTAGCTGAGCCCGGCAGAACCAGCACTCTCTCCATTCTTTGCCCAACCAAGCCATCCATGATGCTGGATGTGTACTCGATACCAGACATCGTAATACTTTTCCATATCTCCGGTCAGTTTGATTTCTACTGCTTCCAGACGCTTGCTCTGTCCGGTGGTTCCTGCCAAGGCTCCGTCGCTTACCCAATCCTGCCAGCCATAAGTCTGTACATGGGCACGATATGTGATGGAGCCTGTATAATCACTCTGTCCTAATTGGATCTTCAAAGCTTCCAGACGTTTACTCTTTCCGGTCACTCCCAGAACTTTTCCGTTTAAAACAGCCTGAAGATCTCCATAGGTCTGCTGATGTCCGGAATAAGTCACACTCGGAGTCTGCTTATTCGAAATCAGGGAAAAGTTCCCCTCGTCCTTCGGGACCTCTCCTCCATCTTTCTTTACCAGTACAATCTTAATTGCCTCAATCCGTTTACTCAATCCCTGTGTACCACACCAGCTGCTGTCCTGATCAGAACCTTTGACCCATTTTGTCCATCCGAATGTCTGACAATGGGTACTGTAATAAATGTCATATTGTTCTGCCAGATCCCCGGTCAGGTACATCTGGATTGCTTCCAGCCTCTTGCTCTGTCCGGTCGTACCAGCCTTTTCTCCGGTCTTCATCCATTTCTGGTTTCCGTAAGTCTGTACATGGACACGGTACATGATCTCACCTTCGACATCTTTCAGGGCATCTCCTTTGTTTACCACCAGAGCTTCCATTCGTTTGGATTCTCCCGTGGTTCCGAGAGCTGCACCATCTTTCACTGCCTTCAGATCTCCATAAGTCTGTACATGACCGGAATAGGTCAGAAGATTTTCTTCAGCCTGTGTCTCCACTTCCGGCTCTTCTGTTGCCTCTTCTGCAACTTCTTCGGAAGCTTTTTCTTCTATATTAGTATCTCCGGATTCTTCCGGTGTTCCAACCTCGTCTGTCACATCCGGCTGCTCTTCTGCGTCCGACTGATCCGGCGTGATCTGTGTCTCTGTTGTATTCTGTGTCTCCCCCGGTTCCTGCGCATATGCTATAGCCGGTGCTGCTCCCACTGCAAGAGTGAGGGTCAATACCCATGCCAATGCCGCAGACTTCCACTTTTTCTTCATCCTGCGTAACCTTTCCTTTCATTTTCTTTCCGCCTGATTTCAGGCACTACTTTATTCATTTTAGCACACCGATATACGCAATTCAACTGCCTGTTTACCAGCTTTTTGCAATTCTTCCGCGCAAAATTTCTCCGCGCAAAAATGAACCTTTGTTTTTTGTACACAACTACGAAAAAATCCGTATTATTTCAGACATCTCTCCTCTGAAATTTCCACCAGAATAATGTCCGGTCCCACTTTCTTTATACACTCCACCGGAATCACATATTCCTTTTCCGCTCCCCATAGTCCACAGATTTTCCCCGGAACCGGAACGATGATGGCATCCATACATCCTCTGCACAAATCAATTTCCAGATCTTCCACACACCCTAGTCGCTTACAGGTACAACCATTGATTACTTCCATTTCCCTCAATTCACATAATCTCATTTTCTGACTTCCTTTTTCTTTCTACTTACTTCTTTCTTTCAGATATCTGTGATAACTCCTCTATATTGCCTGCGGAACTTTTTACATTCCACCACATATAATTTTCTACAGGTATTCATATTTTTATTTTCCAAGATCTTATATTAATATATGAAGAGAAGCCACATTTTTTCTGTACAATGCGGAAAAAATCCCTTAAAATAAAACGTATCCAAAACCGTTATTATTTATTTTCCAGAAAGGATCCTTTTTATGAAAGAAACGATTTTACTTTTTAACATACAGGATCGCCAGAAAGCCCTGAAAATCGAGATGGCATTATTTCCGCTGCATGTTCGTCTCCGACGCATCAAGCCGGAAGATTACGGGCATACCCTTGGATACCTGGCGGGTCTGAAATCTGCCGAAACCGAGACTACCATGGAAACTTCCGGTACAGAGACAAACGGCGCAGATACCAAAACACCGAAAAATGCTCCCAACAGTTCTGCTACCTTGCCGGAACTGGACAGCGAAATGATCGTATTCGCCTTCTTTGAGGACAGCCGCCTGAATCAGGCACTTGCCGCTCTCCGAAAAAGCGGTGCCGGTCCGCTTCCTTATAAAGCAATCCTGACCCCAACCAATCAGAACTGGACCCCGGCAGAATGTTTTGAGGAAATCCGCCGGGAACATGAGGCAATGAATCCCGAAACAAAGAAATGATCAGGCCGGGAAATGATGATGGTGCAAAAGGTTTACAAAACCCTCCATCCGTTTTATAATATTTTCATTAAACCGAATACAGAAAGATCGAGGTATAAATTATGAAAAAGAAAGTTGTTGTTGCTCTCGGCCATCGTGCTCTCGGAACCACACTTCCGGAACAGATGGTTGCCGTTCACAAATCTGCAAAAGCGATTGCGGATCTGATTGAAGATGGTTATGACGTTGCGATCACCCACAGTAACGCACCGCAGGTTGGCATGATCCATACTGCAATGAACGAATTTGGAAAAGCGCATCAGGACTATACATCTGCTCCGATGTCTGTCTGCTCTGCCATGAGTCAGGGCTATATCGGATATGATCTGCAGAATGCACTTCGCGAGGAGCTGTTGGATCGCGGAATCTACCGTACCGTCAGCACCATCCTGTCACAGGTGATCGTAGATCCTTATGATGATGCATTCTATACTCCGACCAAGGTTCTGGGACGTTACATGAATGCAGAAGAAGCCAACGAAGAACGCAAAAAAGGGAATTTTGTTGTAGAGGAAGCCGGAAAAGGATTCCGCCGTATCGTGGCTGCTCCGAATCCGGTAAAGATCGTGGAAATCGATGCCATCAATGCACTTCTGGACGCAGGACAGATCGTCATCGCCTGCGGCGGCGGCGGTATTCCGGTTCTGGAACAGGATCACCACCTGCGCGGTGCCAGCGCTGTCATTGAGAAGGATTTGGCTGCCGGCAAACTGGCTGAGGGTGTGGATGCTGATCTTCTGATCATCCTTACCAATGTGGAACAAGTCTGCATCAACATGGGAAAAGACAACGAAGAACTTTTAGGACATATTACACTGGATCAGGCAAAGACTTATATGGCAGAGGGCCATTTCGGCATTTACAACATGCTCCCGAAATTCCAGGCTTCTGTAGAATTTCTGGAGGAAAAACCGGGCCGTCAGGCACTGATCACTTCTTTCGACAAATTAAAAGACAGCTTAAAAGGAAAAACCGGAACCTGGATTTCATAATCCAGGCTCCGGCCTTTTTCTTATATCAGGAATTTATTTTTTCTGGCCTCCCGCCAGAATTCTTTTTTCTCTTCAAACATCTGATTCAGCCAGTCTGTCACCTGCTCGAATCCTTCTTCATTAAACGGAAACTGCCGGTGTATTTTCTGATCATCCGGTGTCTTCTCCATACAAAACGGCTCCGGATATACATAAGCCTCGATTTGCTCCTCCTTTGCCGTCAGATAAAACCGCATCCCCTGATAGCTTCCGGAATAAGGCATTTTATTCAACTTTCTGTGTATGATTTTTCCGTCAATCATTACTTTCTTCTCCTCCCCCGGCTTCTCGCGCCAGGATCATTTCTTTATCCAGTGCTCTTCCCACCTTGGCACATACTTTCAGTCTTCGGTACGTGGGATCTTTTCTGTCTCGTTTTCCCTTTTTATAGCATTTCTCATGCTCCAGTTCTGCCCAGAGATGCATCACGATCGTACGGATCTGAATTTCCACTTTCATCTCCCGCATCCCTTCTTCTGTAGCTACCGGAATCTTTATGATCAGATGCAGACTTCGATATCCGCTTTTTTTTGGGCGCTCCACAAAATCTTTCTGCTTCAGGATCTTCCATTCCTTCTGCTCACAGATTTTATCCCGGATCCGGTAAATATCATCTTCAAACCGACAGATGATCCTGATCCCCGCAATATCATTCAGCTTTTCAAATTCCGTCTCCCGATCTGTCTTATATCCTTTTCGTTTCAGCTTTTCTTCTATGCTTTCACCCGATTTGATTCTCTGGGAAATTCCTTCATATACAACCCGTCCGCATTCTTCCGACAGTTCTCTGACACAAGTTTCCAATATGTCCCGGGTCTGATCCAGCGCCATCTGATAATAACGTCCTTCTTTCGTTCCTTCTACTTCCAGCCTGTTCATCCATCTCACCTCCTGCTTTTTCTTTACACTCTGCGTCTAATATATGGGATATTTGTGAAGTTTAGAACAAATATTTCTTAAATTTGTTTAAAGTCTTGCTTTTCAGGAATACACGTTGTAATATATACATATCTTGTATGTAGTTTTAAATACTACGTCGTGTAATATTCGGAGGTGTTATTATGGTATCAACTACAAAACTTTCTTATCAAACTTCTTATGATTATAACATAAATTATAAAAAATACTTTTATATCAAGGATCCCGGAAGCGCGATCACACATTTTATCGGAATGATCGCTGCCTTTATCGGAGCTTTCCCTCTGCTTTACAAAGCCGCCCGTACCGGCAGTCTCCTTGCCTGCATCGCAATGGCTGTCTACTCTCTGAGTATGATCGCTCTTTACGGCGCCAGCACCACATATCATACCTTTGATAAAACAGAACAGATCAATACAATCTTAAAGAAAATCGACCATATGATGATCTTTGTTCTGATCGCAGGCAGTTATACTCCGGTCTGCCTTCTGGTTCTCGGCGGGAAAACCGGTCTTGCCATGCTGATCACCGTCTGGTCCATCGCAATCCTGGGAATGGTTCTGAAATTCTTCTGGGTCTTCTGTCCCAAGTGGGTTTCTTCTATCCTGTATATCGGAATGGGTTGGGTCTGCATCTTTGCAATCGGCAAGCTGCTCCACACTCTGACCCCTGCCGCATTCGGATGGCTCCTGGCCGGTGGTATTATCTACACGGTCGGCGGCGTCATCTACGCACTGAAACTTCCGATCTTCAATGGAAAGCACCAGAACTTCGGAAGCCACGAGATCTTCCATCTTTTCGTCATGGGTGGAAGCCTCTGCCACTACATTTTTATGTATGCATACGTCCTGTAACAAACCTTTTTGCCGTACGCCCGGCAATACAGCCCCGGATAATCGTCCGGGGTTTCTTTTTGCATAGCATCCTGCCGAAATCTGTTCCCTCTTATCCCCCGGCAACCATTCGTTTTCTATTTCAGAGTTCTTCTGCCGTTGCAAATCCTTTCTTTGCATACTCCCGGATCCGCTGATCAATTCCGTGACTGAGCACATATTCATAAACAGTCCGTGGAACCAGTTGCTGCCAGTTCTCTCCTTTTTCAATACAGGTTCTCACCTCGGAAGCCGTAATTCCGCGTTCCGCTTCCGTTCTTCTCCAAAGCACTTCCACATTCAGGTTTAAATTTTTCAGAATCTGATACCGCTCTTCTCCCCATTCATCACAGATGCTCATATAATAGGTAGCATCTGCCGGTGCGTACTGGGTAATATATTCTGGCCGGTTCATCGGGAACGGAATAATCTCGTATTCTTCTCTCTGCACTCCAAAATCTTCCAACGCTCCCTGTATCATCTCAAACCGTTCCAGAAACGTCATCGGATTATCTCTTCTTGTCACTCCATGTTTATCATTCGGTGAAGACGCCGTAAACGTATTATCCGGATGCGTGATTCCGATATATAACTTCTTACAATGCATCTTTGCCGCCAAAACATATTCCAGATGTTTCAGATGAAACATCTGGAACCTTCCATGAATCACACCTTTTTCATCCATACTTCTGCCTCCCCTTTTCGTTGTCTTCTCGTATTTTATTTCTTATTCTTTACACGCAATCTAATCTTGCTTCTTTCTACTCTGCCACTCACCTGACACATCTCGCCTTCTTGTGTTTTACAGCATATTCTTCCTCTTGAAAATGAACACGCAGACCAGAACCACGATCACACTCAAAACTACCACTCCCGGATATCCGCCTTCCAGCCCCGGCATATCCTTAAAATTCATGCCATACCATCCCGTAATCAGAGTCAGCGGGAAGAAAATCGTGGAAATCACCGACAGATACTGCATCGTATTGTTCTGTTTTGCATCGATCTGTGACTGATAGGCATCCCGAACCTGCATGGCATATTCGATCAGATGCATGGTCTTATTCATCAAACGATCCGCACGGTTTGTCACCGTGCCAAAATATTTTAACTGATCCGGGTCAAAAAATCCGGTTTCATTTTCCTCCAGTTCCTGTCCCAGGTCACACAGTTCATCATAATATCCCCGCAGCGTCAGAAGTTCTTTTCGAATCGGCATCAATTTGCTCTGGAAGTCTTCCGTCTTTCCATGCATGATCTCATCTTCCATCCGCATGATCTGCTTCTCATACCGATTCAGAAGGGACAGATCCCGGTTGAGAAATTCTGTGATAAAATTATATAAAAACCGTTCCTTCGTCGGGCCCTGCTGCGGCTTTCGTTTGGTCACTCGCCGTACCAGCCGTTCCGCAAAATCATCATTGTCCGCAATCACAATATATTTTTCATTGATAAAAAACTGCAGCTTGTATCGACTGCCCAGCACATCCAGCAGTCTCGGAACACATAGGGTTCCATACACACTGTCCTGTTGTGTTTCAACCTTACAGAAATAAATTTCTTCCAGTTCCACATCCCCGTCAAAATGAATTCCTACTTTTGCAAGAATATCCTTGCATTCTTTTGAAGTTGTCAGAAATACGGCAGGTATTCCATTTTCCAGCACCTCTTTCGGTGTCACCAGTTCCAGTTGATCTCCTAATGTATATACTAACATACTTTACGTTCCTCTTTTCCGGCTCTTCTTTTCCGGTTCTTCATCAATCTCTTTCCTGCTTTTTTATTATAACACGCCTGTACACTCCGTAAAAGCCTTACTTCATACAGCTGGTTTCACTCCGTCAAATTCGGTCGTTCCATCCTGTTTTCTCCCTTCATTTCTGTATATTTCTGTATATTTTTTTCAGTTTCATCACAGACTATACAAATTCAACAAAAAGATCCCAATTATTTTGTGAATTAGTTTGATTGATTTTGACTGTTTTTGATCGTATAATAAACTTATCAAAACACAGGAGGCACACAAAATGATTTATACAGTTACCTTTAATCCATCTCTGGATTATATTGTCACCGTAGATGATTTTAAACTGGGGCTAACGAACCGTACCACTTCTGAGCTGATGCTTCCCGGTGGAAAAGGGATTAACGTATCCATCGTATTGGGAAACCTCGGAATCGACAATACCGCACTGGGATTCACCGCCGGATTCACCGGAAAAGAAATCGTAAGACGGGTAGAGGAACTCGGCGTAAAATCTGATTTCATCCCGATTGAGGAAGGATTCTCCCGCATCAACCTGAAGTTGAAATCCATCGACGGAACCGAGATCAACGGAAGCGGTCCTGTCATCAGTCAGGAGAAAATCGATCAGTTGATGGAAAAGCTTCACGTACTGACCAGTAAAGATATCCTGGTTCTTGCCGGAAGCATTCCAAGTTCTATGCCAGATGATATGTACAGCAAGATCATGGCAGAGCTTCAGGACACCGGAGCAATGATCGTAGTTGACGCCACCCGCGACCTTCTGGTCAATGTCCTTCAATATCATCCATTTCTGGTCAAGCCCAACAACCATGAACTGGGCGAGATCTTTGATGTAGAACTCAAGACACGGGAAGACGTTGTCCCCTACGCAAGAAAGCTTCAGGAAATGGGTGCCACAAATGTACTGGTTTCCATGGCCGGTGAAGGAGCAGTCCTGGTCGCAGCCGACGGAAGCGTTTCTGCCGCTCCCGCCCCGAAAGGAACCCTTGTAAACGGAGTCGGTGCCGGAGACTCCATGGTTGCCGGATTTATTGCCGGATGGATGGAAAAACACAGTTATGAACACGCATTCCACATGGGCGTTTCTTCCGGAAGTGCCAGTGCATTTTCCGAGCTGTTAGCAACCAAAGAAGAAATTCAGGCTGTTTATCAGCAAGTGATTTCCATGTAATAAAACACGAATTGCCGAATCCTGATTCCTGCGAATTCGGATCCCGGTACTTCTCAGTTCAGAATGTTGCAAAGATATCAAATCTCTATCATAAAGGAAAGAATGAAGGAGGAAAACAATGAAAATTACAGATTTACTCGACAAACGAAGTATCTCTCTTAGCGGTGCTCCCACATCCAAAAGCGAAGCACTGGACCAGATGGTCGAACTAATGGCAAAAAGCGGTAAGATCGACGATACCGAGGCTTATCGCAAAGCCGTGTATGCAAGAGAGGAAGAAAGCACCACAGGTATCGGCGAAGGGCTTGCCATCCCTCATGGAAAATGTGACGCAGTCAACGCTCCCGGACTGGCTGCCATGGTCGTCAAAGACGGCGTTGATTTCGACGCACTGGACGGAGCACCGGTTTCCCTGATCTTCCTGATCGCCGCTCCAAACACGGAAGACAATGTGCATCTGGACGTATTAAGTAAATTATCTGTCCTGATGATGGACGAGGACTTTGCAAACTCTTTAAGAAATGCAGCCTCTCCGGAAGAATTTATGGCAATCATCGATAAGGCCGATGACGAAAAAGCCGGCATTGATGAACGTCTGGCTGAGACTTCTATTCCCGAAGATTCTGCAAACAACTCCGAGGTACCTTCCTTTAAACTGCTGGCTGTTACAGGCTGCCCGACCGGCATCGCACATACTTATATGGCAGCAGAAGGTATTGAAAAAGCCGCAAAAGAACGAGGATGTGCCGTTAAAATTGAGACCCGCGGATCCGGCGGTGCAAAAAATGTACTGACTGCTCAGGAAATTGCAGATGCAGACTGCATCATCATCGCAGCCGATACTCAGGTACCGATGGATCGTTTCGATGGAAAGCCGCTGATCGAGTGTCAGGTTTCCGACGGAATCAGCAAAGCCGGTGAGCTTCTGGACCGTGCCATGAACGGAGACGCTCCGATTTACCACGCTGCTTCCGGTTCTTCCAAAGAATCCCAGACCACAAAATCAGGCGGTGGTGCCGGACACCAGATCTACACCCAGTTGATGAACGGTGTTTCTCACATGCTTCCGTTCGTAGTCGGTGGTGGTATCCTGATTGCTCTTGCCTTCCTGATTGATGGATTAAGCGTAGATATGAATTCTCTGGCGGTTGCTGATCGTGCCAACTTCGGTACCATCACACCGATTGCTGCCTGGTTCAAGACCTTAGGTGGCGTTGCATTTGGATTTATGCTCCCGATTCTGGCAGGATACATTGCCATGGCCATTGGCGACAGGCCCGCTCTGGTTCTCGGTTTTGCCGGCGGTATGATCGCTTCCGGCGGAAAATCCGGATTCTTAGGTGCACTGGTTGCCGGTTTCGTTGCCGGATATGTGATCCTTCTGCTGCGTAAAATTTGTGACAAACTTCCGGAAGCTCTGGAAAAGATTGCACCGGTTCTGATCTATCCTGTTGTCGGACTTCTGATCATGGGACTTCTGATGTCCTTTATCGTGGAACCTGTTATGGGTGGTATCAATACTGCACTGAACAATGCACTTGCAGGCATGGGCGGATCCAGCAAAATTCTGTTGGGTATGATTCTCGGTGGAATGATGTCCATTGATATGGGTGGCCCGTTCAACAAAGCCGCTTACGTTTTCGGTACCGCTGCCATCGCTGCCGGAAACTATGATATCATGGCTGCAGTCATGATCGGTGGTATGACACCGCCATGTGCCATCGCTCTTGCAACCATTCTGTTTAAGAAGAAATTTACCAAAACCGAAAGAGAAAGTGGTCCTACCAACTTTATCATGGGTCTTGCATTTATCACAGAGGGTGCCATCCCTTACGCTGCTGCCGACCCACTGCATGTTCTTCCTTCCTGTATCGTAGGATCCGGTCTTGCCGGCGCACTTTCCATGGCATTCGGATGTACTCTGATGGCTCCTCACGGTGGAATCTTCGTATTCCCGGTTGTAGGAAATGCCCTGATGTATCTGGTTGCCCTGGTTGCAGGTATCGCTGCCTCCACCGTTCTTCTTGGTATTTTAAAGAAGGATGTAGAATAACTGTTTTCTTTTCTCGTAATTTAGTATAGAATAGGGTAAACACCTAAAAAGGTTCACCAGACCTTTTTGGTGTATGCTTGACAACAAGAAGTCTCCTGACACACAGGAGACTTCTCTTAAACTTAAAGGTGGTGTTTTTTTGTTATCTGAACAACGTCATGCAATGATCCTGGATCTCTTAAACCAGCGTCATAGTATCACTGTAACCGAACTGACTGAACTGCTTGATATCTCCGAATCTACAGCACGAAGAGATATTACACAGCTTGATAAAGAAGGTCGTCTGACCAAAGTATTCGGCGGAGCCGTTTCCTCCGACAGTCTCTATCTGTCCCAGGAACCAACCGTTGCCCAGAAAAAAGATCTGAACAAGGAGGAAAAGATCCGAATCGCCCGGTACGCCGCTTCTCTGATCCGCCCTCATGATTTTGTCTATCTGGATGCCGGAACCAGCACCGGATATATGCTGGAACATATTCAGGAAAAGGATGCAACCTTTGTCACCAACGCCGTAGCCCATGCCCAGAAGCTGGCCGCCAAAGGATTTCATGTCATCTTACTGGGTGGTACCCTAAAACAGTCCACCGAAGCCATCATCGGAACCTCTGCTTCACTTATGCTGAATGATTACCATTTCAGCATCGGATTCTTCGGTGCAAACGGTGTCTGCAAAGAAGCCGGTTATACCACTCCGGATACCGAAGAAGCCCTGATCAAAAAATCAGCCGCCCTACAATGCCACAAATTCTACGCACTGTGCGACCATTCCAAATTTAATGTGGTCAGTTCTGTGACATTTGCTCCTTTTGCCAGGGGAATCCTGCTTACCGACAGTTGCCCGGAAGATTATAAGGGTGCAAAGAATATACGGATCTGTTAATTCTCTCCATCCCACAAAAGGATTGCAACGGGAACCGCTTACGCTTACCTCCGCCCCAAAGAGATACTCTTCGAGCTGCGTCTAAAACTTGCTCGAAGGAAGTTCCGGGGCTGCGGATGTTCCCTTATGCAATCCTTTTGCGGAATGATAAAATCTCGTCGGGAATTCAACCTGACAGGCTGACCGACTCAGTTCTTTCTTTTATTTTTTCTTCATGCGTTTCTGCGCCTCATAATCCTTTAACTCTCCCAGTGCTTCATCTGACAGCAGATAGAGGAACACTACATTAAAGACTGTCATCAGTCCGATTCCCACATCCCCAAGATCCCATACAAAGGTATATGCCGCAATTCCACCGATAAACAGCATCACCAGTGCCAGAATCTTGTAAGCCGTCTGGGAAAGCCAGTTATCTCCAAACAGATAGGATACATTACTTCTTGCATAGAATAAAATTCCAAGAAACGTGGAAAAACTAAACATAAACAGCGTCGCCGCGATAAAGACCACGCCAAATTCTCCCAGATGGTATCGCATCGCTGTCTGGAGCAGTTCCATCCCGGATAATCCTGTTGTCATCTCTTCCGGTGCCAGAAGCATGATCATTGCTGTACAGGTACAGATAATGATGGTATCAATAAATACCCCCAACGCCTGCACCAGCCCTGCCTGCACCGGTCTGTGACATTCTGCTGCCGCTGCCGCACAGGGTGCCGAACCGGAGCCTGCTTCATTGGAAAACAATCCCCGTTTTACTCCGTTCATGATCACAGCACCGATTCCACCGGCTGCGGCCTGTTTCAGTCCGAAGGCTTCCCGGAAGATTCTGGAGAACACTGCCGGAAGACTGCCTAAATTGGTAAAGATAATAAATAATGTAATTACAAAATAAAGAGCAGCCATCACCGGAACCAGAAGATCCAGCACTTTTACAGTTGCATTTTTCCGAAGCACGATCACCGCCGCAATAATCACCAACACAATTGTCGTATAAAGTGGCGGAATGTGGAAAGCATTTTCAAAAGAGGAGGCCACAGAATTGCTGATTACCTGACTGATTCCACACCAGCAAATCAAGCCGGAAATTGCAAACAAAACTGCCCAGATGACTTTTCCACCCTTTTGACCAGTTTTCTTTTCTCTTCTCGCCTGCACATAATCATGGATATAATAAGCCGGGCCGCCCCGATATCCCCCATATAACGGATCTTTTTCCTTATGGATCTGTGCCAGGGTTGCTTCCGCGAATGCGGTACAGGAACCAATCAGCGCTGTCACCCACATCCAGAAAACAGAGCCGGCTCCCCCGATGGATACCGCCGCCACAACACCGACCAGATTGCCCATTCCTACTCTGGTCGCCGTGGACACAATCAATGTCTGAAAGGTAGAAAGACTGAAACTTCCCTCTTTCTTTTCCACCAGTGCCCGCACCATATCCGGCAGCATACGAAGCGACATAAATCGAGTCCGAATTGTAAAATAAATTCCGGTCGGGATCAGTAAAATAATCAACAGCGAAATCCCCAATGTGCTGCCTCCCGGAAGTGGAATACGAATCAGGTCTCCCCAAAGCATTCCATATACTTTTTCTATCAGCGCAACTATCATTTCCCCAATTTTCCTCCCTGTCTGTGCAATAGCTTACATTGCATAGTTTCTATATTTATTTAATGCAGTAAAGCATTTTTTAATTATACATGATTTCTTTCCCTCTGTAAAACATAAATTCCTCCCTTTTCCATGGTTCACATTGCATTCTTCGTCATTTTTCTTTATAATCACTAATAGAAATATACTCTAGTAAAAGGACGGTACCTGGCTATGAATGAAAATAATGTACACATCATGACACATCCGCTGATTCAGCATAAGATTTCCATGCTTCGCGATAAGCAGACCGGAACCAATGAATTCCGTAAACTGATCGAAGAGATTGCAACACTGATGGGCTACGAAGCACTTCGGGATCTGCCACTGGAAGATGTGGAGATTGAAACACCGATTGAGACCTGCCAGACTCCGATGATTGCCGGCAAGAAGCTTGCCATCGTTCCGATCTTAAGAGCCGGACTTGGTATGGTAGAGGGACTGCTTGCTCTGGTTCCTTCCGCAAAGATCGGACACATCGGTCTTTACCGTGACCACGTGACCCACGAGCCGCACGAATATTACTGCAAACTTCCGGATCCCATTGATCAGCGTTTGATCGTAGCTCTTGATCCGATGCTTGCAACCGGTGGGTCTGCCATCGCAGCTGTAGATTTCATCAAGCAGCACGGTGGAAAACAGATCAAATTCATGTGCATCATCGCGGCTCCAGAAGGACTCAAACGCCTTCAGGAAGCACACCCGGATATCCAGATCTATGTCGGCCATCTGGATCGTCAGTTAAATGAGGACGCTTATATCTGTCCGGGACTGGGAGACGCAGGCGATCGTATTTTCGGTACTCTTTAGGTTCTGTACCTTCTTTCATAAATACACGGTTGCATTTGCATAACTTTTTCAGTCCAGATCTTTGTACTTTTTCAGATACACGCTTGACATTCGACAAAACAGGACTATAATAGCTTTTATCAACAGACAAATGCGATGAACAGGACACGACTTCCTATTCTGTAAGTGTTTTCAGAGAGTCTTCGGTTGGTGCGAGAAGACAGCATGAGAAAGTGAAGCCATCCCCTGCAAGCAGCTTGGGCCAACACATTTTTACCAAGATTTGAAACGCCAGTAGTCCAAGCCGGGTATCTACCGTTAAAAGGATGCTCATTCACAGGATGAGACTAGAGCGGCCATATTGTTATAGGGCAAAAGAAGTGGTATCGCGGAGATTAGATTTTTAACCTTCGTCTTCTCATGGAGTAATCCAGGAGAAGACGGAGGTTTTTTCGTTTCACCGGAAACAGGTTCTTTTTTAATTTCCAGAATCGGATTTGTTGTTGATCGTATCTATTATCTAAACGTTGTTCTAATAAAGGAGTGTATGAGTATGAACACATTAGTTATCATCTTAATCGCAGCCGTATTCCTCCTTGGAGGGTATATGCTGTACGGTCGTTGGCTTGCCAAGAAATGGGGCATCGATCCTCAGGCAAAAACACCTGCTGTTGTACATAACGACGGAGAAGATTACGTTCCCACCAATGGATGGACCGTATTCGCCCATCAGTTTTCCTCTATCGCCGGAGCCGGCCCTGTTACCGGTGCGATCCAGGCTGCTGCTTTCGGATGGGTTCCGGTTCTTCTGTGGATCCTTTTAGGCGGAGTCTTCTTCGGAGCCGTAACCGATTTCGGAGCGCTCTATGCCAGTGTGAAAAATGACGGAAAATCCATGGGACTTCTGATTGAACAGTATATCGGAAAAACCGGTCGTCGTCTGTTCCTTGGATTCTGCTGGCTGTTTACATTGATCGTTATCGCAGCTTTCGCAGATATGGTTGCCGGAACCTTCAACGCATACGTGGTAACAGACGGAGTTCAGGCTCTTGCCGACGGTGCAAAGACCAACGGTGCAGCCGGAACGATTTCCCTTCTGTTCATCGCATTTGCCATTGTATTCGGACTGATCCAGAAGAAATTCAATTTCAAAGGATGGAAACAGGTTGTATTAGGACTGGTTTTCACAGCCGCAGCTCTTCTGATCGGAATGAATCTGCCGCTGATCGCAACCAAAGATACCTGGTCTTATCTGACCTTCGCTTACATTTTCCTGGCTGCTGTTCTTCCGATGTGGCTCTTGATGCAACCTCGTGATTACATGACAACCTTTATGTTCGCCGGAATGATCATCGGTGCCGTTCTTGGTCTGGTAGTCGCTCATCCGTCTATGAACCTGCCGGCTTACACCGGATTTACCAATGACGCTCTTGGAAATCTGTTCCCGATCCTGTTTGTTACCGTTGCCTGCGGAGCCGTATCCGGATTCCACAGTCTGGTATCTTCCGGTACATCTTCTAAGACTGTAGCAAACGAAAAAGATATGTTGAAAGTCGGTTACGGAGCCATGGTTCTGGAAAGTCTTCTGGCTGTCATCGCTCTTTGTGTAGCCGGTGCCGCTGCTTCTGCAGATGGTACAGCCGCTGTGGGAACTCCGTTCCAGATCTTCTCTGCCGGAGTCGCAGGATTCCTGGAAATGTTCGGTATTTCCACCCACGCAGCACAGTGCTTCATGACCATGTGTGTCTCTGCTCTGGCTCTGACCAGTCTGGATTCCGTAGCCCGTATCGGACGTATGTCCTTCCAGGAACTGTTCAGTGTGGATGATATGGAACATGCAGAAGGATGGAGAAAACTTTTGTGCAACAAATATTTCTCCACCGTTGTTACCCTGCTTTGCGGATTTATCCTTACCAAAGTCGGATATGCCAACATCTGGCCACTGTTCGGAAGCGCCAACCAATTGTTAAGCGCTCTGGTTCTGATCACACTTTGTGTCTTCCTGAAAGTTACCAAACGTGAGAACCGTACTCTGTTCCCGCCACTGATCATCATGCTGTGTGTTACCTTTACCGCACTGGTTCAGCGTTCCATCGCACTGGTCAAGGCATTCAGTGCAGGAACCGCAGTCTTCATGGTAGAAGGACTTCAGCTGATCCTGGCACTCCTGCTGATCGTTCTGGGTGTAACCATCGTGCTTCACTCCGGAAAGAGACTGTTCAAGAAAGAACATGCATAAAAAATACACGTTCCGGTTTGTTCCACTGCCGGGACGTGTATTTTTTTACTCTGACTGTTTATTCTTTCATTCTTATCACAACATTTCCCACATGTTCCACAGCGCCGGCTGTACGTATCGCCTGTTCCAGATCATCCAGTGAAAATTCCTGTGTAATGATATGTTCCAGATTCCACTTTCCACAGGCCATGATCTTTTTCATTCCAAAATACTGAAATAATACAGTGAATGCTCTCTCTTTGCATTTGGAATCAGAATATACTCCGAAAAGCCGCCAATAGTTCCTGCACGCTTCGTGTCGTCTTTTGCATAACGTGGATAAGGATAAACCCTTTCTCCAACTTTAAAATCTGTAACATTCTTCCCTGTCTTCACCACACGTGATGGCCGTTGTACCGCTTCCGATCACATTCATAGAAAGGCACATCCCTACCCCTGCGATCAATGCAGTGATAATCCCAAATGTGTAAACAAACACCGTAGCCGGAAGTTTAGCCTTTGCATCCAATTTGCGAAGGGCGACCACCTTCGATGTATCCTTTGGTGCATATTCATTTACAAGTTGCTCTGCATAAAGTTTATCCGTGTTCATAGCTCATTGCCTCCTTTGTTTGATACTCTTATCTTACCAGCAACAAAGGACGGACAGAACAACACACACAGTGCTTTGTGTCGATTTCAGGTAAAAACTGCTTTTCTCACGCTTTTATATCTCTGTGGCTTTTTACATTTTTCCGATAAACCACCAGCGCGATCACTGCAGTCAGTGTTTCTGCGATCCAGAACGCATGCCAGACTCCCTTCGCCCCCATAATGCGACTCAACAGATATGCCGCCGGAATAATGATCAAAATGTAACGGCACAAAGAGATCACCAGTGAAGGAGTTCCTTTGCCCAGCCCTTCCAGTGCTCCGGATGCTGTTACCGATACAGAAGAGATCAAAAATCCAATACTGATGATCCGAAGTGCCTGCGCTCCTGCTTCCACTGTCTCCGGACTGCTGGTAAACATTCCCATCATAGTTCCCGGTATCGCATGACAGATCAGCGTTCCGGCTGCCATAATTCCTCCACATAATCCCAGAACAATCCAAAACAGCCTGTCCACACGTTTGTACTCTTTTGCCCCATAATTATATCCTACCAGCGGGCGCATTCCCTGGATGATTCCATTTGCAGGAAGATACAGGAAAGTCTGAAGCTTATAATAAATTCCAAGCACCAGAATATACACTTCTGAATAGGCTGCCAGAATCGCATTTAAGACTGAGATCAGAATCGATGGTAACGCCAGATTCAAACTTGCCGGGATTCCTACCGAATAAAGCCTTTTTATCATCCATCCGTCCGGTCTCCAATCTTCTCTTACCAAATGGATCGACATTGGATTTCTCTTCTGAAG
The DNA here is from genome assembly GCF_003574295.1 of Mediterraneibacter butyricigenes. NCBI lineage: Bacteria > Bacillati > Bacillota > Clostridia > Lachnospirales > Lachnospiraceae > Mediterraneibacter > Mediterraneibacter butyricigenes. Next base: position 933,981 of record NZ_BHGK01000001.1, read on the forward strand.
CAACAAGTAGATTGCCAGTGTCACTACCTGCCCCAGTCCGGTTGCAAGCGCGGCTCCTCTTATTTCCATCCTCGGGAAAGGCCCTGTTCCAAAGATCAGAACCGGGTCCATTACAATATTGAAAATACATCCACACAACATACTGATCATAGACGCGTTCATTCTTCCGACTGCCTGAAACGCCTTTTCATAGACCAGTCCGATCTGTATGATGATCGTAAAAGAAAACGCGATCACAGAATATTGCCATCCCAATTGAATCACATGTTCTGACGATGTAAACATTTTCAGAAACGGGCGCATCACCAGAAGGCCTCCCGCCGTCATCAGGATTCCATGGATGATTGCCAGTGTCATTCCCTGCGTCAGTGCCTTGTCCGCTTTCTTCCTGTCTCCAGCCCCCAGATAAAACGCGACCACTGCATTCAGTCCGATTCCGAAGCCGATTCCCACCGCGTTGATCAGATTCTGTATAGGATACACCAAAGAAAGTGCTGTCATCGCGTCTTCACTGATCTTTGCTACGAAAAAACTGTCTACTATATTATAAAGTGAATTCACCAGCATTGACAGCACCATAGGCAGTGCCATTGACATTAACAACGGAAATACCGGTTTCTCTTTCATAAAGGTTTCATTCATATATATTTATTTCCTCCCATCTGTAACCTTTTGTTATCCCGTATGTGGACAAAGCAGTCAGGAAATATCTCGGACACGTTTCTGACTTGCGCACGATCGTCAGGCAAAAAAATAGCCGCACAGCCTTCAGACTGCGCGGCGAAAAGATGACGAATCCGGAAAAGTCCACACATATTTTTCAATGTGTATTTTAGCGGGGGAACACCCGGCTGTCAAGAAAATTTTTTACGTATGTCTCCACGATTTCTATCTCCACAATCCTCTCCGTTTGCGGATCGTGTAATACATACTGTTCTCCATTGCCATGACTTTCTCGATTGGAACACTTTTAAATACCGGCATCTTCATTTTATATCGAATCCAGAAGAAGGAATAAATTCCAAGCACCAGGAACGTAATTCCCGTCACCAGCCAGATCATATTGCGCTCCACCGGATCCGTAGAGATATTCCGAATCATATATACGGTTCCTGCAATTCCGATCAGCGGAAACAACGGTCCGCACGGAACCTTGAAGGATCTCGGTGCCTTCGGCAGCCTGTGCCGTAAAATCAGCACATCCATGTGTGCCAGAATATAAGAGATCATCCAGAACACAGATCCCACCAGAATCAGGAATGAAATGGCATCCGAGGAGCCGTCACTCAGTGCGGCAAACACAAAGATGAACACACTGACAAAGATCACCCCAAACCACGGCACTCCATGTTTATTAGTCTTTGCAAAAATCCGCGGCATCATGTTCATTTTGGCCATTCCCTGACAGATTCCGGACAGTCCGTTGACTGTTGAATTCTGGGTACTGACTACCGCCAACGCTGAAACGAAGGTCATCCAGATCTTTCCTGCATTTCCCAGAAGATTTCCTCCATAAAGCAGATGAGGTGCTGCCGAATTGGCCAGTTCACCCCATGGGGTGTAATTATGAAATCCAAGAACCATCACCGACTGCACCATACAGATCAAAGCCAATCCGATCATCATACCAAGCGGAACATTTCTTCTGGCATTCTTTACATTTTTAGAAACCGGGATGACATATTCTGCTCCGATGAACAGCCAGAAAGCGACCGCTACCATGGAAATCATGCTTTTAAAATTCACTGCCATGCTAAACGGCTGCTCTACCATCTTACCGGTTCCCATCCCTAACATTCCGATGATTCCCAGGATCAACATGGAACCAACTAATAAAAATGCAACCAGATCCTGAATTTTTGCAAACATATCAACGCCATAAAGATTGGCAATCATCACAACCACCGTCATGATCAGGGTATACATCAGGCTTGGGATCGGCAAATGGATTGTGGTCGCCATTGCATAGGCAAAGATCGAGGCTTCCACCCCGGAAGACATAATGTTACAGATCAGATAACCTCCCACCATAGAGATCAGAGTCGGAAACGGTCCCATACATGCCAGTGTATACTGCGCCAGTCCGCCCGTCGTATTGGGCATCAATGCATTTAATTCCGACAGAGATGCCACGGTCGTCATATTTAACAGACATGCGATCACCATTGCCCCGATAAAGACAACGCCAATGCTTCCGGCTCCCTGTCCCAGTGATACAAGACAGCTTGTGGCAATAACCAGTCCTACCGAGATGGATACCACACTGCGAAGTCCCAGAGTTCTGTCTTTTTCTTCCATACTAATTCACTCCCGTCTGCTTACAGTGCATCCACACCTTCATCTCCCGTGCGGACACGGATCACATTGGTAATATCATAGACAAAAATTTTACCGTCTCCGATATGTCCGGTGTACAGTTCCTGTTTGATCAGTTCTACAATCTCAGGAACCTTTGCTTTTTCTACCACAAGTGCGATCTGTTGTTTCGGGAGAAGTTCCATCTCATAATTTTCATCCACTTCATATTCCTTGGTTCCCTTTTCGATTCCGCATCCAAGTACCTGTGTCACCGTCATTCCGCGAACACCGGCCTTACTCAGCGCTGACTTTAATCCGTTAAATTTTGACATTCCAGTAATAATTTCAATCCTTGATAATTCCATGTTCTTCACCATTTCTGCCCTCGTTCCTTCCGGTGGATCTCTTTGTTTCCAGCTTTTCTTTTACCAGCTTTTTGTATTGTTCCAGCGTGGTCCCTGCAAACGCCCTGAAATCTTTCAGCATATGAGACTGATCATAATATCCGCAGTTCAGAGCGATTTCTTCGCTGCCTTTTGCTTCCGGCGTCCCGGAAATTTCCGGTGTCCGGGAGATTTCCTGCAAAAACGCCTGAAATCGTACAAACCGTTCAAACTCCTTCGGCGAAATTCCATGGATCTGTTTAAAGATCCGCCGGATATACGCTTCGGAATATCCCGTCTCCCTGCTTAACATCTGAATGGAAATATTTCCATTGGTTGCGTAAATTCTCTGCCGCATATATTGCTCCAGTGTATGCGCACTGTCTCTTTGATTCTCTCGCTGATTCTCCGACAAATATCTCATCAAGATCTGAGAACGTTTTTCCACATCCTGAGCCGCTGCCAAAGACTCTGTCAGACCACTTCCGTAATCATTTTTATCAAGTTCCAGATCTGTGTTCACGATTTCCTGCATGGAAAGCATTTTGGGAAGAATGGATCTTCCCGGCAGGAATCTGGCTCCAAAATAATATCTGCCATCCTCAAATTCCCAGTCCTTTGCTTTCAGAACCGTTCCACCGATCATTACTTTTACATCTTTTTCTCCGATTCCAAAGACAAGATCTGTACTCCCATCCGGTACTGCTTTAAAATTCTCTTCCTTTCCATCCTCTACCCAAAATTCATAGAAACTGGAAATTCCCATTCGCTGAATCATTCTTTCCTGATAATCTTCAGCCTCCATCTTCAGATATGGCTGTACCGGTGTAATCATTTTCTTGTCTTCCATTCTTTTTACTCCTGAATCAGGCCATCTCCGGGCTGTCCCACAGTGGCAGTTTTATTCCGATTCCAAGCTTTTTCGCATTTCGATATACGGTGCCTCCCCAGGCGATATCCTCAACCGGCATTCCTCCGACGGAATAAACGATGACTTCCTCGTCATTCTCCCGTCCCGGATGTCTGTTCTCAATGATATCTGCCAAGTCAATGATATCTTCTTCCTTGATTTTTCCTTCGTGTTTCAGATCTGTAAATTTGGTTCCGATGATCTGCATCTGCGGATAAGTCGGATAGGGATATTCTTCCTCCCAGGCCTCATAGAGTTTGGAATTATCTACCACCAGCTTGCAGCTTGTCAGGAACTCATCGTCAAATCTGGCTGCCGACGGCATACTGATCAATGCACCCTTCTTCACCCAGTCCCCATTGATATAGGGGAAAGAAGATACATCATCCTTTACCGTCGTTGTAAAACTGACGATATCACTGTCTCGGACTGCCTCTTCCACCGAATCACAAATCTCAATGTGTTTGATCTGTGGCAGTTCTTCCCGGATAAAACCGGTAAATGCATCCAAAGATCTCTGGCTTCTTCCTTTGATCTTCACCGTATCCAGATTCGGGCACACACTGACGAACGCTGCCAGTGATGTTTTTCCCATCACACCAGGACCAATGATCGAAACCACCTCAGAATCCTTCTTTGCCAGATATTTTGCACCTACTCCCGGGATTCCACCAGTTCGGTAAGCACTGACCAAATTGGCTGACATCAACGCCAGCGGAGCTCCGGTATCTTTGTCATTGAGCATCATCATCAGAATGGAACGGGGCAGTCCTTTCTGTTTGTTCTCTACATTGGAACCATACCACTTCATTCCTGCCATCTGATAATTGCCACCCAGATATGCCGGCATTGCCATAAATCTTCGGTCATCTGCATTTTTCGGCATTCCATCAAACTGGGGTTCATCCGGAAATGTGATCATACAGCCGTGGGAATTATGATTTGCGCCACCCATAACATAGTCACCTTTGTATAAAGTCACCAACATATCTTCCATCACTTCCACACAGGAAGCCATATCCTTCACACCGGCTTTGATCATATCCGGTTCACTTAAGTATAAAAAATCAATCTTTGCACTCATATCTGTCACTCCTTTATGAATTTCCTGATCGGATACTCACTCCAGAGCCAGCGTAAGCCTGCAATCCCGGAATGTGCCTTTTTGCACTTCCAATGATCGGAAATGAGTATACCATAGATCATCACTTTTGTACACTATCATATCACAGCATGAAATCTGTCATATCTGAATTCTGAAAGATCCAGTGTCGTTTTTTCTTCCCGTGCCAGCTCACTGAGCAGTGTTCCTACGATTGGTGAAATTCCGAATCCGTGTCCTGTAAATGCACAGGCCGCGATCAGCCCCGGAACTTCTTCAATTTCTCCGATCACCGGAATTCCATCAATACACACATCTTCGTAGCCTGCCCAGGTTCTGACGATCTTCGCATCTGCAAGTTTCGGAATATATTTCATGATTCCACGACAGATACATGGAGCCGTCATTCCCGATGTCATGTTATGTCCGTTATCCTTATTGACTGTTTCCAGTCCGGAAGCTCCTCCAAATACAAAAGAACCGTGATCGGTCTGGTGTCCGTAAAAATCAGCATCTGCTGTTCCCAGCATCTGCGCAAACATCTTTGGCTCAGCCTCTGTTACCAGTGCTTCGATCAGATCATTGGACATCGGTATATCTATCCCTACTGTTCCCAGAATCTTTCGGCTGGCATATCCGGCTGCCACAATCACCTTTTCTCCTTCGTACACATTCTTTCTTGTCACAACCTGACGGATCTTTCCTCTGATTTTCCTTAATTCTACGACCTCTTCTCCTGTATAAAATGCCACCCCAAGTCTTCTGGCTTCTCTGTAATATCCCAGAGTTGTCAGTAACGGGTTCGCATGACCATCTGTCGGACACCAGCTTGCGCCCGTTACTTCTTCGCTCAGGTATGGATTGATCGAACGCACTTCTTTTCCGTCAATCATTCTCACATCCAGACCACAGGCCACTGCCTTATCCGTCAATCCCTGGAGAATCTCCATATGATGTTTGGTCTTTCCAAGCCTTAAGTTCCCTTCTTTATGATATTCTACATTGATTCCGAGTTCCTCGGACAGGTTGGGCCATAAACGTTCCACTGCATACATGGCAAGCGGCAGTTCTCTCGGATCTCTTCCTGACTGTCTGACTCCCCCTCCATTTCGTGCGGAACCTCCGTTTCCGATGCTTTCATCTTTGTCAAGGACAATGACAGAAGTTCCTTTTTTTGCCAGATAATAGGCCGCCGCACATCCGATCACACCACTGCCTACGATAATGACCTCTGCATTCTTACTCATTGTCCTCACCTTCTTTCGCATAAATTTTCATTTCCAAAGGTCTCATCGGTGCTCTGGATGTAGCCGGTTCCAACAACGCCGGTGAAATTTTTAATTCCCTTGCAACGATTCCTTTTACCAGTTTCGCACAAGTCTGTCCCTGACACAGACCCATTCCGCAACGGAGGTATCTTCGGATCTCGGTAATGGTGAACATTCCGTCATAAACCGCTCTTCTGATCTCTCCTTTTGTCACCTCTTCACATCTGCATATAATTCTGTCGTCATCCGGTTCCGGAATGTACTCCCCCAGATCTTCCGTTCTGTCATATATAGTTTCCATGTTATCCCCTCCGTCCTATTTTGCCTTATAAAATCTTGCTTTCATCGCCATGTCTGCCGGTACTTTGATAGTCAGCAGATTGGTATGGTCAAAGGCTTTCGCACTTTTCACCGAAACTACTTCTGCCTCACAGACTTTCTGTCCATCTCTTCCAAGACCATATCCTTTTTCTCCCACTTCCGGAAGTGGAAGAAATTCATAAGGAATCGTTACCGTCGCATATCCTGGTTCATAAGTCTCGTCTACCAGGAAAATAGCCTGTCCGGAGCAGGATGCCACGCACATTCCACATCCTACGCAAACTGCCTGATCATCCACTGCCGGAAGAGATGTAATATGTTCTCCGATCTTAATGCAATGCTTCGGACATGCATCCTGACAGGGGTTACAGGGAATATTCTGGGTACATTCCATCACCGGATGGATTCCGACTTTGTGAGTCACGCCCGGAAACCGTTCGATCTCTTCATCGGTTACAAATCCTTTTTTCAAAAGATTCATGGATACATCGATTCCCTCTTCCGTCTTTTCGATCAGTTTGCCCCGGTTCTTCGGTGCAAACATTCCCTGTCTCAACCCTTCCAACGCTGCTTCATTTTTTCTGGCTCCTTCTTCCAATTCTGCATCTTCAATGTAACCCAGATAGTTTGCTGCAGCGATTCCGGCAATTCTTCCTTCGATCATAGCGGAACTTGCTTCCTCGATTCCGGATACATCACCCGCTACAAAGATTCCTTTGATCGATGTCTCTCCGTATTCATCCACGATCGGAACCTGGCCGCCCCGTTTCGGATTATCTTCCATCTCACATCCTGCCATCTTCAGTAGCTGAGACATTGGAGAAAGTCCCACTGCCAGACAAATGGTATCCACATCAAAATGTTTCTCTGTTCCCGGAATGAACTGAAAATGATTGTCCACTTCCGCAATCGTCACACCAGTTACATGGTCGCTTCCTTCTGCTTTAACGATCGTATGGGACAGATAGAACGGAACGCCTGTCCGTGCCACCTTTGCCGCATGAACACCATATCCGCCGATTCTCGGTGCTGCATCTACCAGTGCAACCACATCGCATCCACACTGCTTTAGCTGAAAACTGACTACCAGTCCTACATTTCCGCTTCCCAGCATCAGAATTTTGTTGCCCGGTTTCACTCCGTGAAGATTCATCATGGTCTGAGCTGCTCCCGCTCCGATGACACCCGGAAGTGTCCATCCTTCAAATGTCACCATATTTTCAGCAGCTCCTGTTGCAATCACAATCACATCGCCTTTATAATGAAAGATTTCTTCTCCTCGTTTTACCGTGATTTCTTTTTCCTGATACATTCCGATCACAGTCGCATTCAATTCCACCTCTACGCCCGCATCGTCTGCTTCTTTCAGTAACTCTTCTCCGATTACAAATCCACGGATCTTTGCTTTGTGTTCTTTGGATCCGAAAAATTTATGAATCTGCTTGAACAACTGGCCGCCCGGCTTTTCATTTTCATCAAATACAACGACCTTCAATCCTCTTTTCGCTGCCTCAATGGCTGCGGACAATCCGGACGGTCCTGCCCCCACAACGATCAAATCATATCTTTTCATTTTTCTCATCTCCTACTTCTGATTTTCAAATGGTTCTGCCGATACTCCATACTGTGTCTGAATCTTCATTCCCTCTTTTAAAGGAGTCACACAGGTTCTCACATTCGGAACTCCATCCACCACCATGACACAATCTGTACATCTTCCGATGGCACAAAAGATTCCTCTTGGTGTGTGCTCCTTCTTGGTGTATCTGTGGATCATGATTCCCGCTGCTTTCAGTGCCACTGCGATCGGTTCTCCCTCATATCCCTGGAGCTTCTGACCGTCATATGTAAAATGAACTAATTTTCCCTTTTTAGGTTCTCCCAAAATCGGATGTTCCGTAATTCGTGTTCCCATCATCCATGCCCTCTTTCTTTTTCTTATTACCAGATAATAATCGCCGGAAGAACTCTCATTCACATTCCGGGATCGTATGCAATTACCAAAGACTTCTGCAAACTCATCCTCCGGTTCCTCATCTGACAAGAAAAGGGTGCCTGCATACCATCTGCAGACGCCCTTGACTGACTATAAAGATTTCTTTTTTGAAGTTATTTGCATGATACTCCACTTTGCGAAAAATGTATTGTAAAAAACGATACTACTTTATTCTCTACTTTTTCTGGGAAAGAATCAGCCCCACAAAGATCAGTCCTGATCCAAGAAGGGACACCACGGTCATCTTCTCATGAAGCACCAGAACCGACAATACCACCGTCACCACCGGCGATACATAAATATAGACACTGGTTTTGATGGCTCCGATCCATTTGGTTGACAGATTCCAGAGCAGGAATCCCAGTGCGCTGGCACAGATCCCGAGAAACAGGAAATTCAGAAAAATCTTCGGTTCTCTCATCACCTGCAAAGCCCAGGATGCATGCTGTGCGATCAGAACCGGAATCAGGAAAATTATTCCATAAAAATAGACTCTCCTGGTCGTTGCAATGATCGGGTAATCCCACTCTCCGATCTTTTTAATCAATGCAGAATAGGCACCCCAGGAAATCATCGCCAGAAAAGCCAGTCCATCTCCCAACGGGTTTAAGTTCAGACTCTTCTGTCCGTTTAAACTGATCAGGATCACTCCCGCGATTGCGATCACAAACCCCAGATAGAATGTAAGACCTGTTTTTTCACTTTTAAAGAAGATGCTCACCATAACTGCCACGAAAAACGGCGCACAGGCTACGATAATCCCGACATTTGAGGCATACGTAATGGAAAGTGCCGTATTTTCCAGCATAAAATACAAGACAATTCCAAACAGTCCTGCGCCCATAAATGCTACTTCCTGCTTTGGATTCTTTAGTTTTAACGGATGCGGCGAAACAAGGAACAGCATCAGAAAAGCCAGCACCGCCCGGGTAAACAACACTTCCGAAGGCATAAACTGCTCCAACAATACCTTCGTTGACACAAAAGTTGCACCCCACATGATCTGTGTTCCGCATGCCATCACATGCCCTAAAATCCTTTGTTTCTCCCTTGTCATTCCCATTTTCTCCTACTGTTCAGCTTTGTTTACGATCCGGATGGAATCCGAACCAGTCGTTTCTCCCCATTTGTTTCCACCAGCGTAAGCACCGGAACATGTTTTTTCCGCAGGCTGTGTACAATCGGATATGCAAAAAACAGGCAATCTGCCACGTAAACCGCTTCCGGCTTGTATTTCAGAATCCGTTTCACTTCCTGTTTAATTCTTGCTTTCCACTCCGGTTTTTCCATGGCAACTTCTCCGTAAATCCCCCGTACTTCCAGTTCCGGCAACTCCGGGAAGTCCAGAAAGACAATCTTCGCTGCCTGAAGTTTCGGAAGCTGATGCAGCAATTGTTCAATCTCGCTGTCTTTCCGGTTCACATACACACCATTTTCCTCCGACTTCCTGCTTTCCGCCTCGTCCTCACGCGTCGCTCCATAACAGACGATCACCGGTGTTTCCTGAAATTCTGCCAGACTGATCTCACAGGCTTTTACCGCATCCTCCAGTGTATCCGTTGTCATCAGGAATCCGCCTTTATGGCAGAACCCGGCTCTTTGAAGTCCGGTTGCTTTTACCAGTTCTTCTCCTTCCAGTCCCAGCCATTCCACCGGAAAGCTGCATTTATAATTCAAAGAATACTCTTTTTTCTGAGGCTGAATACAGTAGCCTCCGCGATTGGACGGAAAGATCACAAATGCAATCTCCGTCTCCGACAGGCGTTTCTGACAGGGAACAAATTCCGGAAGTACCAGGATTTTTGTTCCTTCCTTGCAATCCGCCAACAGTTCTTCCACTCTCTGATCTGCGCGTTCATTTCCCTGAAACCGTTCAAATTTATGTTCCAGAATCATTCCCGCCACACTGACCGCCTGGAAAAAAGCTTCATCACTGCCGCCTTTCGCATCCCACGTCGGATTAAAGTTTCCGATCAGAGTGGCCAGTTCATTCTTTTCTCCCGTATTGTCATTCAGATCCAGCGGCTGCACAAAAGACTCATCAAATTTCTCCGCCAGCTCTTTCCCCAGGATTTCTTCTCCCAGTTCTTCCCAGAGCAGACCAAAGGCCGCATAGGGAGTTCCGTTTTTCCTTACACGGCTGTCCTTCTGATGATGATCGTACTCTCCTCTTCCGATATCAAATACGATTCCATCATAATCCTCCGGCACCTTCGTTCCTCTGATAATTTGAATCTCCGGATTCAGATATAATAGCAATGCAGCCGAAAACACATCGTCTGCATGGAATTTCCCACTGTGCGTAAAAGCAGAAGCCCCCTGTTTTCTGATTCTTTCTATTAATTTACTCATTGATTCCTCCATTCTCCCATCCAGCCAATCACTTTTCCCATCGTAAATGCATATGGTACACTGGAAATCGCTGAGATTCCGGAACCGGAATGTAGCATCAGTACTACACCCAGGCTGTTGATCAAAATCACCACCAATAATGCCAGTTCTCCACGGATAACCGAAAGGCTCTCTGCTGTTTTCTTTTTTGTTGTTTCAATTGTCTCATGTCTTCTCTCATCTGTTTTTTCTGTATTCCTTTCTTGTTTCTCTTTCTACTTCCATATTTCTTCTATTTTTCTCTATTTTTCTTTTTATTTCGTTCATGTCAGCTCTTTTTGTTTCGGCTCATTTCTTTTTCACAACTTCTTTCACCGGTTTCCTCACTCAACCCAGTTCCGCTCAGTCTAGTTTCTAAGTTTATCCCTCTCGTCCAAAATTTGCAAGAAAAAAAGGTCTTTTCAGACCTTTCAGACTGTAGACAAAACACTTTTGGGCTCCCCTTTTTCCCTTCCTGGCTATCATCTTTGCCAGTTTTTTCAGATTCATGCAGGCAAACGTAAGCCCGACTTTCATTTCCATCCGGGCTTTTCCTATCATCTGTGTATAGCGGAATCCGTGGTTTTCTTTTGCTGTTCCGAAGAGGCGCTCTACGGTCTCTTTCCGTTGCGCATACACTTCCTTCATCCCAATCGTATGCCGGATATCCTCACACTTTTCCATGTACGGCTCCCAGATATGCCGGGTCACTACCTTCACATGATCCCTGCTTTCTGTGCACTGCTTCAGGTATTGACATCCTTCACAGACGATTCCGCAGCTCTTGTATTCCCGGTATCCGGAACGGTTCGTCGTATGATAAGCCAGCACCTGATCATTCGGGCATACATAGCAGTCAAAATATTCATCATACACATACTCGGCTTTTTTGAAAAAACCATCTTTGGTCATGGGGCGTTTATACGGTAGAAGCGGTATGATACCATCATCCAGAAGTAACTTTGCTATCGCTGGTGTTTTGTATCCTGCATCAGCTACCAGTGTCTGAATGCCAATGTCTTTTATCTTATCATACAGGGATTTAAATGTCCGGCTGTCATGCTGATTGCCGGGATTTACACTATAACCCAGAATCCATCCGTTTTTGTCACAGGCTGTCTGCACGAAATACGCAAAAACATTTTTATGCTCACCCTTTCGGAACCATCCGCTTTCCGGATCCGTTGTACTTTCCTTGACCGTTTTTTCTTCTTTTCCATCAGAGCTGCCACCACAGGAGGGGGGATCTTTGGGATCTTCCTTCTTTTCTTTCAGAGGCTTTTTCCCATGCGCTTCCCGGTCTTCGTTGATTTCCTTCTTTAACTGCTCTTCGAAGAACAGTGCTTCCTCATCTGCAATCCGTTTCCGCATCTTTTTGCTGTTTGCCCGTGCTTTTACATGGGTGGCATCCACGAAGACCTCGGAAGGATCGATCAGTCTGTATTTATAGCATTCCTGCAGGATACGGGAAAAGATCTGTTCAAAAAGATCAGTATCCTTAAAGCGTCTGGTATAATTCTTTCCAAACGTAGAGAAATGGGGAACCTTGTCCATCATTTCCAGACCGAGGAACCATCGGTATGCGACATTGACTTCGATTTCTTTTACTGTCTTGCGCATGCTTCGGATGCCGTACAGATACTGGATGAATGGAATTTTAATGAGCATGACCGGATCCATACTGGGGCAACCATTGTCTGCACTGTATTTATCGATCACAAGTTCATAGATAAAACTCCAGTCGATTGCCTGGTCAATCAGGCGCAGCAGATGATCCTGCGGAACAAGGTCATCCATGCAGAACATCTGAATCTGTTCTCTTTTCTTATCTGCATTCTGTGTCATCATAGGAAACACCGCCTTTATTTTGATACTTTCATTTTGTGAGATTTATCGCAGTTCAAAACACCGTCGTAGCGCAATTCCTCACAAATTGACGTGAAAAATCCGAGGTAATGTGACAGGTTATAGATTCTCGTCGATTTTGTGAAATAGCTGTTGCAAGCGGTATACTGCAATGTTATAATTTCAACGTAAAAATAGTGGATATTCAGACGTTATGCAATAAAGTACCACAGAACGCAAATTATGAGGTGTTCTCTGCATTTTACGTCTTGTTTTTTGTTAATATGCGCTGTTCATCAGTGCTTTGACTGGTTGATATCGTTAAATAGGAGGAAAAATCAATATGAAAAAACGAATCCTATCAGGGTTGTTAGTAGCGGCAATGCTACTCGCATCATTGCCAACAGCCGCATTTGCGGCGGATGATACGAATGCTGAAGCACTTGACACCGGTGAAACCCAAACGATCCTACCTCAATCAGAGGAGGATGCGGAGCAGTCGACTGTCACCGCACCAAGCTATGAAGTATCTACTACAGCTGAACTCAGCAACGCGCTGACGCAGATTGCGACAAGAGCCGAGGATGAAGCGACCATTGTACTGAAGGCGGATGTAACGCTTCCCAACGACGCTACAAGCGGATATATTTCATTTTTTGGTGCGAATGGCAAGCATATTACTGTGAAAAGCGACGAGGGAGAAATGAAGAAGCTCTCCTTTCCTTCTTATGGTGTTCTGACCGGTGACTGCACCTTTGATAATGTCAATGTGACCGGCAGCAGACTGTTCTGCAATGGCTATCATACAATTTTTACGGAAAACAGTCAGATCCATTTAAGCGAAACACTCTACGGCGGCGGCTACAAAACAACAGTAGACAGCACCTATGTGGTGATTGCCGCCAGCGGCTCTATCAACCCGTCCTCTTCTAGTGGTCTGCACGATGTGATCGGCGGCTCCTATCAAGGCTCCGTTGAGGGTGACACCTATTTGGAAATCACGGGCGATATTCAAATGCAGAGCGGCAACCATCTGAACCCCGGCTGCATGACGGGCGACGGCAGCAGCGGCGATGGCAGGGATGTGCCCGATGTCTATGTTGGCGGCAATGCTACGCTGATTTATGACAACAAAAGTAGTACCGCGTCTCCTGCAATTGAAGGCACATACGGCTGCGAAATGAAGGGGGATGTTACTCTGGATGTTCGTGCAGGCTGTGTGGCGGGCATTGTCGGTACGGAGGAGCCGGTCGATAAATCCATCATTCGTGGTAATTTGCATATCATTGCAGGTAATCCTGCTTATGAGAATACCGATCGGATTCTTCGGTTAGGTAGCAACTGGCCGATTGTCGGCGCAGGTCATCTTTTTGCAGCCATGCCCGGTGCTGTGGGCAATTATGCCATCAATGGCAATATTGTAATCGACACCTATGAAAATGTATGGGCATGGGACAAAGGAACTGAGCCCGACTCGTATGATCTGCCAAACATTTACGGAGCCCTGCGCGGTAACGTAGGCGGCAGCATTACGATTAACGTGCACGGCTCCCATGTGGAAGATATAACCGGGGCGGATCGCTCTAATGTTACTGGTAATGTAACGATCAATGCAGTGAATGCGGAGCTGAAAAATTCGTACTATGAAGATGAAGATTACGATGAAGGCGATATTTATGCAAATTACAGCAGTATAATCAATGGTAAATGCTCCATCAATGTGGATGGCGGCGATGTAAATATCATCCAACTGACAAACTTTGAGCAAATCAATGAAGGCTCTCAGATTACAATTACAGGCAGTCCGAAAATCCGCACTGGTGTGGTTTCTACTTCTAATTATGACACAACCCCGGAGAATGTAGCTGTTACGCTGACCGACTGTACTGCAACAATTCCGTTTATTCAATCATCCACGCATACCCATGTGACCAACAATTCTGATGTGAAATTAAACGGCTTATGGCTCACAGGCAGTTTGACAGTTGACGAAGGCAGTATTCTCAAAACCGATGATTTAGACGATATGGAACTGTCTGGCAATGTGGTCGTAAACGGTACATGGGAACAGCTTTTTACCAACAGCTCGAGAGCAGCGGCCTATGATGTCACGATTGAAGGGACGATGACAGTTGGGACAGGCGGTAAATATATTGGTCACGGTTCAACTCATGTTGCTGGTGATGTAAGTTCCTGTGGCATGATGGCGTTGATGAAGCCGTCTGAGTTTGGCGGGAACTATGCAGGCACAAACGCAGAGCTGCGCTTACCGGCAGTCGTGACGAATTACACAGCTGCTGATATCCCGTTGAAAATCGGCGGCCTTTCCACCGGCACCACCACGGTCAACACGGTGGACCCCACCAACTGGCAGACTCTGAAAAAGCCTGCACTTGGTGACAACTATATCCTCTCAAAGAAAAACACAGACGCCCCCGCGCAGGATGTGTTTGTACTGGGCAATGCCGATGCCGTGGGAGACGGCTGGTTCCTCAAGCGCATGTCCGATGCCAATGGCTCGAACGATTACTATATGTGGCAGGTGGCAAACGGTGTCCGCGTCATCTTCGACAAGAACGGCGGCGATACCGAAGCCTCTCCGCGTATTATGTCGCAGGAGAAGGTTGCAGGCAGTGCAAACCATTTTGACCTGCCGACGACCAATCCGACCCGTACCGGCTACCTGTTCAATGGCTGGAATACCAAGGCGGACGGTACAGGCGATGCCTTTACCGCTACGACCGATGTCAAAAATAATATGACTGTCTACGCGCAGTGGAAGCCGGATGAAGCGTATGCCGTTAAAATCGCACCGATGAACCTGACGGTTTATGTCGGCGGTGACGGCTATCACGGCGTGATCGGTGAAGATGGCAAGTTTGCTGCGAATGATCTGCCGGATATCGGTTTCTATATCACTCTGCCGGACGATATTAACACAATGCTCGGCGGTACAGATGAAAACCCGGTTGATTTGAGCGACAAACTACGACTGACCTCTGACGACGACAACGGTACAATGCGCAGCTGGAGTCTGGAGCTGTACAGCGATGAAAGCAAGAGCCATGTTATGGAGAACGGACGTCGGGTCTATATCTACAAGCTCCGCCAGATCGACGACGGCGAGGAGACCGTCCCCCGCGTACAGTTCACCGGTGCGGACGGCTCGGTCATGACTGAATCGAAGTTTCAGGCGCTGCTCACCGACCAGTTCCGCAACTACAAGATCAGCGTGTATCAGGGTCTGCTGGATGAACAGATATACAAGGCGACTTTAACCGCGGATGGCCAGACCTTCACCCGTCCAATCAAGCTGGGCACTGGCACGCTGAAGGTCCGCGGCAACAATGATACGACTTATCGTGCTATCGAGAACAACACGATTCCGAGCGTTAATCCGCAGGAAAAGGATATCATGCTTGTCAGCACTGCACAGACAGACACGCAGTATTATATCAATAACAGCGGTATCAGCGCATCCTCTGACGGTGTAAAACTGATGGTCGATCACAGTCTGGATGATGCACTTTTAAGTGCGTACATCAATCGAACCTCCAACACCGAAGGCAAGTATTCATATCAGTTCCGTTATCTCGATCTGGTTGATACCTCAAACGGCAATACCTACGTTACCATGGGTGCTGGTCAGAAAATGAACCTGTACTGGCCGGTCCCCAGCGATGCAAAGTCAAACTCTGAGTTCCGTATCATCCACTTTAAGGGCATCGACCGCGACAGTGACGCTGATGTGAATGAACTTTTGACCACTCGTATTCCGGAGGAACTGACATGTGAAACGGTTACAATCGGCGGACAGAAATTCGTTAAGTTCGCAGTTGACTCCTTCTCTCCGTTCGCACTGCTATATGAAAAGGATACGTCTACGCCAACTCAACCATCCGGCGGCGAAGCTCCGAACCAGCCGGGCACCCCGGATACCCCCGTCACACCGAATCAGCCGAACACCCCGGACGTGCCGAGTAACCCCGGTACGCCGGATCGTACCCCCAAGACAGGTGATACGATGAATCTGGCGCTGTGGCTTTCCCTGATGGGACTGTCTTTGGCTGGATTGTTTGGTTCACTGATCGTTGTGAAAAAGAACAGCTATCGTGGCAAACGGATGAAATAAGCCATCAGGAGGCTGGGAGATTCCCAGCCTCCTTCAGACCTTTTTCCCTTTTCTTTCTCTCCATACTTCTTTCTACTTCCAACTTTTTCTTTTCTGACCGCTCATTTTTTCCCTCGGATTTCTGGTTGGAACGCCTTAATATCTTTTGCAATCTCCCCACTCAGCAACAGCATACAGATCAGGTTCGGGATTGCCATCAATGCATTTGCAATATCCGAGAAATTCCAGACCAGACTCAGAGTCTGTGTACATCCCACATATACGACCATCGAAAATACCACACGATAGATCATGTTATATCTGTGAGTTCCCAGCAAATATTCAAACGCTTTTTCTCCGTGATACTCCCATCCTAAAATCGTGGAAAATGCAAACAGCGTGATTCCAATCGTCACAAGCCATCCGCCTGCCGAGCCCAGAATCGTCTCAAATGCGGCGATCGTCACATCGGAACCTGTCAGCAGTTCTCCCGCCGCATCGGTCATTCCAAGTACACCGGACGATGCAATCGCCAGTCCGGTAATCGTGCAGACAACGATCGTATCCCAGAAGGTTCCGGTCATGTTGATATAGCCCTGCCGCACCGGATTATCGGTCGTTGCCGCTGCTGCCGTGATCGCTGCCGAGCCCATTCCTGCTTCATTGGAGAATACACCTCGTGCCACACCGAATCTCATCGCGCTCATCATAGATGCTACGATAGAACCACACATTCCGCCGCCGACTGCCTTGACAGAAAATGCCATTTTAAAGATCATAGCCAAACCTGTCGGAAGATTGGACAGATTTCCGAGAATCACGATTACTCCGCAGATCACATAAAAAATCGCCATCACCGGTACGACAACCGATGATACTTTTGAAATGGATTTGATACCGCCCACAATGATCAGCAAAGATAAAATCGTAATGATAATTCCAGTCATCCAGGTTGGAACGGCAAAGGTCGCATGTAAGGCACTGGCAATGGAATTTCCCTGCGTCATGTTTCCGATACCAAAGGATGCAATCACTGCAAACAACGCGAACAGCCACGCCAATGTTGCTCCGAATGTTTTATTTTTCAGCCCCTTTTTCATGGTATACATCGGGCCTCCACTCATCTCACCTTTAGCGTTGACCTCGCGATACTTAATTGCCAACATACATTCACTGAATTTTGAAGTCAGGCCGAAAGCTGCCGAAATCCACATCCAGACCAGTGCCCCAGGGCCACCGGAGACCATGGCTGTTGCCACTCCTACAATGTTACCGGTACCAATGGTTGCCGCAAGAGCCGTCGTCAGTGCCGAGAATGGGGACACATCGCCCTCGCCTCTGCTCTTTGTCCTGGCTTCTTTGCTCAGCGTGTTTTTCAACGCATAACCCAGATTTCTCCAGGTCAGAAATCCGGTCCGAATCGTCAGGAACACTCCGGTTCCTACCAATAGAAGCAGCATCACCGGTCCCCAGACGAAATCATCCACTGCCGTTACGATTGCATTTAAATTTTCCATACCCTCACCTTTCTTCCTTCTGCTTTCTCCATCTTTCACTACATGTTCCGGGATTGTATGCGGTCGTCAAGGGCTTAAGCAAACTTAGACTTTGGCTCGTCGCTTCGCGTAAAAAGACTGTGTCCTGACACATTCCGTCGCCTGTGGCGGTCACACGACAAAAAAGAGCCATGTTTTGAACAACATCGCTCTTCTTCTCCATGTATTGATTTTTCTGTATTATACGTTCAAATCGGCCTTCTTGTCAAGCCTGAATCTCTATTTCTATTCCCAGAATTTTCCCGGCAGTTGCCGGATCGTTACCGTTCAAACCACGGCTGATCGCTACGCTGATCAGTCATGAGGATGCGAGTTTTGGCTTGAATGCGTTGCGTCTTTCTGGTTCATAATCAGCATCTGCAGACGATTCTCCACATTTGCAAAACTTACATCCGGATCGTAATCCAATGGCAGGATCTGCGCGTCCAGGTAAAGTTCTTTTAATCTTTTTGAGATACCTCTGCCCACCACATGATTCGGCAAACAACCAAACGGCTGTAAGATCACGAAGGTCCGGCAGCCTTCCTCTGCATGGTGTAAAATCTCTGCCGGAATCAGCACGCCCTCTCCCGCATCAAAGGCAGCTATCTTTGTGGTGGTAGACCCCACATCTACACCGACAAGAACTGCCTCCTGCTTTTCCTGCTTTTCAACCATGTTTTATCTGTTTCCTAGTAATTCTCTTCATAATATAATGGAATTCCTCTCCATTTTCCATTCCATTATATTATCCCTCTGAATTCCGAAATTCAACATTTTTTTGAAAAGTGTTCAGATTCGGACATTTTAAAACAGTCTGCAAATTCATTATCATCCTGGCAAACTTCCCTCCAAACACAACCGCCCAAACCCCTCCCGGTTATCCGGCACCCGCTCCATCTCCGGCAGCGCCTTCGCCCCTCTTCTTAAATAAGCTTTCACCTTTTCCCCATATAAAAAAGGATCATTTCCGCGCACAATCCCCCATTCCATCAAAAGAGCTGCACTGCCCGTTACAAAAGGTGTCGCGAAGGAGGTCCCGCTGAATTCCCGATAAATCCCGGCGGATGCCAGAGTTACGACTCCCACTCCCGGCGCACACAGATCGGGCTTCCATCCTCCGATCGCTGTTGTTTCTTCCGCACGCACGAGCTGACTGACACTTCCTCTTCCCGAGAAATCTGCATAAGACAGTGTCCGGGCATCGTAAGCGCCCACCGTGATCACCCTCTGCGCTGTGGACGGGATGGTCAAAGTTGTATTCTGCCGTGGAAATAAAAAGGCAGTTTCCCGATTCAACACCGCCTGTGACGGCAGCCAGAATGCCACCGTTCCCAGCACAAGCTTTCGCGGAATCAGATAAATTTTCCAGATTCCATCCGCTACGTATGCATTTGCCGACAGAAAATCCAGATAAATCTCCTGGTTGGTACTGTACGGACTGGGTTTCCCGTAGTACAGCAGGATTTCTGTGCCATCCAGCGTCAGCCGCTGCGTTCCGAGTCTTTCCTGAATCGGCCCTGCTCTTTGACCGGACGGACTCTCCAGTACAATCTCGATCTCATCTGTATAATTTTTCCAGATCTGCACATTCAACACCGGTTCTCCTGCCGATACCGCAAACTGTACCTCCTGCGAGCGGCCCGTTTCCAGTTGAACAGCCGTATGTCCTGCAGAATTCCCCTCATTTCCGCTGCCCACACAGATCACAGATTTCCAATAATTTGATAAATCATCTATAAAACGCTCCAGTAAACTATTTCCATCATGTGCTCCATAAGTATTTCCGAAACTTAAATTCACTGCCACCGGACGCCTGTACTCCAGAGCCTTTTCTACTACATAATTTAATCCCATCATCAGTTCGGTGGTTCTGGGAAACCCTTCCTGTCTTGCATTTCCAAGCTTCACCACCAGCAGATCCGATTCCGGTGCGACTCCTGCATAAGCAGTTCCACGCCCTCCCCCATTTCCGGCTGCGATCGCTGCAACCGGAGTCCCGTGTCCCGAAAAATCCGAACTTGGAATCCTCTGCCTTCGTTCTTCCGGATTCTGCAACCGAAGCGCCTCGTCAATCTGCACCTTTGTGTATTCCGTTCCCCTCCCGTAACCTTTCGGCGGATTTCCCGGTATCGTCTGATCCCATAAATTTAAAATCCGGGTACTCCCGTCTTCATGACGAAAGTCCCGGCTTTCATACGCAATTCCGCTGTCTAATACAGCCACCAATACGCCCCGTCCTTTTAAATTGCTCCTTCCTGTTCCCTCGCGATCGTTGCCTCTGTCTTCTGTGCTTTCCGACTGCAACGGAAAGATACAGGAGGCTGCACGTCCTGCTGCCACCTGAAAAAACAATCGTTTTGGTTTTTCAATATATTCAATTTCCGGAATCTCAGACAAACGGTCGATCTGAGATTCTTCGATCAGAATCACTGCATATTCATTGAGAAGTTCTGTTACGGATGCTCCAAGGGCTCGAACTGCTTCAAGGCTTCCCGAATATTTTACGATCAGTTCCCATGTTCGCTCCGCCGGTTCATAGCCCACATCCAGTTCCAAAGAACGTTCTCGTTCCTCCGCCGTCGCATCCAGCGCAAGATTTAACAGATTTTCTATCTTCTGATCCTGCAAATGCTTCACCTGCTTTACACAGCTCTTCCTTCATCCTATGCTGATTGCAGGTCTTTCGTGCGTTCTGATTTCACAGATTCAGCTCACTGTAGTTTCACATTGCATTGCCCGGTTCATCCCTGTTTCCCGATTTTGATCATTTCCTTAATTAAATCCGATCAGTCTTCTCGCCACAGAATATGCCATCGAAGAAATCTTTCTTCCCGGACGTCCCGGAATATTCATGGTCTGACCAAGGATTCCGTACCGGATCCTTAAGAACGTCTTTCCGTCTCTGTCCTTCAGATACTGCCACAGTTCTCTCTTCTTTCTCAGGTTCTCCGGATTCTTAGAACGAATACAGAGAATCGAGGAAACCGTCATCATGATTGCCAGATAATTCAACATATATTTCCGCAGTTTCTTGCTCTTGATCTTCTTTAACTGGTACATATCGATCATGGATCTGGTCACAAACAACTGCTGGTCGATCCGGCTGATCATAACCTTTTCATTGACAGACTGGTCTTCTCTTCCGATATAATATCTGTAAAAATCCACATCAATATAATATAACGTCCGCACATGTGGCAACGGATAATATACATAAATATTGTCCACATAGAATGTATGTTTCGGCAAACGCAACTGGCAAAGTTTCAACAATTCTGTCCGATATAAAACAGAATGCATCAGAATGTACTGATCCAGATGGAATCTTCCGATATCATCCCATCGGAAAATCTCATTCTGCGGAAGCACATTTCGATAATGGATCACCTTTTTATGCTCCATTCCAACCTTTTCATAGACATAGTTGGAAATCACCATGTCCACTTCCTTCTTTTGCTCCACAAATGATTTCACCACATCCAGAATCTTGAACAGGGCTTCTTCGTCTACCCAGTCATCACTGTCCACTACTTTATAATACAGACCAGTAGCATGATCCAGTCCTACATTGACTGCATCTCCATGTCCGCCATTTTCCTTATTGACTGCCTTTACAATCGTCGGATATTCCTTCTCATAGCGTGCGGCAATCTCCGCAGTCTCATCCTTCGATCCGTCATTTACCACAATAATCTCTACGTCTTCTCCTGCCGGTAAAATAGACTGAATCGCATGTTCCATATATTCAGCGGAATTATAGCAGGGGATTGCAAATGATATATACTTCATTTTCTTTTCCTCTCAATGTCTTCATTTTCTCTTATCCATAGTCTCTCTGTCATTATACTTTACTCCCCCTGATTTTCCAACCCTCTTTTCGTTCACAATTTGTTCATTTGTCATTCAAAAAACTTTCATCTATTCCTCACGATTTCTTCATTTCTCTTCGATATACTAACATCATCAAATAAAGAAAGACCACTGACTAGTAAGCCTGCCAAGGCAATACTATTTTGAATAAACTTTTTCATAATACATGCCGGGAATCGCGAAAGCGGTTACCCGGCATCCTCCCTTTTCAGGGGAGTTTTTCTTTTTTATCCCTTTTTCTCAGACATAATCAAAAATACCCTGAATTGCATCTGTAATCTCAATGATCTCCCTCATTTTAATACAGGCAATCATAGAAAATCCTCTTTGCCGCATATCCAGCAGTGCCAGCTTTTCACACTGCACATATCCTTCCACCTCTTTTGTTTGTACTCGAATATGTAACGGACTCTGTGTTCCCGCTCTAAATATCGGACAACCTATGATTTCTCCGGTCTCATTAAAAAAATTCTTACTGACTACCAAAACCGGATGCCTTATCTTTTCAATCTTTATAATTTCGCCCTGATGTAACGCTTCTGTCATTACCAAACCTCTCTTCCGACCGGTTCGCCCCAGTCA
Source organism: Mediterraneibacter butyricigenes (assembly GCF_003574295.1). Lineage (NCBI taxonomy): Bacteria > Bacillati > Bacillota > Clostridia > Lachnospirales > Lachnospiraceae > Mediterraneibacter > Mediterraneibacter butyricigenes. Next base: position 956,575 of record NZ_BHGK01000001.1, read on the forward strand.
TATTCTCCGTCCAGGTTCAGTTCACCGCCAAACACCTCTGCACGTTCTTCCAGCGTCTTATGACGAAATGTTTTTTGCAAAATGATCTTTCCTTCTTTCACTTCAATATCAATCACTTCATCTACCTCCATATTTGCCGCTTCCAGTATTTGTTTTGGCAGGCGAACCCCCTGACTGTTTCCCCAATTTTTTATTTGTGTTTGCATAAAATCAACTCCTTTTGGTATATACATAGTATATACCAATCTCGCTGTTTCTGCAACCTTTGGCTGCACACACTTCTTCACTCGCTGATCAGACTCCTGATATTTCTTCACTTTTCTCATTCTTCTGCGCTTCTTCCCCTTTAAACCGCTCCTCATACTGCTTTAATATTTCAGACTCCGGAAACGCTTTCTTGCCTTCTTCAAATGTCGCCTTCGCCTGTTCCTTTTTATCCAATTCCAGTTCCAGCCGAATTTTCTGCGAATAAACTTCTTCTTTCAACGTTTCCGTGCACTCTGACTTTACCAGCGTTTCATACAAGGAAAGGGCTTCCTCTTTTCGTCCCTCTTCTTCATACGCCTTTGCCAGATCATAGGTTGTCTTCTGATACTCCTGATAAATCTGTTCCACGCCTGCCGGCTCCTTGGCTTTCTCCGCAAAGACCGCTTTCAGTTTCTCCTTCTGTAAATCGCCTTGCTCCGCTAAGATTACTGTCCCTGTCTTTTTGCTTTCCCCGATTCCTTGTATACTTCTTTCTGACGCTCCATGTTCTCCCGTCACTATCGATTCCTTTCTCAAAAATATCCCGACCAGGATGACTGCCGCAATTCCCGCAACTGCGAATCTACGTTTTTTCCTTCTGCTTTCAGCTTCCATATATCGCCCTCCTGATCGGTCTGATCGCCCAAAGCGTCTGTGTCTCTTTTCCTTTGGCAGATCTTTCAGCGCTTCTTTCAGGTTTCCATAGCGTTTCTTCTCTTCTGTCTGGAGACATTTCTGAATAAACCGGGTCAGTTGATACTCTTCCCAGAACCGAAATCCCGGCAGACTCTCTGTACAGGCAAGAAGGAACTGCACGGTTTTCCCCAGACCATACAGATCCACCGCTATTTTAGAATTTTCTCCGAAAGTCTGAACCGCACGCACAAAATGATGCCGCATGGAACGCTTCTGCATATTCTTCATCACGAACTCATTTTGCGGATCTTCCAGATTCAGAAGCATCACCTGATCCTCCCCCGTAATCAGTACGCTGTACGGATTCAGATACCGATAACACCGGATTTGCTCCGGATTTTCCCCGCTTCTCTGGTACAGGTCCAACTGCGTCACCAACTGACGAATCCATTTTATGACCCGTTCCTTTTCCATGCATTTTTCCTCCTGAATCCGATAGATCAGAAGAGTCCCCTCCACCTCGTCCACTGAGAGATGACCTACTCCGTCATGTTCCACTAATTTCCATACACCATAACTGCGCATACTCTGCATGCACATTCCTCCTTCCTGTTTGCACGCCCGAGAAATATTTTTAAAAGCGTGCTACACTACATTTTTCTTTGTTCTCGTTACTAAAAAATGGATTTCATGTGCGAGTCGCACAAGATGACGTAAGACCCTACGCCGTTTGAAATAAAACGATAAGAATGTTACTCTTGCGAGTACTATGATCATACGCGATTCCATAAAAAAATGCAAGCCTTTTCAGCCTGCATTTTCCCTTTTTCCCTTTATTTTCCGTTTTCCAGAAAAATCTTTCTCGTAATGAAATTATAAACCATCACGATCGCCGTTGCCCCGATCTTAGAGATCATATAGAAAATATGAAACTTGTCCACTGCAATCCACATGATCAGAGAATTAATCCCCAGCCCGATCACACTGAGTACGATAAAGACCGCAAAATCCTGTGTCTGGCTGCGTTCCCCGGATACGTTGAAGACCCATTTCACACTCATGATGTAATTAAAGATAACCGAAACCGTAAATGAAATGGCACTGGAGATCAGATAATTCAGTCCGCCTACTTCCGTCAGGAAGATCATGACGCCATAATCGATTACGAATGCACCACCTCCCACAAAGGCAAAGCGGATGATCTGTTGCATTAATGTTGTTTTGTTGTCCAAAGTCTTTCCCCTTACTCCGTTCTTTACAGCTCAGCCACTGCCTGAAGTGCAGCCTCGATTACTTTATCCATATCATAGTATTTATAGTTACCAAGTCTTCCACCGAAATGTATATTCTTTTCCTCTGCTGCCAGTTTCTGATATTCTGCAAATAATGCATCATTCTTTTCATTGTTGACCGGATAATATGGCTCTTTTCCTACGGTCCACTCGGAAGAATACTCTCTGGAGATCACAGTTTTCGGCTGGGTTCCGAATTCAAAATGCTTGTGTTCAATGATTCGTGTGTACGGAACTTCTCTTGCTGTATAATTGACAACCGCATTTCCCTGATAATTCTCGCAGTCCAGCACTTCTGTTTCAAACCGAACCATACGGTACTCCAGCGCTCCCAGCTTATACTGGAAATATTCATCGATCATTCCGGTAAAGATGATCTGATCTGCAATATCCGGATTTTCTTTTCTGAACTCGAAGAAATCCACACCGGTACGAACTTCACAGCCTTCCAGCATCTTTTCTACGATGGCAGTGTATCCTCCGATCGGAATTCCCTGATACCGGTCATTAAAATAGTTGTTGTTGTACGTAAAACGGAAAGGAAGACGCTTGATGATAAACGCCGGAAGATCCTTGCAGTCTCTTCCCCACTGCTTCTCCGTATATCCCTTGATCAGCTTTTCATAGACATCTTTTCCACCCAGAGACAATGCCTGTTCCTCTAAGTTTTTCGGCTCCGTAATGCCTGTCTCTGCCACCTGTTTTGCGATCATATCCTTGGCTTCCTGCGGAGTTTTGATATTCCACATTTTACTGAATGTGTTCATGTTAAATGGAAGATTGTACAGTTCATCTTTATAGATTGCAACCGGTGAGTTGATGTAGTTGTTAAATTCTGCGAACTGATTGATGTAATCCCAGATTTCTTTATTGGAGGTGTGGAAAATGTGTGCGCCATATTTGTGCACATTGATTCCCTCGATTTCCTCCGTATATACATTTCCTGCAATGTGATCTCTTCTGTCGATCACCAGACAGGATTTTCCTTTCTTGGTCAGTTCATGAGCCGCAACTGCCCCATACAGTCCTGCCCCAACGATCAGATAATCATACTGTTTCATGTTCTTTCTCCTTCTCTTTTTCACTCTCGTGTCTCTTTCCGACTCCCGCCTGACGCAACTGATTCAGTTCCAGTTCATACAACTGCCTGTGTTTCTTCACGATCACATCCAGGATCACCCCACAGATCCACATCAGTGATCCGATGGTTGCTGTCACTCCGCATACGATCACGGTCGGGAACTTCCTGACCAGCCCGGTCTTAAAATACTCCAACAGAACCGGTACAAAAAATACCAATGCAATGATCCACAAAATTCCTGAGATCCAGGAAAAGAAGTGGAACGGTTTGTACTCCTTAAACAGAGAAGCAATGGTTTTCAGCACCTTAAATCCATCAGAAAATGTATTCAGCTTCGATTCACTTCCCGCCGGTCTGTCGCGGTAAGTCACCGGGATCTCTTCGATCAGAAAGTTCTTATCTACTGCATGGATCGTCATCTCTGTCTCGATCTCAAACCCTTTGGATAATACCGGGAAAGATTTGACGAACAGCGGGCTGAATGCACGATAGCCCGTCATAATGTCCCGGATATCATTATGGAATAATTTATTGATCAGATCTCTTACAATCCGATTTCCGAAATTGTGGAACGGACGCTTATTTTCCGTAAAATAAGTAGAAGACAGTCTGTCTCCAACCACCATATCCACGCCCTTTTCCAATACAAGATTTACCATTTCCCTTGCATTTTCCGCCGGATAGGTATCATCTCCGTCGATCATCAGATAGCAGTCCGCATCAATATCACGGAACATGCTCCGAATCACATTTCCTTTTCCCTGTCGATACTCATATCGCACAATCGCACCCGCTTCCCGGGCAATCTCATCGGTATGATCCGTGGAATTGTTATCATACACGTAGATATCTGCCTCCGGAAGTGCTGTCTTGTAGTCCTCCACGACCTTTCGGATCGTCAGACTCTCATTATAGCAGGGAATCAGCACTGCAATTTTATTCATTTTGTTTCTCCTGTGTCTTTCTAAACCTTTCAGCTTTTCGTTTTATTGGAACGTTGCCTGATTTGCATAATTTACTGCAATATAAGTCTTTCCTCTGTTGATCGAGATTTCCTGACCGTTTTCATCATAGAATCTCAGTCTGGACCACTCATTATTGGCCTCTTTTGCCCAGTGAATCTTCTGGATTCCGCCATTGGAAATATAATATCCTGTGGAATCCATACCTCCCTGCCAGTCTAACTCTTTATGTCCCACATCATCCCGGACAGAGATTGAAGTTTCCAACACGAACACATTGGTAAATGCCAGTTGATTTCCTGTCTTTCCGTCGATCTGCGGTTCTCCGGAATTATCCTTTTTATAGGTCTTGCTCGCTTCATCATAAGTCAGTGTCGCGGACTGTGCCCCGAAATTGATGTCCACTTTCGTACAATCTCCACCGGCTGGTTTCAACTGTTCACTCATTCCGTTAAACCGGAATGCAGTATCCTTCTTATCATCCGCCAGATCCGTACGCTTTCCTTCCGCCTGTACCACAGAAGCAAATCTGGTTCCGTCAAAATATCCGGTGTGTTCCAGAGGATATCCTGCTTTCTGCCGTTCCTCATCTCTTCCAAACAATCCCCCGGATTATTCATTCCATCGTACTGATCCAATCCCAGAGACTGTAAATAGTCTGCAATACTGTCATCGATTCCCCAGTTTACATAAAAGGCATCAAATCCCTGTGAAAATGCCGGGAAATAATAACGGCAGCTACGAATCGCGCAGATCTTAGGCAGCTTCGTATAGTCTGCATACAGTGCCATAAACCGAGTCTGATCTCCCTCCACCGGGATTTCAAAGATCACATCTGCCTGTTCCACACCGTACTGCGGCATTGCCGCCGGAATATTATTGACCATCACTGCCACCGGACGTTTTCCAATGGCTTCTTCGCTCAAGTCTCCCAGACCTGTCAGCAGATTCTGATTGGCCGGGATCTCTTCTTCCGGTTCTTCCTCTACCTTCGGTTCCTCTTTTTCCACTTTCGTTTCTTTCTTCGGTTCCTCTTTTTTCGAGCAAGCCGGAAGCAGCGTCGCTGCCATCAGTACCGCTAACAAGATACATACTTTTCTTTTCATAGATTTCGTCCTCCCATACTGTCCTTTATTATAACTTCCCATCCGTTTTATTGCAACACATAGCCCAGACAACAGGCAGACAGATCAACAGCGGATACCCGTATCGGAAGACCACCACCGGAGACAACATCAACGTTCCCCACAGTCCGATCAACAAAAAAAACGGCACCGCCATCTCATAACGCTTCTTCCGGATACAGACGATGATCCCGACCACAATCAGCCAAAACGCAGTGGCCGCGCTGTAAAGCAGGGAAAGCAGCGGAATTCGGTTATAGCTTCCCGCTTCCGTCATTTTCTCATAGAACCAGTCCAGCCCTTTTCCCACCGGAGTCTGCCGGATAAAGATCTGATGTTCCCAGGAGATCCCCACCTGATCCAGGTCTGCTCCGTGATACGGGATATACGGTAGATAGGTGTCCGGATTGGGATAATACGCAAACGGATTCCAGAACCCTTCATTGGTTGCCAGGAACGCCTCCACATAAACCACCGGGCACTTTAATCCCACCTGAATCCACAACTTTACAAACCGCCCCGGATCCATTTCAAACAATTGAACATTGAATGTATCTTTTGCCGGATCTGCCACCGCCGAAATGTATTTAGAATAATCCGGAATATAAGCCTCCACCTGTGCCTGCTGTTTCTCCGTCAGTTCTTCCGGCGCATCCACCATCACACGGGACAACTGCTGGATCGGCACACACAGCATTTCCGCACTGCTTCCCTTTGTGATGCCCAGACGCTCGTAAACCGGTCCGGTAAAGATTCCCCAGAGCACCACCACCGACAATCCAAGTGCCAGTACACGTTTCCAGTATTTCCGACAGACAATCAGCATAGACGGCAGTGTAAACAGGAAAATGTAGATTCCCGTATTTCGAAATCCGCACATCAGAAATGTCAATATCACATACTCCACCGCCTGTTTCCAGGATGCAAAAAATGATTTCTGATCTTTGACCATCTCGTAGGTTTTCCACACTACCAACAGGAAAAATCCCGCAAAAATCGTATCTTTTGTCGTCGTTACGGCAGAAATGCTGTGGTACGGCATCAAGGCAAAATATGCCAGTACCATCCACCACACGATTTTTCCGGATCCGCCCTTTCCAAACCTGTCTTTCAGTCGATACAGCACATATGCATATACGAAAGAAAGGAACAGCATCTGCAAAACGGCGAGAAGCGCAACGCCCGCCTCATAAGATCCCAGTATCTGTTTTCCAAGTTTCAGGCATCCGCCCAGTAAATAGGTATGAAGGATCGGATGATGGGCACTGATCGTTCCTTCCAGATACCACTTCATCTGAAACACATTGTCCACCACAAAAACCCCCGGCCACGCAGCCAGAAGTCCCGGTATCCACGCCAGAAACATCAAGCCCCATATCCAAATCCACGATTTCTTTTTGTTTTTCATCCCGCCTCTTCCATTCTGATTCTACCTGTCTCTCATAACTGTGTCTTTCTATATTAGGTGATTCCTACTTTTTGCTGCCTGCTTACTCCTTACATTTTCTTTGTTTCCCATGTTTTTCCAATGTAAGCCACACTCCAAATACGAATACAGCTCCAAGTGACAACACCCGTCCGGTCCGAACACCCGGTACCTCGTAGACCAGTTTTACTTCATTTTCTCCCTGTGTCACCGGAATCACGCTCAGCGCATTGGCTCCTTCTCTGATCCGGACCGACTCTCCGTTGACCCAGGCTTTCCATCCCTCATCGTAAGGAATGGTAAGCAACAGATTTCCTTCCGGCTCCTTACATTCATAAGTTCCTTCTACCCGTCCGTCTTTAAACACCTCCGGTTCGAATCCATTTTTTTTCAGACGATCCGTCACCTGCTCCAGCGTTTTCAAATCCAATTGATAGAAGGATCCGTCCACATCCTCTGCCGTTCCCGCGTAATCCGTAAAGGAAACCGTATGCGGCTGTTCCGATTCTCCCACTGCAAACACCAGATAACTAAGCCAACAGGAATACTTACAACGATACGTTCCATCCACATAAAGTGTGGTGTTCAGCTCCCCGATCTTCGACTCTACATCTCCGTAGAGTAAGCTGCCCTCGCCCAATGCCGGGAACTGATAAGATAAGACTCCGTCCTGTACCACCGGTTCTGCCTCAATTTTTTGGAACAACTCCACGTTTTCTCCCAACAACTTCGAATACAACTGATTCTGAAATTCGAAAGGATTGCCCGGCTCCGTCCAGTCAAAGACCTGATCCGAAACGCCCATGCCAATTCCCAGTGCGTAAGGATTCTCATAGACCTGTTTCTCATTGACCGTTCCGAGACGCTCCACCTTCTGAAGTCCCAAAAGATCCTGTCTGGACAATACATAACGGATTCCAAACAGAGCATCCGCCGGCAGAATCGGCTCCGTGTAAATGCTCAGATCATAAGTCGAAGAATATCCCAGATCATGAATCATATCGCTGATGTTGGTATCATAGGTTGAAGAATAATGGGAAATCCCGTGATAACCATATGCCATGGAATCATTCAGATACGCAGAACAATGGCTCTCCTCATTGTACCGCTTGGACACCGTTTCCATCCTGTAAAATGTCGAAGGTTTCGCAGATTCCTTTACCAGATCCGCCTGAACCTTTGCTTCCTTCGCATAAGTCTGATACGCTTCCACCGATGGATTCCAGCCATAATTAAATGCAAAAGTAATCACACCGTTTGCCACCAATTCTGCTCCCAGCAGAATACTCAAAGCACACCATCTCGCCCGATCCTGCTTCAGAATCAAATAAATCAGTACATAAAGGATCAAGCTGATCATCGTCGCATAAAACGTCTTAACCTCATAACCTTTCCACAGGTGTGAGGCAAGAAAAGCGATCAAAATTCCGCCGAAAATTGCCGCCATCTTCCGGTTTTTCTTCCAGATTCCACCGTGTTTCTTTTCTTTTTGCTCTCCAATCGCTTCTTCTGATTTTTCCCACACAAGGATTCCCCTGGCCGCCAGATAAAGCACCAGAAAGATCACCACAAAACTATAACGGAACCGGAAGCTTGCCACATGGCGCACCCCGCTCCAAATGCAGTCCAGCGGCACAAACCAACAGCTTGCAAACATGAACAATACCGCGACTGCCGATAAGATCTTTTTCTTTTTCTCCACGCTCTTTGCCAGAAAATAGTACACGAAAAAGCCGAAAAACAAAAGCCCGCAATATAAAGACACCGTTCCGGCAATGGTTCCCACGCCGAATCCCCGGAAAATGTCAAAAAAGGAATCATAAAATTCCGGTGCAAAAATCGTAGGATCCCAGACAGATTTTCCTTTCTGCAATCCCTTGAAAACCGGATAGAACACCACCATACTTCCAAACAGCCCCAACAGCATGACACCGGCGCACTGGAAACTGTCCAAAAAGAAGCGTTTCCATTTTCCGGATGCAGATTCTTTAAATAACATCAGAATCCGCTCGTACAGATAATAGCAGACACCGAACAGACAGATCATATATCCGGTATACCAGTTAATCATAATGGAAAACGCCACGCACAAGAACAACGGCACTTTCCGTTTTTCCGTTACAAACCGGTAAATCGAAAGCAACAGAAGGGGCAAAAAGATCACGCCGTCCAACCACATAATATTGGAACACTGAAGCATGGTATACTGCATCAGACCATATCCAACAGACAGACCTGCGGATGCGAAAAGAGAGAGCTTTTCAAATCTCCCTCTCATAAATGCAAATGACGTCACTCCGGCAGTTCCCATTTTTAACATGGTGATCAGGAAGACAAACAGCGGTAAATGTTCTGTATCAAAGAATACCACCAGAAGGTTAAACGGACTTGCCAGATAATATCCGAACAATGCCACCAACGAACCTCCCAGTGATTTGGAGAAAGAATACCCAATCTGTGCCTTTCCCAGCAGCACATCCCGGTAAAACGCAAAATAATCCACATACTGGATGTCCTCATCCCAGAGCAGATTTAATTTGTCCCCAAATGGATAAAGCCCACTCAGTGTCTGAATCACCATATATAAAATTGCGATTGCGGCAAACACAAGGATTGCCGCAAAAAGAGTCCTTCTTTTCTTTTTATTCATTTGTCTGGTTTCCTTTTGCATCCACATTTGTCTCTTTACAGATATAGATCGGGCGCTTCTTCGTTTCCAGATAGGTCTTGGACAGATACATGCCCAGAATTCCCATGCAGAACAACTGAATTCCACCCAGCATCAGTATAATACAGGTCATAGACGGCCATCCTGCCACCGGATCCCCGAAACATAAGGTTTTTACCAGAATCACAACCAGGAAAATAAATGCCACACAGCAGAAAAAGATTCCCAGTACTGATGCCAGTGCCAGCGGCGCCGTAGAAAATCCGATAATCCCTTCAATACTGTAAAGCAACAGCTTCCAGAACGACCACTTTGTTTCCCCCGCACGTCGTTCCACATTTTCAAATTCGATCCATTTTGTCTGAAATCCGACCCAGCCGAAAATGCCTTTGGAAAACCGGTTGTACTCTTTCATATCCAGAATTGCTTCCATAAACTGTCTGGTCATCAGACGGTAATCTCTGGCACCATCCATGATCTCTGTGGTAGAAATCCTGTTCATCAGCCCATAAAAGCGACGGGCGAAGAACGATCGTACCGGTGGTTCTCCCTTTCTGGTCACACGACGGGTAGCCGCAGAATCGTAGCCCTCTTCCTTAATGGCATGAATCATTTCCGGCAACAGCTCCGGCGGATCCTGAAGATCTGCATCCAACATAGCGATATAATCACCGGAAGCATGTTCAAATCCGGCATAAATCGCTGCTTCCTTTCCAAAATTTCTGGAAAACGAAATATATTTCACTCTGGAATCTTCGGTCGCAAATCCCTTTACGATCTCAAGTGTCCGATCTTTGGAACCGTCATTGACGAAGATGACTTCCAGAGCATACTCCTTTAATTTCTCCGCTATCTCGCAAAACGCCTGATAAAAATAAGGTAAAACTTCTTCCTCATTATAACAAGGTACGATCAACGAAATCTGTTCTTTTACCATTCCTGTCTTCCTTTCCGTTTCCAGAGCAGATATCCGATCCATCCCAGGATCGTCAGCAGACTCACCACTTCTCCCACTCTGTATATCTTTCTTCCTTCAAACCGGACTTCCAGGTGTCCGGCTGTTTTTCCTTTCGGAAGCTGTACCTGCACCTGATGGCTGGCACTTTCTGTCGTTTTCAGTGCTTCTCCATCTAAATATACTCCATGGAGCTCATAGTTGTAAATTGGAAGTTGTAAAACAGTGCCCTCTTTCGCTTCTTTCAGATCCAGAGAGAACTCCACGCCCTTCCGTTCATAATGTTCTATCGTAAGCGGCTGATCCGATTTCACTGTATCCCCCTGCGCCCACAGTTCATCCAACGGCGTGTCTTCCTGATAATAGTCCAAGACATCCGTATCAAAACTGGTCAGATTCCCTTTTCTCTGCAACAACACTTTCCCGTCCAGATATTCATCCACACAGTGCACCGACATAACGAAGGTCAATACCACCAGCACTCCCGCTATCATCTGGCGTCTGTCCTTCAAAAGTTCTATCACGGCGATCGCTGTTACCACCGATAAAAACAGAGACGCATATGCCAGAAATCTCCACGGGAACTGAATCAGTCCCAGAATGCTGTACAGCCAATCCGTATCCTTCACCACGTTCCACGGAAAGGCACTGGAACACAGATAACAACTGACGATTCCAAATCCCAGACAAACATTACCGATTCTCTTTACCCAGCTGTCTAAAGACTTCCGATAAAATGCATAGTAACTGTACACAAAGATTCCCAGCAACAAGACTGGTCCGATGGAAATAAACAACTGCCGGTTCACCACCTCTGTTGTGGAAGATCCTTCATATTCCACGAACAATCGGAAAATATCTCCGATTTCCAGTGCACTGTTCTGCATATCCGTCCCCTGGCCTTTGATATAATAATCATCTCCCACATGGCTCAGGAACGGAATGAGAAACCAGAGATTCAACAGGATTGTCATGCCCGCCGCTTTTCCCATGGCAAGCATTCGCCGGCCCAGATTTTTCGGTGTTTCTGTTTTTCTGTACAGCCGGTACGGAATGAAAATCAGAACACCGGCTGCCACAAACAGCACACTGATCTCCACGCTGATAATATGGCTCTGGATAATCCCCGTTGCTGCCAGAACTGTGATCCACCATTTTTTCTGGTCACCGCAGATCAGTTCATACACGCCCCAAAGCAATAAAGGCAGGAAAATCTGCGCCAACATTTCTCCCACAGCCGCTCTGCAATACATATTAACCAGCCGATACGGATTCAACAGATATAACAGCATACAGCACAGTCCCATCCGGTCCGATCTCAGCAAATTCCGGAAACTGACATACCCCACACATGCCACTGCCAGATTGATCAGAATCATCAGAAATTTATAACTGGTCATCAAGGAAACGCCCAACATACAGAGGATTGCCGGAATATATAAGAATAATTCCGGATACAGCATGTCCACTGAAAATCCATACCCCGGCATAAAAGCCGTACTCAGCCGCACCGGGAACTGACCGCTCTCCATCGCTCCGGTCATTCCGATGATCCGCTCCAGGTGGAACCCAATATCATGTCCCGTATTCAGAAATCCGCAGAAATACGGCATCGACGTCAGCAGACCACTGAGCAGCACCACCGCCCAGGATCTCCAGTCCTTCCAGTCCGGCATCAAAATGCAACTAACAAATGCCAATACCATCATACTGATCCAGATCAACAGATAATCCGGTCTGTGATTGTTCTGGAGTTTCATGATCCAGTATCCCATCTGGACATTCGGATCTTTGGTCGTAACAGAAAGGGTCAGCTTTCTGCTGGCCTTTGACAACGTAAAGAACTCCGTCGGACCGCTTTCTCCATCACGTAATGTTCCCGAAGCGACCACCTTCCCGATCTGGTTCTTCCCATTATCCTGTTCCAGATCCAACAATTCATATTCCAGATCTGCCTCTGAATGATAGACCACTTCCAGAGAATATTCTCCTTTACTGACCTTCTCCGTAAAACATTCCATCCGCCAGGTACCATTCCCCTGATCCTGCCAGGCAAAGGTTGCCGGATCATCCAGCATCCCTTCCCAGTGTTCCCGGTTGTTTTTATACATTCCAAACACCAACACCGTAAGAATCACCGACAGAATCAAAAACGGCTTCCATCTTTTCCGTAATTTCAATCTCATTTTACAGTCCCATCCTCATTGTCTTCTGTAACTCTCTTTGTTTTCGTTTCTTCGTTCATACTCTGCATTTCCTTTTTCAAGAAAAATCCGATCGTCCAGTCTCCTTGCCAGATCAGATAATCCCGCTGCCGCGTAAGGAATCAGAAGCAACAGATACGGAAAGACATATCGGCTCTTTGCTTCCCACAACATGGTAAACAAAATCCCTCCGAAAATTCCGATCAGTAGACTGTAACCATCTAACGATTTCCTTTTTCTCCTGTCCCCTTTTGGACATGCACTAAGAAGCAGAGCCAGAACTCCACCATAAAGTGCCAGCTGATACCAGTTCATCCACCGGTCGATCACTGTCCGCAGCCAACCGAAATATACACTCTCCGCAAGTCTCGGCTGTTCCGCCTCCAGACAGTTATTCATAGAAAGCCCCTGATACATAGGGGTGCTCCACTGCGTCACAAATTTTCGAAAATAAAAATCCACGCCATAAGACGGTTCGGTCTTGATCTTATAGGCAAACTCGCGCAGATCCGCCTTTGCCACCGCTTCTGCCTTTTCCCGGTCACAGCCCTGGCCTTCAAACGTCAGGAAATTATAACCGTCAAACCATCCGGCTCCCAGATCCGTCTCATGGGTTCCCATTGCCACATAGAGAATTGCCGGAATCGCCTGCGCATCCTCCGGACGGTGTTTCTGATAGAATCCCTTTAACATTCCCTGAAACAGAAGTAGGCCGGCCAATACACAGCATCCCACCAACAGCATCTGCTTCTTTCTGGTACTGATCCATTTGATCACAGCCACCAGCAGATATCCGATCAACAGAATCACCGTATTTTGCCGAAGCATCACCGCCGCTCCCGCTGACAACGCCAGACCGATTCCATTGCCGATTGTCAGATGATCCTGACATTCCAGAAACATCCATGCCGATAACATGGCAAACGCCGTAGACGAAATCTCCCCATACACAAAGGGCACGTACAGGTAAAGCGGCACACAGCTCACGATCAGGAGCAAGTAGAAAATTTCCTCTGTCACAAATCTTGTCGGAGACATTTTGCTTCTTTTTGGCAGTTTCAGCTCCGCAAGTTTTCGCACAAACCGATCTCCCGAATAGACCAGCACCGGAACCAGACAGGCCGAAACATACTGAAACGCATGATAATTATTTTCTCCAAACAGCTTGAAAATCACCCGAATCCAGGTAATCAGGCCTAGCTGGTGAGGACATTTTGCCACATAACCGCCCCACGCCAGACCACTGTAATCCCCCTGATTAAACGCATGCGCGAACTCACAGACCACCTTCTGATCCGCCTGCGGCATAGTCTTACTCATCCACACCCATAATATAGAAGCAACCGTCATTCCTGCCAGAATCACCGACAGAATATATCTTCGATTCCAACTCTTTCCATATCGCTGAAAACACCGGATGATTCCCACGTCCAGTGCCAAAAAGATTCCGATTCCCAGCAGATTTCCCCAAATGGAATCCCTCACAATATAGACCGTCTCTTCCATAATGTCCAGACTGTTTTCCCCGGACAACACAAAACTAAGTCCAAACAGCACCGCAAATGTCAGAATACTCAGTACCAGAAAAACACTGGCAGAAAATTCCTCCAGTTTTTCCAGCTTCTTCCACCAATACCGCCGCGGTTCCTCTTTCCTTTGTTCCATCACTTTCCCTCATCCATATTATAACGTCTTCTTCTGCTTCATCACACCATAAGCAAACAGTCCCACAAAAATGACACAGAGAATTGCCATCAAAAGTGTATACAGAACTGCCGCTCCCATCATTCCGTACATTCCTACGATCCGGTTGGAGCACACCAATGCCAATAACGCCACTACCGCATATCCCCACATCAGGCTCTTCTGGTAACGAATAATCGTGATCACCGCATTTAACAGACCGGACAGTCCCAGAAAACCGCCGCCCAGAAGCAGCAACAACAATTCCGCCTTATACGGTGCCAGATCCGTATTGTAAAGCCAGGACAACACCGGAACTCCCAGCAAAAACGCTCCAATGATACATACCAGCGTAATTCCAGCCACGATTAGGGACTGAAGCAGGATTTTTCTGACAAACTGCCCTACTCTCCCATCATTCCACATCATCGAAAGCTTATATAACATCGGATTGAAAATAAAATTGTTCAACAGACCAATCACAAACACCGGCATCGCGATAAAACCGTAGCACGCCTGCAATTCATCGGTCAGCATGGCATCGATCGCATATTTCGGTGCATTTCCTATATAAAAAGAAAGAAACGCTCCGGCAAATAACGGGAAGCACACTTTCAAAAGCGCAAAAACCTGCTTCCAGTCCACCTTTTCCTTCACCACATCGAATGCTCCAATGGTCCATTTTGTAAACAACACAAATAAGCCCGTCGTCAGAACCGTTGCAATCATCAGCGAAACCAGTTGATTTCTGAAAACAATCAGCCCCATTCCATAAACCACGATCGTAATTCCGATCCGAAGCGTCATGCATTTGGAGCCCACATCCAGACGATTCTGGTTCTGATAAAATCCATGATACACATCTTCCACCGCATCCACGACTTTAAACAGGCACATCCAAACGATCACCTGCGTCTTTTCCGCAGAATATCCGTTACTCATTGCTGCATAAGCCGTATACAATACCGCCGTCACCATCATCGCCAGAGATGACACCACACGGGACATCCGATAGTTCACAAAAGAAAACTGTCCCTTCATATCCGAAATCTGAAAGTAGCGCATCCCGTACTTTCCAACCGTCAGGAACAGGTTGGCATTTGCATAAGCAATCGTAAAAATCCCCGCATCTTTCAGGCCCAAGGTGCGGGTTAAAATCATCAGCATGATGACCGACTGAAACGCCATCAACATACTGCCTGCCATATTCCAGATAAAACTGTCTCTCTCGATCTTCTGATCCTTCAATAAAAATGCTTTTATCTTCAATCGTACATCCTCGTTTTCTAAATTTCCGCATACTCCAATTAATCATATCACTGTTATAGCTAAAACTCAACAGACCAGAGCACTTTTCGACAACGCCTCCCTCTTTTTTCTCTACTTTCACTATAAGAGTTAACCTTATTCCTTTTTTTATATCAACTCCACACACCGCTTCTTATCCTCCCACTGCGGATGCACATACAAATTCAACGTCAGATTCACCGACGCATGCCCCAGCAACTCACTGACCACCTTATAATCCGCTCCCTCTTCTACACAGCGTGTTGCAAACGTATGCCGCAGCCCGTGAAAATGAATATGTTCCGCTTCCTTCTTCTCCAGGAATCTGGCATAATGCTTTCGATACAGCCGCGGTTCCATATACCGCCTGCTGCCCGTCACCAGAAAATGTTCCGGTGCTTCCCCGCAAAACGGCTGCATCAGATCATACAATGCATCCGCAATCGGAATCTCCCGAATGGATTTTCTGGATTTTGGCGTTGTCAGCAAAATCTTCGTTCTCCCCTTTTCCCTGCTCCTCTTCCTGCTTCCCTGTTTATTCTTCCTTTCATTGCCTTCAGACTCTGTGCGTTTATCTCTATCCTCTCCATCCTTGATATTCCCCCGGTTCTCCGGATTCTTCAGATAAATTCTCTGGATGGTCTTTGAAATGCAGATAGATCGTTGCTCAAAATCCACATCTCCCCATTTCAACGCACACAACTCCCCGATCCGAATTCCTGTATAGAGCGTTACCGCATAGCCCAACGTCTCATAGTTCAATTCCTGCCGGATCCATTCCAGCAGCTTCTGTTGCTGTCCCTTTGATAAAACCGCCCGCTTCTGTCTGTTTTCCTCCAACTGTCTGACCGGTAATTCCACCTGCCATTCCGGCATCGTCCGGCCATATTTTCTTCCATAATCCCTCAGACACATTTTCAGGATCATCAGAATGTCCCGCACCGTCTTTTGTGAAAGCCCACCCGCTCCATTGATCCGTCCCCATTTCAGCCAATGCATGACCGTATGTTGCAATATCACCGAGTCCAACGCTTCCACTTCTATCATTCCCAAATTTGGAAAGACCTGCCGCTCCATCAAAAACAGATAATTGGCGTAGGTCGATTCTTTCACATAATCTCTCTTGTATTTCAGCCATTCCCTTCCCCACTGCTCCAATGTCATTTTCTTCATAGTTTTTTGCTCCTTTGTCGAATTTTGTTGATAAATGAATTTTAGCACGACCCTTTAGTTGTCCACTTGAGGAACGGATTCCTTTTTTAGATTTAATCGAGGGGATCAGGGAGATTGAGAAAGGAAAACTGACATGAAAGTTGTAATTCTGGCGGGCGGTTTTGGAACACGTATCAGTGAAGAAAGCCATTTACGCCCAAAGCCGATGATCGAGATTGGGGAAAAGCCGATTCTCTGGCACATTATGAAACAGTACAGTGCTTACGGGCACCATGAGTTTATTATCTGCTGCGGTTATAAGCAGCACATGATCAAAGAATATTTTGCAGATTACTATCTCTACAACGGAGATGTAACCTTTGATTTCGGTCATGAAAATAAAATGATCGTACATAACAATGTATCAGAGCCATGGAAAGTAACTCTGGTAGATACCGGCTTAAACACCATGACCGGTGGACGAATCAAACGGATTCAGAAATATGTGGGAAATGAACCGTTTCTGATGACTTATGGAGATGGAGTTTCAGACATTGATATCAATGAACTGATTCATTTCCACGAATCTAAAAATCAGTATGCGACCCTGACAGCCGTTCATGTGGGACAGCGTTTCGGTGTACTGGATATTGACAGAGACAGCCGGGATATTAAAGGATTCCGGGAGAAATCTTCTGCAGACGGAAGCCGGATCAACGCAGGATTTATGGTACTGGAGCCGGAAGTCTTCGACTATATCGAGGGCGACAGCACCGTCTTCGAGAAAGATCCATTAGAGCATCTGGTTGCCGACGGACAGTTAAACGCCTATAAACACAACGGATTCTGGCAGTGTATGGACACCCAGCGTGAAAAAGAACAGTTAGAAAAAATGTGGGCATCCGGCAATGCACCGTGGAAGGTATGGGAGTAGAGGAACATGACAGATCTGAAGTTTTTCCAGAATAAAAACGTATTGATTACAGGGCATACCGGGTTCAAGGGAACCTGGCTTGCTCGGATTTTATTAAATGCAGGGGCAAATGTGACTGGATATGCGTTAGAACCGCCAACATCCCCAAGTCTGTTTGGACTGATGCATCTGGATCAGGAAATGCATTCTGTGATTGGGGATATCCGTGACCTGAGTCATCTGAAGCAGGTGTTTGAGGAAGTTCAGCCGGAAATCGTCCTCCATCTGGCCGCGCAGCCGATCGTTCGGGATTCCTATAAAGATCCCGTCTACACCTATGAGACAAATGTAATGGGAACGGTCAACATCTGTGAATGTGTCCGATTAAATCCCTGCGTCAAATCCTTTTTAAATGTGACAACGGATAAAGTCTACCATAACCGGGAATGGGAATGGGGCTATCGTGAGACGGATCCGCTGGATGGATACGATCCGTATTCCAACAGTAAATCCTGTTCCGAACTGGTAACCCACAGTTATATCCATTCCTTTTTTGATGAAATGGAAGTAGCGGTATCTACGGCAAGAGCCGGTAATGTCATTGGTGGCGGCGACTTTGCCAATGACCGGATCGTGCCGGACTGCATTCGTGCAGCGGCGAAAAAAGAGCCGATCATCGTAAGGAATCCGCATTCGACCAGACCTTATCAGCATGTTCTGGAACCACTGGCAGCTTACCTGATGATTGCACAGAAACAATATGAAGATCCAAAGTATGCCGGATTCTACAATGTGGGACCGGATGACTGTGACTGCGTAACTACCGGAGAACTGGTAGATTTGTTCTGTAATGCCTGGGGGGAAGGGCAGACCTGGGAAAATAAATTTGTAGGCGGCCCCCATGAAGCCAACTTCCTGAAATTGGATTGTTCCAAGTTAAAGACTGTCTTTGGCTGGAGTCCGGTATGGCATGTGGACACGGCGATCGAGAAGACGGTGGAATGGGCAAAAGTATTTGTGAACGAGGGAAATGTAACCGAATGTGTGGATCGACAGATTCGGGAATTTTTCGGAGGTGCATATGCAGACAGCAACAAGTGAATCTCATATTAAACTATTAGACTGCACATTACGGGATGGCGGCTATGTCAATGACTGGAAATTCGGACATAACAATGCCATCAGTATGTTGGAACGTCTGGTCAGTGCCAATATCGATATCATTGAAATCGGCTTTCTGGATCAAAGGCGTCCATATGATATCGAACGCAGCATTATGCCATCTACAGATTGTGTAGAAAAAATCTATGGAAACGTAGATAAAAGAAATGCCATGATCGTCGGAATGATCGATTATGGTACTTGTGGAATCGAAAATTTACAGCCTTGTAAAGACAGCTATTTGGACGGAATTCGCGTGATTTTCAAAAAGCATATCATGCATGAAGCAATTGCATTTTGTAAGCAGGTAAAAGATCTGGGATATAAAGTTTTTACACAGGCAGTTTCGATTACCAGTTATTCCGATGAAGAATTGTTAGAGTTGATGAGTCTTGTCAATGAACTGGAACCTTATGCTGTATCCATGGTGGATACCTATGGATTACTTCATAAAGGGAATCTGATGCATTATTTCTCTTTGATGGATCAACACCTGAAACCGGAAATCGGCCTGGGATATCATTCCCACAACAATTTCCAACTGGCCTACGCCAATTGCATCGAAGTATTAAAATACAAGACCGATCGAACCATTGTAGTCGATGGAACTCTTTACGGAATGGGAAAAAGTGCCGGAAATGCTCCGATCGAACTTTTGGGAATGCATTTAAACGAAGAATACGGAAAAGAATATGATGTCAATCAAATGCTGGAGGCGATTGATGGAAATATCATGAAAATCTATAAAGAAACTCCATGGGGTTATAACATGTTTTTCTATGTGGCTGCCTCCAATCACTGTCATCCAAACTATGTAAAGTTTTTGATGGATAAACATACCCTTTCGATTAAATCCGTGAATGAAATTCTGGAATGGATCGAGCCTGAGAAAAAGCTTCTTTATGATCAATCACATATCGAAGAACTTTATCTGAAATATCAGGCAAAGGAATGTGATGATACACTCGACCGGGCAGCGCTGAAAACAGTAATTGCCGGGAAAAAGGTTCTGCTTCTCGGACCTGGAACCACGATGAAATCACATGCAAAAGAAATTCAGGATTACTATCAAAAGCAACAGCCGGTCGTGATTGCAATTAATCATCTTCCTGAAGTTTGTCCGGTTGATTATGTGTTCTTGAGTAATCCAAGAAGATATATTCGTCTGATTAATGCATTGAAGTCTCAGAACCATCATGGGGTAAAAGTGATTGCGACTTCCAATGTCACAAACGCCGAAGATGCATTTGATTATACGGTAAATAATGAAAAACTTCTGGACAAAGACGCCGTTGTGATTGATTACTCCTTTGTGATGCTGTTGCGTTTATTAAAAGATCTGGAACCGGAACAGGTCGTCTGTGCCGGAGCAGACGGCTATGCAACTACCGGAGCAAATTACGCGGATGAAGAAATGGAATACTGGTTCACCAGCAGAAAAGCGGATGTTTTGAATCAGTATGTACGGGATGCATTGCAACAGATGGCGTCAGAACTGGATGTTTCATTCCTGACCCCGTCTTACTACGTAGAAAAAAATTAAGAAGAAGGATAAATCGGAATAATGAAACATGTAATTATTACCGGTGCCACCGGGATGGTTGGCGCCACGATGATCGAACAGATGCTTGCAGATGGAATCAGAGTTACAGGAATTGTAAGACCTGCTTCCGCAAAAATGAAGAATCTGACTTCACATCAGAATCTGGAAATCATAGAATGTGATATTGATAATCTGTTGAGCCTGAAAGAAATATTGTCTCATGATTATGATACCTTTTTCCATTTTGCATGGAACGGAACTTATGGGGCAAGCCGTGAGGACATACGGCTTCAGACACAAAATGTCATAGATACACTGGATGCGATTGAACTGGCACATGCAATCGGATGTAAAGCGTTTGTTGGTGCCGGCTCCCAGGCAGAGTTCGGACCGGTAGAAGGGACCATATCTGATGCTGTTCCTAAGAATCCGGTACCGGCTATGGCATTGCAAAACTGGATGCCTGTCGCATGGGAAAAATCCTGTGTGAACAGTACGGTATTCGCCATAGTTGGGGAAGAATCGTAAGTACCTACGGTCCACGCGATAACTCTTACACGATGGTGATGTCCAGTATTATTAATATGCTGGATGGAAAACGGATGCAGTTTACAAAAGGGGAACAGACCTGGGACTATTTATATGGCGGAGACTGTTCCAGAGCCTTTTATCTGATTGGAAAATACGGAAAACATGGTAAAGCTTATACCATCGGTTCCGGACAAACCCGACAGTTGAAAGACTATATTACCACGATTCGGGATACCGTAGCGCCCTCTCTGGAAATCGGACTGGGTGAACGGGAATATTATCCGAATCAGGTCATGCATTTATGTGCAGATATTACAGAACTAAAGGAAGATACCGGATTTGAACCGGAAGTTTCTTTTGAAGAAGGAATCCGGCGGACGGTACAATGGTATCAAGGACAAAACAATGGATAAAAAACTAATTTCAGTCATGACTCCCTGTTATAACGAGGAAGCCAATATTATGAATCTTTATCATGCGGTAAAAGCTCAGTTTGAAGCTATGCCGCAGTATCAATATGAACATATTTTTATCGACAACTATTCCAGTGACAATTCCCGGAATATTTTGCGGGAACTGGCAAAAGAAGATAAAAATATAAAAGTTATTTTAAATGCACGAAATTTCGGACCAAATCGTTCCGGAAGCTATGGGATGCTTCAGGCGAAAGGGGATGCATTGATCTGTATCGTGTGCGATCTTCAGGATCCACCGGAAATGATTCCGAAATTCTTAGCAAAATGGGAAGAAGGCTATAAAGTTGTTCTTGGACAAAAGCTAAAGAGTAAAGAAAATTTCCTGATGTTTCAGGTACGAAAGCTTTATTACACGCTGATTAACTGGCTTTCTGAAACGCCACAATATGAAGGAGTCACCGGTTATGGATTGTTTGATAAAGAATTTTTAGATACCATGCGCTGGATGGATGACCCGGATCCATATGTGCGTGGCTTAGTACCCGATTTGGGGTATAAAACCTATCTGATGGAATACACCCAGAACAAACGGGAATTCGGAAAATCCAGCTATAACTTTAACCGGTATTTCGATTTTGCAATTACGGGTGTGACTCACGTATCTAAAAAACCACTTCGTATCGCAACCATGGCGGGGATGATGATGTCCGGGATCAGTTTTCTGCTTGCTATTATTTATTTAGTTTTAAAACTGATCTATTGGGATTCTTTCGCAATGGGAACTGCCCCGATTCTGATCGGAGTCTTTCTGCTTTCATCGGTGCAATTGGCATTTATCGGCGTAATTGGCGAATATATCGGAGCAATTCTTACACGGGTAACAAAACGCCCCATGGTGGTGGAAGAAGAACGTATTAATTTTTAAAAGAAAGAGCTTATCTGGAGGAAAAAATGAAAGTAAAAATCTCAGACTGGATTGCACAATTTTTAGTAGAACAGGGAATTCGATACAACTTTACCGTCCCTGGCGGTGGAGCGATGCATCTGAATGTTTCCTTTGGTCATCAGGAAGGACTGACCAATATTTTCGTACAACACGAACAGAGCGCTGCAATTGCAGCGGAAGGATATTTTCGTGCCAACAATGAATTGCCTATGGTATGTTGTACAACCGGACCGGGCGGAACCAATACATTAACCGGTGTACTGGGCGCCTGGCTTGACAGTATTCCGATGTTGGTGATCAGCGGACAGGTTCGCTATGCAACAACTGCACGAGCCGCAGGAATTCCGGTTCGTGCTATGGGAGATCAGGAATATGATATCACGCCTATGGTTGCACATATGACAAAGTATGCTGAGATGATCATTGATCCGAAAACTGTGAAATATCATCTCCAGAAAGCATTATACCTTGCAACCCATGGTCGTCCGGGTCCGGTATGGCTAGACGTTCCGTTGGATGTACAAGGTGGATATATTGATACCGATGAATTTATAGAATTTGATCCATGCAAACTGAAAGAGGTAGATCCACCTGTTACAACAGAGGAACAAATCGCAATCGTTCTTCAGAAAATTAAAGATGCAAAACGCCCTGTCCTGAATGTAGGAAATGGGATTCACATTGCGAATTGTGTAGATCTAATGCGTAAAGTTGCTGAAAAGTTAAACATTCCGGTAGCTGTTGCATATGATTCCACAGACCTTATGCCAACGGAACATCCGCTTTATGTTGGACAACCCGGTTTAATCGGGGATCGTGCCGGAAACTGGGCAGTTCAAAATGCTGATCTGGTACTCTCTGTCGGATGTCGTTTGAGTTGCCGTCAGGTAGGATACAATGTTCACAGTTGGGCAAGAGAAGCTTTTGTGATCATGGTAGACATTGATAAATATGAACTTCAAAAACCAAGCATTCATGTAGAACTGCCCATTCAGGCGGATGCAAAAGATTTTCTTGAAAAATTAGATGCTGCATTGCCTCAAGCATTGTCTCCACATGAAGAGTGGCTCAATATCTGCCGGGAATGGAAGAAAAATTATCCGGTTGTGACGAAAAAACAACATGAAGCTGAGGGATTGGCAAATGCATACTGTTTCTTGGATACAATCAGCCGTCTTGCACCAGAAGATCAGACGATTGTGCTTGGAAATGGTACTGTAGAGGCATGTCTTCATGCAATCTATATCAAAGAAGCAACTCGCCTGATCTGTAACAGCGGTGCAGCAAGTATGGGCTATGACCTTCCGGCAGCAATTGGTGCCTGTTTTGCTCTTGGAAAGAAACAAGTTCTGTGTCTGTCAGGCGACGGAAGTATTCAGATGAATCTTCAGGAATTACAAACCATTGTATTCCATAAATTACCGATTAAGATTTTTGTCGTCAATAATCAGGGATACCATTCCATGCGTCAGACCGAAGGGAATTTATTCCCGGAATATACCAAAGTCGGAGTTGGGCCTGAAAGTGGAGATTTAAGTTTCCCGGAAATGAAAAAAATCGCAGGCGCTTATGGAATCCCATACTTTACCGCAAGCAGCAACCAGGAACTTCCAGCCGCAATTGAAGCAACACTTGCTACCGAAGGCTATGCGATGTGTGAAATTTATGTAGATATTAATCAGAAATTTGAGCCGAAAAGTGCAACAAAACGTCTTCCGGATGGAACTTTGGTAAGTCCACCGTTGGAAGATCTGGCGCCATTCCTTCCAAGAGAAGAACTGGAAAAAATTATGATTATTCCAATGTGGGAGCAATAAATATGACTTATGATGCGGTTATTTTTGATGTTGATGGTACGTTGTTAGATACGTCAGAAGGTTTAATCTCTGCCGTAAACTATACAATTGATGTATGTGGGTTAACGCCTTTAACAGAATCACAACTTCGTACTTTTATCGGACCTCCGATTCAAAATTCTCTGGCAAAATATTATGATTTGAGTCCAGAGAAAATACAGGAAATTGCGGAAATTTTTCGTGACGCTTATAAAGAAAAATTTTTATTACAAGCAGTTCCCTACGAGGGAATTTATACGGTTCTGGACAAGCTAGTCCAGAACCATATTAAGGTTGGAATTGCGACATATAAACGAGAAGATTATGCCTTACAGATATTAGAACATTTTCATTTTGACAAGTATGCAACCGTTATGCATGGTGCTGATAATTTTAATCAGATGAAAAAGAAAGACATTATCCAATTGTGTGTAAAAGAAATTGGACTAACAGATCCATCTCGGATCATCATGGTTGGAGACAGTGACAATGATGCAATTGGTGCGGCTGATGCCGGCATGAAATTTATAGGAGTAACCTATGGATTTGGATTTGCTTCGAAAGAAGATGTCATGCAATTTGAGAATGTAGGGATAAGTAAGAATACAAAAGATTTTTTTAATATTTTGCGACAGTTAGATATAATTTTTTAGGTGGAATTCATGAAAAAAAGTAGATATAATTTGCACAAAATTTTAATAACCATGATACTCATTTATCTTGGTTTTCTATTTATTGGAAAAAATACTTTTCTTTACAAGTATGAAGAAACACAAAGCTTTAATAAAATCGATATTAAGGCTACTAATATATATTCCGAAAATTTTAATGATCAACATCTTTTAAAAATAAACACTGACAAAATAGAGATTAATGCTATACGAATTGGCTTTTCTAACAGGACCACCCAAAATTCCACAATTTCTATTTATTATAAAGATGTAGATGATAATCTTATTGCAATAACATCTAGGCCTTATTGTTTTTTACAGAAAGAAATAGTTATTCCCATTCAATATAATAAATACTCTAATTTATATATTGATATTCCCAATACCACCAAGATTAATGAAGTAGGGATTGGATTAAAATATTTTTCACCTGTTCAAAAAAGTATTTCGTGGATACTAGAACAGTTTGCGTTGCTTATCCTTTCAGCGATTTTATCATTTCTTTTAACTCGTAGTATAAATAGTAACATTAACTCCAAAACAATAACCCATAAAGAGGAACGTAATAGCAATATTGAACTATTACGTATTATTTGTATGCTTTTATTAGTTGCACATCATTGTGTCGTTCATGGCGGTGCACTTAATATGGCTGAAGGGCGAAATCTACTATTCTCCTATTTATTTTTACCAGTAGGAAAAATATGTTTTATTATCTACATTGCTATATCAATGTGGTTTTTTGTTGATCAGCAATTTAGTGCCGTACGTTTTATAAAAGTTTGGTTTGAAGTATTTTTTTATTCCTTCTTCTTTACAATAATCGCATTTATGTTAGGCGCGAATATTTCTATTCTGGATATTTTTAGTAGCTTACTTCCAATTATAGGTAATTCACATGGATTTGCTTCAAGTTATCTGTTATTTTATCTGCTGTTGCCCTTTATTAAAAAAGGAACAGACCATTTAACCAAAAACCAAAGCAGATATTTATTATTTCTTATTTTTGTTGCTCAAATTTTATCTCAAATAATGGGACAAATAACTAACTATTATCAATATGTTTTCAGCGAACTTACTCTGTTTATTTTCTGTTACGTTTTAATGTTAAATTTAAAAAAATGGCCGCTTGCATTTTTAAAAGACAAACGTATTACTTCAGGAACAGCTTTTATAATTTGGTTAATTCTTCTTCAGGCAAACTATAGTGTTTTATGGGGAAGAAATAACAAAATTATTGACTTTTTGTTAGGAAATAGTGGAACCGAATCATCACTGTTAATGATTATTGCTGGATTTTCTGTTTTCTTTTTTGTTAAGGAACTTCCTAAATATGTAAATCCCAAAATCAATAAATTAGCTACCTATTCATTTGCAGTATTATTAATTCATGATCATAATTTCCTTAGAAATATTGTATGGAGTTATTTTGTTGAAACAGATACATGGTATTATAGTTCATATTTTATTTTAATCTTAACAGGTATTGTATTCATTATATATTTTGTATGCTCCATTATTGAATTATTAAGAAAAAATATATTAGAAGTATATATATTGAAACAAAAACCAGTTTTGAAATTTGTAAAAATAATAGATAATTATTTAATATTTGAGGAGCACAAAAAATGAGTTTTAGTCATTTAAAAAATTTAAAACAAAATCAAAAATTTATATTAGGATTAATACTTGTATTCAGTTTTAGTTTTATATATGCTGCTTTTTTATCTAATAAGACTTTTTCCACAGCAGAGGGCTGGTATAGTTATTATGCAAAAGAAATTTTGGATGGAAAAGCAGTATATTCTGATTTTGAATATTTATTTACGCCGGCATATATGTATCTAATAGCTGGTATTATAAAATTATTTGGATACAAACTTATAGTCCTTCGCATTTTAGGTATTTTTATTTATGCTGGATTAGCAAGCCTTATTTATATCATATTGAGTAGGATTTTTTCATATACAGCAGCTACAATATCTGCGATTACAGGAATTTTTTACTTACAATCTGAAGTATATAGTGTATTTTACGATTATGTGCGAGTGATGGATATATTTTCTCATTTAGCGATTCTTTTTATGGTAATAGCAATTCAAAAAATATACCATGGAAAAGGAAAAAATATTGCATTGTATTTATGGGGAATTTTTTCATCATTATTCTTCCTCGTAAAGCAGAATATGGGAGGGCTTTTCTTAGTCTTTTCTATGATGATGCTAGTGTTTACTTGTTTATACTTGGAAAAGTCTCTTAAACAAAGTATCTTTTTGATTTCTAAATATATTTGTGCAATTGCTGTTCCAATTCTTTTATTCATAGTCATATGTTCAGCAACAGGGATTTTGAAAAATATGATTCAGTCAGTTCTTTTTGGTGCAGTAGAAGCAAAAGGTGGGCTTATAGCGATTTTATTTCAATGGATATGTAATGGCTACATTTCGTTTATACAAGTGTTATTATGGGGAATTGTATTTACTTTTTTTGTATATCTTATGAAAAGAGTGTCTATGAAATATCTTCAAGCTTCTAAAGCCAACAAATATGTATTGGCAAGTTTTTCATTAATTCTTTTTGTAGGTTTATTGTTCACATTACAGTCTGAATCTTTAGGAATATATTATGCAAATCAGCGCCGTCTGGACGTAACACTCCCTTTCATCATAACAGTATGTATGATGATATATTTAGGTATTAACTGCATCTGGTGTATTATTAAACATCAAAACAAAAATATACAAAAACTAAAGATACTTTCATTATTAGGAGCTTGCTTTTCATTTAGTTATGGTGCTGGAATGTCTGGTGGTTTGTCTATTGGTGAGTCGGGGTTATGCGTTGCACTGGTAATTGCTATTTTGTTTGATTGTATGAATTTTAGTGGGGACTTTATACCAAAGTTTGCAATATCGTGTTATTGTATTTTTTTAAGTATTAGTTGCATAAGTTATAAACTGGTTGTCCCTTGCCAATGGTGGGGGATAAATGAATCAAGTGTATATGAATCAACATCTACTACTTCTATTCCATTGTTAGAAGGAATAAAACTTTCGAAAAACACAAAAAAAATGTATGAAGACATTGTTAAAGTCGTTCAAAAGAACACTGAACAAGATGATGTTATATACAGTTTCCCACAAATGCCCATATTTTATCTTCTTTGCGATAGAAATGACCCGGGAGTATTCTCTAAAGTAGAATGGTTTGATGTTTCTACAAATGAAAGTTTAGAAAAGGATATTAATATATTAAAAGAGACAAAACCATCTGCAATTATTATTTATAATTTATATGATGATACTTACAAAGGACATGAAAAGTCGTTTAATTCAAATAAAAAATCTGGAACACGTGAAATCAGAGATTCTTTATATGAGTTAGTAAATACTGAAAATTATAAATATGCCGGAACGTATATTTCCGAAGATAATAACATTTCGGTTTACATATTAGATAAGGATGCAGCCAGCGAAGATGGTTTATTTGAGAAGGGATCGGGAACAAAAGAGTCTCCATACCTTATAAGTTCTGAAGATGAACTGGTAAATTTGGCAATGAAAGTAAATCAAGGATATTCTTTTGAAGGCGTTTATTTTAAGCAAACAACATCTTTAGATTTATCTGATATAATTTGGGTTCCTGCTGGTTATAACGAAAATACAACTTTCATGGGAAACTATAATAAAAATGGATATTTCATTAAAAATGTAAATTCAGGACCTAAAAATTCAAATGTACCTTTTGGCAAGAAAATATTTAAATAAAGGATATAAATGCTATGAATAAATCGAAGCTATTGTATCACCTTGCAATCCTTTACCTCGTCCTCCCTTTCCTGATCTTTATCGGAGGATGGACAAAACCTTATATTGCGATTCCGGTAATTCTTCTGGTTCTTTTCTGCACATGGAAAGCCTGTAAAGAAAGTCCGGAAATGTGGTCGCCGGAATGGAATCGGGATAATATCGTGAAAGCTCTTTTTGTTATTGGGGTTCTTGCTGTTTGGGTCTATTATTCCGGAATCGGAAAATTTGTATTTCAGAATATGGATCATACCGCACGAAACAGCATTTTCAATATTCTTGTGGAATATGATTGGCCGGTAAGAAATCATAAAATTCTTTCCATTTTTGAGGGAACTTCTGGGGAAACGGGATTGATCTATTACATTGGATTCTGGCTGCCATCTGCTGTGATTGGGAAAATATTCGGACTTCGCATTGGATATTATATGCAGGCTGTCTGGGCATTACTAGGTTTGGTTCTGATCTATTACCTGATTTGTTGCCGATATAAACAGATTAAGATCTGGCCTGTTTTTATTCTGATCTTCTTTAGTGGATTGGATATCGTCGGTGCCTATCTGATCAATATGGATTATGTAAATGCTGTAAATCCATGGCATTTGGAATGGTGGGGAAATCCTTATCAATTTTCCAGCATGACAACACAGTTATTCTGGGTATTTAATCAGGCACTTCCGGTATGGTTGGCAACAATGATGATTTATATGCAGAAAAATAATCGAAATCGGATATTTCTTCTGGCATGCAGTATGTTGACAAGCACGTTACCCTTTATTGGTTTGTTGCCTATCACCGTATTTTTGTGTTTATTATGTAAGGAAAATTCACTGGGAAATGCTGTACGAACCAGAGGGCAGTATTTTAAGGAACTCATGAAAGAAACATGCACCATTCAAAATGTTCTTGGAGGCGGTCTGATCGGGATATTATCTTTCTGCTATTTAAGCGGAAATCTTTCCGGAGCACACGTGATGGAAGCGAATACATTAGGACCAGATTTTGACAACAGCATTGCAAAATATGTTCTTTTCATCATTTTAGATTTGGGGATTTATGTTATTCTTTTATATAATTATCAAATGGATAATCTATTCTATTATCTGGTAGTTGGCTGTTTGTTGATCATTCCTTGGATCAAAGTAGGATACTCCGGGGATTTTTGCATGAGAGCATCGATTCCGGGATTATTTCTGATTATGATCTGGGTTATGGATGCTGTGCAAAAAGCGTGGAAAGAAAAATCGTATATTCTGTTTCTGGCGCTTATTCTCACATTAGGTATCGGAAGCATTACACCGATTTTTGAAATGAGACGAACATTCACAGAAACATTTCAGAGAATTAATGCCGGCGAAATTGTTTATGCAGATGATGACGATGAAACCGTCTTGTTGAACAGCCCTAATTTTTCCGGGGATGTAGGGCAGAGTTTCTTTTATAAATACCTGGCGAAATAATTCGACACCATAAAATAAGCCATCTGTCTATAATCAAATAATCTCAAAAACCGCGTGTCGGAAAGCTAATACCGAAGCTCCCAGGGCATGCGGTTTTTGCAAGTTGTCAATCATTCAATTGTTTCAGCAAATTTTCCCGTTCCTCGGCAGGGATGTTTAATGCATCCATTGCCTGAATCGGAGTCATGTTCAAATTTTTCATAATGGCTTGAACAGAAGAAAGATAACCTTCTATTTGGCCTTCTGCTCGTCCTATAGCTAATCCTTCCGCACGTCCAGTAGCTAACCCTTCTGCGTGTCCATCTTCTTTTGCTTCTTTTTTCAGATAGTCCATGACTTTATCTACATCACATTCTAATATACTCACACGTATAGCCTCCCTTCGATTCTTACTTAAAAATTCTGCCAGAACTCCATCCTTAATACAATCATCTACTGCCTGGGTTACAGCTTCTTCTAGCGGAAGTTCTCTCTGATATGACCGAATACGCGATACCAGTTCTGTATAATCTCGAAGTGTCTGACAGGTTTTCATTAGTTGTTCATTATATCCTTTGTTGATATTCAGGACAATGGTTCGCAACTCCAGCCATGGTTCAATTCCTGAGTTGGTATTACTTTTTTCAAACAAATCGGAAAGTCGCAATTCTGATCGATCCGGAAGATCTTTGTCGGTTCCATTGTAAAAGACAATAAAGCTTGGAGACGGAAGGCTCAGAGGATGGGATCCGAATACCCTGTCCTGTGATATCATTCCGGCATAAATGGAAGTTACATATTGAAGATTCCGGTAAGGAAGGTTTGGACTGTATGTCGATTGATGTTCATATAGCGATAATGTAGTATCAAGAATCATAGAGACATCATTTCTTACAGAAAGAAACATTGCATTCTCTAATGTATTGATTTCCAAAACTTCCGGATCTTCATAATGAGTTCCATTGATTGCATTATACAATTCCAGCAAATGTTCTGGTGTATTGAACAAAATGCGGAACAAACTGTCTTTGTAAGTTCTCTTAATGATTTGCTTGGTTTTACGTTTACTTGTTCTTTTGTTTTTCCTTGCCATAGGCATATTCTCCTTTCGAGGTGCAGGAGTGAAATGCCGACTGGCTTTTTCGAAATCTCCTGCTGAATGGAATTGGTTTCAAGCATTGAGATTTCTTTTTCCGAAGAATTTCGGTAGAAAATATACAGATGCAGATATTTCTGCAAAGAAAAGTAAGAAAAATAAATGCTTTTGATATATAACTTTTATAACAGGAAAGTGGCGATCTGTCAATTATATTTCATACAAGTTATTTTATATTTCAAATATCAGGAATTCGTGCTAATGTTTAGGTAAGTTATTTCATATGATGAATGTAAAAAAAACAGCACTACCGGATTCCCGATAGTGCTGAGTCCTCTTAAAACTTTAAATCTGGATTAGCATGAGTTCTCGTATATTCGAACCAGGCTCTTTTTGCATTTATTACCATTTCTCTGAAATCTGCTTCTTCATCAATCTCGTCTTCCGGTCTTTGCATTGGGACAACCGTAATATTCCCGTCTTCTATCCAACTGCAAATATATCCGATAAACTGACTGATACAGGGACGGTTACGAATCCCATTCCCGATAATTTTCTTGAGCATGGGAGTCTGCTCCCGCCAGATGATTTCCAGAACGGTTCGAATATTCCGCTCTACTGCAGATCCGGTGGTCTGATAAGTTGTTGCTACCTCAAGATAGATTTTTTTGGTGATCAGCTCCAGATTTTGCGGGTCAACAAGTGAGAGACAGATTGCTTCAACAAGATAACGGTATCCTATGTAATTTGGTGTTGCTCCAAGTTGGATCAACAACCGTCGGATTCGTCCCGCCATCGGCGTCTGATACAAGATCATAGACCCTATTCCTCCCACACATTCTCTTTTTTCATACCGTGTACGAGTTCCAGAACTTCTTTATCGGACAGTGTTAAAAGAAAACGACAAAATGTTTGCAGACTGTATCCGCTGCGACCCATTTCCTGTTCGATATAGCAACGCGGTGTTTCATCCAACACCTCTGCCATAAGTTCCTGTGATAGTTCATTATCATGACGATAATTGTAGATGATTATTTAAAATTTTATATCTAATTTTCGATTATCCGCATAAACACTATACTTTCAAGTATTTTGAAGTATAGAAAAAACTCATTTTACCACGAATTTACCACGATTGAATGAGCCTTGATATGACCTATAAAATAACACCCAAAAGACATCATTACACCTAAATGGTGTCTTTTTAAAAAGCAGTCAATCCTAAGACTAACTGCTTTGTGTATAGAGATATGAAATTGTGAAATAGAATTTGCCTATTTCAAATCAAAAAGAGAATTTTCATAGTCCTTTACATAGTATCGTATATTTTTACGCCCCTTTTGAATAATGGTATGTCCCTCTGCTTCTAATTTTTCTTTCTGTGCTTCAATACCATTTGGATATTTAGCATTTAATTCTCCGTTTGCTTTTAATGTTCTCCAATAGGGTGTTTCATCTTCGGAACGCTGATAACTCGCCCACGCTACAATAGAAACAAATATACCCGCTGTAATCGGCTCTGTAAAATCTGCACCACTCAATTTTGCAAAGTGTTCTCGTATTTTTCCAACCGTAATCACTTTACCATACGGAACTTTTTTCATTACTTTGTCATAGTCAATCGGGGGAGCAAAATACATTTTGTTTCCACCATATTTCTCAATACTTTTCTGGTCTATGATAATTTGAAATTTTGGCATATCCTTACTATCATGCAACATAGCATTAAAATCTTTTTTATCTTCATTTGCCATTTGTGCCACCTCCTACTTTAAGGATAGTCTGTTTCTTATTTCCATGCAATGAGGCTGTTTGAAAATTATTAACACTTTCAAATTTGTCGCTTTCTTCATATCCATATTATAACAGTTCCATATATCCGCCACAATAAAAATCAGCATACCCTTAGCATTTATGGAACAAAAATGCACACTTTTTCTTTCTTCCTCTTGATTACCCCACAACAGAAAAGAAAAAGCCCTGTCAAGAGCCTTGCCACCATTGGTGGTGCTTTGCACTCTTTACTGGGCTTTTTGTTTGCTGTATCTTCCATGCAAGAGGAAATTAAAGACCTCTGTTCCATTTCGCCTTTAGATAATCTTCATAGTCTGCTTCATTGAAGTCTACTTGTGGAGAAGTGTCGGGAATGTTGTTTCTGTTGTCTATATCCGCAAGCTGACGAAATATCCAATCATCATAAGGGTCATGGTATTTATACTCTTTGGGCTGTTCTCTGTATCGGTCTAACCCTCGCATTTCCTTATGTACTTTTATCATGCGTTCCAGTTTTTGACGCTGTATCAACTGCTTGATTTCCATAAGTTCTTCCAACTCCGTAACCTCATTGGTAATGTAGTTATGGATATACTGTATGAGTTTATATGCCTTGTAAAATGTGCATTCTTTTTCATCATCGAAAAATTCATTTTCAGACAGGTAATCTAAGGAAACATTGAAGTCTTGTTCCCGTTTGATAATATCCATGATATAGGGCTCGGTGTGGTCAATATACTTCCATTCTCCCGACAATAATTCATTGGGTGTTACTCCCAGCACGTCCATTATCTTTTCCAGCGTATCAAAGGTAGGATAATTCACGCCACGTTCAATCTTGGAAAGGCTCTGCATATTGATACCGATTTTGTCCGCAAGTTCCTGTTGTTTCATTCCTCTATGCTTTCTTATGGTCTGTATGTTCTCTCCTAAGAAACTGATTTTCTTTTCGTAATGCTCCATGACTTAGTATAAACACTCCTTTCATTGCTTTTCTTGGTATTTATAAGCATATCATACTTAATATATATCTAAAAGTCAACAAAAACTTCTTGACAAGTAATTCTAATGGCGTTATTATCGTATCAGATAGAGTGATTAAGCACGCTAGGGTCAATCACACGCTTGAGTAAGCATAGAAAAGATGTATTTTCATTTTGATAGCATGAATAAGCATAGACTATCAGACCGAAAATAAGGTTTCTGACTGGGGCTGTTCCGTTTAGCCACGAGCCTTACAAGGCTCGTGAGCGTTAAGAACGGATCAGACACAGGAAGAAAGGGAACGCCTTTAGGCGTTCATAAAGGGCGTATATGTAACACCGCCCTGCGCATACATGTCATAGTACCTAGAAACTGTGATAAATAAAGGAAAAAACACGATTTTTACCCCGCAAAAAAACGGGAAGTACGAAAGGAGTAATGCACTATAACTACACACAAAAATTTATCCGTTAAGATTGATTACATCAGCATTGTATTTGATACTACAACCGCAGAAGATATCATCATGCACATTTTAGGTTTACCGACTGACATTTTCAATGTTTATCCAGCAACGATAAAATTCAAGACTTATCAAGCACGCTGGCAGATTGGAGATATTTATGTATCGGGGGACGCAAGAAAGACAGAGGACAACCCACAGGGGCTAGGCTGTTATCTTGTTATGACTGGCAGAGGTTGTGATGATATTTTCCGTATTCTCGACAGTAGGAATTATACCTTTGGGGATATGTTCCGACGTTGCGAGCGAAGATACGGACTGGATAATTTCCATTTCACAAGACTTGATATTGCCATTGACGATAAGAACGAAAAGCCATTCTTTACCATTGAGCAGATAAAGAAGAAATGCGAAAAAGAGGAATTTATCTCAAACAGTGAGGGCTACCACTTTGATGAAAGCAAGTTTGACGATTTCGACACCGCAAAGACTGTTTATATCGGTGCTGGAAAATCTGGATTATCCTACCGCTTTTATGATAAGGATAAAGAAGTCTGTTCAAAACATAATAAGACGCTTGAGGAAGTCGGCAGTTGGAAACGGACAGAAATGCAACTGCGTGATGATAAGGCTCATGCTTTTGCCATGACATTCAAGGACAGACCGCTGGAACTTGGGGAACTGGCTTTCGGGCTACTGGCAAACAACCTACGCTTTGTCGTGCCAAACAGAAACGAAAGTAATAAAAGCAGGTGGAAAACGTGTCGATTTTGGGAACGCTTTTTAGGGGCTGTGGAAGTCTTGAAACTGCAAGTACCAAAACAGCAAAATTCCCTTGAGGAAACACAGCAATGGCTCACAGAGGGTGGCGTGATTTCCGCTGTCAAAAGTTTTTACTTCTTGGAAGAACATGACGCATTAGGTGGACTGGAAAAAGTGGGAACTATGCTTGATAAGGCAAGATACAGCAATTCCCTTTCCAGTAAATTAACCGCCCATTTACAGAGGATAAACCGCACCGACCTTATCCCCTATATCCAGTATGACACGAAACATGGGAAAGGGGGTATCTGATGAATAACAACGATATTCCCGTATGGGAAAAATACACCCTTACCATTGAAGAAGCGTCAAAGTATTTCCGTATCGGAGAAAACAAGTTAAGACGATTGGCAGAGGAAAACAAGGACGCTGGCTGGCTCATTATGAATGGCAACCGCATACAGATTAAACGCCGACAGTTTGAACAGGTTATTGATAAATTGGACGCAATCTAATGCAAATGAGCCTTGTATGTGTTATGATGAACACAAGTCATATCAAGGTTCTTTCCAACAAGGAAAGGAGCAGACACCATGAAAGAAAAAAGACGGGATAACAAAGGACGTATCCTGCATACTGGAGAGAGCCAACGAACAGACGGAAAATACTTATATAAATATGTGGACGCATTTGGAAACACAAAATATGTGTATGCTTGGAGATTGACACCCACAGACCCGACACCAAAGGGAAAACGGGAAAAACTCTCACTTCGTGAACTGGAACAGCAGATAAGACGGGATATTGAGGACGGTATCGACAGCACAGGCAAGAAAATGACACTTTGTCAACTCTATGCCAAACAGAACGCACAAAGGGCAAATGTGAAGAAAAGCACAATGAAACAACGGGAACAACTCATGCGGTTATTGAAAGAGGATAAGTTAGGTGCTAGGAGCATTGATACGATAAAACCCTCTGACGCTAAGGAATGGGCGTTACGCATGAAAGACAAAGGCTTTTCCTATAACACCATTAACAACCATAAACGCTCGTTAAAAGCGTCATTCTATATCGCCATACAAGACGATTGTGTAAGGAAAAACCCTTTTGATTTCAAGTTAAGTGAAGTCCTAGAAAATGATACCAAAGAGAAAGTCGCATTGACAGAGGAACAGGAACAAGCCTTACTCTCATTCATCAAGACGGACAATGTGTATCACAAGTATTATGATGATGTGCTGATACTGTTAAAGACAGGACTTCGTATCTCGGAACTGTGCGGACTGACAGTAGCCGATATTGATTTTAAGAATGAAGTTGTGATTATCGACCACCAGTTACTAAAGAGCAAGGAACAGGGCTATTATATTGAAACGCCTAAAACAAAGAGCGGAATAAGGCAAGTGCCATTAAGCAGAGAAACAATACAGGCATTTCAACGGGTTATGAAGAAACACCCAAAGGCAGAACCATTTGTGATAGACGGACGGAGCAATTTCCTATTTGTCAATCATAAAGGCAAGCCCAAAGTTGCGATTGATTACAACGCCTTATTTGTCCGTATGATAAAGAAATACAACAAGCACCACAAGGACAATCCCTTGCCACATATCACACCGCATACGCTACGCCATACATTCTGCACAAGGCTGGCAAGCAAGAACATGAACCCAAAAGATTTACAGTATATCATGGGGCATTCAAACATCAGTATCACAATGAACTGGTATGCTCATGCGTCCATAGATACCGCAAAATCAGAGGTTCAGCGTCTAATCGCATAAAAGTATTTACCACGATTTTAACCACGTTTGATAGAGAAAATATAGGAAGATAGACCTAGATATGTGAGGTTTACCACAAAAGCAAAATGCCCGTAGAGCCGATAAAATAAGGCTTTGCGGACATTTAAGAAGATATAAAAAGATAGTCAAAAAGACATATATAATTTACTCTTAAATACTGATTGAGACGTTTATTGGATTTTTTCACGAATTTCCTCCTTTTTCCACTTGAATCTATGTTTTTCGACATTTTTCTAATACTAAAAATTTTACAGTTGCGCATCGACACGCGCCATGACATATATATCAGTATTATCATATTTTTTCCAAAAACATAGTGTTTTTTTGCGTGGGAGAAAAGTTCTTAAGGGAAAATATTGACAGCAGAAATAAATCCTGCTATAAGATTATATATCAAAAGCATTTATTTTTCTTACTTTTCTTTGCAGAAATATCTGCATCTGTATATTTTCTACCGAAATTCTATAAACGATAGAACAATTGAATGGTTAAGAAATAGTAACGCGTGTATCAGTAAATTTGATACACGCGTGTTTTATCTTTGAATCATTTCATTTTCATCTCAAGGCAATGAACTGCTAGTATTACCATTGAATGCTCTCCGAACCATGAAAATACTTTTTTTAAAAGAACATAGTGTAGCACCTAAAATGACAAATCCACATGTGATTGATCGGACTGTTTCCCATATGTCCGGCAACGATAGGAATCATAGATAGTCCTTTTGCAATATCAAAATAGCGAATACGTTCTTTTGAATTCATTTTAATTTCCTTTCAACTTATTTTTCAACATACTCCAAACTTGTCCTTCAATTTCCAATACAAGCGGCTCCTTCAGTAAAGTCATAATAACTGCATATACTCCAAAATAGATCATTGCAGAAAAACATAACGTGAAAAAGTTTCCCAAAGAACATAATTTTATTAAAAGTGATAATAGACTACTGATTAAAATAGCCAGTAATAACGTTCCATATCTTACTTTTCGATAAGCCTCTGTTACCATAGAGCGTAATGCACCATATTGCACAGCAAATACGACAATTTCAGCTACTAACGTTCCGATTGCAGCACCAGAAGATGCTAGCATTGGAATAAGAATTGCGTTAAGTATTAGATCAACGATTGCGCCGGCAATTTCTGAGTAAAGAACAGTTTTTTCTTTTCCGAGTGGAACCAGCATCTGGATGCCCATAATATTTGTCAGTCCAATCAATAACAACGTTGGCATAATAATCTGCATTGGTTGAATTGCTCCGCTATAAGCAGAACCAGAAAGAAAGAAAATTCCTTCCTTTGCAAATAGCATAAAATAAACCAATAATGGAGTAGCTAATAGAAAAACAAAATGTATCGCTTTTTTTGCTACGCGATAAAACTCGTCCATCATATCATGTTCCACATAATAAGAAGCCCTTGGCAGTAAAACAGTTCCCAGTGAAGTGACAACTCCAAGTAAAACATTTTTAATTTTTACTGCCGCATTATAATACCCAACATCTACATCTGTTTTCAAGAATCCTAACATTACGGTATCCAGATTGGTGTAGATGGTTGTTGCACAGGACATTGCAAAGAAGATTAAAATTGCTTTTAAATGGCGTCGAAACTTATAATTTCCAATCGGCTTTAACTGAATATATTTATGGACATGAAAGAAATTAAAAATATTAGACGCTGAAGCAGCAAGAATAGATAATGCACCATAAACAACAGTATCATTACTTTGTTTTACCAATAAAAACATAAAGATCAATGCAACAAATTTGAAGATAATGGAACGAACCGTAATATAGGTATACTGCTCCAGTGCTTTATAAAGCCATTCCACACCAATTGCATTAAATAAAATAGTCAAACTAATAATTAAAAACAATGGTTTATTTTGGGAAAATCTCGAGACGGTAAAGAGTGCAATAAAAAAAGCAATATATGTGAAAATACACATGATCAAATTGATCAGAAACAGTTCCTGAACAGTACGTGATAAAGTTTCCTTATCATCACGTACTTTTGCACATGCACGAATACCATAAGTTGGGATTCCAAGCTGTGAAAACATACAAAAATAAGCCACAACAGATGTGGCAAATGATACCATTCCGGTGCCGGCAGGTTGTAAAACCCTTGATATGTAAGGAAATGTAATCAAGGGAAATACAAACTGCGACATCGTCAGAATGGCATTCATGATGAAATTTAGTTTGAGTGATTTTTTTTTCATATACAAAACCTATTATACGAGTTCTATGTGTAGCCAATCATTTGATTTTTTCATAATGGAATCTAACTCTTCTCGACTATCAAATTTTAAAAACATATCCCCTAAAGACATGTTTGCTCCAGTAAAAGGTTTTACATATTCACCAGGTTTTACAGATAAATCTACAACCTTTACATATTTTTTTTGAATATCTGGATCAATGGTAATTCCCTTTAGAATACCACACTCTCCAGGACGAGCATGAATTACCATTTCACACCAATAGCCATCACATTCATTTTGTTGAATATTAAGAAGAGGCATACCAACAGCTTTTCTAATTTCATTTTCAATAAGATTAACATGAAAAGCCATATGCTGTAGTTCGGCAATTTTACACCCTCCACCGCGTGGAGATACTTCCATGATATACGGTTTTCCATCATTGCCAACACATGTTTCAATATTATAAATTCCAGTTTGCATTCCTAGCAGATCTATAAGCCGTTGTGTTTCTTTAGTTAAATAATCTTGGCATTCTTTTTCCATAGATGATGGCCAAATAATATATGCTGGTGTATATGGATTATCTGCTTCTTTATCAAATAATTGATCTGAATATGTAACAAATTCTAATTTCCCATTTACTGAAAACGGATCGGCGCTTGAATGATATCCTCTAAAAGTCAAGAAATCCTCAATAATAAATGCTCCGTTATGCGAACCGTTCATAGCAATCTTTATGGCTAATCTTAATTCATCTGGTGTATTAACTTTTGAAACGCCTTTACTTCCAGCGGAATCTACTGGTTTTACAATTACTGGCCAATTAAAGAAATCGACATCACTAAAAGGAGCTTCGGGATCAACATATCTTTTGGCACGTGGTACATTAAAACCATGTTCTGTTAAAAATTCACGAAATAATCCTTTATCCTGTAAAATACAGGTTGATTCATAAGATCCTTGAAAAGGAAGATTCATTTTTTCAGCAATATAGGCAGCCGTAACAACACCAGGATCACATGCAAAAGAAATAATGCCATTAATATCTAATCTCTGTGCCGCTTCTAAGGTAGCTTCTTTATCAATAATACTTACATTACAATATTCATCAGAATATTTATGGGCAATATTACCTGGTAAATAATCACATGTGATAACATATAACCCTAATTTATGTGCAATTTCGATAACAGGAACTGCATAACGCGAACCACCTAAAATCATTAATTTCTTCATACTTCCTCCAATTTCCTGTTGTAGAATTAGTAAATATTTTCCTTTTCCATAATTTCTTTTATTGCATTTTTTAAATAGTGACCTTGGCGTAATTTTTCACTAATTTTTACAACATTATGTTTCATGACACTATATTCTTCGATATCCATATTTTTCAATATATCATTTATTTCCTTAAGACTTCGGACTGTAAAACCAACATGGTTTTCTAAAACAAATGGGGCCAGTGCCGCTTCTTCCCAAATAATGACAGGTAACCCTGAGGCAAGAAACAGGCTACATTTATGTGGATTGTTATATTTGATATATTCTCCTGCATTACCATGGCAGCCATCCAATTCTGTCCCATCCCATACAAGACCAAATCCTCCGATTAATTTTTCGGGAAGCTCTTCAGGGGAGCATTGTCCATAATATTGAATATTTTTCCCATCATTTCGAGCATCATAATTTGGCCCGAACAAATTGATTTTATAATCCAATTTACCAAGCTTATCAAGTTGATAAATATAGGTTGCTTTTTGAGGATCCAGATTTCCGGCAATTACAACTGTTTTATAATCATCCTTATTAAAGTCTGGCAAATCACACTCATGGAGATAATCGAATATTTTTAAATTCACGATCTTTGAAGAGTCAAATCCACGTTCCACCAAATATTTTGTCATATTTTCATTATGAGAAATAATATAATCGGATTTTTTTAATAATGTTTCATCAGCAATTCTTGAACGATTGTTTAAGATTGTAGAGTTATTTTTAAAAACAAACCGTCTTAAAGATTCCAAATCATGAATAAGGGTTATAAATTTACATTTTTTTATTTGCTTGCACACATTTATAAATTTATTAGCCACAAGAATATTTTCGTTTGGATGCTGTATAATTACATAGGAATTCTTTTTTACTACAAAGAGTAAATTAATCCAATTTTTTATTCCTATAAAGAGTGCAAAAAAACGAGTAATATTTAGATTCTTAAAACTATGTACAGGAGAAAACACTATTTCCTGAGCCCCTATTTTACGACAAATTGTCGTGACGTCTTCTGGAGCCTTTGCTCCTGCAGTTGTTTTATTCTCTTTTTTTACACTCATGCAATATAATTTCATTTACTTTTACCTTTCAATATGCTTTTGATATAATTGTTCGTATAGTTTTTCTAATTTGACAGCTTCTTTGTATATATCATATCCTTCATTTTTTACTAATTCAGAACAATCCGAGCGTTTTTTTTCAAGTTGCTCCAAAACCAGCTTAGCCCACTCGTTTACAGGAGCTAAAAGCGAAAGGCTGTAATAATTAGGACTTATATTTGCTTCCTGTGGTATGACACTTGAGGCAATTACTGGTAGTCCGGAACATTGCGCTTCGATTGCGACAATTCCAAGCCCTTCAAAGTTAGATGGGAATACAAACACATCAAATGTTTGCAAGTATTCATGTACATTGGGAATTGCACCTGTAAATATTATTTTATCTATAATCCCCATTCTTTTAGCTAATTCCATAATTTGAGGTCTAAATTTTCCATCTCCAATCATTAATAATCGGGTCGCCGGCTCAGTTTTTAATACCTCATTGAAGATTTTGAGTACAAATTTTTGGTTTTTCTGCCGAATATCCTCATATCTTCCTATGTGACCTAATACAAAAGCTTTTTCTAGGCAAAGTTTTTTTCGTAGTTCTTGTCTTTTTTCTGGATTATATTTAAATTTTTGGGTATTAATCGCATTGGCAATTATAACTATATTTTTGCAATTTTTTTTCCCAAAAACACTTTCTCCTGCCGTTAATCCACACGCAAAATAATCAGTGGCATTATGAACATTTACTTTTAATCCCATTTGATAAAGACATTTAATTAATTTACTTTTTTCTTTAAATACGTTCGTATAATCGTTATGTGAATGTAGTATTCGAACAGGTACTTTATATTTTTTTGCAAATATTAAAGGTAATAAATTTTCCGGAAAATGATTATGCACAATATCAAACTGATTTTTCTGAAAAAACTCATTATATTCTTGGAGATTTTGCATCGTAATTTTATGCCCGTGTACATAAGATAATGGATGGACAATAAATCCCATTTCTTCAAAAATCTGTTGGCGTTTCGTATCTGGCGGTATATGAGTAACTACATGAAGTTCAAAATTAGAGCGATCCATATTGCTGAAATAACTTTCCAAAACTTTTTCAACACCGCCATTATGAAACCCTAAAATAAAGTGACAAATTCTAATTTTTTTCATAGTTTTCCTTCCTGTATTTTTTTAGAAGAATTATGTAGACTGTCAAAATACTTATTAAGCATCCACAAACAAATGAAATAAATAAATATAAAATTCCCCGGATGGACAAAAGTTGATTATGCAAACTCAGATTTCCACCTAATAGCATGACGAATATAATTCCAACCAATAAAATATATTTTTGTTTTTTTATTAAATAGCTTTTAAACATCTGAGCACTTATATCAAATTCTTCTAATTTATTAGTAATAAAATTTTTTACGGAATCAGTTTTATTATTTATTTCCAAGTTGTCAAATTCCAAAACGAATATATATGCAATATAAAATCGAAGTATTGGGAAAAAAGTAATAGCAGTAAAAAAATATAATATAAGGAATAAGGTTTCAAAAATACATATTTCAAAAC
Source organism: Mediterraneibacter butyricigenes (assembly GCF_003574295.1). Lineage (NCBI taxonomy): Bacteria > Bacillati > Bacillota > Clostridia > Lachnospirales > Lachnospiraceae > Mediterraneibacter > Mediterraneibacter butyricigenes. The sequence continues at coordinate 999,548 of NZ_BHGK01000001.1, forward strand.
GCTTTGTTTTAAACGAATTTTTAAACAACTTTACATATGGTACAATTAAAAGACTGCTTAGCAACATTCCACCGGTAGCTAATAAATATGGAAAACCAACACTTATTCCTTGTTTATATTTTTCATATTCCATAATGACAGACTGGTTTTCATAACCAACTCCAAGTATAGGAGAATCTAACCACGCTTTTATACATGCTTTCAAATGATCACTTCTTACATTTACTGATCCCGCACCTGAAATGGTAGTTATTTTATGAATCAGAATTCCTAAAACAATCATCATCCCAAGAATAGTCAATATTGAGAAAGCAATTTTATGTATAGAACCCCCTTTTTTAGTAAAAATAATGTTAGCTAAATAGAGGAGTACTGTAATGACTATGAATAAATAGCCTGTAGTAGAAAAAGTTGTAATTATTGTTGCTAGTAATATTAATATTTTCCACCAATGGACTTTATCCATAATAAACAATTCTGCACTAACTGCAATACACAATACAAAATTATACATTGGGGCTTCACAAAATATTCCACAATTTCGAGCTATGAATTGAGTCGCATTAATTTTTAGGAACTGGGCTTCATAATATAAATTATGAAAAGTCCTGATTGCACTGGAATCCCATGTTCCCCAATAAATTGCAGTTTTTTCACTTTCTGAAACTATGTTCAAACATGTTCCAAACACAAAATAGAATAATGAAATAATAGCAAAAATAACAGCTACATTTATAAACGCTTTCCATACAATATTAATATCATCACATAACATCAAAAAGAAGATAAACCAAATAACAGGTAAACAAAACCATGAAAAATATTCATAGAAATCCCCTTGAAATTGATATGCATATGTTAAGCAGCATAAACCAAGAAAAATAATGTTTCTTTTTTGTGAAGACGTTGCTAATTCACGGTGCGAATTATTTAGTAAAAATAATATTATAGATGTTGATATTACTATGATCAGCATACGCCATATGACGTCTGAAAAAGCTAATTCAATATTTGATGTATTTGTCCAAGCACCGCCAGTAGAAATAAAAAGAGAAAACGCAATTCCATAAGCGCCCAAAATAGAGATCAATTTTCTTATATTTAAACTTATATTTTTCATAATTTTAAATCCTTTTATTGTAGTTCATTAAGAAACAAGTCTGTTATTGTATCTTGAATCCAATATCTTTGTTTCCATCTAAATGTCTTACAAAATCGAGAACAGTTCAGCGATAAATTTTTCCAAGAATTATTTTTTTGGAAGGTTAAATCAACATTAATATCAAATCGATTTTTCCCGATGGAAATAACAGTATTTGCTAATTCGCTAAGAGTATATACTTCACTTGATCCGAGATTATAAGTTTCTTGCCAAGTTTTAGGTGAAGATAAAATAACAGATATTAATGCATCAGCCGCATCACGTACATCCAAAAAGCTGAAAATTTGATTTCCGCCAACAATCTGTATATTTTTATGGTTTATAACTTGTTTTACCAATTTATTTGTTATTCGTTGATCAAATCCAATACCAATTAAGCTTGATAAACGTAAATTGGTATGTGGTATATTCTTACACAGTTTATTTACCAATAATTCACTTGCATATTTTCCGATTGCATACTTAGATTCCAAATTTAATGGTGTATTTTCATCAGCCGAATTTTCCCGAATCTGACTATATACACTTTGTGAAGAAATATTAATCACAGATTTTACACCGTTACTAACCGCATTTTCTATAATATCTGAAATATACATTAAGCCGTTTGCTATTTGTTGTCCATCTTCATTTCTTGGAAAAGCACAGTTCAATAAAATATCAACCTCTTCCCACTTGATTTTGTGATAGTCATTTGAATTATAAAATGTAACCCACTTTTTAAATTCACTATATTTTAATGATAACTTTTTAGCTTGTGAGGAGAGAGCCATGATCTCAATTTTGTTTTCCTGAAAATTGCATGCTTGAATTAAATGCTGTCCTAAAAAGCCTCCTGCACCTGTTAATACTACTTTCATTATTCTTCCTCTATTCTGCTATATAACACTTCCATTAATATCCTTCTGCTCAATTCCAGGTAAATTTAATCGCATATTTTCTGTGGATAAAATATTTATCGTATTTTCGATATTATGCATTATAGCAAATAGATGATTTTTGTTTTCCACAACACCTAAGATGCGTACGGTAATTTGCGCAAGTAATCCACGCATATCTTCTGATATAGTTTCACTTGGATAATGTTCAATACACACATCACATACTTCTGGCATTTTTTTGACGGTTTTGCATCCTGTTATTTTTTTTATTGTTCCAGGTGCCGCTAAACATGAAACATTAAAGGCGTATTTTCCTTTTAAAAATGGATCTACCAGTTTTTTTATAGAATACGGCCACATTTTTCCTGTTACTGAATAATAGATTAACATTTCCAAAGGGTCATAACCACACGTAGCTTTTAGTATTTTATATTCTAAAGATCCGGTTAAACGATACCCTATGTCATATACTACACAGTGATTATTTTCAATTTTACATTGCATAAACATCATTCCGTTTCGAATGCCAGCTGCTTTAAACATTTTCTCACATTTTGGTGCTATATCACTGATATAATTATTTAAAATACTCGCTGGAAAAGTATAGCCCACAGGTAGTGGAATAACATCACCTTGATTTTTCTTAACATGGCGATTTCCTATTGTACTTAAATAATATTCGCCATCCTGAAATACCCAAAATACGGTTGCTTCTGGTCCTGTCAGATATTGTTCAATCAAAATTTCTTTTGCTTTAGAATATTTTTGGGCATATTGAATACAATGCTCTAGTTCATCACTTGATTTGCATATAGAAATTCCTCGAGATCCACTACTATCTGATGGCTTTACTAATACTGGATATTCAATTTTCTGGATGGAATCTTTATAATCATTAAGATCTATTTGATATTCTTTGACGGTTGGTACATTGAATTTTCTACAAAGTTCTTTATATAAACTTTTTTTAGTAAATAATTCGAATTGCTGTTTTGTGCCATAACAAGGTAAATTTGCTTTATCACAAATTTCTGCATAATAAGGTAATAGCATATCACTAAAACCAACTAATACACCTTTTATATTTTCTTTGGATATCAAGTTTACAACCGAATCCACATCAAGAATATTTACATTAAAATATTCATCTGCAATTTGTTTCCCCGGAGAATCTTCATACGAATTATAATCTGCTACAATTACATAACACCCTAGTTCTTTTGCTTTTTCTATAATCTGACACGAAATTCGTGTTCCTCCCATAACTAAGACTTTTTTCCCTTTTAATTCTTCCATTTGTTATCCTTTCTGCATTCTACAAATATCTTTCAAGTACATCTATAAGATAATTCATATCCGATATTCTATATCGTTGATCACATGGCAGCGGAACAATGTTTTGGGAGTATTCCCATGCCAACGATAAAGTTCTTCCTGATTCAAATACATCTGGCCATAATGTAGGAATATATATATTATTTTGAAGTAACGATTTTTTTATCTCTTTTGCGTTTTCTGAATATAATGGATACATAAAAGGTCCAATCGGACTATTAAGCTGTAGTCGATTAAAGGTTTTCAAATACTCATGAAGATGATTAAAATTTTTTTCTCTTTTTTCTTTTACATCGTTATAATTTATCCCACGTAATATATGATGAGTTAGTTTTGACATATGTTTTAAAGTTTCAGATGAAAAAGAATCATTATTAGTGGAAGATTCCGCATAAAAACTTTTTCCGTCAACTTCATAACGCCCCAGAATATAGTGGATTCGATTATAAGAATAGTCTAACTCAAATTTATCGCCTAATGCTGTATCCGTATATAGATATCCGCCATCAGAAACTCCGAAATATTTTCGGCAAGAATAAAGTGTATCCACATCTTTTATTGGATATTGAAAAAAAGCCTGCGTGTTATCCAAGATAACATTTTTAAAACATTGTTTGTACAATTGAATATCCATTTGAGATAGTTGACCGTAATAATTAACTATATAGATATACTCATAATTACCCAATTTCCCTGAAAAATTAGGTTTGAAATTTGAATTAATTTCGTAATATTGGAATTCACAAGAACATTTTTCACATATTTCTCTTATTGAAGAACATAAAAAAAGCGGAAGATACATTTTTTTTATTTCTTTTGCTCTTATCAAATATTCAACACAATGTCGTCCACTATTTAATGCAAGAGCATTGTTGTGATATTCAGTTCCAGAATTTTCATCTAATTCAATATATCCGCCTATTTCTTTCATTTACATCCTCTAAAATTAAAGAATCATCTTTTCAATATCTTCGTCAGTAATATCCTCAAAACTGATGGCTGTTCCTTCCATATCATATCCCATAAACGAACCACGTATTGCATTGCCACGGGCTTTAGAAGCTTTTTTATTTAAAGCGTATGTAATTAATTTTATAATCATAAAACAATCTGTCAGAAAACTCACATGTTCTACGTACCATACATCATTTTCAAATTGTTCCTGCCATGACCAAACATGATCTAAAGCCTTTCGTGGTGGGCACTCTAATCCGGGTTTGACAGCAAGACGCATCTTATGGCGATCACTGTAACGCTCAAAATATTCTGGAACTAAAGGCCTTGGTCCGATCAGACTCATATCGCCTTTTAGAATACTCCAAAAATTTAATAATTCGTCCAATGAAGTTTTTCTAACAAATCGACCGAACTTTGTAACTCTTTGATCAGGTGGTAAAAGTTCACCAAATTCATCTTTCGTTTCACGCATATTCCTAAATTTAATTATTTGAAACGGTTTTCCATCCTTTCCAGTCCTCTCTTGTTTAAAAAAGATTGGAAAACCAACATCCAACAATGTGATAATTCCAATTAAAATATTTATAGGAAAAGTCAGAAGCAACACAAAAGAGGAGATTAATATGTCAAAAATCCGCTTAATAACATCTCCGTAAAAACTTTTTTTTGGATGAACCGGTTTGGTAATAGAATTAACATAAGGTAATCTCTCAGCAGCAAGTTTTTCTGCGATATCCCATCGCATTTTTTTTGTAAGTTCTTCTCTTTTCATAATTTGTTCCTTAAGCTTTTAGTTTAAAATCAAATTACAAATCCGATCAACGTCTGTTAACGACAATTCTTCATACATAGGTAAAGCAAGAATGTTTAATGCTACGTCATGTGCAACAGGCGTGTCTTTATAAGAATATTGCTGTTTATAACAAGAAGTTTCGTTAATTGCCGGATAAAAGTATTTTCTTGTGTAGATTTCATGCTTTCTTAATAAATCAAAGATATCATCCCTACTTTTTCCAAATATATTTTTATCAAAATAAACCGGAAAATAAGCATAATTTTGTGTTACATTTGTTTGAGGAGTACATAGTTTAATACCTGATATGTTAGAAAAGCGTTCAACGTATCTCTCATATATTTTTCTCCGAGCATTGATACATTCATCCATTCTGCGTAAATTACAAATTCCCATAGCCGCACGGAATTCATCTAATTTTGCATTTCCACCAATATCTTCCACATCTTCGGGACCATTGATTCCAAAATTTTTTAAATTATGAAGTTTCTTTCTGTAGGAAGGATCTGAGAATGTAACAGCACCACCTTCTACAGAATGAAAACATTTCGTTGCGTGAAATGAAAACATTGTAGCATCTCCAAAGTTTCCAACACCAATCCCTTTATATGTTGTTCCAAACGCGTGAGCACCATCGTAAATAACTTTCAAATTATGTTTTTTAGCAATTTTTTCAATAGAGTCAACATCGCAAAGATTACCATAAACGTGAACCGGAATAATTGCTACTGTTTTTTCTGTAATTAAATTTTCAATCTTTTGAACATCAATCGTATAGTGTTCAAAATTGATATCACAAAAAACTGGAATCAATCCATTTCTGACAATTGCATGTGTTGTTGAAACAAAAGTAAAAGGTGTAGTAATAACTTCTCCACCTTTTTCTTTTAATCCCAGTGCCTGGATTGCTGTTTCGAGTGCCAAATGGCCATTCGTAAATAAAGACAAATATTGAACCTTTAAATAGTCAATCAACGCATGTTGAAATTTTTTATATACAGGCCCCATATTTGTCAGTTGTCTACTTTCAAAAATTGGTTTAATTTCTTCTATATAGTCCTCTAATGTAGGCATAGAAGATCTAGTGACTTGAATTGTCATTAAATGCCCCTCTTTTCATCCTTTAATTATTTAGAATATTTTCCCTGATTGAATCCTCAAGTGGACAACTAAAGGGTCGTCCACATATATACTCTATAGATTATATCATACTAACTGCCAATATTCTACCCAATTCGCCATTTTTCTGGACTTCTTCGCTTTTCTTAAGAATTGGGGAATCTGTTTTGGGACTTATATAGAAAATCCCCTGTCATTTCAAGCCTGAAATGGCAGGGGAAGAGATGAATTTTATTAATCTGATTCTTTCCGAATAATTCGTCAAGTTTTGTTATTGTATACCCACTTTCTTTTTTGTCAATTTTCTTAATTTTAAGTCAAGAGCATATATCCGATCTATTTGTAGCTGCGCCACATAATACAAATCTGAAAAATTTACTCGTATATACTTAAAATATTTCATCTGATCCAATTTTTCCGAATAAACATATAGTATAAAGTCCGACGTAACATCCTTCGCATTTTCATGTAATCCATCAAGCGTCAAAAAAAGCCAACTACTCGGATCCTCAAACATTTCAGTAAGCTTCGTTGTCCTATTTCTGACATCGACGCAAATCAAATCCCCATCCATACCATATGCCTCATGACGGCTAGTACTCAACGGATGTGCAACAACAAATGAACGAATAGCCTTAAAATATTTCTTTGCTTGCCTAAGTTTTTCATCGTCCTTCATATCAAGATAATCAATTATTTCTTTTCTCAAAATTTTATAAATCGAGTCGACCGCCTCACAAATCCAGCCAACTAAAACAATAACATATATGATTTCTTTCCTTGTTGGTTCTTGGAGATTATGAATCTCAGCATTAAGGTCCTGAATACTATAATTAACTTTTTGAAGATAGTCACAACTTAGTGAAAATTTATCTTTACTCCCCCAAATCCACTGCTTCTGTATACCGTCCTTCAACTCATTAAGGTTTTTCAATTTAGCTACGTTTCCCATCCTTCACCCTCCCAACTGATCCGCTAATTTTAAAAAACAAAATATGTTTGTTTTTTCTCCACACCTTTACATACTTAGTACAAAATATTTTCCAACCGGCATCATTTTCTTTTCATATCCATTCCTTCCGCAACTCACATAATATCAAACATTGAGAATACTGGTATTGCTCCATATCATCCTTCAAGATACTCCTTGCTCAGCACTTTATCATATTTCTCTTTAAAACATTCCAAAGAATAAATAGAACTTTCATTTTCGGCATTATGTTATACAAACCAGATTTCGTCTCTTCTGAATATCGCTTGATCCATAATCGAGGATTCATGTGTTGTAAACAATATCCTTATTCACTTTATTCTTCATCCGCTTTTACCTGTTCCAGAAAGATCTCTATCAACTCTCCCACCGATGGTGCCCACGGATAACTCATTCCCGTCAGTTGTTCCAATGCCTCTTTTCCGCCTTTTGCCCAGACACGATCTCGCACTGTCCGGATATTTCTCTCCACAACGCAGGGCAGCTGATGATATTCTTCCGCCACTTGCCAGTAGATCCCTTTTACCAGCACCATCAGTCTTTCTTCATCCTCGGCTGCCAGCATGATACACCGCCGAAGATAGCGATACCCCTGATACCGTTTGGAAAAGTGTACGTTTCTCATCAATTGATCCAGTTCTTTCATATTGTTTTCCTCTCTCAGCTTCATTACATATTATTTTTCCACATGCGTGATCGCTAAATAGCTGATTTCATTTTACAAAACGAAGAACGACAATAGAACAACAAATCTATATATTTCTATATTTCTCGATATTATTTTGTATTTCTCGGTAAACTTCTAAATACAGATTTCATCAATTCGGTTGTAAATTGCTCTCTAACCGCCAGCAAAAGCACTCCATAGACACCAAAAAATGTGATTGCCGACACTAAGAGTGTGAAAAATGACGACAGTTGCATCTCTTTTGTCGCATTTCAGAATTCTTGATTCCATTTAGATTTTACAATAGAAAAGCCCAGACAATTCAAAACAGAAATGCCTGGGCAACTACATGCATTTTATATATTATTTTTCTTCTAGCCAGCTTTTCACTTCGTTCTCTTCTCGTCCGACTGCCTGGACAATCTGTTCCATCGGCATCCCCATCTCCTTTAAAACTTGTACTGTTCTTTTTGCCTGCTCCAACATACGTTTTTCGCCAATCTTCATACCGGCTTCTATTCCTCGTTTCTCTGCGCTGTTCATCTGGGTATTATAATCACGGAGCGCCTTTTCTCTTGCTTCATATTCCAAGCGTTTCTTTTCATCGGCGCTCATCCTTTTCAATGCTTCATATGCTTCCTGGATATATTCGTCTCTCTCTGCCATTTTCTCGAACTCCTTTCGGCTCTTTGCACGTAGAAACCGCATCCAACGAATGATGTCTTTTTCATTTTTCTGCTCCGGTGGAAGTTTCGGAAGTTCCAACACATAAATTTTCATCTTATCTGTGTAGATCTTCCCGGTTCCTTCCTCGCAGAAGCTGATTGCACGGAAACAAATATTATCATCCGGGAAATGTATGAAGTTCAGGATACTCACATGAACACACTGTTTCAGATTTTCATACCCTTCTCCTTCTTTCAGTTGGCTCGTATACATTTTCCCAAGATAGAACAGCACCCGATTCGGCCAGAAGGCAAAAAATGCATTCTGCATTTCTACATCGATCTGTTCTCCATCCACCAGTTTTACCCGTGCATCCAGTATTCCCAGCTTATCATCCGCATACTCCTGCTGCAGGATCGTAGGCATTAATACTGTCGATTCAATCTCATCCGGATCTTTTCCCAGAATCGCTGCAACCATACCTTTTCTCACTTTCGGATTTTGCATTAATTCTTTGAAACAGATATCCACGGTTGGAGACATGATAAATTCTTCGGTTTCTCGTCTTTTCTTCATTTTTTCCATAGACTTCCCTCTCTTCCCGCCGGAAGTTCAGAGAGCCTGCTTGGTAAGACTTATTTTACCACGCATTTTCCTGCGAGAAAAGACACTTATCCCCAACTCATACCAAACTCCACGGCTTTTCTTTTGTTTTCTGTGTTTCGGAATTCGATTCAGATCTTTGAATCATAGATTTTTAGAAGTGCCTCCAGAATGTAAGCACTGATTTCGATTGATTTTAGCTTAACACAGATTGAATGGGGCTGCAAGCAGTTTCATATCGTATGTTCGCCAAACCCAAAACCGCCGACCTGTTCCTTTCGGCACAAATCGGCGGTCTGCATTACACTATTTACTTTTGTCGCTTTCATCGTCTTTCACCTGTTCCAGAAAGATCTCTATCAGTTCTCCCACAGATGGCGGCCACGGATAACTCATTCCCGTCAGTTGTTCCAATGCCTCTTTTCCGCCTTTCGCCCAGGCACGATCTCGCATCGTCCGGATGTTTCTCTCTACAACGCAGGGCGGTTGATGATATTCTTCCGCCACTTGCCAGTAGATCCCTTTTACCAGCATCGTCAGACGTTCTTCATCTTCGGCTGCCAGCATAATGCAGCGTCGAAGGTACCGGTAGCCCTGATACCGTTTGGAAAAGTGTACGTTTCTCATCAATTGATCCAGTTCTTTCATGTTGTTTTCCTCCCTCAGCTTCAATATATCTTATGATTTCTCCACATGCATATTGGCTAAATAGCTGATTTCATTTTACAAAACGAAGAACAACAATAGAACAACAAATCTATATGTTTCTATATCCTTCGACATTATTTTATATTTCTCGGTAAACTTCTAAATACAGATTTCATCATCCCGGTTGTAAATTGCTCTCTAACCGCCAGCAAAAGTACTCCATAGACACCAAAAAATGCGATTGCCGACACCAAGAGTGTGAAAAATGGCGACAGGTGTATCTGTCGTGTCAAAAGAATTCCCACTCCTGTCGCTGCCGCTAATGGAAACAGGATTTTTCCGAGTCCCAGACCGGCAAGCATCTGTTTCCATTCTTTTTTCAGATATCTCGCTTGAACCAGCACTACCATCGCTTCTGCAAGCAGGGTAGAAGTTGCGGCTCCTGTGGAGCCCATTTTCGGAATCAGCACCAGATTCAGCACGAAATCCAGAATCGCACCTGCCAGTACGGATATCACTACTTTCTTTTCCTCTCCCAGTGGTGTCAGAATCTGAATTCCAGTAATATTTGACAAACCGATCAGCAGCACTGTCGGCATCAGAATCTGCATCGGAGTGATCGCCGGGAGGAAGGACTCTCCTGCCAGAAAGAGAATGGATTCCTTTGCAAACAGTATAAAATAGACCATCAGCGGTGTTGCCGCCACAAGCACAAACTGAAACGCTTTTTTTACCATGCGATAAAATGCTTCTTTTTCCTGTTTTTCCACATAATAAGACAGTCTCGGAAGGAGAACGGTTCCAAGGGAAGTCACACAGGTGGTCAGGACAGTTTTTACTTTGATTCCGGCATTATAATATCCGACCTCGGTATCCCCTTTCAGGAAGCCTAGCATCACCACATCCAGATTCAGATACACGCTACTGGCTGCTGCCAGAAGGAAAAATGTAAGGGTTGGCTTCAAATGCTGTTTCAAATCATAAGCTTCTCTTTTACGAAACGAGATGAATCGACGCAAGCGAACAAAATTCAGCACATAAGAGCCAAAACTTCCCACCACATATACGAAGCCATACACCACATAGTCCGACGGATCCCTTACCAGAAGAAACATCAGAATCAGCCCGATCAGTTTAAACACGATGGCGCAGGTTGTGATATAGGAATATTGTTCCAACGCATTATAGAACCACTGCACACCGATAGTCGTCAGGCCGATCGAAAGCCCCATCACCATCATCAGTTCTTTTTTGGCTGCAAATTCCGGCACGAGAAACAAGGATGCAAAAAAGACCGCATAGGTAATCGCCGTTGTAATGGCACTGATGATCAGTAGCTCCTGTACAGTCTGGGACAGTTTCTCCCTGTCATCCCGCACTACCGCACAGGCCCGGATTCCGTAAGTCGGAAGTCCCAGCGTTGCAAACATGGTAAAATAGGTCACTGCCGAGATCGCAAATGCAACTTTTCCGCTGCCTTCCACCAGAAGGACTCTGGAAATATACGGAAAGGTAATCAGCGGAAAAAGTATCGACGATACGGTCAGAATCGCATTCATTATGAAATTGTAGGTTACAGAATGCATTTTCACCGATGTTTTCATGGGCGTCTCATCCTCGCACGAACTTTGCTCAGATTCGTCCAGAACCGGTATTTTTTAAACTGATTCACTCTCAGCGCTCGCAGCATTTTGCTCTTTCCGGAAGAAAGATCATAGATCACCGTACTCTTCTTTCTCACTGTCCGGTCAAATTCTAGGAACTGTTTCTTAATCTCCGCATTTCCCGATGGAAAACTTGCATAGATTCCCGCCTGGTCTCCCACCATGATGGCCGCCTGATTTTCCAAATAGGCAGCCCGCGCTTCGCTCAGATATTCTCCATCTTCGGTATTCTGCAAAGCCTTTTCTTTCACCTTTTTTCGATAAGCTTCTGCAAAATCCACCAGTCTTAAGGTCACTTTCACATGATCCGGCAAATGTTTTTGAAATCCCTGCATACTAACGCTCTGAGTGGCCACTGCCAGTCGGTACATATACACCGTCAAGTCATAATACTGAACCTTTTCCACATAAGGAACCGGGAACGTAATGTATTCGTTGTCCACGTAGAAGCAGTGTTCGTCCAGACGAATATGGTGGTCCTGTAAGATTGCCGCGCGAATTACCAGTGCATGCATCGGGATCTCGGACTGTCCGGCGCATTCATCAAAGGTACAGCTCGGATGTTCCTCAAAATACGGGAATGCCTCTACTGTTTTTTCCTTTGTCTTGTCGTTGATTTTATAATATTTTGTCACCACATAATCTGCGGTTTCGTTGCGCAGTCGTTTCACCATTTCCGTGAAATCCTCTGTATCGACCCAGTCATCTCCATCGACCACTTTGAAATAAGCGCCCTTTGCTTCTTCAATCCCCCGATTGATGGTCGAGCCATGCCCCCCGTTTTCTTTATTGATCAACCGGAAGGTCTGCGGATATCTCTGCTCATACTGTTCTGCAATTTCCGGTGTGGAATCCTTGGATCCGTCATTGACGATCAGGATCTCCACGTCTTCCATGATTTCTTCCGAAATAAAAGATTCCAGGGTATCTGCCAGATACGCCTCCACATTGTAGGACGGAATCACTACGGTTAATACTTTACTCATGTTCGCCTCCCTGTTCTTTCTCTCCATATACCAGTTCTTTTAATCGCTGTTTCTGGTCTTCCAGACTGTATCGCTTTGCCTCTTCGTAAAATGTCACCTGATTCCGGTCATTTTTCCGGTAAGCAAGCACTGCATCTGCCCAGACTTCCGGAGAATCTTTCAGTGAAACAAAGGTCACTTTCTCTGTGATCTTCGTTTCGTCGGTCACTGCCGTACTGATCACACAGGGAAGGTTTGTGCACTGAGCCTCAATTCCCACCGTCGGCAATCCCTCAAAATTGGACGGCAACAGAAATACATCCATCGCCTGGAACAGACGATCTGCATCCGTTCTCCATCCAAGGAATCTGACACAGTCTTCCAGTCCTTCTTTTTTCACCAGTTTCCGGATCTGCTCCATCCGCACACCGTGTCCCGCCAGAAGTAGTACGCTGTTCGGATCTTTTCTATGGATTTCTTTAAAAATCCGGATCAGGAATTCATGATTTTTCTGGTAACAGAAGTTGCCCGCGTGTCCCACAACGAACTGCTCCGGCCCCAATTCCAGTTCTTGTCTGACCTCTTTCCGAATCTCCGGACGCCAGACAAATTTTCCCCGGTCTACCGCATTGTAGATCACATGGAAGTTCTCTGAATCCACAATCTTCTTCGGATACATCCAGTATCCTGCTTTACAGGAACATCCGTAAAATTCATTCGCTGACCGCCACAGAATCGGGCGACAGATTTTCTGCAATGTATTGAATACCACTCGTTTCAGTGGACTCTCACAGTCATTTCCACCGGAATGGCTGTGCAGGATCCGTCTCGGTACATGGGCTGATTTTGCCGCAAATGCCGCTATCAGATCCATAGAAGTGGAAATGTTCAGATAGACCATCTCATACTTTTCTTTTCGGATCAGATAACGTACCTGACGAAACTGCGTCAGCGGATGTTTCAGATTGGCAATCTCAAACAATCTGGAATGGTACCTTTTCAATTGTTGTTTTAACTGTGGATCCGCATGATTCGTCAGAAGATCAATCTGCATTCCCTCTTCCCAGACTCCATCCAGGAAATGTAACAGATAAGTATCCAGTCCGCCGGATCTTCCGTCCATAATAAATCCCAAGAGAATTTTCTTCACGTGGCTTCTCCTTTTTTACTACTTTTCTTTTCCCTTAGCTCGACTCTTTTCTTCACGCTCTTTCCTGCATCGTTCCCGCCAGGTACCCGAAACACAACCAGAAAATATAGGTCTGCGGTGCATTCAGATAAAACACCATAGATAAGAAGAGACTGCCCACTCCCATTGCAAGGGTCAGTGCCAGACAGGCGGTTGTGAAACTTTGTTCCGCCTTTACCTTGTGTCCCACCGTTTTCCTTTGATTCAGGTATTCCCGCAATAATTTCCCGGTGTTGAATACCAGTGCGAGGCTGATCAGAATTCCGAGGATTCCCTGGCTGACCAGGACATCCAGGACGCTGTTATGCAGAGAATCATATTTTGCATTTTCCGGATTGTCTACCAGATACGTATGTGGCATGTTCTGCTGCGCATAAGCCGTCATATTTCGGAAGCTGACTCCTACTACCGGTGAAGTCTCTACAATTTCCAGCCCACTCTTCCAGATATCCAGCCGTCCGTTGGACGCATCGCCTTTCAGATCCTGCTTTCTGCCCACTTTAGAGGGCGTGGTCTCCGTTTTGGTCGTCTGGCTTTTCTTCGGCGGAAACATTTTTTTTGCCAGTATTTCAATCTGTTTGTCGTGTGTATTATATTCCTGCTTACAGATCTGAGCCATTCCCACAATTCCGCCTGCCACTGCCACTCCCAGCATCAGACTGACTGCCATTGCTTTTCCGGCCTTCATGCCGTTTTCTCTGAATCGTTTTCCGGCAAGAGCAGTCGTCCACACGATGGCTCCGACTCCTACCGATACCAGTCCCGTCCGTGAATCCGACAAGACCAGGTATCCAAACTGGATCAGCACAGACACTGCAAGGCATACCCGCCAGTACCATTTTGCAGTTCTCACAAACAGGTAAACCGCAAGAAGAACTGCCACAACGGTAATGGTAGCACCGTGGTTCGGATCATCATACATTCCCCAGAGTCGTCCCCATTTGAATCCGACCACTTTAAATCCGACGGCTTTTCCATCCCGGACCTTTGTCAGACCATAATTTCTGCCCCACAACACCATGGAATTTCCAATGGCATTGGTCACCGTACTGTAAATCACCCAGATACATGCCAGCAGACGAAACTCTTTTTTTCGTTCCTCCATGGAAAGAACCGCGGAAGTTGCATACAGCACCACCATAAATAAAAACATCCAGATCAGTTCTTTCACATTATCGCCAATCCCGTACCGGTAGCTTACCGCTGCACTCACCACATAACTTACCAGAAACAGGCCGATCAGCCGCAGATTTGCAACCTTCTGATACTGTTTCCAGTCTTTCAGCATGCACAGCGCGCATCCCACTCCCAACACTGCCAGCAGATCTGTGGCATATTCCATCCACAGACTTTCGTTAATAAATGCATTGAATGCCAACAATAAATATACTAAATAATAAATCTTAAATCCTAAAAAATATCTTTTCATAATCTATATCTGTCTCTTACTTCTTTCATCGTCCGGACTTCACTTTCGAATACAGCATCGGAAGCTTTTTGCGGATCACATAGACCGCGCGCCCCATCAGCAGACATACTCCTGCCTTGTTCAGACGCAGAGCCACCAGTACAATCTGCAACGCCTTACTGTCTTTTGCCTGTGCACAGGGAATCAGGTTCCGGTATAATTTCTGTGCAAACAATGCTTTACAGAAATTTTTTCTCTGTCGATGACTCATGTTTGCCTTAGGATCACAATTCTGCTGAAGTGCCGACAAAATGTATCTTGCATACAGGCTTCCCAGAATTTCTTTCACGCCCAGATCCAGCATATCCCAGGCTTCATACTGGTCATACAGCATCTGTATCCTTTTTTTATGAAACTTAAAGTAATCTTTTACAAACTCATTGGTCAGGTTTCCCTGCAGACGCTTCGCATAATGATAGGGCGTACAGGACAAAATGTTCAGGGAATCGATCTCCATACAATACGCAATATTAAATGCGATGTCTTCGATAAACTTTGCATCCTGATAATCCTGGAATTCCAAGGAAAGGCTTTTCAGGTAATCCAGATCATAAACCTTGTTCCACGGGTAACCGTAAAGTGTCTCCTGTTCCAGTCGGATCATTTCCGGTCGCAGTTCCTCTTTGCTTTTGAAGCGTTTCTCTTCATGTGCCACAATATGGCTGTATGCATAGACATTCTGTGCATCATAATATTCTTCAATGAGCCCGAATATCACCAGCTTCGCCGGATTTTCTCTTAGAGAATTCTGCACCTTTTCCAGAAGGTTCTCTTCCACCAGATCGTCTGCATCTGCCAGCCACAGATAGTTTCCTTTTGCTTCCCGGATACCCAGATTTCTGGCATGGCTGACTCCGGCATTGCGTTCCATGGCGATCAAACGGATCCGTCCGTCTTTTTCTGCCAGTTCCGCTACAATCTTTCGGCTTTGATCTGTGGAGCAGTCGTCCACCACCAGTAATTCCCAGTCCGTCACGCTCTGGCGACGGATGGATTCGATCATAGTCTTGA
Organism: Mediterraneibacter butyricigenes; assembly: GCF_003574295.1. Classification (NCBI taxonomy): domain Bacteria; kingdom Bacillati; phylum Bacillota; class Clostridia; order Lachnospirales; family Lachnospiraceae; genus Mediterraneibacter; species Mediterraneibacter butyricigenes. The sequence goes on from NZ_BHGK01000001.1 coordinate 1,015,667, forward strand.
TATATTTCTGCCCGTTATACACCGGCATCACAATACTGAAAAAGGGTCTTTCGTTCGGTCTGTTGTTCATATCCTTGTTTTCCATCTGCTCCTGTTATATTTTCTGTTACCGTTTTCTTCCTTCACAAACCAGTTTTTCTTCTGATTTACAAATTATCTGATTCTTTATTCTGTCAGTTCCGTGATCAGCTTTGCAATTCTCTGATATGCCTTCGGACGGTCAAACTGTTCTTCTGCGATCTGTCGGGCTTTTCTTCCCATTTCCAGACGCTTTTCTTCCTTCTCATAAAGATCTTCAATGGCATCTGCCAGGATTTTTACATCCTCCGGCATGATATTGACTCCAAATCCATCTGCCTCCACTTTTTCACGGAATTCTGGGCTCATACAGGTGTTAATCATCGCTTTTCCCGCTGCCAGATAATCACCGATCTTTGTCACGATACTCTGCGGAGCTTTCTTAACAAAAGAGTTCACCAACACATCGGACTGTTTCAGGTACGCTGCCATTTTTCCGTAAGGCGCATATCCTACAAATTCCACATTATAGACCTGACGGGTGTTTGCCAGTTCTTCCAGTTCTTCCTTCATCGGGCCTCCGCCCAGAATCTTGATCTTGATTTCCGGATGTCCCCGTCTGACCAGTTCTTCTCCGGCCAATACCATGGTTCGGATATCATAGCTGGTCCCGATGGTTCCGGCAAAGGATACCCAGAACTCTTCTTCTCTCTTTGGAACCAGTTCTTTATTATCCTCCGCGCCTTTGTCGAAGACTTCGATCTCATTTCCCACATAGACCGTGATCTTCGGCACGTTTCTCTTCTGATTTTTAAAGGGACGGTCCCGGTATTCATCGGAAGTTCCGACCACACCGGACACCAGAGAATATACTTTTTCCGCATCTCTCTGTAACGGATGGAATAAAATGTCACTGACTACCGGCACATCCAATACCATGCGCATGGCTTCCGGCCACAAGTCATTTACATCTGCCACAAACGGAATGTTATGGGCCGCTCCGTATTCTGCAGCCACTCTTGCCACATCATTCGGTGGGATCTCCGCATAGAGCAAGTCATAGTCTTTTCCGTCTTCTGGTTTTGCTTCCAGCATTTTCTGCAGATTTTTTGCTGCAATCCTGTGGCTCCTGATCCGGGCAAGATCCACATTTTTCTTGTAACCCGGTTCATAAATAAAACGCAGTCCGAATGGATATTCTCCGGCTTTTATGTCCTCCTGAATCTTCTGCAGATCCCGCTGCGCTTTTTCCCAGTGTTGAAAGGACGTGGTGATCAGATCCACCTGAAATCCTGCTTTGGTCAGGAATTCTGCCAGGTATCCGAAGCGGGTATATCCCTTCTCCCCTTTCAGTTTCACTCCCATCGTAATAATTGCGATTTTCTTCATTTTATAACCTCCAACACGGTTTTTATCATGATTCTGATATCCTGCGCCACGCCTGCCTTTTTCAGATAGTCCAGGTTGTAACGCATTTTTCTCGGCAAAATGTGGTTCCTATAGGCCTCGTCCGTACTTTCTCCCAGTTCCGCATAATGCGCGATCATCTCATCTTCTTCTTTAAATGCGATGCTGGCAAGAGACGTCACGCCCGCCGGCAAAAGCAGGGTTGCTTTCATTTCTTCCGTATATTGCTCCACATATTTTTTTACTTCCGGACGGGTTCCTACGAAACTCATATCTCCCGTCACAATATTTAAAACCTGCGGCAGTTCGTCCAGTCGCAAGTGACGCAGCTTACTTCCCACTTTCGTGATCCGGCTGTCTGCTTTTCCTGTTACCAACGGTCCTTTTTTATCCGCATCCACGATCATGGTTCGAAATTTGAAGATTCGAAAGACTCTCCCATAAGTGGTCACTCTCTCCTGTCTGAAAAAGACCGGACCCCCGTCTTCTGCTTTGATCAAAATCGCGATCACCAGCATGACCGGCGACAGAAGTACCGTCAGGACCAGTGATCCGCACAGATCAAAGAGTCGCTTTCTTCTTAATGCACCTTCTCGCTTGCGCAATCTTTCATAATACGGTCGGACTGCCTCCGTCTGCATGGACTCCGGCAGTTGTTCCCAGTGTTTCAACATGTTATTCTCCGTTCTTTTCCAAACTTTCTGTAATCTTTCACTTATCAGCCTATCTTCCGAATTGCTTCCAGATAACACTCGATCACATATGCCTGCTGCTCATCCGTCAGGCAGGTATGCAGCGGCAGCGTAATCTCGCAGGCAAACTGTGCATAGGCATTCGGATAGTCTTCGATCTGAAATCCCAGATTCCTGTAAGCGGTCAGAAGCGGAAGTGGTTTGTAGTGCACATTGGTTGCCACACCCTGCTCTGCCATCCGCGTAATGATCTCATTACAGGTTTCCCGGCTTCTTCCCGGAAGTCTCGTCAGATAAAGATGTCCGCTGGAGCAATCCTTTTCTGTAAAATGTTCCAACACCTCCACACCTTCCGGCTTCAGCGCCGCATCATACCGTCCGATCAGCTCCCGTCGTCTTGCCAGGATCCCGTCGTAGCGCTTCATCTGCGCCAGTCCGATGGCCGCCTGAAGATCTGTCATATTGCATTTATAAAGCGGTGCCACCACATCGTATTCCCAGGCACCGGCCTTTGTCTTTGCCAAAGCATCCTTGGACTGTCCATGCAAAGACAATAACATGTAGTCTTTATACAGTGCTTCGCTGTCAATCCCGGCATATTCCACCGTTTCAGACCAGGTCACAGCTCCGCCTTCTGCTGTGGTCAGATTCTTCACGGCATGGAAGGAAAAACTGGTAAAATCTGCAACTTCTCCGCATTTCTTTCCGTTTTGCTCCGCTCCGAATGCATGGGCTGCGTCCGCCATCACCAGGATCCGTCCCATTTTTTTCTGACGTTCACTGGTTGGATGGAACAGCGCTTTCTTCTCTTCTGCAATGGCGAAAATTTCCGGGTAATACGGATACATGATTCCGGCAAGATCCACGCAGATCACTGCTTTCGTCCGTTCCGTTACCGCTGCTTCCACCTTTTTCGGATCCATAATATAGGTTCCCGGAATCGTGTCGATCAGGACCGGCGTTGCTCCCACATGGCAGATCACGCTGCAGGTCGCGGTATAGGTATACGCCGTCGTAATGACTTCATCCCCCGCTCCGATCCCCATCGCACGCAGGGTCATTTCCATGCAGGCCGTTGCAGATCCAAGGGCAGCTGCCCTTTTCGTATGGCAACGTGCTGCAATCTGCTCTTCTAATTTCTTTGTCCTCGGACCGGTGGTAATCCAGCCACTTTTTAACGCATCTGTGACTTCCTGAATCTCCGCTTCCGTGATATCCGGTGGTGAAAATGGAATCTTCATGATTATTCTGTCCTCTCTTCTTTATCTGCCACACCTCTCTCCAGAAATGCGCTGGGCAATTCTGATCTGTGATCCGGGAACTCATCATGCAGACTTTCTGCAATCTTTCTATCCCGCTCGATGTCTGCTTCCCGCAGATGATAGGTTGGCACAATCTTATGCACAATATATTTCATCCGATCTGTCTCTGCATAGGCTTCCTGATACAGATCTTCCAGATCTTTGATAAATTCATCCTCGTCAAATTCAATCGGTCTTCCGATATGAATCAGTTCATTTTCTGTCTGCTTCAGGCCTTCTTCATCCATCAAAAGCTCTTCATAGAGTTTTTCCCCCGGACGAAGACCGGTATACTTAATCTCAATATCTTTTCCTACCGTATAACCGGACAGTTGGATCAGGTTCTTCGCCAGATCTGCAATCTTCACCGGCTGTCCCATATCCAGAACAAAAATTTCTCCGCCCTTTGCACTGGCTCCTGCCTGTAACACCAGGGAAACTGCTTCCGGAATGGTCATAAAGTACCGGATGATATCCGGATGAGTCACCGTCACCGGACCGCCCGCCTCAATCTGTTTCTTGAACAGCGGGATCACACTTCCGTTGCTTCCCAATACATTTCCAAACCGTACCGCTACGTATTCGGTCTTCGAATGGTTGCTGAACATCTGGATGATCATTTCGCACATCCGCTTGGAAGCACCCATGATATTGGTCGGGTTTACCGCTTTGTCCGTGGAAATCAATACAAACTTTGAAGCTCCGAACCGATCGGCTGCCAACGCCACTTTATAGGTTCCGAATACATTATTTTTAATCGCCTCGTTGGGGCTGTCCTCCATCAGCGGTACATGCTTATGCGCTGCCGCATGATAAACGATATCCGGACGGTATTTTGCGAAGACGCTGTTGACCTTCCGTCCGTTTCGCACCGAACCAATCAGAACTACCAGATCCAGATTCGGATAATGGGCTTTCAGTTCCTGTTGAATATCATAAGCATTGTTCTCATAAATATCAAAAATGATCAACTGCCGGACACCGTTTGCCGCAATCTGACGGCAGAGCTCGCTTCCGATACTTCCGCCTCCTCCGGTCACCAACACGACTTTATCGGAAACATAACGTCCGATCTTCTCTGTGGTGATTTTGATCGGGGCTCTTCCCAGAAGATCTTCGATCTCTACCTGCCGCAACTTTGACACGGTCACTTCTCCGTTGACCAACTGATATACGCCCGGAAGCAGTTTCAGTTCACAGTTTGGCACTTTCTGACAGATCTGCAGGATTTTCTGCTGTTCTCTCTTGTCCGCACTGGGAATGGCTACGATGATCTCTGTGATTCCATAGCGCTTTGCATTTTCCACGATGGTATCCCGGCCGCCCACGACTTTTACCCCATGAATATAGGTGCCGTGCTTTCTCGGATTATCATCAATAATACAGCAGATCTTAGCATCCAGCTCCGTACTGAGTTCCAGCTCTTTCATCACCACGTTGCAGGCCTCGCCCGCTCCCACGATCATGGTATGCCGCATATGACCGCCATGAATATTTGCCCGATATAACAATCGAAGCAACCGATAGGAAAATCGACTGAAACAAGTCAGCAGGAACAGCGAGGTTCCGTAAATCACAAAATAGCTCCGGTAAATCGGATGGTAAGTCAGATAATACGCCAACACATTAAACAGGACGCAGATCGCGCAGGCTTCCAGAATGTAGACCAGCTCTTTGATACTGGCAAATCTCCACAAACTGGAATACAGACGGAAGATCAGATATACGATCACGGTAAATACCGTATTGATAATCACCAGATCCCAAACCGAATCCATGTAATACCCTGGGATCTCACTCATATGCATGTTAAAACGCACCCAAAGTGCAAGAAATGAGCTGACATTTACGAATACAACATCCAGTATCACCAACATCACTTTATAAATTGCGGATAAATCCCATTTTTTAAACCAGTTCTTCATTTCTTAATTTCCTCAAACGCGGAAGGCCTTGCAGACTCTGCAAAACCTCCCGCTCCTTTCAGTTCCTTCTCTATTCGGTTGTCACCACATCATCCAGAGTCTTGCCTGCTTCCAATGCATCAATTGCTGCTTTAATCGCATCCACAGACTCCTGATTCGGCTGCATCACATACAATGCTTTTCCAGAATAGGAATAGCACATCTGGTTGTCACCGGTTCCCTCTGCCGCCATGGATTTGATGCTCCATTTTGGTGCATCGGCAAGCTGTGTCTTAATCAGCTTCTGAATCTGTTCCATAGACATGTTGGTGTCCACATTTCCACTGACACTGGTAATGATTCCGTTGGCGCCTGTCAGGATCGCCGGAGATACCATCTTCTTAATCATAGCCGTAAGCACTGCCTGCTGATCTTTTCCTCTCTGGTTGTCTCCTCCCGGCACATTCTGACGTTCTCTGGAGAATGCCAGTGCCTGTTTGCCATTAAAGTGATTGGTTCCCTGCACTACGTTCATGACCAGTCCGGAATCGTTGCTGGTGGTAAACGCATACTCAGAATCCACATCCACACCGCCAAGCGCATCTACAATATCGATCAGAGAGGTAAAGTTCACTCTCGCATAGAAATCAAGATTCGTATCATACAGCTGTTCCAGCGTTGACATAGATGCATCTACTCCATAGATTCCCGCATGGGTCAGCTTGTCCTTCTGTCCGCCGGAAATTCCCGGAATCTCTACATAATAATCTCGCGGTGTAGTGACCAGGAGAATCTGGTGGGTTGTCGGATTGACCTCCGCGATAATATTTACATCGCTTCGGCTGTTTGTCTCGATTGCTCCGTACACATCAATTCCACTGATATAAACGCTGAAGCAGTCGTTCACATTAACATCCTTGCTTTCGTTCTTTACTTCACTCTTGATGTCATGACTGTAAATTACCTTGGTATTGTCCGAATATCCTTCGAAAGCTTCCTCCAAAATACCGGTATAGCCTTCATTATATACAATGGCATCCACTTCTCCATCATGCAATGCCTGAGCCTGTTCTGCCAGACTGTTGTATTCCACCGTCTTTACGTCTGTTCCCAGCTCTTTATTCATGGCATCAACCGTCTCTTCGATCTGTTCGCCCTTCATCTTGTACTGCACGCCAAAGGTGTAATCCTTTGCGTCTTTTAACTTCTCAGCCTTATCATCAGCCATAACCGCAACCACAACCTTGTCCAGTTTGTAGTCCCCACCGGTCACTTTGTCTAACGCCAGGATACCCTTGATTCCGAAATAGCATCCGAGGATCAGAAGCAGCGTAATAATCACACTTAAGATTTTTCCGGCAATCGCATTTTTCTTTGAGAAGAACTGGCTTGCCAGAATAATACCACAGAATAAGAATAACAGAACACCGATGATTGCGTAATAAGTCATCGGAAGCATGTTTAATATCTTCAGCACTACCATCGCAGCCACACTGGCTACTGCCTGGATTCCGGTCAGTACCAGACCAACATTTCGGCTGATCCGGTTCTTCCTGTATGCCTTACTGGCTTTCGAGCCTTTGCCGCCCCTCTGGGAATTCGGATGTCCCTGTGGACGGGTAGATCTTGAGGCAGAGCTTCTTGCTCCGGATCCATTTCTGGAAGCAGATCCGTTTCTGGATCCTGATCCGGTTCTTCCTGATGCTCCGCTTCTGGACGCCGATCCGCTTCGGCTGCCTGATGATTTTGGGGTTGTATTGGAACTGGAAGTTCTTCTTCGGCTTCCCTCGCCAGAAGATCCTGTGCCAGTTGCTCTTCGTTTCTTGCGCTGTTGATTTTTACGATATTCCTCGCGCTGTCTCTCATCTCTCTGACTCATTTGTATCTTGTTTCCTTTCCATACTAAATATACTTCCCTGCAAACTAATGTGCCGGAAGTCATACTGCCCCCTGCACATACTTTATATATCTTACCATCTTTTCCCTTATTCCGCAAGAATTCACGGCATTTCTTAGCATTTCTAAGAATTCCTTAATAAAAAGAGCGTAATTGTTTACATTGCACAATTTCTACCGTACAATAGAATTATCAAACTAATCGGAGGTGACTTCTATGAAAGGAAATGTAATCGTAGGACAGTCCGGCGGCCCGACTGCTGCCATCAATTCCAGTCTTGCCGGTGTATACCGCACCGCCATCGACCGTGGAGCAAAGAAAGTGTACGGAATGATCCACGGAATACAGGGACTGCTGCAGGAGCGCTATCTGGATCTGTCTCAATATATTACAAATGATCTGGATACCGAATTATTGAAGCGCACACCCGCCGCGTTTTTGGGATCCTGCCGCTATAAACTGCCGGAGATCCATGAAGATATGGAAGTCTACAAAAAGATTTTTGCAATCCTGGATAAACTGGAGATCGAAGCTTTCATCTATATCGGAGGAAACGACTCCATGGATACTATCAAAAAACTGTCCGACTATGCGATCATCACCGGACATCCTGCCCGTTTTATCGGCTGCCCGAAAACCATCGATAACGACCTGGCTCTGACTGACCACACGCCGGGATACGGAAGTGCCGCCAAATATATCGGTACTTCTGTCAAAGAGATCATCCGCGACGGCTACTGTCTGGAATACGAAAATGGCGTGGTAACGATTGTGGAAATCATGGGACGAAATGCCGGATGGCTGACCGGAGCCGCTGCCCTCGCCAAAGGGGAAGACTGTGACGGACCGGATATGATCTATCTGCCGGAGATTCCGTTCGATCTAGAAAAATTCACCCAGCGCGTCAAGAAATTGCTCCAGAAAAAGTCTTCCGTTGTGATTGCCGTTTCCGAAGGAATCCGGTTGAAAGACGGCCGTTATGTCTGCGAACTTGGCGACAGTATCGATTTCGTAGATGCTTTCGGACACAAGCAGTTATCCGGAACCGCCGGTTATCTTTCCAGCTTTATCGCAGGCGAAACCGGTAGCAAGACCCGTGCCATCGAGCTCAGCACTTTACAGCGTTCCGCTTCCCACCTGGCTTCCCGCGTGGATATTCTGGAAGCTTACCAGGTTGGTGGTGCCGCAGTGAAAGCTGCTGACGAAGGAGATTCCGGTAAAATGGTGGTATTGGTTCGACACTCTGATGATCCGTACCAGAGCGGAACCGAAGTGAAAGATGTACACAAGATCGCCAACGATGAAAAACTTGTGCCTAGAGAATGGGTAACGAAAGACGGTACGTATGTAACCGATGAATTTATCAACTATGTGCGACCGCTGATCCAGGGTGATGTTTCCCCGGTTATGGTGGACGGAATTCCGAGACATCTGTACCGGCCGCTGAATCTGTGAGATTTATGAAATGCACAAAAAGAGTCATTGCAATTCGCAATGACTCTTTTCATTCAGCGTGCGCGAGAAGATTCGAACTCCCGACCTTCTGGTCCGTAGCCAGACGCTCTATCCAGCTGAGCTACGCGCACATTCCACTGTTCTATTGTTCAACAGCAGAATTTATTTTATATGATATTATCGAAAATGTCAAGGGGCAATTTCAAACTTTTTACACATCCTCTTCCTGTCGCAGGGTCCACACATCCAGCCCGTTCACTTCCACATGGTCATCCACCGCAATCACCAGGCACTGTCTCCCATCGATCACACGCGTCTCCACCAGGTCGGTTCGTTCCGGATTCACTTTGATGGTGATATCTGGGGTATGAATCTCGAACTGACGGGTATTGGTGATGTTGGACGCAAGCAATGTGGTCTTTTCTCCCGCCACATGCTCATATTCTTCTTCAAACCGTTCCAAATTTTCTGAAGGCACACCGCTTTCTTCCAGCAGACGCTTCACGTCCGGTTTTGCAAGTGCCAGCGGTTCCGGGTCTTCTTTATTCGCCTCCAGCATTTCGTTCAGATTTTCATGGATATTTTTTACAATTTCATAGCTCCGGTCTTCTCCCAGCGTATCTGCAATCAGGGTCTGGAACACTTCCTTCTGATCTCCGGAAGAGAGCACCTGCTGACAGCCCAATACTTCTTCGATAAACGGCCACTGCAGCTCATCCGGTTTCTTAGAATAATAGAGGGCGCCGTGGATGTTGGTTCCACGCTCCTCAAACAGCGGGAATAAAAATCCCTTTACCGGAGCTGCCACCACCCAGTCCCGAACCCTGTCCTCGATGCTGTTGTGTTCCGCATTGTAGCTTAAGCCTGCTTTTGACAGGGACACCGGACAGATACTGCATAACATATATTCGTAGACTTCCTCGGATGCATCGAACATCTCCATTCCATCGGATGCTTTTCCGGGAATGTCATAATTCCCATGGATCAGAACAATATAGTAATTTTCCGGATAATCATAAAACTCGATCACCTTCCGGTAAAATTCTTCCAGTAGCATGTCATCTTCCAGTTTGCTCTTTAAAAGCTGCATCAGAAAATCATGCCGTCCGCCAGGCTTCTCTGCCTCCAGCGGGAACTCCATGGTCAGAAGATTTCGTCCCACTGTTCCGGACAGGGTTTTCTTGAAAATATCATAATATTTAAACGCTTCTTCCTCCGGCATGGACAGAAAAGCTTCCTTCGACAACAGTTTGATCTCTTTATCTCCATCTACATAACATCCGCAAATCCTTGTGATCGCACAGTTTTCCGGTGAAAACTGTCTGCGGATTTCTAATACGTCTTTTTTATTCATCTCATTTATCCTCCTGTTTTTTGCACTATTGATATTATACTAGATTCCGTTCTTTGAGCAAGAAAAAAAATAAACTGGCATGGTTATTTTTCTCAGAACTGGTCATTTTTGAATATCCACTTTTATGCTATCCTACCAGAAGCTAGCAAAAAGAAACGAGGAATCCTTATGACCAAGAAAATTGCAGTAATCAATGATTTATCCGGTTTCGGCCGTTGTTCTTTGGTGGCAGCTATTTCTGCGATCTCTGCGATGGGAAGTTCGCCCTGCCCTCTTCCGACCGCAGTTTTAAGTTCACAGACCGGCTACCCCAGCTATTTTTGTGATGATTATACCGATAAAATGACAATCTTTCAGCAGGAGTGGGAAAAACTTCAGGCACATTTTGACGGAATTTACACCGGATTTGTGGCAAGCGAAACCCAGATTCTTCATATTTTTGAATTTCTGGATCGTTTTCAGGGAGAGAACACGTTCCTTCTGGTGGATCCAGTCATGGGCGACAACGGTTGCTCCTACGACATGTTCACTCCCAGGCTTTGTGATTTGATGAAAGAGTTGGTGCTTCGCGCCGATTATATCACTCCGAATCTGACAGAGCTTTGCCTTCTTACAGATACGGATTACTCCACTTTCACTCAGATCGATGATCCATCTCTTTTGAGTGAACGGATCAAAGCCCTGGCACACACACTGATTGCCCATGGGCCACATACCGTGATTGTCACCGGAATTCATTTTAAAGATCCGGAAACCGGTATTGCACAGATGGGCAATCTTTCCATCACGAAAGAGCAATGCAAGATGCAGGCATTTCCTTATATCGGTGGAAGTTATTCCGGCACCGGGGATCTGTTTGCCTCCATCCTGACCGGTGGCATTGCCCGTGGGGATTCTCCCGACGATCTGGTGCGTCTTGCCGCTACTTTCATTGAAACTGCAATGAAAGACTCAGCCAGGGAACAGGTTCCCGCCAATGACGGCGTCAATTATGAACCTTATCTCTGGATGCTTACCAGAAAAGGAGACATATCATGAATAAAAGGCAGCAAACTTTAAGCCTTACCATGACCGGCGTTTTTGCCGCAATGATCACCATTATGACCGCATACATTTGCCATGTTCCATACGGTGCCAATGGCGGATATATCCATTTCGGCGATGCGCTGATCTATGTGGCAGCCGTATTTCTTCCACGTCCTTACGCAATGGCTGCGGCTGCAATCGGTGGTGGTATGGCGGATCTTCTGACCGCACCTTTGTGGGCACCTGCTACCATCATGATCAAAATGATCATTACCCTTCCATTCACCAGTAAAGAAGGACGGATCCTCTGCCCGCGCAACATCATCGCCCCGTTCCTGGCTGCACTGCTTTCCGCAACCGGATATTATCTGGCGCAGGGCATTTTATTCGGTTCCTTCGTCTCCGTACTGGCATCCTTTGCCGGAAGTGCCGTGCAGTCCGGCGGAAGCGCTATCATTTTCCTTGCCCTTGCAGTCGCACTCGACAAGGCGCACATGAAATCCCGGACCGAAGAATGGCTGGGATTACCAATCAGAAAGAAGGCTTAATCTCATGGCAGATATTTTATACACCTATAAGAATCAGGTTTACGCAAACATCACCAACAAATGTGACTGCAGTTGCAGGTTCTGTATCCGCAGTCACAAGGATCATGTGGGAGATTCTGAAACCCTCTGGCACAAACAGGATCCTTCTCTGGAAGAGATCAAAGCCGCTATGGATCAGTTTGATTTTACCGGATACACTGAACTGGTCTACTGCGGCTATGGAGAGCCTACCTGCGCTCTGGACAATCTGATTGAATCCGCAAAATACGCAAAGGAACGTTACGGAGTCTCGATCCGTGTCAACACCAACGGGCTTGCCAATCTTTATCACAAGCGAGATGTGATCCCGGAACTCGCCCAGGTCGTAGATTCCGTCTCTATCAGCCTGAACGCTCCTACGAAGGAAGCGTATCAGGATGTAACCCGGCCGGAATTTCCGGATGCCTTTGACTCTATGCTCTCTTTTGGTGTAGAATGTCAGAAAGCCATCCCTTCTGTAAAATTTACGGTTGTGGATGTTCTTTCCGACGAAGACATCAAAGCAAGTCAGGAACTGGCGGATCGCCTTCAGGTTCCGTTACGGGTTCGCAAATATTCCTGATTTTTCGAAAATCCAAAGATTTTCCATGTTGTAGCTGCTCTGATTCTTCCTATGGCAAATCGATGCTTCCGGGAATAATTTTCCCGAATGTTAAGAGTTCAAATTGAAAGATTAGACTGAAAGATCAAATTGGAGGATCCTATGAAACCGGCTACCCGCATTTTAACTTATTCTATCTCCGAACATGATGCACGCCTGCGAATTGAACAATTTCTTCGCAGGCGTGGTTTTTCCGGGCAAAATCTGACCGATCTCCGTAAAATACCGGGCAGTGTCTGTGTGAATCAGACGCCTTGTATTCTGAAAACCGTTCTGCAGCCCAAAGATATCCTCACGGTAACCATCACGACCACGTCCTCTTCTCCCAACATTTTACCGGTTCCGATTCCATTTGATCTGGTGTATGAAGACGAGGATCTGTTGGTCGTCAACAAACCGGCCGGCATGCCCGTCCATCCTTCCGCCAAAAATCATGACAACACTCTGGCAAATGCACTGGCCTGGTATTACCAGGAACAGGGACTTCCCTTTGTCTTCCACTGTACCAATCGACTGGATCGGGATACCTCCGGTCTGGTGCTCGTAGCCAGACATTCTTACAGCGCCACCCGGATTGCTCAGATGACCAAAAACCGGGAGATTCACCGGGAATATCGTGCCATCGTCCGCGGGATCCCCGCTCCTTCTGAAGGAACCATCGATGCACCTCTGGGGCGAAAGGCCGGTTCGATCATTGAACGCACCGTAGATTTTGAACAGGGCGAACCGGCGATCACTCATTATCAGGTTGTCGAAAGCAAAAACAGCCACAGTCTTCTGGCCTTACAACTGGAGACCGGACGCACCCACCAGATCCGAATCCATTTAAAACATCTGGGCTATCCACTGGTCGGAGACTATCTCTACAACCCGGATATGGAATTTATCAATCGGCAAGCACTTCACGCTTATCATCTGCGGTTTTCTCATCCGGTCACGGGAGAGAAGATGGAGTTCACTGCGCCGCTTCCGGAGGATATGAAGGCAATCCTTGTATAGTAAATACGCTCTGAATCTCTTTAACCGCATAAATAATATTCCAAAAAAGGTTGCAACGGGAACATCCCTTTTTCGTCAATATAATTTCTCCTGTAAAAAGCTGCCCCCTGCAATTAGCAGGTCGGCAGCTTTACTTCTATTCACTACGGGATCAGTACCGTATTGTCTCCAACCGGGAAAGCGGACGCGGGCGCTACGATATCGCCATGTACCCATTAAGTGAAAATATGGATGGATTTCTTATGGAATTCAAAGTCCGAAATGCATCCAAAGAAAAAGATCTGATAATGACCTGATCGCCTCAGGTATTCCTAAAGACCACATTTATAAGCTTGGGATCGCTTTTGACGGGAAAGATGTATGTATCAGAACTTCCTTATAAATGCAGGGTTATAGGACAAAATGTGTCGATGAAAACCATTATCCTCTTCTCCGTTTCTTTCCCGCACCCAATGCAACTGCGCCACTTAACGCCAGCATTACAAGATACAAGGTTGCAGGACTTTCATCTCCAGTTTTCGGATTGGATGTTTTCTTCTTTCCTTTCTGCTTTTCCGCAGATGCTTTTAGTTCCTGCTTCTGATCTTCTGCACCTAGTTTCGCAGCCGTTCCCGGAGTCGGATCCGGCGTTGGAACAGGATTTGGTTCCGGTGTAGGGGTCGGTTCCGGAGATGGTGTCGGATCTTCCTTGTTTTCCTCTACCTTTGCTGTCAGAACTGCACGGTCACTGCGTCCCACAGGACTGATTGCTTCTACTTTCACCGTGTATTCTTTGCCTTCTTCCAGATCGTTCATCTCTGCCCGGAACGTATTTCCATCTACTTCCAGTTCTTTCACCAGTGTATTTCCTTCATATACACGGACCACATAGCTTTCCGGAAGCATCTGATTTTCTGTCTCTTCCGGTTTTTCCCACTGTACAAGAAGGCTTCCTTTTCCGGAGGTCACTGTCACCAGCGGAGCATCCGGAACACTCAACTGTGCTTTCAGCGTTCCATAATAATTCTCTCCACCGATTTCTACCGTTTCTCCCTGTAACAGGTCTGCTGATACCTGATCGATGATGGCTGTTGTCTCACCGGTCCGCCACTTATATGTATAAGTTCCGTTTCCTGCCCGCCTTACATCTTTTACTGACGCCTCAAGACGATAGGTTCCATTTTCATTCTTCGTTACACTGATCACGGCAGTTCCTGTGATTTCTTCTTTTCCTGTAACAGACAGATACAAAGTTTTCAGGGTTTCATAGGAAGTCTCCAGTTCTTCTGCTGTCGGCTCTTCCCTTCGAAGCAGTCCGTCTGCCTCTTTGATTGCCTGTTGGAAAGCGTCCCAGTCTTTCTGTCCCTGATAATCTGCTGCATCCAGCGCATTGGCTTTATTTACCAGACTGTTCAGAGCGATCAGCCACTGGAAGACCTCGTGTTCATTCTGGATTTCTTCAATCAGTTCATGGAATTCTGCGTCCCGATTGTATTCCGTTACAACCGCCTTATGATCGATCCGCAGGCCATTTGCCTGCATTTCATCCAGGAAACGATCCAGCAAGGATTCCGGAAGATTGCAAAGCAACATAAATTCCGTATCAAAAGAATCTCCATCCCAGGTCTGGTCTGCTTTTTCATAACCATCCAGTCCTGCCAGATAACCTACGGTTTCATTTAATTCACTGTTTTTCAAGGTTTCCGTCGGAATTCCGAGATGTTCCAGAATCGTTCTGACCCGATTGCCTCTGGAAGAATCCTCACTCAGATTGTACAGCACGACTTTATATGCCGGTGCCTCCTCTCCTGCTGCCAGTATCGGTACGGAGGCGGAGACATAATCTACTTCTTCGCCTTCCCATTCCGTATGCGGCAATCTCAGTTTGATGATCAGCCGGTCGCCGGGATTCATTGTGACTCCGGTACTGACCGGAACGGTAATCTTTCCGTTTGTTTCCATGCCCAGCCGACTGTTCACCTGACCGATTCGTCTTACATTGTTCGGATTTTCCCAGAGTTCTTTCTCTTCAAATTCCTGGTCCGTGTAAGCGGCTGAGAACTGGTAAATCGTTACATCACAGTAAAATTCATCCCCCAGACTGAGATACTCCTCTGCATACTGGATCGTCACCGGAATCTCTGTTGCATTTGCCGACACCGCACTGACATCAAATGCTGCATACGGGGTTCCCCAGTCCGGAGAAGGCTGTATGGTCACTTCATCAGAACGTCCTTCTACACTGTCTGCCGTCAGTACCAGAAGAAGCTTCGCTCCTTCTTTCAGTTTATTCGCTCCAAAATATAACGTCTGATTACTTGTGCTCTTATAGATTTTCCCACTGGTAAGTGCCGTTGCCGTATCCGTATCAAACGCATCTCCGGTAAACTGATACAGCACGTAGGACGCATCCTTTGTGTCGCTGTCGATCGTCATGGATGCCTGAATATGGGTAATTCCTGCTGTCACTTTCTCTGTCAGGATCTTTGCCTGCGGTTTCACTTTCTCCGGAATCGCACTGATCACAACACTGTTAGAGACTACTTCTGTCCCATCTGAAAGTTCCAATTCTGCGGTCAGGTTCTTTCCTGCTTCCAGTTTTCCCGCACCAAAACTGATCTTCTGGCTGGAATCTTTGGAAGAAACCGCCTCATAATAAATTCGATCAACTTCGGTATAGGCATCTCCCTCATGGCAATATAATGCAAGTTTTCCGGTCAGGCTTTCATCATATTCCGCCTGTACCCAGACATCACTTCTGTCTGCGCGCACATTACTGGTCACGATTTCCACGGAAGCATCTTTTTTCACTGCATCACCAATAATCGGTACTTCCGCAGCTTCTTTCGTGTAAATACGATCAGTGTCTGCATCATATTTATACAGGTAAGCCAGTACCGTCTCGCCCACATTCAGTTTGGTCTGATTAAATGTCACCGGATAGGTTCCCTCTCCCGTGAAACTTACCGTCGCCAGTTTCGTTCTGGAATCCCGGTCGTCTCCTGCTTTTCCCGTTGCCAGGAACAAATATCCGCCCTTGAAATCCTCACAGCCTTTCACGATTACCGTTGCTGTTTTGGACTCTACCGTAAAGGAGGTCTCTTCGACATTCACACTGTCTTCTTCCACCACCGGAATCGCCTGGCTTGTAAAGGTTTTATTTCCATTGTCATAAGTCAGTACCAGACATATCTTATCTCCTGCACTCAGACTTCCCGCCGTCAGATCAAAACTGATTTCTCCCGGTGTCTGTCCGAATTTTCTCGCAATCGGATTGGCAGTGTCCGGTGTACCGTCCTCTTTCATTTTACAAAGGCTTACAATATTGATATTTGCATCCTCCGCCACCGATACTGCCTGAATCTGAAATCTAACTGCAGTACTTTCTGTTGTCAGCACATCAGAAGTCGTTATCACAAACGGTACGGATTGTTGCACACTGACCGGTACGCTCTGTGCGGAAATATCTCCGCCCTTTTGCAAAAATGCAACGACCTTATCTCCCGCTGACAACACTCCTGTATTGGGTGTGATTGTGTAAGTTCCTGCACTGACGTCAAACTTTGATGCAACCCAGGTTCCGCCGGTCATGGCAAATTCCAGGGTATCTGCCGGATAACTTTTCACCAGGATCATGGAGCCTTCCGGCACGGTTCCCGCCACTTTTACCGTAAAATCCTGATCTTCTGTCACAACACCGTCTACTGCGATTGTCGGAGTTTCTTCCACCGTTTTGGCAACGACGCCAACGGAATCATCCGGGCGATGGAAGGATTCCTCGTAATCATTTCCTTTTGGAAGAAACAGTTCTTCATTCTGCGTCCAGTAGACCACTGCACGCACACGATATCCCGCCTTCACCGGTTCACTTAGCGTCACTTCTTTTCCGGAAAATGCTTCCGCACATTTCAGATTGCTTACCAGAGAAATCTGATTTTCACCCTCAAAATCAAAGCTTTCGCCCTCCGGATACTGTGCCACTGCGCAGGTAATCGAGATTTTATCCTCCTGTGCCGCCTGGAACAGTCGTTCATCTCCCGTCAGTGTCAGATGCACCGTCGTTGCGCCTTCTTCCAGACTGCTTTCATCAATTTTCACATCCGGATAGGTATAGTCTTTGAAGCCTTCTCCATTTTCATCTACCACCTGAATCGGCTGAGAATTCACCGGACGATAATTATCCTCTCCCACCGGTACATTCAGGCAGGCAATCACATTATATCCCATCTGTAAGGTCTGATTAAAATTACAGGTCACAGTCCCTGTCATTACCCTTCCGGACCATAACCGCTTATTGTAGGTTGCATCCGGATCGAAGGATGTATTGGAAGAATAGGCATACAGCGTCATGTAACATCCGTCTGTCAGGCTGTCTGCCAGTTTGACTTCCACATCCACCGAAGTATCTTCGACTTTAAAATTCTCCGTCCGCAAAAGTTTTGCAGAGCAGGCTGCCAGAATTTCATCCGCAGTCGGCTTCGATGCATCCGCTGCTTTTGTCACCGTAACCGCATTGGAGACATAATCGGTCGTCTCTTCACCGCTGGCATCACGCATGACTGCCAGAATTTTACTTCCCTCTGTCGGTTTTGCTGTAAGATTCAACGTATTTTCTCCGCTCTGAAGATTTGTAAGGACTGCAAAGCATAAACTGGTATAGTTATTTAACTTTGCCTCCTCATAAGTCTCCCCGGAATCCAACTGGATTATCCGCAGAATCCCCGCTGATGGCAGATTTGCAATCTGCACTTTGACACTGGTAGTGTCTGTGGTAATCGCATCTTCCGCAATTGTAATTTGACTCTGATCCTCAGAGACTGCTGCCTGTGCCGTAAATCCCGGTAACGTCAGCATCATCACCATTGCCAGAAGCAATGCCACACTTCTTTTCCATGTTTTCAGAAACATTTTCTTCCTCCCTTCGTGTCCCTGCACGTTTTTCTCGCCCCAATTTGTATTAGAAACAGCTAACCATCTTTTCCGAATTACCGTCCGAAGTTTATACCCGTCACCAGAACGTCAGGACCTTAATCGAACTTGAATTTCGGCTCGTCACAAAACTAAAAGAGGTTAGCTTAAGCTAACCTCTTTTAGTTTACCATAGACCTTATTTTCCGTTCAATCTCATTCTTCTAACAGAGAATTTATCTCATTAGGATCATCCAACAGATACTTGCACTCGATCGAGCGATCCGTAGTTCCCCAGCCCGCCAGCACAAAATCAACGCCTGCGTCTTTTGCACAGGAACTATCGTATTTGCTGTCGCCCACATACAGGACATCCGCCGCCTGTGTCCCTGCTTTTTCCATATATTTCAAAAGTGGATCTCCAAAAGGCTTGTGCTTCTCGGTATCGTCGGCACAGATCACAATGTCAAAATAGTCATTTAATCCAAACATCGTAAAATCCTGTTCAAATTCTTTCCGATTCTTAGAGGTTACGATTCCAAGCCGACAGCCTTTTTCTTTTAACACTTCTAAAATCTCCCGGATTCCGGGGAACAATTCAATCTCATCTTTAAACGAACGCATATGCCGGTTCCAGATCTCCAGTGCCGAAAGTTCTATCTTCATCTGTTTCAATGCATCCGCTCCCGGAATTCCGAATGCAAACCGAAGTTCTTCCCACGGAATATCTTTCCCGGTCACTTCCTTAATCGTCCTTTGAAATGAAACCAGATCCGGCTTCTCTGTATCCGTCATCGTTCCGTCTATGTCAAACACTACATGACTGTATCTCATAGATTGTTCCTCCTGCTTTTCTTTGGCACAGTTTTTATTCTTCTGACTTTCCCATCTTTTTCTATAAGAACAGCTTCATTTTATCTTATCTTCCCTGTCTCTACAACCCCTGTTTTATTTCTCTTTTTATTCCTGCCATCTTATCCCTGATGCTTCCTGTATTCTTTCGGTCCATCGGATACGGTCGCACCAGTCTGTTCGCCGGATTCCGGTTCCGTACCGGTTAGAAAAACGTGCGTCGTAACTCAAAAAATCCGAATCTTCCTCTTCTCGAGAAACATTCGGATTTTCTTTGTTCATGCGGGTAGCCGGACTTGAACCGGCACGGGATTTCTCCCGAGAGATTTTAAGTCTCTTGTGTCTGCCTATTCCACCATACCCGCACAGTGGGACCTACAGGGCTCGAACCTGTGACCCTCTGCTTGTAAGGCAGATGCTCTCCCAGCTGAGCTAAGATCCCACAAACGACCCAGAAGAGACTCGAACTCTCGACCTCCGCCGTGACAGGGCGGCGCTCTAACCAACTGAGCCACTGGGCCA
This sequence comes from Mediterraneibacter butyricigenes, assembly GCF_003574295.1. Lineage (NCBI taxonomy): Bacteria > Bacillati > Bacillota > Clostridia > Lachnospirales > Lachnospiraceae > Mediterraneibacter > Mediterraneibacter butyricigenes. The sequence goes on from NZ_BHGK01000001.1 coordinate 1,035,169, forward strand.
TATATTTAATCATAGATACATCTGGCAACCGGATCGATTGCCAAATGTAATTGCCAATGGACCTTCGGGGACTCGAACCCAGGACCGATCGGTTATGAGCCGATTGCTCTAACCAGCTGAGCTAAAGGTCCATATGCTGTCCCTTTCAGGAACAAAGCCGATGATCGGACTCGAACCGATAACCTGCTGATTACAAATCAGCTGCTCTGCCAATTGAGCCACATCGGCATACTTACCTTACTGAATATCTTTATCTACTACACCAGGCAGCTGATTTGTAACCAGCGCTCTGCCTGCGATTGACGCGGTCAATCTTATGGAATTGAGCCATATCGGCATATTCAAAGTAGTGACTCCGACGGGAATCGAACCCGTGTTACCGCCGTGAAAGGGCGATGTCTTAACCGCTTGACCACGGAGCCAAAGTTTACATCATAAAATCCGCCGCCTGTTCAGTGACGAATTTTATGATAGCATAATTTACATGGATTTGCAAGCTTTTTCTACTATTATTACTATTCTATGATCGGTTCTTTTACGATAAACGGAAAATAATCTCTGATCTTATAAAATTCTGCCAAATGTTCTGTTACCAGATGTACCGCTTCTTTTTCATCACTTCCTCTGAAAATCGCCAGCCGGACCGCCATCGTATCTACCGCCACTCGCATCACGCCCAGATTGGCAATATCCTTTTCGTCAAATGTGGCAACTTCAATAAATCGATTCGGATATATATTCACGAGTCCGTCTGCTTCTAATTTTCTCAACGCGTCCCTGACCGGAGTCCGACTGATTCCAAGGTCTTTTGCGATTGCTGTTTCCGGAACTTTATCACCGGGATGAAGTTCCAGTGTTAATATCCTCTTTCTTTTCAAGTTTTTTAATCATGGCGTTTTTCATACAAAAAGTAACTCTCCCTTTAATAATATAGAATCTGGCATCTTTTCACAAGAGCACTCTTCTAAAAACTCCTATTTCAAAACAGTTCTTTATAAATTTTGATAATGCGGTTTCTGTCTAATTCTACAAAGTTATTTGCCATCAGACGTCCCTGATTTTCCAGAACAGAATCTGTAAACTCTTCGATCTGCTCCTCCGTCATTCCGTATTCATGCAATGCCTTTTTCTGGATCAGATGATTCAGCAGTTTCTCCAGTTCTTCGTAAACTTCCGAACTGTCACATCCTAAGATTTCTGCTATAAACTGATTCAGCACAGCAATCTCTCCGTCCGTTTTTAATTCCATATAATTCTTCATCACTCCGGTAAAGATTGCGTAGTTCGATTCTCCGTGAGGCACATGGAATGTAGCTCCCAGCGGATAACTGAGCGCATGCACTGCCGCACATCCTGCATTTCCGAATGCAATTCCCGCATAATTACTTGCCACAAGGAAATCTTCCAGAAGCGGTTTTCTTGCGTCCGGACCTTCTTCCGCAATCTTTTTATAACCGTTTAAGATCATCCGGATTGCCTGATATCCGAACATTTTTGTCGTATCGGTTGCCTTCGGTGACAAACTGGATTCCACCGCATGGATCAACGCATCAATGGAACTTGTTGCAAAGAACTTAAATGGCAGTCCGCTCAAAAGTTCCGGTACCAAAACCGCACTGTCTGCATACATTTCATCTACCGCCAGACCCTTCTTGGTTCCTCTGCTGTTCAATGCCAGGATCGCAATATTGGTAACTTCACTTCCGGTTCCACAGGTGGTCGGTACCAGAACCAGTTCTTTATCTTTCTCGATTTCCAGTTTTCCGTCATAAAGATCCAATACCGGCGAAATATTTTTCAGCGCGAAAATCTTGGAAATATCAATCACGGTTCCTCCACCGATGGCGATAATCCGTTTGTGTGGGCCATTGATATCTTTGTACATCGCCTCGACCATATCATCCGATGGTTCTCCTGCTCCGTATTTTTCCTGAAAAAGTGTATCGCATTTCAGATCCAGCTCTCCAAAAAACGGTTGATAAATATACTCATTGGTGATCACCAGGTCGCCTTCTCCGATCTGAAATTCTTCTGCGAATTCCCCGGCAGTTGCATATTTATAAATCGTGGGTTTCAACATTAATTCTTTCATTGTGAATTCCTCCGTTTTCGGTTCTCCTTACTTTCCCTTGTTTTCCTGTTATCTCTCATCGATCCGGATGATGACCTTCAGCCAGTGGTCGCTTCTCGCAAGCATGTCTTCAAATGCTGTCTGAATCTCATCCAATGGATATACCGCCGAAATCATCTTGTCTGTGATGGTTCCGTCTTCCAGCCATTTTGAAACCGTTTCAAAACGATGACAGTTCATCCGGGAACCGGCAATCGTCAGTTCCTTTCTGGTAATCAGTCCTGCCGGAATTTCTGCCGGTGTATCATCAAATCCAATCTCTACAATTGTACCACAAGGTGCCGCCAGTTTTACAGCCTGCGCGAAGGTAAAATGCATTCCCACCGCATCGATCACGGCTTCCACGCCACCTTCGGAGAATTTTTCCACTTCTTCTTCCAGGTTCTGTTTTGTACTGTTGACCACTGCATCTGCACCAAAGTTCTCCGCGATTTTCAGTTTTACATCTGCGATATCCGTAACCAGAACCTTGATTCCCTGTTTCTTCAGAACCTGAAGCACCGCTACACCGATGGTTCCGGCTCCGAAAATCACCGCCTTATCTCCGCTCTTTACATTTGCTTTTGCCACAATATTGGCCGCAATCGAAAACGGTTCCCCCAATGCCGCACACTCGAAGGATGCAATTCCACTGTAAGGATAAAGATGATCTTGTAGGGTTAAAGCAGATCAGCGGCGTTGGCGGACAGGTTGATTTTATCCGCGGAGCCTCCATGGCTGACCATGGGATTTCCATCCTGGCATTCCCTTCCACTGCCGCAAAGGGTAAGATTTCCAAAATCGTACCCTTCCTTGATGAAGGAGCCGCAGTCACCACCTCCCGAAATGATATCGACTATGTCGTTACCGAATACGGGGTTGCTCATCTGAGAGGAAAAACACTGCGTAAAACGCAGCCATTTACTTTTTTATTTATTTAACACACAACACACACCAAAAAAGAAAGTCTGTTGTCACGAGAGTTGCTCCTCCCTGTGACCGCAGGCTTTTTTAGTTATAGATCATCAAATCTTTCAATTTTGTCCACACATTTTCTCAAACTCCTAGTGATTTCAACCATTATATGATAAAATAATATGTCATAACGAAAAAAGGTTCCCTGAACCTTTTAGTCGTATGCCTAGCAATAAAATATCTTTAAGAAACGAGGGAAAAACGTGAAACAATTCATTTACAAATGGAACAATCTCAGTCTGATCCTGCGTATTGCAATCGGACTTGTCATAGGTATCGTTCTCGCACTGGTATGCCCGCAGGCGACTGCAATTTCCATTCTCGGAGATTTATTTGTGGGTGCTTTGAAGGGAATCGCACCGATTCTGGTCTTCGTACTGGTGGCCAGCTCTCTGGCAAATGCAAAAGGCGGCGTAAAGCATCAATTCCGTACTGTTATTTTCCTATATATGCTCAGTACCTTTCTTGCTGCCGTTGTTGCTGTACTTCTGAGTTTTGTATTTCCGGTTACGTTAAAACTGTCTGAAACAGCTTCCGACAACGCTCCACAGAGCATTTTCGAAGTCATCAGCAGTCTGCTGAACAAGATCGTTGCAAATCCGGTGGACTCTTTGATCAATGCAAATTATATCGGAATCCTTTTCTGGTCTCTGCTGCTTGGTATTGCGTTGAAGAAACTGGCCTCAGACAACACCAAAGAAATGTTTGCAAACCTCTCCGATGCAGTCTCTCAGATTGTAAAATGGATCATCAATCTGGCTCCATTCGGAATTCTGGGTCTTGTCTTTTCTTCCGTCTCTACCAACGGTCTTGGAATCTTCAGAGACTATGGAAAGCTGTTACTCTTACTGGTTGGATGTATGCTCTGTGTAGCTCTTATCGTAGATCCGCTGATCGCGGCAATCTGCCTGCACCGGAATCCATATCCTCTGGTATTCCGCTGCCTCAAGGAAAGCGGAGTCACCGCATTCTTTACCAGAAGTTCCGCAGCCAATATCCCGGTCAACATGGCGCTCTGCGAAAAGCTTGGTCTGGACAAAAATATTTATTCTGTCTCCATTCCGCTTGGTGCCACCATCAATATGGACGGAGCTGCCATCACCATCACCGTCATGACACTGGCCGCAGCCAATACACTTGGAATTTCCGTCGATATTCCAACAGCAATCTTCTTAAGCGTGCTTTCTGCCGTTGCTGCCTGTGGTGCTTCCGGTGTTGCCGGAGGATCCCTTCTTCTGATCCCAATGGCATGCTCCTTGTTCGGAATCAGCAATGACATTGCCATGCGAGTCGTCGGTGTAGGATTTATCATCGGAGTCGTTCAGGATTCTCTGGAAACCGCCATTAATTCCTCCGGAGATGTTCTGTTCGCAGCGACTGCCGAATATCGGGAATGGATCAAGGAAGGACGGAAATTGCCATTTTAAGAAAGTGCTTTACTTACCTTATGCAAACTTTTTCGATATGGATGAAACGTGTTGATAAAGAAGTCCCTCAGTACTTGGTACTGAGGGACTTCTTTTAAATCAAATTTCATATGTGAGTTATAAAGATACAACTTTAACTTCTGCAAAAGGAATGCATAAGGGAAGATCCGAAGCCTCAGTACTTTCTGAGAGCGAGCGTGAGCGCTGCTCGAAGGATATCTCTCTATGAGGCGAAGGCAAGCGTAAGCGGTTCCCGTTGCAACCTTTTGCGGGAGGATAATAGTCTTCATCAACACATTTCATCAGAATCCGCGCTCTGTTATCATTCCATCCGGAATCTCTTTTCCGATCCACTTCCAGACTTTTTCTTCCGATGTATTCAGAACCAGAGTCTCATCAAATCCTTCTTCTTCCAGAAGTTTCTCCACTCTGTCAAATCCGCCTACATACAGCGGATCATGGGCGTCTGAGCTTAAGATCACCGGCACCTGAAGTTTCTGACACCATTTCAGCATTTCCTGATAATTCTCCCGGCAATGGATTCTGGAATTACCCGGAAGAAGGGAACTGTTGTTGACTTCCAGTGCCACATGATACTCTTTTGCTGCTTTCGCCAGTTTCTCATAATCCAGAGGATTCCTGTCATCATCCGGATGAGAGACAAATTTCACCTTCTCATGCTTCATGCAGAGGATCAGATTCTCAGTGTTCTTCTCTTTTCCCTGATTCTTATAACAGTATCTGTGAATTCCCACGATGGCATAGTCCAATTTAGCCATCAGATCATCTTCCAGGGACAAAGATCCATCATCCAGTACATTGACCTCACTTCCATACAGAATCTTTACTCCGTACAGATTCCTTGGACCACTCTTTAAGTTCTTAAAATAAAACGGATCACAGGTTCCGGGAATTCCCGGTCCATGCTCCGTACATCCTAATATTTTCAGTCCTCTTTCTGCTGCAGCCTGTGCATTTTCCCGGACGGTTCCAAAGGCATGCCCGCTCATAATGGTATGCGTATGTAAATCTGCGATAATCTTTGTCATGTGATACTTCCTTTCTTTCTGCCACTCTCCGTACTGTATATAAATAAAAAAACCTGTAAGCAAACACTTACAGGTTTTAGCTCCCCGAGTTGGGTTCGAACCAACGACCCTTCGGTTAACAGCCGAATGCTCTACCGCTGAGCTATCGAGGAATATTCATCCATATTTCATATACCTTCAAAATCACATACAAAGAACACTTTTCATCCATTCTCCTATCACCTGTTTGGTTATGCCCTCGACCTATTAGTAACAGTCAGCTCCATGCATTACTGCACTTCCACCTCTGCCCTATCTACCTCGTCGTCTTCAAGGGGTCTTACTAACTTGACGTTATGAGATATCTCATCTTGAGGGGGGCTTCACGCTTAGATGCCTTCAGCGTTTATCCCTTCCCGGCTTGGCTACTCTGCTATGCTCTTGGTAGAACAACAGATACACCAGCGGCCAGTCCATCCCGGTCCTCTCGTACTAAGGACAGCTCCTCTCAAATATCTTACGCCCACGCCGGATAGGGACCGAACTGTCTCACGACGTTCTGAACCCAGCTCGCGTACCGCTTTAATGGGCGAACAGCCCAACCCTTGGGACCTACTTCAGCCCCAGGATGCGATGAGCCGACATCGAGGTGCCAAACCACTCCGTCGATGTGAACTCTTGGGAGTGATAAGCCTGTTATCCCCAGGGTAGCTTTTATCCGTTGAGCGATGGCAATCCCACTTTATACCACCGGATCACTAAGTCCTACTTTCGTACCTGCTCCACCCGTCGGTGTCGCAGTCAAGCTCCCTTCTGCCTTTGCACTCTTCGAATGGTTTCCAACCATTCTGAGGGAACCTTTGAGCGCCTCCGATACCCTTTCGGAGGCGACCGCCCCAGTCAAACTCCCCACCTGACATTGTCCCCCGACCCGATCAGGGCCGCTGGTTAGAAACCCAATACTGCAAGGGTGGTATCCCAACAGCGACTCCCCAACAACTGGCGTCATTGGTTCTTAGTCTCCCACCTATCCTGTACATGCAATATCGAATCCCAGTATCAAGCTGGAGTAAAGCTCCATGGGGTCTTTCCGTCCTGGCGCAGGTAACCAGCATCTTCACTGGTATTTCAATTTCACCGGGTGCATTGTTGAGACAGTGCCCAAATCATTACGCCTTTCGTGCGGGTCGGAACTTACCCGACAAGGAATTTCGCTACCTTAGGACCGTTATAGTTACGGCCGCCGTTTACTGGGGCTTAAGTTCAAAGCTTCGCTTGCGCTAACCTCTCCCCTTAACCTTCCAGCACCGGGCAGGCGTCAGCCCATATACCTCACCTTTCGGTTTTGCATAGACCTGTGTTTTTGCTAAACAGTTGCTTGGGCCATTTCTCTGCGGCCTGTCACCAGGCACTCCTTCTCCCGAAGTTACGGAGTCATTTTGCCGAGTTCCTTAACAATGCTTCTCCCGTCGGCCTTAGGATTCTCTCCTCATCCACCTGTGTCGGTTTACGGTACGGGTATTTTATGAACAATAGCGGCTTTTCTTGGCAGTTAGCTCACACGCTTCCCTACTTATACTTCAGTCCGCATCACGTCTTCTCCTTATGAGGCGGATTTGCCTACCTCACGGATACCTCGCTTGCACCGGTCTTTCCATTCCCGGCTCGTGCTCTCTCCCTGCGTCCCCACAGTTCTGTCATAAAATAGTACAGGAATTTCAACCTGTTATCCATCGACTACGTCTTTCGACCTTGCCTTAGGCCCCGACTTACCCAGAGCAGATCAGCTTTACTCTGGAAACCTTAGATATTCGGCCGGAAGGATTCTCACCTTCCTCTCGCTACTCATTCCGGCATTCTCTCTTCCATACAGTCCACTACTCCTTCCGGTATAGCTTCTTCCCGTATGCAATGCTCCTCTACCAATCTTCTAAAAGATTCCTAGGCTTCGGTAGTGTGTTTCAGCCCCGGACATTTTCGGCGCAGGACCTCTCGACTAGTGAGCTATTACGCACTCTTTGAATGTATGGCTGCTTCTGAGCCAACATCCTAGTTGTCTTCGAAATCCCACATCCTTTTCCACTTAACACACATTTTGGGACCTTAGCCGTAGGTCTGGGCTCTTTCCCTTTTGACCATCCAACTTATCTCGGACAGTCTGACTCCCATACAGCATCTACACGGCATTCGGAGTTTGATATTCTTTGGTAAGCTTTGACGCCCCCGCGGAAATTCAGTGCTCTACCTCCGCAAGACTCGTATGAGGCTAGCCCTAAAGCTATTTCGAGGAGAACCAGCTATCTCCGGGTTCGATTGGAATTTCTCCCCTATCCACACCTCATCCCCACCCTTTTCAACGGATGTGGGTTCGGTCCTCCATTGCCTTTTACGGCAACTTCAACCTGGACATGGATAGATCACCCGGTTTCGGGTCTACTCCGTCTGACTTCTCGCTCAGTTAAAACTTGGTTTCCCTTCGGCTCCACACCTACAGTGCTTAACCTCGCCAGACAGCGTAACTCGCCGGACCGTTCTACAAAAAGTACGCGGTTCCGCCAATAATGCGGTTCCACAGCTTGTAAACATATGGTTTCAGGTTCTCTTTCACTCCCCTCCCGGGGTCCTTTTCACCTTTCCTTCACAGTACTATGCGCTATCGGTCACTAAGTAGTATTTAGCCTTACGGGGTGGTCCCCGCTTATTCAGTCAAGGTTTCTCGTGTCTCGACCTACTCTGGATCCCGCCTTGTCAACTCGTCTTTCGCTTACGGGGCTTTCACCCTCTCTGGCTGGCTTTCCCAAAACCATTCTGCTAAACTCATTGAATCAATTCCGCGGTCCGAACCCCAGCATGCACGCACACTGGTTTGGGCTCTTCCGTTTTCGCTCGCCGCTACTCACAGAATCACATGTTGTTTTCTCTTCCTCCGGCTACTTAGATGTTTCAGTTCACCGGGTTCCCCTCCTAACGTTATGTATTGGCGTTAGGATACTTGAGGTCTTCTCAAGTAGGTTTCCCCATTCAGAAATCTCCGGATCAATGGATATTTGCTCCTCCCCGAAGCTTTTCGCAGCTTATCACGTCTTTCATCGGCTCTTAGTGCCAAGGCATCCACCATACGCTCTTTTTAGCATAACCAACTTGCTTCGATTCACGGGAATGAATCTCAGCCACACATGTATAGCGTTACATGCGTTGGTAATAGTTCAATTATTTTAGTTCGTTTTCTTCGAACAAGTTAATGTTGTTAACATTACCTCGGATGTCTTGATATTTCTATCTTATCTTTGTATGCGATTTTCAAGGTACATAAAATATGTTTGATTCTCAAATAAGAACCAAGTGGAGAATACGAGATTCGAACTCGTGACCTCCTGCTTGCAAGGCAGGCGCTCTCCCAACTGAGCTAATCCCCCATATTCAATTGTTTCCTTTTAAGGAAATGGGCTTAAGTGGACTCGAACCACCGACCTCACGCTTATCAGGCGTGCGCTCTAACCAGCTGAGCTATAAGCCCATGATCTTGGCGGCCACTTACTCTCCCACACCGTTACCAGTGCAGTACCATCAGCCGCTTAAGGCTTAACCATCGTGTTCGGGATGAGAACGGGTGTTTCCCTTAAGCGCATCGCCACCAAAAACCTTTAGGTTATTGATAACCCAACAATAGACAACAGCACTCTTTACTTTTTTCTTCCTTAGAAAGGAGGTGATCCAGCCGCACCTTCCGATACGGCTACCTTGTTACGACTTCACCCCAGTTATCGGTCCCACCTTCGGCAGCTCCCTCCTTACGGTTGGGTCACTGACTTCGGGCGTTACCAACTCCCATGGTGTGACGGGCGGTGTGTACAAGACCCGGGAACGTATTCACCGCGACATTCTGATTCGCGATTACTAGCGATTCCAGCTTCATGTAGTCGAGTTGCAGACTACAATCCGAACTGAGACGTTATTTTTGAGATTTGCTCGGCCTCACGACTCTGCTTCCCTTTGTTTACGCCATTGTAGCACGTGTGTAGCCCTGCCCATAAGGGGCATGATGATTTGACGTCATCCCCACCTTCCTCCAGGTTATCCCTGGCAGTCTCTCTAGAGTGCCCATCTTAAATGCTGGCTACTAAAGATAAGGGTTGCGCTCGTTGCGGGACTTAACCCAACATCTCACGACACGAGCTGACGACAACCATGCACCACCTGTCTCGAATGTCCCGAAGGAAAGGCGACATTACTCACCGGTCATTCGGATGTCAAGGGCAGGTAAGGTTCTTCGCGTTGCTTCGAATTAAACCACATGCTCCACCGCTTGTGCGGGTCCCCGTCAATTCCTTTGAGTTTCATTCTTGCGAACGTACTCCCCAGGTGGACTACTTATTGCGTTTGCTGCGGCACCGAATGGCTTTGCCACCCGACACCTAGTAGTCATCGTTTACGGCGTGGACTACCAGGGTATCTAATCCTGTTTGCTCCCCACGCTTTCGAGCCTCAACGTCAGTCATCGTCCAGTAAGCCGCCTTCGCCACTGGTGTTCCTCCTAATATCTACGCATTTCACCGCTACACTAGGAATTCCACTTACCTCTCCGACACTCTAGATCAACAGTTTCCAATGCAGTCCCGGGGTTGAGCCCCGGGTTTTCACATCAGACTTGCTGTTCCGTCTACGCTCCCTTTACACCCAGTAAATCCGGATAACGCTTGCCCCCTACGTATTACCGCGGCTGCTGGCACGTAGTTAGCCGGGGCTTCTTAGTCAGGTACCGTCATTTTCTTCCCTGCTGATAGAGCTTTACATACCGAAATACTTCTTCACTCACGCGGCGTCGCTGCATCAGGGTTTCCCCCATTGTGCAATATTCCCCACTGCTGCCTCCCGTAGGAGTTTGGGCCGTGTCTCAGTCCCAATGTGGCCGGTCACCCTCTCAGGTCGGCTACTGATCGTCGCCTTGGTGAGCCGTTACCTCACCAACCAGCTAATCAGACGCGGGCCCATCTTGTACCACCTCAGTTTTTACCCCTGCATCATGTGATGCTGTGGTCTTATGCGGTATTAGCAGTCATTTCTAACTGTTATCCCCCTGTACAAGGCAGGTTGCCCACGCGTTACTCACCCGTCCGCCACTCAGTCACAGGATCTTCATCTCCGAAGAAAATCAAATCAAGTGCTTCGTTCGACTTGCATGTGTTAAGCACGCCGCCAGCGTTCATCCTGAGCCAGGATCAAACTCTCGTTAAAAGTGTTTGTGTCCAGTTCAAAATCAACCTTCTGGCTAATTCTTCCCTTTTTACTGTTGTTTGGTTCGTTTGAACCGTTCTTAAAAATCTTCTCTTATAAGAAATTTTCAAGGGTTGTTGTCTATTGTTCAGTTATCAATGTTCTTTGTTTTTCGTTGCTCTTAACTTCAGCAGCAACTCTGTTATCTTATCACATCGTTTTGCGTTTGTCAAGAACTTTTTTAATTTTATTTTTTTGCTTTCTTGCTGTGCTCTCACGAGTCAGCTTATACATATTAGCATTTATGCCGTTACATGTCAAGAACTATTTTAAGAAAATTTTAATTCTTTTTTCGAGACATTTTACAAAATCGCTCTTATGTAAAAAGCAAAACGGAGAAGGAGGGATTTGAACCCTCGCGCCGCTACTAACGACCTACTCCCTTTCCAGGGGAGCCCCTTCAGCCAACTTGGGTACTTCTCCAAAGTGTCTGCTAAATAATATACACGATTCTAAGACCGTTGTCCAGTACTTTTTTAACTTTTTCTGTACTTTTTATGATGTCAGCTTTCTCACCTGTTATACTTCAGCATCTTTGCCGGATAACTCTGGTTAGAAAAGCCATACAGCATATACTGTATGGCCTTAACACCAAACGGAGAGGGTGGGATTCGAACCCACGCGCCCTTGCGGACAAACGGTTTTCAAGACCGCCTCGTTATGACCACTTCGATACCTCTCCATGTTAGCCACCGCTTTCTCAGCGACAAACGTTATTCTAGCATATTTTCCCTATGCCGTCAATTCCCAATTTATATTTTTTCAGGCTGTTTTTCCATTTCTTTCTATATATCAGAAAATCCGGGCATTCTTTTCCTCTTTATCTCGGGCATAACATATGATGCCCTACATTTCTTCACATGTTCTTCGCACAAAAACTCCCCCGATTTCCAGATCTTCCGGTGTCGTCAGTTTGATGTTTTCATAGCTGCCCATTACCAGTTTAACCGGATGTCCCATCATAGACTCCACGACCATGGCATCATCTGTCACCTGAAGCGTGAGCTTTCCTGATCTTTCCTGTTCTATCAGTCGGGAATAAGCCTCCCATACAAGTTCTTTTTCAAAAACCTGTGGAGTCTGGATCTGCCAGACATACTTTCTCTCCGGAGTTTCAGCCACAAATCCCTCCTCATCCGCAATTTTCACCGTGTCTTTCGTTGGCACACCCACCACACAGGCTTTGCTTTTTTTCACTTCCTGATACGCTCTTTCAATGGTAGCCTGATCCACGAACGGTCTTGCGCCATCATGAATAAAGACATACAATTCTTTCGTGCTTCCGCCACTTCCAGCACTACTGTCAATCGCATTCAGCCCATTCCACACAGAATGGTAACGTTCTTTTCCTCCGGCAACAATTGCTGTCACTTTCTTAAACCCATACGCTTCCACAATTTCTTCTTTACAGTAGCTTTCCTCGCCTGCACCTGTCACCAGTATGATCTGATGGATTCTTTCGGAATCTTCAAAGGCTTTCAGCGCATAATATAAGACAGGTTTCTCATTCAATAGAAGATATTGTTTTTTCACGCTGGTCCCCATGCGCTTTCCACTACCTGCTGCCAGTACGATTGCGGTACATCGTTCTTTTATACATCGTTCTTTTTCTCTTTGCTCTGACATTTCTCTCATCTTTCCGTTATCTCTCACCCAGTTTCAGGTTCGGCACGGCATTCAGATCCAACCCATGTCTGGTTCCCGCCAGATATTCATAGTAAGCCGCCACACCTATCATTGCTGCGTTGTCTGTACAGAAAATCGGAGACGGATAGGAAAATTGAATTCCCTTCTGTTCGCAAGCCGCCTTCATCGCTTTCCGAAGCCCGCTGTTTGCAGCAACTCCGCCTGCGATCGCAAATTTATCCGTATGATACATTTCCACTGCTTTCATAGAATGTTCAACCAGTACGTCTACAACTGCTTTCTGGAAAGAAGCCGCAATATCTGCTGTATTATAGGAGATTCCTTTCATTTCACAGCCATTAATATAATTTAATACTGCTGATTTCACCCCACTGAAACTGAAATCAAGAGGTGCTTCTGCCACATGAGCTTTTGGGAAAGAAATTGCCTCTGGGTTTCCCTCTTTGGAAAGTTTATCGATCTTCGGTCCTCCCGGATACCCCAGCCCAATCGCACGGGCTACTTTATCAAAAGCTTCTCCTGCCGCATCGTCTCTGGTTCTTCCCAGAATCTCATAAGTTCCATAATCTTTAACCCGCACCAGATGGGTGTGGCCTCCCGATACCACCAGACAGATAAACGGGGGTTCCAGATCCGGATGTTCGATATAATTTGCCGAAATATGGCCTTCAATATGATGCACCCCTACCAGTGGAAGTTTCTTTGCATAGGCAATTGCTTTTGCTTCTGCCACACCGACCAGCAGCGCCCCCACCAGTCCCGGACCGTAAGTTACACCGATGGCATCCATATCATCCAACGTCATTTCCGCTTCATCCAGTGCCGCCTGAATCACCTGATTCACTTTTTCAATATGCTTTCTGGAGGCAATTTCCGGAACAACTCCTCCATATAACTTGTGGAGTTCAATCTGGGAAGAGATCACATTTGACAGCACTTCTCTTCCATTTCGGATCACGGCTGCAGCCGTTTCATCACAGGAACTTTCAATGGCCAGTATTTTAATCTCTTTTTCTTCTTTCATTTTATCCTCTATTCCTTTCCGCATTTTACTCTTCCGGAAAATCCAGTTCTGTTGTCATCCTATCTTTTCCCGCTTTTGCTCTCGGGAAAATCTTCCATACCTCTTCCATATAATCATCCGGCCAGGTCAGGGACGGGCTGTAATGCGTCAACCACATCTCACCCACTTCTGCATCCTTCGCCAGTTCCGCTGCTTCATGAAAGGTCATATGCTTATAGGCCTTCGCCTTTTCCATCTTTTCCTTTTCCCCATACATCCCTTCGCAGATAAACAGATCCGATCCTTTCGCATTTTCCCGGATGGAAGCTGTTGGTCTGGTATCGGTAGTATAAGTCAGTTTGATTCCTCTTCGCGCTGGGCCAAGAACCATGTCCGGTGTATAGGTCTTACCTTCCCACTCCAGCGTTTCACCCTTCTGGAGCCGCCCCCAATAATTTCTCGGAACCGGAAGCTCTTTTGCTTTTTCTACGTCAAATTTACCGTTTCGGTCAATTTCCAGTGTATAGCCATAACACAGTACATTATGGTTCACCCGGAATGCTTTCAGGCGATACCCATTTAACTCAAAGGTCTGAGTCGCCCCTTCGATCTCCAGAAATTTCAATTCAAACGGCAATTCCGGAGCAATCACGCGCAATGCGTTTACCACTCGTTCCAACCCTTTCGGCCCGATCAGCGTCAACGGTTCTGTACGCTCCGCATTCCCCATGGTTAAAAGCAGTCCCGGCAGACCGCTGATATGATCTCCATGAAAATGAGTAAAACAGATCACATCTATCGGTTTTGGGCTCCACCCCTTCTCCTTGATCGCAATCTGTGTTCCTTCCCCGCAGTCAATCAACAGACTGCTGCCGTTGTAACGCACCATCAACGACGTCAGCCATCTATACGGGAGCGGCATCATTCCGCCACTTCCCAGTAAACACACATCCAGCATTTTTTCTTTTCCTTTCAACTTTCGCGGAGTTTCACCAACCCCTTTTCATCTACTCCTGAATCCCGACCGGAATTTGAAACCCGCTAATCCATTTATCATAACATTCTTCACACAAATCAAAAGAATGTGTCTCTCCATCTTTTTTCGAAAAATAGCCCCAACTGCAATCCGCCGAAAAGACGCCTTCTCTTACAATCCCGTCTTTTACAGTCAGTTCTTTTCCGCAACAGTTGCAGACTATCTTTTTCAGTTCTTTTTGTTCTTTTACTTCCACACCAAACTGGCGCATACTGATTCCTCCTGTATTCCGACATTCGGTTGTCTCTGGTTTCTGTCCCATTATAACCTGTTTTCTCTGCCGTTCCTACCGGAAATCTTTTCCTCACTTCAGCACTTTACTCATTAGCACCGCATGATCGCCGGGATTCTGATAGAAATTTTTCCGCACGCCATCCACAGAAAATCCCATAGACGCATAGAAGCCTCTGGCCCCTTCATTTTTTTCGCGTACATCCAGAAGAATCCGCATGATCTGATGATCTTTGGAAATTTCTTCCAGATTTTTCAGAAGAAGTGCTCCTATCCTCTGTCGTCTGCCGCTTTTTGCTACGGCAATCCGGTAAATTTCACACTCGTCCAGCACCGCGCCATACAGAACATACCCGAGAATATTCCCCGATCGCACCGCCACGATGCAGCCCGTATTTTTTTCTGCAAGCGACTCTTGCAGCGACCGCAGGCTCCACGGATCCGTAAAACATTTTCTCTCCAGCGTTTCAATTTCTTCCAGATCTTCTGCGGTGGCAGATCTCAGCGTAATCTCAGCATGATTCTCCATATTCGCTTCCATACTGTCTCCTGTCATTTTTTCATGCAATTTTCCAACATTTTTGCCCAACTTTTCTTGTGCCGGTTTTATGCCTGTTCTTTCTCCTTCTTCAGCCGTTCCATCCGTTCCCGTTCCGCCTGAGACAGTCTGAGATAATCCGGCTTGTGTTCCATCGCCGTTTCTGTCCGCCCTTCTTTATAATACTGGATTCCCAGTGCTCCGACCGCCGCGGCTCTCTGTCTGTTTAAATGCGCCGGTGCATACGTATGGGGCACTTTCAGTTCCTGATCCAGAATCGCTTTATAAACCGGCACACCGTCTCCCAAAAAGACGACCGGCTGGTTCTTTTCGTTTAATTTCTCTGCCAGCTCGCTGACTGCAATCGCCATCTGTTCTTCTACCACGCAAAATGTATCTGTTCCGTCTTCCTGTTTTTCAAACCGATAGAGTCCTGTATACACCTGATTTCTTCTGGCATCCATAATCGGACAGATCAATCCGTTGTAGCCATACAGGTTGTATGCCAGTCCATCTACCGTCGGTATGTGGAGCAGTGGTTTGTCAAGCGCAAGTCCCAGTCCTTTCGCTGTGGCAGAGCCAATCCGAAGTCCGGTAAAGGAGCCCGGTCCCCCCGCAATCGCAATCGCGTCAATCTCTCCCAGATCCTGCTCTGTCATCTGCACGATCTCGTCCAGCATGGGCAGAAGGGTCTGAGAATGTGTCTTTTTATAATTCACGGAATATTCTGCCAGAACCTGTTCTTCTTCCACAATCGCCACAGATGCTACCAGTCCGGAACTATCCAGTGCTAATATCCGCATAATTTCACCCTTTCTTCGGTGTTTTCACCGTTATTTTCCGATAATCAAATCCTTTTTCAAGATCCTTTTCGATCAGAATCTCCGTCCGTTCTTCCGGAAGGATCTCCTCGATCAGATTGGACCACTCGATCAGCGAGACGCCTTCTCCGGAAATATAATCCTCATATCCGATCTCATCCATTTCCTCAATATCGCCGATCCGATACACATCAAAATGGTAGAACGGGAGTCGTCCCTCTTCATATTCCTGCACAATGGTAAAGGTCGGACTGCTAATCGGTTCCGTTATTCCAAGCCCTTTTGCAAACCCTTGTGTAAACAGGGTTTTCCCCACGCCAAGATCTCCGACCAGGGTATAGACCTGCCCCGGCTTTGCCTGCGTTCCAAGCTTTCTTCCAAATTCCAGTGTTTCTTCCGGACTGTTCGTTTCCATTGAAAGCATATTCATTTCTGTCATAGTTTATATTCCTCTGATCTTTACTTTTTCCGGTGCGGTATAAGCAGAGATAATCTGCAATGCAGGGATATATTTTACACCCATCTGCTTTTTCGGCAACAAAATCACTCGTCTTTTTCCAAACAGAAGGATCACCTGCTGCCCGGTGGCTGTCACTTTCTGAATCTCCTGCCATCCGACTTTACGCTCTCCCTGGCTGCTTTTCGCCGAAATTCCGCTCTCTTCCAAAGTATAGCTCACTTTTTCAAAAAATGACAGGTCTTTTTTCGCCCGTTGCTTTCCATCCAGCCACATAGAGACCGGAATTCCGATTAACATCAAAAAAGCGGCCAGAATTTCCACATACCCGACCCAGTTGTTGCCCGCCGCTGCCGGATTCGTGATATCCTGAACCCCAAGCATCAGGCATATGATTCCCACCGGCACCGTAAGTATCCCAAAAACATTGGTATAATACCGATGAATCATATAATTCAGCCAAAGCTGACTGGTCAATTGTATCTGAAATTCTGTCCGCATATAAGTTCCTCCGACTTTCCTCTTTTTAATGATGGAAGAGTCGGATTCCTGTGAATGCCATCACCATATCGTATTTATCACACGCTTCTGTCACTACGCTGTCTCGCACAGAACCGCCCGGCTGTGCTATATATTTTACACCACTTTTGAATGCGCGGTCAATATTATCGCTAAATGGGAAAAATGCATCGGATCCCAGCGCAACTTCTGTATTCTGCGCCAGCCACTCCTGCTTCTCCTCTTTGGTGAAGACTTCCGGTTTCACTTTAAAAATCGTCGGCCATGCTTCATCGGAAAGCACATCCATATAATCCTCTCCGATGTATAAGTCAATCGCGTTGTCACGGTCTGCACGCTTGATTCCATCCACAAACTGGAGATTCAGCACCTTCGGGCACTGGCGTAAGAACCAGTTATCCGCCTTACTTCCTGCCAGTCTGGTACAGTGGATTCTGGACTGCTGTCCTGCGCCGATTCCGATTGCCTGTCCGCCCTTGGTAAAGCACACCGAATTGGACTGTGTATATTTCAATGTAATCATTGCGATCGCCAGATCAATCTTCGCCTGTTCCGTCAGATTCTTATTCTTCGTTACAATATTTGCAAAAAATTCGTCATCGATCTTCAGTTCATTTCTTCCCTGCTCGAAAGTAATTCCAAAGACTTCTTTATGTTCGATCGGATCTGGGGTGTAATCCGGATCAATCTGAATGATATTATAATTTCCACGTTTTTTCTGTTTCAGAATCTCCAGTGCTTCCGGTTCATATCCCGGTGCGATCACACCGTCTGACACTTCCGGTTTGATCAGCTTCGCGGTAGATACATCACAGACATCCGAAAGAGAAATGAAATCTCCGAAAGAAGACATCCGGTCTGCACCTCTGGCTCTTGCATAGGCACATGCCAGCGGAGACAGGTTCTCCCAGTCTTCTACCCAGTAAATCTTCGCCAGAACTTCTGTCAGCGGAAGTCCGACTGCTGCTCCCGCCGGAGACACGTGTTTAAAAGAAGTTGCCGCCGGAAGTCCGGTCGCTTTTCTCAGTTCTTTTACCAGCTGCCATCCGTTAAATGCATCCAGGAAATTGATATATCCCGGCCTGCCGTTCAGCACCTGAATCGGAAGATCCTTTCCGTCTTTCATGTAGATTCTGGAGGGTTTCTGATTTGGGTTACATCCATATTTTAATTCTAATTCGTTCATTCTCCACTTTCTCCTTTTATATCGGTACGCTTCATACTTTTCTATCCTCATTGATTTTTCAGGCGTTTTCTTCGAAATTCAAAGATTTTTCCAAGTCTCGTTTGTTCGACTTACACACTGTTTTTTCTTGTATATTCGTTTGTGTTATTGGTTCTTGTTTACGATTCTCGTCTCATACGCACCGCTTGCAATGTCAATATACCGCACGAACAGGGAGACTTTATTTTCCTCATTCAGACTGTTCCAGAGCAGATCTGTAAATGCATCAATCTCACCGGAAATCGCGATTTTCTTCGGTTCTCCCACAAAGCTTGGCAGTGGATTTCCATCACACTGATAGGTATGAATGAAACGCCCCTCGCCCGCCTGCGGATTTTCATATGCAAACGTATAACGCAGGCAGCTGTCCGGATTGCCGTCATCACTTTTCAAAATAGACATTGCATAGTTATAAGAGCCACGCTCTACATGCATAATTCCGGAAATTCTCGGAGTATAGTTTGGGGCATCCGGTTCAAATTCTCTGGATCTTAAGGACTGTTCGAACGTCATCTGATGATCCATTCCCTCGTAAATCGTATCTGTCTGATCTCCATTGGTCACAATCGTTTTATTTCCCAGCACACGAACCGGCGCATAAATGATCAGCGACGGATCTGTCAGTTTGGACGGATCAAATGCCTGAGTGCGAATTCCTTCTCCCTCTTCCACAAAAATTCGATTTCTGCTGTTTTCGCTTCGTCCCATAATGAAATAAGCCGTCACCGCTTTAGTTCCATCCTCGCTTTTTCCGATAATGATTCCGCGTCCCGGATATGCATTACCTTTTAACTCCTGTTCAATGGATAACATCGTCATAACATGATCTCCTTTACTATCTGAACCTGTCGAATGTCGTTTCTCTTTCCAGATTTATTATATCCGGAAAGAAACAGAAGCGCAATCCTTCCGCATATTCGTTATTCTTAAGCGTTTTTAGAAATCTGGCTTCTAAAAAGAAGCCGATCCCTCTTTTCGCCAAACCACTGATTTACGACGCCAAGTACGGCACCCACCAGAACAGACGTGATGATGGTTCCCACTCCGACAGATCCCAGTTCTCGCAAAACCAGCAGACAGGCTGCCAGAGAAACCACGACCATAGATACGTCAAATCCAATCTTCACTTTGTTAAATACCACCTCTGTGGTGTCAGAAATTGCCTGCATGGCACCTTCTCCCGCAAGCGGAATAATATCTGCCGGAAGATAGAAGAAAATGCCAACCGCGATCAGTACCGCACTGCCAAACATCATAAGGAAACGCACAATCAGCACTTCCGGTGTCGGTAAAAAGGAAAACAGGTAATTGGAAAATGTGGTAAAATATCCGAAAATCACGCCCACTACCACCTGCAGCAGATTTTTTTTACGGAATGCTTTTCTTAAAATTAAAATCTGCAACGCCACAAGAAATACGTGGAATACTATGGTTGCCTTTCCCATTTCCAGTCCTGTAATACAGGTGATGGTATATGGAATTGAGCTGACCGGTGATACTCCCAGATTTGATTTCACTGACATGGAAACGCCCAGTGTCATTAAAAATAATCCAAAATAGTTTGGATGCAAACTGTTTGTCAGCATAGCGCACTCCCATTTATCTGACAAGAAAAATCAACAAAAAAAGAATGGATCGAAGAAAATATCTTCAACTTCATCCATTCTTTTTCCAATTTTTTATACGTTTAAAGTTTACTGCACTTTCTTTTGCCCCACATCTCTCAGCCCAGGATTTCTTCGATCTTCTCCTTCATCGCCTGTGCCAGCTTCTGATGGCCTTCCGGTGATAGATGTAGTTGATCCGCCTCGCTGCCAGTCACCAGTTCCGTTGCATTTAAAAATTCACATTCAAACTGCTGTGCCACCAGTTCATACCAATCCGGCAATACTTTTGCCTGCTTTATTGCTTCTTCCGCATCAAAAAAGGTGCAAAAGCCGAATGTTCCAGATCTTCCCCCAACGCCGGAGGGGATACTATCAGAATCTTCAAATCCGGACATCCAAGCTGATAAGTCGCATATCCTTTGATCTTCATCAGCATGTTCTGAAGACTTCCTGCGATATCCGGTGCCGGAAGAGAAAATTTCTTTTTCAGATCATTACTGCCCAACATAATGATCAGCAGATCAAAGGGATTGTGTGTTTCAATCATCGGCAACGCATAGTCCAAGCCACACTTCGTTCCCCATTCCCAGGGATCCGGATTTGCAATGGTTCGACCATTCTGCCCTTCCTCGATGAGCTGGTATTCCTCGCCCAAAAGGCTTTGCAGAACCATCGTCCAACGAGTGGATTCATCATAACGGGTATGATTCACCGGATCATACCCCCAGGTATTGGAATCTCCGAAACATACAATACGTTTTTTCCTCATAATCTCGCTCCTTCAATTCGTTGCTTTCTCTTCACTTGCTCGCTTTTCTCTGTTTCATTTTGCTACTTTTCCTCATTCATCTCCCCATTATAGCAATCCAGGATACTACCGGCAAGCACATTTCCAGAGTTCCTCCTTTTTCTCAATTTTCAATTGCCAAGAAATCCGTAAAGTTCTCGGAAAGCATCTGTCGCTTAGCATCTTTCAGATTAGAACTCTCCACGCTGCATTGATATCAGAAATCATCCAGCGCAGCATCTATCTCTTCCAGCCGATCAATCCAGCCTAGGTCAGACTTCTTCTTGGCTGCTGACCTTTTCTTATCACCACCAACCACTTCAAACCGTTTTTCTTCCGTCCCCAACAGACCTTTCACCTGAATTCTAAAATCCGGCTTGTTGTTAGTCAGTCCTTGCATGATCTGCACATTCTTGTATCTGGGCAGGAGGATTTGACAGATAGCCTGAATGTCTTGCTCCTTAATACACGGTGCCGTCATGAACTTTTTCGTTATATAAGGCTTTATATCTACCAGCACCTGTGACATAGAGGCTTTCTTTCGAGTATCAGCCATAATAATCCTATCTATTAAAAATTCACTACAGATATTAAACAGTGGATTCATCAAATGCTGTTTTTATGTTATTCCGATATATCTGCATTATCGCATTAGATTTCCTGCACTATTTTATTGAAAATAAGATGTGTGAAAACATCGTCAACTTGTCTAGCAATTTTCTTTGAATCTACCAGTGTACCAAGCTCAATATTTCCTTCTTGTCCGTGATAGGATAAATTTGCAGATGTAATCAGTGTTTGTTGCTCATCAACTGAAATTACCTTTGCGTGTAAAGCAGCCATAGAATCCTTACTTCCTGCAAAATTGTATATGTGCAAAAATCTTCCTTTATACCGACAAAGTTTGTCAAATCCTTTTTGGTTCTCAATATTATTCACAAAAAATTTTACATAAACACCCTTTTGGCTTTTCTCAATAAGAACATCAATAAGATCCGCAAAGTATCCAGACAATGAATATCCTGTAATCAAAACATATCGTTTTGCCCCTCGGATCATCCCTTCAACAGTATTCTTAGTGGATTTTGCTCTAACAGAAAAAGACGGAGGTACTGTAGCTACTAATGTAGCGGTTATCGCTTTTTCTTCGGCAGAAGCCGCCGTAACTAATTGATAAATCTCTTCTGCCTGTTCCTGTGACAACGAAGGGTATCGGTTCATTATTTGTGCGATGGATTGTTTTGTATTCCCGATTCTATCCGCTTCAATTTGTCCAAGTAAAATATCTAAATTCACATTTCCAGTTGACATAACTCGCACACCAACTCTCTGAAATACGACTCTCGTTCGCGACATACAATAGGGACTACCAAGCCACGATCAAGCATACGGTTTCCATTTTCACAAGCTGTTTCGGATATCATACAACAGGAATGGCAGGCTGCTCCGTTAAGGTTATTTCCAGCCGGAGCGTTGCTCATACATTCCGGATCATTGGTACAGAGAAGCGCCTCTTGGAATGCATCTTTCATCAAAGGAACCAATTTACCAATGTTACCAAGTTCCACCAAACCTCCCAATGACCCTTCCTTGTCTGCACTACCTGTATACAGGAGAATGCCGGTCATTTTTTCACTAAAGTAAATTCTTTCTCGTATTGCCGAAGATGAATATCCAGATGTCATCGACATTTGCTTAATTAACAAATGTGCGAAAGTGTGCATTAAAACATAGGTTGCATTTCTCTTTACATTTAATGTCCAGCCTTTGGCATTGCAGAACTCCTCATAGCACTCTTCGTATCTCCGTGAAAGTACCTTTACTGACGAAATAGCAAGCCACTTCTCTAATGTTTTCTTATTAAACTCGATGAAAACACCTTCGCCATTGACCTCAGCCGCCGGCAACCATTTTTCACTCTTTCCTTTATTAAGATAAACAACATTAGCCTGGACATCTGCATCCGGATCAGGTGCATCTACGCGAGTAAAGCCAAGCAATACTTTCACTTCACGAAGGCGAGTTATTCTGATAACCCTACTAAAATAAGGCTTCAGATATGCTGGCAAGCTGTCCTCCTCCGCTTTGAAGTGTTTTTTATTAGAAGCATAAGCAGGATCATTATAATGAGTGATAGCATCATATTCCATCTGCTTAATTTCTTTGAACTCTGTAATATTACTCAATCTACGAGTTAAGGCTTCATCAAACTCCGTGCGCGTATAATTGTCAGCAAAATACTTGTTATATGCAGCAGTTACGCCATCATCTCCCATTACATCTTTCAAAAGTTCAATATCATGAAGATGTTCATCGATTAAATTGTATAAAGGATTAACCCACGGCGGAATAGAAATAGCACTCCTACTTACAGAAAAATAGACATTAGATGCACCTCTCTGTGATGGAATAACCTTTTTATCGCATCTTTCATTTCTTGACCTCGGACGGAAAGGATGATGCCCTGAACAGCGCAATTCGCTAAAGTTATCTTCTTGCGTAGCTCCATTCATACTTCTTTTAGCACCACACAGTTCACACTCAATCCACATATCCGCAAGCGTTGAAGTATTTCCTGTCGAGTACATTTTTAGCTTTCCCTTGCAGTTGGTCATACCACGATGAACCCACCAACTCCATGGGAAATCATCCATGTGTCCATTTTCGCATATAGTAATAAATCGAGACGGGTATGCAGGTTTGTGGCACTCCGGGCAAGTAACGCCGAATCTCAAATACCTTTCTAGGTCAAAATTATCCCGTGCATCGAAAAGACGACCACACTTCAAATTTGAACACACATGAATGGTAGGAAAAGAAATCACCGGCACATCTCCAGAATATGAAGTACGAGGCATATAAAAGCAATCAACGCCAAGATAGGAAGCCAACCTTCCGTCAATAATTTTCTTGCCCTTTTCTTTCCAATAGTTAATATCAAGTACCGTTACCGAATCCTTGACAGCATCAACAATCGCACCTGGGCCGAATGTTGTAATAATTTGGTTAGGGCGCAGTTCGCCCAATTTATTGTTATCGTATCCTGCCATCTTACTCCTCCGTGTAATAGAACATATTTGCCGCGTTTTCCACTTCACGCATAGAGCTTAGTGTAGCCTTCTCAGTATCCTTACATGACTGTCCATAATAATTCATAAGGCGGTTATATTTATCAGTTCCATAAACATAGTACCGTAAAGGCTTGCCTTGTGCGGCCAGCATCTTCCACCAATCAATAAACTGGTCAATTTCATTCTCCGCATCCAGTCTTACTTCTGGTTTAACTATATTAATCCGGTCAAGGATTAAAGCCTTTATCTCGGACATTTGTATATCAGAAAGAGCTGCAATATCAGCTGCTCTTTCATTAGATGCCATTTCCGGATATTTTAACCGAATCGCAGAAATTATAAGAGCGTGCATTACACGGTCTCTTGCTCGCGCAGAGAACGGAGTTGCTGTTGTACCTTCAACAAACCTATATAGCTGCGAATGATAACCCGTAAAATTCTCATAATGTGATAAGTCGCGTGGACGATATGGGTTATAAAGCGTAAAAACAAGTCCTGGGAAAGCACGACCAATTCGGCTTGTTGCTTGAATATATTCAGAATTTTGCTTTGGCTGTCCGGTTACAACCATTAGCCCAAGGCGGTCAACATCCATACCGACCGCTATCATATTGGTTGCAACGGCTGTATCGAGACAATCCTTTGAATCACAAGTAGCCTCCAACTGTCTTAATTTATTCGGAATCTCGTAAGAAGACATTCTGGAAGTAATCTCCACCTTCTTGTTTAGATAACGAACCTTATCCATATTGTATTTCGTTTTAATTCGATAGATTCGTTTCGGAATGTCGTCTTGTAACAAGCGTACTGCACCGCCAAGTTCTCGAATACTGTTGTAATATCCCACCAAAGAATAATACGGGTCAATCACATTCTTGTATTCATCCCGCTGAGCAAGTTGATAAGAAGTCTGAAGAATGATTGCATACATTCTTAACAGTGTCGTCTTTACGGATTGACCTGGTGCGCAGACTCCAACATACTTTCGGAAAGGATCATCTTTAGTGGATATTTCATTGATGAAGAAACTGTCACCAATTTCAAACCCGTTAGGAGGAAACTGTGCAGTTGATTGTCGTGCATAAAGGCATCTTGTCTGCTCCGATGCGTTTTTAATGGTGGCAGTTGAAACCACATACTTCGGCTTAATCCTCTTATCGCCATAAGTACACATATCCTCAATAATGGTTTCGTATGCACCATAAACCGTTCCAAGAGGCCCCGTAATCAAATGAAGCTCATCTTGAATGATTAGCTCAGGTGGAAGAAACGGTCGAATCGGAGTTAATGTTGAAGCGGGAAGCTCTTGCGTCCTGTTGTGTCGTTTATGCTCTTCACCAATGGCAACATACCCATCACGGCTGCAAACCCTATCAACTCTTCCAAACAACGCATTTGTCTTAACATCCCAAGGAAGGCGGGCAAATTTATCAACAGTAGACAAAATAATTGTCGGACATTTCGCATAAATTTCCTCATCAACAAGATACACTGGAATCCGAATACGATCCTGTTTGTACTTATAAAACATACAATTTCTATCTGCGCAATAAATAGCAACAGATTTTCTATCAGGATCAATATAAAACTCATCTTCCGTAAGAGGTTTTCCGCAAAATGGGCAAGTCAACAGCTGCTTGTAAAGCAGATTTCGTTTTCTTCTTGCTTCGCCCGGCTTATCAGCTTTTTCTACTAATTCATCAAATTTGTTAGGTGTGACACCTCCACCTACCCAGAAACCAATACTAATAGGTTCCTTTCCATACTTAGGATATGTTTTTTGACGAATAAGTTCAGCAGCAACAACCATTTTCGTTATTCGATCTCTCTGCTGTGTTGTCAAAAGGCGTAACGTATAACGGAGCATTGCGGTAACTCCACCATCAGCGTTGTACTCAGATGCATCAGAAGCACGCAATCTTCGATTAGCAATCACAAACGCCATCAAACCCAAATATGCCTCAGTTTTACCGCCGCCAGTCGGGAAATACAGCAAATCGACTACATCCCGGTCCTTATGCTCTGGATTAACAATTCCACTCAAATTCATCAGTATGAAAGCAATCTGGAATGGTCTCCATCCAAAATCTGTATCAGGCTTTCTTGGGTCTACAAAATCTCTAAAGTTGCACTCTATGCCAGCGCCATGCTTTTTAGAATAGCTCATGATATTTCGCTGAAGTAACATGGAGCGGTTCATAAAGCAAAATGCATCAAAAGCGACTTCATCATTTGCAATCAATTCGATGCCTTCACGGATTCTATTCAACGCTTCGCTACAATGGGAAATTACCTTATCGCCAATTTTTTCTTTAAAATCAGCATTGGACATTTTATCATCCGAAATTAGTTTTTCATGAATCCATTTTCCATAAGAATCAGCCAAGACATTTAATCGCTCAAAGATACCCGCCTTGTTTTTGGTATTGGACATGAACCGCATTGAGAAAAAGAACTTATCAAACCCCTTCAAAGCAGCACTTACGCCAGGAAACTCATATTCTGGGATAAAATCCGATTTTACCCAAAAGGTTCTGCCTTCTACCGCATCATCCCATGTCGCAGCACAATTCCTGCCACGGCCTAAAATGGGACGCTGTTCAAAATAGAACTCATCTTCTGCAAGTACATCACGGCAAATATTCTCTGCAAAGAATACTCTATCTTCATTTTCCGAGTATGCCTTAAGTTCAACTTGGAACATCATTGATTCAACTTCGTTTTCGGAGTTTTTCCGTCTATTCATAACATAAGCTGTTACCAAGGAATATCCCGTTTTCAAAGGAATTCTGGAAATATGGACGATGACATTTGAATCTTCCTGAAGGCGTAATTCGGTATTTTTTTCAAACGAATCGAAATCGACAACGATTGTGGATGACATTGGCTGTCGGGTATAACTGGCATGGTTATACTCTTTGCCATCTTTTCCAACTCGCTTCTCAACCGAACGAACATAGTCGCCCCATTTTACATCAATATTGATTGTTTTCGTAGAGGAAGCAATATAGAAGCTTATGCCGATTGAAGTTGGCAACTTGAAGCTGGTGGTCATTATGGGTTCATTATCATCATCCTCGCCGGCGGTATAATCCTCAGAATCCCCATATGCGATATCAGAATCCACCTCTTGCTCTCCAGCAGTGGAAGCTTCTTTTTCTTCGGTCTGAGAAGCAAGCATTCCGATGATATATGAGCTTTTGGGGTTTTCGTCCAATATTTCATTCTCGGATTGCGGCCCCATCAAATCAGTTCTGAGTGCATTGATAATCTTTTGCCGCACTTCTGAATACTTAAATCTATCAGGCATTTTTTATCCCTCCTCGACCCTATGAGCTGTACCCAAAGTGTACTTGCAGGTGTTACCAAGTTTAATGTTGTCATCAGAAATCAAACGATACTCCCACACTTTGTGGTCCGGATCAGCCGTAGACGCAAAATGGCACCATTTGATTCCTTCGCGAGCTTTCGCAACCACATCATCTGCCGTCACTTCGTTAGAAGCCTTTACCTCTACCATAAATTTACCGCTCGTTGTTTCTACTAAGAAGTCAGGATTGTACTGTTGACCAGCTTGCCAGAAAAGTCCCAACTGATTCAACGGCGGTTTAATCCAGCGGATTACATCTGGATCTTCTTCAAGAATGATAGAAAACAAGCGTTCAGTATCACTGTCAAAAGCATTTTCTGTGTAGTAGGCTTTTTTGTACCCTGTGAACAAATATTTCTTGATGTTCGACTTATCGGTAAACGGCTTGTCAAAACGAACACGACCATCCTTTTTAACATTCTTGACAAACTTGCGGAACAGAATCAAGTCCTTCTGAACAATATGGATGTCCTCCGTCTTCCGTTCTGTGTGTTCAAAAATCTGTTTTCTAATATCCGATACAATCAAAGAGGCATAACGACGAACGATTTTCCGTTTATCCTCTTCATCGCCTTCAATTTGAGCAAGATACTGCTCTACCACATCAATGATAAAATCCGCATCTTCATAGGACAGTTCGCTAATAGAGTCAAGAAGCATACAAGCCAGTGTATTCAGAGCATCATCAACTTCCAGAATCTGCGCATCAACAGCAGTCAGAAGTTGCTGATTTATAGCATCAAATCTTTCGATTTTTGCCATAGCAACCTCAAAATCCGGTATTGTTCTCTTGACTACAAACCGCTTGAATTTCACTTCAGATGTCGTCTGAACCAAGATTTTCGGAACAGAGATTGCTTTACCAGAGTACTCTTTAATTTTCTGAACAAACTCATCCTTTGAAAGGGGCTTCTTTCCTTTGCTGATAGTTGAGGTTGTTTCCAGTGTCTCCGATGTTTCGTCATTCTTTTTATCAGGTTCACCAGTCTCCACATCGAAAAGCTGATCCAATGTCATCTGTTCATTTCCGTAAGAATCTGATTCTTTCTTCTTTGTAGCTCCAAATGCCTTCAGATAAGCCGCATACAGTTCCTTCTGTGTTTGAGTGTTGGTGTTGATTTCTGCGAAGGATTTTACACCTGCATCGGTTACAGCAAAATCGAAAATACTCAGCTGACCATCATCAACAGGACTGTTAATATCTACGGTATCCGAAGGCTCGACCACTGTTTTATCCAAGTCACGATATTTAAAAATGTCACTGTTTTTAATTTCATCAACCAACTCTCGGTAATGATCATGAGCAACAATGTCAAGGGTATCTATATCCTCATTACCCGTAGCACGCCCAAATGGCAGACGAAGTCCTCTTCCGATAGTTTGCATCGCTAAGATGTCACTCTTTGCTGCATTTAAAGGAATAATGGTAAAAAGGTTGTTAACGTCCCAACCTTCTTTCAACTTATAGACATGCAGGACAATCTCAACAGGATTTTGTGCGTTTTCAATCGAAAGCAGCAGTCGAATATTTTCCTCTGATTCATCACCCTTCATATTGGAATGAATCTCAATAACTTTCCCTTTATATTTACCGCCCAAGAAGCTATCACTATCAATCAATGCCCTAACTTCTTTAGCATGGTTTGTGTCACGGCAAGCAATCAAAACGATGGGTTTTACATACGGTAGTGCATTATCACCGCAGAACTGTCGAATGACACCTTTACGATGTTCATGAAGCGTCAAACCATCACGAATTTTCATCTCCTCGATGTCCTCGGAACTATAACCCGCCATGTTGGATCTTCCCATCACAACAGGCGTTTTCAGATAACCCTCTACTGCGCCTCTGGCAAGATCATAAGCATAGATTACATTATTGGCTGACTTTGGTGTTGCAGTAAATTCCAAGCCAAGCACCGGCTTTAAAAAGTTTATTGCCTTCATGGAAGCGGGCGCATAGTAACGATGTGCTTCATCCATACAGATTACCAAGTCATCAAAGCTGGACAGTACTTCAGCAAAGGACATCCCAAGGGTTTCCTTGAATTTATGGAAATTAAACTGGGAGTCCGTTTTACTATTAAATATCTTCCCGATATTAAAGATGAACAGCTCAATCTCAGAGCTTTTTTCAAACTGAAGACTCATCTGCTCATATCTAACTGGATATGAATCATAATTCTCGCCGTCATAAACCTTGGGTCTCCCCATTTCTGCCTCTAATCCCTTGAAAATATACTTAGGGTGATTGGGGTTCGACTCTTTCCTCAGTTTTTCATAGATCGTATTTCCGGGTGCCAAAATAAAGAAATGACGATACCCCTTGGTCTTATAGAGGTAATACATGCACGCACCCATCAGACGAGTCTTTCCAATACCCGTTGCCATGGCATAGCAGAACGATGGGAAATCAAATTTATCATCACCCCTTATTTTTCGATGCTTCTCACAATATTCCGTTGCTACAGCTTCAATCGCTGTCTTGCTGTCCTTCTTATAATCGCAGTGAGTACTGATTGCATCAAGATAGGAAAGCGCTTCCTGCTGGGGTTTACGCAGACTCATGGCGTATCCTATTTTTGTTACAATATCAGCCATTTATCGCACCTCACTTTCAAATGTACACTTGTCCAGTAAATCTTTCGGAATACGCCTTACTTCAATATTATCCGGCAACCTCAAATCAGACTGCACCTTTGTACTATATATCAACAGCGATTGATTCTCTCCGAGGGTCGTTGCAATAGAGCGAATATACTCACCGTTCACAAATTCTTTCGTAATATGGATGAACCGGTTTTCAGACGAATGTCCGTGATACACACCATCTGGTTTGTATTTGAATCCCTCAATCTTGCAAATAGCTTCACAAAGCATATCAAAGGTGTACTCTGGGTTAATCTGATAAATCGGCAAGCGCTTATTTTTTACTAACAAGCTTGGGGCAAGTTCATAAAAATGGTAACCACCACCACCTTGCCAATTCACATTTTTTGAAATCCCAGTCTTATCACCGTTGATTACATTGTCCATTCTTGTTTTGCATAGCGTATAAGCGTGTTCACCAAGTTCCACTCCAATCCACTTGCGGTTCATTTTATGTGCAGTAGCAATTGTCGAACCACTTCCTAAGAACGAATCTAATATCCAATCTCCTTCGTTAGAAAAATACCTTATAATCATTTCAATAAGTGCCTCTGGTTTCTTGCCTCCGCGAAATTCGACTCCTCCCTCATGTCTACAGTTACCAAAATTGCCGGCCATGTCATAGAATCCGTTTATCGGCTTCTTTCTTTTGACTTCTTCGCTTTCGAGTTTCTCCATAGGAACGCCTTGATAATACTTACCCTTAGTTGCTCCTGCTTTTTTAGGACCTGTAAAATAGCGATAATCATATCGGTCATCGCCTATCCCATAGATTTTATACATGACACCATAACCATCCGTATTATAGCGTCCGGTAAGGTAATCTCTAAAGAAGCGTCCGGAAGAATTACCATCTAAGATTGTCCCAGTTGCCCATATTTCCTTTAATCCATACTCATCACCCACGGTCTTTTTCACAATTTTGTACTCGTCTGAAGTGAATATAATGGCCTTTTTCCCGCCGATCTCTTCTTCATGTCCTTTCCCAATTTCTTTGACTTCATAAATAAACTTTTCAAATCCGACATCGTCATAATCAAAATTGGGAACAGCCCCGTAGTACTTTCTATAGACAAGAATCTGTTCAATTTCCTTATGAAAATCCATATCGGATTTCAATGTTTTATCAGGATAGCGCACACGAACATAAAGCGTAGTCAAATAATTATTGCGTCCAAAAATCTCATCAAGCAAAACCTTGATGTAATGGCTCTCCGAATCATCAATCTGGCAACACAAAAAACCGTCATCTGACAACAATTCCCTTAAAAGAATCAACCTTTGTCTCATCAGTGAAAGCCAGATACTATGCTCCAAATTATCATCATAATGTTCAAACGCACTTCCTGTATTATAGGGAGGATCTATATAAATGCACTTTATCCTCCCTGCAAAATCCTGCTGAAGTGCTTGCAGTGCAATTAGATTATCTCCATGGATCAGCATATTTTCGCTTCGAGGGTCTCCATATGATTTCTCTCGATCCTCCATCAAAATACGAGGCTCGATTACTTTATCATCATATTTTCCGACCCAGGTAAGTTCCAGTTTTCCCTTATGTTCCATTCCTGTGTCTCCTTATCTGTTAGAACTTTAGCACGACATTGACAAGCAAAATCGGCTGTATGTCAAATTGCTGGTTAAACTCAGCAATTTCTCTTTCGGCCTCCTCTTGGATGGAAGAGACTTTCTGATGGAATGATGTTTGAACCTTCTGAAGTTGTTTTTTCTTTTCATCAACTTTTTTGCGAATATCAACCTTCTCCAAAAAATCCTTTCCGGCAGTTGCCTCAGCAGACAGCTCATCAATTTCTGCATTCATCTCCGCGATCTGGATGTTCAACTGTTCTCTTTGAATATCAGCCCAGTTTTCCACCTTGCGTTTGTTATAGTCCATCACCGGCTTAGATGATGCCTGATACTTAGATAACATTTCTTGAACCAGTGTGTCATAAATATTCCTGTATGAAGCCAACTCTTCATCAGTAGGTTTGAAATATCTGACATCATCATCATTCACATTTTCAAGTGCCTGAACAATATCGTTTTCCGTAAAATCAATATACCGACCTTGTTCATCACAGAGAAGAAGAACAGGGAAAAGCATCTCATTGTTAGAATTACAAAATGCACCAACAAACAATGTCCCGTGTGAACCGAAGGTTCTTTCACCCCAGTTATCGATTTTCCAGTAGTTCAGATTACCTTCGACATCCGGTTCTGCTACTTGAGTCCAAAAATCGACTTGTTGCAGATACTGATCAATATCGTTTTTTGTCTTTTCCAAAGCGGCACCCTTCGCTGCATCGCTTTCTGTCATTAAAATAGAACGGAGTTGAACAGCTTTTTTGTTGCGTTTTGCGTCAATCTGTCTATCCAATCTGTCAAATGCTTTTTTGAATTCTGCCCTTGTTCCACAATTCTGATAAATTTCAAGAATTGTTTTTTCAAAACTTGTTCCCGATTCCAATGCACCAAGAGCAATATCGGAAGCTCCAAATACGCCATCAAATAGTTCAAACTTCTTGGATAGAATTTCGTAAACCCGGCGATCTGCTTCGTTGCCTGTGTTTAAAAGGTTGATAGCAACAACATCATATTTCTGCCCGTAACGATGGCAACGGCCAATCCTCTGCTCAATTTTCTGCGGGTTCCAGGGGAGATCGTAGTTAATAACAGTATTACAAAACTGTAAGTTCAAACCTTCCGAACCGGCATCTGTTACGATGAGAATTTTGGAGTGTTCCTTGAAGTAATCGACAATGGCATGCTTATATTCAACACTACGGCCATAGTTTGTCTTGCCAAAATTCTTAACCTGCCATGCACGGTATATTTCTTTTGTCATAGCATCATTAAAGTCGCCATTAAACAACAGAATATCATCTTCCTCGAATCCGTCTTTACGCAATTCAGAGGCAATGTATTTTTGAGTTCGCTTTGATTCCGTAAATACAACAACCTTTTGCGGAATATTCTGCTTTTCTTGATATTCAAAAGCCGTATGAATTGCAGTTTTTAAAGCTTTAACCTTTGCGTTGCTTTGAATACGGCTTGCTGTCTCGATGATTGCATCAACCTCGTCTATTTCCGCCTGGATCTGTTGTTTCTGGAAGAGAGTATCCTCGTCATCTATTTCCTCAAAACCGGATTCATCAATTTCGTCCTCAACAAAATTCCAGAATAGATCGAACCCATCTTGGGCGTTGGCTGACTTTGTACCCTCATATAACTTTTGAAGTCTATTCTTCAATACCTCAAAAGTTTCAATCAGAGCATAGCTCGATGATGCAAGTAACTTGCGGATAACCAATACAATAAGACCCTTATTCGCATTAGGGATTGAGTACAGTACATCTTTTTTTAGAAAGTTATTTACCCTCATATACAGTTCAACTTCGTCGGGCGAAAGAACGAAGTCAATCGTTCTACATTCCCTCTTTTTGAAATCCATATATTTTCCAACATCCCGTCGAAGTGTTCGATATAGAACCGGTATCAGTTCTCTTTTTAATTCTGTATAATCTTGTCCCTCAATAAATCTTTTGTTAAAGACCTTCTCGCTTCCAAAAATCCGAGGATCAATAAAGGAAATCAGCCCATGAAGATCCGAAAGAGAATTTTGCAACGGCGTAGCTGTAAGCAATATTTTGGGAATGCCTTTAGAAAGCTCATACAGTCGTTTTGCTCGTTTCGTTCCGTGAAATACATTGCGTAGGTTATGAGCCTCATCCATGATAATAAAATCCCACTTAACCTTAGGAAATCTCTGCATCAGTTTTGAAGAATAGTCATAGGAAGTAATAACAATTCTAACCTCATCTCTATTTTCCAAACAAGCCTTCCAAAAACTCAAATTACTCTCCACGGTAAGACGATCTAAGATTGATGCCTGGAGATTGAATTTCTCTTCGAGTTCAACTTCCCACTGTTTACGAAGGGTTGCTGGAAGTGCAATCAAAACATGTTTTGCTCCTGAATCCAAAACATACTTAAGTGTAAGACCCGCTTCTATGGTTTTTCCGAGGCCAACTTCATCAGCAAGGACAATACCTCCTGTTTTTAAAGCTTGAATTGCAGCGCAAAATGCATTGATCTGGTGAGGGTTGATCTCAATGTTCGCGTTCAACAAACATCGAAACGGAGACTCCTCCAATTCTGCTTTTTTGAATCTTCCGTATTGTTCTAAAAGCAAATTTCCTCCCATCGCAATCACCCCTGTCTGTGTTCTAATTGTTCAGCTATACCCAACGCTATTCCTTTTGCCATAAGAGGAGGCACAGCATTACCAACTTGAACAAATTGTGCTGTTCTTGGTCCTTCAAAATAATAGCTATCAGGGAACGACTGAATACGAGCTGCTTCACGCACAGTAATGGAACGGTGCTGTTCTATATCGGGATGAATAAAATAGTGTCCATCCTTTGAAAGGTGTGCAAGTACCGTATGACAGCAAGACTCATCTCCCTCAACTACCTTAAAGCGATCCACAAAAGAATGTCTATTTTTGTGCGTTTTCAATTCCTCAGGTAAGTCGTTATAATTAAGGCGCTTGTGTCCATTATTCCATAGCTCTATTGCTCGTTTGTATATTTCAATATCCCGTTCTTTATTAGGACGACTCTTATGAAGCGTGAGGACATCATCCACTGTTCTAACTTCTGTCTCAGATACACACTTGCTCCATGTTTTAGTTCTGTATTCGGATGACCCAAGACCTGGCTTTAATTTAGGAAGGTCGGACAGCAAATCATTCACAGTAAATGGGCTTTCCTTTTTCAAAAACTCCGGATATGCCATCCCGCTGTTTTTTAACCAGCCAACAATTATCATTCTTCGGCGATTCTGCAAAACTCCAAAGCTCTTAGAATTTTGCTCATGCCACTCTATCTCATAACCAACTCTCCGAAGATATTTTTTCAAATTTTTAAAGGTTGTCCCCTCATTTGCAGATGAAATACCCATCACATTTTCAAAAACAAACATTCGAGGCTGATAGCGTTTCAAAACTCTCGCATATAATTTATAAAGCTCATTTCTTGGATCTTCAGACATTGGATGATCCATGTGACTACTCTGGGCACGTCCAACAAGTGAGTATGCTTGACAAGGTGGTCCTCCTATTACTACATCTACGCTTTGCATATTGCGAAGTTTCATAATCCCATCTATTGTCTTAAAAATTCCAGGAAGCGTATCATTCGACATTGTTTCACAGATTACTGTTTTTGTTATTCGATTAGGTATCTTTTCCAAAAAAGCGTCGCGTGTTATTTCCCCACGTAAATACTGATAATAAATATCTAACTGTTTAACTTGCTTCAAATAATAATAAGCACTTCTTGTAACTAATGTTTGCGCTGCGAACGAATTCATTTCTACATGAGCAATAGGATTAAACCCTGCTTGAATAAAGCCTTCAGAAAGCCCACCGGCTCCCGCAAACAAATCTATAAAATTATACTTGCCCTCGGCGGGGATTCTATTCGGCATAATGATTCTCCTACTCCATTTTATTTTTCTTGTTCAAAGGTAAGCCAACTACTTTCAATCGGTTCATAGTCGACATTATGCATTTCACAAAATTCCTTTATTTGTCGCATTGTAGAGATGTTAGGTTTGCTTCTTCCGGTTTCCCATCGACTCACGGTTGTTAAATTGACACTAAGTTCTTTCGCAAATGCCTCTTGTGAAAAAAACAGGCGTTGCCTTGTTCGCTTTATAGTCTCTGCAAATGTCATATTGGTCGTCTCCTTGTATCTAAATGCACATATCTACCGCATTATTTTAGCATCAATTAGGCGTTTGGTCAATGAGTCAAACTCTTCTGCAAGCAGGGCTTTCGTGACACGAAAGCGATTTTCTGCTTGTTGGGGAAATTCCCCAATCCCCATAAAACGCTGCCTGCGGCATCGGGCTGCGCATCCGTTTCGAATGCTTTAACGGCAGTTCCTGCCAAAGAAAAAAGCCCGGTGCAGCATGAGCATTACACCCACACTGCACCGGACTTTCCATCATCGACTACTCTGTCTATTTTCTTCTTCCTGCCGCACTTCCTGCTCATGCAGCTGCTCTTTTTTCTGCTCGTCCTCTTTCAGGATTTCCTGCACAATCTTCTGCGCCACAAGCCAATCCTGCATTTCCGCTTTGGTCTTGCGGTACTCTGCATAGGAGCTTTTCTTTCGTTCCAGAAGCATTGAATACTCTGTGTTCAGCTCGCTGATGCGCGGGAGCTTTTTGTCAGAACCGTTCTCTTTCTTATAGGCATCAAATGCCTTTTTCGCTGCGCTGCGTAAGACCAGCGAATCCCGATGAGCTTCATAGAACTCCCGATTGTAACCGGATGCCTTATACGCAGCAAAAACATCTTTTGTCTTGGCATAATTGATTAGATGCTTCCGCAGCACCGACACTTCCGACATCCGTGCCTCATCTGCTTTTACAGATTCCAGCAGCGCATCGCATTTTTCAGAAATTCCATCTGCCTTTTCCTTCAGCTCTGCATAACTCTTGATTCCATGCTCTTCCATGAACATCATCGCTTTCGCCATCTGCTTCAGGTTAAAGACTTTTGCCCAGCGCGCATATCCCGCGCCTTTGCCTGCCTGCATTTTGGCACAGATATCAATAAGGAACGACAACTCCTCCTTCTGATGCACCTGCGCCGACCGTGCGCTTGTGCGGGTTTTCTTTGCAGATTTGCTTTTATGGACCGCATTCCCGGCAATCACTTCACAGAGTTCTTCAACCGAATATCCTTTGCCAAGAGAGCGAAAACGAGCAAATCTGGCGTGGCCTTTTCCCCGCAGTGCAGGCTGTTTTCCATCTTTATATTCGTATCCTGCTTCCCGCAAAATTCCAATCAGTTCCAGGAAGTCTTTCGGTTTTCTTGCCAATGCTGCATCAATGAACTCGCAGATTTCATCCCGCTGCGATTTTTTCTCCGGGTATTCCGTTCTCTTCTGTCGCTCCCCATAGGGCTTCCGGATAATGACCGACAACCGGTGTTCCAGACAGACGATATCACTGAGCCTTGCCAGTGCAAGACCGGACAGTCGAAAATCTCGGAATTTCCTGGCGCAGTCTAATGTAGTGGAATTAAAAATAATATGGTTATGAATGTGCACACGATCAACATGGGTAGCCACGATAAATGCGTGTTTTCCCTTGGTGAATCGCATGGCTGTCTCATACCCGACCTTGTTCGCCTCCTCCGGCGTGATTTCTCCGGGCTTAAAGGATTGCCGAA
Source organism: Mediterraneibacter butyricigenes (assembly GCF_003574295.1). Taxonomy (NCBI): domain Bacteria; kingdom Bacillati; phylum Bacillota; class Clostridia; order Lachnospirales; family Lachnospiraceae; genus Mediterraneibacter; species Mediterraneibacter butyricigenes. The sequence continues at coordinate 1,072,193 of NZ_BHGK01000001.1, forward strand.
TCTGATATGCAATCACATCATGCGCCTGGGTTCTACCGGTGATATGCTCATACTGCCGTTTAGAAAGCAGAAATTCTTCATCACAGGTCTTTGCGTCACAGGCATACGCGCTGATATATTTTCCATCTTCCGTCTTTGCTGCATTCTCAGAATAATCAGTACGGTCAGCCAGACACTGCGCTACCGTCTTTCCTTTATTGATATGCAACGCAATTAGTCTTGTAGCCGCCATTTTTCATATTCCTCCATCTAAAAAGAGCTACCCGAAGGCAGCTCTTACCAATTCACTATTCTCATTTTAACATCCGTTCCCGATCATAAGCTCCCTGCAAATAAACGGCCTGCTTGATGATTTCTTCCATGTCAAAATAGATGCACATGATGCTTTCGTATAGCTTCCACACATTAGATTCGCTGCCGCCCACCATTTCCATCAGCTGGTCTTCCATCTTCGATTGCTCAGACTGTTTTTCCTGATAAGCAGTCTCATCCACAAAATGATTCTCTCCATCTGTTTCCTCGTATCGTAAATCATAATAATCTTTCATAAACTGAATATCCATCAAATCCCTCCTGAACTCAAATTGTCAAAACATCCTCTACACGCTCACACAGCCGTTTCATCTGTGCCGTGTGCTGTAGAAATCCCGCACATTTGCGCCGTCAGCGAATACCAGAAAGCCTCTTCAGGATCAGCTTCTGCATCTCCCAGAGTTCACCCAGTCGCTTCTGCAAATCCCGGATATCCTCCGCATAGATGCTTCCGGATTCATTGGCTCGTTTTGCGTACTGGTTCAGGTTGTTGCTGCATCGGCGAAGAAGAGTGGATACCTGCGCCACATCTGACAAATCAAGATTTACGCAGTACCCGTCCATCGCCATTTTTCTCATATAGGCACCGGTATTGCAAATCCCTAATTCCTTCTGCTTTTCACGAATCCTCCCCAGCTCTTCCGGGTTTACCCGGACATTGATCCAGTGTTCCCGAACACTCATAGTGCCACCTCCTCATCATCTCGATGTGTCATCGGCGGAATGCGACCTGCACGGTCACGCAGCTCTGCCAGTTCTGCCTCCTGTAACAAACGGATCGAACCAAACTCCTGGTTATCAAACACCTCCATCATTTGCCTCGACTGTCCGCCATGACTGCCCACATCGGTGTCATGGGTCTTCTGATTGAAATCCATCATACCTGTTACCTCCTACTCAAATTTGTCTCGCCGGATTTCGGGCGAAAAAAATAGAGCCTCGACCCATTCTCGTTTCCAAAGAATGAGCCAAGGCTCTATGTAAATCAGTCAAGTATGTGTTCGTCCGTCGATGGCAAAATTGGACTTCATTTGCTCCTATTGTCCACCAGTAATTTGACCACTATAAACCCATAAATTTCCGTTCAAATTCCATCAAAACCGAACAGTCCAGACAGAATTTTTGGCATAGAAAAAGCCCGGAAAATGACGTATTTCCGGGCTTTTTTAGCATTTTTAAGTTGCAAATTATCGCTTGCTGAACTGCGGAGCTCTACGAGCTGCTTTGAGACCGTATTAAACATCTCTATGGTGCGTTTTTCCTTGATATTACGGGCTTTTTCGCATTTTCTGTTGTCAGTTGTCCTATTCCTTAACCATAGAAATCGGTGATTTTTCATCGAAATTCTCCTGGTTCAAAGCATCATTCACTACCTCGAAAAGTTCCTCTGGTTTATTATACTTGACCCTCGCGTAAATGTCCATAGTTGTCTTACTATTCTCATGCCCTGCCAGGTACTGAACTGTCTTAGGGTCAACGCCCGCATAGAGCAGATTCGTGATGTAGGTATGCCGCAACAAGTGCGGTGTTACATCGAAATTCAGGGTATAGCGAATCTTGGGATTGTTCCTCTGCGTTGTTCCTAATGTCGGCTTGACGGTATATTTGATGCTCTGTCCATTCACATATTTATAGTAAGTTCTCTCTTTCGCAGAACGAACAACTACATACTGCCAAACTCTCGTAAACTGAGAATAGGAAAGCGGCTGTCCCTCACTGTCCGCAATCACATACTCCGATATGGAATTGGCTTTTGCTTCCCGCAGGCAGTCCACCAGGCACTTCGGAATGGGAATGTCCCTTTTAGCTGCTTTTGTCTTTAGAACGGTAGAAATCACCGGCCTGTTATGCTCCGCGCGCCATGCACGTCTCACGGAAATGTATGGTGTGGATTCATCCAGGAATACACAATCCCATTGCAATGCAAGAATTTCTTCCCGACGCAAGCCGGAATACAAACCAATCATAATAAAAAGATATGGCGGAAGCTCTTTCACCGTATCCAACAGAACCGCAACCTGTTGATCTGTTAAGGCATCTTTCTTTTTCGATGCTTTTCCGCCCTTTGCTGAAATTCCCACACATGGATTATCGGTTATCAGCTGACTGCGCTCTGCCGAATAAAACACACACTTAATCAGCATATTTACCGTATCATACAGTCCTTTCGATTTTTGAGACAGCGGAACAAGCGTCAGACGAATATCATCCGCAGTCACTTCCTCCATATACATATCTCCCAGAGAGCTAATGACATAATTCTTCATATTCTGTCTGTATCCTTTTATAGTAGCCGTAGACACCTTTGCTGACTGCATCAGCAGCCATTTCTCACAATACTCGGCAACCGTTGGATGCTTTCGGTGAAAGATGATCTCATCCACCTGTCTCCGGGCCTCCAACTGCTTTTCATATAATTCTTCACAGGTGGTCGCATATAAGCTGACCTGCTTTCCATCGGCATCTGTAATTCTGGTTCTGTAATACAGTGTTCCTTTTCTTGTAACCGTTCCGTACTCTGGAACGCTTTGTTTTTTCTTAGCCATACAAATCTTCCTTTCCTGATAATGAGTGTTCTTAAATTCACACCTTCTTTTTATCAGAAAGCACCCACTTAATCAAAGATACGGATTATGTAAAACAAAGAGCGAGACATCCTTGCCTCGCTCCAGCTTTGTTTCCTACTCTTTATAATTGTTATGCCTGTGCTGCATCCCACTGGGCAAATGCACCACCCATTGTTCTTACCAGCTCATCCGGTCTGTTGTATTTAACCTTTGCGTAAATATCCATCGTAATTTTACTACTCTCATGCCCCGCCAGGTATTGAACCGTTTTCGGGTCCACGGACGAATGAATCAGATTCGTAATGTATGTATGCCGCAGCTGATGCGGTGTCACTTCAAAATCCAAACTGTAAATCACTTTGCCGTTATGCGCTGCCTTTTCACCGAGGACTGGCGTAACCGTGTGCTTTACACGCTTTCCATCCTCGTAGCGATAATAGAAACGCTCCTTGACTGTTCGGGTTACAATGTACTGCCAGAGCCGCTTGAACTGTGTATAGGACAACGGATCACCATCCCGGTTCGGCACCACATATTCTGACTGTGAATTAGCTTTTGTCTCTTTCAGACAGTCCGCCAGGCAAACCGGCAACGGAATATTTCGATGCGCGGCTTTCGTTTTCAGCTCATCCAGAATCACCGGTCTGTTATTTTCCGTGTGCCATGCCCTGCGTACCGTTAAATAAGGGCAATCCACATCCAGATATACAGAATCCCATTTTAGGGCAAGAATTTCTTCTCGCCGCAATCCTGCATACAGCCCTAACATGACAAATACATACGGCGGAAGTCCCTGAATGGCATCCAGCAGTCTGGCGGCCTGTTCATCTGTCAATACAGCTTTGTCCTTTTGCGGAATGCCTCCGCCTTTGGCCGTAAGGTAAATCGTTGGGTTGTTATCAATAATCTTACTTTCCTTTGCTGCCCGGAAAATAGATTTATACAGGATAACCACTGACTTATATACCGAAGCGGACTTCTCAGAAACAGGAACAAGTGCAAGCTGAATGTCATCCAGTGTCACATCTGCCATCCGCATCTGCCCCAGTTCTTTTATAATGTGCCGTCTGACCTTTGATGTATAATCTATCAGCGTGGTTGCCCTCACATGAACCGACTGCATCAAAAGCCATTTTTCACAGTAGTCTGCAACCGTCGGGGATTTCCGGCAGAATGTATCGTTGTCGATCTGCTCTAATGCACCCAACTCTTTATCATATAATTCTTCCGGTGTTCTCGCATAAAGGGCCACCAGTTTTCCATCTGCGTTCTGAACCCGCGTTCTATAATAATCTATGCCGTTAAGCGTAACTGTACCGTATTGTGGAATTGCTCTTTTTCTTTTTGCCAATTCCGCCACCTCCTAAGAATATACTCCAGCGCTGTATCTATGTTTTATCAAACCATTCCGATTCCGGCAAGGATACGGACCGGCTCACACTCCAGCTCTGCGAGGTTTACGATAAGTTGCGTTCTTTTCTGCTGGCTTTGCTCTGTGGGTGCATTTTGCGATATACTCCTGAAGGCCAGCTGAAGTAAAGTACACACAGCCATTCTGCACATATTGCACATAAGAAATAAGACCATTGTTACGGGCCGCGTCCAGCGTTGCAATGCTGATACCTAAAATTTCTGCTGCTTCTTTTCGTGTAATAAGTTTTTCCATAAAGCATATTTCCTCCAATCTGTCAAGTTTGTCATCGTATTTGTTCAAAGCCACATGAATACGCTGGCAGCCGAAACTGCCAGCGCATGGTATCTGATTTTGAACAGGAAGCTGCAAACGCTTCCTATTTATATAACTCAGCTTTCATCACATTTGCCACGCCCCCTGACGATGGGAACACAACAGGTCTCCGCTGGCGCGGCTGTCATAACTCCGCAGCATCGTTCGTATCGTGTGCCGCAGGGTTCCCCCCAAGTCTTTGGCGGGCCGTGAGGAAGTATCTTTAAGCCCCCATGCAGTCATCGCGCCGAATCTGCCACAATCCGTTTTATGAAATCGTAGATCGCTCCGAAGAAGTCTTTTCATCACCTCCCTAACTGCTCCATCTTCGCGGCGTTTCATATTCGCTCGTACATGGGTTATGTACCTGTTGTGCTGTCTATTCGATTGTCAATGTACTGATGAAGGAGGAAAACTTGTCCTTCTTATTAACACTGACAAAAAAGGCAAAAAACAGGCGCATCAAATGAAATTTTATCAAAAATATTTTACAAGCTGCTTTAATCCACGGCGGATACTGTCTCGGACACGGCTTGGGTCTACACCTTCTACTTCGGCAATTTCATTTACCGTCATTCCCAGATAGTATCGGGCATAAATTCGCTTTGCCTGTTTCTCCGGCAGCTTCATCACAGCGGCATAAACCTGCTCCTGAAACTGTTTTTCCTCCAGAAGCATCTCCGGCGCCTGGGGCTTCAGCAGGATCGCATTTTCAATGCCGTTGTCGCAGTCCAAAGAGTAGTGCGCCTTATAGCGATACATCCTCCGGTCATAAGCAGCTTCTGCACGCTCAGCAGAACGAATCGTCTCCAGCACATCTTCTGTTACTTCTACAAAGTGATCGGTTTTATAAACATCGGGATACAATTCCCGGAGATTGACTTTCTTCATTATGTACCTCCATTTCGATTCACGGGCGGTTGACGAGTGAATCGAAATGAGGCGGGGATCGACAGCGACATACTTCGCACGCCTTCCCGAAAAATCGACAGCAAAAAACGCCAACTCCCCATAACGGGAAATCGGCGCAACAAAAATACCTACTATTCTGCTGATTTAGATGGAACGATAATACTGATAGATAGTCATACTCCCCCGGAGGAGGGGCAAGACTTTTTTTAGCTGGTGTAACTCATGGCTATTGTGAATGACAAAAATTGACACGGCGGCATCCTCCTATGTGCCGCCGTACCAGATTACAGGGTGTAGGGTCGTCGTTCATTTTAGATAGACGAAAGGAAACGGCGGCTCTGATTTTTTCAAAGCCACCGTTGCAAAGTGCATAACAATATAGTCGCTGTGCGATGGCTTTTTTTCTTTTGCCATCGTGCGGCAACTTTTTCACTTTTCTTTTATCTTAACAGGCAATCCTCACAGAAATGTCACGGACATACTCCATTTCGACAAAATAACAAGCTGAAATCTCACCAATCTGTGAGATTTCAAATTTTTTGAGGAAAGCCGAGAGGAAATGCCTCCTCCCGGCTTTCAATAGGTTTATGATTATCTATTGTAGCAATCTCTGTCGTTACTCCGAAGTCCTCAGCCGCTCCACCACAGTTCCCTTGTTAAAGAAGTGGAGAACGATCAGCGGAATAACCGCAGCCAGCAGCAGATAAAGCACACCAATGACCAGAACCGGAACCAATGTAATATTCAGAGTAAAGAACCACATGGAAGGGCCATTCAATGCGCTCTTTAGCACTGTGACTGCCAGGATCGCTGCGACTGCTCCGCCGATAATGTCCGCACCTACGGCATAGTAGATGCCCTCATAGACCGTCAAGCGGCGAAGCTGCTTGCCGGTCATACCGATGCTCTGCATGGTAGCAAACTCATGGCGGCGGGTGATGATGTTGGTAATAATCATGTTGGCAAAGTTAATCAGTCCTGCAAAGGCCATGATGCAACCAATCAGACCGCCGATAACCAGGATCATGCTGCGGACCGAATCAAGCTGCTCTTTCAACAGCTTGGTGGAAGTATAGGCAACCGAAGTATTTTCACTCACATAGCTGCTCAAAAATTCTTCCATCTGCGGCTGCAAGGCTTCATCCACATTGAATCCATAAGTCAGCAGCGTGGGAGCGTCATAGATTTCCTTAAATACAGTGTCCGGCAGATACACAAAAGGAGCATCAGCGGCGATGTGCGCCTGGGCGGTGGTGCCTGTCGGCGTTTCGGTTTCCGTTCCCACGAGGATCGCTTTTGCAAGGATAGTGCTGGTTTTGACCAGTTCCCCATCCTTGTAGAAGGAAATGCTCTCTCCAACCTGTAACTGATCGGTCAGCGGAGTGTTCCTTGGTTCCTCTGTCAGTTTGTCCATGGGGCAGCCAATAATGACATATTCTCCGGTAGCCATTTTCTGCGTTAAGGTTTCGGCATCTTTTTCGCCTTCAAAAATACGCATATCAGCCCAGAAATTTTCGGAGGCCCCCATCACATTGCCAAAATAGCGCCTTTCGGTATCAGAACTTGTGTACAGGCTATATCCCTGATAGCTTTGATTTACGACGCCTTCTTCCTCATGAAACAGCTCTATGCCGCTTAAATCTTCAAACCCATAGTCAACCAATACATTTCTATCGTCTTTTGTATTTCGGTAGAGATAGCGTTCATCCTCAACTCCGGGCTGTCCGGCAATCAGATCCACCGCCTGTTGTGAGAGCGTATCTTTATGGTGCTGAACGCTTTCCATTACATTAAATGCGGCTGAGTTATAGACATTAAAATCTGTTCTGGTGACACGGTTTACCCACTTTTCTTCATCAAGGCTTTGCGTCACAATGATGATAGAGTTAAACAGGACGATGCACAGAAGCAGGGAAATAATGATGAACGCTGAACGCCGACGATTGCGGCCCAGGTTGGAAAAGGCCATACGGGACAGCTTTACCCCATTGGTTCGCTTGGCACTTCTCTTTTTATAGGCGTTCTGCTCGGTGTAGCGAATCGCCTCCAGAGGAGAAATCTTTGCCGCCTTTTTTGCAGGCTTCCTGGTGCTGATAAACACGGTCAGGATTGTAAAGAGAGCGGCGATAACAAAAATTAGCGGCGAGGTCGATACGGATGTACCCACCATAGAGTATTCAAGGTTAATGATCTCTGTCACGATAGGAAGCAGCACCCAACCGGCAAAGAAACCGGCGATCAGACCAATAGGCAGTCCGATCAGCGTGAGCCAGACCGCCTGACGGTTCACAATGCCCTTGATCTGCCGTGTGGAAGTGCCAATCGTCCGCAGCAGGCCGTATTGACGAACATCCTGCATCACAGAAATATCAAAGATATTGTAGATCAGTAGGTATCCGCACACGACAAACATCAGGATAAATACAACAGCAAACACGATGGACTCTGATGAAGTCAATCCCTGGGACATTTGATTTTCAGAGGCGAGAATGAAATTGTCTGCGCCCATATCCTCTGGATTGCCGCCAATGGAGTAAACGAACTCATTCAACTGCTGCTGAACATTTTCTTTATTCTTCAGCACGACATCGGAAAAAGTAACGCCGGACATTTCATGGTCTACCGCATAAGTGTTCTGGACCACATCGGGGTTTTCCTTTATAAACTGCTCTGAAACAGTCGCAACGCTCACAGAGTCATTGCTTGCTTCCCACCAGCCGGAAAGCACCATATCATAATGATAAGTTTTCCCCCGCAGTTCAAATTCCAGCGGAACCGCTGCGCCAATCTTTGGTTCTACACCCAGCGCCTTCAGCGCCAAATCCGTGGTGGCGATCTCATTCGCTTTCTCCGGTGCAGCTCCGTGAGTAGGCACACAGAAGGTCAGCTCCTGCTGCACACTGTCCGCATAATTAATCTCAATGGAATGGCTGGAAGTATTGCTTGCATAGCCAATGATGCGCCGGTGACCTGCCTGCTCCACAAAATCGCTGTTTACAAGCTGCTCGTACTGTTCCTCCGTCATATATCCTAAAGTGCCATCCGCCTTGCTGCCTTTCTGCATTTGCAGAGAGAGCTGGATGGAGGACGCCATATTGAACGCCAGGGAAGTGATAGAGGTAAATAGGAAAGCAGTCAGGATAATTGCCAGCAGTGCAGCCAGATTGCGTACCTTATTCTTTTTGAAATAGCGTTTGGATAGCTTGGTAATTACTTCGGAATTATTGTTGCCAAATAAAATGTCATTCATAGTCCCGCCCCCCTTTACTGCACGATCTTACCATCCTCGATCCGAATGATGCGGTCGGCAAGCTGGGCGATCTCACTGTTATGGGTAATCATCACGAGGGTCTGATGGAATTTCTGGCTTGTGGTTTTCAGAAGCCCCAGCACATCGGCGCTGGTCTTGCTGTCCAGATTGCCAGTCGGTTCATCAGCCAGGACGATTGCAGGCTTTGACACCAAAGCGCGGGCAATGGCTACGCGCTGCTGCTGGCCGCCGGAAAGGTTATTGGGCATATTGTTCAGCTTATCCTCCAGCCCCAGCATCTGAACGACTTCTTTCATAAACTTCTTGTCTACCTTGTTTCCGTCCAGCTCCACAGGCAGCACGATATTTTCGTAGACATTCAGCACCGGAACCAGATTGTAATTCTGGAAGATGAAGCCAATCTTTCTCCTACGGAAGATGGTAAGCTGCTCATCTTTCAATGTTGAGAGTTCACGTCCATCCACAATAACCTTGCCAGAGGTCGGCACATCCAACCCACCAATCATATTCAGCAGTGTAGATTTACCGCTGCCGGAGGTTCCTACGATGGCAACAAATTCGCCCTTTTCAATGGAGAGGGTCACACCATCCAAGGCTCTGGTAATGTTCGGTTTTGCGCCATAATATTTTTTTAGTTCAGTCGTTTGCAAAATGCTCATAAAGAACACCATCCTTTCTTTTTGATAAACCCATTGTAACGACCAAACCTCACAGAAATGTCATGAGCCACAAAAAATTTCTGCTAAATTCGGCCCCAAATGTCACGAACCTGTGACATTTCATTTTTTCGGGGCGTGCCTGCTCTACTTTCGGAGCAGGAAAACAGAAAAGGTTGAGCCTTTCCCAACTTCCGATACCACCCAGATATAACCGCCCTGCAAGGTCACAATCTCACGAGCCAGATACAGGCCAATCCCAATACCGTCCACATCATGCACCGCATCTTCCCGGTAAAACCGCTTGAAAATCGTTCCCTGGTGCTGCTCTGAAATGCCAATGCCGGTGTCGGCAATGTCGATCTTCACATACATTTCCCAGCCTTCCACCGACACATGGATCTGCCCGCCTGCCGGGGTGTACTTCACTGCGTTATCCAGAATGTTAAACAGGGCTTCGCTTGTCCATTTTCTATCATGGCGTGCATCCAAATGCTCCGGGCATTCCACCTGCACATCTATTTGTTTCTTTTCGGCATTGAGCAAAATCCCGCCCAGGGCAGCAGCAAGGGTATCATAAACCGGCTGCTGTTTTTGCTCCAGTGAAATGACTCCTGTTTCCAGGCGGGAGGTTTTAATCATGGCTTGCATGAGGAAGTCCAGCTTATCAAGCTGGCTGGCCTGGGCTGTCAGAAATTCCTTTTGCTTCTGCGGGGGAACCTCGTTTTCAAGCAGCGTGTTGTTGATCATCTTCAAGTTGGCAATCGGGGTCTTGACCTGATGGGAGATGTCAGAAATCAGCTCTTGCAGGTCAGCCCGTTCCTTTGCGATGCTGTTTTTATTTTCCTGCATGACCTCGTACAGTCGCCCCAGCCGGTAGTTGATTTTATAGAACAGGTTTTCTTCTTCAACCGTCTGCTTGGGCTGCATATTTTCGGAGAGCATATCATCCATCTGACCACAAAAGGCATCGGAGAACCGGACCAGCTTCCGACGAATCAGCGCCACAAAGCAGATGACGCAGAGCAGCACAAAAAGACTGAACAGGAACACACACCGGACAGCGGTTATATTCTGGGTCAGCAGATGAACAGCGGTGCAGACTGCACCAACCGCCAGCAGCAAAAGCGTTCCCAAAAGGACGCAGGCTTTGTTGATGGAGAGTTTTCGCATATTCATTTCGATGCCCCTCCGATCCACATATAGCCCATACCGTACACCGTCTTGATGTACTGGCGTCCATCCGTTTCAATTTTATTCCGCACCCGGCTGATGGCCGCAGTCAGGGCGTGTTCATCCACAAAGTTCCCATCGGCATCCCACAGCTTTTCAAGCAGCACCTGCCTGGTCAAAACATTCTGCGGATTTTTGGTCAGGATTTTCAACAGCCGGTATTCCAACGGAGTGAACACCAGCGCCTTACCGGACAGAGAAGCAGTCATCTCCGAGAAATTGATGGATAGTGCGCTATCCTCATAACAATCCCCGCCGCCAGATTGTTTTGCCAGCCGCCCCAGCACCACGGACAGCTTTTTTTGAAAGACGCTCATAGGAAATGGCTTGGTCACATAGTCCTCTGCGCCCAACTCATATCCTTTGAGCATATCGCTCTCCATATCATTTGCGGTCAGGAAGATCACCGCCGTATCCGGCCGGCGCTCTTTTACCTCCCGGCAGAAATCAAAGCCATTCCCATCTGGCAGGTTTACATCCAGCACGATCAGGTCATAATCCTGCTTAGTCAGAAAGTTGCTAGCTGCTGATTTTGTCAATACAGAGTCCACGACATAGCCCGCAGTATACAGGTTATAGCACAAAGTATTATTCAAAAGCCGGTCATCCTCGACTACTAAAATTCGCAATTGTATCACACTCCTTCATTCTTAGTGTAGCATCCAAATGTCACAGAAATCTCACGAGAGGATTATTTTTTTGTATTTTTGAAACGACGGTCTGCCGGTTTCTCCGCATCCTTGGGAATCAGCCAAATGGTAGCCATCTTCACAGCACCGGGGATACGCCCACCGGCACACAGATAATTGATCTGCCTTGGGGTAACACCCCATTTTTCACTTGCTTCTTTCAGCGTCATATAATCCATATAGTTTCCCTCCAATATGGTTTATTATATTTCCTTTGCTCGAAGAATACAAGCTTGCAAATAGGGCGCAAAGCCCTGTGCCAGAAGCACTATGTGGCCTTGCGCCCTTTGTTATTCTATCCTAAAAATACTTTGCCAGCTGCTTCAGACCGCGCCGGATGCTGTCACGGACACGGCTTGGGGCTACACCCTCCGCTGCGGCGATCTCACTCACACGCATACCCAGGTAATACCGGGCATAGATCCTCTTGGCCTGCTTCTCTGGCAGAGCCATCACAGCGGCATAGAGCTGCTCCCGCAGCTGCTTTTCCTCCAGAAGCATCTCCGGTGTTTGCGGCTTCAACAGCACCGCATTTTCAATGCCATTCTCGCAATCCAGAGAATACTGTGCTTTATAACGATACATCTTTCGCTCATACGCAGCCTCCGCACGTTCAGCTGCTCGAATAGTCTCCATTACTTTCTCTGTCACATCTACAAAAAAGTCTGTTGTATAAACATCAGGATAAAGTTCCCGAAGGTTAATTTTCTTCATTATGTACCTCCATTTCGATTCACGGGTGATTGACGGGTGAATCGAATGGAGGTGGGGAACGGCAGCGACGTACTTCGGGAACTTTCCCGAAAAATCGACAGCAAAAAGCGCCAGCTCCACACAATGGGAAACTGGCGCAACAAAAATAACCATAATTCTTCTGTTTTAATTGGAATGATAATGCCGATAGATAATCATATCTCCCCAGAGGAGGGGCAAGGCTTTTTTTAATTGGTGCAGCTCATGGGTGATATGAATGACAAAAATTGACATGGCGGTATCCTCCTATATACCGCCCTCTTGATTGCATGAGCATCGTTGGAAAAGCAAAAAGAAACAGCGGCCTTGATCTACTCAAAACCGCCGTATCAGCTATGTGGCTTTGCATGGGAAATGATCTGCCCGTCAGCGGTTTTTTTCTTTTCCCCGCTGTGGAGGCAGATGTTTCTTATTGATTTACCACAAGCATAAACTACAAATGTTACACAAATGTCCGAGGTGCCTTTGATTTCGACAAAAAAACAGGCTGAATTGTTACAAAGCTCGGACATTTCAAAAATTTTTTGAGAAATGGCGAAAAAAGCGGGGCAGCACACGCCGCCCCGCCGATCCCATACGGTTATTCCATCGCCCGCATTTGTTCAATCAGGGATTGCTTTTTCTGTCTGCGGATTGTCCATACAGACAAGATCAGTTCCATTCCGAACAATACCAGAATGAACAGTCCCATTTCCAAAACCGGGAATTTGTAAGGCACTACATTTCCGGCAAAAGCTCCTATACTCATTTTTCTGCAAGCAAAGATGGAAGCCGGAAGCCCAACGATCAGCGTCGCCAATGTTGCAAAGAGCGCATAGCACAGCCCCTCACAGATGTTCATTTTACATAGCTGTTTTTGTGTTAGGCCGATAGAACGCAGAATACTGTTTTCCTGCTTTCGGGCTATCTGGTTAGAGAGTGTCGTATTGATAAGGTTGATAACGCCAAAGAGAAATACCAACCATGAAAGTATCTCCATACTGCCAAACGCAAAAGAATTTGTCATTTCTTCATATTCAATCACTGTATTGATTTCATCTAAGGCAATATTACTATGGCTGGCAACAATATTTTTCAATTCAGCTCCCACATAGTCCGTTTTTTTAGCGTCATTTACAATGCTCCATGAATAGTCAAAAGAGGTGATTTCCGGGTGCAGTTCGTGGAACAACGCTTCTGGTGCAAAAAGAGTTGCCCCATCTAAGTGCATCCTGCCATGTCCTGAATATACCTTTGCAGGAGCGTATAACCCCGATATGGTAACAGAAACGGATGGCTGTTCTTCTCCCAAAGAAATCTCAACCGTTGAACCAACACCCATATCCTCATTCTGCTTTAGCACATTATAGTCAATTACAATACTACGGGAATCTGTTGGCATGGTTCCCTCTGTCAGAGCCGCTTCAACTGCCGCATAATTCTGGTCGGTCAGCATATCGCACATACCACCAGCTTGATGAATCTCTGTTTTATAAGTTGCATGGAGAGATTGCCTGCTTGGAATTATATCTGTAACGCCATCAATAGATAAGATTTTCTGCTTTAATTCCTCATTCAATGGATTTCCCGCTGCCATAACTTTTTCGCTTGCCACTTCGGAATGCAAATAAATTTTATAGTCGCCGTCCGGGAAAAACTGTCTTGCAAGCGCCTCTGGAGAACGCAGCAAAACAATGGAGGATACCACAAGCAGAATAATTCCGCCCAAACTCAATGAGGCTACAATAGCAACGGTCTTTTTTCGGTCACGCTTAAAATTCGCAATTCCCATTGAAACAGGATTGAGCTTGATATTCTTTTTCCGGCTGCGGATATTCTTTTGCGCTGGGGTAAAACGGACGGCTTCAATCGGGGAAATCCCTGCCGCAATTTTTACCGGCTTACGGATGGAAACAGATACCATGATCCAACTGCTTATGAGTGTCAAAATAACCGTTGCCACATAGGAAACAGCGTTAAAGCCCTTAGAAAACAGGAGAAAACCGCCACATATGCCCAACACTGTACCAATCACAATCCCGATACTGCCGAGTTTGCGTCCCTCCCGCTTTACAATCCGCTTGATTTGCTTTGGCGTTGCACCAATCGTCCGAAGCTGCCCGTAGCTCTGGATTTTGTCATTGATGGAGATACGGAAGATACTCTGGATCACAATATAGCCGCCGATCAGAACAACGGCAATCACGCCAGCCATTAGTGCAAAATCAAAGGATTTAGAGGCATAAGCAAAATACTTGCTGTTCATTTTTGGCATGGAAAGCTGATATTCCTCTGCAATCTCCCTGCAATAAGAGGTCATCAGTTCTTCGTCCAACTTGACGCTGTTTTTGAAATGAGCATAGGCGCGATAGCCAGCCGGGTCAAATCCTTTCCATTCTGTCAGGGCAGCGTTGGAAAGAATGATAGCGCAGGTATTCGCTTCTTTTTCATTTACGCTGTCCATAATGCCGGTAACGACATAATCACCATGAAAGCTCTCGGTGTCTAAGGTCACAGTGTCCCCAATCTTGGCATTGTTTCCATAGGTGGAAAGAAAGTATTCGCTTACGACAACTTCATTTGCTTTTTCAGGAACCCGGCCCTCTAACAGATTCATTTGCGCCTTGGCAATCTCCATCATTTGCGCGTCGCAATACACATAGGACGCATGATAGCCCTGTTCCGAAAGTTCCTCACCCAGCATATAGTAGCCGCCCACGCGCTCAAACTCCGGCACTCCTTTCAGGGTTTCAATGTCGTTTTCCTCTACGCCCATCCAAACCGCCTCATAAGTATCGACAACCTGATTGCGCTGCATTTGTGTCAGGGAAGTAGACACAATTCCCGTAAAGCAGATCAGAAACGCCGCCAGCGCAACAGCGATCACCACCATCAGATTCCGGCGCTTCTCGCTTTGCAAACTTTTCTTTGCCAGCTTCTTTGTAATAGCGCTGGTATCATTTTCAAAAGGCCATGTCATAGCCTGCCACCTCCTTATTCCACAATCTTTCCGTCCTCAATGCGGACAATCCGATCTGCAAGGCGGGCAATATCGTTGTTGTGGGTAATCATCACGACAGTTTGCCGGAACTCCGCACTGGTACGCTTGATAAGCCCCAGCACCTCGGCGCTGGTCTTACTGTCAAGGTTGCCGGTCGGCTCGTCGGCCAGCACAATAGCCGGTTTGGTAATCAAGGCGCGGGCAATCGCCACACGCTGCTGCTGGCCGCCGGAAAGATTATTCGGCATATTTTTCAGTTTATCTTCCAGCCCCAGCAGGTGAACAATCTCGTCCAAAAACTTCTGATCCACCGTGTCCCCGTCCAGCTCCACCGGCAGGACGATGTTCTCATACACATTCAGGATAGGAACAAGGTTATAGTTCTGGAAGATAAAGCCGATGTTGCGGCGGCGGAAGATGGTAAGCTGTTCGTCGTTCATTTTCGACAGTTCTTTGTCCCGGACAATCACATTGCCGGAAGTAGGGGTGTCCAGCCCGCCCATCATGTGAAGCAGGGTGGACTTGCCGCTGCCGGAGGTTCCCACAACGGCCACAAATTCGCCGTCATTTACAGAGAAGTTCACGCCGTCAAGGGCGCGGGTGATATTCGGCTTTGTGCCGTAATACTTTTTCAGATCAATCGTCTGCAAAACGCTCATACTCAAAACTCCTTTCAAGGCTTTCTGCCTGTTGATAAGGTCATTGTAAAACCCAAATGTCCGCGAAATGTTACAGCGGCCCAAAAATTTCATTGAAAATCGGAGTGAAATGTTACAGCGCTCGGACATTTCAAAAATTTTTTTGAGAAATGGCGAAAAAAGCGGGGCAGCACTCGCCGCCCCGCCGATTCCATACGATTATACTGTCACTTTGATTTGTTCAACAAGAGATTTCATTTTAACGAAACTTTAGTTACATTGATTCACTCAATCGCTTTAATACGCTCTACTACAGACTGCTTCGCTAAAATGTGTCTTTGATACACTGTTACTACTATATGAACCACAAAAACAAGCACGAAATACAGGAGTAGAAACGGCCACGGGAAGCGATAGGAAATATAGGATAATCCGGGTATTTCTGCGATCTTGTTGCATAAAAGGAACCCCAGCGGTATGCCTACCACACAACTCCCTATTAAACTACCAAAAAAATAAATCCTGTTTTCTGCACTCTGTGTTTGATAAATTTGTACTTTCGTCATACCAGCGGCCTCTAACAGCGCATAGTCATGGCGGCGTATAACGGTGTTTGTAATGCAAGTATTAAGCAAATTGACAAAAGCAAACAAACATATCAACACTATCACTGCTGTAACAACAATTTTGGCGTTATAAAAATACGCCTGATATTCAGATAAATCATCCGCAAATATGGAAGTATTTATACGGTTATCCGAAGCCACCAGTGCCTTAATTTCCTCAACAGCCTGTTTCGTTTGCATATCTTCAGTACAAATGTACCATGCCAGATCACAATTTATTTCTGCTAAAAAGTCCAGATATTCAGGGGTCGTATAGAATACGCTACCTTTGTCCTTATTTTCGATGAAACCACATACTGAAAAATCAATTTCTTTTGTAGACATTCCCGTATTTACTGATGCGGAAAAATGATCTCCCAAACTCAGGGAAAGACCTGTTTTTTCATAGTAAGGAGAGGCACGATTTATCACAATCGGAATAGTGCTGTTTGTATTTGGAGAATAAGGCATATCACCCTCAACCAGTTGGGTTTCAAAACTGGTTGTGCCGACAATACTATTGATGGATAGTTCATATCTATTCTCAGGTTGACCGGGAACGACGATCTCACAATCTAATTTTTTGGATGGATAAATTTCTGTTACACCAGAGATATTTTCAATCTGCGCTTTCAATTCCTCCGTAAAAGGACTATCTTTCATCAGTTCAAGAGTAGCGTTTTCGGCAGCTGTTGAGTTCAGTTTAAGATAAATGCTGCTGTTTTCATAATACGGTTGCCGGACAAGCTCTTTTATATCAATAGCCGAAACTACCGAAAAGACTACAAATACAAGGACTCCGCTCAACACAAGGGATAGCAGCGTATAAAATGCCTTTTTACGGTTACTGAAAAAGTATTTTTTTGCCAAACCATTAGGATTGATACGACTGCTTTTTTTGAAAATTTTAGCTGATTTTATTTCCTCTGTCCTCAATGCCGCCATAGGGGATAAAGACGCAGCCAGTTTTGCCGGTGTACGGAATGACCAAAAAACAATGAACCATACAAAAGCACCGGAAAGCAATGTGCAGGCCACACTGGGCACCAAATATAATTTCAAGGGTAATACACAATTAAAAAGAAAACCCAATAGCAAACCGCCTAAAATATACTTCCAAGATAACTGTTTTCGCTCGTTATGAATGACTGCTTTGATCTGTCGGTAGGTCGCTCCCACAGTCCTCAACTGTGCAAATTCTCGTGTGCGCTGTAATATGGAAATATACATGATATTTTTAATAGCGATTCCTGCTGTGAGTAGCAGAACAATAGCAATCCCCAAAATTACACTAAGTATTTCCTGTGTGTTATCGACACGAGAGATTATCTGTGTATCTATTGTGGCATTACAAAGTAAGATAGTCGAAAATGCTAACAATAGAGAGGCAATAAACATGATAATCCCTGCGAGGAAATTTCGTTGTTTATTTGCGGATAGACTTTGCGTCGCTAATTTTTTCTCCACTTTGTGAGTATCATTCTCAAAAGGCCATGTCATAGCCTGCCACCTCCTTACTCCACAATCTTGCCGTCCTCAATGCGGACAATCCGATCTGCAAGACGGGCAATGTCGTCATTGTGCGTAATCATCACAACAGTTTGCCGGAACTCTGCACTGGTGCGCTTGATAAGCCCCAGCACCTCGGCGCTGGTCTTGCTGTCAAGGTTGCCGGTCGGCTCGTCGGCCAGCACAATAGCCGGTTTGGTAATCAGAGCGCGTGCGATAGCCACACGCTGCTGCTGTCCGCCGGAAAGATTGTTCGGCATGTTTTTCAGTTTATCTTCCAGCCCCAGCAGATGAACGATCTCGTCCAAAAACTTCTGATCCACCGTGTCCCCGTCCAGCTCCACCGGCAGGACGATGTTCTCATACACATTCAGAATAGGAACAAGGTTATAGTTCTGGAAGATAAAGCCGATGTTGCGGCGGCGAAAGATGGTAAGCTGTTCATCGTTCTTCTTTGCCAGTTCTTCGCCCCGGACGATCACGGTTCCGCTGGTGGGAGTGTCCAGCCCGCCCATCATGTGAAGCAGGGTGGACTTGCCGCTGCCGGATGTTCCCACAACGGCCACAAACTCGCCGTCCTCCACGGAGAAGTTCACACCGTCAAGGGCGCGGGTAATGTTCGGCTCTGTGCCGTAATACTTTTTCAGATCAATCGCCTGTAAAACGCTCATACTCAAAACTCCTTTCAAGGCTTTCTGCCTGTTGATAAGGCTATTGTAAAACCCAAATGTCCGCGAAATGTTACAGCGGCCAAAAAATTTCATTGAAAATCGGGGGTGAAATGCTACAACGCTCGGACATTTCAAAATTATTATTCAACTACCCTTAATCGAGCTACAATACTTGTTTTTCTAAAATAGCGAAACGAAACATGAGGAACTATAATCGCCACAACGCAAATAACAATTCCCTCTAATATCAACGGGAAAATCGTAGGCTGTATTGTAAACAGCCATAAGTCAGGTTGATTAAAGAAAGTAGGAAGAATTGTATTTGCAACAATAAGAGAGAGAGGTAAACCCATTACACAAATCAGAAATGCGTAAAACAATCCCTCCAATACGGTCAATTTGTTAATTTGTTTTTTCGTCATTCCGATGCTCTCTAATGTAGCAAATTCCCGTTGCCGGTTTATAATGCCCGTTATAATGATGTTGGAAAAATTCACAAGCCCGATACTTCCTAATAGAAACCCAATAAGGCCACCTATGATAAAAATAGTTTGTTTTAATCCATTCATAGTTTGTGCCAATGTTTCAGACGATGCGTATTCAACGGTAGGCAAAGAATTGATGTACTCGGTCGCTGGCAAAAAGTGTTCTTTTTCCACATCAAACACATAACTCATTATGGCTGGATTGTTATACAATTCCACAAACATCTCATTACTCATATAAAAAATAGGACAATCGCCGCCAACATCAGTGTAGCCAACATTCTTACCCGGAGATTCTACCAATGAAAAATCAACCACTGCACGCGCAATTACCGAAACCGTTTTATAAGGCAATCCATCTTTGTAAATGGTAACTTCCTGATTGAGCGGACAAAGAAATTCAGGAGATTCATTTGGGTTGATCGCTGAAATTTCTATAACATAGTTTCCACTTTCCAAATATGAGGTTAGTTGCTGTATATCTGTTTCTCCCTCAATGAAATTCAATTTAGGAAGTATTGATTTTTCTACCCCGTAAATATTGCAAAGAGGTCGATAATCAACACCGAGTTTTACTGGATAAGTTCTGCCATCAACCATACCACTTCGTATAAGGTGATTATCTTCTGTGTATTCGTCTAATACTTCCGTGACCAAACTACCATAATCATAAGTAACACTGACATCATCCAAAGTGTTTTTATAAATTCGACTTCCGTTCAGCACAGGAATATTATTTTCAATATCAGATATGATTTCATTACTAACAGAATCATCTTTAAATCGAAAACCTTGCACATTAGAAAATGTGTTTGGGCTTGCCACAACAAAATCAAATGAGGTAACAGAAGATACATATTTTTTAACATCAACACTATTTCCGATTGCGATTGCACTGTTTAGGAGAATAATGCAGAGTATCATGGATAAGACGATAAATATGGTACGCTTTGAATTTCTTCTTAAATTTCTCCATGCCATTTCTGTTATTCTATTCTTAAACGAAAGACGATTCTTGTTGGCACTATGATAATTGTCTTTTTCATAGTATCTAGTTGCCTCAATGGGCGAAATCGTAGCTGCAATTTTGAATGGTTTCTTTATACTCACCCAAACAGTAATCGCACTAAATATCCCGGCAACGACAAAAATAATAGGATTAAAACTCAAGTTCACAGAAAGATTGTGATACTCGCCTTTCATAAAATTAAGAATCCACGGAAGCATAAGTATTCCTACTATATATCCTAAAATCAACCCAATAGATATAGCAATTATAGACAGCCAAAATGCTTGCTTATAAACAATTCGCTTGATTTGCTTCTCCGTTGTTCCGATTGTTCTTAATAAGCCATATTTCTTTATTTCTTGAACAACAGAAATCTCAAAAATATTGCGAATGAGCAAATAGCCCGTTATTACAAAAATCATAATAAAAAACAGGGCTGCTATTATGGCAATCCAATTTACAGATGTACCAGTGGACGGGCTGGTTCCCCTAATTTGCAAAATAGTTGTCTGTATAGACTGGATCGCTCCAACACATAAAGTCGTTACAGAAGTAAAAAGCATTGATGTTAAAACGATTGCTATTACAGCAACAATATTTCGTAATTTGTTGGCTTTGAAGCTTCTTTGCGCCAGCTTCTTTGTAATGGCGCTGGTGTCATTTTCAAAAGGCCATGTCATAGTTGTATCACCTCCATATTTGATAAGGGTATTGTAAAACCTAAATGTCCGCGAAATGTTACAGCGGCCCAAAAATTTCATTGAAAATCGGGGTGAAATGTTACAACGCTCGGACATTTCAAAAAAAATTTACGGCGGGCAGCCGGAAATGGCCGTCCGCCGCATTCTATTTTGTCGGCAGCATAATGGAAAATTCCGAGCCCTTGCCCGGCTCTGAAACCACTTTGATATAGCCGCCTTGCCGCGTTACGATCTCGCGGGCCAGATACAGTCCAATGCCCACGCCCTGCTGTTCGTGTACTTCTTCCTCACGATAAAAGCGCCGGAAGATAGCAGCCTGATTACTTTCGGAAATGCCCTTGCCGGTATCGGCTACTTTGATCTCCACATACATTTCCCACGGTATCACCGACACCGTAATTTTTCCACCTGCCGGAGTATACTTCACCGCATTGTCCAACAGGTTAAAGAGGGCTTCGGATGTCCACTTGCTGTCATGGGAAAAGGTCAAATTCTCCGGGCAGTCCACAGATACAGCGATTTTCTTTTTTTCCGCTGCATACACGATCCCACTCATGGCTTGCGCCACGGTATCAAAGAGGCAGACCGGTTTCTTATTCAACTGGATTACGCCCGTTTCCAACCGTGAGGTTTTCACAAGAGCCTGAAAGAGAAAGTCCAGTTTATCTGTCTGGGTGCGGATTCCACGGATAAAATCGGTACGCTCCGCCTCGGTCATAGGCTTTTCCAGCAGGGTGTCCGTCGCCATTTTCAGATTGCTTACCGGCGTTTTTACCTGATGGGAAATATCCGATACAAGGGTTTGTAACTCCTGCCGTTCCTCGTCCACCCGGCGACGGTTCTCCTGCATGATTTGGTAAAGTCTCGCCAGCCGGTGCCCGATTCTGGCGAGCTGGGTTTCGCTGTCCTCTGGCCGCTGGGGTGCTTCATTTCCGGCGATCATGTGGTCTAAGGTCTGGCACAGGTCAGTGGTAAACTGCGACAGTCGCTTTCCAAACGCCTGCGTCAGTACAAAAATCCCTACAATGGCGCACAGCAGCAGCGCCCCGCCTGTCAGCAGCACCGCAATCTGTTTTGTCACAAGAAAAAGAGCTATGGTGATCCCGGACATGGAGAGGACAAGCTCCATTGCCACCCGGCCAAACAGCCGCTTTACCGAGAGGTTTTGAAACTTCATTTTGCCTCGCCTCCCGTCCATTGATACCCCATGCCGTAAACGGTCTTGATGTAGGGTGCGCCGCCGTCGGCTTCAATCTTGCTGCGAATACGGCTGATGGAGGTTGTCAGGGTGTGTTCGTCCACAAACCGCTCGTCTATATCCCACAGCTTTTCCAAAAGCTGCCCACGGGTCAGCACTTGCCGGGGATTTTTACGAAACAGGTTCAGCATTTTGTACTCCATCGGGGATAGAGTCAGGGGCTTGCCGTTTAAGGAAGCCGTCTGCTCCGAGAAGTCCAGAAACAACCGCCCGTCGTCGTAAATGTCCTTGGCCGGTTTGTGGTGTTCCAGCATGGCGAACATGGCTTTGATTTTCCGCTGCAAGGCCCCAATCACAAAGGGCTTTGTGATGTAGTCCACCGCGCCCACCTCATAACCCCGTATCTGGTCGCTCTCCTGATCGTTGGCGGTCAGGAATATTACGATGGTGTCCGGGTGCTGAGGCTTTATTAGCTTGCACAGCTCAAAGCCGTTCCCGTCCGGCAGGTTGATGTCCAGCAGCACTAAATCAAATTCCCGCTGGCGGATGGCGTCGGCTGCGGTTCTGGCATTTAGGGCAGAAGTCACGCCATAGCCGTCTGCGGTCAGGTTATAGGCCACCATCTTATTCAAAAAACTGTCGTCCTCGACAATTAAAATCTGCTTCATATCCTCACTTCCTTTGCTTTTTGCAGATAGTATAACAGGCAAATGTCCGCGAAATGTTACAGCGGACGGATTTCTTCAAAAAAATTTCCATCTATATTATAAGTTGATCCAGTTAGTGATACAAGGATGGTATTCAAGTCTTTATTAAAAATCGGCATAATCAAACCTATCAACCGGTATAATAAGGTTATTCCTTTGTGCAAATCGGCACGATAGAATATACTTGAGGTGGATGATTATGCCGATTGATGATTTGACTGCTTTTGGGCAAAAAATGCGAGAAGCCCGAAAGAAAAAAGACCTGACACAGCAGGAACTTGCGGATCTGAGCCATGTTTCTGTAAAGCAAATCGCCAATATCGAAAAGGGGAAAATGAATCCTTCTTATTTGATTTTAAGAGCATTGGCAAAGGTCCTGCACATCTCTTTAGATACGCTTATAAATCCAGATATTTCTCTGGAAGATGAAGGTGTCAATCAGATGAAAATGCTTTATTCCAGCTGTCCGCCAGAAATGCGTGGCACCCTGTTACATCACACCCAGGAAACGGTGAAAGAACTGACAGAGTTGTCCGAAAAATTTGAAATGAATTGAGCCAGTGAGTGAAATTTAACGATTCTCTCACTGGTTCTTTTCAATTCCTGAGAAAAGAGGCAAGCAATGCCTGTGTTAATACACACAGACCCGCAGAGAAGAAAATCCATCCGTGATTTTCCTCTCCGCTTGCTTGTTGAGGGCAGCGCCCCCAAGCCCCTTTGAACACAGAATTTCATTCTGTGGCTGCGCGTTCTGCGAACGCTTTTGACCAGGACCAGCTTACCGCTGGCCGTGGTCTTTTTCTTTTTCAACATCCTGTTCTACCTCCATTTTCAGCACTCGATCTACATTTGCCTTTGCCGTTAAAAGCTCCCGCATTTCCTCACGGGAGCGCCGATACTCGGAATAAGTCTTTTTCTTTTCTTCCAGCAATTTTGCGTACTCTGTCTGTAACTCTTTGACCTTTGGCAGCTTCTTGACGCCCATCTCATCAAAGGCATTCTTAGCAGCCTGGTGGAGCAGAATTTCTTCCTCATGTTCCCCCCGGAATTTCTTAGAGTAACCCGCCTTGCGGTATGCCACATAGACCTCACGGGTTTTAGCATAGTTTACGATGTGAGTACGCAGAACAGCAATCTCTGCCATGCGCTTTTCAGCCGCTTTAATCTGCGCCGAAAGTTCATTGTGATGTGCCGTGGCAGCCGCAGCCTTTTCTTCCAAAACCGCATACTCCAGCAGGTTATTCTCTGACAGGTAATTCATGGTCTGCGCCATTTGCTTCAGATTGAAAACTTTAGCCCATCGCGTATAGCCAGCACCTTTTCCAGCCTGCAATTTTGCCTGAATGTCCACCAGCAGATTGATCTTTGGCGGCTCTGCCCGTGTGACTGTTTTCTTTCGCGGGGTATGTGCTTTCTTCCCTAAGAGAACTGCCCGCAAATCTTCCAATCCATATCCTTCGCCCAGACTGTCCATGCGGGCGGCTTTCTCCCAACCAGAGAGCTTCAGTCGATACGATTTTCCGCGCTTTGAGACTTCACAACCATACTCTTGCAACAGTTTCAGCAGTTCTTCAAAGTCAGCAGGACTTTGTGATAATGCGTTGTCAATCGCCACACGAAGCAACTCCCGGTGAGAGGGTTTTGCCTGATCTCCCAGCCATTTGTTATAGCTCTTTCCATGAGGGTTCGGATTCTCTACAATGGACAGTCCGTTTTCAATGCAGATGGTATCACTTAACCTGCGAACCGCCTTGGTACTGCCCCAAAAGTTTCGGAATTTTCGGTCATATTCTAAGCTGACCGATGACCAGATAATGTGATTATGAATGTGCGACTTGTCTATGTGAGTGCAGACCACAAAGGCATGATTGCCCTTGGTAAACCGCTTGGCAAATTCTACACCCAGACGGTTGGCTTCTTCCGGCGTGATTTCACCGGGTTTGAATGACTGGCGCACATGGTAAGCGATCACATCGTCCGCCCCGCGCACCCGCCCGGTGGCGGCGATATACTGCCGCTTCGCCAGAAGGAACTCTGCATCCGCAGTTCGGCTGTCACACGCATAGCCGGTAATGAGCTTGCCGTTATCTGTTTTCTGTGGATTTGCTACATAGTCGATGATGTCACTGATCGCCCGACTCTCTGTGCGGCCTTTGCCGACATGAAGCGGCATGATTCTTGTAGTTGCCATAAAAAACCCTCCTCTCAAAATATTTTCTCTGAACTCTTTGTGCCTATCGTTGAAATAAACTCTCCTTATGGGTATAATATAAAGAAACTACCAATACCTCAAAGGAGGGATTTTATGATAGAACAGCTCATTGCCGAAGCAACGGAATGTGATTTCAAGGTTGCTCTCGAAATAAAAAAGCCAAAAAGCTGGTTAAAAAGTGTCAGTGCCTTTTCCAATGGAATTGGCGGCACTCTGTTTTTCGGAGTCTCCGATGACCGGGAGCCTATCGGCTTGTCCGATGTTCAAAAGGATGCTGAAGCGATCAGCCGCTTAATCAAAGAACGTATCACACCATTACCGCAATTTATCTTAAAGCCATTGCAGGAAGATGGTAAAAACCTGTTGGCTCTGGAGGTTTCTCCTGGCCGCAGCACCCCATACTATTACAAGGCAGACGGAGTAATGGAAGCATACATCCGTGTTGGAAATGAAAGCGTAATTGCACCGGATTACATTGTGAATGAACTGATCTTAAAGGGAACCAATCAGTCCTTTGATACCCTAACAACAGATGCGGTAAAAAAGGATTACAGCTTTACACTTCTGGAAGCAACCTATCTGGAACGGACTGGACTCCGCTTTGAGCCATCCGATTATGTCTCCTTCGGTTTGGCTGACAAAAATGGGTTCTTGACCAATGCCGGAAAGCTCATGACCGATCAGCACACAGTTTATAACTCCCGTATGTTCTGTACCCGGTGGAATGGCTTGGAAAAAGGCTCTATCTTTGATGATGCGCTGGACGATAAAGAATACGAAGGGAATCTGATTTATCTACTGAAAAGCGGCAGTGAATTTATTCGCAATAATTCCAAAGTCCGTTTTGTCAAAGAGGCACAGTATCGTGTAGACAAGCCGGATTATGCTGAACGAGCTGTGACAGAGGCTCTTGTCAATGCGCTTATCCATCGTGATTATATTGTGCTTGGCAGCGAAATCCATATTGATATGTTTGATGATCGGGTGGAAATCACATCTCCTGGCGGTATGTTTGGCGGCGGCTCAATTCAGGAATACGATATTTACAGTATCCGTTCCATGCGGCGAAACCCTGTGATTGCTGACCTGTTCCACCGCATGAAGTACATGGAACGCCGTGGAAGTGGCCTACGCAAAATCGTCAGTGAAACCGAAAAGCTACCTGGATATACAGCGGCATATAAGCCTGAATTTTCCTCAACAGCAACAGATTTCAGGGTCATCTTGAAAAATGTAAACTACAACTTAGAGGATGACACCCACCAAGTTATCCACCAAGTTACCCACCAAGATATTGAACTATCAACGGTGTCCAAACAGATTTTGGCTTTTTGCACAACACCAAAATCCAAGAAAGAGCTTGCAGTATTTTGCGGCTTCAAAGATTTAAGAAACTTCACTTTGAAGCATATCAATCCGCTTTTAGAATCCGGGCAATTAGAAATGACTATTCCCGATAAACCTAAAAGTCGCAATCAAAAATATATTACAGTTCGTTCCGAATAAACAGAGAAGCAGGGCAGTGGGTCTCATCTCCCATTGTCCTGCTTCTTTTCATTCCAAATTATATTCACATCATTTACCCATACACCCAATCCTGGATCGCAAATTTCAAACTCTGCACCTTGCTCAGCAGCCAGATCGCAGCCAGCGGCAGCCCCATCGGGCTAATCAAAAATGCCATAACCAGCAAAATCACACCATTCTGCGGGGAATAAGTAATCAGCACAGCCACGCCAAGCAGAGCAATTACCGTGCTTAGTAGACCAAGCACCAGACCGGATATGTAGATCAGCCCCGTGCAGAGCCAGACAAAAAGCGTCAACACCAAAATGACCGGTGCAGTTACGATCATCAGCAGACATTTCAAAATCTTCATTTCTGTTCCTCCTTCCAACGCTCCATATACTGTTTGCATAGGGCATCCGCTTCTCTCTCATCATCTTCCGTCACTTCCCGTTTTCCTTTGGTCAGTTCAATCTCCAGATAAGTCCGGTAATCATCGGCTAAGAGGTTGAACAGTTCCTTGGGAGTATGGCACACCTCGCCAGAGCAATAGTGAAAATCTTGGTCAAATTCAACTCTTACACATCCATGGCGGCTGATATAAACTTCTATGGTCTCGTCTGCGGTTAGGTAATCCGCAAAAATCTCCAGCACCTTTTCAAAGGTCAGCATCTGTTTTCACTCCTTTGCTATGCTTCTTATTCTACTCATATTATCCGGTACGGACAGGCAAAAGACAAGGATACAGACAAAAAGAAAAAGCGGAGGAAGGTGCGGCGAAGAAACGCCGTTCCCCCCTCCGCAAATGGAGTATCTATCCCCGTTATGAAAGTTTGGAGAGTTGGGTAAGGATTTCCTTCACACCCTCCCACAGTTGTTCCTGCCGCTGGGATATATCCTCCAAGTCAGCATCATAAACCCGCCCTGTCTCATGCACTTTGCGGGTCAGCTGATTCAAGTTGTTGCTGCTTCGGCGCATCAGGGAAACCAACTCCTTCAGCTCCGGCAGATCCAGTTTGACCACATAACCATCCAGCGCCATTTTCCGCAGATAAGCGCTCAAATTCTCTGTCCCGTATTGCTGCATCTTTTGATGGATCAGTTCCAGTTCTTCTGCGGACACCCAAAACAAAACCGGCACATCCCGCTTGCGCTTTGCCATGGTTATCGCTCCGGCTCCCGTTTTTTCGGGGCAGCAGACTTATGGGCGGGCAACTCCTGTTTGAGCTTTTGCAGGACAGAACTTTTCTGCTGTTCTTGAGCGACTTTTCGGAACTGTCTGGTGAACAGGTCGGTCAAACCGGGATTGACCTGATCTACCACCAGATAGGCACAGTGGCGGGAAGCGCCGCTGTCCTCCAGCGTAGGAATGTTTTTTGCCCATGCTTTATTGTCCTGAGAGATACGCCCGTCATAGTTCTTGCGCTGGATGGTGTTGGCAAGAATAAACTGTACCCGTTCCGTCCCGAACTTTTCCAGCACATCTTTGACCGCCGCCTCCGTATCCAGCCGATTCTCTGCATAGTGGGCGCTGATGGTCTGCTCAATGGCTTCTTTGCAGGCGCTGTTCGCCTGATATGAGAGGTTGTACTGTGCCATTTCCCCATGCTCGGACGCATAGGCAGCAGAATGTGGATAGACCGGTGTTGTTCGCAGTTCCTCTTTGGCTCTGCACACATCGTCGGCACGGCTTTCAATGCTGTCCCGGATCACATCCATATAGCCGGTCTCCAGCTTTTCAAAATAGCGGTACACATCCGCCAGCGGAGAGGGAGATTCCAAAAGTGCCTGAGCCTGGGTGTCGGTCAACTCCAGTTCCTCCATTGCCATCACGATGTCCTCGCGGATGGTGTACTCATAGGCATGGTTTAAGACTTCTTCCGGGGGCTGGCTTTTCAGCCAGTCCCGGAACTTGTCCTGTTCGGCAGCCATCTTTTCATAAAGGGCTGTATTCAGATCGTTAGTATTCATGTTATCGCACCTCCTCATGCTGTTTTGGTTTCTTGTCTGTACTACGGGGTTGCACCGGGCGTTTTAGGGTATCCAGCACCGAAGGCCGTGTGCTTTTGGCAACAACAGACTCGGTGTGTGCCTGCCCCTTTCCGTCGATGTTGAGCAGGGTATCCAACTCCACCAGACGGGCGTTTTTGCTTCTCAGTTCTTCTTCATAAAGGAATGGCTT
Organism: Mediterraneibacter butyricigenes; assembly: GCF_003574295.1. Lineage (NCBI taxonomy): Bacteria > Bacillati > Bacillota > Clostridia > Lachnospirales > Lachnospiraceae > Mediterraneibacter > Mediterraneibacter butyricigenes. Next base: position 1,100,715 of record NZ_BHGK01000001.1, read on the forward strand.
TCCGACTTCCTCCTTTGCGGCAGCCTGCTGCTGATAGAGGTTATCCAGCTGGGCCTTTGCCGCCTCCAGACGCTGGGGCATCTGGGCGAGGGCATTGTCGATACGGGTAAGATTTCCGCGAGGGTCTGTACCAAGGGTTGCCCGGTGGGTCATCTGTCCTTTCAGCAGGAGCGTATATTCCTGTTTCCAGGCGGAAAATTCCACGGACATGGCATAACCCCGGTAGCTGCCGATCTGCACCGGATCGGAGGTTTTGACCTCCTTGCAGGCATCCAAAAGAGCTGCACCAGCGTTCTCCTTATCGGTCAGCAGGTCTCCACGAATCTCCATACCGGCAAAGCCGTCCTCCGGGTGCGGGTGAGCTGCCAAAACCTCCAGATCGGATTCAAAGCCCTTGATAAAACCTTTGTGCTTTTCAATCTCCTCCGGGAAGTATTTGAGCAGCTGGTCCTCCAGACGATATTGCTTGCTCTGGTGGTCGGCTTTCATCAGCTTCAGGCGGGATACCTCCACATCCAAATCCATACGCTCCTTGATACGGGGATCTCCGGCACACAGAGCCTTGATCTCGGCAAAGGAAAGTGCTGTTTCGTCCACATCATCGCAGGAGCGCACCGGCGATTTAGAAGTCATGATCTGACTGATGAATTTTTGCTTATTCTCCACCGTCTGCCAGAGGTATGCGTCAAAGGTTCCTTCGGTCACATAGCGGTACACATGGACAAGAGGATTCTGGTTACCCTGGCGCTCGATACGGCCCTTGCGCTGGGCAAGGTCTCCCGGTCTCCACGGACAGTCCAGGTCATGAAGTGCCACCAGACGGTCCTGCACATTGGTGCCTGCGCCCATCTTGGCGGTGCTGCCCAAAAGGACACGCACCTGACCGGTACGGACTTTAGAGAACAACTCCTTTTTCCGCACTTCGGTGTTGGCTTCATGGATAAAAGCAATCTGGTCGGCAGGCATTCCCTGAGCAATGAGTTTCTGACGAATATCGTCATATACCGTAAAGACCGGTTCCTGCTCCGGCAGAGGCACAGCGCCTTCCAATGCGTGAAGCAGTGGATTATCCAGCGTTTTCGCCGCCTTGCTTGCAGGAGCTTTTGCCTGCGGTGTAGAAATGTCGCAGAACACCAGCTGGGTCAGCTTGTCAGCTTTGCCATCCCGCCAGATCTGCATGATGTTGTCCACGCACTGATTGACCTTTGTGCCAGGTTCATCCGGCAGCATCTGGTTGACGATTCTCTGGTCCAGGCCCAGCTTACGGCCATCCGAGGTAATCTTGAGCATATTGTCCTGGGATGGGTCAACGGTTCCGCTGTGTACCAGCGATGCCCGTTCCGAAAGAGCCTTGACCATTTCCTGCTGATGTTCGGTAGGCTGCGCCACGATGTTGTGGTATTCCACCTCCGGGGTGGGCAGGTTCAGTTGGTCGGCAGTCTTGATGTCCGCCACTTCTTTGAACAGGTTCATCAGCTCTGGCAGGTTAAAGAACTTGGAAAACCTTGTTCTTGCCCGGTAGCCGGTTCCCTCCGGTGCCAGCTCCAATGCTGTGACGGTCTCCCCGAATCGGGAAGCCCAGCAGTCGAAGTGGGTCATGTTCAGTTCTTGCAGGCGTTCATACTGAAGGTAACGCTGCATGGTGTAAAGCTCGGTCATGGAGTTGCTGACCGGTGTGCCGGTGGCAAAAATCACGCCACGGTTTCCGGTGATCTCATCCATATAGCGGCATTTGGCAAACATATCGGAGGATTTCTGTGCGTCCGATGTGGAAAGGCCAGCCACATTCCGCATTTTTGTATATAAAAACAGGTTCTTATAGTTGTGAGCCTCGTCTACGAACAATCGGTCTACACCCAGCTGCTCAAAGGTTACCACATCGTCTTTTCGCCCCTCGGCTTGCAGCTTTTCCAGTCTGGCTTCCAGAGATTTTCGGGTACGCTCCAGCTGCTTGACGGTAAAACGCTCGCCGCCGCTGGCCTGCACCTCTGCGATGCCCTCAGTGATCTCGTCGATCTGCTCATAGAGAAGCCTTTCCTGGCGCTCCCGGCTGATGGGGATACGCTCAAACTGGCTGTGTCCCATGATAATGGCATCATAATCACCCGTCGCAATACGAGCGCAGAACTTCTTTCGGTTATGGGTCTCAAAGTCCTTTTTGGTGGTGACCAAGATATTGGCGGAAGGATAGAGGCGCAGAAACTCCGACGCCCACTGCTCGGTCAGGTGGTTTGGAACCACAAAAAGAGATTTCTGGCACAGTCCCAGGCGTTTGGCTTCCATCGCAGCGGCCACCATCTCAAAGGTTTTACCTGCGCCTACTTCGTGTGCCAACAGGGTATTTCCTCCATACAGCACATGGGCGATGGCGCTTTTCTGGTGTTCCCGCAGGGTAATGGCCGGGTTCATCCCTCCAAAAGTGATATGACTGCCATCATATTCACGGGGACGGGTAGAGTTCATTTCTTCGTTGTACTGGCGCACCAAAGTCTGGCGGCGTTCCGGGTCTCTCCAGATCCAGTCCCTAAAGGCTTCCCGGATAGCTTGCTGTTTTTGGGCAGCCAGGGTGGTCTCCTTGGCGTTCAGCACGCGGCGCTCTTTTCCGTCTGCGTCCTCTATGGTGTCATAGATACGGACATCTCGCAGGTTCAGGCTGTCCTCCAAAATCTTGTAGGCATTGGCACGGCTGGTTCCGTAGGTGGTGTAGGCTGCCACATCGTTGTAGGATACGGAAGATTTCCCCTTGATCTGCCATTCAGCGGTAAAGGACGAATAGTTGACCTCGATACTGCGTTGGAGATAAAACGGGGTATTAAAGGTCTCATACATAAACTGCTGGATATATTCCTTGTCAATCCAGGTAGCGCCCAGACGCACCTCGATCTCCGACGCATCCAGGTCTTTGGGCTGGGCGGCGGTAAGAGCTTCCACATTGACTGCATAAACCGGGTCCTGCTGTGCGGCCCGCTGCGCCTGACGCAGTTTGCGGCGTACATTGCCGGAGAGGTATTCATCAGCAGTCACATAATGAGGCGTTCCGTCCTGCTCCAACTGTCCCGGTACACGGAAGATCACGCCTTGCAGTTCTCCAGCCAGTGCTTCTTTTGTTTTTCCGGTAAGCTGGCTCATATAGTCCATATCCACGCAGGCTTTTTCCGAGATGGACACCGCCAGTGCTTCACTTGCCGTATCCACCACAGCCACCGCCTGATGGGGCTTGATGGTCCGCTTGGTGAACATATCTGCCTTACGTTCCAGTTTCCCGTCCTCGTCGATGACTTCCAGCGCACAGAGCAGGTAATAGGAAGAATCATCTGCATAGGCCAGTCGGTTTGCACGGTCATTGATGAGACCGTATTTGGCAGAAAAGCCGTCATAGAGCTGGTTCAGTTCCGACTGCTTCTCCCGAATGGTGCTGTCCGGAACCGCTGCATCCATCTGAAGGTCGATCAGTTCCTGCACACAATCACGCAGTCCCACAAGACCTTTTACACGGGCTTCTGCGGTGGCGTTGAGGTCAGGACGCACCATACAGCTGTTTTCCCGGTAGTACACCTGCCCGTCTACAATGGCATAGGAATAGTTCTTCACATTGGGGTCGGCAGGAATGGAGGTGTCAATAGCTTCGCCTTCGCCCAGCTCCGGCAGCTCTGCCTCCTGATAAGTGCCATGAATATACTTCACCGCATCATGCAGCTGGTCGGAAAGCTCCAGTCCCTCGATAGGGTTTACGGTGTAGTCCATACCATGAGCAGTGCTTACCGGCTCCTGTCTGCCCAGCACCATTTCCGGGTGGTCGATAAAATACCGGTTGATGGCAAATCCGTCCTCCGTCTGTCCGGTTTGAGTCCATTCCGGCACGATGTCCAGCGGGCGGTCCCGCTTTTGGAGGAAGATGATGTCTGATACCACCTCGGCACCGGCATTCTTTTTGAACGCGTCATTCGGCAGACGGATAGCCCCCAGCAGCTCGGCACGCTGGGCAAGATAGCGGCGCACGGTGGAATCCTTGGCGTCCATAGTATAGCGGGAGGTTACAAAAGCCACCACGCCGCCGGGACGCACCTGGTCCAGTGCTTTGGCGAAAAAGTAGTTGTGAATACTGAAATTCAGCTTGTTGTAGGCTTTGTCATTGACCTGATACTGACCGAAAGGTACATTGCCGATGGCAAGGTCAAAGAAGTCACGCCTATCGGTGGTCTCAAAGCCGCCTACTGTGATGTCCGCCTTGGGATAGAGCTGCTTTGCGATGCGCCCGGAAACAGGGTCCAGCTCCACGCCGTACAGACGGCTGTTTCGCATTTTCTCCGGCAGCATACCAAAGAAATTGCCCACACCCATAGACGGCTCCAGAATATTTCCGGTCTCAAATCCCATACGGTCCACCGCTTCATAGATGGCCTGAATGACCGTAGGGCTGGTGTAATGGGCGTTGAGGGTAGAGCTTCTGGCGGCGGCATATTCCTCCGGGGTCAGCAGTTCTTTTAGCTGGGCATACTCTAAAGCCCATACCGGTTTCTCCGGGTCAAACGCATCAGAGAGACCGCCCCAGCCCACATATCGAGAAAGAACCTCCTGCTGTTCGGGGCTTGCCTGCTGTCCGGCAGCTTCCAGCTCTTTCAGCAAACGAATCGCATTGACATTTGCCTGGAACTTGGCTTTCGGACCGCCTTCGCCCAAATGCTCATCGGTAATGCGGAAGTTTTTTGCATTGCGGCGCAGGTTAGCCTTGTATTCCTCATAAGATGCTTCCTCGGCAGCTTTGGCATTGGGGAAGGTCTGCCACTGGCCATTGACCTGAATGGAAACCGGGTGTTCATCCAACACTTCCTCAAAGGTTTTCTCCGGCTCAGTCACAGGGGCTGGTGGCTCCGGCTCCTCGATATGCAGTCGTTCCACCACCACATCATAAGGCAGATTGTTCTTATCGCCCGGATAGACGGCCATGGTCTCGGAATGGAAGGTCGGGGATTCGGTAGCCGGTTGGGGCTGCTCCTGTCCAAAACCGTCCTGCTGACGGGCATACATCCCGCGCAGCAAAGACGCAACCTCATCCCAGCGGAAATACAGCATAGCCAGACGCTTTTCCTCTGCATCCATGACTTCCAGCTCCATGCCCTGTGCCGTGGTACGGTAATCGGCAATATCGCCGGTCTCCAGATTCAGTGTCTCGATCTCACCGGAATAGGCTCTGCTCAGCCAGTAGGCGATCTCGCTGTTGCTCCTGCCGGATTGCAGCAGCGTGGAAATCTGCTTTTTATCCGCTTCATCCATCAGTCCATGAGCCAATACATCCCGCAAGTCCTGATCTGCCTTGTCCGGGTCAGTAGGAAGAAACTCGGTATAGTAAGCATTGCGGCGGTCTGCCCGAAGCAGCTGCTCGAACTGTTCTTTGCGCTCTGCCCGGTAGATGGGATATACCATCCCAGTGGGCAGAAGCTGTACGGTGTCCTCCCGCAGCTCGGTGATCTGATAGGCGTCATCCTCGATATACACGGTATCGCCCACGGCATAGACCGGGGCGGCTGGGTCATAGGAGGTTCTTTGCGGAATTGGGCGGCGAACTGCGTCATATTCCTCATCGGAAATGGAAACTTCGGAAGTCTGCTCTGTCTCGGCATCTGACATCACCTGTTGGATAAACGGGGCATTGTCCAGTTTTTCCGGGTCTGCCACCTGGCCGTTGACGATCCCTCTTTCCTCCAGAGCTTCCCGGATGGCGATTGGGTCGATGTCGTCAAAACGGTCCTGTTCTTCTTCGGTATAGAACCGATCCTCCTGAATAAGCTGGGCAAGCCTGCGCTGTACCTTCGGCCAGGGCAGCTGCGTTTCCTCCGGGCTGCCGGCACGGACAACGAACAGGCTGTTGCTGTTACTGCCGCCGTATTCCTGAGCCAGCCATGCAGCGGTATCTTTCTCTCTTGCATGGTCTTTCATATAACGGACGACAGCGTGTTTACTCTCGATATTGCCGTTCCATGCACAAATGGCAGTATCAATATCTTCCTGAGAAAGAGGGCGCAGAAGTTCATGGAGCTTTGGATAGGTTTCGTCGATCACTTCCCGGTGCAGTCGCTGTCGGAACTCCGGCACATCCGAATAGAGGCGGATCAGCTCCATATCCTTAGAACCAAGGACCGCACGGCGCACAGCGGCATTGCCCTCGATGACAGCATTTTCACGGTCAGAATGCCCGCAGGCATTGCGGTATGCGGTATCCTCGGAAATGGCGGCAGTCACCACAGTCTTATACTGCTCAAACTGCTCCCGAAGGGTAGGCTTTGGCGTTTCTTTCTCCACCTCCGGCTGCTGGGCTTGGATGGTATCTTCTTCTGCCAATTCCTTTTCAGCCTGGATTTTGTCATACTGCGCCTGTTCCTGTTCGGTAAGATAGCGGCCTTTCTGGACAAGAGAGGTAATGCGCTTGGCAACCTTTTCCCAGTTCAAGTGAACATCCGGGCAGTCCTGCTTTTTATAGTGCAGTCCTTTCCCATCGTGATCTTCGCCGCTGTGTGTTGCGCCGGACAGGGCATGAGAGCGTCCGCCAATGCCATACTCGTCTTTGAGGAATCTCACTTTCTCCTTATCCGTATGGTTTGCCATGAAGAACGCATAGATACGGCCTTTTCCTCCGGCGAAACTGCTGCCGCCGGTCATAGCGGCGTCGATCTCATCCTCGGTAATGAAGTGCTGAACTGTTGGCACTTGGGAAAGGTCTGAAGAAAAGGTCCTGCGCGGCAGGTCAAGGTCCTTCAAGTTCTCCCAGATCTCCCTTGGTCTGTGATAGTGAAAACGCAACAGGTCACGGTCCTGCTGATAGGCAGTCCAGAAGGCGGCGTATTCTTCCTTGAGGGTCTGGCGGAAAGCCGGGTCACTCAGCTGCTCCGTCAGGCGGCGGGTCTCCTCCGGGAAACCATTGCCTTTGATCTCTGACAGGCAGGACAAATATCCGTCTTTTCTGGCGTCCTCACTGAGATCGTGATACAGATGCCAGAGCTTTTCCGAGAGGAGGGAGCGTTCATAGCCTGCCGCTTCTGCAAGCTCCACATTGGAGGCAAACTGACCACTTTCCAAAAGCTCCCCGATACGCTCTGCGGCGCTCTCCCAAGAAATGACCTGGGCAGACCTGTCATAACGGACAGACTTCCCATGGGAAAGATGGATACCATCCTCGGCATACCATGCGCTCACACTGCCAAGGCCATTGCCGCCGTGGTACAGCGTTTTCAGTATCTCGGCAATCTCAGCGGTGGTTTTCTGCTTTTCAAAGGCTGCAACCACACGCTCCCTTTGACGGTCTGTATTGCCGCCCAAACGCAGCACATGGTCGATGTCATTTTGGGCAAAAGAAAAAGCAGAGGATGTATGCGCTACATTCTCTGCCTCATCTATGGATTGGATCTGTTCCGCTTCGGAGAGGAACAGGTTTAGAGTCAGCTGTTGATAAGCTCCGCCATCAGGATCTCCTCTGCCTGGGCTTTGCAGTTGTTCATCAGCCCCACCCACTTCATGGGATCGCTGGCTTTCAATTCCTCGGTGGCTCCCGCTTCTTTCGCCAGCTGGGGCATCATCTGCTCCAGTCTGCTCTGGGCGGTCTCGTCGATCTCCAGAAGGTGCTGGTACAACTTCTCGTTCAGCAGCATCTGGTTGTAGAGGATGGGACGGTGTTCCTTCAGGTAGGTTTTCCTCATCCTGCCGTACTTGCCCAGGGTTTTCTCCGGCTGCTGGCTCAGCTTCAGGTCGGGAATCAGATAGTCTCCGTTCTGGATATAGGTCATGGGATTGTTCATCTTGTTTGCTCCTTTCTTGGTTGGCTTCGCGCTCTGCATTTCGGACGGTAACGCCGATCTGCCGCAGCACCTGCTGGTTGATCTGGCTGACCGCTGTTCCCAGCGCCCCGATGGTGGACGGGGTGTTGAAATCAAAGATTGCCATGAAATCTTCGTGGTCGAAGTAGCGTTCCGGCTCCAGTCCACAGCGGGACATCAAAGCGTAAGTGATACTGACGGTGGCTGCTGCCTTGAACTGTACTCCGATGTTAAACTCATCATATTCCTCCAAAAAGGAACCGTCAACGATATAGAAGAAGTCCTGCTGATGCTCCGTCCAGTATTCCTCAGCCAGTTTTCCGGCTACCTCAGTGAGCTGTCCGGCAAGGTCATCACCGGAAACATCATAGGTGCGCTCAAGCATGGCCTGCACCGAATCCAAATGGCGCTCCTCCAGCTGCCACAGCCAGGGAGTGCGGGAATGTTCACGGGTTCCGGTGTCGGAAATATCAAAAACATAGCGCAGGCGGGGTCTGTCCCCGGAATCGTCCACCAGAGCGATTCCCTTGGAGCCGCGCCTTACATACCGGCCCATCTTTTCATTCCACAAATCGTACTCTGCACAGGCGGTGGCGTCCGGACGCTGGGCGTAGATCATCAACTGCTCATGGAACGGGTACTTGTAAAGGCGGGAAGCAGTGGTGAGAAACCCTGCCCATTCCTGCCAGCTCCCCGTGAGCTGCGTTGTTACCTTCTCCGCCATCTGTGCATATAGTTCAGCTTTGGTTGGCATAGTGTTCTGTCCTCCTTTCAGTTTTGGGGTAAAAAGGTGGGGTGGCATATTGCCACCCCATCCCTGCGATTATGGTGTTTACTGGTCAAAATCCGGATACAACTCCAGCTCGGCAAACTCGGCATCACTCATGGCCTGGAGCTTGCCCAGTGCGCTGTCTGTCAACTCCCGCAGCTCGGTTTCCTCCGGGGCCAGCTCGCCGCGCATCTCACGCAGGCTGTCGATCAGTCCGGTGCGGCTGCCGGTATTGTAAATGCACATCAGGTTCATTTCCTCAAAAGTAAAGTTTCCCATATCAAATCTCCCTTTCCGCACTCTTTTTTGGCGCTATCTTTTTGTGTTCTGCCTTGGGCTGGCTTTTCAGCTGCTCCATGACGGACTTTTTCTTTTCCCGTTCCTCCCGATGGGCAGCGGCAGCCAAATCCATGAGGGAAATGGGCTGACCGTTGCGGGCCTGCTGTTCCAGCTCTGCCACCGTAGGCTCTTTTGCGCCATTGTTGATGATACCGTCGATCATGCCGTAATCGTCCTCCACGGCCATCTCCGCATTTTTCAGCGGATTTTCCGGCAGGAATCCGGGGATCTGGGTAAAACCAACACTGTCACAGTAATGACAGGATACCTTACCGTCCTGCTTGATCGCAACGATGTCACTGACACTCATAGAAGGACTGTGAAAATCCGCCGGCTTTTGCAGATTAAACTGCTCATATAGTTTTTCCAGCTGCTCCGGTACCGTGCCAGACTCCCTCAGCGGAGCTGTGTAAATGAGGTCATAATTGCTGCGGTCTATGGAAATGTCATGGGACTTTAACCAATCCAGATTCATAAAGCGCACATTCTGCGGATCGTCACGGCTCACCTGATAGATAGCAAAGCAATCTCTGTTCTGGGATAGAAATGCCTGTTCGCGTTCCTGCTGATGTTCCTGACGCTCCATGACCTTTTCGTGGAACTGAGGGCTTTTCTCCCATTCCTCACGGTCCATGCCAAAAAGACCGCCATGATCCATGATTTCCTGCGGGTCAAACACCATGCTCTCCGTATTGTCCTCATGCAGCACATAGACGGTCAAACCGGCGGCATCCAGTTCCAGCGCCCGCTCTCTGGTAACAGGGAACATCCCATCATAGGAGTAGCCGTATTCCTGCATATCTGGTGTGGAGACCTGCTCATCCGGCATGGGGTATTCATCCAGTGCCTGCTCCTGTGCTTCCGGCAGCTGGGAAGAAGCAGCCATCTGACTGACCTCTGCCTGCATCTGCTGGTAGGCAGCTTCCTGCAAGGTCTCAATCATGGACAACGGTGCGTATTTTACCGAGTCTCTGCCCAAATCGTTGTCATCACAAATCTGGAGAACTGCCTTCATGCGGGAAATCTCCGGCATATCCAGCTGACCACCATCCAGCTCTTTCATGGACGCGGCATCGTAAAGGGTATAGTCCCAGCCGCTGTCACAGGATTGGATATGAAGATAGGTGGCATCGTCAATCAGAAACAAAGCCTCCTGCTGGTTGGCATCCGCCCCCAGCACTTCCATTTCTGGCATTGCCGTAGCCAGTTCCTTTACCGCTTTTTGCACCAGAGGATTATCACGGTAATAGTCGATTGCCTGGATGGTGTCCAGGTCAATGGTCTGGCCGGTCAAAATCGGAAAAGGTCCTTCATAGTCGCTTCCGTCTTTCAGCTCAAAACCAATGCCCTTGATCCCGTTCATTCGTTCTGCCGGAATCTCCTGATAAATGCGGACAGCTTCCTCCAAAGACAGGTTATCGTGGTATTCTCCGAGGTTTGGAAATTCCATGCACTCTGCTACATAGTAGGTCAGATTGCTGGTTGGCTGTCTATCAGATACCTTAGTGGCATCTTCTGGCTGCTCTATCGGGGCGGGCTCCGGCTCTACCTTTGCATGAGGGTCGATTCCGCGCTCTTTGCAGATTTCCTTATAGTGGCGCTCAATGTCGGAGATCAAAGTGCCGGAGGTTTTGTTGATGATCTCCAAACTGGCTCTCAACTCTTTCAGTTCCTTGCCCTGACTCCAACTGACAATATAGCCAAAGCTGTTTTCTCCTGTCTCGATGCCAAAATATTTGCAGACTGCATAGGAGATGCTTTCTGCTTCTACTTCTTCCGTGCGGCGGCTCTTTTTCTCTGCTCCTTCTTCATTTTCCTGCTTTTTATGGTCATGCAGCTTGCTGTGAGCAATTTCATGGACCGTTGCTGAAACCGTCTGAACCTCACTCATGCCCTGACGAATGGCAATTTTCTGATGATCGGCAGAAAAATAGCCGTCCGTATCGGCGGCCATTGCTTCAAAAGTAATCGGCACCGGTGCGCTGTGGCGCAGGGCCTCCATGAATGCCTCATAATTTGGCACATTTCCGGAAAGGGATGATGCAAGCTCCGGCAAAGGTTTCCCGTCGGTCTGGCTCACATCAAAGACCTTGACCGGGCGAAACATGGGGATCTCGATTTCTTTTTCCTCTGTGACGATCTTTCCGTCTTTATCAAAAATCGGAGCCTTGGTATCCGGGTCCAGCTTCTGCTCCTCGATTTTCTTCTTATATGGTGTGGGGGCGATGATGGTAATGCCATGCTCGCCCTTTTTTACATGACGCTCAAACTGGTCTTTCCACTTATTGTATCCGGCTACCAAAGTGGCGTCCGGCTTCTGCATATAGATGAGCATGGTGTTGTTTACCGAATAGCGGTGAAATCGGGACATGACGGACAGATAACGCATATACTTTTTGCTTTCAAACAGTTCTTTGATGCCCTGCTCGATGCCATCTGTGATTTCCCTTAGCCGTTCTCGATTGGTGGGTTTATTCTCAGCCATGATTTTCAATCTCCTTTCCAAGTGTGTGATTTCTGCTGTGTGTTCTGCAATCCATGCCTTTTGTTCTTCTTCACTTTCATAAAGAAAAAGGTCCAGCAGGTACTCTACATAGGCTTTCTTCTGGATTGCTTCCACAAAACGGGGGTGCGGTTCTTCCGCCGGTGTCCTGGGAGAACGGTCGGCTTCCCATTTTTTCAGCAGATAGTAGTAATCGGACAGTACGCGATAACAGCGCTGTCGATCCTCCCGAAACTTCTGTGCCTCGGTTTTTTGCCGGACATATCTCCTGCGGGGCGGGGCCTGACTGTCATAGATCAGGCCAAAGTCATGTGCCAGTTTCTCCGCCGCTTCTTTTGGGGAGAGGTTAAAGAGCTTTGCGGTAAAGTCGATCACATCCCCATCTGCACCGCAGCCAAAGCAGTGGAACCGCTGGTCTACCTTCATGCTGGGGTTCTTATCATCGTGGAAGGGACAGCAGGCCATGCCATTTCGTTTGACCTCGATCCCATAAAACTCTGCCGCTTCTCTGGTGCTGACCGACTGCTTGACTGCTTCAAATACATTCTCTGCCATGTGCCTTTAACTGCCGGACTTTTTCACAGGGGGCTGGTATCCGGCGGCTTTCGCACGCTCACTGGCAGCTTTGCGGCGCTCGGCGCTGTATGGCTCCCGGACTGATACACACCGCTTGGGGACGGTAAAGTTATGGGCGTCCTTTCGGGTGATCTGGTCGGGGTGCTTTTTTGCCAGCAGTTCCAGCTTCTCCATCAGACGGGGATCGTGGGTGTAGACCTCAGCCATTGGTTCTGCCTGGTTATAGAGGAGAATGGTTTCCCGTTCCACTAAAGAGAGCTTCATCGGCTGCCTCCTTTCCGCTGGTCAAATTCCAGCTTGAAGTTAGCATACTGTCCATCGTCCTCCAAAACCACAGTGGCATCGTAGGTCTTGCCGGTTTTCTCCGAATATAGCCCCGTCACACGGACACGGTCATCGTTCAGCAGCGCAGACACCACAGCCTTGGTCGGCTGTTTTTTCTTGGCAGCCCACCATTTGTTGTTTTTCCAGATTGCAAATCTGCAAGAATCATTCTGACAGAAGAAGCCTTTTTGCAGTTCTGCAACTTCACCGCCGCAGCGAGGGCATTTGCCCACCACCTCACGGGGCGGAGTGAACAGGTACTCGGTTCCCTTGATGACCTGATAAGTCCCCACCAGATCTTTCAGCATGGTGCTGATCCCGTCTAAAAACTCCTCCGGGGCAAGCTGCCCGCGCTCGATCTCGCCCAGGCGGTACTCCCACTCGGCAGTCAGAAGCGGCGATTGCAGTTGTTCCGGCAGCACTGTGATCAGGGAAACTGCATCGTGGGAAGGGAGAAGCTGCACCGTTTTCCTGCTCTTTTTTCGTTCCAGAAAACCGGCAGATACCAGCTTTTCCAAAATACCGGCACGGGTGGCCGGTGTCCCCAGACCTTTTCGCTCGGCGTCCTCCGGCATATTCTCTTTTCCGGCAGTCTCCATTGCGGACAATAGGGTGTCCTCCGTAAAGTGCTGAGGCGGACTGCTTTTGCCTTCTTTGACGATTGCCGCAGAAACCGAAAGTGTCTGTCCTTCGGTCAGCTCCGGCAGGGCTTTCTCTACGCCCTCTTTTTTCGGCTCTGTATCCTTCATTTTGGCACGATAAGCGTCCTCCAGTGCTTTCCATCCGGGGTGCTTCACTGTTTTTCCTTTTGTGGTAAACTCCCCACCGGCACACGCTGCAATCACAACGGTTTCCGAATAGATATGGGGCTGGGCTACGGCGCACATCAGACGCAGGGCCACCAGCTCCAGCACCGCTTTTTCTCCCGCAGGAAGGGCAGAAAGGTCTGCATCCTTGAGATTTCTGGTAGGGATTACTGCGTGGTGGTCGGTTACTTTCTTATCGTTGATTACCGTCTGCGGATCACAGGTAATGGCGATTCCTTTGCGAAACGGCATAGCACTGGCAACCAGATTCACCAACACCGGCAGGCTGTCTGCCATATCGCCAGTCAGATAGCGACTGTCAGTACGGGGATAGGTGCAGAGCTTCTTTTCATACAGGCTTTGCAGATAGTCCAGGGTCTGCTGGGCTGTAAATCCAAGCAGGCGGTTGGCATCTCTTTGCAGAGTAGTCAGGTCATAGAGGGCAGGCGGCTTTTCGGACTTTTCCTTGCACTCCACCTTTTTGATTGTGACATTTACACCCTGACAGGCTTCTTTCAGCTGCTCAGCAGCGGCCTTATCCGCCATGCGCTCCCCGGATACGGTAAGACCGGGCAGCTCCAGCGCCACGGTATAAAAGGGAATCGGCTGAAAGGTGTCGATCTCAGCTTCTCGCTGAACAATAAGCGCCAGCGTCGGGGACATCACGCGCCCGATGTTGAGGGTTCGGTGATACAGCACGGAAAAAAGCCTTGTCGCATTGATCCCCACCAGCCAGTCGGCCTTGGCACGGCAGAGGGCAGCATCCCGAAGTCCGTCATAATCCGCACCGGGGCGCAGGTTTGCAAAGCCTTCCCTTATGGCAGAGTCCTCCATCGAAGAAATCCAGAGCCTTTTCATAGGCTTCTTGCAACCTGCCAGCTCATAGACGCTACGGAAGATCATCTCGCCCTCGCGTCCGGCATCGCAGGCATTTACCACTTCCGTCACATCCGGGGCGTTCATCAGCTTTTTCAGAATATCAAACTGCTTTTTCTTATCCTTTCCCACTACCATCTGCCAATGTTCCGGCAGGATAGGCAGGTCATCATATCTCCACTTGGCATACTTGGGGTCATAGCTGTCTGCATCTGCAAGACCGGCCAGATGACCCACGCACCAGCTGACACGCCAGCCGTTACCCTCCAGATACCCGTCCTTACGGACGGTTGCGCCGATCACCGCCGCCAAACTCTGGGCAACTGATGGCTTTTCAGCAATTACAAGTTTCATAATCTTCATCCTCCCATTCTTCTCGCACAGGCGTGTGCAGCTTTTTCTCAATGCTGTTTTCCTCATCCAAAAGCAGGTTATAGCCAAACCGATAATCATAGCGGTACAGTTTCCCCAGCAGGTCATTGATGATGATGCGGCAAGCCAAAATGACACGGGTTTTATCCACCTGCATCAGCTGGTAGCGTTGATAATTGCTGTAATATTCTTCATGACGGTGGGTATTGCTGACAGTATCTTCAAACAAAATATCTACTGCATCCTGACAACCATCCTCTTTTTCCCCCTCCATACAGTTCAAAAGTTCCATTACCATAGGGAAGCTCTGTTCATCCATAGGAGCTTCTGCTGCAAGAAAACCGATCAGAGCAGATAAGAGCAGACAGGCTGCTGCCTGTTCCTGATCCGTCAAAACATCCATTGTTTTCTCCACATTTGGCAGGATCTTTTCTTTCACAAAATCTGCCGCGTCACCGGAATAAAGCTGACGGATAGAATCTATGGACAATGAAACTGTCACGGTATCTAAGGAGAAATCAAAGGGGTCATCTTGCTTTGGCGTTCTCCGAAGTTTGTTTAACATGGTAGAAAGAATGTCGCCGCCAAAATACACGGCAATCACCAGTAAATCAAAAACAGAAATCAGTTTAATAAATGTAATCAGAACACTCATTTTTTTCGTTTCCTTTCTTTAAGCCAGCGTTCCATCTCACGATGGCAGATACCTACGCAGGGTCTTCCATAATTCCCGCAACCATAGCAGGGGTGGCTGTGGGGTAAAGAAGGAGGACGGGAAGTTTCCTTCCCGCCCTCCGGCCTGCGTATCATCATGCGTTCATAGGGACTGTCTGTGAAACGGGTCATTTCACACTGTCCTCATCATCTTCTTCTGTGCTGCCCCCGTCAGCATCCGGTTCTTCCGACTCCTCACCCTCGGTTTCCCATTCCTCGGAATCTTCCTCGCCATAATCATAATCGTCCAGACTGTCATTGCCCTTGGTCTTAGGCTTGTTCTTAACGAGCTTCAAGTAGGCAAATACGCCACCGCCTCCCAGCAGAGCCAGCAAAAGGACCAGCGCAGCCGGGTTCAATCCGGCAGGCTTCTCCTTTTCCGGCTCCGATGTTTCTGCCGGAGGTTCCGGTGCTTTGCCCGTACATTTACTCTTATCAGTTGCGCAGACCGGGCAGGCCGTATTGACCGCCCCTGCTTCACATTTTGTTGAACAGCTGCATACCGCAGGCATCTCCTCTTTGGTTTTTCCATCTTCCATCAGCGCCGCAAGGTCTGCATCGTCCACCTGATTCAGAAAGTGAACAGCAGTCTCCTTGTCCTCATTCGCCCTATCAATCAAGATGTAAAAGTAATTTCCAGCTTTGGTCGTAACAGTAATAAGCTGCTTATTGCCTC
This sequence comes from Mediterraneibacter butyricigenes, assembly GCF_003574295.1. NCBI lineage: Bacteria > Bacillati > Bacillota > Clostridia > Lachnospirales > Lachnospiraceae > Mediterraneibacter > Mediterraneibacter butyricigenes. Next base: position 1,116,478 of record NZ_BHGK01000001.1, read on the forward strand.
CAAAATCATCCACCAATGCCGCATTCCCCTCCGGTGTAAGTGCCGGTGCCGGTTCTGTTTCTTCCACAATCACATTGCTGTCATTGGTAGAATCCTCTGCCGGTGCCGCCGGAGCCTGTTCTGACCCCTGTGCGAAAGCAGGGATTGTAAAGCCAAATGCCACAACCATTGTCAGGCAAAGGGCGGAAAGTGTTTTGCAAATTCTTTTATTCTTCATAAGCGGTAGCCTCCTGATTATTTGATTCCGACAGTGCTGTATCTCTGCCGTGGTTCATTTCACCGGAAAGCATAGCGTTCAGCTGTGCTGGAGTCATGCGTAACGCACGAACCATCTGAACGATTTCCAGATTCTCTGCCTCCGTTTTCTGTGCTTCCAAGGTCTTGAGCTTTTCCTGATATTCCGCAATCTTCTCACGGGTTTTCTCAATTTCCTGGTCGATACGTTCAATTTTGTTTTTTGCCATAACCGTTCACTCCTTTCCACAAAGTCTGTTACCAGTTCATCAGGCCGTAGCCCTTAATACTTTGATAATTCAGGTCATAACTTTTGATCTTGCAGGCATCGCCGGAATTTCCCTCCACGGTATAAACACGGCTGCCATCCGTACCGATCACGATACCCACATGGTCTGCTGTCCCATCCAAATCCCAATCAAAGAAAATTGCATCTCCGGGAGCCAGATTGTTATAGCCTCTTGCACCCCATTGTCCATGAGACTGGAACCACGGAACGCCCTGCCACTCACAGCCTGCAAAGCGCGGTTCACTTTTTCCAGCCTGGTTATAACACCAGGATACAAAGCAGGCGCACCACTCCACGCGGCTGTCAAAGCCATACCAGCTCCAATAAGGATAGCCGCCCACATTGCCGACCTGACGCTTGGCCAGCTCCACCAGCTGCGGATTTCCGGGACGGGTTCCATTTACGAACTGCACACCGGTCAAGTCCTCGGAATTGCTCATGTCAGGGGAACCACCGCCAAACAACAGCGGCTTATTGCCCATGGTCTGCCGGTAAACCTGATACATTTCCATCTGCTCCGGGGTCAGTAACTCCGACGCCACAGCGGAAATGGGCTTGCTGGTGAGTTTCACATTCAAAATGTAATACTCATAGGGGACTTCTTCTGAGGTGGTCTCGCCGGTCTCCGGGTCGGTGGAGGTCTCCGTGCGGTAGCGAATCTCCACTTCCTCAGTAAGCGTCAGCTGATACTGTGCTGCAAACACACGCGCCAGCTCTGCCTGAGCGCTCTGCTGGGTGTAACCTTGCAAGACGGCAGACAGAAATGCTGCCAGCTCATGAGGGTCATGGCCGATCATACCAAGGTCATAGCGATACTCGTCATACCCTGGGTGGCTGCTTTCAATGTTGTCGATTTCCTCCTGCAACTGGACTTCTCTGGCTGCATAATCTGCCTCCACTGCCAGCATTTCCGGGTCATCCGACGGATAGGTGGTGCCGGAGAGAACGGAACCGATGCTCTGCGCCATCATGGAGCAGGAGGACATGGTATTCATCAGCATACAGGTAATGAGGAACAAAACCCCTGCCATCAGGAAACCCTTCTTGTGGCGCATGACGAACGCCCCTGCCTGCTGTGCCTTTTCTTTTACCGTCCTTGCGGCTTTTCCGGTTTTGGATGCAGCCTGGGCGGTATTTCCGGCAGTCTGACCGGCGTGTTTGGCGGCGGCATACTGCCTTTTGATGGCCTGCTTTTGCTGCCAGCGGGAAAGCGGATTGCTGGCAAACTGGGGATTTTCCTGCAAAGATTTCTGGTACAGAACATTTACATTTGCCTTTTCCAGTTGGCGCTCTGCCTGTGCTGCTTTGCGGTACGGCTTCAGCTTGTGGCTGCGATAGCCCTCCCGCACCAGATAAGCGCCGGTCTCCACCGCCTCCTCGGACTTGTGGGCGCTTTCCACGCCCACATTGTCCTGCTCTGTTTCCCGGATCTCTTTGTGGAGCTTGCCCGCAACCAGATGGACGGGAGCTTGCCTGACTCCTTGAGAAACTTTGGAAGGTGGCTTTTTCTTGTCCTCAAAGGTCAGCTTCGAGGTCTTTTTCCCGGTATCTGGGTCAATGACCGTCTGCCTGACCTTTTTCTTTGGGATATTGGCCTGCGCCTTATCTGCTCTGGCCGCAGCTTTCTCCGCTTTACAGATCGGCTTTTCCAGTGCAGGGTCAGACCGTTCCTCATCAGTAAAGCGCAGACGCGGTTCCTTATTCAAACCATTCTCCCAGCATGAGGGAGGACATCATGTAGTGCAGCTCTGCATAAATGGCCATTCCCACCGGATCGTTGAACATACAGCCGGACAGGTAGGCATAAAACTGTGCCACCACATCGGACAGGATCTTCGCTTCGGTTCCTTCCAGAACCAGACCACCCATACCTTCCTTGGCACGGATGGTGCTCCAGACCTCTGCCAGACGGAGTAGCCCCACCTGACCGGTCTCATTCAGTTCGGCTGCCTGATCTGCCGCCGTGCGGCACTCACTTACCGCATCGGCCATGACTGTAAGCAGCTGGCTGCGCTGGGCATTTACCGCCCTGTCAAAAAACATCAGCGGATTTTTATTCAAAATGTTGGGGTTCATCATCATTCATCCTCCTTCTTTTTCAGTTCCTGGGGTTTGGTAGTCATAATGCGGTAAAGTTCGGTGTTCTTCGGGAAGTGATCCACAAACGGCAGGATCGTGGAACCATAGAACAGCAGGCCCTCGCCCTCACCGGAGTGGGTCACATAGCTAAGCTGGTGCGTGGAAATCCCCAGTTGCTTCGCCAAAATCTGGCGGTCTCCGCCTGCCTGGTTAAGCATATACACGAAGTCCGAGTTTTCAAAGATGTTCTCTACCTCGCGGCTGCTCAAAAGGTCTTTGACATTCTGGGTGATACCTGTCGGAATACCGCCCCATTTTCTGAATCGCTTCCAGATTTCCACCGTATAGGCGGCGGTCTGCTCCTCCTTCAAAAGCAGGTGCATCTCGTCGATGTAGTAACGGGTGGACTTGTGGGCGGCACGGTTGATGGTAACGCGGTTCCACACCTGATCCTGTACCACCAGCATACCGATTTTTTTAAGCTGCTTGCCCAGTTCCTTGATGTCGTAGCAGACAATCCGGTTATCAATGTCCACATTGCTCTGATGATTGAACACATTCAACGAACCCGTTACATAGATTTCCAATGCCGTTGCAATGTACTGAGCTTCTTTTTCTTCCTGCTCCCGCAACAGGTTATAAAGGTCCTCCAAAATCGGCATATTCTCCGGCTTCGGGTCATTGAGATATTCGTTGTAAACCAACCGTACACAACGGTCAATAATGGTTTTCTGCACCGGCTGCAAGCCCTCCTTACCGCCCACGATCAGCTCACACAAGCTGAGGATAAAATCAGACTTGAGTGACAGCGGGCTTTCATCATCCGAATAGTCCAGATTCAGATCCATCGGATTGATATAGTTGGTTGAAGTAGGTGAGATCTTGATGACCTGCCCATGCAGACGCTCAACAAGAGGTGCGTACTCCGCTTCCGGGTCACAGATAATGACATCATCGCTGGTAAGCAAAAAGCAGTTGGCAATTTCTCGTTTTGCGCTGAAGGACTTACCGGAACCTGGCGTACCCAGAATCAGGCCGTTGGGGTTTTTCAGCAGCTTTCTGTCCACCATAATGAGGTTGTTTGACAGAGCATTGATGCCGTAGTACAGGGCTTCTTTCCCGTTCTGGAACAGTTCCTGCGTAGTAAAGGGCACAAAGATAGCTGTGGAACTGGTGGTCAGTCCTCGCTGAATCTCAATCTGATTGAGACCCAGAGGCAGACAGCTCATCAGCCCTTCTTCCTGCTGGAAGTCCAGCCTGGTCAGCTGACAGTTATACTTCTGGGCAATAGAGCCTGCCTGAAAGATGTTGTTGCCAAGCTGACGGGGATTGTCCGCTGTGTTCAGCACCAGAAAGGTCAAAAGGAACATTCTCTCGTTGCGGCTCTGCAAATCCTGCAAGAGTTTTTTCGCTTCACTGCCGTAGGTAGCAAGGTCAGATGGAATGATGTCCATGTCGTATCCGGCACGGACTGCTTTTTTCTGTTCCTCGATCTTGCTGCGGTCCAGGTCGGTAATCTTTCGCTTTACCGTTTTGATGGCTTTCACCTGATCCACCGACTGAATGTGCATACTCACAATGAGCGAGCTTTCCATATCCAGAAAATCAGCCAGCAAACGGTCATTCAGTTCCGGTGCGAGAATCTGCAAAAAAGAAACAGTCCCGTATTTCTTACCCATACGGAACTGCTTGCCGGTGCGGAACTCAAAGGAGCTTGGTGCAATAAAATCCTTTGTGGACAGACCGGAAGGAGCCAGCCAGTCCCATTCAAACTGAAACGGGAGTTGTTCATCCATGTGGAATACCGCATGAAGCTGAAAAAGCCTTTCTTTACCGTCCAGCGTTCTGGCAACTACACCAAGACGCTTGAAGTTATTAAGTATATCGGTCTCAATACGCTCCAGACGGGGCTTGGCGGCTTTGATGCTGTCCGCGTCGATACCAAAGGTCAGGTATTTGGTCTTGATGAGACCGTTGTTACCTCTGGCCAGCTGATTTTGCAGCATTGTGGTGTATTCCTCGCGGATACTGTCAAAGGCGTCCCTCTGGGGCGGGATGGAAATGGAGTTAGCAAAGGTCTCCTCCGATGCCGCAAGGTTCAAAAAAGACAGCTGGAAATGAATCGAGCTATCAAAATAATTGAGGAAATCACACCAACCCTCAAAGATTGCCGTCTTATCTTCGTTTTGGGAGAGCTGATAGTTGATGTCCTGAAACTGGATGGTCTTTGTGTAGTGGCTGTCCGATACGCGGCAGATTCCGTCCGGCCACATCCGTTCATAAGGGATACTGTCCTGCGCAGATTTTCCTTTTTTGTCCGTGCGGTTAGCGCGGGCAATGGCCGCTTCGATCTGCTTCTTATCGGCGCGGGACAGTTTTTTCTTTGTCTTTACCGGCTGCACAGTTTTTTCCTCGGTTTTTCCGAACATCCGATGCAGCCATTTTTTTATTGCGGTGAACAATGTCATACACCTCCTTATCGAGCATTTCCTGCCGCTTTAATACGGCATAAAAGTTGTTGGTCTGGTAGGGACGCTGCTTGGGACGGATCACAGCTACTTTGAGAATGTTGCCCACGATCTTTTCCAGCGGCTGTCCATGCTTTTCGTACATAGCCAGCATAAAGAAGGGCAGCATAACCAGCATCATACACATAGCCGCTACACTGTTTCCGGTAGGTTTTCTGAGCAAAAAGAAAAGCGGTACGCCAATAAGCGCTCCGCCCGTGAAGCAGATAAGCTGCCGCTTGGTCAGATTGAACATGACCTTTGTTTTGACTTTTGTTAAGTCCTTGGGTACGGGTACATAAGCCAATGTGGAAACCTCCTTCCGTTTTAGTGCGCCTGAAAGACCGATTTGGCGAGACTGCCGGTTTTGAACAGCGTAAAACATAGCAGTACGGTGTAGCCCACGCAGCTCCAGATTGCCATGATGATGTCATCTTCCAGAGCAATGTTCTGCACCAGCACAGCATAAATTGCCACGCAGACTATAATGAGAAACGCCTGAAAGCCCAGTGCCAGCAGGGATCGGAGGTAATTCTGTCCCATACCGCCCCATTCTTTGCCCATCATTGCAGCCATTGGAACGGGAGCCACCGAAGTTACAAGGTAGATCTCGATCATACGGCCATAAATAACGATAAAGATACAGATATACAACGCCCACATGGTAATGCCAATAAAGAGGGATTGGAACCACAGTCCGAACAGCGGTCCCAAATCCATTTCCATCAGCCTCGGTTCCAGATCGGTCATAACTGAGGAAATGTCAATGGACGCATCCGAATTGATAATCCCTGCCGCCTGCGCCACCACGCTCTGCGCCATATCAAAGACGCCCATCACGATATTCCATGTGTTTGTGACAATGAGGATGGCGGCAGCTGATTTGAACACCCACTTGAAAATCATCCAGGTATCCACATCATGCAGGTTATTCTTGTCTGCAATCATCTGGATCAGGTCTACGGTCATCACGATAGCCAGGATCACACCTGCAATCGGCACCATGATGGAGTTTGACAGATTCTCAATCATATTGAAAATACTGCCATTCCATCCCTGTGGGGTCTGTCCTACCTGTACGGATATATCCGCGACCTGTTGGTTTACGCTGTCAAACATCCCCGAAAGGTTGCTCATAATACCGCCCACCAGCATTTCTTTCAGCCAATTTGTCAGGGCTTCAAGTAAGAAATCCATACGGTGTCAACCTCCTTTCCGCCGCCCCCGCAGAACTGCGGGAGCGGCAAGGATTTCATGCAGGAACGCTTAGACAGAGAACAGCCCGGAGAGCAGAGGTACAAGGACCATGCCGACTACGGCTACACCAGCACCGGCCATAAGCTGTTTCATCCCCAATTAGGTGTAAAAACTCTGCTCGATGGCGGGCGGCGGCGTACAAAAAATCTATATGGTGTTGTTAAGAGAACCGTCCCGGCGGGACAGGTCAGGCAGTGACCTGTTCCACCTCCGGGATGGGTTTGAGATTAAAATGAATTTCGATAGAAATGTGTCTTGTTTTATCTTCGTCAATGCGCTCATGCACAACGATTTCTTTGATTAAGCGGTTGAGGGTGGCTGCGTCCAGCTCTGTGATGTTGGCGTATTCCTGAATGGCTTCCACCCATTGTTTTGCATCATTGGCAAGCTGGACTTCATCGGACAGCCGCTTTCTGCCCTCGGACACTTTTGTTTTAAGCTCCGTCTGCTCGGTCTGTGTCTTTTCCAGCATGGTGTTGAAATTCTGCTCACTGATACGCCCTGCAATCATATCCTCATAAAGCCGCATGACCATTTTGTCCAGAACCTCAATCCGTTCCTCGTCCCTTGTAAGGGAGCGTTCCATTGCTTCCCGCTGTTCCCGCTGCTCGGCTTCACAGGTATTGGTCAGGCGGTCGGCAACCGCTTCCCCGTCCATCAGGGCAGCTCTGGCACATTCCCGGATTTTCCGCAGCACATGGCTGTAAAGGGTGTCATAATCAATCCGGTGCTGGGTGCAGTGGTTCTTTCCAAAGGCATTGTAGGTCTTGCAGGAGTAAATCCGCTGGGGATGTTTAGCGTTTGTGTAGCGTACCGTCAGCGACTTCCCACACTCGCCGCATTTTAACAGTCCGGCAAACAGGCTGATTTCATTGGTCTGCCCCGGACGCTGGCGGGATTTCAGCTTGTTCTGCACAATGTCAAAGCTCATGCTGTCAATCAGCGGTTCATGCTGTCCCTCCACCACAATCCAGTCCTCCGGCTTCTTTTCCCCAATCGTGCCGATTTTGAAGCGGTAGTCCTTTTTCTGGGAAGCAATCGCCCCGGTGTAGACGGGATTCATCAAAAGGTCTTTGATAACGGAGAAGTCCCACATATACCGCCCGTTTTCTGGGTCTTTCTTTTCCCATTTGGTGCGGGTATTGCGAAGCCCCCGTTCCCGGTTCCACCATGTAGGGCAGGGGATTTTTTCTTTCTCCAGCCGTCTGCGGATATAGTTCGGACCATGACCGTTCAGGGCATATCCGAAAATCAGCCGCACAATCGGGGCGGTTTCCTCGTCAATGAGCAGATGGTTTTTGTCCTCCGGGTCTTTCCGATACCCAAACGGGGCAAGACACCCGGTAAACTGTCCTTTCTGCGCTTTCAGAAGATAAGAGGAATGGACTTTCTTGGAAATATCCTTGCTGTACATCTCGTTCAGGATATTCTTGAACGGGGCAATGTCGTTGTTATCCCGCAGGGTGTCGATGCCGTCATTCATGGCGATATAGCGGACACCTTTTCTTGGGAAAAAGTCCTCAATCAAATGCCCGGTTTGCAGATAATTACGCCCCAGTCGGCTGAGGTCTTTCGTGATGACAAGGTTGATCTGCCTGCGCTCAATGGCTCTCAACATTCTCTGTAGGTCAGGACGCTCCATGTTAAGACCTGTGAAGCCATCGTCCTGATAGACTGCCACAACCTCCCATCCCTGCTTTTCGCAGTATTTTTCCAGCATATCACGCTGGTTTGCGATACTGGCACTTTCGCCTTGCAGGTCATCGTCCTTTGACAGCCTGCAATAGACCGCCGCACGATAACCCCCGGCAAGTGCCGAACCGATTGTTCTGTATTCCATTTCGTTCATCATAGCCATTTACCCACACAATCCAGACGGTATCTGGCTCTTTTGAACCTCATCTTCATTATAGCCTATATCTTTCTTTTTAGCAAGATATTCTTTTGCATTTGTCTTTCCGTATTTCTGGGAAATCAGGCTGACGAACACATCAGTGGCGTCAAGCTCCCCGTCAAATACAGTGGTCACATGAATCTCTGTTTTGTTTTTTGCCATAGGCAGTTATCCTCCATACATGAAAATAGCCAGACAGAGGGTGTCGGCAACGAAGTCCGGCAACGGACTTCAAAAGACCTTGCAAACAATCTCAATCTGGCGATGGTTACTATTTATACTTTTCTTTTATTTTTTTGTTGTTTTGGTTGTTATAAGGGAGAAAAGCCCGGAAATAAGGGGTTTTTCCCGGCAACCGGCTCGGCAACGGGATAACAACAGGGGGTGCAACGGGCTGTCCTTTTCAGAATGGAAGCTCCATCTGTTCTGTGACCTCCACAAAACCGTCCATCGTTTTTTCAGACGGGTTGCCGGAGTCCGTTGCCGGGTTTTCACGCTCCCAGCCCTTTTGTCTGCCATATTCGGAAAACATTCTTGGGTTTGGGAAGTACCGCCAGCTGGAAATGCACTGGTTCATAATCTCGTTGATTTCCCGGATTTCCCATTGCTTCGGCTCGTCAAAAGCATGGTTCAAGGCTTCCTTATAGAGCTGCTTGGAGCAGACCATGCTCCCGGTGTATTTATCAAGATACGCCTGTATCATCCCGGCTTTGGTGTCCTCCGGCATAAAATCCCGCTGGTGTTCTTTGAGATACCGCTGCATGGCGGGGCTGAAAGCCAGCTTGAACCTGCCGCTTTTATAAATCTCCATCGCTTCCGCCCACATCTGCCCGATATAGGCTCTGGAAGCGGCTTCATCCTCCAAAATGTGAACTTCCGCCTGCTCCGGGTACACCATGACCGGGATAAAGCGGCGGTTGCCGGAACGGTCAAGGGGCAGGAAATCAAGGGCATTGGAAGTGCCGCCAAACACGCACTGACGGGGGCGGTCTGCCGGGTGGGTTTCATAAGGTATCTTGTAGACCTCTTTCTGCCGGCTTAAAAATGACTTGATTTCCTCAATGCTCTTGGCGTTGGCGGTTGCCATCATTTCCGACATTTCAATAATCCAGTGACCTTGCAGCTTGCGGTACACATTGTCATCGTCCAGCTTCCGCAAATCATCGGAGAACCACTCGTCCCGGACTGCCAGCAGCCGGAAGAAGGTGGACTTTCCAGCCCCCTGACCGCCTACCAGACAGAGCATGATTTCAAACTTGCACCCCGGCTGAAAGGCTCGTGAGATTGCACCCAGCAGGAACAGCTTCAACGCTTCATAGGTGTAATCGTCTGCGTCAGCCCCCAGAAAGTGCCGCAGGCAGAAGCGGATTCGCTCTGTCCCGTCCCACACAAGGGTATTGAGATAGTCCCGGATGGGATGGTACTTGTTTTCATTCGCCACAATCCCGATGGCGTTATCAATCTTTTTCTCATTGGTAAGCCCGTAGGTTTCTTCCAGATAAAGAAGCAGATACTTCATGTCCGTATCGTTCAGGGCGGTGCTTTCTCTGTGAAAACCGATGGGCTTTATGATGTCCTTGCGGTCAGTCAGGATGTTGTATGCGATAGCCCCTGAAAGCAGAGGGTCACGTTGGAATACGGTCAGGCAGTTCCGTATGCTCTGACGGACACCGCCTTTCTCGGTGGTTTCCAGCCCCGCCTTGATTTCCTCAACGCTCTGGGGCGGCTGCATGGCGTTCATAGTGTTTTTTAGTTCTTGCTGCGTCTGCGGCTGCAAGTTCTGCCATTCGCTGTTCAAGCTGTATCACATCCTTTCCGTAGTCCGTAATCAAATCCGCTTTTTCCTCTGTTTCCCCGAACAGCAGCACATCCAGCAGATATTCCACTTGGGCTTGCTTCTGTAAGGCTTCCACAAACCGGGGATGAAAGGCTTCCTCCGGGGAGTGCGGGGCGTAGTCCGTTCTCCATGCCATCAGCAGATGGAGATAATCGGCAAGAATACGGAAGCAGCGATTCTTTGCTTCCTGAAACTGTTCCTCCGGGGATTTCTGCCGGGTCTTGGGCTTTTTTACCTTTCCCGGCGGTTTCCAGTCCTCATAGGAAAGCCCGAAGTCCTGTGCCAGCTGTACGGCGGCTTCTTTCTTTCCCAGCCCATACAGGGCGGCGGCAAAATCAATCACATCCCCATCCGCACCGCAGCCGAAGCAATGGTAACGCCGATCCAGCTTCATGCTTGGGGTTTTATCGTTATGGAACGGGCAGCAAGCCATCCCGTTCCGACCTACATGGATTCCATAATACTCCGCAGCCTGTCTTGTTGTGACGGACTGCTTCACAGCTTCGAATACATTCAAATCTATCCCTCCTTGAAAATAAGAAAAGCACCTGACATTCTCTAATTGAAAATGGCAAGTGCCTGTTAAAGTTCCATATCCTGTTGTCTGTGTTTCTCCTGTGCCGGGGCGGTTCTTTGTGCTTTTTTCTCGTCAGTCTTATCCTGCAAGACTTCTTTGATGGGCTGCTTCTTGGGCGGCTCTTTGCTTTCCTCTGTGCCGGGTGTGGCTTTCCGTACCCAGTAGCGGATGTCCCGCAGCTTCTTCAAATCCTCCTGTACCTCGGTCAGTGGTACTTTCAGCTCTGCGATTTCGCTGAGAAGCGTTTCCTGCTCCTGTTGCAACTCATTTTTCGTTTTATCCTTATCGTCCGGGTGCTTGGCAAGGTAGTCAGCGGCTTTCTCATACCGGGCAACCTCCGGGTGTTCCTGTTTGAATTTCCCCTTTATTTTCTTAAAAAATATCTTCTGGTACTTCTCATAGACAGCCTTACATTCCTTGCAGTCTGTCCGGCTGGCAAGAATCCCGTCAATCACTTTGCTCCGGGCTTCCTTTGGCTTCATCTGATTGCGGTAATCTGCGGCTGATTTCCCGGAAGATTCCAGAAACGCTTCTAAGTCCTCCACAGTGGAAAGCCCCTTTTGCCGGAGATAGGACAGGGCTTCGCTGACTGCCTTTAAGTCCTGTGAAGTTCCCCGGTTCTGTCCAGCCCTTGTCCAGTCCTTCCGTTCTTCCTTTCGTATCTCCATATACTTCATCAGCAGATTGGGAAGAAGTGTCGCTTCCTCCGCCGCCTTTTGTGCAAGCAGCTCCTTCCGTTTTTCTCCCAGCTCGGTAATCCAGCCTTTGAGGTTTTGGATAAGCTGCCGGATGGACTTCATCAGGCGGTTGGCGGCTCTGATTTCCCGGTTCAGGTTGCCGATATTCGTCTGGATACCTCGCTTTTCCATCTGCCGGACAGCAGTCCCCTCATGGACAGTGGGGACTATATCAAGCCCCTGTCTGGCATAGGAACGCAAGTCCACACGCTCCGGGCGGTCATTGGCGTCCAGATAGCGGTTCTGGATAACCTCCCATTCATGCCGCCAGATTTCACAATACTTCTGGTCGTTCCAGTCCACCGTATCCTCCTTGTGGCTTTTCCACCTGCCGGACGGCAGCTTTATCCGTTCCCCATTCTCGTCAAGGTCATAAACCTTGCGGCTCTTGGGAAGCCATTTTCCATGTTCATCCATTGCCCGCATGGTCAGCAGGACATGGGCGTGGGGATTGTGTCCCGGCGGATGGGGGTCATGGATGGCAAAATCAGCAATCATGCCTTTGGAAACAAACTGCTGTTCACAAAACTCCCGTACAAGGACAGCGTACTGGTCGGGCGGTATCTCTCTGGGAATGGTAAGCACCCACCGCCTTGCAAGCTGGGAGTTCCATTGCTTTTCCACCGCTTCGGCGGCATTCCATAAAGTATTGCGGTCTGCATATTCCTGTGGAGCATTTGCCGGGAGCAGGATTTCATTGTGGACGATACCACGCTTTTCCGGGTAGTGCTTTACTTGCTGGTCGTATTCACAGAACAGCTTTTCGCCGCTTTGGTAAGCAGCGGCGGCAACCGCAGACTGCCGCTGGCTGCGCTGAACAATCGTGATTTCGTTGTGTGGACAAGGCATTTCGTGTCCCTCCTTTCGCTAATTGGTGGATGGGGTGGCGTTTTACCACCTCATTTTGGGCAGAAAAAAAGCAGGAGACCTTTTTCAGATTTCCTGCTCGGTGTGCCACTGTGTGAGCGGCGGGTATTTAGTTGTAAAAGTTCGGGACAAGTTGACCCGATGTAAAGCTAACAAACTGGAATTGCACCAAAACAATCTAAGACAACAACGCTGCCCTACTTGCGATTTTTTCTTGTACTGCGGAAACAGTTTCTTGAATGGAATAAGTGGTCGTATCTATAACATTCGATTCATATATTCCCAGATTGCAAAATTGCTCCCACATGGTTTCTACCAATTCGATATTTGTCTTTCGGTCTAACTTTGAGCGTTCAACAGCTCGCTTCAAGGTTTCTTCCTTACTTGCCCTTAAAATAATATAATGCACCTCATAATGTTCCCGAACAAGACTTTGCCACGGCTTTAAAAACCACGGTCCGATAATACCGTCAACAATTACATCATATCCACCACGAGCATATCGCTTCGCAGCTTCTAAAAACGCTTCAATGACAATCAAATTTTGCTCATTTGATTCTGGCAAATGCGGTGGTATTGCCCCTTTACTCAAATAATGATAAAAGTCATCTGTGTGCATATGCACAGACTTTTCCAAATCTGATTCTTTTGCAACAGCAGATGCCGTTGTAGTTTTTCCTGTCCCCGGCGCACCTGTGATTACAATAATTCTACCTTGATTCATCTATATTTTACCTCCACAAATTACGATTTTCTTAATTCTACAAACTGGAATTTGAGTCTCTGTAAAGCTGGAATTAACCCATACAATTATTTTAATTTAGAGGTTCTTACGCAATTATCCGTATTTTGTAATTTTTCAATACTGGAATGCCAGTGTAAATCAGCATTCTCCATTTTTATTAAAGCGAAAAACGTAAAATTGCGGAAGAACCAATTTAGATATTCACAATTTTACTTGCCACAGTATCTCGAAAAACACTGTCATGTTCTACCAGGAGCATGGTCGGGGCAAACTCCGTTATGAGTTGTTCAATCTGCATACGTGAGTACACATCAATAAAGTTGAGCGGTTCATCCCATACATACAAGTGTGCCTTTTCACAAAGGCTTTTCGCAATTAGGACTTTCTTCTTTTGCCCGCCAGAAAAGTCTTTAATATCCTTTTCAAACTGTACACGCTCAAAGTCCATTTTCCTAAGAATTGCCTTGAACAAACTTTCATCAAGGTTGTTTTCTTCTGCAAACTCGGAAAGGGTTCCACATAAATACGATGTATCCTGTGGCACATAAGAAATTACAAGCCCAGAGCCAAGTGTTACTGTACCCGTATAATCTATGGACTGCCCGACTACCAACTTTAACAGGCTACTTTTGCCACTGCCGTTCTTTCCATCAAGCACAATGCGTTCTCCCTGTCTTATTTCAAACGAAACGGGTTCACAAACTGAAATGCCATCATAATAAACTACTACATTCGATAATGATGCAAGCAAATCTGTATGGTAATTAAGCGGTTGTATCTTGAGGGCTTCTGCGGTTTCCATATTTTTCAGCAATGCTGATTTTTGTTCGATTGTCTGTTGTTGTCTCGCTTCTATAGATTTTGAACGCTTCATCATTTTGGCGGCTTTATGACCGACATAACCTTTATCTGCTGCCCCAATTTTGGAAGCTTCTACACGTTCAGACCATACTGCAGCGCGTTTTGCCGACTGCTGTAATCGTCTGATGTCCTTTTGCAAACGTTCGTTCTGAGCCAGTTCAAATTCTTGCTGTCGCTCAAAATTTGACATCCATGATGAAAAGTTTCCTCTTTGCACTTCGATATTCGCTCGGTTAATCGATAGAATATAGTCAACACAATCGTCAAGAAAGCGACGATCGTGAGAAACTAAGATGAATCCCTTTTTCTTTTTCAGATATGCCGCCACACTTTTTCTCGCTTTGGCATCCAAATGGTTGGTAGGTTCATCAATCAGTAGGAAATGCCCTTCATTAAGAAAAAGAGCGGCAATCAAAACCTTTGTCTGCTCTCCGTTGGAAAGTGTTTCAAAAGGTCGCCAAAGCACATCGACATCAACATCAAGATAAGAAAGTTCTCGCATAAGTTCCCATTCTTCCGCAAGTGGGCAAATCTCCTGCAATATATCCTCTGTAATACGATTCTTATCTGAAACGGGATAAGGAAAATAATCAAACTGTACGGATGATAGGATTTTTCCACTATACTCATATTTCCCAAGCAGAAGATTCAGAAAGGTTGTTTTACCTCGTCCGTTTCTGCCCACAAAACCAAGCTTCCAATCGGTATCAACCTGGAAACTGACATTTTCAAAAACATTATCATAACTTGTCGGATATGAAAACGTAAGGTTTTCAATTTTAATCATTGACATAAATATTATCCTCCTTTGCATGTCATACGATACAAAGTCGGTTCGGTGAATGTTTACTACGTATAGATTTCACCAAAAGGAACCGACACTATACGGAGTGAATCATGTGTAACTATCTGTTCTGCACTATTCATAAAGCACCTCCAAAACAAAATAAGAGCCACAAGAAAGTTTATCCTTGCAGCTCGTCATAGCATAAAATAACACCACTAAGCAAAAGTGGCAACAGCACTATATTGAGTAAGATAGACATATAACTTTCTTGCAATAGACACAATAATGCCAAAGTATAGCACTACCGCATATTTTGATTTTATTTGCAAGAAAAGTTAATCATCTTCCCACCTCTTTCTAAATTTCAAAATATTATACCATAAATCGCAGGCAAATACAAGTGGTTATAAAAATTTAACAAATCGCTTATAATACAATCATATAACTTTACGCATTCCTTACTGACCGTAAAATTCCGATTTATTGCTGACTTTATTATACTTTATTGCCTATCGAAAAGATAGCATATTTTATGAAACTTGTCGGCTGGGAACAGCTTGCAACGCAAGGTGTCCCCAGATGACAAGTCCACAAAAGGGTAGCTGGCGGTAGCCAGCGCAGGGGAAGCGTAGCGTCCCCTGTATGATTTGGAGCAGACCATGACTGCGAAAAATCACAGCCCTCCGGCAAGGAGCCTTCGGAGAACGCAATGCACCAACCTTTGGGTGGTGTATAATTGCGCCCTTAGTAAACTAAGGGGTTTCCGGCTTCTCACGTTCCAGCAGTTTCTTCAATAGTTCCTGCGTGTCCTGCCTGTGAAAAATGAGTGTCAACAACAGCATGACATCATCATCTGTCAGGCGTTCCGGCTCTTGCAGAAAACTTTCCAGCATACCGCCACGAGTACAGAGCCGGTGTGTCCGTTCTTTTCGGGTAAGCTGCTTTAGCTGGTGCTGCAATGCCTTTTCATCATTGATGGCTTTCCGCAGTTTCTTTTCACTCTTTTCCAACTCTCGGTTGAGCTTTTCCAGCTTTGAGGTATCAGGCAAGGGCAGCGTCCTCCTTTCCCGGTATCAGCACATAAATCCTGTTTGGTTCTCCAACGCCCTGACGCACTCGCATGATCAGTCCGGCGGTTTCCAGTTCATTCAGAGAACGCTTGACCGTCATGGGGCTGCGGGACAGGACTGCGGCAATGGCTGTGACAGGGAAGCAGATAAACAGGATTCCGTTCTCGTCCTCCTGTCCGTTGGATAGCATAGCGTCCAACATCCGGCAGTACATGACCTTTGCGGTGCTGCTGACTGGAAATCCTGTCAACGCTCTGGGAAAGGGCATACAGGGCGGCAACGGTGTGCCTATCGTCATAAATTCAAAATTCATTCGGTGTGTTCCTCCTTTTTCTTTGCTCTTTTGGATAAATAACGGGGGCAGTCAACCACAACCGCCCGGAAGCTCTGCTTGCACCCATGCTTGCATTTCCGGCATAATTCGTTGTAAGTGACACGCCCCCGGTCATTGAGGTAAAAAGAAAGCTCATGCTTCCTCTTTTTGCTCATTCTCGGCATATTGCGTTTCCTCCCGTTTTAGTGTATAGTTTCGGGGCGATTTTCGGCAAAATTACGGTCATAGAGCCGTCTAAAATCTCCAGAAGTATCAGCAATAGGGTAGACTATCCCCCTATCAGATTGTCGTGTTTCGGTATCATTTCGGTATCAGTTCGCCAGTTCTCCCCGGTGTCGTTCCTCCCCTGAATCTCACAGCGGCGTATTGCTCCCTTTGGTACGCTCGTTTCGGTCAGGGTTCCTCCATATCCCTGCCAAAAGTCATGGCGCTACATCGCCGGGGAAGCATATCCCACACAGGCTGGTCATTCGATTGGAATAATCCATCGATGAACTACCTGTATCATAGAACATTTTTGTGCCCTGTGCCGTATGTCCACAAAGTAGGAATTAAGGGTAAAAATCAGAAATTTCCACGATTGCGGAAAGTATGATATAATCCAGTTAAGCGGCAGTAATGAAACCGCCGGAAAGGAGCGTGCGCCCATGAAAGGAGCGACAAGCATACAGGAACGCCTTTGGGAACTCCGCAAGGACAAAGGCTTAAATCTGGAAGAATTATCAGAGCTGACGGGCATTTCCAAATCAGCTCTTGGCAGTTATGAAAAAGAGGATTATAAGGAAATCAATCATGGCAACCTTATCACGCTGGCAGACTTCTATGGGGTTTCCGTTGATTATCTGCTGTGCCGGACAGAGAACCGGGAGCAGATCAACACGCCACTAACAGAGCTGCATTTGAATGATGAGATGGTGGCACTTCTGAAAGGCGGTCGGATTAACAACCGTCTGCTCTGTGAGCTTGCCACTCATAAGGACTTTATCAAGTTTCTTGCGGACATTGAGATTTATGTAGATGGGATTGCCACCATGCAGATTCAAAACCTCAACGCCCTTGTCGATACTGTCCGGCATGAAATCATTGAACGGTATCGCCCCGGCGAAGACGACCCGCATTTGAAAGTGCTGCAAGCCGCCCATATCAGCGATGATGAATATTTCAGCCACATGGTTCTTGATGACCTCAATCTCATTATCCGGGATATTCGGGAAGCCCACAAAAAGGACAGCGAGAGTGCGCCCCAGACCACCGTTGCCGATGAATTGAAAGAAAATTTGGAAGCGGTTGAAAATTTCAAGGGCAGTCGGGATGAAAAGCTGGTTGTCCTTTACTGCAAGCAGCTCGGCATCAACTATAAAAATCTGTCAGACGAAGAATTTCGCTGGCTCATTCGGATTCTACAAAAATCAAAGAAAACAGGAACTCCTATCAGTCAAAGGAAAAAACGGTAAAGAAAAACCGCTGTTGCATGGTTGTGTTTGCTTCCATGTAGCAGCGGTTGGTGCTATACTTATTCAGTTAAAATTTCAAAGCGATAAAGTGGAATTTATCTTAGAAATTACAGCAATGTTATTTTGATAAACTTTCAAGAATTGAAATATCATGCTTATCTTTATCTCTTAATTCATAACCTGAATGGAAAACTCTTTGGCCTTTTAAGGATATACAAGGAATTGTTTTTCCTTCAAAAAAAGCACTACCAAAGTAATCTTTTTCAAACTCATACCAGCCACCCTCTAAATCAGCTTGTTTTGAAGTTCCGTCCTCACTTAAAACGAACGGGTGAATGTCTAAGTAACCAAGTTCATCACTATATAACTCTATTCTAACCGGTTTCCAGTCTGTATCAATTTTATAGCCCAGATTCAAAAGCACATTTAACAATTTTTCCGTATGTTGAGCATCAAAATTTATATCTATATCTCTATGAATTCTTGTTTGTTTACCAGCTAAAATATCTACACCCCATCCGCCATCCAACCAGTATGTAATTCCAGTATTTTCGAATAATTCTATTACTTTCATTAAATCTTCTTTTGTTGTTATTTCTTTTCTACCCATACAAAGTCTCCTTTACAACTTCTAATTTGTAATAATCATTCTACCATACCGTTATGAATAAATCATCTCATGTAAAACAATTTCTTCTGCCCGGTTGTGAATGTTATTGCAACGCTGCACCCATTCCATTTGACGGGTACGCTTCAATTCCTCGGTCACGCCCTCGGCAGCTTTCATCTGCTCCATGATGGTGTCTAACCGTTTCTGTGCCTGTTCGTTCAGGTCTGCAAGATATGTCCACAATTCCCCGGTCAGGGTCAATGTGTGTAATCTGGCTGGGCAGACTTCTCTTAAATATTCCCGGTGCATCCGTCCGTACTTTCCGATGGGGCGGTGTTCCTCCGGCAACTTCAAGTCCGGGATGTAGTAATCTCCAACAAGGATATAATCAATTCCGTTTTCTTTTATTCTTGGTTTCAATTCGCTCATGTTCCTTACCTCCTGTGGAAGCAGGCTCGTCTGGTACTAACTCAATCACATCGGTAATCTCACAATTCAGCGTTTCGCAGATACGGGCTAATGTATCCATGCTGATGTGCTTTCCCTCTTTGCTCATGTTGGCAATCATATTTGTTGTCATACCAGCGGCAAGCCTTAAATCCTCTTTTCTCATATCACGCTCTAACAGTGTGTGCCAGAGTGGTTTATAGCTGATGTGCATATTGTTTTCCTGCCTTTCTATCCATACCACCGGAGCGGCTGCCCCGGCAGGAACTTTTCTCTTATTATAGCACCAATCTTGTGAAATCACAATTTATTCTTGTAGCCTGCCGCTGATACCGTCTGGATTGGCTTTTCCTTTCTTTTTGTTCCCTTTAATTAGCCATGAACTGCTTCATTCCCTGAGACTTTGCTTATGTGTGATAAAGAAGTAATAGAAGTGTAAAAAATTTTGCCGTTCCTATCCGATACTTGCCTTTGGTATCGGATAGGGCGGGCGGTCATTCGGGCAAGTCCACCTTGCCAACGAAAGAATAGTAAATCTCAATGTCCTGTCTGCGTGTGCCGTTTTCATCGTAGCTGCACTCATGCACAACGATTTTCTCTACAAACTCACGCAAGAGGGTGTGGGTCAGTTCCTCAAAGTTCATGTGCTTGCGGACAATGTTCATAAACTTTTCTGCGTTTACGGTGGCTTCCTGCGCTTTAGAAAGCTCCGCCTGTATTCTGGCAACACGCTCTTTCAATTCCTGCTGTTCGGCTTCGTAGTCTGCCGAAAGCTCTGTGAAACGCTCGTCAGAAATGCGACCGCTTACGCTGTCCTCATACAACCGCTTGAAAATGGCGGAAAGCTCGCTGATACGCTTTTCAGCGGCTTCCAACTCCTTTTTCTTGGCGGCGTTCCGGCGTTTGCCGCCGTCCTCGTTCTGCTCGATCAGCAGCTTCATAAACCGGGCTTCATGCTTTGCCGCATAGCTCGTCACTTTTCGCAGATTGGAGAGAACGCCCGCAGTCAAAAGGTCGGTGCGGATAAAATGCGCGGTGCAGTCACGGGTACGCTTCTTGTAGTTCCCGCAGATATAGCAATCCTGTTTCCGCTTATCGGTCTGGTAGCGCTGCTGATACATGACGCTGCCGCAGTCCGCGCAAAAGAGCATACCAGAGAATAAGCCCACTTCATCATAGCGGTTTGGACGCTTGCGCTGTTTGCGTAATTCCTGCACACGCTCCCATGTCTGGGTGTCGATGATAGGCTCATGGTGGTTCTCGAAAATTGCCTGTTTCTCAATGGGATTTTCTACGCTGTGCTTGGTCTTGTAGGACGGTTTCTCCGTCTTGAAGTTCACCAGACAGCCCATGTACTCCCGGTTTTCAAGGATATGCACCACGGTATTTGTCGCCCATTTGCATTCATAGCCGGGGTGATAGCGGCGGGTGCTGCCCGTCCTGCGGTATTCCAGCGTTCCCGGCGTTGGGATTTCCTGTTCGGTCAGCATACGGGCTATCTTGGTCGGGCCGTTCCCGGCAAGGCACAGACGGTATATCTGCTTGACTACGGGCGCGGCTTCCTCGTCAATGATGAAGTTTTCGTCCTCGTCCATGAGGTAGCCGTACACGGGTTTGCTCGTAACAGGCTTGCCGCTCATGCCTTTTGACCGTTTTACAGCTTTGATTTTCTTGCTCGTATCTCTCACCAGCCATTCGTTGAAAATGTTCCGCAGAGGGGCAAAATCATTATCGCCCTGTGCGCTGTCCACTCCATCGTTGATGGCGATAAAGCGGACGCCTTTTTGTGGGAAAATCATCTCGGTATACATTCCCACCTGCAAGTAGTTTCGCCCTAACCGTGACATATCCTTTACGATAACGGTAGCCACTTTCCCGGCTTCAATGTCCGCAAGCATGGATTGAAAGCCCGGTCTTTGGAAGTTCGCACCAGAATAGCCATCGTCCGTGTACCAGCGTAGATTGGAAAAACCGTTCTGCTTTGCGTAGGTTTCAAGAATACGCTTCTGGTTGGAAATGGAATTGCTTTCGCCTTGCAGCTCGTCCTCATGGGATAGTCTTGGATAAAGGGCAGTGATTTTCTGGGTGGTCTGTCTTAACATAAAATCCTCCGTTTCCGACAGCCAGCCCCACTATTCCGTATTTCGATTATACCACATGGGGCGGCTGTCTGTATAGCGGCTTCTGCTTCTTTACCGCCCGGTAAAATGATGATTTTTTCTGTGCGGCTTGTAGCGTTAAGTCGAAAGCTGGGCTTTGTGTCCTGCGGCGGCTTCCGCCTCCAGCACTTTCATCATCTTATCGGCTGCGGTGTCGGTGGTATCTTTTTTGAAAAAGCCGGAAACGACAAGGACGGTGTTGCCCATGCGGATCTCTGTCACGCAGTCCGGGCGGCGTTCCGGGGTGGTGTTCTGCTTGTTCTCTGCCATAGGCAACTCCTTTCATCTCATCAATTCTTTCAGCCTGTTCAGCTTGGCTTGCGCCGTTTCACGGCGGAAGTTCTCGCCTGTAAAGAGGATAGGGGCGCACATTTCCAAAAGGCGGTCATAAATCCGGGCATGAGCGGTGTCCAGCGGATTTTGCAGGCTGTCCAATGTCAGATTGGTGGTGACGATTAGGGGCTTGCGGCTGCGGTAGCGGCTGTCAATCACATTGTAGACCTGTTCTAAACCGTACTCTGTGCCGCGCTCCATTCCAAAATCATCAATGATAAGCAGAGGGAAACGGCAAAGACGCTCGATATACTCGTTGCGCCCCTCAAAGCTGGCGGTCAGGTCATTCAAAATCGCAGAAAAATTCGTCATGCGGACAGCGACTTCCTGCTCCATGAGAGCATTAGCGATACACCCGGCAAAATAGCTTTTCCCTGTGCCGACTTTGCCCCATAGCAGATAGCCGATATTTTCCTCGCGCATGGTTTCCCAATGCTCCACATAGAAGTGTGCAATCTCCATTTGCGGGCATTTCCCGTTGTCATTGGCAAAAGTCCATTCCTGCATGGTGGGATTGGTAAATCCCCCGCGTTTCAAGTCCTCCACGGTATCAAGGTGTTTTCTGCGCTGCTCGGCGGCTTCACGTTCCAAACGCTGGGCTTTCTGGCAGTTACATTCTGCCGGGTGGCGGTCACGCCCAAACAGGGCGGCTTGCTTTTCCGGGAAGTAGGCTTCTTTCGGTGTGTGGCACTTGCCGCAGTAAAGCAGCCCGTCCTCGCCCGTGTAGTCCTCCGGCTGCGGGGTATCAGCCGCCGTATTCAAAACTCGTTCCGTAAACAGATTACTCATAAGCTCTCGCCCTCCTTGCAGGTGTATTCGGGTATGCCCTGTTTCGGGGCAGCCTTTGCGGTATCGTCTGCCGCCCATCTGCGGATAGTGGCGGCGTGGTTTTTATATTTCTTGCCCGTGGACGCGATATAGCCGGAAAGACGCTCAATGTAGTACGCCCATTTTTCGGGCAGCTCCGCTTGCAGTTCGGAAAGCTCCGTATCGGTCAGAAATACATTCTCATATCTGCCGTAGCTGCGGGCGGGGGCTTGTCCCTTTAACTCTCCCTCTTTTTCTAACTCTATATCTATCTCTTTCTTTATCTCTATCTCTGGTGGACGAATGTCGGACAAATGTCCGCCATTTGTCCGCGGCGGCAAAAGTGCCTTATTTTCAAGCCTTGCGGCTCGTTTCCGTTCCGCTTCGGTAGAGGATTGACCGATCATCAGCTCAATGTCGGTCATATAGAGCAGCCCGCAGTCAAGCTGCTCCACAAGCCCTAACTGCTGGAAGATGGATAATGCCCGTTCCACCGTCCCGATTTGGTGACGGGTCAGCGTGGCTATCATCTGGGCGGTATAGGGGATATGCTCGTCAAGCTGTAATCTGCCGCCATTTTTCAGCGATTTTAAGTACAGCTTCAAGAGAATATTGGAATACAAAATCCCGTCTTTCATGTCCTCCAACAGCACAACGGAATCGCTGTCGAAGAAGTTTTCTTTCAGTTTGAGGTAGTAATATTTGCGGTTATCTGCCATTGGCGATGTCCTCCCTGTGTTTCCATCTCTTAGAGAAATACCGGGGGCAGAGGACGATAATCGCCCGGAAGCTCTGCTTGCAGCCGTGTGTGCAGCCCCGGCAAAGGTCATTGTAGGTGATACGGTTTCGGTGGTTGAGGAAAAAGCTCCATTCCAACCGCCGCTTTTTGCTCATGCGCGGCATTTCTCGCTCCTTCCTGCCGTTTCCGCTGGTATAAGCGGATAGGACGGTAAAAATGTAGTTTCTCGGTATCATTTTCGGGGATTTCCTGCGCTGTACGCCCAGTTTCAAGGGTGGGCAGTATTGCGGATAGGGTGCAGGGCATATCCCCGTTTTGGTATCGTTTCGGGGCGGTTTTTAACGCTCCTGTTCGTGCTTTTTCTCTCTGTCTTTCTCGCCTTTCAGGATTTGAGAAAGATTGCTTTTCACGGTATGCAGCTCCCTGACACGGGCTTTTTTCTCTCGGTATTCGTTGTAATGGGCGTTCTTTTCGGCGGTAAGCTGCTCAATTTCCGCTTGCAGGGCTTTATAACTTGGCAGCTTGGAAACGCCATGCGCCCGGAAATAACGGGCGGCAGCGTCCGCTATAATAAAATCGCTTTCGTGCCGCTCCCGGTAGGTAATGCGGGCTTTCTCTGTTTTCTGCACTTTCAAACCGTCACGGGCAGGCTTAGTTTTAACATAGGCAAGCACTTGTGTCTGAAGCTCTTTTTTCTCCCGGATAGCAGCGTCCAGAGCTTTCAATTTGGCGGTGCTGTCCTGTAAATCCGCATTGGCAGATACAAGGGCTGCGTCCAGTTCCTCCGGCGAATAGCCGTACTGCCCGTAGGCGGCAACGGTAGCCGCCATTTGTTTCAGATTGTGGACTGCCGCCCAGCGGTCATAGCCCACGCCTTTTCCCTCCGCCCGTTTTGCCGCCCGGTCAACCATGCGCTGAATGCTGTCCTTTTTCGGGGTGGTTTGGACAGCTTTTTTGCCCTGCAAACGCTCCCTTATGCTGCGGGGGTATTCGGGTACGGCTGCGGTCTGCTCGGCGGCTCTGTGGGCGTTCTGTTCCAAAAGGGCAAGAACGGCGGTGCGGTCAAAATCATCGCCCAGCTTGCGGGCGGTAATGGGCTTTGTCCTGTCCGGCGTGAGATAAGATAGCCGTCCCCGGCTCTCCTTGACGGTCACGCCCTGCTGCAAAAGAACGGCGGCGAACTCGTCATAGCTGGCGGCAGAGGACAGCGCGGCGCGTATGGTCTGCCGCAACTTTTCCTTATCCGTTTCAAACTTTGTGGACTTGGCGGGCTGTTCTCCGGCTGGCAGCGCAGCGGCTTTCTCGTCCAGCTTTGCCTGTCCTTTCCGCTGCGCCCAATACTCACGCTCGGTAATGCGGTTCTTGCTGCCATGCAAA
Source organism: Mediterraneibacter butyricigenes (assembly GCF_003574295.1). Lineage (NCBI taxonomy): Bacteria > Bacillati > Bacillota > Clostridia > Lachnospirales > Lachnospiraceae > Mediterraneibacter > Mediterraneibacter butyricigenes. Next base: position 1,140,479 of record NZ_BHGK01000001.1, read on the forward strand.
AGGTCGATTTGATAGAGGTTTTCCCGGTGGCACAGTTCCATGACTTCGGCTTTGAAATATTCCATCGCCGCGTCTGTGCAGCGGTGTTTACACCCGACGCGGGTGTCTGCCGGTCTGTCCATGTAGGGCAGGAACGGAACTTCCGCTATCCGCAGGGAATTGATAACGATATGCACATGGATATTGCCGCTGTGGTTGTGTCCGTCCGGGTGGGTGCAGACAATGGCTTGGTGTCCGGGAAACTGTTTCCGGCAAAATTCTTCGCCCAACATCTGCGCCCGGTCTACGGTCAAACCGTTGTCCGCTGCGTCCCGTGGGTCAAAGCTGATAATGTAGTGGTGACTTTTTACATCTTCCCGCTTCTGGTTCTTCCCATAGCGGAGATTGGAGCGCATACAGGCAACGGCAAAATCTTCGCCGCCGCAGTTCAGCGTTGCAATTCGGTAGTCCTCCCGAAGCATGAGCCGCCCGTTTTCATCAAGGGTGGGCTTCATGGTAAACTCGTCATGTTCAAAGGTGAGGTACTGCTCGGCTGCGCCATAGTCCGCATTTTTAGAGCTGATATGTTTGAATGTTGCCAACAGCGTCACCTACCTTTCGCAAGACTTCAAACTTCAAGGCGGCAAGGTCAGAAATGGCGGTGCGGACTTCAACGGACAGGGCGTTATATGGTGTGCCGTACTCATTGAGGGCGCGGGCGATCTGATTGAGGTTGCCGCCGATTTTTCCGTATTCAGCGGTCAGCCTGCCAACGGCGGACAGCAGTTCATCATTGACCGGGGAAACGGTAACGATGGGGCGAATAGTCGCCCGTGTGATGGCTTGCCGGATAAATTCGGCTTGGCTCATGTCATAGTGTTTCAGCCGCTCGGTAAAGTCGGCGTATTCTTCCTCGGTCATGCGAGTTTTGACCACATGACTGCGGTGGGGCGTGTTGTATTTTTTCTTCAAGCATTGACCTCCTTTCTCGCCCGACAGGGCGCATGAGCAGGGTTTGGGGAAGGCACTCCCCAACAAGATTTACCAAAGGGGCAAAACCGCAGATATGCGGATTTTGGCACCGTGGTAGAATCTTGCTCTAAAAAGCTGCCGCTTTCCTCGGCGGCTCTGGTTTGCGGATATACTGGCTTGCTCCACCAATATAGCGATTGCGGCGGCGTGTTCTGCCCGCTGTTCACCACTACAACGGTGAAAAGGGTGCGTTTTGGCAAACGCAGCGGAAATTTTTTTATTTTCCCTGTCTGCTCCCTACAACAATCCGGCGGTGTAGTTTGCCAAAGATTTTTGAAAATGGGCGCAAAAAAAGCAGCAAACCTTTTTCAAGATTTACTGCTTATGTGCCGCTGTGATGAGCGGCGGTATTAAATTGTTAGCCGTTTTTCAAATGGAATTTATCTGCAATCGCTTTCTTTTCGCTTTCCAATTCCTTTTCTGTAATCTTCCATAATTCTAACACAATGATCTGCTATCTTTTGCATTCCGAGTTCTTCAAAAAAGGCAATTTGCATTTTCATCAGTTCTTCACAAACAGTCAACTTCTGCTCATCCATATTGCTAATAGCAAGCCATGGGAACGCTTTATATTTCTTAGTGTCACCAATGAGAAAATTGTAGCCTATCAACTCATTTTCACGGAAAACGAAATAGAATTGTGGACCTGAACCCGGAACTGACTTTTCCATAATTTGTTGCATGGTTTTCACACCGCCGTATGCAGGAAAAAAACCTATTCGCTCAAGAGCATTTAATATGTCAATCCTTTTATCTGTGGGTATGTCTCTATAATTGATAATCTGTTCCATTTGCTCTACCCTCATTAAAGTTTAATTTGTCAGGCTCTAATTATACAACTTTTCTGTTTAGCGGTCAAAGCGGAACTTCAACAAACTTTCTATCAGCCGCCCGACGATATGTTCCTGCATATCTGTGTTGATCTGTCCATCCATTTTCGCACAGGAGCGGATATATCCGGCATAATGAGATAGAACGGCGGCAACAGCTTCCGGGTCGCCCTCGCTTGCCTTAACGATTGTTTCATAGGGAAGTAGCTGGTTCATAGGACAAGCCCTCCAACTCTGCCCGTAGCTGCCGTAAAATCATCTGAATACGCCGCCCGGTTGTGTTGCCAGCCCGTCCATATCTCCGTCCAATCTCCCTATGCGTCAATCGTTGGAAGTAGTACAGGAAAATGATTTCCTGTTCCATCTGTGATAGTGCGGACAGCGCTGCGGCAAGCTCTGGACTTTCCAAAAGCACCATCTGACCACAGACGAAAAGCGGATAGCTGTTCATGGCAGCTTGCTCCGCAAAGTATTTATCTGTGGTGCTGAATGGATAGTGTTTTTCGTCTATCAGATATTCAAGCGAGATTTCCCGCTTGCGGCGGCTACGTATGCTCCGGGCTGCGTCTATGGCAGCGTGGCGAATAACGGTCTTGCAAAAGGCATCGTGTGTATGCCGGATATGTTCTTGATACTTTTCGTGTTCGGTCATGGAAAATCCCCCTTTCTGAATAATGGCAGAGGGCGGCAGCATTTTATGCTGTCGCCCTCTTGATTACCGAACAGCAAAGACGGGCGGGGCTGTCAACGGCGGCGCTTTTGCGCCGTTCATCTTGACCGTTGACAGGCTCGGCTGGGTTTGCTATCTGCTCACGGCAATTCACTCTCATTGATAGGAATTGCTTCAAGTTCCGTATTCAAATTGTTCCAATAAGAGCCAATATCCGCACTTGTGAAATACTTAAAACCGCCTGCTTTTGACTTCAATTCGCCGTTTTTAACTCCATAGCAGGCGTAAATCAAATCGTAGCTTGTTCCATCTGAGAGGTTAAATCTAAAGCTGGTCACATCTGCTCCGGCAGTTTCCTCAGTTGTTTTGTCTTTTAGGGATAAGCCCTTGAACTTATCATACAGGGTCTTTATATCATTTTCAGCAACAACTACTTTCTTTTCTGCTGATGCAGGCACTCCGTCATAGTGGTACATTTCAACGCTTTCGACATCTTCAACCTCAAATGGGAAGTCGATTTTGACAGGCTCATAAGCAATGTTTATAGGTAACAGAAAGAGAGCTGTGAAAATTGCAATGATACAAAGAGCGATGGAAACGAGAACAGCAATCGTTATCTTTTTTCTGCCCCTCTGCTTTTCTTTTGCCTCATGGCGCATAATAACGCTTTCGCTTTCTTCATGAAGAACATCTTCGCTCGTGTGAGAAAGCAATTTCTGATAAATTGCGTTACAGTCAGCACAGGCGTTCAAATGCTCTTTTACCATCTCTGCGCTTGCTTCGCTGCAAGCACCGTCAACATACAGCGGAAGAATATCTCGAACAATATCGCATTGTTTACTCATGCTTTTCATCCATCCTTTCTTGAATTTTTAGCTTTGCACGATGATAAGTAACTCTCGCCCATGATTCTGTTTTTCCAAAAATTGCAGCAATTTGTGAAAAAGATAGTTCCCCGAATACGCGAAGCTGAAATACTTCTTTGTATGGTTCTTCCAAACGGTGAAGAACGAGGTGTATGCGGAACGCCATGTCAGAATCTGCAACTGAGTTCTCAACATTTTCATTTGATGGCAAGTCATTGATTTCGCTCACATCAGCTACTCGCTGACGGCTTCGCATTTCATCATGGTAAAGATTTTTTGCTATGGAGCAGAGCCATGTCAATTCATCTGACTTACCTTTGAATTGTGATGTTGTAGAAACAGCCTTATAGAATGTGTTCTGCGTGATTTCCTCTGCTATCTCACGATTTTTGGCAAGAGAAATAGTATACGAGTATACCTGTAAATAGTAGGCTTTATAGAGCTTTTCATAGTCCATACTTGTCATCACCTCCTTCAGCTTCATAGGTTAGACGGAGAAATCGGAATTTCGTTACAAAGAAGTTTGAAATTTTTATACCTTTACGCTACTCTTGCTTTCTGCGGACTATTGGTAGACGCGCATTAACAGCAAGCAAAGAGATTGCTGTGTCAGCTTGATATGTTCAAATGCTAATTAAGTATAGCATACAGCTATGAATTTTTCTATTGCGTTCCCCTGACTTCGGAATAGCGGCAGGGCTGGCTATCCATGTCTTGTGCTTCTCTACCGTACATGAGCATTGGCGCCAGGGTTGTCGTTGCCGTAACCTTCCAACAGGTTGATGACACCCCAGATACCAAGACCAGCGCCCAGAGCGATAACGAGAGTCTGAAGAACGGTAATTGCCTGTTCAAAAAATGCCATATAGTTTGTTAGCCGGAATCTGATTAAAAAATAGGTTTGTCATGTTTCATAGGCATACAAAAGCCGGAACAATCTGCCGCCCGATTTCCGGTGGCATGATTCCGGCTGTCCTCCTTTTTCATTATTTTGTTGATGATTGCCCGCTTTGTACGCCAATGGCCTCAACAGAGGCAGTTGCGGCAAATAGATACGATCACTCCTTTCTCAGCGGAACCGTATTACACGCCCTCCGTGTCTACTTCATATACATCGCAGACCTCATCAGGCTTGAGTTTTAGTCTGGCAGACAAAAATGCTTCAATATCAAAGGTATTTCGCTTGTCTGCATCAGCTGTGTATTTGAAATTAGGGTGTCTGGTAATGTCATACTTGTCTGAAAGAAACGGACGCACACCGCGCAACTGCAAGATGCACTTGCCGCCATCCATAACTGCCAGCTCGTCCTGGCTCATCAGCTCTTTTCCCAATTTCTGATAGTTAAGCGAGTGGGAGGTCTCCCGTCCCCGGCTCTCTCCGGTGTTGTAAGTGTCTATGGTCTCCTTTCCCAGAACAGCCGCCAGCTCTTTCAGCGTTGTTGGCTCTTTGCCACCCAGGAAGATGGAAGTATCCATATTGCCGATGATGGTATCGGCATTATCTTTGTAAATTGCCTTGAGCTGGCTCTGTGCCTGCAACACCAGACAGGCAGAGATTTCACGGCTTCGGATGGTGGCCACCAGCTTTTCCAGCTTCGGAATCTGCCCGATGTTGGCGCACTCGTCAATCAAACAGCGCACATGAACCGGAAGCCTGCCGCCATACACATCATCGGCCTTTTCACAAAGCAGGTTGAATAACTGGGTGTAGCACATGGAAATGAGAAAGTTAAAACTGTCATCCGTATCACTCATAATGAGGAACAGAGCCGTTTTTCTGTCTCCCAGCGTATCCAGTTCCAACTCATCGTAGGATGTAACCTCGCGCAGCTCCGCAATATCAAATACGGCAAGACGCGCACCGCAGGAAATCAAAATCGACTTAGCGGTTTTGCCAGAGACAAATTGTCAAGGACTTTTTAATCAAATTCACAAAAAATCCACAAAAAAGGTGCCAGAAGCACCGTATGGCTCCTGACACCTCGTTTGATAGATTACATTTTTCCGTTCAGCAGGTCTTTGCAGAGATACGCATAGTCTGGCAGCTGGTTGATATATGGCTCCCAGCGCCGCTTGATTTCCGCCAATTCCAGCGGATCGGCTTTCTCCAGTGCATGATCGTTGCCTGTCATATATAAAACATCCGTAGCAACATCATCCAAACACCTGCCGCAGAGATCAGCAGCTGATTCTATCCTAATGCCAGTATCCACATAAAGCGGATTGACGCCAATCGCCAGCCAGACATAGCCTACCTTGTCCGACCAGAGCAGTTCAAAATCAGGGCTTTGCCGCAGATGTTCCGCAAAGACCTCCTTTACTCGTTCAATTTCATGCTTCTCTTTTTCTGTGTAAAGCATTTTCGTGTCCTCCTTGACAAAAATTTTGGTACGTACCATTATCAGTTTAGCACAAGGCGGCTTCGTTTATCAGTCTGTCACATCTGCTGAATTTCATTTTTGAGCATACGCTTGATTTTATCGCTCATGGTTTCTGTGCTGGTCTGGCTGAAATGGACATGAACCTTGTAGGTTGTCTTGCCAATTTTCTTTACCATCGCTGGCGTGTTTTCCGGCGCTCTGGACGCAGTAACGGCGTCTGCCACCTGCATAGCATGGGGTTCTTTGTTCATGGCGCTCCTTTCTCCGAACGGGTCTGTGCCGCCGGTAAAAAATCAGTCGTGCTTACTGTTTACAATGTCTTTTGCTGTCTGTCGGGTAGCACCGGCATTTTCTTCCCGGAAATTCTTCCCGTCAAAGAGAATCGGCGCACACCGTTCCAGAATACGGTCATAGATACGGGCGTGAGCCAGATCAGGTGGGTTTTTCAACTCGGACAGTTTCAAGTTTGTTGTGATAATCATGGGTCTACGGCTGCGATAGCGGCTGTCGATGACGAAAAACATCTGCTCCATAGCATATTCGGTACTGCGCTCTACACCCAAATCGTCAATGATAAGCAGGTCATACTCGTCAAAGCTGGCAATAAACTCCGACCTGTCCTCAGAGAACATCCCGGTCAGGCGGTTCAGAATGGTGGGGAAGTTTGTCATCAGCACCGGCACATCCCGGTCAAGCAGGGCGTTGGCAATACAACCGGCGAAAAAGGACTTGCCGGTTCCCACATCCCCGAACAACAGCAGGCCGGTGTTGTTTTTATATGCCTCCTTCCAGTTCTCCACATAGGCGCGGGCCTTGTCCATCAATGGGTTTTGGCCGTTGTCGTTGGCAAAGGTGTAGTCGTACAGATAGCGGTCTTGCAGGCCCTGGGCCTTCCGGCGTTTGATACGCTCCATGCGGCGCTGCCGTTCCTCGGCGGCCTTGCGCCGTTCCTCGGCCTCCCGCTGACACTGGCAGATACAGCGGGGCATGAAGTAGCCAGGTTTCCCAAAGCATGGCACAACGGTCTGCCTCTGGCCGCCGCATTTCTTACAGTGGATGAGACCGTCTGACGGATCTATATACTCGTCCTCAGCCAGTTCCACACTGGCAGCTGCCTTGTCGATCAGCGCCCGGATTTCTGCGGTAATCTCAATCATACAGTTTCATCCTCCTTTACGCTGTAATCCCGGTTGCGTGAGGGTGTGATCGTTTTTTTAGCATCCTCACCGGCCCAGCGCCGGATGGTGGCAGCATGGCTCTGATACCGCTTGCCGGTAGAAGCCATGTACTCGGACAGCTTTTCGATGTACTGGCCCCATACAGTGGGAAAGCTGGCCTGTAAGTCTGCCAGTTCCCCGTCCGTCAGGAAAACATTCTGGTAACGGCCATAGGCGTGGGCGGGGTGTCCCTTCTCTATCTCTCTCTTTATCTCTATCTCTTTCTCTAACTCTATCTCTATCTCTGGTGGACGAATGTCGGACAAATGTCCGCCGTTTGTCCGGGGCGCAGAAAGAGCCTTATTTTGGAGCCTCGCAGCCCGCTTTCGTTCAGCCTCGGTAGAGGACTGGCCGATTAAAAGTTCGATGTTGCTCATGTAGAATGTGCCGCTGTCCAGCACTTCCACAAGGCCCAGCTTCAAAAAGATCTGCAAGGCTCTCTCCACAGTGCCGATCTGCTGGCGGGTGATGGTGGCGATCATCTGCGCCGTGTAGGGGATGTCCTCGTCAAGCTGGAGCCGCCCGCCATGTTTCAGCGATTTCAGATACAGCTTGAGCAGAATGTTGGAATACAGCACACCATCCTGCATACTTTCCAGCAGCACGATGGAATCATCGTCAAAATAGTTTTCTTTGAGTTTCAGGTAATAATATTTTCGGTTGTCTGACATAGGGTTCCTCCTTGGGGTTTCTCTTGGGATTCTGTACGCATTTTAAGGCCGTTTTAGGGGTCGGAGAATAAATCTATCAGCCTGCCTTTGACACCCTCAAAAAAAGCCTTGATTTACAAGGGTTTTTCAGCCCCTAAAGCGTGACATTTCTTCCGTTGTTTCCGCTTGCGCTTTGCGGCGTTGATCCGCTTCATGCGTGCAGCACATTCCGGGCAGTATTTGGCCCGGTTGGAACCGGGGGTAAACAGCGCCCCACATACGGCGCATTTCTTTGCATTCAGCCGGTGGAACAGCGCCGTTTCCAGTTCCTTATCCTGCGGCAATACCGCCGTCCGAAACCACCTGCACAACAGGGAATAGGAAATGGACTGGACACAGACACATTCCTCCCCATCGTCCAGGGCAATACAGTTTCCGTCGATGTAGTTACAGCACTCATGCACTAGCCTCCGCACTCTGCGGTACTGGCGGTAATCCATGACGGGGATAGGTTCAGACTTATTGTTCTTCATAAATGATTTCTTTCATAAAGCCAGTAACCTCCTTGAATGAATTTATTGTTAAATATTCGTGCAAAGTATTGTTTTCTTCGTGCAAATGGCATATACTATAATTGCCAGCAGAAAGGGGTTGATCGTATGGCTGGAAATACCACAAACATCAGTATCCGCATGGACGCAGATTTGAAAGCGCAAGCGGACGCACTGTTTACTGAACTTGGCATGAACCTGACTACGGCGTTTAACATCTTTGTGCGCCAGTCGCTTCGTGAAGGCGGCATTCCCTTTGAGGTGAAGCTGGAACAGCCCAACAAGGAAACGGTTGCTGCCATGCTGGAAGCGGAAAGGATTGCAAAAGACCCGTCTGTAAAGGGATACAATGACCTTGACGAGTTGTTTGCCGACCTGAAAAAATGAGGAAAACAAAGTACACCGTCAAGTACACGACCGCTTTCAAAAAGGACTACAAGCGGGCAATCAAGCGCGGCCTGAAAATCGAATTGCTGGAACAGGTCGTGGCGCTGCTGTCGATGGGCGAACCGCTGCCGGATAAAAACCGCGATCACGATTTGTCCGGCGATTGGGTGGGCCATCGGGAATGTCACATTCTCCCGGACTGGCTGCTCATTTACCGTATCGAGGATGATGTGCTGGTGCTGACGCTTGCCCGCACCGGGTCGCACAGCGACTTGTTCGGCAAATAAACCATCTGCCGCCGTATGGGGAAACCTGTACGGCGGTTTTTCTGTGTGCAAAAGGGTGTCGTGAAACGCGACGCACCTGAAAGGGGTCGGCAAAGCGCCGTACCCTTTACCGCTCCGGCCCCCGGTCGCGGGGCTTGTCCCGTTCCTGTCGGGCCAGTTGGTCGGCGGCCTTGCGGAGCCGTTCCACAGCTTTTAGCTCCTCCCGCATAGCTTTCATGTCGATGCTGTCCACCTGTTTCTGGGCGGTCAACAGGTCGATCTCACGCCGCCATTCCTTCGGGGTGATTGCCTCGCCGCTGTCTTTCAGTTCTTTCAGATACCAGGCCGCCGCGTCATAGAGGATCAGTTCCCGGCTGTGGCGCTGCTCGAACAGTTCCCGCTTCTCCGGCTTTACCCTGGCAAGCTGCTTGTGGACAGTCTTATACTCGTTGTACTGCGCCCACATCTCCCCGCGCTCGGTGAGGACAGCGATCCGGCGCTCAGCCTTGACGATCTTTCCCCGCAGGTCATAGTAACGGCTGTTCATATCAGCGATTTTTTCATGAAGCTGCTGCATAGACTGGATGCCGTTTGCCTGTAAAAAGCTAAATAGTGCAGCGCTTTCCTGCAAAGCCCGGATTTTACCGGTGCGGGTGCGGGGAGTGTTCAACTGCTGCTGGGCCTCCCACAAAGCAGTCAAGCTGCTTTGCTGTGTTTGTGGTTTTTCCGCTTCGTCTTTCGACCAACGATAAAGCCGGGTAATGCGGGCTTTGATTTCTTTCAGCAGCTTGTTGTCGGCAGCGATCTGCCGGTTTACTTCCCCCTTGTCGGTGCGGATGCCGCGCTTCTCCATCTGGCTGGCCGCTGGCCCCAGGTGGACAGAGGGGATTTTATCAATGCCCTGTCGCTTGTAGCTGCGGTGGTCTACCAGGGCAGGCTGACCGGCTGCCTCCAACACCCGATTGGTGTAGGCCGCCCACGCTGCCCGCCAAATCTCCACATTTCCTTTATCGTTCCAATCGGTTGTATCCTCACGATGATTTTTCCAGCCGCCTTTCCCATCCGGGATACGCTGTCCATTCTCGTCCAGGTCGTATGCCTTGCGGCACTTTGCGCCCCACTGTCCATTTTCTTTCAGAGGCCGGAGCGTCAGCATGATATGGACATGAGGGTTGCCGGTTCCCTTGTCATGGATGGCGAAGTCGGCGCACATCCCCTTGTCCACAAAGTTGTCCTTCACATAGGCACGCACAAGAGCGAGCTGTTGTTCGCCGGACAGTTCGCGAGGCAGAGCTGCTTCGATCTCGCGGGCAAGCTGGCTGTCCCTTGCTTTCTCGATTTGCTCCACGCTGTTCCAGAGGGTGGAGCGGTCTGCAAATTCCGGCGAGGCGTGGGCGGGCAGCATGATCTCCGCATGGACAATGCCGCCTTTCCGGGTGTAGTCATGGGTCAGGCCGTCCCATTCATTTGTCAGCTTGGTTCCGCTTCGGTAGGCGGCTGCGGCAACAGCGGAACGGCCCTCGCTGCGCTTGATGATACTGACGGGAATATGGCAAAAATCTATGGGTGGCACCTCCTTTCGGCGGGGATATTTCAGGCTCCGTGGAGCCGAACAAACGCGAAGCGGGTGTTTGGCTGCGCGGGGCGCACAAGGGGTTTGGGGAGTGTAGCGCCCCATCGCGGACGAAGTACGCAACGCCCCCGGCAGGGCGCACAGCACCGGCAACGGTGTATAAGTGCGCCCTTGTAAACAAGGGACTTATGGCGTGTCCCCGGATTTTGGCAGGTTTGCAGTCAATTCCGCAGCCCCCGGAAGATGGGACAGGGCAATCAGAAATGTTTTGACCTCCGCGCCGGAAAGGTCGGGAGCCAGCGGGAAAATCCCCTCCAAAACGGCTCCGCGCTCAATCAGGCGGCGGGTGCGACCCCTGCGTTCTTCGTTCCGCTGCTTGTTCTCCAAAATCTTCTTTCGGTTTTCAAGCTGCCGAATCTCCTTCAGGACTTTCTCCCGTTCTTCTTTTTGGGGGTGGGCTGTAATTTTTTCGTTCATGTCAGGCACCTCTTTTCTTTGGAAATACTCATAGATTGACCGTCCATTTCTGACGCGCAAAGTACCGGCGCAGTCTCCGCAGTGCGGCATGGATGGATTTTCCCGCCTGTGATGGCGTGATACCCTCCATTGCGGCAATATCTTTCACTTTCATACCCAGCATATAGCGGGCGTGAACACGGCGAGCCTGCATAGGCGGCAGGGAAGAAATGGCTTCGTACAATCGCCGTATCAGTTCTTCGTATTCGGCTAATTCTTCTTTTTCTATCAGGTAGTCCTCCGGCGATGGCTGCGCCCAGCCGATGGCGGCATTTTCGATTCCATCGTTACAGTCGAGGGAATAAAATGCCTTATACCGGAACATCTTGCGCTCTCTGGCAGCCTCGGCTCTCTTATCCAGAAGAAACGCTTCGACGATCTCATCGGACACCTCCACACAAATGTCCTCTTTGCAAAATGGATAATATTGTTTGAGATTGATGGTCTGCATAGGCATGCCCTCACTCTGTTTGGAAAAGGCCATCATAGCAGCGGCGCATATTCCGCAGACCCCGGCGGATGGCAACGCTAACCTTGCTGCTGTGGACGCCCTCTATCCGAGAGATTTCCGGCTGCTTGATACCAGCAATGTAGTAGGCGTGAACACGGCGGGCCTGTGTCGGAGTGGCATGAGCCAGAGCCGCAGGCAGAGCTGCAATCAGGCGCAGACGGGTGGTCATTTCTTCTCGTTCCACCAGAATATCCTCCGGCGATCTGCCGTGTTCCAGCGCGTAGTTCTCCGTCCAGCTATATGCGTCCAGGGAGTACCAGGCGCGGTGGTAGACCTTCCGGCGCTCATAGTTGTTCATCTCGCGCTGGGCCTGCCGCATGGCCTCCCAGACCTCGTCGCTGACCTCTACAAACTCGTCGTGCCGGTAGTGGGTATAAATCCACCGCAGATTGATTGTTTTCATAGGCTTACCTCCTGAAAATGGGAGAGGCGGACAGCTCGTCCGCTGTCCGCCCCTCGCTGAGATAAGGGAAATGATCCCTTTCACTTGGTAGCCAGAAAACAGGTCATTCGTTAAGCCTGTTCTCAAAGAAATTTATAAATTTTTTTCTGACCGCCTCCACACTTTGATACACAGCCACTTTGGAGCAGCCGCACAGCACACCGATCTCTGCAAGGCTCAGCCCGTCAAGCGCATAGAGCAGGAACCGGCGGCGCTGGGCCTCGGTACAGGTGTCCAGAACAGCCATCAGCTCATGCAGCGTTTCCATGCGGCAAAGGTATTCCTCCGGCGTTTCGCCGTAGACCCCTACACCCTCGGTGGTAATGATGTACTCGTCAAACTCCCGGTCATCCCAATGCCGCCGCTGTTCATGGAACAGGTTCTCCGTTTTATGATCGGCCCGGTCAAGAAATTCATAGACTTCCAGCGTAACCTCCACGGCCACAGCTTGTCCGTTATAATTGATGGTAACTTCCATCTGCCTTTCCTCCATTCAGATTTTTTGGGTAAATCTGAATGGGGCGGCGGAGAACGGCACCGGGGATAAAGTTCGGGCCATGCTGACCCGATGTTCCGGCTCCATAGGGACAAAAAAGCGCCCGGACGGCATAAAGCCATACGAGCGTAATAGAGTATATTTTGCTGTTTAGTTACATGGTATAGTGCATACTGCTGACCACATTGCTCCGCTGCCGGGAGCAGGCTTTTTTTAGCTGGTGCAGATCATGGATACTGTGAAAAGACGCAAACATAGACACGGCGGCATTCTCCTATATGCCGCCGTGGATTTACACGGTGTTGGGTCGTCGTTGGTTTAGGGTAGACGAAAAGAAACGGCGGCTCTGATTTCTCAAAACCGCCGCCAGGGTATCTAGAGTAAGCGCACAAAATCAACCTGCCCAGCTACGGTTTTTTTCTTTCCCCATTAGGCGGGGCAGGTTTAAAAGAATATGAAAAGCCGATAACAGCAGTCATGTTAGCCTGCGTGTTATCGGCTCTGCGTCTATGCGTCTGGCTCTCTAATAACGGATATATTCAGTTGCTTTACATGAATGAGCGTTTCCTGTTTACATTTTGGACAGAACAAGGGGAAATTCCTTAATTCCGTGTCAATTCGTATTTTTATTCGGGTTTTATTATGGCATATAGGACAACTAACCCAACTTGTCTCTTTCATCAAAATTACCCCGTAACTTGATGTTTCTTTGATATATTTTTTGTTAGTCTATAAAATACGAATATCAATCCAACATTAAGGATGATCATAAAGACCGGCTGGCTCATACCGAAATATGTTTTCATATCAGAAAATATACCGTTTGTATGAAGCATAAAAATCGGGCAAATTTCCTGCATTTTTTGTAAAACAGGAAGGCTATCATTAAAATCAAACACAACTGGCAAGAAGCAGATGACGCAAGAAGTAATAAGCGCTGTAACAGGAGAACTCATTTGAGCACTTAAAAACAATGTAATAGTTGTCAAGGCTACAATCCCAAAAATATTCAATATTACAGAGATAAAGAACATTTGCAAAAAGGTCAAATTATATATTGAAGAAGCATAATGTAATGAAGATTGAATGCTTACATTCCACCCCTGTAACCCATAGGTACAGCCATACAGAACTAAATTTAGCAGTAAATACAAGAGGTATGTGCCAATTACAACTTCCAAGGCCGCTATAATTTTTGAAGTTGTGAGTTTGGTTCGGCCATACCGAGCCGAATAAATAATGCTATCTGTATGAAGTGCATACTCTTCTGAGAAAACAGGAGATAGAGTGATTACAACAATTAAACATATCATTATGGACAAGATGCTCCCCATTCCAGATAATAGCTTATCCCAGCCATCACAATATCCTAAAGTCACAGTTGGACTATTTGGATATGCTGTTTCGAGTGACTTAAAACTACCATCAGAATTTGTCAAATATTCCAGAATCGCCGCTTGGTCACGATAAACATGAACAGCAGAAAAAGCAGAATTTTCATCTTGTCCAACAGTTGCTTGTTTTGCTTGGTCGATTTTTTCTTGCATAGTAAGTAATGTATTTTGAGAGAGTTTTCCTTCAAATATTTCTGCTACTTCCTTCCGTTGTTCAATGGCTGTAAAACCGCTTGCTAATGCCATTTTTTCAAGGTCATAATCATAGAAAACATTTTGATAATTAAATTGAAAAAAGAAAAAATAGGCAACGATAAGAACCACACCAGCTAAAAACAACATTCGTGTTTGCTTTCTCGAACATATTTTATTTCGTTCTGCTTTTATCATTTCATTCATGCTCGGATACCTCCGTAAAATAGTATAAATACAAATCTTCCAATGTTGGATCAACATTCCAAGCGGTTCTGCATGGTGCTTCTTGAGAAATAATCCTCAGCCGTTCTGCACCATTATTATGTTTCAGATTTGCTGTTACATAGTTCAATTCTAATTCTTCGGCCTCTTTTCGAGATACATCACATTCCCAAACACATTTTTCAATCGGCTTCAAAATTTCTTCTGGAGAACCATGTTGAATTAACTCGCCATTTTTCATAATCAGAATCTCATTTGCGATATATTCAACATCAGAAACAATGTGAGTGGACAAAATTACAATTCTATTTTCTGCCAAAGAACTAATCAGATTTCTAAACCGCACCCGCTCTTTCGGGTCAAGTCCAGCTGTAGGTTCATCCAAAATCAAAATACGGGGATCGTTTAGTAATGCTTGAGCAATTCCCAAGCGTTGTTTCATACCGCCGGAAAAAGTTTTGATTTTTTCGTTTTTCTGTGTGAGCAGATCAACAACCTGCAACAGCTCCATTGTGCGATTATGGGCTTTTTTAGGCGGCAGCCCCTTTATTGCAGAGATATACATCAAAAATTTATACGCTGTAAAGTTAGGATAATAGCCAAAATTTTGTGGCAGGTAGCCTAAGATATTACGATATTTCTCGCCCAAATCATGAATGTTTTTCCCGTTAAAAAAAATGGCTCCTTTCGTTTCAGTTTGGACATCGCAAATAATTCGCATCAAAGTTGTCTTGCCCGCACCATTTGCCCCGAGTAGACCATAAACACCATTTGTTAATTTTGCGCTGAAATGATTTACAGCTTTTTTTCTTCCATATTCTTTTGAAAGATCATTTATTGTAAGTTCCATATCAATTCTCCAATCATTTTTTCTTTTTTCAAGTACAGTTGAAGTGTTTTCCCTAATAGGATAATAGATAACACATAAAATCCAATCCATCCCCAGAACATAGACGCTTCAAATATAAATCGCTGATGGAGTACAAGAGAAAATGTTCCAGAAAGAAAAATCATACAAGCGATTAAATGATACAAGCTATCGTTCGTCCTGCTTTTCGCACATATAAAAAGATAACAAGTGCAAGAAATATTAAATGGAATCAAACCATACAACACCATTTCAATCATTGATTTCTGGTAAATATATGCCATTGAAATTAAAATGACTGTTATTAGGAAAAGGTTGATTACTCCAATAATCAGCATACGACCTGCTACAATTTTTACCAGCGTTGTTCTACTAGACTGTTCAATTTCCCACATACCATAGATGTTGCTTTTAGATATTTCTATTGCACCTAATAACGCAAGGAATGGAACCATAACTGCAAGGATTGTCAATGGATAATAAAATGGAACCCTCCATTGGCCCAGGATACATGCTAATAATACTGCACATATAGTGAGTATTATTTGAACAATCCAGAAAGAAAGCGGCAGAAATTGAAGTTGGTTCAATATAATATCTCGCATTGAATTTTTATTGAATTCAGAACTATTCATGTAACTTTTTCCGGCTACGATTACTGCTTTAATTTTAGGTTCAGATGGAGCAGGCGTTTCACAACTCTGCAACCATTCTAATACATCATTTTGTTTTTGGGTCATACATTATCGCCTCCTCTAAAATCAGCCAAATATCGTTCCAGTTTTTTAATCCCCTGTTGGAGCCTAGATTTTACAGTAGAAACACTAGCTTTTGTAATGGTTGCAATCTCTCGGATTTTCAAATCATAATAAAATCGTAAAATGATGACCTCTTTTTGATAGTCCGGTAATGTGTTGATTGCATATTGAATTTGCGCTTTAAGTTCGTTAAGCTCAATTTTTTCAAAGGCATTATCAGTATCTTCTATATCTTCAAGAGTTTCTAAATCCATATACAGGGGTTTTGCTTTCTTAGTATAATTGTTACAGGTATTAACAGCAATCGTTAGCAGGTAGTTTTGAAATTTCCCGATCTTTCGTACTGATTGAATATTCTCCAACAATTTCAAGAAAACATCTTGTGTAATATCTGCGGCGGTATCTGGATCGCCGTTCAATCGCCGACAACAAAATAGATAAATTGACTGATAATATTTTCGGACAATTATCTCAAATGCATCTGTGTCACCCGACTGGATTTTTTTAATTAGTATGAAATCTTCGATACCGTGTCACCGCCTTCCATGTGTAAAACGCCTTACACTTAATATACAACTGAGTAACCCAAAAGGATTTAACTTTAGAAATTTTTCTTTTACTTTTTTCATTTCCCTTCTATTGTAATTCCTGTTCTTGAAAAATATAAGATGTAATATATGAATTATAAACTTCAATCAACCTGCATATAGCAACATTCCACGGGCAAAGTATGAATTATACAATGTAACAGGGTGATGCTATATGGCAAAGGTTGAAGATTGTCCCGGTTTTGAAACCTTCGGTGCAGATGTCAAAGCCGCACGAGAGGCAAGGCGTCTGGCACGAAAAACATTGGCAGAAATGGTTGGGATTGAATGGCGGTATCTTGCCAACATTGAGAATCAAGGTGCGATTCCGAGCCTGCCCGTGATGATCCAGTTGATTAAGGTCTGCGGACTTCCCGTGGAACGGTATTTTAACCCGGAGATCATGCGGGAAGAAAGCGAACAGCGGCAGCGGGTCAGCCACAAGCTGAAACTCTGCCCTGAAGAATACCTGCCGATTATCGAAGGTGCCATAGACGGGGCGCTCAAAATGGAACAGACTGCGAAGCAGAAGGAGGACGCATAATCGCGGCCTCCTTCTGGCATTTCTATATCAAGGTTCCCGGCACTTTTCCAAAAGTTCCCGACACCTCTGCTGGATTTCTCCGGTTTCTGTCACAGTCAGGTCACGGTCATTTCCAGTAATCTTATCTTCCAGAAAGTTGGCGTATGTACCCAACAAAGCGTTCCGTAAATCCTCCGGGGTTTTCTGTATTTCAGCGCTGTACCAGTCATTCCGGTGGGGTTCCCATGCCATCAATGTATAACCGTGGCTGGTCTGAACCACCTCATACAGTGGATCATCATCCAGATATGCCTGAAACACTTTCAAAATCTTTTCAAAGGTCAGCATTTCCCGCACCTCCCATTCAGCTGCAAATCAGTTCCCTGATTAAAATTTCCTCAATCTGTGCCGTTAATGTGTTCATCAGCCCCACCCAACGCATAGGGTCACAGGCTTTCAGTTCTTCCGTGACCCCCGTAGTCTCCATCATGTGAGGCAACATAGTGTCCACACGCTCCTGCGCTGTCCGGTCAATCTCTATCAGGTGTGGATACAGCTTCTCGCTCATCAGCAGATGGTTGTAGAGAATGGGGCGATGTTCCTTTAGGTAGGATTTTCGCATTCTGCCGTACTTGCCGATAGAAGTTTCCGGCTGTTCAGAAAGTTTTAGGTTGGGTATATCATAATCTCCACAACGAATGTAAGTCAACTTACTCATATTCATTCTCCTTTGCTTCGTGATGATTAGACTGCTGCGCTGGCTGCTATGCTGCCTTTGTGCGGTTCTTCTTTTGGTAGCTGTCCGACAGTAGAAAAAACACCTTTTTTCATATCCTCAGCCCGGATCAGGGCTTTCTTAGCGTCCATTTCCGCTTTTTTCTTCGCCTTGATTTTGTCCTCATACTGTTTCTGTGCGCCGCTGGCTTTCCGCTTCAAATAATTCTGATGAAGCCTGTCCTTGCGTTCTTCTTTTTTCCGCAGTTCTTCCTGTTCCTCCGGGGTTAAAGGAAGCGGCTGTAAGGATGGTGGGATATAGCGCCCTAAAAAATTGAAGTAGATTTCAATTTCCTGCGTGGTGTCCTGGCTGCCTTTTCGGGCGCGTTCGTGGACAAGGATTTTCTCTACAAACTCGTTGAGCATGGTGTTTGTCAGAGTGTCAAAATTCTCATACTTATCAATTAGGGCTATAAATTTCTCTGCGGATTTCTGGCTCTGCTCATAGCCGGTAACAGCCTTTTCCAGCTCTGCAATTTCAATCTCAAGTGCATCCTGCTCTTTGGCATACTGTGCATCAAGCGCCTTATATCGTGCATCCGGCAGCTTGCCGAGGGCGTTGTCCTCATAGATTTTGCAAATCAGTTTTTCCAGTTCTCCGGCTCTCTTTTGGGCAGCAGCCAGACGCCTGCGCTTTTTCGATATATCGGCACTCTGTTGAGCAACCTGCGTCTCCTGAACAGTGTGAATAAATTCCGTCCGGTCATTTCTCGAATATTCAGCGATAGCCCGGAGCGTGTCGGAAACCAATGTCAGGACAGCACTCTCATTGATACGGTGTTGTGTAGGGCATAGTGTCCCACACGGAACTTTGGTATAATTGGAACAGGTATATTGAGAAACCCGCTTGCCATTGTTGGTGCGGTGGACATACATCTTGCCGCCGCAATCGGCACAATAGAGCAAGCCTGTGAGGGGAGCCGCTTCGCCCCAGCCGTTTGGATAACGCCGTACATTGCTGCGGATTTTCTGCGCCAAATCAAAGGTCTGCTGGTCGATAATGGCTTCATGGGTATTCTCAAAGATCGTCCATTCGTCCTCAGAAACATAGTGGCTTTTCTTGTCCTTAAAGTGCTTGCGGGTCTTGAAATTGATGGTATGCCCTAAATACTCTCGTTTTTTCAAAATGTTCACGATGGTAGATGATCCCCATCCATATGGGTCTTTGATCGGCTTTGAACGGTTCACACCCTCGTTGAAGCGGGCAAGGTGTACGACAGGAATTTCAATCCGGTCTGTGGATAATTTGCAGGCGATCTGGTAAGGCCCATATCCCTCCAGCGTGAGGGAGAAGATACGGCGTACCACTTCGGAAGCTTCCTCATCTACCAACCAATGCTCCCGATTTTCATCCCACAAGTAGCCGTAAATCACAGTGCCGGTCAGGTGCTTGCCACTCATGCCTTTTGACTTAAACACAGAGCGGATTTTCCGACTGGTATCACGGGCGTAAAATTCATTCATAATGTTGCGGAACGGGGTAAAATCGTCATCGCCTTTCAGACTGTCCACACCATCGTTGATGGCAATCAGACGAACGCCTCGCTGCCGCAAAACCTCCATAACTTGACCGACCTTCAGATAGTCGCGTCCTAACCGGCTCATGTCCTTGATGACGATTGCCTCTACACGCCCTGCCTCCACTTCCTCCATCATCGCCAAAAATCCGGGGCGGTCAAAACGGGTGCCTGAGATACCATCATCGGTAAAGTGCGTAGGGTTTGGCAGCCCATTCCGGCGGGCAAAATCCTCTAACATCCGTTTTTGGTTGGATATGGAGTTGCTCTCGCCCTGTAACTCATCGTCCCGGCTCAGGCGCTCGTACAGTGGGGTGATTTTTTCGTTTCTCATAGCTGTACCTCCTGAAACAAAAATGCTCTAAGTGATTGCTTCACTAACCATGACAAAATCATGATTAAGAAGTCACTTAGAGCATATATCACCGGCTGCCAGCTTATATTTCTTATACTGCCGCACTGCGAAGTGGTTTGGCTTTTCCGATTCCAGTGCATCAAACATCAGGTCTACAGGATTTTTGAACTCCTCGTCATCCTCCCGGACTTCCATGGCGTTGATGAACTCGATGAGGGTGGAGAAGTTTTGCTCCTCCACCGGAGCCTCATAATGGATATATCCGATAAGGGCACAGTACAGAAGCGTTTCTGCCTTGACCCAGAAATCGTCTCCGGCCTTGCCTTCGCCTTTGGTATTAGCGATCAGCGTTGTCACCAGCTTCAAAATATCCTTTTCCGAGTGGATGTATGCAAAGGGGTTATAGTGCATGGACTTCTTGAAGTTGATGGTATTTAGGACCTTGATTCGGTACGGCTCATAAATGACCTTGCCGTGCTTATCCTTCATGGGCTTTCCGTCCTTCCCCAGCTTGGGCGCACCCCTTTGGAGCATTTTTCCGCACTCCACCAGAATTGTTCCCTTCGGGTCCGTCACAACATAGGAGCTGTGCATCTGCATCAGGTTGGGTTTCAGCCAGAATCGGGTCTTACCGGAACCGGAGCCACCGATCACCAGCACATTTTTGTTTCTGGCGGTCTTTGGGTTCTTGGGGCGGCTGTTCATTGTCAGGCTCTCCGTTTTCGTCAGAATCACGTTGTTCTGAAATACAGGATCAACGTAAGGTGCAATATCCTCACGAGTTCCCCAGCGGGCCGAACCATATTCCAAACCATGTCGATATTTCTTGGCGTTCTTGCTTTTAAGATACACCGCCAGCCTCAGACCAACACCGCAGCACAGCCCTACCAACAAGTCCAATGGATGCAGGCTTGGCCAGAAACTTTGCAACGCCCCAGGCAGAACCGCAACCATCGAAAGAAACTTTTCTGAAGCATCCGCCCCTTGTGCCATTCGCCATGCCTCTCCAAAATTGGTAGCAAACAGCCCCAACAGGATATACGGCATATTCAGCAAAATGAGCTTTTTGATGTCCAATGTCTTTTTCATCGTTCCAGCTCCTTTCGCTTGGTGCGATCCACCACAGCATTTTTAACCATCTCTTTGAACTGGTTAAGTTTTGCCAGTACGGACGGGCGCTCTGTTTTCGTTGCCTTTTTGACCTTTTTGTTGGTGTACTCTGTAAAAGCTGCTGTCAGAGCATCTGCATCACGGCCTTTGAAAAAAATCAGGTACTTTGGCGGAGAACTGCTGCGGTCCTTTTTCACCGCATAATCCACACCATATTTCCGGGCGATTTTCTCAAACTCCTTGATAGAGGGGTCTGTGATCTCAATGTTGGATATTCCCTGATTCTGCCCGACAAGCTGCTTCACAGTCTGTTTTCCATGCGGAACAACCGGCGCATCACGGCTTCTCTGTTTTTCCAGCTTCTTTTCCTTTCGATGTGCCATATACTTGCTTATGGCAGCCTTAAACATTCTGCCGGTAAACTTTGTTCCACTGACAACCAGCGTCAAAGTTCTGTTTTCCACTTCTTCCTGCATTTTCTCGCCTCCTTTCCACGAAGTTTGCAGGGAATCTCTTTTTTTGCTAAGGCGGAACCACCAGCCGCCGCAGAAGATAACGCTTCATACCGCCCTCCTTAGCGTAACTGGTCAGAACGGTCATAGTGCAGATTGCCCTGACGTACCTTTGCGTGGCTCAAAATCTTAATCTGCCCCTTTTCCTGACTATCCAGCGCTTTTTCATAACCGGTATCCGACAGGAACAGGCGGGTTCGTTCGCCTTTCCAGCCAACAGGGGAATCGTTCGTCAGCACATCAAAAATAATCATGTGCCGGGTGTCCTCCGCAAAACGCTGGAGATCCATATATCCATGACCGTGATAATTCTGCGCTCCTGCCTTTGCCCGCATTTCTTCCATCAGCTGCCCTATGGTCTTTCCCTCAGACATCATGCTTGCTCCTTTCTCCCGGCAGTTCCGGGCAATAAAAAAGCGACCATTTACCAGCCGCCATACAGATCGTGATTTACTTGTGAGGTGTAATGATTGCTTATCGTGGTCGGTGCATTGAACAGAACGGTCAGAAGATACTGCTTCATGTTGCGAATTTCCGTGGTGTTCTTCTGTAAACAGTCCATGACAAACTCAATGTGCGAGTTATCCAGCTTCAAGAACCTGGAACGAACGATTTCATGCGGAAAATCGCTTCCTGCAATACGGGTGGTCTTTCGCTTTGCACAGACCGTTTCCACGATTAGCTCCACAATCTCATCCAAATCCTCCCGATAAGTTTCATACTGCTGACACAGGTATTCATACCCGATATTCTCCTGAATCAGTTCCCGATAACTCTCTATCTCTGTGAGTGACATCGCATCCCTTCCTTTCCGTTCCGGCAGACAATCTGCCGCGCAATCCCGGAAGGGAATGGAATCGGTACTTGATCCATAAATATTTTGTTTTTGAGTATTTGATTTCTCTATATTTAATTCTGCGGGCTTTTCCGTATCCGGTTTATCCATATACGGGTTTTCCGTATCTGGTGAATCCGTATCCGGTTTTCTAAGCTGTGGCTGCTCGTATATGACATACTCTGTATCGCTGATGCGTCCCTGCTGGTCACGCAGCTTGTGCCGCACAATGTAACCGGCAGCCTCCAATTCCCGCAACGCAGCGCCTATGGCATCCACGCCCTCCTTACAGATCTTTGCAAGCCCACGGGTGGTGTAATTCCAGTCCTCTGGCAAAGATAACATCATGGAAAGCAGTCCCTTGGCTTTTAACGACAGGTTTGCATTTCGTAAATGATGATTGCTCATCACGGTATAATCACGGGTCCGTTCAATGCGAAAAACGGCCATCGACCTCACTCCTTCCGAATTTTGGGTACAAAAAAACCGCAATCCTCATTCCAAAGAATTGCGGTGTTCAACACTTTTCAAATTTTCTTGCATAGAACCAAAACAGCGGCTTTCGAGGACGCGCCTCTGTAAATGGCTCCTCCTGGGCGAAAGGAAGTGTTTGCATCACTCGGTCAATATCCGTTGATTCCATGTCATGCTGAGATTTGCAATCTTCCCGGATTGCTTCTTGAATTTCCTTTACCGTACACATAGTCATTCCTTTCCTTTCGTTGTATGGGTTTATGAGCGGCGGCGTTTCCCCGGTTTGAAATCGAGGATATGTCCCTCAATCACACGAGCGTAACGCTTGATCTTGATCTCCCGGTGCTGCTGGCTTTGCAGGGCGGCCTGATACCCGTCCTCAGTCAAAAACAGCCGCATTTCCTCTCCGGGGCTGCCGTAAGCTGTGCTGGGACGCAGGACGGAAAACTCAATCATCCAGCGGGTGTTATCCCAAAACCTCTCTACGGCGAGAATGTTGTGTCCTTTCAGCTCGCGGGCTGAAATATCTTTCATAGGCGGCTCCTTTCATCGCTCCTGGTCTCTCTGACGTTTACGCTGCCATTGTTCCAATAGCTTGATAATGGTCTCCTGCATCCGCTGGGGCGTATAGCTTTTAGGAAAATACTTCCGCAAGGTATCAGAGGTAAATGTCACTCGGTCCAGATCGCTTTTCTTTTCCTCACCCATGATGACACGCATCATATCGAGGGTCAGATGCCCCTCCTGACTGTATTTTTTAAGCCGCTGGGCTTGAGAAAGAGAAGGGGTAGCCTGTTCGCTGTCCATCGCGTCCAACAGGTCTACCTGTTCCTCCTTTTTGAGAAAGGACAGCTCATAAGCAGGATTTAAGGCAATTTTCTTTTCATCCACCATGTCCATCAATTCAGGAATCAGCTCTGTCAGACGGATATAGCGCTGAATTTGATTTCGACTTTGCCCCACCTGTTCAGCAAGCAACTGGTCTGATCGCTTTTGTGTCCCAACTTGGGACACATTTTCTTTACTCGGTCTGCCAGCCTGTCTTTTCATGGCATCCAGTTTCATCTTGTAAGCAAAGGCTCTTTCACTTGGGAGGAGACTTTCGCGTTGCAGATTGCTGTCAACCATAATGATCGTGGCGGCATCATCATCTAAATCCCGAACAATGACCGGCATGGTCTCCTTTTCTGCCAGCTCACTGGCTCTGTGCCGCCTGTGTCCGGCCACCAGTTCATAACCACCCTCCGGGTCAGGGCGGGCAATCGCAGGAACCAGCACACCATACTGTTTGATACTGTCTGCGGTTTCCATCATTGCTTCGTCATCCTTGACTTTGAATGGGTGGTTCTTAAAGGGATGCAGTTCAGACAGCGGAATCTCCTGAATCTTTTCCAGCTTTGCATCCTGACGGCCTTCTTCGGTGGAGAACAGATCATCTACCGAGGCCAGCTCTATTTTTTTCGCGCTGCTTTTCAAGTTTCAACACCTCCTTCGTCAGATTTCGATACCCCTCTGCCACCTTGCCGCCAGGGTCATGGGCGAAAATACTTTTTCCCTCTGCGCTGATTTCCTTTGCACGGACAGAATGGGGGATCTCTGTGCCGAATACTTTGATCTTGCTGCCATAGGTCTCCCGCAGGAGCGCGGAAATCTCTTTGGCAAAGTTGGTTCGGCTGTCCACCATCGTCAGCAGGATACCGTCAATCTGGAGCTTGGGATTGATTTGCCTCTTTACCTTGTTTACCGTGGAGAGCAGCTGTTCCAGCCCTTTAGCGGGCAGATACTCTGCCTGAACGGGAATGATGATCCTATTCGCAGCCGCCAGCGCATTGACCGTAAGCATCCCCAACGAAGGCTGACAGTCAATCAGGATATGGGAATATTGTCCCTTCAGTGTGTCCAGGTATTGCCGTAAAATCGTTTCACGGCTCATGGCGTTTACCAGAGAAACCTCCATACCGGAAAGCTGAATATCCGCAGGCATCAGGTCAACGCCTTCTGCATGATGCAGAATACCTTCTCCGGGGCGTATAGGCTGATCCATCAGAATTTTGCCCATTGCATCCGACAGTGTAAATGGCAGCTTGTCTGGTTGCGGATTTCCCAAGCTGATTGTCAGGCTTCCTTGCGGGTCCCCGTCGATCAGAAGCACTTTCTTTCCGGCCTGTGCCAGACCTATTCCCAAGTTCGCACAGGTTGTTGTTTTGCCAACGCCGCCTTTCTGGTTGGCAATGGCGATGATTTGTGTGTTCATGACTTCACCTCATTTCTGATTGTTGCTGTTGTTTCTGGAAATAGAAAAAGCCGCCACTTCAAAATCATAAAGTGACGGCCTTTTCTAATGCCGGAATCTCTGAAACAAAAAAAGCACCCAGTTATTTGTTACTGAGTGCCTGCATTAGAATCGTATTTAATTGTTCAGATTTGGTCAGATTATGCCAAACCCTCCAGCGAAAAATCCGGTGTCTGAGAGTGCCAAATCACCCTCAAAAATACCCCCGAAATTGCTCTCTGGTTGTCCTATTTTTTAACCACTAAGGCCGTTTTTTGACCCCATTTTTGCCGGTTGTCCTATATTTAACCACTAAAAATTGGGTGAAAACGGCTCTCGTTTGGTCAAATCAAGTCAAACTATATCAGCCCGTTTAGGTATAAGAAAACCCCGGAAAACCTTGATTTTCCGGGGTTTTTGAACCATTTTGATATAGTCTGAGCAGTCGATTATCGCTTGCTGAACTGCGGAGCGCGACGAGCTGCTTTGAGACCGTATTTCTTACGTTCTTTCATTCTCGGATCACGAGTCAGGTATCCAGCTTTCTTCAGGATCGGTCTGTACTCAGCGTCTGCCTGCAGAAGTGCTCTTGCGATACCATGACGGATTGCTCCAGCCTGTCCTGTGTATCCGCCACCCTTTACGTTAACGATCACATCGAACTTTCCAAGGGTTTCTGTTGCAACCAACGGCTGACGAACAACAACCTTCAGAGTTTCCAGTCCAAGATACTCATCGATGTCTCTCTTATTGATTGTGATTTTGCCTGTTCCAGGTACAAGATATACTCTTGCAACTGATTTTTTTCTTCTTCCTGTTCCGTAATATTTTACACTAGCCACTGTAATATCCTCCTCTCAACCTATTAAAATGTCAGTACTTCCGGTTTCTGAGCCTGATGTGCATGCTCTGCTCCGGCATATACATGAAGTTTCTTGATCATAGATCTTCCTAAAGGTCCCTTCGGAAGCATACCTTTTACAGCAAGCTCGATAACCTTCTCCGGCTTCTTAGCCATCATCTCTGCCAGAGTTGTCTCTTTCATTCCTCCAACATAATCAGAGTGGTTATAGTATACTTTCTGAGCTAATTTCTTACCAGTAACTTTTACTTTCTCAGCGTTTACTACTACTACGTAATCACCTGTGTCAACGTGAGGTGTGAACTCCGGTTTGTTCTTTCCTCTTAATACTTTAGCGATCTCTGCTGCAAGACGTCCAAGTGTCTGTCCTTCTGCATCAACTACATACCATTTTCTTTCAATCTTATCCGGATTAGCCATATAAGTTTTCATGGTTTTCCCTCCTGTATTATCAACTTGCAATTCATTAAATTTGTTCAGTCATGGAAATCATATGCTCCGGGGCTTTGGTGCATATTTTTTCCCAATTCGTCATACTGCATTATTATATTATGCTGATTTTTCAATGTCAACCTCTTTTGTCCACTTTCTCGTTTTTTCTTTGGATTTTGTATATTTTTGCACTTCTTTAGATCCTTATTACCCAGATTTCGTTTTCTTTTCCAGAATTCGCAGCTGAATCTGTGCTATAATTTTTCTTGGAAATGTTTTTTGTCTTAAATACACTTGTTCTTTTATTCGGAGCAAGACAGGCGTCATTAAGAATTTTCAATTCCAATATCATTATAAATAGAAAGCAGGTAATTTTATGTGGGCTTATAACGAAACTTTTTATCAGATCTATCCGATCGGATTCTGCGGCGCACCGGTACAAAACGACGGTCAGTATGTCCCCCGGATCCGCAAGCTTCTGGACTGGAGCAGTTACCTGGAAAAGCTCGGTATCGGTTCCATCATCCTGAATCCGGTTTTCGAATCCGACAACCATGGTTACGATACCCGGGATTTCACACAGATTGACTGCCGTCTCGGCACAAACGATGATTTCCGGGAAGTCTGTCAGGATCTGCATACACACGGTATCAAAGTCATCCTGGACGGAGTATTCAACCATGTGGGACGTGGTTTCTGGGCTTTTCGGGATGTTCAGGAAAAGAAATGGGACTCTCCCTATAAAGACTGGTTCCACATCAGTTTTGAGGGAAACAGCGCATATAATGACGGATTTTGGTACGATGGCTGGGAAGGACACTTCGAACTGGTCAAATTAAATCTGCAAAATCCACAGGTCGTGGAGTATCTGCTGGACTGCGTCCGTTTCTGGATCGATACTTTTGAGATTGACGGACTTCGTCTGGACGTTGCTTATAGTCTGGATCACAATTTTATGCGTCGTCTCCGCTCTTTCTGCGAAGAATTAAAACCAGGCTTTGCTCTGATCGGAGAAGTTCTATTCGGGGACTATAATCTGATCGTTAATGATCAGATGTTACACAGTTGTACCAATTATGAATGTTATAAAGGCATTTATTCCAGTTTTAACTCCATGAATCTTTTCGAGATCGCCCATTCTTTAAATCGTCAGTATGGCCCGGAAGACTGGTGCATTTACCGTGGAAAGCACCTGATGAATTTTGTGGACAACCATGATGTCACCCGAATTGCCAGTATTCTGACCAACCCCTCTCATTTACCTCTGGCTTATGGTCTGCTTTTTGGAATGCCTGGAATCCCCTGCATCTATTATGGCAGTGAATGGGGCGAACCAGGTGTGAAAGCTCCCGATAATGATTATGCTCTTCGCCCCTGTTTTGATGCTCCAAAGGAAAATGAACTCTCTCACTTTGTCCATCAGCTTATCCAGATCCGCAAGCACAGCGATGCTCTTTGCAATGGCTCTTACCGAAATGTCCAGATCACCAACCACCAGCTAATCTTTGAACGCCGTACCGATTCCCAGCGAATCCTGGTTGCCATCAATGCCTCTGGCGATTCTTTCTGGATGAATCACGGAGAACTTCATGGAACATTCCGGGATCTGATTACAGGAAATACCACAGAGCTTCAAGGAGCGATAGAACTCTCTGGATACAGTATACTATATCTGGAGCAGATCTAAGCATCCTACCAAAACGGCAGTTCCGCCAAAGATACCTTTCATCGTACCTCACGGGAACTGCCGTTTTAAATCTTTTATCGCTGTTTCTACTTATAGATTTTTCACGTGCTATATCCGTTCTTTTTCATGTCACAGTCAACGACCGTTTTATCTACACTTACTCTTTCACCAGAACTTTTGTAATTTCAGCCATATACATGATGTGGTAATCTTTTCCAAGATACCATTTTCCATCATTCTCGGTCTCGTCAAAACATTCCGGTTTCATTTCCTGATGATACTGTTTCTTGCAAACAAAAATCATGTCCGCCTCTTCAAATGCGGTCGTACCATCCACATAATAAGGCGTCAGTCCTGCTTCTTTTTCTTTCTCGCAGTCTTTACCGGATTTGGTACCGCAGATGTTTAATGCCTGACGATAGTCTTCTGAATAGAAGGAAATGGTAAAGGTGTCCTTCTGATCTACAAATTCTTTGGTATATCTCTGTGGGCGAATGTATACGGTTGCCACATGTTTGCCCCACATTTCTCCCAGCGCACCCCAGCTTGCCGTCATGGTGTTGTGTGCGTTCTCATCTCCTGCTGTGATCAGCATCCATTCTTTTCCGATCTTGGTAAATGGATTAAACGCCAGATCTTCAATTTTCACTTCTTTAAATGCCATCCCGTATTCCCTCTTTCTTTATATTTCTACGTTATGTTTCTGTGTTTTCGTCAGTGTCTTTTCCTGCAATCTACGCATCTTTTCAGATTTTCCAAACAGAATTACTCTGCTACGACTTTGCGGAAGTTCTTCTTACCTTTCTTCACAACCACACCGTCTCCGGCAAATACATCTTTCTCAAATATCTGGTAAATGTCTGTGACTTTTTCTCCGTCTACTGCAACTCCTCCCTGCTGTACTGCACGGCGTGCCTCAGATTTGGACGGGACCAGACCGCTCTTTAACAGAACCGTAAGGATATCAATCTTACCTTCTGTGAAATCTTCTTCTGTCAGGGCAGCTGTCGGCATGTCTGCTGCATTTCCCTTGCTGAAAAGTGCTCTTGCACTGTCCTGTGCTCTCTGAGCTTCTTCCTCACCGTGAACCATCTTGGTCAATTCAAATGCCAGGATTTCTTTTGCCTGATTCAACTGACTCCCTTCCCATTTGTCCATCTCGTCGATCTGCTCCAACGGCAGGAATGTCAGCATGCGGATACATTTCAGAACATCTGCATCTGCGACATTTCTCCAGTACTGATAGAAATCAAAGGGAGAGGTCTTATTCGGATCCAGCCATACGGCACCCGCCTGTGTTTTTCCCATTTTCTTTCCTTCGGAATTCAGCAGAAGGGTAATGGTCATTGCACTGGCATCTTTTCCCAGTTTCCGGCGGATCAGTTCTGTACCTGCCAACATGTTGCTCCACTGGTCATCCCCACCAAACTGCAGGTTACAGCCGTATTTCTGGTATAGTGCGTAGAAGTCATACGCCTGCATGATCATGTAGTTGAATTCCAGGAAACTTAAGCCCTTTTCCATTCTCTGCTTGTAGCACTCTGCAGTCAGCATACGGTTGACACTGAAATGCGCACCGACTTCGCGGAGCACTTCCACATAATTCAAATCCAACAGCCAGTCTGCATTATTGACCATCAATGCCTTTCCTTCAGAGAAATCAATGAACCTGCTCATCTGCTCTTTGAAACAATCGCAGTTGTGCTGAATGGTTTCCGGTGTCATCATCTGGCGCATATCACTTCTTCCGGACGGATCTCCGACCATACCGGTTCCTCCACCGATCAGGGCGATCGGCTTGTTGCCTGCCATCTGCAGACGTTTCATCAGACAAAGGGCCATGAAATGTCCTACATGGAGGCTGTCTGCGGTCGGGTCAAACCCAATATAAAAGGTTGCTTTCCCATTGTTGATCAGGTCTGAGATCAGGTCTTCATCTGTCACCTGGGCGATCAGCCCTCTCGCCTTTAACTCTTCGTATAAAGTCATTTTTTTGCTCTCCTTTTTTGAATCTTATCTTTTATTTTTCCGAGGTTTGAAATGTATGCAAGCTCAGGTGGATAATGAAAAACGCCCTTAAAGTCCCAAGACTTTAAGGGCGAATGTCTCTTTCGCGGTACCACCTTAATTCACTGACTGTTTATGATCATCTGTCTCATTCTTTATGATGATCACTCAGTCTGCCTCTGTCGACAGCTATCACTGTCCTGGCTGGTATAACGTCCGCCACCACGTCGCAGCCTACTCAGAACTTCTTTCACTTCGGTACGATGCTCCGAGATGTATTCACAGATCCGAATTCCTCTACGCCTCTCACCAACCGGCAACTCTCTGTCTGGTTCTATGACCTGCTACTCTTTCTCTTCCTTGCATTTCTCAACTCTGTACCCTATAGTACATGATTTCCATTTGTATTGTCAAGACCTCCGAACTTATTTTCTTCCTTTGTTCTCGCCAGATTGACTGGCTGAAGTTTCCGAATCCTTATACTCAATCTCCATCAGCATCAGCCCATGCGGAGGCGCTGTCACTCCTGCGGATTTTCGATTCTTCGCTTCCAGAATCTCTTTTACCTGTTCCGGTGTATAGAAGCCCCGTCCGACTCTCAGCAGGGTTCCGACAATGATCCGCACCATATTGTAGAGAAACCCATTCCCCCGGATGCGAAACGTAATCTGATCGCCTTTCGTCAGAACTTCCAGACTGTATACCGTCCGCACCGTATCTTCTACATTGGTCCGAATATTGCAGAAGCTGACGAAATCATGAGTTCCTTCCAGGTAGGACGCCGCTTTTCGCATTGTCTCAATATCCAGCGGATAGGACACAAAATAATTGGTCAGACGTCTGGTCGGATCCGGAATTCTGGTATGAATCACATGATATTCATAAGTCTTGCTCACATCCTGATATCTGGGATGCCAGTCAAGAGGTACTTCATCCGAAGCCACCACCACAATATCCTCCGGAAGCCTCTGATTCAGTGCATAGGAAAATCGTTCCGGCGGAATGGTGGATTCTGTATCAAACACTGCCACATTTCCCAGCGCATGTACACCGGAATCTGTCCGGCTTGCCCCGATCACCGCTGTTTCCACCTTCGTCAGCTTCGTGATTGCCTTATTCAATACTTCCTCGATGGTGATCCCGTTTGGCTGGATCTGCCATCCACAGTAATTGGTGCCGTCATATGCCACCCGTAACCTGATTCGTTTCATGATTCCTTCCTTTGTATCCGATCATTCTCCGAATACTCCACCTGTATTCTTCTGTTTCTCTGTCTTCCTAAAAGATCCACAGATGAATCGGCAGTATCCGACCGCCTGCTGCCATCGCGATAAAAAACAAAATTGTAATCGCGTAAGCTGCCCGGTCACGCGACTCATACACCAGCGGTTTCATCTTCGTCCGACCTTCTCCTCCGCGGTAACATCTGGACTCCATCGCCATAGCCAGATCATTAGCCCGACGGAACGCCGACACGAACAACGGTACCAGAATCGGCACCATACTTTTCATTTTCTGGATCATATTTCCGGATTCCAGATCTGCTCCTCTGGCAATCTGCGCCTTCATGATCTTATCCGTCTCTTCCAGCAGGATCGGGATAAATCGAAGGGCAATGGACATAATCATTGCGATCTCATGTACCGGAACTCTGATCTTGTTCAGCGGATTCAACAGCGTCTCAATCCCGTCTGTCAATGCATTTGGGGTAGTGGTAAATGTCATCAGCGAGGATCCTGCAATCAGATAAATCAGCCGGATCGACATATATACCGCGGTGCGAAGTCCTTTTTCTGTGATCGTGAAGACCCAGAAATGAGCCAGCACGGCACCGCCCTGTGTGAAAAACAGATTCATCACGCCTGTAAAAAGCAAGAGAATCAGAACCGGTTTCAGTCCTCGTATGATAAAGGATGCCGGCACTTTTGACAATGTAATCACTGCCACCAGAAAAATGGTTGCCAGCAAATATCCGGTCACATTGTTCTGAACAAACAGCGAGATCAGGAATATCAGGGTACATACGATTTTGACCCTGGGGTCTAATTTATGCAAAATGCTGTCCACCGGATAATACTGTCCGATTGTAATCTCTCTAACCATGAATACTCCTCATTATCTCTGTTGCTGCTTCTTCTATCGTTGTTGCATCTGTTTTTACGTTCATTCCATGTTCCGCCAGCGCATGCATGATGTAAGTCACCTGCGGCGCCGCCAGCCCGATTTCTTCCAGTTCTTTATAATGGGCAAACACTTCCTTCGGTGTCCCGTCAAACGCCTTTTTCCCATGATCCATAACCACCAGACGATCCACATATTTTGCCACGTCTTCCATACTGTGAGAAACCAGCACGACCGTCATGCCGGTCTTTTCTTTCAGTTCTGCGATCTGATCCAGAATGTCATCCCGGCCCTTCGGATCCAATCCTGCCGTCGGCTCATCCAGAATCATCACCCTGGGCTTCATGGCCAGGATTCCGGCAATCGCTACTCTTCGTTTCTGTCCGCCGGACAGTTCAAAAGGCGAATCTTTATAGGCACTTTCCGGAAATCCTACCAGTTCCAGTGCCTCTCTTGCCCGCGCCTCGCATTCTTCCGGCGACAGCCCCTGATTCTTCGGCCCGAAACATACGTCCGTCAGCACATCCACCTCAAATAACTGATGCTCCGGATACTGGAAAACCAGGCCCACCTGGGTACGCAGTTTTTTCATGTTGTACCCAACCTGATAAATATTTTCCCCTTCATAGTACAGCGCACCTTCCGTGGCTTTTAAAAGACCGTTCATATGCTGGATCAGCGTCGATTTCCCCGATCCGGTATGACCGATGATCCCCACGAAGGACCCCTGCGGGATCTCCAGACTCACATCATCCAGTGCCGCCTTTTCATAGGCCGTTCCCGGACTGTATTTATAACTGATATGCTCTAATTTTATCGACATAATGCTTCCACCAATTCTTCCGTTCTTAAGATGCCATCCGGTAATTCCAGTCCCCGCCGCTTCAATTCATAGGCAAGCATGGTCACCTGCGGCACATCCAGACGATATTTCTTCAATGTATCGACCTGACTGAAAATCTCCCGCGGCGTTCCTTCCATCACCACATGTCCCTGATCCATCACATAGATCTTATCTGCGTCCACCACTTCTTCCATATAGTGTGTGATCAGGATCACCGTCATGTGCTTGCGCTCCCGTAAAAGCTGTACCGTCTTCAGCACTTCCTTACGTCCGTTCGGATCCAGCATGGCGGTAGGCTCATCTAGCACAATACATTTTGGCTCCATCGCAATCACTCCCGCAATCGCTACTCTCTGCTTCTGTCCTCCAGACAGTTTGTTCGGAGATTCCTTACGATGTTCATACATTCCCACCGCTTTCAGGCTTTCCTTCACACGATTCCAGATTTCTTTGGTGGGAACCCCCAGATTTTCCGGTCCAAATCCTACATCTTCTTCCACAATGGTTCCGATGATCTGGTTGTCGGGGTTCTGGAATACCATTCCCGCACTCTGCCGGATATTCCACAGTTCTTCCATCTGTCGGGTATCTTTTCCGTCCACCCACACTGCACCTTCTGTAGGGGAGAGAAGTACATTCAGATGCTTCGCGAAGGTGGATTTCCCGGAGCCATTATGCCCCAGCACAGCGATAAACTGCCCTTCCTCCGCATCAATATCCACGTGATCAATGGCGCGGTGTGTCCCAGTCACATTACCCTCTTCATCCCGTTTCACATATTCATAAACCAGATCTTCTGATTGTACCATTTTCATGAATCGTCTGTCTCCTGTCTGTTTCTGATTCTGCCGCTCTCTTCGTATCTGCAACTTCCCTTATCTGTTTTCGCAAGGTTACATTCCTTGTTTATCTTCTCATTTTCCGATTATGCTCTGGCAATTCCGGTCTCTCTTGCCTTCTTTGCGACCGCCTCTGCTACGGTCTTTGCCACACGCTCGTCAAATACATCCGGAATAATGTATTCTTCGTTAATTTCTTCATCTGTTACGATTTCAGACAGCGCATACACTGCCGCAATCTTCATTTCTTCTGTAATATCGGTTGCTCTCGCATCCAATGCCCCGCGGAATACGCCCGGGAATACCAGTACGTTATTAATCTGGTTTGGATAATCGGATCTTCCGGTTGCGATCACACGTGCTCCGCCTTTTTTTGCTTCTTCCGGCATAATCTCCGGGATTGGATTTGCCATAGCAAATACAACGGCATCGTCTGCCATCGTGGATACCATTTCAGCGGTCAGTACTCCCGGTGCGGACACACCTACGAACACGTCTCTTCCCTTGATCACTTCTGCAAGGGTTCCATGGATCTGTTCCTTGTTGGTCTTTTCTGCCATCTCTGCCTGTGCTTCGTTCATCCAGTCTTCTCCCGGTGCCAGAGCTCCGTTCTTATCTACAAGAACCACATCGCCCACACCGATTTCCAGAAGCAGACGGCAAATGGAAATTCCCGCACTTCCGGCTCCGTTGATCACGACTTTTACATCCTCGATTTTCTTTCCGACACAGCGTAACGCTCCAAGAAGTCCTGCCGATACCACGATAGCCGTTCCATGCTGGTCGTCATGGAATACCGGGATATCCAGTTCTTCTTTCAGGCGTCGTTCGATCTCAAAGCAGCGCGGTGCAGAGATATCCTCCAAGTTGATTCCGCCAAAGGTCGGGGCAATCCGTTTGACCGTCTCTACAATCTCATCTGTATCTTTGGTATCCAGACAAATCGGAAATGCATCAATCCCTGCAAATCTCTTAAACAGGATGGATTTTCCTTCCATAACCGGCATGCCGGCTTCCGGTCCGATATCTCCCAGTCCCAGGACTGCGGTTCCATCCGTAACTACTGCTACCAAATTGCCCTTTGAAGTATATTTATACACATCGTCCCTGTTATCACGGATCTTTCTGCAAGGTTCCGCAACACCCGGAGTATACGCTATACTTAAATCTTCTCTGGTCTCTACCTTTGCTTTTGATACAATTTCCAGTTTTCCTTTCTGTGCTTCCAACTGCTCCAGTGCAGCTTTACTGTAATCCATGTTTTCTCCCAATCCTTTCTGCGTCTATACAACTGTTTAGTGTTTTTCTTCTTACGCTTCCGCTCCATTTCATTTCCCCGGGTTATCCCCGCGAACGCTCCGGAGCTATTTACGGTCGAGCTCCTTCAATCATCCCTGCGCTTTTCGCTTCTTCTATGCTCTCTCCGGCTCCGGATAAGTCTCTCCGAATGTCTCAACAGTCACTTTCTTCATTTTCTGTTCTTCCAACGGTCTGTCGCTGAAATCTGTACGAACTGCTGCAATCTTATTCACCACATCCATTCCTTCTGTAATCTTACCAAACGCTGCATATGCGCCATCCAGATGAGGTGCCTTTTTATGCATGATAAAGAACTGGGATCCTGCTGAATCCGGATGCATAGCGCGTGCCATGGAAAGCACCCCTTCATCATGAGCCAGATCATTTGCAAAACCGTTCTGTGAAAATTCTCCCTTAATAGAATATCCCGGGCCACCCATTCCGTTTCCGTTCGGGCATCCTCCCTGGATCATAAATCCCGGAATGACGCGATGGAAGATCAGTCCGTCATAGAATCCCTTATTGATCAGTGAAATAAAGTTGTTAACTGTGTTCGGAGCCAGTTCCGGATACAGTTCTGCTTTCATAACGTCGCCATTCTCCATTTCGATTGTTACTACTGGATTTGCCATTGCTTTTTCCTCTTTTCTTCGTTTTTATTTCTTTAAATGTTCGCTCTTTCTTATATTATTTCTGCGTATTCTCAGATTCCTGTTTCTCACTTCTTTCAGAATACGCTCTGCCTTCCATTTTATCGGATTCCCTCAGATCCGTCAATCGTATGAGACCGCCTTTTTCTTCCTGTCCGGTCTCCCACAGATCCTTTAACAGGAACTCCGTTTCTTCCCCGTAAGTCGCCACCTGGATTTTGAACCCGTCCAACGGATCTCCTCCAATTCCTTCTTCATAGCCATAGCACAGAAACCAGTGCCAGATAAAATCTTTGTAGTCCTGATTCCAGTGTCTCAGCATCAGGTAAGGAACCGGCATCCCCTGATTGATCTGCTCTCTGATAAATACAGCCGCCTCTCTCCAGGTATGATTCCCTGAGAATCCACCGGTTTCGATGGTTTCTACCTTACAATCCTCCAGATACCGGTCAAATCCTTCCAGAAACATGGAAAGCTTCTTTACCCCCTGAATACGCGGTCGTAAATAGGGCTTCATTTTCATGGAGAATGAAATATAATCTTCTTTCGTCATCTCTTCGACATTTCCCGGATACAGTTGTTCCAGCCCTTTATATTTCGCCAGATAAATGCAACTGTCACAGGCAGTTGCCGCGGCGCATCCGCCCATATACATGACCACATTGCGGAACCACTCCTGATTGCCGCCCACGGCTCCGTCTATGGAAAAATAATTCA
Source organism: Mediterraneibacter butyricigenes (assembly GCF_003574295.1). Taxonomy (NCBI): domain Bacteria; kingdom Bacillati; phylum Bacillota; class Clostridia; order Lachnospirales; family Lachnospiraceae; genus Mediterraneibacter; species Mediterraneibacter butyricigenes. The sequence continues at coordinate 1,176,700 of NZ_BHGK01000001.1, forward strand.
GTTTCCGTTTCATGCATTTGTTCCTTTTTCTGTTTCGTTTTCCGCTGTATCTGCTGCCGCCAACACACTTTCTTCAGAGACAGCTTCCCGGTCCTGCTCCGCCAGTTCGTTGCAGGCTGCCAGTGCGGCCACGGCACCGTCTGCTGCCGCCGTCGTAAGCTGTCGGATTTCTTTGGTTCGGCAGTCTCCCGCCGCAAACACTCCGTCTCTGGACGTCTTACAGTCTTCTCCTGCCTTGATAAATCCGGACGCATCCAACTCTACCAGTTCCGCAAATTGCTGATTCTTCGGCAGATAACCGATTGCCACAAAAACTCCGTCCACCGGCAGTTTCGCCATCTCCTGTGTCTTCGTGTTCTGCAGCTTCAGTCCTTCCACAAACTCGGTTCCGAGCAGTTCTGTCGCGATCGTGTTGCGGATCAACTCTACATTTTCCAGGGTTTCCAGGGTATGCAGCAAACTCTGCTCTCCGCGGAATTCTTCCCGTCTGTGGATCACATACACTTTCTTGCAGTAATTTGCCAGAAAGACTGCATCCTGAAGCGCAGTGCTTCCTCCGCCGATCACAGCCACCTCTCTGCCGCTGAAAAACATGCCGTCACAGGTCGCGCAATAAGACACGCCCGCACCGGTCAGCTTCTTCTCGTTCGGAAGGCCCAGGAGGCGGTGCGTCACTCCCGTCGCCAGAATCACCGTTTTGCAGGAATAGGTTTCCCGCTCCGTCACAATTTCCTTATAGGCTCCCAGATCCCGGATCTCCTTTACCGCAGTCCGAAATGTTTTGGCGCCAAGGCTTTCTGCCTGATCTTTCAGATTCTCCGCAAACTCACTTCCGGTGATACTTAAGATTCCCGGATAATTTTCCACTTTACTGGACGCGACGATCTGTCCGCCGTAACTCTGAGATTCAAAGACCGCTGTCTGCTTTCCGGCTCTCTGTCCGTAAACGGCTGCCGTCAGCCCTGCGGTTCCTCCTCCCACGATTCCGATATCATACATCTGCGTTTCCTCCTTTTTATATCCCCGATTCTGTTCAAGAAAGTTTTCCGTTTTCTATCTTTCATTTTCCATTTCAGTTGCCGGTCTTTCTTCTGTTTCAAAGACTTCCGGTAACTTTCCCAATTTTAAATTTCATCCGTTTCTCAAGCCATTCTCTCAATTATAAAGCAGTTATAAACACGTTTCATAATTTATTAGGAATCTCTTCATATTCCTTTTATGGTTTAAACACAGTTTTGCCACAATTTCCCTTTATAGTAGTTACTGTAATAGCTGTTACACAGTAATGGGTGCCCGACTAAAAACAAAAGCCTTTGTGCTTTTTATATAAATTTCTTTTTCATATTTTCCTAAGGAACCGTGCGTCTTGCGCGGCTCTTTTCGTTGTTATTTTTCTTACGCCGGTTTATCATCGGCGCTTTCTTGTTTTTTGCCGTTCCGTCGAATTCCCGATTTTTATTCTATTCGTTCTGTTTTACAGTTTTCCGGAAATTTCCGTGCAGGCTTTCATTGCCTCGATCACTGCGCTTCGGAATCCTTTTTCTTCCAGCACTCTCACGGCTTCAATCGTCGTTCCTGCCGGCGAGCATACCATATCTTTTAATTCTGCCGGATGTTTACCGGTCTCCAGTACCATTTTCGCACTTCCATAAACTGCCTGTGCTGCGAACTGATAAGCCTGAGCTCTCGGCATTCCGTCTGCCACGGCCGCATCTGCCATCGCTTCGATAAGCATAAATACATAGGCCGGGGAACTTCCGCTGACAGATACCACCACATCCATCAGACGTTCCGGAACCACTTCCACTTTTCCAAACGCGGAAAGGATCGACAACGCACAGTCCAGATCTTCTTTCGTCACCTGTGCGTTCGGGCAGGCTGCAGTCATTCCTTCCCCTACCATCGCAGGTGTATTCGGCATCGTCCGAACGATCTTTAAATCTCTTCCGAATTGTTCTTTCAGCCACTCCAGCGTTTTTCCGGGTGCAATCGTAATCAGAAGCTGATCCTCTTTTACCAGATCTTTGATCTCCACGATCACGTCCGGATAAAACTGAGGTTTCACCGACAGAATCACGATTTCTGCTTCTTCTACTACCTTTTTATTATCTTCGGTTACACAGATTCCATAAGTCTCTTTTACTTTTTTTCTGCCAGCCTCTGACTGATCCGCTCCTATGATCTCTTCCGGTTTAAAAATCCCCTGACTGATGATGCCACCCATGATAGCACCTGCCATATTTCCCGTTCCGATAAATCCCAGTTTTTTCTCCATGTTCCCTGCTCCTTTCCTGTTTGTTCTGTTTTTCTCTATTTTCCTATCTCGGCACTTCTTTTTTATATGCCTCAAACGCTGACGGAATCGGATAAACCTTTTCCAGTTCATCCAGACCGGCAAAGATTAGCGGCTCCGTACAGTTTTTCTCCAGTTCATCCACTCGGATCCGATAACCGGTCATGTGCCATTCCACGTGACTGAAAATGTGTTTCGTCGCCGGAAGCGGCCATACCTGGATCGGCGATAATCCGATGGACTTACTATACTCCACCACTTCATCCTGTGTCAAATGTCCCTCCAGATTCGGGAATTCGTAGAGTCCTGCCAGAAGTCCTCGCTTGGATCGTTTTCGAATAGCGATTTGTTCATTATCTTCGAACAGTAAAATGGTCTTCTTTTCGATCCTGCGCTCTTTTGCTTTCTTCTTTACCGGAATCTCCTCCGTCAGATTCTCCCGGTATGCCACGCAGTTCTCAGCAATCGGACAGCTTTCACACAGCGGTGCCCCGTTCGGCACACAGACAATGGCACCGATTTCGATCAGTCCCTGGTTGAAATCACTGGCCGCTTCTTTCGGAATTACTTCCCGAAGTGCTTCCTCGATCCGGGTTTTGTTTTTTGCCTTCATAATATCTTCCCTGCTACCCAGATACCGCGTCAGAACACGCAATACATTGCCGTCCACTGCCGGTTCCGGGATTCCGAAGGCGAAGGACGCGATTGCGCCCGCTGTGTAGCTTCCGATTCCCTTCAATTCCCGGATCTTATCATAATCTTCCGGAAAATATCCCCCGAATTCTTCCTGTATCTGAATCGCTGCCTGTTGCATATTCCGCACCCGATTATAATAGCCCAGTCCTTCCCAAAGTTTCAGGATCGTATCCTCCGGTGCTTCCGCCAGATCTTTGATCTCCGGCAACGCTTCCAGAAACCGTTCATAGTAGCGTTTGACTGCTTCTACCCGGGTCTGTTGCAACATGATTTCCGACACCCATACATGATAGGCAGACACCTGCTCTCTCCAGGGCAGTTTTCTTTTATTGGCCCGGAACCAGTTCACCACCGGGTCCTGCAGTTCCATCAATGTCGGTTCTCTCAATATAACCGGTACTTCCCGATTCAATGTCAACGTATCCCGTTCCACCAGGCAATCATATGCCAGAATCTTCACACCGGCTTTCTGCGCTTTCACCAGAGCTTCTGCAAATTCCGGCTGGGTCTTCTTGTTAGGGGTGAAATATTTTACCCCCTCCATCTGGATCACAAATAAAATACAGGCTTCATATCCGGCTTTTACGGCTTTGATCAGTTCTTCCACATGCTTGACCGCACGCTCACTGGGCGCATCCGGAAACAGTACTACGCCTTCCCGCTCCAGTGTCACACCTTTCACTTCTACAAAAGCTTTTCGCTCCTGATTTTCCAGATACAGATCAAATCTGGAATTGCCAAAAGTAGTCTCCGGTCGTACCACCGTCGGATTCGGCAACAGATTTCCTGCTTCCACCCACTCCTTTGCCACCTGATTGGGGGCCTGAGAATCCAGATTGATCAGACGATTCTGCTTTTCGACCGTCACTAGATCCCACTGCGTCTTTCTTCCTTCTCCCGCTCCCTTTTCCAGCCAGACTCTTGTGCCGGGGATCAGCAGTTCTTTGCACCGTCCGGTATTTTTCACGTGAACCGCCTCTTCTTTTCCATCCAGCATCACATGGGCAATAAACCGATTGGGTCTGTCTTTAAATATCGCTTCCGTTATCTGTTTATATTTCATATTTTTTCTAATCCTTTTCCCCGATACTCCTGTATCTACCATTATTCTGCATTTGCTGATACCACAAGGCTTTCCTCACACTGCATCCGCTGAGACCACAAAGCTTTCCTCTCACTGTATCCGCTGATCTCACAATGTTTCCACCGCACTATATTTCCGCATATCACAAAAGGGGCCGCATATCTGCCGCCCCTTTTGACATGAATCATAATACTTTTGATAAAAATTCTTTCAGCCGCGGATTCTTCGGATTTCCAAAGAACTCTTCCGGTGCTGCTTCTTCCATGATCCGTCCGTCGTCCATGAACAGAACCCGATTTGCAACTTCTCTTGCGAATCCCATCTCATGCGTTACCACAACCATGGTCATTCCTTCTTTTGCCAGACTCTTCATCAGATCCAGAACCTCTCCTACCATTTCCGGATCCAACGCCGAAGTCGGTTCATCAAAGAGGATTACATCTGGATTCATCGCCAGCGAACGAATGATCGCAACTCTCTGTTTCTGTCCTCCGGAAAGCGTGGATGGATAAACATCCGCCTTATCCTCCAGACCGATCCGCTTCAACAGTGCCAACGCATGTTCTCTTGCTTCGGCTTTGACCTGCTCCTTCGTCTTCTCGATCGGGATCAGATCTTCTTTCTGACTGCGGAACAGATTTTTTATTTTAATTCCTGTATTTTTACGTTTTGCTTTCTTGATATCTTTGCATCCCAGATACACTGGTGCAAGCATGACATTCTGGATTACTGTTTTATTATTGAACAGATTGAAATGCTGAAATACCATTCCCATATGTCTGCGGTGCACGTTGATATCGACTTTCATATCCGCGATATCCACGCCCTTGAAAATGATGCTGCCGCCTGTCGGATCTTCCATACAGTTCAGGCAACGCAGGAATGTACTCTTTCCGGAACCGGAAGGACCGAGCACTGCAACGATATCACCTTTGTTGATGGTGGTATTGATGCCTTTTAAGACTTCCACATCCCCAAAGTTCTTTTTCAGATCAATTACGTCTATCACTCTTCTTCAGGCTCCTTTCCAATAATTTGATCAACAATGAAATAAACAGTACCAGCACAATGTAGATCAGTGCCATTACCAGATACGGAACCATAAATTCATAGCTGTTGCTTCCGATATAGCTGAATGCCACATACAAATCAGAAGCTCCTACAAAACTTACAACGGAAGTTTCTTTGATCAGAGAGATGAACTCATTTCCCAGCGTTGGAAGAATATTCTTCACAGCCTGAGGAATCACAATCTTCACCATACTGGCTCCAAATCCCAGTCCCACTGCACGTCCTGCTTCCATCTGTCCTGCATCGACTGACTGAATTCCACTTCGCATGATCTCTGATATGTAGGCTCCACTGTTAAGCCCGAATACCAGCATCGCCACCTGTACTCCCGTAATATGCCAGCCGATGATCGGCAGCAATACATAATAAAATACCAGCAGCTGAACCACCATAGGTGTTCCTCGAAACAGCGCAACGTAACAACTGCAGATTCCATTTAACACTCTCGGCAGAACTTTATATTTTGGCAGCACACGTACGGTCGCGATCAGCGTACCGATCACGATACCGATCAGCAGACCGGTCACTGCGATCAACAGCGTATTCTGTAATCCCTGAACAACTTTTACATAGCCGTTCTGATCCAGAAATACTTCGATAAATTTTTCAACTTTCCGATCAAAATTTCCCATAAACCTACCAGGCCTTCCCTTTTGTTTTCTCAGGTGTGCCTAATTACTGCACGTCATTGATTGCGGATGAAATTGCTGCTGCCGGAGCTGCATCGATGATTACATACTGGATGCTTCCATTCAGCATATCCTGTACCGCTAAAGATCCGCTCTTGTAAGTTACACATTTTGCTTCCAGACCGTCAAATCCCCAGTCCTCATCACCTTCTACATAGTACTGACCGGTTGTTCCTGCCTGAACACCAATGGATACAGAACTGTCTAATTCTGCCAGTTTTGCTGCCACATCATCTGCTGTCTTGCAGTCATCAAATGCAGTATCATCACTTCTTACGATCAGTCTCTGAGAAGCTTTATAGTAAGAGTCTGTAAATGTTACATATTCCTGTCTCTCTTCGTTGATGGTCAGACCTGCCATTGCAATGTCGCATTTCTGCTGACTTACAGACAGACAAACTGCATCAAAGTCCATGTTCTGGATCACCAGTTCTTTTCCAAGCTCTTTTGCAAGCAGGGAAGCGATTTCCATATCGATACCGTAATAAGTGTCACCCTTTGTATACTCAAATGGTTCGAATGCTGCGTTTGTTGCAACAACCAGCTGGTCTTTGGAGCTGTCAAGTTCTGCGGATTCTACTCCTTCCGGCTCACCGGATCCGAAATATTTATCACAAATCTCATCCAGAGTTCCGTCGTCTTTGATCTTCTGGATAAATGCATTGGTCTGCTCCAGCAGTTCCGGCTGATTCTTATCCACACCGAACGCATACTCTTCATCTGTCAGATCGATATCAATCACCTTTGCAGTCACTGCTCCATCGGATTTCTTATCGTCTGCTGAATCATTGCTTTTTCCACCACAAGCTGCCATAGAAAGAACACATGCAGCAGCAAGTACTACGCTTAAAAGTTTCTTTTTCATCTTTTTCTCCTCCTTAATAAATGTCCCTGAAAAACGGGATTATGCATAAACATGCACAATTAGTTTTAATATTATCACGTTTTTCCGAAAAAACAAGCCCATTTCTCTAATTTCCTGCGTATTCTGCTAATATTCCGATTTATATTATGCATAAAATCAGATTAATGCTTTTATCCCGAAATAAAGCAGTACGATAATTCCCAGTACGATTCGATAATAACCGAAAACCTTGAAATCATGTTTCTTGATATATCCCATCAGGAATTTGATGGCTACTACGGAGACTCCGAACGATACCGCACATCCAAGGATCAGTAAGAAGAATTCTCCCACTGTAAAATGAAATCCAAATTTTACGATCTTCAGGAAACTTGCACCGAACATGACTGGGATCGCCAGGAAAAATGTAAATTCAGCAGCTACTGCTCTGGATGCCCCGATCAAAAGTCCTCCAAGAATCGTTGCACCCGATCTGGACGTGCCCGGGATCAAGGCCAGCACCTGAAATCCTCCGATTGCCAATGTCATCGGGATGGTCAGTTGCGACAATCTCTCAGCCTTTGGTTTTGTGCCCTTTTTATAGTCCTCCACAAACAGGAAGCCAATACCATACAGAATCAACATCAGAGCTACGACAAACGCATTCATCATATGGGCATCAATCCAGTCATCCAACAATAAACCGAAAACCAGAGCCGGCAAGGTTGCAATGACGACCTTCACCCAAAGCTGAATCGTCATGAGTTTCTGTTTTTCCGTTTTTCTGGAAGAAAATGGATTTAGTTTTTCAAAGTAAATTACCACAACCGCCAGGATTGCTCCAAGCTGAATCACTACATTAAACATAGATACAAAGGCATCACTGGATTTCAGATGAATAAATTCTTCCACCAGGATCAGATGACCGGTACTGCTGATCGGCAACCATTCTGTGATTCCCTCTACCAGTCCCAGTATGATTACTTTTAACGCTTCTAACATCTTTTATTCCCCCTCTCCGAACACCAAGTGATCGATCATGTGGGCTACTCCCTCTTCTTCGTTACTTCTTGCAATCAGATCAGCAGCCTCTTTCGCCGCGTTGATGGCGTCTGCTACCGCAACACCAATTCCACACATCCGTAACATTTCACAGTCGTTCTCATTATCTCCGAATGCCAGGATCTCCTCCGGTTTGATTCCCAGCTCTTCTCCCAGAGCGCACATTCCTTTTCCTTTATCCACGCCGGCCGCATTGACTTCCAAATCTTCTTCCACTGAAGAAACCACTTCGACTCCGCCAATCTGTAAAATCCGTTCTCTGGCCTTCTTTTGCTCTTCTTTCCTCTTGAAAAAGGCCCGCACCTTATCTAATCCACCCGGATTTGCTTCCAGGATCTCCCAGAGAGAAGATACCATCTGCCTGCTATCCAGTATGTATTGCATTGCATAAGGACTTGTTATCGTTTCTTTCAATTCCGGAAGCTGCCCGATGTTCAGGTAACTTTGCCCATGGCAATGTAATTCCGGGATTGTATCGTAATTCTCAAAAATATGAAGGATCTCTTCTGCCTTGTCCTGTGGAATCAGGATTTCTTTTAAGGCCTCCCCTGTTTCGATTTCTACGATTCTTCCTCCATTGGAAGTCAGTGCATAACGAATCCCCTCAAACTCCTTCAATTCTTTCGGTACTCCATTATAAGGTCTGCCAGTGGCAACCACCACTTCGATTCCCGCGTCGATTGCCTTTTTCAGAACCGATCTCGTATAGGGTAGCAGCTCTTTTTTATTGGTCAGCAACGTCCCATCCAGATCCATTCCGATCATTTTTATTCTATGATTCATAATGTATCCTTTCTATGCTTAAATCTTCCAGTCAAATTTCTTCCAGTCAAATTCTTTTCTATTGTAGCAAAATTTGCTTAATAAAGCAATTTGTAGTATAATACTCAGGCAACCGTTTTTGAAACGAAATTGAATATTGATCAGAAAGGAATCTATTTTATGAATTTGCGATTGAAATGTAAGCTACATGCCTGCACTGCGATTGCATGTACTTTCATGATGGCCTTTTCTTCTTTGACCGTATGTGCGGAAGATATCAACGATATGCAGAACAAAAAATCCGAGCTGCAGAATCAGTTGAATTCCATTAATTCCGAGCTAGACAAGATCAGCGGTGAGATTACGGATCTGCAGATGCAGATGGAGGTGACCGAGGCCGAGATCCAGCGTACCAAAGACGCCCTCGCCGATGCGAAGGAAAAAGAAGACGCCCAATACGAAGATATGAAAGTTCGGATTCAATATATGTACGAATCCGGTAATACGACACTCCTGCAACTCCTGTTCTCTGCGAAAAACATGTCCGATTTTCTGAATAAAGCAGATTTCATCCAGAATATCAGCAGTTACGACCGTGATATGTTAAAGGAGTTAAAAGATATCCGTCAGGATATTGCAGACCAGAAAGAAACTCTGGACGAGCAGAAAGCATCTTTCAGTGATCTGAAAGACGAACTGAATACCAAACAGACCGAACTTCAGGCCAAAGCCAAAGAAACTTCTACCAATCTGGCAGAATACGAAAAGAAGATTGCCGAAGCGCAGGCTGCCGAAGAAGCAAGAAAACAAGCAGAAGCCGCTGCCGCAGCCGCAGCAGCCGGTTCCTCAGGGAATCGTGCCAACACATCCGGTACTCCGACCAACAACGGCTCTAATATGAACGTTAGTGCCAGTGAATTGGATGTATTTGCAGCAATTCTGGACTGTGAAGCGATACAGGATTACAACTCCATGTTGGCTGTTGCAACCGTTATTATGAACCGTGTCAACAGTTCCAGTTTTCCGAACAGTATCAGTGGTGTTGTATACGCACCCGGACAGTTCCAGCCGGTATGGACCGGTAAATTAGAGCGAAAGATTGCAAGTGGACCGAGCTCCCTAGCTTATCAGGTTGCAAAAGCAGCCCTCGGTGGAGCCAGACTGTCAGAGGTCAGCAACTGTTACTATTTCCTCTATGCTCCATCCACCGGCCGTGCAGGTGTGGTTATCGGAGACAACCTGTTCTTCCCATCATGGTGAGAACTGATAATGATAGCCGATTTAACAGAAAGCGCTGTAAAAGATTAACTTCTCAATTAAGAAACACCAGTTCCGGCAAATGTCGATTCTGGTGTTTCTTTGTTTTATTCCTTTTGTAAAAATAACAATTCATGTATCCCATCCCCATCTGATATGGCGATTGCCGTCTAATGTTCTAAAATACAACATTAATTGCTTTCTTTTGTAAATAAGCTTCTATATTAGAAAGTGTTGTCTCCATAATACGCTGACGACATTCTATGGACGCCCATGATATATGCGGCGTAATCAAACAATTCTCAATATTTAATAATGGATTATCCTCTGCAATGGGTTCTGTAGAAACAACATCCAAACCTGCTGCTCTCACCTTACCACTTTTAAGAGCATCTGCTAATTCTTGCTCATTTATCAATCCACCTCGTGAGTTGTTAATAATAATCACTCCATCTTTCATTTTAGCAATGGAATCCTTATTAATCATTTGTTGGTTATCCCTTGTCAAATTACAGTGTAAACTAATCACATCACTTTTTTCATACAGTGCATCCAAATCTACATACTCTGCTAATTTTTTCCCACTTTCATTACAGTTCACATCATACGCAATTACATTCATTCCTAAAGCCCGAGCAATTTTCCCCTCTGCCTGACCAATTCTTCCAAAACCAATAATTCCCATCGTTTTCCCTGCCAATTCAATCAACGGATAATCCCAATAACACCAATCTACACATTTTGACCAAACACCTTCTTGAACGGTATCATTATGATGACCAATATGACAACATATTTCCAGTAAAAGAGCTATTGAATATTGAGCTACTGAATCAGTACCATAACTTGGAACATTGCATACTGTTACTCCAGCCGCTTTTGCCTCAATAACATCAACGACATCATATCCAGTAGCTAAGACGCAAATTAGCTTTAAATCTTTTGAAGCCTCTATAATTTTTTTTGAAATCGGCGTTTTATTTGTAATTATAATTTCTGCTCCCTCAATCCGTTTCAAAATTATTTCTTCCTTATTTTCTGTGCGATCGAAAATAATAACCTCGCCATATTCATTTAGTTTTTCCCAGCTCAAATCCCCTGGGTTTTCTGTATATCCATCTAATATCACAATTCTCATACTATTTTCCCTTTCTACTATTGAATTTTTGTATCGATACCATACTCAACAAATAAATTTGCTATTGTTTTCAATTCATCGCGATCCATATTTTTTTTATCCCCCATAGGCCATTTCATGCCAAGGGTCTCATATTTTGTTTTTCCAAATGCGTGAAATGGCAAGAGCCACACTTTTGGTTTCGTCTCTAGCGTTTTTATAAACCGAATATCAGTTTCCAATATCTGCATCGAATCATTATATCCAGGAATAATCGGCATTCTTATTTCAAACGCTTTTCCAATCTTATCCATAAACTGTATATTTTTTAAAATATTTGAATTTGACACTCCGGTCATTTTTTTATGTTCTGAATCTGATGCACACTTCAGATCAACATATACCAAATCAATATACTTTAATACCTCATTAAAAATTTCCTGACTACAATATGCCGTTGTATCAAGCAAAGTATGAATACGCTCATGCTTACATTGCTTGATAATTTCCAATAAAAACATTGGTTGCCTTAATACCTCACCTCCACTGAATGTCACTCCACCGTCCGACTCTTTATAAAGCATGGAGTCTTTTCTTATCTCTTCCATCACCTGATCTGATGTCATTGATTTACCAACCAACTTTCTGGCACAATACATACATACTTCCATGCATTTGCCACATCCAATACACCCTTTCCTTGTAAATACCGCACCCGTAGGACAAACCTCTTTACATGCCATACAGTGTACACATTTATCGCTATAATACATCATTTCTGGTTGACTACTTTGTGACTCTGGGTTTGCACACCATAAACATCGTAATGGGCATCCTTTAAAAAACACTGTAGTTCTCAGACCTGGACCGTCATGCAATGAAAGATTTTGAATATCAAATATAATACCTGATTCCATCTCAATCTCCTTTTATATTTTAGCCAATAACTTCTTTTTCACTACCACATCCAATAATCAAGCATAACCATAATAAGATCAAAGCTGCACAGGCTTTAAGCAAGAACCTAAGCCTGTACAGCTCTTTAAGATTATTTAAAATACCTATTATTTTTTCGAAATCAGACCATCATTTGCTGCTTTTTCCAAATACGGCTTTAAAGCTTCTTTCATCTTCTCTTTTCCACTTATCATATTCACAACAGTAACGACATCGATATGTGATCTAACACTATCGGGAATTCGTTCTCCCAGCCCCGCCGTTGTTATAAGCAAATCACAAGATACTGTTTCAACTTTCGAAAAAGAAGTCTCATCAATTTCTATATCTTTAATATTATACCCAAGTTCAGAAATACTATTTGAAACAAGTTTTTTTGCCATTATGCTAGTACCAACTCCATTTACACAAATTGTCATGATTTTATACATACTATTTCCTCCTAATTTCTAAGTAAAGTTAATTTTCTTCGAACTATATAAGTTCACCATAATTGGCAAGTCACTTTTTATTTAAATAATCTAAAAATCATAAAAATAATGCTTGGAATAAAGTTACTGTCAATAGATGGTGCCGCAATCCCTTCTGCCAGAATTCCCATGGAATAAGCCAAAACACCTCCAAATATATGCGAAATTAATCCGCAAATAAAACCAACTACGATTACAGCTTTCCAACCGCCCTTATAATTTGCAAATACACCAATAGACGCTGAATCAAAAAATGCTGAAGGTACAGCGAAAAACAAGAAAATTGGAGTTTTAAATATCAGACAAAATACAGTACACAAAATTCCTGCCCCCAGATACGAAACAAAGGACAAAATAACTGATATCGGAGAAAATCCAAAATATGCAATACAGTCCACTGCTGGTACACTTCCAGGAATAAGTTTTTCGGAAATCCCCTGAAAAGCAGGAACCAACGATGATAAAAACATATTTATACCCTGCAACAAAATAACCGCACCTGCTCCAAATTTAAATCCTTGAATAATCATATAAACAAAAGAATTGTATTCACCTGCCGACTCATTTAATGTAGCTAAGGCTGTTGGGTTTCCAATAAATACTACAATAATCCAAGTTACCAAAAATGTAACAATCATAGAAATAGTCAAATTTAATGTTGAGTCGCTAAATATATTCAAAAACCCCGGTAATTGTAAGTTATTTGTGTCATCTTTTTCTGGATCGCCAAAAAATCCACCTATTTTATCTGCAATAAATGCTCCAAACTGATTACCATGTCCCAGACAGAAACCTCCCTCTGTCATTTCCATCGATGTTTTGTATGTCAACATTGGTGAAATGCTCCACCACAATGCTGAAAACGCAACCACAGGAACATATAACATAATTCCTTTCCAGCCCATAACTGAATAGAAAAAAATCATAAAAATGCACATAAATTCCAGAGCTTTATGAATTGTTAAATAAACAGCTTTAAAATACTTATTAAATACCCTAACAAGTAAGATGTGTACAAACCACGAAACAATAAACAAAGGCATAATTCTTGGAGACAAATATTTCATTCCCTCTGCTAAATATATCATAAATGTTCCACTAGTTTGTACAATTCCGCTTTCAACGCCCAATGAAGGGGTTAATACAGTGTTGATAATTTGTATTGCAGAAATAGCAAGATTGCTTCCTGCTGTAAAGATATAGTATCCTAATATCGTTTTAACAACACCTGTAAGAATTTCCCGTCCATTCTTCTTTTGGAGTAATAATCCTAATAATGCAATTAAGCCTAAAAAAATAGCATTTTCCCCAATTACATTAGCAAATAACCAATCTATTACTGTATTTATACTATTCATAGCATATACCTCTCACTTTACTGTTTAATTGTTCATCATCTGTTGCACTAAGAATCTCTTTAATACTATTTTCATCACCTAAAAGATCTGCAATAAACGCCAGCAATTCCACATGTTCATTATCTCCTGCTGCCGCTAAAACTATCATAATTTTAACAGGATCATTCTCAGAGCCAAATTTTACTGCCGGTGTAAATGTTGCTAATGCAATTCCAGTTTTTAACACCCCATCATTTGGCCTGGCATGTGCCAGAGCAATTCCCTTATCTATGACAATATAAGGGCCATATTCTAGCACAGAACAAATCATACTATCAATATAGCGTTTCTCAATGTAATTGTTCTGTATTAAAGGAAGTGCTGCCTTTCTAATCGAATCCTGCCAGGAATCTGCAGATAAGTTTGTTTTGCAATAAATATTATTCACGTACTCTCTCCTAATTAACTCTTTCAAATTCAACTCTTGCAATCAAATCATCCTGTAAATCACGCGAAATTTCAGTAAAAAACGCAGTATAGCCAGCTACTCGTATAATCAAATCCCTGTAATTCTCCGGGTTTTTCTGCGCATCTCTCAACGTTTCTGCCGAAACAACATTTATCTGTATATGCGCTGTCCCATTGTTGTGCTGTCCCATTTTTGACAAAAAGATTTTTACTAAAGTAGCTAATTTTGCAATATCATCTTGATTTTCAAATGTACGTGGATGAAATTTCTGATTATACACTACAGAATTAATTTCCTCATAATCCCATTTTGAAGCACTTCTCATAGAAGCAGATGGACCTTTGAGTTCCAATCCCTGCATTGGGGAAATTCCCCCTTCAGCCAATGGCATTCCACTCTTCCTTCCATCTGGTGTAGCACCAATCATACTTCCATACAGGACTCCAGCTGAAAGATGGATATACACTGGATTTTTTCTCAGGCGTCCAAACCGCATTGGATAATTAAGATATGTATGATCTAAGACCTTCTGAATTCTCGGAATCCACCGATCCGCATATTCATCATCATTTCCATATTTTGGTGCCTTAAGCAATTCCGCTTGCAAATGTTCATATCCATTAAAATTACTATCTAAAGCCCTAATCAGTTCTGTCATGGTAACATTTTTTTCATCAAATACCACTTTCTCAATTGCCGCCAAAGAATCAATGACATTGACCAGTCCTACGGAAACCTGTGTGGCGCTCATGTGTCCCAGCGAACCGCCTTTTGTAATATCTTTTCCATCCGTCAAACATGTCCCCTGAAACATCGATGTATATGGTGCAGGGAACATTTCTTCCCAAACCTTATATATCGTACTTGCATGTAGACATGCCATTTGAATTCCATATTCAATCTGTTTTACTAACGCACTAAAAATTTCTTTTACAGACTTAAATTTTGTAGGATCCCCAGTCATCGGACCAATCTGTTTGCCCGTTTTTCTATCTTTTCCATTTGTAAACACATACTCCAGTGCGACCCCAGGATTAATATCTGCGCAATGATCCATATTGGGCAAGTAAGGATTCCACATGAAAGAGCAACAAACAGAATCATTTTTTCTTGCAGCTTCTTCTGGTAATCCACATAAATTTTTAAAATGTTGGATTCTGGATTCGCTTCCCAAAAACATTGGCTTTCCTCCTCCTGTTCCAACGACCTTCAATGCTGTTTCAATGAAATCCTTAGTTGCGGATTTATCAATCCAAACCCCAGTATTAGGCTGATCCAGGTGCACAAATTCTTCTACTTTCAGACACAAATAGCTCAGTTCATTAATTGCACAATTCCCTTTCTCATCTTCTCCACCCAGACTGATATTTTGGAACATGGGATTACCTGTTCTGAATCTTGATTCAGCTTCTGTATATACTTTATTTGTTTCTGCAATCTTGATCCAATAACTACAAAGTATTTCTTTCGCTGCTTCTAGCGATAGCTCCTTTCCATCTATTACATCTTTTTTAAAATATTCATAAAACTTCTGGTCAATACGTCCTGGAGATTGCGCAACCGAATTATTCTCATAATAATAGATCAATTGCATAAACCATGCTGACTGAACCGCTTCATAAAATGTATCTGGTTTTCCCCATGGAACCTTTTTTAACGTATCAGAAATCAATAATAGTTCCTTTTTTCTCTTTTCATTCTGTGTTTTTTCTGCTTGCCGCTTTGCCTCAGCAGAATACCGAAGGGCAAACATATGAATTGCATCACAAATTATGATAATCGATTTCCAATAATGATACTTGTCGATATATTGAGGATCTGATTTATCAGTGGTATCAATTAATTCCTGTGCCCTCTCTTTATACCAGCCAATTCCTCTTTCCAGGCGATGTTTGTCTAACGATAGGATATGTCCCACATGTTGTTGCATACCAATTCCACAACTCCACAGGCCATAATTTTGTTTTTCTCTCACTTCATCAGGAAGCTGCTTCTGAATGCTGGCAAAACTACATCTGTCTTTCCAATACGGATGTACCTCTTTCAAATAATATTCCTTATCTTCCTCTGAAATAAAGGTCGGGTTATATTCCCTCGTGCATATTGTATCAATTTCATCAATCAGCCAATCCGATACTTCCGGAAACCACAGGCAGCCTCTCATCGTCGGAGTAACAGACCCTACAATCAGTTCATCCTCACGAATAGTGACTGGGTAATTCTCCAAAACTTCTGCCAAAGCCTTTGCACTTCGAATATTCACATCTTCGCCAACTGTTTCTTTGTAACTTTTATTAATAAGCTTGCAACGATCCTTAATATAAATTTGCTGTCTTGAATTCAAATAGGTCTGCCTCATCCGTTCAAGCCGCTCACTCTTCTTAAGATCTTTAATTTCTTGAATCAGAGCGTCATCGACCTTCCAGTTTTTTGCTCCAATAGGATCTGGATACTCTTCCATACAGCGACGAATATTTTCCCGTTCTGCATTTGTTACTGTCTTAACTGTTATGGTTGCCATTTTCCCTCCTTGCTGAATTTATTAGGTATTTTAAGTATCATAAACGCTTGATTTCATTATTTTTTATCAGCCCCTACTCTGCATACCCACATTTATTGTCTGAAAATTTCATCATATTTCTTTGTACCAAAATATTCGATATGCTCACGAATAATTGCTTTTTGACCTTCTATTCCCGCTTTCAATAGTGTATTAAATTCGGCTGGTTTATCCGCATTCTTTTCAAGTGTCTCTTTTATATACTTGCCGCCTTCCATAAACATATATGTTGCAAAATTAATCTTTGTAATACCACGTTTTGCACATTCAATATAATCACCTGGCGTTAATCCACTTCCGCCATGCATGACCAATGGAATCGAAATGTTTTTATTCAATTCACTAATTCTATCAAAATTCAACTTTGGTTTTTTTAAATATACTCCATGTGTTGTACCTATAGATACAGCCAGCATATCAACTCCCGTCTTTTTATAAAACAGATTTGCTTCTTCCACTGTGGTGTAAACATCTTCTTTCACGGTGTCATCCGCACGTCCACCAACATGTCCAATTTCTGCTTCCACAGAAACCCCACAAGCATGAGCTGTATTTACAACCGCTTTTGTCAATTTGATATTTTCTTCTACGGGTAACTCCGATCCATCAATCATAACAGATGTACATCCCCACTTAATGCCACGCATACACCCCTCATATGTTTTACAGTGATCCAGGTTTATAGCAACAGGAACTGGAGACGCTTTACATCGGTCAACCAAATAGTTCATAAAAGTATCCGCTTCAAACTGAGATTTGCGGCGGGCAATCGCTAAATTCGGATCAACCCAATCATTAATTTGAACAATTACAGGTGTGTTTGTCTCTTCAGCAACATTTAAGATTGCTTCTACAGTAGGATGTGACAACAGGTTAAATGCCCCCACTGCATATCCTCCTTTTTTTGCCTCCTCTAAGATATTTTTTGTATTTACTAACATTTATTTTCCTCTCTTTTCTAATTTTTTTCTTCATTTACTTTCACATTAGCCAGTGCCTCATAATACTTAACAACTGCAATACTATGTTCCTTTCCAAATCCCATTGCGCGGGTTGCTCCAAAAGCATGCAAAGTAGCTGGTCCAATTGATACAGGCAATTTCAACTCATCGGCTGTCTGTAACGCAATATTAATGTCTTTATAAAATAAATCCGTTGCAAACCCCGGAATAAAATTTCTATTTTTCAGAAAGCCTGGAATCGCATTCTCGGTTGCAAAGTTACGTCCAGTACTCTTATTTATAATTGAAAATAATCTTTCTACATCCATATCTAACTGCTTCGCCATAACCATTACTTCGCAACAAGCAACTAAATCTGCTCCTCCTAAGTAATTATTAAACATTTTGGTAGCCGACCCACTTCCAAGCGCCCCTGCATGCATAATGTTTTTGCCCATAGGAGATACAATCTCTTTTACTTTTTCAAACTCTTTCTCCTCACATCCTATCATAATGGACAAAGTCCCTGATTCTGCCCCAATAACTCCTCCTGCAATCGGGCAGTCATAATATGCATATCCTTTTGTCTCCCCATTTTTCCCCTGTCTTTTAGAAAAATTAGGTCCCACTGTACTAAAGTCGTAAATTTCTCGGACTTTAGAATCCTCAACTTCTACAATTTCTTTAATTACCTCTTCCACAATATCTTCATTAGGCAAACATAAAAACACCCGTTCTGCACTTTTTCCAATTTCAACATTAGAATCCGTTTTAACCGCACCTTTTTCCACCATTTCATCAAGCTCTTTTTGATATACTGTGTTTGATGAAACTATCATTTCATAACCGGCATCGATACAGTGTTTAGCCATAAAATGCCCCATATTTCCCAAGCCAATAAATCCATATTTCATATCTTTTCCTCCCTTATACTACTTTATATAGAAGTTTCTCTTTTTTTAAGTAACGCAAAATTTCTTCCATCATGATTCGCACCGATAAAAGCATAACATCCCCTGCATTCCCAGCCATATGGGGTGTAATAACTACATTATCTAACCGATGCAGAATATGATCATCTGGTAGAGGTTCCTCTCTGAAAACATCTAACACAGCTGCTTTAATCTTATGTTCACTTAATGCAATAATCAATGCATCTTCATCTACAAGCCCCGCTCTTGCAGTGTTTACCAAAACTGCGTTTTCTTTCATTAACGCTATCTCTTTGGTACCAATCAATTTTTCTGTAGCAGGCAGTAATCTCGCATGCACAGAAATAATATCCGACTGCTGCATAAGTGTATCTAAATCTACAAACTTCACTCCGTATATATCTTCATCTTCTTTTTTTGCAAAAGGATCATAAGCTAGTACTTTAAAATCAAAACCACTTAGTTTTTTCATCACTTTCTTGCCAATAATTCCAAAACCTACGATACCTAATGTAGTTTCATATGATAACTTACTGTTATCGATAGCCTGAAAACCTGTTCCCGGTACCCAATTGGTATTCACCAAAGTAATTCCTCGCATCGCATCAAGAATCATCGCACATGCCATTTCTGAAACAGGTTCTGAAACTTTACCCGGACAATTACTTACTGTAATTCCACGCTTTTTGCATTCTTCTATATCTATATTTTCAAGTCCGCTACGCATAACCGCAATATATTTTAATTTAGGAGAATGCTCCAGTAAAATCTTATTTACTCCATTGTACATAACAACCAGTGCGTCTGCATCTTTCATAATTTCTAAATATTCATCAGAATATTTAACCCAGTCAGGGCCTTCGTCTTCAATTCTCTTTGCTACCGAACGATAATCACCACCTTCACAAAACAGACCATTATCATATGTCCGAACTACTTCATATCCATATGTGGAACACTGATCAATTAGCTCTGAAATGTCTTCCCTGCCCTGATACGGATCCGGATACCGTCTTCCGTCAAAAGCAAATACAATTTTTTTCATATCCAATGCCTCTTTTCTTTCAAATTAAAGAATCAGTTTTGTGTACACGTTCTCTGAATGTATTTTTATAATAACAGCAATTGTTTAAAATGATTAGTCCAACTTTTTTTGTTATTATTTAAAAACATATACTGTTTTTAAATGCTCCTTCCATGTTTATAAATTAAGCAGAGCACTCTGATGCATTTCATCTTAACTATTGCTATCTATCTTTTTAAGCAAAAAAATGCCTGGCCTTAGGGAAATCCCATAACCAGACACTTAAATATAAAATACCAGGTCAATTTACAAAACAAATAATACCTGAAATATTATTATATCCTTCTTCATTATTTAATTAACACTTCCTTAGAATATATGAATAAATTTCTTCAGGTACCTTAGCACTACTAAGCAAGGTTAAAAACTCTTCCTTTCCCAGAATATTATGCAATTGAAACAAACCATTTAAATGCATCTGTTTATCTACGGTAGATAATGTAAATATATACTTTATTAATGTTGAATCGTCCTCACCAAAATAAACAGCATGGTTTAGTCGAGAAAAACTAATTCCTGGTTTAAAGCATTTTTCTCGAGGACTTCCATGTGCAATTGCAACTCCCGGCATAACAATATAATATGGTCCATATTCTCTCGTAATTTCGATAATAGAATCTGCATAACTCTCTTCTACATAACCATATTTTACTAAAGGCTTTGCAGATTGTATAATGGCATCCTGCCATGTCCTACTTTTTATATCTAATTGCATTAACTGAGATAGACATAATTGACTTAAAGACAGGGTTTCCTCTTTAAAATAATATTCTCGTTTCGTATTTTGGTGTAAAACATTGAGTACTACTTCCGATATCTCAAAAATTGCATCTTGACATTTTTTTTCGTCTTCAATATACAATTGTACTGTATGACTTATTTGATTGCGTATCTTAGCTAAATCATTTTCCTGATTTTTGGGTGCAATATTATTCTTTATCAGATCATGTAATACTCCTGATATTGTTTGTATATTTTCTTCTGTAACTAGATTCGAAATTCGAATTGTCCGTATCGAATTATTAAAAATAGGCTCTGTTGTAATCAACAGATCCTCATTAAATGTATCTATATCCTGCAATTCATGCGAGTTTAAAATATGAACTATATGGAGATTTTTTAACAAATTCAATTTTGCACAAATTAACTCTATTGTCCCTTTTCTCTCATTAGAAATCAGTACAGCATCATAAACAAAAGTGTCCTGTTTATACTGTTCAATGGCAGCACAAAAATGAACTGCTATATATAATATTTCAACTTCTGTAAAGCTCCTCGAATAATATAATTCTAATGTACGCAAATTATGTTCTAATGTTTTTACAATATCACTATTGTTTTCTTTCACTTCTTCCAGTACTAAATCCAATTTTTCATCCATAGGTTTCCTTGAATATAAAGCAATTAAATGATTTGATAAATTATTAAATAATGTAAAATTACTGTTTAAATCAATCATCAGCGAAGCAGACATATCCTTGATTAATTTTCTTGTCAAGATTTGGATATGCAATGATTGGTCATAATTCATCTTCGGCGACTTGTATGATAAGATACTACTATAAAGATTACATACAAACTGCGTTTCCTGTTCTGGTATTTCTATTTCAAGAGTATCACTAATCCGTTTCATAATTTGTTCTGCTATAATATAATCCTCGGGATTTATAATTTCTGCTTCGTCTTTTATATATTCACCGGATTTCATTTTTTCTATAGAAAATACCAGATAATACTCCAACAATTTATAAGAGAAATCTGTCAACTCTACCATATATTCTTTTTTTACCATATTCAATATTCTTTTAATGACAGATCTGTAATCATATTGAAAAAACGCTGTATTTTTCACAATTAAAAGTAATAAAAACCGATTTTCTTTTATACATTGCTTTAACATTTTTATCATCGCTTCTCTTCGAGTCTGTTCAGTATCTTTAATTTTAAGCCCTTTATTTGATGAACTCACAAAATGCAGTCCCAATGTTTCCATATATTTTTTTAACATTACAAGATTATTTATATATGTAGTACGACTAACCAACAGTCTCTCGGAAATCTCATCGATCGTGATATAGTCTTTTTCATATAACAATATCACACAACTCAAAAAAACCAATTCATCTTTTGAAAATTTGTATGCATATAAATTATTTTCTATATATGTATTAATAAATTTTTTTCCGTATATCAAACTCTCTCTGTTTTCTATCCGATCATTTACTATTTTTACTTCACTCAAATTACAATTTCTTAAAAATTTATTAATACTGTTAATATCATTTCGAATCGTCTGTTTAGATACAGCATATTTTCTCGCAAAATCATCAACTTTATAATGTCCACCCTCAGTCAAATCCTGAATTATAGAAATAAATCTTTTATACATATTTACACTCCTCCAATACCAATTATAAATGTTTTTGATTCTTTGAGATTACACTGTTCACTATCACTGTTTTAGAATAAATAACATATGTAATTGCCATAACCACCGACAAGATTATCATTAAACTCTAAAAATCTTTTGCTCATTTTGTTACTATACTATATATCTTGTTTAATTTTATCGCATGTTCTCATGTACATCTACACCTTCATAGTCTTCTTAACACCTGATTACCGCCAGATTAATTGTTTTTTCTGTTCCTATGCTACATGAATTATTCTATATATTTTTATTATATCACATATATGTACATTTTGAAGTTCCGTCCATTCTCTTTATAGTTTAGAGAAATATATTCTTTTTTAACACCCCAAAGTCAACGATTAATAACAAATAGAGCCTTCAAAAATGGCAAACGCCATTTTGAAGGCTCTATTTTATCACTTATTTATCAAATCTCATAATATGACTTATACCAGCTCAAGAAGTACTTCCATTGCTGCATCACCTTTACGAAGACCGATCTTAACGATTCTGGTGTATCCACCATTGCGGTCAGCGTATTTCGGTGCATATTCGTTGAACAGCTTGTCAACCAGATCAACTTCTTTTGCACTTCTCTTCTTTCCTGCTTCAACTTCTTTTACAGGATAGAGAACTTTCAGCATCTGTCTTCTTGCATGAAGTCTGCTCGGAGCATCTTTCTTGATGGTCTTTTCTACTTCATCATAAACAGTTACTTTCTTTCCGTCTACAACTTCTTTTACACGTTTTCCGTCTTTGTCTTTCCGTGCAACTTTAGCCTTTACAGTTACTTCTTCGAAGTTATCTTTCTCACGAACTGCAAGTGCAATCAGCTTTTCAGCTTCTTTACGGATTTCTTTTGCTTTTGCTTCTGTTGTAACGATCTTACCGTTAGCAAGAAGTGCTGTTACCTGATTTCTGATCAGGGCTTTTCTCTGACTGGATGTTCTTCCAAGTTTTCTATACATTGCCATTTTATTCTTTCCTCCATTTGCTTACATTCATCCACGCTCTTCGGGCTTACTGAATCAATGCCCTGCCGCGCTCTTCGGGCTTACCGACAGGAATTTGTTGATAATAATTGGGGGTACCTTGCTTATTCGTCTCCTGAGCTTAATTCTAAGCCTAACTCTTTGAGTTTTGCGAGGACTTCTTCCAAAGATTTCCGTCCGAGGTTACGAACTTTCATCATATCTTCTGAAGTCTTATTAGTCAGTTCTTCGACTGTATTGATTCCTGCTCTCTTCAGACAGTTGTAAGAACGTACGGAAAGTTCCAGTTCATCGATGCTCATCTCCAGAACCTTTTCTTTCTCGTCATCTTCCTTCTCGATCATTACTTCTGCTGACTTTGCAACTTCGGACAGATCGATGAAGAGTTTCAGATGTTCATTCAGTACCTTTGCAGCAAGGCTGACAGCCTCATCCGGCATCAAAGTACCTTTTGTCCATACATCTAATGTCAGTTTATCATAGTCAGTGATCTGACCTACACGGGTATTCTCCACTGTGAGGTTTACACGCTCAACCGGAGTATAGATAGAATCAATCGGGATCACACCAATCGGCAGATCCTCGGTCTTATTCTTGTCTGAGCTGACATATCCTCTACCCTTTGTAATAGTAAGTTCCATATATAACTTGCTGTCTTTACCGCCATTTAAGGTAGCAATGACTGTTTCCGGGTTTACAATCTCGATATCAGAATCCGCCTGAATATCTGCACCCGTTACAACGCCCTCACCTTCAAACTCAATATAAGCAGTCTTAACTTCATCTGATTCAGATGTATTTTTGATTGCCAGTGTCTTTAAGTTCATGATGATCTCAGTTACATCTTCCTTTACGCCAGGAATAGAGCTGAATTCGTGAAGTACACCATCAATCTTTACAGAACTGATTGCTGCACCCGGAAGGGAGGACAGCATAATTCTTCTCAGAGAGTTTCCAAGAGTTGTTCCGTATCCTCTTTCCAATGGTTCTACAACAAACCGACCATATTTTTTATCATCTGAAATTTCTGTAATTTCAATATTAGGTTTATTAAAATCAAACACTACACAGACCCTCCTTATGGGTTAAATTATGTTGAGGGATATCCACTTATATCTGCTAATTCTGTTACAACAAGCTATTATTTAGAATACAGCTCGACGATCAGCATCTCGTCTACCGGAACATCGATAGCTTCTCTCTTCGGAAGTTCTTTCACTGTTCCCTGCAGGTTTTCTGAATTTACATCCAGCCACTCAGGAATCAGGTTTCCGGCTGTTGCTTCCATAATTTCTTTATATCTGGTTGTGTTCTTCTTGCTTTCTTTGATCTCGATTACATCACCGGCTTTGATCAGATAAGAAGGAATGTTTACCTGCTTACCGTTTACAAGTACGTGCTTGTGATCTACGATCTGTCTGGCTTCTCTTCTGGTTCTTGCGAATCCCATACGGAATACAACGCTGTCCAGTCTGGATTCCAGAAGTACCATCAGGTTCTCACCTGTCATACCTTCCATCTGTTTTGCTTTTGCATAGTAGTTTCTGAAAGGTTTCTCCAGAACACCATAGATGAATTTTGCTTTCTGTTTTTCTCTTAACTGAAGACCATACTCGCTCATTTTACGGTTTGATCTCTTTAACTGTCTATTTGATTTCTTCGTAATTCCTAAATAGATCGGATCCATACCAAGGGAACGACATCTTTTAAGAACCGGAACTCTGTTTACTGCCATGTTCTATTCTTCCTCCTTACACTACACTCTTCTACGTTTTGGTGGGCGACATCCGTTATGCGGTACCGGAGTTACGTCTCTGATACTTGTTACGTCAATTCCGCATGCCTGAAGTGCACGGATTGCTGCTTCTCTTCCTGAACCAGGACCCTTTACAAATACGTCTACGGTCTTCAGTCCATGTACCAATGCTGCCTTTGCTGCTGTCTCAGCTGCCATCTGTGCTGCATATGGAGTAGATTTCCTTGAACCTCTAAATCCCAGACCGCCTGCACTTGCCCATGAAAGAGCATTTCCCTGACTATCTGTCAATGTTACGATTGTATTATTGAAAGATGACTGGATGTGTGCCTGTCCGTGTTCAACGTTTTTCTTGACACGTTTCTTTGTCACTTTTTTGGTAACTTTCTTTGCCATTTAAACTAACCTACTTTCTCTCAATCTAATTATTTCTTCTTGTTTGCAACTGTTCTCTTCGGACCCTTGCATGTTCTTGCATTGGTCTTTGTCTTCTGACCACGTACCGGAAGTCCTTTTCTGTGACGGATTCCACGGTAGCATCCGATTTCTTTCAGACGCTTGATGTTCAGCTGGATCTCTCTTCTGAGATCACCTTCTACCAACTGTGTCTCATCGATCACTGCGCTGATCTTCTTTACATCTTCACTAGTCAAATCTCTTACACGTGTGTTCGGATCTACTCCAGCCTGTTCCAGGATACGGGTAGCACTTGTTCTACCGATTCCATAAATATAAGTCAGTCCGATTTCGACACGTTTGTCTCTTGGTAAGTCTACACCTGCAATACGAGCCATGTGTTTTTCCTCCATTTTCTAATTACATTCATATTGTCCCTAACTGGGGCGCGCGACAACTTTTCCTTGTCTACGTCTTGTTCTTTTAGACTGCGCCCAGGCGGTGCTTTGCATTTGCACGCCCTTTCCGGCCGCTGACGGTACATACTCAGCAATGACGGGCCGGTATTATAAGCAATATACATTGAAGCTCACAGGCTCAATATATATTAAATAGTCTACACACTTCCTGGTGTGTCAACTATCAGCCGCCTAATTTGTTTGCACAAAAATCAAGTTAATTCTAAATTCAAGCTGCGTTTCCGCTTGCCTTTCTTATTAATTAGCCTTGTCTCTGTTTGTGCTTTGGATTTTCGCAGATAATTCTGATACTTCCTTTTCTCTTAATTACCTTGCATTTCTCGCAGATCGGTTTTACTGATGATCTAACCTTCATGCTAAAAACCTCCTTCCATCCACTACCAGACTATATTGTTACCTGTTTTTGGACATACCTATCCCTAAACAGTTCGCATTACATTATAGCATCAGCGTCTGTGGAAAGTCAATACTTTTTTATTTATCTCTCCAGATAATTCTTCCCTTTGAAAGATCATATGGAGAAAGTTCCAATGTTACCTTATCCCCCGGCAGGATCTTAATAAAATTCATACGCAGCTTTCCGCTGATATGGGCCAGTACCTGGTGGCCATTTTCCAATTCAACCTGAAACATTGCGTTCGGCAATTTTTCTACAACGGTTCCTTCAATTTCGATTACATCAGCTTTTGACATTCTATATCCTCCTAAATCGTCTTTGCTGTTTCCCGGTAATTTCTGATAATCTTTCTTAATTTTGCATCATCCACCCCGGTGATATCCTGCTTTTCCTTTATAATCTGAATATGTTTCTGTTTCTTTTTCTTTGGTCGGCAGACGGTTCTTGTTTTTCCGTCTGCCAGATATACATATTCCTGTTCTGTCTTTATGATCACAAAGATCTGGTCTTTATCATGTCCTGCCTTTGATCTGGCAAGCATTCCGACTTCTATCAATCTATTTATCCTCCAGAATCTTTACGATTGCCGCAAACACCTCGTCAATATCGATGGTTCCATCTACTGTTCTGAGCGCTCCGGCTTTTGTATAGTAGTCGATCAGCGGCTGTGTCTGCTCATGATATACATCCAGACGTTTCTTTACCGTCTCCGGTTTGTCATCATCACGAAGGATCAGACCTCCTCCGCAGTTATCACAGATGTTTTCCTTTTTCGTCGGTGCATATACAATATGATAGGTTGCTCCGCAATCTACGCATGCTCTTCTGCCTGACATTCTGTTGATGATATTTTCATCCGGAACATCTACATCGATTGCATAATCAATTTTCTGTCCCATTTTTTCCAATGCAGCGTCCAGTGCCTCAGCCTGTGGAATGGTTCTCGGGAATCCATCCAGCACATAGCCTTTTGTACAGTCATCCTGATTCACACGGTCAACAACCAGATCTACCACCAGTTCATCCGGTACCAGAAGTCCCTGATCCATGTAAGTCTTTGCTTTTTTGCCAAGCTCGGTTCCGTTTTTAATATTTGCACGGAAGATATCTCCTGTGGAAATATGCGGAATTTCATATTTTGCTGCAATTTTCTTTGCTTGTGTGCCTTTTCCGGCACCCGGAGCACCTAACATAATGATTTTCATAAGATTGTCCCTCCACGGTCTGATTGATTCCTCATTTTAATTCTGAGGTATAACGCACTTTAACCCGAAGCAGCGGCTGCCGCAAGCAGCAGCTTTGCAGCACCCTCAACATCGAGCTAAACATATCTTCTCTTCCTATTTTACATTCAGGAAGCCTGTGTAATTTCTGACAAGCATCTGGGATTCGATCTGTTTGATCGTCTCTAAAACAACTCCCACAATAATGATCAGAGATGTTCCGCCAAATGAAACGTTGGCTCCAAATACTCCATTAAAGAAGAAGGGAATTACCTGAACGATTACCAGTCCGCATGCACCGATAAAGATAATGTAGTTCAGGATATTCTGCAAATAATCAACCGTTGGCTTTCCTGGTCTGATTCCCGGAATAAATCCACCGCTTTTCTTCATATTATTTGCAATTTCCAGCGGATTGAATGTGATGGATGTATAGAAATAAGCAAAGAAAATTGTCAGTAAAATATATACAACCAAACCAATTGAGTAAATCGGCTGATCCGGATTGCACCAGTTGCTAGAACTCATGCCTTTCAGGATCTGACTTCCAATCCCTGTACCATTTCCTTTTCCAAGGAAGCTGGCTATGATGACCGGCATCTGCATCAGGGATGACGCAAAAATAACCGGGATAACTCCTGCTGTATTGACTTTCAGCGGAATATGTGTGGACTGGCCTCCGAACATTTTTCTGCCCTGTACTTTCTGCGAGTACTGAACAGCGATTCTTCTCTGACCGTCCTGTAAAATAATAACGAATACAACCACTGCCAAGATAATTGCAACGATGATCACTGCTGCGAGTGCTCCCTTTGCAATTGTTTTTCCTTTGATGAACTGCTCAAACAATGTTGTGAAGTCATCCGGCATACGGGAAATAATATTGATCAACAATACGATAGAAATTCCATTTCCCACACCTTTTTCTGTGATACGCTCGCCAACCCACATCAGGAATGCGGAACCGGCCGTCAATGTCAGTACCACGATTGCAGCATTTACAAAATTGTATTCTTCCAGAAGACCTCTTCTGCCGAATCCGATTGCCATTGCAGTAGACTCAAACAATGCAAGTCCTACTGTCACATAACGGGTGATCGCCATGATCTTCTTTCTTCCATCTTCGCCCTCTTTCTGCATTTCCTCTAATTTCGGAATTGCAATGGTGAGAAGCTGCATGATGATGGAAGAGGTGATGTACGGTGTAATGCTCAGTGCAAACACCGACATCTGTGTAAAAGAACCACCGGTGAATGCATTAAAAAAATTAAATGCATCACCTGTCTGATTCTCAAAAAATCCTTGTATATACTCCGGATTTACACCCGGAGTCGGAAGCTCAGACCCTAATCTAACTACGATAAGCATGATGAACGTATAGAAAAGTCTTTTTCTTATGTCCTCGATCTGAAATGCCTTACGAATCGTTTGTAGCATTAAATCACCTCTGCTTTACCACCAAGGGCCTCAATCTTCTCAGCTGCCTTTGCGCTAAACGCATTAGCCTGAACTGTAAGCTTCTTAGTCAACTCTCCATTTCCAAGAATTTTAACACCATCTCTGGTATTTTTAACGATTCCTGCTTCTACCAGGGAATCAACGGTTACTACTGCACCGTCTTCAAATACTTCAAGTCTATCCAGATTAATACCTACGATATCTTTAGAGTTTCTGCATGTGAATCCTCTCTTAGGTATTCTTCTGTACAGCGGCATCTGACCACCTTCAAAGCCCGGTCTCGGTGCTCCGGAACGTGCTTTCTGACCTTTGTGGCCCTTTCCAGCTGTCTTTCCGTTTCCTGAACCATGACCACGGCCTCTTCTGAAATTATCACTCTGCTTTGAACCGTCAGCCGGTCTCAAATTTGATAAGTCCATACCCGTACCTCCTTATCTATGCTTCTTCTACTTTTACTAAATGTCTAACCTGCTGTACCATTCCTCTAGTAGCAGCATTGTCCGGCAGTACGACCGTCTTGTTCAGTTTCTTCAATCCAAGTGCCTCAACGGTCTTTTTGTGTTTTGGTACTGCGCCGATTGTAGACTTTACTAACGTAACTTTTAAATCTGCCATTGTTTTACCTCCTATGCGGTAGGAAAAGTCCTACCGAACTAGCCTACGATCTCTTCTACTGATTTTCCGCGCAATCTTGCAACATCTTCCGGAGTCTTAATTCCTTTCAGACCTTCCAGGGTAGCAAGCACTACGTTCTGTTTATTGTTTGATCCCAGAGATTTTGTACGGATATTCTTGATTCCTGCCATCTCGATAACCGCACGAGCCGGACCTCCGGCGATTACTCCGGTACCGTCCGGAGCTTTCTTCAGCAGTACGGATGCACCACCGAATTTTCCGATTACGTCATGTGTAACGCTTTCGTTCTCATCTAATGCTACTGAGATCATGTTCTTTGCTGCATCTTCTTTTCCTTTGCGGATTGCTTCCGGAATTTCTGCAGCCTTTCCTAAACCTGCTCCAACATGGCCATTACCATCGCCAACAACTACTAAAGCTGTGAATCTCATGTTACGACCACCTTTTACGACCTTGGTAACACGTTTGATTGATACCACTTTTTCTTCTAACTCAAACTGACTAGCATCAATGCGTTCCTGTCTCATATGTGTTCTCCCTTCCTAGAAATTCAGCCCAGCTTCTCTTGCTGCGTCTGCTAATGCCTTGATCTTACCCTGGTAAATGAAGCCGCCTCTGTCGAATACAACTTCTGTGATACCTTTCTCTTTTGCCTTTTCAGCAATGACCTTTCCAAGGTATGCTGCAGCATCAACATTGTTTGTCTTTTCAAGTTCTGCTTTCACATCTTTCTGAAGAGTGGAAGCGGAAACCAATGTGTTACCAACTGTATCGTCAATGATCTGAGCGTACATATGGTTGTTACTTCTGAATACAGCTAAACGCGGTCTCTCAGCAGTTCCGCTGAAACGGTTGCGTAATTTCATATGTTTTTTTCTGCGAACTTCGCTTCTTGATTTTTTGCTAACCATTTTCACACCCTCCTTAATTATTTTTTACCTGTCTTACCGACTTTGCGTCTGATTACTTCATCAGCGTACTTGATTCCCTTGCCCTTATATGGCTCAGGTCTTCTCTTGTCTCTGATCTCAGCTGCATACTGTCCGACTTTTTCTTTGTCGATACCTTTTACGGTAATTTTATTCTGACCTTCCAGAACTGTTTCAACGCCTTCCGGATCGATCATTTCAACCGGGTGAGAATATCCCAGACTTAATGTCAGCTTATTTCCGGATTTAGCCGCTCTGTAACCAACACCGTTTACTTCCAGGACTTTCTCATATCCTTCTGTAACACCGATTACCATGTTGTTGATCAGTGTTCTTGTCAGACCATGAAGAGATTTCATTTTCTTCAGATCATTCGGTCTTGTTACAACGACCTTATCGTCTTCTTTTTTGATTTCCATTTCGATCGGGAGCTCTTTTGTAAGTGTTCCCTTAGGACCTGTAACGGTCACAACGTTGTTCTCTGCGATCTCAACAGTTACTCCTGCCGGGATTGCAACTGGCAGTCTTCCAATACGTGACATACCTGTTCCTCCTTAACTTAAATTCTCGGAATGAGTCGGTGCTCACTCTGTTTTCAGTTACTATATCTTAATAGGGAGTTCTTTTCGCTAAGCTCGAAACCACCTTGCCAAGCTCAAAGAACGCCTTCGCACTAAATTCGAACTTTGCTCACGCTCGTTCTCATTAAGTTGCTTTCAGGCTACCAAACAAAGCAAAGAACTTCTCCGCCTACGCCAAGCTTTCTTGCTTCTTTGTCGGTGATTACACCTTTGTTGGTGGAAACGATTGCTGTTCCCAGTCCACCGAGTACCTTCGGCATATCTTCGCTGTTTGCATAAACACGAAGACCTGGCTTGGAGATTCTCTTCAGTCCGGAAATAACTTTTTCGTTCTTGTCTGCGCCATATTTCAATGTGATTCTCATTGTCTTGAAGTTACCATCTTCAACAAGATCATACTTTGTGATATAACCTTCGTCTACCAGAATGTCAGCGATAGCAATCTTCATCTTAGATGCCGGAACATCTACTGTATCGTGTTTCGCAGTATTTGCATTACGGATTCTTGTAAGCATATCTGCAATTGGATCACTCATAGTCATGTGGAAGTATCCTCCTTCTATTTTTTCTCAATCTATTGTCCTGCCTCAATCAGGGTAGTTCTTCTCGCTTCGCAACTTCTGTACTAACAGTTGTCAGAGAAGTTCTTTTCGCTTCGCTCAAAGAACGGCTTTCGCACTAGGCTCAAAAAGACTTCGCCAAGTGCTCAATGCCAGTGCCTACCAGCTTGCTTTCTTTACGCCCGGAATCTGACCTTTGTATGCCAGTTCACGGAAGCAGATACGGCAGATACCATATTTTCTCAAATAAGCATGCGGACGTCCGCAGATTCTGCAACGGCTGTATTCTCTTGTGGAGAATTTCGGTTTGCGCTGCTGTTTGATTTTCATTGATGTCTTAGCCATGAATTTTCCTCCTTTACTTGGTGAATGGCATATTGAACTGAGTCAATAATTCACGTGCTTCTTCATCAGTTTTGGCAGTTGTAACAAAGATTACATCCATACCTCTTACTTTATCAATCTTATCATACTCGATTTCCGGGAAAATCAGCTGCTCTTTAATTCCAAGTGCATAGTTTCCTCTTCCGTCAAATGCGTTAGGATTAACTCCACGGAAGTCACGTACACGTGGAAGTGCAAGGTTGATCAGACGATCAACGAATTCGTACATTCTCTCGCCTCTCAGTGTTACCTTACATCCGATCGGCATACCTTCTCTGATTTTGAAG
Source organism: Mediterraneibacter butyricigenes (assembly GCF_003574295.1). Taxonomy (NCBI): domain Bacteria; kingdom Bacillati; phylum Bacillota; class Clostridia; order Lachnospirales; family Lachnospiraceae; genus Mediterraneibacter; species Mediterraneibacter butyricigenes. Next base: position 1,208,816 of record NZ_BHGK01000001.1, read on the forward strand.
TTTGCGACAGAATTCTTAGCTCTTGTTACAACAGCTTTCTGTCCGGAGATCTTCTCCATATCAGCGATTGCTGATTCCAAAACCTTTGCGTTTTCCTTAGCTTCGCCGACACCCATATTGATTACGACTTTATCAAGCTTCGGAACTTCCATAATATTTTTATATCCAAACTTTTTGATCATTGCATCAATGATCTCATTCTGATACTGTTCTTTCAGTCTACTCAAAGTTCAACTTCCTCCTTTCCCAAATTAATCGATCACTTCACCTGTTGACTTAGCAACACGGACTTTTTTGTCTCCATCCATCTTGAATCCAACTCTTGTAGCTGCACCTTTGTGAAGGTACATAACGTTAGATGCATCGATGTATGCTTCCTGGTGAACGATTCCACCATTCTGGTTTGTCATGCTCGGTTTTGTGTGCTTGGTAACCATGTTTACGCCTTCAACAAGAACTTTTCCAGCTTTCTGGTCAACAGCGATAACCTTGCCTTCTTTGTCTTTATCTTTACCAGCGATTACTTTAACCATATCGCCCTTTTTGATCTTCATAGTTGACATGTGCGGCACCTCCCTAGAGTACTTCCGGAGCCAGGGAAACAATCTTCATGAATTTCTTGTCTCTCAGCTCTCTTGCTACTGGTCCAAAAATACGTGTTCCACGTGGGTTCATATCATCTTTTATAATAACAGCAGCATTTTCATCGAATCTGATATAGGAACCGTCTTTACGACGTGTGCCTTTTACAGTACGGACAACTACAGCCTTTACTACATCACCTTTTTTTACAACGCCGCCTGGTGTTGCATCTTTAACAGTCGCAACGATCACGTCTCCGATGCTGGCATATCTTCTTGTAGAGCCACCCAGGACACGGATACAAAGTAATTCTTTAGCACCTGTATTGTCTGCTACTTTAAGTCTACTTTCCTGTTGTATCATGCAGGTAAACCTCCTTCATATATTTGCGAAATTATTTCGCTCTTTCCATAATCTCGACAAGTCTCCATCTCTTGTCCTTGGACAGCGGTCTTGTCTCCATAACTTTTACTGTATCGCCAACTTTACACTCATTGTTTTCATCGTGAGCTTTCAGTTTATAAGTTCTTTTTACGATTTTCTTATAAAGTGGATGTTTTACGTGGTCTTCTACTGCAACAACGATTGTCTTGTCCATCTTGTCGCTAACGACCCTACCCGTACGGGTTTTTCTAAGATTTCTTTCTTCCACGGTGAATCTCCTTTCTGTGTTCTCTCTATTCTGACGAGAATCTCGCTAACTACTATCTTCCAGCTTCTGTGATCAGAGTCTGAATACGAGCAATATTCTTTCTTACTTCTTTGATTCTGCTTGTGTTGTCCAGCTGGTTTGTTGCGTTCTGGAATCTCAGATTGAAAAGCTCTTTTTTAGCAGCTACTAATTCTTCATTTAATTCCTCTACGGATTTTCCTCTTAATTCTTCAATAAATGTATTAATCTTCACTGTTATCACCGCCTTCTAATTCAGCACGAGAAACGATTTTACACTTGCATGGAAGCTTATGCATAGCAAGACGAAGAGCTTCTCTTGCAACTTCCTCCGGTACTCCTGCGATCTCGAACATTACACGACCTGGTTTCACTACTGCTGCCCAGTACTCCAGCGCACCTTTACCTTTACCCATTCGAGTTTCAGCCGGTGTAGCTGTTACCGGTTTATCCGGGAAAATTTTGATCCAAACTTTACCACCACGTTTGATGTAACGGGTCATAGCGACACGGGCTGCTTCGATCTGATTTGAACGGATCCAGCATGGCTCCAATGCAACAATACCATATTCACCGTGAGAGATCTTATTTCCTCTGAGGGCTTTACCCTTCATAGTGCCACGGAACTGTTTACGATGTTTTACTCTTTTTGGCATTAACATTATTTATCGCTCCCTTCCTTATCAGCCTTTGTCGGAAGAACTTCGCCTTTGTAAATCCAAACCTTTACGCCGACTTTTCCGTATGTTGTGTCAGCTTCTGCGAATCCATAGTCAATGTCTGCTCTCAGTGTCTGAAGCGGAATTGTTCCCTCGCTGTAGAACTCTGTACGAGCCATATCAGCTCCACCAAGACGTCCGGATACAGAAGTCTTAACTCCGAGTGCTCCGGCTTTCATTGTTCTGGACATGCAGGACTTCATAGCACGTCTGAATGAAATACGGTTTTCCAGCTGCTGAGCAATGTTTTCTGCAACGAGCTGTGCATCTCTGTCCGGTCTCTTTACTTCCTTAATATCAACGATCAGCTTCTTGTCAGTGAAGACTTCCAGTTCCTTCTTCACTTTCTCGATCTCAGAACCACCTTTACCGATTACCACACCCGGTCTAGCAGTGTAAACGATGATCTTTACACGCTCGGAAGCTCTTTCGATCTCGATACGGGAAATGCCTGCGCTGTATAATCTCTTCTTCAGAAATGTTCTGATCTTGTGGTCTTCTACAAGATAGTCTGCGAACTCTTTGTCTGCATACCACTTGGAATCCCAGTCTTTAATAATACCGACTCTTAAACCATGCGGATTAACTTTCTGTCCCATTATTGACCTCCTTATTATCTTTCATTGAGCACGATTGTGATGTGGCTCATACGCTTCTCGATTCTGTAAGCTCTACCCTGTGCTCTCGGTTTGATTCTCTTCATTGTAGGTCCTTTATTTGCATAACACTCTTCAATATAAAGGTTCTCAACATTCATTCCGTTGTTGTTCTCAGCGTTTGCGATTGCTGATTTCAATAATTTCTCTATTACACTTGAAGCATATCTCGGATTGTAAGCCAAAATACCGAGTGCTGTCTGTACATCCTTACCTCTGATGGCATCTAATACGAAGCATGCTTTCTGAACAGATACGCGAGCGTAAGAGATCTTAGCTGATGGTCTTGTATCCTTCTGAGCATTTCTTTCTCTCTTGATTTGGGATCTATGTCCTTTTGCCATGGATGAACCCTCCTTTCAATCTGTTAACAATTATCTAACCTTAGATTTCTTTTCGTCTTTTCCGTGACCTCTGTAAGTTCTTGTTGCAACAAACTCTCCAAGTTTATGTCCAACCATATCTTCTGTTACATATACCGGAACATGTCTTCTTCCGTCATGTACAGCGAATGTATGTCCAACAAAGCTCGGGAAGATTGTAGAACGACGAGACCATGTCTTGATTACGGATTTATCGCCAGATGCGTTCATCGCATCTACTTTTTTCAACAGACTTGCATCTGCAAATGGTCCTTTTTTCAGTGAACGAGCCATAGTTCTAACCTCCTTGTAAACGTTTATTTAATAGCTTTTCCGTCTCTTCTTCTTACAATCATCTTGTTAGAAGCTTTATTCTTCTTGCGGGTCTTAAGTCCCAATGCCGGTTTGCCCCAAGGAGTTGACGGTCCTGGACGACCGATACTGGTCTTACCTTCACCACCACCATGCGGATGGTCATTCGGGTTCATAACAGAACCACGAACTGTAGGTCTGATACCCATGTGACGTTTACGTCCTGCTTTACCAATGTTGATCAGGTTGTGGTCTCCGTTACCTACTACACCGATTGTAGCGCGGCAAACGATCGGAACCAGTCTCATTTCTCCTGAAGGAAGACGAAGTGTTGCATACTTTCCTTCTTTAGCCATCAGCTGTGCACTGTTACCAGCACTTCTTACAAGCTGACCACCTTTTCCAGGATGCATCTCGATGTTGTGAATCTGTGTACCTACCGGAATCTCAGATAATGGCAGGCAGTTTCCAACTCTGATTTCTGCATCCGCACCGTTCATAACGGTCATTCCATCTTTCAGTCCTTCCGGTGCAAGGATGTAAGCTTTCTCTCCGTCTGCGTAGCAGATCAGTGCGATGTTAGCTGTTCTGTTCGGATCATACTCGATACCGATTACCTTTGCAGGAATTCCTTCTTTATTTCTCTTGAAATCAATGATTCTGTATTTCTTTTTAGCTCCGCCTCCGCGGTGTCTTACTGTGATTTTACCCTGATTATTACGTCCGGCTTTTCTGCTCTTGGAATCCAGCAGAGACTTCTCAGGTGTTGTCTTTGTGATCTCTGAGAAATCAGATCCGGTCATCTGTCTTCTGGAAGGTGTATATGGGTTATATGTTTTGATTCCCATTACGTTCTCTCCTTTCGTGTCATCTAAATTATTTGTTCTCACGCTTCTATGCGTATAAAGGTATGTTCAGTTCGCTAAGTTCGAAAGAACTGAATCTCGTTCCGTGCGCCTAAGTGCCACATTCTTCGAAACGGGTATGTTCAGTTCGCTAAGTTCGAAAGAACTGAATCTCGTTCCGTGCGCCTAAGTTCGAACTTCGACTTCGTCTCGTTCTCACTAACGCTTGGGAACAGGTCTCAGCTAAGCCTCAATCTTCGGCTTTGCCTCGCTTTCGCCAAGCTTACAGACCTTCAAAAATCTCGATATCAGCACTATCTTCTGTCAGCTGTACGATTGCTTTTTTCTGTTTAGCAGTTGTTCCGTACTGGAAGCTTCCACGTGCTCTTTTTTTCTTTCCATCCAGGTTCATGGTGTTTACACTCTTTACCTTTGTTCCCTGGAACATTTTTTCTACGGCCTCTTTGATCTGGCTCTTTGTAGCCTCTGTGTGCACGTAAAATGTATACTTCTTATCAGCCATCAGGCCCATGCTCTTTTCTGTAACTACCGGTTTCAGAATTACGTCATAATACTGAATGTTTGCCATTATGCGTACACCTCCTCGATGCTAGCAACTGCTGCCTTTGTAGCAATTACTGTGTTGTATTTCAGAACGTCATACACATTGATTGTATTGGTATGTGCTGTCTTCACATCTGCGATGTTTCTTGCAGACAGTTCAGCGTTCTTGTTACCGTCTTCCAGAACAACCAGTGCCTTCTCAACGTTTAAGTTGTTCAGAACTGTCTGGAATTTCTTTGTCTTGATCTCGTCGAAGTTCAGTTCATCAACAACGATGAATTTCTTTTCTTCAACTCTGCTTGTCAGTGCAGATTTCAGAGCAGCTCTCTTTTCTTTCTTGTTCATCTTGAAAGAATAATCTCTCGGAACCGGAGCGAATACTACGCCGCCGCCTGTCCACTGTGGAGCTCTTGTAGATCCCTGTCTTGCATGACCTGTTCCTTTCTGTCTCCATGGCTTTCTTCCACCACCGGATACTTCAGAACGTGTCTTTGCTTTCTGCGTTCCCTGACGCTTATTTGCAAGCTGGCTGACAACCGCCATGTGTACAAGGTGTTCGTTAACCTCTACACCGAATACAGCATCGTTCAGATCGATTGTTCCAACTTCTTTACCTTCGATATTATAAACAGATACGTTTGCCATCTGTGTGTTCCTCCTTTCCTGACTCTAAGATTATGCCTTTACAGTTTCTTTGATAGTTACTAAGGATTTCTTCGGTCCCGGAACTGAGCCTTTGATCAGAAGCAGATTATTTTCAGCATCTACTCTTACTACTTCAAGATTCTGAATTGTAATCTTCTTGTTACCCATCTGTCCAGGCATCTTCTTACCTTTGAATACCTTACTCGGATCGGATGCAGAACCATTGGAACCTGCGTGACGATGGAACTTGGAACCATGAGTCATAGGTCCTCTGTGCTGGTTGTGACGTTTGATCGCACCCTGGAATCCTTTACCTTTGGAAATTGCGGTAGCATCTACCTTATCGCCAGCCTCAAAAATATCCGCTTTGATTTCCTGTGCAAGCGCATATTCTGCAGCATTTTCAAATCTGAACTCTCTGACAAATCTCTTTCCGGAAACTCCTGCTTTGTCGAAGTGTCCTTTCTCAGCCTTTGTCACACCATTTCTGTGAGCGATTTCTTTCTTGCCGCTCTTGTCTTTTGTAACGATCTTTTCTTTCTTGTCAACAAATCCGACCTGAACTGCTTCATAGCCGTCATTCTCAACTGTCTTGATCTGTGTTACAACACACGGTCCTGCCTGAAGTACTGTAACAGGGATTAAAGAACCGTCTTCGTCGAAAATCTGAGTCATTCCGACTTTTGTAGCTAAAATAGCTTTTTTCATATCATTACCTCCTGTGATTTACAGCGGAACACCGAAGTGTTCATCCTAAATTATAGGAATTACTGTTCTTATTTGTTTTTCATTTTGATATCGATATAAACACCAGCCGGCATTTCCAGTCTGGACAGTGCATCAACAGTCTTCTGTGTTGGTGCGATGATATCGATCAGTCTTTTATGAGTTCTCTGCTCGAACTGCTCTCTGGAGTCTTTGTACTTGTGTACAGCTCTCAGGATTGTAACTACTTCCTTCTTAGTCGGAAGTGGTACCGGTCCACTCACTTGTGATCCGTTCTTCTTTACAGTTTCGATGATTTTCTTTGCGGATGCATCTACCAGCTGGTGATCATACGCCTTCAATGTGATTCTCATTACTTGACTTGCCATAAAAAAAGTCGCCTCCTTTTCGTACTATTCATTGCAGTACGACAAGCGGTGACTGTACACTCTCCCGTGTGTGTCGTGAGAAACTCACACGTTGTTTCATATCCCTGGTGGATTTCCAGATGATAATCAGTTGTGATTCGTACAGTGACTTGTCGCCAGTTTCCTAACTTGACATTCGCTCCACGGAAAACCTGCCTTCTTGTGCAACTCTCACATCCAGCAGCAACCTCGCGCTTCATTGCTATCATGTCACAGCTTTTTTAGTATATATGATATCCTTTCTGTTTTCAAGTAGTTTTTCAGAAATATTGTACTTTTTTTCGTACAATCTAATTTTTTTGAAATTCTTGACATCTTTTTCCAAAAATGCTATATTGTTCACAACTTAGAGAAACCAAGGGCGGTTCCACTTTATGTGGGATCGCTTTCTTTTTTCTAAGCCAGGCATCTCTGGTAAAAGATGCCGTACATCCTTCATTGGTTGCTATGACAGAATTTGAAGCCGATTGTTTCCCCCAAAAACATTCCTGCTTCGAATTACTGATTTTTATATACACCCTCATTGCAGGACATTCCCCAGATTTTGTATATTCAGTAATGGGCTGCATAGCAACGAGGAAAAACCTCTCAATGACATACCAAAAGAAAAAGCACGGTGCAGGCCGTGCTTTTTCTGTACATTATATAATAGGAAGAAACTCCTTCTCAGCTCTACCGCTTCCAATATGAACGCGCTCATATCCCATAAGAGGTATATGTTTCTTTCTTCTTTAAATTATATGGAAGATTTTCCATTCTGTCAACGAAGCATACATTCCGCAACCGCTTCCATTTCCAGGCCTTCCTTCCCCATAAATGCCAGCAGTTCTTCCTTCTGATCTAACTGAGCGCACCAGGCAAGTCCGCAGCCCGCAGAGATTTCCTGCGGAATCGGAATCAATCTTCCCGAAATTCCCTGACTTTTGCATGCTTTCTCCATCGCCATTGCATCGGTTGTCGTGTGAAATGTTATCACCAGTTTTAATGTCTTTTCCCTCATGTATTATCCTTTTCTTATCATCTGCAACTTTTGAAACTGTTGCTTTTCCCTACGCTCAGGCAAGTTCCCGGATTGCATTTACAGCAAACGCCACTTCCTCTTCCGTATTATAATGCGAAAAACTGAACCGGACAGATCCCTGCTCTCTCGTTCCCAACGCCTCATGCATCAATGGCGCACAATGCCCGCCGGAACGGGTTGCAATTCCGTAATCCGTCAGCAGCGCATCGCTGACTTCTCCGGAATCATACTCGCCAAGATTAAATGTAACAATCGGGCATCGTTCTTTTCCCGAAAACGATCCACCGGATCTTTCTGTCGCATGCCTGGCATCAGAAAAATATCCGTAAATCCGGACTCCCGGAATCTCTCTGATGCCCTCATAGAACTGCCACATCAGATCCTGTTCTTTTTTTCGAATATTCTCAATTCCAGTTTCTTCCAGATACTTCAAAGCCGCATTTAAGCCCGAAATTCCATGCCCGTTTATCGTTCCGGCTTCCAGTGCCGTGGGCATTTCTTTCGGGTGATGCGGATTATAGGTTTCAATTCCACTTCCGCCTCGCGTCAATGGTTCGATTTCCAGGCCCGGTTTCACATAAAGTCCTCCGGTTCCCTGCGGGCCTAGCAAAGACTTATGTCCTGTAAAACATAATACATCAATCTGCAACTGTTGTACATCGATCGGGAAAACACCTGCCGTCTGAGATGCATCCACAATCAGCAAGGCATTTTTTCGTTTCGCCGCCGCGCTCACCTTCTGAAGATCTACCAGATTTCCCGTCAGATTGGAGCCGTGGGTACAGATCACTGCTCTGGTGTCCGGACGGATGGAGCGTTCCAGTTCTTCATAATCCAGAACCCCATTTTCATCACAACCAACTATCGTTAATTCTGTTCCGTTTTCCTGTCGTTCATAAAGCGGCCGAAGCACCGAATTATGTTCCAACACCGTAGTCACCACATGATCTCCCGGACGGATCAGCCCGCGGATTGCCAGGTTCAGACTCTCTGTGGAATTCTTGGTAAATGCAATCTGGCGGGCATTTTCTCCTCCAAATAATCTACAGAGTCTTTCTCTGGTATCATAAATCATCCGCGCCGCATCCAACGCCGCTTCTCCAAGCCCCCGTCCTGCATTCCCCATAGATTCCATTGCCCAGACAACCGCCTGAATCACTTCCGGCGGTTTCTGAAGCGTTGTCGCTGCATTGTCCATATATATCATTCGTTGCTTCATACCGTGTTACTTCCTTATATTATAGAATCTGAATTCTGTATGCTCCCTTTTCCAGAACCTTTCCAATCACCGCTGCCTTCGTATTCAATCCATCCTCTTCTAATTCTTTCAAAATCTTTTCTGCATATTCCGGTGACACCGCAAAAAGCAGTCCGCCCGAAGTCTGCGGATCAAAGAATACGTCTGCAAGGTCTTCCGGTGTGTCTCCCAGATCCACCGCTGCCCCTACATATTCCCGATTGCGGTAGGCTCCTCCCGGCACCAGACCGATCTTTGCATACTCACGAACCTCTCCCATCAACGGGATCCAGTCTTTATAAAGTTCAAGCGTCACATCACTTCCGACTGCCATTTCCGAGCAGTGCCCCATCAGGCCAAATCCTGTCACATCGGTACAGGCCGTCACCGGATAATTCCGGATCACATGAGCTGCCGTTTTATTTAAGGAAGTCATCACCTGCAACACTTCTCGCTGTGCCTGTTCACTTGCCAGTTCCGCCTTTACCGCCGTATTCAGGATTCCTGCTCCTAACTGTTTCGTCAGAATCAGCACATCTCCCGGGTGACAACCGTAATTTTTCAAAATATGATCCGGATGAACCAGTCCTGACACACACATACCGTATTTTGGCTCATCATCCTGGATGGAATGGCCGCCCACCAGCACAGCACCGGCCTCTTTCACCTTATCCGCTCCACCACGTAAGATTTCTCCCAGAATTTCCGGATCCAGATCATTTGGAAATGCTACAATATTTAATGCCACTTTTGGATCTCCACCCATGGCATAAACATCACTCAGCGCATTGGTAGCCGCAACCTGTCCGAAAAGATAGGGATCATCCACCATAGGGGTAAAGAAATCGACCGTCTGGATCATTGCCTGCTCTTCATTTAATTTATAAATGGCCGCATCATCCGATGTCTCGATCCCCACCAGAAGATTCTCATCCTCAAATTTTGGCAGAGTTCCCAGCACCTGCGCCAGTACGCCGGGCCCGATTTTCGCCGCACAACCGGCAGTTTTGGTCATTTTAGTTAACCGTATTTTCTTTGTTTCCTGAGACATTTTCTCTTTTCCTCTCTTTTCTCGCGATATATTGCGACTCTCTCGCCTTTTCTGCAATCCGGCAATGTGGCAATCCGCTCTCTATGTCAGCGTCACTCTCTGCGCCCTGAAATCTGCTCTCCCAATAACATTTCCGGCTTCCCATCTTGGCTTTGCAAATTTCCGACATGCTTTCTGTTGCTGTGCTGCTCCAGCTTCTCATCTTACTTGCTTTCCCTGCGTGAAAACGATATTCCCAACACAGCTTCACAGATTTTACGGACGAATGATTCTTCCTGCCTGATTCATAGTCTCCACAATACTGTACATATTGGTTACGGTACCGACTTTCAACTTCTCTTTCAGGCCATAATAGTCCAGGCAGGTTCCACAGGTCATAATCTCCACGCCCTGCGCTTCCAGACTCTTCAGATCTTCCAGAGATTCAGAGCCCTCTGTGGTCAGTTTTGCGCCGCCATTGTAAAACAGCATCGTCTTTGGCAACTCGTCCAACTGTGTCACTGCAAACAGAAATCCTTTAATCAGGACATGTCCCAGTTCTTCATTTCCCTCACCCATTTTATCTGAAGAAACCACAACGACTGTATTTCCGATCTGATCCGGCTGACAAACAGCTGCTTCCTTCACTTCTGGCTGTTTCAATGCCGCATCTCCCACCTGAATCTCCAGACGGAATTCCTTTTCTCCAAGCTTCTCACTTTTCACGCCACACTGCATACTTTTGGCCAGCTTTGTCACGTTCTGCACTGCAATCTCATTATCCACCAAAACTTCTACCATCTCCGGTTTTTCCAGAGCTTCAATGGCTTTTTTTGTTTTCACTACCGGAAGTGGGCAGGCAACGCCCCTTGCATCTACTGTAATCATAAGTAATCCCCTTTCTTTTCCCGTTCTTTTTTCTTACTTTTCGTCACTTTGACCTTCTATTTTAAGTATACCATTCCACTGTTTTTCTGCAAGTTCTATCTGCGGCGCACTTGCATTTGCGTTCTGTTTATGAGATGATGAAAATGTTTGGATAATAAACTGCCTCGAATCTCAATAAATTTTTTTGAAATCACTTCAGAAAATATAGAAAAAGAACATCAGAAAGGATATGAAAAGAAATTATGTGGATTGCCGATCAATGGAAAGATTACGAAGTCATTGACTGTTCAAAAGGAGAGAAACTGGAGCGTTGGGGCTCTTACATTCTGGTTCGTCCGGATCCGCAGGTCATCTGGGATACTCCCAAAACGGACGGTCGCTGGAAACATAGGAACGGACATTATCACCGCAGCAAAAAAGGCGGCGGTGAATGGGAATTTTTCGATCTCCCGGAACAATGGAAGATTCACTATAAAGACCTGACCTTCCATTTGAAACCATTTAACTTTAAACATACCGGACTTTTCCCGGAGCAGGCAGTCAACTGGGACTGGTTTTCTGAGAAAATCCGCCACGCCGGTCGCCCCATCAAGGTATTGAACCTATTTGCCTATACAGGCGGAGCTACGATCGCCGCCGCTGCAGCAGGTGCCAACGTTACCCACGTAGACGCTTCCAAGGGCATGGTTACCTGGGCCAAGGAAAATGCAGTCTCTTCCGGTCTGAAAGATGCGCCAATCCGCTGGCTGGTAGATGACTGTGTCAAATTTGTAGAACGGGAAATCCGCCGCGGCAACACTTACGATGCCATCATCATGGATCCACCGTCTTACGGAAGAGGCCCAAAAGGTGAGATCTGGAAGATTGAGGATGCCATTCATCCGCTGATCAAGCTTTGTACCAAAATTTTAAGTGATGATCCGCTGTTTTTCCTGGTCAACTCCTACACCACCGGGCTTGCACCGGCCGTTCTGACCTACATGCTCGGAACCGAATTAAAGCAATATGACGGACATGTGGACTCTCAGGAAATCGGACTTCCGGTCACCAACTCCGGTCTGGTACTTCCCTGCGGAGCCTCCGGAAGATGGGAATCAAATCGTTCGTAAGAAAATTCCTCTTCGATCGGTGATAAACAAACAATAGATTGAAATTTATCGTATTTCAAAACAGGTCGGAATCTTACTTAAAACGTAGGGTTCCGACCTGTTTCTTTCCATTCATTTTTAAATTCTTTCCAAAAAACCGGAGTTATAGGACAAAACGTGTTGATAAAAGCCATTATCCTCACGCAAAAGGTTGCAATGTGAATTGCTTACGGTTGCATTCTAAAATTATACGCGAATCCTTCCCATAATTTCTCCGATCGGAGCCGAAATCGTCAGTTCCGCTCCCACCTGTTTTGCCGTCTCCGACTTATTGATCACAACCAGATGTTTTCCCCTGAAATAATCAATAAATCCAGCTGCCGGATAAACAACCAGCGAGGTTCCTCCGATGATCAGTGTATCTGCCTGACTGATGGCACTGACTGCACCCCGGATCACCTCGGAATCCAGCCCCTCTTCGTATAACACAACATCCGGCTTAATCATGCCACCACAACTGCATCTCGGAACTCCCGCAGATTGTTTTACATAGGCCGCATCATAGAACTGATGGCATCTCATGCAGTAATTTCGATGAATGCTTCCGTGCAGTTCATAGACCACTTTGCTTCCCGCTGCCTGATGCAGTCCGTCGATATTCTGTGTCACGATCGCACGTAATTTTCCTGCTTTTTCCAGTTCCGCCAGTTTCAGATGTGCCGGATTCGGCTTTGCATCCAGAAACATCATTTTATTCTTATAGAAGTCATAAAACACGTCCGGATATTTCATAAAGAAGCTGTGGCTGACCACCTGCTCCGGAGAATATTTATAACTCTGATGATACAGACCATCCGCACTTCGAAAATCCGGAATCTTACTTTCCGTCGATACTCCGGCTCCACCAAAAAATACAATATTCTGGCTTTCATCTATGATTTTCTGTAATTTTGCAACCTCTGCTTCATACATCGCGATCTCCTCCTTCTTTCTGCACATCACATTCCCTGTCACCATGTATTCGCTCTTTTACACATCGACATTTATGAATCCTGCCAGATGCACTCTCAGTCGTCCTTCACATGTCCCATATCTATATGTTTCTGAATGATACCTTTCATATAGTCCCAGATTTCTTTGGAACTCTGGTCAATCTTTGCATTTCTCTTGTAAATCTGGGATTTGTGCACCGTATGCTCGATCCAACTGATTCCGCCGCTGGCATCATTTAACAACAATGGTTGGAAATTGTCCAGCAAATGTGCGTATTTTGCATCTGCCGTCTCGTATGTTTCAAACTCATCCCAGAGCGCACGAAGTTCTTCCCCCTGATCTTTTGGCAATAATCCAAAAATCCGCTCTGCCGCTTTCAGTTCTCTCTGGTGTTGCGTTTTTGCTCCCTCTGTATCATAGGCATAGGTATCTCCTGCATCAATCTCTACCAGATCATGTGCCAATACCATTTTCATCACCCTCGGCACATTGACAGACGCATCTGCATGTTCTTCCAGAAGCCCTGCCATCAATGCCAGATGCCAGGAATGTTCCGCATCATTTTCTTTCCGGCTGCCATTCGCAAGCGGTGTCTGTCTGGTAATCAGCTTCACTTTGTCCACTTCCCGGATGAAATCAAGCTGCTGTTCCAGCCTTTCTTTCAATACGTCCGGATCTTTATCTGCCGGGAAAATGATTCCGTTTTCCTTTCGCACCTGATCCATCACATCCATGACATCTTTAGAAATCTTCTCATAAACTTGCAGAGAATCTTCATCCACCAATTCTTCCTCATGTGCTGCTTCTGTATCAGACTTTTTCTCCTTCTGATCTCCTTGCAACTTCAAAGGATTCTCTCGATTTTTCACATAAGTAATAAAATCCTCTACTTCATAGATCAGTTCATTTTCCGCAACCTCTACTGAAATTTCTTCTCTGGTTCCGTCCGGATGCACCAGCGTGATCTGTCTCGGTTCCTGAATCGCATCCACCAGAAAGGATCCTTTTTCTCCCTGAATCTCACTGGGAATAAATCCATCCACCAGCTTGGAAAATCGAATCTGCGCCGTCAGTTCCGGATAGGTTGCCAGAATCATACCGCCCAGATCCACTTTTTCTTCCAGTCCCGGCATTTTCACAACGGAACCGGTTATTTTTTCCGGTTTTCCAAGCAGTCCAACCATCGCCTGCAGACAGTAGACTCCGATATCCGTCAGAGCCCCTCCTGCATATTCATGATTAAAATTGTTGGTCAGATCTCCGGATTTCAGACGATCCAGCTTGCTGGATTTCTGATCATAACACAGAGTCGCCGCCCGCACCGGTCCGATCTCTGCCAAATGTTCCTGAAGCCAGCGGTATGCCGGTTGATGCAGTGTTCGAACAGCTTCCATCAGCGCCACATGATGTTCCTCTGCCGTCTGAAACATTTTCGCCACTTCTTTGGTATTTGCTCCCAACGGCTTTTCACAGAGTACCTGTTTTCCGGCTTCCATCATCTGAATTGCGTGTGCACAGTGCAGAAAATTCGGACTTGCAATGTAAACCGCGTCAATCTCCGGATCTTCTGCCAACTTTCCCAGAGAATCATAATATTTTCCCACTCCGTATTTTCCGCCAAATGTCTTCGCCTTTTCCAGATTTCTGGAATAAACAGCCTCCAGCTTAAACTCCGGACATTTCAAAGCCGCATCCAGAAAATGATCTGTGATCCAGCTCGTTCCGATCGTCGCAAATCTTATCATGCCGTCCGCTCTCCTTTCATGCGCTCCCTCTCCTCTATTTCTCCGAAGATCTGATGCCATCTTAATTTGCATTGATCTTCTCAATCCAGCCAATCAAGTCAGCCAGATCCTGCAGTTCCGCGGAAACGCCTTCTCTCGCCTCTTTCGGAACTGTCGTCACATCCTGAATAAATACAGAATATCCCCCTGCTGCTTTCGCTGCAAGGATTCCCGGCTCACTGTCTTCCACCACAACGCACTCTTTTGGGTCCACGCCCAGAGCCTCTGCTGCCATATGGAAAGTCTGCGGATCCGGTTTACTCTTCGTCACCATGTCTCCGTATACTCCCGCCTGCAAATAGTCATAGACTCCGGCATTTTTCAGATTTTTAATCGCTGCTTCAGACCGTGTGGATGTTGCCACCGCTGCCGGAATCCCTTCCTTTTTCAAATACTCCAGAAGTTCTACCAGCCCTTTTTTCTTCGGCACACCATCCCGATCCATAATCTCATTCATATAATGGGTACGAAGTGCTCTCGCTTCATCATAATTTACAGAATTCCCGTAAATTTCCTGAAAAATTTCCCGCACACGATTGGTCGTTCTTCCTCTCATGGAATCAATGGTTGCTTTCGTAAGCTCAAACCCTTTCTCCTTTGCCACTCGCTGCCAGACCCCGGTGGATAATCTCTCGGTATCAATCATCGTTCCATCCATATCAAAAATCACTGCCTTAATCATCTCGTTTTACTCCTCTTACTTCTTATCCTACTTACTCTTCTATCTGAATCTGACATACTTTCATGGCTTCCAGTGCCCGCTCATGGCTTTCCGGCGTTACGCCTGCGCAACAGGAGGCATCCACTGTGATCGGGATCTCCGGCATAAATGCTTTTAGCACCATCGCATTGGAAATCACACAGATATCCGTGCAAAGCCCTGCTAATGTAATGCTGTCGATTTCTGTTTCCTGTTTCTTCAGAAATTCCGCTAGCTTCCGGCTGCCAAATGTAGGCTTGTCCATCACTTCCGCAGAAATCAGTTCCTGAATCTCCGGTCGCAGTTCCCATCCATTTGTTCCACGGATACAATGTTCCACCGGCAAGTTCTTTCCTTCCTGCGTCTGCAGATAGTCCGCCTCGTGGGTGTCTCTGGTTGCCAGCACCATTCCGTCAAAGTTCCGGATCTTCTCTACGACACGCGGCACGATTGCTTCTGCTTCTTTCGTTCCAAGTGCTCCGTCGATAAAATCATTTTGCATGTCAATAACAATCAGTACGTTCATGGTAATCCTTTCCTTATTTGTACTCACATCTTGTACAGTGTTTCCAGTGTTATTATACTGTTGTCTCGGATTCGATGTCAAACCGGATTCTGCACTTTGAAAACCCGGAAATGATTCGCATGAAAATCCGGAAAATGTTTTCGCAAAAAAATTAAATTTAGGGGTTTACAAACCCAGATCATTGTGATAAGATATTTTTTGTCGAGCGGAAGTGGCGGAATGGCAGACGCGCTAGATTCAGGTTCTAGTGGGAGTTTATCCTGTGAGAGTTCAAGTCTCTTCTTCCGCATGAAACCCATAACTATTACAGTTATGGGTTTTTTGTTTATCTCAGTGTTTATGCTTGTTTGATTCTTCCACCCACTCCCGCAACGTCTCTAGCGGGATTCCCTCAAACAGGAATTTATCCCCGTCAAATCGTTCTGCCTGAGAAGATACTTTTCGTGCAAATTCATCAAAATTGCATTTTCCAATCATTTTCTCCATCGTTGTAGAATAAAAGAAAACTTCAAACTGATCACATTTCAGAGCTTTCCCCGTCTCCGGATCTTCCATGCCAAATGGCACCTGTGCTTTCACCGGGAAAATGGTTCTGCAGCCTTCTGTTACTGCATACCCTCCCAGGATTCCGTTTGGAGTCCGATAAAACTGCGGTCTTGCGAAATAAGCATCCATGGTCTGTCTTTCATGTAGCCAATCTGCAAATGCATCCATCTTTATATTTTCCGGATCTTCTCCGAAAAGTTCCGCCTCTTTTTTCCCTAAAGTCAGCGGGAACATGACACTAAATAACGTCAGTGCACTTTTTTCTCCCGTCAGGATATCTGTGCAAATGTCCCCCAACACGCCTCGGTTAAATTCCTGAATTTCCGGAATCCGTGACTTTAACTCCTCCGCTTTGATGATTTCACCGTCCATTTCGATCTCGCATTTCCAGTACTCTGAAATCCGCGCAATCGTATCAAAAAAGTCCTGCAAGCCTTCCTCGCTGTCCGGATTTACCGCCCGCAGATCCACAAAAGTTTTCTCTTCTGGATTCCAGGTGATACTGAATCCTCTGGAGACATGCTGCGGATGATAGAGCAGAATTTCTTCCCCTTCCAGATTTCCTTCTTCAAATTTCGTCCCATCGCCGCTTCCATAAACCAGGGTTCCCCCGGTAATTACTTCCAGCGGAAGTGTCTTTTTCCGCAATCCTTTTTGCGTAATTCGAATATCAATTGACATTTTCTTCTCCTTTTCTCACATCTGTTTCTATTGACGGTAACTGATTTCCACGATTCCTTCGTAATCACACAGTTCACATCTTAGAAGCTGGTTCTGTATAATGGAATTGCATTGATCACCGGCTCTTCATATGGATGTACCTTTTTAATCGCCTCAATCGTCATGTCCACATTTTCCGCGTAAACCGTTACTTCCACCTTCAATTCCGGTTCACAACTGATTTCTCCCATCGATCCAAGATAGGGATTGCAGCCATCAAGCGGTCGCCAGTAACCCATCACTTCCGACACAGATAAGCAACAGTCATAATTGCCAATGTGTCCCGCATCCACCGACTGCAATGCTTTCTGAAGGACCTCCAAATGGGACTTTGGAATAAAAATTTCCAGCTTACAGTACTTTACTTCCATCGAATCTTCCTCCCGCTCTTCCTGATACCATCATGCTATCACATGATTCTTTCCATCCCGGAAAACCTGTCTGTCATCGGTAGTCTCACCTCTTCCGGATATTATAATTTCATCAGGTTCTTCATCCCTTGCGCCATATTCCACTACCGACACCATTCTCGTCTCTTTCAAACGCTATCTCACACCCAAAATCTTCATCTCCAGCTCTTCTTTTGCACGCGTTCCATTTTTCTGAAATACATTAATATGATTCAGATCCGCACAGCGATCCGTATATGCCGGAAACAGGAATCCACATTCCGGTTCTCCCGGCTCATATTCCCCGATCAGCGGACAAATGGCACAAATCAGATATTCATAGACTTCCTCTGATTCCCACAGTCTTTCTTTGTCTGCTGCCTTCATCGGCACATCATACCGGTCATGAAATACAAAGATTCCATAGGGTGTATTCTCCATGTTTGACTGGAAATGTTCCATCACCACATCGTAAAATACGTCCAGCATCGCATCATTTTTCAATCCACTCTGCCGGATTCCCATCAGCAGTTTCCACATACTTTCCGTCTTCTTTTTCTGTCCTGAAAATTCATACTGTTTCAGTTTCTCATTAGTCTCTGAAAACACCACAGCCTTCGCCAGTTTCAGTTGTTTCGTCCGCTCCGGCGCCGACAGCTTCAGAAAATTCGTATTAAAACTCCCGTCAAATTCTCCTTCTTCATCCACATAGCATCCCGCCACACGGGTAAAAGATGTCCGGGAAACATTCATTCGACGGGT
Organism: Mediterraneibacter butyricigenes; assembly: GCF_003574295.1. Lineage (NCBI taxonomy): Bacteria > Bacillati > Bacillota > Clostridia > Lachnospirales > Lachnospiraceae > Mediterraneibacter > Mediterraneibacter butyricigenes. Next base: position 1,226,988 of record NZ_BHGK01000001.1, read on the forward strand.
CAGTTCCATCATATCTTCTCGGTTGATCATAAGATTTCTCCATTTCTACTGTTTTTTCACTGCTGTAATCTCTCGCTTCGTAATACCTTGTATATAATAATAACTCAGCAGGATTTTGGAAGAATTTCTTCACAAGTCATATGCTTTTATTATAACGTTTTTGCTCTCCACGCACAACCTGACGCTCTCAAAACCTGCAACGCTCCCCTGAACCTTTTTATCCTATACCTGGCAATAAAAACAAGAACGAATCACGGCAAACATTACCTAACATTATACACCATTGCACAAACATTCATATTTACTTCTCTCTCACGACGTTTTATAATCTTTTATAGAATTCCGGGAGCGATTTCGAGAATCCTGTTTTTTCATTTCTTAAAAGTTATACAAAAGTGAGGTCTTTTATTATGAACATTATCATTCGGGCTTTTGAGCCAAAAGACGTCCCAGAAATGGCAGTCATCTGGAATCAGGTCGTTGAGGACGGTGAGGCTTTTCCGCAGGAAAACTGCCTGAGCGATACCGAAGCCGCTGATTTCTTCGCAGAGCAGACTTACTCCGCCGTTGCAGTGGATAGCGACACAGAAACCATTGTTGGACTTTACATTCTTCATCCAAACAATCTCGGTCGCTGCGGTCATCTTTCCAATGCCAGCTATGCCGTGAAAAAAGGAATCCGCGGACAGCATATAGGTGAAAAACTGGTGACGAACTGCCTGAAAAAAGCCGGGGAATTTGGTTTTCAGATTTTACAGTTCAATGCCGTTGTAAAATGTAACTACTCTGCGATCCACTTGTACGAAAAGCTGGGCTTTGTACGCCTGGGTGAGGTTCCAAACGGATTCCGCATGAAAGACGGACATTATGAAAATATCATTTTGTTCTATCACACGATATAAGATTGCAAATAAAGCATTTATCAACAATCCCCCTGCTCCATTGTATATGCCATCGGCACAATTACACAGATTATGATTTCCTCTTCACTCTGGCAAAATTTCTATCAAAAGAACAGGTGCAATGTATCTGTTTCACCTTCCTACACTACACCTGTTCCAACTGTTCTCACTGTTCTTTATTTACTTTTGCTACGATTCTGTCTTTCCTCTTATATCTCTTACATAATCCGTCCACCCGGAGTAGTTCCTCCACAGCACATGCCTCCGCCACAGAACAGATTACACATAATATTGGCAATACAGAGTTTCATACAGAAGTCATTACTTCCCACCGTAGGAAATCCATACATAGACTGCTGCCCCTGATACCATCCGCTTCCACCTTCCATTCGTTGTAAGAACATCTGATACTGCAGATTATTCGGCTCCAGACGCACTGCCTCTTTTGCATGTTCCAACGCTGTCACATTATTCCCGGTTCCGTAATTTGCAACTGCGCTGTAATAATACCAGAGTCCATTTCGCTGTGAAATAGTATTCAACACATTTAACGCTTCCGCATAGTGCCCGCTCTGGATATAATTCGCTGCTGCACGGAAATGAATATCCGACTCGCTAGCCTGACCGTTTCCTGCTCCGTTAGTTCCATAACCGCCGAATCCACTTCCAAATCCACCAAAACCTCCGTAACCGTAGCCACCATATCCGCCGTTTGCTCCGGTCGAACCATAGGGGCCATATCCTCCCTGCGATCCACCATACTCTTTTTCTTTCATGATCTGGTCATAGGCCTGCTGCACTTCTTTGAATTTAGCTTCTGCTTCCTCCTTGTTCGGATTGTTGATATTGGCATCCGGATGATATTTCCGGCTTAGTTTTCGATATGCTTTCTTGATTTCCTCGTCGGTGGCACCTCTTGAGATCCCCAACACCTGATATGGATCTGTCATCGTTTGAAACTATCCCCCATCCGGTTTCCAGATCTTACGAAACCGGTTCTTTCTCATTTATTTCCTGATCTGAATTTCTGCTTTCTCTCTTCTCTCGTTCTGAAACATTTCTGCAAGACATCTTCTCAGCTTCGCTTGATAAACGTAGTACTGCATTTCGGGCAACGGATCTCGATCTTTCCTTTGCCTCTCGGAATCCGGATCTTCTGCTTGCAGGACGGGCATTTGTAAATATGATAGTCTTTACTCTGCGCCATCCGGTTCTTCAGGCCTGCAAATTTAGAACGGATCTTATAGGTCTTATTCAGATACCAGCGATTTTCTGCAGAACGCTTGGCATAATCTTTTGAGAACATCCGGAAATAGGACCAGATGATCATTATCCAAGCGATCATATAGAGAACTCTTACATGCGTCGCAGATGATACAACTGCCAGGATTACTCCTGCGATCACCAAAAATTTTGATAAGGCATCCGTTCCATATCTGCCCTGCATAAACCGCATAAATTTATCTCTCATATAAAGGCCTCCATTCTTTTTCATCCCTCGTATCTGATCTGTGTTTTTATCGGATCTGTTCTGATTTTCCTTTGCCGTATAAAAATGTAAAAAATATTTCTGTCCGGCTTTCGTTTGTCATATTAAAGAATATTTTCTTCCATTTTCCTTTAAAAGTCAACTACTTCTGATTCAGAATGTTCTTGCATACTGTTGTCGTGACCTTGTAGACGATACCGGAACCTTTCGGCATCACATACGTGGTTCCGTCTTCCGCCTGTGTTCCGATATACAGCGTATATGTCTTCTCCTTACCCGATGTATCGGAGTCTGAGTTCCCGGTGTCTGAATTCTCAGAATCGAAATCAGATGTCGCCGGTTCTGCTTCATCTGTTTCGCCGGCATCTGAGTCCGTACTTGTACTGTATACAGCATCTACCTGCGTACGATTTTCCTCATCCAGACCGTACGACGCCAGTTCTTCCGGCTGCACCGTATAATTTTCTACCGTATCCAACGTCAGAGCTCCTAATCCTCCGATCACTGCTGCCACTGCTTCACTGTCATCTTTGTTGTCCGCAGAATAGGTGGTTTGCGATCCAGCTTTCGTAATCGTCTCTTCCACCAGATTGCCGCTTCCGATCGACGGCACCTGATCCAGCTGCGCCATTTCTTCCAGACTGTACTGCAAATCTTCCATCACTGCTGCCGAAACCGTGTAGACCGTCTGACTGTCATCCACCGTTGCATAATACGTATCTCCGATCACATTTCCAATCGAAATCTGATGCGTGTTCCCCTTCGAATCCGAAAGCTCCACGGTATAAACCGGATCTTCCAATCCATAATCAGAAAGCTGATCTGCATCTTTTAATTCCCGCTCCGCCTTCAGGGTCCCGAAATCTGATGCAATCTGTTCCGGGTAGGTCTGTGCCAACGGGAAGTCCGGCTGAGCCTCCACTTCCCAGTTGTCACTGTCTGATTCTTTGACAAAAACCTGTTCCCCGTTGCCGATATTGTAACGGATTTCCGTCACATCCTCCATTTTGGTCAGATAGATCTCCGAAGCTTTCGCTTCTTTTTCCGCTTTCTTTTCCTGATTTTTATTAAAACCTCGTATTCCGAAATATGCCACCAGCAGGAGCACCACAGCTCCCACCAGCAGGCAGAGGGTTCTGGTTCTTTTTTCCATGTTTTTCCACCCTTCTTTCAATTTACGCCCGTCTTCTGCGGATCCATACCACCAGACCGCTGATCAGTACTGCTGCCGGGAGTACGAAAATCACCAGAATACTCAGCAGACCTCCGTGCTGTACGGAATTATACTCTGCCGTCAGACTCTTCGGTTCGATGGAGATATTCTGCGTGTCGTCAAAGTTTGCCGTTACCGCATTCATAAACAACTGACTGTTTTCCAGGGTGCTGAAAGAATCGGTTACCTGAGGATCGATCAGGGAGGCACTGGCAATCACTGTCAGTCGGCTCTGTGTCGTGTTCACCTCAGATGCTGTATTTTCCGATGTATCTGTTTCACTTGTGGCATCCGTATCCTCTGCATTTTCCGCCGAATCGCTTGTTGCAGCATCCGCTGAAGCTGCATCGGTCACACTCTCCGTCGCCACCGCACCCAATACATAGGTTCCTTCCGTCTGGGCATCCTCTGTTACTGCATACCCACCCTGAGAAGTCGTCATAAACGGGGTCGTCGTGATGGTATCCCTTGCCGGATCGATCTGGGTCAGACCGTGGCTATTGATTACCAGTACCATTTCCGAAGAAATGCCGGAAGAAAGATCGCTGTCCAGGGACAGTTCCGGGAAAATGTAATAATAGTTGCCCTGATAATTCCGCTGGGTATCTGCGATATATCCGTCAGCCATTTCCAGACCGTAAGTCTTCATCAGTGCTTCCAGATTCGGCAGTTCCCCTTTTTCTTTATCACCCAGAATCACCATCATCTTTCCGCCTTTTTGCAGATACGCCTCCAATGCAGAAACCTCTGTTTCGCTTAAATCTGTGGTCGGTGCATACATCAGCAACAGATCACAGTCCTCCGGAATCGAAGCATCCATCACCGTATTTAATTCCGTTACGGTATCATTTGACTTATCCATCAGATCCGAGATTGTGGTAGAAAAGGTACTCTCCCCATGTCCGGATGTCCGGTAAATGGTATGGTTTTCCGTGGTGGTCACATAGTTGACCGCACTGGTCAGTTGTCCTTCTCCGTCAAACTCTGCCTCCGTCGCCGTTCCGGTATAATAATAGGAAGCCTGATCCATCACGATAATATCATCAAACGATACGGTGGTTGTTTTTCCCGTCTCTTCACAGGAAACCACGATGGAATTCTCCGAAGCCTGATATTCATTCAATGCAGACGGATGTAATACCGGGTCAATCCATTTTACGGAAATATGATCAGACAGAGCACTGTATTTGCTCAAAAATGTCTTAATCCGCTCATCTGTATCACTTTTATCTGCCAGTACTGTCATGGTCACATCCTGATCCAGTTTTTTCAGCAACTCTTTTGACGTATCCGTAATTTCATAAATTTTGGTACTGCTCACATCTATGTTCCGTATTTTCTCCGGCAACTGTCCCACGATCAGATTTAAAATGATCACAATCACCAGCACCAACACGGTAATCCCCACGCTATAGGAACCATTTCTGGATTCCGTGGTCTGGAAAAATTTCTTGATTCGATTCATGTCATGCCCCTCCTAACTCCAACGTCTCTTCTGGAACGTCTGCACCGTCAGGAAGAAAAAGATCACGATCAGCGACAGATACAGCACGATTCCGCTCACATCCAGAATACTGTTGTCCGCGATTCCGGAAAATACATCCGTCAACGCCAGACCTGACAGACAGTTGGTTAAAAGGTTCTCGAACAGGCTGGATTTTACCAGATATGTGACAACACCTGCCACAATCCCCAATAACTCCAGTCCTCCGCTTAAAATAACGTTTCCCGTCATGTGGTAAATATAACCCACTGCCACTGTAAATAGCAGCAGAATTCCGATCAGTCCACCGATGGCAGAACTGGGCAGAAATCCAAGGATTCCATTCCACAGATATAACACCAGCAGAATCCCAAAAGTACTGATGGACGCGATGATCTGGCTCTCTGTCAGAGAAGAAATGAACATGCCGATTGCCACGTAGACGCATCCCAACAGATAAAAGACCAGAATCGACAGATAATCAATCCCCAGATATGCGGTTCCCTGCATTTTAATGATCAATGGAAACAGGCAGAAAATCACCATCGGAATCGCCAGCACACTGATCATTGCCAGATATTTTCCAAGAATTACTTTAAGCAGACTGACCGGTGCCGTCAGAAGCAACTGATCCGTCTTATTTTTCCGTTCTTCGGAGAAGCTCCGCATGGTCAGGATCGGAATTGCTACAAGATAGACCATCAGCGAACCCGCCAGAGAATAAGAGAAATACGGATAACCCATATTCAGGTTATATGCCATGAAATAAATTCCGGTAAATACTACCAGCAATGCCACAAACACGTTTCCTGTCATGGAACGGAAGTAGGACTGAAATTCTCGTTTATAAATTGCTCTCATCGCTCTTCCCCTCCTTTTTGTCGTCCAGTTCTTTCGCTTCTCTCTGCGTCAGTTCCAGGAACACATCTTCCAGACTGACCTTGCGTGTCTCCATCCGCAGGATCGGTGTCTTTTTCTCTGCAAAGGCAAAGAATACATTTTCCCGGATATCCTTTCCGGTTTCCGCCTGCAGAATCACATTTACCGTATCCGGCTCTGCCTTCTTCACTTCGGATTTCTGTATGTAGGAAATATTTCTCAAAATCTCTTCTGTCTTTTCTCTTGTGCCCTTCACCGTCAGTTCTACCGTTTCATTTCCCGCCATCAGCTCTTCCAGATGATCCGGCGTGTCACTTGCCACCAGCTTTCCTTTTGAAATGATCAGGACATAATCGCAGATCTCCCGGATTTCTGCCAGAATATGAGAACTTAAGATTACCGTATGATCTTTGGCAAGCTTCCGGATCAGTTCCCGGATCTCGATGATCTGCTTCGGATCCAGTCCCACTGTCGGCTCATCCAGGATCAGGATTTCCGGGAATCCCAACATTGCCTGTGCCAGACCCACTCTCTGCCTGTATCCTTTGGACAGATTATTAATCAGACGCTCCGATACCTCCATCAGTTTCGTCATCCCCATGACTTTCCGAATCTCTGCTTCTTTCTTTTCTGCCGGAATTCCTTTCAGATCCGCCGCAAATTCCAGATATTCCAACACTTTCATATCCAGATAAAGGGGAGGGATCTCCGGCAGATACCCGATACATTTTTTTGCCTCTTCCGGTTCTTTCAGAATATCATGTCCGTTGATCAGGACTTCTCCTTCCGTGGCTCCCAGATACCCTGTCATAATATTCATCGTCGTAGATTTTCCCGCGCCGTTCGGACCTAACAGACCATAGATCCTGCCCGGTTCGATCTGAAAGTTCAAATGGTCAACCGCCAGATGATCTCCGTACTTTTTGACCAGATTCTTTACTTCGATCACAACATTGCCTCCTTTAGATTTACAGTCTTACTGTTAAACCCTATCAGCATTTTGTGATAAATATGTGTAACACTTGTGATATTCCTGTGTCAGACTCCCACCTCTCACCACTTTTTATTTCTGCCAGTTACCACTTCATAGCTTCTACGCTTCCGCCTTTCCTTTCGGACTGTTTTTCCACAGTCTGTCTGCAGCTTCTTGCCAGTTCTTCGCATACTGCTCACATTTTTCACAAAGATGTTCCGCACTTTCCGGCGATTGCAGATCTGTCGAATGAGCCTGACTTTCCGCTACCATTTTCCGCAATTTCTCTGGATTTTCCAACATCGGACAAGGCCGAAGCTGATTGTCATTAAACGGCTGTCCCTTATGGTACGCCATAAAGATCGGGGACTGGAGCACTTCCAGCAAGCTGTGTTCCCGAATGTTCATATTGGAATAATGAATGAATACACAAGGATCACAATCTCCATTTGCATTAATATGGAAATAACGTCGTCCGCCTGCCACGCATCCTCCCACATATTCTGCATCATTCTGGAAATCCATAGCAAAGATCGGTTTGGTTTTCCGCACTTCGCGAATCTTATGATACATATATTCTCTCTGTTCCGGCGTCGGCATCAATTCTGGAACCGCATCATTTCCCACCGGCATATAATGGAAATACCATACGAAATCCGCACCCCACTCTACCATTTTGTCAAAATATTCCTCACTTCCGATGGAATCCAGATTCTGACTGGTGTAGCAACAACTGATTCCAAATGGCAGCTTCTTCTCCCGGAGAATTTCCATGGCATGCATTACTTTTTGGAACGTTCCCTCGCCTCTTCTGCCATCGGTGGCTGTCTCAAACCCTTCCACACTGATGGCCGGAATCAGATTGCCCACTTCCAGCATTTCCCCGGCAAACGCTTCATCAATCAGTGTCGCATTGGTAAAGGTCAGGAACTGACAGTCATGATGCTTTCTGCACAGCGCGATCAGATCGTTTTTTCTGACCAACGGCTCGCCACCTGTGTAAATATACATGTAGATCCCCAGTTCTTTTCCCTGCGTGATAATGGAATCCATCTCATCAAAGGTCAGGTTCAGCCGGTTTCCATATTCCGCAGCCCAACATCCGGTGCAGTGCAGATTGCAGGCACTGGTCGGATCCAAAAGGATTGCCCACGGAATGTTACACTGGTATTTTTCCCGCAGCTCTTCCTGCCGCTTCCATCCCATGACCGTTGCATTTAGGAAAAAATTTTCGAAGGTTGCTTTTAATACATTGGTGTCCGTATCTCTTAGTATGTGCAAAATCAGCTGATACATGTTATTTTCCGGATCTTCCAATACCTGACGCACCATTTGCCGCTGTTTTGGCAGCGTATCCGGATTGTCTCCCGCCAATTGGTCCACAAAATCCATCAATTTCATCATATTTTTTTCCGGATCTTTTTCGATATACCCAAATGCCTTTTTCAACCCATACCGTACCACTTTACTCGAACCATCCATATGCGGATCCTCCTTCTTTTTTCTAAGTTTATTATAGAAACCGCAAAACATTCGGAATATGAACAAAACGCCAAAATGTCTTATTTTTTGACATTTTGGCGTTTTTGTCGTACTTAATTTTTATCTTCTTTTCATAGAAATCCAAGGATAACTGTCACCTGTATTTGCTACAAATCTGCTGTCATTTTCTTTGATATCCGTCTATGACCTTTGCAGCACATCTTCTACTTCTCTGCATTTTTAAACCGCAGTAATGCACTGTTCATACTGCCGTCTACCAGTGTAAAATAATCCTCCAGCTGAACCTGTGTCTCGTCCTGCATCCCTTCGTCGATCCATTCCAAGAAGAAACTTAACAGGATTCTGGTATACACTTCTTCTATAAACGTTTTCTTTTCTTCCGATACTTCTTCTGCTTCCGGACACTCTGACACCAGCTGTCTTACCACCGGTTGAATTTCTTTTTTCAGAAACACCTCATAATACAGATGGTTCTTTTCGTCATATGCATTGAGTAATCCGCGCTTTCGGGAGCGCATCACTGCAAAAATCTTTCGGACATATTCTTTCCAGTCTGTGGGACTGATTTCCCGGGTTCCAAGTGCTTTCCGAAGTTCTTTATCCAGAGTCCACTCCATAAGATCATAAATATCCGAGAAATGATAATAAAACGTCTGTCGGTTGATCCCACAGCGATCGGTAATATCTTTGATCGTGATTTTCTCGATCGGCCGTTCCTGCAAGAGATCCGTCAAGGCTTTAGCAATCGCATCTTTTGTAAGCTGATTCATATGTATTCTCCTTTGACGACATTATAACATAATATTTTTTATTGTCATCCCCGGATTTTCCAACTATAATAAAAGCGTATTGTTGGTTCCGGGAGGAGTGCGGGCTTGCCCCGTATAGCCGGTGTCTAAGCTCAACCATTAGAATTTCCCTTAGAAACACGCGGCTGCCGACAATCTTTTATTTTTATCCTATCCCTTCCTTCAGTCGGGATGTATTTTCTGATATTTCAAGCACCAGCGAACGGTTTCAAGAAGATGAATGGGAAGAAATATATGAGCAAGAAATAATTCATAATAGGAAACACATAAAAAAGCATGAATTATAAAGGGAGGAACTGTATGATGAAGTATTCAAACGTAGTAGTAGCAGGCGGCGGAGTCCTGGGCAGCCAGATTGCTTTTCAGGCAGCGTATTGCGGATTCAATGTCACCATCTGGTTAAGAAGTGAAGGTTCTATTGGAAGAACCCAGCCGAAGATTGATCATCTGAAAGAGACCTATACGGAAGCGATTGAGAAAATGGCAGAAGACAAGAATGCCTGGTGTGCAGGGCTTGCAGATGAAGATACCTTCGACAAAGAAGCCTGCCTTAAAAAGGTAGAGGATGCTTATGCCAATCTGAAACTTGAGCTTGATATGGGCAAGGCTGTAGCTGATGCAGATCTCATCATTGAGTCTATGGCTGAGAACGAGAAGGACAAGATTGCTTTCTATGAAAAGCTGGCACCGCTTCTTCCGGAGAAAACGGTGATCGCAACCAATTCTTCCACGCTTCTTCCGTCCATGTTTGCAAAATATACCGGCAGACCGGACAAATATCTGTCCTTACATTTTGCAAATTCTATCTGGAAAAATAATACGGCTGAGGTTATGACGCAGTCACAGACCGACATGAAATACTTTGATGAAGTGATGCAGTTTGCCAACGATATCCGAATGATCGGACTTCCGGTAAGAAAGGAAAAAAGCGGATACCTGCTGAATTCTATGCTTGTTCCATTCCTGCTCAGCGGTCTTGACTTATATGCAGCAGGCGTCTCTGATCCTGAAAGCATTGATATTGCCTGGACAAGAGGAACCGGCGCACCGAAGGGACCGTTCCAGATTTTCGATACCGTAGGACTGAACACGGCTTACAATATTGTTCACCAGTATCAGAGCGTTCCGGGAATCTTCTCCCCGCTTCTTAAGAAAATGATGATGCCATATAACTTCAAGAAGATGGAAGCGATTCTTAAGAAATATATTGATGAGGGCAAACTGGGAATGTCTTCCGGAGAGGGATTCTATAAATATAAGTAAAATGTGTTGACGAAACCCCAACTAGCCAAACTTTACTTATCCCGAAAAAGATTTGCCCAAGGGAACATCCGCAGCCCCGGTACTTCCTTCGAGCGTGCGTGAGCACCGCTCGAAGAGTATCTCTCTATGGGGCGAAGGCAAGCGCAAGCGGTTCCCGGGGTAAACTTTTTCGGGAGGAGGAGGGTTTTTATCAACACATTTTGTCCTATAAGGCAAACTTAAGCCCGGAATCATATTTTTCATGATTCCGGGCTTGTTTCTTTCTAATCTTTTGACTTCTGTTTTTTAATTCTTCCTAATGCTCCATCACAAAATCTTTTTAATACTCTACCCCAAAATGCTCAAACAGGATATTTTCCGCTTCTGCACACCAGAGGCCGCGATTCTTCTTGCAGGCTTCATCCAGTTTCTTGAATAACGGATCTGTCTTGCCCAGCTTTCCGAAGTCTTCAATGGCTGTCAGTGGCATATCAAACTGTGTATAGGTCAGTTTCTTTCCCCCCGGAATCTGTGGCAGAGTCAGGGTTGCATCGATGATACTGTTGATTCCTCCCACATGTGTCACCATAACTGCCGGTTCGATCTTTCCGGCCGCTGCCAGGGTGTTGGCCTCAATCAGGTCATCGTTGTTTCCGCCGGTAGTTCCCACGATATGTTTGCTGGTGTAATGCACATCGTACATGTTGATGTTTGCGCTGAACTGGTTATCCGTCGGTCCTGCAAAAAAGTTCATGCATCCGTCAAATGCCATCAGCTTATCGCACAGTTCTACGACCGGTTTGATCGGCAGCATTACAAAAGCATCATCAAATCCGTGTCCGTCTGTCAGTTCCATCAGTTCTTTCACCGGGTCTGCCATGGTTGCTGTATTTACGTAACACAGTTCCACACCGTTCTTTGCAGCCTGCTCTACAGAGATTACTTCTTCCGCACGTGCCAGTTTTGCGTCATCAATATCCGTTACCACGATTTTCTTCGGATGATCTTCCAACTGGATTCCGTAGGAAATCATTCCCAGTCCCATCGGTCCGCAGCCTCCTGCTACCAGTACATATCCATCTTCTTTTACCCCTGTTTTCAGGTCGTGATTTCTCTTGTTGGTATGATAATTTCCGTGATATCCACCGATACAGCAGCTCATCGGCTCACCCAGAGATGCTTCAAAGAAGCTTCCGTCATACGGCATCAGGCATCCCAGTTCCATAACTTCATGAGGAATGATGCAGTAGGTGCAGGCTCCACCGAAGAATTCATAGGAATATCCCGGAGAAGCCAGGCTTCCTTTGTAATTCAGTGCCGGCTGCTGCGCAAATTTCATGCCCGGTTTGAACTGATCTTTCCATTTTTCTCCGACTTCCACGATCACACCGGAGAACTCATGTCCGATGATGACTGGATTGGTGTCGATGTTTTTCGGAGCACGTTTGTGGTTCTTTCCCTGCTCTACTAATTTGTACGTGGACATGCAAATGCTGTCGCTCATGATTTTTACCAGGATCTCGTCGTCTTTGATCTGCGGCAATTCAAATTCTTCCAATCTCAAATCTCTTGTTCCATACATTCTTACTGCTTTTGTTTTCATAATCCTACACTCTCCTGTTCTGACTCTGTCTTTTCGTTTCTGTTTTCTATCTCTGCCAATTCTTGCAACTTCTGTTTATTCGCTTTTTGTGTTCTACTGTAGATTTGCTTTTCTGCTTCCTGATTCCTTCGTCTTTTTCGCTCATCTCAGTCTTATTGATTTCTAATTACAAGTCATTTTGGCACTTTGAATTCTTCCGGAGCAATTTTACTTTCCGCCCAGGATTTCGTATACTGTATCCACATCTCCGGTTGCCAGCTTTTCTGCTGCCGTTTCATCCATCATCTTGTCTGCGATCACCGACAGGATATCCAGATGTTCTTCTCCCACACCGGCGATTCCGATGACTACATTTACTTTATTTCCGTCCCAGTCTGTGCCTTCCGGAAATGTCAACACTGCGATTCCAGAGGATTTGATCTCTTTCTTCGCCGCTTCGACTCCATGTGGAAGTGCCAGTCCGTTTCCCATAAAAGTGGAAAATGTTTTCTCGCGCTCTACCATTCCATCTACATACGACTGTTTCACATATCCTGAATCCACCAGCATCTGCCCCACCTGACGGATCACCTGTTCCTGCGTATCCGCTTTGCAGTTCACACGGATATTTTCCCGCAGAAGCAATTCTTTTTTCTTGGATTTAAAAAACATTTGATTCACTCCTATTTCATTTCTTCACAGTTTGTTTCAGCCCGGGTTTGCTTCATTTTCTCAATTCTTTTTGTTTCTTTCTGATCTCATTATAGTCGCCGAAAACGCACATTTTCAATCAAAAGAAGATGGGATTTGGCACCATCAGATAGTGCCAGATTTTCTTGCACCCCTCTTATGTTCCGTATTATAATGTAAATACTATGAAGCAGGAGGAACTTTGAATTATGCATACCATGCCGATTTCTACACTCATCGCCCAGGTGACCGCCATTTGTAAAAGAAACGGTGTCAAGCGTTTGGATTTATTTGGTTCTTTTGCCACCGGAACCGCCACTCCTACAAGTGATATTGATTTTGTAGTATATGGATGCAACGACTTGATAAAATTAGAAAATGATCTGACTGAAATAAATACTCTCAGAAAAATAGATATTTTTGATTTTGATTCGATTCACAACGAATTTTTATTGGAGGATATAAGAAAATATGGAAAGCAAATCTATTAATCGTTATCATACTTTTTGTAAAAGTCTGGAAAATTTAAAAAAGAGTCTGACTGCCGATCCCACGGCTGATTTTGTTTTAGAGGGAACTGTACTTACGTACTGTCTGACTTTTGATATTTCCTGGAAAGTTATGAAAGATATTTTAATAAAAGAAATGGGGATTTTGGATTTTGCCACGGGCTCTCCCCGTGAAACTTTACAGCAAGCCTTCACCAACCATCTGATCGATGATGACCGCTGGATTGAAATGATGAAAGTAAGGAACCATTTAGCTCATGATTATGATGGAACATTTGCAGTAAAACAGTTCCAGAATATTATACAGGTTTATTATCCTCTGTTTGAAATATTCCGGGATCATGTGAAGAAATATTTCGAGAATTAAGTTTTGCGCAGCTCCACGAAAGAGTCATAATATACAGCGCTAAAATAATATGTGGTACTGAGATTGTACCCATGCTTTTGAAGGTTTACTTATTTCTTCCGCAAAAGGAATGCATAAGGTAAGCGTAAGCGGTTCCCATTGTAACCTTTTGCGGGAGGATAATGGTTTTCAGCAACACATTGTCCGTATTACCCTTCCCGCTCTTGCTTTACACACCCGAAACTTCCGTCACAATCTTCTGAAAATATTTTTTCAGGTTTTTCGTAATCGCCTCTCGGATTTCGTCTTCATCTTTTTGCTCTACCGTCTCCATCAATTCGTAATCTTCGATCAACATGGTGCTGATATACCCCAGGATCTCATTGTTGATCTGCAAATGCTCATCCACGGGAACCAGCATCACAAATACCGCTGAAATTCCTTTCATATAGGGATCTGTAAATCGGATATCTTCCGGTTTCATAGAATCGTTGGGTCCGTGTTTCATTTCCTCAAAGTCTGTGTTTGCACGTTTCGTTTCTTCGAACGCTTCCCTTGCACGTTCTGCGCTCGTGAATTCCGTCTTTTCACATTTTCCCGGCAGGCAGACTGCAAGGGTCGGCCTTACCACGCCTTCTGACCGGTTATGCAAGAGTGCAAAGCCAAACTCTGCGTAAACCTGAGTTGCGATTTCTTCCCGCCGCATAATATCCGCATAGATTTTTTCCTGGCGATCCTGGTAAGGGGAACATCGTTTTGCAATCTGTTCTACCAACTGTTGGAATCCGATTGCACTGTCTTCTTCATAAATATCCAGATGCTCAATTACGGTTCGAATCTGGACTGCAATCTGATGGATCCTTGTCAGTTCATCGGAAAAAGTTTCTTCTTCCTTCTTCGCCGGCATCCGCTCATACTGATAGACCATCCGCCGAATCCGTTCCATATCCGTTTCATTTAAAAGCGGACTCACATCGATCACCGGAATTTCTGATTTTTCCATTGGAATACTGGTGATAAAGAAATCGGTATTACTCACGATATATGGGGTAATATCATTTTTCCCATAGGTTGAGATCCGCACCCGATCCCCGAACTGCTTCTCCAGCTTTGAAGACATCAGGCGTGAAATACCGATTCCACTGGAACACACCACGCCGATCTCCACTCTTCGGATCTGTTCTTTCTGTCCTTCCAGCCGCACCAGTGCTGCGCCGAAATGCACCGTCAGAAATCCGATTTCTTCTTCCGGAACCGGACAGTTCAACTTTTCACCTAATACATTTCCCACCCGGACACATTTTTCAAAAAGATCCGGGTATTCTTTCTTTATATCATCCAACACCGGATTCTGAATCTGCATGTTATGTTTTAACCGCACAAAAGTGGGCTGCAGATGCGCCAGAAGTCCCTGCAGGAACTCATCATCCTGTTTCAGAAGATACCCGGCTTTTTCATCAAATGCATCAATCATCTGATTCAACAATTGCTGAACCTCCCGGTTTTCCAGATCCAGAACTTCGGTTCCTTCCAGTGCCACCTTTTCATGCTTGGAGCCTTTGATATGCAGACAAATGTATGAGATTTCCACATCCGGGATCTGAATTTCAAATTCCTCTTCCAGTTCTTCTACGATCTCTTCTGCCAGCCGATAATCCTCATCCTTCGACAGTTCTTCCTGCCATTTCGCATTTGACTCAATCACTTCGCCTTTCAGGATTCGATTGATCGCAATGGAGATATGAATGACCAACCCCACATAAGAGTTTTCCGTCAGCGTCAAAACTTTGGTATGGTTCATCCCCCGCAGACACTCCATGACCCTGCACATAATCTCATCATTTAATATCTTTCCGATCCCACTCTTTTTCAGGGCATCTTCCCTGTCATATTCATAGGCCTCCCGGACCGCTTTTGTATCAATATTTTCCTGGATAAATGCCCGCAGTGCTTTCCGGTAATTTTCTTCCTCTCCCAGAATTACCACACCGCTTCCCGGCTTTTTCCCCACATGCAGATCAAATTTCTCCAGCCATTTTCCGACCACATCCAGATCTGTCCGGATCGTCGCTTCGCTGACCTGGAACTGACTGCTGTAATAAAACAGTTTTTTCAGTCCCTTTTCTTTCAGGATTTCCAGGATCAGACGCTTCCTTCGTTCTTCCCGGTCTCCGCCATCATACCCATCTGCATCAGAAAGTTCCCGTTTCAACCGTTCCTTTTCTTCTTCGCTTCCCTCCAACCAGACTCCCACACCGGTCTTGGAATGAAAGGTCAGATCATATCCTTTTAAGGACTGTTTTGCATATTCCAGTTCCCGCTGTACGGTTCGTTTACTTTTTCCGATCTGTTCTGCCACTTCCTGCACCGAAACCGGTTCCTTTTGATTCAGAAGTACCAGAAAAATCTGTCTCATTCTTGCTCCGATTTCCATGGACTCCCTCCGTTTCTTCTCTGGATTTTCTCAAGCAGCGGACGATACAGTTCCGTCTGCATCAGGTTTTCCACCGTATAAATTTCCCGACTATCCAATTCTTTTGGCAACAAAGGTCTGTAATCTTTCTGACACACGATAATCTGTGCGGTATCCGGCACCAGATCTGCCGCATAAGCTTCCACCGTCACATCTGTGATCTGCTCCTGTCGCAAAAGCCGCCGGAAAACAGCCGCTCCCATGGCGGAAGATCCCATGCCGCCATTGCAGACTACCGCAATTTTTTTATATTCCGCTCCCGAATCTGCCAAGTTGCTTGCGCCACCAACAAGATTCCGTCCGTTCTCTTTGTCTTGTTCTGTATTATCACATTCAAAGTTCCATGTAGGCTCTTTCGCTTTTTCCCCTTCTTCTCCCGACTTCTCACCCTCATCGTCACTGGCACTTCCCATTTTCCGACTCCTCAGCACCAGCAAGCCACCATAAAAAGACACCACCGCCGAAACGAAGATCCCCGCCAAAACCGGAACCAGGGAAGCTCGCCCGGACATCAGAAACAAGGTCACAATACTTCCCGGGGATACCACGCCTTGTACGCCGGCTCCCAACAGGGAAAAACAAACAGTTCCTGAAACACCGCCCAGAATCAACGGCAACAACAGCCGGAAATTCGACCATACATAGGGAAAATAAACTTCATGGATTCCGCCGGCCACCTCTGTCACGATGGCTGCTGCCAGTTCCTGCTTTTTCCGTTCTTCTTTCAGTTTCCAGTAAAGTGCCAACAATACCCCTAGTCCTGGTCCCGGATTTGCCTCCAGCAGAAACAGGATCGAACTTCCGGTTTCCTGTACCTGCTGTATCCCAAGGGGAACCAGAATGACATAATTGGTGACATTATTTAAGAAAAAGACCTTCGCCGGTTCGATCAGAAAGCTCAACAGCCAGGTCATTTTCTGCTGCACCAGAAAATCCACGCCGCGGTACAACCCTCCTGCCAGTACATTCAGCACCGGCACAATCGCCCACATCCCAAGGGCTGCAAGCAAGGCTCCCAGAATTCCCAGGCACAAATTTTTCACCAGCATCTGAATCCCCGGATTCACCGACTGCCGGATCTTTTTATCCACAAGTTTCCACAGGATTCCCGCTGCCGGCCCTGCAATCATCGCAGCAAAAATTCCGGCATCTGTATCTTTCATCAACATGCCACCTACTGCCAGAACCGCCAGAATTCCTCCTGACACATTGCCCTCTTTTCCACAGATCAGCCGTCCCCCCTCAAACGCCATCAAAGTCGGAAGCATCCAGCGATAGACAAATTGAGAAAGGGCATACATATTTTCATTTGGGAACCATCCCCGCTCGTGGAAGAGCACGGACAGAAGTCCCACGAAAATAAATATGCCTACATTGTTCATGATGATCCTTGTATAAAAATTGCCGATCCTGCGCAGCTTTTTCATAGGTTGCCTCTTATTCTTTATATTTTACATGCTTATGGATGACCATCGCCAGTTTAAATACGATCGCCTGATCAAAATTTCTCACGTCCAGTCCTGTAAATTTCCTCACCTTTTCGATTCGGTACATCAACGTATTTCTATGGATAAACAACTGTCTGGCCGTCTCCGATACATTCAGATTGTTGTCAAAAAAGCATTGAATCGTATCCAAAGTTTCCGACTCCATCGTCTCGAAGCTTCCCTTTATAAATACTTCTTTTAAATAACGCTCACATAGTGGAAGCGGCAATTGATAAATCAGCCGGTTGATTCCCAGATGAGCATAATTAATTACACTGGACTTTTCTTCAAACAGATACAATAACGCCAAAGCATAGATACATTGTTTATAAGATTCTGGAAGCTGCCGGATATCTGTCACGATCTCTCCGATTCCGACTGCCGGTTTTTCTCCATACAGTTCTTCTGCTGTCTGTTGGAAATAATTTCCCATCTCATCCAGTTCTTCCCGTGTCGTATTGGATCGCACCTCGGCAATCACCAGAACATCGGTTTCTGTCATGGAAAACACCTCATATTTTGCCGGTTTCTCCATATCCTGGATTAAGGAATTCCAGTCCCAGTCTGATTCTGTCTTCCGGAATCTTAACAGGAACACCGTCCGTGGTTTCAGAAGAGGAATCTTCAACATATTTGCACGCACATGTACATCTTCCGGAAGTATATTCTCTAAAAACAGATTTTTGTAGAACAGATGACGGTTATATTTTTCTTCAAAATATGCCTTCATTCCGGTAAAACACACTGCAAGAATCGTCACATAATCTTCTGCGACCTGATCCGTTCCTTCCACAAATACTGCAAATTTCATTAAATGATTCTGATAAAACACTCTGTATGTATTCTCAGCCACGATAAAGCTTTCGTTTTCTTCTACTTTATAATCTATTAAATTAAACGAGTTTTTCAGCCCGATCCATTCCTGATTGCTGCATGAAACAATCTCCTTGCTGTCTATCACTCCAAAGGTTCTCGGGATACTTTCCTGCAACTGATATACATATCCCTGAAAGAATCTGTCTGCCATTTTTCACACCACCTTATCAGTGCCATTATTATAACATTTTGCCTTAGATGAAACAAGCAGAAGTCCCTCTCAGAACTCCTGCCATGTTTCCTTAAAATAACTCTATTATTACTCGATATATCCTCTTTCCTGAAGATATTCTTCGCTGGCACCTGCTGCCATCCACCATTTCTTTTTATTCTTTCTGAAAGAAATGTAGATCAGTCCGTAAACAGCCAGAACCAGAATGATTCCAACCACTCTCATCATACCTTCTGCGGAAAATGCTTTGTATACCAGATACAGTACCGGATTGGTTCCTACGGTCCAGGATGCAATTCCCAATCCCTGTGAGAATGCATTTGCCACAGATTCCATCTGATTGGAAACACCTGCAGATTCTGCTGCTTTTGTAAAAGCTGCACACACATCCGAATTCAGGATATTCGCAATGTTAAACCAGACTGTACCGGAAATAATGGTCAGAAGAATATCTCCTCTGAATACACAGATCAGACCGGCTGTCATGAATGCCATTGCCGGAATATCTGCCAGCATCAGGATCTTATTTCCAGGCATAATAATAGAAGTAAAGAATACGATCGGGATCAGGATCAGGGCAGCTGCCATATTGTCTCCGTTTCCGAAGAATACAGCCGGATCCATTGCTACGTGGAAGAATTTACGATTGGATTTTCCCTCTCTTGCTCTTGCCTGCATGGACTGGCTAAGCGGAATCAGACCTTTTACAAACAGACCGGAAACAGATGGATAAATGACCATAACGCCGGCAATCGTAATTGCAGTCGAAATAATTCCTGCCCAAGTTGCAACTTCACCCAGTCCCTGTGTGGAACCAAGCAATGTGATCAGAAGTCCGACTATAAGTCCGATGGAAAGTGGTTCTCCCCAGAACCCGAATCTTTCCTGAAGGCTTTCTGCGCTGACCGGTTTGGTCTTAATTTTCAGTTTCACTACGATCCAGCGAACGATCATGGCAAACGGTGCACCACCCTGAGGTACACTGGTAAGTGTCAGGTTGTCATATCCGTTAAATTCCTGCAAAGACGGAGCAATAATATCTGCGATCAGAAGTACTACCAGGTTGCAGACAACGGCTGCTGCCACGCCAAGTGCAAAACTTCCGGTTGTGAACTGTACGATAACTGCCCAGAATACGAACTGATAATAGTTCCAGATATCTGTAGGCTGGAAGGTATCTACCAGGTTCAGAGCAAATAACAACAGGTTTAAGCCAAGTCCCAATACCAGATAGATATATCCTAATGTATTGGAATATACTACAACGGATGCCCCCTGCCATCCGATGTCAATATACGGAAGGGAAATTCCCACATTACTTGCCATTGCGGTAACATATGGCGTAATCGCTGACATCAGGATTCCCAGTACTGCATTAAACAGCGTCAGTCCGACAGCCATGTAGATTGCTCCCTGGAACGATTTCTTTACACCGACACGCATGCACATACTGATGATAAAAATAACGATTGGTACGATGATAGTACTGCCGAAAATACCCATCACGCTGTTAAACGCATTACCTAATGATAATAAAGCCTGCATAAACTGTTACCTCCTTTTCTCATTTCCTCTCTTTGATTGTTTTTGTTGTTACTCTTCCATAATTCTTCTGATTTCTTTTAAAAGTTCTTCTGTAAATTCTTCAGCCCCAACTCCTGTAAATAACGGAAGTCCCAGCATCACCGGAGCTCCTGCCTTATTCGTAGCATTGGTCTTTCCTGTCACAACAATCAGATCATATCCTTCCAGATTTGCAACTTCCGTGATCTTGTGTGGTGTGATCGAGAACTGAATTTTTTCTTTCTTTAAAATGTCTTTGATCTTATCTGTTACGACTGTCGTTGTAAAGATACCTCCACCACATGCAACTGCCATCTTAATCTTGCTTTTCATACGCTCTCTCCTCTCTGAACTATGCTTCCGTTACCAGATACTCATCCAGCAATGCCTTCATCTGTTCCATGACTTTTTCTGCCTCTTTCGTTTCCATCATCTGATGCAGTTCTTCCTCACTCTGGAAAATCGTACTGAATTTTCTGAGAACCGCTGTCTGATAACTGGGATCTGTGATTCCGAATAAAAAAACCAGTCTTGTTTCGATGACTTCGTCCGGATCCCCCATGCATCGAAATGACACCGGTTCATCCAGAACCGCCATTGAGAAAAAGGATCGTAAGCATCCGTCATGAATATGCGGGATTGCAAGCGGCACCATGGTTGGAAGTCCTGTGGGATATTCTTTTTCCCGTTCCAGAATCGCCTGCACAAACACCGGTTCAATACAACCATTGTCCATTGCCTTGTCACACAGCAGACGAATCACGGACTCTGCATCCTCTGCCTGTACCCCGGTCAGTATCATCGTAGGATTTGTATATAATCCAACTGTCTCCATATGCATTTCCCCCTTTACTCTTCGCCGAATTTGCTTTGAACCAATGCAACCAATTCTTCTACTGCTTCCTTTTCATCCTCTCCTTCTGCACTGATTTCAGCCGTTACTCCCTGAGCAAGGCCCTGTGTGATCAGCATGATGATTGATTTTGCATTTGCCTTACAGCTTCCCTCTTCGTCCATATTCTGGATATAGACTTTGCTTTTAAATTTCTTTGCCAGCGCTGTAAAATCCGATGCCGGACGGGCATGAAGTCCTGTTTTGTTTTCTATTACGACCTGTTTTGCATACATGGCAATTTCTCTCCTTTACTTCTTCGCATTACTGCGGTAATTCTGAGTTCATATAGCTTTCCACCTGCACTGCAGTAGACAGTTCCAACACAGTCCGTGCCATTCTCTCTGCTTTCCGGATATTGAGCTGATGGATCATTTTCTTCACCGGTGCCACGGACGAAGCGTTCATACTGAATTTCCGGATTCCCAGACCCGCAAGCAAGGCAACCGCCTGAGGATTTCCACCCATTTCTCCGCATACGCTGACCGGTTTTCCCTGACTGGTAAAAGCTTCTGCAATCTGTTTAATTAGACGAAACATTGCCGGATGAAAACTCTGATAATACTTGGCAACACTCGGATTCAACCGATCCACTGCCATCAGGTACTGGCACAGATCATTGGTTCCGATACTGGCAAAATCCACTTCCGAAGCTGCCACATCTGCCATCAGTGCAATCGATGGAATCTCCACCATGATTCCCACTTTGATGTTCTTATCATAAGGAACCTCTTCCTGATCCAGCTCCTGCTTCACTTCTTCTACGATCTGCTTTGCAAACCGGATGTCTCCGATACTTCCCACCATCGGGAACATGATCCAGATATTTCCATAGACACCGGCTCTTAAAATGGCCCGAAGCTGTGTCTTAAAGATCGGCTTCATCTCAAAACAAAGGCGAAGTGCCCGAAGTCCCAGGAATGGATTGTCTTCCTGCGGAAGTTCCAGATAGTCCAGTTTCTTATCGCCGCCGATATCTAACGTACGGATGACCACCGGTCTTTCTCCGTAGACTTCCGCAATTTTTTTGTATACCTCGAACTGTTCTTCCTCCGTAGGCAACTGTTTTTTGCTCATATACAGGAATTCTGTCCGGAACAGTCCTACTCCATCGGTATATTCCTCTAACTCCAGTTCACTTTTTTCTGCGGAACCCACATTTAAGCAAACCTCAATTTTGGTTCCATCTACAGTCTCAGGTCGAATCGGAAGATATTGTTTCATATCACTGATTTTTTTCAGATACTCATCCCGCATGACCTGATACTGTTTTTCCTGATCCACTGTCAGATTCGTAATTACTTTTCCCGCTTTTGCATCCACAGCAATCCGCTGTCCGTTTTCTGTATGTTCCAGAATATCCGGTACTCCAAGAACTGCGGGGATTCCGTAATTTCTTGCCAAGATTGCCATATGGGAGGTATAGCCTCCCACTTCCGTTACAATGGCCTGTACATACTCCCGTTTCATTGCCGCTGTATCGGAAGGTAACAGATCATGAGCAACCAGGATGACTTCATCTGGCAGATTTTCCAGGGAGTTTTCTTCCACTCCTAAAAGCAGGCGAATGATTCTCTGACTTACGTCTTTCAGATCTGCTGCTCTTTCCCGGATTAAATCATCCTTCGCTTTGGAAAGGATCTCGATATAACGTCCGTAAACTTCTGTTACCGCGCACTCCGGTGCCAGCAGATTTTCCCGAATCTCATCTTCAATTTCCAGATTCATTTCTTCGTCCTGGACAATGTCAATGTGTGCCTGAAAGATTTTTCGCTGTTCTTCCGCCAGATCTGCATTTTCCATCAGACTTATCAGTTCGGCCTCCGCCCTTTCCAGAATACTCTGATACTTTTCAATTTCCTGCTCTGCCTGCATCTCTTCGATCTGTCGTTCGTTGATCTCCAGCTTCACAGGTTTGTAATGAAACACTTTTCCGATCGCAGCTCCATCCGAAACTGCGGTTCCTTCGTAAATCATCTCACCACCACTTTCTGGTTTTCTTTTTACATATATCTTCGAATTGCTTCTGCAACTCCACTTTCGTTATTAGATAAAGTCACTGCATCCGCAACCGCCTTAACACCTGGCATTGCGCTTCCCATCGCCACTCCGAATCCGGCATACTGTAACATCCCTTTATCATTTTCTCCGTCTCCGATGGCCAGAATGTTTTCTCTTGGGATCTGATAATGCCCCGCCAGCCATTTCAACGCCTTCCCCTTGTCGCTTCCTCCGATTTCCAGTGAAAAATCATAGGCAAGTTCTGCCAAGAGTTGTCCCCGAAACTGCTCCATCATCCAATTTTGGATCTGTAAAATCCGTTTCGGTTCATCTAAAACTAAAATTTTTCCAAGAGGGATCTGTGCATAGGTCTGTTCAATATCCTCTGTATAAATGACTTTCTGGTTCATACATCGTTCAAAAATTTCAAGATATCGATCCTGAAGATCTCCATAGACGTTATCCTTTTGATAGATCAACGGATGATATCCGTTCTTTACGCAATACTCCAGAATTTTTCTGCAATTTTCCACGGAAATCATTTCTTCATGCAGAATATTTTCACCGGTATAATCTGTAATCTGACTTCCATTCTGTGTGATCACTGCATTCCTGATTCCCAGTTGTTCGATAAAATCCTTTAACGCCCAATAACCTCTTCCGGAACAAAGCACGACTTTTCCGCCCTTTTCCAGCACCATCTGAAGGGCTGCTTTATTTTCCTCCAAAAGGCGATGCTCCTCGTCTAATAATGTACCGTCTACATCGATTGCTACTAACTGATACTTCATTTCTTTTCCTCGATCATCTGCGTTAAGGTCTGAAACATTTCCATATCTGCTGCTTCGATCTTTCCCATTTCATGTCCCGGTTTCTTCTTGAGATCATGATAGTCCGAGCCCGCCGTAGCAAATAAGTGATGCTGCTTCGCCAGATCCTCAAAATAGAGTGTCTGTTCTTCCGAATGATACGGGGTGTAGACTTCCACGCCTCTCAGACCACATTCCAGCATCCGACCGATCTTCCATTCATCCTCTGTTGTAAACCATTCTCCCGGATGCGCCAATACGGGAATTCCTCCTGCTTCACTGATCATCTGAATTCCCGAATAAATATCCACAATATACTCCGGCACATAACATTTCTGTCCTGCCACTAAATAATCCCGGATAAAACGAATATATGGCTTGTCCGATTTTGCTCCTCCCGGTCGGTAAATTTCAAGCTTTGGATTGCCTGCATTTCTCGGATCCATAAGAATTGCATTTGCAAAATTTGTAATGACCGGTGAGTGAGGTGCTGCCAATTTGTACACCATTTCCATATCCACTGCAAACCCTTCTGCTTCCAGATTTTTCTGAATCTGCGGAAGGATCTCAATTCTGGAGGTCTGAATTTTATCGACGGTATCCGACATCCATGTTTCTGCCTTTGTGTCGATTCCATATCCCAGAATATGTACCATCCTGTTTTCGTCAATACAGGACAGTTCCAGTGCGGGAAGGGATAAAATCCCTGTCCGCTCTGATTCCTTTTTCGCTTCCTCCCAGGCTTCACAGGTGTCATGGTCACAGATTACAATCGCTTCCATTCCATATGATTCTGCCTGTTGAAACAATTCCGGTACCGAAAACGTCCCGTCACTGGAATATCCACTGTGGATATGCAAATCCACGCTTTTTCTTTTCATCTTATTTCTTTAAGTCAAACAGATCCTGATGTACGCCGATTCCCCACAGATCCAGTGCAACTTTCAGAGACTCACAGTCTTTTGCTGCTTCCTCCAGCGGAATTCCCTCTGCGGTTGCATCTGCTGCTTTGATCAGACTTTCTACTCCGGCTGCTGCTCCCATCGGATGTGCATGCATTGCTGCACCTGCGGAAATGGAGAAGTCCAGTCCGAGATCTTCTGCCACATCCGGAATCAGTCCCTGATATACTCCGGCTGCCGGTCCTGGGAATGTACGTTTCATACCTCTGAAATCTGTGGTCAGTGCCTGTGCGATTCGGATATAACGTTCTCTCTGGATATCAACCTTTCCATATGCACACGGATAGATTACGATATCTGCGCCACTCATTCTCATGAATTTTCCAAGTACCAGATGACTGGAAATTCCTGAATAGTGAGATTCATACATAGCTCCTGCAAAGGCCGGATGTGCCAGGATCGGAAGATCGATCTCGTCATTTTCCGCGATCATCTGCATGGACGGCCAGCCCACACTCAAGGTATTGATCATCAATCCAGGAATACCCATTTCCTTACACATTTTCGCTTTATCCAGCATTCTGTCCGGACGGTCTGTAATGTTCGGAGAATAGATCACGTGTTTTCCGGTTCTCTCATAAACATCTTTCAAAATATCTGCCGCGATCTTTACACGATCTTTTACGGTACAGTAATCGGTATCGCTGAACAGCTCATCGTCTTTGATCCAGTCGATTCCTGCCATTGCCAGTTCGCGGATCAGTTTTCCTGCATTTTCCGGAGTTGCTCCGGTACAAGGTTTGATCATGCTGACGATAAACGGTCTTTTCTTTACGCCTGTGATTTCACGAAGTCCCTCGATACCAAATCTCGGTCCCTTGAATCCGTCTGTAAATACTTTCGGGAAATCAATGTCAATCAATTTTAATTTTCCTGCCATGGAAATATTTCCGATTACGGAAGTCAGAACCTGCGGAAGGTTTGCTCCCATGTTTTCAAATGGGAATGCAATCTGGAACACTGCCATTCTTTCTTTTCCTTCCATTTCCGGCATTCCGAATTCATAGCATGGAATCTCATGAACTGCGATAACTTTTCCACCGTGACGTCTGCGGACTTCCGGAGTCTCCAACGGCACCGGTGCCCAGGTTCCTGTTGTCTGCTCGATTGCCATAGAACCTACTTTTGTCAGAAGATCGGATGTATATCCCTCGCAAAAATATGTACAGATAATGTATTTCTCTTTGTCAATGGACTCCGGCATCTTAAAAATATTCTGATCATATTTCATTTTGATTTCCTCCTCTTTCTATTCTTTTTCTACCTGATTTCAATTGGTTTCTTTTCCAGAAGTTTTATCTGGAAATATAGTCAAGCAGCGTAAGGACTGTTTCTCTTTCTGCACAGTTTAATCCGGCTGCCTCACATGCACACGGTGTCACGATCACATCATGGCTTTCTTCCATTAAATCTGTCATTCTTCTTCCTGCGATTGCCATCAGATTTTCCGGTTCATAAAGTCCCAGACCTCCGGCCATTCCCGAATCTGTCACATCGTATCCGCTTCGCTTCGGAAGAAGAAGTTCCGCTGATTTCAACAGCTCTTTATAATCCACTTTACGCATCGGATATAATCTCTCGATCACGCCGCTTTCGTGCAGAACAACCTTTTCCGCTTTTCCATCGATCGCGCCTTTTGTTTCCAGAATAAATGCATCGATAAACTGAATCTTTTCCTTCAGTTCCGGGAACTGGACCAACAGAGTATCCAGTACGTAACTGTCATCTGTCACAATCGTTTCATACGCTGCCAGATCTGCTTCCATCTTTTTGGCGATCGCATTGGCTGCATCTGTCTGACCCAGTTGAAGCAACAGATATCCACAGTCTTTATATTCATTGGTTGCATAGGCTTTCTTTCCGCAGGAATCTGCCAGTTTCAGGAACTGATCTGCCGTTTTCTTCGCATCTGCTGCCGCCGGGCTGATCAGGAAAAGGATCTCCCCGTCTTTCATTCCATCGGAATAAGCTTTGTACTGGCCAAATGCGCTTTCTTCATTTTTGATGCGATCGGTGAGTGCCCAGTATTTTTCCGGAAGCTGTTCTCCCGCGATCACTTCACTTCTTACATAGCGCATCACCTCTGCCACCGGTGTATCATCGATGCTTCTGGTGTCTGCCTCATAGTTTTCTGTTGCCATAAAGGCTTCTTTTGCAACATACTGCATGTCAAATCGGGTTCCCATTGCAGTAAATACAACGCCCATTCCACTGGAAGTATCTACTCCGAGCACTCTGCTGACTGGTGCGAAATCGGCAATGATATCACTGGTCAGACAGTTGGTTGTCCGATAATATATTTTTGAAAAATCCTGTGTTGCCATATCCTTTCGCCTCCTTATACTGCTGCTGCATGTTTTCCTGCCAGATATGCAGACGCTGCTGCAATTCCAGCTCCGCTTCTTTCATTTGCAAAATTGTGTCCGGCCAGCACATCTCCGCAGGCGAACAGACGTCCCTTCCAGGTTTCTTCTTTCACCGAAAGATCTTCATTGACCTCCACACCAAGCTGCATAAACTGCTGACCTTTCGGAGCAATGGCATCCCGTGTCAACTGATCGGTGGTAAGCGTTCCAAGATTCTGATCCAACAGTTCAATCCACACTTCTGTTTTTCTCGCCTTGATTCCGCCTCCGATATATCCGCCCGTTGCCAGAACTGCTGCCGCAGCTTCGATTTCTACGCCTTCTCCCGGATGAAGCTGATCCGTCAGTCCAACCACACAATCTGCTTTCACTTTCTGATCAACCGCTTCAATCTTCGCCACTTTCGATCCTTTCAGCATCTGAATACCTTTGACCTCCAGTGCCCGATAGATCGCACGTGTGAAACGATAACCAACGACCGAATTGCCAAGCGCCTGTACTTCCGCGATTTTGCATCCGCACACTTCTTTTAACTCCGCTACAATGCTCTGAGTCTTCAGATATCCCAATACCGGCGGGAACAAAATGGTGTCAAATGCATATCGGTTGTTCATACAGAAGGTTTTGATCAGCGTCAGAAGTTCTTCTTTTCCTTCTGTTGTATCCAGATAGTCTGCCAGTTCTCCGTCACTGATCTTTCTCCGATCTCCCCAGCCTGTCAGATGAATCTCTGTGGAAAAGTAGGTTGCCTTTCCTCCCAGCTTTTCCTGATACTTCTGATAAGACATGGCTGCCGCTTTTGCGTTAAATGTTACATTTCCTTTGATTCCTACTACCAGGATCCGTGCTTCCTTTCCCGGTTCCACGATTCCGTCTGCCATCGCCTCCGGTACATACGCATTGACTGCAAATGTTCCAAGCATATTCGGAACCCAGACATTTTTTCCATCAAAGCCTTTCATCGGATAGCCACCGGCTTCTGCCAGATCCACCAGCGTCTTTACACCGGATTCCAGGCTGTCTTTGCATTTTCCGTATACATGATCCGGAGCTTCTTTCAGAACTGCCTCGATGCCTTCCTGATAGTCTTCACAGATCTCCGGTTTTTCTCCCGGGATCACTCCCAATATATCAATGGCTCCCCCCGATATTTCACTGCTTCCACCGTTTGGAAATACCATTGTCACTTTCTTTCCTGCTTCCATGGCCGATGCAGCCGCAACACATGCAGCGGTTCCTCCGCCGATAACAAGCACGTCACTTTTTATTCCGCTCATGATCAGCCCTCCTTATCCAATATTTAATACGTCGTAGCTTCCCATTCCGATATACATTTCCTGCATTAACTCTGACAATGGTAACTGATCACCGTATTGAGCCGCAAAGTAAATACCTTTCCAACGTTCCTGTACATAACCAAGTACACACTTTTCAGCTTCTGCCGGAGTCATGCCCAGATCTTCCTGTGCAATTCCACCAGCTTTATAGATAGAGAATGTTCCCTGTTCCTGCCCCATTCCGATACGGGTCCGGCGACGGAGATCTCTGAAATTCTCTACATTTTCTTCTTTAAAGGAATAGCAGACCTCTGATCCGATCATCTGAACTGCATCATCGATCACATAAGCATGTTCCGGATATTCTTCCAGGATCTTCTTTGCAAACACTCCGTATCTTGCCGTAAACTTATGGGCTGCATAACGGGAAATATGATAGGTTTCATGAATTTCCTGTGCTTCCTTTTCTGCTTCTTCTTTGGTCGTTGCGCCGTAGATAAATTCTTTATCTGTGGTACACGGAAGAACTTTTCCTACCAGTTTCTCACATGCAAGGTTGACTGCTTCCTCTGCCATCAGTCTTGCGGTTGCATATTTTCCACCGGTAATGGTGATGATTCCTGCGACCCCTTCCATTTCCTCATGATCCAGAAGGAACATGCCACGGCTGATGTTTCGGCCGGTTTCTTTTCCTGTGGTGTAAAGAGGTCTGACACCGGTACACAGTCTCAACATTCTTGCTTCCCGAAGTTCCGGAATGATGTCTGCCACAGAATCTTCCATGATCTTGATCTCGTCCATTCCCGGATCTGCATCATCCGGATCATCCACATCTACAGAAGATGTTCCGAGAAGTGCGGTATTCTGGAATCCCTGACTTACCAGTCCGTCTCCATCGGCCGGGGTACGTAAGATACCGATCAATGTCTTTGTCGGCCGCATACTGTATACTCCGGTTGAGCCTTTGTTTGGTTTCATCGGAATTGCAAATCCTGCCATCTCTGTAATCTGTGAACACCACGGTCCTGCTGCATTGATGATCAGTTTGGCATAAACTTCGTAAATGTTATTTTCTGTTTTATCCAGTACCCGAAGACCTACCACACGATTTCCTTCCATCAGTGCTCCGATCACCTCGTGATGGGTTCGGATCTCTGCCCCCTTGATTTTCGCATCGTATGCCTGTGCGATACACAGACGGAATGGATCAAATCCGGTGTCGATCGTTCGAAGTGCAAATCGAATATCCTTCGTCAGAAGTGGTTCTTCTTTCGTTGCTTCTTCTACCGAAATGATTTCATAAGGAAGACCGATCTCATCTGCACCTTTCATCCACTTCTGTGCAAATTCCATCTGCTCATCGGTTTTTGCTACCCAGATTGCATCTGTCGGGTCTACAACCTGTGGTACGATCTTTCGATAGATCTGATTTTCCTGCAAACATTCTCTTGCAGTCTGTACATCTGAAACCACATATCTTGCTCCGCCATGTAATGCGGAATGACAACCTCCTGAAGTTCCGGCTGCCAGGTCGTCTCTTTCCAGCAAAAGAGAATTCGGGAAACCACGAAGCACTAGGTCTCGGATAACACCCGTTCCAGTGGTTCCACCGCCAATTACAACCACATCAAAATTTTCTCGCATAACTCTGCCTCGCTTCCTGTTTTTCTTTTCATCCGGCTGAAAGTGTTTCCATCATATCATCGTTATTTTGCATAATCAAATCCAGTTTTTTCTTATTTTTTTATTGTTTTTGTACACATCTTGTACAAGGTGCATTTTACCCCCCCCCCCCAATTTTTAGGCACTTTGTACACTTTCCAAATATTTTTCATTCCTTTTTCGTTTTTTTGCCTGCAAACTGCATAAATTTAACTCCCTTTTTTCTACATCATTTTTTCAGGTAATCTTCCAACGCAAAAAGACCACCTGCCTGAGATTGGTATGGTCATCCTGCATATTGAAACAGAAAAGCAAAAAAATTTGCCAGCAGATAAATTTCTGCTGGCAAATACTGTTTATTTTTTTCAATATTCTCCGATAATCTTCACACAGATTTTCTTCTTTCTCATTCCAGTAAAATCTACATAAAAGACCTGCTCCCAGTTGCCCAAATCCAACTTTCCATTTGTCACGGAGATCATCTCACTTCTCCCTAAAATATCTGCTTTCAAATGTGCCGGTGCATCTTTCTCGCTCTTATTATGCCTGTAATACGGTACTTTGAATTCCGGAACAATACCGTCTAGATATTCCAAAGTATCCTGTATCAGACCTTCTTCATCATCATTAATAAAAACAGATGCCGTGGTAGAAAATGCTGATACCAGAACAATCCCTTCTTTGACTTTGCTCTCTTTCAGCACCATTTCCACATGGCTTGTTATATTTTTTATGGTCTCTGGTTCCTCAAACTGAAACGATAAATACTTTTGTACGGAAATCAATGATCCCATGTCCTTTCTTCTGCTCTTTTCACTCGATCTATTATGATTTTACATGATTCCACTACACTACGCAAGGGATGTTTTTACGCACACAGTGCCCCAGACAGAACAAGCAGAATCCTCCCGGTGAGGATTCTGCTTGTTTCTATCTTTCTCTCAGATATCTCTTCAGCAAGAATGCGCAGAAATACGGAAATGTATATACGTTATCTGCCATTCCTGCATTTGCATCTGCCAGTTTTATACCCCACACTGTTGCTATGAATCTTTTTATAATTCAATCCCAGCAAAGACCCGCTGCAAATCACATCATATCTGCCGTCCATCTGAAACGCTTTCAACGCAGTCGCGATGTCCGGGAACTCCTGTAACTCATCAAAAAAGATCAACGTCTTTCCTTCGACAAACTTTTTATTCGGATCAATCAGCGAAATATTTTTTACAATACTGTCTACCTCATATCCATCACTTACGATCGTCTTGTATTTCTGCTCCAATACAAATTGTGGGATGATAATGGCTATTTTTATACCTGCATCATCCCGGACATAATACAGCCTCCGACTGCCTTTGCCTCCCTGATTTCCTGCCATTGCTCCGGGTCAAATTTGATCCCGCCGATGGCAAAGACCGGAAGTTCCACGCTTTCACAGACTTGTCGCAAGAACTCAAGTCCACGGGGTGCCAGCCCTTTTTTACAGTCCGTCGTATAAATGTGGCCGGCAGTCAGATAGGTGGCGCCCAGACTCTGAGCCTCCACCGCTTCTTCGACCGCATGGATCGAGGTTCCGATCACCCGGAACTTTTTTTTTGCTTCCGGATCCAGCCCCCTCAGCAAATGCAGTGGCAGATGGATCTGGTTGCATCCCAGTTCCAGCGCCTCTTTCCAGAAACTGTGCAAAATGCAGGGAACCTGATATTCCCCGCAAATTTCCAGCACCTGTTCTGCCAGTTCTTTATATTCCTGCGGACTCAGATCTTTCTCTCTCAGAACCAGCGCGTCCGGCCGAAGCTTGCAGACGCGTTCAATCTGTTCTAAGAACGGGCGCTCGCACAGGCTTCGATTTGAAATGGCAAGCACCGGGTGAAATGCGGTGTACTTTACATACTCTTCACTTTTTTTACCACTCGCTCCGTCTGGCACAACTTTTACATTTTGTGTGGGTGTGCCTGTCAGCACACTCTCACCTACGCTTTCCATTTTACACATAAATATAATCACTCATGACCGGTTGCAGATGATTTGACAGCAACGCCTCGTACACTTCATCCACGGAACGTCCGTCTGAAATCTCGAACTGGTCATCTCCCTTATCCTCAATATCTTCCACATGGCTTCCGATTCCCGTGCTGACTCCCGCCGAAATCTTTGTAGCAGCAATCTGTACCAGATGATCCCGCACTCTTTCGCACTCTCTGGTAGATACCGTAATGCTCGCATACGGCATGAACAACCGGTACGCACAGACTACCTGCAACAACTGCGGCTCGTGAACATCCATGGGATTGATCCGGTCGTTGTTGATGATCGGACGCAGTCTCGGACAGGAAAATGCGATCTCTGCGTGAGGATATTTTCTCTGCAATAAATAAGCATGATATCCCGTTGCAAAGGCATCCTTCCGAAAATCATCCAATCCCAGCAGTGCTCCGAAGCCGACTCCGCGCATGCCGCCCATCAACGCCCGCTCCTGAGCGCTGACGCGATAAGGGAAGATCCGCTTATGACCTGCCAGATGCAGGGTCTCGTATTTATCCGAATTGTAGGTTTCCTGGAACACCGTCACATAATCTGCGCCACACTGATGTAAATACGTGTATTCATCAGAATTCACCGGATAGATCTCCAGCCCGATCACTTTGAAATATTTCCGTGCGATCTTGCAGGCTTCTCCGATATATTCCACTGTGGATTTGCTGCGGCTCTCTCCGGTCAGGATCAGGATTTCCTGCAGCCCGGTCTCTGCGATCGCCTGCATTTCCTTCTCGATTTCCTCCGCATTTAACTGGGCTCTGTTGATCTTATTATGGCAGTTGAATCCACAGTAAATGCAGTAATTCTCACAATAATTTGCAATATAGATCGGTGTAAACATATAGACACTGTTTCCGAAATGTTTTCGCGTTTCCATTTGTGCAGCCTGTGCCATTTCTTCCAGGAACGGCAGAGCAGCCGGTGACAGCAGTGCCTGAAAATCTTCCGGTGTCCGCACGTCATGAGCCAGAGCTCGTTTTACATCTGCCGCCGTGTAACGATCGTAGTCAAATTTTTTCATTTCAGAAACGACCTGATCCATCACATCCGACGGAATCTCTTCCATACCCGGAAGATAGGTCATGTGATCAATCCGGTTTTTCTTCTGATCTTCCAGAATCTCTTCACTCAAAATACTTTCATTGATATGTGCATCGGCACTGACATCTTTTGCTCTTTTTGTTACATCTGTCATGTTCTGTGCCTCCTAATCCTGAAGAAATCCTGTCAGTGGAGAGGATGCAGATGCGCCCCGTTCCATGGTTCTGCCAAGTCCGGATAAGTAAGCACTTCTTCCTGCTTCGATGGCTTTCTTAAAGGCCTCTGCCATAACAGCTACATCTCCGGCTGTCGCGATCGCCGTGTTTGCCATGACGGCTGCCGCACCCATTTCCATCGCTTCACAGGCCTGAGACGGACGTCCGATTCCCGCATCCACTACGATCGGCAGATCAATCTCATCCACCAGAATCTGGATAAAATCTTTGGTACACAGACCTTTATTGGAACCGATCGGTGCACCCAGCGGCATAATACAGGCTGCTCCTGCATTTGCCAGATCCCTTGCCACGTTCAGATCCGGATACATATACGGCATGACCACAAATCCCTCTTTCGCCAGGATTTCCGTCGCTTTAATAGTTTCGTAATTATCCGGCAGTAAATATTTGGAATCATGAACCACTTCAATCTTTACGAAATCTCCACATCCCAGCTCTCTGGATAACCTTGCAATCCGTACAGCCTCTTCCGCATTTCTTGCACCGGATGTGTTTGGCAGTAAGGTTACATTTTCCGGAATGTAATCCAGAATATTTGCCAGTCCGCCCTCATTGGCACGGCGAAGTGCCAGAGTGATGATCTGTGCATCTGCTTTTTCAATACACGCTTTCACAAGATCCAGTGAAAATTTTCCGGATCCCAAAATAAATCTGGAGGTAAATTCATGTCCTCCCAATACCAGTTTGTCGTCTTTTTTTCCCATCGTCGTTTCCTCTCTTGTCTTATTCTGTTATTTTTCTTGCTTTCGCTGTCTTCTTTGCACTTTCGGCGTCTTCGCTGTGGTTTTCCGCTCTCGTTACAGCTTTCTCCGACTTCGTTGTGCTTTCGCCGTCTCTACATTTTCTGTTGCTCATTTTTCATGTGCTTTCTGAACTTCACCTTGAGCGACCTTTCCTAGATTTCTTCTTCTCCGAGAAGCAGACGGGTAATCATATTTGCCTCATGCGCCGCGCAGATCGCAACGCGCGGTGCCATCAGACCTTTTCCGTAAGACGGCTCAGACACCCTGTCGCCACACAGATAAAAGTTCTTCGTCATCCGTCTGGTTACGATTGTGTTACTGCTGCCAAATCCTGCCATTCCTGTGGCTGACACCAGCTTCTTTTCCGGAAATTTTTCCAGAATCTCATTGACCAGCATGGCCTTTGCCTCCGGATTATCGAAGGCTTCACAGACAATATCCGCATCCTGAAACAAATCCGCTGCATTTTCCTCTGTCACTCTCACGCAATCCGTCTGAATATCCAGATAGGGATTGATTTTTCTCAACAGCGCTTCCAAGGCATCCGTTTTGTACTTTCCGATATCTTCCATAAAATACTGCTGGCGGTTCAAATTCGTAATGTCCACCCGATCAAAATCCACCAGGTGCAAATGTCCGACTCCGATCCGTGTCAACGCATATGCTACATTCGAACCCAGACCGCCAAGACCTGCAATGGCCACTTTTCCTCTGGAAAGCATGTCCTGAACCTCCGGAGAATGGCGTTCATTAAGCGCTGCCTGAATCTCTTCTTTTGTCAATCTGCTGCCCATTTTATCAGCCTCCTCCTACAAATGTTACAACTTCCATGCTGTCACCATCTTTTAACATGGTCTCTGAATATTGATATTTCGGAAGAATATCCCCGTTTAATTCCACCGCGATCCGCTTCATCTGATATCCGCTTGCCAGCAGATAGCTTTCTACGCTTTTTGCCTCTTCCATCTGAATCTCATTTCCATTGACTGTTATTCTCATGTGTTTCTCCTTTCCCGGATCTCTGTTACTCAAGTTATCATGTCATCTACATTCCACTTCGGTTGGGACTCCGCAAACATCGATTGTCATGAATAAAAAAGAGTTCACAAAGTAATACACCCGTGGTGGTGCACCCCTTCATGAACTCCTGTTCACTCTCAACTTCATCCGTATTCCTTTTTCATTCCGTAAATATCCCCAATCGGTCAAATCCACAGGATTTAAGACTTTTGCCCGTTGCCAGAAAAAATCATCGGAAGTGTTTTCAGACACATACCGGGATTGTATACTGTCTCTAAACAACGAACGAAAAAACGGAAGATACGCCAAGGTATCTTCCGCAATCTTCATACAGTTATGATCCGTTCCTACGTTGGCATTATCCAAATCAGGTATAAGGGTCGAAATTCTGAATTTCCTCTCAGCCTGTTACACAAGCTCCCCTGTTCTATTTACTGTTATCAGTATAAGAAGAGTTTTCAAAAATGTCAATCCATTCTTGCGTTTTTTCAAAATATTTCCGAATCTTCTTTTCTGTTTTTATATGGATTCCGCGGATTGCTGTGCATTTTCACAGCTTCTACTGAGCTGCCCGTCTTTTCAAATCCTCCACTAAAATCTCATATTCCGGTGCTGCAAGGAAATTGGTGATCAGCACCAGTTCTGCATTGGGATTACTGTGCGCAGCGCGTTCGCCAAGTTCCTGATGCGTTACAACGATCTGAACATCTTTCGGTATGGAAGATACCGGTGTATGAATGACTTCTATTCCCTGTAATCCCGCCGCAGCCAGCTTCTTTTTCAGGACTGTGGCTCCCATGGCAGAGGAACCCATTCCTGCATCACAGGCAAACGCGATTTTTCTTATTTTTTCTGCTTTTCCATTTTCTTCAACGTATTTTCCGGCTGTTTCTTCTAATCCATCTTCTTTCACATCAGCTTTTGCAACGCCACTGTCCATTCCTTTGGACGCTTGTTTCATGGCATCTTTTTTCTGCTGCGCTTCTTCGAGGGATGTATCTTTTCCCATAAATTTCAGAATCGGAAGGCTGATCAGGAGAGAAACTGCGGCAGATACAACGACTCCCACAACCAATCCCAGATAACTGTGCCGTTCCGCCATCATCAAAATCGCCAGAATACTTCCTGGTGAAGCCGGTGCCGTCAGACCTACTCCAAACAAATTAAACAGGAAAATTCCGCTTGCTCCTCCTGCGATCGTCGATAAGATCAGCAACGGATTCATTAAAATATATGGAAAATAAATTTCATGGATTCCACCGAAGAAATGGATAATCACTGCCCCAGGTGCAGAACTCTTTGCGCTTCCTTTTCCCGCAATACAATATGCCAGAAGGACGCCAAGTCCCGGTCCCGGATTCGCTTCCAGCAGGAAGAAAATAGATTTTCCGACTTCCTCTACCTGCTGAATTCCCATCGGTGATAAAATTCCATGGTTGATGGCATTATTCAGGAACAGAACCTTTGCCGGTTCAATAAATACGCTGGTCAATGGCAGCAGTCTGTGATCCACGAAGAATCCCACGCCGGCTCTCATCGCTTCATTTAATCCGTTTACCAGCGGTGTAATTCCCTTCATCGCCAGAAGTGCCAGAATTGCACCGATAATTCCCAGTGAAAAATTATTGACCAGCATTTCAAATCCCGCCGGTGTATGTCCCTCGATCGCCTGATCGAATTTCTTTAAAATCCAGGCTGAAAGCGGTCCCACGATCATTGCCCCGATAAACATCGGAATATCGCTTCCGACAATCACACCCATGGTCGCAATCGCACCGATCACTCCGCCTCGTTTTCCGGCTACCACTTCCCCGCCTGTATATGCGATCAAAAGTGGAAGCAACATCGACGACATCGGTGTTACCAGTTTTGCAAATGTTTCATTCGGGAACCATCCGGTTTCAATGAACAGTGCCGTAATGAGTCCCCACGCGATAAACGCGCCAATGTTTGGCATTACCATTCCGCTTAAAAAACGTCCAAATACCTGTACTTTTTCTTTCATTGATTTCACACCTCATTTTACCCATCGTTTGCAGAGGTATGATTGGCCAATCAATCTCTTTCCTTGTTTCTATCCCCATTATATCCGGCGCTTTTACATTTTTTCAATAAATAGAAAATGAGATTTGTCACCAATATATAGTGCCAAATCTCATCACTTTTTCTCTGCGGTCAGTGGGACTTGAACCCACACGGTTGCCCACTGGCTCCTAAGACCAGCGCGTCTGCCATTCCGCCATGACCGCAAATGTCGTACCTGTATACTATACACCATGCGCTCTTGACGTGTCAACCGCGGCAGAACCTTTTTTATTTCTGCTTTACTTCATAAGCCATCTGTCTCATATCCGGAGCCGCCATCAATACCGGATACAATACTGCTGCCAGAACCAGTCCGCCGACTCCCTGGATAATATTTGCCGGAATACTTGCTGCCGCTGCTGATGCTCCATACAGGAAGGATTCGCATACAAAATATCCACCTGCTACAAAGATAATATCAATCACGCCACCTAAAATTACGGCTACATAACGTGACTTGGAATTCTTTCCAACACTCTGATAGATCAGAGCAGATACCAGAGCGATCAGTCCCTTGATTGCAAATGTAATCGGTACATAGACAAAATATCCTCCCAACAGATCCGCCATCGCAGAACCGATTCCTCCTGCCAGCAGACCATATACCGGTCCCAGAATCACGCCGGACAAGATTACAACTGCATCTCCCGGATGGATATATCCGCTGGTTCCCGGTGTAGGAATACGGATTGACATGGTTGCTACACAAGCCAATGCGGCAAAAAGTGCTGTCATCACAATTTTCTTTAAATTAGAATTCATAGTATTACCTCTTTCCTCATTTGTTTGCCCTATTTACGACTGCACTTACTTTACCGCAATATTGGTTCGATTCAAACAGCCAGTTTATCAAAATTTAAGCAAGCCAGTTTTGTTTTCGAACTATCTCCCTGTTTTCGCTTATTTCTACCGCTTTGGATCGGCTGGATACCTACCTAAAAAAGGCATGATTTTGTACCACGCTTTTACCACGCAACACCATTTTCACCACGCATTTACCACGTTTTCCTGTGCGTTTCTGTGGTGTTAAGTGGTGCTAACAGGAATACATAAAAATAACGGAAAACCCATTGTTTACAAGGTTTTCCGCCATTTTACTAGTCCTGAGCGTGCGGGGATTCGAACCCCGGACAACTTGATTAAAAGTCAAGTGCTCTACCACCTGAGCTACACGCCCATATTTAATTTTGAATGGTTCACTTTTCAGCTACCCAAAACTGGGCTAGCTGGATTCGAACCAGCGAATGCAGGAGTCAAAGTCCTGTGCCTTACCGCTTGGCGATAGCCCATCAATCAGACTTAAAAGGGTGGGTAGTGGGACTCGAACCCACGACATCCAGAACCACAATCTGGCGCGCTAACCAACTGCACCATACCCACCATGACGAGCCTGGGGGGATTCGAACCCTCGACCTACGGCTTAGAAGGCCGTTGCTCTATCCAGCTGAGCTACAGACTCAGAAAGACTTTTTCTCTCGCTATTGAATCCTTATAACTTATATTGTTACAGGAAAGCGGGTGATGGGAATCGAACCCACGTATCCAGCTTGGAAGGCTGGTGTTCTACCATTGAACTACACCCGCACAAATCGGGGTGACAGGATTCGAACCTGCGACCTCCTGGTCCCAAACCAGGCGCTCTAGCCAAGCTGAGCCACACCCCGTCAGTCGCATGTCGTTTGTGCGATTTCTTTAGTACCCCGCGACGCAAGAATTATTATATTACAGAGAATCCATAATGTCAACAAAAATTTTCATTTTTTTCAAAATATTTTTTTGAAGGCCTTTTCAGCACCTCTCGCCATGCTTTTCCTCGTTTTTCACCGTGATTTTGCACAAAGAACCATAGTTTTCCTACAAAAATTTCTGCTCGAATTTCAAATCCCCTTCTTCATCCATTTCCATAATCATATAGCTTCCCCGTCTGCCTTCCTGTCTCGGATAGGACACACTTCCCGGATTCAACACCGTAATATCCTCATCCTGTTCAAAATACGGCCGGTGTGTATGCCCGAACATCACCACATCCGCCCCGATCGACAATGCTTCTTCTTTTAAAATTTCCGGTCCGGTTGACACATGATAATGGTGTCCGTGGGTAATCATGATATGATGCGGTCCCAGATCAAACTCTTCTTCATACGGATGGGGTGCAAAAAAATCATTATTTCCGCGCACAATATATTTTGGACATTCAAACATCACATCCAGATAGATTTCTCCGCCTTCCACATCCCCCAGATGGATCAGCATATCAAACTCTCCCTCACGCTCCAGGATCTCATCGACTCCTTCATGTCTTCCGTGAGTATCACTTATTATTAACGTTCTCATTTCTTTCATTTCCTATAATTTTTCTTCTCTGGTTACTCTGTACTTTCCTTCCGGATTTCCGAATTATCGCCTTATCTATTCTATTCTTTCGCTTCTATCACAACACGCATCGCACGAAGTGCTTTTCCTCTGTGGCTAATGGCATTTTTATCCTCCGGGGACAATTCTGCTGAAGTACAGCCATATTCCGGCAGATAAAAAATCGGATCATAGCCAAATCCATTGGCACCGGCACTCTCATACGCAATCCGGCCTTCCATATTTTCGCGCACAACCTTTTCCGTACCATCCGGGAACACTGCTGCCACCGCGCAGGCAAATCTTGCGGTTCTCTTTTCCTCTGGAACATCTTTCACCCGATCCAGGATCAACTGGTTTTTTATCTCGTAAGAGGTGTTTTCTCCCGCATATCTGGCTGAATAAATCCCCGGTTCTTTATTCAGGGCATCCACTTCCAGACCGGAATCATCCGCCAGCACAATATCATTCGGAAGAAGCTTTGCA
This sequence comes from Mediterraneibacter butyricigenes, assembly GCF_003574295.1. Classification (NCBI taxonomy): domain Bacteria; kingdom Bacillati; phylum Bacillota; class Clostridia; order Lachnospirales; family Lachnospiraceae; genus Mediterraneibacter; species Mediterraneibacter butyricigenes. The sequence goes on from NZ_BHGK01000001.1 coordinate 1,267,154, forward strand.
ACCTCACGCGCCTTGATCAGTGCATTTTCCTCGAAGGTTGTTCCGTCTTCTATAATTTCCGGATCTACGCCCACTTCTTTCATCGAAATCACCGGCATCCCCAGATCTTCTAAAATCTGTCGGATCTCTATCATTTTATGTGCATTTCCTGTAGCAAATACAATTCTTTTCCCCATGATCTATCGTTCCTCCCGATGCTTTCTGGGCGGTTTCGGTCCCAGAAACTGATAATAATAGGTCTTAATCATTCCATTGTAAATCTTACGGTTTTTATCTGCTTTGCGTCCAAAATACCGCTCTGCATCCTCATAAGACGTGATCATATATGCGGACCAGGAATCCAGCTTTTTGAAACTTTCTCCAAATTCCCGATACAATGCCGGCAGAGTTTCTTTTTCATTTAATCGCTCTCCATAAGGAGGATTGGTGATCACAAAACCATATTTTTTCGGATGGCTCAAATCTTTCACCGCGCGCTGCTGAAAATGAATCATATGATCCACACCTGCCACCTGTGCATTTTCTCTGGCCACCTTAATCACATCTCCATCGATGTCATAGCCCTGGATATCCACTTCCACATCACGTTTTACCAGATCATTTGCCTCATCCATCGCGTCATACCACTGCTTTTTCGCCACCAGATTCGTCCAGGCCTCCGCCGTAAAAGAACGATTCATTCCCGGTGCAATCGAAGCCGCCATCATCGCTGCCTCGATCGGAAATGTTCCGCTTCCGCAAAACGGATCGACCAGGATCCGGTCTGCCCTCCAGGGTGTCAGCATGATCAACGCAGATGCCAATGTCTCCGTAATCGGCGCTTTACCGGACAGTTTACGGTATCCTCTTTTGTGAAGGGATTCTCCCGAGGTATCCAAACCGATCGTCACCTGATCCTTCATCAGAAAAACGCGCACCGGATATTCTGCTCCATCCTCTTCAAACCAGCTTTTATGGTATTTACTCTTCATCCGTTCCACCATGGCTTTTTTCATAATAGACTGGATATCAGACGTACTGAACAGTTTACTTTTTACAGAAGAAGCCTTTTTCACCCAGAATTTTCCATTTTCCGGAATATACTCTTCCCATGGAAGTGCTTTGGTCTTATCGAACAATTCCTCAAAGGTCACCGCCTTGAAACTGCCCACCTTAACCAGAATTCTTTCCGCAGTTCTCAAAAATATATTTGCCTGACAGATGGCCTCTTCATCTCCGATAAATGTAACCCTTCCATCTTCTACCTGCGATATTTCATATCCAAGATCCAGGATTTCCCGTTTTAAAACTGCCTCCATTCCAAAATGGCAGGGTGCGATCAATTCAAATCTTCTCATTACTTCCTCTTTCTTCCTCTTGTAAGACTCACTGTTCTTTCACTGTTTTTATTACTGTCGGTCCTATGCTCCGTTGCTCTTGATTTTTGTCCTTTTTGATATTCTGTACTCATTCTATCTTACGTTCTGCCCTTGCAAAAGTCAAGCCATGCAAAAAGCCGCCACTGTATTCTTACAGTGACGGCCGCTATTGCTTTCTAAGCGCTTCTACCGCTCTGATTACTCAGCTGTATACGGCATAAGAGCGATGTGACGTGCTCTCTTGATTGCTACGGTAAGAGCTCTCTGATGTTTTGCGCAGTTTCCGGTAATTCTTCTCGGAAGAATCTTACCTCTCTCAGAAACATATTTTCTAAGCTTTGCTACATCTTTATAATCGATTTCATTATTTTCTTTTCCACAGAATACGCAGACTTTTTTTCTTCTGCGAACCGGGCCTCTTCTTCTGAAACCGCCTTCTGATTTACCTTTTTCGTAAGCCATCTTGCATATCCTCCTTATATAATGGTAAAGGAACTAATTAAACGGTAGCTCTTCATCAATTCCATCCGGGATATTCATAAATCCATCACCTGCGTCCGCACTCGGAGCCGGTCCTGGTGTCGGGTTAGAAGCCGGTGCATGATAACCTGCATTTGCTTCGCTGGAAGCCTTGCTTTCTGCGAATTCCTGCTCTTCTACTACAACTTCTGTTGTATAGACTTTCACGCCATCACGATTCGTATAGCTTCCGGTCTGGATTCTTCCACTGACACTTACGCGCATTCCCTGACGGAAATACTTCTCTGCAAATTCTGCGGAACGTCCGAATACCACACAGTTAATGAAATCTGCGCTCTGCTCGCCGTCTCTTCTGAATCTGCGGTCTACAGCCAGTGTAAATCTGGCGATTGCCAGTGGATTCTCTCCCTGAGAATATCTAACTTCCGGGTCCCTTGTCAGTCTACCCATCAAAACTACCTTATTCATATATACCTCTCTTTTCTTATGCTTCCTGTTTTACGCATAAATATCTGAGAACATTGTCCATGATCCGCATACGCTGCTCGATCTCTGCAGGAACAGTTGCCTCAGCATCGAAGTGAACGAAATAGTAGTAGCCCTCTTTCATTTTCTGAATTTCGTAAGCAAGTCTCTTCTTACCCCATTCATCAACGTCAGTTACATTTCCACCGAAACGAGTAATCAGGTCTTTAACCTTTTCTACTACTGCGGCTCTGGCGTCGTCTTCGATCTTAGCGCTAACAACTACTGCCAATTCATACTTGTTCATGTCTTGCACCTCCTTATGGTCTCTGGCTTCCGATATGGTTCGGAAACAAGGAATTTGAATGATACCCGTTGCCGGGCAGTACATCACGAGTACTTATCTTATCACACATATCCGGGTGTTTCAACCCTTTTTTCGAATTTCCCGGGTATTTTTTTCTACCAGTCTCCGTGGCACCATCACCTGATGGCCGCATCCCAGACATTTCAGCCTGAAATCTGCACCGACTCGCAAAATCTCCCATTCATGACTTCCGCATGGATGAGGCTTCTTCATTTTAATCTCATCGCCCACTTCAAATCTGTCTGCCATCTTCTATGCACTCCTGCTTTCCGTTTTATTTCCGCGCTACACCTTTCCCCGGCTTCACGTCTTTATATCTTCTGCATTACACAAAAGTTCATCTTTTGTCTTTCATATAGCACTGTTCTGATTTTATTTTGACCACTTCAGTCAAGCCCCTGTACCTTCTACCCCATCAACAGCTTTCCCATTTTCTGGCAATCGCAATTCACGCTTACTCAGCCGTCGTATCTTCTGAATCGCCATCCGCTGTTTCTTCTTTGGTCAGCACTCCGTATACCAGAAATCTCTCGTCTTCTCTTACGTTGGTGCAGGTGGACAGCGTCACGATCTTAGAGTCTTTATTTACCTCTACCCCGGTATTATAGGAAGAAATACTCTTCGCAAGCTGGAGATAGGACTCATAATCCTCATCCGATGTATAGGAGAGACGGAAATTATCTGCCGTATCTTTCACTACGCCCGCCGCAAAAATCTGGTACGTCTTCGTTTTCCCATCCGGTGTATAAATATAGAAGTAAGGGTGATCTTTATAGAAGCTTTCCTCACTGTAATCTTTCAACTGGGAAAACATCTCGCCTCCGACTTTCAGATTATGTCCGTAAATCATGGTATTTCGGTCACTGAAATCCGATGAATTCTGATAATCCATGAAAATGGCACCCAGTTTGTTGTCGTTTGCCTGGAACGTTTTTTTTAGATAGGTGTCATTATCTCCTGTCTGTACCACCGGATAGCTGATTACTGCCGGTTCATCAAACCGGATCCATGCCACCGTATCCGGATTGATTTCTTTTAACTTGTCAAAATCCACCTGGAACTTTGCTGCCTTTTGTTTGGCTTTGTCCGAATCGTTGGACCATTCCGCCATTTTTTTCACTTCATTATATTCTGCGCCGCCGGTAAAATACGGAACCAACATTCTCACCAACTGGAAACCGGATATCAGAAAGACTGCAATTGCGATCACCAGAATCAAATTGGACACCAGATTTTTTTTCTTCTTTTTCTTTTGCCGCTTTGTCTGACGGATCGGTTCTTTTCCATATCCATCCGCCAGAGAGGTGTGGGGAGTCGGACGTTTCTTTCCTGCTCCATTTTTGTCCGCGTCCGTCGGACGGGTTGGTTTTCTGCGTTCGCCTTTTCCGCTGCTCGCAGGTCGACTGCTTTTTCTGCCTTCACGCTTTTCATGATCCGTCGGATGCACTTGCTTTCTTTTTCTGCTCTTTTCTGTATTCACCGGATGTTTTCTTCTTTCTTCCGTCATATTTATCCCCTTATCGTGTCATTTCACACTTCGTTCCACAGTTTTCTTTGCGTTTTTTCAAACTTCGCTCTTAACAGTTGCATTATAACATCCGACCGCCGCGAATACAATCACCAGAAAGTCTGAAAATCCCGCAAAGTTCAAATCTTCGAATGGCACTATACCAATAAAGCTTCTCTAAGCCTTTTTCGTGCGCCCGGCGGCAAAACAGAAGCAAAAGGCAGCCCGATAAAATAAAATCTCATCGATTTTGTTTCACCAGACTGCCTTTTTGCTATTGCCAGTAGCTTTTTCCTTTTATCTTATGCCCTATCTTCTAATTTCCCCGCTCTTTGCCGCTGCTGCTTTACTTACTCTCCCAGAAAATATCTTCCGTAAGCATCTGCTGCGTTCAATGCGGCTGCCACGGTCTCCGGAGTTACTTCGAACGGCATGTTATGGAGGGTATCATTTTCTGCGCAGGCTGCGGTTGCAACTGCCATCAGTTTTTCCTCTGTCATTTCTTCCACACCCAGTTCTTTCCAGGTTACTGGAAGTCCTACTTCGATACAGAACTCGATAACTTCTGCCAGATCTTCCTGGGATACATTTTCCAGAACAAGCTGTGCGATGGTTCCGAATGCGACCTTTTCTCCGTGATACATTCCATGGCACTCTTCCAGAACAGTCATTCCGTTGTGGATCGCATGTGCGCCTGCCAGACCTGCACTTTCAAATCCGATTCCGGAGAGTAGAGTATTGGCCTCAATAACTTTTTCCACTGCTTCTGTACATGCACCTGCTTCCAGAGCGATCTTTGCCTTTATGCCTTCTTCCATCAGAGTATCGAAGCACAGTTTTGCCAGTGCCATCGCTGCCTCTGTGGTCTTTCCGCCTGCACAGGAAGTTGCGCCGCTTCTCTTGCATGCTCTTGCCTCAAAATAAGTTGCCATGGCATCACCCATACCAGCTACGGTCAGACGAACCGGAGATTTTGTAATGATATCGGTATCCATCAGGACTACGTTCGGGTTGGCCGGAAGGAACAGGTACTCCTCAAATACACCTTCATCTGTATAAATAACGGACAGCGCACTGCACGGTGCATCTGTAGATGCGATGGTCGGGCAGATCATAACCGGTGTCTTTGCATAATAAGCAACTGCTTTGGCTGTATCAAAAATCTTTCCTCCGCCGATACCGATCACCAGATCGCAGCCTTTTTCTTTCATCAGTTCCACCAGACGGTTGATCTCGTTCTTGCTGCATTCTCCGTTGAAGAAATCGAATTCGATAGAACATTCCACTCCTGCAAAGCTCTCTTCGATCTCTGCTCCGATTCTCTTATGTCCGCCTTTGCTGATCAGAACCAGTGCTTTCTTTCCGTAAGAATCTGCATAAGTTCCCAGCTTCTTCATCTCGCCGGCGCCCTGAATGTACTTGGATGGACTGATTAAAATTTTTGCCATGATAAACTCCTTCTCTCTCATATGTTTGCGATTGTTATTTTTTTCACATGACCTGTATTTTATCACATTGCTGTTTTGATGTCCACCTTATTCAAGATTTCTTCACAAATTTCCGATACGATTTCCCGGATCCTTCGATAGGATAAATCCAGTCTCATGTGAACTTCTTCCGCAAAAATGCTTCGTGACCTTGCACTCATGCAGAATTCACCCTGTCTGAGCTGATTTTTCTTCAGAAAATCATCCAGAAGCTTTTGCGTTGCCTGGATCTGTTTTCTCTCTTTTTCTTCTTTCACATCTAAAAACAAATTCAGATCCGTTTCTTCATGAAACGCCTGAAAATTATATCTGGTTTTGAATTGGGATTTCATTTTCTTTTTTGCTGCAGAATACAGCAGATTTGAACTCGATCGCATTCCGAGATATTCCCGAATGCTGCTATATGGATACTTTTGAATTTCTTTTACAACCCCAGTTTCTTTCGGATGGTTGTGTATGTACTTGATGCAGTTCCAGAACTCCTGCTCCTTTTCAATGCACTGGCTTTCATACCTGCCGGAAAATACATGCCCCTGCCTTTCATGCCGGCAATTATATTCGCAGGAATATCTGGTATTCAAACTGTGCATATACTTTTCCAGCATTTTCTTTTCCGAGCGCAGCAGCAAATGTACATGATCGTTCATTACACAGTACGCATAAACCGCCACCGGAAATTTTTCTGCCAGTTTTTTCATTTCATTCAGGAAACGCAGTTTTTCTTTCTCCGCATAAAATACCGCCTCCCGATTGTTGCCGCAAACCATAATATGATACAGCCTGCTTTTACTCTCCTCCCTTGACCGTCTGGTCATAAACCCTCCTCATAATTTATTTAAGAATTCTGTGAAAATGTCTTGATCCTGAAACTTAGAATTGCTCACTTGGAACTGTTCATTTAGAATAATTCTGTTGAAGAACAAATAAATTAAAACCGCTCCATAAGAATCGCTGATTTAGAATATAGAAAACACAAAAGATATGGTACTTCTGAGATTAGCTTTCTCCCATCATACCATATCTTTTCCGCAAAATACAGTGCGTTTCTTTAAAATTTGATCGGAATTTTTACAGACTTACGGCAGTTTCCCGCATGAACATGCTTGTCTCTTTCAGCGTCACCTCTCGTTTCCCGTTTTTCCACCGTTCCGAATCAATCTCCAGTACGATGCCGTCTCCGTTTTCTATGGCTGAGAGCTCATTTTCTATATGAAATCCTTCCAGAATCGAGGTAATCGTTCCGCTGTGCACGATAAATGCCGCTGACATCACATCCCGTTCAACCAGGAGATCCACGGATTCTTTAAACCCCCTCAGACATCTCTTCTGAAAACTTTCCTTGGGTTCTCCCGCCGGAAACGGAAGTCTGCCAAAAGAATCCTGCCACTTCTGATACCACGGAAATTTCTGAAGTTCTTCCGCATTCCGGTTCTCAAACAAACCGAAATCACGTTCCTGCATTTTCCCCGACAGATAGACCGGCACTCCCGCATATAAAATTTTTGCCGTTTCCACGCAACGGATCAACGGGGAAACGACCACCGCTTCCACTTTCGGATATCTTTCTTTCTGTTTCTCCCATTCTTCCGGAAGTACATGCTCATTTGTCGCTCCTATATAGCGTTTCTCCTGATTTCCTCTGGTCGTAAAGTGGCGAATCATATATACTTTCATCTCCAACCTCCTTCTCGTTCTTTTCCGTTTCTTTTTCATAATTCTTGCTATCAAGAGTTCATACGGATTATTTTTTCACGGAACATCTTTGAGGATATTTTCTTCTGATTTGCACCATTAGATACGTCTGGTTCAACGTCTGGCTCAGGTTATGTTTTTCCTGATTCTCTCTTGATTATGGCTTTATCAGCTCCACTACGCAGAAAAGGACGATGTGTCCTTGACCACATCGTCCTCGATAGAGTTATCATACTCTCTTTTATAAGAAAATTCAATCTAAAATTCAATTCCTTTTCGCGCTGTGACACCTTTATCATAAGGATGTTTGATCTTGCGGATTTCCGAAACATAGTCCGCAGCTTCCACCAGCCTCGGGGCCGGATTTCGTCCCGTCAATACCACTTCCACTTCTTCCGAAATATTTTTCAGGAATTCCAGCATTTCATCTACTGAAATAATCTCATATTTCATCACTGCCATAATCTCATCCAACACTAGCATCTGATAGCCACCACCGTTTCCTTCCTCTTCTTTCGCTTCATTCCCAACTATCCGACCATTTTCTCTGTTTTCAGGTACCTTGCATTTTCCTTCGTTTACTCTTCGCCCCACTTCTTCCAGGCATTCTCTGCACACCTTCTTTAGTTCTGCCTTTTCCTGTTCCGAAAGATTCCAGTAAAATCCAAAACTTTTCCGGGGCGACAAAAGTTCAATCTCCGGTATCATTCTTAATCCTTTTAATTCTCCGGAACTGTCGTTTTTAAAAAATCGGACAAACAGCACTTTCCTGCCATAACCGGCACATCGAAGTGCCAGTCCTGCTGCTGCCGTCGATTTTCCCTTTCCATCTCCGCAATAAATATGAATCATATTCCCGCTTCCTTTATCTTATTCCTGATTTCTTCCTGTTTTTTCCAAAACACCGGGAACATCCGGTTCCAATTCCACATAAAACAATATAGTTCTTCTTATACCCTGCTGTGCATCCAAATATCGGAACTTTCTCTTTCGCAGTTCTCTGTTTCATACAGAAAGCATCGGATGGTTCGCTCACCATACAGATCTTTCTGTCGATAACTGCCCGGACATTCCTCTTCGCAACGCTTTGTTGTATACGGGCATCTGCCCGCATAAGGACAACCCACTCTGTCAGATTTCCCTTCTTTTTCCGGTGTCATGGAATCTGCGCCGACTTGTTCGCCTCTTGCCAGTCGAAACAATTTCTTCGTATATGGATGCCACGGATCGTTTTTCAACGCTCCGGCATTTCCCTCTTCTACCAGATATCCGCCATACATGACTCCCATTCGGTCGCTCAACTCTTCCAGCGTCTCCAGATCGTGCCCGATAAACAGGATGGACAGATGCTGATCTCTCCGGATATTCTTTAAAAGTGCTTTCATTTTTTCTTTGGTGGTTTCGTCCAGCCCAGAGAATACCTCATCACAAATCAGCAATTTCGGTTCCAGCAGAAGTGCTCTTGCCAGAGTCAGCCGTTGAAGCTGTCCCCCTGAGAATTGCGCCGGTCGATCCATCCCACGATCTGCCTTCATTTCCACCATTTCGAGTGCTTCCCTGATCTTTTGATCCGCCCATGGACTTTTGGCTTTCCTTCGACCATATTTTGCCCGCAAAGCCTCTCTTAGATTTTCTTCTGCTGTCATCACCGGATTCAACGCCCGATATACGTTTTGGAAGATCAGTTGCACACATTCTGCCCGAACTTCCCCTGCATCTGCCTTTGTAAGCGCTGTGATCACCTTTGCAAGTGTCGTTTTCCCACAGCCGCTTTCCCCTGCCAGACCATATATTTCCCCGGTATTTATCGTCAGGTTTATATCCTGCAATACGTTTTGCCTGCCATAACTTTTTTGCAGATTTTTCAGAATCAGGACCTCCCCTTCGCCGTGAGATTCGTTCAGAGTATTCCCGAGCCTTCCCGGTTTCTCTGCCCCGGTTCTTTCCGTCAGTTTCCCCGCTTTCAACTCACAGACTCTCTGACACAATGCGGAAACCGCTTTCCGGTCATGGCTTACCAGAATCAGTGCCAGTTCCCGATCCCGGCATACTCTTTTCAGCAATTTCAAAATCTGGCTCTGTACCGAAAGATCCAGTGCCGATGTGGGTTCATCTGCAATCAGCAGATCCGGATCCGCCGCAAGTGCCATAGCAAGATTGATCCTCTGCTGCATTCCTCCCGAGCACATAAACGGATAACTCTCCATGTATTGTTTTGCCGGAAAAATCCCCACTTCTTCCAATAAATCTTCCGCCTGCTTGTATGCCTCTTTTTTCGAACACTTCCGACTTTTGCACAGCACCTCTTTTAGCTGATCTTTAATCTTCATCAAAGGATCCAGACATGTCATCGCATTTTGCAGGATGATTCCACGCTGCTTTCCGTAAAATGTTACGGTTCCCGATCTTGTCTGTTCTTGATTATTTATGCCCGCAAGCGCCATGGCCAGCGTTGTTTTTCCAGCTCCGGATTCTCCCACGATTCCCAATCTTTCTCCCTTTTTCAGGCAAAGATTCAGCTCACGGACCACTTCCCGATTCTGCGGATATGCAATTGTAAGATGCTGTACCTCTAAAAGTATCTCCATCATTTTCTTATAGCCTCTGCTCTTTTGTAATAATCCCCTGTAAGGAAAGAAACAGCAAAATCAGAATCACAACCGGATATACCATCTGCAGCGGATATAACATAATCTGTGCCTTTGCATCCTGGATCAGGGTTCCAAGGCTCGCCTGTGGTGCCGCAATTCCAATTCCGAGAAAGCTCAGAAAAGCTTCCGTAAATATCGCTTTGGGAACCAGCAAAAGCATCTGCACTTTCAATAACTGTCTGGCATTTGGCAAAATATATTTTCCAATTATCCGGAAAGAGGAAACACCCATCATTTTTGCCGCCATACAATATTCCATCTCTTTCTGTCGCATCGTCTCTGCCCGAAAGAGCCTTGCCAGATCCACCCAGCCGGCTACACAAAATCCCAAAATCACACTCCCCATTCCCGGATGAAATGCTAACTGAATCAGGATGATATAAAGAAGCGACGGAACTGCACTTAAAATGTTCATCAGTTCTGACAACACCAGATCCGTCTTTCCACCGATATAACCGGCCGCTCCTCCGATCAGAGTTCCGATCCCGCCACAAATCATTGCCGAAATCGCACCAATCAGCAGACTGAGTCGTATTCCACAGCACACTCTTGTAAATAAGTCTCTTCCGAATTTGTCGGTTCCAAACCAGTGAATCCAGGACATTCCCAGATTTCTGGCTGTCACGTCCTGTCCATCGTATGTATAAGGAGATAACACCGGCCCCAGAATTGCCAGAATTGCCAGAAGCACCAGAAGGAACAGCAGAATTTTTTCTGTCGAAATCTTTCTTTTCTTCATCAGTATGTCCCCTCATTTCTGATGCGCGGGTCCAGCATCTTCTGCAGTATATCTACTACCAGTTGTACTCCTGTCACCACAATTCCCATGAAAATCGTCAATCCCATAATCACGGTATAATCCCGATTTGTAATCGCTGTAACGAATTCTCTTCCCAGTCCCGGAATGGTAAAAATATTTTCAATCACAAAACATCCTGTCAGCAGATATGCCAGCAGTTGTCCCAGATAGGGTAAAACCTGCAAGAACACCGGCTTCACAAAATGATGTCGAAGGATCTCTGCTGACGTAAGCCCTTTCGCCCGCAGCAACACCACATACTCTTTCTGTTCTTCTTCGCTGAGTGCGGCTTCCACCATGGTCGCTATCGTTCCTGCCGGATACAGTGCCAGGGAAAGCACCGGAAGTACATAATTCTTTCCTGTTGCGATTCCGGCAATCGGAAACCATTTCAGCCATACTCCGAAAATCAGCATAAAGCCCAGACCATAGACATAGTTCGGAATCGCGATCGCTGTACTTCTGATTCCTCTGCAAACCGCCGCGATCCAACTTCCTTTTCTTCTATATCCGATTCCCCCGAGGACAGCTCCAAGGATACAGGCTAAAAGGAACGCAGAAATTCCAAGTCTGGCGGTTACCGGAATACACCGCATAATCAGTTGATTGACTGCAAACCCCTGTTTTTTCATGGAGATTCCAAAATCTCCGCGGAAAATCATCCCCATGTATCGGAAATACTGTACAGACACCGGCTGATCCAGCCCGTATTTATGTTCCAGTACCTGCAGAATCTGTTCCGAAACATTTCCTGCATCAAAAGGTGTCCCCGGCATAGAATGTACCAGAAAAAATGTAAGCGTGATCAGACACAGCAAAGACACTGCTCCTGTCCCCACTCTTTTTCCAAGATATCTAATCACCCTCTGTATACCTCTCTTTCAAGGACTCTGCCAACGCTTTTCCTATCGCTTCTGCCTGATCCGGTGTTCCTTTCCTTTCCCCTTTCATATAAGACATTCCTTCTTGCGGACAATACATTCCTCTAAGCCAAAGGGCCTGTGTCTTTGCATCCATTTTTGCATATGCTGCCGACGGAGCACTGCATCCTCCCTGTAACACCTTGATAAATGCACGTTCTGCCAGTGCTTCTGCCCTGCTGTCCTCATCGTCAATCTCTTCTAAAAAGCTGTAGTCTTCACCGGCCCGTCCCTGAATCGCAAGGATCCCCTGCCCTGCTGCCGGGAGCATCTCATCCGGCTCCAGAATCCGGTCGGCTCTGTCTTCCAGGCCCAGTCTTTTCAGTCCTGCCATCGCCAGCACCGTTCCGTCATATTCCCCCGACTCCACCTTTTGCAGCCGGGTCTGCACATTTCCACGGATCAGTGGAAAATCTGCATTCGGATATAATTCCTGCAATTGGATTCTCCTTCTGGAACTGGAAGTTCCGATTCGAAGTTTGCTGCCTGTCTCTTCCTTTAAATTCCTGTCTCGAAAAATCACTGCATCCCTCGGATCCTCTCTTCCGGTAAATGCAAGAAGCGGAAGGTCTTCCGGTATTTCCATCGGTACATCTTTCAGACTGTGTACCGATAAATCCGTACGCTTTTCTCGAAGTGCCAGATCCAGCTCTTTGACAAACAGGCCTTTCCCGCCCACCTGATCCAGCGCCCGGTGTAGAATCTTATCCCCGGTTGTTGTCATCGGAACCAGTTCCACTTTGATTTCCGGATGTGATGTTCGGATTTGCCGCGCCACATATTCCGCCTGCCACATTGCCAGACGACTTTCTCTCGTCCCAATCCGAATGACTCTTTCTTCCTTCATTCTTCTATCGCCTCTTCTATATGATCCAGCAGGATCCGCCGGATTTCTTCCAGTTCCAGCAGACCACTTCTGACCCTTTCTACCTGATATCCTTCCTCTTGCAGTCGAGCTGTCCATCCTGTTTCGGAATGCAAGATTTCCCGCTCTGCTTTTTCTCCACGTATCAGTAAAAATGGAATCATCTCTATCGTTTCTGTCTTTTGCTGCTTTAAATTCCAAAGGACTTCCTGAATTGCAGGATACCCGCTCAAAGTCCCTACCGCCACATCTGAATATCCCAACATCCGAAATGTATATTCCAACATTCCATATGCTGACTGTGAAGATTCTTTCGTCCCGTAACCAACAATCACTCTGCTTTTCCCCGATTCTACCGGCCATCTGTTGCCGATCACATGGACACAGCGTTTGTAATCTTCTTCCTGTGACAGAAGTGGCTTTCCAAATTTCAAGAGTCGAAATTGTTTTCTCCACATTTCCACCTGTCCTCTGACTTTTTCAAACTCCTGTCCCTGCACCACATAAACAGGCTGTACCACAACCTGCTCGATTCCTTCCTGTTGCATGTTACAAAAAGCCTGTTCCGGCGAATCCACTGAAATCTGATAGATTTCCCGCCATTTTTCACGAATCTGCCCGCTGGTAAATGCCTGATATATCGCATAGGTCGGAAACCGTTCTTCGGCTTCTTTTTTCAGTTTTCCCAAAGTTTCTTCTACTGCTTCTTTATTTCCGCTCCCAAAGCTAACTAACAAGATTCCTTTTTTCATATTCCATTCCTCTCGCATAACCTTTTCAAGTCCCGGCATTCTGTCTCCTACTGTTTTCCCCAGCCTGCCTGTCGATACTCCAGAGCTCCGGTTGCCGGGTTCTGTCGGATTCCCTCAATTTCCGGATTCACCAGATTCACATTCTTCATATTATATAAAGGAATGATATAATATTGCTCTCCAACTGCATACTGCTCTGCCTGATGAAGCAACTCACTTCGCGCCGCCACATCCGTTTCCGTATCAGACTGTGTGATCAGTCCGTCATAATATTCATCCTGAATCCCACTGCAATTATAGGTACTGTTGGACAGCAACATGGATAAATAGGTATACGGGTCTGAAAAATCTGCGGTCCAGTTCATCCGGCACAGTTCGAAATCCCCTGCTCTTCTTTCTGAATAATTCACCTGCAGTTCCTGGGCATTCAACCGGATCGTAATCCCCAGATTTTCTTTCCATTGCTGTTGCAGTGCCTGCGCTGTATCTGCATCCATTTCCAGTGCCGGATAATTATACGTCAGTTCCGGGAATCCCTCGCCGTTTGGATATCCCGCTTCTTTTAACAGTTCCTGTGCTTCTTTTATATTCTCCTCAAACGGCTGCTCTGCCTCTTCTGTAAAAGACTCTCCCGTCGCTTTATTCATCATCGCACTGGCTACCAAATGATAAGTCGGTATGGTATCTTCTCCGATCATCTTACAGAGAGTTTCCCGATCCAGACCCAGATTCAGGGCTTTTCTCACTCTGACATCCTGCAGCGGTTCCACTGACAGATTCATATAAATGTATCTGGTTGCAATCGCATCCGTTAAAAGCAGATCATCTTGTCCTTCATACTCCGTCATAACCGTAGACAATAATCCCGGCGCAACATCTATTTCCCCGGTCTCATAAGCCGCCTGCATCGCCTGCTGACTGTCAAAGAACTTATAGGTTATTTCATCCAGATTGATTGCGTCCTGATTCCAATAATATGGATTGCGCTCCAAGACAAAATATTGTCCCGACACATATTCTTTCAAGCAAAACGGCCCGTTTGATACGCTTGTTTCCGGGTTTGTATCCCATCCGTCTCCTACCGCAGTTGCATAGGTATGACAGGACGGCGTATAAACCGGGAGTCTCAACAGATCAAGAAAATACACACAGGGTGTGGATAAATGAAAGATCAGAGTATTATCATCCGGCGTTTCCACCCCCAATGTATCCATTTCGGCATCTCCATTATAGATTGCTTCTGCGTTTTCTATAAAAAACAAATCATTCGCATATCCGTTCCCGCTTGCCGGATCCAGAGAGCGTTCTATGGTATTCCGATAATCTTCTGCCGTCACCGGACTTCCGTCTGACCACTTTGCATCCTCCCGCAAATGAAAGGTCCATACCGTTCCGTCTTCATTTGTCTCATAAGAGGTTGCTCCCCTGTATTCTATCTCTCCATTCTCATCGTACACCAGCAGTTCATCCAATGCTGACAGAGAATATGCCAGATAGGTATTTGCGATCATTCCAGCCGGATCCAGTCCACCGCTTTCACTGGTTGTAGCAACTGTGATTTCCTGTTGTTCCTTTTCTCCTGATCCGGTTGTCTTTTCTGTATTCGAATTTCCACATCCGGTCAACCCGATCATCAGACTGAAAATCAGCAGCCAGATATGTTGGTATCTCTTTTGTCGCATATTAATTTCCTCCGCTTTTTGCCCATTCGAGCACCGCTTTCACCAGGCTTTCTATCGTGGCATTTTCAGCCACAAGCACTTTCATTCCATATTCCCTCGCAGTCGCGGCAGTTGCCGCACCGATACATACCGCTTCTTTGCCCTTAAGGCAGGACACTCCGACCATCTCCGCCATTCCGCGTACTGTGGAAGAGCTGATAAAAGTATACAGATCCACCTTATCCTGCTCCAGAAGCTGACAGATTCTTTCCATATCGCTCTCTCTTTTTTTCAGAGCCGTTTCATACACCGGAAACTCTGCCCAGTTTCTTTTTGCTTTATAAAGAGCCTCCGTCAAGTCCTCCGAGCCCTGTTTTGCCCGTATCAGAAAAATCTTCGCATCTTCTGCGCTTTCTTTTCCAAGTGCCCTGCCAAGTTCTTTTCCGTTATATTCTTCCGGTACAAGATCAGCCACCCAGCCCATCTCCATCAGTCTGACTTGCGTCCCGGAACCAATCGCCGCAATTTTCAGCCGGGACTGATCCGATTGAAAATCCCTCATATCCTTTTTATAGTTCCGGCACAGCCTTTGAAAACATTCCACACCAACCGGACTGGTGAATACAAACCATTTTTCCCTTCCCCTACAGCTGGCATCTTTTCCTTCCAGCGTTTCAAATGTTTCTTTTTCTATTTCCAACGGAATCGTTTCAATCGTCGGAAGATTCCAGACTTCTGCGCCTTCTTCCTGCAGCATCGCCATCAGGTCTTTCGCCTTTTTTCTCTCCCGTGTCACCAGAATTCTTTTTCCAAAAAGCCGTTGTTTCTCTCGCCATTCCATTTTTTCACTGCGCGCGCAGACTTTTCCCACTACCAGAATTCCAGGTGCCTGGATTTCTGCTTCTTTTGCCCGCTCTGCAAGGCTTCCCACCGTTGCAACAATCTTTCTCTGTCTTGCGGTTGTTCCCTGCTCTATCATTGCTGCCGGCATACTTTCCGCCATTCCTGCTTCCTGCAAATGTCTCAATATCTTTTCCAGATTTGAAATTCCCATCAGGAACACCAGAGTACCATTCAACCGAACCAATGCCTCATAATCCGTCCGGTCTGCCCCATCCTTTTGCGGATGTCCCGTTATAATATGAACAGAGGAAGTATCTTCCCGATGCGTCACCGGAATTCCGGCATAAGTCGGGACCGCAATTGCCGAAGTCACACCCGGAATCATCTCAAAAGGAATCCCCGCCTCTTGCAGACAAAGCACCTCTTCACCGCCGCGACCAAATACAAAGGGATCGCCACCTTTCAGGCGCACCACCCATTTTCCCTGTTTCGCTTCTTTCACCAGAAGTTCATTGATCGCCTCCTGCGAAGCGGAATGTCTTCCCGCTCTCTTTCCGACAGAGATTTTCTCCGTTTTTTCCGGCAGCATCGACAGAATCTCTTCTCCAACCAGCGCATCATATACAATCAGATCCGCTTTTTCTATTACCTCTTCTCCTCGTCTTGTCAAAAGTCCGCTGCTTCCCGGTCCTGCCCCTGTCAGCCATACTTTTCCCTGTTTCATCTGTCATGCTCCTCCATCCGTTTCTCCGGTAACATGGGACTATTATAGCACCGATATACCAGACTTAATCAGTGGTTTTCTTTTTATCTTCTATCCAGTATACCAAAAATCCATCTTACTATATAGTAATATTTCTGCTAACACTAAATTAATTCCGCAATTTACTTTCCCTGTAAAGTGCTTCTGTCCCCAACTATTTCCCCACATGAAAAAGGGCCTGTCCCTTTTCACAGAATACGCCACATGACATCCGTCATGCAGCGCATTCTAAGGACAAACCCTATCTTTCCATATTCCCAGAATCCTACGCAAACCTATCTCACGTTACTCAGTTTTCCGAACAAAATCACTCTCCCGTTCGTCTCAGTATTAGAGCAGGTTGACAACCCGATGATCCGATCGTTCTCACCAAACTCCATTTCCCGGCCAGATACAGCATGCTCCCTGATATAAGCCACGAACGATTGCAGACTCTGACCGGTTTCATTTTCCGGCGTATAGAACCTTTCGTCGGCAGCATCGGCTTTCACACAGGCAAAAAACAGGATGTTCTCTTTGCGTCCGTCCAGATATAGGGTGCCGGTGGGATGTTCCTCAAAATATGTTTCATCCCGGAACTTGTCCACATCCCCAAACATGGCCCCATGCTCCATATGATGTCCATAGATCAGACTGTACAAATCCTCAAAGGTATTGTGATTCCGGGTATCCAGAAACAGCGTCCCGGAATAGGAAAATTCCCCATACACATCTTTGTTCAGATATTCCGTGTTGGTGCTTCCCTGTACCACCGGATAATCGATATGGGTCTGATCCACCCGAATCCATGCACAGATCTGGGGATTGATCTTTTTTAACTCTTCCAGGGAGGGGTTCACCCCTCCCTGATCTGTTGGTTTTATTTTTTTCAACGTATCATCCAGATACGCATTCCGATAGACCGCAGCCGTATCCCACAGGGAATATCCGCCATACAGCAGCATCCCTGTAATGATCAGAATCACGATTCCGCTCAGGATCGCATCCGCGGCTTTGATTCCCCTCGTCAGCATTTACATTTACTCTGCTTTCTTGCGGAAAAATGCTACGCCAAGCCCGGTTGCTGCAAGAACCAGGATCAGCGACGGGCCTACCGTTGCCATCACGCCTGTCGGGATCACCCCATTTTTCTCATTCAGATATCCGATGATTGCCCCGTCTTTTTTCACGGAAGTCTGGAGTGTTCCGGTTGCTTCATTTTTGATCAGATTCGATCCGAACTGTGTTGTATTTGCCTGGATCGTGGTGGTATAGCCGTCACTGTTTGCTTCCTTTTCTTTTACATCTACCACATCACCTTCTGACAATCCATAAACCAGAACATATCCTTCATTTGTCATTTCATACTCTTTTTGCACGCCCGACTGCAGCATATCTGTGGTCTCTGTCTTGCCGTCTTTACTATATTTCACCAGATATTTTTCGGCAGCACCGTCTTTCGCTGTTACTTTGACCTGAAAATGGAAATTCTGGCTTTTTACTGCCTGATTTCCTGCGATGGTTTTGGTGATTTTCACATCATGGGTTCCGTCATTGTCTTTTCCATAATCATTGGAAAATGTCAGGTCTGCTTTTACCGGTCCCTTCGGCGTCTGTTTTTTGGCCACCACATTTTTTATACTCAAATTTCCCGCATCGTCTGTATAAACATAGACGTACACATCATAAATGTTGGTATCGGATGTGATTCCGTCATAGGTACTCGGTGTTTCCGACACCAGATAATGGAATACCCCCGGTTTTGGAAATGCCGTCACATCCAGTTTCAGTTTTCCGTTTGCCTGATAGATGGCCTGAATCTGGTCGGAACTCTGGGATGCCGCGCTGAAAACAGCTCCACAGGATGCATCGGTGTAGAGGCCTCCGGTGACTCCGGCATAAACCAGATTTCCTTTGTCATCGGTCACCTGTGTGCTTTCCGTCGTGCCATTTCCATTGCTCACAGAAAATGAAAATGTAGTATCCGGCTGATAGGTTGTTCCGTCTGTGGTAAGAATTTTTTCGGCCGGAATTTCTGTCAGATTGTCTCCCTGATAAAGTCCCTCTGATGCAGCACATACACTGAGTCCCATTGTAGACAACATGGTTGCGGTCGCCATAGCAGCGGCAAAGCTTCGACTGATCATTTTGTTTTTCATTCTTTTCCCTCTTTTCTGTCACTTTCGTCTTTCCTTCATTGCTTTCCCTGTTTATATTTCTTTCCGTCTGAGAACCACAAGAACTTTTCCTTTGATTTCTTTTCTCTCGATCGGTCCGAAATATCTGCTGTCTTTTGCACCTTCCCTGAAATCCCCCAGAACAAAATATTCTCCGGATGAAAGCGTGAGTGGATATGCGACTGCCCCCTCATAGGCGGGTGTTTTATAAAAAATATTGGATTCTGCCACAACACTTCCATTGATTTCCAGACTTTCTTCTTCCGTAATCTTCACCTGATCCCCCGGAACCGCGACGATCCGTCCGGTATAGGTCTTCCCTTCCTTTTTCCAGACCACCACGTCCCCGCTGATCCAGGAATTTCCCAGCCGCTCATAGACCATCAGATCCCCCGCCGAAATTTTCGGCATCATGTCCTGATTTCGCATCGGCGTAATTCCAAAGACTACACCAAATACGATTCCGAAAAATGCAAGCAACGTCAAAAATTTTGTTGCCAGTTCTCTGAGAGCCCGTTTCCTTTCATTCATCCGTTTTCTCATACTTTCCTGCTACTCATTTTGCTTCCGTTGTTCTCTCTTATCATGTCTCCTGCTGTTTCATTTCCGCTTTTTCTGTTTCCTTATTCTTTTCATTCTTTTCCGAAACATTTGCGTTTTACAAGTTCTCCTGTTGTTTCCGCCGCTTCATTTTCCCGAAACGCTTCCAGAACGATCTTCCCGGCAACAGAATGGCTGCGCCGAATACGCCCAGCAAAATCCACAGTCCTGTCGGTCTTGCCTTATCGGAAACTCCGGTCGGAACACTTGCCTCTTTCCGGTTTACGTACTCCACAGTCGTATCACTTTGAAGTGTCTGCGAAATGGTTCGGTCCGCCGAATTCTTTCCATTGATGGTTGTGGTGTACCCGGAAGCTTTTGATTCCGTAATCGTGTAAACGGATCCCCTCGGAAATTCAAACGCTGCCTTTTCTCCGTCTTTCAATGTGAACGTTTTTGTTTCTCCGTTTACTTCCAGCGTAAAGGCAAATTTTTGTGAGGGATCTCCCATATTTCCGTTCACTTTCTTTGTGACCGTCAGTTTGACCAGATCCGGCGTGTATTCATTCAGAAGGCTGACCGTTGCCGTCTCTCCTTCCGGCACGGCAATCCGAGCCCCGGTTCCTTCCTGTCCCTGACAGAGAGACCTGACTGTATACCCGTCCATGCCCGGCACACTCTCTTCCACCTGATAAGTTCCGGCCGGAAGGTTTGCCTGTGTATAAGAAGCCTGATAGTTGCCCTGTGCATCCTTCTTAAAACCGGTCAGTTCAATCCGGATCGGTTCACCGGTCGATCCATTTCCCGCATCCGTTCTGGTAATCGTCACCGGAAGTGTGTAGGACGTTGCCTCTTCCTCGGTCAGCCCTCTCACTGTTTTCTGAATCTTTAAATGTCCGTTTTCCGGATTTGGCGGCGGTAACGTCTCACTGAACCAGACTGCATCCAGATGATTTCCCACACTGGGATCTCCTGAAGCGGTCGTACCTGCCACAAAGAAGAAGCGCGTAAGATACTGTCCGTCCTGTACCTGATAGGTTCCGCTATATTGGTGCCAGGAAATATTGTCGCTGGTGATGGTTTCTACCCGCGCTCCCGGATACGTGGTTCCGCCTCTTCGTATATCTGACAGCACCCGATTCACTTTATCCTGGGTGGTCACATTATATTTTTCTGCCAGCTCCGTTGACATGATCAGAACATACATGGTGTCTTCTGCACCGGACTGATATTTATCACTGTCCGCGCCTCTCGCCCGGTGGGACAGTTGCCAGTAAAGGGTAGCTCCCGGTGTAGTCAGCACATCCTGATACAAGGCTCCGGATTCATTGGCATTTAACTCTGCAAACTGCGTGCCGCCACCGCTTGCATCTGCCGCAGCTTCCACCTTATGCCACTGTATGGACAGTTCCTGATGGGTCAGACCGGAAATTCCATCCAGCTTTTTCTTATCCGCACTGACAAATTCTATTTTTCCGCTTTTCGCCGTGGTCTTCCATACCACGCCATCTGCTCCGCTGTCATAGAAGGGCTGATAACTCTGCCTGTTCAGAATTTCCGGACTTTCAAAATCTCCGTTACGCAATTCATTATAATAGGGAATCTGATAAGGCTGAGCTGTCTCTGCCAACACCTGACCTTCGCCGTCCAGGATCTGCACCTTATACCAGGATCTCGCTCCGCCATCCAACGCTACATTCAGACTTTTTCGATCTTCGGAAATGTTATAGCGGTCTTCCGTGATCTTCTTTCTGGTTACTTCTGTCCAGCTTCCATCCGTTTTGTCTGCACTCTTCCACCATTTCACCTGAACGGTTTCCCCGTCAGCAATTCCGGTCACCTCCGCGTGAAGACATCCATCCGTTTTGATGGAATCTGACAAAGTTACCGTTGCACCTGCTGCCTGTGTCCTGATTTCGTCTGCTTCTGCCGCCTCGGTCTGCGTCTTGAGTCCGTCCGTTCCCGTCTCCTCACTCTGCATCTGATCGGTTCCGGCAGTTTGTCCTTCTGTTTGCCCGGTACTTTCCTCCCGGCTTCCTTCCCTTTGTTCCGTATCCTGTTCTGTGTGGTTTCCTGCAGTTTGTTCTGCGCTTTTTTCATCCTGTATTTCTTCTTTTTTCTCTTCCGGTACAGACTCCTGCTGGCTTTCTTCTGCTTTCTGTTCTGCCTTTCCTTCTTCCTTTTGCGCAGTTTGTTCCAGAACTTCCGACACGACCTGTTTCTCTTCCGTCGGAGTTTCTGCCAGTACCTGTGCCCCTGCAGTCAGAAGCAGCAACATGGTCAGCAGGAAGGCGAGTGGTTTTCTCGTTCTCTTCTTCATACACTCCTCTCCCATCTTGACTTTCGTTGCCTGTCCCGAGAACCCTGCCTGATGAAACACAGAAGCTCTCACAAGAGTCTATGCCTGGATTTTTCCAAATATGCAAAAAAAGACTCAAAACATAAAGTTTTGAGTCTTTCGTAAGAGGCGCCAACCAGATTTGAACTGGTGATGAAGGTGTTGCAGACCTCTGCCTTACCACTTGGCTATGGCGCCATACATTATGCAATTGCTCTGAAGCTTCTTTATTATACCAGAGGTTTGTATCTCCGTCAATAAAAAGAGCTAAAGAGAAGTGACTCCGACGGGAATCGAACCCGTGTTACCGCCGTGAAAGGGCGATGTCTTAACCGCTTGACCACGGAGCCATTGAAGCGATCACTTACGTCTTTCGTAATTTTCGTGACCGCTGATAATAGTATCATACCTTATTGATATTTGCAAGCCTTTTTTTCAATTTCTTGATTTTGGGGCAAGAAAATTTTTTCAGTCTTTCCTTTTTTGCTGTTTCAACTACTAAATTTCGCCAAAATATGCTACTATTAGCGAATAGAAAGGTGGTATTTTTTATGGAGTTGAATCTTACTTTAAAGCAAAAACAGCAACTCTCCCAGACGCAGATCCAGGCACTCGAGATCCTGGCAATGGACAGCATCGAACTGAATCAGTTCCTGCGGAATGAATATCTTGAGAATCCGCTGCTTGAGCACAATGACAATACATCTTCCTCTATTTCGGAGCCACTGACCGGATATTATGAATCCATGTCTTCCAACAATTCCGCTCTGCATTTTGAATCCGAATCCGAATCAAAACGCAACCGGGATATTCCGGTACATAACGAAGGCTCGATTCGTGACTATCTGCTTCAGCAACTGGATCCAAACCTTTACACGGAGCAAGAATGGAAGCTGTTTGACTATCTGATTGAATGTCTGGATGACAACGGATTTTTCTCGATTCCGTTGGAAGAAGTGGCTGAGAAATCCGCCCTTCCGGTTAAAATCGTTCAGAAATGTCTGGCAATCTTAAAGCAGTTAGAGCCTTACGGCATCTTTTCCGCCAATCTGGAGGAGAGTCTTTTAAGACAGTTAGATGCTCTGGATTTAAATAATGAAGTCTTAAGCGTCATGATCTCCAACCATTTGCAGGATATTGCAGACGGAAAGATCAGCAACATTTCCCGGGAAATGCATCTGCCGACCGTGGAAGTCCGCAAAAATATTGAGCTGATCAGCCATTTGAATCCGAGACTTCTCTCCGGCTTCGGTTCCGAGAAGAATGATTACATTATCCCGGATATCATTTTCCAGCAGGATGACGGAGAATGGTGTATTTTATTAAATGATTCCTGGATTGAAAATTATTCCTTAAACGACTATTACGTGAAAATGATGGAAAGTTCCTCCGATCCGGAGCTGTCCGAATATTTCAAGGCCAAACGCAACCGGGTACAATTCATTTTGAACAGCATCCAGCAGCGTCGTCAGACCATTCTGGCAATCTCCAAGGTCATTTTAAAACAGCAACAGGCATTTTTCGAATCCAATGCCCCTCTGGTTCCGATGACCATGAGCGACGTGGCAGATGAAATCGGTGTCCATACTTCAACCGTAAGCCGTGCCATTAAAGGAAAATATCTCCAGTACCCGCACGGAAGTCTGTTTATCAAGAATCTGTTTACTTCCAGCGTTTCTTCCAACGACGGCAATAACGGGATCACACCGATGTATGTCAAGCAGCTTCTGAAAGAAATGATCGAACAGGAAAACAAAAAGAAGCCATACAGTGACCAGGCACTCGCCAATCTTCTGAAAGAACAGGGCATCCAGGTTTCCCGGCGTGCCGTTGCCAAATACCGTGAAGAAATGGGAATCCGCGGCAGTTTTGACCGAAAAGATTACAGCGAGTAATCCACGGATTTTTTCTCACAGAAATTTCAGACTTTTTTAATTGTTTTCCGTTTTCTTTTGGACTATACTATTCTACATCATTTTACTTACAAAGGAGCGAAACAGTTTATGCAAGAAGTCAAAAACCCCAAGAAGCCTATGATCTTCTACTATCTGATCGTACTTCTGGTCATCTTGAGTCTGAATTTTATCGTCCTTCCGATTTTCACCGAACATCAGGTGAAGGAAGTAGATTACAGCAAATTCATGCAGATGATCAACAAAAAGGAGATCGGCTCTGTAAATATTGAATCCAATCAGATTATTTTTACAGATAAAGACGAAACTCATATTTATAAGACCGGCGTGATTGAGGATCCTCAACTGGTTGACCGGCTCTATGATTCCGGTGCCAAGTTCTCCTCCGAGATTATCAAGGAAACTTCCCCGTTTACCAACCTGTTGGTAGGATTTATCCTTCCGATGGTGATCTTTGTCGGACTGGGACAGCTTATGGCGAAGCGCCTCAATTCCAAGATGGGCGGCGGCATGGGTGCCATGCAGTTTGGAATGGGTAAAAGCAATGCCAAAGTCTATGTCAAATCTACCAGTGGCATCAAATTCAGTGATGTTGCCGGAGAAGACGAAGCCAAAGAGATCCTTTCCGAGCTGGTAGATTATCTTCATACCCCGGGAAAATATCGTGAAATCGGTGCTTCGATGCCGAAGGGTGCCCTGTTGGTCGGCCCTCCCGGAACCGGTAAGACTTTGCTGGCAAAAGCAGTTGCCGGAGAAGCAAATGTTCCGTTTTTCTCTATTTCCGGTTCCGAATTCGTAGAGATGTTCGTTGGTATGGGTGCCGCCAAAGTTCGGGATCTGTTCAAACAGGCCAATGAAAAAGCCCCTTGTATCGTCTTCATCGACGAGATCGATGCCATCGGTAAAAAACGTGGCGGACAGGTTGGCGGAAATGACGAAAGAGAGCAGACCTTAAACCAGCTTCTGACAGAGATGGATGGATTTGACGGTTCCAAGGGTGTTGTCATCCTTGCTGCAACCAACCAGCCGGATTCTCTGGATCCTGCCCTGCTTCGTCCGGGTCGTTTTGACCGACGGGTACCGGTTGAACTGCCGGATCTCCAAGGACGTATTGATATCCTGAAAGTCCATGCCAAGAAGATGAAAGTCGGCGATAATGTAGATTACAATGCAGTTGCAAGAGCCGCTGCCGGAGCTTCCGGTGCCGAACTTGCCAATATCGTCAACGAAGCTGCACTTCGCGCCGTTCGCGACAACCGCAAGTTTATTACCCAGGCTGATCTGGAGGAAAGCGTAGAAGTAGTCATTGCCGGATACCAGAAAAAGAACCGGGTTCTTTCCAATAAAGAAAAACTGATTGTTTCCTATCATGAAATCGGCCATGCACTGGTTGCCGCCAAACAAACGGAATCCGCACCGGTTCACAAAATCACTATCATTCCGCGCACTTCCGGGGCTTTAGGTTATACCATGCAGGTAGAAGAGGGCGAACATTTCCTGATGACCAAAGACGAACTGCTGAATAAGATTGCCACCTTAACCGGCGGACGTGCCGCAGAGGAGCTGATCTTCCATCAGATCACAACCGGTGCTTCCAATGATATCGAACAGGCGACCAAGCTTGCAAAAGCCATGATCACCCGCTATGGTATGAATGAAGAATTTGATATGGTTGCCATGGAAACCGTCACCAACCAGTACTTAGGCGGCGACACCTCCATGTCCTGTTCTCTTGAAACCCAGACCGAAATCGATAAAAAAGTTCGGGAAACGGTCAAAGAGCAGCATGCAAAAGCACTGCAGATCCTGGAAGACAACAGTGCAAAACTGCATGAACTTGCCAAATATCTTTATGAACACGAAACCATTACCGGCGAGGAATTTATGAACATTCTGGAGGCACACGATGAACCATTGCCCGAATCAACAACCGATGAATTTTAGTCAGAATTCTCTGCTTAAGGAATATCCGGCTTTATTAACCAATCCTCTCTTCTTCGGACTTTCCGAAGAAGAGATTTTACAATCCATCCAGAAATTATCCGGTATCACGCGCTCCTATGAAAAAGGGGCGCTGATTTATCATATGGGAGATGTAGTACAGGCGATGGGCATCCTTCTAAAGGGACAGACCCTGATCGAGAGCACCGATCCCTGGGGCAATCGCACGATCCTGTCTTCTCTGGAAGCCGGAGACTATTTTGCAGAGACTTACGCCCTGCTTCCACAGGAACCGCTGATGGTCGATGTCAGCGTCTCTGAACCGGCACTGGTTCTCTTCCTGAATCTTCATCAACTCGCCACACTTACGGATTCTCAGGTATCCGCTCCGGTACCGGAACTCTTACAGTTAAAGCAGAATCTGCTGAATCTTTGTACCCGAAAGAATCTGATCCTGTCTCAACGGATCTTCCATACCGCTCCGAAGACCATCCGCGGACGACTTTTATCCTACCTCTCCTGGCAGGCTGCCCGGCAGAATTCCATGTACTTTACGATTCCATTTTCCAGACAACAACTGGCGGATTACCTGAATGTAGACCGCAGCGCGTTATCTGCCGAACTTGGGAAGATGAAGCGGGAAGGACTGATTGATTTCCAGAAATCGGATTTCCGGATTTTAAAGCCGGAATCGTAAATATCAGACATACAAAAAAATCACTGCCATACCTGACAGTGATTTTCTTCTTAGTGGAGAATACGAGATTCGAACTCGTGACCTCCTGCTTGCAAGGCAGGCGCTCTCCCAACTGAGCTAATCCCCCATGACGTTTGCAACGTAATTAATTTATCACAAACATCTTCCTTTGTCAACTCTAAATCTCCAATGTCTTGTGCAATCAAAATGTCTTGTGCAATCACAGACTTTGGTTCATTGCTTCGCGCAAATTAAAGCTTCTATTATATGTCTAAAATCATAGAACAGATCCACACTGTACAGTGTGGGCAATTCTTCTACTTTTTCCGTCAGTCCATCAAAATCTTTCACCCCGGTCACTGCAATATCGATATCACTTCTTTCTCTTGCGGTTCCTTTCGCCCTTGAGCCATATAACAATACTTCTTCTGCCTGAAATTCCCTGCAAAGTTTTGCTACTTTCTGTATCACTTCCTCGACTCTCACTTTTCAGCATCCTTTCCTTCACTTTTTATACTATCTGTTTTCCTGTCACTTCATATCTCTCTGCACGCTACATCGGCAACAAGATCCCCAACAACGGATTCTTTGTATACAGAAATGTCAGAAAACTGCTTTCTCCAATCATGGCAAAACACTGTGTTCCAAACTCTGTCGCATAAAACAGGGTCAAAACCAACATAAAGATCCACACCAGCAGAAGCGCAAACCCGATTCCAAGCACACCTCCCGCCATCCGGTTCAGGCCGTGCACTACCGGAAGGTAAGAGATCAGATCCACTGCCGCCATCAGAGCTTTCACCAGAATCGACACAAACAGCAGAGTGATCAGAAACGCCACCAGATTGATGATGGTATCTGCCACGTAGGCCGCCACATATTCCGGGAAGGTGGTCACGCCCAGTTCCTTATAGATTTCACTGTTGTTATTTTCCAGGATAGAATCCTTCATAAACTCCGGAATCTTCGCCTCCTCTACCAGTTTGATCTGTGCATCCTTCGGCAGATCTCCCAGAAGCGTGGAAATTTCTTCGATTCCAAGCCCCAGATCCCCAAGATTTACATTTCCCAGATCTTCTGTCGAATAACCGGCCAGCGGTGTTCCGCTTAAGTCCACTCCGGAAAGTTCGTCCAGAGAAATGGACGGAAGAAACATTTTCGCGCATTTATCCTGGATAATTTCATCCAAGGGTGTCCATTTGATCACTGCAGCGCTTACATACGGTGTCAGAAGAGACACCAGCGTAATCGTCAAAATCGCAGAAATCACCGTAATTCCAAGTCTGAAAAATCCTTTTGCCATTCCCAGCAGCACACCGAGAATAAATATTGCAATTACTACAAGCAACAACCAATTCATATTCATTTTCTCCTACTTCAGCTTCACTTTCTTTACCTTATTTGCATCCAGCAACAGATACTGATTCGTTCCGGAAAGCGGCACGATCTCCGTGGTTTCCATTCCCAGATCTCCCTGGAATTTCTTGTGTCCGCTCTTCGTGAAGATCACCGCCTTGCTTCCCTCAAACAGCAAGACTTCTTTTCCGGAAATCTTTACATTTCCGTATTCCCCTTTCATGGATTCCGACAGGATCTGCTTACCGTTTTTATTGTACAGCCGCAGTTCATAACCGGCAGACTCACTGTTCTTTAAAATGAATCCGAGATAATCTTTGGAATGGAAAGAACTGCGGATCTCTTTGTCCAGTTTGACCGTTGTCTTCTTCTCCGGGATCTGTGTTCCTTCATAAATATCAAAATGATCATCCGCCACTGCCACACTGGTCTGGCTGTCCCAGAAAAACAGTTCCGGCACGATCGCCGTTTTATAATCTGTCTCCGACACCTGATTGTCGGTCTTGCTCTGACCCACGGAGCCGAAATTGTAATAAACCACTCTGGAAGAAATGGCACCATCTTTTAACGTCATATAAGAGACTGCCATCAGATTGGCATCTTCCGAAAGTGCTACCGCCATCGGATAGCCGGAATTCTGGAAGGTCGCCTGTGTCTCTACCAGTACATTTCCCGCAATATCATAGGTCACAATCTTCGGAGAACTCTCCTGTTTTAAGATCACCGCCGTGATTCCCTGATTGGAGATTGCCACCTGCTCGATCGGCAGATTGGTGGAAATTTCTCCCAGCAGGCCACCCTTATTAAAGACCATCAGCGAATTACCGCCCCGATCCGCCACCGCGAATGCCTTTTCGTTGGTCACGATCATCGGTGCATTGAACTGCGCCGGCTGATTCCACTGCTCTTCATTTTTCTGATTCAGGAAGATCACACCGTCTCTGCTGTAGCGCACCACCCCGTCTGCAAATTCTTTATAGCTGTAATTATCTTCTCCCTCTGCGGAATAATCTTTCACCACTGCTGTCTTTGTATAAGTCGTAAACTGTCCCACCAGACGGTAGATCCCAAACAGCACCAGCAGGATCACTGCCGCGATCAGGACTTTCTTCCGGTTGGCTTTCAGAATTCCAATCCATTTTCTAATTCGAAAAATCATATCTGTCCCCTTTTATCTTGCTTTCTGCCCTTCTCTTCCTCGCTTTCTGCTCGGTCATGCATTTTGCTTATTATAACACATCTTTCCTTATTTTCAAAAGCGAAACCGACTCTGAGAAATCTGCCTGCTTTCCTCCGCTTTTCATTGAAAAAATTCAACAACCAGAATCAGACTATCACAAATAAACCTTTACATTTTACACAAAAAGCACACAGGACACCTAAAACGCCTTGACCTCAAGTCAACTTCAGGTAGTATAATAAACATGCAATTTTGACACACTGTTTTTAAGGAGGGTTTATTTATGTATATAGAAACTATCAACGGCCCAGAAGACGTGAAGAAGCTTTCCATCGACCAGCTTCCGGCTCTCGCAGAAGAAATGCGCGCGGCTCTTTTAAAGCGTGCCAGCATCCATGGCGGACATTTCGGTCCCAACTTCGGAATCGTCGAGGCGACCATCGCCATGCACTATGTATTTGAGTCTCCGAAGGATAAAATGGTCTTCGATGTGTCCCACCAGGTTTATCCCCACAAGATGCTGACCGGACGGAAAGAAGCCTATCTTTCTGAAGAACATTATGATGATGTATCCGGTTACAGCAATCCGACTGAAAGCGTCCACGACCATTTTACCGTAGGGCATACTTCCACATCCGTCAGCCTTGCCTGCGGTCTTGCAAAAGCCAGAGACCTGAAGCAGGAAGCCGGAAATGTCATCGCCATCATCGGAGACGGTTCCTTAAGCGGCGGTGAAGCTCTGGAAGGTCTGGATTATGCAGCGGAGCTGGGCGGAAATCTGATCATCGTCATCAATGATAATGACATGTCCATCGCAGAAAATCATGGCGGTCTTTATCAGAATCTGAAACTGCTTCGGGAAACCAACGGTCAGGCAGACTGTAACCTGTTCAAGGCCATGGGACTGGATTATCTTTACGTCGATCACGGAAATGACGTTGCAGACCTGATTCAGGCATTTCAGAAAGTAAAGGATATCGACCATCCGATCGTTGTCCACATCAATACGTTAAAAGGAAAAGGATATGCACCTGCCGAGCAGCATAAAGAAAACTGGCATTTCAGTGGCCCGTTCCATATCGAAACCGGCGAGCCGCTCTATGAAATGACTGAGGAAGATTATTCCGATATTTCCGTCAACTATCTGCTGAAAAAGATGAAAGAAGATCCGACCGTCGTTGCCATCACTTCCGGAACTCCGACTGTCATGGGATTTACCGAGGACAAGAGACAGGAAGCCGGAAAACAGTTTGTGGATGTTGGAATCGCAGAAGAAACCGCAGTCGCACTGGCATCCGGAATCGCCGCAAACGGCGGAAAACCGGTATACGGCGTTTACAGCACCTTTGTACAGCGTACCTACGATCAGATTTCCCAGGATCTGTGCATCAACAGCAATCCTGCAACTATCGTCACATTCTGGGGCAGTGTCTTTGGAATGAATGATGTGACCCATCTTGGACTGTACGATATTTCCATGATGGCAAATATTCCGAACCTGGTCTATCTGGCTCCGACCACCAAGGAAGAGTATCTGGCTATGCTGGACTGGAGTATCGAACAGACCGATTACCCGGTTGCCATCAAATTGCCGGGCGGCAGTGTGATTTCCGACGGAAAAGAAGTCACCAAAGATTTCAGCAAGCTGAATACCTACGAAGTCACCAGACATGGCAGCCGTGTTGCAATCCTTGGACTCGGTACCTTCTATGGACTTGGAAATGAAGTTGCTGAATCCCTGAAAAAGGAAAATGATCTGGATGCAACCGTCATCAATCCTTACTATATTACAGGACTGGATACCAAGCTTCTGGAATCCCTGAAAAAAGATCACGACATTGTCATTACCATCGAAGATGGTATGCTGGATGGCGGATTCGGAGAGAAGATTGCCAGATTTTACGGAGATTCCGACCTGAAAGTCTTAAACTTTGGTGTCAGAAAAGAATTCCCGGATCGCTACGATCTTAATGAACTTCTGAAAGAAAATCATCTGACCAAAGAGCAGATCGTCGCTGACATACAGGCGCTTCTGTAAACTTTCTTAAAAGTTTTATATTTATAAACAGCCAGAAAAACCTGAGGCACGCCTTTTCCTTAAGGCCTGCCCCTTTCAGGTTTTCCTGGCTGCTTTATTTTCTCCGTACATTTCGGCGAAATCCACTGCCTGTTGCGAACTATGCGCCAGAATTTTCGCGATTTTTTCCTGCACCTGCCCTTTCCTTTACGGCAGTACCAGCTTCTGCCCGATATAGATCAGATTTCCGTCTGACAATCCATTCATTTTACAAATGGAATCCACGTGAGACACATCTCCATACATTTTTTTACTGATAATCGCAAGCGTGTCCCCTTTTTCCACAACATAAACTCCATTACTTCCATTTGCTCCGTCATTTTCGCTTTGTTCGGATTCGGTTCCATTTCCTGCTGCCTCTTCCTGTCCGATGGTTCCTGTCGTTCCTTCCGATTCCTCCGTCACCGCCGTAACCGCTCCGCTGGAGACTGCTGCCGTCTCATTGTCCCCGGATGCATCCGGACTTTTCCCATTCTGTCCATCGCTTCCCTCTGCTGAAGTACCGTCTACATTCTGCACACTGCTGCCATTTTCACCGGAATTCGGCGCCGAATTGTTTGCGCTTTCATCCGTCTCCACTCCGCTCTTTGCCAAATCCAGGGCAGACTGCACGGCTTTCAGTTTGTCAAAATTGTTGACCGTGGTCACACCCATGATCAACATGACCAGAATCAGAACCGCACTGGCAGTATACATCATTTTTGCCGCACGCCGCTGCGCCCTTTGCTCTTCTCTTGCCCTTACCACACTCCGAAAGTCTTTTGCAACACGATCTTCCACAGTTTCCGAGGGACACACGCCATTTCGTTTTCTGCTGGAGATCATATAATTCTGCATGCTCGGATTTTTTTCATAGTAGGTATAATGTCCGCCAATCTCCATCAGATCATTGAACTTGTACGTGTAATACACCTCCTCCCGTTCCAGAGCATCCTTTAAAACCAGAATGCTGTTCTTCTTCTCAAAGGATTTCCGGTGTATTTTCAGCATACCCGGATCAAGGGTCAACGCATCTTCCGGTCTTGCTACAAACCAGCCCATAATTTCCCCATCTTCAAAATACTGCTTACAGTCTTCATATCCATTCTTCCAGGTGTCCTCATCGATGTATAATTCCTGGTCGTTCCGCTTCAATTCGTGCATCTGGACTGCACCGTGGATAAAAACATATTCCTCTTCTTCTGTTTCCTGCATTTCTCCGATCAAAAATGCGCCAACCGGCTCTGCCTGCGCTTTTTCACACAATTGCGTAAAAAAGGTATCCACATAATCTTCCACATAGATTTTTGGAGTATCGCTGACATTTCCGATCTGACGCACATTTCTTGGCAGTTGTCGTTGTAGTTGTCGTTCCATTATACTCACCTCATTACCCTGATATACGGTTATTCGCAGGAGGAGTCACAATCTCACCAAAAGGGGCTTGTCCCTTTTGGTGAGATTTTCCTCTGCTGTCTCTCAAGATAGCATAATGAAGCGGTGTATTTTATCGTTTGGTGTCGTAGCAATCCGACAAATTCTCCCGGCACAAGACGAAAAAGCTTCACAGTACCTTTTGTCATATGACTGGCAAAAAAGGTGCCGCACAAAGTACGACACCTATCCTCAATCTGCTTTATACATTTTACATATATCTATCTTCTCTTCTTCATCACACCGGATCCGCCAACCAGCGCAACACCAAATAACAACATCATCACATACAGTTCCGCAGAACCATAATCCCCGGTTTTTGCTGCCGAAGTTTTCGATTTATTCTTCTTCTGATCCTTTGAAGCCGTATTGGCTTTGTTCTGATCTTTCGTGTTCTCCGGTTTCTTCACCTTGTCATCGTTGTCTGAACCGGAGGACGGTTTTTCCCCATTATTGCCACTCTCTGCTTTCCCTGCAATGGCGTAATTGGAAAAACTTGTAGTCTCAAAGGTGATGGTCTGTGTCGCACTGTCATAAATAGCTGGCAGAATCTCGTAAGTTCCGTCATGCTTTTCATGGACAATCACGATTTTCTTTCCATCCACGCCCTGAGCCAGTTGAAGTTTTACAGTTGCACTGTTTTTCAGCGTATTCAGACTGTTGTTCCAAACCTCATCGGCCGTTCCTTTGTATAACACCTGATCCAGATCCAGATTCAGATAAGAAGCAATCTGATAGTCCGTTGCAGCCTTTGCAAACTCTGCTTTCTGCGCTTCTGTCAGTTCTGCATCTTTTACGGATAACACCACGGAACCGGACGCAATCTCGGAATCGTCAATCTGGATTTCACCGGTTTTCACCTCGGTTGAAGCCGTTACCACTTTATCCTCCACTTCCTCGAAGATTCCACAAATATGAACGTTGGTGTCCGGCATAATATACTCTAAGGTTGACTGTTCTTCCCGGGCGGTCAGCTTCTCATCGTTGATCAGCAGTGCCGTCAGTTGATATCCGTAGTCCGGTGTCATCCGGAAAATCACTTTGGAGCCCGGAAGGATCGATGCCCAACCATAATTTTTCACCATGTCCTGCTTTACATTATCCAGTCCCACAGAGTTTCCATCTGCATCCTGCACATCCAGGATTTCAATGGTTCCATGTTTCAGCAATTCATCGTCTTTGAGCGAAGTATTATGCTCTTTTTCCGATTCCCAGATAATCGTTCTCGGTACTTCTGTCTGATCTTTCCGCATGGTCACGACAATATCGTAAGACGAAGCCGGTGCCACACTAAACGCAAGCGTATCTTTCGTTCCCTCCGGGATTGCGATCGACTGGCCATTCACCGTTATCGTTCCGATCTCTCCGGCTCCAAAAGCCAGTTGGATCTGAAGAAGATTGTTGATATCTCCGCTTGCATATCCTTTTCCAACCCCTGTGATATTGCTGCCTTCATTTCCGATCCGTTCTGTATTCAGCCTGATATTCATGCCAAACCCATCAAAGGTTCCGTGGATGGATATTTTATCCGGGTAAGTCGGTCCCGGCGTCGGTGGTCCATATTTTTCCAGTCGGATTTTTAAAGTTTCTCCATCCCAATACTTTAGAGAATCCAATACAACATATTGATTCCTGCTGACATCCATGGGCTCTTCTCCGACATATAACATCGCACCGGTATAGCCGGAACCGGATTCGATGGAATCCGCACCGGGTCTGACATACAGGAAGTAGTTCTCTGCATTCAGATCGATCTTCAGGTCATTGGATGCCGGCAAATCCACTTTTGTATAGGTACCCTCATCGGTTCTGTAGCACAGTCCGATCTTATAATAAATCCCATCGCCGACATTATAAATCACCTCATTGTCCTGAAAGGTCGGATTATCGATAAAGTTCAGTGTTACTTCGGTTTTGTCATAGGCATAAGCTTCTGTGTGCACGGACAATATGGATAGTATCATCGCAAGACACAGGCACAGACATATGCTGATCCGCATTTTCTTCATAGCATTCTCCCTTTGTACTTCTCTGTCATCCTTTGTCGTTTCCCCGTTCTGTCTCCCAATCAGACAGACTTGTTCTTTTTAAGTATATCAGAAGATATTTTTCATGACAACGTCCATTTCCCTTACAAAACGGACACTGATTCGACAGGAAAAATGTTGCGTTTCTCCTGTCGTTGTGCAAACACAGGTTGAAACAGCTATTTTGAGGCATAACTTTCAAATTGCAAATTTGCAATCATCCTGCCACGGATATATTTTTCTATGCTATGTTTCACATTTCTTTTGCAACTCCGTCTTGTATCACAATCTGCAAAGTGCTATGATATCTCCGGGAAAACAGGAGGACTGATTTTATGTTTTATCAGACATTCAAAGAAAAACGACACAAACTCCATCAGGATTTTTATGATACCGTCCGGGATCTGGCAAAGCATCCGGTCGTACGACAGATGCGCCTTTTTCCCCAGCACGGAGACACCAACTGTTACCGGCACTGTTTAAATGTAGCTTTTTATAACTATCTGCTCTGCCGACTGCTTCATCTGGATGCCCGCTCTGCCGCAAGAGCCGCTATGCTCCATGACTTGTTTCTATATGACTGGCATACTCACGCCGCCCAGACCGGGGAACATTTTCACGGATTGACACATCCAAGAACCGCCTATGAAAACGCCAGAAAGCATTTTCACTTAAATCCGACAGAAAAGGATGTGATCCTGACTCACATGTGGCCGGTCACACCCCTTGCAATCCCGCATACTCCGGAAGGTTGGATCACCATCTTCTCCGATAAGTACTGCGGAGCCTGCGAAACCGGACATCGGCGCAAACTCCCGAGACACAGGAACACCGCGAATCACAGGAAAGGAAACCATCTCTCATGAACGATAATCTGACGCTCGGAACGCCCTGGAAAGTCATCACCCGATTTTCCCTTCCGGTCATCGGAGGAAATCTGTTCCAGCTTTTCTATACCCTAGCAGATTCTGTCATCGTAGGCAAAATCTTAGGCGCCTCCGCCCTTGCGGCCGTAGGTGCCACCGCCACCATCGTTTATTTTGAGCTCTGCTTTATTCAGGGACTGACCGGCGGATTCGGCATCCTTCTCGGACAAGCTTTCGGGGAAAACTCGCAAAAAAAGATGGAGGAATCGGTTTCCTCCACCTGGATCTTAAGTCTTCTTTTTACGGTTTTCCTAACGGTTGTTGCCTGTGCCCTTGTCCATCCGATCCTTGGCTGGCTGAATACCCCTGCCGATATTTACAGTCGGACTTACAGTTACCTGTTTATCATTTTTGCAGGAACAGGCGCTACGGTCTTTTATAATATGATTTCCAACATGCTCCGCGCTCTGGGGGACAGTCGGACTCCTTTATACTTTCTGATCCTGTCTTCTTTGCTGAACATTGTTCTGGATCTGGTTTTCATCCTGCCTCTGCATCTGGATGTTGCCGGAGCCGCACTGGCGACCGTTCTGGCGCAGTTGCTCTCCGCACTGTTGTGCATCCTGGTGGCCGGTCGGAAATTTGAGTTATTGCGACTCTCGAAAAAGACCTTTCAATTTCATAAAGTATCCATCCTGAGACATCTGAAAATCGGATTTCCTATGGGATTTCAGATGTCTGTCATGTGTATCGGACAGCTTGCCATGCAGTCTGCCGTCAACCGACTGGGCACTTCCGCTATCGCCGGCTACACTGCCGCCAACAAAGTGGATCAGCTTTCTGTTCTGGTGGATAATGCCGTCGGCATCGCCCTGGCAAATTATGTGGCGCAGAACTATGGAGCCCGCCTCTGGGATCGGATCAAAACCGGCGTCCGCAGTTGTTTCCTGATGCTGACCGCTTTAAATATTCTGATGGGTGCCCTGATGCTCTTTGGCAAAAGCCTTGTGGTTCCGCTGTTCGTGGATCATCCGACTGCCGAGATCATCGCCTACTCCAATGATTATCTCTGGATGGTGGCACCATTTTACATCCTGCTCGGCGCACTGATGGTCTATCGGACCGCAATCCAGAGCATGGGAAATACCTGGGCACCATTTGGAGCCTGCATCCTGGAACTTTTCGCCAGAGTGTTCTGTGCACTCTTTGTTTCTATGTATTTTGGATACAGGGCAATCTGCTTTTCCACGCCTTTCGCATGGATCATGGCATTGCTGCTCTTGCTTCCGGTCTATTTTCTGCGGGAGATCCGGAAATTTCCTGCCAGTTGATTCCCTTCAGCTGATAACCGACAAACCAATTCGACCTATGCTTAGACAAATCACTGATACAAAAAAGCGTTGTCTTGCAGAATCGGGAGATTCCCCTATCTGTAAAACAACGCTTTTCTTTTATTTCACTTGTTTGCTCTTACAGGAAACTTTCTACTGCAAACTATCTCTGTTTCTTTCTGTATACCATAACTCCTACAACAGTTCCTGCTGCCAGAAGCATGACTACAGACAACATCCATACATTAGAAGTATCACCGGTCTTTGCTGCTGTTTTCGCTGCAACAGTCTGAGTCTTCTTTGCCGGCTGTGTCTTCTTGTCGGTATTCTTTCCAGTATCTTTGGAAGGTTTCTTATCATTATCCTTCTTTGGATCTTCTTTCTTCGGCTCTTCGTTCTTTGTCCATTTTGCGTACAGATACATATCTTCTGTTACTTCCTGGTCAAAATCGTAAGCATTTGTCAGCTCTTCCTCTGTATACCAGCCTGCGAATGTATAGCCTTCTTTTTCCGGATCTTCCGGTTTGCTTACCTTTTCGCCGAATTTTACTTCTGCTACATCATAAACAGATCCCTGTTCTTCATCAGCTGTAACAAATACAACTCTTGCTGTATCAGATGTAATGACTGCCAGTGTGGAAAACTTGTTCATGTATACTGTAACCAGATTATTTTCATAATCTGCTACATAATCCAGAAATTCTACCTGTCCGTCGTGTACGTGTGCGATTCGAACGATCTTGCTTCCAAGTTCCGGTACGGAGAACGTAATCGGGATCATGGTGTCTGTCTCATCCAGATCTTTCTTCTCTACTTTGGTCACATCATCTTTTATAGTCGTCGTTCTCAGTGCAACGCTGACATCCAGATACTTCACAACTTCTTCTGTCTTGGTATCCAGTTCTTCTTCGATCTTCTTTGCATCGTCTGCTACCGCTGCTTCGTCTTTCACATTCGCGCTGACTTCCAGATCCACAGAAATTACCTTCGGATCTTCTTTCTTCACTTCTTCTAAAAGCTTGTCGGCTTCTTTCTGAGCTGCTTCTGTGGTTTCCTTTACAGACTCTTTGTCATTTGATACTGCATTACCGCCGACACTGACGGTTGCTTTTTCTTCCTGATCCGGTTTTGCTACTGTATACGGTGCATCTGCATACTCATTGCTCTGAGCCGGAAGATATTCCAGTCCACAGTGATTTACATCAACCGGTGTACTGAAAAATCCACCAGTGATGTTTGTCTTTACATTGCCAGTGATAGCACCATATCCCGGCTTCGGATTTGTAACTCCGATATCAGCCAGACTCAGTACCTGATATGCCTTACGGTCTTTTGCATTAGTTACAAACTTGGCAGCTCCTGAGATAGAAACATTCTGGCTCTGACTTACTTTTCCAAGGTCATAGATACCGACAGCGCTTCCCTGTCCATTGGTACAGTTGAAGGTTCCACCTGTAATCTCCACATTCAGAGAATTTCCATAGGTCTTATCCTCGCTGGTATATGTACCGCCAAATACATATAATGCATCTGGGAACCATGCATTTCCGGAGTAATTATAATACTCTGCAGGACTGTCAATACCTGATGTAATCGCATTGATCGTTCCGCCGCTGATCTTGACCTGTCCCATACGAAGAGAGATTCCGCCATTGATCACACCGTCTGTGATCGTCAGTTCCACCTGTCCAGGCATATAAATTGCCGGTCCCTGTTCCGCAGTCAACGTTCCGCCATGAACCTGGAAGTTCATGTTACCCGTAGTATTATTTCCAGTTAACGCTGCATTCTGGCTGATAACCTCTCCGCCATTTACAACCAATGTAGCGTCATTATATGCTGCAATACCATAGCCATATCTTCCATTAGCATTGTCCTGCTCTGGGGATTCCACTGTTCCACTTTCCAGAATCACTTTTGCGGACTCTCCATCTGCTCCGATAGAAGTTCCGCCCATAAGGTTTAATTTTCCGCCATTTACAGAACTCTCAATCTTAAAAGTTCCATTTTCCACAGAAATCACATCTGAACCAACTTCTTTTGCTGGCTTAAGTGTCAGTGTCTTTCCTGCCAGATCCAGTGTCAGGCTTTCTCCAGCCTCTACTATGATCACTTCAGACACCTCTACATCCTGTTTCAGAGTCAGAGTTGCTTTGGATGCTTTTGCTTTTGCCAGGGCTTCCCGGAAGGTTGCATATCCTACACCGCTAACTTCTGCCACCGGATCGGATGCAGTCTGAACTTCCTGTTGTCCCTGACTCTCCTGTTTCTGAACTTCTGTTGCAACTTCCGATGCAGATTCTTCCACTGCATCCTTGTCGGTCTGCTCAGCATCTTGTACTTCCTCCACTACCGGAGTCGGGGTCTGCTGGGCATCCGCTCCCTCACCGTCTTCTGCAAATACCGTCATCTGCGCCGGTGCGATCATACTGACCGCCAGAAGAAGGGCGAGGAACTTTTTCACTTTTTTCTTTTGCATTTGATATGCCTCCCCAAAATCTTATAGACCTATACTTTCCACAGCTTACATATCCAGTCTAAACGTTTCCCACAAAAAGTCAATGAATTTACGTAAATTATTTTCATTTTTTCGGCTTATTCAAGGCTTTTTCTCATTTTTTGCCAAACCAACATGCAGCTCCGCAAATGCGAAGCTGCACATTGTATTTCTATATAGATCTATTACGCGGATTATTCGCAGAATGCTTTTACTTTTGCATAAATGCTGTCTGCATCCAGTCCGTATTTCTTTACCAGTTCTACGGCCGGTCCGGACTCTCCATAAGTATCGTTGATACCGATCTTCAGAACCTTTGTCGGAGCCTGTGCTGCCAGCACGTCGCATACTGCACTTCCAAGTCCGCCGATGATGGAGTGTTCTTCCACTGTTACAACTTTGCCGGTCTCTTTTGCTGCCGCAACAACCAGCTCCTCATCCAGAGGTTTGATCGTATGGATATTGATGACTTTTGCATCGATACCATCTGCTGCCAGCTTCTCAGCCGCTTCCAGAGAGTTGGATACCGGAAGTCCTGTTGCAATGATGGTCACATCTTTTCCTTCTCTTAAGGTAACACCCTTACCGATCTCAAACTTGTAGTCCGGTCTGTCGTTGATCACCGGAACTGCCAGTCGTCCAAAACGCATATAAACTGGTCCCTGGTGCTCATAAGCTGCCTCTACTGCTGCACGGGCCTCTACATCATCAGATGGGTTGATCACAACCATTCCCGGGATCGTACGCATCAGAGCGATATCTTCATTACACTGATGAGTTGCTCCATCTTCTCCTACAGAAATACCTGCATGAGTTGCACCGATCTTTACATTCAGCTTCGGATATCCGATAGAGTTACGAACCTGCTCAAATGCACGTCCTGCTGCAAACATTGCAAATGTACTTGCAAACGGAACCTTTCCTGTTGTAGCAATACCAGCTGCCACACCCATCAGGTTGCTCTCTGCAATACCGCAGTCAATAAATCTCTCCGGAAATGCCTTCTTAAACATACCGGTCTTTGTAGCTGCTGCAAGGTCTGCATCCAGAACTACAACGTCTTCATGTTTTTTACCAAGTTCAGTTAAAGCATTACCGTAACTTTCTCTTGTTGCGATCTTCTTTACTTCTGACATAATGCTTCACCTGCTTTCTCTAAATCTTTCATACCAATCTCATACTGCTCATCGTTCGGAGCACTTCCGTGCCATCCTACCTGGTTCTCCATGTAAGATACACCTTTTCCTTTAACAGTCTTTGCGATGATAGCTACTGGTTTTCCTTTGACTGTCTTTGCTTCTTTAAATGCAGCATCGATCTCATCAAAGTCATTTCCATTGATATTGATCACATGGAAATTGAATGCTTCAAACTTCTTGTCGATCGGGTATGGAGAGTTAACCTCTTCGATGGTTCCGTCGATCTGAAGGTTGTTATTGTCTACGATTGCTACCAGGTTGTCAAGATGACGGCTTCCTGCCAGCATTGCTGCTTCCCATACCTGTCCTTCCTGGATTTCTCCATCTCCAAGCATGGTGTACACTCTATAAGTATCTCCGGAAAGTTTTGCGGAAATAGCCATACCTACTGCTGCTGAGATTCCCTGTCCCAGAGATCCTGCTGACATATCAACGCCCGGGATATGTTTCATATCCGGATGTCCCTGCAGGTAAGAACCTACATGTCTTAATGTCTTCAGATCTTCTACCGGGAAATATCCCTTCTGTGCCAGTGTAGAGTACAGTCCCGGAGCTGCATGTCCCTTGGAAAGTACAAAACGATCTCTGTCTGCTTTCTTTGGATCTTTCGGATCCACATTCATCTCTTCAAAATAAAGATATGTCATAATATCTGCTGCGGAAAGTGATCCGCCCGGATGTCCGGACTTTGCACTGTGTACTGCAGTCAGAATTCCCTTGCGGACTTCGTTCGCAGTTTTTAATAATGCTTGTTTATCCATGTTACCTTATTCCTCCTTTTGGAACATTATATCTTAAGTTTTGAACGTTGGTCAATAGTCACAAACCTTCTTGTAAAAGTTTTCACAAAATTTCTCTTCTTTCGGTAATTCTTTCGCGAGTTTTTCTTCTACAACTCTGTCCGACCTTCCAGCGCACGCAGTAAAGTCACCTCATCAATATATTCCAGGTCTCCTCCTACCGGAACTCCGCTGGCGATCCGGCTGACTTTGATTCCGGTTGGTTTGATCAGTTTGCTGATGTACATCGCTGTGGTTTCTCCCTCCAGCGTGGAATTGGTGGCGATAATCACTTCGTCTACATCCCCCTGAAGCCGCTCCATCAGTTCCTTTAACCGGATATCCCCGGGACCGATCCCCAGCATCGGGGAAATAGCTCCGTGCAGCACATGATAGACTCCGTTATATTTTCCGGTCTTTTCATAGGCTGTCAGATCTCTCGGTGTCTCCACCACCATGATGGTCTTGTGATCCCGCTCCTCGTTGCGACAGATCGGGCATTGTTCCTGATCCGTCAAGGTACAGCAGGTCTTGCAGTACCGGACTTTTTCGCGGGCTTCCAGCATCGCTCCTGCCAGGCTTTCCACCTGTTCTTTCGGCATGCTGATGATGTGAAATGCAAGCCGTCCCGCGGACTTGGCTCCGATTCCCGGGAGCCGCCCCAGCTCTTCGATCAGCTTGCTGATATGTTTGCTGTAATATTCCATATAGAATGTCCCCTTAGAACATTCCCGGCATTCCGCCTGTTAATTTGGACATTGCGGATGTGGACTCTGCATCTACCTGACGAAGGGCTTCGTTCATTGCTGCCACGATCAGATCCTCCAACATTTCGATATCGTCCGGATCCACCACTTCTTCTGCCAGTGTTACCTTCGTTACTTCCCGTTTTCCGGAAACAGTCACTTCCACTGCTCCGCCACCTGCGGTTGCCGTAAATTCTTTTGCTTCCAGTTCTTTTGCCTGTTCTTCCATCTGACGCTGCATCTTCTGTGCCTGTTTCATCAGATTTGCCATGTTTCCCGGCATTCCTCCGCCCGGAAATCCTCCACGTTTTGCCATGATTTTAATCCTCCACTGTTATTTCCATATGAATGAGCTGCTCCAGATCCGGATAATCCACCGGAGCTGCCGTGTTATCCTGCGCACAGCGCACTTCTACTTCAACCTCTTTGCCGATCTGTTCTGCGATCAGATCTTCCAGTTCTTTCAGATGCTCTTTGGTTCCCGCCAGTTCAGCGTCCATTGCATCGGAAAATACCAGCAGCAACCGGTTGTCTCCGCCCAGGCTCAGTCTCGCTCTCCCCAGGCAGATTTTCAGGGGCGGTCTGGACTCCCGCACAATGGCACGGAAATTCTGGACCACTTCCCGGATATCTTCCGGGATGGCTTTTGGCAGTTCTGCCAGTTTCTGCGGTCCGGCTCCTGCTGCCGGACCGTCGGCTCCGCCAACTGTTCCGCCAGACATATTTCCTCCCATCGGCAGACCGTTTACGCCCATCTGTCCCTGCGCTCCATATCCTGCCGGAGCTGCCACCATACCCTTTTCTATCTTGTCTTCCACCACACGGATCCGATCCAGAATACTTAAGGTATCGGATTCCATGGCCGGAATACACAACTTAATCAGTGCAACCTCCAGCATCACCCGCTTCTGAGTTGCATATTTTAACTGTCCGGACAATTCCGAAAAAATCCGAATATAGCGAAGCAACTGATCCACTTCGATCATCTCTGATTCTTCTTTCAACTGTTCCAGATTCTCACTGGATACTTCCAGCACATCCTCCAACTGATCCGAAGTCTTTGCCAGGAGCAGATTTCTTAAATACCAGGTAAAATCTGCCGCCAGCTGGCTTAATTCTCTTCCC
This sequence comes from Mediterraneibacter butyricigenes, assembly GCF_003574295.1. NCBI lineage: Bacteria > Bacillati > Bacillota > Clostridia > Lachnospirales > Lachnospiraceae > Mediterraneibacter > Mediterraneibacter butyricigenes. The sequence goes on from NZ_BHGK01000001.1 coordinate 1,309,945, forward strand.
TGCATGATCAGTTCGTCCACTGTATCCATGACCTTCGGAATATCCCGTTTCAGTACATTTCGAAGCAGCCGGCTGAACACTTCTGTATCCACCGCTCCCAGTACGTCCAGTACATTTTCATAGGTCAGCGTCTGTCCCAGATAAAAGGCAATACACTGATCCAGAAGGCTTAAAGCATCTCGCATGGAACCGTCTGCCGCTTTCGCCACATAGCGAATGGCTCTTTCTTCCACATCCACCTGTTCTTTTTCCATCAGTTCCTGCAATCTTGCTGCGATGGTATCCAGGCTGATCCGGTGAAAATCATACTGCTGACATCTGGATAAAATGGTGATCGGAATCTTGTGTACTTCCGTTGTCGCCAGAATAAAGATCACATACTCCGGCGGTTCTTCCAATGTTTTCAACAGCGCATTAAATGCTCCGATGGAAAGCATATGCACCTCGTCGATGATGTAGACTTTATATTTCCCCTCCGTGGGGCGATAGGTGACTTCCTCCCGGATCTCACGGATATTATCCACACCGTTGTTGGACGCTGCATCAATCTCGATCACGTTCATGGATGTTCCCGCCGCAATGGATTTGCACATGGCACATTCCCCGCAGGGGCTTCCGTCCACCGGATGCTCACAGTTCACTGCTTTCGCAAAGATCTTTGCCACCGTTGTCTTTCCGGTTCCGCGGGTTCCGCAGAACAGATAGGCATGTCCGATCCGGTCCGCTTTGATCTGATTTTTCAGCGTTGTAATAATATGATCCTGCCCTTTCACATCCTCGAAGGTGTCCGGGCGGAATTTACGATATAGTGCCGTATACGACATCTGTGTTTACACTCCTGTTTCTTGCTTTCGCTGCTCTCTTCGCCGGTTCCGGCAAATCTTTTCCCGGCTTATTGGTCTCCGAAGCTGATGCCGATCATTCTTGCCTCTTTGATCAGCGGATCCTTCGGATCTACGTATTTCAGTTTGCCGGCCACTTCTTCCAGCGGAACCTTTGCAGTCTTTCCGTTTTTGATCGCGATCATGTAGCCGTATTCCCCTTTCAGGATCAGCTCTGCCGCTGCTGCACCGACTCTGGTTGCAATCACACGATCATACGGACACGGGGTTCCGCCTCTCTGGGTATGTCCCGGAACGGTGATCCGCACTTCTTTATCCAGTCTGCTCTGAATCTGTTCTGCCAGCTCATAGGCAATGGACGGGTACTTCCGGCTTGCAACTTTTTCTTTATATTCTTTCTTTTTCAGCTTCGCATCTTCTTTGGAAATAGCTCCCTCCGCAACCGCAATGATGGTAAATGGTTTACCGCTCTTAGAACGGTTCTCAATCACCTGTGCTACCACGTCGATATCATAAGGAATCTCCGGAAGCAGAATCACATCTGCGCCGCCTGCGATTCCGGCATGCAGTGTCACGTGACCTACCTTGTGACCCATTACTTCTATAATAAAGACACGGCTGTGAGAAGTCGCTGTCGTATGGATCCGGTCGATGGTATCGGTTGCAATATCCACGGCACTCTGGAATCCAAAGGTCATGTCCGTTCCCCAGAGATCATTGTCGATAGTCTTCGGCAATGTTACCACATTTAAGCCTTCTTCTCTTAAAAGATTGGCTGTCTTATGGGTTCCGTTTCCTCCCAGGATTACCAGACAATCCAGATTCAGCTTGTGGTATGTATGTTTCATTGCTTCTACTTTATCCAGTCCGTTTTCGTCCAAATCTCTCATTTTTTTAAAGGGCTGACGACTTGTTCCGAGAATCGTTCCGCCGCGGGTCAGTATTCCGGAAAAATCCTGGGATGTCAGCATTTTAAAATTTGCATAGATCAGTCCCTTGTATCCATCCTGAAATCCATAGATTTCCACATCCTTACGCTTGGAGCATACACCTTTTACCACGCCACGCATAGCTGCGTTCAGCGCCTGGCAGTCTCCGCCACTTGTCAACATTCCGATTCTAAGCATCTTTTTCCCTCCTGTTCCTAAATCATCTTACTTGGTCAGAACTTCCGCACCATCTTCGGTAATCAGTACCATATATTCGATCTGAGCGGACAGTCCGTCATCTTCGGTATAAACGGTCCACTCATTTTCTTCATCTACATAAAATTCCGGAGTTCCCTCGTTGATCATCGGCTCGATCGTAAAGATCATGCCCGGAACCAGCAGCATTTCGCTGCCCTTCGGTGTCACATAACTGACAAACGGATCCTCATGGAATGCAACTCCCACACCATGTCCACCAATCTCTTCTACGACTGAATAGCCATTTTCCTGTGCATGACTATTGATCGCATAGGCAATATCTCCCAGATGGTTCCACGGCTTTGCCTGTGCCAGTCCCAATTCTACACATTCTTCGGTTACACGCACTAGTTTTTCTGCGCGCTCGGACACTTCTCCGATCTTAAACATTCTGGACGCATCGGAAAAATATCCGTCCAGAATCGTAGATACATCCACATTGATAATATCTCCCTCTGCCAGAATAATATTCTCACTCGGAATTCCGTGACAGATCTCATTGTTCAGAGACGTGCACACGCTCTTCGGGAAGCCCTGATAGTTAAGGGGTGCCGGGATTCCTCCATGCTCCACCGTATAATCATAGACCAGTTTATCGATCTCTTCCGTACTCATCCCTGCATGAATATGTTTTGCTACATGATCCAGGACTGCCGTATTCAGATCTGCGCTGACACGAATCTTCTCAATCTGAGCCTTTGTCTTCAGCATGTTCCGACGGGGGACGATCTCCCCTTTCTCCGCATGCAGCATGATCTTTTCATCGATTGCCATATGGCATTTCTTATACTTCAGTCCACTCCCGCACCAGCAGGGTTCATTTCTTTCCATTCCAAACCTCTCCTTCTTATATATATAAACTTTTTACTTCTTCCATTTTACGACTTTATTCTGTATGGTCTTTTAAGTTTTGCTTCACTTTCCGAAAATCTCCGGGAAATTTTTTTCATAACTTTCCCTCAACTCTCTTCACACAAAATCTTCTATTTCTCAATCTCGTGGATAAAGATTCCGCTCTTCAACTTCGGCTCGAACCAGGTAGATTTCGGCGGCATCAGAAGTCCCGCATCTGCCACAGACAGCAGTTCGTCCATGGAAGTCGGATACATGGAAAATGCCACGCCTCCGGTCTTGTCTGCCATCACTTTCAGTGCATCCAGACCGCGGATTCCTCCCACAAACGCGATTCTCTCATCGGTCTTCGGATCCTGAATTCCAAAAAGCGGTTCCAGTACCTGATCCTGCAAAACCGAAACATCCAGTGCTTTTACCGGATCTGCCGGATCTTCTGCATTCTTCTGTTCCAGACAATACCAGGTTCCGTCACAGTACATCCCGAACTCTCCTTTTTTTTTCGGAGCGTAAGCTTTGGTGCCTGCTTCTTCTACTGTAAATTCTTCTTTCAAAGCTGCCAGCAGTTCCCCGGTAGTCTTACCGTTTCTATCTTTCACCACACGGTTATAATCAAAGATTTTCAGTTCTTCTGCCGGAAATGTTACGGAAAGGAAATAGTTAAATTCTTCGGTTCCGTCATACTCCGGATGCGCTTCCCTTCGTTTCAGTCCTACTTTTACTGCGGAAGCCGCTCTGTGATGACCGTCCGCAATATAAATCGCCTGAATCTTTTCAAAAATGTCACGGATCTCCTGAATCTCAGCGTCCGCACCAATCTTCCATACCCGATGGCGCACCTGATCTTCTCCGGTAAAATCATACAGGGCTTCTCTTTCTTTTACCTGAGCGGTCAATGCTTTCATCCGCGGATCTTCCCGGTATGCCAGAAAAATCGGACCGGTCTGAGCACTCATCACATCCACATGGTTGATGCGGTCCAGTTCCTTATCGGCACGGGTATTTTCATGCTTCTTGATCACGCCATTCTGATAATCATCAATAGATGCACAACCCACAAGTCCTGTCTGGCTGTGTCCGTTCATGGTCAGTTCATACAGATAATATGCTTTTGCATCGTCTCTTACAAATTCACCGGATGCCAGCATTTCCTCAAATACCGAGCGTGCTTTCTGATAGACTTCCGGTGCATACATATCCTGATCATCCGGGAACAGGGTCTCTGCCCGGTCGATCTTCAGAAAGGATCTGGGATTCTTCTGTACCACTTCTTTCGCCTCTGCCCGATCATACACATCATAGGGCAGAGCCGCAATCTCTGCTGCATATTTTTCTGCCGGTCTTACACACACAAATGGTTTTATAACTGCCATGGCTTTTCTCCTTTCGCCGGATCTGATGGTTCCAAAATCACTGCGGAGTGTGGCCCCAAATTCAGCACAACCTCGCCCTGGTCAATCAGATATTCATCTTCTGTCATCGTATAACTTTCTTCATAGGTGCAGATCAGCCGCTTCATCTTTCCTTTCATCGGAAGACCGCAAAGCCATACCGGCACGGTCACTTCCTGAATGGTTTTCGCATTGTTCAGGATAACGACAACCTGATCCGTCTCGTTAAATCTTGCATAGGCCAGAACATTTTCTTTGGCCGTCAGAATTTTTATGGATCCGACCCTCAGGACGTTCCGCTTGTGGAGCCGGATCATCTCTCTGTGAAATGCCAGCATCTCCTGATCTTCTCGCCCCCACGGATAAGTCCGGCGGTTATCCGGATCTGTAAATCCACAGACACTGACCTCATCTCCGTAGTACACCGTAGGTGCTCCTATCCAGGTCATCTGCATGACAACTGCCAGCCGCATCACGGATTTCTGTACATTTTTTTCTGCCGCTTCCGCTCCCAGGTTTCCCACCCGTCCCACCATCTGATTGGTTCTGGTCAGAAATCTGGAATGGTCATGATTGGACAGTTCGTTCATTGCCACCTGCAAAGACGGCATCTGCATGCAGGACATATAATGCCGCATGGTTTTCACGAAATAATCCGCATTTCCCAGGAGATCCGGGCGCTTCTCATCGCTGTGTTTCTCCATTCCGGTCAGGAACCAGGTCACCGGCTCCATAAATGCATCATAATTCATCACCGAATCCCACTCATCGCCTCTCAGCCACTCTGCGGGATCCCCGTAATGTTCTGCCAGAATCAGTGTTTCCGGATTGGCGTCCTTAACTTCCCGGCGGAACCGTTTCCAGAACAAGTGATTATATTCATTACTGTATCCCAGGTCTGCCGCCACATCCAGACGCCAGCCGTCGATTCCGAAAGGCTTTGACACCCATTTGCGTCCGATCCGCATAATATAATCTTCCAGTTCCACGGAATCTTCATAATTCAGTTTTGGCAGGGTATCGTGCCCCCACCATCCGTCATATTTCGTATTGTAAGGCCAGGATTCCGGACGGTCATCATAGAAATGAAAGAAGGAATGATAAGGACTGTCCTGACTGATAAATGCACCATTTTCATAGGAATCGCAGGATTCATAAAGGCGTTCCCTGTCCATCCACTTGTTAAAGGATCCACAGTGATTGAACACCCCGTCCATGATCACCCGGATTCCTCTCTTATGCATCTCTTCTACCAGTTCCGCGAAGAAGCGGTTGCTGGCCTCCAGATTTTCCTTATCACAGACCCGAAGTCTGTATTTCTCTGCCTGAAGATTATCCTTTGCTCCCTCCGGGATCGTCGAGCCACCATCTTTTACTAATACGGTATAATGCGGATCGATATAATCATAATCCTGGGTATCATATTTATGATTGGACGGAGAGACGAACAGGGGATTGAAGTATACCACTTCCACCCCCAGATCTTGCAGATAATCCAGTTTTTCTTTGACGCCTTGCAAATCTCCGCCATAAAAGCGACCGATGTCCCGGCTCTTTACCGGAGCATCCCAGTCTTCCACGCCTTCTACCGGCTCCCCGATATAAAGATATTCCCTGGTTTCCACATTATTCTTTGGATTCCCGTTGCAAAACCGATCCACGAAAATCTGATACATAACTGCGCCTTTTGCCCAGTCCGGTGTGGAAAAGCCCGGCGTGATCCGAAATGCATAATACTCTACGATTTCATCCGATACTCCACATCGGTTGAAGTAACAGATCTCGGATCCTTTGCGGATCTGAAAACAATAGGTAAAAATCTGTTCCCCCAGCGTCTGTCTGATCTCATAATAATCAAATTCACCACGGGTCTCTGTCTTTTCTAAAGGAAAGGCGCCATCTCTTGTCAGGAGTAAGACTTCATCCACATCCTGTTTTGCCGTACGGAATCTTAACGTAATCTCTTCATGCAATGCCGGCTCCGGCGGGATCACATATGATCCCGTTCCATCACAAAACAACGCCTGTCTGTTCATGTCTGCCTCCTGTTACATTATGCCTGTTCTTCCGGTTGTTCTGCGGCTGTTTCTCCGTCAGCATTTGCTTCGGTCTGAGCCGCTCCGTCTGCCTGTGCATCTGCATTGTTTACCGGATATGCATCAAACAGTGCTTCAAATTCCTCCCGGTTGATCTTCTCTTTCTCCAGAAGAACCTTCGCACATGCCTGCAGAACAGGATCATATTCTTTCAAAAGTGCTTTCGCCTTTGCGTAACATTCATCAATGATCCGTTTTACTTCCTGATCAATGGTGCCTGCCACGCTTTCTCCGTAACCTCTGGATGTATGTCCGAAGTCCCGTCCGATAAACACTTCATCGCTGTCATTATCATAGTTTACAAGGCCAAGTTCCTCTGACATACCAAACTTGGTTACCATGGATTTGGCGATTGCAGTTGCCTGTTTGATATCCTGAGAAGCTCCGGTGGTAATGTCGTCGAAAACTTCCTCCTCTGCCACACGTCCGCCAAGGGATACTGTAATCTCCTGAAGCATCTTGCCCTTGGTATTAAACATCTCATCTTTTTCCGGCAACGGCATGGTATAACCGCCCGCTCCGCCTGTCGGTACGATGGAGACACTGTAAACCGGTCCCACATCCGGAAGCAGATGGAATAAAATCGCATGGCCTGCTTCGTGGTATGCCGTGATCCGGCGTTCTTTCTCTGATACGATCCGGCTCTTCTTCTCGGTTCCGATGCCCACTTTCACAAAGGCATGACGGATATCCGACTGTTTGATGAAGACACGGTTTTCTTTGGCTGCCACGATCGCTGCCTCATTTAACAGATTCTCCAGGTCCGCTCCGGTAAATCCTGCGGTCGTCTGTGCGATCTGCTTCAGATCCACATCATCTGCCAGAGGTTTATTCTTGGCATGAACAGCAAGAATCTCTTCTCTTCCCTGCACATCCGGACGTCCCACAATCACATCCCGGTCAAAACGTCCCGGTCTTAAGATCGCCGGATCCAGAATATCTTTCCGGTTGGTAGCTGCCATCACGATGATTCCTTCGTTGACACCAAAACCGTCCATCTCTACCAGCAACTGGTTCAGAGTCTGTTCTCTCTCGTCGTGTCCGCCGCCCAGGCCGCTTCCTCTCCGGCGCGCCACGGCATCAATCTCATCAATAAAGATAATACACGGAGCATTTTTCTTGGCATCCTGGAACAGATCCCGGACACGGGATGCCCCTACGCCCACGAACATTTCCACGAAATCCGAACCGGAAATGGTAAAGAACGGTACACCCGCCTCTCCTGCAACTGCCTTTGCGAGCAGGGTCTTACCGGTTCCCGGAGGACCCTCCAGAAGGACTCCTTTTGGGATACGTGCACCCACCTGGATGTATTTCTGTGGTGCTTTTAAGAAATCTACGATCTCTTCCAACTGTTCTTTTTCTTCTTTTAATCCGGCCACATTTTCAAATGTCACCCGCTTGTCCTGATCGGTACTCATTCTTGCCCGACTCTTTCCGAAGCTCATAGCCTTTGCATTGGCTCCACCACCCTGCCGGTTCATCAGCATAAAGAGCAGCGCCACGCCCAACAGCATGATCAGAGTCGGTGCCAGAGTCTGGCTGAACCAGGTCTCCTGCGGAACATTTTCCAGTTCATAATCGATCTTCGCATCTTCCAGAACCTTCTCTGCCTCTTTTACATCTGAGACATTGACGGTATAAATCGTATCGTCTCCATCCATGGAAATCGTCAGGACTCCGGTTGGAACCTCTTTATTCTGGCTGATCGATACGTCTGTTACCTGATCTTTTTCCACCGCCTTTACAAAGGATTGATAGCTGATGGTGTTCCCACGCACCTGCACCCGGTTGGTAAACCAGAACACAAAGAACGCAAGTGCCACGAACATCAAAAGCGTCAGTCCGCTGGTGCCTTTATAGTTTCTGTTCTTATTCAACTTCAGTTACCCCTTCCTATTCCAGACCTTCAACTACACCGATGTATGGAAGGTTCCGATACTTCTGCGCATAATCCAGTCCGTATCCTACTACGAATTCGTCCGGAATCTCAAAGCCTACATAATCTACTTTTACATCTTTTTCTCTGCGGTCCGGTTTGTCCAGAAGCGTGCAAAGATGCATGCTCTTCGGTCCTCTCTTCTTCAGGACATCCAGCAGATAGTACAGGGTATTTCCGGAATCAATGATATCCTCCACAACCAGCACTTCTTTTCCTTCTAGGCTTTCGTCCAGATCTTTTGTGATCTTTACGATTCCGCTGGACTGGGTTCCGTCTCCGTAACTTCCGACACTCATGAAGTCAAGAGAAACCGGGATGGTAATTCTCTTAGCCAGCTCACAAAGGAAGAACACGCCACCTTTCAGAACACAGATCAAATGTACCTGTTTACCGGCATAATCTTCGCTGATCTGTTTACCCAGTTCTTCAATCCTGCGATCCACATCCTCTTCTGAAACCAATACTCTAATTTTCTCTGCCATTTTGCTTATCCTCCGTTTTTCTCAGTTCTATTTGCAAAATCTTTTTTGTTTCTTCTTTTACCCGGTAGCTGTCCCCTCTCCTGTATCCCGGGATCCACAGGATCTCTTTACCTGCCGCGACCAGTAAAATACCGGACCTTTGTTCCGCCGGAATCTTCTCATTAATAAAGAAAGATTTCAGCTTCTGACGGTGGCCTGAATCGTCCACCACCAGATAATCTCCCGGCTCTCTGAACCTGATTTCCAAATTACAGTTCATTATATCATAATCAAACCATTTCGTGTAGGGGGTTTGGGGCAGTTGTTCCGGGGAAAATCCATGGTTTTTTTCAATAATTTTACAGATGATTTCCGCCTTTGCTCCGGGAAAGGCTGTCCGCCCCGGGATTTGCAAAATACAGTTTCCTTTTTTCTTGTCTCCATCTGATTTTGTCGCTTCCTGGTTTTTCTGTTTTTCACCTTCCCGCTCCATCTTTTTCAGACCCGTATTCTCAGAATATATACTTTTATTCCAAAGTTTCTTCCGAATCTTCACACCCTCATAATCCCGGATAGCCTCCAGATTGTAAGGCAGATCGATCCGACGTCCGCTCTGGCGTTCAAACAATTCTAAGATCTGCTGCACATGGACTGCTTCCAGATCTTTTTCCCGTCCCGCCTGTTCTGCCAGAACTTTTCGAACCAGCGACTGGCGCAGATAGGGATGCAGCCGGTACAAGGGAGCTTTTCGAAGACGGATTTCTTTTCTTATTTCATACTTTTCAGACAACGTCCTACCGTCAGGTATTTCTCCGTTCTGTCCGTTTACATTTTCCGAAAAGTCCGGCACTCTTTCCACACACGCTTCCATATGTGCTGTCACTTCCTGCTCCACATAATCCTGAAGACTCCACATCTGCTCCATCCAGGCGCCGATATGCTCCGAAGCCTTTGCGTTGACCTGTGTCTCCAGCGTCGGAAGGATCTGGTGCCGGATCCGGTTTCTGGTATATTCATCCTCCAGATTCGTCGAATCCGTCCTCCAGGAAATGTGCTGTTCCTCCAGCCAGCTTTCGATTTCTTTTCGCCCCACACCAAGCAACGGTCTGACATAACTTCCATTTACCGGTCGCATACCACCGGCTCCTTTCAGACCGCTTCCTCTGGAAAGATGGAACAAAAAGGTCTCTGCATTATCATCCCTGTGATGGGCCAGCACGATTTTGTCCGCCTTTTCTTCCTTGCAGATCTTCTCGAAACACTGTCTGCGAAAAATCCGTCCCGCCTCTTCTTCCGAGAGTTTCTCCGCTTTCGCCAGCTCCGGAACCTTGCCGGAACATATCCGAATCTTCACGCCCAACCTTTCGCACAAATTTTCCACAAACCTTTGATCTTCCATCGCCTCTTCGCCACGGATCCCGTGATTCACATGAACCGCAATCAGCTCCATTCCCAGTTCTTCACACAGATTTTTCAGCACAAAAAGCAGGCATACCGAATCTGCTCCTCCGGATATGCCCGCCACCAATCTGTCTCCTGATCGGAACAACTGCCAGGTCTTGGAAAATGTTTTCACCTTCTGATATAAATTCTCTGTTTTCATGTTCTTTATTATACGGAACCCCTTGGACTTTGTCAAAATCCCTTTTCACACATTCTCGTCACATTCCGATTCCTTTTCGCCCCTGCTTTTCTTCCCTGTTCCCATCCATTTCTTTGCTAATTGCCATTCATATGCAGAATCATCCGTGCAGCGACTCACACCTCCCAGATTCCAACCACCAGCACCGTCATATCATCCAGCGGTGCTTCCCCGTTCCAGCTCAGCACCTGTTCCAGAATATAATGCGCCATTTCTTTTGGATTCTGCTTCGCCGTTCCCTGAATCATCATTTCCAGAATCAGATCCTGCTCTCCTACCGGAAGCGCATCCATCACCCCGTCCGTCACCATGATCAGAAAATCTCCATCTCCCAGAATCCGCTTCGTACTGTCAATCTCAATGGTGTGGAGCACCCCAATCGGCAGACTGGTAGAAGTCAGGTGTTCCACCTGATCTTCCCGCCGGATAAACGTGGACGATGCACCGGCCTTGATAATCTCACAGGTTCCCGTATAAAGATCAAAAATACTCATATCGATGGTAGAAAAATGGATTTCTTCCCTCCCCATGACCAATGTGGTATTGATCATCTGGATCGCCGTTTTTGGCGGAAAGCCTGCTTCCAGCAGTTCTTCCAGAAGATCCAGCACCATCTGGCTTTCCTTTTTCGCCTTTTCACCGGCACCCATTCCATCGGAAAGCACCGCGCTTTTCTGCCCGCCCGGCAGTTCCATCATAGAAAAACTGTCTCCCGAAATCTGACTGCAGCCTTTTCCGATCTTCGCCACACCCTGCATGGTATAAAATGCCGGTCCTTCTTCAAAAATCAGTGTCGCATAATCTTTCCCCACTACCTGCCTCTGTCCATAAGCCGGAACCATCCGGTGTCCGAAGGTCTGGGAGACAATTTTCGCCATTTCCCGCACCATCATGCAAGTCTTGTCCATCATGCGAACGATCATCTGAATCTTGTGTTTTCCGTCTTTCGTCAGAAAAAATGTCAGACTCAGCACCCGTACTTTTTCTTTTCGAAGCCGGGTTGTCAGTTTCTTTTCCATCCGCTCCTCTTCGTAAATACTGTCTTCCAGCTCCCTCGCTGTCGTCCGGATCATATCTGCAAAAGTATCCATCTGGATGGCGCAGCCTTTCCTGCTTTGAATCATCCGATTCTGCCAGAGCATGTTCTGTTTGGCATTCCGAAACACTTCCAGCGTTCTTCTCAGAAACCTCGGTGCCATCACACAACGCTGCTGCAGTTTCCGTTTTGTCTCCACATTCAGCTCGCTTCCGTAACTCTCCACAGCCGACAGAATCTCATAGCCCATCTGATAAGTATGTACAAAATTTTCACCCCAGCACCACTGGCATTTTTCACACTGCTCACATACCGTTTCCTTTACATGCTGAAACATGCGCTCGATCTCTTCACTGGTAAATTTATTTTTCTTATCCTCCAGTTCCAGAAATGTACTGGATAACTGTTTCAATGAATTTGCATATTTTTCAATCTGAACCACATATGGGCTCGCGTGCAGCACCTGCTCTTCTTCCATTCTCCATCTCTGCCTTTCACTTTCCTATACTATAAACCACATCCCGGCCTGTTCCGGGATTGTATGTGGTTACCAAGATTTTAAGCAAGCCTGGACTTCAGCTCACCACTGACCAACTAAAAAAGATCCACCGGATCTTTTTGTCGTATGCTTGGCAAAAAAAGAGCCCTGGGATTTTCCCAAAGCTCTTCATTCGTATCTTTCTGATTTATTCTGCCGGCTCAAACACAATCTCGTCCGGATCTACCAGTCCTAATTTCTCTCGTGCCACGTCCTTGACGTACTCGTCGGACTGGACATATTCCTGATATTCTTCCACTTCGGAAGAACGTTCTTTTTCTTTCTCAATCTCCTGATTCAGTTCCGCTTCCTGGCTCTTGTATTCGTTGTTCTTTGCCTGAAGCGTCATGGAACGAAATGCCATCATCCCCGTCATCAAAAGAAGCACCGTCGATACCAGCACCACAGTCCGTTTGAACTGTCTGGCACTGCGTCTCTTCCTGCGCCCGCTGCTCGTTCTCTTATTCATATACTCACCCATTCTGACAGAAAAAGCCGTCATTTTCAGACCTTCTGTCACCCCTTAATCTTATAACTATATTACTTGGTTTTCCGATGGTTTTCAAGTTTTTTTGCCACCATTTTTTCAGAAATCCACCCACATACAACACCTAGTATGAAGTACCATCTTACAACCCCATAAGTAGTAAAATATAGTTGATAAAATCCATAAATACTGATCCCAATCCAGTAAAAAATGTCTTCGACCGCTACCATTTTTCCGGAATGACGGATCAGTTTGCGAAAAAGTTTCAGAATCTCATACGCGCACGCAGAAACTACGCCCGTCAGAAAGGCGCAGAGAAAAACGCCGACTTCCCGCTCCAGTCCCATTATCATTTCAGCAGCCTGTTCCAGAAAGAATTCCCGCTTTTTCCGGCAATCCCTTCCGCAGAAGAATAAACCAAGCTGTCAATATTTCCAGCCAGATCTACTTCTCCCTTTTCCACGCTCAGCCGGTTCACATGCAGATCACTCCCTTTTACCATCAGCATGCCCTGTTCCGTCTCCAGCAAAATCTCATTAATATCAAAGGAAAGCACATCCAGAACTCCTGTTACCGTCCCGGAGCGCCGATTATTGAGCACAACCTTATGTGCTTTTTGCACCTGTCTTTCTTCCATCCCCATTTTGTCCCTTCCGGCTTTTTAGAAATATATGACAGGCTTTCTTTTTTTATGCTTCCTTTTTCCGATCGTTCCATCTCTTTTGCAACGATTCCTTCGCGCCATTTTTCAGATTTTTAGAGGTATTTAAACAATTCTTTCGCTTCCTCTTTCTTGGTGGTATCCTGCAGATCCAGGACTTCTACCTTCACCGTTCGGGTTCCGAACTGGATCTCGATGATATCTCCCACTTTTACTTTTACAGATGCCTTCGCCACGGTTCCGTTGACCGTTACACGACCGGCATCACAGGCTTCATTTGCCACAGTCCGGCGTTTGATCAGCCGGGACACTTTTAAAAACTTATCCAGTCTCATCTATGATCTCCTTTTCTATAACATCTTCCATGTACGCCGCAGTGTGCATCCTCGCGGAGCGTTTTTAGGTATCGGACAATAGTCCTATATATCAATAGAAACTTGCTTGCTAGTTTCTCGCGCCTGCGGTGGTCGCTTGCGACATCTTCCCTGTGCACCGCAGTGCGCATCCCCGCGGAGCGTTTTTAGGTATCGGACAATAGTCCGATACCTAAAAAAATGCCGCGCATGACACAACCGTCACACGCGACACTCATTCACATTCACTAAACTCTTCTGTTCAACCAAACGATTACTCGTTTACTGCATCTTTCAGAGCTTTACCAGCTTTGAACTTCGGCGCCTTGCAAGCAGCGATATTCATGGTCTTACCTGTCTGAGGATTTCTTCCCTCTCTTGCAGCTCTCTTGCTGATCTCAAATGTACCAAATCCTACTAACTGAACTTTCTGATCTGCTTTCAGCTGAGCAGTTACTACGTCAACAAATGCCTTCAGAGCTTTCTCAGAATCCTTCTTGGATAAATCTGCTTTCTCAGCGATTGCTGCTACTAATTCTGTTTTGTTCATGAATGTTTCCTCCTCTTATTTTATGGAACAATGATCTATCTATATGAGCTTGTCCCACTCATTCATATTATGAGCGCGTCCTCACATAATGTTATACCTGTTCCCCCTGTATTTGTCAAGGATTTTTCCCTATCTGGCGGCTTTTTACGCGCCAAATGCATACCGTTTGCGTTATTAGAGCATCTTATCAATCATCTGAAGGACAGCTTCACCCATTTCCTCGGATTTCTCGTCTGCATCTTCCAGAGAAGTTCCCTTTACTCCGTAGTAGAATTTTACTTTTGGCTCTGTACCGGAAGGACGTACACACAGCCAGGTTCCGTCCGGCATATCATAGTACAGAACATTGGAATTCGGCAGACCTGTTGTGGTAACTTCGCCTGTCTCCATATCCTGAACCGTGTCTTTCTTGTAGTCTCTTGCCTTGAGCACTTTGTATCCTGCGATCTCAGCCGGCGGATTCTTACGCAGCGTCTCCAGGATCTCCTGGATCTTAGCCAGTCCCTCGATTCCTTTCAGGGTAATGGACTGGATAGCGTCTTTGTAGTATCCGTATCTTTCGTACATCTCGATCATCGCATCCCACAAAGTCTTGCCCTGAGTCTTGTAATAAGCGGCTGCCTCGCAGAGTGCCATGGTTGCAACGATTGCGTCTTTGTCTCTTGCATGCGTTCCGATCAGACATCCGTAACTCTCTTCAAATCCAAACAGATACTGTCCTTTTCCGGTCTGTTCAAATCCAAGGATCTGCTGTCCGATATACTTGAATCCGGTCAGGACCTCGATCAGTCCGACTCCGTAATATTCTGCAATGGCGTCTGCCATGTTGGAGGTTACGATGGTCTTGATCAGTTTGCCGTCTTCCGGAAGTCCGTACAGTGCTTTTCTCTGTCCGATCTCATAATCTGCCAGCAGACATCCGGACATATTTCCGGTCAGGACTTTGTATTCTCCGGACTTGCTATCTTTGACATAAACACCCAGACGGTCTGCATCCGGATCCGTAGCCAGTACGATATCCGCATCCACTTCTTTTGCCAGCTTCAGTCCCAGTTCAAAAGCTTCTGCTGCTTCCGGGTTCGGATAGGAAACGGTCGGGAATTCTCCGTCCGGCAGTTCCTGTTCTTTTACGACATATACATTTTCAAATCCCAGTTCTTTTAAGATACGACGTGCCGGAATATTACCGGTACCATGCAGCGGGCTGTATACGATCTTCAGGTCTTTTCCGACTGCATCAATGGCGTCCTGATGGAGCACCTGTTTCTTTAATTCCGCAATATAAGTATCATCTACTTCTTTGCCGATCACTTCATACAGACCTTTTGCCTTTGCTTCGTCAAGCGGCATGGTCTTCATTGTCGTATAATCTACGACTGCCTTTACTTCGTCCATGATTCCCTTGTCATGAGGCGGTGTAATCTGCGCGCCGTCCTCCCAGTATACTTTATATCCGTTGTACTCCGGTGGATTGTGGCTCGCAGTGATGTTGATTCCTGCGATACATCCCAGTTTGCGGACTGCGTAAGACAGTTCCGGTGTCGGGCGAAGAGATTCGAAGACATAAGCCTTGATTCCGTTTGCCGCAAGACAAAGAGCTGCTTCATCTGCAAATTCTGGAGACATCCGTCTGGAATCAAATGCAATTGCAACTCCCTTGTCAGCATTTCCACTCTTCTGTATGTAATTTGCAAGTCCCTGTGTTGCTTTTCTTACAGTATAAATATTCATACGGTTGGTTCCGGCTCCGATCACACCACGAAGTCCGGCTGTTCCAAATTCCAAATCCGTATAAAAGCGTTCTTTTATTTCATTTTCATCATCTTTCAGACCTTCCAGCTCTGCCTTTGTGTCTGCATCAAAATATGGATTTGACAGCCATTCTTGGTATCTTTCCTTGTACTCCATCTTTGTACCTCCTGAAAATCATTTCTTCTCTATATTATACAACATGTGTCTATAAATGGAAAGAAAATATCTTCTCAATGAGCGCGATTTTCCCCTCCGTCTGTGACACGCAGATCTTTAATTTTTCGGTATTTTTCTGAGGCACCCACGCTTTGTTGGAATGATAGTAGGAATTGGCGATCTTCCAGAATTTTTCCGGATAGAGAAGCCGAAGTGCCAGATATTCTTTCTCTGCTTTTTCCAGCGGCCTGACTCCGTCATAGGCTTCCAACATCTTTACGCCCAGACTTTCCTTCCACCCATGTTTTTCCATCACCTTTCGGAAAAAATAATAAAAATCTGCCATCTGGATTTCTATATGAAACCGTTCAAATCCGGTGGTTGCAATCTCTCCTTGGACAAACAGAAGATTGTGATAATTATAATCCCCATGAACCAGGCATTTCCTGACAAGACTTTCCCGATACAGGGCATCATATCCCGTCCTTTCCAGCCGCTGTATCACCAGATCTGCCAGCCGGTTCATTTCCTCAAAATGTCTCAGATACAACAATTCAAATTCATCTTTCCGGCTTCTGCATCGAATGTACTCCCTTACCTTTCTCAGTTCCCGGTTGTGCCGCAGATAGTCTTCCTTCAGATTTCCTCCGCAGACCGGTTCCGAAAATATTGCTCTGTTCCATTCATTCTCAATGCCCGATCCCATTTCCGTTTTCGCTTCGTCCGTTTCATCCCGTTGTTCGGTCTGCCCCTGTCCCTTTCCGACAATGGAGTTACCGTCCCGCCAGAACATGACTTGATGCAGCCTCGCCAGATTCCGGACACTTTGCAGGACTTCCGTCTCTTTTCTCACATCACATTCCCTGCCGGTAAACCAGTGTTTCAACAGATAATGTGTGCCGTCCCGGTAGACACTGAGACAGTTGCCTTCTTTGGTCAGAACCGGAAGATCCACCCGTTCAAATCCCTCTTCTTTCAGTTGAAGGCAGAGTTGATACAGCAGCGGCGCACGCTTTTCCGAAAAATGAACCTCTTTTAAGAGCAGTCCTCCCTGATCTGTATCGCAAAAAAACGCACCCCTTATTTTACGGGTGCTTCTGACTTCTATATCGTATTGTTCCAAGACTTCTAATTCATACTCTCTCATATCCGCCCCCTGCACCATACAATTCCGACTCTGTTAAATGTATGATGCAAAGGTGAATGGTATGCTATTTTTTCAGCTTTTTCCTGACATATTTACACAGGTATTCCTTCGTGTTGCGCTCCGGCGCATCGATCACTTTTTCCAACAATTCATTTAAGGTATCTCCAAGTTCTTTGCCCGGTTCCATTCCAAGTTCCATCAGATCTCTTCCTGTCACCGCCAGATCCTTCAAGGTCACACATTCCTTATCTTTCAGGATCTGCTGATAGATTTCCTGCATATCCAAAATGTTCTGGATCTTTTTACTGCGCTGATAATTGCTCTGCGCTTTTACATCTGCCATCCGCACCTCCAGATACAGAGGAAACAGATCCACCCCGATCCGGTTCATGGCTCTTCGCACATTTCTCGGCGTTGCTGCCGCACGATAATCATGATAGCAGACCAGACGGGTCACCTGGCGCACGGTTTCATTATCAAACTTCAGTCTTCTCAGGACTTTTCTGGCAATCTCTTCGCTAACCAGGGCATGTCCTTCAAAATGATCCACGCCCTTCTCATCGGTAGTCTTCATAGACGGCTTGCCCATATCGTGGAACAGGATCGTAAACCGCAATACCTTATCTGCACGTATATTTTTCAACGCCTGCAGCGTATGCCGGTCCACATCGAAAATATGATGGCGGATGTTCTGATGCACTCCCACCATGGCATCCCACTCCGGAAGGATTACCTTTGTAATTCCCAGCTCACAGGCATCATTGATCAGCTCCGGATGATCTGACATCAAGAGTTTCGTCAGTTCCACCCGAATTCGTTCCGCACTGATCTTATTTAAGGTCGGTGCCAGCACCCGAATGGCTGCTGCCGTCTTGTCTTCAATCGGAAATGCAAGCTGCGCCGAAAAACGAACCGCCCGCAGAATCCGCAGTGCATCTTCCGAAAATCGCTCCATCGGATCTCCCACGCAGCGGATCAGATGTCCGTTCAGATCTTTCATTCCACCAAAAGGATCCACCAACCGGTCCGTATCATTATACGCCATGGCATTGATGGTAAAATCCCGTCGTTTCAAGTCTTCTGTCAGACTTCTGGTAAACGTCACTTCCTTCGGATGCCGGCCATCTTCATATTCTCCGTCCACCCGGTAAGTGGTGACCTCAAACCCTTCTTTTCCAAGCATGACCGTTACAGTTCCATGCTCAATCCCCGTATCTACGGTACGGGAAAACAGTCGTTTTACTTCCTGCGGCGTAGCCGATGTGGTAATGTCCCAGTCCTGCGGTACTCTGCCCAGAATGGAGTCCCGCACACAGCCTCCCACGATATATGCTTCATATCCATGTAATATGAGATTTTCAAGAATCATACTTACCTTTGCAGGCAATGGTATCTTCATAGGGTATCCAAGACCTCCCTTTCTCTCTTTTGACAACTAAATATTATAACCTGTCTTTCCTGTTTCCTCAACCATTTCAGGGCAGATTTCAGCCGGTTGTCGTCATAACAGGCAAAGGTTTCATCCAAAATCAAAGGAAAATCCGCCGGCAGTAACACCTTTGCCGCAGCCATTCGAAATGCAAAATATGCCTGCTGCGCCGTCCCTTCGCTGACCTGATACAACCGTAATATCCGATGTTCATCATACAGTCTCAGTTCTCCATTTTCTTCCAGGCGAAGTGTCGGATAAGCTCCATTTGTAATCTCACACAGGATTTCCGATGCAGACTGCTGAAATTCCGTCCGAAAATCTCTTGCCGTCTCTCTCGCAATCTCCATCATCCGTTCTGCTGCCAGATCCAGCGCGCGGATCTGCTGCATCTGATTCTTTTCACGCTCTGTACGGTCCAGCAATTCTTCTTCCTCTTCCCGAAGATTCTCCAGTTCTCTGGAAAGTTCCCGAATCTCCTGAGTTAATTCTTCAGATTTCCAGTGCAGACGCTTTCGCTGTTCCTCTGTCACTGCTGCCTTTTCCCGATCCTGCCAGCGTATCTCAACTTCGCCTTTTTCTCTTCGAAACCTCAGATTTCTTTCCTGTTCTTCCTTTTTCTTATGCAACCACAAAATCAGGCAGCCCACTCCTGCTGCCACTGACAGAATCATCCCCGGAATCCGAAGGGCAAACAGATCTGTCACTGCCAGAATTATTCCGACCAGACACAGACATAAAAATACAATGATTACTCCTAAACCACCGGCCCGATTCCTGTTTCTTATCGTTTCATGATCTTCCTTCCGATTTTGACTCTGTGATTCCTCCTGATTTTTCTGATAAAGTTCTTCCCTGATTTGTCGATTACACTCCTCTTGCTCTCTTTGTTTCCGTTCTTCCCGCGCTTTTTGATCCCGTTCCAGTTCTTTCAATCGAACAGATACTTCCTGAAATCTCTCTTGTTTACTGTGTTTCTGTCGTTCCAGGTATTCCTGCTGCATCCGGATCTGCCGCCGTTTTTCTCTTCGGGCTGACTCTTCCTTCTCCAGTTCTTTCCCGGCTTTTTTCTTTTCTTCTTTCAAGCGTCCCAGTGCCTCATTCACCCGGAGATTTTCTGCCTGCACCGCACTGTAATTTGCCGCATAATCTTCCAGACTTTCCGCCAGAGTCTTCCCCGGCTCAACCTTCATCTGACCGATAGCCGCCGTATTCTCAAACGCAGCTTTTGACACATCATCCAGAAGCACTTCCAGATCTCCGTCCTCCACCGACAGTTCTTCCCCGTCATCCTCGCAGATCAGCTTTGCATTTTTCTGATACGTGTCAAAATTCCGTTCCAGATAAAAATGCCGACCACCACAGGTAAAACGCATGGCTCCGGCATAATAATTGGGATTCTCCCATGGCTCATACCGTTTATACTCCGATGTTTTTACCCCTCTGCCGCGTCCCGGCTCCAGTCCGAAAAGCATGGCCTTAATAAACTGGTAGATTGTTGTCTTTCCAAATTCATTTTCTCCGTAAAAGATCTGGATTCCATCGTTCAGGTAGAAATGGCGGTCTTCAAATTTTCCAAAATGCTTCAGATGTAATTCCTGTATCTCCATCTTTTACTCCCCCAACAAGGCTTTTACCCCTTCATATAAAGCCATACGTTCCAGTGTCTCCATCTCCGGCGTTCCCAGATCATGTGCGCCCGTACCGTCTCTCCCTGTATCTGTATCAAGAAAAGATGCAATATATTCTCCCAGAAGATTTCCTCTGTTCTCAGCCGCCAACCGCTCAAAGTCATAGTCCGGGTGGGTCTGATCTTCCAGTTTCAGAATTCTTCCGGACTCATCCAGTTCTTCCAGGCAAAACTCCTGCCCCGGATGTTTGCTTCCCTCCAGACGAATCCTGTAAAAATCCCGGTTCTGTTCCTCACTCATCGTCAATCGGCAAAGCTTCGCTCTCAACTCTGCCAGTGACATTTCCGAATCCACCTTCACCGTCAACTCCTGATAGGAACGATATGCAAACGGGAAAAATTTCACCCTGCACCCTTTCTCATCCAAAACCCCTTCTATATATCCATGTTTTCCCAGATCTCCGGCATCGATTGGTTCCAACGCCCCTGCATAGGCCATTGCCTGTCCTCTGTACTGTCCCTTCGAAAAAAAGTTCTGTGAAGCCGGGTTCCTTTCCTCCCCGGCAAAGATCTGTGGTTTATGGATATGCCCCATCGCAATATAAGAATAGCCCAGGCTTTGCATTTTCCTGAAATTCATCGGAATATGCGTCCCATCCCCGCCATGCGCCAGCAGGATCTCATACGGATATTCTCCCGGGGCTTCTGCAGCATCATATTTTGCTTCTGTAATCTCTCTTTTATCATAACCAAATCCGTAGACCGCCAGTTTTAACTCTGGAAATACCACGCTTTGCATCTCAGACGAAAACAGCGGATGTACATTCTCCGCCCAGACAAACTCCCGATAAGCAGAATTTTTACCTATATAATCATGATTTCCCGCAATCAGCACCACCTGTGTCACCGAAAGCTGCGCAAACATGGCATTGACTTCTTTGAGTTCCCGCTTTAATGGCTGGCGATGGAACAGATCTCCGGCGATCAGAAGTAATTCCACCCGTTCCTCTTCGCAACGTCTCAAAAGCCGTCGAAAGGTATCCCAGATTTCTCTGTTTCTCTGTTCTTTATACCGTTCTCCCACCTCCGGTGCTGCGCCCAGATGGATATCCGCTATATGAATAAAATGCATAAAGTTCCTCCTTTTGCAATCAGAACATTTGTTCTGATTATTCTACCACAGAAAATACAGATACTCAAGAAAAAGAAAAAAAGGAAGAAATACTGCTGTTTACAAACGGCACCACTTCTCCTGTAATCTTTATGCTGCCGAAAAGCATCTACAATTACGGCATACTCTTTTGTCGGCAACGCATCCGCCAGACTTTCTTCTCCCATCGCATACAGAAACTCTCTGAAATTAAGCGGATTCCTGAATGTAACGGCAAATGCGCCCCGAATCTGCATACCGGTCGCCATGTAATCATAGCATGCAAACTCTCATCCTTCCGCTGCCCTCTTGTTAATTAGACGATCTAACATTTCGATATCCTTTTCATTTGCCTTATCTGAAAACCACTTCATACTTACCTTACTCTTTTGAAATTTTTGCTTTTCAAGGAAGGAAGTGGAATTCTAAAGTTATAACAAGCTTGATTTTTCATCCTCTCCATGCTATACTATCACCCGTTACAAAGCCCACAAAAACAAGGTCGAACAGGGCTAACCGCCGATTCCCGGCGTAAGGGCATATACTTACAGTATATGCCTTCCGTGGCATTCGTCAGATGTTCATGCAAGCATGCCCGCCTGACTCATTGCTGCGCGAAA
This sequence comes from Mediterraneibacter butyricigenes, assembly GCF_003574295.1. NCBI lineage: Bacteria > Bacillati > Bacillota > Clostridia > Lachnospirales > Lachnospiraceae > Mediterraneibacter > Mediterraneibacter butyricigenes. Next base: position 1,331,867 of record NZ_BHGK01000001.1, read on the forward strand.
ATGAATCGTGTGTCCGTGACCTTCCACACGTAAAACAAAACTTAAATTTATATCTTTTTATTAGATAATATTTGATTGCAAAAACCACGAATTTCCAACGTTTTTCGTGGTTTTTCTTTTTGTTGTGACTTATCTTATTCGGGACAAAGTCGGGCAAAAGTCGGGCAGAAACCGGGCAGAAAAACTACCCTAAAATATCTGAGATATTTTCTGCATTTCTTCCGCCTTTGTATCCGGCAATACATGACTATATAAATCCATCGTCATTGCCAAACTGCTATGCCCTAAGATAGCCTTTAATACTTGTGGATGCATTCCTGCTTCAATCGCTCTGGTTGCAAATGTATGCCTAAACGTATGCGATGTTATATGTGGAAAATCAATACCATCTTTTCTTATCCGCTTTACGATTCGATCAATCTCTCCCTGCACTCTCCATCTTGTTAACGGTTCACCTGTCTCTGTGCAAAACAGAAAGCGGCGATGATTTTAAAGGTAACATTTTCGCTCATTCTCATATGAACGCAGCCGTTTCACGATGGGATTCCACATCACGAAACGGCTGTCTTCTTAATTTTCTTTTATGACTTTATATTCTGTAACCTGATGATAGGTTTTTCCTGCCTTAAGTACGATACTTGGAAAATCCTGATGATGGATCGCATCCGCCCATCCCTGTGTCTCCAGGCAGAAGGATGAACGCCTGTCATAACGTACCCCTTCTTTTCCATCCACCGGTGTCAGGAAATTTGACGTGTAGAGTTGCACTCCCGGCTGGGTCGTATGACATTCCATGCAAAGTCCACCTCCATAGGCTTTCGCCGCGAGACGAAGTGGATTCTGCGGTTCTATGCCCAGGATAAAGTTATGGTCAAATCCACCACCCGTTGCAAGTTGTGGATGACTCTCTTCTAAACGTTCTTCCAGATCCTGCGGTTCGCGCAGATCAAATGGTGTCCCGTCTACTTTAAAAATCTTTCCGTTCGGTGCACCGGTCTCATCAATCTCGGTCACTTCATCTGCAAGAATCTGTAACTTATGCCCCTCTAACGAACCGACCCCATGTCCACAGAGGTTGAAATAACTGTGATTTGTCATATTACAAAGAGTATCTGCATCACTTTTTGCATCATATTCTATCGTAAGAGTTCCATCTTCTGTCAGCTGGTAAGTCACCTGTACATCTAATTTCCCCGGAAATCCTTCATCACCGTCAGGACTGGTATGTGTAAGCACCAATGCTCCATTTTCTTCCCTGGCCTCCCACACTGCACGGTTAAATCCATTGATACCTCCGTGCAGACAGTTTACCCCCTGATTATTTGCCGCTAATGTATAGATTTTCCCATTCAATTCAAAGGATGCCTGAGTGATGCGGTTGGCAACTCTTCCAACAGTTGCACCAAAATAATTGGTACGACTCTGCTCTTCATACTTTTCTACCGAGTCGCATCCCAGCACGATATCTCTTATTCCTTCTTTCGCCGGAACCATAAATGATCGGAGCGTCCCTCCAAATGTCAGAACTTTGGCTGTATATTCCCCGGCTTTTAATGTACATTCCTGTACTTCTTTTCCTTCACTTGTCTCTCCAAACAATTCAAATGTTACTTCTGCCATCTTTTTATACCTGCCTTATAAATCTTAAGAATGCTTCTTTTCCTTCCGGAGTCCTTGCATAAACACCTGCCTGCTCCAGTACTTTGGCAAATACAAGTCCTGTCTCCTGCCAGATGATCTCCATCGCATTTTCTTCTGTGATCTCGTATTTCTCTGCAATCGTTTCCGCCCAGTCTGCATGTGCCACCGTCAGCGGATCCTCTCTTAAATCTACACCGGACACCAGTTTATCGGCAACTGCGGAAAGTTCCTTCTTCAAGCGTCCCGGCAGAATTGCCAATCCCATGACTTCGATCAGCCCGATATTTTCTTTTTTAATATGATGCAGCTCTGCATGTGGATGATAAACACCCAGCGGATGCTCCGGTGTCGTCAGATTATTGCGGAGTACCAGATCCAGCTCATAATCTTCCCCTCTGCGTCTTGCGATCGGGGTGATCGTATTATGCGGTTCCCCATCTGTCTCTGCCAGAATCAAGGCATCCTCATCCGTATAACTTCTCCAACTTCCTAAAATCTTATCTGCCAGCTCGATCAGCCGCTCCCGTTTATCCGCTTTCAGACGGATCACGGACATTGGCCATTTCACAATGCCGGCCTGTACATCTTCATATCCGTCAAAAGAAACTTCTGTCTCGATTGGGGCGCGCTCCATCGCAAATGTATATCTTCCACCCTGAAAATGATCGTGCGCCAGAATCGAACCTCCCACAATCGGGAGGTCCGCATTCGATCCCACAAAGTAATGCGGGAATTGTCCTACGAAATCCAGAAGTTTCGCAAAACAGGCGCGGTCTATTTTCATAGGGGTATGCGTCTCATTAAAGCAAATACAATGTTCATTATAATAAACGTACGGCGAATACTGCAAATACCAGGAAGATCCGTTGATCTTAACAGGCACGATCCTGTGGTTCTGGCGTGCCGGGAAGTTTAAGCGTCCGGCGTATCCTACATTTTCTGTACAGAGCATACAACGCGGATAGTCCGAACTCTTTTTATTTCTTGCTGCTGCGATCACTTTCGGATCTTTCTCCGGCTTGGACAAATTGATGGAAATATCCAATTCCCCATATTCTGTGGCGGTTTTCCAATGCATATCTTTTGCAATCCGGTCTGTTCTAATGTAATTAGTATCCTGGCTGAACTGATAATACCAGTCCGTTGCTTCTTTAGCGGATTCCTTTCGAAGTTCCTCAAACCTGTCCATCACCTGCGACGGACGTGGTGTCAGGCATCCCATAAGACGTGTATCAAATAAGTCTCTGTATACCACAGAATTTTCTTCCAGAACGCCTCTTTCATATGCATCGTCTAACAATGCATTTAATAATTCTGTGAGTTCTGCCGGTTCCGTCGGCTCTTCCCACTGGAAAGACTCTAATTTTAAAACGTCCAGCAGGCTGTTCGCTGCCCATATTTTTTCTTCCGACCGAATCAGTTCTTTTTCCAGAGCATAATCTACCAGACCAGTAATTGCTTCATTTCGGTTCATTTCATTTCCTCCTAATCTAGTAAGAGAACGATTCCTCCTACCGGACGGATACTCAGGATATGACAGCATTCTTCTCCGATCATTGTTTCCACGTTCTTCTTAAATTCTTCTACATCTTCCAATGGAACAAATGCCTGAAGTGTTCCGGCAAATCCGCCTCCGTGCACACGGCATGCACCTTTTCCTTTTAATGCGATCTCTGTTGCGGCTAATGCCACAGCCATGTCCTGTGCCTCCACAGCACCTGCCGGTGTAATATTCTGTAAAAGCTCCCAGGAAGAACGTCCCGACTCCTTCACCAGATGCAGGAAAGTCTCTTTGTCTTTTCTCTGAAGGGCATCTGCCTCTTCCACCGCTCTTTTATCATCTGCATAGAAATGTAATGCACGGAGGACTGCTCTGTCACCTGCTGCCTTTCGAAGCTCCGGCAATAATGCAAGGATTTCTTCTTCTCTCACGTCATGCAGCACTTCTTTTCCAAAGAACTGTGCAACTTTTCCCATCTCCTGAGGAATAGATGCATACTCCCCGGTCAGCGCCGCATGATCTGCACCACAGTCAATAATACACAATGCAAGTCCCAATCCTTCCAGATCTGCTGTAACTGGACGTACTATCGGTGCAGACGGATCTCCGAAATCAATCGCCACTGCATCTCCTACGGAAGATGCGGTCTGATCCATCAGTCCGCTTGGTTTTCCAAAATACTGGTTCTCCGCCTTCTGTCCAATCTTTGCAATTGTTACTGCATCCAGTTCATCCTTACAGAATAAATGGTTTCCGATCACACCCAGCAGAACTTCACAAGCTGCCGAAGATGAAAGTCCCGATCCAGGAAGTACACTGGACACTGCGTAGATATCACATCCTCCCACCTGATATCCGGCTTTTTCCATCTGTGCCAGAACGCCGCGTACCAGGGACGCTGTCGTTTCTTTTTCATTCTCCTGTGGCTCCATATCTGATAAATCCACGGTTGTCATCGGCCATCCCTCTGATTGAAAGCGCACAGTGTTTGTTCCATTCGGTGCAGCACATGCCAGAAAATCAAGGTTCACTGCCGCCGCCAGCACATGACCATGCTGATGATCCGTATGATTTCCGCTGATTTCTGTACGTCCCGGAGCTGAACACAACGCGATCTCCAGTTCTTCCTCTGTTCCGAAACATTTCTTAAATTCTTCCAGTACGTGCATCGTACGTTTTCTTGCCACATCAAGATCCCTACACCCTGTCAATTCCAGTTTCTGATCCAACGCACCTGTTTCCAACATCTTGTACACTTCGTTCCATTTTTTCATTTTCATTCTTCTCCCCTTTTTTATTTTTTCAGGAAATGCTCTCGGTTCGGATATTCCTGACGAAAAACCTGTAATGCCGCCTCCTGCAAAACCGCAAATTCTCTGTCCATACGAAGCATATGCGGTGTTTGAAATGCGATTGTGCTGATCTGCTCTGCAATCTTCTTCACAACGCCCTCCTCTGAGAGCTGCCCCATTCCAAACACCAAAGAAGTAAATCCCCGTCCGCCTCTGCTTACTTCTATGAATTTGAGAAATACATTTTTCAGTTCTGCTAAAAGTATCTCCTGATATTCCCGTTCTTTTGTCTCTGCCCCTGCCATTCCAAGGCTGGCTATAACCTTCGCTGCCTGTCGTTTCTTTTTTCCGCCGGGGTCCAGGCTGCTTCCCTCTGCCAGATATTTTAATTCCATGAGTGCACCTACAAATGCATCATTCTTTGGACGTCTTTTCCCATATCGGGCGATCCACAGTTCTTCCCGGTATACATCTGCCGGCGTTTTTTCTTTTCCGGTATTCTCTTTTAATATGTCAAAACGTTTTGCGGCATCCGTTTCCTGATAAAACGATTCTGTCCATGTATGATCCATTTCGTTTTCCTCCGATTATCTTTTAAAAAACTCATCCACATTGCTGCTGTCCACCTGCTGATACTGCGAAACATAATATCTGCCTGCCTTTAACTGCTTCCGGTTCGTATCTTCTCCTTTAAAAACCTCCACCGCCAGTTTTGCCATCTGCATTGCCTGATCTTCCTTGTCGTTATAGACCGTTCCCTGCATCTTTCCTGACTTGACAGCCTCCAATGCATCATCCAGACCATCAATTCCAAAGATCACCGGCCACTTGTCCTGTTCATATCCAGCTTTCTGATATGCCGCCACTGCCCCCAGTGCCATTTCATCATTATTGGAAATGATCAATTCTATACTATCTTCATACTGGCTGATCAGACGGTTCATGCGATTTTCAGCCTGTCCTCGGTTCCAGTCCGCAAACTGGTAACTTAATTTTTCCAGATGTATGCCCTGCTCGATCAGAGTTTTTACAGAATAATCAGTTCTGCTGATGGCATCCTGATGTCCTGCCTCTCCCTCTAACAGAACGTACTGGATCTTTCCGTCCTGGTTTCTATCCACTTCCGGATGACTGCAGATATACTCTGCCGCAGTCTCTCCCTGCATGATTCCTGACTGTTCTGCATCACAGCCTACATAATACAAGTCTTCCCACTGCGTAAGATCCTCCCACACTGGTTCACGGTTAAAAAACAAGACAGGGATATCATTCTGCTTTGCCAGCCGGATGATTCTTGATGGCGCAGTCCTGTCCACGAGATTAACACACAATACATCACAGCCCGCATCAATCATTTCTTCTACAATCTCATCCTGATCCTGTTGATCATCGTCACCGTTTTTTATGGAAACCATAATCTTCATATCCTTCGTTTCCATGGATTTTAAATTTTCTTTTAACTCATCCGCCAACGCATTGATAAACGGATCGTCTGATGTATACGTGACAACACCAACTCTTAAAACCTTATCTTCCGGCTCTTTTTTATCACTGCACCCGGTAAGAACAAGCATCACAACCGCAACAATGATCCAGAGGATCTGCCTTATCCGCTTTTTTCTACTCATAAGAATACAAAAACCTTTCCATATCATCGCCAGAGAACAAATCTTCTTTGTGAATTACTTTTAACTCTGTCTCATGGCTCTTAATCTCGTAAACCCTATAATTCAGCTTCTTAGTGATCTCTTCGATACTTTCGTACCCCATCTCATAGCCATCCGGGGCTACAAGTCCCTGAATCCTTCCGTAATCCAAGAGTGCAATGGATTTCACACTACTGCCGATTCCATATACTTCTGCTCCGCAATACAGTCCGTCTTCTGCCTGTTCACCAACCTCATCCAGTGCTCCGGAATCCAGAATCATCAGCACATCCACCTTTTCTTTGCGGTTTATCTGCTCACAGATATCCTCTCCTTTTTCTCGATAGCAATGCCAGACAATTTGACTTCCGGTACCTTTTAATGCATCCGTTAATCCTTCCAGTGAATCTCTGGTTGCTTCTGATTCCTTCCATCCTGCCACAACTCCTATCTTTTTCCCACCTTTTTCCAACTGTTTCCCCAGTTCTTTTCCCATCTCATAATGATCTGGCTGAATCACCGGAAAGCCGGATTCTACCTGTTTTTCTCCACTATATATGTCTTCCGTGATCAGCATGACAGGTACATCATCACAAGTTCTCTTAAGCATCTCTTTTGTCTCACTTCCAGGTGCCGGACACACGACAAAAGCGTCCACATCATTATGAAGCTGTTCTTTGATTACTTCTTCCTCATCCTCTGCATTTCCGATCTCATCTGTATTACAGATGATCAGGTGCAAACCGTTCATCTTTGCCGACTGCTTCATTCCCTTGATCAATGAGTCCCAACGCTTATCACCGGATTCCGGCAATATTACTGCCACTCTTTTTTCCGGTATGTTCTGATCAAATATCTTATGCACAAAAAACAGTGCCATTAAAAACAGGAGTAACTCTATAACAAGGAATGATATTTTATTTTTCTTCATTTTCTACCATCTCCCGTCTGTATTTTTGTGCTTCCAGCATCTCTGCGTTCTCCTTTGTGTAAGGGATCGCCGGGATATGGATTACGACTTTTGTTCCCTCGTCCGGTTCACTATATACAGAAAGTCCGTATTCAGCGCCAAACATGAGCTTGATTCTGGAATGTACATTGATCACACCCACACCTGATCCATGTTTCGGCACCTTACTGTTATCCATCAGGATATTTTCCAGTACCTCTTCTCTCATTCCCATTCCATTATCTTCTATAGAAATATAAATATCGTCACCTTTCTTCTCACCATGCACGATGATCTTGCCGCCATCATCCTCATCCATATGCCCCACGCCATAGTAGATTGCATTTTCCAGGATTGGCTGGATGACCAGCTTGACAATACAGTAATTTCCAATCTCGTCATCCATAATAAATTCCGTCTTGAAACGTTCTTTATAACGGACAAGCTGGATACTCATATAGCTCCTGCTGTGCTGCAGTTCGTCTGCGATTGGAATAATCGTCTTTCCCCGTGACAGACTAACGCGAAGGAGTTTTGCAAGTTCTGAGATCATCATTACAGCCTCACTGTTTCGCTGTGCCTCCACCATCCAGGTAATAGATTCCAGTGTATTATAAAGAAAATGTGGATTAATCTGACTCTGCAGTGCATCCAGTTCACTTTTTCTGCGCTCATTCTGATGCCTGATGATCTCGTCCATCAGACTCTCGATCTGTTCATAAGATTTCTGGACTGAATAACCCAGATGCCGGATTTCTGAAGACCCCCCGATATAAATATCCGGTTTTCCGCCTGCCTCATATGCTTTTACCGACTCGTCCAACTCCCGGATCGGCTTGGATATTTTTCTGGAGATCAGACGGTTTCCCTCTAAAAGCATCATCAAGAGTACGATGATCGTCGTAAAAATGTAGTATCTGAAATTATTGATACTTGTCGTCTGCACGCTCTCCGGCACTACCCCGACAAGTTTCCAGCCGGTATAAGAAATACTTCCCACAACGATATTTTCTTTCTTTCCATCAACGGACAGTTCATAAGTACCATCCTCGTAATTGGCAGCCTCGATATTCTTCTCTGTAAACATTCCTCTGTCAATCTCTGTCCACCGGGGATGATATATGATTTCTCCATCCCTGCTGCACAGATAATAATAAATCCCATTGGAAGATTCATTGATCCGTTCCAGCACATCCTCGACCACAGAATACTTCATATCCACCAGAAGAACTCCGATTCCCGGCCGCTCACCGTCGTTAATATCTACCGATTGGCTTAAAGAAATCACTCGATGATATCTGAATGAGCCGTCTGCAAAAAGATTCTGTGTATGCGGTGTAGAGAAATGGACATTTTCAATGTCATTTTCTGCATTACGGTACCAGCGCTGCTTCGTCACCTCAACATTCTCTTTCTCTGCAGCCACAGGTTCCGATGTAATCAGCCTGCCGTCACTTCCGTACAATGCCAGACTCTGGATTTTATCCGCGTTCGTCTCATACAGCAGACTGAACTGTTTGGAGAACTCCTGACTGGAGATATCAAACTCCTGGATGATATTGTAATTCGCCGCATTGGAAATCTGTCGGATGTTTAAAAGATCCGAGTTCACACGATCAATCGTGCTTTCCACTGTCGACTCTGTATTTGATATCGCCGTCTTGTCAAGTGCCAGTTTAAAGCGGTGATAAAGCAAAAATCCCATAAGAGCAATAGTTATGAACGTCAATGCCATCAATACAGACATGATGATCGTCTGTATATTAAATTCCATATACTCTTTGCCGTTTTTCTTCCTGATCTTCAATGTTTCCTGTTCCCCTCATGCAGATTACTTCTTTATATGTTCTGCTCTGTATTTTGATGGTGAGACTCCAAATCTTTTTTTGAATACATAACTGAAATAATTCGCATCCTGATAGCCCACTTTTTCTGCGATCGTATAGCTCTTATCGTTAGTATTCAGCATTAACTCTGCCGCAATATCCATTCGGTAATCCGTCAGATAAGAAATAAATGCTTTTCCAGTCTCTTTCTTAAATACCGAAGAAAAATAGGAATTGGATACTCCCAGTTCCGAACAAACGGTGTCTAACGAAATCTCAGAATCCATATATTTATTTCTCACGATCATCTGTGCCTCTGTCACAAATCTCTGAGATGTACTGTTTCTTGCAGTCTTCAAATTCTCACTGATCATCCACGCTGTTTCAATGATCCAGGCAGTCAACGAACTCTCATCCATTTTCGCCACCTTTTCATAAGGATTCTGTGCATTTCCCACAATCTCATTAAAATCTGTGGAATTATGTGCACAAAATCGGTAGAAACTGCTTACAAGCTCCATAATTGCCAGATTGTACTGACTGATCGTCCCCGCTGTTCTGTGTAGTTTCTCGATCTCTTTTTTTGCAGCATTCTCAATCTCTTTTCTGTCCCCCAGCTGGATTGCACGTAAAAGCTCATGCATTCTTGCTTCTTCTGGAAGTTCTGCCACTTTCTGTTCTTTGGATACAATCTCGCCGATATTGATCGCACGTTTTGTCCCATATAACACACGGTAAGAAACAGCCTCTCTTGCACCTCCGTAAGAAAGATGAATGTTGAACAGATTATCGCAGGTTCTTCCAACTCCCGCCGTGACTACCGCTCCCATGATCCGGTATGCCCATCTACAGAATCTGTCACAGCTATCAGTGATCTCCACAATCTGATTTTCAGAATCCAGCTCCAGTATCAATACTGTATTCCCCAGATAAATAAACTCCTGGCAGTCCCATTCCCGCACCAGACGCTGTTTGATCTCCCGTTCCACCGACATCGACAACAGCAGTGGGGCCATTCCGTCCGGAACATGATTGGATGATGTATGAAATACCACACAGCAATAAAGTGGTCCTCTCATATCCACCTGATATGCCTTTAAAAATTTCTCATAGTCTTCTTCACTTACCCGCCCTTCGATCAACGAAACAAACAAATTAGAACGAAGTGCCGGTAACACCTCCCGGAAATAGTCTTCCAGTTTTCTGACATTTAATTTTTCTTCTCGCTCTTTATCCAGAGTCTCTTTCAGACCAGTCAGGCATCCCGATAGCTCTGCCGCATTGATCGGTTTCAGCATATATTCTTTGATCTCGAGATGTACTGCTTCTTTCGCATATTCAAATTCATCAAATCCAGTACACAGCAGAATATAAATATTGGGATAATCCTGATTCAGTCTCCTGGACAATTCCAGACCATCCATGTAGGGCATCTTAATGTCTGTCAGAACCACATCCGGTTGAAGTTTTTCTACAAGTTCCAATGCTTTTACGCCATTCGTCGCACTTCCGACCACCTCAAATCCCAACTCATTCCAACGGATCTTCTGTTCCATCACGTCAATTACTTCTGCCTCATCATCCACCAGAATTACCTTGTATTTTTCCATCTTACTCTTCCTCTGCCATTTCTGTCATATTCTGTCTCTCATTATACCAGAGAATACCCGTTTACTAAATGTCAATATCATCTTTTATATTATTTTAGCCGCCCTATGTCATCAGACGAGCAGGGCGGCCTTTGTCTTACAGGTTACCTGCGTGAACAGGTATTTATCAATTATTTCTTCTGTACATATTTTAAGCAGTCAAGTGTTACTGCTGCAAGAATGATGATACCTTCAAAAATAAACTGAAGGTTTGTATCGATACCAAGGATCGTCAGAGAGTATGTCAAAAATGTGAAAATCAACACACCAGTTACTACACCTGAGATTTTACCGATACCACCGGTAAATGAAACACCACCAACTACACAGGCTGCGATGGCATCCATATCCCATCCCTGTCCATAAGCAGCACTACCGGAACCGATCATTCGGTTACACTCTAACCATGAACCACATCCATAAAGAATACCAGCCAGAATGAATGCTCCCATTGTTACCTTGAATACGGAAATTCCTGATACAGCTGCTGCTTCCGGGTTTCCACCTACAGCATACAGGTTCTTACCAAAAATTGTCTTGTTCCAGATAAACCATACGATAATGATTGCTGCCACTGCCCACAGGATGATCGTAGGGAATCTTCCAATCTGTGGGATGAACATATTCGGAATTGCAGAATCAATCGCACCGAAAGAAACTCCCTTTGTTGCATAAGTTACAAGACCAAAGATGATCAACATGTTCGCCATCGTCGAAATAAACGGATGCATCTTAAACTTCGCCATGAAGAATCCTGCAACCATCGCAAATGCTGTAGTCAGGATAATACATACTGCCAGTGCCAGCAATGCTTTTTGTACCGGAGCCATACTTGAGAAATCAAAAATGTGTCCAAATACACTACCGGTGTTAATACCATTGTGCATGATAATGGTCGCTGTAACCATACCCATACCAACCATACGTCCTACCGAAAGGTCTGTACCAGTTAAAAGGATCAGTCCTGCAACTCCCAGAGCCAGGAACATTCGAGGCGATGCCTGCTGTAAGATGTTCAGGATGTTCGTCACTGTAAGCAACTGTGCATTCTTAACTACCGGTGTAATGATACATAATGCAATAAAGATCAGGATGATTACAATATACAATCCATTTCTATATAAGTACTGTGTCATATTAAATGTATATTTGTAGTTTTCCCACTTCTGTGCCTGTTTTTGAGCAAACGTATATTTTGACATACGCAAAAGATCGATCAAATGATATTTGTGCATGTATGCGTCATGCTTTCTGTCCTTAATCTCCTGAAGTCTGGATTCATGTGTCATCTGTGCATCAAAAAGCTTGTTCTTGTATGTATATTTCTCTGCTTTGATATCATCAGAATTCGACAGTTTACTGATCGCTTTCTTCTCTTCTGCCTGAATCTCGGCTTTTAATTTTTCATAATTACTATTCTCTGCACTCTTCTCAGCCTCACAGCTTTTTGCAACAATATCATAGTATTCGGTCTTATAATGTTTTGCAAGATAACCTTCTGCATCAGCGATCAGACTTGCGATTTTCTGTTTGTTCGCATCTTCTACCGCTTTCGCTTTCTCCAGTTCTTTTTTGCAATCTGCAATAATCTGATTCTGCTGCTCTTTGGATAAATTCTTATCCTCTTTTGCAACTGCAATCTGATTTTTTAAACTATTTACTTTGTCAGATCCATCCCAACGCAAAGCGTCAATCTGGCTCTGTATTTTTCCAACATATTCATCAATCGGTTTTAAAAGTCTCGCCTCTTCTTCAGCCGAAAGAATTACGCTCTTTTCTGCCATATCCTCTACTCCTCTCTGTTACAAATACATTGCACTGAGTCTCAACAATTCTTCCTGATCAGTCTCCTTGGTATTTACAATTCCCGCCAGATGTCCATTAGACATTACTCCGATACGGTTTGTAATTCCAAGAATCTCAGGCATTTCGGAAGAAACTACAATAATTGTTTTTCCTTCTTTTGCCATGTTGATGATCAGTTCGTAAATCTCATATTTTGCACCAACATCAATTCCTCTGGTAGGATCGTCCATCATAAATACACTCGGTGAACGTTCCAGCCATTTTCCAAAGATGACCTTCTGCTGGTTTCCTCCGGAAAGGCTTGAGATCATATCATCCGGTCCCATACATTTTGTATGCATGATCCTGATCTTCTCAGCCGTTGCTCGCACCATACTGTCATGCGATAATGCTATTCCGTTCTTATACTGTTTCATATTTGCAATGGTAGTATTAAATGTAAGATCTCCTTTTAAAAACAGACCATTTGCTTTTCTTTCTTCCGTGATCAGCGCAAATCCATGATCCATCGCTTCTTTCGGTGAAGAGAAATTCATAACTTTTCCATTATAGACTACATTCCCCTCAGCTCTGGTACGCATTCCAAAAATCGTCTCCAGAAGTTCTGTTCGTCCGGCACCTACCAGACCATAGAATCCGAAGATCTCACCTTTTTTGATATCAAACGATATGTTCTGAAGTTTTGGTGCATATTTTGTTGAAAGATTCTGTACAGAGAGAATTGTCTCTCCCGGTTTATTATCTACCGGTGGGAATCGGTTATCCAGAGAACGTCCAACCATCGCTGATATCAGCTCGTTCATATCAGTATCTTTGCTGTCCTTTGTCATAATCAGACTTCCGTCTCTTAAAACTGAAATTTCATCACAAATATCAAGAATCTCATCCATCTTATGAGAAATATAAATTAAGGAAATTCCCTGTGCCTTCAACTGCCGCATCATCTGGAAAAGCTTCTCCACTTCCGGAGCCGTCAATGATGACGTCGGCTCATCCAGTACAATTACCTTTGAATTGTAGGAAATTGCTTTCGCGATCTCACACATCTGACGCTGTGATACGGACATCTTTTTCATCGGTTGTGTCAGGCTTACGGTAATTCCAAGTTTTCGAAATAATTTTGAAGTTTCTTTTTTCATTCTCCCTTCATCAACGATTCCGAATGAATTTTTCGGATATCGTCCAAGGAATAAATTATCAACAACACTTCTCTCAAGACACTGGTTTAATTCCTGGTGAACCATCGCCACTCCATTCTCCAGTGCATCTTTCGGTCCTGAGAAATTCACTTCCCGACCGTCTAATATGATCGTCCCTTCGTCTTTCTGATAGGTTCCAAAGAGACATTTCATCATTGTCGATTTTCCGGCACCGTTTTCACCCATAAGTCCCATGATAGTTCCAGGCTTAACATTCAGGTTGATATGTTTCAAAACCTTATTTCTGCCGAATGATTTGCTCATGCCATTAATCGATAAGATGTATTTATTCTTATCCTCTGCCATATCCTTGTTTCCTTTTCTTAGTGAAAGAAGGGTATCATCCCTGACACCCCTCTATGTTTCATCAATTTACTATTTATTCATTCTTAGTTAGAAAGAATTGAAGTATATGCTGCTGCGTTGTCAGTCTTAACCATGTTGATTGCAAATGCATCGTATTCGCTTGGATTTCCAAGACGGTTTGTGATATTAGACTCTGTCTGTCCATCTCCACCGATGTAATCTACTGATAAGTTAAGAAGATCATCATAGTTCTCAAGGAGTGGCTGATATGTAGAGCTTAAGAAGTTATCTGATGCATTGTAAATGTTCAACCAAACTTTCTTAGATGGGCTCTTGCTTTCATCTAACTGATTAGAAACCTTGTCATAAATCTTTGTAGAGTCTGTGAAGTCTTTGTAGTTGTCAGCTGTTACAGCTACGTTTAATGCGTAGTAAGATCTGTCTTCTTCGCTGTATCTGTAATCTTCACCTTCATCCAGGCAGTTACCAGCGTCATCAGCTGTACCGATACCTGTATCAATGTCAACTCCGTCTAATGCGTTACGCAGAACTCTCAGTGTCAGGTAAGCCTGAACGTCTGCATGCTGTGAAATTGTTCCGCCGTATCCTTCAGCGATTGCTGCAACAGCGTCGCTGTTAGCGTCATATCCAAATGTAGGAACTTTGCTGTCTTTTGCCCAAGCGTTGAACATTGACATTCCCATACCATCGTTATTAGAAACAACAACATCAATCTGATCACCAAATGAAGCTGTCCATGTTCCAATTGCGTTACCAGCTGTAGCTGCATCCCATGTAGCTCCTGCTGAGTTCTTCATTTCCTGAGAAGCTAACTCACGGATTGTGTATGTCTTTCCATCAATATCAATTGTTGCATCCTGAACAACTTTAGAAGATCCATCTACGTTTGTTCCTGCAGGAGTTGAATCTACGTTACCGTCTGCCTCAACACCTGTTCCAAGAGCTGAACGAACACCACGTGTACGTGCGATTGAATCATTATGTCCGATATCACCAATTGCTAATACATATCCGATAACTCCATCACCATTTCTGTCGATCTTGTCTGCATTTGCTTTGATGTAATCTACTACCATTTCTCCCTGCAGCTCAGCACCCTGATTTGCATCGAAACCTACATAATAAGTATCGTCATTGAAGTTTAATGCTTCCTTATCAAGTTCTCCTGTCGAACTGTTAGATGGCTGACGGTTGAACCAGCAAAGCGGTTTATCCTTATTTGCTGCCGCACTTGCTGAAGTAGAATCAGATGAGCTTGAACTTGATCCAGATCCCCCACATCCTGCTAATGATAATGCAAGCGTTGCTGCCATCATAGCTGCTAAAACTTTTCTTTTCATTTCTTTTCCTCCGTTTTTGTTTAATTTGCTTTGTTTTTCGTCCGTTTCAACGATTAATTTAAGTATAATGACAACAGTGAAAAGAAAACATAGAATATTTTGGGATTTATTATTAAATTTTTGTGATAATACAGAAAAGTTTTATATGTTTTTACCCCCCCCGGTATCATTATTCTTTCTTTTTATCAGAACATGCCACAAAAAGTGCGAAGTCGGGCAAAAGTCGGGCAATCCTTGATTTTTCCTATTTTTCATGCTATACTATCACCCGTTACAAAGCCCATAAAAACAAGGTCGTACAGGGCTAACCGCCGCTTTCCGGCGTTAAATGAAGATCCGCTACGGCGCGTGTGTTCGTGACCTTCCACACGTAAAACAAAACTAAAGGAGACAATTGAATCATGAAAGAAACAAAACATCAAAGTGTGCTTTTTCTGGCACAGGGCGCAATGATCGCCGCAATCTATGTCGTACTGACACTGGTATTCGCACCATTCAGTTACGGTGAAGTTCAGGTAAGAATCTCGGAGGCTCTCACGATCCTTCCCCTTTTTACCCCTGCTGCAATCCCAGGACTTTTTGTAGGATGTCTGATCAGTAATATTCTGGGCGGATGTGTTCTTCCGGACATCATCTTCGGAAGCCTTGCCACATTGATCGGCGCGGTTGGAACTTATATGCTCCGCAGGCAGAATAAATTTCTGGCACCATTGCCACCGATCATCGCCAACGCACTGATCGTTCCGTTTGTTCTGCGTTATGCTTATCAGGTACCGCTTCCGATTCCGTTTATGATGCTGACTGTCGGCATCGGAGAAGTCATTTCCTGCGGTGTTTTGGGTATGATCCTTCATACTGCACTGAACAAATACCGGCACACTATTTTTAAAACCGCATAAATCAGTTCCGTAATTTGGCAGGCTGTCGCACAATATGTGACAGCCTGTTTTGTTTGAAAGCAAGAAGTTTTTATCCCGAAGCATCGAACTTCAGGAACGCCGATTTTGCCTTCTCCCAGAACAAAAATATGCCCCGGCGTACTCGCCGGGGCTTCCCAGTCTCTATATCTTCTTTTCTTTCATAGTTCCATCTCCCAGATAGTCAAACGCCATCTGTACATGCATAGCTACCCCTTCCGGCAGCACTGACTCGTCAAAACGTACCTTTGGGTGATGGTGCCCATGGATTTCTCCATCATCTGATGGTTTTGCCGCTCCGATAAAGGCATAAATTCCAGGGACTTTTTCTGAAAAATAAGCAAAATCATCTCCACCGCCGACTGGCCTGGTTTCAATCACATCTTCTTCTCCAAAAATTTTCACTGCCGCATCGTGTGCAATCTGACACATATCCGGATCATCATGGATCACAGGCCCTGTTTTCATTTCATATTCTACCTCAGCGGTACAACCATATGCTTTTGCAGTATATTCTGCCACGCGACGCATTTTTTCTTCTACACCCTTTCGTACTTCCGGTGAATATGTTCGAACTGTTCCGCTCATCGTTGCAGTGTTGGCTACCACATTGTAATTCGATCCGCTATGAATCGTTCCGACCGTAACAACCAATGTATCAACCGGATCTGTATTTCTCGAAACTATCGTCTGCAGGCTGTTCACAATGGCACAGGCCGTCACCAGCGCATCTTTTCCCTGATGTGGCATTCCTCCATGGCATCCGTTTCCCTGGACTTTGATACAAAATTCATCTGTACTTGCTGAACGTGGCCCTGGATTCACAGCAATTTTGCCTGATTCTAACCATGATGAAACATGACATCCGTATGCTGCATCCACGCCATCCAGTATTCCTTGATTTACATAATACTCTGCTCCATTCGCCGTTTCCTCCGCCGCCTGAAATAATACTTTCACCTTTCCTGGCAGCTGTTCTTTTTTTTCAACCAGTATCTTGCAGGCTACGAGAAGCATGGCTGCATGCATTTCATGACCACAACCATGAAAAACTCCCGGATGAATGCTTGCAAAAGATTCTCCTGTCTCTTCCTGGATCGGCAGTGCATCAAAATCCGCTCTTAACAGAATGGTTTTGCTCTCCGGTGAACACTGCCCTCCTTCAATCATGGTCCAGCATCCTGTATGATCCGGATAATGGTGTACCTCCAAACCAAGATTTTCCAGATAAGCGGTAATATACTCCGTCGATTCATATTCCTTCCAGGATACTTCTGCATGTTGATGCAGCCAGCGTCTGACTTTTACAACTTCATCCCGCAGTTCGTCTGCACGTTTTTTTATTTCTTCCGAATTAATCTTTTTGTTTTGGAAATCTAAGACAGAAGTCACAGCAATCACCTCCTGACATCAGCGTTTTCGATCTTGACATTTTAATTTCCGGATTCATGCCCTCATAAAAATATTCATCTCTTAAGCAGGATAATGTCGCACCCAAATCTTTCATTCCGATTCGATCGTACATATCGACATAGGCACATCTCTTGACTGTCATATAACAGTCCGTCTCATTTTCCACCTTCATATCAACGTCTAACGCGTCATTCGCAGACCAAGACTCTGCCTGCCCCATCAATGCATCGATTCCATTTCCTCCTAATACTACCGCGTAGTCTTTTCCCTGTTCAAATGCGATTTCTGCAATCACCTTTTCTACGATCTCATATGTTTTTTCATGTCCCAACTCTTTCTCAAATGCATCGAGAAACGGCTTGACCATCAGCGCCTCAATCTCTCTTCTAAGTAATACCGGTACATCATAAATTGTTTCCATTTTGATCTCCTTTCTTTTCTCGCATTCCATGTTTCAAGATCTTATTCTTTTTTCTGTACTTTCCCAACTCATACACTGATCAAAAGAATCCGATCTTGATTGACTCATTCTGATATAGCGCAACAACCGTGCCAATCGCTGTTTCTTCTATATTAGGCAACCTTTTTTCTTTCTTTTCGCTGTTTCTTCTTGCATTTCCAATTTTTACAAGCCTTCTGTTTCTCACATTTGAGAATTTCTTATCATTTATGAGAATCCATCACATTTTCGCCCTTCTATCTCTTCTGTTCGTTATATTTTCTCACAAATGAGAAAATATGCCTTTTATTTAGCTATTTTCTCTGGCATGCATTTTGCACTATAATATAATACAATCCCAACTCATACTCAAAACTACATGTACTTTTACTATCATCATTCTCATATTAAAGGATTAGAA
This sequence comes from Mediterraneibacter butyricigenes, assembly GCF_003574295.1. NCBI lineage: Bacteria > Bacillati > Bacillota > Clostridia > Lachnospirales > Lachnospiraceae > Mediterraneibacter > Mediterraneibacter butyricigenes. The sequence continues at coordinate 1,350,233 of NZ_BHGK01000001.1, forward strand.
AGGGGCGTACAAGCTTATGAATTCTGAATATTTTAGTCAGGCCAATGGGCCGGTTTTATGGATAGCCTGTATTCCGGCTGTATTTATCGTTATGTTCGAATGTATCCTGTTCTACCGAAAGAGTAAAAAGCAAGCCATCGAACTTCAAATTGATCCCAAACTGATCAAAACTTCCATGAAGTCTTCCGCTATTTCTGCGATCGGACCCTGCGTAGTCGTTATCGCAACGGTTCTCTCTTTGATCAGCTACGTCGGAACTCCTCTTGCCTGGATGAGAAATTCTATCATCGGAAACGCGCAGGAAGAACTGCTTGCCGCAAACTTCGCTGCAAACGGTATGGGTATGGATCTGAACGAAAGTCTTGCAAACGGAACCTTGAACCTCAGTTTTCTTTCCACCGCAGCCTTCGTCATGGCCGCCGGAATGTGTGGATATGTCATCACTTCCGCACTCTTTTCTGACAAAGTGGCTCTGATCGGAGAAAAGTTTTCCGGTGGAAATGCAGAATTGCTGCCACTTTTAACCTTAGGTGCTGTCGTTGGTGGTATGTCCAACATCGTAGTCGGACAATCGATTCCTCTTGGCGCCAACACGATCGGTGTCGCTGTAGGTGCCGGTGTTATGGCAGTCATTCAGATTCTTGCAAAGAAGATGCCTGAAAAACTATGGCTCAAAGAATGGGCGATGACCATCAGTATGTTTGTCGGTATGATCGTCGCCTATGCGGCCAGCCTTATCTAACCCATCACCAGACACAGGAGGAAATCCATTATGAATGAAGAAAAATATACTTCTTACCACAAAGAATACATGCCCAGCATTATAAAATGGGGTCGCTGCCTGAACCTGCTTATGGTTCCCGCCATGTTTTTCCCGATTTTACTGATTATGATCGTTTACGGCGTGAAACCGAATATGGCAGGAGCCACCAGTGGCGCCATCGCCTATATTTCTTTCAGTCTCCCGTATTACTTTACCGAACTGATTGCACTTGGTCCCATTCTTCACGTTCCCGGAACCTACATCGGATTCGTTGCCGGAAACACCCGAAATATCTGTGCAGTTGCAACTTCATCTGCACTGGACGTTACCGGAGCCAAAACAGGAACCCCGGAAGCCACGATCATGGCAACGATTGCGACTGCAACCTCTGTTATTATGAAATTCGTAATTGTTTTCGTAATTTCCTTAGCCGGTGGTGCTCTTTTGAAAGTTCTTCCGCCTCAGGTTCTGACCTGTCTTACCTTCCTGCTTCCTTCTCTTTTCGGAGCCATGTGGATGCAGTGGGCTATTACCGATGTGAAACTGGGTGGTATCCTGTTTGTGGTTGCATTGATTGCAAATTTTGTATACCGAAAGGGAGCCTTCTCCTTCTTCCCGGCAGGCGGCGAATATATGCCGGTACTGATTTGTGTTATTTTAGGATTTATCATCGCAAAAATGCTTTACTCAAAGAGATCTGCCAAAACAAACTAATCATACAGATCCCTCATAAGAACGATCAAAGGAGGAATTTGCAGCAATGCAGACAGAATTAAGAAACCAAGATTATATCAACGCTCTGAAACGGGAACTGATTCCCGCATTGGGCTGTACAGAACCGATTGCGATAGCATATGTCGCTGCCAAAGCACGGGAAACTCTGGGCGTATTTCCGGATTATATGGAGATGCTCTGCAGTGGAAATGTTATCAAAAATGTAAAAGGAGTCAAAGTGCCAAATGCATGTGGTATGCGTGGTGTCCCCATTGCTGCAACTCTCGGTGCCATCGGCGGAGATGCTTCCAAAGAACTGGAAGTGCTTCAAAGTGTCACACCTGAACATGTAGAACAGGCAAAACAACTGTTGGAGAACCATTTTTTCTCCTATCAGTTGGCCGAAGGCGTTGCAAATCTTTATATTTCCGCTACGGCTCACTATCAGGATCATTTTGCCAGAGTTACCGTGGTGAATCACCATACCTGTATTACAGAAATTGTAAAAGACGATACTCTCCTCTATCAGCGTGACCCGGACTCCGTCTCGGATGAACCGGACTGGAAACTTTGGAGCATTCATGAAATTTTAGATTTTGCGGATCATGCGGATCTGGCTCCTGTTCAGTCTCTGCTGGATCAGCAGATTGAAAAGAACACCGCCATCTCCAATGAAGGACTCTCACACCCTTACGGAGCAGAAGTCGGCCGTACCCTTTTAAAAAGCTACGGCCAGGATATTCGCACCCGGGCAATGGCAAAGGCGGCTGCCGGATCGGATGCACGTATGGGCGGATGTACTCTGCCGGTTGTCATCAATTCCGGAAGCGGAAACCAGGGAATGACCGTTTCTCTTCCGGTAATCGAATATGCCAGAGAACTTGGAGTTCCAAAAGAAAAGCTCTATCGGGCACTGTTGGTCAGCAATCTGCTTTCTATTTATCAGAAACATTACATTGGCAGTCTCTCCGCTTTTTGCGGTGCCGTGACTGCAGCCTGTGGAAGCGGAGCCGCTCTGACCTATTTAAGCGGAGGAGACTATGCCGCCATCTGCCGTACCATCACCAATACGCTTGCCAATGTAGGCGGAATCCTGTGTGACGGTGCCAAATCTTCCTGTGCTGCTAAAATTGCTTCTGCCGTAGATGCCGCTATTTTAGCACACCACATGAGTATGAACGGGGATTCTTTCCAACCCGGTGAAGGAATTGTATTGGAAGACACCGAAAATACAATCAAAAATATAGGCTATGTCGGACGTGTCGGTATGAAAGATACGGATGTAGAAATCCTGCATTTAATGATTGGCAGTGTTACACCGTAAGCGGTTCCCGTTGCAAGCTTTTGCGGGAGGATAACGGTCCTCTACTTTACGTAAATAAAAATCGGAAGCGGTGATTAAAATACACGGCTTCCGATTTTTTATTTTCTTTAGTTTCTTTTTTTCGCTCTGTCTCTTTACATTTTTCAAAGATCATACTGGCTTAATTTCCGATACAGTGTTGCCTGACTGATTCCCAGTTTTTTCGCTGCTTCCATTTTTTCTTCTCTGTTTTTGGTATCTTTTATATAACTTTCCAAAATACTTTTCTCATAATTTTGCAGCATCTGGTTCAAAGTCTTCCCTTTTCGCTCCGTAATACTTTCTGCCCACACCATATACTGCGGCAAATCACCTACAGTGATTAAATCTCCCTGAACCATGTTTACCAGAAATTCCACGACATTTTTCAGTTCCCTGACATTTCCCGGCCATTCATAAGTATTTAACACTTCTTCTGCCTGACGGTCAAACCCATGAATATTCTTGTGCAGAATCTTGTTATAATCTCTCAAAAAATAATAGGCCAGTTCTTTGATATCTTCTCCGCGTTCCCGAAGCGGCGGAATTTCCATAGGAATGACACTTAACCGATAATATAAATCTTCCCGAAACGCCCTGTTTTTCACCATTTCTCTCAAATTTTTGTTCGTCGCTGCCACAATGCGGATATTTACCGGGATCTCTTTCGTTCCTCCGATCCGCTCAATCTTGCGCTCCTGTAGGACTCGAAGCAGTTTTGTCTGCGCCATCAACGGTAATTCTCCGACTTCATCCAGGAACAGCGTGCCTTTATCCGCCAGTTCGAACTTTCCGATAGCTCCGCCTTTCTTTGCCCCGGTAAAGCTTCCACCCTCATATCCAAACAATTCACTTTCGATCAGATTATCGGGAATTGCACCACAGTTTACCGCAATCATTGGGCCTTTGTTCCGCTTGCTGTTTGCATGCAGGAATTTTGCGAACTCTTCTTTTCCGGTACCGCTCTCTCCCGTAAGCAAAACAGTGGAATCCGAATTTGCCACGGTATACCCCATTTTAATCATTTCTTTCATCTTCGGACTGCTACCCATAATGTGATATCTCGCGGTGGCCTGGCTGACCTCACTTAACTGTTGTTCCAGTTTTTCCGTCTGCTCCACACTTTCCAACTGATTTGCGATCAGAATCCCCAGATACTTCATAAATTCGATCAGTCGTTCCTGATTCTCTATCAGATAATTTGCCTCCTCTGTTTCTGTTGCCGCAATACCAATGACTCCTATTATCTCCCCCTGATAATCTATGGGATATCCAAGCTCTGCATGAATTGTACAGATTTCCCTACTTTTACATTCCTCACAATATGGATCCTCTCTAACCTGTGTCACCAATTTCGGATAACCGGAGATTAGGACCTTTTGAAAAAAAACACTAGATTTTCTTCTAAACTTTTCCGGCACTTCCTTGTAAAAGTTTGTTCCACAGATTCGATTCAGTTCTTCATCCACCACCGTAATCTGTGTATGCACAAAGGTTGAAATCACATCCACACACGGCTTGATAAATGATTCAATTTGAGATAATCTGCTCATTTTTTCCTCCAATCCGAGAATCTACTTTCGCAGTTTCCAATACAAACGAAATCTCTTCCGTGAGATTACTTCACATACCCGATATACGTATGCCCGGTTGCCACCGTCATCTGATCCATGGCATCAAACGCCACCGCATTCTTCTCTCCGGTTGCCGGATTGACATAGGTTACGGTTCCGGAATTGTAAGCAGTTAAAAGCACTGCCTGATTCTGATCCAATACTGCAATGACCGGCATTCCCTTATTGATAACATATAAAATCTCCTCGATCGTACATCCCGTCAGATCCACCTCACTCGCTTCGTATTGCTGCATATAATCCCGGCAGGCTTCCAGTGCTGTTTTATTTTCCACTTTAAAGCTTCCGACGCCGGTGTCATACACCAGATCCCGGTTTCCCTTTTCCCAGATATAATGCTGATCCGATGAGATCACGACTCCGGATACCGTCTCTGCTTTCTGGATGGCGTAAGATGCCTTCTCGTAAACGCCCTGAAGATTTCCCATCCCATAAGCATAGTATCTGGTGGCTTTCTGCGGCGATTCCAGCTTCAGTGTGGTTACATTTTCCTGCTCTACGATCTTTGGCCGGAGCACCTTCGGTTGCTGGTCGGAAATTCCCTCTTCAAAGGTCAGACGCATTTCCCGGCCTTTCGTCTCAGACAGATAAGCCTCGGCTGTAATGCTGCTCTGATTCTTTTCCTCATTGTTGGTGATGTAATCCTGGGTGGTTCCGGTGTAAAGATCTCCGTTTTTCGTCACCCGGTTCACTGTCACCATATTTTTTTCCACGATAATATCCGAAATGTAAATGTTATCCGCCTGGTACGTCTTCACCACTTCGTTTTTACTGCTGATGATCTCCAGACGTTCCATCGGCGTGATCTCTTCGCCGGACACGGTCTTTCCCTTCTGGGATTCTTTGGCGATTCCACAGATAAAATCACTGGAAATGAAGCCCAGCGGATGCAGGGTCTCACCCTCAGCACCTTCCACTTCATAACTCTTTCCGGTCTTCAAATTCATGACCTTCACTTTGGAAGGTTTTCCATCCTTGACCTTCTCATTATAAGCCAGCAAATGTCCGTCTTCCGAAGCCGCATACTGTCCCTCTTCCAGTCCTTCTGCGATTTTGTTCTGCTGGTTATTCTTCAGCGTCACCTCGTAAATCGTTCCGCCGGTCACCACAAACAGCTTTTCCTGATCCTTACTGTAATACACCATGTGACCCAGTTCATTTTCTGCGATGACGAAGGACTTGTTGCTTGGGATAAATGCTTTCTCTTCGATATCATTTTTCTCAATGTCGTAATAATAAATGTTGACGCCCACATGTCCCTCATGCTGTCCCCGGTTCATATATCCATAGACCGCAAAGGTGGTACTTCCGTTGTTTTCCACATCCAGAATCCGAATCTGATGCTGATCGTACCAGTTGCGCACATCATCTTCTTCTGTATTGGAAAAGCTGAACACCAGAGACAAGTTGTCGTTTTTCTGATCATAGCTCCAGAGATCCCGTTCCTGCACAAAGGCGACAATGGTTCCGTTTTTATTGGTTTTGTACTGTGCATCTGTGGACGCAATGCCCAGATTGATGCCTTTTTCGCTGAGTACCTTTGCCGATCCGTCAAAGACCTGATTCATGGTGCGATCATAATCCAAAAGATACAAGGTGTCTTTATTCAATCTCACACGGAAAAATTCCCGTACATTATAAAGCGTCGCCTCATCCCCCTCTTTGCAGGTTACTTGATACCTTGCCAGAATGGAGGTATAGGTACTGTTGCTCTCCTTGATATCCCACTGCACATCGCCTTTCACTTCCGGTGCCAGATCGCCCCACATCACATGATTGCTGTCCGAATGGATCGTCACGGTCTGGTAGGTATTGTTGTCCCCGTCTTCATTGGATTCCAGATAGGTTCCCACAAATGCAACGCCATCCTCGGAAAAGGTATTATCATGGAATTCTTTTACAAAATCCAGACACTCCTTGATATTCAGATCTTCCGGTGCCACCACTCTGGTATAATAATGGACGTCCTTTCCATCTATGGTCAGCGTCACCGTCAGATTGGCTTCTTCTCCTGCTTTCAGTTTGTCACCAATCGCAAGCTTCACCACACCGTTGCTCTCTTTTCCGGCTCCGGTCTTATACGTCTTCTCGCCATCCAGAGAAGAAAGGGCATAGGTCACCTGATCGATCGTGTTGCCGTTGCGCTCGATCTCTGCCTCTGCATTTCCTTCACTGTCAAGCGGCGTGATGGTATCCCGCATGGCGGTCAGGTCCATTTCATCTTTATAACCTACCAGCGCATTCACTTCCTGATCTTCCACCAGGAAATGTACCCGCGGTAATGTGGCAGCTTCCAGATCCACCGTCAGATCATCGGAACCACGGTTCGTAACGGCACTGATCACAATCACTGCCACCACAAAAACTGCTGCCAGAATTCCCACTCGTTTCCAGATGCCCGTTACAGATGCCCGGTTGCCTATCAGTCTGTTATTCATAAACTCCGGCACCTCCTTCTGGTTCCTTTTCTTCTTTCAGATCCGCGAGAAGTGCACCCAAAGTCGGCTGTACATGTAAAAATGTCTCGCAAGCCTTAATTTCTCTGTTTATTTTTTCCTGTTTCTTTCCTTTGCTCCGGTGGTTTTCTTTCCCTCCGGCTCTGTTCTGCTCCATTTTCGCATTCTCTGCCTTTGCCGTAACTGCCGGTTCTTGTCCCCCGCAAGCCCTTTTCTCAGCCTTCACTCTTGCCTGGCTCCGCAATTCCGGATGATTTCGACCCACACCGCGTCTTACGCCCCGGATCAGGATATTTTTCGGCGTGTGCTCCATATCGATAAATTCCAGAATCTGAGTCTCATACCCTTCCCGTTCCAAATATTCCGCGCGCAATCCGTCCGTCACCAGTGCCGCGAACCGCTCTTTCAGCAGGCCGTATTTCATGATCGGCATCAGTTCTTCTGCCTCAATCTGCCGGTTCAGTTCGTGCTGACAACAGGGCACAGACAGAATCACCTTTGCATTCCAATGCACCGCCTTGGACAGGGCATGATCCGTCGCCGTATCACAGGCATGCAGTGTCACCACCATGTCCACCTGATCCACGCCCTCGTAATCCGCAATATCTCCTACCAGAAAATCCAGTTTTTCATACCCGTAATCCTTTGCCAGCGCATTACAGTGTGCAATCACATCTGCCTTCAGATCCAGTCCGATGATCCGGATATCATATCCTTTTAACTCGTGCAGATAATAATACATGGCGAATGTCAGGTAAGATTTACCACAGCCAAAGTCCAGAATCGTAAGTTCCCGGTCTTTTTCCTGTTCCAGCTCCGGTAAAATATCTTCGATAAATTCCAGAAACCGATTGATCTGACGGAACTTATCAAACCGGTTCCGCACAATCTTTCCTTCTTCTGTTATCACCCCAAGATCTTTTAGAAATGGGACGTAAACCCCTTCCTGTAAAATGTAATTCTTTTTCCGGTTGTGGGAAAGTGGCGCCATTTTCACTGCACCTTTCTGCGGTTTGGATTTTATGGACATCTTCCCCTTTTTGCTGACCAGCACACTGTAGGTTCTGGCACGGGTCTCCAATTGAAGCTGTCTGAAATTCTCCAACAGCTTCAACACTTTTTCTTTTGCTTCTTCTTTTTCCAGGTTCTCATGGAAAACCTGTTTTTCTGTATAACTCTCGAATTGAAAATGCAGCCGTCCCTCTTTGAGAATCGGCCGCATTTTTATCCGCAAATATTCTTTGTCTCTGGGATTGCTGAAAATCCCACGGATCAGGTCTTCATTCAATCCTGATTCCAGAATCTGCTCTATATTCTGCATAGTTCAAATGCTCCTTTTTTCTCAGTTCCCTTCTATTATATGGAGCATTTTTCGTCTTGTAAAGGCATAACCCTTGGAAATGTAATGGTCACCCGGAACAAATCTCCGTCCAAATACAATTCGAAGTTTCCGCCCTGCAACGTGGTCAGCGTCTTGGCAATGGAAAGTCCCAGTCCGCTTCCTTCTGTACTTCTGGACACATCTCCCCGAATAAACCGTTCGGTCAGCTCATCCGCCGAGAAATTCAGCGGATATTCCGATACATTTTTCAGGGAAAAGATAACTTGTCTTTCATTGACACTTAAGTCTTCATAGACACGGGTTCCCGGCATAGCGTATTTTGCCGCATTGTTGTAAATATTTTCCAGAATCCGCCACATTCTTCTGCCGTCCACATGAACCATCGCCGGTTCTTCCGGCAAATGCAGCACTCCTTCCAGTTTCTTGGCTGCAAATTTCTCCTGGAATTCTCCTTCCGTCTGAAGAATCAGTTCCGACAGATTCAGATCCATGCACTCCAGCGTAATATTTCCGGAACTGACCTTGGACGCTTCCACCACATCTTCCGTCAACTGTTTCAGTCTCTGCGCTTTTTCTTCCAGAATATTCAGATAGTTCTGAACTTTCGGATCTTCCAGGTTTTCCCGCTTCAGCAGATCCACATAGTTTATAATGGAAGTCAGCGGAGTCTTAATATCATGCGATACATTTGCCAGAAGATCAGTCTTTAACCTCTCGTCCTTCATGCTCTTTTCCACCGCCTGTTGCAGTCCGTCTCCGATATGATTGATCTCGGAGGCAATCTTCTGATAATCTCCTTTCAACCCTTCTTCTGAAATCTTATAGTCCAAATTTCCTTCTGCAATTTCCCGGATTCCTTTTTTCAACCGGTCTTTTGCCATAGCCATTTTTAACAGCCACACAAACAGTGCAATCTGCGCTGCCAACAGCACCAGATAATATTTTCCAATCCTGCCACTGTAGATCAGCAGAATCACCCAGTGCAAAAACATGAGACTCACACCGGTTACACAAATTTTTGCCGTCGCCGTCCGATTGTCCCAGACTCTTCGTGAAAATGCCAGGATTCGAATGGCAAGACTTCCCGTCCAAAGCGTTTTCCCTTTGATTCTGCGCACCAGACTCAAATAACCGATCCAGAACCAGGCCCCGGTCCAGAGTCCTGTCACAAAGGACCAGAACACCCGTCCCAGACTGTAAACATCTGCCGACATATCCGTTGCAAAATAATAACTAACCGCATCTGCGACATGATCTCCCGCACGCCACCAGAACTCAATCAGCAATAAGCTTCCGGCGATCCAGATCGCAATCACGCCGGCTGCCGCCAGTTCCGTCGGCACCTTATCAAATCCGTTCAGATGAAGTTCTTCATCCGTTTCTTTCCTTCCTGCGATCAGGGTCAGCCAGACAAATCCGGTGACTAACACCACGATGGAAAGCACCCAGACCACGATCAGCAATGCCCGGTTCGGATTGAATTTGTCATAATTTTCCTTTTCCAAATAAAACGCATCCTGGATTGGAAGCTCTTTATCCAGAGTTGCCGCAAAGATCAGATCATCCGCCGACACATCTCCGTTGTTAGACTGCAGATAACTCTTCCAGACGGAAAGATCCGCATTTGCCACATTTGACTTGCAGTCCTTCAGACGATTCGACAGAACACAGTATGGATTCCCCTTGTTTTCTTTTTCGATTTCGTTTAAATAAGTTTTATAGTCTCCGTAATCCTTCCATTCTTCACGGTTGGTCAGGATTTTCTGATTCTTCTTGTCAATCCAGAGATAGGAAAAGTTGGTATTTCCCTCTTTAAAAAGGTCGCTTAAATTTTCATAATTCTCCCAGTCTGTATTCAGCGCATAAAGACTGGATTGTAGTTGGATACACAGATTCTGAAGCTGGCCGTTCCACCGCGCATCCTCGTTTACAATATCCAGAAGACTGGATGCCCCCTCCGGGGCGTACTGTTCCCCGATCATCCCACTGTATGTCCAACAATCCACATACAATATATTTCCTGCCACATCCGAAATGGTCTTCCCGCAACCGGAAGGATATTCTCCCGCTTTCAGATCTCCAATAAACGTAGAAATGCTGCTGATATCTTCCACAAACAGTTCATGATTCTCCAGTTTCATCCGAAAATCATTGATGTAATAATAATAGTAGCTTCCATCCATTTTCTGGCAGACTACCACCGGTTCTCCGTCTCTGGTATCTCCGTTGATGTATTTTTTTCTCCAGTCCAACAGTTCTCCCAGTTTGTAGGCAACGCCGCCTTCATTGGTTCCGTCGATCCGGTTATTCTCATAATAATTGGCAATATCTACCAGTTTGTCGGAATCATAGACTCCATTTGTCTCAAAATTACTCTTCGCCTGCCCCCCGCTCAATGCATTGTATACCGTACTGTCAAACAATGCCTCAAAGGTCGCCGACTCCAGATACTTCTCCTGCTTCGGTCTCAGGAAATCTTTCAGGCTGGTAGACGTATATGCCATGGCCGCCGCCATATAACTGCTCGCCAGCACAGTGCCCGCACTGAGAACCGTAAGAAACAAAAGGATCGTTTTTGTCCAAATGTTCTTATACCATGCTTGATTCATTTATCTCCTCCATCATTTTCAATTCATCTTCTCGATCTTATATCCGACTCCCCAGACCACCTTCAGATACCTTGGTTCCTTCGGATTGATCTCGATTTTCTCCCGGATATGCCGGATATGTACTGCCACCGTATTGTCCGCGCCGATGGCATCTTCATTCCAGATTGCCTCATAGATCTGATTAATGGAAAATACTCTCCCCTGATTCTTCATCAATAAGAGCAAAATGTTGTATTCAATCGGTGTCAGCTTCACAAGTTCTCCATCTACCGTCACTTCTTTTCGCTCGTCATTGATCATCAGACCACCTGTCACATAGATTTCTTCCTGCTGTTCTGTTACTCTCGAACCCAGCTGTGTATACCGGCGCAGCTGAGATTTCACTCTTGCCACCAGTTCCAGAGGATTGAAGGGCTTGGTCAGGTAATCATCCGCTCCGATATTTAAGCCCAGGATCTTATCGGAATCTTCGGATTTTGCCGACAGAATAATGATTGGGAGGCTGTTCTTTTCCCGGATCTTCAGGGTGGCACGGATCCCGTCAAGACGTGGCATCATCACATCTATAATCAGCAGATTGACTTCTTTTTCCTCCAGGATCTCCATGGCTTCGATCCCGTCATACGCTTTCAGCACATCGTATCCTTCCTGGGACAGATAAATTTCGATGGCCTCTACAATTTCTTTATCATCATCACATACTAATATATGAAACATTCCTCATCACCTCCCTTACAGTATACATGATAGCAAAGGATTTTTAAAATCGGACATTTAAAATCTTAAAGTTTTCTTAGGATATCTGTGAAAGAAATTTTCTTTTCTTTCACATTTCAAACATACTTTGGACACATTTTCTCTCTATACTAAGAGCCAGATAGTTGATAAAACAACTATCTCCCCCCTCATAAAGTATACGCAACCAGAACATCTGGTTGCGGCACTTTACTCTCATTCCTTTAAATAACTGAATAAGACTCCGAAAACCCGTCAGTTCACCGCTGACGGGTTTTCGCTGTTTCTTATGGATTCATTGATTTCGAGTTATAGGACAAACTGTGTTGATAAAAATCATTATCCTCCCGCAAAAGGTTGCAACGGGAACCGCTTCCGCTTGCCTCCGCCCCATAGAGAGATACCCTTCAAGCGACGCTCGCGCTCGCTCTCAGAAAGTACTGGGAATTCCCGACTCGCAGGGGACTTTCGTCTGGCATTTTCCACATCCCAGCCGCGGTGCATACACTTCTTTTGTATGCAGCATCCAGGAAAGACAAGGTGGGTGCTCTTTCCCATGCTCTATAGAAATCGCCTGAACCGGGCATCTCCTGATACACGCACCACATCTCGTGCAATATTCATAGAGCTCCGTATATTCTCGTTTTGTCACTTCCAATTCTTCTGTGGTCAAAATACTGATAAACCTTCCGGCGATTCCTTTTCTGGTGATAATTCCGCGGGAAAGGCCAAAAGTTCCCTGTCCGCACAAATAAGCAACGTGTCGTTCTGACCAATTACTTCCAAACACCACATCCGGCATTCCCTCACCCGGACATGTACCCATATATGCTCGAAACCTTGCATCCAACAACGGCACACAGGATTTTGCCCCCTGATCTTCCAGATACTGTTTCACTTTTCCCGCCATATTCTGAATAAATGCATGCCCCTCGATCCTGCAGTACAGCCATTCTTCTGACGGTTCCTTTCCACCATTCCAATTACTGCGCTTCACTTCTTCAGTCATTGGGAAAAACAGAGAAATCACGGATTTTGCACCCGGCAGCCATTCTTCCGGCATATAATGCCATGGTCCGATCGCCTCCGGATTTTTATAAGCTTCAAACAGTGGATCTTTTGCACTTCCAACTGCGATCAACGGTTCTTCATACATTTTCACTTTCCGAACCGTTCCGTCTTTTATATTACCATTACCAATTTCTGCATATTTCTCCTCTGATAACCGGTAAAATTCCCGAATTTTTTCCTGAAGATCCTTATTTTCCACTCTTGACACCCACTTTCCCTTCTTATATCTTAAAAGATATCTGATAGTTTTATTATACATGGTTCCCGGGATTCCGTCCTGTATCGCGTAATACCAAAATCTGAGTTCACTATATTCTTTCACATATAACAGGAGTGATTTTTATGACCTTACAACAATTAAAATACATCGTTTGTATCGCAAAATGCGGTTCCATCAGCGAAGCCGCCCGTTCCCTTTTCATTGCACAGCCCAGCCTGACCGCGGCTGTCCACGAACTGGAGCAGGAACTTGGCATTACCATTTTCAAGCGCACCAACAAAGGTGTGATCCTGTCCGCCGATGGCGAGGAATTCCTGGGGTATGCCAGACAGGTGATCGATCAGACCAATCTGATCGAAGAAAAATATACCGGGAAAGCAGCCGGAAAGCATCTGTTCTGCGTCTCCACCCAACATTATTCCTTTGCCGTGGAAGCCTTCGTGGATCTGTTAAAGGATTACGGCGGCGAAGAATACGACTTCCGAATCCGCGAAACCCAGACCTATGAGATTATCGAGGATGTGGCCAAACTTCGAAGCGAAGTGGGCGTTCTCTATCTGAACCAGTTCAACGAAACCATTTTACGTAAAACACTGCGCGCCCACGATCTGACTTTTCACCGGCTGTTTTTCGCAAGACCTCATGTATTTGTCAGCTCCGGAAGTCCACTGGCACAGAAAAAGGGAATTACGTTGGAAGATCTGGCGCCATTTCCACGCCTTTCCTATGAACAGGGCGAACATAATTCCTTTTATTTTTCGGAAGAAATCCTAAGTACTCTGGAGTGTAAGAAGGAGATCCTAGTCTGTGACCGCGCCACCCTGTTCAACCTGCTGATCGGGCTGAACGGTTACACCATCTGCAGCGGCGTGATCAGTGAAGAACTGAACGGAAAAAATGTAGTCTCCGTTCCGCTTCTGGTGGATGATTACATGGAAATTGGTTATCTCACCCACAACAAAGTGGTCCCGGGACGATTTGCCACCCGCTATATCGAAGCATTGAAGCAACATACTATGTACGAAGACTAATCGAATAAGGTCGAATTTTGCAGGTTACAACCTTTTCTTCCCGTTTTGTTTATACTTTCGTTATAAATTTTCGATTTCTTTTATCAGGTCAACATATTTTAGACATAATTTCTTCGTATACTATAGTCAGATAGTTGATAAAGCTATCGCCCCTCATAAAAAATAGCAGGCAACGAGGCCGATCTCGATGCCACATTTTACTCTCATTCCTTTAGATAACTAGAACGACAATGAAATCCCCGTTGGTCGAAAGACTGACGGGGATTTTCGTTGTCAGAGTTTTATTTTCAGGAAGTTCTTCCCATCATCATTTTCTTTCAAATCGGACATACTACTCCTGCAGGTTTTATTTTCAAAACTGTATTTCTAAATTTTTCTTTACGTGCTTCATTTTGAAAGTGTTCCTGAGCCTTTCTCTTTTATTTTTCAGGAAACTCTTTCGGCATTATGCCAGATTTTTGAATTTTAATTTTCAGGAGGATCTTTAATATGATAAAGAAGAAACATCATGCAACAATTGTCACCACATCCCAGGCTTCTGATGACAGCAGGCACACATCTGCTGCCACCGTATCAAACCGCGTTGGGTCAACTGACACAACGCCAGGCGGCTCCTCTGCGACTTGCGCCGGGGTCAACCTGCGAAAGGTTGCCATCATCGGCTGCGGTTTTGTGGGTTCCGCTTCCGCTTTCAGCCTGATGCAAAGCGGCCTGTTTTCCGAAATGGTTCTGATCGATGCCGACCGCGCCAAAGCAGAAGGAGAAGCCATGGACATCGGCCATGGGATCCCCTTTGCCAGACCCATGAAAATCTACGCCGGTTCCTATGATGATCTGACGGATGCCGCCATCATTATCCTGACTGCCGGAGCCGGACAGAAGCCCGGCGAGACCCGACTGGATCTGGTGCATAAAAATATAGGGATTTTCCAGTCCATTCTTCCCGAACTTTCTTCCCGAAACTGTCAGGGAATCCTTCTGGTGGTCGCAAACCCGGTTGATATTCTGACCTATACCGCCCAGAAACTTTCCGGCTTTCCACGGAACCGTGTCATCGGATCCGGCACGGTCTTAGATACCGCCCGTTTGAAGTATCAGCTCAGCCAACACCTGAGTGTGGACAGCCGCAGCGTCCATGCATTCATCATCGGTGAGCACGGCGACAGCGAGATTGCCGCCTGGAGCAGTGCCAATATTTCCGGGATTCCGCTGCACAAATTCTGTGAGATGCGCGGACATTACGCTCACGAAGAAAACGCTGAAGAAATCGCTGAACAGGTCAAAAACAGTGCCTATGAGATCATTTCCAAAAAGCACGCCACCTATTACGGCATCGCCATGGCCGTCCGCCGGATCTGCGAAGTCATCATCCGGGATGAGAAATCCATTCTTCCCATTTCTTCCATGATGCAGGGGGAATACGGTATCGAAGACGTAACCTTAAGCATGCCTGCCATCGTCGGGAAAAACGGAATTGAAACAAAAGTCCCGATTTCCTTAAATGAACAGGAAATCGCCGACCTGCAAAAATCAGCTTCTACCCTGCGGCAGATTTTGGACGAGTGTAAAATGTAAACGCAAAGTATAACATTTCACAGGCATTGCGAATGCCTGCGTTTTGACAGAAATCGACAGAAGTCGCCGGATAAAGAGAATTTCTTAAAAAATATAAACGGGAATTTTATACTTTCATTATAAATTTTCGATTTCTTTTATGGAGTCAACATATTTTGGACATACTTTTTGAGTATACTAATCTCAGATAGTTGATAAGACAACTATCTCCCCCCTCATAAAGTAATGGCATCGAGAACAGGCTCGTTGCCACACTTTACTCTCATTCCTTTAGATAACTATAAAACAACGAAGCCCGTTAGCCCTTGTGGTTAGCGGGTTTTCGCTGTTCTGTACTTGTTGCAAAATCCGCTTCGGTCAAATCTCGGTCAAATAATTTTCTAAAGAAATGTTGCACCTTTTCTATTCTCTTTCTTATTCTTGTTCTGATTATATGATTTCCTTATACAAATTCTGTAATTTATCCATTTCCGATTTTGCTTTATCATCTGTGACGTGCGTATACAAATCCAGTGTGATTGCTATGGAATAATGTCCGAGGAATCCTTGTACTACCTTTGCGTCAATCCCGGCTTCAAAACAACGCGTTGCAAAAGTATGACGAAGTGCATGTGGATAAAAATGCGGAATCGGTATAAACACTGTCTTGTTTTTCTCTGCCTGCTTTTTTCGTTCCTTATTGATAGATTTTTCTATCCAGTCTAACGTCACTTGAAAGGTGTGTTCTGTAATCGGTTTTCCGTTCTTTCCAACAAACACAAGATTTTCAAATCCCTCTAATGGTTGCCATTCACTAGCTGACAACTGCATTTCTTTCAACTGAATCCACTGACGTTTTAAAGCCTTATACACACTGTCCTGCATGGGAATCGTCCGTATACTGTTCTTTGTCTTTGGTGTCTGGTACTTGAATACATACTTCTTTGTTTCCTTATCTTTGATATACACCAACGTTTTATTTACAGAAATTTCCCGTTTCCGAAAATCTACATCATCCCATGTAAGCCCAAGCAGTTCTCCGCCACGCATTCCCGTTCCGAGTGCTACCTGTATGAGATTCTCGTGTATTCTCTCCTTTGCGTGTTCCAATACTTCCCGTTGTTCTTTCACAGTCAGTACCCGTATCTGTTTTGTCTTTGTTTTGGGAACTTCCACTCCTGCACATGGGTTGAATGTAAGAATCCTGTTATGCACTGCATATTTGAACATAGCATTGAGAATATTATACACATCCCGTATAGTCTTTGTGCTGTAATCATCATCTGCCATATTCTGAAGCAGACGTTCCAAAATAATCGGATTAAAATCTGCCACACGTTGTTTTCCTATCTGCTTCTTTATGTAACGTCTGTAAAAATCATCATAACGTACTTGTGTACTCTCCTTGATAGTCCGCTTCTTATGGGTATTCAGCCAGATATCAAACCATGTATCCAGAGTGATATTATCGCCCTTTCCTTTCAACCCATGCTTGACTTCATAGCGTAAATCTTCCATTTCTTGAACTAACTTTTTTAAATCCGCATTATCTTTTGTATACGTTTCTCCTTTGTAATAAAACCGCCCTCTGTAAATTCCGCTTTTTCTCTGCATAATTCCCGGCGGTAATGGATTTCCTTTTAAGTCCTTGCCCAATCTGCACGCTCCTTTCCGTGCAAGGACTATCAGAACTGGTCTGACAGTATTATATGCTTATTTGTGTTTATACTGCAATTACTTCATATTTATTTTTCAGATTATGCCCTTCGTTTTTCTTCAAAAACTGGTCTAAAACCTCAGAGCGTATAAGAATCTTATTTCCAATCCTTATGACCGGAATCTTCTGCCATGTAATCAGCTTTCGCAGATTATTTCTTCCAATTCCCGTATACTCTGACGCTTCATTCACTGTAAGGGCTTTCTTTGTCTGTATCGTGTTCTGTGTATGTTCTGTCAAAGATTCTCCTTTCTTCTTCCCTCAAAAGGAAAGATTTTTTATAGTCCTCATATATGCGTTGTTGTTCTTCGTTCATCTGCCCCCGTTCTATTAGCTGGCGGATATAATCTCTGTTATCCAGTTTTCCGATTTTATCCATTAGCTTTAAAGAGGGCGAAACTGCTACGTTCAGCCACTGCCATGTTCGTTCCAGTGTCTTTTTCTCTGGATTCATGGTCAACTTTATCTTCCCTACATCCTGCATGAGTTCTTCCCACGGGGGATAAGTAGGATAAAGCCGTTTTCTTGTAACCGTGCTGTTTTCCGGCTTCTGTAAAAACCGCACTTTCTCGTTTAATACAGACAACGCAATCCGTGCCACATCCCTGTCTTTCAGAAGTTCTTCTACTAATCTGACCGCTTTTTTGTGCCGGAATCGAAGTTCATATCTGTTCCAGTCCGGGTTGAGTTCTTTTCCGAACTTTTCTGCCTGTTCATATCCCTTTTCATAGAATGTAATCCGAAAATCACTGTGTTTACTGCCGAGATATAGTGTTTTTCCCTGCGCTTCTATTTCATCCTCTTTCAGTCTATCAGAACGATTCTCTGCTGTATCACGCAACTGACTAGATATCAGCCCCTCGTTTTTCAGACGAATCAATTCCGGGATAGACAGATAAGGCTTTGTATCGTCGATTGCCAAGTCTATCCTCGGAAAATTCACCGGGTATCTGCAAACTCTTTCCAGAAAATCAAACCATGTTTCCTTATTCATCATAAGGAAATTTTCATAATTCCTGCACCCCGAACCACTCATAAGAATCTGAAATCCCTCATACTGTGCATTTCCTGTCGGTTTCAGAATCTTGATATTGTCAAATCTTGCTATCAGTTCGTGTCCAGCAATTCCTTTTTCCTTACCATGCAGTTCCATAAAACTCAGTGGAATCCGCAAGATATCTTCTATGATTATGAACACGTCTACACCTTTGACAGTAATCTGACACCAGTCAATCAGTGCTGTCAAATCTTCTTTCTGACGAGTTACCCCCCTGTTAGTATAGGGGGGTTCTGAAATTTTCATTACCTCTGTTATCATCATCCCTGCCTTTCGTAGTATGCCGTGGCTTTCGCCACGTTCCCGGAACTTCCTCTACTCCCTTTGCTCCTTTCACGCTGTACGGAGCAGTCCGCAGAGAATTTCCGGGAACAGTCTCTACACGTTTCCTTTTCCGGTAACAACACGGATACCCTTGCAGGAGATTCTGTCCACCAATACCGGGAAGTTTCCTCTCTGCACATAAGGGGCATATACCGCTTCTTCTAGTTCTACCACTGTGTAAGGCTCTACCTTTGGAAGTTCTGTTGCTTCCAGACGGATATCTACGCTGTTTCCAAGTTTCATGCTTCCGAGGTGAAGTTTCAATGCTTCCACTTCCTCGGTTTTCTTCCGGGTTTCCTTATCATACTTGTAGCAGTAGTCTGCTCCCATGTAACGGAGTTCCCCGAACGCTTCTCTGACCTGTTCTTTTGTCAATGTAATCTGCATGCTACATTTCTCCTTTTTTGAAATCATGGTGAATGAGTGTCTGGTAAGTGTGACAAGTCCTTTTCATATCCACGTCTATATTTATTTCATTACTTTTCTCCTTACCTCTTAACCTCATCATAGACCTATTTTTTCTTCTTGTCAACAATTATTTTACTTTTTCCCTTACTTTTTATTTTTGTATTTCAAACGCTTAACTATATCTTTTTATAACTTATTATAATTTTACCCTTACATTTATCCTTATCTTGTGTTATGATGAAAACAGAAACGAGGTGTGCATATGTTTGTGAATAAAGAAGCAGTAGGAAAACGAATTTTACAGATACGCAAGAAATACGGTTACAGTATGCAGAAGTTTGGGGAAATCATAGATAATGCCCCGAAAGGCTCTGTAAACAGTTGGGAAAAGGGTGTGAATCTTCCCAATGAGAAACGCTTGAAGCAGATTGCCACGTTGGGCAATATGACGCTGAATGAACTTCTGTATGGTTCATTTAAAGAATATGTAGATATGCTTATCACAGAAAAACTGGGGATTGAACTGCCGGAAGAATTTACCAGAACTTTCTATTCTCTTTTAGAGCAGAACGGATTTACCTACGGGGATGATATCGAAATTGTCCGGCTTGTAAACGGCTTTCTGACTTATCATAACCTTACAACAAAAGAAACCGCCATTTTCTATCAGCCAACTGCATACTCCGGCGATTATTTTGACGGTATCATACAAAAAGCGGATTCTTCCGTTCTGGTCTGCCGGGCATATGCAGATAAGGCAAACAACACCTTACATATCATTCCGGCTTTTGAGAATGGACAGACTGAGGAAGTAGCAGACTTCTTTCATGCACTGAAAAGCATAACCGCTCCACACAACAACAATTATTTCACTTCCGGCTTTCTGACACTCGGACTGGCATTGAGAGATTCCAAAGTAATTATCTATGGAATTGATGAAAAACAGGGAACAGCACAGGTAATCCCTTACGAATATGATTGCGAATCAGACGCTTATATCCAGAATGAACATCTGGCATATACCAGACAGGATAGCTTTTTCCGAGAAGCCACGAAAGAAGCGGTCTATCGGAAAATGCAATCCGACAGAAGTAACCCATAAGATAAACAAGAGGACTTGCAAGGTTTGTGACCTTTCAAGTCCTCTTATGTATCATGATGGTATTGGCTGTGTCCGTTCCGTAAAGGACTGCCCTACGGCGTCTCGGCTTCGCCTTGTTCCTTTACCTCACTAATAATAATGTTCTGATAGCAGAACTCTTACTTATACTTTTATCTTACTATTCTTTCAATTTTTACCGTTTCACCATCAATATTATACTTAAAAAAATAAAATTTAATAACATTTCCTTCTGATACTTGTTCTAGATCACCTTTACACTTAGTACAATCTAAACTAACTTTTGTCGTATCAAAAAATAGACTACTTTCTTCCTTCTCATTTAGTTCTATTAAAAGTGTATCAAAAGTTTTCTCTACAACAACCCCACTCAAATGAAACCAATGAGAATTATCATCTCCACTAGAACGCAACTCCATATTTTGACGATTCTCCTTAAAAACATTTCCTTTTACGCCAAGCACAATTAATACTATTGCAAGCAAAAGTATGATTAACAAAATCAATCGTTTCTTATCCATTAAATGTAGCCCCCGATATGTCTGTCCAACTATCAAAATCAAAATTCAAATAACGTACTGTATCCCCCCATCCATCAAATACCATCAATGTATGTACTGTATTTCCAGAATTATATGCTCGCAAAGTTGCATATCCCTCTGCTGCCATTGAATGCCCCGCACGTTCTCCAGTATCACTGCTAATTATACCACAATGGACAACTGCTATATCTCCTCTATCAATGCAATTAGTGAAAAAATTATAATTGGGACTATAGTCAGTATTTTGTGTTACAGAAACATTCTTTCCAGCACAAAAGTCCACAAATCCAGGTCCAATATTGCCAATAGTTGTTGAACCATATGTTATTCCTCCACTCTCCGATGAAACTGTCGTTCCTGTTGAATCCCAAATATCCATATAATCACCTGCAATATCTGTATAATCAACAGCATTATAATATGCACCACATGCTAATAATGCACTAACTGCACATGCATAATGTCCTGTTACACTTTCTATATACGGCTCATTAAAGGAAATAAATTCTTGAAGATGATTTGTTGAAACAAGCGTGTAGTTTTCATAAACTTCAGCAACATCTAGCAAAACCTCATCCCAAGTAGCTGGGTCTTTTCCCCTACTCTCATTCAATGACAGTACTGTTTTTTCTAATGTTTACTTTAATAATATATCTTATTTCCTATTTTGTCTATATTTTTTTATGTTTATTTCAAATATTTCATTCTATTTTATTTTTATCAAACTATTTTCAAACAAATCCAAACAAAGAATCTCGGGGCAAATTTCGGTCAAATCAGGATAAATAAATATAACACTTTATATGTAAGTCAATTTTAAAAAAGCCTGTAATTCCGGGCTTTACAACACTTTGTAACACAATATAAACCAGTTCGATAATCCCTCATTCCTTTAGATAACTATAAACACAACGAAACCCGTTAGCCGAAAGGTTAGCGGGTTTTCGCTGTCCTGAAAGTACTATAACCGGTTCTGAATCCCGGAAAATCACATTGCTCTTTCGATGATTTCATCCTTTCCTTCCGTCTTTTTCAGTTTCGTTGCTCCGAGGCACGCTCCGGAAGTGCCTGCCGGATCTTTTTTTCATATGTCCGGCAACAAAAAACAGACCTTATTTACCGGAATCGGTGTCGGCCTTTCCGTCGGATGCCTGGTCTTTCTGCTGGTCATGTTCAAAGGAGATCTGCTTGCCGGATTCTTCACCACAGATGCTCCGATCATCCAGAGAGCCTTTGAATACCTGCGAGGATTCGGTGCAGAAACCATCGTCACCGCAATTCTGTTCAGCATGATCGGATATTTCAACGGAAATAATCAGACGGTATGGGTCATGACACAGGGACTGATCCAGACACTCCTGGTTCGACTGCCTTTTGCTTATATCATGAGTATTCAGCCCAATGCCAGCCTGACCATGATCGGTCTGGCAGCACCGGTCTCCACAACCGTCGGAATCGTACTGAATGTGCTCTACTATCTCCATCTGAACCGCAAGGTCAAAGTTTCCTAGCGACTTGAGCCAATAGATTCCATACCAACTTTCGTTTCCCGCATTTTGACTTTTTTACATTTTCGAATCATTCGTTCCTACTTCGGATCTTTCTTACATTTCTGTTCATCAAATGTCTGCCAAGATTTCTGTAAGCGAAATTTTTCAGGGCAGACATTTCCTGACAGTGCGCTTCCAACAATTCATCCGGCGAATCATATACTCCAAAGTCCTGTACAATCCCCTCACTTTGAATATACGTATTGTTTCGTTCAAACTCGATGATCGGATGCTGAAAATCCGCAACTGCCACACCATATCCGCAAAAAGCTCCCTTGCAATCACTGTTCAAAGTCTGAAGATTTTGCAGATATGTTCGGTCAAGGATAAATCCTTCTAATTCATACCATCGTTCTTCCAGACAGACCTCCACCCAACTGTGTAAAATCTGTGCCGGTGCCTTTCTATATACCATTCCGGTCATGGCGCCTTTCTGCAATTTCTTATCGATGATAAATCCATGGATCCGGCAGGGAATCTCACATGCCCTGAGCAGAGCCATGAACAGCGTTCCTTTGGTATTGCATTGTCCATAACCATCTCGCAAGACTCTTGATGCCGGGACAGTATCATCCACATTATATCCAAACAAAATCTCGTCCCGCACAAAATCATAAACCGCTTTGATCCGTTCATATTCCGGCAATTCTTTCCATTTTCGCTCCTCGATCAGTTTCTGAATATTCTCTGTCTCATAATCCAACATACGCGTAGCTCCCAGATACTTTGGATTCATCCCGTGCCCTCCCGTAAACATTCTCGAATACCATCCGTTGACATATCCCCATCACTCATTTCCGGTGCATCTCTGCAATTTCATCGAAATCTATGTCAGATAGAAGATGAACGCTCTCACTGATATAATGTTAGTCACAACTTACTATATATCATATTTTAACATGGATCTTTTCATTTTTATATAGACTTCTGCTTATTTCCTTGCGTTCCCTTGTGGTCAGGCATCGAATCAAGTATAATAATCATTACTATGATTAGAAAATTACAGAACACAGATATACATAGAATATGAAAATAATGAAAAAATACACGCGCCATCTCATTTTATCAACGAGAAAATTTTGTAATTCAGTGTGAAAGTTTCGATGAAGCCACTGGAGAAAAAGATTATGTGATGGCATGGCAACGGAATGCTTGAAGAATTACCCAATGATAAATATGGATAAATGTTCGAACAGCATCTGTAGAGGAATTTGCATGGGCAGTTACCTGAATCCTGGAAATTTTTCGAGTAATGGATAGAAAATGTATGGTATTGAGCGCACACC
Source organism: Mediterraneibacter butyricigenes (assembly GCF_003574295.1). Classification (NCBI taxonomy): domain Bacteria; kingdom Bacillati; phylum Bacillota; class Clostridia; order Lachnospirales; family Lachnospiraceae; genus Mediterraneibacter; species Mediterraneibacter butyricigenes. The sequence goes on from NZ_BHGK01000001.1 coordinate 1,373,708, forward strand.
AAAACTCCCCGGATAAGGCAAGGTATGTAATTGCCCGATCCGGGGAGTATCTACATGTCACAGGATTCATTCTTCCCGGAATTACTCACTGCCATGTATTTCTCATTTTATATTTTTCTTTCTCAGCGTTCTGTTCCGATTCTGTCAGGCGACATTTGAACCATCGGATCACTTTATCTCTCTTATCACTTGATTCTCTCCTCCAGCCACACATACAGATCCTCATAAATCTGCTGCCGGTCTGTCTCATTTAACAATTCATGACGGTCTCCCGGGTACAACTGAAGAGTAATGTCCTTGATTCCGGCACGTTTGTACCGTTCAAAAATCTTACGAACTCCTTTTCCAAATGCCCCTACCGGGTCGTCGCTGCCCGCTGCAAGCAGGAGCGGTAATGTCTTCGGAATCATGAACACAGCCTCTTTGCGCTTGATCTTCTGCATTCCCAGAAGCATATTATAATAAGCATTCACTGTAAACATAAAGGAACAAAGAGGATCGTGCACATATTCCTGCAATTTTTCCGGATCACTGGTCACCCAGTCTGCACGGGTCTCTGCCGGTTTGAAATGGCGGTTGTATGCACCGATCGCCATATTATCCACCAGCTTACTGCGGAAATGCCATCCCCGGAAAAGTGCTGCCACCTTACAGATTGCACGCCCCAGACGCAGAGTCAGATTGGAATGGTCTGCTGTCACTCCAATCAGGATCACACCTGCCAACCCGTTACCGTAGAGTTCCATATACTGTCTGGTAAGCGCAGATCCCATGCTGTGTCCCAGAATAAAATACGGAACGTCGGGATATTTTGCCGCAATCCGCTGACGCAGGGTATGGATATCCCCGATCAGACAGGTATTGCCGTATCGGTCACTGAAATAACCATATTCCGATTTACTCTGGACGGATTTGCCGTGGCCCAAATGATCATTTCCAACCACATAAAATCCTTTCTCACAGAGAAATCTTGCGAACTCGTCATAACGGTCTACATATTCCACCATACCATGGCAGAGCTGCAAAACTGCCCGTACTTCTCCTTCCGGTTTCCATTCAATTGTGTGAATCTCTGTATTGCCATCCTTCGATGGAAAATAAAATTCGTCTTTTTTCATGGAGCAGTATCCTCTTTTATCTGTTTCTTTTATTTTCTGCTGTTTTCATCCATTTGTCTTTTAGCGATCTTTCAGTTTTACGTATTCTTTATAATCTGCCAGCGGTTTGTATGCCGGACGAATAATCTTATCCACATTCTCCAACTCTTCCAGTCGATGTGCGCTCCATCCTACGATACGTGCCGTTGCAAAAATCGGAGTATAGAGCTGTTTCGGAAGATCCAGCATACTGTATACCAGACCACTGTAAAAGTCCACGTTTGCATTAACTCCCTTGTACATCTTACGCTTCTCTGCAATGACTTCCGGTGCCATATGCTCTACCAGCTCATACAGTGCATACTCTTTCTCACAGCCTTTTTCTCTCGCAAGCTGTTTTACAAATTTCTTAAAGATATCCGCACGAGGATCCGATACGGAATAAATCGCATGACCCATTCCATAGATCAGTCCCTTTTTATCAAATGCTTCTTTATTCAATAAAGCTTCCAGATAACGACGAACCTCATCTTCATCGGTCCAGTCTTTCACCTGTACTTTCATGTCCTCAAACATCTGGGTCACTTTAATGTTGGCACCACCATGTTTCGGACCTTTTAAGGAAGCCATCGCTGCTGCGATCGTCGAATACGTATCGGTTCCGGAAGAGGTTACCACATGGGTCGTAAAGGTGGAGTTGTTACCACCGCCGTGATCCATATGAAGTACCAGTGCCATATCCAGAATCTTTGCTTCCAACTTGGTATATTTCCGGTCTTCTCTCAGCATCATCAGAATATTTTCCGCCGTGGATTTTGTCGGATCCGGTGCGTAAATGTACAAATCCTGTCCCATCCGGTAATTATAGGCATGATAACCGTATACCATCAGCATCGGGAACTGGCTGATCAGGTTCAGACACTGACGAAGTACATTTGGAATCGAAGTATCATCTGCCTTATCATCATAAGAATACAACTGCAAAATACAACGTGCTATATTATTCATCATATCATGGCTGGTTGCTTTCATAATTACATCCCGCACGAAAGTCGGCGGCAGCGATCTTCTCTTGCCCAACAATCCATTAAAATCTGCCAGTTGCTGCTCTGTCGGCAGTTCTCCGAACAGAAGCAGGTACGCGATCTCTTCAAATCCGGAATGTTTCGCATCCAGGAATCCTTTTACCAGATCCTTAATATTATATCCGCGGTAATACAGATTACCCGCACACGGAACCTCTTCCCCGTTCACGATCTTCTTCGCACATACATCGGAAATATTGGTCAGTCCCGCCAGAACCCCTTTTCCGTTCAAATCTCGAAGTCCTCGTTTGACTTCATATTTCGCATAAAGGTCTCTCTCAATGTTGTTATGCTCGATACATAATTTTGCTAAATCATTAATTTCCGGCGTGTTTTCAAATAAAATCTGCTCTATTTTTTCTGCCATTCAACTGCTCCCTTCTCATTTAACCACACGTCTTCACCGGACTTTCCGGCCGATTCCGGATCTCTCGCCTTCTACTATGACTCATCCTTTCCTTACCATTTATCTCACCGCCAGCCTTATCTTACTCGCTGTGGCAGGTTAAGACTTGCCATATTATCTTATTCAGCTTTTCGGTCCTCTTTTGCTTCTCCGTTTCTCATAACATTTATATCTTTCATCACTTTAATAATATCTCCTGACAAGATGCTGCCATCCGCCAGGAGATTTATCCGATTACAATATTATACTAAATATTCTCAATTTGTACAACTTTTCAAGTATTAAAACTTTGTAAACTAACATTCTTACAAAGCCGTCAGATAATTTGTGATCTGTGCAAATTCTTCCAGAGTCAGGGCCTCGCCTCTTACATTCACCTTCTGACCGGTCGAAAGGATTGCCCCCTCGATCTGCTCTTTGGTATAATCCAGTTCCGGAGAATTCTTCATCCCGTTTGCCAGTGTTTTTCTGCGCTGGTTGAAAGACGCTCGAATGATCCGGAACATCAGCTTCTCATCCTCCACCTGAATCGGTGGCTTCTGATAGCGGGTGAGACAGATCACCGCAGATCCAACCTTCGGTCTCGGCATAAAGCAGTTCGGTGGTACATTTGCCGCAATATAAGGGGAAGCATAATACTGTACCGCAAGAGAAAGTGCACCGTAATCCTTGGTTCCGGGTCCAGCCTGCATCCGATCTGCCACCTCTTTTTGCACCATAACTGTAATGGAGCTGACCGGAACCTGATTCTCAAACAATCCCATGATAATAGGGGTTGTAATATAATACGGAAGATTTGCTACCACCTTTAACGGCTTCCCGTCATTTTTTTCCTGTGCCAGCTTTGCCAGATCTAGTTTCAGCACATCTTCATTGATCACTTCCACATTGTCAAACCCTTGCAATGTATCTTCCAGGATCGGAATCAGGTTCTTATCGATCTCCACTGCCACTACCCGTCTGGCCGCACAGGACAGATACTGCGTCATCGTTCCGATTCCCGGTCCAATCTCCAGCACCATATCGTCTTTTGTGATACCTGCTGCCCCGATGATCTTGTCGAGCACATGGGGATCGATCAGAAAATTCTGCCCGAATTTCTTCTGAAAATTAAAATGATATTTTTGCAATACCGCAATGGTGTTCTGCGGATTTCCTAAGGTTGGTTCCATACCTGATTCTGACTCCTTCTTTTTCTCTTTGTTCCATTCTCTTCTTTATCTACTACATTAATTTTACGCTTCTTGCATTCTTTCCTCAACTTCGCTCTGTATCTTCATTCCGTTCAGGTTTCATTCTCTGCTTTTACTCAGAATTTCCCGGATCTGTAGATTCATACACCATCAGATTCCATAGAATCTCTTTGCATTTTCCATGGTAATACGCTCCACTTCTTCTTCCGAAATGCCTTTCAACTGTGCGATCTCCTGCACCACATATTTCAGCCACAAAGACGAGTTACGCTTCCCCCGGAAAGGTTCCGGACTCAGATAAGGACTGTCTGTCTCCAGCACCAGATGTTCGATCGGTACTTTTGCTACCGTCTCCTTTAATTTCTTTCCGTTTTTAAAGGTTACGACTCCTCCGATTCCCAAAAGATAGCCCATCTTTACATATTCCAAAGCCATCTCCGGCGAATAGGAATAACAGTGCAGCAGAAGTTTCCCCGGTCTGCCATAATCTTTTAAGATCTCCATCGTGTCTGCTGCCGCCTCCCGGCTGTGTACATTCACCGGAAGATCCAGTTCTCGCGCCAGCTCCAGCTGTCTTACAAACCAGTCTTTCTGAAGTTCTCTTGCTTCCTTATCCCAGTAATAGTCCAGACCAATCTCGCCAACGGCTACGATCTTCGGCTTTTGCAGCAGTTCTTTCATTCGGGCGAACTTCTCTTCATTCAGATCTCCCACTTCATCCGGATGGACTCCGATCATCCCGTAAAGAAACGGATACTTTTCCGTCAGGGCAACGACGGAATCCCAGGAAGCCACCGTGGCACTTGCGTTTACCACGCCACCAATTCCCTGAGCCGGCATTCCCGCCAGCAGTTCCTCTCTGTCCGGATCAAACTGTTCGTCATCATAATGTGCATGTGTATCAAAAATCATCGTTTTTACCTCTTATCTTATCATAACACGATATCATCTATTTTATCAAATGTATTCAGATCAAAGGACTCTACTGCATTGCCCTGTACCAGATAGAACCGGTTTCCGGCATACAATCCCCGGATCTCGGAACCGTAACTGTTCACTTCTTTATCCAGTACACAGACAAATCCTTCCTTTTCATCATAACGATAAATGAAGTAATGGGTACCGTCACCATACGCCGAAAATCCAATCAAGTTCTGCTTCGAATCGATCGCTGCCAGTTTGTAATTATAGGAAAGATCTGTGGCATAGAAGCCTTCCAGTACCGTCTTTTGCACTTCTGTCACATCTGTCGGATCCGAAATGTCAAACAGAGACAACTTCACTCCGTCCTGAGCTCCTGCCTCGTCCGTCTCCATTCCGATTCCCAACAGCCTTCCTTCCCCATATCCGTGAAGATAATCTGAAAATCCCGGAATCTTCAATGCTCCTAAGATCTTCGGATTCTGCGGATCGGACAGATCCGCAGAAAACAACGGATCCACCTGCTCATACGTCACAAAATATGCCGTCTTCCCCATAAACCTTGCGGAATATACCTCTTCATTCGGTGCCAATTTTTCGATCTTTCCAGTTACATTCAGCTTCTTATCCAGAATATATAAAGCATTGCTGGATCCATTTTCTTCTACAGACGCATCGTACAGTTCAATACCCCCGTCTTTTCCGTAATGATACACAGGGTTCACCGTCGTAACCAAACGAAGATTACCGTCATACTCGTCGATACAGAAGGAATCTTTCACCTGCCCCCAGATTTTGGTCTGGGCAACGCCTTTTAACTTGCCTTCTTTATAGCTGATCTTACGAATCAGGGTCTGATCATAATCTTCCTTTTCATCATACACATATTCATAAACATAAATATTGTCTTCGCTGACATAACAGTCACCGCCATTGGATAAAATGGCTTTGCTGTCGATGATCTGAGTCGGATCTTTCAGTGAGAAGGATCCCACCACCAGAAACTGGTTGGTTCCGATAGTTCCCGGCAGGAAAATACAGTTGCTGGCGATCGTCTTGCCCTGAACCGTCGGGATATAACTTTCCGCCACTTTTCTGTTTGCATTATAATCAGCATAATAGTCACTGAACAGATAGATATAATCTCCACTGATCCGCACTGTCCGGTAATATCCGCCAAGCTGTACACTCCCCAGGCTCACCGGTTCCCTGCGGTCAGAAAGATCATAGGTTTCTGCCACGGTATAACTCTGATAATCCGCTCCATAAGCACTGCTGTCCTCAGCCTGATCGGAATTCTTCTGCACCGTCTCGTTATAAAAGACCACCAGTCGGTCATCTTTTACATACAACTCTACCGGATCTGTATTTCCTCCAATCCGGATCATTCCAAGTTCTTCCATCTCCGGGTTCCGGATATCCAGAATTCGGATCTTATTTCCATATAAAATGTAGAGATAGTTTCCATCCGTCTTTACAATGTCCGCCTCTCCAACTTCTTCCTCCCGGGTATTGGTATCCAGATATCCTGCTCCGGATGCTACAGCCTTATCTGTTCCGTTTGACGCAGCGCCACCTTCCAGCGTTGCGATCTCCTGTGACCCATTTGCCGAAACTCCAAAATCACTGTCCACCGCACTGTCCGCTGTGGACGCAGAACTGCTGGTGGATTCCTTGTCACTGTCAGACTGATCGCCTAACATCTCATTATAGACTTCTTCATAATTCTTCGCAGTCTCCACTTTAGCAGACGCTTTCTGATCTTCCAGTTCTTCGATTGACACCTTTGCCTGCTCTTTCACCTGGTCTGCGGTCTTCGTCCCCAGATTCAGCTTCCAGATACCGGTACCGGCAAGTCCCACCACAAGGATGGCTGCTGCCGCTACTACCGCATATTTCCCAATGAGTCCTGTATGTTTCGTTTCTTTCCGCATTTCCTCGCTCACCGCTTCCAGACGCTTTTCCATCTCCTCCGGCTTCAATCCTTCCGGGATCTCCGTCTCCTGACAGGATGCTTCTATTTCTTCCAGTAATCTCTTTTCTTTTTCATCCATAAGATCACTTCTCCTTTTCCAGACTCTTTCTCATCTTCTCCAACGCCCGGCTCCGTTTGGAACGAACGGTTGCCGGATTCAGTGTCAGACTCTCCCCGATCTCCTTGCTGTTATATCCTCCGAATACAGACAGACCCACGATCAGTCGTTCTTCTTCTGTTAATTGCAGGTAAGCTTCTCTCACTTCTTGATACTTAAGCACAGTCTCTTCCGGTCCCGGAACCACGTCCGGATCGCTTCCGATTGGTCGGGGATCCATTTGCCCCCTTCTGCCCTTAACAGCCGTTCCAACTTTCCCCTTCTCTGCATTTTCCGGAATCTCTGCATTTTTCTGTATTTCAGAGATTCCCTCTGCATCCAGGTTTCCTGCTACGTCGCTGTCTCCATTTCCTTCTTTTCCTGCAGACGCTCCGCTTCCATCCGTACAGCCTACCGTGTCCCTCTCATTCCTATGTACGCTGTAATCCTGATGCTTCTGTCGCTCTAACAGATGTTTCTTACAGACATTACTCAAAATCCGAAACATCCAGCTTCCAAAAGCCTCATCCTTCTTCAAGCCAGACATATAGCGAAAAGCACTGAGCACCGCCTCACTGACTGCATCTTCCGCATCCTGCGGATGCTTCATCATTCCAAGAGCAAACCGGTACAGATCCCGATAAATCTTTCCGTAAAGACAGGCAAATGCATGGGCATCCCCTTTTTTCGCCTTTCGGATCCAGAGCCTGTCGGTTTCTTCAAACTGATACATGAAGCTCCCTCCTCTCCGTTCATATTCTCTTTTATAATATAAGAGTCTGAAACGCCAAAAAGTGTTGCATCTTTTTCTCATTATATCAAAAAAGATGCAACACTTTCTTCTACTATTTCTATTTTTTATTTTTCTTCGTTGTCAACATCCCAGAGTTTTGCGCCTGTCCACTCTTCAAACATTTTAACCTCTATAATAATTGATCAGGCATCCTTTCAGGATGATCTCACGTTCTGTGTCCGTCATATCTCCTAACTTCAACTGAATTTCTTTCAAATTCTCTCCGTCAACCACATAAGCTTTGATCTCAGAATTCTTGTCTTCTACTGCTTTGCGAATCTCCGGAACGAAAATGTAATCTCCATTCTTAAAGGACAGTGCTTCGTGATCTTCCTCGGTCAGAAACGGAAGCATTCCCCAGTTAATCAGGTTGGAACGATAACGTTTCGTTGCATATTCATTTGCAATATTCGCCCATCCGCCTAAGACTTTCTGGCAGGATGCCGCCTGCTCTCTTGCAGATCCATCTCCCGGTTTCACTGCAAAGATGGTGCTTCCTACTCCAAGGTTTCCCTCTCCGACTTCCGGGAAGTCTTTGCGGATTGCCGTAACTACCGGTTTCAGCTCTTCTAACGCATCCAGCGGACATGTTCCTGCTTCAATGGCTTTCTGCGCCTTCTGCACTTCTTTGGCACGTCCTACGTATGCAGGATCCTTTCTGGACAACGCAAACTCTGCCAGGCCCAGCGGATTGGAACGATAAGAAGAAGTCTCTCCTGACGGGATCAGCTCATCGGTTGTTGTAACCGGATCGTGGATCTCAGATACCACTTTCAGGATCAGGTTCTCCGGCAATGCTGACATTTCCGGCCAGTCCTTGATGTTCGGTCCAAACTTAATCTCAACAGACGGATCTGCAACTCCGTGACTATCGAAGACACGATTTGCATAAATCGAAGAATCAAAATGATATTTCTGGCCCTTATATTCCACATCCATTGCCGTAGCCGGTGTCAGGAATCCCTTATTTGCTGCGGTTGCTGCGATGGAACGTGCATCCATCAGTGCAACGGAAGAGATCTGTCCGCTCTGCAGCTTGGAGCCTTCACGGTTCGGGAAGTTTCTGGTGGAGTGACGGATTGACAACGCATTGTTTGCCGGTGTATCTCCAGCTCCGAAGCACGGTCCGCAGAATGCAGTCTTCACGATGGTTCCTGCTTCCATCAGATCAGCGATCGCTCCGTTTTTCACCAGTTCCATATAAATCGGAGTACTTGCCGGATAAACACTGAATGTAAATTCATCGGCTCCGATGTTTCTTCCTTTAATAATGTCTGCTGCCGCACAGATATTTTCAAATCCACCACCGGCACATCCTGCAATGATTCCCTGCTCTACATACAATTTTCCATCAATTACTTTATCCTGTAAACGATAATCCACTGCTCCATCCAGACTTACAAGAGCTTTCTGTTCTACATCATGAAGAATATCTTTCAGATTCGCATTCAGTTCATCAATGGTATATGTGTTGCTCGGATGGAACGGCATTGCGATCATCGGCTTGATCTCGCTTAAGTTTACATAAACCATGCCATCATAGTAAGCACATGCTCCAGGATTCAGTTCTTTATAGTCACCCTCACGTCCGTGGATCTCGTAGAATTCGCGAATCTTCTCATCTGTTTTCCAGATGGAAGACAGACAGGTTGTCTCTGTGGTCATAACGTCTACGCCGATTCGGAAATCTGCGCTCAGTTTTTCCACGCCAGGTCCTACAAATTCCATCACTTTATTGTTTACATAGCCATTTCCAAATGTAGCTCCGATGATTGCCAGTGCCACATCCTGCGGTCCTACGCCCTTCATCGGCTCGCCGTCCAGATAAATACCGATCACGCCCGGCATCTTAATGTCATAGGTCTTGTTCAGCAACTGTTTTACCAGCTCCGGTCCACCTTCTCCCATCGCCATGGTTCCCAGTGCTCCGTAACGGGTATGACTGTCAGATCCCAGGATCATGCGTCCGCCGCCTGCCAGCATTTCACGGGCAAACTGATGGATAACTGCCTGATGAGGCGGTACATAAACTCCACCGTATTTCTTTGCACAGGTCAGACCAAACATGTGGTCATCTTCATTGATGGTTCCGCCGACTGCACACAGAGAGTTGTGGCAGTTGGTCAGCACGTAAGGAATCGGGAATTTCTCCAGCCCGGATGCTCTTGCGGTCTGAATGATTCCGACAAATGTAATATCATGGGAAGTCAGCTTATCAAACTTGATCTGCAGATTTTCCATATTTCCAGACGTATTGTGGGCTTCCAGAATTCCGTAAGCGATCGTATTTTTCGCTGCCTCTTCCTTCGGGATTGGAGCCTGCACACTTCCGTTATCTTCGATAATCTCGGTGCCGTTTTTCAGATACACACCGTTTTCGTATAATTTAATCATAGTGCCTCCTTTGGTCTTTCCTGTCTTTTTTCTTCAACGATTAAAGTTCCCATAGGCATTATTTTATCATGACGTGATATTCTTGTAAAGAAGCGGACTTTGGCAATTCAGCGCGATTTTTCTTGTTTTTCAGGACTGCTGTTGCCTTTTTTCTATGCAAGAAATTCTTCCAGAATATGCCGGATTGCTTCTTCTTTCCGCCGGGTTTCTTCTTCCGACATGGCAACCCGTCCTCCGCTCTCTTTCTGTCCACCGTCCCTCAGAACGTTTTCCCTCTGCATACTTTCTCTCTGTATACTTTCTCTTTGTACATTTTCTTTTTGTACATTTTCTTTCTGTGCATTTCCTTTCAGAAAACCTCCCTGCTCCGGTTTCTTAATCATCTCCCGAACCGCCTGACGGGCATTTTCGCCCCGATCCCGAACGATTTCTCTGCGCTCGGCATGCGTTCCGTTTTCCATACGATCTGATCCGGACACGCCCGGATTTCTTTGCTCTTCCTCAATCTGAATTGCCAGTGAATCGGCATGCTCTGCGCCTCTGTTTTCCATCCCTCTTGCGTCTGCATTTCTTCCTTCCGTCGCTCCCGTTGGCTCCGGGCTGATTACATTTAATTTTTCCCGCTCATAAGTCCGCACTCTCTGATTCCGGTGCACGTAGATATTTTCCAGAAAATCTACCATGTAAATTCGGATCATTTCCAGCTTATAAGATTCATTTGACAGGCGAAACAAGGTAAACAAAAGCACCACTTCTGCTGCACCGGTCATGCCATAGCGATACATCATTTCTCCCAGTCCCTGCTGATGATACCAGACCGCCATTCCAAACACCGCCAGCAATGCCGCAAACCAGATACTCTGCCTTTGCACCTCCTGCCAGCTATGTAAACGCAATCCCACGCATCGATACTCCCGCAGATATTTTTCTACGAAGACTTCAGGGTTGTCCACCGTATCATGTGCCAGGCAGGCATGTTCATATTTCGCCCGCACCAGTTTCATCAGCCGGTGATTACTCTTTGACATATTTGCCGCTGCATATTCCAGCTTCCTCGTTGCCGTACTGCTGATGATCTTCGCTAGGATTCCGATTCCTCCAACGACTGCCATCAGATAAAAGATTCCATTAGTTTCTGTCCATACATTCCACATAATCGCTCCTCCTGTTTTTCTCTGCACTGATTATAGCGCATCCACCGTCCGGCAGGTTCGATTATCGTATGCCATGATTCTACAAGTCCCTTCTCCTGAATGGATGATTTTGTCGGATTTTCCCTCTTTCCAGTCACTCCCTCTTTTCTTCTCCTTTCGTTTCAAGGATCGCCTGCTCTTTCAGTTTCGCTGTTTATCCGGTTCATTCGCTCGCCTCTTCCCGAAAATTTATCCGCCCCTTTTTCCTCAAGCACTCCCGGATTCTGTCGAACCCCTGTCGAACGTTTTTTCTCCGTCTGGTTTTTTTGGCTCAAGTCTGTTATAATCAACTTCGACAGAAAGTTCTATAATTTTCAGATAGGAGGTTGACTGACTTATGGAATACACTCCAAAAGGCGTCTGTTCACAGAAGATCACCTTTGAGATCGAAGATAACAAAGTGAAATCTGTTCGGTTCTATGGCGGATGCAGCGGAAATACACAGGGAGTTGCAAGACTGGTAGAAGGCATGGATGTAGACGATGCCATCTCCCGTATGGAAGGCATCAAATGCGGATTCAAATCCACATCATGTCCGGATCAGCTTGCACAGGCACTGAAAGAAGCAGCCGGGAAATAATTCCTGACTGCTTCTTTTTTAGACAAAGCTTAGACTGTTACATTAGAAAATACTAATTAGTATTTATGATACAATTCCAGAAAGGAATTGAGGCAGCCGCTCCAGTTGAAGCGCCCCTCGCGGGACTAAAGCATGTGGATTCTCAGAAATAGGTATCTATCTTTTTGCTCTTCCTATCGACAGTTCAAATCGATACATTTTCGCTTATGTTAATAGTTACCAAAACAACTGAAGCGGCTGGCGCAATCCCCTTCCGGGGATGCTCTGGTCATTGCAAATCATATCTACTAATCGATCTTGATACCGTCGGTCAAAGAATTTCCTAAATCCTTTTCTCCATCGGCCGGACCTGCGATGTGATCCGCATGAACCCGGTAGTAATATCCGCGGTCTACCGTCACAGTCTTGGAAGTACTTACGTAATACGTGTTTTCATCCTCTGCATTCCACGCAGTGACTCTTTCCCACTTTCCAGTCTCTTCATTATACTGATCCACATATACATTAACTCCCACATAATCTACAGTCATGTTCGCCGTAGTAGATGCATACACATAAATCCTTCCTCGTCCTGCTTTGCTGATTGAGCAGTCGCCGGTCATCAGGTATACGCCCCGCATCTTCAGTACTGCTTTTCCTGCTGATGAATCTCCCTCTGTCAGATAAGATCCATCGATCTTTTCTCCCTCGCTGGCTTCTACGCTTTTTCCCGTAAGCATGACCAGACAACACATCAATGCCAGCGCCATGATCACCGGCAACCTTCTCTTTCGCATGGTGTTCTCCTCCCTCGTTCTCTTTTTGAAGTACTTCTACTTATATAGACAATCGAGAAGAGAAAAACTTACGCTAATTTCTAAAAATAATACAGATTTTTTAAAATTTCTTCAAAATCCGACCGTTTCATAATCCCCATCAGTTGATAATGCACTCCCTGATATTCAAAATAAGTCACGTAGCGATAGTCAGATGTACCTCTCACTTGATATTCTGTTACATGAATCATCTGTTTCTCGTTTTTTACATCAAATTCATCCGTCAAGTGATCTGAAACCTTTTCGCTGTAAGAAGATTCTGAATCATTCAAATATATTGCATATAAAATATTTTTACTATTTAATTCATAAAAAATTTTTGCAATCTGTTGTTCTTCATTAACTTCATATTTTAAAATACTTGTTCCTTCTGGCAGTTCAAGCGGTAATACCGGAGACACTCCTAATTTTTCTTTTATTTCATAATTAATCGCAGAGAATCCATCATCCCCGTCGATCGTATCCATATCCTCCACATTAATCACGGTATTCTTCTGTTCGCCCAACATTCTCTTCCATAGATTTTTCCAGTAACTCTTACTTCCCACACTGGTGATTCCACATGCAAGAACCAAAATCATAGATGCCGCCAATGGAAACCATACCTTTGCCTTTCTCGGAATCCGACGGTGCGGACGTTTCTTCTGTTCCAGCATCTTTCTGCCCAGTTCCAGTGCTTCTCTGTCTTCTTCTGACAAACAGCTCTCATATTCCTCCTGTTGTTCCTCTTGTTTCTCGACATCAGCACCAGTGTTCTGCACTGACCGCTCTTTCTCTATCGCGCGGAGCCGCTCTTCCATTTTGCGGTCGAAGTCTTCCGGAAGTTCCAGTTCCTTAAGATCCGGATCTGCTTCCAGTTCCTTTTCTATCGCATCTGCTTCTCTTTGCAATTCTTCTTCAAATGACAATTTCTGAATTTCTTTCATGTCACGTCCTCTTTTTACCCTGCTCTTTTTGCCCTATAGTTTTTCTTGACTTTTCAGTAAATAAGTTTAATATGAAACTAAGTATGCTCATCCATCGAGGATAAGGGTTTCTACATTGATTTTAATTGGGAGGTCTTTATATATGAAACGTATTATTCTGACCGGTGGCGGAACCGCCGGACATGTCACACCGAACATCGCTCTTCTGCCTCGTCTGAAAGAGCTTGGCTATGACATTCAATACATTGGTTCTTATAACGGAATTGAAAAGGAACTGATCGAACCTTTCGGCATTCCTTATCACGGAATTTCTTCCGGTAAACTTCGCCGTTATTTCAGTATGAAAAATTTCAGTGATCCTTTCCGTGTCCTGAAGGGTTTCAGTGAAGCCAACAAACTGATCCGGGATCTGAAACCGGATGTTATCTTTTCAAAGGGTGGCTTTGTTTCTGTTCCGGTCGTTCTTGCCGGAAAGAAAAATAAAGTTCCTGTTGTCATCCATGAATCTGATATGACGCCCGGACTCGCCAACAAGTTGTCCCTTCCATCTGCCGCAAAGGTTTGCTGTAACTTCCCGGAAACGCTGGAACATCTTCCGGCTGACAAAGCTGTACTGACCGGTTCTCCGATCCGTCAGGAATTGCTCTCCGGTAACAAGATCGCCGCCCTTGATCTCTGTGGTTTCTCTGCAGACAAGCCTGTCATCCTCGTCATCGGCGGAAGTCTTGGTTCCGTGGTTGTCAACAACGCAGTACGTCTTGCTCTTCCGGATCTTCTGGAGCAGTTCCATGTGATTCACCTCTGCGGAAAAGGAAAACTGGATGCATCCCTTAACAACGTAGAAGGCTACGCACAGTTTGAATATATCAAATCTGAGCTGCGTGATATTTTTGCTCTTGCCGATGTTGTAATCTCCAGAGCCGGAGCCAATGCGATCTGCGAACTTCTTGCACTTCGTAAGCCAAACCTTCTGATCCCGCTTTCTGCAAATGCCAGCAGAGGAGATCAGATCCTGAATGCCCGTTCTTTCGAACGTCAGGGATTCAGTGTTGTGATCGAAGAGGAAGAATTAAGCAAAGAACTTCTTCTGGAAAGCGTCCGTGATCTTTATGCAAACCGCGATACCTATATGAGCGCTATGCGTAAATCAACTTTACAGAATTCCATCGAAACCATCACCAATATCATTGAAGAGGTTCGAAAAAAATAGCCTGTAACCTATGCTTCCAGAAAATGAATTCTTATAACATCAGTGTGCGTTTCGTGACGTATTTTATAAAACAGGTGTCGATTCGACACCTGTTTTTTTCTACTACTCCTGGTTCATTTCTTGATATTCCACGCCATATTCTTTTCGTATCCATTCCCTCACTCTGTGCAGCATACTATGCAGGCTTTGAAGATTCATGTTCAGTTCTGCAGCAACTTCCGCCTGTGGCATTCCCAGATGATAAACCAGATCAACTGCCTGATACCATCTCGGATTTGTCTCCATCAGACCCATGCAGATTTTCTCATGAAGATCATGCGCCTGTTTCTCTCGTTCTCTTCTCAGCATTTCCTCTTCCGCACTTGGAAAAGAGGTCGCAGGCAACTCTTTTGACTCATGTTTTTCGTCATCAATCAATAACAGTTCTCTGTCTTGTTTTTTCTTATAATTCAACGCTTGATTTTTCGCTGTAACGATCAACCATGCCCTGACTTTCTCTTTATCCACCTTGTCATAATGAATATATAATGCTGAAAAAACATCCTGAGTCACACTCTCTGCTGTAGCAGCGTCATGGCAACAATTAAATGCTACTGTATACACGAGCTTTTTATAAAGATTATAAATCTCGTGATATGACTGGTGCTCTGTCACTTTTTCTATCCCCAGGTCTTTTCGTATTTTATTCTTATATTATTTTCAGTCTTTTAACTGCTCCAGCAGTTCATCTCTTTCCTGATCTGTCAGTTCCTTCATTTTCCATCCCAGACCCACCTGATCATTTTCATATCTCGGAATCATATGCATATGAAAATGGAAAACAGTCTGTCCTGCTGCCTCTTCATTATTCTGTACCAGATTATATCCGCTACATCCCAGTACCGGTCTCATTTTATTCACCATCTTTTTTGCAAGAACCAATACCTTAGATGCAGTTTTATCATCCAGATCATACAGGTTGCGATAATGCTCCTTCGGCAGGATCAATGCATGTCCTCTGGAAGCCGGATTGGCATCTAAGATCACGCGAAACTCCTCATCCTCATACAATGTAGCCGTTGGAATTTCTCCATTGGCCAGTTTACAGAAAATACAATCTGCGTCTTTCATGGAAATCCCTTCTTTCCTAAATTTTATTCATATATTCTTAGTGTAGCATACCCCAAATAACTGTTCAATGTCGAATATCATGCACTGTTTTCCTTTATTTTACGGAATATCAACCTTTTTCAGCTCATATCCCGTCTGTTTCCTGTCGAATCCTGACCTTTCCTTGTCATTGAATCTTCCGTTTCTTCAATGCTACACTAAACCTGAAGCTTTTTGTATACCATTTTGAAATACGCATAAACTAAAGACTGTATTTAATACCCGGAGGTTCTTTATGTTAAGTCACATCGATATCTGCCGCATGAACCGGCTCATGGAACACAATCCCGAAGCAAAAAATATCATTGAACAGCTGTTGCAAAATCATCAGACCATCGTCTCTTTAATCTCCCATGAAATCCGCAATCCCCTGACGCTGATCAGTTCTTCCTTGCAGTTGATGGAGCAGACTCATCCAGAGGTCCGTGATTTCTCCAACTGGGATCAGACAATGCAGGATCTGAATTTTCTCTGTCAGTTGCTTTCTGAACTTTCTGCCTATAATAATGGCAGCACGCTCCGTTATCAGGTTTTTTCCCTTCAGAAACTGCTGCGCTCTGTGGCAGTGTCCTTTGCAATTTCTTTAGAGAACGCTTCTGTCAGCTTTCGCTCCAGTATCGATCCTGCTATCAAAGACTATGCAGGAGATCAGATCAAGCTTCGCGAAGTGCTTCTGAATCTGTTGAAAAACGCCCGGGAATCTCAGGCTGATGAGATTGTGCTATCAGCCTCCTCCGGCTGCGACACTTCCGGCATCCAGATCTCCATCCGGGATAACGGATGCGGAATTGAACAAGATCAACTGGATCAGATTTTTCAGGCATTCCATACCACCAAGCAGGAAGGTACCGGACTCGGTCTTTCTCTCTCCAAACGGATCATCGAAGCACACCATGGCACGCTTACTGTTACTTCTGCTCCCGGAAAAGGAAGTACCTTTACCGTTTTTCTTCCCTTATAATTTTTTCTTTTCCTCTTTTGCGATAGAGACAGATTGCAAGCAGGAATCCGCAGATCAGCCCGCCAACATGGGCATAGTTATCTACGCCGGTACTGGTAAATCCGTAATACAGGCTGAGTCCGACCATCAGATAGACTCTCCTGCCGTAAATCCGCCCGTATCCTCCGCGATTTCTTATCACCAGCCACACCAGGGCTCCCATCAGACCAAAGATTGCTCCGGATGCACCTGCTGACACCACCAGAGCCCCACTTGTCCAATCCGCTCCAAGGGACAGCAGATTGCCTCCCAGACCGCTGAGCAAATAGAGGATAAGCGTTTTTATACTTCCCAG
Source organism: Mediterraneibacter butyricigenes (assembly GCF_003574295.1). Taxonomy (NCBI): domain Bacteria; kingdom Bacillati; phylum Bacillota; class Clostridia; order Lachnospirales; family Lachnospiraceae; genus Mediterraneibacter; species Mediterraneibacter butyricigenes. The sequence continues at coordinate 1,390,837 of NZ_BHGK01000001.1, forward strand.
TTCCGGTTCCACGGTAGTTCCAAGCGCACCCAGCATGATCATATTGTTCATCAAATGGGAAAAATCAAAATGTAAGAACATACTGGTAAACAACCTGTAATACTCTCCATTTTCAATCACCGCAGGTGCAAAAACCGCGCCGTGATCATACATGAACTGACTGCTCTGTGTATCTCCAAGAAACGACAACACTATAAAGGTCAGTATATTGACCGCCAATAATCCAATTGTAATCCGATTTTCTTTCTGTATTTTGTCTATTCTCATGTACCTGATTATAGGCTACTCTCATCCTCCTGTCCATCACTTTCCAGAATCAAATCCTGCCATCTTCCCCAACGCCTTTTTCTGATTCGACTCCAGGTTTTATGGAAAGGATCCAGAAAACGTCCTTCCCGCATCATTTCTTCCTCCATATTCGACTCCGTATTTGCTTCCTTTCCATCTGGTTTTTCCCCATATGTTTCCCTTTCATACCATTCCTGTTGCTTAGTATCACTGCCGTCATGGAATTCGCCAGCATATTTTTTTGCGTGCTCTCTGCTGCTCATATCTTTTACCGACTCCTTCACCGAGCCAAATACCGGTGTCTCTTCTCTGACCACCCAGTTTTCCCGTGTTTCCAATCGATCATAATGTTCCAGACAATCAGATAGCGAGAACGTTTCTTCCATACTTTCACGATTCAGCTGATGAGCCAGTTGAATACACTCCACATCCCGGTAATCAATTTTTCGCACCAGAAAATTTGTAAACTTATGAAACTGCTCCCTCTCTCCAGTTTTCAAAACAGGAAGATACGCAAACCAATAGATTCCGTCTCTATAATAAATATACGTCGGATCCAGCCACAGAAATTCCGTCATCAGCATATGATCTCTGACTGCCTCTTTTGCCTCCTCATACTGCATCAAGAACTCTCTCAGATCTGCTTCTTTTATCGATCGTTTTTCAAACCTTACTGCCATCGAGGTCATCCCTTCCGCCTGATAGGAAAAGCGGGTTTTTCTCCCGATCCCATCCACTTCCAGTTTCAACAAATGCGGAATCTCGTTTTTCCGAAGCATTGCAATCTGAAAATCCTCTTCATATTCTTCCTCATACTCCACAATCAGACGTGCTCCTTTTTTTACCTTCACCTGGTCTCCTCCTTACTTTTGTGTCTCAGTAGAATTTCCGGTCGCATAACGGCCGCTCTTTCTTCTCCTTGTATCCTCCACTTTCCTTTTTGCGCGCTGATCCGTACCGTAACCTTTTCTAAACTTTCTTCAATTTCTGCAGATGCTCCTGAAAAAAAGATCAGCTTCCCCTTTATTCGTTCCTGAAAATGCTCTGCCAGAATCACTTCATCCGATTCTTCTCTTCGTTCCAGTTCTGCCCCGGTCACTGCCGTTTCATAGGCCGCCGCATACAAAATCACTTTGTCGTGGAAATAAAAAGCAGCCGTCATAATCATCAGAAACATCCACAGGAACAAAGGCATAATATACGCCATTTCTATCGTCGCACTTCCTTTTAAGGTTGTACCTTTTAATGCTGCACTTTTTAAGGTTGCGTTCCCCTTTAACATAGAAACACCACCCACAGATAGCCCAATGTAAGAAAAGGAATAAACGGAACCGAAAACTTTCGATGAAAATTTCCGATGACCATTCCCATTGCTGCATAAAATGCCGCCACGGAAAATGCAATCAATAACAATATCATCAGTTGCCACATTCCCAGATAACTTCCCAGAATCAAAATCAGTCCACTGTCCGCATACCCCAGTGCTTCTCCGGTCCACTTACTGATTCCCAAAAAGACTGCTCCAATCAATATTCCTCCTGCTATTTCCCACCAGACCACTTCCTGTTTCCATACTCCCCAGATCATCACAAAGATTTCCACTGCATACAGCGTCCACACCGGAAGGCTGCGCTTTCTGATATCCCGTATGGATCCCAGTATCAGTAAAACCGCCGCAATTTGTTTTGTTAATGTGTACACTTGCTACACCCTCTCTTTCCCTTTACTTCTTCTTTGGTCACTGCATAAATCGTTCGTTTTAATCCACTGCAACTCACCGAATTATGATATTTATCCCCCTGATCTGTGATGTAACAGTTCCCCATACCGGGATATTTTCCACACTTTTCACAGGCGTGATACTTTCCTCCGCTTTCATTCCGATAACTTCCAAGTTCCTTTCTTGGAACCGCCTGAACCGTAAGCTGAAGATGCGTGCAGTCATAGGCCTCATGATAAACAGACGCCCAATCTGTAATATATACAATCTCTCCATCTGCTGCACTTTGTTCTCCAAAAATCTCATACCCGGTCCAGCTTTTCAGTAGAAACTCTTCTTTCATTTTCATCGGAGAAATTCCCAAAAATGTCAGCGGTAATTTCACCCGATACTCCACACAGACCTGAAGCTGCCCGATCTGGTTAAATCTGGTCTTCCCGCACTTGATTCCTCTGCTGCCGCCTTCTATCAGTGTCCTGTCCAGTCTTCCTTCTCCTGCTGCCCGTATCAGATGACTTCGAAACATCACACTCTGTAATTCCGGCAACAAAAGTGATTCTTCTGCTGTCTGTTTTGCTGCTGCATGTGCCGCCATCCTGACCGTCGTCTGAATCCCCCGAATCTCAAACAACCAGAGAAGACAGACTGCCGCAAACAAAAAGATCGGAACAGCCAGTGCCGCTTCTACAGTTATACTTCCTCTTTTTTCCGAGGCATAACGGACCATCTTTCTTCTGTTTTTTATTTGCCGACCGGCAAATGCGAATTGCACCCGGAATCCCCCTTTCTTATCAGATTTTCTATTGATTTCTTTTTTTGATTTTACGTTCGATATAGAGATTCTTTTTTCAATGATTTGAAAGATGGTCCGCTATCCCCCGGAAGGTCTATTGATAGGAAAATTCCACCGGAAACTCATAGGAGATTCCATGACTTAAGGTATATCGGCTCCGAATTCTTACTCCCGTCATGCATAGATCCACGCGGAACTGCTGTTTTCCTCCCTTTTGTCTTACTCCGCACTCTAAAATGTCCAGTGCTCTCATCGTCACGGTCGCTTTTGGTATCAGAAATAATAAGATTCGGAGATAATCCTGATAGGTCAGTCCTTCTGATTCCTGCACCGTTTTCACGGTTGCCCCTTCCTTTTCTTTCAGAATCCCATGCAGCGGAACCCGCCAGTTGTCCCTTTGTTTTACCAGAGAAACTTTTCCGCCTGTCAGAAGGATCCTGACATCCTGTTGGGCTTCCCTGTACGCCCACAAAAGTAACAGAAGCTGTTGTACCACTTCCGCCGCCTCCGGCATCAGCAATAAGGTACATGCCGTCAGTGCAACGCCTTCTGCTTCCGCCCTTTTTTCTTCATCCGACAGCAGATATGTATAATCTGCCGCAAACCGGAACAGGATCAGTTTTTCCGCCACCGCTTGCAGATTCTTTCTGTCACTTTCCTTTCCTCCAAGCACATATTCCACTTCGTAGGAAAGCCCTGTCTCAGACAGATCCGACAATGCGCTCGAGAAATTTTTCAGCAGATATTCATCAAACAACAGGCGATCTGTAACCCCATCGGTTTTCTTTGTCTGCACTTCCCCATATCCTGTATACAGTTCTCTTTTTGATGACATTCCATCCAGAGTCACCGCCTGTTTTGAAAGTGGAAATTCTTCCGGTAACAGATTTTCCAACATCTGGGAGTTCCAGGTATCTTCCGTCTCAACCGGGAACTCCGGTGCTTCTGAGGTACCGGTTTCCCGGAACTGGTCTTCCAGCGTATTTTTCTTTCCCAGATCCTCTTCTCCCTGTTCCATCTGGTCTTTCCAACCCGAACTGTCTCCGATAAACTCTTTCACAATATCAATCCCATATCTGGAACTTGTATCCTGCACTGCCTGACGATAGAACGCTTCTCCCTGATGATCGGTCAGTAACTGCAATGCCTCAAAATCAAATGCAAAGTCCAATGCTCCATAATAGCGAATACGATTCTCTATCGTCTGTTCAGATCCCGCTCCCGACTCATAGCCAATATCAATTCCAAAGACATGATATCGTTTCCATAGTTCTTTTTCATATTCTCCAAACACCGAATACACCGCCATATCCACTCTGTCCCGGCTCAGATGCTTTTCTGACTGTATAGAGGCTGCCTCCACGAGAGAACACAGAAATCCTGCGAGCAAAACAAATACAATCGTCAGAAAAGCCGTCACTTCTCCGCTTAAATCGTAGAACTCTCGCTGGTAATTTTCTCGAAAATTGTGGTTACCAGATTGGTGAGCTGGGTCTTGAAAATAATAACCAGACCAATCAGTACGACCATAAATTTAGCCCCTGTCTTTTTCATGCCTCAAAAGCCTTATAAACACTGGATTTAACCATATAGACCAAAACGTATCATTCGTCTATTTTCTTTGTTTTTTGCACTTTTTGTATGTTGTGTGCATTTTGTAGCCAGTATTTTTATTTATTCATATCTATACAAAACAAGACAGAATGTACTTGCTTTTTTACTGTACATTCTGCCTTGAATCATTCAAATTCAAATATTTAATTTTTCCTTTTATACTTTAGATATTTTTCTTACCCTTGCCAATTCTTCTCGCAACTCTGCATTTTCTTTTTCCAATTTTTTTATTTTTAGTTTCAATTCCTGTATAGTCGTTTTTGCATTAACTAAAGTTCTTTCCATAGCCATATCAATAATAATCTGTTTCGGATTATACGTTACGCTCTGTTGATGCATAGCTTCATTTACCACCCTGCGCATTTCTTCATTTCGATAAAAAAATCCTTTAGAAAAGCCTGTTTTTTGAATCAATGCAGCAACTGTTATTTTTTCTTTTGATTCCAACATTTCTTGAATTTCCCGTTTTGCGGTTTCTACCTTCTGTTTGCTACGTTCCAAACTACATTCGACCATTTTATCGTATTTCATAGATTATCGTCCTCTCAAAAAACTTGTACCACACCATTCTCACAATTTTTTTAGAACAGAAATTTCTTTCCTACTGACCCGTTTATTCAATTTCTCTAGTTCTTGCTGCAACAGTTCATTTTTTCTTTTCAATTCCTGATTTTGTTCTGCTAATTTCTCGTTCTCTGCTTTGGCTTTTAACAATTCAATTTTCAACTCAATTACTGAATTTTCAAGTTTTCTGTCCATTGCAACCGGATGTCTATTCTTAAAAATTGCTTCCTGTCTATGTATTGCGTCATCCATTTCTCTTCTGATAAGCTCATTTTTATAAAAAAATCCTCTAGAAAGCCCAGTTCTTTTTACCAGCTCTGCTACGGTAATTCTTTCCATATTTTTAAGCATATCAGATATTGTATTTTTTGCAATATTCATCTTCCTCTGACTCTCAGCCTGCGTAATCGCTACCATCTTATCATATTTCATAATCATCCCATCCTTCTATGATATCTAATAGGATCATGTCCATTTTTTCTCTTGCAGCTCTCGTTTCATCTGCCATCAGTTTATTGCCAATTTTTCGATAATGATGTACCGAATATATGGAGGTATGCCCCAGTAGCTTAGCTATCATCCAGTCATCCACATGCATTTCTGTCAATTTCTTTCCATAACAATGTCGAAAAATATGGGTTCCAAACTTCAGAAACTCTCCATTATCATCCCGGATATCTTCCTGGCGGATCATTGTCATAATCTGATTTTGAATCATGCTATATTGATAAGGCCTAGTTGGATCATCTTTTTTTGCAAAAATGTAAGTTGTTTCTCCATACCGTTCCTTTGTATAATCAATTGCTTTCATAATCAGTTGTGCCACTTCTTCACTGATGGCTTTTTCATAGGTGACTGACTTCACCTGATCAATCCTTATAAAATATCGATTATTCCGCATGCTTAGGCAGTCTGTCTTTAAGGTCAGCGTATCTGAAATCCTCGTTCCCAGTAATTGATGGATAATCAGTGCCCTACATATCTGCTCATCCATTTTGAAAATGTGTTCGTTTAATCTTTTGATTTCCGCATCTGAGTAAAATTTGAATACATGCCTTGGTGTACTTGGGAAATCATTACTCAGAAATAATTCGCTCATGTACTGTCGTTCATATAAATTCCCAACATCTTCTATTACCCTTCGTAGTGCATATAGGTCAGATCTATAATTTTTCCGGTCATGTGCTTCCGTCTGAAGATATATCAGATACTCTTCTATATGCATCCGTTCCAGATCCTGCAGCGATTGAATGTCCAAATATTTTCTTTTAAGAAATTTTGAGAACCGCTTTACTGCAGCTATTTCACTATGAATCGTTCCTAAAGGGGAATATTTTAAATGCATAAAAATTACTTTTTTTACTTCTTCCCGAATATCTGGCTGTACAATTTTAGTAAAGTTAATCGTTTCCGTATTCTTGATTGGATTTCTATAAATAGGAAAATCGAAGTTTTTAAGAGTCCAGATATCTTTTTCCTGCTCATCCCTGCCATCCTCTTCTTCCAGAAACTTCAAGATTTTTTTCATATGCCTTACAATGCTAGGACTTTCAATTCCTATTTTGTCATATGCAGGCCGATATTTTTTGCTTGATAAAGCATATCCTCGTTCCAGCATCCATCCTTTTAACATACGGATGATTTTTTCTTCTTCTCTGGCATCAAGGCTTTGTATTTTCCGATCAATCAGAAATTCCCGAATATTATTATAATAGGTCACTTCACTTGCCATGCTGGACGGTGCGAGCATTTTTCCTCTTTCCCATATAAATTCTTCCAACTTTTCGGCAAGTTCTTCTGATGGCAATCCTTCCAGATTAAAATACCGTTCCGGGCTGATACGCATTCTCTGAATCTGCTCTTCGGATGCTACCTTGTAGCAGTCCAGCTCATATATGTAAATTCTTTTTTTCATTTTCTTTCACCACGCTTCTTAGCTTTAATGGTAGAAGCCAAGTCATTTTCCGGTTTCTTAAAGTAAGTATCACTTGCTTTTTCAATTCTCTTTGGCATGAAGTCTACATACTGTTTTGTCATCTCTTCGGAAAAATGTCCTAAATAATCTCGGATTGTCTGTATAGAAACATTCTCATCATAAAATTGGGTGGCCAGCGTATGCCTATAGTCATGGGTTTTGAAGATATAACTGCCATCTGCAATTCCATTCTTATCACAGTATTGCTGAAACTCTTGTCGGAATGTTGTTCCCCGGTACGCTCCACCATCCTTCCCTTTAAAGATATAATCTTTCGGACGAATGTGTTCACGCTCAATATACTTACGCATGATTCTATACATCACAAGCGGTATTGGTATCATTTTATCTGCCTTCATCTTGATCTGATAGACTTTCAACCATGCATCTTCTCCATCCCAGTAATATGCATCCCCTTTTAACGTACACACTTCGCTGATTCTCAATCCAGTACACCACAAGTGTAAAAATATCAATCTTGGAACTAGCGGAAATGCATACAGCTTATGCAGGATTTCCATATAAACTTTTTCTTCCACCGTTCTGTCATGATGCTCTGGATATGTCTTTTTCAGGTAATACTCCGGTTTAAAGGGTATCTCCTTCATATATCCTCGGACATTTAAAAACTGATAAAATTTTATATAATGCACAATTCTTTTATTGAATGTATCATCTTTGGTATCCTTTTCTTCCAGTTTCCTAAAATAGTCATCCAATTGATTTTCATCTACCTGACAAATGGATTCTTCTTCCTTAAAATATTCCAGAAGTCTTTTTACCTCATATAGTTGTCCTCGGATATTTGCTATCGTCAGTCCACCAATTCCAACATGATATTTGGCATATTCCTGTAACAATTCTCGATTCTTTTTGTTAGTCACTTCTATAAAACTCAATCGCTGTACTGGATTGCTTGGGTTAAGCCGATCTTCTGACAGGTGAAAGCGTTCCATATACCACACATTGGCATGCCAATGAATTTCTGGTGCTGTTAAAAATAAGATTTTCCGACTATTGTCAATAATCTGCATAGAGTTTTTCACATTGACCACTTTCTGTTCCACGATTTTCTCAAATCGTTGGATCTGTTCTAATTCCAATCCTTCCAGATCATCAATCTCTTCCTCCACACAAAAATCATATAACCAGTGTAATGGCAATAAATAGCGAACTCTTCTCTCTTTGGGATCGTCTCGATACAAATTATCTAGAATATAATTCAATAGTAGAAAAACCTGCTTTTTTAATTTTTCAGATGCTCTTCTAAAAAAATCCCACACCAGTTCCTGTTTATCTCGGACATATTCAAAATCCTTAACCAACTCCAAATCTGGTAAGTATGGCAGGAATACAACCTGTGCTTGATATTTCCTCCGGTGTTCGATTCTTCCCGGCAGACTTTCTATTTCTTTTTGGATACTATACTGCTTGATATGATCGAAAACCTTTAAATATCTCATCACACTCGCTTCATCCCACATTTTTTTCAGTTCTGCTTCATAACGGCTTCGTACCGTATAATCAATCTCTTTGATATGATGTATTCCCTGCCGGATTAGAAACCGTTTGATGTTTCCCTTCAATGCCTCATCTGACACTTGGCTTTCTCGGATTTCTAAGAGTAGCTCTCCATATTCTGTTTCTATCCAATACTTCTGTATCTTCCGTAATGCGGATGACTGCTCTTTCACCTGCTTTTTCGTATAATTCCCACTATCCAACAAAGTTTGTTTGTATTCCCGCAAATCTTGTTCTTCTGCTAAAATCACATCATAGATTTCTCTTTGGATAAGGAATTTCTCTGCTTCTTCCCATAATTCTCTCTGCAATATTCCGCCTGACATAAACTGCCTGTGAAGATGCTGTATCTCTTCCTTGCGTTCTGCTTGTAGCAATCGAATTGCAGACACTTGATCGCCTCCTCTTTTTTATAACAAATTCTGAACACCATACATTGCTTGATGCCTGTTATAAAAAGCATCACTGACTTCTATTAGTTCATCCTCTGTTATATTCAGATATTTCATAGTCGTTTCGATATTCCGATGCCCGAGTGCTTGACTAATCATTTCTAATTTCCATCCATCTTTTCGTCTTGCATTTGCAAAATAATGCCGGAGCATATGTGGAGATGCTTTAATTCCCGTCTTTCTCTCCAATCTGCGTAACATGGCATATACTCCACTTCCCTTAAAAGGCTTTCCAACGTAATCACCTGAGACATTAATAAATAAATATTCCTGTCCTATAATCAGTTCCTTATAGTCTTCAATATAAAACATTAAAATATCAAATGTTGCGTCGCTGATTTTGGCTCTTCGAAGTTCTGCGTTTTTAGCTCTTGCCCCATTCTCATTATCATCTCGAAAGTTGACATATATTATATGTTTCTCATAGTCTATATCCTCTGCGTATCGTACACCTAAGAGTTCCCCTATTCTAAAGCCTGTTTCTGCTAATAATAAAAGCAGAACCTGATCGCGGCTGTTTGCACATTCTTGCAACAATACTACAATCTTGTCCTGCTCAATGGTTTTTCCTTGATGTCCTTTTTCTTTTAAATATCCTCGAAAACTCTTCCTATTCAATACTTTTCTGATACCGATGGAATTTCGCACAATCATTTGCGTATCTGATAATACCTTCAAGCTTTCCGAATGCTTGTTTTCTTGCTCCATAAAGGTATAAAATCTGAATACTTCTTTTAAATATGCATTGCATGTCTCATTATTAGGAAGTTTTAAATAATCTTCCCTGCTATGCATACCAGCTTTTAACCAAATCAGGAAATCTGTAAAATGTTCATGCTGTTCAATATATTTCATTTGATAAATATCATCCAAACAAAGTTGCTTTTCATCCAGAAAATTCAAATAATAAGATAATGCAAAGGCACTTCTTTGTATGGTATTCGGTGATATCTTTGACCTTTTCTTATGCATTAGATATTTAGAAGGTAAATATACAATATCTCCGCTTTCGTTTTCTCGAATAAAATAAAATTTTTCTTGTTTATCCATCTGCATTTCTACGATATATTTTGCCATATTAATACCTTCCTTCTAAATCTCTAACGCTATACACAGTATACCCACTTCATGTTCAAATAGCTATTCAGCAATACCACCAATTCCACCGAAAACACCCCAGAAATACCACCAAACATTTCGTCGTAAACTCGCTGTGATTGTAGCAAAACCACGGGCATTTACAGGTAATATTCCACACCCTTCCGGTTTCTGATAAAACGCTGAACATCCTTGATGTCTTCTGCCATCTTACACTTCGGAAGTGCACACATCACTTCCTCATGATATCTTCCGTCTTCTCCTGCACGCTCATCTAAGATGGTCACAACACAGGTGTCTGTCTCTGTGCGGAGCGCACGTCCGAACCCCTGCCTTAGTTTTTTCTGCATATCTGGAACGACCACTGCCTGAATGTAATCTTTCAGACAATCATATTCTTTCTTCTGAGCCTCACTGATGGGATCTGGAACAGCGAACGGCAACTTTACAATAATTAACGAAGATACCATATCTCCGGGAAAGTCTACTCCTTCCCAGCAGGATCCAGCTGCGAAAAGAACCGCATTGTCTGTCTGTTTAAATCTCGTGATTTCTTCTGGGGAATGTCTCCACACCTCGATCATCGGGAAAGGGATCTCATCCCGCAACATCTGATATACATTTCCCATCAGGTGATAGGATGTGAACAGCACCAATGTATGTCCGTAAGTCGAACAGATTAACGAATGGATATGGTCAGCTATCATCTCTGTTTCTTCCTGACTTCCTCTTCTGCACTTTTTCAAATCTTTTGGCAGATATAACAGACAGTTTCTCTGATATTCAAATGGAGAGTCTGCCACATATTCATGTACCCTCTGTACTTTCTGCAATCCTGTCATCTTCCGGATATGGGAAAATCCCTGTCCGGTTTTTAATGTTCCACTTGTCAGGATTGCGCCCATTCCTCTGCTCCACAACATCTGGTCAAGATACTGTGGAATCCGCCTGCTGGAAGCACACAATATGATCCGATGTTCCTGATCCTGTTTCAAATGTAGCACATACTTCTTATCCTGATGGAAAAAGCATTCCAGCACACTTCTGGTTTCTTCCAGCTTGTTTCTGATCCACTTCGGAATCTTCTTTTCTAATTTTTCTATGATCTTATTCATGGTCTGTATCCCTTCATATAAATACATGGCACACTCTTCTGTCATGTAAAATTCTTCTTTTAACCCGTATCTGGTTCTGTGGTTTTCTCCTATCACATCCAGCACCATCCGGATCGTCCCAGACAGTTTTCTTATCTCCGGGCCCTGATATTCTTTTCCAAGATAAAAGCAGATCTCCCGGATATCATCATAACACAGGCTCTTCCCGAACATCTGCTTTGCCGCATCCGGCAGTTTGTGTGCTTCATCTACAATCAATGCCCGATAGTCTTTTAATAACGGGCGGTAATCCTGCAGTCTATGATAGCCATCTGCCAGCAGATAATTATGGTTGCAGATCTGGATGAACATTTCATCATCTCTGGAATGTTCCAGATACTGCTGATACCTACAGGAACCTTTTTTCGGGCATTCCCTTGAGCAGAACTTCGGCACGCTTACCATCCTTCTGTCAAATCCGCTTAATCCGGACACTTCATCCATGTCGTAGTGTTCTTTCAGAGACAGCAGTGCTTCTTTCTGCAATGCATTTTTATTTTTATCTTTGATTGCAACGATTCGTTGCGCTAATCTCTCATCACAGACAAAATGCTCTTTTCCCTTTCGGATGACAGCTTTGATCGGCGCCTGAATTGTCCCGTTCTCCTGAAGAATCCGGGAGAGAAAAGGGATATATTCCGTAAGAATTGCTTTCTGGAGTGCAATGCTGGAAGTAGATATCACAACCGGACGCTGTTCGTATGGGGAATATCCGTCTGCAAGAAGAGAATACTTTCTCATCAGAACACAAGCCACCAGATAGGCATACGTTTTCCCGATACCGACACCTGCGTCACACAGTGCTATATTTCTTCCCAGCAGGTTATCCAGCATTTCATGGCATAACAGAATCTGTTCTTCCCTTACTGCCATTCCATGTTCCGGGAACAGCACCCGAAAGATCGTATCAATCTCCCGATGCGCCCTTTTCAAATACTCTTTTCTGTAATACATAGTTTGTTACCTGATATGTCTGCTGATACCACATCAATACGGCTGTAAAAGAATACTCCCTACAGCCGCATGTATCTGATATCAACGACACATTCTTCCTTGATTTCTTATACTTTTGATTTTTGGCATTGTATTTGTCCTCGACTCCCCCTTTGCCTTACGGGAACATTACAGGCGGATGCTTGGCATCGCACCGCTCATGGATTTTCTAAAGGTCTTGCTGATTACAACCCAAAGTCCATCCCCTGCTCACTGGCAGTTCCTATGTATCATTATCCCCTCGTAAGTGATCTTCGCAAAAGACCGCCACGATCCTTGTTTCAGTTAAAGATGATTCGCTCGAAACAAAAACACCACAAAAGAACTCTGCCTCTCACTTTCTGGTCTGATTTCTTCCATGCCCTTTTCATCTGTCCTCGCGTCTTCCTGCCACGCTTCTACTTACGGGAACGTACCTGTAATGCTGGTATGAGATTATCAAAGTACACTGGCAAAATTTATCTGCCTATTAAATAGCCGACGAAAAACGCCATAATTATTCAATTTTTGATAAATTTTTTAATTTTTTTCTCAAACGGTTTCTTTTGGTATAAATCGTCTGTTCTGCCATTCCCATAATCTTAGCAACTTCTCTTCCCGAATATCCCCATGTACTGAGTAAGAGGATTTCCAGTGTCTGATGCTCCGTTTCTTTCAATAGTTCATAGATTCGCTTATCACCTATGTGATTCAGAAGCTCCTTTACATCCCTTGCAAACAGCTCGCTGTCCTTTTCTTTTATGGAATCCATATCCTGCATCATTTCATCCAGATGTTCCCGGTATCTGCGCTCTTCCAGAAAATCTTCCCGGTCCATCTGGCGCAGCTTTTGGATCTTCTCTTCTTCCATTCCCAGTTCACGCAATTTCTTTTCTTCCTGTTCTTTCCAATAATTCCACTTTCGTTCTTCACTTGTCTTGTTATAAGCCATTTATCTTTCCTCCGATCTGATTTTTCGTATAGAAATCAAATCGGAGCATGGCGGTGACCGAATATGTGGTGTCCCACAATTCTCGAAAAATATCGAATAAAAAAGTGCTGCAACCAGTTCGATCACAACACTTTGCTTTTTATTCCCATTTTGTTGTCTTAAGCACTTTCTTTGATACAAATATAATTCTTCTCCTTGTTATACCTCTTCTTAAAACACCACAAAGAAAAGTATATAAAAAAAGGCTGTCAAAACCGTGTTATATACCAGTCACTTAACAGTCATTTTTCGCATTATCCGACATCTTTCGACATTTCTTCTGAATCCGTTAATATCCAAATACTTTCTCACCTTCTTTCGTCCCTTCGGAATTATCTCACATTCTCAAAATCATCTTCAGAGCCTTCATACAGAGAACCTTCCACTGGCGGCTTTTCTTGCATACTTTGATATAAAAACTGCCAGGATTTTATCCCCGGCAGTCCACTTCTTCGATATTCAGTTATTCTGTTGGAAACATTGCTGTCTCCAGCTTGCTTCTTTCGGTTTCAGACAGCTCATACGTCCCAGAATGATTCTTTTCCACTTTTACAGTTACCATCACCAAATCTCCACACTTTTGCTATTCTTATTTTACAAACTCAGCCGAATAATAATACATATACTCATTATCTGTATCTATGTATTCTCCTGTAATGTCCTGTATCGGCAACGAACTCACTCCTTGTTCGCCATAGATCAGTGCTGCCAATCCTTGCTCTGTTCCGTACTCTATCGTGCTTTTGTTCTCTATAGAGGTCGCAGATCTTCCATAATATTCTCTGTTTGCAACACCTTCCAAGATTGGCGTTTCTGTCATATATTTTGAATATTCATCTGCTGCAATAAGCTTTGCAGTAAAATTATCAAAATCCGGAGTGATGACAATCAATCCATTTTTTGCAGATTTCACGTCCTCATAGGAAAGTTCCAAAACTCGTTTATGAGAAACTCGTTTTCCAGAATGATATTCTGACAAGTAAACGTATAATGCTTGAAATGTATCTTTTGAATTGTATCGAAACATCATGGTTCCATCAATTCCGGACAACAATTCAGCCGTTTTCATTTCTACACTATCTGGATCTACTGCTTCTATATAATTTTGTGGTTGCCGCAATTTATTACATACCATGATTCCAAGAGTAATAGCAAATACTCCCACAGCAATAAGAAGTACAGCAATAATCTTCTTTAAATAACGCTGTTTATGACTACTATCTTTTGATATCTGTATCAGTGTATCTTCCGATTTTTTTTCTACATTAGTTACCTCAATATCTTCACCTGCCAAAAATTCATTTAGACTAATGCCTAATATTTCACATAATTCTAAATACACAGACACATCTGGTAAACAAATACCTGCTCGTGTCAACCCCAGACCAAAAAAAAATGATTTTTTTGTACCCTCAAATATCACTTCCCATTATACCTGCTATTGCAAGCCTTTTGCCGGGAGTTCCGATGAATGTCTGCACATTCCCCGGCTTTGCTGATCTAAAGCCAACTGATATGAATTGTGCTGTCAGCACACAATCACATCAGGCTCCGGCTCTTTCCATAAACCACATATTGTTATCTTCATAGAAAAGGAATATTTCCTTTCCATCTACCACACAGGTATAACGCTCTCCAACGCCGCCAGCCCTTGTACTGGCAGCTCTGCGCTTGTCTTTTACTCGTGTAATCTCATACTTTCTGCCATCTTCCCACGTTATCTCTTTGGGAATGAGCAGTCCGTCCTTTGAAAACTCTGCAAGTACATCAACATATACCTTATTGCTCAATGTAATCACCTTCCTTACAAGATTGCTATTGCTCTGGAAGCATCCATCTTCCTTGCTATATAGCCTTTTTCTTCTAATATTTTCAGATGTGCATAAACACTTGAAGTCGATGCCACCCCTACCATCTTGCATATCTCCTTGATAGTAGGAGCATAACCATTCACACGCTGATATTGCATAATGCTTTCATACACATTCTGCTGCTTCTCCGTCAATGGTGCTCTGTCTACCAGATCAATTCTTGCTGCTTCGCCCATGTTCCGCCTCCCTCTTCTTTACTCTATTGGTACTTGTCGTTGCTAACCTGAAAAGTATCCATGTGGATGTACTGTGTGTTCTTCTTTTGCATTGACTGCCGACAGAATCCTGTCCCGGTACATGAGTCCCCTCTGGATACTGTAAAATCCAAATCTTCTGCGTATCTCATCCACCGCTGAATCCATCTTCATCTGCTTTTCACGCTTCTCCACACTTGAGAACAAATCAATCTGTTCCCAATAATTATCTGTTACTAAGTCTGCACCTCGGACACCAACACTGCGGATTGGTTTGCTCCAGTTATAGTTTTCCTTAAATATCTGATAAGCATATGCAGCTATCTCTCCGGTGATATTAGTTGCATGGTCAATCTTTTTCTGACGGGTAAAAGAGAATAACTCATTATCCCTGACACTTATCTCAACCACTCTGCACCTGAATCCATTCTCACGTAGTCTTGCTGCAACACTCTCAGCCAGAATATAAAGAACAATCTTTACATCCTCATCACATACTAAATCCTTTGGTGTCGTTGTGCTGTTTCCTACCGATTTGATTGGAGCGTGGGTATTCTCCAGCTTGACAGGTGAATCATCATAGCCATTAGCAAACGACCATAAGATACTGCCTATCTTTCCAAGGTGACTGTTAAGCACATCTTCATCTGCTCTTGCAAGATCACCTATAGTTTTGATACCAAATAATGCAAGCTTTCTGTTCGTACTTTTGCCAACGTATAAAAGATCTGCCACCGGAAGTGACCATGCCTTCTGCTTAAACTCACTCTTATACATAGTTGTGATTGCATCAGGCTTCTTATAATCAGAACCAAGCTTTGCAAATATCTTATTGAAAGAAACACCAACACTTACTGTGATGCCAAGCTCTGACTTCATTCTCCTGCTGATTTCCTGTGCAATGAGCAATCCATCTCCTTTAAGAGAACTGCTCCCTGTCACATCAAGCCAGCACTCATCAATTCCATATGGCTCCTGTCTGTCCGTATATTCTGCATATATCTCATGAGCCATTCTTGAGAACCGAAGATATAAGTCCATTCTTGGTGATACAAATGTTATGTCCGGACAGACCTGCTTTGCCTGCCAGAGTGCCATTCCTGTTTTCACACCGTACTTCTTGGCAATATGGTCGGCTGTTAAGACAATCCCATGTCTTGCCTCCGGGTCACCGCCTACTGCCAGTGGCTTTCCTGCAAGCTCCGGATGATGCAGATGCTCAATCGAAGCATAGCAACAGTTGATATCTGAATGAAGTATTACCCTGTCTCCCATCTGCATAACCTCCTGCATTTAATCTGTCACTACCATAACCTTTAGTCCAAGTATATGAGTAATGTTTCTTACAGGGCATAGTATAACCCCAAGAATAATCGACTGTCAACGGACACATGTGTCCTTTTTCTCATTATATTGGATTTTTAACTTGAATAATTGGCACTATTGCTATATACTATGGAGTGAAAAGAGACATTTGAAATCAACAAAATGAAAGAAAAGAGGCGTATGTATGTACTCAATCGGAGAAATCATTTCATCATATAGAAAAAAGAAAGGCTTGCTCCAACAGGATCTCGCTGATGAACTGGCAAAGGAAGGCATTACCATTTCCTATAAAGCCATATCCAACTGGGAGAGAAATCTTGCTGAACCAAGCGTTACCATATTTTACAAAGTGTGTAGAATCCTTGGTATTACTAACATGTATGAAGCATATTTTGGAGTAAATCCTGCTGATCCTTTTTCATCACTTACAGATGAAGGCAGGGAAAAAGCTATGGATTATATTAATCTGCTCCACGCATCCGGAATGTATGAAAAGCAGACTGCTAAGATAATTCCATTCCGAAGCATTGATATTTTTGAAAATGCTGTATCAGCCGGAACCGGTAACTTCCTTGTAGACGGACCGAAAGAGACTGTATGTATAGATGAATCTATCTTACCGGAAGATACTACTTTCGGTGTCCGTATTAGTGGTGACAGTATGGAACCTGAATTCCACGATGGTCAGATTGCATGGGTATTACAGCAGGAATCTGTTGCTAATGGAGAAATCGGTATCTTCGCTCTAAACGGAGAAGCCTATATTAAAAAATTGCAAAACGATACAGACGGAATCTTCCTTATCTCGCTTAATGAAAAGTATGCACCTATCAAGGTTAGTGAAAATGACCGCTTAGACATATTTGGAAAAGTTCTTGGAAAATCTGATGCTTCTGCTATTACAGGGCATTGCCGATAAAATTGCAAGTCCTTTTTATCGGACACATCATTTTGCATAATTGACAATAAGAAAATATCTATAGAACTGAAAGAAGGGATTTTTATGGCGGTTACCAATAATATCCGAGAAATCCGAGAACAGCGTGGCATTTACCAGGATGACCTTGCCGCTGCTATCGGATACAGCACCAAAACTGTCGGCAGGATAGAGCGTGGGGACAGCACCCCCTCCGCCGAGTTTATGCTTAGGATTTCAAAATACTTTAATATGCTGGTGGAAGATGTCTTCCATGTGGAAGATTGAGCTGGGTATTATGCCCAACTCATCTTCTCAGCTCTGCAAACTGAAATTGAACTAAATCGCTGTGCAATGGCCTGCGAAGGCTGTGGCACAGTTTTCTCTTTAACTTAAAAAGGCAGTAGATAATGAGCACTAAAAGTAGTATTGTTAAATCACCACAAAATAACAATCAAACAGGATCATCATTAACACTGCCATGAATAGAATAACACCAGAATCTCTTTTTCTCAAGAGGGTATCTTTAATACGTGAACCTCCATGATGGCAGTGACTCATTAACGTTACTAGTATCATGGAGGTTTATTATGTACGAAAAATATTTTAACAAGCTCAGAGAGGAATGCCTGATTCGTAACAGGTCCTCCCGAACTGCAGATACCTATATCAACAACATACGTCACTTTATGAAGTGGACAGGCTATAAATCAATGGAAGATTTCTTCTCCAGTCCAAGCGAAAGGGCGATGACGGCAATGTCCGTCACCGCCCTTTGCTCAAAGGTTCGCAGCTGATTTATTCAGCGTTTTCTTTCTTCTTTTTGCTGTAAACGGTGATGCCGATCACTACGCCGCCGCAGACAAACAGCAGTGCGATCCAGAGGATCATATTGCTGTTGTCACCGGTCTGCGGAGAATCCGAATCGGTCGGCTTGCCCGGCTCAGTCGGTGTTCCGGTAGCCGGAATCTCAACTGCCGCCTTCTTGTAGCCGCAAACCCTGCACTCCTCATGCTTGGAGCCCTTTTGCGTTGCGGTCGCTTCCTTGTCAACAACCCACTTGAAGTCGTGTGCCGCCTTATCGGCCTTATCTCCGCAAGAGCACTCATGCCAGTGGTTCGTAGCATCGTTCTTCCACTCGCTGCCGTAGCTGTGAGTATGCTCGCCGCCGGTTGCCGGGATAGTTTCGATTGTCATCGTATAACCGCAGACGGTGCATTTCTTATGCTTTGTGCCGCTTGTGGTAGCTGTTGCCGGGGTATCGATGATCCATTCGCCGGCGGTATGCGCTGCTGTATCTTTCTTATCGCCGCAGGAGCACTCATGCCAGTGGTTGTCGGCATCGTTCTTCCACTCGCTGCCGTAGCTGTGAGTATGCTCACCGCCGCCGGTTGCCGGGATAGTTTCGGTTGCCATCGTATAACCGCAGACGGTGCATTCCTTATGCTTTGAGCCGTCGGTTGTAGCAGTTGCCGGGGTGTCGATGATCCATTCGCCGGCGGTATGCGCTGCTGTATCTTTCTTATCGCCGCAGGAGCACTCATGCCAATGGTTGTCGGCATCGTTCTTCCACTCGCTGCCGTAGCTGTGAGTATGCTCACCGCCGCCGGTTGCCGGGATAGTTTCGGTTGCCATCGTATAACCGCAGACGGTGCATTCCTTATGCTTTGAGCCGTCGGTTGTAGCAGTTGCCTGGGTGTCGATAATCCATTCGCCGGCGGTATGCGCTGCTGTATCTTTCTTATCGCCGCAGGAGCACTCATGCCAGTGGTTGTCGGCATCGTTCTTCCACTCGCTGCCGTAGCTGTGAGTATGCTCACCGCCGCCGGTTGCCGGGATAGTTTCGGTTGCCATCGTATAACCGCAGACGGTGCATTCCTTATGCTTTGAGCCGCTTGTGGTAGCTGTTGCCGGAGTGTCGATAATCCATTCGCCGGCGGTATGCGCCGCCTTGCTGCCCTCGATGATCACGCCGCAGCCGACAACGGTGCACTCTTTCCAGTGATCGGTATTATCGGACTTCCAGTCGGAAGCGCTATGACCTGTTGCCGCAAGGATTACGCTTGTCTTGTCGGTAATTTCGGATGCACCGGTTGCATCCTCAAACCACTTGTCACAGCCGTCGCAGGTGTAATATGCCGTGTTGCCTTTCTCCGTGCAAGTAGGAGCCTTTGCGGGAACGAGGGTCAGATTGTGCGTATGCGGTACGGTCTTGTCATATCCGCAGGTGTCGCAGATGTTATCGCTACCGTAATCGTGAGCCGCCTCGTCCTTCTTTTCGTGGCAACGAGAGCATTCTTTCCAATGATTGTCTGTGTCCTTGCTCCAATCGCTTGCCCATGCGTGCCCGAGCTGTGTACCTGCTGCTGTAAAGGTTTCTGTTGTGCTGATCTCTCCGCAGGAGCAGCTCTTGAAATATACTGCATCGTTGGTGCAGTCGGCAGCCGACTTGAGGGTTTCCGGCTTCTGAATTTCCTGATCGTAGGTATGGGTATGGGGAATTGTGTAGGTCGCTTTCACGCTGACTTCACTGTCAGGCATTATGAAAGTAGTGGTTTCACTGTTCGCATCTTCAAGAGTAGTGTTGCCGCTTTCTACTACCCACTTATCAAACACCTTACCGTCAGGAGCCGCATTTGCGGTCAGAGTAATGGTTGTGCCTTGCGCCGCTTTACTGATTTCGCTTCCTGCACCGATTGTCGCTTTGCCGTCCGTTACGATGACGGAATACTCTTTACTCTCCCAGATTGCATAGAAGGTAGTATCCGAGTTTACTTCATAGGTCGTACCGGAAATAACCGAACCGTCGGCACCGGTTGACCAGCCCTTAAATTGCTTTCCTTCCGGTTCGGTAAAACCGCAGGCTGGCAGGGTGTAGCTGCCGGAAACGCCGGTGACATCTGCCATTGTGCCGCCGCCACCGTTGGCATTGAATCTGACGGTATACTCGTCAGGTGCAGGAGGTGCGTCCTCCCACAGCGCCTTGACTGTGATGTCAGCGGTGACGGTCACAGGGGCGTTCACCGGATACTCCGTACCGTCGATCTCCCATGCCTTGAACTGCTTTCCTTCGGGCGCAATAAACTCGCACTCCGGCAGAGAATACTCGCTGCCGCGCAATACCTTCTTGGCGGGCATTGCGGTGGTGACCTCCTCCGGCAAATCCTCGGGTTCGGAGCCGCCGTTCGCCTCAAAAGTGATGGTATGCTCGTTGCTCTTTTCAAACGTTGCAGTTATGGTGACGTTTTCCTCCGGCTGGGCGAAGGTATAGGTATCATCCTCAACTGCAAAGCTGGCGGGAGTACCGTTGATGGACAGCGTACTGAGCATATAGCCCTCATTGGGTGCAATGGAGAGCATGACAAGGTCGTCCTTGCAGAACAGGGGCGTGCCGTCCTCGGCGGTTTCTGTGGCATTCACCACCGTGACTGTGCCGTTTTCACTGCTTGCAGCCGTTACCCTGTACTGCGGTGCACCAGCCACCGTTACCTCTACCGTAACCGTCTGCAAGGCTTCCTGCTCCGGTGGGACGACAATGTCCATGCCCGACAGGTCAAGCGTTCCGTTCACGGTAAAGTGCTGCTCCTGTTTGGCCGCTGGAACATAGTCCGCCGCCTCGTCCCATTTGACCGGAACCGAAACGCTCTGATTCCCACTGGCCGCCGTCCGGACGGTGACCGTGGCAGGCAGCGATTCAGACAGCACCGCGCCATGCGGGAGCTTCTGCTCGTCGAGCGTATCGACATGGGCCAGCGTGTTCCAGCGGACCTTGTTTTTCAGATAGAAAATCGTATTTCCACAGGAGTCTCTGATATAAATATTGTGGTAGACATTGTCGTCCATGTCCGCCGGGATCGTATAAATGCCGTTTTCATCCGGCTTCAGAACCGTTTGGCCGTCCTGCACCGTAACCGGCGTCTCGTCATGCACCTTGAACTGCAAATTGCCCCAGTAGGTCGTGCCTTCCACCGCGGCTGTGCTCGAATTGGCTTTGCCTTTCAGCTCCTTGCCGGAGGGATGCACTGTGGCCGCCGGATCTGAGCAGTCCAGTATGAGCTTCGGGGAGGAGACGTATTTCGTCCCCACCTCATTTGTAGCCTTGGCGTAGACATACCACTCGCCATGGTAGTCCTCAAAGGAGGGACCTATGAGGGTAAGACTCCAAGATTCCGAATTGTATTTATACCATTTAATGCTGCCTTTGTCATCCAGCTCCTTCAGCTCATTTAGTGTATAGCGCGTGGCCGTTTCAAAATAGTAGCTGGTTTCGTCAGATGAAATCCCAAGACTCACAGCATAGCCCTCTCCGTACTTGTCTACCGGATCGACATAGCAGAATTCATCCGGCGCATCCGCACGATAGTCCCAAAAGCTTTTGTTTCCTACACGAACCGTCAGCGTAGGCAGTTCCGTTTTCGGGATCACCAGCAAAAACTTCCGGTTCGAGTTGATGATGCCGAAGTTATAGTCATTATTCTCCCCGCGGCTTATTTTGATGTCCTCGTTATCCCAGTCGACAAAATAGGCTTCCTTCGGCAGATGATCGAACGGCAGTTCCAGTTCAGACCCGTGCGGCACGCCAAGGTGGAGGATCGTGCTGCTCGGGTCGTTTCTGTCACTCAGGATCAGGACCCGGTGCCTTCTGTACAGAGTTATCTTTGTTGTGGTGCTGTTGCCCGCATTGTCCGTAACGACGACCTCATACACAAGTCCTTCGTCATTGTTGCCGCCTTCCGGCGCGGTCAGCTGATAAGCCTGTCCGGTCTGCACGGTCTGCTCCTCACCGTTGATCGTCACAGACTTGATGCCAGAGGACACCTCCTTGTCTCTCACCGGGTCGCTGACTGTGAAGCTGATCGTACCGGGCTGCCCGTCGTCGGTGTCGTCGGCGGTATACTCCATTCCATTCGCAATTCCCTCGGTCACCGGAGGCGTGGTGTCCTTCGCCAACACAACCCCGCATACGGTGCACTTCTTTTCCTGGTTTTCCCACTCTCCGGGAATATGCTCACCGTCCGGTACAGGTCCACGCTCTAGCGGATTCCGGGCCGGGCAGCGTGTGCATCCCCAGACATGACAGCCATTCCGGTTTTTCCAGCCGTAGGTATGGTTTCCCTCGCAGGAGGTCTCCATCATTTTCACATCAAGATCAGTTATCGCCCATCCGTAGTTCTGCGTGTATGGCAGAGTCAGCAGCGACAGGTCAATCATTCCGTCGCTGTCCGGAATCAGGAAATCAGTGAGATGCATGAAGTAGCTCGGTTTCCCATCCGTTCTGAGCGCGTGACCGTTAGCCGTCAGCATGACGATCTTTCCATTCTTTGAGCCGACCTTTATCCGGTCGTTCGTCGCGATTGACGGATCCGCCACGAGCTGCTCCGGTTTGTAAACAATGTCGCCGTAGCCGACAGCCGCTGCGTCCGAGCCGTTGCTGCGGTAATTGGTCGACAGATTCAGAGTGGCGTCGGTAAGGGTTATGTCCATTCCGCGGCACCAGCGACCGCCGCCTATCGCCGCTCCGTAGTGTCCTGTCGCCGTCACAACGCCGCCCGTCACCGTGATATTACGGGCGGGGACATACTGCCCACCGCCGATACCCGCGCCGTTGTAGCCGCCTTTGGTCGTGACCGTGCCGCCGGAAATGTAAATGTCGTGGGCGGCGTTGATGCCATTCATATCCTGCTCTGTTTTCCAGCAGCCGCCGCCGATACCAGCGCCTCCCTCACCGCCTTGAGCGCTGACTGTGCCACCATAAATATAGATCTCACTGCCGCGCCCCTCATAACTGCCGCCAATACCGGAAGCAAATCTGCCGCCGGTGGCTTGTATCGTACCGGAGTAGAAATACAGCTTCTCACCGGCACCTCCCCGACCGGCACCGATACCAGCACCGTTTCTGCCGCCGATGGCCGCTATGGTGCCGCCCCAGTAGTCAGGATTGCTCCGAGAGCCAAAGTGCATATTCACGCCGTGACCGTACATATCCAGGTTGAACAGACTTTCTGCGATATTCCGGGTCGCATAGCTGCCGCCGATGCCCGCCGCTTTGTTGCCGCCCTTGCAGGTCACCGTGGTGCCTGTGCGCGCCAGAACATAAAGCTGACCCTCGCTGCGGTTTTTCTGTATTGCCGCGCGGCCGTCGGCGCCTTGCAGGGAGCTGTTCTTGCCGATGAAATACAGATAAGCTGAAGCCTTCTTATTTAATTCAATAGCCGGCCCCTTGGAACTGGGACTCCTCTCGATATTTACGCCGTCAATAAATATGTGGGGCGCAGCTTTGTCTCCCTTGATGAAGATCTTCCAATTCCATGTCCATGTGTCCCTCTCCTTGTCGGGAACGGACGAGTAGATGTAGTAGCTCCGACTGTCCTTAATGGTGATGTCCGATGTCCGGTTGTACACGTCAATGCTCACGTCGTACTTCGGGACGGTGTCCATCGGCCCGTCCGCCGCCGATACGGTCGTCGGCAAAAGGCCAAGCACCATGCAGCACAGCAGCAGGACGCTGAGTATTCGTTTCTTCATTGGCTTTTCTCCTCCTTTTCGTGTCGGGCGGGCTTGTCCGTCCCGTGTTTTTTCTGGTTTTCTCTGGTTCTGAGCCGGAAGCACAGTGCAGTGATAGCTGACGCTGCGGCAAAGGAAATAACGGCTACCAGCACATAGCCGCCTGCGTCCTCCCGCAGCAGCATTGTGCCGAACACGCCCTGTGCGGCGGTCTGTCCCCGCACTATAAGTGCGTCCGCTACCTTGGCAAGTGCCGTGAATAACATCAGGCACAAAGCAGATAGGCTTATTGCCTCGCACCGCTGCCTCCGGCGGGTGTTTTCCCGCACCCGCTGCTTGACGAGTGCGACCCGTCTTGCGGTATCATACATATTGTTTGAACCCCCTTTCCGGTTTGTCTGAAACTGTAATAAAAACCCTTTCACTTATATAGGTACAAAAAATCGAAAAAACTCTCACCAAAAACGAAAAATTTTTTAAAAAAATTTGAGAGCCGCCAAAAAGCAGCTCTCAAGTAGAGGATGTTCAGTTATTTTCTCTGCGATAATCGGAAAGCAGACAATCTTACCGCCGCCACCAGCAGCACCGGCATGGCGTAGGCGATGTACTGCGCCGCGCCGCCGTGGGCGATGAGCAAATTGTAGATGGCGTGGAGGGTGATGGCCGCGCCCAGCAGCCCGCAGGTGCCCGCGATCTTCAGCCATGTCCGCCGCCATGTGTATGCAAGCCCGCCGCCCACGATCAGGCCGCAGAGGACGTGCATGGCTCCCGTGCCGAAGCCCCGGAAGAAGATGAAGGAGAAGCGGTCCGCGCCGTTCTGGATGAGATAGCACACGTTTTCAAAGGTGGCGAAGCTCAGGGCGAGCGTGATGGCGGCGGGCTTAATTCTCTCGCTCTCCGGCTCAAACACCAGAAGATAGAACACCAGCGGCAGCAGCTTCATCATTTCCTCCACCACCGGCGCAATCTCCGCCGTGGCGGCAAGGGCGTCCGCCTGACACACCGCCGCGAGGAAGGTGTTGATATAGGCCGAAAGCAGGCACACCCCCATCCCGGCAATGCAGAACAGGAAGAAGCGGAGCTGCCGCCTGCCCATGCACAAAGCGGCCACCAGCAGGGGAGATACCATGCAGAGGAAGATGTTTTCGATGTAGGTCATGCGTCCACCGCCTTTCTCGTGGCGGGCAGCAGGCCGAGAATGGCGAGCGTCAGCAGCATATCGCACCAGAAGGTGGGGCTTGCCAGAGAGGTATCCGGCCAAAAGCAGCCCACCGTCCAAAGCAGATACTCCGCAAACGCAAAGCACAGCACGCCGATGTGGTAGTACCGCATATTCCGCGCCGTGCCTGTCTGCCCATTGGCGTAGACCAGTCCACGGATGGCGCAGAAGGAGAGCCAAATCATCATGCCGCACCAGATCAGGTTGGAGAGAATATCCCCGAAGGTGCAGTAGAACGCCAGCAGCGGTGCGCCGATCAGCGGCGCAAGCCATGCAGAGCGGCTACGGAAGCTGCGCTCGTCCTGAGTGGCGAGAGTTTCTTGCAAAATGTGCAGGAAGATGAGGCTCGCCACCCAGCCGAACTCCGATACATAAAAAATGTGCGGCGTGGTATTGAACAGCAGCAGATACAGCGTCCAGTAGAATGCGCCGAGGGCAAAGCAACCGTAGAAACACAGCAGAAGAAAATCCGCCTGCCTGCGGCTTTTCCAGTAGAAGATACCCGAAAGCAGCGCACCGACGAATGTGACCAGCAGTTGCAGCAGGTTTTCAATCAGCTCCATGCACATCCTCGCTTTCCTCATCCTGTCTGTCCTCTCGGTTCATCTGCCGCAGCAGGAAGCACAGAACGGTCACGCACACGCCGAGTAAAAACGCCAGAAGCCCGATGACGATGTATCCCAAAGCCGCACCGTCGTGAAAGATGCTTGCCGCCGTTTCAAAGCCCACATAATCCCCAGTCCGGATGCTTGCAGCAATGCCGGGCATGGCGAGGGACGCACCGATGAGCAGCACAAGGCACGCCGCCACGGCAGAAACCATGGTAATTGTATTACGACGCAGCCGTTTCTCCCGCTCAATTTTGGCGATGCGCCGCTTTGTCTCCGCAACACGCTCTTCATAGCTCCGCATTAGTGATTCCCTCCAGTTCTAATAGCCTTCGCAGGCTCTTTTTTCCGCGATACACCATGTTGGTGATCTGCTTTACCGTTTTTCCCGTGACCTCCGCTGCCTGTGCGTAACTCATATCCTCAAAATAGGTGAGATACAGCACCTCCCGATAGTCCGGGTTCATTTCGTCCATGCAGAAGTGCAGAACGCGGTTTCGCTCCTCCGTCCGAATGACCTCCTCCGCCAGCAGCCGTCCGTCCGGCTCGCCGGTCAGCGTATCGAGGCTGAACAGGGGCTTCCGTTTGCTCTTATGGCGCAGCGCCATGTGCCGCGCCGCCTTATAGAGATACGCCTTGAAGCCGCCGTCCCGTATCTTCGGCTTTTTGGTGAACAGATAGGCGAAAACGTCCAGCATCAGCTCCTCCGCCTCGTGAACGTCATGCAGATAGCCGTCGATATACAGGGTCAGGGGGTCGCCGTATTTTTTCATCAGGGCATTGAGCCCTTCGTCGTCGCCGTTCAGATATTGGCGGTACAAGCTCTCGTCGCAGGCCATAGCGTTCACCTCCTTTTTGCGGATGCTTCCCATGCAGAGGGGTATCCGTCAGGTGCTTGTCCTGCCGGAATCGCGGTGCTGTCCTTGAAAGCGCGGGTCGGACGGTTTCTCCGCATTTTCCGGGATCGCCCATGAACGTCCGAACCGGGACGCGCCGGGAATCCGCCCTTCGGCGCAGTATTGGTTGACCCGCCGCTCTGACACGCCCCAACGGTAAGACGCCTCCCGAATGGAGATATAGCCCTTGATCCCGTTCATACCGCACCTCCGCATGGATAATACTCAATACGATACATTATATACGAATATCCGAATAAAAGCAAGCCCACACGGACGTTGGGACGCAGAATCTCTCCCACGTCCTCATATCTATCTGGCTTTATCTTCTCTTACCTTTGATACTTCCTTATGTGACGCTTCCTGCTTCACCTCATCCGCACCTCTAGCCTCAAATGCATCTGCATTATACTGATACTCCTGTGGTTCAGCGACCATCGGCGAATTTACAATCTCTGCTTCTACTCGCTCAGCTTCTGCCCTCTCCGGCTCTGTCTGTTTCAGATTCATCGTATTCTCTATATGCTTTTCCTTATCAAGCTGCACATTCATCGCCAGATTATCCAGCTTATCAATCGAAGCGTCCAGATGAAGCTTCATTGATACAAGCATCTTTTTCACTGCTTTCATAGGTGCAAGCACCGCC
Source organism: Mediterraneibacter butyricigenes (assembly GCF_003574295.1). NCBI lineage: Bacteria > Bacillati > Bacillota > Clostridia > Lachnospirales > Lachnospiraceae > Mediterraneibacter > Mediterraneibacter butyricigenes. The sequence continues at coordinate 1,418,159 of NZ_BHGK01000001.1, forward strand.
TTTGTAATGGGATGTTTCTGCTCTTTCTGAGAATAATCCACCTCCGGCTTGTCAGCAAAAGTACGGAATGCATTGGCTGCTGTCTGCCCGGCTTCACGAAAACCTTTTGCAAGAAGTGCTGTCTTTGCTATATCCTTATCTGTAGTCTTGATTGCTCCTATTACATTTTCCCGGATATCAAGAATTCTTTTCTTAATTCCTAAGAACTCCGACACCCTATGCCTTAACCCTCCCTGTGATTGTTTTTTACAACGTCCATAAAAAGCTGTTCCAAATTTTCGTTTGCATTAAGTTTCCCCTCATAGCCTAAGACGCCGCCCGCAATAATACCGATGTGGTCAGCGGTCTGTTGTACCTCGGAGAGAATATGACTTGATAAAATAACGGTAATAAAAGTAATAATATAAATAATCGGTAATAATATTTTCATATAATCACACTCCTTTTTCTTTATTCCATTTTCCAAGTACTACAACTTTCGAGTTGTTAAAGTTCACAAGTCGAAAATTCTGCATTACTCATCATCCTTAATCATATATAACAAATTATTATATTCTGACTGCACAAGTAATTGCTTAAAACCAGAAAGCACTTCTTCTTTTGTATAATTGTTGTTAATCAAAAACTCACTATCTTTCTCACTAAGGTATTGATAGAAAAGAGCTGCCGCCATCACATCATCATTATTTGTATAATCAATGTTATCTAAAAGTATATTCTCCGCTTCGTTAATTTGCCCTGAATCAATCATATCAAGAAAACTTTTCAAATTTTTCCCTGACACTTCATATTTGTTTTCTTTTTCAAACTCAACAGAAACATACTTTTTCCCACATATTAAAGAAAATAATATTTTCACCATTTCTTTTATCATTCGCATAATGTAATCTTTCTCATCTGAAAAATACATTTTCCACCTCCATAAATTCCAGTTGAACTAAATCGCTGCGCGATGGCCTGCGAAGGCTGTGGCGCAGCGATTTAGTTCAATTGGAATTTGACTTTGTAACTATGACTTTTCCTTCAGAATCCAGAAGAGGTGTAATACCAGCCCCGTATCCAGATTTCCAACAAAGATAATTAACACCAGTCTCCTTATCTACAAGAATTTGGCGAACCCCATCATCCTTAAGCGAACTTCCATCTCTAAATATAACTTCAAATCTTTCTTCTTTCTTTGCCATGTTTATTTCTCCTCGTTAAGTGTTAATTTTCGATTTGAACGAGTCCAGCAAGGGGCTAATGCCCCTTATGCTTTTCTCTTTTCTTTTGCTGTTTCATTTCAAACATTCGCAGTTCTTCCGCTTCTTTTTTCTCTCTGCTTCTGATCTTACATTCCTGTTTATTCTGTTCCTGTTGTAATTTCAATGCTTGCTGCGATTTTGTTCCAATACCAGTTTCCTGCATTTGCCTTCTCGCTTCACGCTGCATCCTTTTTGGATTTCTCTTTATATCCTTTACAACAGCATCAACAGCCGGACTGAATTTCAAACTGGCATAATGTTTTTGGATATATTCCTGCACCTCATAATCTTTTGGTTCTGCACCAAAGGTTACTTTTGCTACAGACAACTTACCGTCCTCGATACGCTCAAATACGCCTATCCAGAATGGTTCTTCAAAATACACCGTCAGTTTTCCATTTACTTTGTCCATAAGAATCCCTCCCAAAATAATTGTTGAACAAAGAATGGACAACCCGGAGGGGCAGGTTACTTACCCTATTTACATAGGACGGCTGGGCTACCTACCAGCTCTAAGTACATTGCTAAATGTACATTGCGTTTTTATCTTTGTATTTATAATCAAGCCATATGGCGCGATTAACTTAGAATGTCAAACAATGATTTATCCAATTAAGACAACTGAAATTTTATTCTTTGTCGTTCAAAAGATTATTTACTCTTTCAACTGGAAATCTGTCTTCAATGTCAATTATTTCAAACAAATTTAGGGGTAATTCTTTCTCTCCAATCAGAGTAAGATATTCATTAACAGCTCTGCGGTCAATCATAATTTTCCCATGACCGGCCCAATGACGATTTCTCTCTCTCTTTTTCAAGCCAGAAATCCAATATTCATCGCCGTTTTCAATATCTACATAGTTAGAATAACCACCATTATATTTTTGAAAAGCATGGTCATTAAAGTAAATGGTTTTCTTGGTTTTTGAAGTTTTCACATATCCAATCCATGCTGGACCATCATCAGAATATCCTGTTTTTAGTTCAATATACATTAAATCTTTAATCATTTATATCACTCCTAAATCACGATTTATCATCCCACTTTATTTCTTCTATTCGACTGTCCATTTCTTGTTTCTCTGTCATTTTTTCTGTTCATCAACGATATCGTAGCCCATATCAAGCATATCTAAAACTTTCGAATCACTGACAGTCCCATCTACTGGAACTGCCAGCCAGTGTTTCTGATTCATGTACTTTGCCGGAGCAAGGTGATACATTTCGATATAATTGCTTATCATATCTGACTCTGCCTGAACTTCCATGATTGACATTACAGATTCGTCTGATTGATAAAAAATAGCATAGGGAATGTTGTTTCTCTGGTTTTTAAAGATTGTGATCTGCTTTCCATTTTGTGTGATTCTCTCCGGGTTGGCTGGATATTGCTTTTTGATGTATTCGAATATTTCTTGTTGATTCATGAGAGGATTCCTTCTTTTTCACTAGTTCTTCTTTTTATTTTGTCGCAATTTTCCCCAGATTACAAGTATAATTTTTTATCTCTCCAATTCCATCAATTTATCACCCCATATCCCATGATGGAGGCATAATCCATCGCATAGTTTCTCTGCCGTACCTGATCACGGGAGTTTCCTTCCACTGTGTAGACTCTTCCACCTTCGCATTTCTCTACAATTCCCACATGGTCCGAGTTTCCATCATGATCCCAGTCGAAAAAGATGAGCATTCCGGCTGTCGGGGTTGTTCCACCACTCTGCCACTTATTCTTTCCCTGAAACCAGGACACTCCGTCACTGCACAATGAGAACTTGGGAACATTCCCACTCTCAATCAGACCGCTTTGGTCCGCACACCAGCTCACAAAACAGGCACACCATTCCACCCGGCTGTCAAATCCATACCAGCTCCAGAACTTCTGACCGCCACTGTTTCCAAGCTGCCCCATTGCAACCGATACGATCTGCTGATTTCCAAACAAACCAGAAAACAGGCTGCCACCGGAATAATACCGCATCACATGGGGAACATATTGGGGATCTCCGTAACGGCTCCATCCATGCGAAGCTGCCTGTTGCTGTGAAAACTGCAGGGCATTGGCTTCTGTATAACCGCCTCTTTGCAATGCCCATCCTATGTATCCATTTCCATAGTTATATCCCTGCCATGCAAGTTTCAGCTTGTCCAGATTCTGTGGGGTGCTGCATCCTGCCTGACTGATGCAGTCTGCGAATGTCTTGACTCCCACTTCGATGGAATAATCCGGCTCTGTAATGGAGCCGGGACTGTGTGGAAATCTGGTATTGTATGGACTCTCCGAACACTGCATCGGGTCTGTCCCCCTTCCCCCGGATTCCTGCATCATGATAGCCTGAAGCGCAGATACATATTCCGGGATACCGTACTGGGAGGCATAGCGCTGGATGACGGAAGTATACGCAAGCACTTCCTCACTTAAGGATTCGGAACTTTCCGAACCACTGCTAAACGCTGCCCCGGCAATGATTCCGGCAATCAGGATAAACACTACAAGAAATGCCATCCCTCCTGCGGCAAACCATTTTCCCATTTCTCCCAGGGCGGCTGTTGCTTTTTGTATGGCTGCTGTAATCCCCTGCATAGAAAGCTTTGCCCCTTTTCCGGTCGTCTGAAGGACTGCTTCTCCCCTTTCTGCTGATACTACTGCGGATTTTCTTGCCATCTGGACTGCTCTTGCTTTCTGCATCGCCTGTGCACCTTTTTCTACCTGCCATTTCTGCATGGATGCCTGTGTTTTTATTTTCTCCTGAGACAGACCGGATACTTTTACCACTCTCGGTGCTGCTTTCACCTGCCGTTTACCATTCTCCTTGGCAAGTGCCGCCTGCTCCGGTTTCAGCTTGATTAATTTCTTTCCGCTTTCTGCCCCCTGCTCCATTGCTTCTTCGGCAGCTTTCACTTCTTTCTGTCTGCTTTTTCTTTCCTTTATCTTCCGATAAGTCACTCCGGCAAGTTTTTTTCCACCTTGATATGTTGTTTTCCCTACCGTTTTTCCTGCTACACTCGCCGTCCTGTACTGTACGGATTCTATTTTTTCAGCACCATACTGTGTCAGGGATTCTGATTGGCTGCCAGTTTTTCCCGGTAGTTCCCTTGGCTTTTCTTTTGCCTCCAGTACCGTCTGGCGAACCAGCTCTTTCGGAAGCCGGGCAGCCGGATTACGAATCTTCGGATTCTTATCCCTTACCCGTTCCTTGATATCTCTCATCCGGTCACCCTCTTTCCGTATCTTTTACCTCATCGGGCTGCATTCCGATATTTTTTCTTTTCCTGCTGTTTCTGTAACTGTTCTACTCTTCGGATGGCTTCATTTACCAGTGGATGCTCATTGTAGTATGGCACAAGCTCCAACAGTTCCCTGTCTTTCGCAGATAGTGGCAACGGATATTCCAGATCCGAGTAAAAAGAGTCTGGATCATGGATGGAAAATTCAATTGCCGGACACATATTGCCAGATGTTTTACAATACTTCCTGTACTTTTTATATGCCTCTTCCAGTGAGTTACATTTTGTATATTCGCCCATCTCATGGAATTCGCCGCATTCTGCAGCGTAAAAGGTAATGGTGATCTCTTCTTTTTTCATTACGATTCTCCCGGTTTTGTTGTCATTAGTTTATAGAGTTCTGTATTCTTTGGGAACGTGTTCTCAAACGGAACGATATTCCCGGAACATCGGATCAGGCCACTGCCGACTGCCACGTTTGTGATATAAGACAGTTGGTTCTCCGAGATGTTCAAAAGGGCAGCCAGTTCTTCCCGGTCTGTACTTGCCTGATTCAACAGGATCAGGAATTCACTGTTGGCGAGCATAAGTCTTGCCGTATCGGATTTCAAAAGTTCCTCCACATTTTGCGTAAGCCCTGTCACGAATCCATTGTATTTACGGATTCTCTTATAAAGCCGGTAGAAGAAATTCGCACTGTATTCATAACGGAATAACAGATAGAACTCATCTGCAAAGATCCATGTGGTTTTCCCTTCTTTCCAGTTCTGGATCACCCTGTTGAAAATGCTGTCTAAGGTAACCAGCATTCCAAGTGGCATCAACTGTTCCCCCAGTTCCCGGATATCATAATCCATGATCCGGTTCTTCTTATTCACATTGGTCGGCTGTGCAAAGGTGTTCAGACTTCCATTGATAAAGAGTTCGGAGGAAAGTGCGAGCCCTCTTGCTTCTTCCTCCGGCTGTAACATCAACTGCCGGTACATATCTTTCAGTGTCGGAACTTCCCCGGTATACCCGCTTCGGATATAATCCCGGTACACATCTGCAGCACAGCGGTCCAGGATGGACTTTTCTTTTGCCGACAGATTTCCTGCCCCGACCAACTGTTCAAATACAGACAGGATGAACTCCGACTTTTCAATCAGTGGGTTCTTTTCATTTCCATAAGCTGCATCCATATCCATTGCATTCAAATGGTTATCGGATGTTGCAGATACTTTTACGACCTGACCGCCCAGAGCCTCTACTAGTTTCGTAAATTCGGACTCCGGGTCAAGGATCAGGATATCATCATCCGTAGCCAGTGCCAGATGCACGATCTCTTCTTTTGCCGAGAAACTCTTTCCCGAACCACTGACACCCAATCGGAAACTGTTTCCATTCATTAGTTTCTTCCGGTCGGCTACCAACAGATTCTTACTGACTGCATTCTGCCCGTAATAGATGCCGCCCGGCTGCAGGATTTCCTGCGTATGGAACGGAATCAAAACAGCCGTGGATTCGGTTGTCAGTGTCCGCAGGGCATTGATTTTTCGCAGTCCGTAAGGCAGCACTGTATTCAGTCCGTCCACTTGCTGCCACTTCAGTGTCGACATCTGGCACAGATGCTTTCTTGCCACCGACAGGAGCAGTTCTGTATCGGAATCCAGCTGTTTTTTACTGTCTGCCAGATGTACCATCGTCAGAATCCCGAACATCATCCGTTGGTCTCTGGTTGTCAGATCATCCAGCATTTCTTTCGTCTCTTTCCTTTGCAACTCCATATCGTATGGGACGATAGCTGAAAAGTTATTGTTTGCGTTCTGTCTTCTCTGCCAGTTGGTCACATTTGTTTCCACCCCAAGCAGACGGTTCTGGATTTCCCTTACCGCCTCATCTGTAGGGACTGGCAGGATGTCGATGGACAACATCAGATTCCGGCTGAAGTCACACAGCTCCGAGATCATGTCATCTTTCACATAACTGGCATAGTCCTGCATATACAGAACCCTTCCGTACCTGTCCCCGATCCGGAAATGGTCCCGTTCAAACTCCATTGAGTCTGGGCACATCCAGTCTTTGAAGCTTGTCCCCTTCTTGGCAAATTGTTTCAGGTCAAACGGAAATGCCTGTGGGACATCTCCTTTGAAAAAGTCCCGGAAGATCTGGAGCCGGCTTTCTGCATCCAGTCCTTCTGCTGTAGAGGACAGCTTTGCCAGATGTGTCACGATGTCTGTTCCGATTCGTGCAAAGTAGGTTCTCGCTTCGTCAATGGATTTTTTATGCACACTGACAGTCAGATACCGTTCCTGATAGATGCTGTTATTCGTTCCTGTGATCTTGGACAGGAGCATTTCGTTGTATTCTTCCCGATAGTGGTCCAGTCCATCTTCCTTCATTGGAAGCAGAATAGACTTTTCGAATTCTTCTTTATTGATTCTCCGGTTATTAATGGTAATTTTGGCAGAAATGCCGGAATCCAGTGAGTTTAAGAGTTCCGAATAATCCAGAAACATCTCGGTCTTATTGTCTTTACTCGCAATGTAATAATTGATATCGGTAAAACGAAATGTTTTCGAAAACTTCGTTCCCTGTTGAAAGATTCCATCCGGCCAGATCCGCTGGATAGGAATCGCCTGTTGAACGGATCTTGGAACTTTGAACCGTTCCTTGTCCATCCGCAGTGCCTGACTTAAGGTTTTAATCAAGGGCATCACTCCTTCCCTTTTGTTTCTTTCCCTGTTTTACTTCTGCTTTCCGTTCCCGTTCTTTTAAGATTTCTGCTCCATCCTTTTGGTTCTTTTCTCCCAGCGAGATGGTCTCCTGCATACAGGAATGGTAGAGATTTTCCGACTGAAACACCAGTTTTTTCGGATACAGAAGTTCTGATTTGATTACTGCCCACAAAAACTGCTCGGCCGTCATCCCATGATATTTGAAGAACCCACAGGCAGCAAACGGAGCCGCCCCGATCACACACAGCCATCCGGTGACTTCCTGCCCGGTAATGTCACGCATCCCAAAGTAGATCCCGATTGCTGTAAGGATGGCAAGAACCGAACACACGCATTGCCGCAGGTCCAGTCCCATAAACATGGATTCCTGATAGTCTCGGATTTCTTTATTCATCTTGACTTCCATAACTTATCGCTCCTTTCCTCTGTTTTGCTTTTTCACTTTCTTTGGTTTCTCTTTTGGCAGTTCGATTCCCATCATTTTGCAATGTTCTGCAACGCCCTCCGGATCAAATTCTGCAAGCCTTGCAAGGTCAAATGCCACTTTCTGATAGGTTCCATATCCAGACTTTGCTGTTTCATCTAATACTTTGCCAAGCTTATGCGCCTTAATAAAACGAATCATATCTTTGGTAAAGTCTCCGGTTATATATGCTTCATTTGGCTCTAAAAAAGAAAATGGCAGATTGATCGTTACATCTCCAAAATCTTCCCATTCTCCCTCTTCCCTGTGGCAAAGTCCTACATATAAGTTCCCATTATTCCTGTAAGAGCTTACTCGAATCGCTACTTCCTCATGTCCATATTCCCAGTCGTATCCTAACGTCTTATTTGTATCCATCTTCTTAACCTCCAAGTCCCATCATTTCTCTTACGATTCGGTCAGATGCCTTGATTGCTCCGACCAGAACCAGTAAATTAAATACCAGTTCCCCTACATAGTTCCACACGATTGTAACTGCACTCAGCCCTGTATCCCCCACTGCCGGAGGGCTTGCGGCATAGGCAGAATAGATGATACATGCCAGTGCAATGATCGCCCCTTCCAGACACACACCCACATAAGAACGGAGAAAGTTCTTTCCGATGGATTGTGTAGGTTCTCCTGCAAAAGAGGAGATCGGGATCGGGGCGATTGCGGTATACATATAGATTTTGAACATCCTGCCATACACCGTCAGGATCATGACAAACGACAGTACTGTGATCAGCAGACTTCCAAGCAGTGTCACGATCCATAACGGGATAGATTCCAGCATTCCCACACTTTCGATCTTATCTACGATCTCTGTCGGCAGTTCGGTCACGCTTCCTGTCATGCCGGAACCACTCATTACCGTGGTCACAATTCCCTGCACAATCGAAAACAGCGCCTGCATCAGCTCCATCCCATAGGTGATTGCCCCCTGCGCCAGTGCAAACCGGATAAATGCTTTTAATACGTGTTCCGGTTTCTTAAGGTCCGTAAAACTCCCACAGGTTTTGACGATCCCGGCTGCGAAAAACAGCACCAGCAGTCCATATGCGATGGCTGTCAGTGCATCATTGATATTGGTCATAATGCGCCAGATGCCGCCGCCTTTAAAAGTTGCCGGATTTTCGGTAAGCAGCGTCCACAGTTCTGCCATCTTTTCACTCCATGTGGATAGTGCCGAGTTCAGATTCTGTACAATCCAGTTATCACTCAAAAATTCTCACCTCCTAGAAAATGGTTTTGAATACAGGAGCACCTTCCGGTACTCCTGCGGTTTCCTTCTATCTTTTTTCAGAGGCTTACGCCATGATCAGGTCCAGGATCTCTTTGGCGAACGTAATGATCACGCCTCCGGCCAGTGTCAGAAATCCATTTGCCCTCTGGCTTGGATCATGGCTTTTTAAGGACAGTCCTACCTGCACCACTCCAAATCCAAGCAGGATCAAGCCGATGGCACGGATCAGTGAGAAGATGAATGTAGACAGGTTATTGATCACCGACAGCGGATCTCCGGCTGCAAACACCGTGGTTGTCCCTACGGTTGCAATAAGAACCAGTGTCATATAAAGCCCCATCCATTTCTTCTGCTTTCTCCCCATCGGCATCGGGGTTGTCATTTTTTCCGTTGTATTCTTTTTTGTTCTATTTTTTTCTCCTGCGAGAAGTTTCTTCAATACACATCACTCCAATCCATAAGAAAAACTGCTATTCACCAAGGATGTCCTCGGTAGAGAGCAGTTCATAATCGTCTAATCTGTTAATGTCAATGTTTAAATCGTCGTGAGCCAGTGGTGTTTTCGCATAGTCATAAGGCGATGCACCACCGTCCTCTGTGTATCTGAAATTCACATGCTTTTTTAAATCATATTTATCGTCCATGATCGGACGTTCCCCACGAATAAACAAAATCGCTTTGCGATTATCTAAAAGCCGTATTTCATCCGGTGTTAAAAGTTCCCTTCCAGTCTGCTGATAATTCACCGAATAGCTGCCGCTACGCCCTTTTGTCTGTCCGTAGGTATTGGTATCCAATGTCTCTTTTCCCAATAATTCCGAGACATACTTATGTCCTTCTTTTTCATTTCCACCCAAATATAAAAATTCATCGCAGTTGCCGATCAGACTCTCATACGAGTCTTTAAACAAGGCTTTCATCTGTGCAATGTTCTGGATGATGATACTGCAGGAAATCCCTCTGGAACGCATGGTTGCCAGAATCTTGTCAAAGTCATCCGGCAATGCTACGTTTGGCCATTCGTCCATAATGCAGTGTACCGGAATCGGAAGCCTTCCTCCGTACTTCCGGTCTGCCACATAATACAGTGTCTGAAACAGATTGCTGTAAATCATGCCGACCAGATAATTCATACTGGTGTCCGCATCTGGAATACAGCAAAACAGTGCCACTTTTTTCTCCCCGATACTGTATAAGTCCAGTTCGTCTGTACAGGTCAGATTGGCGATCTGTTTCAGATTGAACGCTGCCAGACGGACACCAACAGAAATCAAAATCGACTTCGCAGTCTTGCCGGCCGCCTGCTTGTAAATCGCATACTGCTTGACCGCAATACTCTCTGGGTCCCGCATTTCCAGTCTCTCAAACAAAATATCCAGTGGGGACTGGTAATCCTCATCATCTTCTTTTACCTGTGCACTGCCAAGCATTTCCATGATCATCGGGAAGTTCTGTTCTTCCGGTGGTGCCTCATGCAGCAAATACAGCATAAGTGCCTGTAAAAGTGCAGTCTCGGACTTTTCCCAGAACGGGTCTGAACTCTGCGCTCCCTTCGGTGTTGTGTTGCGGATCAGGTTATTGATCAGCTTCAGTACATCCTTATCATCCCGGACATACGCAAACGGGTTATAACACCAAGAAGTCTCCGGATTGATTAAATCAAAAACCCGGACTTCGTATCCATTCCGTTCCAGAACACTTCCGGTTTTACGCAAAAGTTCTGCCTTGGGATCAGTAATCACCATCGAACAGTTGCACTGCATGATATTTGGGATTGCATACGTCCGGCTCTTTCCTGCCCCGGAACCTCCGACTACCAGCACATTTAGATTTCGTTTGTGCTTATAACCGTCCAGCCCCATGCGGAAATGCTGTGTTAAAAGCAGATTCTGGGTGTACTGTTTTTCGCAGTAACGTCTGCAGATTTCGGACACATTGCCCCATTTTGCGGAGCCATGTTCCACACCTCTTCTATAATTTCTTTTTTGGGATTCATAAATACCAATGCCTAAGAAATAGGCTGCTGTGAATATCAGAATACATTGGAACGTATACGGGGTATACGTGATAAAAAACGGCTGTTCGAGTTTTTCGCTCAGCGTTTCTAAGATTTGAATAAAATTCTTATCCGGTGTAATAGCACAGGCAGTGATCGCTGCCGCCCACCAGACAAATGGCAGAAAGACAAGATACAGAACCCAGTCCTGCTTTTTTGTACTTATCTCTGCAAGTCAGATTCTCTTTTCTTGCGTGGCTTTTCTTCTGGATGTCCCTGTCCTTCTTTCTTATGAAAGGAATCCACTCCCGGTATCAGTGAGAGACTTCTGCCGTTGTCCCACTTAACACCGAGCTGGCCTGCATCATCCACATACTGCACAGTTCCTTCCAGTCCCTGCGGCATACCCGCTTCTCCGTCCATCGAATCCAGACAGATTCTTGTTCCTGCCGGATACTGTTCTCTAAGTCTTGCCACTTTTTCTCTTGAATAAATGACCATTCCATCACTCCTCTCTCTACCAGAACATATGTCTGGTGGTATTCGGTCTTGCCACCTGAAGGATGACTTTGTCAATCCCGTCACTGTATCTTCCGGCCGCAAGATATTTACTTCTGAGTCTGTTGAGTGCTTTACGGATCTGTCTTTGTTCCCCTGCCGTGATCTGCAGACGTTTCTCGGCAAGGTCGTATTCCCTTACTTTTTTCAGGAGTGTTTCCGTTTCTTCCGCATGTCCGTCCTGCTCACGCTGTGCCTTAAGTTCTTCGTTCAGTGCCACCACGAACATATTTTTCATAATGTTATCCATCTTCAAATAATAGTTTGCCATCTGTCTGCCCTCCTTCTTTTGTTACACCAACCATATCACAAGACTTCCGTAATAGCTACTCCAACCGTCCAGATTTTCACCTTTATCGTTCCGGCTGCGTCTTTGTTTTTTTCTCTTTCCCGGACGGCTTTTCCGTTTTGGATTCCGGTGTTTTGGTCGGATCTGCAATGGCAAATTCATCGGTCGTAAACTCCTGTTCCTTCGCACCGAAATTACGCTCCACATGGTTTCGGATGGTGTAAGAAGCCTGACGGATATCATTTAAGAAGTTTCGAAGTTCCTGCGGATCTTTCTTTCCGTATTCATTCCTCTGTGCAATATACTCCAGATTGAATCCGGTAACATCCACACCATAACGTTTCGCAATCACATAGGCTGCACAATAAGCCTGTGCACTGACTTTCTGTCGGCTGTAGGTTCCGGTATGCTGGTCCAGTGCTGCACACGCCAGTTCTCTGTTCAGTGCATGGAATGTCGTTACTTCACTCATTCCGTTGCGGATATAAATGGTACGGTATCTCGGATTGTACTGGGCCTGCACTTTGTCTGGCAGATCATCCTCAATCTGCACACGTACCGACTGGTCTTTTAAGACAGTTCCTATCAGTTCTGTCAGACTTCGCTGAGGGCGTTCTTCCAATGGCTTTCCTGACATCTGACTGATGTCAAATCCTTTTCCGATCGTATACCCTCTCCGCATTTCACCGTCTTTTTCGTATTCAGTGGAAATCATATAAGTAATGCCATGCTCCCCTGCTTTTACTGAACGGTGTTCTTCTCTCCAGCGTTCATAAGACCTTACTACCTTAAAATCTGGATGCTGTCCGTAAATCAAAAGCAGATTCGGAGTTCTCTGTGTATTACACTCTGCCATAAAATCCAGAAAGCCTTTCAGTTTTTCTCCATCCTGAAAAACTCCCTGTGCCTGTGAATCTACTTCAGCCCATACCTCTTCTCTTTCCTGCTGCTTCTTGGCTGCATATTCTTCCTTTGTCAGCTTCTGTTCTGGAACCTGTGTTTCTTCTGTTCCGTTTGAAATCATATTTGTTAAATCCATTTTCATTACCTGCCTTTCGTTTTCATATTCTTACGTTTTTTCCGGCTCTCTCTGGCATTTTTCCGTCTGTCCGGCCGTTTACGTTTCTCTCCCTGCTCCTTGCGGATATCTCCGAGTTCTTTCCGCACAGATGGTTTTTCATTTTTTTCTTCCCAGCTAGTTTCCCGACCGGAAGAAGTATTTCTGTTGCGCGAGAAAGGTTCGGATCGATTCTTTTCGTTCCCCTCCTGCGCCTGTGTAAAATTTCTTTCCGTGAAAGCCTCGTCTCCAATCTGGAACATATCCTCTGCATCGTCCAGTTCAAACTCGATCTTACCTTCCGGCAGGACAACAGTTTCTGTCCGTACATTCTCCCCAGATGCTTGTTCCATCTGGCTCTCTGCCTGTTCCGGTGCAGTCTCTTTTTCTACCGCTTCCGTAACCATAGAGCCTGATTCTGCTTTTACAAAGTCCAGATTCATACGGTCTAATACCCGGTTCATCTTTGCTGCGTCATCCGCAAATACCATCACTTCTGTCTGGTCTGGATTCACCTTATCCTTGATGACAACATATAAGATTCCTCTCGCTTTGGCTTCTTTCGCAAACTCTTTCAGCCGGTCACCCGGAACGGTAAAAAATTTCATCGGACGCTGTTCTTTCAGCATTCTGGTAAGCCTTGTTTTTCCTCTTGTCTTTTTCTGGTCCTTCAAGGCGGCAGCAATAAAGACTGCCACATGTTTTGCTACATTCCCGGTGATCTTCAGCGAATACTCCATCCCTTCCAGACTGTACCGCACCACCTGATCTGCCGGTTCTGCTCCGTAATTCATTATCTCACCTCTTCACGTTCTTTTTCTTTGTGTTCCACACGCTTCTCATTCTGGTTCTGTTCTTCTGCCTTTCGAAGTCTTTCTTCAATTTCCAGTGAATGCTTTTCAATCCGGATGGTCATACGGACTTCTTTTCGGAGATTCTTTAATTCCTCATTGATTTCGGACAACCGTACTGTTCCACTGTCTTCGCTTCCATTCCGATAGATCTTTCTGCGTTCCTTCATCAGTCCTGAAATCTGTTTCTGCAATGGCTCACGGTATGTGGCAAGCTGTTCTCTGGTCGTAATGTCATGTTTCATTAAAAATTCAATCTGTTCGATCCTCTGATCCAGTTTCCGGATCTCCTCTCTGACGGCATACGGACTTCTTTTCGGTCTTTTTGGCAGTACCCCCATCTGATATAAATAAGAATAATATAATGCCTGTATCCCGGTCAGTTTCTTCTTGGAATGGATCTGCACCGTCTTTTGATAGATGCGTTTCACTTTTGGCTGTAAGATCTGCCCACGTATTTCCTCTTCGGAATAATTTTTTCCAAGAGAACGCAGACGGATATACCGTTCCATACCCGGAGCCTTTAAAGCGACATATTTCCGGTTCAGTTTCCATGTGTATCCACGCTTTTCCATTTCTTTTAAGAATTGTGACCAGGAGTAGCTTTCCTGTACAGACTCCCTGATATCCAGACGGATCGCACTTCTCCATGTCGGTTTCCCTTCCTGTTCCGCTTTCCACTGTACATAAGGGATTGATTTTTTCTGGTCAGATTCAATGATAGACAGACCATATTTTCTGCACAGCTCATCGGAGATCTTCCGGATCTCCGTATAATAACTCTTTGCATTACTGTGGTACTTACGCCCGTCTGCCATGCTCACAGAGTTCCAGACAATGTGGTTATGATAATGTCTGGTATTCAGATGCGTTGTGATAACGACTTCATACTGTCCCTTCAAGAGCCGGTCTGCCAGTTCCTGTCCGATGAGATGTGCCAGTTCCGGTGTCACTTCACCTTCTGCAAAACTCTGTACCAGATGGTATCCTTCCACACCGCCCATCTTATGGAATCTCTTTTTTGTTGCCACCATATCTGCATACGCATTTTCATTGGTACATCCGATGGTATCTTCGAAGACCGCCTGTTCCGTCTTTGTCCGGTTCATGGCATAATCAATGGCAGCCTCTAGAGAGTCTGCTTTCTGTGTGGTTTTTTCTTTGTCTTTCACATATTCGATGGAACGGTCCAGGCGGTGGACGGGGATAACACTTGTATAAGCCATCTGTCATTACCACTCTTCCTTTACCAGATGCCATGTCTCTTTGGTAAGCCGGAGCATTTCCTGCACACTCTGCTCACTTGCCATTCCCGAAGCATTCGCAACATGGGCAAGCTGGTTCGCATTATTGCACAGACCCGCTATCTTCCTAAGCAGTTCCGGATGATGCTCACAGGGTTTTGCGTGTACCTGTGCTCCTAAGATCAGCGAACGCATAAACTCTTCCCGACTCAGTCCGCTTTTTTCCACCTGTTCCTCCAATTCCCTGAGTTCCCTTGCATTTAACCGCACCGGGATCACATGGTTTCGTTTTCGCATTGCATCACCGTCCCTTCTCTTTTCTCTTTCATCATATTGCCAAGCTCCTGATCCGACCGTTTCGCAGTTACCATACAGCAGGTCACCACGACTCCGAAACAACCTCCACACATCAATGCGATCATAATCATGACTCCGTCTCTTAACATAGCTTATCCTTCCTTTCCGTTTTCATTTTGTATTCGGGGGATTGGGGTTCTCCCCAAAGTGCGTTTGGATATCCAAACGCTATGCTTGCAATACGAGTACCACCAGTTTCTGTAGCACTGGATTGACTCGATTCTGATTTATTTTGATTCTTTTATCTGTACCAATCCATCAAGTGTCGTACAAATGATATGGAGTCTGTCTGCCATACTGATTTCGGTATTCATTGTTCCTGTCACTTCTTTTCCACATACGACTACCATCCGGCATCTCCGTAAAAGGATATGTGACATTCTTCCATATCCCTGCATATCTTCTGCATCGGACTCTTCCAAGAATGGTGAGAATACAAATCTCGGACAGATTGGTACATACCCAAGTTCATAGATTTTTCTGCAATATTTCTGCACTTTTACCCGGCTTTCTTCTGCTGAACAGCACACATAAGCCAGAGCCTGTTCCATACGCTCCATCCCCTTTCTGCATCCAGTTGGATGCCACTGCTTTTCTCTATTAAAAAACAAGATGTCCTATTGGACATCCCGGCTACTTTTCATCCTCGTTTTCTTCTGCTTCTAACGCAAACTTCACTCTGTCACTTCCCAATTTATAGTAGGCATCCGTCACTTCAATCCCTACGGCACGATACCCTGTCGTAACCGCTGCAAGGACAGTTGTTCCAGCCCCGGCAAACGGGTCCAGGATCAGACCTCCCGGCTCGCAGATCTGGATCACATCTTTCATAAGCTGCAATGGTTTCTCTGTCACATGGATGCGGTTCTGCGGATTTCCATATCGGAAAACACCCGGCAGACAGGAGACCGGGCGGTTGATCGGCATCGGTCCGTTACTGCCCCACACGATATATTCAGCCTGCTGGCGGAAGCGTCCTTTCTGCGGACGGGAGTTTCCCTTATCCCACACTGCGGTTCCTCTCCAGATCCAGCCTGCCCACTGCAGGGCATCTGTGATCGACGGGTACTGTCTCCAGTCAATGAACAGACAGATAGGTGCCCCTTTCTTGCAGGCTTTCCGGACATCATACAGCCACTCAGCCATCCAGTGTGTCCAGGATCTCTGGTCTTTGTTGTCTCCATCAAAATCCGGGAGTGCATTTGCGGCACTCATGCTGCTGTATTTCTGGTTGGTGGTGCGGTTCCTTTCATTCTGCTTTGTCCCTCCGGACGCATACGGCGGATCGGTAATAACTGCATCAAAGATTCCCGGCTGGAATGCTTTGACCAGTTTCAGCGTATCTCCATGTAAAATCTTCCAGTTCTTCCCTTCGGCATATTCCTCCGGGTATGTTCCCTCTTTCATAAGTTCTTCCAAACTCAGGTCATTTGTCATAGGCATCATCCTTTCTGTTCTCAGCGCTCCGGCTGATTTTTCTTCTTTGTTTGTTTTTTCTGGTAGGACTTTGGCGGTTTCAGTTTCTCAGGAACAGAAAAAGCTCTCCACTTTCCATTTTCATATAAGAACATATCTTTTGTGTGGTTATTAAATATATCCCAAGGGAAAATATCCCCTTTGATATAGATATTTCCTCTTACTTCTCCATACACATGGCTTTCTCCACCGATAACAGGTGCATTTACTCCTACCGTATCAATAAATGCTTTTCCACTGATTATCGCATTTTCCTTTATCTCACCGCCACAGATATAACAGTCTCTCTTTGCAACTGCTCTGTCATAAAAAGTAGCATCTCCGGTAACAACCGCATAACCTCTGACCAGACTGCCATCATAAAGTGCAGCTTCTTCCTTTACCTCACCGTTTTCGCAACAGATTGCATCATCATAAATCCAGCAAGTTCCTTCCTGTGACAGATTCTTTTCATTCTCTACAAAACCGCCCAGTGTTCCTTCTGGTACTTTCTCGTTCACATCGATCAATGCCTGTATTCGATGGAGCCATGGATATTTTGGATGTTCAATTTCTGTAATTTTATACTTACTCATGCTGTCTCCTTTATCGTTCCGGTGGATTTTTCTTTTTGGTCTTCTTTCTAGGATAATATAATGGTGGCTGTAATTTTTCGATTGCTGGTGAAATACTCCATTGTCCATGTTCAAAAATATGTGTGTCCTGCGTATTCGCTTCAATTTTTTCCCATGAAAAAATATTACCATTAACATGGACATTCCCTTGTACCATCCCATAAACACGACTATCCCCGCTAATCAAAGGCTTTTGCAAACACAAAGAACCAATAATGGCTTTTCCAGCAATTACAGCATCATCTTTTATTTCACCACTGCTTATATAACAACTGTCTTTTGCGACTGCATGATTATAAATTCTTGCTTTTCCGGCAACTACTGCAGTTCCTCTAACCATACTGTCATCGTAAATTTCAGCCTCTTCTCGTACCAAACCGCCTTCACAACAGATCGCATCATCATAAATCCAACACCCTCCTCCCTGTGACAGATTCGTTATACTATCTACAAAACCACCTATTGTTCCCTTTGGTACTTTCTCGTTCACATCGATCAATGCCTGTATTCGATGGAGCCATGGATACTGCGGATGTTCAATCGCTGTAATCTTATACTTATTCATATTATCTCCTTTCACCGTTCCGGCTGATGTTTCTTCTTTGTCCTTTTATTTTCTTTTGGTGGCAGACTCAACTCGGTTTCTACATATTCACTGATAATCAAAAGTGCTTTGTAATAATCCCCACTTTCCAATACTCTTTTACACATTTCTTTTGCTTCTGCTGTCTGTTTATTCTTTTTCAAAAGAGTTGAGGCATCGCCCATAATGGAAAAAATATTCCCATCATGTCCAAGGAGTTGTAACTTGGGACGTTGTTTCTCAGGCTTTATCGGGATTTGCTCTGTTTTCTTTTCATAGATTTTCGGCTGCTCCATATCTGGATGCCAGAAATGCACATTCAGCATTCCACCATCTACCTTGATATCCCTCTGCTCAAATCCTTCACCCCACCCGTCACTGTACTGCCCTGTAATGTATTCGGTGAATTCCTGTAGTTCTTCCTGACTTAAAAATTCATTTAATTCCAGTTTGGTACAGCCGTACAGGATTCCATCTTTGTTTTCTACCGTAACAACTGCACTTTGTATTTTTCCATGAATGGACTCACTTCCATCAAAATACTGCATGAGATCATCTTCCCCATAGCGTTCCAGTTCTTCTCGGATAGCATCTTCATAATCGGCAAGTTCTGTTCCATCTAATGGCATTCCATATTCATCACTCTCCGACCAATCTTCTTCCCATTCGGATTCTTCGGAAAAAAGATTTCCAGTCAGCTCCGTCAACATCTGTACGTGTATCGTTTCTTTTTCTTCCATTCTCTATCACCTTCTTTCTAATGGTCTGTCCCTGCATTTATTTTCCTGCTTTTTTTCTTTCGCAAGGTCTGCGTAATCTGCCCCTTCTTTTTCCGGCAGATTGCAAATAATCTGATACGTTCCCTCGTAATGCTTTTTCATCTGTTCTTTTGCCCATCTCCCGGCAAAATCATTATCAGTACAGATTTCAATTTCTTTGATTTCCGGGTGGTTCTTCAGGAACTCTTCCAGTACGTCCGGCGGCTTTTTAAAACGTTCACTCTGTATCTGTGCGTTTTCTTTCGGAGCAGCAATTCCCCCAAGGGAAAGCCGGTATTTATCCTGCTTTCCCTCTTCCAGTGTCATATGTGCCAGTGCATCAATACAGGCTTCGTAAACAGCAACCCGATTCGTCTCTTTTCTTGGAGGAATACAAAAACTGTACTTCTTTTCACTTCCGGCCTGTTCCATCTTGAATCCTTTCCCGTTTTTTTCATAGATTCCTCGTAGGAAGGCATATCTCGCTTTTCCCGATTCATCTTTCCCGACAAAAACAGCATTATGGTACGGAACACTTTCATAAAGGATTTCCTGTGAGATACAATACGTGATCACTGCATCACTGATTCCACGATGGTTCAGATAGGCCCGGATTCTCCGGCAGTTTAAGAATCTCTCCGGCAGTTTAAATGGTGGTTTTTCTTTTTCAACTGACTGTGTCGGAAGAAAAGACGGACGTTCTTCGCACAACAGCTTTACGGCATCTGTAAATTTCATCCCATCCACTTCTATGAGGAAACGCAGTGCAGACACGCCGCCGATATCTCTGGACTTCCAATGCCATTTACTGGACAGTTCATTGATTTTAAAACTGTCGTGGTCTGTCAACTGCCATTCATTTCTGGTTCTTGTCTTTTGCAGTCTCTGTGCCTGATGCGTTCGTAAATACTCATACGCAGTCATGTTCTTTGCTGCCTGAATCTCCTCTTCCGTTACCCAGGGCATTACAGAATGGTATCCTGAAGAGCCAGTACCTTATCAGTTCGCTCCCAAGGAAACTCCTTTCTTCCAAAGTGTCCAAAAACTGCCGTCTGCCGGAAAATCGGACGGTTCAGTCTGAGAGATTCCATGATCTGGACAGGTGTCACTCCAAACACCAGTGGGATTGCTCTCGCCAGACAATCATCTGCACACACTTTTCCTGTACCAAAGGTATCCACTGCGATCATCACCGGCTCTGCCACTCCGATTGCGTAAGCCAGAGACACCTGACATCTGCTTGCAAGTCCGGCAGCTACCATATTTTTAGCAATATATCTTGCCATATATGCTGCAGATCGATCTACTTTTGAACAATCCTTCCCCGAAAATGCACCGCCGCCATGCGGAACCATACTGCCATAGGTATCCACCATCAGCTTTCTTCCGGTCAGTCCGGTATCTGCATCAAGGCCTCCACACACAAATCTCCCTGACGGATTGACCAGGATCTTCGTATCCTCATCCGGAGGCAGTAATCGGAGTGCCGGACGAAGCACCTTCTCCCTGATCTCGGTCTCTAACTTCTTCAGACTCTTTTCTGCACTATGCTGGCAGGAAACAACCACGCTTTCCAGTCTCACTGGTTTTTCATCTTCATATTCTACGGTTACCTGTGCTTTCCCATCCGAAAAGATATCTTTGATATATCCGCTTCTTCTGCAAGCCGAAAGTTCACGGGTAATCCGGTGTGCCAAGACGATAGGCATTGGCATAAGCTGTGCGGTTTCATCACACGCATAACCGACCATAACACCCTGATCTCCAGCTCCCCGGCTTCTGTCTCTTCCCTTTTTTCCATTGTTGTCCCGGAATTCTTTTGATACAATCACTGCTTTTGCGATATCCGGACTCTGCTGGTGTACAAACGTATCCATTTCTATTCCATCCGTACAATATCCGCATTCTCCCAGAACCTTTCGGATCACATCAAACACTGGCGGCTCATATCCGCTGCTGATCTCTCCTGCTACAAACACATTTCCTCTTGTGGCCAGCACTTCACATGCAACCCTTGAAGATGGATCATGTTTCAGGCATTCATCTAAGATTGCATCTGCGATCTGGTCACATACTTTATCCGGGTGTCCTTCTGTTACTGATTCTGCTGTATAATAACGTCTCATTTTTCTTCTCCTTATATCTACAAGTCCTGCCACTGGAAAATCCTTACTTGCGAATGCATGGCAAGATAAACAGGGCAGGAGCTGCCTGATACACATCTCCTGCCCTGCCGGATTGATTTATCCAGTTATTCTTCTTTTATTTTTCTTCTGTTTCTTCTTTGTTTTCTGTCATTCTTGACTTCTTTCTGCGGTACACAGTCACCCCTGTAACTGTTCCGGCAGATGCCAGTGCAAGCAGGACAAATGCCCATACTTTCTGGTTATCCCCTGTTTTTGGTGCATCGGTCTTTCCAGTTGTTTTCTCCGGTGTTCTGGCATCTTTCATTTCTACTTTCTGCACTTCCATCGTATCTTTCAATGTAAATGTAATATCTTCGGCAATCTCATAACCATCCGGTGCTGTGATCTCACGCAAGGTAAGTTCCTCATTGACCGGAAGCTTCACAACAGAATGTGGCTTTCCGTCCGTGATCCACTCTTCCAGAACAGTTCCGTCTTTTCGGATGATCTGAAGTTTTGCCCCTTCCAGTTCTTTCCCTGTGGTAATGTCTGTTTTGGAAATTTCCACTTTGGAATATTCGTCTTTCATTTCAACCTTTGTCACACTTCCGTCTTCTTTGACTTCAAAGGTCACATCGCTGGCAGACACATAGCCGTCTTCATAAGGAGCCAGTTCTTCATGCAAGGTATAAGTTCCTTCCGGCAGACCATAGATCACATGGTCTTCTTTGGTACTGGTCCATTCTTCCACGATATTTCCGTCTTTGTCGATTACCTGAAGTTTTGCTCCCTCCAGCTCGCTTCCGGTGGTTGCATCTGTCTTGCTGATCCGTGTCTCGGTCGGCTGGTTCTCAACTTCTTTACTCAGTACAATCTTTTCAAGATTCTGGTTTTCGTAGGATGCATCTACTTTCCATACTTCCTCGTTCGGAAGATATCCGGCTTTTCTGACTTCCTCTTTGACATAATATTTCCCATGTGGAAGGTCACTGTCAAAGGTCAGATTTCCGTTCTTATCGGTTGCTTTCTTTTCCAGCAGGGTATCCTTCTCTACAAGAACTTCTCCCTGATTAGAGACGATATCTTCCCCGGCATACAGCCCGAAGATGACTCCTTCCAGTTTTTCTCCCGTAACAGAGTCCTTCTTTTCTACTGATACGGACACCTTCTGTCTCTCGTTTTTGTAAGTAACCCCTTCATAAACAACTGCCTGTGTATCATCCTCGGCTGTCAGAGTAAATTCTTTCTGCTCGGTATTCAGGACAAAATTCTCTCCTGCCACAACCTCTTTCAGATAATAAGTTCCCAGTGGCAGATTGTTGAGTACTGCCATTCCCTCTTCGTCTGTAGTCAGTTTGGCTACCAGGTCATCTTTCTCGTAACGGACAAGCAGATTTCCTTCCTCGTCCTTTGCCCCATCCGGTGAATAAATGCTATCCTTAGCATATACTTCAAACTGGGCACCTTCTACTCCGGTTTCTTCATATTTAAAATCTTTATAAATACCTGTTTCTTCTTTCCCAGATACCGCTTTTTTTACCTTTGACACAAGCGTCTTTACTTTTTCCAGAACAGAATCTCCGGTTACTTCGGTAAGCTGTTCTCCTTTTTTGGTCAGGAGCAGGCTTCCCACCTGTTCATCGTTTTTCTGTTCTACCTCTACGATCGCAGCTCCTGTATCCGGGTCGATCTGGTGTGCCGTGTTTGAGGATACGGTGATCTCAATGGCACTCTGCGGATTTTCTTTATAAGTTCCCTTTGCAGTCTGTTCTAATGGTGAAAGGATCTTTTCTCCGTCATACAGAGACTCTTCGTGTCCCTGTCTTACAAATCCTTCCGGTGCTTTCACTTCCTCGATCCGATAAGTTGAGCATTTCAGTTCCTGCGGTGTAATCAGATATCCTTCCTCATTGGTCTGGAATACGCTGATCTTTTCTTTTTTCGGATACTGAACAACCTGTTCGATGTATCTCTTATTTGTCACATCGTAAATCTTATAAGAAGCACCAGCCTTTAAAACCGTATTTCCAGTCTGTGCATCCTTCTTTACAATTTTCAACAAGAATTCAAACGGACGGTCATCAAATACTCTCCACTGCATTGGTTCTCTGCTGTCATTTTCCACATTTACAACAAATGGATCAATGGTTTTCAGATTCTCCGGGGTAGTGCTTTCCACTACAACATAACTTCCATACGGCAGTTCCGGGCTGACTGCGTATCCTTTTGTATCTGTGATCAGTTCCGGCACTGGTACGGCTGTTCCATTCTCATAGGTGACTGCCACCTTCTCGTTACTGAAATCATAATTTTTAAAATCACTTGCCGTGTATCTTTCTCCATTGGACGGTTTCAGTTTCCCATTTTTCACCTGTGTCAGGTCGCTGATCAGATATACCTGAAATCCTGCTCCTGCAACCAGGTCTGTTTCTGTCTGCTCTCCATCTTCACTGACTTTGATCAACTGGAATGCCTGTTTCTTTACCTGCTCTTTTACCGTAAGGTCTCTTGTCACTTCTGCAACATCCTGACCTTCATAAGTTACGGATACTTCATATTTTGTAGTATCCAGTGTATATCCTTCCGGTGGAGTGATTTCTTTTACATACATTTCTCCAAGGTATAATTCTGAAAACTCCAGTGTTCCATCATCTCCGATGACTCCCTGCGCGATCAGGCTGTCCTGTTTATACAGAACTCCTGTTGTTCCATCCGGATGCACGATGTCCTCTTTGGCATACAGACCATACACCGCACCACGAAGAACACTGTCCCCCTGTGCCTTAAATGCAAGTGTTTCTTTATCGATCTTTGCGATTTTTACCCTTCCGGTGACTCTCTCATCGGTTGCTGCTACAGTCAATGTCTTTCCGGCTGCAACATCTACTTTATATACTTCTGTATTCAGTTTGTACCCTGTCGGAGCAGTAACCTCTTTTACATACACAGTTTTCAGTGCGGAATCAAAATAATCACTGACTGCTTTTCCGTCTGTTCCGGTTGCAGTCATCGTCATCAGCAGATTTTCGCACTTCTTATCGGTGTAAATACCGTATACTGCTCCAGATAGTGGGTTCTGTGTATTGATATCTTTCTTCGTCAACTCAATACGTGTCATGTTCAGCCACTGTACGCTGAAGCTTACCGGAGCTGCTGTTTCGCTTTCGAATACACCGATATCCTGTTTGGAATCTCCGGTCGTCAGCACCAGCGTTCTCCATGTCTTTCCGACAGAACCGTATAAGTTGCCGGAAGCATAACTGCCTGTCAGCAACAGATCTGCCGACATATAAAAGGTATCGCCGCCATAAATCTGGATCTTTCCATTTGTCACACTTGTTCCTTTGGTCAGATTATGTGCGGTGACATGTTCCGGTACACTCAGTGTCACATAATTTCTGTGATCTCCAGACAGTGTGATATTCGGTGTTTTCTGGAGATTTCCATCCCTTACTGCATTCAGTTTCGTACTGGAAAGGCTCAGTTCCCCTTTTGGCGGTTCTTCCTGTCCGAACAGGTAATTGATATATGCGATCACCCCTGCATTTACAAGGTCATTGTAATTACAGCCTGTAAATCCGGCTTCTCCTGCGTAAGCGTAGCTGGCTGCAATGTGCGTATACACATACTTTTCATCCTCTGATTTCCCGGACAGATAACTTCCTGTCAGATCTCCTGCCCCACCATAGCCATAGTAAAGGACTTTCTGCAGATTCTTGTTACTGTCCAATACCTGTGCCACATAACTTCCACTCGGTGGGGATGCTTTCTGGGACTGGAGACAGTATGCGATCTTTCCGTTTACGGTAAACAGACACGTAAGATAATTTCCAAGATAACTTGGATAATAAATCGTTCTTCCTTTTGTCAGTGTGACTGTTGAACCGCTGCTTGTAGCTCTTTCAGCCGCAGACAGTACCATGACATTCCCTTCTTCAATATCCTCTTTGAGTTCTTCGATTGCCTGTGCAGATGCATCTTCCCCGGATGCCTCGATCTCTACATCGGTATAGTTCTGCACAGGCGAGTCCGAATCATCTTCAGATTTTGTATCTGATTTTTGCTTTTCTCCACCATTGTCCTGTGCATGTGCCTGACCTTCCGTATCCGTCAGGATCACCTTTCGGCTGATGGTATAGCTGTCACTCTGATCCTTTGGTACAACCATGTAAGAGGCAATGTAAGTTCCGGCTTTGTCCGGATGGTATGCCCCTCCATTTTCATCTTGGATGCTGACAAGCGTAACATCCTCTTTTTCTGCATCATAATGGATTCCTTCCATACTGGTTTCCACTGCAAATGTTTCATCCGAAATCGCTTTCGTGATATCGTCTGCCGTAACTGCCTTCTCTTTCTGACTCGTAGCCGCCTGTTCGGATGCCTGTACCTCCTGCCCCACATCCGTCTGCTCGGCAGCAAACGCATTGGCACTGCTTAAGGTACTGACGCCCATCAGAACAGCCAGTCCAAAGGCTGCGATTCTGGTTTTTAAATTCTTCACCTTCATATGTGTTTCCTTCCTATAATAAATATATTGTTCAGTAAAATACCGCAGAAGGCGTTCCCTCTGCGGTAACATTTATCTTGTATATTGCTTTTCTGCTTTTTTCATTTCCTGTCTGGTGCGTTTGACTGCATCCATCACTGCCTTTGTCGGCAAACCATTTTCCAGACATCCTTCCAGAATTCCATCCAGATAAAATTTCGATGGTCTTGCCGGAACATCCTTATGAGGGGAGTTCATCGTGTATACGAATACTTCCCTTAAAGCTCCTTCCTGATCCTTTACCTGAATGGTTTCTTTCCCATAAAAATTCGGAAATCCTTCATAAAAATCCAGATTCTTTTCACAAGCTTCTGTGATCTTCCATAAGACTCCTTCCACATAGCTTTCTTTTTCCGGAAGCACAGTTGCAACGCCATTTCCCGGAGCTCTGCCACGAAATGCCAGGCGGTAATCTTCCAGCCGGACATTTCCAACCACTTCCGCATCCGGACAGCGGAATCTCATCTGCCCCAGGTTCATGTTACTTCCATATGCAAAATAATATCTTTCTTCTATTTTCCTCACCTCGATCTGACGTCTTCCGTCCTTTGTTTTTTCTTCAGGCACTCATATGTGCTTTTGTCATATCTCCATGCCAGATCACCTTCCAGATTTGCCAGCAGATGTTTCCGTACATTCTTATATTCTTCTCCGATTAATCCGAGCCGCAACAAAAACGTTCGGAATGTAAACGCCGGGTTTTCTGAGATCGGTGTCTTTTTCATCTGGGTGGATCTCTGATTGATCGCCTGTGCGGAAATCGCAAGTGCCAGTGTAATGTTCGCCCTCACTTTTCCTGCATGAAGGGTACTTTCAAAACAGCGCCACTCCAATGTTCCTTTGGAAAATACAGCATGGAGGTTTAATGCATAATACCGGGTACTGTCATAATGATTATGACTTCCATCCCTGCCTCCATACCAGACATTTCTTACCCGGTCCATTGTAATGGATTTGTTTGGCATTTTTCGGATCTTCTCCAAAACCTCCGGACGCACCTTCTGACAATAGCTGTACTCTCTTCTTTCCTGCACTTTCAGTGCTTTGAACAGAATATCTTCCTTCGCATACATAATCGTCAGCGCATTTTTCAGACTCTGCGGTGTATGGTTCGCCGCATCTACATGAACATGCTGACCACAGGACTCATTGACAAAACCTCCATGTTTTCGCAGACAGCGTACAACTTCCTGTAGTTTTCCCATTTCATCATACGATAATTTCGGTGATACCATCTCTGTTGAATATTCTCCGCTTGCTGCCACGATTTGACCACCTGATTTTCTTTGTGTATCAATGCTCCCATCAGACATGAACTTCCACTTTTTTCCTTCCTGATCTCTCACTGACCATACCCCGTAATAAGTACCGTCATAAAAAGCTTCTGTCCCGAACAGTTCTGCTACAACTTCTGCAGCCCGTTGTCTGGTGATCCCTGTCATTTCGATTTCTGTGCCAAAGTATTGATCTTTTATACCGATCATGCCTAATGGATTCCTTTCTCAGACACTTCCTGTGCGTTGAGTTCGGAGTCTGCCTTTTGTAATAATCTGCCAATTGCCTCGATAACATTGACAGTTACCCCGTTTCCAGCCTGTTTATAAAGCTGTGCGTCAGAAGTGCTGTCTATGATCTTATCAATCTGCCAATCGTAATAACCCTGCAGACGCAAACATTCCCTCGGAACTAACCTTCTTATTCTGCCGTGATACAAGATGCCATGACGATCGGTTGCAGTAATTGTGAACATGGGTTCTTCTGGTTCTTTCATACGTCTGCCATTCTGACGGACATTTTCTTTGGCTGGTGTTAAGACTGCTCTTGCTCCATTCTCTGCTAATACACCGGAACATTCTCCTTTGTGATTATGTATTCCTGATTGTCTGGTATTCAGGCATCTACAATGTTCTGTTACCAATGGTGGTGGAGACAAATCTACAAAATGAAGTGTTCCCTGTTGAACACCTGTAGTCAGGGTGTGTGCGATCTGATGTCCGACTCTTCCTCTCCTGCTGTTGAGATTCGCATAGCCCAGATCAATGCTGTCCCCTTCTCTTGCAAGTTTGTAGCCGAGCTTTGTATTCTCTTTGATTGGAACACCTACATCATATAATCCTGTCTTGCCGCCCATTCCACCTGCCTGTGAGGTCAGGGTACAGCTTAGTCCTTTGGGACTGTAGACTCTTTTCCCTTGACTTCCTGCCCGGATTTGAACAAGAGCTGCTCCATTTGTTTCTGGTTCAGGTAATATTTTTCCGGCACATCTGAAATCAAGATATCCGACAATATACACCCGTTTCCTTGCTTGGGGGACTCCGAAATCCTTGCTGTTAAGCACTTTCCATTCGACATGGTACCCCAGTTGCGAAAGCGTACTGAGGATGGTGCAAAATGTCCGACCCTTGTCATGCGAAAGCAGACCGGGAACATTTTCAAGGATAAAATACTGGGGTCTTTTAGCTTTAAGAAGCCGGGCAATCTCGAAAAAGAGGGTTCCTCTTGCATCTGCAAATCCTTCTCGCTTTCCGGCGATAGAGAATGCCTGGCAAGGAAATCCTGCACAGAGCAGATCAAAATCCGGCATTCGTTCTGGTTCAATTGTTCGTGCATCACTACAATACCACTCCCCTTCTGTGTCAAACAGCAATCGGTAGTTCTTATCCGCATAAGTATCCACCTCGCAGTGTCCGACACAGGTAAATCCCCCTGCACGTCTTAAGCCTTCTCGGAATCCGCCGATTCCGCTAAAGAGATCAAAAAATTGAATGGTTGCGGTTATCAACCTCCTTTGCTGATAAAAACAGGCGGCATGATTTTTCTCATACCGCCTGTTGGTTTCTCTGTGTCTGTTTGTTACCATTCTGTTGGTTCTTCTGCTTTGGTTTCTTCTTCCGGTTGAGTTTCCTCGTCCGGCTCACTTTCTTCTTTCAGTTCGGTTTCCTCGTCCGGTTCGCTTTCCTCGCTCGGTTCGTTTTCTCCTTCCGGTTCGGTTTCCTCGTCCGGTTGAGTCTCCTCTGTTCCAGATTCTCCGGTTGCAGGTTCCGTTTCTTCCATGCTGTCTTTGTTCTGCCATTCGCCTTCTACCTTTTCCAGTGCCTCTTCGATGATCTGAATCAAGAAGTCTTTCTGTTTCATGCCTTTTTTTGCGATGACTGTTTTTAATCTCTGGAATAATTCCTCTGATACCTGTACTGCGATTGTTCTTGCTGTTCCCATGCTCATCTCTCCTTTTCCTGCAAGTCTTTCAAAATGTTCTTCGATGACCTGCTGTATAAATTTCTGTGTGCTGCTTTCTGTCAGTTCAATCTCTTCTCTTACTTTTTCGTGTAAGTCCTTCGGGATCTTTCCGCATATGTTCTTCATCTCTGTCATAGCGTTTCTCCTTTCCGTTTCGCTACACACAACATACTCCAAAGATGCATGGAAAGCTATTCACAATACCTACCAAAGATATCGATGCTGTTTTGTTCCTGCCCCTAGCAGATCCAACAATGTATGTATCGCACAATCATAGGCCTCACCCCCTTTACATATTTTCCATCTGAGACAGGAAATCCATCATCTGGTCCGGGATATCCCCAGCCGGTGGATCTGTTCCAATTTGTTCCGCACCGCCACAAATGTTTAATTCCCGAACACTTTCTTTGATCGTCTTTTGGATGATCTCTTCCATCCACTTCCGGTCCTCTTTTTCCAGAATCGCCTGAACAAGGTACTGGTTTTTCTGTCCTTCCGGAACACACTGGAATTTCTCCCATGCTTTCTGGTGTTCCGGATTTTTCAGGTTTGGACGGAACGAATATACCGGACGTGTCATTTCGCCCACATCTGCTCTACAATCCGTTCATACCCGGCAGCGTTCGCATGGACGTCCTCGATAAAAACAGGGCGGCAAATCGCGTCCTGTGCGGTCACGTGGCGTTTTAAAATCGCAGAACCTCCACCCATAAATACGCTCGGCACTGCCCTGAGATCAAACCCGGATTCCGTTACCGCAGACAGGATTCTTTCGATGTATTTCCGTCCGTTTTCCTGTATGACAACTCTTGCATCTTCTGCCATGCTGCAGGTTTCCCCACGAAGCACACGTTCGATCTGCGTTTCCGTTACAGACAGTCCGGTATTTCTCCGCACCTGTTCTGCAGTCTCATCAATACACCGAATCACACCCAGCTCCAGACTCCTGCAGGTTGCCGCATTCGGAACAGCATTATCCAGTCTCATCAGGTCGACTGTCCAGCCACCAATATCCACCAGAAGAACAGATGGTTCATTCTTCAGGTACTCTGGATGCAGAGCCAGGGCAGAATACCCCTGTGGGAACAGTTTCACATCTTTGATCTGTATCTCATACCATTCACTTTCATATAAAAAGCGCACTGGCTGTTCTTTCCGCAACAGATACTCCCGAAATCCCTGTTTCTCCCTTCCAAAGCTGGACAAAGGCAGTCCAACAGCCAGAATGACTTCCGTCTTTCGTTCTGCTTTCCGATGCTTGATTTCTTCCGCAATCGCAGCCAGCGTCAGCAGATAATAATTATCATTGGACGTTTTATTTTTTACCAGCGTCTGTCTCCCTGTACCGCAGACATAATACTTTCCCCGATACTGCAGAACATTCTGCATCGTATATGGCTCATAATCATACTTGATAATGCCACTGGGAAAAGACACATGTTTTGTCTTGATCGCATAATACCCATGATCAATCCCTACTATCATCACACTCACAACCTTCTTTCATTTTTTCTTGTCTGGCATAATGCCAAAAATCATTTTTTGCTGCAACGGATTGTTGCAAAAGTGTCTGTTTTGAACACTTTTCTAAGTTTCCACGCCCCAAAACCTGCGGAAACTCTGGGGTTCTCATACCGCTGCCGCTTGAGGAACACTCCCTGTTCTTTCCCAGCCGGTTAAAAAATATCCCTCTCCCGGCGGCTGTCCAGCCTGTCCGGGAGAGGGATATATCGCAATGTTCCTTTTTGAACAATGGCCTGTCTTTTTATTTTTATGAGATGTTCTTCCTGCTTTTGTAACATGGCAGAATACTCATCTTCCGTCAAAAATTTCCGGATATAAGCTCCTTTTTTCCCCAGCGTGTTATCTGTTTTTAACATCTCTATTTCTACCATGTAATGGGTATCCGGATGATATCTGGTTTCACATAAAATGCTTTCGCCTTTGATATAATCCGATTTCACCGCCTCCCTTGCCGCCGCTAAAAGTTCATGGATACTTACCTCCACCTGCATCACCTCCTTCAAAAATAGCGAAAGAAAAGCAGACCCCTTAATCGAAGTCTGCCTCTGTTGGATATGGTAATCCTCTTTTTTTATATTTTGAATCAATCATTTTTCGGAGCTTCTCTCTTTTCTCTTTCGTTGGCGCATGCTTTTGAAATTCAACCAGCCATCTTTCTAATCTTCCATCATCATCGATCCACGTATCGTTTTCATATTCCCATTCATCTAATAACTTGATCAGCGCATCCAATGGTTCTTCCACATCATCGCCAAACTCTTTCCATAGATTTATTCCATAACTTTCCAAGCCAAAGAATTCTGTTAAAAATGAAAATCTCTCCATATCCCCCAATGTCATCTTTTTTCTGCCCATCAATAACTCCTGATCCCTGCTGCCACAGTAACTCAAGAAAATCTTTTTTTCTTTCTCACTTTCGGTCATAGATTGTCCCCTTTCAGAAATAATTCTTTATTACGAAACATTATAAATTTTTAACTCATTAGAATCAATATATATGTTTCCAAATAACGAAACTTTTATTTTTTAAGGAGAACGTATTATGCAGAAAATCAGACCAGATATGGATATCGGTAAAAATATTCAATCTCTTAGATACAAAAATAATCTAACGCAAGACCAGGTCATTGCAAAATTGAATCTCATAGGTATTGTCATATCCAAAAGCACTTATGCCAAACTGGAAACAAACCGCATGAACATCAAAGTGTCTGAGTTAGTCGCTCTGGCAAAGATCTTTCATACAGATATCAATGCATTCTTTGATGGTCTGCTGTAACTCGACATTCACCTACTCCCTGTGTATATAATAATCTCTTAAAAAAGAACTAGTCTATATCGTTCTTATCGAATATAAACCAGTTCTTTTTTCTTATCTAACTGAATACACATTCTTTTCTATTCTTTGTGTATCCTATACTTATATATGGCAAAAATCAGACAACAGACACGCTATACACTCTTATGCTACATAATCCAGTTTACTGTCGCTCAATCTTAAACCTACAATATGAATACAAATTCCATAAATTAACCCTGAAAGAAAAATCTTTTCTATAAGTAAATTTGGTCTTAAATGGAATCTGATGGCAATGACACCAGTCTTGTATTTGTTTCATCCTCATGGACTCCCCGTCATCAATTTTCTTTATCAAGCATTGTCTCTTAAAATCATCCATCCCTGTCTTAAAAAATAAATAAAACAGTACATTATAATATCTAATCAACACAATCTCTTCTGCTATTTTTTCCTTTGACCTCATACACATTTTCCACCTTTCACTGTATATTGAGTTTGATTTATACACATATTCTTACGTTATACACTTTATACTCACCCCATAATAGGGGGTTAATATTCCGACCAGAATCAATATCACCTCTACCACTCCGACTCCACTGTCGTCCTTTAATGTCTGCAATAATCTTTTGCCCAGTTCTCTGCACTTGTTTTTGATCTTGTATCCATACCACATATTTTTTCCTCCTGTCTTCAAATCCTGTTCCTTTTTCTCAATATTTGCATCAACATCCATTATCAATTGTCATGAAACTTTCTTCGCACTTCAAATCTGCAGCGAAAGAAATGCCGGAATGATTACCATAACCAGCACGATTGCCAGCATCAGAAACATTGGAAGCAGCAATTTTGTGCCCGCTTCTTCTCCCTGAATCTTCGCCAGAGCCTTTCGCTCTTCAAACGCCTGCATCGCCTCTCTTCGAAGGATTTCTGTCATTCCCTGATTTCCCTTTTGAAGATTCTGCTGAAGCATCATTCCCAACTGCTGATATACCTTTACCTGACACCGCTGCATAAATCGCTCATAGCTTCTCCGTTCCCCTACTCCGCTGTTCATCTCATACCAGGTTTTCTGCATTTCCTCGTATGCATATCTTCCTTCTCCCTTCTTCTGTTTCTGATATTCTTCTACGATCCGCTCCCATGCTGTTCTCACCGTCATTCCTGCCCCGGTGTATAACGTAAGTTTATTGACGATTTCCGGATAATCCAACATCATCTGTCGCTTCCGCTCTTCTTTTCGCTTCTTTTCCTGTTCTTTCTTTTCCAGGATCAGAAGTCCCATGATGACTGCTCCAAGCACCGGAATCGCAATCCATCTTCTTTCCTTTTTCCGTGACCAGATCAGTTTCTTTCCATTGATGTTGTCCGGAAGTTCTACCCAGAGATCCTGTTTCTTTTCCTCGTCTGTTTTTTCCAGAGTCTCCTGCAACAACGCTTCCGCCTGCTCCGATCTGGACAGATCCGGCGGATAAACATGTACCGGAAAGGAGTGACGGATCAGCGTATCCTGATAGTTCAACACCGCGGTCAGCTCTACGATCTTCCCCTCCTCCGGCAGAGCTTCGGCCTTTACTCTTCCGGTCATATCTATCACGGAATAATCATCGCTTTCCCAGCTTACACGAATCGAAGTATCCGGAATCTTTGTGATGAGATCCAGATCCGTTTGGACAAGATCCGGACTTGGATTCTGTTTCAGAATCTTTGTTTCCAGAGCTTCTGCCTCTACTGTCAGAACCTTTTCTGCCTCTTCCGTGCTATAAGCTCTCTCTTGCAATTCGAACTCCAGGATCTCCTTCTGGATCATTTTGCCGTCTTCATCCTGTATTTCTACCTGAAGTTCTTCCTTCTTCTTTCCTTTTCCATAATCATTTCTCCGCACCTTAGAATGCGTTTCATTTTCCGGAAGCACAGTCGATCTCTGATCTGCCAGAAAAACTGCCACAGTCAGCAAAATGATTCCTACAATCCCTACCAGAATCTTCCAATGTTGTCTGCTCAACTTCATTCTTACTCACACCTCGATCTCCGTCATTCTTCTCCCCAGATACCAGGCTCCCACATAACACGCCAGACATCCGCTCATAACAAGAACTCCCAGAAGATTTCCATACAATACCTGAAAGAACTCAGAGAAAGCCAGTCTCATATAAGCAATGATTCCAAACGGAATCACCGTCATGATCCGAAACTCCATTTGTTTCGCCGCTGTGATTGTCTGTATCTCACGGTAGACTTCCAACTTGTCATATAAAATCTTACCAGTCTGTTCCAGTATCCGGATCGGTTCCCCTCCTACGTGACCTGCTGTCAGAAAAACCGAAACAAAGCTGTGTACATCTTCCTGTTCCACTCTCGCCGCAAAACTTCTCAATACCCAGTCCGTTGACAGATTCAGTTCAAACTGATGTACCATATATTCCATTTCTTTGCGGATCCGATCTTCCGGCCCGTACAATGTCCGCAATTCTTTTGCTGTCTCCAACAATGCATTTTCCAGAGAATAACCGGTTCTCAGATCTGCCGTCAGAGTCCGCATAAACTCCTGAAACTGCAGACAGAAAATTCGTTCCTTTTCCTTGCATCTCTTTTTGAGCCAGTCCATAAGATAGATCGTTCCGAATATCGGTGCTCCAAGCAAAAACCAGAACGAATCATAAAACAGCCAGGAAATCACACATAATATCAACACACTCTGAAAGCCCGCCAGACAGAATTCCTTCCGTTCAATATCCTGCAACCAGCAGTTTTTCACACTGGGTAAGGGAATTTTCCTTCACAAGTCTTCCCAGAATCTTTTCATGGTCTCTCCCCTCCTCCCGAAACCGGTATAATGTTTTCAGTAAAATCTGTCCGTCCGCATAATCCAGCACTTCTGAAATTTCCAGTACTTTTCTGCTTTTATCCGGCAATCTCCCCAGATGCACAATAATTTCCAGTGCCGAAGCGATTTGTCTCTGGATCGCTTCCAGCGGAATCTCCATCCCCATCAGTACCATCGTCTCCAGTCGTGCAAGCATATCTGAGGGACTGTTGGCATGACCGGTACTGAGACCACCTGCATGTCCGGTATTATAAGCCTTTATATGGACTCCCTATGTTCCCATCATGCAGAAATACAATAGCTTTACTTAATATACACTGTATATAACGTTATTATCTTGCCATTCCACAGTTGCAAAAAGAAAAGAGCGCCTTTCACAGCCCTCTTTCATATCGACTTTCTCATTCATTTGTCATACTCAACAGTTTTGCAACCAATGTCTCTAAACTTTTTCCCAAAAATGGGACAAAATCTGGTATTGCACCAAATGCCATCCCAATTATTATCATTCGACCACATTCTCTTGCAGATTCCAATGCAAATCCATAACTCAAAACACCTGTCAGAATAAATATAATTGATAAAAAGTAAAGCAAAATATTTCCCAATATCATCGGAATTTTTAATAACCAGTGAATCAATGTCATTACTGCAAGAATTAAATATAAAAACACTTTTATTATGTACTTAACCAACATTTTTAATCCCTCCCTTTTTTATCTTTCCGGACAGCAAGAATCTTGCTATCCGGACTTCCACTTTTTTGCTATCCGGGCTGCAAAATTCTTGCTATCCAATACAGTTCATTATCCTTTCGTGTATATCATTTCCGTCAAAATCATCTCTTCTGCATCATGACAAAGGGTATTCATCCTCCTTGTCCATTCCATGTTGTCTTGCCTTTTTAATTCCTCTGTAATTCCTTCTTTCTCCATCATCTGTTTTACTAATTGTTCTTCTCTATCCCTTGCTTCTGCATCAATCTGATTCAAATGCTCGACAAGTTTTCCTTGTAACAACAATATTTGATATTTTGCCTTTCTGTGTTCCTGTAAATAGCTTTTACGAAGCATCCCATATTTCCCATAAGTTGGTTCGATATCTGTAAGTGCCAATTCTGGCAAATAATAATCACCACATAACATATAAGTAAGTCCATTTTTCTCATCATAAATTTCGTTCTGCATAAAATATTCTCCTTTTCTTCCTATAATTGGTCGTACATCTTCAACAGTGTTCCCTTTTTTATTTGACTATATTTCACCTGTAATTCTTCATATTTTTTCTGAAGACTTTCATATTCGTTTTTCGGAACACTATCGGATAATTTCTGTTCTAAACTCTTAATCCGTGCTTCCTGTGCTTTTGCAATAGCATCACTTTTAGGATTTCGCAATATCATTCCCTGTTGTTTTTCCTTCAATTCCATCATGACCTGTTTCACATTCGGATTATTATAGAAAAAACCTCTAGAAAGTCCTGTTAGTTTTGTAAGTTCAGCAACTGAAATTTTTTTATTTTTTCTATACATTGTTTCAATAGCTGTTATTGCTGTTTCCGTCATTTCCGCACTTTTTTCTTTTGCCAGTGCTACCATTTTATCGTGTTTCTGCATTTTCCTTTTCCCTCCTGTATTGTGCTAATAATTCATTCATTTCATCTCGTACAGCCTTTGTATCCTCCGCTAATGCTTCGTTTCTTAACCGCCGATAATGTGGTATGGTTCGTGTATCCTTATGCCCCAACAGCCTTGCAATGCTATCATCATCTAATTTCATTTCTGTTAGTTTTACTCCAAAAGTATGTCTAAAACGATGTGTACGAAACTCAAAATAATTTCCATTATCATCCCTGATATCATTTTCATAAATCATGATATTTACATGATATTTCAGCATTGAATCTGTATACAATTTTCCATTATCTTGCAGAAAAATATATTCTGAATCTGGATGCTCCTTTTCTGAAACTTCTATTGCTTTTCTAATCAATTCTGCCAGCTGATCGCTAACTGGTCTTTTGTATTTCCTTGTTTTCTGCTGGATAATAGTTATAAAATAATGTCCAGATTTCTCAGATAAGCAATCCCT
Source organism: Mediterraneibacter butyricigenes (assembly GCF_003574295.1). Taxonomy (NCBI): domain Bacteria; kingdom Bacillati; phylum Bacillota; class Clostridia; order Lachnospirales; family Lachnospiraceae; genus Mediterraneibacter; species Mediterraneibacter butyricigenes. The sequence continues at coordinate 1,454,490 of NZ_BHGK01000001.1, forward strand.
TCGCAAAGTCAACGTATCCTCTATTCTTGTACCGAGCATCTGATGTATTATTAAACATCTGCCTAACTGGGGCTTTAATTTTGTTAATGCACAATTAAATCTTCTGATTTCTGCATCTGAATACGCTTCTGGTAAAGCGTTGTCATATGCTCTGCAATCACTGGACAGAAAAAGGTTGCATATATTTCCTATTTCCAGTTCACGCCCTATTTCATCCAACAGATTATCCAAAACCGACAGCTCTGTCGTGTAACTGACTGATGTAAGACCGGTATCCGTTTTTATATAAACCAGATAATCTTCTATCATATCCCTGCTAATTTCTGCAAAGTGCTTTACTTCTGGGAATCGATCATACACGAAACTAGCAAACCGACGGAATCCACGCAATTCACCTTTTATACTACCCATTGCTTTTGTCTGGCAGTGGCTATACAATATTTTCTTTATTATCTCTTTAAATTCTTTCTGCCTGATCTCACGAAAATCTAATCTATATCTTCCACGAATCGGATTACTCCTTGGCACAATATCCAACTTTCTCATATCCCATACATCTTTTTCATTTTCTGGAATATCTGCTGTTTTACACTTCACAACATACTCATAATACATTTTCAGAAAAGAAATCTGAGCGCTACTTTGTTGCTCAACATTCCGCCTATCCGGTCTATTTCTTCTAACATACAGCGCCAATCCTTTTTTATATAAAAATGCTTTATAACTTCTCTCCAGTTCTTCCCATTTTTTATCAGTGATGCTGCTACAACTTGTACACTTCTCATTCAGAAATTCTTTCAACAGATCAAATCTGTAAATATCATTTACTACTGTTGATAATGACAAACGTCTACATCTATCATCGATATACCCATAAATCTCATCCTGCATCTTTTCATTATGAATCTCTGATATGTAGTACACCCTGTTTTCCTTCCATTTCAGTCCTGCCAACTGTTTTTCTGTAGCTTGTTGATAACAGTCATACGAAATCAAATTAATATTACCTTTCATCATCTTCTGCTCCTTTCAATTTAAATGACTGATTTTTAGAGAAATATTTATCTTCAGCCGATACAATACGTTCCGGCATGAAATCAATGTACTGTTTTGTCATATTCTCACTTGAATGTCCTAGATAATCTCGTACCCCTTGTATAGAAACCCCATTTCCGTACATTGAAGTTGCAAGGTTATGTCTGTAATCGTGTGCTCTAAAGATATAATCTCCGCAGGCAATCCCACGAACCTTACACTCCCGAATCATCTGATTTGAAAATGTCTGTCCATTAAATGCACCACCCTTTTTATTTTTGAATAAATACTCCCCATTTTTTATTCCGTACTTTTTTTCATAATCATTCACCAGTCCAACCAATAAACTGGGAACAGGAATGACTTTTTCTCTCCGCATTTTGCTTTGATATATGCGCATCCAATTCTCATTGCCTTGTGAATAAAAGGCTCCCGATTTTATTGTGCAAACCTCGCTTTTCCTAATTCCTGTGCAAAACAAAATCAAATACATCAACTGTAAATGCTCTGGGAATGCCGGCAGCTCCTTAATTAGATGAGCAATTGTTTTTTCTGGAACACTTCTTTCATTGTGTTCCGAAAAACCTTTTTTTAAAAATCGTTCCGGATAAAACTTCAACACTTCAATATTTTTCATTTTCAAAAACTGTAGAAATGTATGCATATGTGTGATATATCGGTTAAAAGTGGAATACTTAATATCGGACTCATCCAAAACAGACACATAATCCGCTATATCTTGCATCTCCAGTTCAGTTACTTTCTTACTCTGTCCATCCAGATATTTTAAAAATTGTGAAATAAAACTTATTGTATTTCGGATATTTGATAAAGACAGATCCGATATCCCGACCAAATATTTTGCGTATAATTGTAAATACCAACGATTTTCTTTTTCGTAAATATTAATAAATGAAAGGCTTTTAACAGGTGAACTGGCATTGATTCTCGATTTATCAAACTGAAACCTATCCATATACCAGATACACGCTTGCCAATTTGTCTCTGAATCTGTTAGAAATAACGTTCTTCTCGCAAACTCAACAATCTTAGAAGCCTGTTTTTTTATAATTTCCGACTCTTTGTTTAAATACAGATAAAATCTGTTTTCATCTGCCTGTTCCATTTCTTCAATATCATCTATTCCGTACTTATCGCAAAACCGTATAAGTGCTTTTAATGGTTCTAAAAAATATCTTCGATGTCTTTGTACCTTATCCATATTCAGAATTTCACACAGCAATATTTTTGTCTGTCGCACCAACTGTGATGAATGTATCCTCGTTAAGTCCCATAACAAATCATTCTTATCGACCACCTGACGAAAAGATTGTGCTTTCTTCTTATTGGGGACATACAGCAAAAACAATTTGTCTTGCTTAAAAAACTCCTGTTCTACAGAAAAGGGATTTCCTTGTGAATAGACATCCGGCATATTTTCTATTTTTAAACGATCAAATAAGCTCAGTAATTCCGCTTTATATTTTTCTGAAATATCCTCTTTTTCAAGAGAATCCATATACATTTTTCTCGTTTCATAGTTAATATCTGCAGTACACTGTATATCTGTATACTGGAAAAATTTGTATAACCGGTTATAGTATTTTGCTTCTCCATTCGTAACTAAAGATATTTCTTCCTTTAATTTCTCGGATATTTTTTCCTGATATAACTTCGGAACAATTTTTAATACTGCCAAGGTAATCCCTCCTTCCTTTTACAGAAAATCTGCAATTTGGTATAAATCTTCATTATTTGAGTAGTATTGATCTGTCGCTTCTATCAATCGTTCATTATTTTCACCCAAGTATTTAATGGTAGTTTCAACTTTCTTATGCCCCAGGGCAAAACGAATGTCATTCAAATCCCATCCTTCTTTTCTTCTTTCCTCCGCAAAATAGTGTCGGAGCTGATGCGGATGGGAATTGATATCCGTTTTTTGGGATAGCCTTTTCAACATGCTATACACAGAATCCGCATCTAATGGCTCTCCTTTGTTTTTTCCAGTCAATTTTGTAAATAAATACTCCGAGTTCATCAGACTTTTTCGGTTATCAGAAATGTACTTAACCAAGAACTCAAAAGTTGTATTACTTAACAAAGCCATTCTATATTCTGCATTTTTTGCTCTTGCCAAGTTGGTATTGGATTCACGATACCTTACCCGAACCGTTCTTCTTTCAAAATCAATATCTTCGGTATAATGGATTCCCAGAATTTCCCCTAATCTAAGACCGGTTTCTGCCATCATTGCTATCAGCAATCGATCTCTATCATTCGAACAGGCATTTATCAGCTCCTGTATTTCTTCGGATGTTATTTCTTCCAGATTAGGTTCTTCTTCTTTGAAGAAACCTTTAAACGAATTCACTGCATTTTGATGATTTACTCCCATACTGTCAAAATACGATACTTTTTTTACTCGTAAGACTTTAAGCATTGGCAAAACATCTTCCAGTGCCAAAAACTGGTAGTATCTGAAGACTGCACCAAGATACATATTGCAGGTCTTATTGCTCGTCTGTGTATTATGCTCAGTATGCTTTCCACTCTTAACCCAATACAAGAAATCAATAAAATGTTTATTCTGCTCTGAATAGGATAGCAATGTAATCTCATCCAATCCTATCGTTTGCTCCTGCAGATAATTGTAATAATATGAAAGTGCGAAGGCTGCGGATTTTACAGTATTCGGAGAAGCATTAATCTGATCCAGATGCTTCAAATACTTTGATGGAAGGATTTCAATTTCTTCAATATCAGAAATAATCAAAAAACGTGGTCTATTATCTTTCAAAACCGAAACAACCCTATATTTCAATCCACAGCCCTCCTTCCTTTCTTTTCGATTTATTTGACTTCTTTGACTTCTTGATTTACATTATACGCAAAGATATCAAAATGTCAATTACGTTTTTGACTTCTTTGACTTTTAAAAGAATATCAATAAAGCATTTTTTGATTTCTTTATGTTTTAAATTGATTTTTAGGGATATAATTGATAAGATAAAATACAAGAAGTCAATTTATACAAAGTCAAAGAAGTCAAGAGGAGATTTGAATGAACGAATTTATATCAAATTCAGGCACACTAATAAATCCTGACAGCGTTTACGATCAGGAAAGATTCATCAATATACTTCAAATCATTTTACAGAAAAAAACACAAAAAGAATTATCTGAACAAACAGGCTTAAATAATGCAACCATTTCACGAATGCTCAACGGTGCCCGATCTGGAAGACCATATAAAAGCACTATTGATAAAATTGCAAAAGCCATTGATGATCCAGAACTTATCCAAGAATTATATGATGCAACGGGATATTCTTCTAAGAAAATACGGGAACGGAAAAAGATAATTGCAGACAATGGATTTTCTCTGGATCTCTCTACTGTTCAGGTGCATGAAAAATTTTTTTCTACCTTAATGCGTGGACTTTCCATGATGACAAGTCTGCATAAAGTTGAATGGACAATAAAATCCGGAACACCCAGATCATACGATTATTTAATTGAATTAAAAGAGGGAAATATAGATTATTGGTATATTAGATATGTAGATAGAATTACTTCTGATGAAGAAAGAAAAAAAGCCTTAACTGCCATTTATGGAGAATTTGCAAAATTGAAATTAGGCGGAAAAATCAAAGTTTCTTGCGCCACTCCTTCTTACGAAGATTATGATTATTTTGTTACAATTCCGCCATATCAATTAAATACAAATGCTTCAATTATACATTTTGATTCTGAACTCGAAAGATTTGCAGACGAAACCTTTTTAGAGACAGCTTTACCACTTAAAGAAAATATTCCTGTTAAGGATTTTTGTAATCTTACCGAACCACTGATACTATAACTTTTTGATTTTATCACAGAGAGAGTTACTTATGGCTCTCTCTTTTTTTTACACTTCCTCTTCCCACGTCCCAACTCATTATGGCTAATCATTTTCTAAAGCAAGTATCGCCTAGAGTAACTCAAAATCCCATTTCTGGATTATGATTCTCTGACGTACTTAATGGAGATTACGATTCCCCATACCCTCAATATCACAAAATATCAAATTTTGCTATTAGCTCATAATAAATTTTCGCAGCTATCTGTTTTTGCACTCATAGTTACCAAAAGCTTTTTATAACCATCTGCTTCTACCAGTAACAAAATGTCAATAGTTTTTTAATCACTTTTTCAAAAAAGGCAAAAAAATAGAACGTATAGATTATTTCCATACGCTCTATCTCACATTTCATATTAAATTTTTGAATTCTACAAACTGGAAGTTATAGTGCAATCTTTTTCCATTTTCTAATCTTGGTTCTAAAGGTTCCGAACGGAGCAACTGTATTAACATGTATGAATTTGTATACTTCCCAGACAGCTGTTTTAGTTGCTTCGTCAGCCCATTTTCTCATATGTGGTTTAAATAATTCTTCATCACTCAGAGAATCAATCATTGCATAAATAGAGTTGATATTCTCATTCAATCTGTCTTTCAATTCTTGCAGTGACAGCTGAGCATATGTATCTGTGAACCATTGATATAATTCGCCAAGCTGATTCCACTTAAAATTATCCGAAGGAGTTTTGACAGGAATACCCTTTCTTTCGTCTGATTCCCATTTAATAACAAGAGTTGTCCAGCCAACCTGATAAGCAAGATTTTCTGCCGGAGTTCGATCGACCTCATCAATTCTCTTATCTTTTAAATGCTCCGGAATATCATTAAATTCTGAAATATACTTTGCAAAGCTTTTATTTATCTCGTTTTTAAGCTCGTCTTTATTCTCATATGTTCTCAATAGTCTATCTCCTCAGCTTCCGATTTTCCAGTTTCAAAAAAAGGATTTTTCAAATTAGTCTTTGCAAATAACCTTTGAACCTTCACCATCAATTACAATTCCCTGATGGTTGTTAATAGGGCATAGATTCAAATCCGAAAACTCAGTCATTATTTTCTCGGTAACTTTCTTAAATGGTGCTGTAAGATAATGCGGAAGAACATAGAAATCAATCAAATCAAGCCCTGCATCATCTTCTTGTGAGTAGTCCTCCGGCTTTTCATCCATTTGCTCGATATATTGGATGCTTGGAGCGCATATAATTGCGCCTGCCGACTCGCCGATCATCAATTTTCCATTTACCAATTCCTTTTTCAGCAACCCATCAGTTCTTGTTTTACGGAGTTGGTCCATAAGAAAGAAAGAATTTCCGCCGGTAAAATATATCACATCTGCATCTTCAAAAACAGACTGTATCGTTGAATAAGCCTCCGTTGAAATATCAATTTCAGTTACGATTGCTCCCAACTTTTTGAATAATTTTCGAGCCGAGCCGACATAACCGGTGTAGCCTTCACACAACGAAGCTGTTGGAATAAATGCGACTTTCTTATTTTCAATTTCTTCTTTTATCAGACTTCCTACACTTGAAAAGTGCGAACATAAAAATAGTTTCATCAATATTCTCCTTTATAAATACCGATTTGTTACTCACATGATATCATATTTTTTCTTCAATTACATCCACCTAATTTTAATATACTGCCTGTCGACTTGCTTCTGTAACCAGCATCCGGTTAATCTTCTCCTGCATTGTTTCCTTTGCATTTTCATTGAAATGATAACGGACAACATAGACTGTCTGCCCGATTTTCTTTGTAAATGTGTTACCCTCTGTTTTTGTATTCATCATTTTTTCCATAATCATTTTTCCTTTCTTTTGGAGCCCCAGCAGAGAGTCATTCCATTGGTCTCTGTCAGAACATTATTCTTTAAATCAGGCCCAAAATGGGCACTTCCAGTTTCACAGGCTACCTATATATAGCCTTTTCATTTTTGCTTGCAAAAAGCCTTGTGATCACAGCACTTTTTTAACGTAAAAAGCGTTTTAATATGATACAGCCAACGACAAGAAGCATATCTAACAAATATCATTGTCTATCACTTCTGTTTTCTCTGCCGATATCTCTCTGGTTAATGCCTAATAATCTTCCCTGCCAGACAAGACGATAAGTACAGCGTTTGCTTCTATCGTGTTTCCAAATACTTTCTTCCATCATACGATGGTTCTTCATCAAGTTCCAGTCCGTGACGTTTACAGATATCTAAAAACATTGTCCGGCAGGCAGAATCGGCTGCAGATTCAAAATTTTATTATTCAAAATAAATAAAAATGGATTCCACCAAAATACCCATCACCAAAAATGTACTGGACACTTCTATTCATTATATTTGCACCAACAACTTGAAGTTATCTTCCTGCTTACGACTTTCCAACAACATAAACTCCAAATATCATTTTGATAATATAAAGATACTTCTTTCTTACCCCAGAGCAAGATCCACCTGTGTTTAACAATATTGTCTTTCCGACAAATGTTCTTTCATCAGGTTTTTATCTTGCTGGGGATTCCCCAAACCCATTCTTTCTATTTATGCCGAGGTTACTGTACACATTAGAGCAAGATCCACCCCGGTAATACCATATCGCTATTTTAGCAATATGGCATTTTCCGGATGTTGAAATCTTGCTGAGGATTGTGCTCCCCAGTTCCTCACATTCAGCATAAATATATACTTAGTTCCCCGAATTTCTTCGGTCACAACACAGGGAGAGAAAATAGGCTAAACAGCCCTATATCCCTGTGAAATCACTATGTGATTAAAAAATAGCAAGGACAGGAAGTGTGTATACACTTCCGCAAAATTGCCAATTTTGGTTCCCTGCCCAAAATTAAAAAATACAAAAAATGGAAAAATCGTATATACCTCATAATTCAAATTTTACATTTTTTACTCATACTAATTATTGCGCTCAAATTATTTTTCTTATTTTTTCAATACTCCAAATAAAGAAAAGGACATCAACGATTAATTGTTGACATCCTTCACTTTCAATTTTCTAAGGAAATTTTACTTTGTCAAATTTTGTCCATCACTACATTCCATAGATAATTCTAAATCGTCCTTTGGAGTAAATGTCCAAATTACCCTTGCCTAATCATTAAGCTACTGTTCAAGAGCTAACTTTACAGCTCTCATTACATACCAAAACATTACTGGTGGTATCGCATTTCCTAATGCTCTATACTGAGCACTTTCACTTTCAATCAACTTGAATGTATCAGGAAAAGATTGTATCCTTGCAACTTCTCTTGGAGTAAAGCGACGATATCGCCCACCTTCCATCAATACTGGATCTGTGCTATTAAGCGATACTTTCGCCAAATGTGCACCAACCGTATTACAAGGTTCCTCGATGTTCTGAGCTCTTCCCTTATTCATTGTAGCCCTATTTCTCATCATTCCATCAACAGCCCTTTGCGAAAAGAAGTACTTCTCATCAACATTTGCTTCAATTACTTCCTTAAGGGGCACATAATCTTCTTCCCGTTTTATGACCGGATTGGGAAAATCAAATTTGATTCCCAATTCTTTTTTGAATCCAACTATGATAACACGTTCTCTTTTTTGTGGAACACCATACTCAACAGCCTTCAAAACATGATATGTTACATTATATCCGCTTTCCTCGAACTCTTTAATAATTAAAGGAAATGCTTCTTTCTTATTAGCTGTAAGTAGCCCTTTTACATTTTCTGCAATAAAGCATTTGGGTTTACGCTCTCTAAGTATTCTACACATTTCAAAGAAAAGCATACCTTTTTCATCTTTGATACCTAATCGTTTCGGGTTCTGTGCAACAATCGAAAAAGACTGACAAGGAAAACCTCCTGTTAAAATATCAAATTCAGGGAGCTCCTCAGTTTTTACAGTTCGAATATCTCGATTATCAGGCTTTAACCCAAAATTCTCTTCAAAAATATTGCACGCTGTCTGTTCAAAGTCGTTTGCATATACAATTTCAATGTCATTGGAAGCATAATGGTTCCCAAGGTAATCAAAATCTCCTTGCATTCCAACATCAGTGCCTCCGCATCCACAAAACAATGATGCCACTTTTAATTTTACACCCATGCTAATAACTCCTCGTAATGCCCCGCAGCTTCTCTGAATGTAATTTCCATTCCTTCTCGTGGCGTAATATCAATTAAGTCTTGTTTAAACAGTTCAACAGGATTCTGAATGATATAGAGCTTAATTTCTGTCTTACTGACCATTAGGCGATATACAAAGTATCTTTCTTTATAACTCTTGGCTGCCTGCCATTCGTTCGGAGTAAGATGAATTTTATTAAATACGATTGGCTTTGTACTAATGGTTGTTTTAACCTCAATATTTCGTATTGTGTCATCAAGTTCTCTTGAACTAATGTCATACCCAACACCCAGTTCAGTAGGAATTTTAACAACCAAGTGAACAAGATCTTCTCGTCCTCCAATTTTCAGGCGCTGACACTCATGCCCATGAACCAAACTTTCTCCAATATCTCCAATATCCTTTGTTTTCAAAGATTCTAAACTCTTCAACTTCTCCATATATGCTGCGAACAGCTGCATCTTCGACTCCGGCTCTGTCGGGATTTCAGATTCAACAGCAAAGAAGGATGTGATATCAGTTGCAAAATCTGTTTCCCCAGCTTCTCGATTTACATAGCGAAACCAATCGCATCGACAATCATTTACATCCTGAATCGTGCCAGACCTATTGGCAATCATAGTATCATATTCAGAAAACCATTCTGTTGAATTGATATATTTTAGAATCGCTTCGTTTTCGCTGTGATTTATGAAGAATTCCTTGTTATTATAGGAAACTAATAAATTTGCATGTTGCATATAGTCCAAAATATCACCGGCATACCTCGTAACGTCACCATCCGCAACATATTCTATTTCCAAATCTCGGTTTCTTTGAATTCGTTGCCAAGTGATAACAACATCTTCATTATCTCTTGTGCATCGGAGATCATTGAAGATACAGTAGCAAGCCTCCTCTTTCGTGATTCCACATCGTTTTCCAGTGTTCTCCTCGGCAGTCTTGAGTAATTTCAGTATATATTGAGTGGGTTTAAAATGAATGCCTGCTTCAATCTGCTCTAAAACATCTCTAGATTTGATGTGAGCACCAGGATACTGAAAGTAATATAAGAACAACTTAAAAAACTCAACTAAGTCATTATGCTCAGCTAATTCTTTTGCCCTTAGCATTGCATGATTATAGTGATTTTCATCCTCGTAAAATAATCCAAATAAAGATGAAATCTCTGTTCTCCAGTTATTAACCGTTTTTAAGGCAAGGGTAGAATTTCCTGGAAAACACTTAATTGCATTGTTCAAAGAATTGTTAAACTCATCCTTGGGTGCATCACCAATTCTTGTGATCTCAGTAGCTATATAAATCAATACATTTTCAACATTCCCCTTAAAACGAGGTCTACAGTGATGTATTCTGAAGAAATATTCTTCAGGAATTTGATATACGCTCATTAGTTTTTCTCCTCCAACATAGCCATTACCTGCTTCGCAATTGCTTGGGCCATAAGTGGCGGTACAGCATTACCTACCTGACGGAATTGCTGCGTCTTATTTCCTAAAAAAATGAAATCATCTGGAAAAGACTGCAATCTTGCACATTCACGTACCGTTGGCACACGATTATATTGATAATGGAAGTGGTGTCTATGTCCTGTGTCAATTGTTGGTGCCGGTTTGTTGCTAGCAAATCGCGTCCATGCCACATGAAAGTTACGAGATTCACGATACTCTTCAGGAAGGCTCTTATAATTGCAGCCATCAGGAACAAGAGAAATAATCTTTTTTACCTTTTCAGAATGTGCCGCCGCAACATGATTATGTACCTTTTTTGATCTTTCACGCATCAGTTTCTGATAGGAATTCGTTGGCTCAGTTGCGTAATCAGAAATATCCTCACCAAGTTCATCCTCCAAAGGTGGCAAGTCAGAGAGTGCCATTTTGCAAGTTACCTGTTCTGAAATCTTTTCGGGATACTCAAATTCTACATCTTCTCGAGTTCCAACAAAAACAACTCTCTTTCTATTCTGAGGAACACCATAATCAGACGCACAAAGAATCTGATATTTTACTTTATAACCCATTGCAGTAAATTTCTCGATAATACTGTCCTTTATTTGGCCATTGAACAAACTTACAAGCCCTGGGACATTTTCAATAACAAACGCTCGTGGTTTTATCTCATCAACTAATCTAATATACGAAAGATACAACTTGTTTCTTGGATCATCAAACTTTCTCGGTCCAGAAAGCGACATACCTTGGCAAGGAGGACCGCCAATAATAATGTCAATTCTCTTATCACCAATTTTTTCCTTTATCTGCTCGTAATCTATTTGAGTAATATCTCCGCAAATACTTTTAGCACCCTTATGGTTTCTCTCAAATACTTCAAGCGCCTTCTGGTCATTATCAATTCCCAGCAATATATTAAAGCCAGCGCATTCAAAACCATATGAAAGACCACCAGCTCCACAGAAAAGGTCTATGGCATTATACTGATTCATTTTTATCAACCGCCTTTTTTCTTTTATCTTCGGGCTTCTCCATTTCAGATGGTATTGCCCAATTTTCTCCAAGTTTGAATGCGCCAGGAATCCGATCTTCTGAGCACAGTATTTGAACACGTCTTTGTGATATATTCCACTTTTTGGCTGCTTGACTTGCTGTCATATATTCCATCGAATTATCTCCTTCCTCGTTTTCCGCTTATAGACATTAGTTATATTATATTCGAGGGGACGAATAAAAGCAATCATTTATTCCACGGGACGAATAAACGATTACTGCAAATGTTCAAAGCAGCAACTTTTCAATCGTTCTTTGACCTATATGCAAATAAAATCTTTTTTTTCAGATTATCACTTCTTTGGATAAATCATAAGAATATTGATACACAATCATATTATTCTTTATTTCAATGTATACACTATGTGCTTCTTTCAATAGGGTATTCCATGTATCAACCCATTCAGGTGGTGTGGTATCCAAAAACCACATATTTTCAAAGGCAAATTCAATAGTCCCCCATAAATCATCCTCTTTGCGCTCAGTTTTTATATTCATACTCATATGTTCTGCAATCTCCAATGCCGCCTTTTGTAAAAACGTAAACTCAACAATTTTCTTAGAATCAGGAATCTTCTTATGTTTCTTCATCTGTTCTTCCGCTTTACGAATGATTTCCTTCACCTCTACTTCACGCTGTTTTTTTTCTTCCAATTTTTCTTCTTCTGTCATTTTTGCTTTTTCAGCTTCCAGTTCTCTTTTTATTTCTTCATCTTCACTTTTTGCACTATCAAAAAATCTCTTTTCAATCAACATATTCTCCACCTACCCATAAAAAAAGAAACAGTCAACATTTTCGTTACAACTGTTTCCTTTATTTCTGAAGTCCTCGGAGCATAGCCATTACTACCGCTTGTTCTTTTTCATCAAGACCATCCCAAATCTTTAAGACCTCTTGTTGTGACTCAGATAAATTTACCGGAACGTCCATCCCTGCAAAAAACTGAGCCATTGTTACTCCCAGTGCATCACATATTTTTTCCACAGTAAGCATTGTTGGTAGACTTTCTTTAGCAATGATCTTTCCAATCGAAGATTGAGATATACCTGTCAGCTGTGACAACCGATATTTACTCATATCACGTTTTTTGCACAAAGCTACAATATTGTCTGCAATATAATCCTCTGTACGCAAGTAAATACACCTCTTTTCCGATAGTAGTTACTTTAATTGTACCTACAAATCGGCAAAAATATTAGAGATGTATCTTGAAAGTATTTACTAAGGGAAACAGAAGTATTTGTTCAAAAAAAATAGCACTATATGATATTGTACTCCATTGCTGTCAATCCACTGTCTAAGCGCTCATATTCTCTTTGTACCTTCTCAATTTTATCATATAGTTCTAGTACTGTCGAACCCTTTATCATTTTATTTAAATATCAAACTCCTTAGATTACAATACTCTGGCAAGCCAATGAATATCTCTAATAAAAGATAATAAATATATGTATACTGTAACCCATGAGTACCGTATACATATAATCCAATTGAAGTTTTCTTTAGATACTGATAATATAGAAGATATAAAAACAAACCAAATATTTTATACCATATAGTATTTTCATCTTCCAAAAATAAGAGGAGGTAACCAATGAAAAAACTAATTTTTTGTAATCTGGATTTATTGAAGTCAAATCTTGATCCTACAGATTATCAAGAACTGGATTTATCCAATTTTAATCTTGAGCGCATGAGGAAAAAACGTGACAAATTTAAGGAAAAGTTCAAACAGCTTTCAGAAAATACAGATAATACCATCTACTTCTACAGCAGAAAAACTGATGTTTTAACTAAATATGAAAAAGCATTTCGTGAACATGGATATAGTAATTTCCACTTTCGTGATAGAAGTACTTTAAAAGATTTTGTATCGTCAAACAAAAATAGAAATAATTATTTTGTATTTATTGGCGGAAAAAATACGGATTTTCAACTAGCAGTTAATACACGTTCACTCTATATTGTTCCGACTTGGTTACCGCTAGAAGATAAACCACAAAAATACGGTGTACATGTAGATACTGTAAAACAATTATATAAATTTATTCTTACGCTGAATAATCAAAATGTATGGTACTCCAAACTCACTATAGATGATAAAACAACTTGCTATTCTCTTATGGACGCAAGGTATGGTTACTATGCTAAAACACCTGAAGAAAAAGAAATGATGCAGCATTTTCAAGAATTACTGAAAGAAGGAAAAAGCAGAAATTACTATAAAATTCTTTTATATCACTTCTTAGCAGGCATGACAAATTCCACAGAATTTGATGACATTGAATTATTCGGTATGGTTCCATCCTCTAATTGCGAAGTTAACGAAGATTTATATTCTTTTATGACTTCAATCAGGTGTTTAAAAGGAAAACGTCTTCCTAAAAATTATGCTGCAACAGTGCCAAGGAGAGAGACTAATTTGTTAATTCGACATACCACCAAAAAACAGGCACACATCAATCGAACTTCTCAACAACGTGCATCGTTAGGTGGAAATGACGAATTTGCTACTCTTTGTATTAATCCTGATTACAAAAAAAAGATTGATAAATTAAGAGACGAGGGCCGATTTAATGTATGCATATTTGATGACTATATGACACATGGAAATACCTTTAACTCCGTCAGATGTTTATTAGAATCTCTAGGAGCAAACAAAATTATTTTTATTTCTATGGGCGTATTCAAAAAACCATTTCAAAAAAAAGAATATACTATTACCGGCTCTGTATATAAAAAGGATTACTCTTACCAACTAACAGAAAGCTCTACTTTAGTTGATTTTAGAGTAAATGATAATGCAAAACAGGAAGTATCTGATTTATATGATATTTTCAATTCATAATGAATAGAGGAATCACTTGTGACAAGATATATTATTGCCTTATCCGAACTTGGGCTTAAAAATAATAATTTAATATCGCTTTTAAGAGAACACTCTTATGATATCGTGGATATGTTTGAAAATAAAAATCAAAGTATATTTGAAAAGAATCTGGACTTGATGCCGCTCCATGACATATTTTCAGATTCATCAGCAGTTGATTTAGCTTTATCTAAGGCAGATTATATTCTTACTCGTAATAAAGAGCTTGGAATTAAAACAACTTACTTCACTGCTTCATCATATCCAAAAGAGTTGGCTTTAATAAGTAATCCTCCAGCTATCATATATTATAAAGGAGCTGAATTCTCTGATATATCTTTAAAAACAATTGCTTGTGTTGGAACTCGAAAACCCACAAGACTTTCATATAATGCTGTAAACTATTTAGTTCCTCAATGGGTGCATGAAGACTGCTCAATCATTTCAGGTCTCGCTTGTGGCGTAGATAAATTATCACATCAAGCTTGTATTTCTGCTAATGGTAAGACTGTTGCTGTTTTAGCCCATGGACTTGATACAATTTATCCAAAAGAGAATACAGCTCTGGCAGAAAGAATTCTGGAAACTGGTGGTATTTTAATGTCAGAATATGCCGTAGGAACTAAACCTGATAAATTTAGATTTGTAAATAGAAATCGCCTGATTGTAGGTTTATCAAAAGTTATTGTGATCTATGAATGTGACGAAAAAGGTGGAACCATGCATAACGTTGAACATGCCAGAAGGCAAAAAAAGCCTATTTTCTGTCCCGCAATCGGAGAGGTCGTAGAAGAAATTCAAACAGGAACAAAAAAATTAATAGATGAAGGTACTGCTTGTGTCATACAACAAGGTCGTGATATAGCTGGTGTTCTTTCTGCTCTTGGCTCAGAAATAAAAAAGCCACGATTAAATAATAGAGTGATTAAACTTAATTACTTACATGCAGTGCTTTCAATTTTAAATAACCCTGTTGTTCTGGAATCCACATTAAGAACACTGAATATTAGTATCCCTGCTACACAGGATGTATACACTACTCTTGTTCATCTGATAAACGACAACTCGCTAGACATAGACAGGATACTTAATCTCCTAGTAGAAAATAATATCGCCAGCATCAACAAAACTTTAATATTCAATGACTAGTAGTAGCAAAACTGATTAATTTTTCAAGTAATATTCAAGGGAAATCCTCCAAAAAAATAACTTGATATATCATTTATCACATGCATTTTCTGAACACAAGAAGGATGCCCTATTTCAGGGCTCCCTCTTACTTATCTTTGCCCCCAAACATTTTCCACTCTCCAGCGAAGATACGAATATGCATTCCATATATTTGCCACTAAAGAGTATTCCTTTCTATAAACAAATACCGTTTGGTATTCTATAGAATGCAATCTACACCACTCACGTATGTCTTTCATATACATCCTTTTTATTCCATTGCTTAACTGTTCCATACACCATATATCCTTATCTGTCATTAACTCCATTATGAACAGTACATTATAGTATTGAATGACACCTACTCTCTTTCGTTCTTGCCTTAACCTCTTACACAATAATCTATACTTAATGTTCATGATGTATTTCTTCTCCTCTCCTAAGTATCCATTCTAATCTTTATAAACGTCATATATATAATTATAATATAGTCCATATAAAAGCCTGTAACAAATCCACAGCCTCTTTCCCTCTGACCTCTCCCACGATCAGCCGATCCGGTCTCATACGAAGCGCGGTACGAATCAGATCCCGTATGGTAATCTCTCCTTTTCCTTCCAGATTAGGGCCTCTCGCTTCCAGTCTTACCAGATTGGGGATTCCCTGCAACTGCAGTTCCGCATTATCCTCGATGCTGATGATTCTTTCATCCCCGGGAATAAACTGAGAAAGCGCATTTAAAAATGTGGTCTTTCCAGCTCCGGTTCCACCGCTGATAAAAATATTGTATTTGCCAATCACCAGCTTTTTAAGAAACTCTGCCGTTTCTTTATCCAAACTTCCCAGCTCAAGAAGTTTCTCCATCGTAATTCTTTCTTTCGGAAACTTTCGGATCGTCACAACCGGTCCATCCAGCGCCGTAGGTGCCATTACCACATTGACACGGGAACCATCCGCCAACCTTGCATCTGCAATCGGTGAAGACTCATTAACGTAGCGGTTGGCAGTTGAAACCATCTGCTGGATCACATCCTCCAACTTGCTTTTCGATACAAAGCGTCGCTCTGAGGGGTAAATCCTGCCTTCCTTTTCTACAAAAATCCCATGGGTTCCATTGATCATAATCTCTGTGATATCTTCATCCTCCAGAAGTTCCTGTAAAAGATCCAGTTTTCGAAACGCATTAAACAACTCTCTGCTTAACCGGATCTTTTCTTCCAATGGCAAGAACTCTTCCGGATTTCCTTTCAGAAGCACACTGTGGATCAGTTCCTGTAGCTCCTCATCTTCCATCTCTCTGCTCAGATCTGCCTCTCTTAAGATCCGGTCATAAAACCGCCTCTCTAACTCTTCCTCTGACAGCTTTTCTCTTTTTCTCATCTCATCTCGCATTTATTTTCTCCACTTTACCTTCTATCTGTATTCCTTCTCCCATACCTCCTGAATCGTATGTTCCAGAATCTCTTCGTACCCAAGCCGCTTCACATTGTCTACATACTGTGCCATCTTTTCCCTGGCTCCCGCTTCGTTTGTCACCGGGGAATAAATCCGGTCACAATGCCTTAAAATCTCGAACAGTCCCTGAATACTGTCGCCCAGATCCAGGATTACCGTCTGGTAAATGGTATGGTGTCTGATCTTCTCCAGCAATTCCAGCCATTCTTCAGCTCTTACCTTCCGTAAGTCTCGCGTCACCGGCATGGGACAGATATAATCCAGGCTTCCTCTTTGCGCCACCAGCTTCCCGATCCGAAGTCCGAACAACGCATCTTCCTGTCTGGCATAATACAGAAGATCACTTAGATTTCCATCCTCCTTCATGGGAAGATAATGATCCACACCCGCATATTCTTCCAGATTCAGGTACAGTACCGGTTGCTCTTCCCCCAGTTGTTCTCCCAACTTCAAGGCAAATCCGGTCTTTCCGATCCGGTGAACCGGAGAATACACTCCAATCAGCCCCTCCGCCTGAGTCTGCGTAAGTTTCCTCTCATTCTTTTGCTTCTGAGGTTCCCGTATCATCACGAGTATTTCCTGTAAAATCTTGGACGCCGCCTGATACTTATAGACCCATCGTTCTGACGTCGGCAGTTTCTCCGACACCTCGCTTCTTTTTCCGGATACTCCCTCTGATCTTTTCTCTGCCTCTTTTTTCCCTGTCACGGATCCGCTTGCAGATACTTTCTCCAATCTGCTCTCTGCCGATTCCTCAACTCTCGTAAGAAGAATCCTTTGTTTCGCCGGAATCTTCCCTCTCATCTCTTCCGGGTACTGATCCCCCATCAGTAAAAGATCAATCGTATGCTGCTTCCCATACTGGAACAATTGTCCCGCATCCGAAAAAACACGAACCCGGTAGCCCATATCCTCCGACTGTGAAAAACACTCCATCAGATTTTTTGCATAAACAGACTCACTGTCGCAAATCGCCAGTAATTTTCTTTTCAATGCATCCTGCCTTTCCAAAGCCTCTCTATTCTGTTGTAAAATCATTGAATCTTGCTGCTGAAACGCAGCCTGAACTCCGTCACCGGAGTAAAAAAGAAATAATAGAATCTTGTGAAACGTATTATAAACAAGCTCTTATCATTTGTCCATAGTCATTTTTTAATTTGCCGTTTTTCGTGAAACTCTCACAAAAAATCCAGGAAACGAATCCCATAAAGTACGCAAACCCCAGGAATACCAAGGAATCCGGATGTCAAAACCGTAAGAAAATTTATGCCTACCATCATTCCCTCCCCGGAAGATGGCAGACATCCATTGATCAGAAAAATCACGCCGGAACCTACGATTGCGCGCACTGTAAAATTCACAACCCACTGCAGCATCCTTTTTTTCATGGTCTTCTTTCCTTTGCCATTCCCTTTGATTACTGCATTATATTCCTGAAACCTTGCAGGTATGTCTGATATTTCCCAGAATCATTTTTTCAAAATTTCGGCAGTCTCATACCCGGGTTCGTCTTTTATGGCGCATGCGCATACACGAATCACCTGTTTACAGTTTTACAGTTCAATCATCACGGTTCGTTCTGTCCGATGGTACGCATGATACCGTACCCCGGCTGCATCAAACATCCGCATGGACGCCTGTACCGAAGTCGTTCCGTCGTATTTATTGCTGTCATAGATCACTTCTTTGATCCCGCTTTGGATGATTGCCTTGGCACATTCATTGCAAGGGAACAGTGATACATATAATTTTGCGCCTTCCAGCGAACCTCCCCGATAATTTAAAATCGCATTCAACTCACTGTGTACCGTGTAAACGTATTTGGTGTTGAGCGGATCTTCGCCCTCTCTCTGCCATGGAAATTCATCATCTGAACATCCACTTGGCAGTCCGTTATAGCCCATGGAAAGGATCTTATTATCCTGACTGACAATGCAACATCCTACCTGTGTATTCGGATCTTTCGACCGAAGACCTGACAGTTTTGCAACACCCATAAAATATTCATCCCAAGAAATATAATCCTCCCGTTTATTCGCCATCCGGCCTTCCTCCTGTTCTTCCTTCTTGACTTTCTCTTCTTAGCAGAACCATTTTATCTTTCAGAAATGTATCTGTGATCTCAATTCTTATCCATCTCATTCAGTTTTACAGTCAACTTTTGAATTGCTTCAAAAATTTTATCATAACATTTTCCATATTCTACCAAAGGTTGTCCCACCGGCTGATCATAAGATTCTTCCTCGCGGCCGATAAATTCTCCCAGAGTATACAGATTCTGCCAGATTCCATGTACGCTTTGCAGCTTCTTCTTCTGCGACTCGTCCATGGTCAGGATCAGTGTATCCTCCTCCACTTCTTCCGGGTCGAATAACTGAGCCTTATATTCCGCCATACTGTGCTTGTGCGCCACCATGACCGCTTCCGCTTTCTGGTTCACCGGTTCCGGGAACAATACAACCAACCCTCTGGAACAAATGTCGTATTCCCGCTCCAGATCCTGATGTCTTAAGATCTCAGCCGCCATCGGTCCGCAACACACATCTTCCCCGCTTACGAACAGAATCTGATGAAAGGTCTGCTGCTTCAAAATCTCTTTTGCCGACAGACGTTTGTGACCGGCTGCTTTTTCCAGACGGTTCATGATCGCACTTCCGATTCCTTCTGCCGCCACGGACTCACTGTATATCAGAGAAATCTCTTCCTCGTCAAATTCCCGCAACACCGCATACAGATTTCTTGCGATAGATTTTTCGTTATTTCTGGATCCGATCACCTTTACCAGACCATAGTGGTATGCTTCCGCAGATTCAGTCGTCGCGATCACGCCTGTTTTTTCTCCCTTTCTCACCTGTTCATAGACCAGTTGCCGGATTGCCTTCGTCTCTTCTTCCGGTTCCCCCTCTACAATGATCAGGTCTGCTTTCGGCGCATAGTGACGGTATTTCATTCCCGGAGCTTTCGGTGCCTGATGGCTGTCTGCGCTGAGGATCGTACGATCCACATCTACCTCGCCGATCTCCTGTTCCAACATCTCTTTCGTAATAGCTCCCGGTCGCAGGATCATCGGTGGTTCTACGGTCATATCTACGATCGTCGATTCCAGACCGATCTCCACACTGCCTCCGTCCAGGATCATCTCAATCTTTCCATTCAGATCATCGGCTACATGCTCCGCCTTCGTCGGACTTGGTCTTCCCGATGTATTCGCACTTGGTGCTGAGATATATCCACCTCCGGCACGGATCAGTTCCATAGCAATCAAATTGGACGGCATCCGCACTGCCACCGTCTCCAGTCCTCCGGTGGTCTCATATGGTACAATCTCACTCTTTTCAAAAATCATCGTCAACGGTCCCGGCCAGAACGCATTTGCCAGCGTCTCTGTCTTTGGCGGAATTTCTTTTACGATCTTCTCCAGTGCCCCATACTCCGCAATATGCACGATCAGAGGATTGTCGGAAGGTCTTCCTTTTGCCGCATAAGTCTTTTCCGAAGCCTTCGGATCCAGGGCATTTGCACCCAATCCATAAACCGTCTCTGTCGGAAACGCGACCAGACCTCCTTCTTTTAGAATCTCTCCAGCCTCATTCAGAATGGTTTCGTTTATTTTGTTTTGGTCTATTTTTTCTATTTTTGTTTTCATGAAATTTATTATAACACTATCCGTTCTAAAAAAAAACTAATTTTCCCCTTTTCCAAAGTAGTTTAAAATCCCTTTTGTCACCGCTTCTGCGACCTGATCCTGATAGTTTTCCGAAGACAGTTTCTCCGCCTCATCCGGATTACTCAAAAAGCCGCACTCCACAATAATTACAGGCACTTCTGTCTTTTTCAACAGATAATACGTCTGGTTTTCCTTTGCCTGGCGGTGATTCGTTTCATCCAGTGTATACAAACTGGTCTGCATCAGTTCTGCCACCTTTTTTCCCTCTGTGGATGCCGTATGGTAAAACACCTGCGCCCCTTTCACCCGTTCGTCCGTATAACTATTTTGATGAATACTGACCACCAGATCCGGCCGGGTCTCATTGATCAGTCGCACCCGCTCTTTCAGATCCTTTACGTTATCCTCTGCCAGTCCGTTTTCATCCTCTCGCGTAAGGATCACCTGAATCTTTCCCTGCTTTTCCTTTTCCAGTTGTTCCTGAATCTTTCGGACGATCTGCAGGTTAATATCCCGCTCGATTTCTCTGTGAACGCCGATTTTTCCTCCGTCCTGCCCGCCGTGCCCTGCATCCAGGACCAGACAGTATTCACCCTCCTGTTCCCTCTGATGCAATACGGCGCTGCTCAATACCACATGACTTAATTTCTGGCTTCCCCAGATGATTGCTCCCAGAAAAAGGATTCCCAGGATCCATCCCGCTTTTTTACGCAAAAAGACCCTCCGCCCACTTTCATTCTTTAAATGATATGCCGCCGGAGAGTCTTTTATGACAGGCTTAATTTACATATTTCAAAATAAGATCCCAGATATCTGATGTCTCATAGCCCAGTCGCCATTCTGCGACTCCGGCCAGTTTCTGATCATGGATCAGCTTCATCTTTTCTTCGATCGAAGCTGCATCCTCCAGCCAGATCTTATCCGTTCCTTCGTCTGTTTCCCATTCTGCATAATTCTGCCGGGTACTCTTGTCCCAAGTCGCTGTGGCTCCTGCTTTGGAAATCGCATCCTGAGCATCTGCCATTCCCAGTGCCTGACTGGTGAAATCACCGCTGCTCTTCTCGGTCCACAGTCTGGTGTAAAATGGAATTCCCACAATCAGTTTATCCTTCGATACATTTTCCAGCATCTTCTCGATTCCGTCTTTTACGTATCCGTAAGAAGATACCGAACCGGTTTCTTCTGAATTGTTCGTGTGCTCATCATATCCCATTAATACCACATAATCTGCAACGATCCCCTGCTCTTTTATATTATAGTGCGCATTGTAGGACATCGGTACATAATTATCCACAGAAAATACCAGCCCGTTCTGGCGGCATTTTACGCCCAGTTCCCTTACAAACTGTACATAATGTTCCCCACATTCCGTAGAGATCAGCTCGAAATCCAGATTGATTCCATCCACCCCTGTCTGCAGGGCATCCGCAATCACCTGATTGATCAGTTTGGTTCGTTTTGATGTATAACTCAGCACCTGGTAGACCTGATCTGCCGAGTCCACACCGCCCTGGAAATCTCTTAACACTGCCCAGACTTCCATGTTGGACTGATGGGCATAATTTACATAATCTGCACTGGAAATAGATTTCAGATTACCATCGGTATCTGCAATGTTATACCAGGTCGGTGCCAGTGTTGTCACACCCTTTGTTCCCGCGATCAACTGCAGCACAGAGTTGTTGGCGATCGTATTGGTTACATTGTTCCATGCCATATTGATCGTGTAATCTTTGGAAATGCTGGTATATTCCGGTTCCTGATACTCATCATTGGTAAGTTCCGTTGTCTTTTCATTTTTCAGGCGATTCGCCTTCACGTATCCGATCATTCCATCACTGGTACGGACTTTTTTCCAATCATCGAGTTTCTCCAGAACCGTGACTTTCTCGTCTGCTTTCAGATCACGCAGCACCGGACTTTTGACCCCAGCCAGCCTCCGGACCTGTGTGTCTTTTTTGATTTCTGCCTGTTTTGTCTTTCCCCACTGACTTACGATCATCACACGGGTCGGATCCTCATACTGTGCATACTGGATGTCCGCATATTCTTTGATAAACGGCAATGCAATATACGCTGTCTGTCCCTCCGTCTTTACGATCGTGCAGTCTGCGGTCTTCTTTTCATTGACTTCTGTATAAGTACTCTCTCCTACCTGTACGGACACATTGCCGTTTGGCAGGGTATATAAAAGAACATTTTCATTGGAATCCCAGTAAAATCTGTCACTGATATTATCCCTCAGGACAGTATATTCGATATACGGTACGTTATCGATCACTTTGCCACCGGCACCAAGCAGTTGATTATCCAACACGACTGCCAGATCATCGTCGTTGCTTACCCCATAATATTCTTTCAGATCTGCCTTTTCTTTTGATGGGCTGTACCTGATCCACAAAATTGCACCAACGATTGCTGCAAGCACCAGCAACACCAGTAAAAATCCCAGTATCCTGCGGTTTCTTTTTCTTCTGCGCGCTCTGCTGCTTCTCGGCATATTTCCACGCGTCCTCCGGAGCTGATCCGGTGTCTTCCCGCGTTCCGGTCTTCTTCTCGTACCCGGCTGACTGCCAGCAGGTCTGACACGCTTTCTTGTCCTTGTGTTTTCGCTCATGTCTACCTCCTATTATCAGCCCTATTATACCATAATTTACCTGTCCGTCATCAATTATTTTCTCCTTCCGACGCGGGGAACGCGCTCACTCTTCTGTGATATTGTGAAAGGACAGTTCCTCGATATTTCCACTGGGATCCAGTACATAATCTCTCATGTAACACCCCTGCTCTTTTACCATATATGCAGCAACAACCTGCATCGGACTTACACGACTCCCCTCCAGTTTGATCGGTACCCCTTTCTTTTCAAAATCTTCCAGTTCCTGATACAGCTCCTGCATCTGAAGATTCTGTGGTTCCATATTCATTCCTCCCTTTCTTCCCCCGGACCTGCGCACACAGATTCTTTTTCTGTCCATAAGGTTTGTGATGTACCGTTTCGTGATGTACCGAAATGTATCCGATGTGTCCGCAGCAAAGAAGACAGTTTGATCCTGTTTTATCTTTTATTTATCTAGGTGATGTTTGGTCTTATGAATCAAGACGTAAGAAATTTGCTGAACTACTAGAAAAAATAGATATGTTTTCAGACATGATATTACGACTCATGCGTTGACGTGTTGCTTCCTCCTTTCCCAGACTTTGCGTCGGGGGAACTTCCGTCTTCTTGTATCTGACATTATATCCTGTTATAAAGTTTTTTCAAGTATTTTTTATTTTGCTTTACATATTTTCTGTTTTTGTTTATACTAATAGTGAGGAAGTCTAATTTAGAACTCATATTTAAAAAAAGGATGTGATTTTATGAAAATAGAAAAACTGAACGATAATCAGATCCGGTGTACTTTGACTCCTGCTGACCTGGCAGATCGTCATTTAAAATTGAGTGAACTCGCTTATGGCACCGAAAAAGCCAAAGCTCTCTTCCGGGATATGATGCAACAGGCATCTTTTGATTTTGGATTTGAGGCGGATGATCTTCCGCTTATGATAGAAGCAATTCCCGCATCTTCCGATTCCCTGGTACTGATCATCACCAAGGTAGAAGATCCCGAAGAGCTGGACACTCGATTCTCCCGGTTCACCTCTCTGGCCGATACCGAAACACCTGTCACAGATGTTTTTGACAAGTTAGAAGGAGCCGATGAATTTATGAACCTGTTAGGACGTGTCAAAGAAGCCGTAGCGGATTCTCATGCCGCTGCCCAGAAAGCACAGGAAATAAAAGAACATGAGGAAGCCGAGTCCAAATCTTCCGATTCCAAATCGCCGCTTCGTCTGTTCTCCTTTGCCAATATTGACAGCGTGATCCGTGCTGCTCATATGCTTGCTCCATTTTTCAAAGGAGAGAGCATCCTTTATAAGGATCCGGCAAATGATGTCTATATTATGGCGTTGATCCAGTCGCAGCTTACCCATGCAGATTTCAACAGAGTTTGCAATATGCTGGCAGAATACAGCACCGCCGAAAAAGCAACCGGCACAGCGATGGCATATCTGGAAGAACATTGCGAAACAATCGTTCCTTCTCATACCATCGAGAATCTTGCGACTGTATAATTTCCATATCAGCAAATGTTGTATTTTCAAAGTTTCCGCTCCCATTCCTCAGGATGCGGAAACTTTTTTATGTTCCCGGTGCATTCCTTGTGCCATGGTTTCAGGTTTATAGGTGAAAAACATTATCCTCCCGCCAAAGGTTGCAACGAGAACCGCTTGCGCTTGCCTTCGCCCCATAGAAACATCCTTCGAGCAATGCTAACGCTTGCTCTCAGAAAGTACCGGAGCTTCGGATGTTCCCTTATGCATTCCTTTGGCGGGAGTTAAAGTTGTATTCCTATAACTCGATAGATAGTCGTATGCTTGGCAAATCAAAAAAGAGGGAAGAATCAGAATCGATAATAAAAAAGCAGCCCCGTACTGTACGCATGGGACTGCATTTTACATTCTGCTTTATTTTCGCTTCTATTATTTATTTGCAGCGATATGAGCATTGATCTTTTCTACCAGAAGATCAGCGTCAATTCCGTGAACCATCGCAGCTTCTCCAATAGATTCCATCTGTGAAGACGGGCATCCGAGACAGTGCATTCCGATTTCCATCAGGATCGGTGCTACCTCCGGATTTGTCTGAAGTAATTCTCCGATTGTTGTATTCTTAGAAATTGCCATTTCTTTACCTCCTTTATCATTCAGTCTCAATCATTATAATCCCATCAGAATAATTAATCAACCTCTTTCTGTTTGAATTGTTCATACATTTTACTTATTAATTTGACTACTTAAAAGTCAACATTTTTTCTGCTTTTTTTCGACAGGAATCTAATTTCATAATATTTCAACAAAACGTCCGTTCTTTTTTTCACATATAGTAATCCCCCAAAAACACATGTTTCCCTGTGGATAATGTGGATAACTTTTTAAAACCAACCAGTTTTCCACGATTTTTCAGTTTTTTTGTGTGGATAAGTTGAAAACTCCTGTTTTACAAATTTCCCCTGAATTTTACATTTTTGTACATTTTGTCTAATCTGTTTTTTCCTCAAAAAGAAAACGACAAATTCAGTTTGAGAATTTGCCGTTTTTTATATTAGTCTCAGAACATTCTGCGGATTGTAATGATGTTTGTGTAGGTTGCATTGCTGATTCCGATCCCGTGAGCCTCATCAATGGCATTGACGATCGTTCCGTCTCCCATATAAAGACCGACATGACCATCGTAACACATGATGTCCCCCGGCATCGCATTTTCATAACTTACTTCATAACCCGCGCTTCGCATTTCCGCGGAAGTTCTCGGAAGAGAAATGCCAAAATTCTGATAAACCGCCTGCACGAATCCGGAGCAGTCCGCACCATTTGTCAGACTGGTTCCTCCCCAGACATAGGGATTGCCGATAAACTGACAGGCATAATCGATCACAGCCTGTCCGCTGCTTCTCACCTGGGCCGCTTCCAAAGCTCTCTGTGCTTCTGCCTGTGCAGCCGCTTCCTCTGCTGCTTTCTGCGCCTCTTCTGCCGCAATTCTTGCCTGTTCTTCTTCCCTGGATTCCGCATAGGTAAATGAATCCGTAACCGTTACATACTCTCCGGATACCCAGCCATCCGTCTCGCCTGCACGGATCGGATACCAGCCATCTACAGCCTCACCCGTCACCTGATATGTCTGATCTTTCGTAATCTGTGTCAGGATCTCATATTCTGTTCCCTGTCCACTTCGCACATTCAGCACGTAGGCTGTAACCGTCGCCTGCTTCTGTGCCGCCTGTAATGCATACTCTTTGGCTGCCCCGCCGGTGTAGAGCTGATCTGTCAGAACATATCCTTCCACCGATCCGGACCGGATCAATGTATAGTCTCCCTCCGTTCCAACTGCTGTCGCTGCCCCATCTTTGTACAGCTTACCAAGCCATTCACTGTCTTCGTCTGGCTCTTTGCGAACATAAAGGAAATCCTCTACATTCGCAAAAACCATATTTGAATACTCCTCTTGTTCTGTCGGTACTAAATATAATTCGATCGGATGCTGCCAATCTGACTGATAGCACTCGGCCAGTACCGACTCAATTCCTGCGATCGGCAAGGTGTCATTCTCTTTCGCCTGCGCCGTAATCGCACTCCCCGGAATCATGATCGTTCCTGCCAATGCTGAAATGATCATTCTCTTTGTTACAGTTGCTGTCTTCATATAAAACCTCCTTACTGCATGTTTATCTTTTGTAGGAAGCTTTAAATGTTACAAAAATGTTAAATTTGTTACATTCGCATTATAGCAATTTGATACCCTGTTGTCAACATTACTATGCGTATTTTCCGTTGACAATATACGACTTTATAAAATATTTACGCTCTGTTTATGACATTTTCATGTAACATTTATGTCACATTTTGTATTTTTATCTTGTAAATGCAGGCTATAAGATCTTCTCCCGCAAAATGCTTTCCGGTCAAACCGCTTCTTTCTTCTCGTGCAAAACGCTTTCCAGCCGAACCTCTCGTTTCCTTCTTTAACCCCCTTCATCTCTAAGCGCTTCCGGAAAACACTTTCTATATAGAAGCTTCTATTGCTCAAATACTCTTTCTCGCTCGACTTCCGTCCATATATATTTTCTCAAAAAATTTCAAATAATATATTGACAATTCCTGAAAGATAGTATACATTAGTATCAGTAACAATTACTATTATTGATTTTGAAAGGATGATCTTATGGCAGCTCTTAAATACAGCCGACAGCGGGAATCTATTAAAAAATATCTCGCATCCACAACTGAACATCCCACAGCAGATATGGTTTATCTTCATATTAAAGAAGAATTTCCGAACATCAGTCTCGGAACGGTTTACCGGAACCTGAATCTTCTGTCTGATATTGGGGAAGCTATTAAGATCACAACTCCAGACGGCGGAGATCGATTCGACGGAAACGTTGCCCCTCATAATCATTTTTATTGCGAGGGTTGCAGACGCGTCCTGGATCTGAAGATGGATATGGGTCCACTG
Organism: Mediterraneibacter butyricigenes; assembly: GCF_003574295.1. Taxonomy (NCBI): domain Bacteria; kingdom Bacillati; phylum Bacillota; class Clostridia; order Lachnospirales; family Lachnospiraceae; genus Mediterraneibacter; species Mediterraneibacter butyricigenes. The sequence continues at coordinate 1,482,251 of NZ_BHGK01000001.1, forward strand.
AAAGAACTGAACGCCTCCGCTCAACAGACATTTGATGGACTTATCGAAAGCAGCTCCGTTCTGTTTTTCGGGAAATGTCAGAACTGTCTGAAGCACCCTTCTGAAAATCAATAACAAGCGAAATCAACATTATAAGAAAAAGGAGAATTTATCATGAAAAAATTTGTATGTACTGTATGCGGTTATGTTTACGAAGGAACTGAAGCTCCGGAGGTCTGTCCGGTATGTAAGGCACCTGCTGAGAAGTTTAAAGAGCAGACAGGTGACAGAGAGTGGGCTGCTGAGCACGTTGTTGGTGTAGCTCAGGGTGTCAGCGAAGATATCCTTGCAGACTTAAGAGCAAACTTCGAAGGAGAGTGTTCCGAAGTTGGAATGTATCTTGCAATGGCACGTGTTGCTCACAGAGAAGGTTATCCGGAGATCGGACTGTACTGGGAAAAAGCTGCTTATGAAGAAGCGGAACATGCTGCAAAATTCGCTGAACTGCTTGGTGAAGTAGTAACAGACAGCACAAAGAAGAACCTTGAAATGAGAGTTGACGCTGAAAACGGTGCAACTGCTGGTAAATTTGATCTTGCAAAACGTGCAAAAGCTGCAAATCTGGATGCAATTCACGATACTGTTCACGAAATGGCTCGTGACGAGGCAAGACACGGAAAAGCATTCGAAGGACTCCTTAAGAGATACTTCGGCTAATCCTTATTCTTATCGTATAAGTCAGATACTATTTCCAGAAGGAGGGAATCATTATGTCAAAATATGCCGGAACTAAAACAGAAAAGAACTTAATGGACGCCTTTGCCGGTGAATCTCAGGCAAGAAATAAATATACCTATTACGCATCTGCTGCCAAAAAGGCCGGATTCGTTCAGATGGCAAATATTTTTGAGGAAACCGCTGCCCAGGAAAAAGAGCACGCAAAAATGTGGTTCAAAGAATTCCATGGGATTGGTACCGTAGAAGAGAACCTGGTAGACGCTGCTGCCGGTGAGAATTTCGAATGGACCGATATGTACGATCGTATGGCAAAAGAGGCAGACGAAGAAGGATTCCATGAACTGGCTGAGAAATTCCGTGGTGTTGCTGCCGTGGAAGCTGCTCATGAGGCAAGATATAATCGCCTTCTGGAACATTTCAAATCCGGTGAGACTTTCAAAGGTGACGCTCCACTCGGTTGGAAATGCGGAAACTGCGGATATATTTACGAAGGAGAAGAAGCTCCGGAAGTATGTCCGGTATGTGCTCATCCGAAAGCATATTTCGAAAGAAAAGTGGAAAATTATTAAAAAGGGCCTGTCCCTTTTTAATAAAAAACCTCAATGGGGCCTGTCCCCATTGAGGTTTTTTTTGCCGTTTTTCATTTTGCCCTGTCCCTTTTGGGGCACTTTTTCAAGACTTCACAGCTATTTTTTTCGCTTTTCCTACTTTTCCTCCCTGTTTTCTTTTCACTTTCTTTCAATTTTCTCTCTATCAGTTCCATTTTTTTCTTTCTCGAAAACCGTTTGATGGCATATTCCCGCCGCATCGCTTCTTCCTTCGTATCAAAACTTTCCTGATATACCAGCGTCACCGGCCTTCTCGATTTCGTATATTTCGCTCCTTTTCCTTCGTTATGCGCACGAAGCCGTTTCTCCAGATTATTTGTCCATCCTGTGTAGAGCGTTCCGTCCTTGCACTCCACGATATATGTATAATTCATCTTCTACATTCCTTCATGCACCAATCACCGGAAATGCCATCCGGCATCTTCCGGGATTGTATGCGGTCATCATTTTCTCAGGCAACAACGCTATTTTAACATATTTTTACTGTTCCATGAAGTCCATTGGATTTACCGGATTTCCATCTTTTTCCATCTCAAAATAAAGGTTCACACCCTCTACACTGTAATACTTAGTCGGCTGACTCAGATACCCGATCAGATCTCCTGTGCTCACATACTGCCCTTCCGCAACAGAAAGATCTTTCAACTCGCCGTAAGATGCGCTGTATCCATTTCCCAGATCCATTGTAACCATGGTTCCAGTCTGCGCCGACTGCTCAATTCCTGTAATCAATCCCTCCGCAGACGCATAGATCGGCTCTCCCTCCTGTCCGCCTATAATCAGCGCCGGGTTATACCGATACTGATCTAATGTAGGAAAATATGTGGTCTTGTCCATACTGTAATTAATCAGAACGCTGCCGCTTGCCGGCCATTCAATCAGGCTGTTTTCCGAAAACGACAGCGTTCTTGCTCTCTCAGACTGGGTTGCCTGAAGTTCTCCGCTCTGATCCGCTGCTTCCTCCTGTGTTTCCTCCGTCTGACCCTCTCCGCTATTTCCCTGCGTTTCTGTCTTTTCTTCCGGCAAAAGAATGTCTTCCGTATTTGCCTGCTGGCTTTCTTCCAGTTTTGCCTGTTGTTCCTGAATCTTTTTCTGGCTGTTCCTGATCGACCCGATTCCGGTCCATACGATCACTGCCACAAAACAAATCCCGATTCCTGCTGTCCATGCTCTTTTTCTTATATTTGCTGGCCCTTTGTCTTGATTCATATTCATCACCTCTGGTACTATTTTTGCCAGAAAACAAAGGCCTTATTCTATCCTTATCGCTTTTTACTCTTTTTTCTGCGGTAGATCGCAAATCTCTTCTTTTTCTTCAATCTTGGTTCCCTCAAAAAAATAATTTAAAATCTCTTCGCAGCTTTTTCCCTCTTTCGCCATTTCCTGCGCCGTCCACTGACTCAATCCCAGGCCATGTCCATTCCCCATCGTTACAATCTTTAAACGGTCCTCTTCCCCCTTCTGAAATTCGAATGCACTGGACGCCAACCCTAAAAAATTGCGAAACTGCTCCCCGCTCATGGAAGTTCCGCATATCTTCACCCGACGAACATATCCGCTTTCTTCCTTTTCTTCTATTATAAAATCCTCATACTGCAATTTTCTCTCTGCCTCTTCTTTTGGCACTGCCTCCAGAATCGTCTGGCACTTTTTTCGGACTTCAGCATAAGACATCTCGTAAAGATGCATCTCCTGTGTCGCTTCCTTATCAAGCGGACATTCCCTCGAAACCAGATAAGGTGCCTCTTCTGTCCCAAAGAGTTCCGCTCCATCCTTTGTCTGTCCGCTGCTTGACTGATGAAAGGGAGTCCTCGCATAAGTTCCCTGATAAATTAAGACCTGCCCCTTTGTTTCCCGGATTGCTTTTTCCAGTCTCCATTTCCACTCCTGCGTATAAATGCCCCACTTTTCTTTCAGCTTTTTTTCCGTCCAATAAGGCGTGGTAAACACCCCTGTCTCACTCTCTTCCCATTCCCTGCAAAGTGCAGTTCGAAGTAAGATTGTCTGCGCTTTCAACGCCTCCGGTTCCATTTTCCCAGGAAGCTCCTGCGCCAGTACTCCCATCATATAATCTGTCCACAAAACTTCCTTTGATTCTCCATCCGCCTGATATTTTATATAAGAATTCCCGCGCTCCCCCAGTACACTTCCGTCTTTCCCCTGAAAGAAAATGGTCACGATATACGGAAGTAAAATCAAAATACAGAAAAAAGAAAATCCTATTTTCAGCATTTGCCTGAATTTCTGATGCCACATAAAAAGATCCTCCATAGAATATTCTATGAAGGATCTCACATTTCCATGTTCTTTTATTTTCTAACATATCTGACCGGTTCCTCTACTCTTCGCCTGCTGAATCAGATAACTCTTCGGTTGCAGATTCCACGACTTCCGATGCTTCAGCAGATTGCTGCTCCTCTTCCAAAATCAGTTTCGGAATCGACTCCGTACTCACATCAGATGGTGTTCCGGGCAAATTCGCTGACGTCTCCGCCTCTGCATCCTCTGACTGCTCCGGACTTCCCGAACCTTCCCCATCCAGATAAGGTTTATTCCTGTAAACCATCAGGCAAATGCTTTCATACAACGGAACCAGGATTCCCAGCAGCGCATGAACAATCGCCAGATTATTGGAAGTAAATCTCCGATAGATCTGATAGTTCACCAGCACTTTCAACGCACTGATCAGTGCCTGATAAGCCAAAATCGCCACTACAAAGAGTACAACAAAAACCCCTATGCCAAATACAGATCCGGTGTAATGGTTCGTATATACAGCTGTGACTACCATTCCAGCGACTGCAACCCAGGTAATCACTGAGATCACCCCAAAGATCACCGTCTTTATGATCGGTATCAAGATCAGCCAGATCCCCGGATCTCGAATCGTCCGTTTACGAAACATGATATCGCCAGATAATTCTCCCTGCAGATACACTCTTGCAAAGGGTACAAATGCCAGCCATGGATAATCCATCCCTGCTCTTTGCGCCATCCGGTACATCGCCAGACCTTTGATCACATATTCTGCCAGTTTCACCAGCAGTACTCCCCCGATAATCACCGCATAGATCATCAGAATCACTCCCAGGACTTCTGTGCTTCCCGTTGCCGGTTCCCCATACATGTAGTCGTAGGAATACGTGTAATCCATAGTATCTCTCCTATTCTTCTTCTGTTGCCGGAACTGTGATCGGATCCAGATGCCAGATCTCGTCTACATATTCCTGAATCGTACGGTCTGACGTAAATTTACCACTGCATGCCGTATTTAACAGAGCCATCTGAGCCCAATGTTTTTTGTCCCGATATGCTTCCTCCACACGTTTCTGCGCATCCGCATAAGAACGAAAATCCTTCAGAATAAAGTACATATCTGCGCGCGGGCTGTCATTGGTGGTCAGCAAAGCATTATACAGGTCTCTGTACATTTCTCTGTCCCCATTTGCATAGGTTCCGTCTACCAGCTGATCCACCACCTGACGAATCTCGACATCACTGTTGTAAATATCCATCGGATTATAGCCGCCTTCGTTTTCATAGCGGATGACTTCATCTGATCTCAGACCGAAGATAAATGCATTTTCTTCTCCAACTTCTTCCACGATCTCAATATTTGCTCCATCCATCGTTCCTAATGTCGGCGCACCATTTAACATAAATTTCATGTTACCGGTACCACTGGCCTCTTTGGAAGCGGTAGAAATCTGCTCGCTCACATCTGCTGCTGCAAAGATCAGCTCTGCATTTGATACGCGGTAATCTTCGATAAATACCACCTTGATCTTTCCGTTGATGCTGCGGTCATTGTTTACCACATCTGCTACGGAATTGATCAGCTTAATGGTTTCCTTTGCTCTCTTATAACCTGCTGCCGCTTTCGCTCCGAAAATAAAGGTTCTCGGGTAAAATGCGATCTCCGGATGCTGTTTCATCTGATTATACAGATACATCACATGCAGAATGTTTAACAACTGTCTCTTGTACTCATGCAGTCTCTTCACCTGTACATCAAAAATAGAGGACGGATCGACTTCAATTCCATTGTGCTCCAGAATATATTTCGCAAGTCTCTCTTTGTTATGATACTTGATCTCCATAAATTCTTCGCAGGCCTTCGGATCCTCTGCCAGTGGTTTTAACCGTCCGATCTGTGCAAGATCTGTGATCCAGCCATCTCCAATGTGAGCAGTTACCCAGTCTGCCAGCAGCGGGTTTCCGTGTAACAGGAATCTTCTCTGTGTGATACCATTTGTCTTGTTGTTAAATTTCTCCGGCATCATCTCATAGAAATCTTTCAGTTCCTGATGTTTCAGGATCTCGGTATGCAGTCTTGCCACACCGTTGACAGAATAACCTGCAATAATTGCCATTCTCGCCATGTGTACCTGACCATCGTAAAGAATTGCCATCTTGCGAACTTTGTCTTCATTGCCCGGATACTGCGCACGTACCTGTTCTACGAACCGGCGGTCGATTTCCTGCACGATCTGATAAATACGCGGAAGCAGTCTGGAGAACAGGTCGATCGGCCATTTTTCCAGGGCTTCTGCCATGATGGTATGGTTGGTGTAGGCACAGGTCTTTGTGGTAACTTCCCATGCTTCTTCCCAGTTCATGCCCTCTTCATCGATCAGGATCCGCATCAGTTCCGGTACGGAAACGGTCGGGTGGGTATCATTCATCTGGATAACAACCTTTTCATATAACTTGTGCAGATCGTTTCCATTTTCTTTTTTATACTTTGCGATCATAGCCTGCAAGCTTGCAGATACAAAGAAATACTGCTGTTTCAGACGCAGTTCTTTTCCTGCATAGTGATTATCATTCGGATAAAGAACCTCTACGATCGTCTTTGCCAGGTTTTCCTGCTCCACTGCCTTGTGATAATCTCCACGGTCAAAGGAGTCCAGACTGAAATCTGTGATTGCCTGTGCATCCCAGATACGTAATGTATTTACCACATGGTTGCCATAGCCAATGATCGGCATATCATACGGAATTGCCAGAACGGATTCATAATTTTCCTGAATAAATTTGTCCTTTCCGGTTACCGGATCTTTTTCAAACCGGATGTTTCCGCCAAATCTTACTTCCTTTGCATATTCTTCTCTGCGGACTTCAAACGGATTGCCGTCTTTCAGCCAGTTATCTGGAACTTCCACCTGGTATCCGTTCTCAATCTTCTGTTTAAACATTCCATAGCGATAACGGATTCCGCATCCATATGCCGGATAGCCCAGAGTTGCCAGAGAATCCAGGAAGCAGGCAGCCAGTCTTCCCAGGCCGCCATTTCCCAGTGCTGCATCCGGCTCCTGGTCCTCGATCACATTCAGATCGATTCCCAGTTCGTCCAGAGCCTCTTTTACTTCCTGATATGCCTGCAGATTGATCAGGTTGTTGCCCAGGGCACGACCCATCAAAAACTCCATAGACATATAATAAACAGTTTTTACACCCTTTTTATACTGACGCTGGGTCTCGATCCAGTCGTCCATGATTACATCTTTTGCAGCATAAGATACTGCCTGGAAAATCTGCTGCGGAGTTGCTTCGTCTAATGTCCGGCGAAACAGTCGCTTTACATTTTCCTTTACTTCTTTTTTAAATGTCTCTTTCTCAAATAACTTGTTCATGTTAGCTCTCTTTCTCAACACCCATTGTTACGGATTCTCCGTTGATATTCCATTCTTTGGTATATCCAACCGGTGCCGCATTTTTTACATCCAGTGCAAGGACTTCGCTTCCGATCTGTTCTGCGTGTGCATCGAAAATTTCTTCGGCACATTCACTTCCCTGATAAGTAACATGGATCTTATCTGTCACTTCGAAGCCAGCCTCTTTACGCATAGTCTGAATCTTACTGATCAGTTCGCGGACGAATCCTTCCTTCAGCAATTCTTCACTTAAGTTTGTATCCAGAACAACAGTGATTCCATTGTCATCTTCCGATACATACCCTTCCATCTGTGCGGTATCGATCAGCAGATCTTCTTTGAACAGCGTGATCTCCTGCTCTCCAACTTTCAGTTTCAATGCGCCTGTGCTGTTGACTTCATCCATGGCCGCATTTCCATCCACTGCATCCAGTGCGCTTCGAATACCATTTAACATTTTACCATATTTCGGTCCTACTGTCTTTAACTGCGGTTTAAATGTGTATGAAGTAAACTCCCGAACATCGTCGGTAAATTTAACATTTTTCACATTCAGCTCGTCTCTGACGATATCCTGATAATACTCCGGAAGATCAAATTCAGCCTTCACAAACATCTGACCGATCGGCTGACGGTTCTTGATGTTTGCAGTATTTCTGCAGGCACGTCCCATCACAACCAGCTTCAGGACATTATCCATGTTTGCTTCCAGTGTCTTGTCGATATAGTCCTCTTTTACTTCCGGATAATCACACAGATGAATACTTTCCGGTGCGGATTTGTCCAGGCTTCTTACCAGGTTCTGGTAAATCTGCTCTGTCATGAACGGAATCATCGGTGCAGCAACTTTTGAAACGGTAATAAGTGCGGTATACAATGTCATGTATGCATTGATCTTATCCTGTTCCATTCCCTTTGCCCAGAAACGTCCTCTGCTTCTTCTGACGTACCAGTTACTCATATCATCCACGAAATCCTGAAGTGCTCTTGCAGTCTCCGGAATCCGGTAATTGCTTAAGTTTTCATCTACTGTCTTAACCAGTGTATTCAATTTAGACAGCAGCCATTTATCCATAACGGATAATTTTTCATAATCCAGTGTATACTTGGTTGCGTCGAACTCATCGATGTTCGCATACAGTACGAAGAATGCATAGGTATTCCACAGAGTTCCCATGAATTTTCTCTGGCCTTCCTGTACTGCCTTTCCATGAAAACGGTTCGGCAGCCACGGTGCAGAGTTGCTGTAGAAGTACCAGCGGATTGCATCTGCTCCGTATGTCTGCAGTGCCTCAAACGGATCCACGGCATTTCCTTTGGACTTACTCATCTTCTGTCCGTTTTCATCCTGTACATGTCCCAGAACGATGACGTTCTTATATGGTGCCTTGTTAAAGAGCAGGGTTGAAATTGCCAGCAGGGAGTAGAACCATCCTCTGGTCTGGTCTACCGCCTCGGAAATGAAATCTGCCGGGAACTGCTTCTCAAACAGGTCATGATTTTCAAACGGATAATGATGCTGCGCAAACGGCATGGAACCGGAATCGAACCAGCAGTCGATAACCTCCGGTACACGGTGCATCTCTCCGCCACATTCCGGACACTTGATGGTCACTGCATCAATGTATGGACGGTGCAGTTCGATATCCTCCGGACAGTTATCGGACATGGATTTCAGTTCTTCGATGCTTCCGATGGAATGCATATGTCCACAGCTACATTCCCAGATATTCAGCGGAGTTCCCCAATAACGGTTTCGGCTGATTCCCCAGTCCTGTACATTTTCCAGCCAGTCACCGAAACGTCCTTTTCCGATGCTTTCCGGAATCCAGTTAATAGTATTATTATTTGCGATCAGGTCATCCTTTACTTCTGTCATACGGATGAACCAGGATTCTCTTGCGTAATAGATCAGCGGAGTATCACATCTCCAGCAATGTGGATAGCTATGCTCAAATTTCGGTGCATCGTACAGCAGTCCTCTTGCATCCAGGTCCTTCAATACTTCCGGATCTGCCTTCTTAACGAATAATCCGGCAAATGGAGTCGTCTCACCCATATTACCTTTTTCATCCACTAACTGTACAAACGGAAGGTCATATTTTCTTCCGACTTTCGCATCGTCTTCACCAAATGCAGGTGCGATATGAACCACGCCGGTACCATCTGTCAGTGTAACATAGGTATCGCAGGTTACAAAGAATGCCTTTTTATTCTGCTTTGCAGCACAGTCATATGCACACTGATACAGCGGTTCGTACTCTTTATATTCCAGTTCTTTTCCCTGGTAAGTTTCCAGTACTTCATATGCCGGTTTGCCATCTTCCGCGAGCTTACCAAGTACGGTATCAAGAAGTGCTGATGCCATATAATAGGTATATCCATCCGCGGCCTTTACCTTTGCATATTCCTCTTCCGGATTTACACAAAGACCGATATTGGATGGCAGAGTCCACGGAGTTGTGGTCCATGCCAGAATATAGGCATCTTCGTCTTTCACCTTAAATCTTACGATTGCAGAACGTTCTTTTACATCCTTATAGCCCTGTGCTACTTCCTGAGCAGACAGCGGAGTTCCACAACGCGGGCAATACGGAACGATCTTAAAGCCTTTATACAGAAGCTTCTTGTTCCAGATTTCTTTTAAAGCCCACCACTCGGACTCAATGAAGTTATTATCATAGGTAACATATGGATGTTCCATATCAGCCCAAAAACCAACGGTACCGGAGAAATCTTCCCACATTCCTTTATATTTCCAGACACTTTCCTTACACTTTTTGATAAATGGTTCCAGACCATATTCTTCGATCTGATCCTTTCCATCCAGTCCAAGCATTTTTTCTACTTCCAGCTCTACCGGCAGTCCGTGTGTATCCCATCCGGCCTTTCTCGGAACCTGATATCCTTTCATGGTACGGTATCTCGGAATCATATCCTTGATAACACGGGTCAGCACATGACCGATATGCGGTTTTCCGTTTGCTGTCGGAGGTCCATCATAAAAGGTATATTCCGGACAGCCTTCTTTTTCATCCATACTCTTCTGGAAAATCTCATGATCATCCCAGAACTTTTCCACTTCTTTTTCCCGGTCTACAAATTTCAGATCGGTATCCACTTTCTGATACATAACTTTTCCTCCATCTCTGAAAACTATAAGAAGCATTGTAACAAAACAAAAAAGCTTCCGTCCTGTAAAAGGACGAAAGCCTGTACTTTCGTTATACCACCTGTTACAACGCACCAACATGCGTGTTCCCTTTAACGGCGGAACACCGTCAGAAGTTACTCCATCTCGCTATCTTCTTTTCATAGCCCCTTGTTTCACACTCTGCTGCTCGGGAGTGATATTCGGACTTACATTACCGGCACCGGGATCCCACCATCCCCGGCTCTCTGAAGCTTTCAAACGTAGCCTACTGTCTCCGTCTTCACATTCTCCGTATTATTATAGTAACAAAAAACGATTTCGTCAAGCCCACGATACCTGCAATTTCCCGGTTCCTGTCAGTTATATTACGTTTTATCTTGAACTTTTATTCCTCCGGTTCTTTGTGCTCTTACCAGCTCCTGCTCTTCTGTTCCCCGTGCGGCCATTTCCCGAGTGACTGTTTCTCTTTCGTCTCCTTGCATTTCTGTAGCTTTTCTTTATACTCAGCACCATTGCAAAGATTCCCAAGAGAATCACTGCAAGCCCTCCGATTACCAGAAGCACTTTTGTTTTTAAATCGAATGTTCTTTTCTCACAACGATCATTTTTCACTTTGTGAAGTTTCGGATCCGATTTTCCTGCCATCTTTTTATAATAAGAAGCCTTCAGAACCACCTCCGCTTTTCCTACACACTGCCCTTTATACTGATAGATAGCCTGTGCCTCCCGGTTTTCACCTCCGCTGACCAGCTCATATTCTACACTTACATCTTTCAGGTCCAGATCTTTCGGCAGCACTACATAAGGATTCTCGGTCAGACATTTTTCTACCTTCCGGCTGTCCATTTCATTTTCCAGAGAAACCTTCTTGAAATTCTGGAACACGTACTCGAACATCGCCTTCGTATCTGTATAAACATTTGCCCCATAAGAATGAAGATTCACTGCAACCAACTGCAATTCTCCATTATCCGCAAATGTAACCAGCGTAGTCTTTGCCTGATCCGTAAATCCGGTCTTCCCTCCCACACAATATTCATAATAATACTGATTGTTGGCATAAAGCATCTTATGATTCTGCTGAAAGGTTCTGGCCTCATTTACCAGATTCGTAGGTGGAATGGTATGACTTAAGGACTGTTCGATCGTCCGGAATTCTTCCTGCTGAAAGACCGCTGCTCCAATCAAAGCCATATCATGCGCCGTCGTATAATGCTCCTCATCATGCAGCCCATTTGCATTCATCCAATGAGAATTTGTACATCCTAACTCCTTAGATCGGAGATTCATCTGCTGAATAAAGGTATCATAATCTCCGCCCATCTTCGCGCCAACACTCTCAGCAACCGCATGTGATACCTCGTTTGCCGAAGCCAGCAACACCGCATACAGGGCATCTTCCAGCGTAATTTCTTCTCCTGCACGCATTCCTATATGAGCATCTCCCGGCTCCAGAAAAGAAACACTGTCCTGGGTAAACGTCACCTTATCCGTCAATTCCGCATTTTCCAGTGCAACCAACGTCGTCAGAAGCTTGGTGATACTTGCCGGATAATATTTTCCATCCATATTCTTGGCGTACAGAATCGCTCCGCTGTTCACATCCATCACAACCGCTCCGCCGGCATAGACAGATGGTCCCTGCGGCCAGTTCTTTACTTCATTTGTCTCCGGTGTAATCGCATAAGATTCATTCATCTCTTTCTGTTTCGCTTCCTGTTCCTTCTGCGCCTGCTGTTCCGGTGTCAGCGTCTCCTGCTGTGCTGCCGCTTCTTCTGCATGCACAGTCTGTATGGAATTCCTCGAAAATATAGATTTTCCATTATTTTCGGAATTCCCACTCTCCCATAAGATTCCGATACCTCCTGTATGAAATAGTAGTGCAAACAACAAGATTCCGCTCCATATCTTTGTCCAAAGTTTTTTTCTATTTCTGATTCCGGTTTTATTTTTCATTGATTACTTTTTCCTCATTTATTTTCTATACTGTTTCGCATCTTATTTTACTGTATTTATATTTCATATTCTGTACATATAATAAATAATTAAATACAGCCTGTCTTTATTAACTTATATTTTATCATATGTCTTATAAAATGAAAACTAAACCAAATTCAAAACTCCACGCCTAAAATGAAACTATGAGAAACACTCTTTGTGACATAAATAAAAAGGCTAAATCCATGTCTTTACATGAATTTAGCCAAAAATAAAATGCCCAGAACCGGAATCGAACCAGTGACACGAGGATTTTCAGTCCTCTGCTCTACCAACTGAGCTATCTGGGCATTTAGCACATAAAATGTGCGAGTTGCGGGGGCAGGATTTGAACCTGCGACCTTCGGGTTATGAGCCCGACGAGCTTCCAGACTGCTCCACCCCGCGATATTAAGTTTAAAGCCGATGATCGGACTCGAACCGATAACCTGCTGATTACAAATCAGCTGCTCTGCCAATTGAGCCACATCGGCAAGAATCAAATCTAGCCATTCGGCTAATGGATGGAGAAGGATTCGAACCTTCGAAGGCGTCGCCAACAGATTTACAGTCTGCCCCCTTTGGCCACTCGGGAATCCATCCACGTAGTGGGACCTACAGGGCTCGAACCTGTGACCCTCTGCTTGTAAGGCAGATGCTCTCCCAGCTGAGCTAAGATCCCACAACGACCCAGAAGAGACTCGAACTCTCGACCTCCGCCGTGACAGGGCGGCGCTCTAACCAACTGAGCCACTGGGCCACACAAAACTAATGCTTTGCGTTAGAAGGTATGTACCTTCAAAATCACATACAAAGAACTCTTTCATCCATTCTCCTATCACCTGTTTGGTTATGCCCTCGACCTATTAGTAACAGTCAGCTCCATGCATTACTGCACTTCCACCTCTGCCCTATCTACCTCGTCGTCTTCAAGGGGTCTTACTAACTTGACGTTATGAGATATCTCATCTTGAGGGGGGCTTCACGCTTAGATGCCTTCAGCGTTTATCCCTTCCCGGCTTGGCTACTCTGCTATGCTCTTGGTAGAACAACAGATACACCAGCGGCCAGTCCATCCCGGTCCTCTCGTACTAAGGACAGCTCCTCTCAAATATCTTACGCCCACGCCGGATAGGGACCGAACTGTCTCACGACGTTCTGAACCCAGCTCGCGTACCGCTTTAATGGGCGAACAGCCCAACCCTTGGGACCTACTTCAGCCCCAGGATGCGATGAGCCGACATCGAGGTGCCAAACCACTCCGTCGATGTGAACTCTTGGGAGTGATAAGCCTGTTATCCCCAGGGTAGCTTTTATCCGTTGAGCGATGGCAATCCCACTTTATACCACCGGATCACTAAGTCCTACTTTCGTACCTGCTCCACCCGTCGGTGTCGCAGTCAAGCTCCCTTCTGCCTTTGCACTCTTCGAATGGTTTCCAACCATTCTGAGGGAACCTTTGAGCGCCTCCGATACCCTTTCGGAGGCGACCGCCCCAGTCAAACTCCCCACCTGACATTGTCCCCCGACCCGATCAGGGCCGCTGGTTAGAAACCCAATACTGCAAGGGTGGTATCCCAACAGCGACTCCCCAACAACTGGCGTCATTGGTTCTTAGTCTCCCACCTATCCTGTACATGCAATATCGAATCCCAGTATCAAGCTGGAGTAAAGCTCCATGGGGTCTTTCCGTCCTGGCGCAGGTAACCAGCATCTTCACTGGTATTTCAATTTCACCGGGTGCATTGTTGAGACAGTGCCCAAATCATTACGCCTTTCGTGCGGGTCGGAACTTACCCGACAAGGAATTTCGCTACCTTAGGACCGTTATAGTTACGGCCGCCGTTTACTGGGGCTTAAGTTCAAAGCTTCGCTTGCGCTAACCTCTCCCCTTAACCTTCCAGCACCGGGCAGGCGTCAGCCCATATACCTCACCTTTCGGTTTTGCATAGACCTGTGTTTTTGCTAAACAGTTGCTTGGGCCATTTCTCTGCGGCCTGTCACCAGGCACTCCTTCTCCCGAAGTTACGGAGTCATTTTGCCGAGTTCCTTAACAATGCTTCTCCCGTCGGCCTTAGGATTCTCTCCTCATCCACCTGTGTCGGTTTACGGTACGGGTATTTTATGAACAATAGCGGCTTTTCTTGGCAGTTAGCTCACACGCTTCCTTACTTATAGTTCAGTCCGCATCACGTCTTCTCCTTATGAGGCGGATTTGCCTACCTCACGGATACCTCGCTTGCACCGGTCTTTCCATTCCCGGCTCGTGCTCTCTCCCTGCGTCCCCACAGTTCTGTCATAAAATAGTACAGGAATTTCAACCTGTTATCCATCGACTACGTCTTTCGACCTTGCCTTAGGCCCCGACTTACCCAGAGCAGATCAGCTTTACTCTGGAAACCTTAGATATTCGGCCGGAAGGATTCTCACCTTCCTCTCGCTACTCATTCCGGCATTCTCTCTTCCATACAGTCCACTACTCCTTCCGGTATAGCTTCTTCCCGTATGCAATGCTCCTCTACCAATCTTCTAAAAGATTCCTAGGCTTCGGTAGTGTGTTTCAGCCCCGGACATTTTCGGCGCAGGACCTCTCGACTAGTGAGCTATTACGCACTCTTTGAATGTATGGCTGCTTCTGAGCCAACATCCTAGTTGTCTTCGAAATCCCACATCCTTTTCCACTTAACACACATTTTGGGACCTTAGCCGTAGGTCTGGGCTCTTTCCCTTTTGACCATCCAACTTATCTCGGACAGTCTGACTCCCATACAGCATCTACACGGCATTCGGAGTTTGATATTCTTTGGTAAGCTTTGACGCCCCCGCGGAAATTCAGTGCTCTACCTCCGCAAGACTCGTATGAGGCTAGCCCTAAAGCTATTTCGAGGAGAACCAGCTATCTCCGGGTTCGATTGGAATTTCTCCCCTATCCACACCTCATCCCCACCCTTTTCAACGGATGTGGGTTCGGTCCTCCATTGCCTTTTACGGCAACTTCAACCTGGACATGGATAGATCACCCGGTTTCGGGTCTACTCCGTCTGACTTCTCGCTCAGTTAAAACTTGGTTTCCCTTCGGCTCCACACCTACAGTGCTTAACCTCGCCAGACAGCGTAACTCGCCGGACCGTTCTACAAAAAGTACGCGGTTCCGCCAATAATGCGGTTCCACAGCTTGTAAACATATGGTTTCAGGTTCTCTTTCACTCCCCTCCCGGGGTCCTTTTCACCTTTCCTTCACAGTACTATGCGCTATCGGTCACTAAGTAGTATTTAGCCTTACGGGGTGGTCCCCGCTTATTCAGTCAAGGTTTCTCGTGTCTCGACCTACTCTGGATCCCGCCTTGTCAACTCGTCTTTCGCTTACGGGGCTTTCACCCTCTCTGGCTGGCTTTCCCAAAACCATTCTGCTAAACTCATTGAATCAATTTCGCGGTCCGAACCCCAGCATGCACGCACACTGGTTTGGGCTCTTCCGTTTTCGCTCGCCGCTACTCACAGAATCACATGTTGTTTTCTCTTCCTCCGGCTACTTAGATGTTTCAGTTCACCGGGTTCCCCTCCTAACGTTATGTATTGGCGTTAGGATACTTGAGGTCTTCTCAAGTAGGTTTCCCCATTCAGAAATCTCCGGATCAATGGATATTTGCTCCTCCCCGAAGCTTTTCGCAGCTTATCACGTCTTTCATCGGCTCTTAGTGCCAAGGCATCCACCATACGCTCTTTTTAGCATAACCAACTTGCTTCGATTCACGGGAATGAATCTCAGCCACACATGTATAGCGTTACATGCGTTGGTAATAGTTCAATTATTTTAGTTCGTTTTCTTCGAACAAGTTAATGTTGTTAACATTACCTCGGATGTCTTGATATTTCTATCTTATCTTTGTATGCGATTTTCAAGGTACATAAAGATGCTCGATGTTGCTTCGCATCTTCTCTTTATTTCATTGACTGAATTTATCAGTCATTAGAAACCTGAACACTTTTAGAACTTCCTCTTTCTTTTTGTTCAACTCTCTAATCACTGGTAAAACCAGCTATCCGAACAGCACTTCCCTGCTGATGGGGTTGACCTCAGGCTCCCCTCTTTTCAGTTGCCTGTGTCTGTATCTATGCATAAATGTCGAGCAGCGATTCCGCTCTTTCATTTATTCTTTTTCAATTTTGGCGGCCACCTACTCTCCCACACCGTTACCAGTGCAGTACCATCGGCCGCTTAAGGCTTAACCATCGTGTTCGGGATGAGAACGGGTGTTTCCCTTAAGCGCATCGCCACCAAAAACCTTTAGGTTATTGATAACCCAACAATAGACAACAGCACTCTCTACTTTTTCTTCCGTTTTAGTTGGATTGTTCCAGACGAAAGAAATATTTCTTTATCCTTAGAAAGGAGGTGATCCAGCCGCACCTTCCGATACGGCTACCTTGTTACGACTTCACCCCAGTTATCGGTCCCACCTTCGGCAGCTCCCTCCTTACGGTTGGGTCACTGACTTCGGGCGTTACCAACTCCCATGGTGTGACGGGCGGTGTGTACAAGACCCGGGAACGTATTCACCGCGACATTCTGATTCGCGATTACTAGCGATTCCAGCTTCATGTAGTCGAGTTGCAGACTACAATCCGAACTGAGACGTTATTTTTGAGATTTGCTCGGCCTCACGACTCTGCTTCCCTTTGTTTACGCCATTGTAGCACGTGTGTAGCCCTGCCCATAAGGGGCATGATGATTTGACGTCATCCCCACCTTCCTCCAGGTTATCCCTGGCAGTCTCTCTAGAGTGCCCATCCTAATTGCTGGCTACTAAAGATAAGGGTTGCGCTCGTTGCGGGACTTAACCCAACATCTCACGACACGAGCTGACGACAACCATGCACCACCTGTCTCGAATGTCCCGAAGGAAAGGCGACATTACTCACCGGTCATTCGGATGTCAAGGGCAGGTAAGGTTCTTCGCGTTGCTTCGAATTAAACCACATGCTCCACCGCTTGTGCGGGTCCCCGTCAATTCCTTTGAGTTTCATTCTTGCGAACGTACTCCCCAGGTGGACTACTTATTGCGTTTGCTGCGGCACCGAATGGCTTTGCCACCCGACACCTAGTAGTCATCGTTTACGGCGTGGACTACCAGGGTATCTAATCCTGTTTGCTCCCCACGCTTTCGAGCCTCAACGTCAGTCATCGTCCAGTAAGCCGCCTTCGCCACTGGTGTTCCTCCTAATATCTACGCATTTCACCGCTACACTAGGAATTCCACTTACCTCTCCGACACTCTAGATCAACAGTTTCCAATGCAGTCCCGGGGTTGAGCCCCGGGTTTTCACATCAGACTTGCTGTTCCGTCTACGCTCCCTTTACACCCAGTAAATCCGGATAACGCTTGCCCCCTACGTATTACCGCGGCTGCTGGCACGTAGTTAGCCGGGGCTTCTTAGTCAGGTACCGTCATTTTCTTCCCTGCTGATAGAGCTTTACATACCGAAATACTTCTTCACTCACGCGGCGTCGCTGCATCAGGGTTTCCCCCATTGTGCAATATTCCCCACTGCTGCCTCCCGTAGGAGTTTGGGCCGTGTCTCAGTCCCAATGTGGCCGGTCACCCTCTCAGGTCGGCTACTGATCGTCGCCTTGGTGAGCCGTTACCTCACCAACCAGCTAATCAGACGCGGGCCCATCTTGTACCACCTCAGTTTTTACCCCTGCATCATGTGATGCTGTGGTCTTATGCGGTATTAGCAGTCATTTCTAACTGTTATCCCCCTGTACAAGGCAGGTTGCCCACGCGTTACTCACCCGTCCGCCACTCAGTCACAGGATCTTCATCTCCGAAGAAAATCAAATCAAGTGCTTCGTTCGACTTGCATGTGTTAAGCACGCCGCCAGCGTTCATCCTGAGCCAGGATCAAACTCTCGTATAAAGAACTTAGGCTTTGTTCTTTGAAGCCTTATGTTCGTTTACGCTTCGCATGTTCTGAGCGAGGTCTCCCACGAACTTAGAACTGTCGAAGCTTCTTCGTTTGTGTCCAGTTCAGAATCAACCTTCTGGCTAATTCTTCCCTTTTTACTGTTGTTTGGCATTGAACACTTGATGAGGTTCTTCACGAATCTAGTGTGAAAGCCGTTCGGCTTCGCCGAACTTCCTCGTGTCCAATACGTTCTTGAATTTTTTCTCTTATAAGAAATTTTCAAGGGTTGTTGTCTATTGTTCAGTTATCAATGTTCTTTTTCTTTGCTGTGCTCTCACGAGTCAGCCTAAATATAATACCATACATCTTTAAGCTTTGTCAACAGTTTTTTAAACTTTTTTTAAAAACTTTTTCGAAGCAGTTCTTATATTTAGAACGGAGAAAGAGGGATTTGAACCCTCGCGCCGGTCACCCGACCTACACCCTTAGCAGGGGCGCCTCTTCAGCCTCTTGAGTATTTCTCCAGCTACTGAATCAACCTACCAATGATAGGCCTGTATTCAATTACACTTTGCATTTTCGCTGAGTGCAAAAGTTATTATACTAAAAGCTTTTCTTTCTGTCAATGTCTATTTCACATTTTTATAAGATTTTTTTATGCGCTCTTTTAAGCCTGATTTCTAAGTTCCATCTCTTCCCAGATATGGTTCTTTCACGCTCTGTTTCTTCTATATATAGAAGAAAACCAGACCTATTTATTCCCAGGCACATCCATGATGCAGTCTGCTACAACTATTCTGCAAGATGTTCATCGATCGTCTTCTGAACCTGATCATGAACAATCGCTGCTATCTCCGTCGTTTTCATATCTTTATAATCCTCATAATACATCGGTTTCAGAAAATGCACCTGCACAACAGCCTGTCTGATGGAGTGGGTGTCAAAGGGTTTGAAAGAATCAACCAACGCAACCGGTATGATCGGGCACCTCGCCTTGGTCGCTGCTTTAAAACTTCCTCCTTTAAACTCTCCGATTTTATTTCCATTTTTGGAGCGGGTTCCTTCCGGAAAAATCAGATAATTTCTTCCACTTTGAACTTCCTTTGTGACACTCATAATAACTTTCATCGACTGACGAATATCTTCTCTGTCCATCATATAGGCTTTCATACAGGCAAACACCTCTTTTAAAAACGGAACTTTTGCCACTTCTTTTTTAAATACAACGGAAAACGGAGTCGGACACGCTTCCATAATCGCAAGCACATCAAACAATCCCTGATGATTAGGAAAAAACATAAATCCATTTTCCTTCGGAATATTTTCCGCCCCATAGACATCTATCCGGACATTTCCCCCTTTAACTGCCCGATGATCAATAAATCTCAACATTTCATAACGCTGTTCTTCCGTATATTTCTCCACATGCGCTGCATAATAGCACAACTTAAACCACATTATTGGCACCAGAAAAATATTTCGCAGCACCATCATCACGATTCTTCCCATTTTTTTACTCACTTTCGTATCTTTTCTTTTGTTTTTATTCCTCTTTCAGCGTTCTATATTCTCTGATCGCCGTTTCATATAAATTATTCCCCTCACAGTCAATTACCACAACCACCGGAAAATCTTCCACTTCCAGCTTCCGGATTGCTTCCGTTCCCAGATCATCATACGCCACAACCTCTGACTTCTTGATACATTTTGAAAGGAGCGCACCCGCACCGCCTACCGCAGCAAAATATACCGACTGATTGCGTTTGATTGCCTCGATGACTTCCGGGCTTCTTTTTCCTTTGCCAATCATCGCTCCCAGCCCCAGATCCAGCAACTGCGGAGCATATTTATCCATACGGCTTGCTGTTGTCGGCCCTGCAGAACCGATAGGGCGTCCTTCTCTCGCCGGTGACGGTCCCATATAATAGATCATCTGCTCTCTGATGTCTACCGGCAGTTCTTCGCCTCTTCCCAACGCTTCATACATTCTCTTATGAGCTGCATCTCTTGCCGTATAAATCGTTCCCGTAATATATACATAATCTCCGGCATGCAACGAATTTGCCACATCTTTTTTAATCGGTGCTTCTATATGTTTTTCCATCGTTTCTTCCTTCTTTCTTTTCTAATCCCTGTATCTCTGGCACTCATTTTTCACTTGATTCACTGATCCATTCTCCAAAATCTGTTCTTATACATTTTTCAGCAATCACCGCCTGCCATTTTTCATTTTGTCATCCAGTATCCTTCTATATAAATTGCCTGTACCTGTTTCGTGTTCTTTTCAACTTCCATCGAAACGGTATCTATCACAAACAGCGTATTGTCATCAATTGCAATTCGGCTTTGTTCTGCCGCAAATGCAGTAATTTCTGTTGTCGCTTCTCCATCCTCATCCTTCAGATTATGAATCCCAACTTCCACACACTGTGAAATAAAATTTTCAAGATTCACAACCCCAATTACTGATCCACTGCTGTTCTCTGTCAATTTAATCTGCATTAGATCTTCCGTTT
This sequence comes from Mediterraneibacter butyricigenes, assembly GCF_003574295.1. Lineage (NCBI taxonomy): Bacteria > Bacillati > Bacillota > Clostridia > Lachnospirales > Lachnospiraceae > Mediterraneibacter > Mediterraneibacter butyricigenes. The sequence goes on from NZ_BHGK01000001.1 coordinate 1,502,790, forward strand.
CTTCCGCTCCACTCAGATCACAGGTAACCCTTTGCAGGCTGGAATATCCCCGGATGTCCAGATTCTGATTCATATACTCTGTATAAATCAAAACCGTTTCTCCTGCCGCCACATCTCCCGTTTTGTTTTCTCCGGCTATTTTCTCCATTTTTTCCAACTGTCCGGTCGTATAATTTTCTTTTAAGTAGGATTCACCTCCGACCGCTTCCGTCAGATACCGGTAAGCTCCGCTGACTTTTTCCTTCTCAGCCGTATTCAGGTCATCCTTTGCCCTGACAAGTTCCAGATTATGAATCTGACTGTAAAACGACATATCATAAGCATTCACGCCCGGCATCGCCCAAATTATACCAGAAATCACAATACAAACCGGAACTATTTTCTGCATCTTTTCAGCCCCCCGGAAATAAAGACACAGATAAATCGTTTCTACCACAAGCCATATTATTCCAAAGTAACGTTGCGGTGTCACGCCAAACTGCCAGATCCGAATCCCAACCGAATAGATTTGCAAAAAAATCAGTGGAATAAATAACCAGGGTAATCTTTCCGCAATCCGAGCCATCTTCAGCGGCTCCTGATGTTTTCCCTGTTTTTCTCTTTCATCATCCAGTTCATTCCGGCCCCCATGCCCTTCTACCGCTTCCATCATCGTCCAAGCTGCCACTCCGAGCAAAAACGCCACTGTCACGATCAGATAAATCTGATTCGACGGAATATCCTGATAAACCAGTATCTTCAATATATATACATAAATAATCACATACACGATCAGTGCAAGCGGAAATACGATCCCTTTCACCACAATTTTTGCAAACCGCTCCGCCTCTGATTCGGTTTCCGTCAGTGCAAACAGCCAAGACGGCACATAATACAGCCCCGTCACCAGAATCACCAGACGTTCCAACAAAGAAAAGCTATATCCGCGAATAAACAGCGTATAAATGATCGCACTGATCAGTCCGACACCAATCAAAAGAGCCAAATACACAATATGAATCCGTATCATATTTGCAAAGACCTTCAAAACATATTCTGCGAACCCATCTTTCGATCTTCGATAGCAGAAATATACCGCACCAAGCAGCATCAGACTCAGATAAACCATCTCAAGGCGTGTCAGCCAAAATCCGGTTTGCAGCTCTCTTTTTCCATAGAAGTAGTTTCCTGAAGCAATTCTTAAAGACACCAATATCAGAAAGAAACATAAAATCCCTTTCCTGGAAATTTTTATATTTCTTTGATACCAATATGATTCCGCGAAGAACATTCCTATCACCAGCCAGAACAGAAACGGCAACACTCCCCTTTCCAGCATCGGCTGATTCTTCATATCCAGTATCGCTGCCTCCAGAACGGTAACTGCTGCCACAAGCAGAATCGTCACCGGGTATCTCCTGAAACACTCTCTGATTTCTCTGGAAGATCGATCCATTAGCGATCTCACATTTCCCATGCAGTTCCTCCTTATACAATCTGTCTGACCATTAAATCGTCCTTACCGCATGCCGGTTCACATGACAGCAGATATTGATTCCGACCGGAAGTCCTGCAATATGGGTCGGATAGGTATTTACGTTGACTGCAAGTGCCGTGGTCGTTCCGCCAAGTCCACCCGGTCCGATTCCCAGGCCATTGATCTTTGAGAGCATTTCCTCTTCCAGATCTTTTACCCATGCAATGTCCGAATGGGTTCCCACTTCTCTCGTCAATGCCTCTTTCGCCATCAGGGCACATTTTTCAAAGGTTCCACCGATTCCTACGCCTACTACCATCGGCGGACAGGCATTCGGTCCCGCATCCTTTACAGCCGTCAGAATCGCCTGCTTCACCCCTTCGATTCCTTCTGCCGGTTTCAGCATAAAAACACGACTCATATTTTCACTTCCGAATCCTTTCGGCGCAACCTTGATCTTCACCTGATCACCCGGAACAATCCTGGTATGAAGGATCGCCGGTGTATTATCTTTCGTATTTTCTCTGAGGATCGGATCTCCTACTACCGATTTCCGCAGATAGCCTTCCACATATCCCTGGCGCACGCCTTCATTGACTGCTTCCGTCAGATCTCCGCCTTCCAGATGCACATCCTGTCCGATTTCCAGAAAAATAACTGCCATTCCGGTATCCTGACAGATTGGAATCATATCCTTTGCTGCAATCTCAAGATTTTCCTGCAATTGCCCCAGAATCTGCTTTCCAAGAGGAGCCTTTTCCGTCTGTTCTGCATTCTTTAACGCACAGTCCATGTCTTCCGATAAGAAGTGATTTGCCTCAATACACATCTCCTTAATATTTCTTGTTATTTCTCCGACTTGAATCGTTCGAATCATATTTCATCCATCCTTAGTTTTAGATTTTCTTTTTATTATAATATAGTTTGAAGAAAATATATACCCTGTTTCCAACATGAAACATACCATCTGTTGTTTTGCAAAAACTACGGTTCTTTCTCATGGAATCTCCGAAACAACTGTTTTTAGATTCACGCGTTTAGATGGAACAAACAAGTAATTTAGAATTTTTTCTAAATAGTTATTGCTTTCTCCCCCTGAAAGTGTTATAAAGTAATTAGAAAATTTTCTAAATAGTTTTTTATCGGAAGTGATTTTTATGGGATTTGCTGAAACATTCAAAGCCTTATCCGACCCGATTCGCCGTGAAATCCTGACATTACTGAAAAATGGTCGATTGTCCGCCGGCGAGATTGGTTCTCACTTCGAGATGACCGGAGCCACAATTTCCTATCACCTCAGTATTTTAAAAAAGGCCGGATTGATCTTTGAATCAAAAGAAAAAAATTATATTTATTACACACTGAATACTTCTGTTGTGGAAGAAGTCATGCTCTGGCTATCAGAGCTGAAAGGAGATGTTTCTCATGATCAAGAAAAATAAAGGATTTATCCTTGTCACAACATTTGTCACACTACTTCCGATGTTTGTCGGACTTTTCCTTTGGAATCAGCTTCCCGATAAAATGCCTACACATTTTAACGGACAGGGCGTAGTTGACGGATATAGCGGAAAGCCTTTCGCTGTCATAGGAATCTATCTGTTTTGCGCCGCTATGCACCTTCTCTGTGCATTTGTTACCGCTTCAGATCCGCGAAAAAGCAATATCAGCCAGAAAATCTATCGGCTGATTCTGTGCATTTGCCCGTTAGTTTCCCTCTTTGTAGCTGTAACCATGTACGGAACTGCTCTGAACTATAACATTTTATCTGTTGATACTCTGGCCATCCTGCTAGTCGGAGTTCTGTATATTGTTCTTGGCAATTACCTGCCGAAGTGCCGTCAGAATTATACCATCGGTATTAAACTTCCCTGGACCCTCAGCAATGAAGACACCTGGGACTATACCCACCGCATGGCTGGAAAGTGGTGGATTGGCGGCGGAATTCTTACAATTCTTGCAAGCTTTCAACACCTGATAGATCCCGTATATGTTTTCATTGCAATTACTCTGATAATTACTTTGATTCCAGCTGTTGCATCTTATTTATATTACAGAAAGCACATGGGATTTTAGAGCAAAATGCGTTGACGAAAATCATTATCTTACCACAAAAGGTTGCAACGGGAACATCCCTTTTGCAGAAAAATAAGAAAGAAACCTTCATAAAAAACAGAGCAGACATATCATGTTTCCATAAATATATCTGCTCTGTTTTGCATTTTTCTTCATAGAATCGGGATTTCATGTAAATTTCTTAAATCTACAAACTGGTTACCAACTATTTTCTCTTCACCCTGTCGATCACCAACAGCAAAATTCCAAGGATTGCTGCTCCACCAAGGAGCGCAACAAGTACCCCCTCTTTTCCCATTGCAACATACAATACATTCGTCCCGATCAGAACAGCAATTCCCACTGCAATCGCTAATAATAAAGAAACTAACATTACAACCGCTGTTGAAGCAAATATTTTTTTCATCGCACTTACCTCTCAAACTAAATTCCATCCCGTACCTTTACAAATCCAAAAGCGCACCCAAATTCTTTTTTATCAAATCCTCTTTCAGTGTTTCTTTGATTTCTTCTGCATCTGAAAGTTCCTCTGTCAAATATGTATAAGAGATCTCAGGTTCTTCCCGATTTGTCAGTGACAAGATTTTTTTCACACGATTCATAGAATTCGGATTCATACTCAGTTCATCAAGACCTAATGCCATCAGCAATCTTGTTGCCAAAGTATTTCCTCCAAACTCTCCACAGATACAAACATGTTTTCCATGTTTATGTGCACCGTCCACCGTCATTTTTATCAATTTCAAAACTGCCGGATGAAATTCTGTAAACAGTTCACTTACATTCGGATTGTCACGGTCTACTGCCATTGTGTACTGTGTCAGATCATTACTTCCTATAGAAAAGAAATCCGCTTCTTTTGCCAGGGTTTCCGCACACAGTGCTGCGGACGGAACTTCAATCATAAGTCCCACTTCTACATCATCTGCAACAGGAATCCCCTCATCTTTCAATTCCTGTTTTGCCTCCTCCAGCACCGCATTTGCTTCTCGAAATTCTCCGATTCCCGAAATCATCGGATACATAATTCGCAAATGTCCATACACACTGGCTCTTAACAAGGCACGTAATTGTTTTTTCAACAGCTCTTTTCTCTTCAGACAGAAGCGAATCGCTCTGCATCCAAGAAACGGATTCGTTTCTATTGGCATGTCTAAATATTCTATCTGCTTATCTCCGCCTGCATCAAATGTACGAATCGTTACCTTTGCATCCGAAAATGTTTCCAGAACTGATTTATAAACTTCCATCTGTTCTTCTTCTGATGGCATTCTGGATGCTTCCATAAATAAAAATTCTGTTCGAAACAGTCCAATTCCTTCTGCTCCTGCTTCCTTCGCTCTTTTTGCATCTGCAATTCCACCTATGTTGGCACGTATTGCAATATGTTGTCCATCTTCTGTCTTTCCGAGCTGTTTTGAAAAAGGTTCTAATCCTTTCCGAAGCGCATCGGCACGTGCAATATTGTCCAGAATGATTTTCTGTTCTTCGACCGTCTTATTTGTCTCCACGATTCCTTGCGAACCATGAAGATAAATGTTTTCTGCCTCTTTTAATTTTTCAACTGCCTGATCAATTCCAAACACTGCCGGAATCGACATACTTCTTGCAATAATCGCCACATGCGCTGTTCTTCCACCTTTTTCACAGACAATTCCTTTAATATGTCTTGCATCTCCAGCCACCAATTGCGACGGTTCCAGTTCTTCCGCAACCAGAATGACATCCTGATCCAAAATAGTGATATCATTTCCTTTCACACCCTGAAGATCCAATAAGATCCGTTTTGACACATCTTTGATATCAGCCGCCCTCTCTTTAATATATTCATCTTCCACCTCTGCCAGTACCTGACAAATCATTCGTTCATTCTGAATCAGTGCAGATTCTGCGCATAGCTGATCTTCCCGGATCAGCTCTTCTGTATTTTCCACCAGTTCCGGATCATCCAGGAACTCCAGATGAATCTTTATAATTGCCAGTGCTTCTTCCGAAAGCGACGCTCCGCGTTGTCTGATCAAATCCTGAAAATAAGATTTCATATGGTTTCTTGATACCTGAAATCGTTTCAGCTCCTGCTCAACATCTTCTGTCTCTATCTGCAGCATATCCTCAAAAGATACTTCTTCAAGAACCAGAGGTTTGGCAATCGCCTCTCCAGATGAAATTGCAATCCCTTTCATTGCTTTATTCCTCCTCATTAAAGTTTGCTGCTGCCAGTGTCAGAATCGCATCCATTGCCTCTTTTTCATCTGAACCATCCGCAGTTACTTCAATCACACTTCCCTTATGAATTCCCAAAGTCAGTATTCCGATCACACTCTTTGCACTCTTCTTCTTTCCATTTAAACTGACTTTAATATCTGCCTCATACCGTTTCGCTGTTTCCACGAAATCTCCTGCCGGTCTTGCATGCAATCCACTCTTGTTTCGGATCGTAATTTTTTCGCTGATCATAATACAAACTCCCCCTTTTTGTGTAATTAATTTTGAATAGGATTAAATAGGATTGATTACGTCTCTGATATCTTTCGCACATTTTGCTTCTCTGATTTTCTTCTTTTTCTGAGGATCATTCAGAAGTTCTATGATGTCCTCGATAATCGCAATGTGTGAGGTATCATCATTAGATATCAACATAATAATAATCGATACACTTCTTCCACCTTCATGCATCGGAACTTCGTGTTCCAATGTCACCAGACTGATACATGGCACATCCACAGCATCCGTCAACAAATGCGGAAACGCCACTCCCTCGTCTATGACAGTATATCCACGATACTTCTGATTCAGATCAATCATCGTATCAATCTGCTTTTGCCGGATTAAACCTCGATGCATCAATAAATCTCCTGCCAATTGAATTGCTTCATCTCCGGAATTCACAGTAGCCTGTACCTTCACCAAATCGCTATCCAAAAGATCACTTAACCCTTTCATACTCTTATTTGGTTCTTTATACTGACGTTCCTGCAAATATTTTGCTATTTCCATAGACAACATCAGCTTCTGCTCCTTTTGGATTTCCGGCATCCTCATCATGACATTCACTGTTTCATTCACAATCCTTCTTCGCTCAGTGATCGGAAGTCTGAATTGCATCACATGAACCAGATTAATCAATTCTTCTTTTGTTACAACCGAGGAAATCTTATAGTACTTTTCCTCTATTTCCGGCAGATCAATCGTACTCAGAAGAATATCATAATCCAGAAAATCTTTTACTTTTAAAAACTCATGATATGACAAACATTTTATTTCATTTACATTACTGAACAACTGCTCCAATCGATATTTGATCAATCGAGATTCATTTACAATTCCACTGCTCACTACTACAATCTCATGTTTATTGCTCAGCGCTTCAAATTCCGAATTAGCAAGACAGGATACCACTTCCACCAGAATTTCTGCTACTTCATATTCCGTCGGCTGATATACTTTCCTACTCTTATTCGAGATCAGTGCCGTCAGCAGACTTTTACAAAGTTCATACTCTTTCTCCCAGTTTTTAATGCTATACCCAATTTCATCTTCATACGGAAACCGAAGTCCAAGCAAATGCTTGTTAAGAAACACATCCATATCTTTTGAAATATTAAGAATCCCATCTCTTTCCCATGGAATATAATAGCCAAACGCCTCTTCTATTCGATGCAAAAACGTCTGGATCTCATGTTGCGTGAAAACAGAATGGCTGTTTTTTCTTGATTCCCGATTTGCACTGTGCCAGACCATATTCAGATATTTATTCTCGATCTCCGGAATCTCATCCGGCGTCAACATTTCAAAAAACCGGTCAAACCGAATTTCCGTCACTTCACCATATAATCTGTCATAATGTATCGTGCAATAAATACGCATACGAAAAACACCCCTTTGCCTGGCATTGACAAAGAGGTGTTTCTCGTATAGGGCTATTATATGATTTTATTTCAAAAACGCAAAAGCGTTCTTGCCGGCAATCTATTTCTCATCCAGAGCTGGCTCGATCAGAATCTTGTAGAAGAATTCCGAATGATCTGCCATGATCTTCACTGCATCATATGTCTTAGACAGCGGCAGTCTGTGGGAAATGATCGGTGCTGTCTTGATCTTTCCGCTGCTCAGTGCTTCAAGAGCGATATCCCATGCGTTGTGTGGAAGTCTCTTGAATTCGAAACTCCATGTACCTTTGATGGTGATCTGTCCACGAAGGATTTTCTCGTATGTCGGGTTGGTGATTTCCAGAGATTTTGTCGGTCTTCCTACCAGTCCCATACGTCCGCCGCTCTTTAACAGTGCGATTGCCTGATTGAATACAACACCTGCTCCGGATGCCTCGAATACAGCGTCCAGTCCATTGCCGTTTGTCTTTTCTTTAATAATTGCTTCTGCATCTTCTTCAGCACTGCAGATTGCATCTACCAGACCCATTTCCTTTGCAACTGCAACTTTCTTCGGATCCAGATCGATTGCGAATACATGAGCTGCTCCAAATGCCTTTGCCCACTGTGCTACGAAGATACCGATTGCTCCCAGTCCGTATACAGCTACGTCTTCTCCAACCTTTACTTCGTTGTTGGATACTACATGGAGTGCAACAGAGATCGGCTCCAGGAATGCAACAGATTCTTCATCTACATTATCCGGTACGAATACCAGGTTCTTCTCCGGTACTTTTACATACTCAGCGAAACCACCATCATTTCTGGATCCCAGAAAATCATAATGCTCGCACAGAGCAAACTGTCCAACTTCACAGAATTTACAGGTACGGCATGGAATCAACGGAATAACTGCAACTCTCTTACCGATGATGTCTTTAGATACGCTTTCTCCAACTTCAGTGATTGTGCCACCAAATTCATGTCCCGGAATGGTCGGGAAGTGATAAGTTCCCTGTGTCAGAACACGCGGGATATCAGATCCGCATACTCCACAGGCAGATACTTTTACCAGAACATCTTCTGCTCCAAGTTCCGGTATCGGAACCTGCTCATATCTTAAATCATTAGGGGCATGTAAGTTAGCTGCGTACATCATTTTCTGCATAATAAACTCCTCCGTTTATGCTGAAACTTTTTTATTTCTAATTTTATCTTTCTTATTTATTGAATTTCAAAACCTTATTCCAGGTTTGCGTGCTTTCTCCAGAGGCTGTGTAAGTCTGTAATTCCTTCTTTGTCTACGATCAACAGTGCGATCATATCTCCGAGAAGAAGCAGACTCTGCTCAAACAAGCTGCTCATTACCTGGTTTGATTTTATCTCATCCGGAAGATCCAGTTTGGTGCTGCATGGGATTCTTACGAACAGATCTTCGTAAGGAGTCATACTGCTGTTTGCATTGGATCCGATATGCGCGATCTTTGCATTATATTTCTTTGCAATCTTAACGATAGCAACCGGAACTGCACTTTCTCCGGATCCTGATCCAACGATCAGAAGGTCTTTGTCTGTGATTGCAGGCTCATCGATAGCACCAACAAAGTTTGCCTCGATTCCAAGATGGTTCAGTCTCTTTGTGAAAGCCTGAAGCATCAGAAGCACTCTTCCCACGCCAACTACGAATACCTTTTCGGCGCTACAGATCATCTCTGTCAGCTCTACTACCTGTTTTTCATCTACTGTATCAAACACGCCCTGAAGTTCGCTTAAAACGGTCTGTTTTGCCTGTGTAAAATCCATGAATCTTATTCCTCCTACCGATTCATCCTCTGATTCAGCCGATTTCACTCTCCGACTCTTCCGAAAATTTCCATCATCTTCTGTCAGAGATTGTCCATCGCCTTTTCCTCAGATTTCTTTTATTACTCTATCGATTTTCTTCAATTAACTTTATAAAAGATGCCTTGTAACGGGATACGTCTGTTGTCAGAGTCAATCCCACCTGGTTGATGGTAAACAGCTGATTGATGGACCAGTCGAAGATTCCAAGCAGGAATACAGGATCCTGCAACACTTCCGGCTTGTCTGCGATCAGTTCATTCATCTTCATATCCAGCGCTGCAAAGTTCTTCTGGAACTTTTTCAGGTATCCTTTTTGAATACTGTCTTCTCCCAGGATATCTGTGATATGTTCTGTGATATATTTGTTGAAATCGATTTTCTTCTTCACGTTTTATATTCTCCTTACTCGTTGTCAAGAGCAGCACTGTAAATTGCTTTACAGATAACGATCTCGTGATCGTGGATCTGATCGAAGAGTTTCTTCATTCCCTCGATACCAGCCTTGTGTGTGATCAGGTCACCTACCTCCAGTTTTCCTTCACTGATCATCTGTACCGTGTATTTCCACTCATTGATCGGTGTCTCAGAATAGCTGGAGTTCCAGATTCCAAGCATGTTCAGTTCTTTTCTCAGGATCAGGCTGTGGTTTGCCAGTTCGATCTTTGTATCAGTATGCGGGTTACCCATCCATACAAGATTTCCACCGATTCTTGTACACTGGATTGCATTGTTCAATCCTGCAGAGCTTCCTGTTCCTTCTACAACAACGTCCATTCCACGTCCGTTTGTCATTTCATTGACACGTGCTACTACATCTTCTTTGATACTGTTGATTACAGTAAATCCTCTATCTTCTGCAAATTTTACTTTTACATCATCAATATCTACCAGTGCAACTTCTTTTGCTCCAAAGATTTTTGCCCATCTTGCCATCATAATACCGATCGGGCCTGCTCCGAAGATCAATACAGTCTGTCCTGCATTTACTCCACCTCTTCTCAGTGCATGCTGAGCAACACAGGCCGGCTCTGTCATACACAGCTCTTCCAGGTTGATATCCTGATTCTGAGCTTCTACAAGGTGCCAACGGGACGGTACCAGACAATACTGAGCGAATCCACCGTTGTTACGGGATCCTAAGTATCCATAGTTCTGGCACTGGCAGTAATTTCCAATTTCACATGGGTCACAATTGCGGCATGGAATCAACGGGAATACAGCAACTTTCTTACCGATCACATCTTTGTCTTTCTCGTTACCTACTGCTACAACTTCTCCGGAAAATTCATGTCCTGTTACTACCGGATATACTCTTGTTCCCAATTCGTATACACGCGGAATATCGGAACCACAAATTCCACAGGCACCGATTTTTACAAGAATCTCATCACCCTTCGGTGTTGGTGTCTCAATCTCTTCACATCTGAAATCATTAATTGCGTGTAATACCATTGCTTTCATAATCTTACTCTTCCTCTCTCTAATTCGTACGAATAAACTATTTCCAATAACTTCCTGTACATTTTACCTGAATGTACCTCTATTCTTCTCTTATCCTTAACCTTTACGTGGAAGAGACTGCCTTGGAAGCTTTCGCCTCAAGAACAGTCTCCAATTTTAGCTTTCAGCTGATTCTTAGATGTCTTTCAGTTCGTAGCGCTTTTCAGCCGGAATGATCTGAATTGCAACATCGATTCCCTTTGCCTGGAAATCTTTAATGCACTGACGCTCTTCCGGAGAAGCAGATACATTCTTATAAAGAGTGGTACGCTCTGCGTTCTTTCCCATTCCTCCGATGTTGACTGCCTTGATGTCGATTCCAGCATCGACAATCTTTCTCAGGCTCAGTGGGGATTTGCAAAGGATATAACTCGGAACTTTCAGTCCTTCCTGAAGTTTAGCTACTGCATCATCTTCAGATAAAGCAACTACCTTTACTCCCTTCGGAGCAGCATTCTGAAGAACAAACAACATAAAGTCGTCTTTTGCAACTCTGTCATCAACAACGATGATCTCGTCTGCACGCAGTGTCTTCATCCAGGCTGTCATAACCTGTCCATGGATCAAACGATCGTCTACTCTTACCAACAATAAATTTTCCATACTATCGTCTCCTTATATTGTGAATTTTTAGGGTTGCCAAATTTTAACCAATTGCAATCTGATCGATTCCGTTGCCGGCCTCATTCAGTGCATTGTCAAAAATCTCATCAATCTTTCCATTGCTTCTGTCATCGAATACAATGCTCATCAACATTGGAAGATTCATTCCTGTTGCAACTTTGATATTTTTTCCTTTAAATACCAATCCGGCACTTCTGTTGTAAGGAGTACCACCCTTTAAGTCTGTCAGAACGATCACACCATTTCCGTCATCTACCTTATCGATGGCAGCTTCCAGAATTTCGTCATATTCTTCTGCAGATACGCCGGGACGAAGAGGAGCTACTTCACAGTTCTCGATCTCTCCGGTAAACATCTCCGTTGTTCCTTTTAAACCAACGCAAAATTCCCCATGACTTGCAATCACAATTCCTATCATTTTAATTCCTCTTTTAAGCTCTTTCTAAATCCTAAATCCTCTATACAGGATAAATCCTGATCGGCAAATTGCCGTTGTTTTCGATGTTAAAAGTTTTAAAAAGGGGCTGCAAGGCAGCCCCCTTATGTAATTTATGCTGCTGTCTGACCAAGAATTCCAAGCAGTGAGCATACGATACCAAATACAAAGATAATACCGATTACTACTGTTGGGTTCATCTTCTTCTTTCCGATCATCCACCATACTAACATGGTGATAACAAGCGGAATGACACCAGGAAGCAGTGTATCGAACATATCCTGTACAACTACTTCTACATTACCTGACATAAACTTAAGCGGACAAGAAACCGTAACTCGTGAATATGCCATGTTTCCGACTACGATCAAACCTACAATAGAGAATGCTTCTGTGATACGATCGATCACACCACTCTGCAGAAGCTGTACGATAGCGGAACGTCCCTGTTTGTAACCCAGCATAAAGCAGTTATATCCAAACAGGATCATAAGTACTTTGTAAACAATTTCAAACATGATTGGTCCTGCATAGTTTCCATCAAGAGCGAAACTACAGCAGATACCTGCCAAGATCGGGTAACATACTGCCTGAGAAATTGTATCACCGATACCAGCCATAGGTCCCATCAGACCAGTTCTCAGAGCGTTGACGTCTTCACCTGTGATTTCAGCGCCGTTAGCGATCTGCTCTTCCATGGAGATTGTAATACCGTGGATAACAGTACCCATCCATGACGGCTCTGTGTTGAAGAATACCATGTATTTCTTCAGTGCTTCAACCTGTTCCTCTTCAGTATCATACAGTTTTCTAACAACTGTGATCATCTGGTTTGTGTTACCAAGAGCCTGAAGACGTTCGTAGTTGTAACATGTCTCACTTGAATAAGTAAGTGCCCAAGCTTTCACGAGGGTCTTTTTGTCAAGCTGTTTCTTCAATTCTGCCATTTATGCTTCCTCCTTTCCTGCTCCAAAGAAGTACATAATTACTGCGATACATGTACCGAATACGAACAAGGACATTGTATCCAGTCCAAGGTATACAGTAGCAAAGTAACCTACGAAGAAGAAAGCAATAAGCTTTTTCTTTCCGATGTAGTTCAACAGCATTGCAATACCTAATGCCGGCATGATGGAACCTACAAGGTTCAAAGCATCGATCAGCCACTGTGGAACTGCACTCAGAGCACTCTCAGCCCAGCTTGCTCCAAGAACAACCATCAGGAATGCAGGAATTCCATAAAGAACTGCTGCGGTTAAGAATGATGGTAAGTAGTTCATCAAACGTACCATTTTGATATTTCCTTTTTCAAGGAACTTATCAGCCTGGTGTACCCAGAGAGCATTGATTGTCATGTAAGCCTGGTTAATCAGGATACCTACAAGTGACAGTGTTACGGCAAATGTTGTTGCCATTGTCGGATCAGCACCAGACAGTACGGTAAGTGCTGTACCGAAGATACCTGCAACCATCAGGTTACCCGGCATAGATCCTCCAGCTGTAATCCATCCAAGATAGGTCAGCTGAATGTATGCAGCTGCCTGCATACCTACCAAAGGTTCTCCCAGGATGACACCTGTCAGGAAACCTGACCAGATAGGATAAAGCCATGTCCTGGTAACAAGGTGGCAGAACCACCACTGGCTGCCGATAGCCAGAAGCGCGATTAATAACGCCTGCAAGTAAATCATAAGGACACCTCCTCAAAAAAATAGTAATAATAGAGTTATTTAATTACCGCAATCCCTTGCGAATAATTACAAAATCAGGATTCCGTTCAGTCTTTCTGTGAACGGATCAGCGCCAATACGCTGTCGAGAGCTTCTTTTTCATCGGCTCCCTCTGCCTGGATCTTCAGTTCTGTTCCCTGCATCAGTGCTGCAGTCAGAATCTGAAATGGATCTCTGGCATCAATTCTTTCATCTTCTTTGATGAATGTTACAGAACTTTGGTAGTTCTCCAGAAGTTCTTTCATTTGAGCAGCTACCCGAATGTGGATTCCCATTCGGTTTGTAACAGTAAATTCAACTTCTTTCATCTCTTTTTCTCCGATCCGTAAAGATTATTTCTTTTCTGCGATCATCCGAAGATTCTTATATAACACATCTTCGTTTTGAGCTTCCAAAAGCCACTCTGTCTTTTCTTTGCTGTCGCAAACTTTTAAGATTTCTTTCAAGACTCCGAAATGTTCTTTTTCATCAACAGATGCCAATACAAATAAAATGTATATCTTCTTATTATGAGGGAAATTAATTCCCCTCGGGATTGTCATCACCGAGACACCGGAACGGAACACACCGCTGGTATCTTTTGCGTGAGTCAGATACACGCCATTGTCGAAGTAAAAATACGCTCCGTATAATTCTACATTTAATATGATAGAATCGATGTAATGACGATTGATGCTTCCGTCTGCAAGCAACGGATACGCCGCCTGGAACACTGCATCTCTCCAGCTCAGTGAAACATCCTTGTCTCCCAGACATTTCACCCGCTCTCTCGTAAGAAGCTGAGTCAGTGTAGAATTCTGGTCTGATCCGAAGAAATGATCTACGATACTTCTCACAGTACCGACTTGCTTCTTCTGGATATAAGGTTTGATCTGATCAAACAGATCGTCACTTAAGCTGCTGACTTCATCTGCCCTGCTCTGCAGGACTTCATTTAATATATTAATATGGTCTGTATTGTCAAATTTCTTTGAGATCAATACATATCCATCGTTAATATCGAGAACCTCTGTGGAAATCACCACTTCATATTTGTTCTTTTCCGCTTCTGTGTACTCTGCTTTGGTAAGAACTTCATGAATCTGTATCAGTGGGATATTGTCTTCAATCCGCTTTTTCAGATTTTCTCTTTTCTTCTCACTCTCGTCGCAGATCAACATACTGCTGTACCGATATTTCTTTGCGGAAGTTCGATGCATATGGGAACTAAAATGAACTGCCAGATATGCGACTTCCTGATCGTCAATCGGACATTGGATGTCATGACTGAACCGATCTGCAACCTTGCGGACCACATTGAAAAGCTCTTCTGCTTCCCGACGAATAATCGTCTCAAGCTCCGATCCGTCATTGATGCCGTAAATGTAACGGTAACTGGAACGGCTCAGATGTTGGGTCAGATCTTCAATCAGTGAACCTCGCTTATCCATGGTCACACCAACCAGTGTCTCAAAATACCCGACCAGCTTTTCCGCAAGTTCTTCGAATATTTCCTCTGTTTCATTGTAAAGGTAATATTCTTTGTTCATTCTGCCGGCCAACAGATGAATACAGATGTAAGCTTTTTCATCATCCGACCGGTCTTTCATATATTTATCGATAATACCATATACATGGCTCCTGCACACATGATCGATGTTCACACAAACCAGAGCGCTTCCTGTTTTCTGTGGAAAATTCCACTTTGTATTCTCTCCGGTTTCACTAAAGTGAAGCATCAGTGCAAGTTTTTCGATGATACCTTTGTTATAATGTACTTCCAGTTCTTCTTCGATCTTATGGAGAACTTCGATATGTCGTTTTACATCTTCATCCTGAAGGTAATCCAACATTCCATCTGAGATCAAACCGTAAATAGAAGAGATATAATACATGAAGACTTTTCGCTTCTCTAACTCTTCTCCATTGATCAGATATCCTTTCCCTGAAATAAATTCACACTCGATGTTATATTCCTTGAGTTTTTCTCTTACGATCTTCATATCAATAAAAATTGTATTTTTACTGACCATAAGCTGTTCACTCAGATCATCCAGTGTACTGAATCCATTTCTCAGAACATTCTCACAGATAATAACTGCACAGCGTTCTTCCTGAGTCAGCACGTAATTATATTCGCTGTCCTCTTTCTTGTTCTCCTGATCCAGAAGGTCCTTCAACCATTCCCGGTGCACATCCATAAGCCGCACACCTTTGTGTTGTTTTGCTTCGATTGGAGGTAACTTGTCAAATTCAAACAAAGAATTGATCTTGTATATATCATATTGTGTCTGTCTTCTCGTCTGATCCAAAGACTCCGAAAGGCTCTTGATTGAAACAAACTCTGTTTCCTTCTCTAACTCCTGCAAGAGCTTGATGCATCTTCTGTCTATACTGACAAGCATTTACTCAACTCCCATCTCCCCTTCAACTGGTTGTTTATAAATATTTTATATTCATTTGTCATTTTTTATAATTGTAAATTCTTTTTGTATAAATTTCCATACACATTGTTGTACTATTGAATCTGCTAAAAAGTACAATTTTTATAATTGCACTTTTTAGCAATTTTACTAGTTTGTACTATTTATTTTAACACTTTTCAACTATAATAAGTATGTCAAATCAGCGAAAAGAGGTGATTTTATGGTAATTACTATGGATTCCAGAGAGAAAATGACATCCTCAGAAGAAGCAGTCATCCACTATATCAATAAGAACAAAGACAAAATTTCAGAATTATCCATTACGGACATTGCAGAAAACTCTTTTACTTCACCTGCAACCGTTTCCCGTACGATCCGAAAATGTGGATTCCGCAATATTTCAGAACTGCGCTATCAGCTTAGCTCTGATTCTTCTTTAAAAAATGAGTCGTTTCTGATCAATGATATTTTGAAAAAGTCCTATGAAGAGTGTACCAAAACCATCTCCGAACTGGATATTACCTCCGTGCTGGAGATCACTACCCTGATCCATTCTGCCAGAAAGATCTTTATTATTTCCAAAGGTCTGACTTCCCTGATGGCTCAGGAATTTGAAACCGAATTGCAGTTACTACATTATAATACATGTTTTTTGGACGACTCAGAACTGATCAAGAAATTAAAATTTCTGATCCAGCCCAATGATCTGCTTGTTATTTTTACCGTCAACAACAGTACCCCTGATCTGGTAACGGCTGCAACCATTGCGAAAAAACAGGGTTGTCGGGTTGTGACCTGCTGTTGTGTCCATAACACTCCGCTGGACGCTTTATCCGACGTGATCCTTTACGGATATTCCCAGTCCATCATACCCAACAACCTTTTCGGTATGACCTCCAGGATTCCTTTGCAGATTATTTCCCGGACGATTGTCGAATATCTCAGTCTTTGAAAATATATTTTTCGAAAGAATGTCTGATTTTTAACGATTTTAAAGGATTTCTTTTGAAAATATTTTCAATAATATTTTCAGGAAAGACTCTATTTGGAAACACTTCCAGACAGATTCTTATATAATATAACTATATTTTATTAAGACAAGCGATAATCAAGGAGGGTCTATCATGAGTGAAAACATGCGCAGTATTGTTGTGTACGGAGCAAAGGATGTTAAGATTGAGAACTTCCCGGTTCCGGAATGCGATGATGACAAGATTTTAGTTCAGGTAGAACGTTGCGGAGTCTGTACTTATGAACAACGTCTGTTTAACGGAACACATAAAGCCGGAGTTCCTGTTGTACCGGGACATGAAGTTGCCGGAAAGATCGTTGCAATCGGTAAAGAAATCAATACGGACGAATGGAGTGTTGGCGATACCGTAGTCGTTGGTGTTACCCTTCCATGTCGTGACTGTTATCCATGTAAATTAGGAGAGACTCAGAACTGCGAGCACTTCGATGCCTTGAAGAAAGTACTTCCAGGTCAGCACCACGTAGGAACCGGCGGATTCAGTTCTTATATGATGTCTTCCCCGGAGTGTGTCTTTAAATACCACACCGTATCTCCGGAAGAAGCCTGCATGACCGAGCCTCTTTCCTGCGTCATCCACAGCGTCGAGACTGCTGATCCCCAGTTCGGACAGTATTGCTTCATCATCGGTGCCGGATTCATGGGACTTCTGCACACCTTACTCTGTGTCAGAAAAGGAACCCGCGTCATCGTATCCGATATGAACGAAGAACGTCTGGAACTGGCTAAGAAGATGGGTGCTCAGTTCACCATCAACCCTGCCAAAGAAAATACAGCTGAAAAATTAAGAGAATACACCAACGGACATATGGCAAGTGTTGTATTTGACACCACTCCGATCGCAGCCGTTGCAGAAGAAGCATTCCATTATCTTGGAACCAACGGAAAACTGATGATCTACAGCGGAATTTATCCGAACAAGCCAATCACCGTTGATCCGCATTTGATCCACAAGAAAGGATTACAGATCCTAGGAACCGCCAATTCCAACGACCGTGATTTCACAAGAGCATCCGAAATGATCTCCAACGGAATCTTAGATATGAAGCCTTTTATTTCCGGTGTGTATGAAGCAGATGATATCATTGCCTGCCTGGAATCTTCTTGTACAGGATTGACCTTCCGGAATATTGTGAAATTCTAAATTCTGTTATATCATATTTCAGAATTTTGAAACACTTAGTTTTCAGATCGGATTTTATTTTGCAATAGAAATAATACAATAAGCACAACATATAAAAGGAGACAAACTTATGTTAGTTACAACCAAAGATCTGCTGGAAAGAGCAGAGGCAAAAAATCAGGCAGTTGGCTATTTTAACATTACAGGTCTTGAGACACTTCAAGCAGTGATCAGTGCTGCTGAAAAGTTAAAAGAACCTATCGGAGTTCAGTTTGCTCAGGTTCACGAAGAGGTCGGCATGATCGATCTAGATGTGATCGGACCTATCATGGTAGAGATGGCAGAAAAAGCCAGTGTACCGATCGCTGTTCATCTGGATCACGGTGTAGATCTTTCCATCCTGAAAAAAGCTCTGGATATGGGATTTACTTCCATCATGTATGATGGATCTGACCTGCCATTCGATGAAAATGTGGCAAACACCAAAATTGCTGTTCACATGGCAGAAGAATACGGCGCATCCGTAGAGGCTGAGATCGGTATGATGTCCGGTCTGACTCTGGATGAAAGCAAAACAGTCAATGACCGTGGAATGGACCGCTCCATGTTCACAGATCCGCAGCTTGCGAAAAAATTCGTAGAGCTGACCGGAGTAGACTGTCTGGCATGCGCATTCGGTACCGTTCACGGAATGTATCATTCCGCACCGAATCTTGATTTTGAACTGGTAAAAGAATTAAAAGAAACCATCGGAGTTCCGATCGTTATGCACGGCGGATCTGGTGTCAGCGCAGAAGACTATCAGAAAGTCATCGAAGCCGGTGTTCGTAAGGTAAATTACTATACCTACATGGCAATCGCCGGTGGCGAAGCTGCAAAAGCAGCAATCCCGGAACTTGGTGACAATGTACAGTTCCACGATCTCGCAACAGCTGCAAGAGCTGCAATGGAAGAGCATGCAAGCGAAGCAATTCGCATTATGCAACATAATGATTAATATTTTTAAGAGGTGAAAGAAGTAATGAAAGCAGTAGTATTAGAAGGAAAAGGACAGGTTGAGGTTACAGATTTTCCACAGCCGCCAATGACAGATGACAGTGTAAAAATCCGTGTCGCTTATTGCGGACTGTGCGGAACCGATATGCACAAATTCCAGGGAAAGGGCGGATCTCGTCCGGTAAAATACCCAGTACCGCTTGGACATGAAGTATCCGGTGTGGTAGAAGAAGTCGGAAAAAATGTAAAAAACTTCAAACCTGGCGACCGTGTTGCCGCAAATCCGAACTGGTATTGCAAGACCTGCCATTTCTGTAAAATTGGTCTGACTCATATGTGTTCTAATTCTAAGGGTGTTGTAAAAGGATTTGCTGAATACATTTGCCCACCGGAAGAAAATGTACATAAGATTCCGGATTCTCTGCCGCTGAAAGAAGCTGCTCTGACTGAGCCACTTTCCTGCTGCCTGCACGGACTGGATCTGCTGGATGTAAAAATTGGACAGACCGTAGCAATTATCGGACTTGGATCCATCGGAGCTATGATGCTTCAGTTATTAAAACACTCCGCAGCATCCAACATCATCGTTGTAGAACCGATTGAAGAGAAACGTGAAATGGCAATGAAGATGGGAGCTACTCTGTTCCTGAATCCAATGAAAGATGACTTGAAAGCAGAAATCGAAAAAGCAGGCATCGAAAATGTAGACCGCGTAATGGAATGTGTAGGATTTGATACCACAATGGAGACTGCACTGGACATCGCCGGAAAATGTGCAACTGTAGTCCTGTTCGGACTTGGAGATCCGGAGAAACCGGTTCACCTGAATCAGTATGCAGCATTCCAGAAAGAGCTGACTATCAAGACCTCTTTCACAAACCCAAACACTTCCGAGCGTGCCATCGCACTGCTGTCCTCCGGAGCACTGGATACAGACGCTCTGATCAGCAAGGAAATGTCCATGGAAGAAGTCGTAGAAGAGCTGAAGGCTCCGAATTACTTCAAAAAAGGAAAAGTTATCGTTAAGATCGATTAATCAATCTGACGCATCGTTATAAAATTTTCCATACGTAATAATAGGAAACAGCATCCCCGATACCGGTGTAAGACCGGTAAGGGGATGCTGTTTCGTTCTTCTTTATGATTGCATCACCAAAGATGAGCGTGATTTTCCAATCAAATCTTCTTACTCACCCTTAGATCTGCTCAGGTATTCTCCTGTTCTGGTATCAATCTTGATGACTTCTCCTTCTTCGATGAAGATCGGAACTTTTACGATTGCACCAGTCTCAACTGTTGCAGGTTTCAGTACGTTTGTCGCTGTATTTCCTTTTACTCCCGGCTCTGTCTCGATAACCTTCAGGTCCACAGAGTTCGGTGCTTCTACCTGGAATACATTTCCCTGGAAGAATTTCAGGGTTGCTTCATCATTCTCTCTTAAGAATTTGATTGCATCTTCCACGATCTCATAAGCCAGCGGAATCTGATCAAATGTCTCAGGATCCATGAAATAGTAGAATTCTCCATCGTTGTAAAGATACTGCATTTTCTTTGTATCGATATGAGCTTTTTTAAATCTGTCATCCGGGTTGAATGCTTCTTCACGAATTGCACCTGTAATAATGTTTTTATATTTGGTTCTTACAAAGGCTGCTCCTTTTCCCGGTTTTACATGCATGAAATCCAAAACTACATGCGGTTCTCCGTTAATTTCAAATGTAACTCCCTTTCTGAAATCACTTGCACTAATCATACTGTACTCTTTCCTTTCTTTCTTTTTCTTAGTTTTCTTTGTTTTTATTTTTTATTTTAGTCTTCCTCGATCTCGACTTCTTCTCCGTCGATCTCTGCAGAAGCAGTTCTAACTTTTGCAATGCTGACTACTGTTTCATCGTCAGTTAAATTGATCAGTTTCACACCGGATGTGATTCTTCCCAGTTCTGAAATTCCCTCACAGGACATGCGGATAATAATTCCTTCACTGTTGATCATCATGATCTCATCGGATTCGTTGACAGCTTTCATGCCCACTACATTTCCGGTCTTTTCCGTGATCTTATAGCATTTAACACCTTTTCCTCCACGATTCTGTCTCGTGAATTCTTCGATGCTGGTTCGTTTACCCATACCCTTTTCGGATACGATCAGCAGATCTTCTCCCTGGGTATTGACCTGCATTCCGATGACTTCATCGCCATCTACCAGGTTGACTCCGCGAACTCCCATGGAAGCTCTTCCTGTGGATCTCACATCATTTTCATCAAACCGGATACACTGTCCGTATTTGGTTACCAGGAAAATGTCTTTTTCGTTGTCTGTAACCTTTACTTCGATCAGCCGGTCACCTTCCCGAAGGACAATGGCGGTAAGTCCGGTCTTTCTCACATTTGCATAATCCTGAAGCGGTGTCTTCTTGACCAGACCGTTCCTGGTTGCCATGAACAGATATTTCTCATCATCATAATCTGATAATGGAATGATGGCGGTAATCTTTTCTTCCGGCTGCAACTGCAGCAGGTTGATGATCGCCGTACCTCTGGAAGTTCTTCCGGATTCCGGGATCTCATAGCCTTTCAGCCGATACACACGACCGGTATTGGTAAAGAACATAATATAATCATGGGTGGAAGTGATAAACAACTCTCTAACGTAGTCATTTTCCAGCTTCTGCATTCCCTTGATTCCTTTTCCTCCACGATTCTGGCTCTTGAAGTTGTCGATGGACATTCTCTTCACATAACCCAGCTTCGTCATGGTGATGGCTACCTGTTCTCTCGGAATCAGGTCTTCCATGGAAATGTCAAATTCATCAAATCCGATGGAGGTTCTTCTCTCATCGCCATATTTCTCGCTAATTACAAGGATCTCTTCCCGGATTACACCCAGCAATAATTTCTTATCTGCAAGGATGGCTTTCAATTCCCCGATCCGTTTCATCAGCTCTTCATATTCTTTTTCCAGCTTTTCTCTTTCCAGACCGGTCAGTGTACGCAGACGCATATCTACGATTGCCTGTGCCTGTGCATCAGAAAGATCAAAGCGATGGATCAATTCCTGTTTTGCAATCTGTACATTTGCAGAACCACGGATGATCTTGATCACTTCATCAATATGATCCAGAGCAATCAGTAAGCCCTGTAAAATATGTGCACGTTCTTCTGCTTTATTCAGTTCAAACTGAGTTCTTCTTGTAACCACGTCTTCCTGATGAAGCAGATAATATTTCAGCATATCCAGGAGATTCAGTACCTGCGGCTGGTTGTTAACCAGTGCCAGCATGATCACGCCAAAGGTATCCTGAAGCTGTGTATGTTTATATAACTGATTTAAAATTACATTCGGATTGACGTCTCTTCTCAGTTCAATACAGATTCTCATTCCCTCTCTGCTTGACTGATCACTCAGATCGGTAATTCCGTCAACTTTCTTGTCGCGAACCAGTTCTGCGATCTTTTCAATCAGACGTGCTTTATTGACCATAAACGGAAGCTCGGTCACAACAATCCGGTTCTTTCCGTTTGCCATCGGTTCAATATTGCTGACCGCCCGCACTTTGATCTTACCGCGTCCGGTTCTGTAGGCTTCATTGATTCCGCGGGTTCCCAGAATCTCTGCGCCTGTCGGGAAATCCGGTCCCTTCACGATACTGATTATATCATCGATGGTGGTTTCTTTATCCTCGATCTGATCATCGATCAGACGAACCACCGCTGCGATCACTTCCCGCAGATTATGAGGCGGAATGTTGGTTGCCATTCCGACCGCAATTCCGGAAGTACCATTGACCAGAAGATTTGGAAATCTTGCCGGAAGAACTGCAGGTTCCTTTTCGGTTTCATCAAAGTTTGGTACAAAATCTACGGTATTTTTATTGATGTCTGCGGTCATTTCCATGGAAATCTTGCTGAGTCTTGCCTCAGTGTAACGCATGGCTGCCGCTCCGTCTCCGTCCACTGAACCAAAGTTTCCATGACCATCTACCAGAGGATATCTTGTGGACCAGTCCTGCGCCAGATTTACCAGTGCTCCGTAAATGGAACTGTCTCCGTGCGGATGATATTTACCCATGGTATCACCGACGATACGCGCACATTTACGATGCGGCTTGTCTGGTCCATTATTCAATTCGATCATAGAATACAGAATTCTTCTCTGTACCGGTTTCAATCCGTCTCTTACATCCGGAAGTGCACGAGATGCGATAACACTCATGGCATAATCGATATAAGAGGTTTCCATCGTCTTTTTCAGATCGACTTCATGAACCTTATCAAAAATGTTATCTTCCATTGCTGTCTCCTTTATATATCAAGATTTCTGACGTATTTCGCATTCTCTTCGATGAATTCTCGTCTTGGTTCTACTTTATCCCCCATCAGGGTGGTGAAGGTCAGATCCAGTTCGGAGGATGTTTCTTCATTCATGGTTACTTTCAGAAGAATACGGTGTTCCGGATCCATGGTGGTATCCCAGAGCTGTTCTGCATCCATCTCTCCAAGTCCTTTATAACGCTGAATTTTATTATTCTGGTCTCTTCCCACTTCTTTCAGAATTGCATCTAATTCTTCATCGCTGTAAGCGTACCATACTTTTTTATTTTTCTCCAATTTATAAAGTGGCGGCTGTGCCAGATATACATATCCCTGTTTGATCAGTTCCGGCATAAACCGGTACAGGAAAGTCAACAACAACGTACTGATATGTGCACCATCTACATCGGCATCCGTCATGATAATGATCTTGTGATACCGCAGTTTGCTGATATCGAAATCATCATGGATTCCGGTTCCGAATGCGGTGATCATCGCTTTGATCTCTGCATTGGTGTAGATTCTGTCCAGTCTTGCCTTCTCCACATTCAGGATCTTTCCACGAAGCGGAAGAATGGCCTGTGTTGCACGGTCACGGGCTGTCTTTGCAGATCCTCCCGCAGAGTCTCCCTCTACGATGTAGATCTCACAGTTGGCCGGATCTTTATCGGAACAGTCTGCCAGTTTTCCCGGAAGAGACATAGTCTCCAGGGCGGATTTTCTTCTTGTCAGATCTCTTGCCTTTCTTGCAGCTTCCCGTGCACGCTGTGCCATCACAGACTTATCGACGATCATCTTTGCCACAGAAGGATTCTGCTCCAGGAAAATCTGAAGCTGTGTGCTGACGATATTGTCAACCGCACCTCTTGCCTCACTGTTTCCCAGCTTCTGTTTTGTCTGTCCTTCAAACTGAGGATCCTGGATCTTGACACTGATGATTGCGGTCAGACCCTCTCGGATATCCTCTCCGGTCAGATTTGCCTCATTATCTTTTAAGAGTTTGTTCTTTCTTGCATAATCATTAAAGGTTTTGGTCAGTGCATTTCGAAAACCGACCACATGGGTTCCGCCTTCCGGAGTCGTAATGTTATTTACGAAACCGTAAGTATTATCGGAATATCCGTCATTGTGCTGCATCGCCACTTCTACGACCACATCATCTTTTTCGCCTTCACAGTAAATGATGTGCTCATAAAGCGGTGTGGCACTTCTGTTTAAATACTGAACGAACTCTTTGATTCCGCCTTCGTAGTGGAATTCCTTTTCCACAAGCTCCTCTTCCCGTTCATCCCGAAGTGTGATCTTCAGACCTTTTGTCAGGAACGCCATCTCACGAAGTCTCTGTTTTAAAACGCTGTAATCAAAGACCGTTTCTTCAAAAATCTCTTTATCCGGAAGGAATACAACTTTCGTTCCGCTCTTCTCAGGATCACATTCCCCTTCCACTCTCAGTTTATAAATTACTTTGCCACGCTCATAACGCTGCTTGTAAATTTTGCCTTCATGATAGATCTCAACTTCCAGCCACTCAGACAATGCATTGACGACCGAAGCTCCTACTCCATGAAGTCCACCGGATACCTTGTATCCTCCACCGCCGAATTTACCGCCTGCATGCAGAACCGTAAATACGACTTCGACTGCCGGGAGTCCGGCTTTGTGGTTGATCCCTACCGGAATTCCACGTCCGTTATCAATAACTGTAATGGAATTGTCCTGATTAATACATACGAAAATGGAGTCGCAGTACCCTGCCAGTGCTTCATCCACAGAGTTGTCTACAATCTCGTATACCAGATGATGCAGTCCTCTGGAAGAGGTCGAACCAATATACATGCCTGGTCTTTTTCTTACTGCTTCCAGTCCTTCCAGTATTTGTATCTGGTCTGCACCATATTCTGCATCAAATTCTGTCCCTGTTGCACCCATTTAAAAACCTCCTAATTTTCTTTTGTTGCAGTTCCTTCTTTTACATGAAATACCCGGTTTAAGGAAAATCTGTGATTCACAAATTCATCCACTCCGGTACAGGTTACAATTGTCTGTATATCATGAATACTGTCTAATAAATAGTTTTGCCTGTTTTTGTCCAGTTCAGACAGCACATCATCCAACAGGAGAACCGGTGTATCGTGGATCAGTTCCTTCACCAGCTCAATCTCCGAAAGCTTCAGGGAAAGAGCTGCCGTCCTCTGCTGACCCTGGGAACCGAATTTGCGAATATCGATTCCATTTGCCAGAAAACAGATATCGTCCCGGTGAGGACCCGTTCCCGTACTTTTCAGTTTCAGATCTCTGTCCCGCTGTCTTTCCAACGTCTCTTCAAACCTCTCTTCTAAAATATTCGGTTCATAGAGCAGTTCGATGGACTCTTTTTCGCCGGTCAGTTGAAAATGAATGTCCTGAATGATGTGATTTAATTTTTCTACAAATTTTCTTCTTGCCGCGATCACCTTACACCCATACTGGACCAGCTGCATATCCCAGATATCCAGTGTCGAAAGAAGATCCGGCTTGAACGCTGCCTCTTTCAGCACACTGTTTCTCTGCTGAATGATCCGGTTGTAATTGGTCAGATCGCTGAAATATACCTTATCAAGCTGAGATAATTCCAGGTCGATAAACCTTCTTCTTCCTGCCGGTCCCTCTTTGATGATGTTCAGGTCTTCCGGCGAGAAAAATACAAAATGTATGATTCCAAATAATTCGGCTGCTTTTTTCAGCGGAAGCTTGTTGACGGCAATCCCTTTCGGACTGCTCTTTTTCAGATGAATGTCAATCTGAAATTCCAGATCCTTTTTTCGGATCATCGCTTCCAGGTGGGATTCTTCTTCTCCGAATCGAATCAGATCCCGGTCTTTGGTTCCTCTGTGGGATTTGGTAGTTCCGCACAGATAAAGAGCTTCCAGGATGTTTGTCTTTCCCTGGGCATTATCTCCGTACAAAATATTAGTCGCCGGGTCAAATACAATGTCAAGCAGCTCATAATTTCTGTAGTTTTTTAATTTTAAAGATTCAACTATCATTTCTGAATTGCGATATCATATTCATCAAAGGACACCAGATCTTCCGGATATAATTTTCTTCCCCGTCTGGTATCAACTTCTCCGTTGACTGTTACCAGCCCCTGTGTGATGACTTCTTTTGCCTCCACACCGGAATCTACGGCTCCGACTGCTTTCAGTGCCTGTCCAAGTTTGATAAATTCTTCGCCTTCTCTTAATTTAATGATTTCCATTTTTTCTCCCTTGCATCTTATACAGAAGCCGCATTAAAGTTGACCGGAAGAATCAGGTAAATGTAACTCTGTGATTCATCCTTGATAAAACATGGAGCTTTTGCATTCATAAAATAAAGATCTACTTCTTCATCATCAATGACACGAAGCGCATCGATCAGGAACTTCGGGTTAAATCCGATCAGAAGATCCTTTCCTTCTTTGTCGATGGAAATGTCTTCATTCATACTTCCGATCTGGGATTTGATTTTCAACTGCATGGCCTCATCTCCAATATTGATAATGATCGGTTTCTTGTCCCCTTCCTTGATCATCAGGGTTGCGCGGTCGATACAGTCTAAAAGTTCTTTCTTGTTGATTCGAACTTTTGTCTCATAATCACTGGAAAGCATCTGATCGATCTTGAAGTATTCTCCTTCGATCAGTCTGGATACCACGATCGTTTTATCAAATTCAAACATAATGTGATTCTTCGTAAAGGAAATGTCTACATTCTTTTCGGCTTCTCCGCCAACGATCTTACTGATCTCCACCAGAGTCTTGCCCGGTACAATCACCTTCTTCGGCTCGTAAGATTCTTTCAGTTCAATCTTTCGAATGGAGATTCTGTGTCCATCCAGAGATACCACCTTTAAAATATTATCTTCGATCTGGAACAGTTCACCGGTCATCATACGGTTGGTGTCGTTGTCAGCGATCGAAAAGATGGTTTGACGGATCACTTCTTTTAACATAAATTCAGAAATCGTAATATGATCATCTTTTTCTACATCCGGAAGATAAGAAAAATCTTCTCCGGACTGGAATGCGATATTAAATTTTGCTTTTTCACAAGTGATAATAGTCTGTACTCCGTCTTCTGTATCAATGATAACATCGCTGTCCGGAAGTTTTCTGACGATCTCGGAGAAAATCTTTGCATTTAAAGCGACGATTCCGTCGTGGATGATCTCTCCTTCAATCTCTGTTTCAATTCCAAGTTCCATATCATTGGCTGTCAGTTTGATCTTACCATTGGATGCGTCGATCAGGATACATTCCAGAATAGGCATTGTGGTTTTAGATGGAACAGCCTTTAGTACAATATTAACTCCTTTTGCAAGGACAGATTTAGGACAAATAATTTTCATGTGTAAAACTCCTTTCGCGATGTTCAATATAAAGATATATATAATTCATTCCGCCGTAACCGTAGTAGGGGCTGTGGATATGTGTAAAAGTAGTTCAAAGTCTTGAAACCAGAAGGTTTGTCTGCTTTGATAAGTGTGTAGAGAACTTCGGGACAGATGCTGGATGAAAGGAGGAAAACTTTTTGAAAAATTTCCGGTAAAAACTTATCCAGTGGTTATCCTTGAGATATCCCAGAATTATACACATAGTTATCCACACAGGAGAATATATCCACTAAAAAAGGAAAAGTTATCCACATTTTTCGGTTGATAACTTGTAAAAACTGTGGATAAAACAAATTTTCCTGTGGATTATTAAATTGGATTAATCTTCTTTTTAATGATATTTACGGTGTTATTGAGGGCTTCATCCTCCTGAAGCAGACTCTCAATCTTTTGCACACCATGGCTGACAGTGGAATGATCTTTTCCACCGAGTTCAATTCCGATGGATTTTAAAGGTTCATCCGTCAACTCGTTGCAGAGGTACATGAATACCTGACGGGGAAGCACAATTTCAGAATTCCGCTTCTTTCCTTTCAGGTCAGCAATGGAAACATTAAAATGTTCGGATACCACATTCATGATCAGACCGGGTGTCACCACACGATTCTGATCCGGTGAGATGATATCTTTTAATGCTTCTGCAGCCAGTGCAATATCGATTGGTTTATTTTCCAGAACTGCAAGAGCAATCAGTTTATTTAAGGAGCCTTCCAGTTCACGGATGTTAGATTTGACATTGGTAGCTATATATTGAAGGACTTCGTCCGGAATATGATATCGGTCCAGACCGTCCAACTCTTCTTTTTTCCTAAGAATTGCCATACGTGTTTCATAATCCGGTGAGGAAATATCTGCGATCAGACCCCACTCAAAACGGGTACGGAGTCTTGCCTCCAGGGTCTCGATATCTTTCGGTGGCTTATCACTGGAAATAATGATCTGTCCGCCGGCACCGTGAATATGGTTAAAGGTATGGAAAAATTCTTCCTGTGTACTTTCCTTTCCTATAATAAACTGAATATCATCGATTAGAAGTACATCGTTGTTTCGATATTTCTCACGGAAAGAAGTGGTTGCATTTTCATTGTTGATTTTTCCGTGTTTCAATGCGTCGATCAGTTCGTTGGTAAATGTCTCGCTGGTGACATAAAGGACTTTCTTGGTCGGATCATTTTCCAAAATGAAATGCGCGATCGCATGCATCAGATGGGTCTTCCCCAGTCCAACGCCTCCGTAGATAAACAGAGGATTGTAACGATTGCCCGGAGACTCAGCAACTGCAAGGGATGCAGCATGAGCAAAAGTATTGTTGTTTCCGACGACAAAGGTATCGAAAGTGTATTTCGGATTTAAGTTTGCCTGTTCGAAGATGGCGTCGTTCTGCTTTTTGACTGCGACGGCCTCTTTCTGTACCTGAACATTATCTTCTGTCACAAATTCTACCTGATATTCTTTTCCGGTGACTTCTGCAATGCAGACACGGAAAGGAAGCAGATATTTGTCATGGATATGTTCGATACTGGCTTTTAAAGACACAAAAATAAAAACGGTGTCATCTTTTACTTCATATATAGTAAGTGGTTCAATCCAGGTTGTATATGAAATATTGGAAGTACAGTATTCCGTTTTCATTTTTTGAAGTATTTCTTCCCATTTTTCTTCTACGATGCTCATTCGTTGTAAATCCCCATTCATTATAATACTGAGATTTAGACTCTCTCCGTTATATTTTACATCAAAACAGAAACAGACGCAACGGTAAAAGACTTTTTTTGTGGAAAATAGGGTATAATGCTTGACTTTAAGGCATTTTTTAAATATAATAAATAGCAGTGTCTTTAGGAACAAATTTGAAAAAGAATTGAGGTGTATATATATGAAAATGACATTTCAGCCGAAAAAGAGATCCAGATCTAAAGTTCACGGATTTCGTGCAAGAATGAGTTCTGCAGGTGGAAGAAAAGTGTTAGCTTCCAGAAGAGCAAAAGGAAGAAAGAAATTATCAGCATAGGCCGCTATATGTGGCCTTTTCTTCTATAGAAATTTATTAGAAGAGGCAGATCAGGAGGCATTTTTATGCTTTTTTCCGAGTCATTAAAGAAAAATCGAGATTTTCAGAAAGTATATCGAAAAGGAAGAT
The DNA here is from genome assembly GCF_003574295.1 of Mediterraneibacter butyricigenes. NCBI lineage: Bacteria > Bacillati > Bacillota > Clostridia > Lachnospirales > Lachnospiraceae > Mediterraneibacter > Mediterraneibacter butyricigenes. The sequence goes on from NZ_BHGK01000001.1 coordinate 1,532,743, forward strand.
CCCTGGCCAATAAATATCTGGTCATGTACATTTTGGAAAATGGAACTGACAGGAATCATCTTGGAATCTCTGTCAGTAAAAAAGTGGGTAACAGTGTGGTAAGGCACCATCTTACCAGACTTGTAAGAGAAAGTTACAGAAGAAATGAAGAAAGTTTTCAGCGTGGATTGGATTTGATTGTTGTGGTGAGACCGGGCGCAAAGGAAATTAATTATTGGGATATGGAAAGCGCTCTGCTCCATGTTGGAAAACTTCATCATATATATAAGGGAGTGGCGTAGATGAAAAAGTTTGTCATTCGTTTGATTCGGATGTATCAGAAGTATTTATCCCCTCTTAAGACACGATGGCACTGTATCTATATTCCGACCTGTTCCCAGTATGGGATCGAGGCAATCGAAAAATATGGAGTGTTAAAGGGAGGACTTTTGACTGCATGGAGGATTTTACGCTGTAACCCCTTTGCAAAAGGAGGGTATGACCCGGTACCTTAAGGAGGATAAGAAAAAATGTATGGTATTTTAGGAGCAGCGGGCTATGGAAACTGGCCGATCATCAAACAGATCGCCTGGCTTCTAGGTCAGATTATGAACTTGATCTTCAATTTTCTGGATAAAGTGTTCGGAATTCAGAATATTGGACTTTGTATCATCATCTTTACGGTGATTGTATACACTCTGATGATTCCGCTTACGATCAAGCAGCAGAAATTCTCAAAGATGTCAGCTGTTATGAATCCGGAGATTCAGAAGCTTCAGAAAAAATATGCCGGAAAACGTGATCAGGCATCTCAGATGAAGATGCAGGAAGAAATGAATCTCATCTATGAAAAATACGGAACTTCCCCGACAGGAGGATGTCTTCCGATGCTGATTCAGTTTCCGATGCTTTTCGCATTGTATCCGGTAATTCAGAATATTCCGAAATATGTAACCGGTGTAAGAAATGTCTACATGCCGATCGTCAATGAGATCATGGCAACCGACGGATTCCAGAAGATCATGGAAAGTATCGGTAAGGCAAAACCGGTACTGATGAGCCCGGATACTTATAACTATGGAGATGCAAATATTCTGGTTCAGGTATTGTACAAGTTCCAGGATGCAACCTGGGCAACACTTCAGGACAAGATGCCTGTACTCAGTGATTCCATCAGTCAGACCATGGCAAACATCGGTCACATGAACAACTTCCTTGGAATCAACATCGGAGAAGCACCGTGGACGATGTTGACAAGTTCCTTATCTGCAGGCAAGATTGCAGGTGTGATCGCAGCTATCATTATTCCGGTGGTAGCAGCAGGAGCTCAGTTCATCAGCGTGAAACTTCAGCCGACAGCAGCTACAACAAACAATAATTCCAATGATCCTATGGCTGCTTCTATGAAGTCTATGACTTACATGATGCCAATGATGTCACTGTTCTTCTGTTTTACATTGCCGGCAGGTCTTGGTATTTACTGGTGTGCAAGTGCAATCGTAAGATGTATCCAGCAGGTTGGTATCAATAAATATTTAAAAAAATATTCCCCAGAAGATATTGCAAAACAGAATCAGGACAAGATTGCAAAGAAACGGGAAAAGAACGGAACAGATGCAAAAGAATTGAATCGCATGGCTACAACCAATACAAGACATGTAGATAAGAGAAATGTAAACGTCAGCAAGAAAGATGAAGAAAAGATCGAACAGGCAACTTCTTATATTAAAGATGCAAAACCGGGATCTCTTGCTTCAAAGGCAGCTCTGGTAAGCAGATACAACAACTCTCAGAGTGCACCAAAAGCAAAGAAACAGGAAGAGAAAAAAGAGTCTGAAGAGAAATAAGAAGTGTTTAAAGGAAGGATGGGGCCAATATGAACAACAGCATCAGAGTATCAGCTAAGACAGTGGATGATGCAATTACAGAGGCTTTGATTCAGTTAGGTGTTACCAGTGATCAGCTCGAATACGAAGTCATCGAAAAGGGCAGAGAGGGATTCCTTGGAATCGGTATGAAACAGGCAGTGATCGAGGCGAGAAGAAAAACGGTCAAAGAAGAGCCTGTAGAAGAAGTGGTAGAAGAGATTGTCAAAGAAGTAAGCCCTGCCGCTGTAAAAGAAGAAATTAAAAAAGAAAAGAAAGATAAGAGAGACAGAGACCAGAAATCAGAAGACAGACCTGTGAAAAAAGAAAAACAGGACAGACAGGAACGTCCGAAGAAAGAATCCGAACTTGCAAAAGTAGAGGATTCCACGATTGAAGTGGTAAAACAGTTCTTAAAAGATACACTGGCTGCTATGGATATGACCGTAGAGATCACAGCAGGTGTAGATGAAGAAGGAGCCCTGAGTGTCAACATGGAGGGTGAAAATATGGGTATCCTGATCGGTAAGAGAGGACAGACTCTGGATTCTCTCCAGTATCTTGCAAACAGAGTTGCAAACAAGAATCAGGATGGATATGTCAGGGTAAAACTTGATACGGAAAATTACCGTGCAAGAAGAAAAGATACTCTGGAACATCTGGCAAAGAACATTGCTTATAAAGTAAAGAAGACCAGACGACCGGTTTCTCTGGAGCCGATGAATCCTTATGAAAGAAGAATCATCCACGCAGCACTTCAGTCCGATCCAAGAGTTACCACTCACAGTGAGGGAGAAGAGCCGTACAGAAAAGTTGTTGTGACTCTGAACCGCCAGTAATCCGAAGAGCCAGAGATTCTATTCTATAATCCATCAGAATCTGACAGATAAATCGCTGGAGATGAATCAGGAGGATCGGTAATAAATCAGAAAACAGAATTCGGAATAACAGATAGCCATCATTTCACAAAGAGGAGATGATGGCTATTCCTTTACATTTTTCCGGGTTTCTACTATAATATTGTGGATGATGTTCCGGGAGGAAATGAAAATGGAAAAGGATACAATTGCAGCGATTTCAACAGGAATGACGAATTCGGGAATTGGGATCGTAAGGATCAGTGGTCCGGAGGCAATCGAGATTGCAGATCGAATTTATAAAGGAAAAGAATCATTAAAAAATGCAGACAGCCATACAATCCGTTATGGGTTCATAAAGGATCGGGAAGAGACGGTGGATGAAGTTCTGGTGATGCTAATGAAAGCCCCCAGAACGTACACAGGCGAGGATACAGTGGAGATCAACTGTCATGGTGGAACTTACGTGGTAAGAAGAATTCTGGAGACAGTGATCAAGTATGGAGCCAGACCGGCAGAACCCGGTGAGTTTACCAAGAGAGCATTTTTGAACGGAAAGATGGATCTGTCCCAGGCAGAAGCAGTGATTGACGTGATCCACTCGGAAAATGAATATGCATTAAAGAGTTCTATCGGACAGTTAAAAGGTAGCGTTCGAGAGGAAATATCAGACATAAGAAATAAAATTCTTTACCATACGGCGTTTATTGAGACTGCATTGGATGATCCGGAACATATCAGTGTAGACGGATATGGAGAGACTTTAGAAAAAGTCGTGGATGAATTAATCGAAAGACTAAAGAAATTAATTCGTTCCTCAGACAACGGAAAAATACTGACAGAAGGCATTAATACGGTTATTTTAGGAAAGCCGAATGCAGGAAAATCTTCCCTGTTAAATCTTCTTTCCGGACATGAAAAAGCCATTGTTACGGAGATAGAAGGAACGACCAGGGATGTACTGGAAGAAAAGATACTGTTCGGAGGACTGTGCCTGAATATGATGGATACGGCAGGAATCCGGGATACAGAAGATAAGGTGGAGCAGATTGGAGTCAACCGGGCGAAAGAATGTGCGAGGGATGCGGATCTAATCCTTTATGTGGCAGACAGTTCCAGAGAGCTGGATGAAAGCGACCGGATGATTTTTGATTATATTTCTGCAGGAAAAACCATCATTTTAATGAATAAAACCGATTTAAATGAAGTGATTACGAAGGAAATCCTGCAAAAAGAACTGGAAAGACATGGAATTTCGGAGGTTCCGATTCTGGAGATTTCGGTGAAAGATCATAAGGGAATGGAAGAACTGGAAGAAAGAATTTCAGAGATGTTCTTAAAAGGGGACATTTCATTTAACGATGAAATATATATTACAAACCTGAGACAGAAAGATGCACTGATCCGCGGATGTGAAAGTCTGGAAAAGGTATTGGAAAGTATTCACATGCAGATGCCGGAGGATTTCTTTACCATAGATCTGATGGATGCATATGAGGCGTTGGGAAGTATTACAGGTGATTCGATAGGAGAAGATTTAGTAAATGAAATATTCAGCAAATTCTGTATGGGAAAATAAAGATGAGTATGATGTGGCTGTGATCGGTGGCGGTCATGCCGGATGTGAGGCGGCACTTGCCTGTGCCAGACTTGGATTTAAGACGGTCATGTTTACGGTCAGCGTAGACAGTATTGCGCTGATGCCATGTAATCCGAATATCGGAGGTAGCTCCAAAGGGCATCTGGTCAGAGAACTGGATGCTTTGGGCGGAGAGATGGGAAAAGTGATCGACCAGACGTTTATCCAGTCTAAGATGCTGAATCAGTCAAAGGGTCCGGCAGTTCATTCACTGCGTGCCCAGGCTGACAAGGCAGAGTATGGACGAGCCATGAGAAAGGTACTGGAAGAGCAGGAAAATCTGGATATCCGCCAGATGGAAGTCACAGAGATCCTGACGGAAGAAGTGGAAAAGATAGAAAAATCTGGTGTCAGCAGTTCTGAAAAATTTGAGAGTGGAGAAAATGTATCTGAAACAAGAAAAAAGCTTCGCAGGATTACAGGGGTTCAGACCTATTCCGGTGCAATTTATCGTTGTAAATGCGTGGTTTTGTGTACAGGAACTTATCTCCGCGCCCGATGTATTTACGGAGAAGTCAGCACCAATACTGGTCCGAACGGATTGCAGCCGGCAAACTATCTGACGGATTCCCTGAAAAGTCTTGGAATACGGATGTATCGTTTTAAGACGGGAACGCCGGCCAGAATTGATAAAAAATCCATTGATTTCAGTAAGATGGAAGAACAGTTCGGAGATGAAAGAATCGTTCCGTTTTCCTTTACAACGGATCCGGATTCTATCCAAAAAGACCAGGCATCCTGCTGGCTGACATATACAAATGAGACAACCCATGAGATTATTCGAAATAATCTGGATCGTTCTCCGTTGTATTCCGGAATGATCGAAGGAACAGGGCCAAGATATTGTCCGTCTATCGAAGATAAAGTGGTAAAATTTGCGGATAAGAAGAGACATCAGGTCTTTATTGAACCGGAAGGACTGCATACTAATGAAATGTATGTGGGAGGAATGTCCAGCTCCCTTCCGGAAGATGTACAGTATGCAATGTATCGAAGCGTTCCGGGGCTAGAGCATGCAAAAATTGTTCGAAATGCATATGCAATTGAATATGACTGTATTGATGCCAGACAGTTGAAGAGTACACTGGAATTTAAAAATATCAGCGGTTTGTTCAGCGGAGGACAGTTCAACGGAAGTTCCGGATATGAGGAAGCAGCAGCGCAGGGACTGATTGCCGGAATCAATGCGGCAAGAAAACTGCAGAAGAAAGAAGGAATCGTACTGGATCGTTCTCAGGCGTATATTGGCGTTCTGATCGATGATCTGGTAACAAAAGAAAGTCATGAACCTTATCGGATGATGACGTCCAGAGCAGAATACAGACTGCTGTTAAGACAGGATAATGCAGACCAGAGACTGACACCGATCGGTCATGAAATCGGCCTGATTTCTGAGGAAAGATATCAAAATCTGTTAAAAAAACAGGAATTGATTAAAAATGAAATAGACAGAATACAACATGTAAATATCGGAACTTCTCAGAAAATTCAGAATTTTCTTAAAAAAAACAACAGTACACCTCTGACATCCGGAATTAAACTGGTTGAGCTTGCGAGACGTCCGGAGTTGTCCTATAAGATATTGGAAGAAATCGATGAAGGACGTCCAGAATTGCCGGAAGATGTGATTGAGCAGGTGGATATCCATGTGAAGTATGAAGGATATATCAAGCGTCAGGAACGTCAGGTTGAGCAGTTTAAGAAGATGGAAGAAAAGAAGATTCCGGCTGATATAAATTACGCAGAGATTCCAAGTCTGCGAATCGAGGCAAAACAGAAGCTGGAAGAATTGAGACCGGATTCTATCGGACAGGCATCCAGAATCTCAGGGGTATCACCGGCGGATATTTCAGTTCTTTTAGTTTACTTAAAGGCAAACTAGTAAATATCAAAGATAATGTATAGCTATAGCGGAGCTTGTTAACAGAAGAGTTAAGTGAAAGCAGAAAGAAAAGTAGAAAGTAAATTGGAAAAAAGGATGGTAGGATGAAGTTTGATCGTCAGTTAAAAGAAATCGGAATAGAGCTTACAGAACTGAAGAAGGGACAGTTCCAGCAGTATTATGATTTGCTGATTGAATGGAATAAGGTAATGAATCTGACTGGGATTACAGAATATGAAGAAGTAAATGAAAAACATTTTCTGGACAGTCTGGCATTGGTGAAAGCATTTGATCCGGAAAAAGCAACAAGATTGATTGATGTGGGAACCGGTGCGGGATTCCCTGGAATTCCTTTAAAAATTGTATTTCCGGAATTAGAAGTTGTATTACTGGATTCTTTGAATAAAAGAGTGAAATTTTTACAGGAAGTAATATCCACACTTGGGTTGACAAAAATAGAAGTTATCCACGGAAGAGCGGAAGATTATGCAAAAAATGTGGATTATCGGGAAAAATTTGATTTATGTGTGTCAAGAGCAGTAGCAAATCTGTCTACATTGAGTGAATATTGTCTGCCATATGTAAGAGTGAATGGTTTCTTTATTTCTTATAAGTCAGGAGAAATAGAAGAAGAGTTAAAAGAAAGTGAGTATGCCATTCAGACGTTGGGTGGCGAGTTGGAAGATGTGGTCAAATTTCAGCTTCCAGAAACAGAAATTCATCGTTCGTTTGTGAAAATCAGAAAGAAAAGAAATACGGCGAAGAAATATCCAAGGAAAGCAGGACTTCCTTCTAAAGAACCGATAAAGCGGGGATAGGTAAAAAACGTTGGATTTTTTTGAGTTTCTTGTAGAATCATATTAAATAGTGGAATGAAAGTGGAGTTAAAAAGGAGTTCCGAAAAGAATCGGAACTCCTTTTTCTTTTATTTATCCAGAAGTTCTTCTATTACGGAAGTGACAGCCTGTGGATTCTCAAGTTGCGGCAAATGTTTGGTATCTGGAATTCCCTTGATATTGATTGAATTCAACTTATTCTGATATGCCTCAGCAGTTGTAATGTTTTCGGGATTACTGTCTCCAACCAAAATGGTAACCTGACCGTTATAATTCTGTTCAAGCTGTTGCAGTCCAAAGAGTAGGTTTACATTCATATAACCTGAAATGATACTGGAAAACAAGTATTTTGATTTATTTTGATCTAAATGAGCTGCTTCGTAATAAGTATCAATTTCTCGTTCAGTTAATTTACTTCCGGATTCATAATATTTATTCTTGAAAGAAGAAGTAATATTCTTTCTGCTCGCCGCAAGATTATAAATAAATGTACCGAAAATTGGTGTACAGATCAATTTCTTTAAGTATTTGGAGTATTTAGCCTGTGATTTTGATAATCTTAGGATACTTGCAGGGTTAACAAGAATTAAATCTCCAAAATTTTCGGAAGATTTCAGAGATGAGGCCATGAGTGCAAATGCGCTGCTTTCTCCGGTTACAATGAGATCTGTTTTTTCTCCAATTACATGATTAATAAAATCTGTCAGCAGTTTTACATAAATGTAGTTTGTATATGTCATTTGAGGTTTATCTGATCGTCCACATCCGAGCAAGTCGATGGTGTAGACAGTATGTGTTTCAGATAAAGCATCCTGTACTTTCGCCCATTCATATGAAGAACTTCCAAGATTAAAATCATGAATAAGCAATACAGGACTGCCGGAACCTTCTTTTTTATAATAGATTTTTCCAAAAACTGAATCATAATAAGTGTTGTTTTCCTTTTTGAATATCTGGTTTAATAATGCAGACTGAGCAATATATTTGTTGAACAGATGAATTGCCAGAGTTGTAGCACCGGCAAACAATAAAGTGGATTTTAATTTGTTTTTAGAGGACATATTGTTCTCACTTCCTTTTATAACTAGATTTGTTATCATTATACTACATTTGAAGAATCAATAAAAGAAAGAATCTTTGAAAATTGTTTTAAGAATAAGAATAGTTCTAAAGATGATTTTTTATAAAAATGGAAGAAGAGCATCAACAAGTGATACAAATGAAGATAATTATAGCAATATGTAATGTAGATGATGACATTAATATGCAACGTAATTAAGATGAAATAATATTATGACATAATGTTTCACGTGAAACATAAAAAAGAGAAATTTACAATGTGATTTTTTTGAAAAATTATGAAAATGCAAGAAAATCTGGAGAGATGGATACTTAGAATCGAAAATGGCAGGTTTCAGACATCAAAGTGAAAATAAATACGCATGTTTCACGTGAAACATCAGAAAGATAGTAACAGATCTCAGAAACTATAATATAGAGATGGAATATAGAACGGAAAATTGAATATTTGACAATCTATAATATCATATTGAAAACAAATCGTATTGCAAATGAAAGCAGGTATGAATATAAAAGCGGAGATAAGCGTGAATGTAAGTGAAAATGCAAAGTGAGAAAAAGGAATATTCCATTTTAAATTATAAAGCTTAAATAAAAAATATTTCAAGTGAAATATAGGAGAAGAGATTGAAAATGTTTCTTGATAGATGAAGTGAGTTTATATATACTCTGAAATTGATAAATATAGATTTATAAAATTGAAGATTAAATGTAACACGTGTTTCACGTGAAACATTAAAAACGTAGAGAAAAATATAAAAAGTAAACTTTCAATTAAAAAATGAGGGTATATCCACGACGAAATAAAAAAGCTTTAGAAAATTGAAATATAAAAAATGATGGAAAGTAATGAAATATAAAAATTAAAACATCAAAAAATTATAAATAAACGTAAATAAATGGATGTTTCACGTGAAACATGAAAAAGAGTATGTTATAATAGAAAAGCAATTGGAAAGGAGTATAAATAATGGGAAGAGTAATTGCAATAGCCAATCAAAAGGGTGGAGTGGGAAAGACAACAACTGCAATTAATTTATCAGCAGCTTTGGCAAGTGCAGGACAGAAGGTGCTTGCAGTTGATATGGATCCACAGGGAAATATGACCAGTGGACTCGGTGTTGATAAAACAAATGCAGAAAATAATATTTATACCCTGATTGTGGGAGAAAGTGATATAGAAGAGTGCATTTGTAAGGATGCAATTGAAAATCTGGATGTAGTTCCATCCAATATAGACCTTTCCGCTGCAGAAATTGAACTGATCGGTGTGGATAATAAAGAATTTATCGTAAAAAACGCAATGGAAAAGGTAAAGGACAGATATGATTACGTGATCATCGATTGTCCTCCGGCGTTGAGCATGTTGACGATTAATGCGATGACAACGGCGGATACTGTTCTTGTGCCGATTCAATGTGAATATTACGCATTAGAAGGATTGAGTCAGTTAATACATACAATCGAACTGGTGCAGGATCGTTTGAACCCAAAACTGGAGATAGAAGGCGTCGTGTTTACCATGTATGATGCCAGAACGAATTTGTCATTGCAAGTAGTAGAAAATGTAAAGGATAATCTTCAGCAGACAATTTATAAAACGATTATTCCGAGAAATATTCGTCTTGCGGAAGCACCGAGTTACGGAATGCCAATCAATCTATATGATCCAAAATCGGCAGGTGCGGAGAGTTACAAACTATTAGCAGAGGAAGTTATGCATAGGGGAGAGGAAGAATGGCAGTAAAGAGAAGCGGATTAGGAAAAGGTCTGGATAGTCTGATTCCAGATAAAGCTGTCAATAAATCAGCTACAACGGGGAAAAAAGAAGAAAAATCAGAAAAAAATGTGAATGAATCCGGCGAACAGTTGGTTCCAATTAATCAGGTAGAGCCAAACAGGGAGCAACCAAGAAAAGAATTTGATGAAGATGCATTGCTGGAACTGGCGGATTCTATTAAGCAGTACGGAATATTACAGCCTTTGATCGTACAAAAGCGAAAAGATTATTATGAAATTATTGCCGGAGAAAGAAGATGGAGAGCAGCGAAGAAAGCAGGTCTGAAAGAAGTTCCGGTCATCATAAGAGAATATACGGATCAGCAAGTCGTTGAGATTTCTTTGATTGAGAATATCCAGCGTGAAAATTTGAATCCGATTGAAGAAGCTATGGCATTTAAGAAACTGTTGGAAGAATTTAATCTGAAACAGGATGAAGTGGCGGAAAGAGTTTCCAAGAGCCGTACAGCAGTTACAAACTCCATGAGATTGCTGAAATTAAGTGAAAAAGTTCAGCAAATGATCGTGGATGAAATGATTACTACGGGGCATGCGAGAGCATTGCTGGCGTTGGATGATGAAGAACAGCAGTACATACTGGCAAATAAGATTTTTGATGAAAAGCTGAGTGTACGTGAAACGGAAAAACTTGTAAAAGCTTTAAAAAATCCAAAAAAGGAAGATACTACGAAGGAAGTCGAAGATAAAAACAGCTTCATTTATGCTGATATCGAAGATAAAATGAAATCAGTGATCGGAACAAAGGTCAATATTCATCAGAAAAAATCAGGAAAAGGTAAGATAGAAATAGAATATTATTCACAGGATGAGCTCGAACGTATATTCGAACTTATAATGTCTGCAAAAGAACAGAATTCATAATCGGGCAGAAAGGAAAAAAGAATGGGAAACACAACCATGATATTGATCATACTGCTCTTTCTGTTGCAAGTAGTACTTTTATTCCTGCTTGTAAGAGTGAATATGAAGTATGATCGTTTAAAAAGCAGTTATTCTTCGTTTATGAGAGGAAAAGATGGTAAAACTCTGGAAGAGAGCATTTTGATGCGGTTTGAAGATATTGAAGCGTTAAAAAATGTGGCAAAACAGAACAGACAGGATATTAAACAGTTAAATAAAGTTCTGGCGGATAACTTCCAAAAAATTGGAATTGTAAAATATGATGCATTTCATGAGATGGGTGGTAATTTGAGTTTTGCGTTGACAATGCTTGACGGAAACAATAATGGATGGATCATTAATGCAATGCACAGCCGAGAGGGATGCTACACTTATATTAAAGAAATTGTCAACGGAGAAAGTTATATTGAGTTGGCAGAAGAAGAAGCAGAGTCTCTGGATCGGGCAATTTACCAGGAAGCCTACGGACTTGAGGTAGAGGAACCGGTAAAAAAGGAATCCAAAGGTAAGAGGGAAAATAAAAAGGGAAAAGAAAACTGATCCTGAGTTACGTAAAAGAACTCATAAAATAAATTATAAAGATTACAAAGCCAGTAACAAAAAATGAAATTGTAAAAAAATAACAAAAGGAAAAAGAGAGGAAGAATGACATGTTAGACATTAAGTTTGTTAGATCAAATCCGGAGATTGTAAAACAGAATATCCGAAATAAGTTTCAGGATGAGAAACTTCCGTTGGTAGACGAAGTTCTTGAACTGGATGTGAGAAATCGTGAAATTAAGCAGGAAGTGGAAGCACTTCGTGCAGAGAAGAATAAGAAATCCAAAGAAATCGGTGCTTGTATGGCACAGGGGAAAAGAGAAGAGGCAGAGGAGATTAAAAAGATCGTAGCTGCCAGCGGGGATAAGATTGAACAGTTATCCACAGAAGAAAAAGAAGTGGAAGCAAGAATCAAAAAGATCATGATGACAATTCCGAATATCATTGATCCGTCTGTTCCGATCGGAAAAGATGACAGTGAAAATGTGGAAGTTGAGCGTTTTGGTGAGCCGGTTGTTCCGGAGTTTGAGATTCCGTATCATACCGAAATTATGGAAAGATTCAATGGAATTGATCTGGACAGCGCAAGAAGAGTTGCTGGAAATGGATTTTATTATCTGATGGGTGATATTGCAAGACTTCATTCTGCAGTGATCGCTTATGCAAGAGACTTTATGATCAATCGAGGATTTACCTACTGTGTACCGCCATTCATGATCAGAAGTGATGTAGTGACAGGCGTTATGAGTTTCGCAGAAATGGATGCCATGATGTATAAGATCGAAGGTGAGGATCTGTATCTGATCGGAACCAGCGAACATTCGATGATCGGTAAATTTATTGATACAATGCTGGAAGAAGAACAGCTTCCGCAGACACTGACCAGTTATTCTCCGTGTTTCCGAAAAGAAAAAGGAGCACATGGTATCGAAGAACGTGGTGTGTACAGAATCCATCAGTTTGAAAAACAGGAAATGATCGTGGTATGCAAACCGGAAGAAAGCAAGGACTGGTATGATAAACTGTGGAAGAATACCGTGGATCTGTTCCGTAGCATGGATATTCCGGTACGTACACTGGAATGCTGTTCCGGTGACCTGGCTGATCTGAAAGTGAAATCTGTGGATGTAGAGGCATGGTCTCCAAGACAGAAGAAATACTTTGAAGTAGGAAGCTGCTCCAATCTTGGAGATGCACAGGCAAGAAGACTTGGAATCCGCGTAAGAGGAAAAGATGGAAAATATTTTGCACATACACTGAACAACACTGTTGTAGCACCGCCGAGAATGTTGATCGCATTTTTGGAGAACAATCTTCAGGAAGACGGAAGTGTAAAGATTCCGGAAGCTTTAAGACCATATATGGGTGGAAATAGTGTCATTGTTCCGAAAAACTAAAAGGAAGGCATATGCATCAATATTTAAAATCAATCGGGTTTGAAGAAATTCAGACCCGAAAAGAATTAAAAGAATTACTGGCAGAAACAAAAAATACATTTACAGATCAAATGATCATTTCTTACCAGGGAGAATCGGATTTCTGCGAATACCGGAAAGAATACGGTGACAGAATCGGAATGATTCTCTGTGGGGAAATGGATGAAGAAGAATCCTTCGAGACGGAATATTATGTTCCGTACATGGAAGGAGAAGGCGTTACCACTTATGCGGATGTGACCATTGAACATCGAATGGATAAAGAAGCATATGTAGGAATCTGCGAAGATGAGAAGGTAGGAATCAGCCTGATTTTTCATATACAAAACGGAGTAGAGTATATGAAAGAGGCAAGGCTTCGCACCTCTTTTGCACAGGAAGTGACGGTTACATTTTCCGCGCTGGCAAACGAGGGAAGGATTCTGTTTCCGGTCAAAAAAATCGAAAGAGCTGCAGAAAACAAGGTGGAAGAGCAAAACAACAGAAAACGTCTGTTAAATGCAGCAAGAAACGGAGATCAGTCCGCAATCGAAACACTGACTTTAGATGACATTGATACTTATTCGAAAGTATCCAGAAGACTGGTAACAGAAGATGTACTGAGTATCGTAGATACGTATATTATGCCTTACGGTGTAGAATGTGACCAATATGCGATATTGGGTGTGATTCTTGAACTGGAGAAAATGCAGAACTGGAAAACAGGAAAAGAATTGTACCGGATGCGATTGGATGTAAATGAATTGATTTTTGATCTTTGTGTACCGGTAGATCAGTTGCTGGGAGAACCGGAAGTGGGGAGACGGTTTAAAGGAAATATCTGGCTTCAGGGCAGATTGAATTTTTAGAATCGAATTTTTAGAATTGAATTTTCAGGAAGAATTTTAGATTGCAAATTCTAAAAGCCAGTGATACAATGACTAAGGGTTTCTGATAAAGCAAACCTTTCTTGAGTTCCCTTAGTTAAATGGATATAACAAGCGCCTCCTAAGGGTCAGGTGGAGCAATCCCCTTTTGGAAGCGATTTATGAAATAAATTTGAAAATTGCTCCATTACAATTAAATAAGTCTCAGTACCTCAGTAGGATAGAGGGTTCGCCTCCTAAGCGAAACGTCGCAGGTTCGATTCCTGTCTGGGACGCCAGCAAACAACGCTGAAAGCCTTGATTTATCGAGGTTTTCAGCTTCTTTTGTTTTTTGGCTTATAACCTGCCGGATAAGAACATATTTAATTTATATTTTGCAATTTCTTTTGATTTTCAGAATTTGTAATTCGATATTTTTGTGACTGTTTGAGTAGAAGAGTTTGCTAACACTTTTTTTATTTTGAAAAAATATCAGCAGATTTTTGAAGATTTGCTAACACTTTTGAAAAATTACTTTGAAGCTGATTGTTTCAAAAGCATTTCTTTCATCTCCGGCGTAAGTGATTTTAAAAGCTGTAAAAGCTCCATATCACTGTCTGATAAGCCGTTGTTTTCTGGCTGAACTTCCTCATTTTGTGGTTGCATTTCTGAATCATGGTTTAGAGTGGAATAAAATTGTTCGTCCATCTTTTGAGCATTGTAACGTCTATCTTCGTCTATGATTTCTGAATAAACGTCTGTAACCATTTCTGCTTCTGCATGACCTGTATCGCCTTGTACTGATTTTACATCGCCGTTGGTCATTTTCAATTTGTATCCTGTGGATAAATGACGTAGACTGTGGAAAACAACTTTTTCATAGCCATTTTGTTCGCATAACTTTTGAAATCTGTCTCTCACAATTCTGCTTTCAACAGGATTCCCATTTTCCAAAGCTATAACAAGGTTGTAATTGTTATAAGCGTCTCCTAGAAATTCCTGTAATTCTTGTTGGTCTTTTTTATACTGCACCAATAATTCCGCTACTGTTTTTGGCAACCATACGGTACGATTACTTGTTTCTGTCTTTGGTGTCTTTAATACAAGCCTTGTTGTGCAATGTGGCTTTTGTGTCGGAAAAATCTTGATAATATCTTTTTCCTTTAATTTCTGTATAGCTTGTGCATTTACTCTGGAAAGCTCTTTGTTGATGATTACCCTTGCGTTATTCGTTGCAATGGATTGTTCATCAATAACTACATCTTCCCATGTAAGACCTGTAATTTCTCCAATACGCATTGAGCAGGAAAACGCCAAATGCATACAGATGGTTAATAAATCGTCGTCTGACTGCTGAATTGCTTCACGGAATGTATCTACACTCCATACTTTTCTTTTTACCTTAGGAACTTTAGGAAGCGTTGCTAATGAAGCAGGGTTACGCTTGTTGGTATCAATATATTCCCAACGGATTGCTTGATTTAATGCACAGCGTATAATGTCGTGTATTTTCTTGATATTGGCAGGTTGTACGCAACGTCCAGTAGCTTTTCTGTTAGCTCTGGGTACTTCTGGAACACTCAATAAATCGTTGTAGTAGGCAGATAATTTCTTTGTGGTAATCTCATTTAACTTCCAATCCCCGATAAGTGGATTGATGTAATTTTCGATAGTACCGACTTTGCTACTAAATGTACTAGGCGACCATTTTGACGTACCATAGAGATTGACAAATATTTTTAAAAAGTCACAAAGCGTAATATCTTCATCGGTACTATCAAGTTCTTTTTTCGATTCATCAATCTGGCGTGCAAACTGTTCCTCTAAGGGAACAATCACATAACCATATTTTTCTTGATAATACTCAACAAATGCTTTTCTCTGCTTTGCTTCTTTCTTTGTCTCTAACGTATCCCATTTCTGTTTACGTTCTCCTGCATTGTCTAAATACCAGTAAATAACGGAAAATGTTGATTTTCTTTTTTTGATTGAAGCCATAATATATTCTCTCCTTAACAGTTAATTTTGATTTAACCATTTATCGAAAGAATCTTTAGATACCCGTATGGCTCTACCAGCACGAACATAAGCGAACTGTCCACTTTTAACCAATGCGTAAGCCACTTTTTTACTCACACATAATTGTTCTGCAATTTCCTCTACTGTATATGTCTTTTTCTCCTTTTTAGGAGTTTCTGTATTTGATGTATCACTTATCACGAGTAATAATAACTCCTTTCCGTGTGATAACAGCAAAATACATACGTTTAACAAGGTCATTATAGCATATCAATAACTCTTGCGGATATGTTTTTTGCCGTTGCTAACACTTTTGCTAATACTTTTTATATGCAGACAAATGGCTTTGGCAAGCTCCACTGGTATCTCAACCATTCCCATTCCTGTGGGCTGAACCGTGTCATACGGGTGTATCATTATCCTGTGTTGCAGGTCATGGCAGAACGACTTTTCCAACGGTCGCTCCCAGATCATTGCATGAATCGCTATCTCCCGATTGGAAAAGTCACGGCGTACAATCTCTGATGGCTCACTGCAAGCACAAACGTATCTGTCTGCATTATTCAGTTGTCAAAGAACTATTAGGCTCTTGTCAGCCTGTATCAATCTGTTTTGTTAAATAGACTGATACAGAATGACAAGCTAAGAAGTAAGCGGAACAGGAAAGAGGGAAGTGCTTATATGAAGCGTTCCGCAGATATTACCTATTCAATTTTTATGTCAAATTCCAATATCATTTTCATAATGGCTTCTCTGATACGACCTTTTAACTCCATATCCACAGCGATATATACATTTCCGTATTCATCATATAATGGGCGAATACAGCTTTTTGATATATACGGGTCATAGAAATCTAAGATTTTATCAATGGAAATTTTGTCGCCGTCCATAGCCGATGAAATCACATAAAATGATGGCTTCTTATACGAACGTTTTTGTTTCAAATACTAATTTTCCTCCTCTAATGACTTTTTCATTTGTTTTAATGCATAGTGTCGGTTTTGAAATACACCACTTCGGGATATATTCTGCAATTTTGCAATTTCCGTATCACTCATATCCAAGAAATAGTACATAAGTACATTTTCACGGTAACGGTCAGATAATTGTTTAATGACTTTTGCCAGCTCATCGTCATATACATAAATGTCATGTCCACATATATTGAAAGTCGTGTAATCCGTTTTATATGTATCCCATATAGCAACTTTATCTATGATAATGTCGGGAAGCTCACAAAAGGGGATAGCTTCTGCTTGATTCTTTTTCAACTCTTTGTAGTAATCTTTTACAACTCCGAAAACAGTTTTTTTTAAACAACTATCAAAACGACACATTACAGTTTTCTGGAAGTCAGATGGTTTCACGTTCTCACCTCCTCCCTGTGCTGTTTTGTATCTATCCCTCTTTCCACTCCATATAAGAAAAAAACAGGGCAGTTGCTAAGTGATTTGAAAAAATAATCGCTATTTTAGATAAAATTTATATTTGCCCTCAATATATAAGCCGATGAGAAAGGTAAAAATTATTCAATTCGATAAAAAAAGACAAAAAAAGACCTGCACAGTTAATGTACAGGTTAAAGAAGTGATGATTTTTCATAAAATCAGTATTTAATTTTTGTTGCCATCGTATAAACGTATTCTTCTGGTGTAGGTCGTTTCTTTCCGAAATAACTTGAAAATTCAGCTTGCACATCTGGGTCATCGCTGTAATACATTTCATCAATGGTTGACTGAATACGTTCCTTTACTTCTGATACAGAAACACCCTGTTGATGTGCAATCGCTTTAAAAACTTGTTTTGTATCTCGTTTTTTGATACCCAACATTTAACCACAACCTTTCTGAAGAAATTTAATCCCAATCATACTCATCAATGATATTCTTGATTTCGCTGGAGACTGATTTGTCATTCTTTAGTGTTTTAACAACTTTTGCAAATTCATTACGGTTTGGATTTTTTATATCATTATAGCAACGGTGAAGCATTAAAATGTTATGTGAAGTTGGATTTTTTCTGACGGAATTGATTAACAATTCTTCATATCCCTTTTTATAGAACTTTTCTACAAAATGAACTAAATCACCGGGCATTCCAAAATTAACTGAGGGATTAGTGGATATAATTTCTAAAATTGGCTCTACAAATTCATAAGGATTTTGATATGAAAGCATAGCACTTAATATTTCATCATCAAGATAATACTCTTCATAAGGCTTTGCTGATTTTTTTAGTTCTTCAATTATTTGTTCTTTGGTCATTATACATTTTCCTTTCAAACTTTGGTTGTTCAGCTCTACAAGCTGGAAGTTGTCTAATTCTTCTTTTTCTGATTCGAAATACTTCTCTGTGTATTTTTGACATCTCTTACTAATAACTGAACGTTATCATAAGCTAAGCCAAATTTAAAAAGCTTTTCACCTTGTTTATTATAGAAAATCGTGACCTTATCCCAACTGCTGCTTACATTTCCATCTCCATAATCTTTATAAAACTCTTCAATTTTTTCATTAGAGAATGCAATGTCTGACAATTTATATTCTCTCTTTGTTAAGAAAAATGAATACACAACTTTGCCTTTGTATCTTTCACATTTTCTTGTTAAACCATGCAAAAAACAGAATAAAAATATAAGAAAAATAACTGTGATTCCAATATCAAAAATCATCGTATCTGTACCTGCACAAAGTGATATCACTCCAAAATACATCGTACACACCAAAAATAAGGCAAACATAACGATATAAAGAATTCTATATCTCTTCTTTAGCGATATTATGTATTTGGGTTTTTCCTCAGTCAATATATTAGATTCCTTTTTCATCTCCATCTATTTTTCTGTCCCCTTCAATAAAATATCTCATCCAAGTCGCGTATAGACACATCGCTTTTCCTATACCACTTTGCAAATTTTCGATATATCCTTGTCGGGGGAATTACCATACTTAGCATCATCCATACACACATCCAAAAAATTCCTATAGTTGCACCAAAAGCACAGTAAATAAACTCTTTAAAAATAATAAGAAGAACAACTGATGGCACTATAAATCCAGCTAATACACCGATTAATTGAAGCCAAAATGTAAATTTGTATGATCTTATAAATTTATTATAATTCTCCTCAAGTAATATTTCTTTTGCAAAATCCTTCATGTCCAAGTTCTGTCGTAGATTTTCTAATGAAGCATTCGCTTGGATTAAGTCTCTTTTCTGCATATTCCTAACTTCTCCTAATTTTTTCTGCCTATAAAAATTATCTTGTTACAGTAATTACAATAGAGATTAGAATTGCCACTATAATACTAATTATTGGCCAGTGATTTTTTAATATATTTTTTCCAGTGTAAACTCTTCCGACTTCCATATAACCACTGATGATACCTGTACTGTTCATGGCTGAAAGCATGTCATCTGTAACACCAGGAATTACTTTTGTTATGGAATTTATTCCATTTCTTCTCATGGCTGCTTCCTCGATGCCCAGCATAACTTGCAAAACCCATTCCTCAAATTCCGTTCTCTCTCTGTTGCAAAAATTTATGTATCTGGTCATTAGCCCGACCTGAATTCTTCCAATAAAAAACATGATAAATCCAACGACAAATGCTACAGCCGGAACGATAAATTGAAAAACTCTAGGAAGGTCGCAAAGTATAAGAACAAACAAAGGAATCGCTCCAAACAATAAATCTATCCCCCAAAATGACAAATAGAATCCTTTGCGAAGTTTTTTAGTCACTTCTTCCGGTGAGTAAATAATCGTGCTTTTATCAGCTTTGTTCACAGTGTGAACAATTAACCATGTTGGAATTCCGATAAGAACCGATACTATAAGTAGTGGAATTATTATATCCATACAACAATCTCCTCCTCAAATTTCAATTTTCTTGATTCTGTAAACTGGAAGTTATAGCCTGTCAGAGTAATATGTCATACCAGATTGTCATTCTAATAGAAATCCATCTTATTACAAAACATAAAATTTTTCTTTTCTCTAGAAAGTTTTTTCCCAGTCCTCATCTGTATATGAAACTTCTTCATTCATTAGATTTCCGCCAACTACTAATTTCCCTGTATCGACATTATAAATATTTAGATAAATTGAATAATCAGGATTGCCATCTAATATCTGATACATGGCACAATATATAGCTGTTTTTCCAACGCATGAAAAAGCTTTTTTAAATGAAAGCTCTTGATCATAGTACATATTAATAGTGTTATATGAATCATTACAACACATATCATACTTCTGATTGATACCTGTTAATACTGCCTTTTGATCATCTATATGTTTTTCAACATATCCTTTCCAATACTCAATTTCTTCCTGAGTAGCAACCATATTAACTTGTCCGTCAATACATTCGATTTTCTGATAATTTCCGTCACTGTTTTCTTTAAGATAGTCAACTAGTGCTTCTTCATCATACCCAGACAATCCTTTAAACTGTTCTGGAAAAACAATTTCTATTGTATCTTCTAAAACTGTAGGGTTCTTTATTACACTACTTTCCTTTTCGTTTACAGATTCCGTCACAGTGTCTATTTCTTTACTACACGCCGTCAAGAATGTGCATACTAACACAACAACTAGTACAGTAAGAGTGCGTTTTTTCATGATTTTTCCTCCGTTTTTTGCTATTCTCTGTATTCAAACAACATATCATAATCCTTAATTATGATTTTGTGCTGTTCCTCATTAGTTAAGTAATTCTCATTATTCTCTTTTGCAACTTTCGATTTGTCTTTTTTTTCATTATACACAGTATTTATGTATTTTTCTACATATTTATCGCTTTAGAAATTGCCTTAAAATATTATAATAGATTGCAAAATAGTATAGATTAAATAACAACTTTCCATACTATTCTGCTGTAATATTTATTCTACAATCTTCCAGTTATCGTCCTTATGAAGCATAAGCTCATACTGTGAAATTTGCGTCATTTTCGATTTGTTGTCCAGATATTTCACAGACACACTGACCTTGAGATTATCGCCATCTTTGGTAAAGACAGGGTTTTCCAGTTCTGAAAATACATAATCGCCAGATACAGGGGCAAGCACACCGTCTTTGACATAGTAGGCAAGTTCCTTTTCCGTAGCTGTCGGGTACAGCTTAAAGAATGTTTCCAAGAAAGCGGTAGCGTCTTTGACTGAATCGGAGCTGACACTGACATCGGCTTCCTGTGCTTTCGGTTCATACTTTGATTTCTGCACTGCCGGAGCAAGGGTAGGATTCTGGGTAATGACCATTGCACCGTCCTTATCCACATGAACGGTCACGGTGTAGTTTTCTGTGACTGCCTGTGTCTGTTCTCCCTCTTTTACCTGCTGATCTACTTCGTAGGCAACGGTAAAATCGTTCGTTCCAGACGGCTTTACATTCCAGACCAGCACATTTGTAACCGTAGCACTGGTTGGTATATCGGTTCTGATGGTATCGGCGTTCAAGTCCTGTAATTCTTTGGTAAGGTATTTACTGATTTCCGTTGTCCTTGCTTCAATGGCTTCCTTGCTGGTATCCCATGAGTAGTAGGCTTTCGCAAAGTTCTTGACGAAATTCTCAATACCGTTGGTATCGTTCAATCTTAGCTGAATGATTTCTTTTTCATGTACCGTGTGGGTGTCAATGGCGGTAAAGTTCTTATACACACCAAAACTGGTGCTTGCCAGAAGCACCGCCCACAACAGCAGGACAGATTTCTTATGTGTCCCGACTTTCATGGTATGCACTTTCTTATTCTTAGGTGCTTTCTCTGTTTTTTCTTTTTTCTTAAACATATTTCAAGTCCTTTCTATTGTTTGATTCTTCCGGCACAAATGATGTGCTGTTGCCAGTAGGCAGAGGTCAAATCGGTATAGCCGATTGGATTTCCGGCATGGTACATCTGATTGTTTCCCACATAGATTCCTACATGGGTTACATAGTCGCTGGTATTGTAGGTGGAATGGAAAAAGACCAAATCGCCAGCCTGTGCCTGTGACAATGGAATATGCTGGGTTGCGTCATACTGTGCCTGTGCAGTTCGTGGCAGGCTGATTCCGGCTTTTCCGTAGCACCACTGGGTAAGTCCAGAACAGTCAAAAGAGGTGTTCGGGTTACTGCCACCATAGACATATTTCCAGCCTTGATACTTCAATGCTTCATTCATAACCGCCTGTACCGTTTCGTTGCTGAACTGCTTCACAGTCAGATATTGGTTGACCAGCTCCACATAAAACATATTCCCGTAGTTATAACGCCAGCCACCATTTTTACTGACCGCTATTGGGTTCGTATAAGTTACTTTTGCACTGCCGGATTTATTCTTTGCGAAATTCTCTGCAAGGTTGAAGCTGTGCTTTTTCCCGTTCTTCGCCACATAGTCTGCATAGCCACCACCATAGTTATAAGATTGAATGACCACGTTAATGTCATTCATACCTTTGGCTTTACAGGAAGAAAGCAGGGACGCAAAATATTTACACCCCTGCTTAATGGATTCTTCTGTACTTAATGAGTTTGGCGGTAGTCCCAGACTTTCACTGGACTGCATAACATCGGTAGCCGTACCGCCACTTTCCACCTGTATAATGGCAAGCAGGACGTTCACATACTCCGAGATACCGTTTTCTCTGGCGTATCTTTCTACCATCGGCTGATGTTTGAGGACATCGGCTGACAGGTTCATGCCAGAATAGACAGGCGAATAGCTGTCGGAACTGTCGTCATCTTCGCCGGAAATCAATATCCCGAAAAAGAGGACGATGGAAAAAAGGACTGGAAATATCGTACCTATGATAAGGATACGCTTTAATCTCATTTTTTCCGTCCTTTCTCTGGTTGCTTCGTAACAGTCTTACGATTTTGTTTTTGGTTGACCTGTTTCTGTACGGTTGTTTTCTTTTGATTACTTCTGGATTCCGCTACGTTTGACTGATTCGTTCTGGCAACAGATTTGACCTGTTGTTCCTGTCTGATATTGGTTCGGACATTTTCTTTTCCAGCCTTGACTTCTGCATTTTTTATCACAGAAGAAGTAACAGGACGTTTCATATCCGGCTTAGTAACTGTATCGGTCTGTGCAGGTTTTGGAACAGGTGTGGCAACAGGGCGTTCATGGCTTCTGGTAGCTCCGGCTGTCGCTGATCCATTCGCATGAACTGTCTGTCTTGCTTCCTGTGCTTTCTGTAATTCCTGCTTTTTCTGTGAGATATTTTCCCTGTGCAGGTTGCGTTTCTGTGTACGCTGTTCCTGTCGGTTTTCCCGTTCTTCCACAACGCCACGCTTAAAGTCCGATACATTATCCTTTGCTTTCTGTTTTGCAGAGTGAACAGCATAACCAGCCTGTGTCGGTAAGTCTTTCACATTTTCTTTCAGAGAAGAAGCACTGTCACGGACTTTATTTTTTGTATCCATTACAGCACCTACCGCAGAACCGACACGGCTTCCCACGGAAATATCATTATTCCTTTGTGGTCTGCCTGGCGTATTTTTATGTGTAGAACGAGAGTGATTATAAGTAGAACCAGCGACTGCACCAGCACCAGCTCCGACCATACTTCCTGTACCCACAGCCCTTGCAAGTCGGCGTTCCATACGTCTTGCCCTGTGTCGCATGAACACCATCGGTCTACGGAATATCCGGCGACCTATCTGCTGGCTGTCATTGGCATTCAGACTGAACATACTCATTAGTTCTCCGAGTTTCATGTAGATTCCGGCAAAACAGATTATCTGCAAAAATGCCACCATAAAGAACGGATAGTCTGTTGAGATATTGTAGAACATACTGGAAATCGAAAATGCCACCGTCACAACCAATGTAATTCCAGCTCTTGTCATAATGGCATTGAACACACGGACAACTGCCTGTTTCGCCATGTTTTCATAGGTTGGTATCATGGACATTAAAAAGCTGACAGGCAGGAACATGGCATAGATGATAAAAAGTATCTGGGAAAATAACATCATGCCGGTAAGCAGAAAGATAAAGATTGTGATACCGAGATTGAAAATGAGCAGGAAGAACACCATGCCAAGACGGTTGACGACCTGCGGAATGGTAAGGTTGTCATTGTCGTTATCCTCAATCTCTGTTTTTACAACATTTTCCCTTGTTTCCCCATCTTCATCGGACGGGCTGGCAGATACCAGAGCTTCTACACGGTCAGTCCCGATTTCTTCGGTATCGCTGTTCCCGAACTGCAATAACAGCCACGGTTTTTCTACCTGTATCGCAAACAGGCTGTCACGGATAAGGTCTACGCTGTCCTTGCCTTTGCTTTGTGAATCGGGGAGCATGATTTTTGTCCCCAAGTCCAGAGAAGCGGTGCTGATGTCCGAACTGAAATCATTGATTTTCTGGATATAATTGGGAGCATAAGCAATAAAGGACGCAGACACAATGAACACCACCACAAAATTGATAACGGCGTGAAGTGCCTTGCTGGTTTCCCGTTTGAGAAGTCCTGTATAGGCAATGTAAACACCTACAATCAGAATGATAATGAGCAGGAATCCCACATAGAACCCACTGCTGGAAAATCCGTTTTCGGTCACTCCGGCAAGTGTCTGGATACTTTTCCCGATACTGTCTGCCATGTCATTGATGAAGTCCAGCTTATACGCCTGTTGCACCACATACCCTGTGGCATTGCTAAGATACAGGCTGATTGTCCAGACAAAATTTGTGATACAGTAAAGCCCGTACTGCACCGATTTTCCAATGCCGTCCAGCCAGTTCCACGGAAGCCAAGACCAGCTATTGTCCACATAGAAATCAAGCTGATAATTGGAAAGCGGATACTTTGAATACAGGTTGTCTGCATTGACCGTATCATCGACCAGTCCAGACGCATGAGCCACCGTCCCAAGCAGGGACAGCAGTACCAGCGTGACGGTCACGGCAAGCAGAACCAGTTTCAGTACATGGAATACCTTTTCTTTTGTGACAGATTTCATCATTCCAAATCCACCTCACTTTTTATCGGCGGTCTGGTATCAAAGGCATGGAGCAGTTCTACAAAGACAGGGTGTATCTGTACCACGCCGACACGCCCGTATAAATCCTGCATTAAGCATTGTCCGTTCTCCAAATCCCTCAACCGTTTCTGGTTGTTTTCGTCCTCACTGTCCAGTCCGAAAAACTCTAAGGTCTGTTTGATTTCATTAGTATCTGTGGAGCGGAACGCAAACTTTAAACCGATGTTATTTTTCAGGCTTTCTTTCGATACGTCCCCAGAGGATTGTGTCACGAAATAAACTCCGGCGTTCATGGCTCTACCAGCACGCACCAGCTTGTTTGAGAGTGTTTCTCCTTGTGCCACATTTAAGAACGCCCATGCTTCGTCCAAGTCCACGATTTTAAAATGCTTCGGTCACTGTGAATGAAGTCAAGGGCAAAGGTACTGATAACAATTAAGATGGATACCGACAACAGTTCAATGGTCGTGTATTCCTCAAAGGTGGTATCCTTATCCGGCAGAACCAAATCTGCGACCTGTATAATGTTGAGCTGGTTATCCAGACTGATTGCATTTTCCACCGAACCGTCCGAGAACAAAAGCTGTGCAAAATCATAGTCCGTAAAACTTTCGATATGGTCTGCAATGTTACGGGATACGGCGGTATCCTCTTTTCGCAGTTCCTCAATGACCTGCAACAGCCCGTGGTTTGTGTTCTGGGATACCGTGCGGACAGCTTTTCTAAGGACAGGGAACTTTTCGCCGTCCCTTGAAGAAATTCCTGTAAGGAATGTAAGAATGTCGATGGCAAGACTTTCAGCGTCCTTGACATCTTTCATAATCACATACGGGTCTAACAGCCCTTGATTGCTGGAATCACTGGTAATGTTTACAATGTTGATTTCTTCTGCAATCTCCGACAGAGTTTCTTTCCAGTTCCCACGCTCACTTTTCGGGTCTAGGATAACCGCCTGTCCACCGAACAGGACGGAATAATATACCAGCAGGTTATTGCAGAATGATTTTCCACCACCAAGCGAACCCACAAAGGCAGAAGCCAACGCATTTGTGACCGTACCTTTTACCCCTTGACTGGCAAGGGACGGTTGCAGGTAGACATTTCTTCCCGTATCCACGGAATATCCGATATAGATTCCTGTATTTTCGCCCAACATCTGAGTAGCACCGAAACCAAGTCCGGCTAAAAAGTCGGATTTCACATACTGGAT
Source organism: Mediterraneibacter butyricigenes (assembly GCF_003574295.1). NCBI lineage: Bacteria > Bacillati > Bacillota > Clostridia > Lachnospirales > Lachnospiraceae > Mediterraneibacter > Mediterraneibacter butyricigenes. Next base: position 1,558,611 of record NZ_BHGK01000001.1, read on the forward strand.
ATAATCATTGATATAACGTTTGCTGGCTGGAAGAAACTCTCCATGCAGTCCCATCATATCTCCGGCAGGACGTACCAGCTTCACGTTCAAATCATCGTAAAAGTCCTTGACTTCATCACAACGGCGTTTCAGTTCGTCAAGATCGGGTGCAGACACCCGTATGACGTAACTTAACTTGTACATACTTTCCTTGCTCTGGTCTAAATCTGTTTCCAGTTCATCGACACTGTCTAAGGCTTCCACCACATTTGAACTTGTTTCATTTCCGGCTTGATAGGCGTGATTGTCCAAGTCCTTTAATTCCTTTTTCTTATTACGGACAGTGGTTAAGGCTTTCTTATTTCCGACAATCTCAACATTCATGGACGTATCCACAGGGAATGTGAACTGCTGTTGCTGGAAATAAAAGATTTCCGATGATGGGAAGTCCAGCTCCCCGACAATGGCATTGACCGTAAAGTAGGATACATAGCTTTCGCTGTCCTCATGTTCCAGACGCAAATATCGCTGGCTTTCTTCCACCACACAACGGGTAGGACGGATAAGGTCATAATACTTAATCAGAGTTTCTCTTTTTAATTTTCTTTTGGGTAGAGGATACACATAATCTTCATAGGCTATCCCGTCCCTGCCGTAGAGGTGTTCCATCAGATACGCAAAGTCTTTGGCTTCCAGTCGGCGGATTTTGAACCTACGGGAGATTTTATTTTCCAGCAGTTTTTCCATCTTCACATAACGGTTGATTTCATCATTGCTCATGGAAACAAAGTCATTCATCAGCGTGTGCCTTACCTCATTCAAAAACTCACGGAATGTCAGAAATACCGATTTTTTGATGTTCTTCAGATTGACTTCGTCCTCTGTGACCATGAGCTTGAATCCCAGAAAGAAACGGTAATCCACTTGATTATCACCTATCATGGATACAAGGGCTTCGGTCTGTTCGTCTATCTTTTGATAGGCGATTTCCTTTAATTTTCCTGTTACCAGCTTCTTTGACTGTTCCTGTATGCTTCGGATTGAACTTTCGGTTGCAATCTGCAACGCATGAATCTTTCCCTCACGGGACTGTGCTATAAGCTGACGGAAGCTGTCATGCACAAGGTATTTCTGCTCTGGGGATAAGAATGAATAATTGTACGGTATCAGCTCATAGTAGGCGAACACCTCATTGTCGTTATTCCAGACAAGGTTATTGTCGATATATTTAATCGGGAACATAGGTCACACTCCTTACTGCCGTGATAGTTTCCTCAAATTTTTGCTTATGCAGGTTCACGGCTTTTCCGGCATAAGTCACTTTGGGACGCAGGGCATACAGAACCATCGTCTTGATGTAACTGTATGGCTTTTTCCCGTCAAAGGTTTTCTGTGACATAAACCATGTAAGGGCAACGGGAATCCCGAAATATTTTAAAAATGCACCCTCAATCATGGAAAGTGGCGGTACGTCTGCAAACAGAATGATGATAAATTCCGTCAGCACAAACCATGTAATCTGGGTAAAGGTCACAGGGAATGGCAGGTTGACATCATTGATGGCATACAGTACCTTTTCCACGTTCCAGATACTTGTATAACTTCGGATTTTCTTCACTTGTAGTAACTCCTTTCTTCATTTTCATAACAACAGGGACAGCCGGATTTAACAGACTGTCCCCAAGAGAAAAGCTGACAGTAGCACCAGTGGCGGTGCTGATCTGCCAGCCCTTAACGCAGTACCTCACAGATACCAGCGTTTGTTGCAATAAATGTCCCCTCTATATCGAGGTCACGCCCGTAGGCTTCGTAGTCGATATAGTTCTGTAAAGAGGACGGGATTTCTCCGAGTACCTGTTCTTCATCAATCAGATAGTAGGCTAAATCGGTCATTGTTTCACAGCCGGAATACAGAATGATGTCGTCCTTATGCTCCACCAGTTCTTCCAGACTTCCATAGCAGGACACGAAACTTTCCAAGTCGTCCAGCAGGTAATCGGGTAATTCTTCCAACTGCTCATAGATACGGTTCAGTTCCGAAATGGAGATATATTCGCTAATCTCCATCGGGAAGTTGTCCGTATCATGGATTGCGTATTCTTCGTACTCCGTATTTAAGCCGATACGTTCTACAATCACTTCTTCGTCCAATGGAAAAGAGAACCAGTCCCCGACCAGTTCTCCCTCATTGTACTTGCCAAGGTTGGCTATATAGACTTGCATATCATCAATCATAAGCGGTCACTTCCTTTCACTCATTGTATTCATAAAATCTGCCATGCACACACAAGAACCGTTCTGATGGTTCTTCCATATCCGAACAGTTCCGATGGTATGTAATATTGCAAAGTCCGGCTTCCAGCTCTTGCAGGTTTGGAAACCATTCTCTTTGAATTGCAGGTATATCTTCGGGTGGGATTTCACTCTCCGAAATCGCAAGGCAGATATTGTTTAACAGGTCAAGGTCTGTATCTTGCAGGATTTCAAAAGGGAAATCATAATCACTGATAAGATAACGGTCACTGTCCGGCGGTAAGCCAATGGATTGTTTTAATGCTTCTATGTTGCAGGGAAGTGTAAACCATGCACAGCCTGTATCTTTTTCCTGTTCATCAAGATTGATAACAAATACTTTCATTTCTGCCATAAGCAATACCACCTGTCAAAGTTTGAACATGCCGTTGTTGCAGAGGGCATAACGTCCTTTTTCTTCCAGCTCATGGGCGTAGGCTTCCAGATTAAAATATTTCTTTCCCTTTTCGGAGAGAGCAGAAAATTCAATGTTATGCTCCAAGCGGTAACGGGCAACGTCCATGATGTTGTGGCACTCTGGATAAAACAGAAATTCTTCGGATTTCTGCAATAAATCCTCTACACCGCCACAATAGGGAATCAACTCTTTGTATGCCTGCTGAACTTCTGGCGATAAATCCGTGTAAGTAAAGTACAGCTTGTTTAACCGTCTGACAGATGTTGTCCTTACAATGTCGCCAGCAAAAGGGAGCTTCATGTCTGTGATTTGATAATCTTTACTGTCAGCTTCCACACCGAGCAGGTCACGGAACAGTTCATAATCAATAGGTAAATCAAACCAGCGAGAGGTTTTATCCTCTGCTGATTTGGTCGTTTCAATCAATACGCTACATTCTTCCATAGGCTTTACGCTCCAATAATCTTATTGAATAACTGTAACAATACGTCTTTTACGCCGGACGCATTGAATACAAGACCAACGGCTACTAAGGCAACTACCAAGAATCCGATGAGTTTGGAAAACTCACGCTTGAATCCCAAGTAGATACCGATAACAACAATCGCCATCAGCACAAGGCTCTGTGCGTTGCTTAAAAACCAGTTATAAAGGTTCTGTCCAAAATTCATGCTTTCTTTTCTCCTTTCAGTTCCATCATTTTTCGGTCAGACTGTCTGCCAGCCTGTAAAATACACATGGCAATCACGCCAACTGTTCCCCCTAAAGAGAAGAGCAGGAAGTCAAATAATAATCGTTGCATTTTTCAATTCTCCTTTTCCAAAATCACATCTTCGGTAGATGTGGTCTGCTGTTCAATTATCTTGTAATGCTTTTCCGTCAGTTTCGTGGATTTACGGATTTCTTTCAGATAATCAATCCCTGTTTTCGCTGTGATTGTTTCCAGCATTTTGAGTGTCGGGTCAACCTGCCGTTGAATCCAGCGTAGGGTTCTGTCCAGTGTGTAGGGTTCAGGTTTGGTCGTGAGCTTTAACGGCTCTCTGTTTTCCCCGATGAACCACGCCCAACGGACAGATAATTTCCAGTCGCTCCGTTTCTTGTCTGCTTCCTTATCCACAAAGCGTACATAACGGTTGATAATAGAAAATGCCGTCCGTTCAGCGTCATAGTAAGTCAGCAGGTCACGGACAGCATAATAAGCACGTTCATTTTTTAACCGTATTTCAAATCTGTTTTTTATCGGTGCTTCCTCAATGGGAATCCCAAGTTTGATGTACTGCTCATAGCTTTTTTCATAAACACAGAAGTACACCTCACTTTTCAATGAGCCGATATAAAGCGTATACCCCATACCAGCCTTGTCCTGTTCCTCATGCTTGACCAGTTCGCCGGAAGCATAGGACTTAAAGGAACGGAACACCGATACACATTCCTCATTCCGGCATTTTTCGGTCAGTTCTGGAATATCTAACATTCCCGTATGGTCATTGATGGCAAGGTCAAGACGTTTCATCACACCGCCGTCCACCAGAGCGTCCATAAGGAAGTCATACCAGCTCCGTTCCTGTGCCAGCAGATAACTTTCAAACTGGCGACAGCCTTTTCCTTTCAGTTCCAGCAGGACACCTTTTTCTTCATCGGGAGAAGTATATACGAAAATATCTCCGATGTAGTAGTGTTCTGTATAACTGTAATGCCCGAAGTCCTCATGTATCATGTATTGAATATTGAGCTGTAAAATATCTTTGATGATGTGTCCAATATCCAGTGTCGGAAACCGTATCCTCACATAATCAAACAGCATGGTAAGCGGTGCTTCTGGATTGAATTTTTCCAGAGCTTCCAAAAGTTTTACTTTCATTTCTTCTGTGACTGCCACCTTGCCGGATTCGATACGGCTTAAATGTTCACGGCTGATTCCAGCCATGACCGCAAGTTTCGTCTGGGATACACCGTACTGCAAACGCCTGTCTGCAAAATCCTGTATCCACTCTGTATCATTCAGTGCGATACCCCCTTTACGAAAAAACTGTGACATTTTATATCCGATGTCACAGCAGTAAAAAAAGCTACCAAACGCTTGATTTCAGCCAAGAATCGGTAACTTTTGTGTATGTTTCCTTGTGATTTGTGCCCCTCTGTTAGATACCGAGGGGCTTGATATATGCTGGCGTGGCTACCGCCACACCAGCAAGGCTAGTCCGTACCTGTGGCTTTCGCTTCGCACGCCACTTGTCCGTCCTGCCTTATGTGTGCAATCATTCCATTTCCAGAGTAAATTTTTCTGGATTGTCCACAATATTGTATGTGCCGTCTATCTGGTTCTCCTGCCGATAGGAAAAGCTAAATGCCGAGTTGCCGGATTCAGCGTCTTTCTGGTTCTTGTAGACCGTAACAGAAAGTGCGTGGGGAATCTGAATATCATAACTGAAACGGACACTGTGAAAAGAGTTGTCCCTGCATTTTTCAAATATTTGTTCCGCACATTTCTGTTGATCGGTCACGACCAAAGTGTTGAGTATGACCGACACCCGTAGCTCATAATGGTTATCAGAGCCAGAGCCAGACGAAGAAGATACGTCCATCTGTCGTCCCCATTGCAGGTAAAACAGGATTCCTGCCAAGAGCAGAAGTATAGTGATTACTATAATTATTGTCCGTTTTCTTATCATTTTAATTTCCTCCGTACACCTGTATTACAGTACAAGTGTAGAGCAAAACAGCTTATTTTTCAATACAGCTATATTTATAATTTGATTAAAAGAACGAGGTAAACAAAAATGACAGTGTACATGGATTTAGAAAATCTTCTCAAAGAAAAGAATATCAGTAAAAATAAAGTCTGTGAAGCCTGTAATTTACAGAGGACACAGCTCAACAACTACTGCAAAAATAAAGTAACCAGAATCGACTTCTCCATCTTAGCAAAGTTGTGTGAATATCTGGACTGCACACCTAATGACATCTTGAAATTAAAGTAAGGCTTCGGATTGCTCGAGAGCCTTTTTTTCTGTTCTCCTTTCTGCAAGTTCCCCAATCGTACCCAAGAAATCATAGCCTTTGGGTACAAGGGGAGTGTAAAATTCTGATATGACACTTGTTCCCACATCACAGTATCCACGCCCTTTAATTCGCTTCTGGAAAAATTGTTTTTTCACATCACTTCCAAAGAGCATACCGTAACCAAGTTCACTCATGCGACCAAGCCCCACACGGAAGTTAAAGTTATCTCTGATACCGTCCCCGAAATATTTTGCGTCTGGACGCTGGCAAGCCACAATCAGAAAATAGCCAGCCTGTCTGCCAAGCATGACGATTTTCTTTAGCTGGCTTAACAGGGCGGTACTTTCTTTTGTTGTGAGCATTTCTAGGAAAGCCACATATTCATCAAAGATAAGGAATTGTGGAGAAAGTCCCAGATAGGCATAGTTTTCTCCTGTACGGTAGTTCGGGTTCAGTTTCATTTCTTCCGAGCGTGTGACCATGCCCTCATAAAAGGTATTGACGCAGTCAATCATATCGTCTTTCGTGTGGTAGACATTTCCCATAACCGTTCCCAAATCTGCAAGGTCAGCGTTCTTCGGGTCAAGAATATATAAATCTGCATTGGTTCTAAGCAGTGCTTCAATGATGGTCAGTAGAAAATAGGTCTTTCCACCACCTGTACCACCGCAGATAAGGGCATGGGGAAGTGAATCATATTCCCACACCAGATTTTTCATTAACCGCAGACCGCCGTTTTCGGCAATTACTTCATCAATCGAAATACGGTTCGCTATCATATCATAGAGCAGGGTGTATTCGATATAGCCGTCATGCAGTGTCTTGTCGGTCAGCTCACAGTACAGTCCCGATTCCAGTTTATCCTCTAAGGACAGGAGCTGTTCTTGATATTTTCCCATTGTAATTTCACACAGGATATGGAGCAATCCATTGTCCATCTGGTAGTAAATTTTCGGAAACCACACGATTTTTTCTCTTGATCTGCTTTGCAGGTCAGTGAAAAAAACGCTGTCTTTGGTGTTCTCCGCTTCATACCATTTATTTTCCAGCACCATGCGAGCCAGTTTTTGTCTGTGTAGCAACCGCTTGATACGGTCATATCCATAACGGTAGTAGAGAAAAGCGACCAATGCACAAACACCAGTCGCTATCAGAACCGTAATGGAATTGTAGGCAGTCCAAGTAATTCCGGCATGGAGCAGGTTAAAATCTTTCCAGTTGGTAACAAGAAGCTGTCGCAGATTCAGTAGCAGGAACACCGCAACGAACAGGAGCAACAGCCAGCCGATACAGAAATGATAGACCAGCGATTTATCACTGGCATGAATCCTGTTACCTTTAGGTTTTTGCCATACTTTCATATAAACTCCTTTCTTTGGACGTAAGAAAAGCAGTCAATCATGTAGACTAACTGCTTTGTGAATATAAATATAAAATTATAAAGGCTGATTTTTTAATTCTGTATTACTCATTATATTTGAGCAAATAAAGCAAATCGCTATATCCCGATTTCATAAGTAATTGTTTGAAACCAGAAAGCACTTCTTCTTTTGTATAATTGTTGTTTTCCAAAAACTGATTATCTTTTTCACTAAGGTACTGATAAAAAAGAGCCACCGCCATTACTTCGTTTTTGTTTGTATAGTCAATGCTATCTAAAAGTATGTTCTCTGCTTCGTTAATCTGTCCTAAATCAATCATATTAAGAAAAATTTTCAAATTTTTTCCCGATACTTCATACTTGTTTTCTTTTTCAAGTTCAACAGAAACATACTTTTTCCCAAAGGCTAATGAAAATAATACTCTTACCATTTCTTTTATCATTCGCATGATGTAATCTTTTTCATCGGTAAAATTCATTTTCCCATCTCCTTAAATGTTGGTTTAATTGTTTGGAACATATAAGCTAACTTATAAAACTGGAATTTTCAAATTATTCTTTGCAAATAACCTTTGAACCTTCACCATCAATTACAATTCCCTGACGGTTGTTAATTGGGCATAGATTCAAATCCGAAAACTCAGTCATTATTTTCTCGGTAACTTTCTTAAATGGTGCTGTAAGATAATGCGGAAGAACATAGAAATCAATCAAATCAAGCCCTGCATCATCTTCTTGTGAGTAGTCCTCCGGCTTTTCATCCATTTGCTCGATATATTGGATGCTTGGAGCGCATATAATCGCACCTGCCGATTCACCAATCATCAGTTTTCCCTTTGCCAATTCTTTCTTCAACAGCTCATCCGTTCCCGTTTTACGGAGCTGGTCTATAAGGAAAAAAGAATTTCCGCCGGTAAAATATATCACATCCGCATCTTCAAAAACAGACTGTATCGTTGAATAAGCCTCCGTTGAAATATCAATTTCAGTTACGATTGCTCCCAACTTTTTGAATAATTTTCGAGCCGAGCCGACATAACCGATGTAGCCTTCACACAGCGAAGCTGTTGGAATAAATGCGACTTTTTTATTTTCAATTTCTTCCTTTATCAGACTTCCTACACTTGAAAAGTGCGAACATAAAAACAGTTTCATCAATATTCTCCTTTATATATAAATTACGATTTGATTAGATAAGCACATTATATCAATTATATACGACCCGTACAACAGAAAATCTAAGTTATGAACTTATTTCTTCGGCGGTTGCTGTGGAGCATTGTTCTGTGAATTTCCGGCATGAGTGCCTTTGTTCTTCAAAACAATATCGTCTGCTTTTACATACCAGTCCACATCTGCACCACGGTAATTTGCATTGGCTACCGTATCTGCCACAGGGTTGATAAGTTCCACTTCGGCGTTGTAGTCATAGTCCTTTAACGGCACAGTTGCTGGAACGGATACCTGTATCATGCGTCCCTGTGTGTTGCATTTCAAATCGTAGGTACGTTCCTTAATTTCCTCACTTACCGTTCCATCTTCATTTTGTACATGAACCTCACGGCGTAATGCGGAGAACTTCAACACTCCGAAAGTCTTTTCTTTATCAATAACGATTCCATTTGCTAATCTCATAATCTGAATACCTCCTTATTTACTTTCTGCTGGTAACATATCGTCTGCAAGCAGGATATAATTGACAAATCCACGTTCCCCGATTTTATACCCATCGGTAGTAATACGTGGGTTGATAAGTTTTACTTTCTGCTCCGGCGAGAAATGTTTTTCGCCAGCTTTGGCAGGAAGTGTCACAACTACATCATCGGCTCTCTGCACATCGGAATACAGGTTGTAGCTTCTGGTAATGACAGCCATACGCCCGTTGATTCTCTGCTGTTCCGTAGTGTTTTCTCCGGCAAACTCCAAGTTCCCGAAAGTCTCTTCCATGTTTGGTACGACAAATCTTAATTCCATAAATAATTGACCTCTTTTCTTTCAGTTTTAGTTTCTTTCCTGCTGTACGTTGTGGGGAGCTACACTCCCCACGCCCCTAGTGGACTTCACGCTCCTGTAAACCAAGTGCTTCACGGGAGCGTGAAGTTGCAAAAAGGGTGGCGACCTTGAACGCTCTACCAACCGCTACCTTACCGCCTTATGATTTCTTTCTACGGCGTTTGAAGTAAAGCATACCGCCAAGCCCTACGCAGGAAAGACTGAGCATGACAAGATAAGCATAGATATTGGTATTGTCGCCTGTTTTTGGACTGTTACTTGTCTTAGTAATCGTAGATGGTGTATCCGGCGTGTCGGTATCCTTTGGTGTGTCTGGTACTTCCGGCACTTCCTTGATTGTCACAGTCTGTCCATCGTCTGTGATGTCCTTATGTTCCGTCACTTTCTTTGGTTCGTCTGGATTAGTCATATCGTATAATTCCTCAAATGTGACAAGGCTCTTGCCACCAAGAAAAGAACCATCAAAGGTAAAGGCAATCTCAACTGTCATTTTTTCATTGTCGGCTGTAAACTCATAATCATTGGATACTTTCTTTCCATCAATCAGAAGTTTTGCATTTTCCTTTTTTAACATCTGCCAGCCGGAAAGTTTGTATTTTGTTCCAACTTCCAGACCATCTAATGTGACTTTATCCACAATCGTTACATCTTTTCCGGCTTCGATTTCTTTCTTGCCGTTCTTGTCCGTAGCGGTAGTATGGATTTTGATGATACGTTCCGTGATAAGAACGGTCTGTCCATCATCGTTGATGTCCTTATGTTCGGCAACCTTGACAGGCTCTTTCGGATTGCTCATATCGTACAATTCCTCAAAGGTAACAAGGTTCTGACCGCCAAGAGCTGAACCATCAAAACTGTAAGTAATCTCAACCGTCATTTTTTCGCTGTCAGCAGTGAAAGTGTAATCACTGTCTACACGTTTCCCGTCAATCAGAAGTTCGGCGTTTTCTTCCTTTAACATCTGCCAGCCAGAAAGTTTATATTTTCTGCCTGTTTCCAAGCCATCAAGTGTGACTTTGTCCACGATCTTGATGTCTTTTCCGGCAACAATCATTTTTTCGCCTGTTTTCTTGTCGGTAGCTGTGGTATGGATTGTGATTTCTTTTTCGTATTCATCGGTCAGTGTCCCTAAATCTACGGTCACTTTATTTCTGGATACGACCACCTCAAAGGCTGGAATCAGCTTAAATCCGGCGTTGGAATCACACTTTAATTCCTCAATCACATAGGTATCATAGAGTAATGCACCTTTGCTGTCGTCTGGTTCAGATGTCCCAAACCATACACCGTCTTCACTGGATTTTCCGGCATTGGTATTGACCTTGTGGGAAGCCCAGCTTGAAGCAGTAGAGAACTGACCGTTTTTGTCAGTAACTACAATATGGGATTCTCCCGTTGTCTTGCTTGTAATTCTGAATGGAACACCTGCAAGACGTTTGTGTGTACCTGCACCGATTTTTACACCCTCAATATCGCCACGTTTAATCTGGTTGTAGACAGAGTGGGATTTGTCGGTCAAGTCCACGATTTTTCCATCTTCCGTGATAGAAAAGTCGATTGCCTTTGCACCATCTGTCAAGTAGCCCTCTGGTGCTTTGCTTTCTTCTAATCTGTAATTTCCGTAAGGGAGCAAGTCGGCAGAAGTAGAAGCAATTCCGTCAATGCCTGTCTGAATCTTCTTTACGGTTTCATTCTTGTTGTATAATTTTCCCACAACCAGTACAGGACTGTCATTTAAGGAAATGATGTTAAACTCTGTGTACTGTAAGGTCGCACTTCCCTGTGCTTTGGTATCCTTTGTTTCAAGGTCACGTTTCTGGATTTTCATACCGCCACGGATAACCTTGTCGGATACGGAATATTGGTTGCTTCCAGAAAGTACGGCAAGTTCGCCATCTTCGGAAATCTGTGTAAGGTACGTTCCCTTAATCTGTTCGGAACTTCCGTCAGCCTGCATATATGCACCATCTAATAAGTAGCCGTTTGGTGCTTTTGTTTCTGTGACAGTGAGTGTACCAAGTGGCAGTACATTTTTACCGTCCTGTGTATAGAAGCTGTCGCCGGATACTTTGTAGCTGTCGGCAAGTCTGGATACATAATGGATAGTTCCGTCACTGTCTTTTTCGGCAACGGTTTTGGTTGTCCATGTACGGGTAGCCTTTGCAGGAAGATTGTCTGCATTGTAGTAACCGTCATAATAGCTCCATGTGAACTCTGCACCCTCTAAAGAAGCAGTTCCCTGTGGAGTGGATTTTCCTGTTTCCATGTCGATTTTGAATAAATCAATCAAAGTTTCTGTGACTTTTGGAGTGTCGGCAACAGTCAAAGTCGCTGTTTTTCCAACTTCCACATTTAAGGCATGGACAGTAGAATCCAGCTTGTAACCTTTTGGAGCAGAAAGCTCTTTGATGTAAACTGTTCCAGCTTTTACCTCAACTTCTTTGGTATCGCCGTTTCCATCGGCAGTAAGTGTGGCAAGCTGGCTGTTACAGCCCTTATCAGAATAGACACCAAATGTCGCACTCTCAAAAGAATAATTGGCATTGCTATCTGTGACAGTGGGATTGGAAGAAGTCTTTTTGACCTTTGCATTTCCCACATTTAACTTCGCCCAGAACTGTCCGATGTCCTGTCCTTCGCCAGTGTAAATGTAACCGCCACATTCATAGCGTCCCTTATTTGCTTTCACAAATGCTTTCGCACCAGCGTACACTTCATTCTGTACTGCCTGTGAGATTTCATTATAGGAAGCTCTGACGTTGTCGCACTGCCAGCCGAGCTGTTCACTCAATCTCTGCCAGACAACACATTGTTCCAGCAAATACTTCTGGTTGTTATTCAGCCCTGTATGAGTAGCGGTATATTGCTTGACGTACTCTAAGGAAAGAGCAACGTCCGCAATCTGATCACTACTCATACGTGTACTTGCGTCAGACCTTGTTTTATATCCATTCTTGAAATTAGTATTGATGTCCACGCAGTAGGCAGTTTCGCCCTCAACTTTCATGTGTCCCTCATGGAACGTGGATTTAATAGAACCGTCATTCATAATTTGTTCAATGTAGCCGACACGTTCTGCTGATTCTGTCCAGTATTGATTGCCGGAAGCATGAACCGCCGTCACTGGTAATGCCGTAAGAATGGTTGCAAAAGCAAGCGTTCCTGTCAGCAATCGCTTTACTAGCTTATTCATATTTTCTCTTTCTCCTTTCGATTTTGGGTATGAAAAAAGACGCTCATTTATTGAACGCCTTTAACTTAATTAAATTCAACCTAACGGGTATCTTGTTTCCATGTGATAAATGATTTTAAATACGATTGTAACAAATTATCAGTAATTCCCGAAAAAGTGGTTGGTTTGCTAACAGCCTGCTAACACTCTAAAGGATATAATTGAATATTAGAGTTTATTAACAGAGTCGTTGTGCAAGCCCCTTTTCCGCTTTTTGGGGCGTTAAACGTCCCTTACAGGATAATCGAACTACTGCATACTAACCGCCACAGGGAACTCCTAAGCGCTAGCTGTGGGTTCGATTCCCGCAGGGGACGGTTACTAAAAAAGCGGTAATGATTAGCAGAAAATGCTATATCATGAGCCGCTTTTTTTCTTTTCGATGAGATAAGAAAAGGCAGGCAGGGAATGAATTTCCAGCTAATTTGAAGTAATTTTCGTTAGCTGGCAGCTAATCAAAAATGCTGTTTTGCAAACGGGAAAAAATGGACTTCCTGCTAACATCGGGGTTCGTTCCTGTTGAAACCTCAGATCGGGGATGTAAAACAGGGTAAAACGGAGAAAAATCCTTTGCTGAAAGGAACTTCTGCAAACATCTATTAGCTGAAACAATAGAATATTTCATTAGCTGTAGCTAATGGCAAACGGGATGCTCGTTTGGATCAGATTCAAATATAAGAATCTAATCTGAACGGGCATTTTTTAGTTTGGATTACAGGAAAAGGAGGAGTTCAATGGCAGGAAAAGAAAACGAATCAAACAGGCTGTTTGAGGATGAGAAAGTCATAGAAATTGAGATTGAAAGACTCAGATCATTTAAAGGCCATCCTTTTAAAGTGAATGACGATAAGGAAATGCATCTCCTGAAGGACAGCATAAAACAGTACGGTGTATTGAATCCGTTGATCGTAAGGCCGGTACCAGATGGTGCATACGAAATCATTTCTGGTCACAGAAGAAAATATGCGGCATAGCAACTTGGATATCGGAAAGTGCCTGTGATCATTCGAGTTATGAACGATGAGGAAGCCATTATAAAAATGGTGGATGCTAATCTTCAAAGGGAACGGATCAGTTACAGTGAGAAAGCTTTTGCTTACAAAATGAAAAATGATGCTATGAAAGGGACTGCTGGAAGACCGCGTAGCCAAATCGACCACAATTTAAAAGGAAAGAGAACAGTGGAAATTATCGCAGAAGAAACAGGTGAAAGTCCAAAGCAGGTGCAAAGATATATTACTCTTACGAACCTGATTCCAGAGCTTTTACAGCAGTTAGACGATGAACTGATTTCCTTCAATCCGGCAGTTGAACTGGCAGCATTAAACGAAAAGGAACAAAAACAGCTAATCGAAGCCATGGATTATGCTCAGTCAGTGCCCTCTCTTTCTCAGGCACAGCGAATAAAAAAATTGAGCAAAGATGGAAAGCTGACCTTAGAAAAGATGCAGGAAATTCTCAGTGAAATAAAAAAAGGAGAAATAACAAGAGTCACATTTACAAATATTGGAAATTATATTGATTTTGGAGCCATGACTCAGGTTGACAGTGATATTTTTTTAGAATTATTTTCAAAAGTCCAGATAAGTGAATCGGACGAAATCACGTATCAGTCTTTTTTAGATCAATGTTCGAAGGCAGAGACTTTTTTACTGCTGGCAGATAATTGCGGAGAGATTGTATTAGATAAACTGCTGGTAGAACAACTGAAGGAAAGATTTCCTGAATTAAAAGTAGCAGTTATGGTGCGAGGCGGCGAAGTTCTGAATGATGCGACAAAAGAAGATGCTATTTATGTAGGAATGGATCAGGTTGCAGAAGTCGTTTCCAATGGAAAACCGGTACCGGGAACGGTGTATGAATTGCTTTCTGAAGAAGCAAAGGAATTGCTGGACCATGCGGATGTGATTTTGTCAAAGGGTCAGGGGAATTATGAATCCTTATCCAATCAGGGAAGACATATTTTCTTTACCTTCTTATGTAAATGTGATCAATTTACAGAGCGATTTGGGGTTCCGGAACTGACCGGAATGTTTGTGGAAGAATGTTGATTTTTCTTTATAAAATCCACAAAGGATATTGACAATATCACAAAAAAGTTGTAAAATACAACATGTAGAGACGTTTCAAATTCATATTGGGCAGAGAAGATGAAGCCACATAATACGTACTAGAGGTATTTTGTGGCTTTTTTTGTACCATTTTTTAAATCGATTTAAAGGGAGTAACACTATGATCACAACAGCAATACGGAAAAAATTTATGGAATATCCGGTGATTGCGGCGGTACGGACACTGGACGACTTTGAGGCTGCATTTCACTCTAAAGTAAAGATTATCTTTATGGTTGGAGGAGATGTATTTAAATGCAGAAAGAAAATCCAGGAAGCAAAAGAACAGGGAATGGTTGTCTTTTTCCATATGGATCTGGTAGAAGGAATCGGAAAAGATGCAAGCGGAATACATTTTGCAAAAGAAACTCTGGGGATTTCAGGAGTTCAGTCGACCAGAGTACATATTTTAAAGCTGGCGAAGCAGGAAAAACTGGTGACGGTGCATAGACTGTTTGTCACAGACTTTCAGGCACTGCAAAGTGGATTAAAACTTGTTCATACGTCTAATCCTGATTTTGTGGAACTTACTCCGGGGATTTTACATCCCATTGTGAAAAAAGTAAGCAAAGAAATTCCATATCCGGTGATTTCCAGCGGCTTAATTGCAGGAAAAGATGAAGTGGAAAAACTGTTGAAAGAAGGAGCATCCAACATTGTTTGCAGTGATCAGAAATTATGGTCTTTCTAAGAAAGGAGCAAAAAAATGATGAATATATTACCGCCTCCGATATTTAAATATGATGTTGCAGATATGGAAGGGTTGGAAAAAAAGATTTCCAGATGGTCTGACAGAAAAAAATTGCCTGAAATGGAACTGAAACAGGTGTTATGCGGACAGAATGCGATTTATATGCTGCCGGATGCTCTGCGCTTTCTTGGCGTGACACAGGAACAGGAAATATTGGTTATCATGGATGAGGTGGAAATGGTACGTGGAGACCAAAAAGTGAAACCACTGGTCAAGGATATTTTGACAGAAAGCGGTTATCAGTGGAAAGAGATTGTCTTAAAAGGAGATAAGAACGGACAGGTTCATCCTGATTTTGAGACGATTGAACAGATTCTTCCTCATCTTCATGAAAATTGCGCCATTGTGTCAGTAGGATCCGGTGTTGTAACTGATTTGTCGAAACATTCCAGTTTTTTGTGGTATGAAGAGCATAAAGAAGCAGGACAGATTCCACTCATTGCCTGTATGACAGCAGATTCTGTTCCGGCTTATTCTTCCCGTTCTTCTATTATTTCCAAAGACGGTGTAAAAAGAACCTGGCCTTCCAGACTTCCTCATATCATTATTATGGATTATAAAATCTTAAGAGACTGTCCGAAAGAATATAACATTGCAGGTGCGGGAGACTTATTCCCTCTGTTTTGCTCTTTTACTGACTGGTATCTGGCAGACACCCTAGGCCTTGCAAATTTCCTGGATGGTTCCTGGAGAATTCTGGATGATGCCAGAGACTTATTAATTCCTTATGCCGGTGAAATTGCAAAGGGAGAGTTAGACGGAATTGAAGTATTGAGTAAATGTCTGACTCTTTGTGGACTTTCTATGACATTTGCAAGGGATTCGGTTCCGGTATCCGGTTATGAACATGTGATGAGTCATATGCTGGATATGAGTGCGGCAGCCAATGGAAGAGCAACCGGTTTGCATGGAGAACAGGTAGGAGTCAGCATTTTATGGTCATTGGCACAGATTGAAATGTTAACCGATTATCTGGATCAGAATTATGATTCGATTTCCCTGGATGGATGTTATCCGGAAGAAGAGAAAATGCATCAGCATATTATGGAAGTTTTCCATGATGTGGACGAAACAGATGCAATGGGTGCCGAGTGCTGGCATGATTACCAACAAAAACTCCATGGCTGGGAAAATGCAAGAAGTAAGATGGAAGAATTTCTGAAAAACTGGAAAGAATACAGAAATACTTTCCGGACACTGCTTCCATATACAGTAAAAGACTGCGCAAAAGCATTATCTTTGTTTGGACATCCACTGATGCCAACAGAAATGAAAGTGCCGATTGAAGAAAAGAGAATGCGCTGGGCGCTTCGAAATGCCCGACTCATGAGAAAACGATTTACAACAGCTGATTTAGTTGGATTTTTGGGCTTATATGATCAGGCATGGGAAGATCAGGTGGTGGCCAAAGTAATGGCAGCAATTGAAGAGGTTCGAAATTAATCTGTGCAGAAAAATATCATTGGAAAGGAAGAAAAAGGACGATGAATGAAAGATGGACGGAGTTTATAGAAGAAGTAACAAAAGTCTGTAAGGGAACCGATATTTTAACAAGCCCGGAAGACTGTTTGATCTATTCCCATGGTTGTTATCCACGAGAATATAAATGGCTTTTGCAGGGAAAATATCCTTACATATCCAAGGCAGTTCTTGTGCCGGAAAATGAACAGGAGATTAGCGAAATTGTACAACTGGCAAGAAAAAATCAGATTCATATCATTCCTTATGGAGGTGGCAGCGGAATCGTAGGCGGCTCTATCCCATATAATGGGGAGATTATTATTGATGTAAAAAGATTGAAAGACTTTTCCATCAATGTTGTGAATGGAACAGCAAGAGGCGGTGCCGGCCTTACCGGAGCAGAGTTTGAAAATCTGTTAAATGAACATGGTTATACCTGCGGACAGTATCCTCAGTCTTTCCAGAGTGCTACTTTGGGCGGTATGACAGTAACCAGAGCAATCGGAACATTTTCTACAAAATACGGAAAAATGGATGATATGGTAACAGGAATGTCAGTGGTCTTACCGGATGGACAAATCTATCAATCCCATGCGGCGCCAAAGCGCTCTACCGGTCCGGAACTGAATCAGATTTTCCTCGGAAGCGAAGGTGTGTATGGTGTGATCACCAGTGTAGAAATGAAGATTTACCCAATTGCTGAAACAAGAATTTTCCAGGCCTATACTTTCCCATCTACCCACGATGGATTAAATGCAATCCGAAGCTTTATGCATAAAGGGTTAAGACCTGCAGTGGTACGACTTTACGATGAAGTAGAAGCAACCCATAAAATTGCCCAGTATGGTTTTGAAAAAGGATTCACTCTTTTAATCCTTGTGTTTGAAGGATGCAAAGAGATGACAGAGTTAGAAGCAAAATTGACCAAAGAAATCTGTCTGGCCAATTACGGAAGAGATAAAGGGGAAAAATCAGCGGTAGAATGGCTGGAAAGCCGTTTCTCTACGAAAAAAATGCTGGATTATGATGCCATCAAAGGCGGAACAGCAGATGCCATTGAAGTGGCAGCTCCATGGGATTGTATTGAAACCGTCTGGAGAGAGATGAGAAAAGCATTAGAGCCTCTTTGTGAAGTAGTAGACTGCCATTTCTCCCATGTTTATCATAATGGCGCAAGTGTTTATGTAATTTTCCATGCAAAAACAAATGGCGATGACAAAGATGGAGAACAAAGATATTTAGATTGTCTGGATCTTGCCATCCGTACCAGTTTGAAATATGGCGGAAATGTATCCCATCATCATGGTGTTGGAACAGCAAAAGCAGAATACTTAAAAGAAGAACATGGAGAAGCAGGCGTTTATGTGATGAAGGCATTAAAGGACAGCCTGGATCCTGATGGAATCATAAATAAAGGAGTGCTTGGATTATGAGAAAATTATCGTTTGAAACCCCGGATATCATGGATATTTTAAATCATCAGGTGATTCATATGGATCAGGCTGTGACCTATTGTCCGGAGTATCTGGTTACCGGAAAGATGAGAAATTACCCGTCCAGAACGGCTCAGATTATCAGGGCAGTTTATCTTGGAGAGTTGGAAGATAGTAAAGAAAATGCAGATCTGGCTTTTGCACCGATTTTATCCGGCCAGGGAGAGCGGTGGCAGAATTTTGGAGAAAAACCGGAAGGATATTTGTTAAGTGTCATCCTTGGAAGAGAGATGTTTTTAAAGAAAGGATATCACACCCAGGACGCTGAAGCGTTAAAAGAAAAAGTAGAAAAAAACGATGGACATTATTTAAACTGCTCCAAAGAGGAAGAGGAAGAATGGAAAAAAGTGCTTCCGTTATCCAAAAACATCCGGACAGGTTTATTGCTGGATGAAGCAACTTTTGTCTATGCAGCAAAAGAAAAAGAAAAGCTGGGTGCATTTTTACAGAAAAAGAATATCTGTGTATCAGAAGAAATCGGACCATATTTTACCGGCTTTGATTATCTGGCAGCAGGACTTGTAGAGGAAGGAATTAAAGTAGTAAAAGATTTAATTGCAGAATGGGAAAAACAAGGATTTCATCAAATGATTACTTTAACAGGACAAAGTCAGTACCTGTTTACCGAAATGCTTTCCTATCTGGATCTTCAGACAGACATCGAATTTATTTCCATTCTGGATCTTGCAGATGATTTTCGAATTCAGAATGATTATGTATATGGAGGAAGTTTTTATACCAGATATGCCAAAAAGGCGGTAAAACTGAATCAATTATCAAAGGCAGAAAAAGAAACACCGATTTTAAACTGCCCGGAATTTTTACCACAGGTAGAAGGGGAGAAAAGAAAGAATGTAGTTGGAATCTGGACACCGCCGTTATGTGCAGAATATGAAGCAGTGATGACAGAGCCAGAATTCCAAAAGGCTATCTATGAAAGAAGTCTGGCAGAAATCAAAAAAACACATTTTAAAAAGCTAGTAGTATGTGATCCATATGCATATCATATGCTGTTGAAAAATGGCTATGGCAAAGAAAATGTTGCGTATTATTTCAGCGTAATGAATTAAATGGGAGAATGTAATACGGATAACCTGTTGCCAAGTATGCATCAAGCCTGAAACAGCAGGTGGGGGATACTCATAGCAGATAAAATAATAAAAAAGGAGAAGTAATTATGAGTAAGTATGTATGTGGCATCGACATTGGAACAACAGGCGTAAAGGTAATGATTTTTGATATGGACGGAACTGCAATTTCCAGTACTTATTCCGAGTATCCATGTACTTTCCCACAGACAGGCTGGGTTGAACAGGATGGAAATATGACCTGGCAGCGCACCTGTGAAACAAGTAAAAAAGCAATTGAAAAATCAGGTCTGGATCCAAAAGAAATCGTAGCAATCGGTCTTTCTACTCAGAGATGTACCGTTACTCCAATTGACAAAGATGGAAATCCTCTTTGTGATGCAATATCCTGGCAGGATTCCCGTTCTTTCGAAGAAGTGGAAGATATCAAACGTATCGTGGGAGAAGAAAAATTCTATGAAATTACAGGTTATCCTTTAGGAACCGTATTATCCGTAACAGAGATTATGTGGTGGAAAAAACACAAACCTGAAATTTATGAAAATGCATATCTTTTTGTTCTGGATCAGGAACGTGTGTTACATAATCTGGGCGTGGAAGGATATTATCAGGATTGGTCCAATGGTTCTTTGTATGGACTGATGGATATCCGCAAATTTGAATGGGATGTGGAACTGACAAAACAGCTGGGAATTGACCCGGATAAACTTCCACAACTGGTTCCTTCCGGAAAAGTATTAGGTAAAGTATCCAAAGAAGCGGCTGAGTTAACCGGTTTCGCAGAAGGAACACTTCTTGTATCCGGTGCCGGAGATCAGCAGTGTGCAGGAATTGGAGCAGGTGCTATTAAAGACGGTGTCATAGAAGTAACAATGGGTACCGCAGGTGTTACATTAGGTTATATGGGACAGGCAAATCTGGATCCATCTATGAAGATGCCATGTGCAGCTCACGCAATTGCAGGAAAATGGGAAAGTGAAGGCCTTCAGAACGCAGCTGGTGCAGCATTCAAATGGTATCGGAATGAATTTGCATTCCCGGAAGCACAAAAGGCAGCAGCAGAAGGACTGGATGTATATGATCTGATCGATGAACAGATCGAACAGGTAGAACCTGGATGTAACGGATTGATTTTCCTTCCATATCTGGCAAGTTCTGCAGCACCGAACTGGGATGCATTTGCAAGAGGAACCTTTGTTGGATTTAACCTGGGACATGGACGGGCTGACATGGCAAGAGCCATTTTAGAAGGTGTTACTTTTGAAGCACGTGAAATTATTGACCGAATGATTTCAAACGGAATGGTTGTAAATGAAATCTGCTTAAGCGGCGGCGGTTCAAAGGGAGCTGTCTGGTGTCAGATTCAGGCTGATATTTACGGAAAGCCATGTACCTCTCTGGATGTTGAAGAAGCAACCACATTAGGCGCAGCTATTTTAGCAGCTTTAGGCGCAGGACTTTTTGATGATGTAGAACAGGCAGTAGATAAAATGCTGAAACGGAAAAAAGTCTATGAACCAAATATGGAAAACCATGCATTATACAATAAGTATTTTGAACTTTATAAAAAATCCTATCAGGCATTAAGCAGTGCAGGCATTTATGAAGATCTGGTAAAAACAGCATTGAACAAATAATTCTATTTGAGGAGGCTCGATATGAATGAATTAAAACAAAGGGTTTTATCCGATGTGAAAATGTTTGTTCTGGATATGGACGGCACATTTTATCTGGGCGATCAGCTGATTGAAGGTTCATTAGAATTTATTGATAAGGTAAAAGAGACCGGAAGAGATTTTATCTTTTTTACCAACAATGCGTCCAGAATCGGATCATTTTATAAGACAAAGCTTGCGAAAATGGGAATGGATTCGGAAAATGTTACCGTTCTTACAGCAGGAGACGTTACCATTGAGTATCTGAAAACCTTCTACCCGGGAAAAAGAGTTTATCTGAACGGGACCCCCCTGTTAGAACAAAGCTTTTTAGAGGCTGGAATTCAATTGGTTGTGGATGATCCGGATGTGGTGATTCAAAGCTTTGACAAAACATTGACTTATGAAAAACTGGAAAGAATCTGTAATTATATCAGAAAAGGTGTACCATTTTTAGCGACTCATATGGATACCAATTGTCCGACAGAAGACGGATTTATTCCTGACTGTGGTGCCATGTGTGATTTAATCATTTCCTCTACAGGTGTGAACCCAAAATTCCTTGGAAAACCTTGTAAGGAAACCTTGGATATGGTGCTGAAAAAGACTGGATGCAGTGTAGATGAAATTGCATTTGTCGGTGACCGTATTTATACCGATGTTGCCACTGGTGTAAACAACGGTGCGAAAGGCTTCTTAGTATTGACTGGAGAAGCCGATATGAAAACAGTGGAAGAATCTGATGTAGTTCCAACCTGCATCTTCGATTCTCTGTATGAGATGTCATCTTATTTGTCATAAACTTAAAAGGAGCGCCCACATTCATTCGCAAAGGCGCCGGACGGCGCTTTCCCGCTGCAGTGCAGCTAACTTTGCTCATAAAAGGGCGCTTCACCCATCGAAAAACAGAGCCCCCAGATCTTTAAGCAAGCATAAATCCGGGTGTCTCTGTTTTTCAATGCGGGAACTGATGGAAAATATTACATAAATGTTACAAATATAATAATAAATGTTTACAAAAATGGGTTCGTGTGTTAAAATTGGTATTAAGAAATGGGAATATCTATCCAGAAAATGCTTTCTTATGGGATAGCATAAAAGGAGGACACATGAAGAAAACAATTACACATTATCTTTTTAATGGTTTCGCTTTAGGATGCCTGATTTTTGGTCTGATTATGACAGTGGAGTCCAAGGATGTGCAGGCGGCAACGACAAAATATGTTACAGCGTCAGCTCTGAACATCCGGAAGGCAGCGTCTACCAGCAGTGCAAAAGTGGGAACTTATAGTAAAGGAACCAAAGTGACTAGTTACGGAACCAGTGGAAGCTGGACCAAAGTGAAATATCGGGTTATAGGACAAAACGTGTTGATGGCTAATCCCATTCAACAAACGTTTTGTCCTTTTTATGTAAGTCACTCCAAACAATAGCATCGCCCCAAATAGAAAGCGTTTTCTCTAATCGATGCTTTTCGTTCATCCTTTGATATATAGCGGTAATGCTTTGATCTGTAGGCATAACTTTTATGATTTCAGACAAGGGAAGTGGCTTCGGAGAGTGCATGTAACACCACCAATAAACAGCTTTTATTCGCCGTTCTATTGATAATCCCCTATGATTTCTCAACATTTCCCGAAGTCTTGCATTCACCCCTCCTTCTATTCGATTATTCATAGAAGGTGCAGAAAAAGAATGCATCGCCTCATCCAGATATGTAAAAAGTGTGTTTTCCCGGATCAGTTTCAAGAGAGATCTTTCTGCCTTCAATAACCTTTCATGGTTTGGGCGTTTGTTCCCATGCTCATCGATTGTCATTTCATCAAGAAATACCTGATGCCTTTTTATCCATGTCATAAAACGTTCTATCCATCTCCCTGCTTCTTGTTTATTCTCGATTTTTAACAGATTTTTGGCTAAACTATAAAGTTCCATTCCTGTCTGCGTGTTCGGCCTGGAAGTGGTATAGCGTTTCACCTGGCAAAATACGTGAAAGATACACCTATGATCTCCCACCGGTTGTTTTCCACAGTCTCAGACACAGCAGTGTTACCTATAAGCTGAAACTGAATGGTGGAGATATCAAGGCAGTTCAGGGCGACTCCGGACATGCTCAGGTCAGCATGGTTACGGATGTATATTCCCATATCCTGGATGACGACCGGAAGAAAAATGCAGAGCTGTTTGAAGAAGCATTTTATGAGAAAAAAATCTGGATCCGCAGATGCATCCGAATACAGCACAAAATACGGTAACGGTTCCGGAAGGTGTGGATGCAGAACTGCTTGCAAAGGTCCTTAATAATCCTGAGATGGCAGCACTTCTTACGCCACTTGCGAAGACAATGAAGTGAAAAATAGTGAAAAAATAGTGTAATTTTAGTGAAAAAATGGGTTTCGTTAAAAGGAATGTTAAAAATATATCTCCATCATGCTAATTGATATCACCGTCATTTGATGGTAAAATGATGAAGATAATATTAAAATGAAGGAGATTTCGATGAGAAGTTTTGATTATATAAAAACTCCGGAGCAATTTCTAAAACCTGAAATTGTTCAGATGGTCGGAAGCATTCATGAGCATAAAGGTAAGCAGGAATTGTTCCTTGAAGCCAATATAGACGAATTGAAAACTCTGCTGGAAGTTGCTTTGATTCAAAGTACAGGGGCTTCTAACAGGATTGAAGGTATTTATACTACCGACAAACGTTTGGAAGAATTAGTAAGACAGAAAGCCGAACCGCGTAACCGGTCTGAACAGGAAATATCCGGATACCGGGAAGTTCTTACCACTATCCATGAAAGTTATGAGTATATTAATCCGAGACCAAATATTATTTTACAATTGCATCGGGATTTATACTCATATTCCGGAAGAAATGCTGGTGGAAATTATAAAAATTCGGATAATGTAATTGCAGAAACAGATGCAGAAGGTCATCAGAAAGCGCGTTTTATCCCGGTGCCGGCATTTCAGACTCCAGAAGCTATGAATGAACTTTGTACAAATTTTCTGGAAGCATGGGATGCAGATCGAATAGATAAGTTGATTCTTATCCCTATGTTTATTCTTGACTTTCTGTGTATTCATCCATTTAATGATGGAAATGGACGAATGAGCCGCCTGTTAACACTTCTTTTGTTTTATAAAGCCGGTTATATTGTCGGAAAGTATGTCAGTATTGAAATGCTGATTGAAAAGACAAAAGAAACTTATTATGAGGCATTACAGGAAAGTTCCAATGGATGGCACGAGAATGAAAACAGATATGAGTCATTTGTAAAATATTATCTGGGAATTATTCTGAAAGCATACAGTGAGTTTGAGGGGCGTGTAGAGCACCTGAAAAACAGAAGCCTTTCAAAGCCGGATCGTATAAAGACAGTGATTGATAATAAGGTAGGAAAAATTACCAAAAAAGAAATCATGGAGTTATGTCCGGATATAAGCAAGGTAACTGTAGAAAGGACCCTGACGGAACTGGTTAAAAGTGGATATATCGCAAAAGTAGGTGCCGGACCGGCAACTGGATATGTTCGTATTTAAATCGGCTGTCGTGGTCGAAATACCATAGACAAATCAACAACAACGTTGTATAGTAATAATAGAAATCTGGTCAATTGAATATTGTTTATCATTCCCGCTTGTAAGGGGATGGTAGCCGGTATATGATATCTGTCAGTAACAACAGAGCTTTCCCCGGATGTTAGCAGCTGCAAAGAATCTGCTAATTTTCAGGTCTTATCTGGTCTTGACAGAAAGGGTATTCAGATTACTAGAATTTGATTCGAAAATAAAAAAAGTCCTTGATAATAAAAGGCTAAACATATCAGTTCTTGACAGGGATTGACAGAACCACAGAGCTCTCCTAAGAGAAAGCCGAGGCATTCCCCAAAGGGAAAAAATGAAAAACAACTTTCAGTTCGAATCTATTCTGAAAAATGCTAATGGTGACAACAAAGCATTCCCCAAATTGGGGAACGTTCTAATGTTACCAAATCAAAAAAATCTGTAGATTGACAACTCGAAAAAGAGTTGATAATCTTATATATGGCCGAAGGGAAAATCCTAGAAACCCAGTAAAATCAAGGGTTTGCGGCATGTGTCGTCATAGCTCAGCTGGATAGAGCACTCGCCTCCTAAGGGTCAGGTGGAGCAATCCCCTTTCGGAAGCGATTTATGAAATAAATTTGAAAATTGCTCCATTACAATTAAATACGTCTCAGTACCTCAGTAGGATAGAGGGGTCGCCTCCTAAGCGGTAGGTCGGGTGTTCGAATCACCTCGGGAACGCCAAAAACTCCGCCGGAAAACCCAGTAAAATCAAGGGTTTCCGGCGTTTTTTCATTTTTACGGAAAAAGTGAAAAATCGTAAAATTCACAGATTTTCATTAGCAAAATCTCCGTCAGCTAATGGAAATTAGGACGAATGTCGTCCGCCTTTCAGGTGAACGACTTGCTAATAAAAATTAGCAGGATTTTCGCTATTTTGCTAATGAAAATGCCCTCTCTGCTAATGGCAGAAAAATTCGAGCAAAATTCCTGCTAATGAATAAGGCGTTCGTTACCCTGTTAATTCGTTCATTTAGGGGTGGTCAAGCGACAATCGCACACTACTTCTATGCCATTTCTTATTATATAATTGCGGTAACAGGAGGTGGTTGTTTTGAAAGAACAAAAATATCATTTATACCTTTCCAAGGACGAATACAGCGAAGTGCTGCAATCACTTATCCGTTTGAAGAACAGCCTGATAGCACAAGGCAGATACACGGACGCAGCAGATGATATTATTTGCAAGGTGCTTTCAGCCAAGAAAAGAAAGTTCAAAATCAAATATATCTGAACACGAATAAAGACCGCCTACACTTTTGTAAGCGGTCTTTGCTAATTTAGAGTAAGTTAGACAAACTGGAATTTATTAGGCAAACAGAATAAGTGCAACACCTGTGATAAGCAGAACTATACCAACAACAAACTCTATCATTCCCACTTTCTTTGCGTATTCTTCTTTCTTCCGACCGGCTTTGAAATCCGCCTCAAAACCGTTGATAAGATTGTATTTCTTTTTAAAGTAAATGAAGTATCCAAACAGAAGGAATGCCAATCCCAGAACTACAGCCAATACCTTTAGGAATATCATATAAACACCTCCACAAAAAATTCAAATTTGTCTTTCTCTTAATTTCCTATTATACACCAAAATTATGAATATTTCTACCCGCCGTCTATTGACCTCAATTAAGAGGAAAGTAGGTGGCTTTTTTTGTTAGCAAAAAAATTTTCAAGAAATTTTGAAAAAACACCCCCCAAAAACGCTCTCCCATTTCAAACAAGTGAAGGGGTTAATTCCGAGCCACGAAAAGGTCAGCCCTTTCACTTGTATTTTGACAACTGAATAAACCATTCACTAAGACTTTAATTCTGATGATTTTAGCCACCTTATCGGGTACGCCGTGACTTCTGCATTGCAGAACAGCGAGAACTCCCGGTATAGGTAACAGGTTGCCCCTGTTACGGCGATGACAGTCAGAAGGATAATGATACTTCTCTACGGAGCTGGCGGAGTACCCGGCAGAGGTGAAATTCCTATGATACAGATTAGCAGTCTGTTCCTTAGTGACTTCCCGTGAGCTTATTGCTCGGCAAGGGGTGTTGAGAACAAATATTGCCCGACCGGTTAGGAAATGAGCCGGTCAAGTACATAGCCATACTGCGATGGCTATGAATTTCACGAAAGGAGGACGCACAAAGTGTCGAACTGCAAAACGATTGCGATATGCAATCAAAAAGGCGGAGTTGGAAAGACGACCACTACGGTAAACCTCGGCGTCGGTCTTGCAATGCAGGGAAAGAAAGTGCTGCTCATAGACGCAGACCCACAGGGCGACTTAACCACTTGTCTCGGTTGGCAGGATACAGACAACTTGGGTATCACGCTTGCAACGAAACTCACAGATGTCATAAATGAAACGATGAATGACCCTACGGTCGGTATTCTGCACCACGACGAAGGTGTTGACCTTATTCCGGCAAACCTTGAGCTTTCAGCAATGGAGTTTAACCTTGTCAACGCAATGAGCAGAGAGACGGCATTGAGAAACTATCTCAGCGAAGTGAAGGAGAAATACGACTATATCTTAATAGATTGTATGCCTTCCCTCGGAATGGTAACAATCAATGCTCTATCTGCGGCAGACAGCGTAATAATTCCTGTTCAGGCTCAGTATTTACCGGCAAAAGGTATGACGCAGCTTGTTCAGACCATTTCACGAGTTAAGAAGCGTATCAATCCGGGCTTAAAGATTGACGGTATGCTTCTCACTTTGGTGGATAGCCGTACCAACCTCGCCAAAAGCACGGTAGAAGCTCTGAGAGAGAACTTCGGTAGTCAAATCAAGATGTATCGAACATATATCCCGATTGCCGTAAAAGCCGCAGAGACTTCTTCCAAAGGCAAGAGCATTTTTGCCTACGAACCGGGCAGCACGGTGTCAAAAGCGTACACCGAATTTACAAAGGAGGTGTTAGCCGATGGCAGGAAGAAAGAGCGACTTCACTCTCACGAAGCTCGATGACTTATTCTCGACGCAGGAACAGAGAGATGAAGAAAAACTTTCAAAAATCCGAGATATTCCCTTGACTGAGATTGACGATTTCCCCGACCACCCTTTTAAGGTGCGTGATGACGAGGATATGGCACAGCTCATTGAGAGTATTAAGGAACGAGGGGTAATCACTCCGGCGACGGTAAGGCAGAAAGAGGACGGCAGATACGAACTCATATCGGGACACAGACGAAAGCGAGCCTGTGAGCTTGCCGGGTTTGATACTCTCCGTTGTGAGGTCGTTGAACTGAACCGAGACGAAGCCACGATTTTAATGGTTGAGAGCAACTACCAAAGGTCGCAGATACTTCCCTCGGAAAAAGCCTATGCCTACAAAATGCGTTTGGAAGCATTGAGCAGACAAGGCAAAAGAACAGACCTAACTTCCGACCCAGTGGGTTGGAAGTCAAGCGGAAAAGAAACAGCACAACTAATTGGAGAGCAGTCGGGTGACAGTCAAACCCAAGTTCGCAGATATATTCGCCTTACAAACCTTGTTCCCGAACTTTTGGAATATGTTGATGAGGGGCGAATTAAAATGCGACCGGCGGTTGAATTGTCTTTTCTCGATGAGGACAGTCAGCGTGATGTGGTTGATGAAATCGACCTGAACGACGCAACCCCGTCCCACGACCAAACAATCCGTATGCGAAAGTTCTTTGAGGAGGGCAAGCTCACAACCGAAGCAATCCAAGCGATTATGTCGGAGGAAAAACCAAACCAAAGGGAGAAAATTGTTTTGAGGGGCGATAGGGTTCGACAGCTTATCCCGAAGAATATTCCCATAAGCCAAACGGAGGATTTTGTGTGCAAGGCATTGGAGCATTACAACAAGTTTCTGCGAAGCAGAGCCGACCGTGACAGCCGATAGCCTTCCCCCTTTCTCACACTCTAACCCCTATATATACCGGCTATTAACCTGCTGAAAAATATACTCTATCTCCCTTGAGTATATCTATCTCTAATAACATATAGCTGTCTATAAAAGGGTTCGCACATTTGGAGCAAAAGCAAAATGTCTGCTACGATAAAAAGTTCAGCCAATCGCACCTTTGATGTTTTGACCGGTTTTGATTACGATTAAGGCAGAAAGGAGCGATGGATATGAAAAACAGGCTGATACCTTGTGTTCTTGCCTGCCTGATGATTTTCCTCGTAGGTTGTAACGGTAACACAGCCAAAGAAGCTGCACAGGAGATTACGAAAACAGAGACTTCTTTTCCGGCTGGTAATACCGAAACAGATTCTCAGGAAGAAACGGCAGAAGAACCGGAAAGCACGACAGTTCAGGAAGAAACACCGATTACGGCAGAAGAAAGCCAATCAACCGCTGAAAGGCAGACGGTTGCGACTGTTCAGACAAAACCGGCGGAAGAAAAAACGGCTGATACTCCTGCAACCGAAAAGCCAAAGGCAGAGCCACCGAAGCAGACAACCACGCAGGCTGAACCCGAAAAACAAACGGAACAGCCAAAAGAACAGACAACTGCCGAACAAAAGCCGGTTGAAAAACCGACTGAAAAGCCGGCAGAACCGAAACCGACAGAGCCGCACAAGCAGACATTCGATGTCAGCCCTTATGTTAGTTACGCAAAAGAGTATGCGGTAAGCATAGGGCTTTCTCTTGACATCACGGCGACAGAATGTTGGGACAACCCCATATCCGCAAATCCTAACCGAAGCGGTATCAAGTCTGATATTGAAAGCAGACTGAACCGATACAAGAACAGCGAGGGTTTTACCGCTGTGTGGATATGGACAGAAAAGCTATCCGATACGGATTACAACATCTATATCGGCTACTGCTAAAACAAAATAATTTTAAGCGGACGCACTGAGTAAAATCGGTGCGTTTTTGCATTTCAAGGAGGAAAACGCAATGGTTAAAACAAAATTCAAGAAAGCCGTCTCGCTTATGTTGGCGGCGGTTATGAGCCTTACTGCTTTTACGGGCATTGGGGCAACGACAGCCTTTGCAGCCGTAGGAGAAAAAGCCGATGTGTACCTCGTCGATTATCCCCGAAGCGGAGATACCAATAACAACGGCGAATGGGGACACGGCAATCTCAACTATATGAACGGTTGGAAAGGCTTGTCCACAAAATATACAGGACTTCGTGCAATGGGTTCGTATTCGGGCAATATTGCCTACTGTATTGAACCGGGTACAGGTCAGCGGACTGGAGATACTCTCACCGAAAAGGACGAGAACTTCTTTAATAACATCAGCCCGAACGGAACGATTTCCGGCGATGACATTCGCCTGCTTATCGGTCGTATCTTGCAGTACGGCTACCGTGGAGGTATTTCGACAAGCTGGAAGTCGCAGAATGAAAGCGACGCAAACTGCATCGCACACGCTTATGCCACTCAGATTTTGATTTGGGAAACGATTGTCGGAGAAAGAGACGCAGGCTTTAATCACGTTTCTACCAGCGGATACAATGCCGTGCTTGAATGTGTAAGCACTGCACACCCACTCCGCAGTAAAATCTTGTCGTACTACAACAGTATGGTAACAAGTGTTCAGAATCACACCAAAGTGCCGAGCTTCTGCACAAGGTCAAGCGGTTCTGCAAAGGTAAACGAGCTTGAATGGAACGGAAGCAAGTATGTTGCTACTCTCACCGATACAAACGGTGTGCTTGGCAATTACAACTTCTCGGCAAACATTGACGGGGTTTCTTTCTCTGTCAGCGGAAACAAATTGACTGTTTCGATGGAGAAAGCTCCGAGCAAGGAATTTACCATCACAGCCGCAAAAAAGAACGGTGTCCGCAGAGGTGTTGTCGTATGGTCTGACGGTATCCATCAGAACGGAAACGGCATTCAGGATGTGGTCACTTATGCTCAGGAGGTCAGTGACCCTGTCAGCGGCTTTGTCAAAATGAAGGTAAGCTACGGCTCTTGTCAGATTGTAAAGACAAGTGAGGACGGAAAGGTTGACGGCATTCAGTTTACCATAAGCGGTAACGGTGTCAATCAGACTGTAACAACCGCAAACGGCGGTAAATTCCAACTGGATAACCTTATGCCCGGTGTTTACACGGTAACAGAACAGTCTATCGACAAATATGTTCCGCAGGAGGTTCACAGAGTAACTGTTGTTGCCGGTCAGGTGTCAAAGGTCAATTTCAATAATGTTCTCAAAAGAGGTAATCTTCAGGTCATCAAATCTTCTGAGGATAACTTGGTTGAGGGCGTTACCTTCCATCTTTACGGCACATCTCTTTCCGGTATTGCTGTCGATGAGTATGCCGTGACAGATAAGAACGGTGTTGCTTCTTTTGATGATGTGCTTATCAGCGGCACTACCCCATACACCATTGAGGAAGTGGATACCGCAATCCGTTATGTTGTGCCTGCAAATCAGACCGCACCGATTAACTGGAAAGAAGTAACCACAAGAAACTTCACGAACATTCTCAAAAAGTTCAGCGTAACCGTAACAAAGAGCGACCGAGAGGAAGGCACACCGCAGGGCGACGCTACCCTTGCCGGAGCAGTTTACGGTATCTATAAAGGCGAAACCCTTGTGGACAAGTATGTGACGGATAAGAACGGGCAGTTTACCACAAAGGAATATGTCTGTGATAATGACTGGACAATCCGTGAAATCACGCCGTCCGAGGGTTATCTGCTTGATACGACTGTTCACAAGGTCGGTGCTGAACCGCAGCTTTATACGGTGGAACACAATCAGACAGCAAATGATGTTACCGAACAGGTTATGAAAGGCAATATCGCCATTATCAAGCACACCGATGACGGCGAAACTCAGATTGAAACACCGGAAAACGGAGCAACCTTTGAAATCTATCTCAAATCTTCCGGCAGTTTTGACGCAGCAGAAGAAGATGAAAGAGATGTCATTGTCTGTGATGAAAACGGTTTCGGGCAGACAAAGGATATGCCTTACGGCGTATATACCGTTCATCAGACCTCCGGTTGGGAAGGTCGTGAGCTGATGAAGAACTTTGATGTGTTCATTGCTCAGGACGGACAGACCTACCGCTATCTTATCAACAACGCAAACTTTGAAAGCTATATCAAGGTTGTCAAGGTGGACGCAGAAAGCGGTAAAAACATTCCTTATGCCGGTGCAGGCTTCAAAATCTTTGACCCTGACGGCAATCAGGTAACAATGACCTTCACTTATCCTACTCCGACAACGATTGATACTTTCTACACCGACGCAAACGGACAGCTTGTGACACCGGAAAAACTGGAATACGGCAAGGGATATTCTCTTGTAGAAGTTCAGGCTCCTTACGGATATGTGCTTGACAGCACACCGGTGTACTTTGATGTGGCAGAGGAACATTCTTCCGATGAGGGTGGTATTACCGTGATTAAGGTCGATAAGCCTAATATGGCACAGAAAGGTACAGTCAGCATTGAAAAGACCGGCGAGGTGTTTTCAGGGGTAAATATCTCCGGCGTGGAAAACGCCGATGTGATTTATCAGCCTGTCTATGAAGTGAAAGGTCTTGCAGGTGCAGTTTATGAGATTAGCGCAGCAGAAGATATTATCACTCCCGACGGTACACTCCGTTATGCAAAGGGCGAGGTAGTAGATACTGTTACCACAGATGAAAACGGACTTGCCAAGAGTAAGGAGCTTTATCTCGGAAAATATACGGTGGTTGAAATTACTGCACCGGAGGGTATGGTCATCAACAAAGAAGCTCACGATGTTGAGCTGACTTATGCCGGTCAGGAAGTGTCTGTAACCGAAACCGCCACAAGCTTTGTAAACGACAGGCAGAAAGTAGCGGTAAGTCTTGAAAAGACTATTGAAAAGAACGACATCTTCAATATCGGCAACGGCGATGAAATGAAGAATATCAGCTTCGGACTTTTCGCCGCAGAAGAACTTGTTTCTGCAAGCGGTACTTCTATTCCGGCAGACGGACTGATTGAGATTATCTCACTTTCCGAGAACGGCAAGGCTGTTATCAAAACCGACCTTCCTTTCGGAAGCTACTATGTAAAGGAACTTGCCACCGATGAGCATTATATCCTTACCGACGCCAAGTATCCGTTCACTTTCAGCTATGCCGGTCAGGATACCGCAAATGTTGAGATTGCGGTCAATGACGGCAAGCCGATTGAAAACAAGCTCATTTACGGTTCTGTTTCCGGTAAGAAGATTACCGAAAACGGCGAAGCACTGGGAGGTGCTGTAATCGGTCTGTTTAAGGCTGATGAAACCGAATTTACAAAAGAAAATGCTTTGATGACTGCTACCTCCCAAAAAGACGGTAGCTTTTCTTTTGAGAAAGTACCGTATGGCAACTGGCTTGTAAGAGAAATCGAGCAGCCGGAGGGCTTCGTGCTTGATGAAACTTCTTATGAAGTTAAAATCTCCGAGGTCGCTCAGGTCATTGAGGTCGAAATCGTCAATGAGTATGTTCACGGCAATATCAAGTTGACTAAGGTCGATGAAGATTACCCGGACAACAAGCTGACAGGAGCGACCTTTGAGGTTTACAAAGATGTAAACGGCGACGGTAAACTGGATGACGCCGACGAGCTTATCGGAACTCTCTCCGAAACCTCTACCGGTATTTACGAGATGAAGGAACTTCTTTACGGAAAATACCTTGTAAGAGAAACCAAAGCACCGGATGGCTTTGAGCTTGATAAGGGTGTGTACTCTGTTTTCATTGAAAAAGATGAAACCACCTACGAGGTAGAAAACAAAGCCGGCGTCGGCTTTATTAACACAGCTATGAAAGGAAACCTGAAAATCGTTAAAACTTCCTCTGACGGTAAGGTTGAAGGCTTCACTTTCAGAGTTACAGGAGTAAACGGTTACGACCGAAGCTTCACGACCGATAAGAACGGCGAAATCATTATCGAGGGACTTCGTATCGGCGATTACACCATTTCCGAGGTTCAGGATAGTGTTTCTGCTTCCTATGTGCTTCCTGCGGATAAGATTGCAACCGTAAAGGTCGGTTCTACTACCGTTGTGGAAATGCACAATGAGCTGAGAGATACACCAAAGACCGGAGATAACAGCAATGTGGGCTTGTGGACGGCACTTGCGGGACTTTCTGCCCTCGGTATTGTCGGCACAGCCGTTGTTGCGTACAGAAAAAAGAAGAAGGAGGACAATGAGTAATGGACGCTAAAACAATCGTAGCAGTTGTATTAGTCGCCTTTATTATCGGCGGCTTTATCTTCTTGCAGATTAAGAACAGAAAGAAATAAGGAACGCTTGTGTGGGCGGAGTGAAAACTTCGCCCACCGTTCTTTTACGGAGGTGCATTATGAATAAGCAAAAGACGGTTGACAGCAAGGTGCTTGCAATACTCAGAGAATGCCCCGAAACGAGGTATGACGATATGCAGCTTATCCTTTGCTATTACAACCGATACAGCTATATGAGAGTCGGAGATTTACCGCTTGAGGATATAGTCAACAACTATAAAGGCTACGGCTTGCCGTGCTTTGAGACTATCCGCAGAGCAAGACAGAGAGTGCAATCCCTATTTCCCGAACTGTCAAGGCAGTGCAGTGGCTGCGACTGCGGAAACATCAGAATTGTGATTGAAGTAAGCTGAGGTGTGGATATGAACGAGGGAAAAAGAAAAATCGGTGAATACACTGTTCTTTGCTCGGTCAATGTGGGCGAAAAGGAAGTTATCTTGGCTTCCAATGAGCAAAGTACAAACGGCGATAAATTTATGTGCGGCTTTGCAGAGCGAAACGACCTGTTTGAACTGTGTTCGGAATGTATGGTAAGCGATGACTATATCGAAATCGTACACCTTTTCGGAAGCCGTGTGGCAAATGAAGCGGAGCTTTTCAAGGAACAGGTCGAAAAACTGGATATTCCAATCACACTCATAACAGAAGCCGACTGTATCCCCGACCACTATTCCAAAGACATCAACGGCAAAATCATAGCCATTGACCCCAAGGTATTAAAGCCTGAATTTCAGAGAGCCGACAGACAGCTCTACTATGTTACAGGTGGTTTCGGTGCGTCGGCAAACAGCCGTGGAAGTGCCGTGTTTTGTACCAATCTTCACACCGGCAAATCAACCCGATATGAAAGAATGGATGTTATGGGCGAAATAAAGCCTGAGCGTCTGCCTGAATGGGCAAAGGAAAAGGCACAAGAGCTTTCAAACAAGAAGCGAAATAAAGACAAAGAACGATAAGGAGGACAAAGCAATGAAGGAAAATTTCACTTTTCAGCAAAAGACAAAGCTTCTGACGAAACTGTTTGACGCAGGCTGCAATACCGAAAAGAAATTGCAGCAGCTCGACATGGAGAGCATTTTGAAAATTCCGGGTATCACTATTCCGGATATGAGTCTGATTATCGAGTTTCAGAAGCAGACCAAAGCCAATAAGCTGTTCTCTTATTTGGGAGGTGGCACTGATGAGCAGGCAGGAACAGAATGACCGCCATATCATTTGGAGCGACATTAGCCTTGACCTTGATGATTGGCGAGAGTCTTTGGAGGAACTGTATCCCGGATATTCCGATGATGAGCTTTACGACATTATGGTAAAATCCAATGCCGAAAATCTTTATGATGAACGAGTAAATCTCAATATTCAGCTTTCACAGCCGATTATTGTTATCGGCGACCTCGGCAGATGGAACGGCAGAGTGTCGGGCTACAAGATGATTGATTCCGGCAACATTAAGGACTGCCTTTATTCCGATACCGATTACAACGAATGGTATGTGGATAAGTACGGCGACCTTCGTGCCGACGCCGTTCATCACGACGGTACAAACCATTATCTTTACCGTGTATTCAAAGACGGTGTTACCGATACGCAGATTGAAAATCTGCAAGATAAAATCTATAACGGAAAAGCCACAAGAGCCGACATCACACGAGTTACCAAAAGGCTCGGCGATGACATTGCCGGAGTTTATGGTTTTCCTATTCCAAAGCAAAGACAAACAAACGAACAAGCGAGGTGATGAAAATGGATTACAGAGTATTGACCGAAGCAGAGCGTAAATACACCTTCAGCCAAAGTCAGCAGCTCTCTATGCAGACCGGTCTTATCGGATATTTGAGAGCCGACTTCGGTTCTAACGGGAACGAGTTTTGGACGACTTGGAACGATTTCAGAAAAGACTTGAAAACCGATGAATTTAAGGCTGAATTTGATGAAGTCATAAACGGATTGCGTGACGGCGATGTTTTGTCCGGCAGAAAGGCTATGTCCTCTTACTGTTATTCCACTCCCGACAGCTCCTTTAATGATGACTGCAACCACTACGGCATCCGTCTTGATACGGGAAAGTACAGCTATCTTATGAGATTTAACCCCAACAGGGGCGAGTACAATCTGTACTGCTATTGCTATCAGAAAGAGTGGCTAAATGCCCACTTGAAAAACGCTGAGCGAGGTATCCGATTTATCAACCCGCACTATCAGGAGCAGTTTCGCATTGCGGACGGAGAAAAAATCTCAATCAAGCTCGGCGACGGCAAAACAATGGAGAGAACTTGCAGATATATCGACGACTACCATTTGGAGGTCGGCACAAATCTCTACCATATCTGCGAATTTGCCGAGCTTTGCGAGAGAAACGGTCATACCGTAGAACCAGCCGCAAAAGAAAACACGAAATCCGCAAAGGACAAAGAAAAAACACGATAAGGAGGTGCAGACGAGGTGGCAAGAAAATTTGACCTGATTTCAGAGCTGTATGAAAGAACCTGTTTTGCAGTTACAGACAATCCGGTAAACTGGCAATCGTTTCTGAAAACAGCAGGCAGAAATTTCAGGCTCCGATTTGATGAACAGCTTCTCATTTATGCCCAAAGACCCGACGCAACAGCCGTGCTTGAAATCGAACGATGGAACGGTACTTTCGGTCGCTGGGTAAACCGAGGAGCAAAGGGTATTGCCGTATTTGAGGACACAGACAGAAGCCGTCAAAGGCTGATTCATTACTTTGATATATCGGACACCCACGAAAGTCGACATTCCCGCCCTGTTCCGATTTGGGAGATGAGACCCGAATATGAAGCAGAAGTTATTGAAACACTTGAAAATACTTTCGGTGCGGTAAACGATACAACGAGTATTGAAAATGTCGTCAAAGAGAGCATTGCCAATGCCGTTGAGGATAACATCGCAGACTATAT
The DNA here is from genome assembly GCF_003574295.1 of Mediterraneibacter butyricigenes. Taxonomy (NCBI): domain Bacteria; kingdom Bacillati; phylum Bacillota; class Clostridia; order Lachnospirales; family Lachnospiraceae; genus Mediterraneibacter; species Mediterraneibacter butyricigenes. Next base: position 1,595,233 of record NZ_BHGK01000001.1, read on the forward strand.
CTCCGACTTTATGAGTTTGGGTGCAGGAAGCGATATTGAGTATTTGTCTGCCGACGAAGCAAATGCCTTGTATTTGGAGCTTGTCAGAAACAGCGTATCATATATGGTTATGGCACGATTGGGACTGAACGCAGACAAGGTCTATTCTCCCGATGACTTTGCCGGTATTTCAAGTTTTAATTCACAGGAAGTTCTCAATGCGGTGGGTATTGCTACAAGCGACATTGCAGAAATGGCGTTGCTCCCTGTCAGCAGAACAATCAGCACGCTCAGCAAGGAAAATCGCATAATTGATGAACAGGAGCAATCCGAATACAATAAAGACATCAAAGACGAAAGGAGTCAAAGCGATGAGCGAAATCACATACACGATGGTGGGAGATTACAATCTTCCGAACCTGAAACTGCCGGAGCAGACGGAAGTGACTCTCGGCAGATGGTCGCAGATGAGGAGAACTTATCTGAAGGAACATCACAAAATCCTGTACTACAATCTTCTGACGAAAGGGATTCTGAACAGTCACTTGGCGGAGGTTCAGCAGAGAGCCAGCGAACTGGAGGAAACTCTCGTGAAGCAGATGGCACAGAAAGCCGGGCTGACGGAGCAGATGAAAGCGGAAGATATGATGAAGTGGGTTCGCCTGATGAACAACATCAGGAACTCGGCACAGGAAATCGTGAAGAATCAGGTAATATTCGCTTAGAGTATTACGACAGAAACCACGAGGACAAGAGCCTGCCGTTTTTCGGTGGCGATGATACTATCCGAGAGATACTCGGTACTACCCCGCATTTGTCCGCTTCAAAGGAAGAAATCAAAGACTTCTATGAGAGAAATACGGACAATGCGACCCGTACCGAATATATCAAGGGTATCTTCAATAACGACTACACCCGGCTTACCTTAAACGACGGCAGGCTTGTGGGATACAAAACATTTCAGAATGTCCTCCACTTGTGGGAGGGTGAATACGAAAACAGAACCGCTCAGAGTTTCTACGACTGGGGCGTTATCGCACAGCATTTTGAAGCAATGAGACTTTTGGGAGAATTGACCGATACAATGAAACCGATTCCGTCTATGGACGGTCAGTTGACTCTCATTATGGGAAATCAGGCAGAGGAACAAAAAACCTCTGCCTTTACTTTTTCTCAGGAAATCATAGACGCTGTATTGACCCGTGGAAGCGGAGTTTCCGAGGGTAAAATGCGTATCTATGAGCAGTTTGAAAAGAGCATTTCCGCAAAAGAGAACGCCGACTTCTTGAAAAACGAATACGGTTGGGGCGGCTCTTATCCGGTCATCATCGGTGCAGGCATTGACGAACAGCACGACGGAAAAGGTATCACAATTTCAAAAGGTATCGGAAGCGACAAGCCGCACATTACTCTTTCTTGGTCTCAGGTGGAAAAGCGTATCGGAGACCTTATCCGTATGGACAGATACCTAAACCCAAAGGAAAAAGAAAAGTACCCTGAATGGCTTGAAAAGCAGGAAGAACGGCGAGCCGAGCTTGCAGAGCAGAGAAAAAACCGTGAGATACTTTCTACCGCACCGCCTGAACCTGAAAACAAAGAGGACGAGCCGGAAGCGCAGTATGAATATCATCTCGGCGACAGCGTGTATATTGGGGCTTCTCAGTATGAGATTTTGTCCTTTGATGAAAACCGTGTAATGCTCTATGACTTCGATATGCCCTTATTCAACAAGGAACTTTCAAGGGAAGAATTTGACCGCAAAGTGCGTGAAAATCCGATGAACGACCACTTGAAGGTCAGTGTATTACCGGCGGAAGAAAAAACCGTTACAGGCGAAAATAAAGCTCAAAACGATACTGAAACCGTACCGGATTTCAGTCCGAAAACCGGTTATGACGACGCCTTCTTTATTGACCGGGACAATGAAAGTGTAACTTGGATGTACTATAACCCCGACAGCAATGCCGGAGGTCAGTATGTTACAAATACTCTTTCTTTTGACGAGATACAGCAAGTCGCACGGGAGTATGACTCGGCAGAGGATTTCTTTGATTATCTCGGTAGCATTGCAAATCAGGAGCTTGCCGATGTAGGTACGGAATGGTTTGTGGACGCAGACCGAGAATTTCACAGGACACCGGATTTGACCGACTGTACCTCTGCCACAATGGAAGCTCTTATTGAAAACACTGAAAGAGCTGATATGGTGGCAACAAATATCGGGAATGTACCGATTGAGGATTACAGAGAAATCGTTGCTACTCAAAACGGTTTTGACAGCGATGAGGAAATGTATAACGAGGGTGTTCGTATCGGCAACGGTTACGACAAAGAGCCTGAACCGATTGTCCCCGCTTGGGAGCAAAAGAAAAAGTCAAAAGTAAAGAGCTTTGACCTCCACCCGGATATTCCTATGTCCGAACGACACAACTTTGACCTTGCCAATAATCAGGTTGAAGAAGTGAACAAGAAAGAACGCTTCCACCGAAACTATGCAGCAATAAAAGTCCTGAGAGATTGTCAAAACGAAAACCGTTTTGCAACACCTGACGAGCAGAAAATCTTGTCGAGATATGTCGGTTGGGGCGGTATTCCCGAAGCCTTCGACGAACGAGCAGGAGCTTGGCATACAGAGTATGCAATGCTGAAAAACATCCTGACGCCGGAGGAATATGCGTCGGCAAGAGAAAGCACACTGACTGCATTTTACACTCCGCCCGAAGTATCTACCGCCATTTACAAGGTGTTGGAACAGATGGGATTTCAGGAGGGCAACCTGCTTGAGCCGTCCTGCGGTATCGGTAATTTCATCGGTATGCTGCCCAAGTCAATGGAAAACGCAAAGGTTTACGGTGTTGAGCTTGATACCATTTCAGCCGGTATCGCTCAGCAGCTTTATCAGAAATCTTCCATTGCGGCACAGGGCTTTGAGGAAGTAAATGTCCCCGACAGCTTCTTTGACGGCATTATCGGCAATGTGCCTTTCGGAGATTTCAAAGTCTCCGATAAACGATACGACAAGTACAATTTCTTAATCCACGATTATTTCTTTGCAAAATCGCTTGATAAGTTACGCCCCGGCGGTGTGATGGCTCTTGTGACAAGCAAAGGAACTATGGACAAGGAAAACTCCAATGTGCGTAAATATATCGCACAGAGGGCGGAGCTTCTCGGAGCAATCAGACTTCCGAACGACACCTTCAAAGGTAATGCCGGGACAGAGGTCGTATCCGATATTCTGTTTCTGCAAAAGCGAGACAGACTCATAGATATTGAGCCGGATTGGGTTCATCTTGACACCGACGAAAACGGTATAAGGATGAACTCATATTTTGTTCAGCACCCGGAAATGATACTCGGCGAAATGAAAATGGTAAGCGGTCGCTTCGGACCGGAAGCAACCTGTGAACCGTTTGAAAATGCCGACCTTTCGGAGCTTTTGAACGAAGCAGTCTCAAACATTCACGGAGAAATCTCCGAATACGAGGTTGCCGACGAACTGGAGGAAGAAGATAATTCTATCCCGGCAGACCCTATGGTAAGGAACTTCTCTTACACTGTTTTAGACGATAAAATCTATTTCCGTGAGAACTCCCGTATGTCCCCGGTGGAGGTATCTGCAACCGCTGAGAACCGCATTAAGGGTATGATTGGGATAAGAGATTGCGTCCGTAACTTGATTGAACTGCAAACCGAGGATTACCCGGACAGCGAAATCAAACAGGCACAGGATAAGCTGAACACACTGTATGACAGCTTTACAAAGAAGTACGGACTGATTAACAGCCGTGCCAATACTTCTGCCTTTTCCGACGACAGCTCCTATGCTCTGCTCTCCGCTCTTGAGGTTATCAATGAAGATGGCGAACTGGAACGCAAGGCGGATATGTTCTTCAAAAGGACGATTAAACCGCACAAGCCGGTAACGGAGGTTGACACCGCAGACGAGGCTCTCGCTGTCTCTATGGGCGAAAAAGCAGCCATTGATATGGAATATATGATGGAGTTGTCCGGCAAAAGTGAGGAGGAATTATTCGCTGACTTAAAGGGTGTAATCTTCTTAAATCCCCTTTATGAGTACGGTAATTCCTATGAGCCGAAGTATCTGATGGCAGACGAATATCTGTCGGGCAATGTTCGTGAGAAGCTGGCGACAGCCAAAAGGTCTGCGGCACTGTATCCCGAAGATTACACCGTCAATGTGCAGGCACTTGAAAAGGTGCAGCCAAAGGATTTGACGGCAAGCGAGATTTCCGTAAGGCTCGGTGCGACTTGGATACCGCCCGAAATATTCCAACAGTTTATGTTTGAGTTTCTCGACACCCCACGCTATGCACAATGGAATATCAAGGTTCACTACTCTCAGTTTACCGGCGAATGGAACATTGAGGGAAAGAGCTACGACCGTTCCAATGTAAAAGCGTACAGCACATACGGTACTTCCCGCATCAACGCATATAAGATAATTGAGGAAACACTGAACCTGAAAGATGTCCGAATCTTTGACTATATCGAAGATGAGGAAGGCAGAAAGAAAGCCGTTCTCAATAAAAAAGAGACGGCAATCGCACAGGCAAAGCAGGAACTCATAAAGCAGGGCTTTCAGGACTGGATATGGGCTGACCCTGCCCGCCGAGAAAAACTCACGAAGATGTATAACGAAAAGTTCAACAGTATAAGACCCCGTGAGTACGACGGAAGCCACATTGTTTTCAACGGTATGAACCCGGAAATCGAACTCCGTGAACATCAGAAAAATGCGGTTGCACACATTCTGTACGGCGGTAATACGCTGTTAGCACACGCAGTCGGTGCGGGCAAGACCTTTGAAATGGTAGCCGCCGCTATGGAGTCCAAACGACTGGGACTTTGCAATAAGTCGCTGTTCGTAGTGCCAAATCACTTAACCGAGCAATGGGCGGCGGAGTTCTTACAACTCTATCCGGCGGCGAATATTCTCGTAGCGACAAAGCGAGATTTTGAGACAAAGAACCGCAAAAAGTTCTGCGGTCGAATTGCCACGGGAGATTATGACGCCGTAATCATCGGTCATTCTCAGTTTGAGAAAATCCCGATGTCCATTGAAAGACAGAGGGCAATTCTTGAGCAGCAGCTTGAAGAACTGACAGACGGTATTATGGATTTGAAGCGAAACCGTGGAGAAAACTTCTCCATTAAACAGCTTGAAAAGTCTAAAAAGTCCGTGAAACAAAAGCTGGAAAAGCTCAACGACCAAAGCCGAAAGGACGATGTTGTTACCTTTGAAGAACTCGGTGTGGACAGGCTTTTTATTGACGAGAGTCATTATTACAAGAACCTCTATCTTTACACCAAAATGCGTAATGTGGGCGGTATCGCTCAAACGGAAGCACAGAAATCCTCCGACCTGTTTATGAAGTGCCGATACCTTGACGAGCTTACAGGCGGTCGAGGAACGGTATTTGCAACCGGTACTCCTATCTCAAACAGTATGGTGGAGCTATATACCATTCAGCGATACTTGCAGTACAACACGCTTGTCAAAAACAACTTGCAGCACTTCGACTCGTGGGCAAGTACCTTTGGAGAGACTGTAACAGCCGTTGAGCTTACCCCGGAGGGAACGGGTTACAGAGCGAAAACCCGCTTTGCGAAATTCTACAACCTACCGGAGCTTATGGCGATGTTTAAGGAGGTCGCCGACATCAAGACGGCGGATATGCTGGAACTGCCTGTGCCGGAAGCACACTTCCACAATGTTGCGGTCAAGCCTTCGGAAATGCAGAAAGAGATGGTTGCTTCCCTTGCGGAACGAGCCGAGAAAGTCCGTGGCGGCGGTGTAGATTCGAGTGTAGATAATATGCTTAAAATTACAAACGACGGCAGGAAGTTAGCACTTGACCAGCGTATGCTTAACGATATGCTGCCTGATTTTGAGGGCAGTAAAATCAACGCCTGCGTCGATAACATCTACCGTATTTGGGAGGAAACAGCCGATAAAAAATCGGCACAGCTTGTGTTCTGCGACCTCTCAACTCCAAAGAATGACGGAACATTCTCGGTATATAACGACATCAGAAAGAAGCTCATAGAGCGTGGTGTCCCCGAAAGCGAAGTCCGCTTTATCCACGAAGCAGATACCGATGTGAAGAAAAAAGAACTGTTCCAAAAGACCCGTAAAGGCGAGGTCAGAGTGCTTCTCGGCTCTACGCAAAAGATGGGAGCCGGCACGAATGTTCAGGACAGACTTATCGCACTTCACGATGTGGATTGCCCGTGGAGACCGTCAGACTTGGAGCAGCGTTCCGGTCGAATTATCCGTCAGGGTAACTCAAATCCTGATGTAGATATTTACCGCTATGTAACGGAGCAGACCTTTGACGCATATCTCTATCAGCTTGTAGAGGGAAAGCAAAAGTTCGCCAGTCAGATTATGACGAGCAAATCCCCGGTGCGTTCTGCCGAGGATATTGATGAAACCGCCCTTTCCTATGCAGAGATTAAAATGCTTGCCACCGGCAACCCGTATATTAAGGAGAAGATGGATTTGGACATTCAAGTTCAAAAGCTGAAGCTCTTAAAATCCAACTTTCTATCTGAAAAATACGCTTTGGAAGATAAGATAATCAAATATTATCCGCAGCGAATTACAGCTTTGGAAAACCGTATTGAAGGATTGAAGCAAGATGTAGAAACTGCGAAACAGCACCCGAAACCAACGGACGACCGATTTGTCGGTATGGAGGTTAAGGGTGTTTTTTATTCCGAAAAAGCCGACGCCGGTAAAGCAATCATTGAAGCCTGCAAGCAGATGAACAGCCCCGACCCTATTCCTCTCGGCAAGTACCGAGGGTTTGAAACGGAACTGCTTTTTAATACCGCAGAGCGAAATTATGAGGTTCGACTGAAAGGTGCGACAAGCAGAAATGTTCCTCTCGGTGATGACGCACACGGCAATATTATCCGTCTTGATAACGGCATTGAGAGATTTGCCGAGAGCTTGTCGCTTGCGGAAAATGACCTTGAGAACACCACAAATCAGTTGGAAACCGCAAAGAAAGAAGTCCAAAAACCGTTTATCCAAGAGGAAGAACTAAAGACAAAGCTTGCCCGCTTGGACGAGCTGAATATCTTGCTCAATATGGATAAGCGAGAAAACGAAATTGTCGGCGGCGAACCCGATGAGGGCGAAGTGCCGAACACACGAAAGGAGAAAACCTATGAACGATAAAATGACACCCGATAAGGAAAGAGAAAACTGCCCTTGCAGAAAAGCAATCATTAACCCTTTTGACGCAATGATGATGGTTGTGGTCAGGAGACTTGATAAAGCATATCTCGAATTGAAAAGAAGCAAACCGCCCGCAAAGGAAGCAGAATTTGCCCTTAGAAATGCAAAGCTTTCTTTCTACGGAGAGTTGGTTCGACAGAGCATTGAAACGGTGTTTTCGCCGGAAGAAATCATTGCTTTGTATGAAAACGACGACCTTGCGGGAGGTGCTTGGACTGTTTGGAATGACATCGGCTGCCCTGTTGATAAGATACTCATTATCATTGCAAAGCTCAGTATCAACGAACCGATACAGAAAGCGGTTGCCGATTTGCTGATGTAGAACGGCGGTGATAATTATGCCGTATATTGCACCGGAAGTCATAACCGAAGCCAAACGAATGGATTTATTAACCTATCTTAGAGAGTATGAACCGGGCGAGCTTGTTAAATTTTCAAGTAACACCTACACCACAAGAACCCACGACAGCTTGAAGATTTCCAACGGCAAATGGATGTGGTGGTCGAGAGGTATCGGGGGCAAATCTGCCCTCGATTACCTTATCAAAGTCCGTGGAATGGATTTTGTGGAGGCGGTTCAGACCATTATGGGAAACGGTTCAGTCAGCTTTCCGACTTGTGAAAACATCAAAAGTTATGAGAACCAGCCTTTGCTTCTGCCTGAAAAAAGCCCCACTACCGATGTGGTATTTGATTATCTTTTCGGGCGTGGGATTGATTATGAAATTATCAACTACTGCTTGGAACAGAAGCTAATCATCGAGTCGCTCCCATATCATAATGCTGTTTTTATCGGCTATGACGAGAACAAAGAACCTAAATACGCCGCATACAGAGCAACAAATCAATCAAGAATTATGGGCGACTGCACCGGAAGCAAAAAGCAATATTCTTTCCGCCTGACTGCCGAGAACACCGGAGAGGTTCATCTTTTTGAGTGTGCCATTGACCTGCTTTCCTATGCAACTTTGATGAAGCTGGAGGGCAAAGACTGGCGACAGTTTAACCTTGTTTCTCTTGCGGGAGTGTATTCCCCAAAGCAGAAAATCGAGGACTCGAAAGTGCCTGTTACACTCGGCAGGCTGCTTGAAAAGGACAAAACAATCAGGCGAATTGTTCTTCATTTGGACAATGATATTGCCGGAAGAAAAGCGACCAAAGCGTTGCAGACGATTCTTTCAGATAAGTATGAAGTCGTTGACGACCCTCCCCAATATGGGAAAGATGTCAACGACTTTCTTTGTAAACGCTTGGGAATAAAAGATAAAACCGAAAGGAGTTTTGCACGATGAAACTAAAAGAAATCAGAGAAATGTACCCGGAGGGAACGCAGATTGTACTCACTGAAATGGCTGGCGAAAGTCAAATGCCCTACGGTCTGAAAGGAACGGTTAAATTCGTTGACGACGCCGGACAGATTCATATGAGTTGGGAAAACGGAAGCTCCCTCGCCTTGAATATTAACGAGGATACCTTTGAAAAGGTAGAAGCACCTGAGAAGATTTCCGTCATTCTTGTTGAGCCGGGCAGGTATCCGAAGCTCATTGAAATCGAGGATACGCTTGAAGCAATGCAGTCTCTTGTGGAGGGAGATATTGAAGAATATATGCCCTTTGAGGACGAAGTTGCCATCATCTGCAACGATGAAGGAAAGATGAACGGCTTGCCGTTGAACAGGGCAGTTTATTCCGAGCCTGAGAATGTTGAGATGAGTTATCCGCAGTTGAAAGCTCATTTCCGGCAGGCAGAAAAAGAAAGAAACCACACGACCGGATATATTGTTTTTACGGATGACAGCTTTGACAAGCCTTACACAGAGGAACAAAGAACCTATGTTGTCAGCAGTAACAATAAGGCTTTCATTGAGGGTATGGGAGGATATTCTATCTATGCTTCTTCCCTTGACGGCTCGGATAAATGTGTGCGACTGGAAGCGTATATGGCTGATGAACACGGCGGCAAGGATGGTTGGAAGATTGAAAAATGTTATGTGAAAGACGACAGCAACCGTGAAATGCTCGACATTATTGCCGGCAAGTTCTTCATTGCATACGCACCGATTGAGTCGGAAAAGTTCCTCAGTATGCCGAAAGAACTGGCTCGTAAGTACGAGGAAAAGTTCAAATACCCGGAGAGATTTTATAAGTCCTTGGACGGTATTGAAGCAAAGCCGTATAAGCCTGTCTCAAAGGATATGGAGAGATAAGAGTCAATCTATGGGGCAACCCTGAGTGTCTGCATAATCTTAGCGAGCAGACCATTTATGGACAGGAATGTCCAAAACGGTACACTCGTTAGGGGTTGCCCCTAATACCCCAAGCAAGAAAGGAGCATAAGCTTTGCGGGAGATAGTATTGGTCGCCGCCGGGTTACTCATCGGCGGCTTTTTCGGAGTAACAACAATGTGCCTGTTTCAGATAAACCGGGACAGACACTATATTTACAGAAAGGACAGCGATAAAAATGAGCAAGAGAAACATTGAAAAGCACATTCTGATGAACAAGGCAGAAGCTCAGGATTTGCAGAAAAAAGCAAAGCGGGCGTGTCTTTCCGAAGGCGGACTTATCCGTTTGCTTCTCAGAGGATACGAGCCGAGAGAAAAGCCCGATGAAAGATTTTACGATGTTATGCGTGAGCTTTCCGCTATCGGCAACAACATCAATCAGCTTGCGGCGAAAGCAAACACCCTCGGATTTGTGGACGCACCGCAGCTCAAAAAGGAAGCCGAGCGTTGGCACAAGTTTCAGGCTGATGTGGAGCGTACTTTTTTAAGACCCGATAAGAGCGATATGAAATGGCAGTAAGTAAATTGTGGTCGGTCACATCAAGGCTCGGTCAGGTAATCGACTATGCCGCCAATCCCGAAAAGACGGCGGCAGACATTTACACCGAGGAACAGTATCAGGCTCTCCGTGATGTTCTCAGCTATGCAAAGGACGAAGAAAAAACCGAGCGTGAGTTTTTCGTAGAGGGTATCAACTGCAACCCTGCGACCGCAAGAGACCAGTTTATATCTGTAAAAAAAGCATACGGCAAAGACGACGGCATTCAAGCCTATCACGGATACCTGAGCTTTAAGGAACAGGACATATCCCCGGAGCTTGCACAGAAAATCGGAATGGAATTTGCAAACGAAGTGTGGGGCAAAAGATTTCAGGTGGTGGTTACTACTCATCTGAACACGAAACACCTGCACTGTCATTATGTAATAAACTCCGTTTCCTTTGTGGACGGCAAGCGGTTATGGGGCGACGAAAAAGCGTGGTTCAAGTTTCGTTTGGTTGCCGACTGCCTTTGTGAAAAGTACGGACTGTATTACAATCCGAACCCAAACCGCAGTAAGCAATCCTCTTATTACTACAAGCAGGAACAAGCCGGTATGCCGAGCCGATATTCAATGACCCGTGACGCCATTGATGAAGCGATTGCACACAGCACCAACTTAAAGACCTTTGATTATATCCTGACTCAGATGGGCTATGAACATTGTCTCAGCGACAGTCGAAAGTATTGGACGATTGTCCCGAAAGGATACAAGAAGCCGATACGACTTAAATCACTCGGAGAGAATTATACCGAGGACGCAATCAAGCGTAGGCTGACGGAAAATCAAAAGGTTCTTATCGTTCCTTTTGCAAAGGAAACGGTAAGAGTCAGGCAGTACCGAATGCCCACAAGAGAACACAAAGTCAAAAAGGTCGGCGGACTGTATGGGCTGTATCTGCATTACTGCTATAAGCTGGGTTATCTGCCGAAGTACAAAAAACAGAATACCGCAAGGCTTCACTATCTTTTGAAAGAAGATTTGCTGAAGCTCGACAAAATCACTCAGGAGACAAGGCTGCTTGGACGGGAGAACATTTCTACCGACGAGCAGCTTTTCTCATATAAAGAGTCCGTGTTGTCGCAAATCAAATCCTTGACTGACGATAGAACGCACCTGCGAAAACAGTTAAGAAGAAATTTGAGTGACGATGAGCTATCAAATGTCAAAGAGCAGATTACGGCAATCACGAGCAAGCTGTGGACTCTCCGCAAAGAGGTCGGTCTTTGTGATGACATAGCCGAAAGGTCAAAGGTTATTGAAGCCAACCTTGAAACGGTAAGAGTTTACGAAGAAAAACAAGAACGAAAGGAGCAGAACCGTAATGACAAACGGAGGTGATGCGGCAGAACAGGTCGTCAGGCTATCGCTTGAAGGCTTTGAAGTAGCCGCAAAATTAAGCGGAGCGGCAGCAAAGAATATTGCCGTTCTTTTAGTCTCTGTTCTCAAACAGGAACAGAAAACAAAAGGCAAGGCTCGACTTACTAATATGATTAAGTCGGGCAAGGAGCTGAAGGTGTTTTCTATCCCCAACAAGGACTTGAAGAAGTTTACCGAGCAGGCAAAACGCTACGGCGTTCTCTACTGCGTACTCAGGGATAAAAACACAAAGGGCGATAATGTCCCGATTGATATTATTGCCCGTGCAGAGGACGCTTCCAAAATTCAGAGAATCGTTGAGAGATTTGAACTCGGTAAAGTTGATAAGGCTGCGATTGTCACCGAGTCTCAGAAGGCTGTCGAAAAGCGTGAAGCTTTGGAGAAAGACAAGCCGACGAAAACCAAAAACGAAATCATCACTGAGGAAGCCGTCAGAAAACCTATTCAGAAAGAGGGGTATTCCCAGTCAAACCCCACAGTCGCCAAAACGGACAAAAACCCTCCGTCAAGGCACGACTCCGAGCCGGTAGATATGCAAACTGATAAGGGTACTGTAAGCGACAGACAGAGAAAGCCGTCGGTAAAAGCAAAGCTTGACCGATATAAGGCACAGTCCAAGCAGCAGAAAGAAGCAGAACGCAAAGAGCCGGAGGTATCAAAGCCGGAAGTCAAGAACGCCCCGGCACAGACCGTACACCAGCAGCCGAAACCTAAAAGCAAAAATGTGAAAGAGAGGTAATCACAATGACAAACAATTTTACCCCTGCTAAGGCAGGACAGCAGAGCAAACGACTTTCCAAAGAGGAATATGCCGAGAAGATGAAGGCTGAAAAAGAAGCCGTATATCAGATGGCGGACGACACCGCAAAGGCGATTGTTTCCGACCCGGAAAAGTTCAAAGCCTTCCTTGATACGCAGAGCCGTCTTGACAGATACTCTGCGGTCAACGCACTTCTGATTTTCAAGCAGCTTCCCGAAGCAAGCCAGCTTAAAAACTTTGATGACTGGAGCAAAGATAATGTGAAAATTCAGAAAGGTGCGAAAAGCATTTCCATTCTTGAACCTGTCGAGTATGCAAAGAAAGACGGTACGACCGGCATTTCCTACAATGTGAAAAAGGTCTTTGATGTTTCGCAGACCAACGGCAAAAGACCGCCTGCACCGACTGTCAACCGTGACCCGAAAGCACTCATTACCGTTATGCTGGATTCTTCCCCGGTTGAAGTGGAAGCAACAAATGAGCTTCCGTATCCCAATATGGCGGCGTTTTATAACAACGAGGAACAGACCTTGTATGTAAAGCGTGATGTGGGAGACAGCGTAGCGGTCGCTCAGTGCGTAGCACAGGAGCTTGGCCACGCACAGCTCTCTATCAACAGCGACAGTTACAGCAGAGCGGATATGGGCTTTCAGGCAGTATGTATCGGCTATATGCTTTGCAAAAAGTACGGCGTCGATACACAGAATTTTGCTATCAACCGTATCCCTGAAAAGCTCGCCGGCAAAGAGCCGAAGGACATTCGCTATGAGCTTTCCAAAACGAGAAACGCAATGGCGGATATTCACTCCCGTGTTTCCGATGAGCTTTACAAGAAAAAGCAGGAACGAAGCAAAGACTACGAAAGATAAGGTGAGACTATGGCGAAGGAAGAAATGTATCATATCGCATTGGACGATTATGAACACGGCATTATTATCCGTTCTCTCAACGACGAGAAAACAGATTTGATGAACGAGGGCAAATCTACCGATGCGGTGGACGACCTTATCATCAAGGTCGGAACTGCCCCAAAGAAAAAGTTCAAAGTTATCGAAAAGGAACGCTCCTGTGAATCGAGATAACGAGAGGCAGTCTGCTATTATTCTTTCCGTCATCGGTATTATCCCGGTCGTATGGCTGGCACTTCTGATTGCACCCTCTGTAAAAGGAGGATTGCCGGAAATACTGCCGAGCCTATTAACAGCGTTCAACGAACCATTTCATATTGAGCTATGCGAGGACAGCCTAAAAACTGTCCTCGTTTTGCTTCTCTGCTATGCAATGGGTATTGGGATTTACTTCTCAACACAGAAGAATTACCGAAGGCGTGAAGAACACGGTTCTGCAAAATGGGGCAATGCAAGAGCCGTAAACAAAAAATACAGACAGTCTCCGGCTTCTGCAAATAAGCTGATGACGCAAAATGTCTGTATCGGACTCAATGCGAAGAAACACCGAAGAAACTTAAACACCCTTGTGTGCGGCGGTTCGGGAGCCGGTAAGACAAGGTTTTACTGCAAGCCGAATCTTATGCAGTGCAACACATCATTTGTCATTCTTGACCCAAAGGGCGAAATTCTCCGAGATACCGGAAAGCTGCTTGAAAGCAAAGGCTATGAAGTCCGTGTTCTCGATTTGATTTCAATGGAGAAAAGCCATTGCTATAACCCGTTTGTCTATTTGCAGAATGACAACGATGTGCAAAAGCTCGTGACGAACCTTTTTAAGAGTACCACTCCGAAAGGAAGTCAATCACAAGACCCCTTTTGGGATACCTCGGCTTCAATGCTTTTGCTTGCACTTGTATTTTATCTTCATTATGAAGCACCCGAAGATGAACAGAACTTTGCAATGATAATGGAAATGCTCAGAGCCGGTGCGATTGAGGACGAGGAGGACACAAGACCTTCTCCTCTTGATGAACTGTTTGCGGAATTGGAGATGTCGAATCCCGACCACATTGCTTTGAAGTATTACCGTTCCTATCATTCAGGTGCGGCGAAAACCTTAAAGTCCATACAGATAACCCTTGCGGCAAGACTGGAAAAGTTCAACCTTGAAAGTCTTGCTTCTTTAACCACCACAGACGAGCTTGACCTCCCGTCACTCGGAGAGAAAAAGGTCGCTCTGTTCGCTTTGATACCGGATAACGATTCCAGCTTTAACTTCTTGGTATCTATCCTTTACACACAGCTTTTTCAGCAGTTGTTTTATGCTGCCGACCATATTCACGGCGGCTCGCTTCCCGTTCCCGTTCATTTTTTGATGGACGAGTTTGCGAATGTTTCACTCCCTGATGACTTCGACAAAATTCTTTCGGTTATGCGTTCCCGTGGGGTATCGGTAAGTATTATCTTGCAGAACTTGGCACAGCTTAAAGCCTTGTTTGAAAAGCAATGGGAAAGCATTGTAGGTAACTGCGACGAGTTTTTATATCTCGGCGGCAACGAGCAAAGCACCCACAAATATGTGTCCGAGCTTCTCGGCAAGGAAACCATTGATACCAACACTTTCGGAAAAAGTACCGGTCGAAGCGGCAACTACTCCACAAATTATCAGATTAGCGGTCGAGAGCTTCTTACTCCTGATGAGGTTCGTATGCTTGATAACCAATATGCAATTCTGTTTATTCGTGGAGAACGCCCCGTTATGGACTTCAAGTACGACATCTTGAAGCACCCGAATGTGGCACTTACAACCGATGGAAAGGCTTCTGCATATAAACACGGCGAAGTGACCATCAAGCACTCATCAATTTCCGTTCTTTCTATTGACCCGGAAGAACTTCCGGAGGAAAGCTACGGAGAAACCAATTACGAACTTCTGTCCGATGAGGATTTTGAAGTGAATAAAAACTTATTTTAACGGAGGAAAACACAATGAACATTTTTAAGAAGAACAACGAAAAGAAAACTACTCAGAAGCTGCCTATGACCGGAAAGGT
Source organism: Mediterraneibacter butyricigenes (assembly GCF_003574295.1). Lineage (NCBI taxonomy): Bacteria > Bacillati > Bacillota > Clostridia > Lachnospirales > Lachnospiraceae > Mediterraneibacter > Mediterraneibacter butyricigenes. The sequence continues at coordinate 1,610,391 of NZ_BHGK01000001.1, forward strand.
TCAGAAAGGCTTCCGTGCTTACTGCGCCGTAATCGCAGCAGCAACTCTTGTTTGCGGTATGAGCGTTACCGCTTTTGCCGCCAGCGACCCGATTACCGTAGTCAACAATCTGTCCGATTTCATCTTCGGTCTTATCCGTGCCATCGGTCTTATCCTGCTTGGCTTCGGTATCGTTCAGGTCGGTCTCTCTTTGAAGTCTCACGACCCGTCTCAGAGAGCCAACGGTTTCCTGACTCTTGCAGGCGGTATCATCATTACCTTTGCAAAGGAAATCCTTACCCTTATTACCGGTTAAGAGAACACAGTTATCAAACGGGGCATACCTGGCATTTCAGGTATGCCCCTAATCTTAAAGGAGGTGCAAACAGATGAGTGATAACTGGGTAGTTCAGAACCTCGAAAATGCCCTTGAAACTTGGAACAGCAAGCTTTCGGAAATATGGCAGTTGCTAACCACTTCGCCGCAACAGTTCAAAGGCGGCAGTATTTGGTCGGTAATGGTGAATATCAACGGAGCAGTTCAGGCTATCGGTCTTGCCCTGCTTGTTCTGTTTTTTGTTGTCGGTGTGGTTCGCACCTGCGGAAGTTTTACCGATGTAAAGAAACCGGAACACGCATTAAAGCTGTTTATCCGCTTTGCCATTGCCAAAGGTGTGATTACCTACGGGCTGGAGCTTATGCTTGCCCTGTTCGACATCGTACAAGGTACGATTTCAACCATTATGACATCTGCGGGATTCGGTACGCCCAATCAAACAACTTTACCTGCTGAAATGGTAACAACCATTGAAAGCTGCGGATTTTTTGAAAGTATCCCATTGTGGGCGGTTACTCTTATCGGCGGACTGTTTATCACGGTCTTGTCGTTCATTATGATAATGACGGTGTACGGACGATTTTTCAAGCTGTATATGTACACTGCTCTCGCTCCGATACCGCTTTCCACATTTGCCGGAGAACCGTCGCAGAATGTGGGTAAGAGCTTTATAAAGAGCTACTGTGCCGTTTTGCTTGAGGGAGCAGTAATTGTACTTGCTTGTATCATCTTCTCCCTATTTGCTTCTACGCCGCCGGTAGTGAACCCTGACGCAGCAGCCGTTACTCAGGTATGGGCATATATCGGCGAACTGGTATTCAATATGCTTGTGCTTGTCGGTGCGGTTAAGATGAGCGACCGAATTATCCGTGAAATGATGGGCTTATAACGGGAGGTTCTCTGATGAAGAAAAACAAGAATAATAACGATAGATGGCAGGGCTATACGCCTGCCGACTGCGACTGCAAATATTGTGTGTATTACGGAGGAAAGAAAAACGGCAATGTGATTTGCCTTGCGGACACCTGCGTCTGCTCTGATGAAATCCGTCACGCAAAACAAGCATATCGCAGAGAAAGGAGCTTTTGATGGAAGTCAAAATTAACCGAGAGATACGAAATTACACAGAGTCAATGTTTTTTGGACTGTCGCTCAGACAGTTCATTTTTTCTGTCCTCGCCTGTGCGGTAGCGGTAGGACTTTACTTCCTCCTAAAACCGTACCTCGGAACAGAAACTGTATCGTGGGTGTGCATTTTGGGAGCTGCCCCTTTTGCGGCTCTCGGCTTTGTGAAATACAACGGAATGACGGCTGAGAAATTTATATGGGCGTGGATAAAGTCCGAGTTCCTTATGCCGAAAAAGCTGGTCTTTCATTCCACCAACACCTATTACGAATTGATGAAACCGACAATCGAACAAAAACAGAAGGAGGCTTATAAGAACAATGATTAAAACTCTTACAAACCTGTTAAAGCAGGACAAAGAAAAGTTCGTAGTACCAAAGGGCGTACAGGATTGTATTCCCATTACCGCTATTTATGATGACGGCATTTTCCGTGTAGGCAAGGACAAGTATTCCAAAAGCTTCAAGTTCACGGATATTAACTATGCCGTAGCGAGCCGTGAGGATAAGGAAGCAATGTTCCTTGAATACTCCGAGCTTCTCAACTCTCTTGACAGCGGAGCTACTACAAAGCTGACTATCAACAACAGACGGCTTAACCGTCTTGACTTTGAGAAAACCATTCTTATCCCCGAAACCGGCGATGAGCTTGATGTTTACCGAGAGGAATATAACAAAATGCTTCTCGACAAGGCAACCGGGGCAAATGCCATCGTTCAGGATAAATATGTTACTATCTCCATCAATAAAAAGAGCGTGGAGGACGCACGAACCTATTTTGCCCGTGTCGGTGCTGACCTGATTGCCCACTTTGCAAGACTCGGAAGCAAATGTGTGGAGCTTGAAACCGATGAGAGACTGAGAATTGTCCACGATTTCTTCCGTGTCGGGGAGGAAACCGCCTACCACTTCAATATTAAGGAAACGAGAAAGAAGGGACACGATTTCAAGGATTATGTTTGCCCCGATACAATGGAATTTGAAAAGGACTACTTCAAAATGGGAAACCGTTACGGGAGAGTCCTTTTTCTTCGTGAGTACGCTTCCTATATCAAGGACAGTATGGTAGCCGAGCTTACCGACCTGAACCGCAACCTGATGATGTCCATTGACATCGTACCTGTTCCTACCGATGAAGCGGTGCGAGAAGCAGAGAGCAGACTGCTTGGGGTTGAGACGAATATAACCAACTGGCAGAGAAAGCAGAATCAGAACAATAACTTTTCCGCTACCGTTCCGTATGATATGGAACAGCAGAAAAAGGAAATGAAGGAGTTCCTTGATGACCTTACCACTCGTGATCAGCGAATGATGTTCGCTGTACTCACTATGGTTCATACTGCGGACTCCAAAGAACAGCTTGATAACGACACCGAAGCTCTGCTTACTACGGCAAGAAAGCATTTGTGCCAGTTTGCCGTTCTCAAGTATCAGCAGATGGACGGACTGAATACGGCTATGCCCTTTGGAACACGCAAGATTGACGCATTCAGAACCCTTACCACAGAAAGCCTTGCGGTCTTTATTCCCTTCAGGGTTCAGGACATTTACCACGAAAACGGCATTTACTACGGTCAGAATGTCATCAGTAAAAATATGATTATTGCCGACCGCAGACAGCTACTCAACGGCAACTCTTTTATTCTCGGCGTATCCGGCGGCGGAAAATCCTTTGCGGCAAAGGGTGAAATTGAAAATATCATTCTTTCCTCCAATGCAGATGTTATTATCATAGACCCTGAGCGAGAGTATTCGCAGCTTGTAAAAGCTCTCGGCGGCGAAATAATCAATATTTCCGCTACTTCTCCGAGCCATATCAATGCGATGGATATGAACAAGGAATACGGCGACGGAGCAAACCCGGTTATCCTGAAATCCGAGTTCATTATGTCCCTTTGCGAACAGCTTATCGGCGGTACAAACCTCGGAGCAAAGCAGAAATCTATCATCGACCGTTGTACGGCAAGTGTTTACCGAGACTATCAGCAGAGAGGATATACCGGTACTGTTCCTACCTTGCAGGATTTTCGTGCGGAGCTTTTGAAACAGGACGAGCCGGAAGCAAAGGAAATCGCCCTTGCTATCGAGCTGTTTACTCACGGTTCTTTGAATACCTTTGCAAAGCCAACCAATGTTGATACGGATAACCGACTTATCTGTTATGACATTCTTGACCTCGGCAAGCAGCTTATGCCTATCGGTATGCTTGTCGTCCTCGACTCTATTCTGAACCGTATTACACAGAACCGTGCTAAAGGTAAGCAGACCTTTATCTTCATTGATGAAATCTACCTCCTGTTCCAGCACGAGTATTCTGCAAACTTCCTGTTTACGCTTTGGAAGCGTGTAAGAAAGTACGGCGCTTATGCCACCGGCATTACACAGAATGTGGACGACCTTTTGCAGAGCCATACAGCGAGAACTATGCTTGCAAACAGCGAGTTTTTGATTATGCTCAATCAGGCGTCAACCGACAGAATTGAGCTTGCAAAGCTCCTTAACATTTCTGACCTCCAGCTTTCGTATATCACGAATGTTGACGCAGGACACGGATTGATTAAGGTCGGCAGTTCGCTTGTGCCGTTTGCAAATAAGTTCCCGAAGAATACGAAGCTGTATAAGCTGATGACAACCAAACCGGGCGAGGGTGCATAACCCTTGCCCTATTCTGTAAATGAGAAAGGAAACACCTATGAAAAACAAAATCTATATTGCCATAATCTGTGCTTTCAGCATTGTATTTGCCGTCAGTTCAGGTTTTCTCATCAAGCACTATTGCGACTCTGCAAAGCAGGCTGAGATGTACGACAATCTGATTGAGGTTGTGGAGACCGAGCCTGAAGAAACCACAGAGCTGATGAACTACTCCGAAGAAAAGACCTTTATCCCGGAGTATCAGGAGCTTTATCTGCAAAATAACGATATGGTCGGCTGGATTAAGGTTGAGGACACAAAAATCAATTATCCCGTTATGCAGTCAAAGGACAACCCGAACTTCTATCTGAAGCACGGCTTTGATAAGGCATACACCGACTACGGCTGTCCTTATGTTCAGGAAAACTGCGATATGGAACTGCCAAGCGACAATATCATTATCTACGGTCATCATATGAACGACGGCTCTATGTTCGCCGGTCTTATGAAATTCAAGGACAAGAGCTTTTGGGAAAAGCACAAAACAGTATCCTTTGATACGCTGACCGATAGACAGACCTATGAAGTAATTGCCGTGTTCAAAACCGTAGTATATACGGATAGTCCCGACAGCTTCAAATATTATCAGTTCGTCAATGCGGACACCGCCGAGGATTTCACTGCCTATGTTGAGAAGTGCAAGAAACTGTCGCTTTACGAAACCGGCATAACCGCCGAATACGGCGACAAGCTCCTGACCCTTTCCACCTGTGAGTATTCCCGGACAAACGGCAGACTTGTTGTAGTGGCGAAGCTAATAAACGAATAATACAACAGGTAGTTCAGCCTGCATAGGAAGGAGGGATTGTATGGCTGATATTAAAACGAAAGACAATGCAAAAGGTACGATACGAACAATAGATAAGGCTGCCGTCGCAACCCAACGAATGAAGCAGGCGTATATCGCAACAAAAGAAAAGGCGGAGCGGTCGGTAAATGCCAACAGCAGTTCTGCCGAGGAATACGCTTCCGATAAACTGGAAAGCGGTATTGACGAGGTGTTTCACGATGGTGCCTATGCGTTTGACAAGGCGGGACGAAAGGGACTTGAAACCACAAAAGAGAATATCCGCACCGCAAAGGACGGTATTCAGCGTTTCAAGCAGCAGCGAGCCGAGCAGTCTTTGAGAAAACAGGCTTCGCAAAACACAAGCTCTGCGATTAAGACTGTCGATAAGGCGGAAAAGACCATAAAGCAGTCTGCCACTTCCTCCGGAAAGAAAACCATTAAGTTTGCCGGAAAAGAAGCAACAAAGACCGCACAGAAATCGGTTAAGACGGCTGAGCAGACTGCAAAGACTGCGATAAAAACCAGTCAGCAAGCGGCAAAAGCGGCACAGAAAACAGCTCAGGCGACAGTTAAGGCTTCGCAGAAAGCGGCACAGGCGGCAAAAGCCACAGCCAAAGCAACAGCCGCTACGATTAAAGCCGCAGCCAAAGCCACCATTGCCGCAGTAAAAGCAATCATAGCGGCGGTAAAAGGTCTTATTGCCGCTATCGCTGCCGGCGGTTGGGTTGCGGTGGTAGTAATTATTGTGCTATGTCTTGTAGCCTTGATTGCAGGTTCTGTGTTCGGTATCTTCTTTTCGGGAGAGGATTCCGGCACGGGAATGTCAATGCAGACAGTCGTTCAGGAAATCAATCAGGAATATGATGACCGATTGGAACAGGAAAAGAACTCTGTAAGCTATGATGTGCTTGAAATGAGCGGAAGCAGAGCTGTTTGGAAAGATGTTCTTGCGGTCTATTCTGTTAAAGTGAATACCGACCCCGACAATCCGATGGAGGTTGCTACGGTTGATGAAACCAAGAAGCAGCTACTGTCGGATATTTTTTGGGAAATGAACGATATTTCTTCCCGAACGGAAACGAAAACCCATACCGAAATCGAAGAAAGCGACGACGGACACGGCAACATCGTACAGACCGAAACCACAGTAACAGAAACTTTCCTGTATATCACGGTATCGCACAAGACCGTTGATGAAATGGCGGCTATGTACGGATTTAATCAGGAGCAGAAAGAGTATCTTGCCGAGCTGCTAAAGGACGAAAACAATCAACTATGGTCTCAGGTGCTTTACGGTATCGGATACAGCGACGACCAAATCGTAACGGTTGCCTTGTCACAGGTGGGTAATGTAGGCGGTCAGCCTTACTGGTCTTGGTACGGATTTGACTCCCGTGTAGAATGGTGTGCCTGCTTCGTCTCTTGGTGTGCTAACGAGTGCGGATATATCGACGCCGGTATTATTCCAAAGTATGCCGGCTGTGTAAACGGTGTACAATGGTTCAGAGACCGAGGACAGTGGGCAGACGGTTCGTATGAGCCTTCGCCCGGTACAATCATTTTCTTTGACTGGGAGGGCGACGGTGTGACAGACCACACCGGTATTGTTCAGAAATGCGAAAACGGTACAGTCTATACCGTTGAGGGCAACTCAGGCGACACTTGCAGAACCAAAACATACCCTGTCGGAAGCTCTGTTATCTACGGATACGGTATTCCGGCATATTAAAAAGATGGCTGCTCGTTTGAGTAGCCATCAAGTACATTATGAGAAATCAGGTATTTACTCAAGAACAAATATAACCTTCTGAAGCCTTTGTCCCAACAAGAGAAATATGCGGATATATACCATTGACAACATCTTCATAGAATTTACGACCGATTCTTGCAGATGTAACTCTATTTGTGAAAAAGTCTCTAAAGTGGTATGTGCCGGGTAATAATGAAGGAACAACAGCAACAATAAAAGCGTTATATTCATTTTGTTCCATTTTGTTAAGTTTTATCATCAGTGTTCACCTCCTTGTTGATAAGCCTGAATTTGTAAATGGAATTCTGAGTTGTTACTAATAGATTGTTCTTTTTAATATAATAATCATCACGGGAACTAATAATTCCCAAAGAAGTAATTGGTTTAAAATCATCGTCAACAGGATGCCAAACAAAGAATTGTCTGTTTCCATTCTTAAGAATATAGATAACACCGTCTTGACCTATATATCTATTTCTCCAAGATATAGAATGTGAATTATTATTCTTATCACAAGACTCTATATATGTGACAAAATAGACATCAACAATTTCATCTGCCGTTTTCAAATAATCCATAACATTTTTTCTTTCGCTTGACTTTAGTATCTTTCATATTGCTTGATATTATTGTGTAAAATATCACATACTCTAAATCTGTCAGAACAGTTTTCTATTATGTTCTTTAAATATAGGCTTGACAAATAAAGGGTTAAGGAATATAATTAGATTCAGTATTAGACAAGGAGTTAATAAATATGCGGCAAGGTATTCTTAAATAAACTGTCAATTTGATAGTGGGAACAAAAAGTAGCAGTCCCGTTTCACTTTTAATATGGGGCTTAGTTTTTTGTACCCAGTTTAAGAATACTTTTATCATGTAATTTTATATGCCCGAAAACATATAAGTGTTTTGGGGCTATTGGAGTTATTTACCCAGTGATAGGAGTATTTATCACTGGGTATTTTTATGCCCTTTTTTGGGTGTTGATAGGAGGAAAATCACATGAAAATAATTAACTTAGGCATTCTGGCTCACGTTGACGCAGGAAAGACAACATTAACGGAAAGTTTATTGTATACCAGTGGTGCAATTGCAGAACTAGGGAGCGTAGATGAAGGCACAACAAGGACAGATACAATGAATTTGGAGCGTCAAAGGGGAATCACTATCCAGACAGCAGTGACATCTTTTCAGTGGGAGGATGTAAAAGTCAACATTATAGATACGCCAGGCCATATGGATTTTTTAACCGAAGCATACCGTGCTTTATCTGTCCTTGACGGAGCTGTTTTAGTCATTTCGGCAAAAGACGGCGTACAGGCACAGACGCGTATATTATTCCATGCGCTTCAGAAAATGAACATTCCGACAATTATCTTTATAAATAAGATAGACCAAAATGGAATCGACCTACAGCGTGTTTACCAAAGCATTAAAGACAAACTTACCAGTGATATGATTGTCATGCAGGAGGTTTCCCTGTCGCCCCAAATATCCATGACCGATATTTCTGATTTGGACAAATGGGATATGATTATTTCCGGAAGCGATGAACTATTAGAACGATATGTTGCAGAGGATTCTTTGGATATACAGGAATTACAATATGAAAAGTGCAAAAGAACCAGATGCTGCTCTTTGTTTCCTGTTTATCATGGGAGTGCAAAAGACAATTTAGGAACAGAAAAACTGATTGAAGCGGTTACAGAAACTTTCATTACAGAAACAGACGATATTCAGTCTGAATTATGTGGATATGTTTTTAAGGTTGAGTATACAGAGCGGAAAAAACGGCTTTCTTATTTACGCCTGTATCATGGGACGCTCCATTTACGGGATACCCTGCTGCTGTCAAAAAAGAAAAAAATAAAGATTACAGAAATGTGTATTCCGTCAAATGGTGAAATCGTCCCGGCTGACCATGCCTGTCCGGGAGAAATTGTTATTTTAGCTGATGATACTTTGAAACTGAACGACATTCTGGGAAATGAAAAACTCCTGCCTCACAAAACATGGATTGATAATCCCATGCCATTACTTCGGACAACGGTAGAGCCGCAAAAGCCGGAGCAAAGGGAAGCCCTGTTAAATGCCCTCGCAGAGATTGCTGATACAGACCCTCTTTTGCATTTTGACATTGATACTGTTACACATGAGATTATGTTATCTTTTTTGGGAAAAGTACAGTTAGAAGTTATTTGTTCGCTATTAGAAGAAAAATATCATGTGGGCGTGGCTATGAAAGAGCCTTCGGTTATTTATCTGGAAAGACCGCTTAGAAAAGCAGAATATACCATCCACATAGAAGTCCCGCCAAATCCTTTCTGGGCTTCTGTCGGGTTGTCCATAGAGCCGCTCCCTATTGGAAGCGGAGTGCAGTATGAAAGCAGAGTTTCACTTGGATATTTAAATCAATCGTTCCAAAATGCGGTTATGGAGGGGGTTCTTTATGGCTGCGAGCAGGGGCTGTATGGATGGAAAGTGACAGACTGTAAAATCTGTTTTGAATATGGATTGTATTATAGTCCTGTAAGTACCCCCGCAGACTTTCGGCTGCTTTCCCCTATCGTATTGGAGCAGGCTTTAAAAAAAGCAGGGACAGAACTATTAGAGCCATATCTCCACTTTGAAATTTATGCACCGCAGGAATATCTCTCACGGGCGTATCATGATGCTCCAAGGTATTGTGCAGATATTGTAAGTACTCAGATAAAGAATGACGAGGTCATTCTGAAAGGAGAAATCCCTGCTAGATGTATTCAAGAATACAGGAACGATTTAACTTATTTCACAAATGGGCAGGGAGTCTGCTTGACAGAGTTAAAAGGATACCAGCCAGCTATTGGTAAATTTATTTGCCAACCCCGCCGCCCGAATAGCCGTATAGATAAGGTTCGGCATATGTTCCACAAGTTAGCTTAACAGCTTGCAAAAGTCATATAAAATGAGATTTGAAAGGAGAATGTAACTTCATGTTTGCTAAAAATTCAAAGGCATATTCTGTCTACCTGCTGTTCCGATTTGTCTGTTCCCTGGCGGTTTCTATGTCCACAGTGCTTTCCATCGTGTACCACCTGGAGGTGGTGCAGCTGGATGCTTTCCAGCTTGTCCTGGTAGGGACGGTTCAGGAGACCTCCTGCTTTCTGTTCGAGATGCCCACCGGTGTGGTGGCGGATTTGTATAGCCGTCGGCGCTCGGTGCTGATTGGAATGTTCCTCTACGGCCTGGGCTTTCTGATGGAGGGTGCGCTACCGTGGTTCGCGACGGTTCTGCTGGCCCAGGTTGTCTGGGGTTGCGGTGATACCTTCATCACCGGCGCTCTGGAGGCGTGGATTGCCTCGGAGGAAGAGGACAAACCCATAGACAAGGTGTTCCTGCGGGGCAGTCAAATGGGGCAAATCGGCGGCGTTCTGGGCGTGGTGCTGGGCACACTGCTGGGAAACATAAACCTGCAAATGCCTGTCATCTTGGGGGGCAGTTTGTGCTTGTTGTTGGGGCTGGTGTTGGGTCGCATCATGCCAGAAACCAACTTCTCCCCTGCTATTGAGGAACGGCAGGGCTTGCTTAAAGACTTTGTCTGCCTGTTCAAGCTCAACCTGGGCTTTGTGAAAGGCGCACCTGTGTTGCTGACGCTCTTAGCAATCACACTATGCGGGGGACTTGCCAGTGAAGGCTTTGACCGGCTCTCCACCGCTCATTTTCTGGATGACACGGTAATACCCGTTATCGGGCCGCTGAACAGCGTCACTTGGTTCGGTGTTATCAGTCTTATCGGCAGCGGCTTAGGTATTCTGGCTTCTCAGTTGCTCATCGCCCGCATGGAGAAAAAAGGGACTGTCAGCCGAACCAGTGTGGTCATGTCCACCAGCGCCGGGTATATCCTGTGCCTGGTTCTCTTCGCGGTGGGGCGGAGCTTTTGGTTCATGTTGTTGGTGTTCCTGCTGGCGGGGCTTATGCGCACCATCAAGGAGCCTGTGCTGGCCGCCTGGATGAACGACCATGTGGATGAGAAAATGCGCGCCACAGTCTTTTCCACCAGCGGACAGCTGGACTCTTTCGGGCAGATCATCGGCGGGCCTATTGTGGGGCTGGTAGCCCAGCAGGTGTCCATACCCTGGGGGCTGGTCTGTACCGCTTTCCTGCTGTTGCCCGCGCTGTTCTTAGTGCCGGTGGCGGGAAAGAAGCGGGATTGATATGGCATAGTTAAGTTTACTGACGAGCGGGAGATTACTTCCGCTCGTCTTCATTTAGTAGCGCAAAATTTGAGGACTCTTTATTTCCTTATTCGGTATAGCGGAGGCGGCTGTCAATTCGACATAATTTTCTTGTGATACTTTACCGTACATGAGCATTTGTTTCGTATTTGAAAGAACAAACTCACCAAATAAAAAAAACGATATTCGGGTGGGTTATTTTGTTATACCCTAAATTACCCTCTGAATTTGTTTTTAAATTTGGAGGGATTTTTTTATGTCCTTTTTTCGGGCAGTTATCTATCTGCTCATACGAAGCAAAATTTATCAATACATAGCATATCAGAGAACGGCAGGAAACCAGTTAAAAAAATTTCTGCCAGTGCAACGGTACTTCTCACCTTGAAAGTAGAAGTACAATCTCCATACAATAGAATTACTATTTCCTATAACCGTAAAGGTCACAGAGCCTTTGCGGTTTTTCTTTTGTCGATTTTTGTTGGAAAGTGCCGTAGGGCTGTTTCTGATATGCGGTGTCGTTCTCCGCCTCTCCATCTGGATTTTTTACATTTCAAAAATTCAGATGGGAGGTATTTATGGTGAAATATGCACCAAGAAAGGTATATATCAGAGAAAGTGGCGGCTATGTGGAATTATCCTACACGGAGTTCTGCCGTTGCAGGGAATCCGACCAGACCTATATGGACAAGCTGTTTATCCCCATTCAAGGCTGTCTGCTTGAAGTCGTGAGGGAGCAATACACAGACTTCTACCGTGACAAGGAACGGTGGCGTTATCTGCAAAAATTAGATACAAAGAATAGACTGCTATCTCTCGACGGATTTACGGACAGCGAGGGGAATCCTCTGGACTTTATCACTGATGAAGCGGTGGACATTGCAGAAACCGTTGTCAATGCGGTCATGGTGGACAGGCTGAAAGCCGCCCTGCCTTTGCTGTCGGATAGTGAACAGGAGCTGATACAGGCAATCTTTTTTGACGGACTTTCCGAGCGTGAAGTCGGGGCGAGGTTGGGCATAACCCAGAGCGTTGTAAACAAACGCAAAGCCAGAATCCTAATAAAACTAAGAAAGATAATAGAAAATTAAAATTTAAGGCGTTCAGCCCCCTTGTTTTTTCCTTTGGGAAGATGAGGGGGCTTTTCTCTGCCCTCTCAATCAATTCTGATTGGAGGAAGTAAGAATGGCATACAACCACGGACGGGAGGACAGGAAATGGCGTATCTGGAAAGAAGCGGAGGAAAAGCTGCTGCGTGAGTGCGGCGTTGATGAAGCGACCATTGAGCAGATACGCATGGCGGACAGGGCAGACTTCAATTCCAACAGGCGGTTTTACCGATGGACGAATGACGTTGCGGAATATCTTGAGGACATGGCAGGCAGGGAGCGGCAGGCGGAAGTGGGTACGGTTGCGGAGTTACTGGAAGAGATTGAGAGCGAAAATCTCTATCAAGTATTAGTCACGGTGGACGGGCGTACCTTGAAAATCGTCCTGCTGAAAATGCAGGGGTATTCCACAAAGGAGATTGCCCCGCTTGTGCATTTGACGACTGGTGCCATCTATGCGAGGTTAGACCATCTGCGGAAGAAGCTGCGGAAAATTTTATAGCTTCTAAAACAGCCTGCCATCCTGCGGGCTACTGGGTGAGGGATGGAAATCCCCTCACTCATTTTTTGCAGGAGGACAACAGGATGGCATACAGGGTTAAGGCATGGGAAGAACCTATGAGTCTATGATGGAGGAACTGGAAGTAATAGAAATTCTTTCTACTGCTTATGATGGTGACGAATTTCCGGGTTATGAGAACATAAGATTGAGTTTTTCACAACTGGAAACGATTATTCGGAATAAACGCAGCGGTTGGCTTGATGCTTTGAGAAATCAAAAAGCAGTTTATCTTATAACTGATACCAGCAACGGAAAAATGTATGTTGGCTCGGCAACTGCTCAGTATGGAATGTTGCTTCAAAGGTGGACTAACTATATAGACAATGGACACGGTGGGAATGTTGAACTTAAACATATTGTTGACACCAAAGGGTTTGATTATATAAAAGCAAATTTTCAGTATTCAGTATTAGAAAACTATAACGCACGAATGGATGATAATTACATACTGAGTCGTGAAAAATGGTGGAAAGATACCCTTTGCACAAGACAATTCGGATATAATAAAAACTGATAAAAATTAGACCGTCAGATCTCATTCGAGACTTGACGGTCTTATATTTTTTTACTGTATTTAAGAAAATCGTTTTGGTGTTCCTGTTTGCGAAGTTGATAGCCTTGTGCAATCAGCGTATCTACTTTCAGAGCAATTAGGTTTATGTCGGAACACATTGCCCGTGCAATCTGCTGAATGTCATAGCCGTTTTCAATGTATTCCAAAATGGTGTCGTCCGGGAGCGAAGCCTGAGAAGCGAAGATATTTGCTTCATACTCCATACGGTTCTCTCTCATATCAAAGATGTTGAACTCTTTGAACCCGCCGACAGCAACCGCTTCTTGCCTGTGGAGAACATCGTGTCCGATTTCGTGCCATAGCACTATCTGTTCCACGACCGGGTGCATACCGTTTTTAAGGAAAACAAAGCGGTTCTTCAGAATGACCTTGTATGCTCCACGCTGCTTTTCAAAATCTCGGTAGATAATATTGATACCAAGCTCTTTTGCGACCTTGTACGGGTCACGAGTACCGCAACGGTCAATGAGCTTGTTGACGATTTTCACAATTTCAGCCGTAGTGTAATACCCCAATCCGGCTCACCTCCCATATTATAGTATATCGGATATTTACCCTATAATAAATTATAAACTATTGTGTGTCCCATATATTGGACTTAGTTCACTGTGAGGATTACTCGTCTTTGCGGTATTTCTTCGGGGTGTATTTTTTATTGTTCTTCTTTGCAATAAGATATGCTTCCTGAATAGCGTCAACCATTTCACGCATATCTTCGTCAGCCATTTCGCCGCCGGCAAACAGACCGGTAACTTCTGCAAGCAACTCCTGAGCCTGTCTTGCCCCTCTGCGTCCGTATTTATCCTCTACATCGGCGATGAAAGCGTCATCCTCAGACAGCAGATAATTCACATTTACATTTAATGCTTCTGCCAGCTTCTTGTATCTTTCCGTTCCTCTCGGACGGGATTTATCATTTTCATAAGAACAAATTACACGTCGGGTTACGCCTATTTTTTCAGCCAATTCATCCTGATTAAGACCGAGTTTAGTCCTCTCTGCTTTGACTTTTTCACCGAATGTCATCTTTGATTTCACTCCTTAAAAGAATATTTACAGTTTAACTTCTCATTTACTCTTGACAAGTACACTTAAACTGCGTATAATAAGAAACAGGAAGTTGAACTACTCATAGTTTACACTAAACTTCCCAAAATGTCAAGGGGGGTTCAAAAAATGTTACGAAGCATACTTCATTGTGATATGAACAACTTCTATGCCAGCGTCGAATGTATGCTCGACCCCGCATTGAAGAAATATCCGATTGCTGTCTGCGGCTCTGTGGAGGAACGACACGGTATCGTGCTTGCAAAGAACTACAAAGCAAAGGCTTTTGATGTGAAAACCGGGGACGCAGTATGGCAGGCTAAACAGAAGTGCAAGGACTTGGTTGTAGTGCCGCCCCATTATGAGGAGTATATCAAATACTCAAAGCTTGCGAGAAGCGTTTATGAGCGATATACCGACCAAGTTGAACCGTATGGTATGGACGAGTGTTGGCTGGATATTAGCGGGACAGAAAGCCTTTTCGGTTCGCCGGAAAAGGTGGCAAATGAAATTCGTGAAACGATGAAGTTTGAACTCGGCTTGACGATTTCTGTGGGTGTTTCCTTTAATAAGATATTTGCGAAGCTCGGCTCGGATATGAAGAAACCGGACGCAGTAACCGTTATACCAAAGGATACATTCAAAGAAAAGATTTGGGGACTTCCTGCCGCTGACCTGCTCGGTGTAGGACGGGCAACCCAGCGAGTGCTTGACAGCTATTGTATTCGTACCATCGGGGATTTAGCGAATAACGACCCTGAGTTCTTACGCAGAAGATTAGGAAAGAACGGAGTAGTTTTATGGAACTATGCCAACGGCAACGACCTTTCCCTTGTTGCCAAGAAAGATTTCGTTTCTCCTATAAAAAGTGTAGGACACGGTATAACAACAGTAGCAGATTTAGAGAAACCGGAGCAGGTGTGGCCCGTGTTTCTCGAATTAACCCAAGACATCGGACACAAGCTCCGTGTTCACGGACTGAGTGCAGAAGGTGTCGCAATACATATTAGAGACAACACGCTCAATACAAGGCAATGGCAGACGAAGATTGCACTTCCTACACAGTCTCCGATGATTATTGCAAAGACCGCTTTTCAGTTGTTTGAAAAAAGATATGGGTGGAATAACCCTATCCGTTCTGTGACAGTACAAGCCATAAATCTTATTCCACAAGACACGCCCCGTCAAATAGATATGTTTATGGACGCCGCAAAGCAGGACAAATTGGAGCGAATGGAAAAGTGTGTTGAAGAAATCAGACGGCGTTTCGGAAAGGACAGCATAAGGAATGGGGTTCTGTGTCAGAACTTGCGGCTACCACCGGAAAAAGCCGAAATCACTATGCCGACAGGTATGGTTGGTTAAGGAGGTCTAAATGTGATTGACGAAAAAGAGGTTACGGCTTATGTTACGATGCCCGACTGCTTTTTGCAGGGGTGCAGCGAAGATATTGTTATCTTTCGTGCGGACGGCGGAAACCATTTTACCGACTACGGTATATATGAGGGAATGTTTCTTTTCTTTGACCGGAAAAAACGCTTTAAGAAAGGAAGGCTTTCCTGTTACATCAATACTGCCGGAGATGACCGACCCAAGTACAGGGTGTCGGATAAGAACATCGACGGATACAAGCACTTGGGAAGATTAGTTTTGACTTTGAGAAATTACGAGGAATAAAAATGGAATCCGAAAGAAGAAAAGTTTATGTTGAAGTAAATGTAACACATAGACCTGATGGAACGGCTCGTCCGAACTTCATCAAGTTTGAGAATGATGAAAAATATGAGATAGACCGTGTAATTCAGAAATGCCGTGCGGCTTCCACCAAAGTCGGAGGAACCGGTATCCGCTACACGGTACAGATTTGCGGCAAGCCCACATTTCTGTTCGACGAAGAAAACGGAAAGTGGTTTGTAGAAGCAAAATCCTAATGGTAGGAGGTTTTGTAACTTGAAACATTTATCGAGATTTGACATCGAAGCGATTGCCGACAAGTATGTTCAGGCATATATGGCACTTCCCGATGTCCGTAACACACAAATATACAGAATTGACCCGGAGCTTCTCTTGGAGAAGGTTCTCGGATTGAATGTCGAATACCAGCACCTATCTTATGACGGTAGTATTCTCGGAATGACCTCATTTACGGAAATGGGTGTTCAGGTATTTGAAGATGATGATAACGAAGCCTTTTTCTTTTTGGATGGAAAAACCGTTCTCGTGGAAAAGGACTTGAACTTTGACAGCAAGCTGAAAGGCAGAAAGAATTTCACCTTAATGCACGAGGGCAGCCATCAGATATTTAAGATGTTGTTCCCGAATGATTACGGTGTGACACAGAAATCTGCCGGAGTACATTATTACAAGGCAAATTCCGAGAGAAATAAGCCTATATCCGATTGGGAGGAATGGCAGGCAAATACGCTTGGAGCTGCTATCCTTCTTCCCGAAAACCTTATAAAGCAGGGAATGTATCTGTTCAGTCTTGGAGAAAAGATTGAGTGTCTGAACAAAATATACTATCCGAGCGTATATAAGAGATTTGATGCACTTGCGGATTTTTTAGGGTGTTCCAAAAAAGCACTTGCTATACGAATGAAACAGCTCGGACTTTTGAAAAAGGAGTATCTTGATAATCCTTTTGATTTGGTTACGGTTTATCCGGAGGTGAGCGAGCTATGAAATCGTTGGAACAAAAGATAATCGTAAGGTGCAAAAACTGTGGCTGGCGTATTTTTGACAAGGTAACAATGACAACAGGCGTGATTGAACTGAAATGTCCGAACTGCCACAGAGTAGTAGAGGTTGACCTATCCCTACGCAAGGGAACAGTCAAGTACAGATTAACAAGAAGTAGTAACAGAGCGAACAATTAAATATCGGACAGATGTACCGAGCCACGAGTCCTTGAGCGAAAGCTCTTGAGTCATCAAATTGCCGGACGCTGAGAATTAAGGGATAGAAATATCCTAATGTTCTTGGTGTCCGGCTTTTTTGTCGCTCCCGAAAGGAGCAAGACCGTGACATATAAGTGGCTGGCGTATATCGCCAAGTATCCGTAATCTCCGAATTTTTGATTTCAACCAAATTCAAAAATTCAAATTTAAGGAGATTACGACAATGACAAAACTTACATTAGAACAACAGGAATTATTATTTGCGAACGACTGCAAGCTCATTAACCTGCGGTATGAATATCACGGCTACACCGGCACGGAGAAATGGGCGATTGTAACAGAACTGGCGGAAGAAGAATTGTGGGTTAAATACCCTGATGTTATCCGTCGGTACACTCCGTTCATTCTGCTTTCTATGGCTCAGGGCGAAGTGATAACGGAGTATCAGAACTACGAAGCAAGAGAGAGAATGAGAAGGCTTCTTTTCGGACACGCATTTGACATCAATGACGGAGAATTTGAAGTGCATCATCCGGAATTGGCAGTCGATACAGACCCAATCGAAGAAATAATGCTGAAAGACAATATTAAGCGACTTCGGGAGGTTTTGTGTTACTTAAGCGAAACACAGAAACGCAGAGTTTTTAAGTATTTCTTCTACAACAAAACACTTGAAAAAATCGCAGATGAAGAAGGAGTCGATTTTACTTCTGTAAGGGAATCGGTAAACAGTGCAATAAAAAAGTTGAGGAAATTTTTCTAAAACACCCCCCAAAAACGCTCTCCCATTTCAAACAAGTGAAGGGGTTAATTCTAATCCGGATATGAATTACCTCAGAATAATCGAAAGCGAGGATTTACATATGAAAGAAAAAGAATTTAAGAATGTCAGATGGGGCGATATTTATTACTGCGACTTGGGGGTTACAAACGGTAGTGTGCAATCGGGAATGAGACCGGTTCTTGTGGTTCAGACAAATCGCTTAAATGAAAGCAGTCCTACGGTCGTTGTAGCCGCTATAACGGCTGTTAAAAAGAAAACGGCAATGAATACTCATATTGAGCTAAACACGGATTGTGGCTTAAAAGAGCCGTCGATGGTAATGCTTGAGCAGCTACGCACCGTGGATAAAGCCACAGAGCTTGATAATTTTGTCGGAAGAATTACCGACGCAGATAAAATCAGCGAAATCAAGCGAGGATTGAAATTTGCAGTCGGTATTCCCGTTAAACCCAAGACAGAGCGTAAAGGCATTGTACTAAGTCTTTGCCCTCGTTGCAGAAGCGAGTTTCAGTCTATCCCTGAAAACATTGTAAAAAGACTTGACCCCTTTCAGGCAGATAAAGAGATGTGCGATAAATGTCAGGTAGGATACGGCTATGACTATATGATTTTCAAAAAGAACCATCATCACGCTAAGGGAGGTGTTGACAATGTTTGAAGATAAGATTGAAGCAATGAACAAACTACCCAACGCTGTTGATGATAGTTCCGGCTTTGAGAAAAGAGTTTATACGGTAGAAGAAATAATGGATATTCTCAGCATTGGAAAGAACACTGCTTATGCTCTCGTCAACTCAGGCGTTTTCCATTTTGTAAAGGTCGGCGGACATTACAGAATTTCCAAGAAGAGCTTTGACCGATGGCTTGATAATATGGACAGCGAAAGCTCCGGTTGTCAATTATGCGATTAAACCAATCGCATAATTAACAAAAACTCCGATTTTCAGTACCATATAGCCAAGTCACTTGGCTATATGGTAGTCAGAGTGGCAAATAAGAAATCGGGGGTAAACGGTAATGCGAAAGAAAATTGAAAAGAGCGATACTCGACTTCCTAATACATTCAGGCAGACTGAACCTGATATACGAGCATACACGGTAGATGATATACAGCACATCTTGAAAGTGAGCAGAACTACCGTCTATGAGCTGCTTAAAAGCAAGAAATTCCATAGCGTTCGTGTCGGAGGTCAATATCGAATATCTAAAAAGAGCTTTGAAAATTGGCTCAATGGCGAGAAAGGAGGTTCTGAAGATGGCATTTGTTAATATGTTCAATGACCGAGTGGAGCAGTTTAATCTCAGAGAGGAAAATGAACGCTTGGCAGAATTGTTCAGCGATGAAAAGCTTCAGGAGGAAGCACAGTGGCAAGCCTATTCTGTCAAGGAAATATCTCGGTTGTTTTCCATTTCCGAAGAAGAAGCACTGAAACTGATGAATTGCGGCTTATTCAAAACATACCGAGTCGGCAACGAATACAGAGCTTCAAAGAAAAGCGTTGAAGAAAATAAGAAAATCGTCAAGGCAGTTCTTACATATCAGGACAAAAAGACAATGTCTGTACCCGACGTAATGAGAATACTCGGTCTTGGAAAGACGGCTACATACCGACTCATCAATCAGTGCCGATTTAAGACCTATTTGGTACTGGGCAAAATGAGAGTTGATGTGGATAGCTTTGAAGATTGGTATGCAGGACAATTCCATTATGAGAAAGTAAACGGCGAAAGACCCGGTAAGAAATACGGCAAAACGCTCTCTCCTCTTACTGTTGCAAAGGTACTCGGCATTCCGAGAAGCACCGCAAATGACCTTATGAACGATGGCATTGTTGAGTTTATATGGGTTGACGGTAAACGCCGAATAAAAAGAGAAAGCTTTGATAAGTGGTACGCTTCGCAAAGTAAATACACTAAAGTTAAGGAAATCGAGGAGGTGGAGGGATATGTCGATTGAGGATAGAGTTCGTGAATTAAACGGCGGTACATATACAAAAAAGAGCTATTCCGTAGAGGAAGTTCAGTCAATCTTGGGTATTACCCGACAGACCGTATATAAGCTCATCAAACAGGGGTGTTTTCAGGCAGTAATGCTCGAAACCGGATACCGCATAATAAAGACCAGCTTTGATAAATGGCTGGATAATGAATAAGGAGGAACGACTATGGCTTCTATTGTAAAGAGAAAGAATCGATATTCCGTCGTTTATACCTACAAAGACGATGACGGAAACCAACATCAAAAATGGGAAACCTTTGATACAAACGCAGACGCTAAAAAGAGAAAAACTCAAATTGAGTTTGAACAGCAAAGCGGTACATTCATCATTCCTAATGCTACGACAGTTGCGGATTTGCTTGAAGAATACTGCTCCGTGTACGGAGTAAATAACTGGGCAATGTCAACCTACCGTTCAAAGAAAGGGCTTATGTATAATTACATCATTCCGCTTATCGGCGATGTGAAACTTGATGAACTGACTCCGAGACTTATGGATAAATTCTATCAAAGCCTTCTGAAAGTTAAGACCAAAGTGGTACAGAATAAAAAGCCTAAAAATGAGTATCTGACCGTACATACCGTAAGAGAAATCCATAAGTTTTTAAGGAGTGCCTTTAATCAGGCGGTAAAATGGGAGTTGATGACAAGAAACCCGGTTCTCAATGCAACGCTCCCGAAAGAGGAACATCAGAAACGAGAAATATGGACAGCAGAAACTCTTATGCACGCTCTTGAAGTGTGCGATGATGATATTCTCGCATTAGCCATCAATTTATCCTTTGCCTGTTCACTCCGTATGGGTGAAATGCTCGGTCTTACTTGGGATTGCATTGATATTTCGGAGGAAAGCCTGAAAGAAAACAACGCTTCCATTTTTGTAGATAAAGAGCTTCAGCGAGTAAACAGAGATGTAATGGAGGTGCTTGATAATAAGGACATTATCCGTGTCTTTCCGAGAACTCTGTCAAATACAAATACCTCCCTTGTTTTGAAAACGCCAAAAACTAAAACAAGTGTGAGAAAAATCTTCTTGCCGTCAACCGTAGCTCAAATGCTGTTAGAGAGAAAAAAGCAGATTGACGAAATGAAAGAGCTTTTCGGTGATGAGTATTTGGATTATGACTTGGTATTCTGCCATTCGTCAGGCAGACCGATGGAAGGACAGGTAATCAACCGTGCTTTGAAAAAGCTGATACAGGACAACGACTTACCCGATGTGGTATTTCACAGCTTCCGTCACGCAAGTATAACCTACAAGCTGAAATGGAACGGCGGCGATATGAAATCGGTTCAAGGCGACTCAGGACACGCCCGAATGGATATGGTTGCCGATGTTTACAGCCATATAATCGACGAGGACAGGCGATATAACGCACAGAAGTTTGAGGAACAGTTCTACAACGCTAAAGGTCTCAAAAATGCGGAAGAAGGTAAAACTGCTCCAATGCCCAAGTTTGAAACTTCGGTTGAACTCCTTGACCCAATGGCAGAGGTTCAAAAAGAGAGCGAAGTTGAAAAAGAAAAGCCTGCTGAGAACAGTACAGATGAAAACGCCGCCTTGCTCACAAAACTGTTATCAAATCCGGAAACAGCAGCATTATTAAAGGCTTTAGCGAAAACAATTTAGTCATACAAAAAAGGCAATCCGTCAGGGTTGCCTTTTGTAATTCCTGAAAAATCTTGAAATCAAGAAGAAAAACCATTATAATATTTGAACACAGATTATTGATTTGCATAAGAGAATGCGTAAACTTCAAATGCGTTTCCTGTGATTTATGGGCTACAGATTAACTCAATGATGTTTCCCATATTTCTTTGCATTTGCTAATACCCTGCTAAAAGGAAGGCAAAAAACCACGAAAAATTAGCAGGTTTTGGACGAGAATTTACTAACAGTGAAATCCAAGAAAAGCCAGTAAAATCAAGGATTTTCGGGGATTTGTAGGGAGTCAAAAATGCCCCTCGGGGGCTTCTCCTAAGCGAGGGGTCGGAGGTTCAAATCCTCTTGGCGACGGGCTTCAAAGCGTTCGAAAATGTTAGCTGGATTAGCTGACAACGAACGCTTTTGTTATTTTCAAATCACGTTCGTGACACAAAATTCCATTTAAAATGATCAATTTCCAGCTAACGCAATCCGATTTTTGTTAGCTGACAGCTAATCAAAATTACCGGTTTGCAAACATGGGTTTTAAGAAGTCCAGCTAACATTTGGGTTCCGCTCCGTTGTCACCCCTTATTCGGGGATGTAAATCAGAGAAAAGGCGGGAAAAGAAACAATCTCTCCCAAACCTGCAAACATGAATTAGCTGAAACAGTATTTAATTCTATTAGCTACAGCTAATGGTCAAACAGCAATGTCTGTTTGGAACTTTACTATCTATAAAAGTTCCAGGCAGGCATTTTTTATTTCCTGAATCCTGGAGGAAAGGAGTCAAGATGACTGAGCCAAACAGACAATCAGGAGAAAACGAAGAAAGAATCATAGAAATTGAGATTGAGCGTCTTCGTCCGTTCAAAGAGCACCCGTTTCAGGTAAAAGATGATAAGGAAATGTTTCTTTTGCAGGAAAGCATTGAGAAGTATGGAATTTTAAATCCGCTAATCGTCAGACCAGTACCGGATGGATACTATGAGATCATATCCGGTCACAGAAGAAAACATGCTGCGGAGAAACTGGGATACCGTAAAGTACCAGTAATCATCCGGGTATTAAGTGAAGATGATTCCATTTTAAGCATGGTAGATTCTAATCTTCACAGAGAACGGATCAGCTACAGTGAAAAAGCTTTTGCTTACAAACTGAAGAATGACGTATTAAAAAGAAAAAGTGGTCGAAAAAAGAGCCAAGTTGACCACAAAACACCAAGAAAGCGGGCAATAGAAATCATCAGTGAAGATTGTGGTGATAGCCCAAAACAAGTGCAGCGTTATATCTCACTGACAAAACTGATACCGGAAATGCTGCAGAAACTGGATGATGAGATCATTTCTTTTTGTCCGGCTGTAGAGATAGCTGCATTAAGTGAAAAAGAGCAAAAGGAACTGCTTGTAGCAATGGAGTATGCACAGGCAATCCCATCACTCTCACAGGCCCAGAGGATCCGGCAAATGAGTAAAGAAAAGCAGTTGTCACTGGAAAAGATGGAAGAAATCATGTGTGAGGTTAAAAAGGGTGAAATCACAAGAGTGGCTTTCACAAACGAACAGCTACATAAGTATTTTCCGAATTCCTATACACCGGCAATGATGAAGCGGGAAATACTGGCACTGTTGAAATTATGGAAAAAAGAATCATGGGAAAGTTAAAGGAGGAAGAAATCATGTGTAAAGTTATATCCGTAGTAAACCAGAAAGGCGGCGTTGGAAAGACCACCACAACCGTAAATGTAGGCATTGGACTGGCAAGAGAAGGTAAGAAAGTGTTGCTGATTGACGCGGATCCACAGGGAAGTTTAACAGCAAGTCTTGGATATGAGGAACCGGATGATCTTCGCATCACACTGGCAACGATCATGATGGATGTCATCAACGAAGAAGAAATCTCTCTGGAAGATGGTATCTTACATCACCAGGAAAATGTAGATCTACTTCCGGCAAATATTGAGCTTTCTGCCCTGGAAGTAACGATGGGAAATGTTATGAGCAGAGAAATGATCATGAAGGAATATATCGATGCGATAAGATGCCGATACGATTATATCCTGATCGACTGTATGCCAAGCCTTGGTATGATGACAATCAATGCACTGGTCTCCTCTGATTCTGTGCTGATACCTGTACAGGCCGCATATCTGCCTGTTAAAGGACTTCAGCAGCTGATCAAGACCATTCTTACAGTAAAGAAAAGACTGAACCGGAAACTGGCGATTGAGGGCATTCTCTTGACTATGGTAGATTTCAGAACCAATTACGCAAGAGACATTGCATCGAGAGTACATACAACCTACGGAAGCCAGATTGAAGTATTTGAAAATGTGATCCCGATGTCTGTAAAAGCAGCTGAGACCAGTGCAGAGGGAAAAAGTATTTACATGCACTGTCCGAAAGGAAAAGTTGCCGAGGCATATATGAAATTGACACAGGAGGTTTTGAGTAATGAAAAATAGAAGTGGCGAAAAGATTAAACTGGCAAGTATTGATGAACTGCTTGGTGTGGTAAATGAAGAGTCAGCAATGGAGATAGAAATTAGTAAGATCCATCCGTTTAAGAATCATCCGTTCAAGGTGCTGGATGATGAAAAGATGCAGGATCTGGTTGAAAGTGTAAAAATCAATGGAGTACTGACTCCGGTACTGCTTCGCATGGATGAAAATGAAGAATATGAAATGGTATCCGGTCACAGAAGAATGCATGCAGCACAGCTTGCAGGACTTACGACTATTCCGGCAATCGTAAGAGAATTATCGGATGATGATGCCATTGTGGCGATGGTGGACGCTAACATTCAGCGAGAGGAACTGTTGCCGAGTGAGAAAGCTTTTGCTTATAAGATGAAATTAGCAGCTATGAAAAGACAAGCAGGAAGACCAAAAAGTAATTCTGGCCAAAATGACCAGAATTTAATAGGAACTGTATCTAGGGATGTATTAGCAGAGCAAGTTGGAGAAAGTTCTAAACAGATTCAGCGTTACATTCGCCTGACAGAATTGATTCCTGAACTTCTTGATCTGGTAGATAACAAAAAGCTTCAATTCACGGTTGCTGTAGATATCTCTTACATCGATAAGGAAGTACAGGGATGGATTTACGAATATATCTGCGACACAGGATTTATCAAACCAAAACAGATTGCAGCACTCAGAATTCAGCTGAATGATGGACCAATCAATCAGATCCAGATGTTATCAATTTTCAATAACTGTGTGATGGCAAAGAAAGTATCCCGGTCTCTTACTTTCTCAGAAAAGAAACTGACAAAGTACTTTCCGGATGATTATACAGCCAAAGATATGGAGCAGGTGATTGAATCATTATTAGAAAAATGGATGCAGGAACAGTCCTGTTAAGGATAGAAAAAGCTAAGAAAACAAAGTCAAAGAAGTTTAAAAAGAGGACTTCTTAGCAGAAAATGAAAGGAGGAAACTATGGAGAAAAAAATGACATTTAATTATTTTTACGGTACCGAAGCTGATCAGTTCAGCTTCTACCGCATACCAAAAGCATTATTTACAGACAGTTATTTTAAAGATTTATCGAGCGATGCTAAAATTTTATATGGACTGATGTTGGATCGAATGTCTCTTTCCATCAAGAATCAGTGGTTTGACGACAAAAACAGAGCATATATCTACTTTTCCATCGAAGATATCATGGAATTACTGAACTGTGGCAGAAATAAAGCCATTAAATCCATGAGAGAACTGGATGACGAAACAGGAATTGGTCTGATTGAGAAACGCAGACAGGGATTTGGAAAGGTGAACGTTATCTACGTGAAAACCTTTATGCCTGAGAAAACAGATGAGAAAAAATTTGGAGAGGAATTAAAGAAGTTTAAAAAACAAACTTCTGTGGAAAATGAGGAATCTACAGAAGTTTACAATTCAAACTTCATGAAGTCCCAAAATCAAACTTCTAGAAGTCCCGAAAACAAACTTCAAGAAGTTTACATTTCAAACCCTAATAATACTAATCTTAGTGATACTGAAATGAATAATAATAAATCTAATCATATCATATCTGTGGATGAGAAAAGATTTGATAGCGATAATCACTCTGAGGATTATCAGGCTTATGAAAACCTTGTCAAAGAGACCATTGATTATGAATCACTGGAAGTAACCCATCATGACGATATGCGACAGGTAGATGAAATCGTGAACCTGATCGTAGAGACTGTGATGTGTAAAAACGACAAGATATTGATTGCCAGCAACTGGTATCCGGCATCACTGGTGAAGAAAAAATTTCTGATGTTGACCTATTCACATATCGAGTATGTCTTACACTGTATGAGTGGTAACACCACAAAGGTGAAGAATATCAAGAAATATTTGTTAGCAGCCCTGTTTAATGCACCGTCAACGATGAACGGGTATTATCAGGCAGAGGTGAACCATGATATGCCAGGACTGGTAAGATAGGAGGTGCACATGTTTATTTTAAAATTTGCTGGGAAGATATTATTACTGCCAGTATGGCTGATCCTTTTTGTGATCGGCCTGGCAGTAAAGATGACAGTACAGACTTATGCGGTTGTCAGAGGGATCCTTGGGTTTATATTCACTTTGTTGATTATAGCAACTGCATACTGTTACCATGACTGGGTACAGGTTGCATTTCTGTTTTCGCTGAGTGTAATTCTGTATCTGATCCTGTTTGCAGGAGTGTTCGTAGATACTGTACTGGACATGACAAGAGAACGTATTATTGATTTTATTATATCGTGAGGAGGATATGAAAATGAGCGAAAACAATGATTATATTCAGTTACCACCACTTAAAAAAGACACACCGTCCGATGTGGTAGCATTTATGTGGGAGTACATGAAAGTACCGGAGGATTCAAGAGAAAAAGTTAAGAATCTGCTTAAAGATGCAAATGAAAATGGCGTAAAATTAAGTCATCAGGCACCAACACTGTATGATGTTGTCCCAAAAGAAGAAATTACTGAATTTGAAGAGCTTATGCGCAAAACCATAGCTGACATTGTATCAGAAGCCAGTGGCATTGCCTGTTGGGTGTATGTGCAGAAATATGTGAAACAGAAAACTCTTGACGAAATGCTGCAAGAATTGCCAGGAGCAGGCCAGTTTATCATTGTCATGGATACCTGGTTCGAAAGACTGATGGCGGAATAATGGATGCTATGATAGAATAAAGAAAACGATTTGAAGTGCAAATCGGAGTTTGACGAGGTAAAAGAATATGAATGGAAAACATCTATTTCTTACATCTGCAGGGTTGACCGATAAGATGAAAGAGAAATTCTTTGATATTATTGGAAAGTGTCCG
Source organism: Mediterraneibacter butyricigenes (assembly GCF_003574295.1). NCBI lineage: Bacteria > Bacillati > Bacillota > Clostridia > Lachnospirales > Lachnospiraceae > Mediterraneibacter > Mediterraneibacter butyricigenes. Next base: position 1,637,211 of record NZ_BHGK01000001.1, read on the forward strand.
AAGGATGTGAAAGTGCTTTATATTCCAACAGCTGGCATTGAAACAGATGGTGCAAGAGAGTCGCTTGCAATATGTTTTCATGAACTCTTTCTAATGGGAATTCAGTACGAAAATATATTAGTGTACAATCTGGAATTAATTCTTTCAAAAGACTATCAAAGAACCTATTCTTCGTATGTTACAACCCCGTTTATGCTTACAAGGCTATTAACTTTTGAAGAATTAAACCAATTTGATGCTGTTTTTGTCAGTGGTGGTGATGTATCTGTGCTTTGTCGTGAAATGTCTAGAACTGGTTTTGATAGAATACTTAATAATGCAATTAAAAACGGACTTATATATGTCGGAATCAGTGCAGGAAGTATGTATGCGGCGGGAAATTTAACAGATGGATTACATATTATTGACAATCCTATTATCCCCCATTGGAATGGTTCTGAAACAACAGTATTACCGAACGGCAAAGATGAGATTAAGCTTGCTGATGGAAAAGCTGTTTATGTAGAGGATAATTACATGAGTGTAATATGATGCACATGTAGGATTAGTCAAATTCAAGTTTACAGAACTGAATCAAAAGAGCTCGAAGGAGCTCTTTTTCCTTTTTTATAATAGTATCTGGGACTGTTGTTCCGTTGATAAGATTTTCAAGTTGTTGTGCGACTTCGGCTTGTTTGTTTGGATACAGACGACTATAAGTATTTAAGGTTTGAAAGAATTGTAGAGCAGATGAAACAGGCACAGGGGATCACGGAACAGTTAAAGGCAGAAAATCAGATGGAATGGGTAGCGAGAATGAACAATATGTAATCGTGTGCAAGGGAGATTGTGGATACAGAGATGGTTTATCAATAATGGAAATAAAATGAAGGAGAAAAGGCGGCAGTTTAGAAAGGCTGTTGCCTTTTAGGAATTGTTGTTTATTTGTTGTTTTTTATAAGATATACTATAAAGAAAAGATAGCATTATAGCCAGAGGTGGAATTTATGAACTATAAAATTTTAATGGTTGATGATGATAGAGAATTGCTAAAAATGTTGAATCAATACTTTACATTGAAGAATTATACAGTGATTATTGCAGAAAATGGCATAGAAGCAATGGAAAAGATAAGTGTAAATCCCGATATTATTTTATTGGATGTAAATATGCCGGGAATGGACGGAATTGAAGTGTGCAGAAGAATCAGAGATATGGTTTCCTGTCCGATTATTTTTTTGACCGCAAAAGTAGAAGAACAGGATCGAGTAATGGGATTGTTGTCTGGTGGCGATGATTATGTTTTAAAACCATTCAGTTTGAAAGAATTAGATGCCAGAATTATTGCTCATTTGAAACGTGAAGAACGTTTACATAGGAAAAAAGAACAAGGGTTTTATGGAGAATTAGTAATTGACTATGCCAGTAAATGTGCACATATTAAAGGGAATGCTTTAGAGCTTACTAAATTAGAATATGAGATTATAGAATTTTTATCCATGAATCCTGAAATGATTTTTGATAAAGAACGTATTTATGAAAAGATTAGTGGATATGACACAGAAGGAGATAGTCGAGTAGTGACTGAACTAATCCGTAGAATTCGTAATAAAATAAAACGATATACAAAACATGAATATATTGAAACAGTATGGGGGATGGGATATAAATGGAAAAAATAAAAAATCTTTCGTTAAGAAAAACCATTGTCTTATATATGATAGTCAGTTTGATAGTTAGTTTTTATCTTTCGGCATTGATTATGCGAATGGCAGCAACTATACAAGATGACATTTGGTGGAAATACGTAGATCAAGAAAAGTATTTTGAAATGGCTGAAGGTGACGGTAGAAAGTATTTGACAGATGTTCCGAGACCGAATTCTTATGAAATGAAAAAATTTGATTATCATGTATCAGAGATATGTGACTTCCTTCAGACGTTTACAGTACTTATTGTGTCTGTGGTAGGCAATATCATAGCAGTGTTTCTTTTTTATAAGCATAAATTAAAAAATCCCATTGAAGAATTAGAACTGGCATCACAACAGGTTGGTCGAAATAATTTGGATTTTCATATTACCTATGAAAATAAGGATGAAATGGGAAGATTGTGCGAGGAATTTGAACGGATGAAGGAGCAGCTTGCAGAAAATAACCATCAATTATGGAAAATAATTGAGGAAGAAAAGGCTTTGCGAGCAGCGATTGCACATGATATCCGTTCACCGCTATCTGTATTGGCGGGGTATCAGGAAATGCTTTCAGAATATCTTCCTGAAGAAGAGATAGATATGGATCGAGCCTTAGGTATGGTAAATGAGAGTAAAAAACAGATTGAACGCATGGATACATTTGTAGAAACAATGAGGAAGATGAGCAGTTTAGATACAAGGGAGTTAGTGGTAGAAGAAATTACAAGTATGCAGTTAGAAATAGATATACAGGCAGAGTTGAATGTGTTTGAGAAAAAATTTGGAAAAAGATGCGAATTAGAATGTGTGGAAACAGCAGAAAAATTTTCGGGAGATAAGGAAGTGATTTTAGAGGTTATAGAAAACCTTTTGTCAAATGCCTTTCGTTATGCTAAAACAAAAGTGGAAATGGAAGTTCTCCTTACTTGTTCTGAATTACAAATCAGAGTAAAGGATGATGGAGTGGGTTTTACAGTAGACAAGCAAAAGGCAACAGAGCTTTTTTATCAGCAAAATGTGAAAGACAGTTTGAAACATTCAGGAATGGGCATGTATATCAGTAGGTTGTATTGTGAAAAGCATGGCGGACAGTTACTAATAGAAAATGAAAAACAGAGTGGAGCTGTAATAACAGCAGTATTTCATCGGATTGCATAAGCAGTCCGATTTTTTTATGCTGTTGTCTTTTTATTGTGATTTATATTTTATGATGTCTATAACAAGGAAAGGAGGCAAACGTATGATTGCTATTTTTAAAAGAGAGATTAAGAATTATCTAAAGCGACCGTTATTTTGGGTAGGTATTCTGCTTGTGATTTATGGTGTGTTTAATACGACAAGTCCATATTTAACCACACATTATTTAGGGCAAGGCGAGAAAATTATCAATGATTATCCTGATACAGTTCGCTTAGGAGATGTTTATGAAGGATATATTCCTGCGAATCCTGAAAAACATCGAGAAATATGGAGTGGACAGATAAAACAAGCACTAATTGATGAATTAGAAATGTCTGATTTAGAGGCACAATCCGTAATGAGCAAACTTGTTGATATGGAGTTAGAAGAAGCATTCGTATATCTGGAGGAAAAATATGATTGGTATAGTGCAAGATATATGTACGAAGATAGTGCCTATTACAAAGGAACGCCAGAAGAAATCAACACATATCTGAACGAAAAAATGAAAAATAAGGCGTTTTCTTTTTATTACTCAAGAAAATTTGCTGATTTTGCAGGGTTGTTTATGTGTTTTTTTGCAACAATTATGTTAGCGGTTCTGTTTTTACAGGATACGAAAAAGCATACTTATGAATTGCTTCACACGAAACCGATCACTGCCGGAAAGTATGTATTTGGAAAAGTAAGCGCAGGATTTGCAATTTGTTTGATTGCTCTGACTATTATAAATCTATTATTTTGGGCATTGTGTGTTATTTATACAAAAGACAGTGGGTTTGAAGTGCGGTTCTGGGATTTTATAGTTTCTACTGTACTTTATATACTTCCCAATATGCTGATGATTGTAAGTGTATATACATTGATTTCACTCATATTTAAAAATCCACTTCCGGGAGTGCCGCTTCTGATTCTTTACATGGTATATTCCAATATGGGCGGAAGAAATGCGGAAGGAGTTTATGGATATTGGGGAAGACCTTTTGCGATTATGGTTCGATTCCCCAATCAGCTTTTCGATACAACACCGCCGCCAATGGCATTTTTAAATCAGAGTTTACTTATTTTAGCATCTGGAGTGATTATTCTGATTTCAATACAGATTTGGAAGAGGAGGCGGATGTAAATGAAGAAGGAAATGAAGATTGTTCTGCCGTTTTATAAGATTGCTTATGCAGTATCTTTTGTTGTGATTTTAAGCTTGATACGTGGGGTTGTATTCACAAATGAAATAGGACTTTCCATTGAGGCACCTTTTGCTATATTGACTGCTGTTTTTTGTGCGGACACTTATGTGCAGGAAATTACAAGCAAGCGTTCAGAAATCCATAGGCTGTATCCAATAAGAAAGAGAATTTGCTCCATCATGCAGCGAATAATGATACAGGAATTTTTTTTATTACTGCTTGCTGTTTTAGGTTACGGATTGTTTTTTGTGTTTCAAAAACCAGTCACACATCCGGCAACGGAAAGTGAAATACTTCAGTTTATTGCCTATTTTTTAGCGATTGTAGTAACCATTTTCTTTTGGGGAATATTGGTCAATACATTGTCAATGCTTTTTCGCAATATGTGGATGGGGATTGGAAGCTGCCTTCTGATATGGGTAGCAACAAATTCCACGGGAGGAGATAAACTTTTTGGGGCATGGAATCTGTTTTCCTATGCTTTCAGAGATATAGAAAATACTGCTGATGTTACATGGCTGCAAGGGAAAGCTTTGTGTATTGGTATTGGATTGATTTTATTGGTAGTATTGCCGAAAATAGTTAGAAAGAGAGGGTAAGTTTATGAGTATTCATATTGAGGATTTAACAGTAAGATTTAAAAATGGTGTGACAGCAATCAATCATGCGAATTTAAATATACCGAATGGAATTTTTGGATTATTGGGAGAAAATGGAGCAGGAAAGACAACTTTGATGAGGGTTTTAACTACTGTACTTAAACCTACAAGTGGAACGGTCACATTGGACGGGATTTTATATAGTGAAAGAAACTATGAAAAAATTCAGAGAAAAATAGGGTATCTGCCACAGGAAATTGAACTTTATCCTAATTTGACTGTTCAGGAGTGTTTAGAGTATATGGGTGATTTGGCAGGTGTTCCAAAAGCAGAATGCAAGAAACGAATAGAATATTATTTGAAAAAGACCAGTCTTGCAGAACACCGGAAAAAGAAAATGAAACAGTTGTCAGGCGGTATGAAACGACGGGTAGGATTGGTGCAGGCGCTTTTAAATGAACCGGAATTTTTAATTGTGGATGAGCCGACTACCGGTTTAGATCCAGAGGAACGTATTCGCATCCGCAATTTGTTAGTAGATTTTTCTGAAAACAGAACGGTTTTGTTTTCAACTCATGTGGTAGAAGACTTAGCTGCCACCTGCAATCAGCTTGCAATTATGCATAAAGGTCGATTTCTGTATGCGGGTTCTATGAAGAATTTGACAGAAGAAGCACAGGGGAAAATCTGGATTTGCAAAGTACCTGATGAGAGAAAAGCAAGAGAAGTGGAACAGAAGTATCGTATTACATCAAAACAGTATGTTGAGGGGGGATTGCAGTTAAGAGTGATTTCTGAAATACAGCCAGAATTGGAGTGTATGTCAATTCCTGCAACGTTGGAAGATGCTTATATTTATGTGACGAATCAATACGAGTAGATAAAGCACCATCTGATGCTTTACTACCAGTTGCACGTTGTTCGCTTTGAATATTTGTGGAGAAAAAGTATGTATTATTTTGGCTTTCTATAAAACCTATAAACCAGCCATTTATATCCTGCCCGTTCACTCGTCCGGTTCCGGTTTTTCCATAAATTCTCCATTTTCAGAGGCGGTAAGATGGATGGAATTTTTGACGGCATGAATATTAGCAGGAGTAAAGTTGAAGTTGTTTCGATATAAATTTTTCAAAAGTTCAACTTGTTCTACTGGTGAAATCTTTAAGGATGACTGCATCCAGTAGGAAGAGAAATCTCCGGATATATTTTCATTGCCATATCCTATTTGCTGAAGGTATGAATTTATAGTGGAAGCTCCGAGCTGCTTGTCGATTGATTCAAAATACCAGTTTGTATATATATTTTAAAAGGTATATGATTAAGAAAAACGGCAGGGGGTATCTGAATGAAATCACATAAATATTGGTCTATCGGTGCACTGATTACAATGCTTGGAACTTTTTATACAGGTTATAAGGGATCAAAAGAAGGCCATAAGTACTTTGCAGCAAGTTCTTTGCTTTGCATGATTATGGCTATTTATACAGGACACAAGATGATTTCTGGTAAAAGTAGGAAGAAAAAAGAAGTTTCAGTAGAGAGTGTTGAAGATTAAAAAACAAAATATTTTAATAAATAACGCCGGTGCGGGATTTTTGATATCCAGTACTGGCGTTATTTATTCTACAGGGGCTTGGGGGTGTAGCTACCAAATATATTATTAATTTTCTTCTTCGGTAAGTTTGTTAAGGATCCACTCCCTATTGATAACAACATCCTCATCATCGCGGAGATCCTTGAAATCATCGCAGTGTGAAGAAGCAAATTCATACATATTGTCAATGTCAACTGCACCAGTAATCTCACTCTTATTAATGATTACAAGAATATTTGTTCCGTCGTCATCGACAGCAAAGCGCAGTTCATCAAATTCTTTATCAGGATCATTTTTGAGAATAGAATCTGTCGCAAGTAATTTGACAAGTTCCATTATCCTGTCATCCTTACCAGCATCAAAGATCTGGATCTTTTCAACGAGCTGATTTGGTGACGTTACAACTCGGTTTAAGTACTTTTCAGTATGAAAATCAGCTAAAGCATTTTTTTCACAAAATATTTCACATGTCTTTTCCACTTCTGATTCCGGAACCAGATAAATCATGATAAGATCTTCCATCTGGTGATAGAGTGTAGGGTAGTTTAAACGGAAGGTCTCTCCACAGTTCGGGCAAGTATAAAGGAAAATAGATTGATTAAGTACCTTCTCTTTCATTTCAGGATCCAGTGCAGTATTAATACTGTCCCAAAGCTCAAAATTCCCCTCATAATGGCAGGAAGGGCAAGTAATCTTTTGAAGGCATTCAAACACTTTTTTTAATTCGATTATTAGTGAATTTGAAACAAAATAACAGAATTGTGCTATACTATTGTTCGACAAAAATTTACTGACATATTTCAAAATATTTAGGAGGATAAACAATCATGTGTACAGCAGCAACTTATAAATCAAAAGATTTTTACTTTGGAAGAACCCTCGATTATGAATTCTCTTATGGTGATCAAATTGTAATTACACCACGTAATTATTCGTTTCATTTTCGTTATATTGGAGATAAAAAAAGCATTATGCAATGATTGGAATGGCTCATGTTGCAGAAAACTATCCGTTGTATTATGATGCGATGAATGAAAAAGGAGTGGCGATTGCTGGACTGAATTTTGTCGGAAATGCTGTTTATTCCGAGGTTCAGTCAGATGTAGAAAATATTGCACAGTTTGAATTCATTCCTTGGATATTGAGTCAGTGTGCTTCTTTGGCAGAAGTTCGGGAGCTTCCTGATCGAATTAATATTGTGAATACTCCTTTTAGTGAACAATTGCCATTAGCGCAATTACATTGGATAATTTCTGATGAAAACGAATCAATTACGGTAGAATCTATGTCACATGGTTTGCATATTTACGATAACCCGGTAGGAGTGCTTACGAATAATCCGCCATTTCCACAGCAGATGTTTCAATTAAACAACTATATGCATTTGTCCCCAAAACAGCCAGAGAACACTTTTGGCGAAAATTTGGCTCTTGATACATATAGTAGAGGTATGGGAGGAATAGGTCTTCCGGGAGATCTCTCATCTTCCTCTCGATTTGTGCGTGTTGCTTTTACAAAGATACATGCAATTTCAGGTGAATCAGAGAAAGAGAGTGTTAGCCAGTTCTTTCACATTCTCGGATCCGTGGATCAGCAACGTGGATGTTGCGAGGTGGCTGATGGAAAATATGAAATTACATTATATACATCTTGTTGTAATGTTACAAAAGGCATTTATTATTACAATACTTATGAAAATCATCAGATAAGTGCGGTAGATATGTACGCGGAAGATTTGGATGGTAATAACTTGATCTGTTATACTGTAATTCAAGGAGAACAAATCAATTATCAAAACAAATAGTATTTATAAATAAGAAGTAGGAAGGAAATTACCATGACAAAGGAAGAAGTAGAAAAACTCTGGATGGATAATCCGGAATCAATGCAGTTTTTAAAGAATGCTACAAAGTTTTATAATTTAATGATGATGTACCGTTGTGCTATCCGGGAAATTCAAACCAAACTTGAAGTTTTAGATGATGAATTTTCAGTTGAGAACAATCGAAATCCTATTTCATTTATAAAGACAAGAATTAAGAAACCCAATAGTATTTATAATAAACTGCAGAAAATGGGACATGATTTTACAACAGAGAATATACAAACATATCTAAATGATGTAGCAGGTGTTCGAATAGTTTGTGCATTTATTGATGATATTTATATGATATCTGATTTGATCACACAACAAGATGATATCAAAGTTATTGAAGTAAAGGATTATATAAAAAATCCCAAACCAAATGGCTATCGAAGCTATCACATGATTGTTGAGATTCCTGTATTTTTTGCTAAGGGTAAAACACCTATGCGTGTAGAACTTCAAATCCGGACTAATGGGATGGATTTCTGGGCAACGTTGGAACATCAGCTTCGTTATAAAAAAGGCATTGAAGAAATGCCTGGATATGAAGAGATCAGTGAAGAATTACTTCATTCTGCAAGAGTTGTCATTGAAGCAGATAATGAAATGCAGAGAATAAAAGACAAAATTGGTATGTTCCACGAAATTTAAGCAGAAATTTGATTGAGTAGAAAGGTTGGAATATATATGAAACAAGATACTTTAGAAGGAAAAGCGAAAACAAAAAACGGAGTAAAACGATTGTGTTTTTCCATAATCTGCATTCTTCTAGAAGTAGTTTTTATTATTACTATTGTAACACGCTTAAATGAATATGCAGAAATCATAAATCTATTTACAAGGATTTTAAGTGGAATTTTAGTTTTGGGATTGTATGCATCAGATAAGACATCTTCCATGAAAATGCCTTGGGTTATATTAATTTTAATTTTCCCAATTATGGGTGTAGGCCTATATTTATTGATTGGTTTGAATGGCGGCACACATAAAATGCGTGAGCGATATGCAGAAATTGATAGCAAATTGTTACCAATGCTTTCCGATAATCAGGAGTGTTTAAGCAGAATAAACGAAACGATTCCGAAGGCAGGAAATATTGCAAGTTATATACAAAGAAATTCACAGTATCCAATCTATCAGAATACGGATGTGATGTATTTCGATGAAGCAGTAAAGGGATTAGAGACCCAGCTTGAAGATCTTGCAAAGGCACAGAAGTTTATCTTCATGGAGTATCATGCTATAGAAGATGCAGAGGCGTGGCATAAGATCCAAAAGATTCTGGAAGAACGAGTAAAAGTTGGAGTGGAAGTACGCATATTTTATGATGATATGGGTTCTATAGGATTTATTAATACTGATTTTGTAAAAAAAATGGAGTGCGTAGGAATTCATTGCCGTGTATTCAATCCGTTTGTACCAGGTTTAAATTTGTTCTTGAACAATCGTGATCATAGAAAAATAACGGTTATTGACGGGAAAGTTGGGTTTACCGGTGGATACAACCTCGCAAATGAATATTTTAATTATACACATCCTTATGGACAATGGAAAGATACAGGTATTCGTTTAGAAGGAGATGCTGTTCAGTCACTCACAGTGACATTTTTGGAAATGTGGAATGCGGTTAGTGATAAAGATGCGAATGATCCTGATTTTGGTAAATATATTTTTCATTATGATTACAAGGCGCAGCAAACGGGGTTTATTCAGCCTTATGCAGACAGTCCTATGGATAATGAACAGGTTGGAGAAGAAGTTTATATTAGTATGATAAATAAAGCTGAAAAATACTGTTGGTTCATGACTCCATATCTGATTATAACAGACGAAATGACACATGCGTTATGTTTGGCTGCTAAGCGAGGAGTGGATGTCAGAATTATTACACCGGGTATTCCAGACAAAAAATTTATTTATAATATCACTCGTTCTTTTTATCATGGATTGGTTAAACATGGTGTGCATGTTTATGAATGGACTCCTGGTTTCTGCCATGCAAAAATGAGTGTGGTGGATGACTGTATGGCAACTTGTGGAACAATTAATCTGGATTATCGAAGTTTATACCATCATTTTGAAAATGGATGTTTTATGATAGATTGTCAGTCTGTTTTAGATATAAAGAGTGATTTGATAAAAACCATGGGTGAATGTCGTGATGTGACAGAACAATATTGTACCGGACGCAGTGCATATTTACGATTAGGACAATTATTTATGAGATTATTTGCTGGATTGCTATAAGAATCTGATGTAACGATCTCTCAAAGAACAGTTAATTTAAAAGTCGACTGTTTTTGAGAGGTCGTTTTGTTATATCGAATGATTTGTACAGAATTTCCGTTTAGTTGAAAAAAATAAATTTTGTTGAGGTTGAATTGAGATTGACATTGTATTATATAAGCATGGAAAAAAGGAATCAGGTGATATACAATGAAAAAGCATAAAATATGTAAAATTCTTCTTGCTATACTGGCAGTTCTTCTGTTTATGGCTTGTTATGAATTACTTGGAATCTGCATTGCATATAAAAAACAGCCAGAAATATCTGAAAAAACCATAAAAGAAATACATAATGAGTCGTGGAACGAATGCAGTGAGAATCCAGAACGGGCAGTGATCATAGAAAAGAATTCGGAAGCTCTTTTACAAAGAGTGCGATTGATTAAGAATGCAAAAGAGGAAATTATTCTTTCTACGTTTGCATTCAAATCCGATGAAAGTGGGAAATTGATCTTAGGAGCTCTTCGTGATGCGGCAGACAGAGGTGTACATGTTCGCTTGCTGGTAGATGGAATGGAGAGTTGGATTGATATGGAAGGTAATCCGTATTTTTATGCATTATCTTCCCATGAGAATGTTGAAATCAAATTATACAATAAGGCCAATCCGTTGAAACCATGGAAAATGATGGGAAGAATGCATGATAAATATTTGATTGCAGATGGTAAGAACTATATTCTTGGAGGAAGAAATACATATAATTATTTCCTGGGCGATTTTCCAGGACACAAGAACTATGACAGAGATGTGTTGGTTATTTGCGATGAACCAAGGAAAGAAAATTCAGTCAACCAGTTGTTAGATTATTTTGAAACGATATGGGAACAAGAAGATAGTGGCTATTTTCATAATGATAAGAAACTTGCAAATAGAAAATCTGTAAAGAAGGCAGTATTAGAACTGCAGGAAGAATATCAGCAATATTTTAATGAAAACAAGGGAATGATTTTCGATACGGATTATACAGACGAAACGTTTGAGACAGAAAAGATTGCATTGGTATCAAATCCTATTCACACAGCTTCCAAGGAACCAGTAGTCTGGTATCAGCTGGGAGAATTGATGAAAAGTGCGAAGAATCGTGTAAAGATTCATACACCATATATTATCTGTAATGATATGATGTACAATACATGGGAGGAGATTGCAGAGAATGTTCCAAATTTTTCAATCATGACAAATTCGGTTGCAAATAATGGCAATCCATTCGGGTCTGCTGATTATGCAAAAAATAGAAATAAGATTTTAAATACAGGAATTGACATCTGGGAATATGAAGGCGGTTATTCTTACCATGGAAAAAGCATCCTGATCGATGATGATTTATCTGTGATTGGTTCCTTTAACATGGATATGAGAAGTACGTATCTGGATACGGAACTGATGCTTGTAATACGTAGCAAAGAAATCAATAAACAGTTGGAAGAAGGAATGATGGAATATGAAAAAGTATCCCGACAGGCATTAGAAGATGGCACGTATCATGATCCGTATCATGTAAAACCGATTGAATTAACAAAAAAACGTCAGAGAAATGTGTTTTTGGTACAGCATTTGCTTGGATGGGCAAGATATCTGTTTTAAAAGATAACAGGGAGGAAGGAAAACGTGTTTCAGATATTAATTGTAGAAGATGATAAAGAATTAAGCCAGCTATTTCAGAAAGTGCTCGAGAAGAATGGTTATCAGGTTAAAAGTGCACCGGATGGAGCTCAGGCATTAGAAGTATTGGATAAGGAATATATTGATCTGATTATTTCCGATATCATGATGCCGGTTATGGATGGTTATGAGCTGGTGTCGGAACTTCGTTCAGCAGGATACCAGATACCGGTACTTATGATCACTGCAAAAGGAAACTTTGATGACATGCGCCAGGGATTTCTTTCTGGAAGTGATGATTATATGGTAAAACCGGTAAATGTGAATGAAATGGTTTTAAGAGTAGGCGCATTGCTCCGTCGTGCACAGATCCTGAATGAACATAAAATTGTGATTGGTTCAACAGAGTTTGATTATGATGCAATGACCGTTACAACGGATAAGGAAAGCCTTGTTTTACCGAAAAAAGAATTTCTGCTTTTATATAAGCTGGCAGCTTCGCCGGGAAGAACATTTACAAAACAGCAGTTAATGGATGAAGTTTGGGGATATGAGACAGAGGCAGACCCACATACGATAGAGGTGCATATAGGAAGAATTAGGGAGCGTTTTAAAGATAATCCAAATTTCGAAATTGTAACCATGCGTGGAATTGGATATAAGGTGGTGAAAAAATAATGAATCAGAAGAAAGAAAAAAGATTGAAGATTCGGTCCTGTCTGACTGGTGCAATCTGGCTGTCTCTCGTATTTTCAACAGTGATATCTGCTTTATTATTTGCATTTTTAAATCATTTCTTTAAGCTACTGGGGAGTATACCTGTGCTTGGCTGGCTTTTGATTTTTAATACACTGATCGCAGGGCTCATTACTTCTTTTATTAATGCAAAGTTACTAGAGCCAATTACCAGACTCAGTAAAGCAATGAAGGAAGTTTCTCAAGGAGATTTTGAACAGCATTTGGAAACGAACAGTCGTATAGCAGAGGTTGGTGAATCCTACCAAAGTTTCAACGTGATGACAAAAGAGCTTCGTGCAACAGAAGTGCTGCAGATGGATTTCGTATCTAATGTTTCTCATGAGTTTAAGACCCCTATCAATGCCATTGAAGGTTATACAATGCTTCTTCAGGGAGAAGAATTATCGCAGGAGCAAGAGGGATATGTAGAAAAAATCTTATTTAACACGAAGAGGCTTTCTGGGTTGGTTGGAAATATTTTGTTGTTGTCTAAATTGGAGAATCAGAATATACCAATGAAAAAAACGAAATATCGACTGGATGAACAGATTCGTCAGGCATTTCTTTCTTTGGAATCAAAATGGACAGAAAAAGAAATTGGCTTCCAGGTAGAATTGGAGGAAGTCAAATATACTGGAAATGAAGGACTTCTTATGCATATCTGGATGAATCTTTTAGATAATGCAATCAAGTTTAGTCCGGCAAAGGGAACAATTACGATGTTTCTGAAACAGGAAAAGAATTCTGTGAAGTTCATTGTGGAGGATGAAGGACCAAGAATCGAGGAGGATGTAAAGGCTAGAATATTCGACAAGTTTTATCAGGTAGATGGTTCTCATAAGGCAGAAGGAAACGGTCTTGGTCTTGCACTTGTAAAGCGGATTGTAGATAGTGCGGGAGGAACGATTAAAGCAGAAAACCGGGAATATGGCGGATGTAGATTTGTTGTAGAACTTCCGATACAGACAAATGAGAATATAATATAAAAGTAGAAGCTGGGAGGATTTATATGACATTTTATCAGGAATTACAGTTAAATCAGGCAGGATCGAAAAACCTGTTGAAAAAGAGTGAAACCACGAAAGAAAAAATGTATCATATACTGGTATATCTGATTAAGATAGCTGTTACAATGGTTTTTTGTTTTTTATTTGTTACTGTTTTCAGCATCCTGTTTGGAAATGAAAACAGTATTGTTGGTGTGGTAGTTTTATTATGTCTTATGGTATTTCGAAATGCGGATTTGGGAATCCACACTGGACAATCTACGATGCTTTTGGCTATGTTTTTTGTAATAATGGCCGTATGTCCTCATCTTGCAAATCAGCTTTCACCGGTACTGGGAATGCTGTTAAATATTGCTGCACTGGCAGTGTTGATATTTTTTGGATGTCATAATCCATTCATGTTTAACCAATCTACATTGGTTCTTGGCTATCTGCTATTATATGGATATGATGTTACAGGAACAAGCTATCAGATGCGATTGGCCGGAATGATTTTAGGCGCAGTTCTTACCTGTTTTGTATTTTATCGAAATCATAAAAATAGAACTTTTAAAAGAAATTTGAAAGATCTAATCCAGGAATTTGATATCACTTCATCGAGAACAAAATGGCAGTTATGCCAGATTATATGTGTACCAATTGTCCTTTGCATTGCAGAACTTTGCAATATGCCACGTGCAATGTGGGCTGGTATTGCGGCTATGTCAGCAATTTTGCCGTTTGTGGAAGACATGCAATACAGAGTCCGTAAAAGGATTGTCGGAAATATTGTAGGTGTTATATGCTTCACCGTATTATATTTTCTGCTTCCATCATCCATCTATGCTTATATAGGAATTCTTGGTGGAATTGGTGTAGGATTTTCAGCGCAATACGGCTGGCAGGCTGTATTTAATACCTTTGGCGCTCTCGCAATTGCTGCGGAAAGTTATGGATTAAAAGGAGCAGTTAGTCTTAGAGTGATTCAGAATGTTTTTGGTGTTGTATTTGCATTGGCATTTTGTGCTGTATTTTATTGGTTTATGTCGAAACAAAAGGAAAGTGATGTGACCGTACATGCAGAGTGAAGGAAGTCAGAAAGAAAATTTGAATAGAATTATTACAGTACCCAATTTGCTTTCTTTTTTTCGGTTTTGTCTGATTCCAGTAATTATATGGAGTTATTGTGTAAAGGAAAATCCTTTGTTAGCAGGAGAAATCTTATTGCTATCCGGTCTTACGGATCTCGCTGATGGATATATTGCAAGAAGATTTCATATGATTAGCAATCTAGGAAAGATTCTCGATCCGGTTGCCGATAAGCTGACACAGGCAGCAATGTTGATTTGCTTGTTTACTCGCTTTCCACATATGCTCCCGTTGATCGTTATAATGGCAGTTAAGGAACTTTATATGGCGGTTAGTGGATGCCTTGTGATACGAAAAACAGGAAAAGTGCATGGTGCAGACTGGCATGGAAAAATAGTAACCTTTTTATTATATGGAACTGTGGCTGTGCATATTATATGGTTCCACATTACACCAATGGTGTCAGATCTGTTAATTGGTTTGTGTGCTATAATGATGGTTGTATCAGTTGTTTTGTACATTATCAAGAATACCAGAACACTTAGGGGAGAGACTGCATAAGCAATTTGATTATATTGAGATGACTAGATAATATTTAGGAGAACACAGATATGAACAGTAAGTCAAACGCACAAGCTATGGAAACAGAAAAAATACCACGTCTTTTGGCCCAGCTTGCAATACCTGCTGTTGTGGCTCAAATCATCAACCTTTTATATAATATTGTTGACCGTATTTATATCGGACATATTCCAGGTGTCGGTGCCGCAGCATTAACAGGTGTTGGATTGTTTACGCCAATTCTCATGCTGATCAATGCCTTCGCCATGCTGGCAGGATCCGGAGGTGCCCCGCGTGCAGCGATTTCTATGGGAAAGAAAGATAATAAGACAGCTGAAAAGATTCTTGGAAACTGTTTTGCAATTCTCATGCTTATGGCCGCAGCTTTGACGGTGATATTCTTTACTTTTGCGCCACAGTTACTGACGATGTTTGGTGCTAGCGATAAGACACTTCCTTATGGCGTGGATTATGCAAGGATTTATATTCTTGGAAGTATTTTTGTTTTGATCGTGATGGGAATGAATCCATTTATTACGACACAGGGATTTGCAAAGATCAGCATGATGACAACAGTGATTGGTGCTGTAATCAATATCATTCTTGATCCGATTTTTATCTTCGTATTTCATCTTGGAGTAAAGGGAGCTGCACTCGCAACTGTTTTGAGTCAGGCTGTAGGGGCAATATGGATCCTTCGTTTCTTGTCAGGAAAGAAGACGATTCTGCATCTTAAAAAAGAAAACTTTAAACTGCAAAAAGAAATCATCTTACCATGCCTTGCTCTTGGTATATCTACATTTGTCATGTTATCTACGGAAAGTATTTTGTCTATCAGTTTTACTTCCAGTTTGTCAAGATATGGCGGAGATCTCGCAGTAGGGGCTATGACAATTATTACCAGTGTTAGCCAGCTTGCAACATTACCATTACAGGGAATTTGTCAGGGTGGACAGCCAATCATGAGCTATAACTATGGTGCAGGAAATAGAGATCGAGTAAAAAAAGCATTTTTTACTCAATTTACAGTTTGTACAATTTTTACGGGATGCTTCTGGTTGATTATGCTTCTATTTCCGAAGATGTTTGCAGGTATTTTTTCGAATAATACAGAATTAATCACGTATACGGCATGGGCGTTAAGAATTTACATGGCAGGTATTTTTTCTCTTGGATTCCAAGTTGCTTGTCAGCAGAGTTTCATGGCATTGGGCCAGGCAAAAGTTAGTTTATTACTTGCCTGCTTAAGAAAATTGATTCTGTTGATTCCGTTGATTTTTATACTGCCGCATTTTATCCAGAATAAAGTATTTGCGGTATTTTTGGCTGAGCCAATCAGTGATATTTTGGCAGCGATAATAACAACTTCAACGTTCTTTAGTCGGTTTAATAAAATTTTAATAACAAAATATAACAGTTATTAAATCTCTTAAAACAGGTGAAATCTCAATCGGGATTTAAGGAGGTCTTGTATGAAGAAAATCGTATGTACAATGCTATGTATTATGCTTTTATTTGGTTTGAGTGCTTGTGGTGGAGATGTTAATGAAGTAAATACGCATAGTCTGGAATTTTAAGTCGATTTGAGTTGTTGCTGTGGTGTTGTTCTATTTCAAAAAAGAGTGAAATGATATAAATAAGGCCACGGCTGATTTCATGTTGGAACAGCCGTGGCTCAGTTTATTTTTTTATCCGTATAAACGAGACTGTTCCGCAGATTATGTAGAACAGACAGAGTACGATTCCGATAGTGAGAACATACGAGAATAGTAAAACAAAAGCTGTCCGCAGCAGAATTGCTTTACAAATTAACCGGTAGAGATATTACTATATGCCCCTGCTTCGGTAACAGCAGACTACACTTGCAATGCAATAATGGGAATGGTAAATCTCCACCAGTTAACCCAGCAATTATATAGCTCCCATTTCTCGCCCACTTTTATTACGGATTGCTTGGGGAGGGGGAACATATAGTGATTTATAGTATATCGGTGGTGTTTTGTCAGTATTATTTTGTCCATATTTTCAATTGTATTTTGAAAGCTATTTTGAAAGTATACATTGTATTTCTCCAATTTTTTATGGATTGGAATAGAATCAATTTCCATAGGTATAGCAGTAATCCATGGTAGTTTAGTACAAATAGGGTTATCCGACATTGGTACTTGAGTTTGATTTAAATTCAAGTGCTGTTTTTTGCCAATCTCGTATAAATCCTACTCATTACGCCGAATTGCTATAAAATAGGATAAAATAACTGCAATTTTAAACTTCTTATCATAAAACAGGCCACCTTCTTAACAGTATTCTCTTAACTAGGTGTCTACTTTATTATACTACTTCCAAAGCTGGACTTATTTTTGTCTAACAAAAGGGGTTCAATTCAAAAGCGGTGGCGTTTAATTTGCACACTTACTGTGCAAATTAAAATTTGAAAAGTGAAAATGTCTGTGGGAAAATAAGAATAAAGGAGGATAACTATGAAACTATTAGAACTTGTGAAAAATGGCTTTTTTTTGATATCAAATGCTGGAAATAGCGACGCATTATTCGAAGAAGTATATGGATTGTTATATAGTGAAGGATATGTAAAAAAAGAATTCCTGGCTGAAGTTAAAAAAAGAGAAAGAAACTATCCTACAGGTCTTCAAATGGGAAATAATAATATTGCATTACCTCATGTGGATGCATGTTATGTACAGAAAAATGCATTAGTAATTTGTAAGTTGAAACGACCGATCAAATTTAAAAGGATGGACGAGAACAGTCAAGAAATAGAAGTAAAAATTGTATTTTTTTTAATCATTAGCGATGTTTCAATTCATGTGGATACTATTTCTAGTCTTACAAAAGTATGGCAATGTGAAAATATTATGAATCAGTTTAATGTCATTGAGACGAAACAAGAGTTGATGGATTGTTTCTTAGCAAATGGCATTAATTGATCAAGAATAACTAAGAGAGGAAGGTATTATATGAAAACTATTATTATCGCATGCGGTTCAGGGGTGGCAACATCTACGATTATCAGTACAAAGGTCAAAGAATTATTAGAGAAAAATCATATTCAGTGTAATATTATCCAGACGAGTATTCACACACTTGATACTTACTTGAATCAAGCGGACTTGGTGGTTAGTTCAATTCAAATATGTAGAGAACTTCCGATTCCGAAAGTTAATGGGATGCCTTACCTGACATCTATTGGTGAAGAGCAAGTATCACAAAAAATTCTTGAGATATTAAATTTGTAAGAGAAGAAAGGAAGAGGTAATATGGAATTTATTATTGGATTTTTTACAGCAATTTCAGGTTTAGGAAAGACTCTTATGATACCTATGATGATTACAATCATTGCATTAATTATCAGGGTGCCGTTTTCTAAAGCTTTAAAGTCAGGCATTACAGTGGGAATTGGACTTACAGGTTTGACACTTACAATGTCACTGGTTACAACATATGTAGGACCAATTATCAATGTTATGGTAGAAAAATTTGGTCTGAAGTTAACTTATGTTGACGTAGGGTGGACTGCAGTATCTGGTATTGCTTATTCAACAGTAGTAGGAGCATTTATTATCCCATTTACACTTTTGATAAATGTTATTGTTTTGGCTCTAAAAGGTACAAAAACACTTAACATTGATATCTGGAATTATTGGAAATATGCTTTGGCAGGTTCATTGGTTTATCTACTTACAGGTAGTCTTGTAGCAAGTTTCCTTGCAGCAACAGTTTATATTGTAGCTTGTTTGGTAATCGCAGACAGAACAGCAGAACTTGTTCAAGAGTTCTTTGGAATACCAGGAATTTCTATTCCACAAGGTTCTGCAGCAGGAAGTGTTCTGATTTGTCTTTTGGTGGAAAAAGTATTTAATATCTTTTCAAGTATCTTTTCAAGAAATAAAGAAAAAGAAAGTACAGACTGGGCTGCGAAGATTAATAACAATAAGGTGTTACAGACGATTAACGATCCAATTTATGTAGGATTGGCTATCGGTACTTTTTTAGCACTTTTAGGGGGATACAATCTCAAGGGAGCGCTTGAAGTTGGCATGTATATGGCAGCATTAATGTTCATCTTACCTAGAATGGCTAGTATATTAATGGAAGGTCTTACACCGATTAGCGCAGCAGCTAAAGAATTCATGGGTAAAAAGTACAAAGGTCAGCAGTTCTATATAGGTATGGATTCAGCAATTATTATTGGACATCCTACAACATTGGCAGTTGGTCTGTTGTCAATTCCTATTTTGTTAGTATTAGCGCTTTTACCGGGTAATAAATTAATTCCAATGGCAGGATTAGCAACACTGGCTTATTTCGGTGTAATGGCTACACCTATTCATAAAGGCAAGTTCTTTAGAACATTGGTTTCACAGACAGTTATCTTAACATTCTGTATGTATCTCGGTAGTTACTTTGCACCATTGATTACAGAACATGCATTAAATGCAGGAACAGCTGTTCCTGAAGGCGCTGGTGGTATTACAAGTATGTCAGCAAATGTATTTGAATTTTTAACATATTTTCTCTTTAAGCTAGGTACAATTCCAGGAGCATGTATTTCCATTGCTATTGTTGCTGTATTGATCATTTGGAATCGAAAATATATCGCTGGAAAAGATAATTTTACAACTCAGGAATTTGTGAGTGCAGAAGCATCTGACTATAAGAAATAAAACATGTTGTACGAGGAGGTTGAGAAATGTTAGTTAATTCAAACGAAATTCTAAGACAGGCAAGTTTGTCTACATACGCGATACCATCCCCTGATTTTTTTAGTCAGAACAGTTTGAAAGCGTATATTGAAGTGGCAGAAGAATTCAACAAACCTATTATAATAGCCTATAGTGGCAATTTTAAAACAAATTTTCTTACATTAGAAGATGCTGCAGTAATAGGAAGATATTATGCAGAGAAAGCAAAAGTTCCTGTATGTCTGCATATAGATCATGGATATAATCTGGATTTTATAAAAAAGGCTATTGATCTAGGATTCACATCCGTAATGATCGATGGATCTAATGATTCATATGATGTGAATGTAAAAAAAACAAAAGAGATTGTTGATTATGCCAAAGGAAAAAATGTCTCCGTAGAAGCTGAAATTGGACATGTCGGTTCGGGACAAAATTATGAAAATGAAGAAGAAAACGATTCTATTTACACAGATGTAAAAGAATGTATTGATTTTGTTGAAGCAACTGGTATTAATTCTGTGGCTGTCTCAATCGGAACAGCACATGGCATATATACTGGAGGAACTCCAAAATTAAATTTTAAAAGGTTGGAAGAGCTTAAAGAGGCAATGGATATTCCGTTAGTCTTGCATGGAAGTTCCTCTAGTGGAGATGCAAATCTGAAAAAATGTGCAGAACTTGGCATTAGTAAAATAAACTTATTTACTGATATAGTGACTGGCGGCTATAAAGAACTGAAAGCATCCAAAGCTGAAAACTTTATTGATATGGTGGCTGATGGTGATGAGGGACTTAAAAAGGTTCTTCGCCATTATTATAATTTGTTTGGTAAATAGGGGGAAAAGATGAAGAAGAAAAAAGTATTAAAGACTCCGATATTTGGTATCAATTCGAAATCCTATATGTATGGAGACAGGCTGCTTGACCTGGCAAAATATGCGGATCAATTAGCTGAAGAATATGATATGACAATTATGTTAAGTGCACCTTACGTTGATCTGGCAAGAATTGCTCAGGAAACAAAAAATCTTATTGTAAATGCACAAGGAATGGATCCAACTGACGTAGGAAGGGGGATGGGACATGTGCTACCAGAATCTTTAGCCAATGTCGGAGTTGATGGCGTATTTCTTAACCATGAAGAACGTCCAATGACTTTAAGACAGTTGGTCAAGGCTGTTTCAAGAGCAAAAGAGTTGGGACTTAATACAATTATTCTCGTAGATTCTGTTGAAGAAGCTAAAATGGTTGCTATATTAGAACCAACAATAATTGTATGTGAGCAGACGAAATTAATCGGTACAGGGAAAACGTCTGATGCGGAGTATATGCATGCTACAAGAGAAGCAATCAAACAAATCAATCCGAATATTATTGTTATACAGGGAGCGGGGAACAGAACTGCAGATGATCAGTATAATGCAATTAAAAATGGTTCGGAAGGATCAGGGGCCAGTTCAGGAATCTTTCTAGCTGAAGATCCAAAGACGAAAATCAAGGAATTACTTGAAGGTGTTATAAGAGCTAGAGACGAATTTGGTACAAAAGTTTATAATGGAGATTAGAGATGATTATTAAGACAAAGCAATTGGAATTGCAAACAAAAGGGAAAAAAATAACTTATTTTAATATTACCAAAGATGTTGAGAAGTTTGTTGAAGAAAATAACGTAAAAACAGGAATTGTGACAGTACAGTCAGAGCATACAACATGTTCTGTTTTCTTTGAAGAAATGGTTCATGATTTTGATATCAAAGGTGATGAATATCTTCAGGTGGATTTAAACAAAGGATTAGAAAAAATCTATCCTAATCAGGAAAGCGATGGGGTATACTATCGTTATCCAGGACCAGCACATCTTAAACGTGCTTCCACGAATGAGTTGTTCATTGCTGATCCGGGAATTGCATTAAATGGACCGGCGCATTTGAAAGCAACAATGCTTGGTGCGAGTCAGACATTTGTAATTGAAGAAGGAGAAATAAAAAAAGGCAGATGTGGCGATATATATTTTGTGGATTTTGATTATTGTCGTTCACGTTCCCGCAAAGTACATATGTGTGTAATTGGAGAGTAATTTTATGAAAAAAGTAGAGCGAGACATTATTGAATATTTGTTAAAAGAGAATAATTGGGTTTCGTCAGAACAGATACTTAGATTTTTGAATGTCTCGCTCAGAACATTGAGGAGTAGGGTTAAAGAAATTAATGCCGAAACCCAGATTATAGTGTCTTCTAAAAAAGGTTATTGTATTCCGTATAAATATATTGATATAGCAAAACAAAAAATAAACGATGGCAATTCCATAGAGGATTACAATGATTTAAAACGACATGATTTTATTGTTAAGAGGTTAGTATTTGCAAATAAGTCAATTGATATGTATAGCTTGGCTGAAGAATTGTTTATCAGTGATTCAACGCTTAATTCAGATTTAAATTCTGTTCGAAAAATTTTAAGAAAATACGATCTTTCTTTGGTAAAAAATAACGATTTTATAAGTATTGAAGGCAAAGAAAATAGGATAAGAAAGTTGATAAGTGATGTTGTTTATAATGAAGCGAAAGAAGGACTGTTAAGTCTAAATATTATTTCGGATACATTTCCAAATTATAAGGTTTTGGAGTTGCGAAAAATCATTATAGAAGAATTGGCAAAATGTGACTTATCAACATCTGACTATAACCTATTAAGTATTATATTACATTTTTGCATTATATTTGAAAGAACTAAGCATACGGTTAGTGATTTGGAATATGAGGATGTTGTAAGTTATAGGAAGATTAAAAAAGATAGTAATCATTTTACTGTAACAATGCGAATCGTAGAGAAGATTGAAAAATTGTTAAATATAAGTATCAGTGAAATGGAAATGCTACCATTTTACTCAATTATATCTCTATATACTAGGGATGCTTCTTATCATAATATTACCATTAATGATGTTAATGAACTGATCAAACCAGAAATATTAACTTTCGTCAAAGAGCTGTGTTTACATATTTATGATAACTTCTTCATTGATCTAAAAAATGATGATTTTATTAAACGTTTTTCTCTTCATTTAAATGAATTGATAGTGAAAAGAAGGAAAAATTCTAGAAATTCTTTGTATAAGAGTATTAAGGAAAGTTATCCTGCTATCTTCGAGCTGGCTGTGTTTATGTCGAAAAAAATTATCGAACGCTGGCCGTTTTTGGAATTAAATGAACATGAAATCTCTTATATTGCGATTCATATTGGCGCGGCATTGGAGAATACGGAATCTAATAAATACAGCATAGCTATAGTTAACCCTAATTATTATTGCGTAAATGAAAATATGGTCAAGAAAATTGAACAATCTTTCGGAAGTGCTGTAAAATATATACATGTATTTTCAGATGAGATGGAATTAAATAATGAGGAATATGATATTGTATTATCGACATCTGACTTGAATAGAAAAGAGTACAAAATTTTGCAGACTGTTTCAGTTTTTATGAACCAAGGAGACTTGGATAAAATTCAAAATTGCCTTAGATTAGCAGAGTATGAACGAGGAAAGAATAACCATATTTCACTTTCTAATATTATCTCTGAAGAAATGACGTTTGTTTTTGAGGGAAAAGATTTAGATAGAGAAACGATTATTAAGAAACTCTGCAGCTTGTTGGTAGATGCCAGAGTAGAGACAGAGGATTATATCGAAAGTGTTCTGTCTAGAGAAGAAGCTTCTTATACTTCGTTCTCGAATATTGCAATACCCCATGGATTTAAAATGAATGCAAAAAGAACAGTTATAGCAATAGGATTATTAAAGCATCCGGTTAAATGGGGGACCAATCCGGTCAATATCGTTTTTTTATTAGCGGTGTCTCCGGATAAAAAAGCGGAATTTATAAGTATTCTTGAAGATTTAATAAAGATTTTTACTTCAAGTGAGTGGAATCGTAAATACAAAACTATGAACTCATTTGATAAAGTATGTAGTTTTATTCAGGAACAAATGAAATCTTGATGTTTTTTGGAGAAAAGGAGAAAAATTATATATGAGAAAATTTAGAATTGTTCCAGATATATGTGAATGTGAAAGTTTTGTGGAGTTTGCAGAAAAATTTTCATTGTGTGATAGAGATTTATTAGTTACTGAAAGTTTTGTATACGAGACTTTTATGAAAAAATTAGATCTGCAATGTCATTTTGTTTTTCAGAATGAGTTTGGAAGTGGTGAACCTACAGATGTAATGGTTGATGCAATCAAGAAGAAAATAGAAGGAATTGAATATGACCGTGTTATTGGCGTGGGTGGTGGAACTGTTATAGATATATCTAAAGTTTTGGCGTTAAAACCATTTGGCTGTATGCAAGAGATATTTGATGATCCTTCTAAGATCGTAAGAGAAAAAGAGTTGGTTATTGTTACAACTACTTGTGGTACAGGAAGTGAAGTAACCCGTTCGGCAATCATTGCATCCATTGAAAAAAAGACAAAGGTCAGAATGGCATATGATCAGTTTTTTGCAAATTCAGCAGTACTCATACCAGAATTAATATCAACTTTACCATATAGATTTTTTGCATTTAGTTCTATTGATGCACTGATTCATGCAGTTGAATCGTTCTTATCACCGATTGCAACGCCATATACAGAGTTGTTTGCAACAAAGGCAATAGAACTTATACTGGAAGCATATAAAAGACTTGCTGAAGAAGGTAAAGAGGTACTAAATGAAGTGGAAAGGGATATCTTACTTGCCAGTAATTATGCGGGTATATCCTTTGGAAACGCAGGTTGTGGAGCAGTACACTGTCTAGCATATCCATTAAGTGGTAGATATCATCTGGCTCATGGAGAAAGTAATTATCAGTTTTTTTGTGGTGTTTTAGAAAAATATTTTGATAAAGAACCAAATGGAAAAATTGCAGTTTTATATGATATTATTAGTTCAAAATTGGGATGTAAAACGGAGCAAAGCTTACCTGAGCTAGCGGAGTTATTAAATAAAATATGGCCAGTGAAACGCTTGAGTGAGTATGGTATGAAAAAAGAGGAGATTGATGAATTTGCAGAAGAAGTGTATAGAGAACTTCAGGTGCCACTTGCTACAAGTTATGTTCCGTTGAGTCTAGAAGAGTTAAAGGAAATCAATAGAAACTTGTATTAGAAATATGAATATATAGATATAATGTTGAGACGGGGTAGTGTAAATTTTTTTGTGTATTCTCCATCTGGATTAATGGAATTAGCATAGAAATTGAAGAATAGTGGCATAGATGTATAGATATGTTTAGTTACAATTATTTTTGCACATGGTAACAGGCTGTCAACAGGCGATGCTGGCAACCTGTTTTTATATGCTAATTATTCTATATCAGATAGACTAATTCGTAATCGGTAAATAGCTTGTACATTAAAACGTAAACGCTCAATAGCGAGTACCTTGAAAAATTAAAAGCTGCCTTGCGGCAGCCCTGGTTATCAGTTCTTTCGAATCCCGTCCGGCAGATTTGGTGACCACGGTAACAGATCATCCAGAAAGGACCGGTCGGTATCATCCATATGTTTCGGAATCTCTTCTAAGAGATATACGAAGTAATCATACGGTTTTAGGTTGTTTGCCTTTGCTGTTTCCGCAATGCTGTAGATGATTGCGGATGAATGGGCACCATTGATGGTGTCGATCATCTGCCAGTTCTTTTTGCCAATGCAGAACCCTCGGATAGCACGTTCTGATGCGTTATTGTCGATTGGAACTTCGCCATCTTCCAGAAATACCCGGAGGTATTTCTCCTGATTCAAGATATATGTGTATGCCTTTCGAAGCTGTCCGCTGGAGGGAACGGTTGGTTCCATTTTTTTGAGGTACACAAATAAGGCATCAACCAATGGTTTTATAACCAGTTGTCGCTGCATAAGTCTCTCATCAGGTGGGAGTTCTTGTAGTTTCCCCTCTTCGCGGTAGATTGCCTGGATCTGTTTCATTACCAGATAGGCGTTGGACTTCTTGCGCTGTTCTTTTGGAACAACGTTCAGCGCCTCGTCAAACTTTCTTCTGGCATGAACCCAGCAGCCTGCGATTCGCAGATCCTCTTGTTCCTTTTCCACTTTGTGGTAGACCTGATATCCATCCGTCACACAGATGCCGGAATAGTTCTTCAGGAATTCCCTTGGATGGGAACTGTTGCGAGTTTTGTGGTAATCGTACAGGACAATCTGTTTGTCTTTATACAGATGTCCGGAGCGATACACCCACATGTAGCTCTTTGGGCGATGAGAACAGGCTGGAAATTGTACAGATGCTGTCGGATGGAGAAAAGTGCGGGTGTAAACTTTTGGAAAGATTTGAAATTACCCAGCCAACTTTATCCCATCAGGTAGCATAAAAGAAGTTCAAAATAGAATGAATTGATTATCTGCCGCATGACGGCAAAAGAAAAACCAGACAATTTAGAACGGCGACTTTGATTTTCAGAGCCGCCGTTTCTTTGCGTTTATACAAACCTATGATGAATTTTCCGGAAATATTGTAGCTAATAGTTATTTAAACTGTTGTATTTGTTTAAAAATTAAAAAATATCTAATGAGTCTTCCGCATCTACCCACATCTGCAAATTTCCATCAAGATATAATCTTGCATATTCAAGAGGATCATCAATGGCGAGTGCGTTTAATGCACAGTCTGATCCTGATGTGGTTTTTAAGTCCTTTTCAGCTTCCCAACAGTCAATGCGGAGCATATAGCCAACAGAGGTATAAACATCAATACTGTTGCGCTTGGGATTGTATTCTGCAAATATTGTTCTCATCGTATCAAATCTCCTTATCGTTAAATCAATCATTTGTTGCAAAAATCAGAAGCATTTCAATCAGTTCACCATGTCACTTTTATTTTGTGTTATACTGTTTTATAGGATTTTCTTGGTCTCCGCTGCCGCTTCGGTCGGCACAGAGCAGATGTCCACCGGACATCTTGTGCCCTTGTATTTGCCCTTATCAGAGTTCGTAAACACTGGTGGGACAATATAACACAAGGGAAACAATAAGGGAAAGCTCACCAGTGATAAATTCAGTGTTTTCAAGGGTTTGCGGAGAATTTAATAACAAAATATAACAGTTATTAAATCTCTTAAAACAGGTGAAATCTCAATCGTAATTTGAGGTGGAAATATGGCATCAAGCAAGGAATACTTAGAGTTTATTTTAGGGCAGCTATCTGAGTTAGAAGAAATTACTTATCGAGCTATGATGGGAGAATTTATTATTTATTATCGTGGCAAGATTGTAGGTGGTATCTATGATGATAGATTACTTGTTAAACCAGTAAAATCAGCAATTAGTTATATGCCGACAGCTCCGTATGAATTACCCTATGAGGGAGCAAAAGAGATGTTGTTGGTAGATGAGGTTGATAATAAGGAATTTTTGACAGGCTTGTTTCATGCAATGTATGATGAATTGCCAGCCCTAAAACCGAAAAAAAGAAATAAACAATTCTCAGTTTGTATATATCTTTTAAAAGGTATATGATTAAGAAAAACGGCAGGAGGTATCTGAATGAAATCACATAAATATTGGTCTATCGGTGCACTGATTACAATGCTTGGAACTTTTTATACAGGTTATAAGGGATCAAAAGAAGGCCATAAGTACTTTGCAGCAAGTTCTTTGCTTTGCATGATTATGGCTATTTATACAGGACACAAGATGATTTCTGGTAAAAGTAGGAAGAAAAAAGAAGTTTCAGTAGAGAGTGTTGAAGATTAAAAAACAAAATATTTTAATAAATAACGCCGGTGCGGGATTTTGATATCCAGTACCGGCGTTATTTATTCCACAGGGGCTTGGGGGTGTAGCCACCAAATATACTATTCGTTTTCTGCTTCGGCAAGTTTGTTAAGGATCCACTCCCTATTGATAACAATATCCTCATCATCGCGGATATCTTTGAAATCAGTGCAGTGTGAAGAAGCAAATTCATACATATTGTCAATGTCAACTGCACCAGTGATCTCACCCTTATTAATGATTATAAGAATATTTGTTCCGTCGTCGTCGACAGCAAAGCGCAGTTCATCAAATTCTTTATCAGGATTATTCTCGTGAAGAGAATCTGTCACAAGTAATTTAACAAGTTCCATTATCCTGTCATCTTTACCTGCATCAAAAATCTGTATCTTTTCAATGAGCTGATTTGGTGATGTTACGATTCGGGCTAAATATTTTTTAGTACGAAAATCAAACAAAGCATTTTCACCATAAAACATTTCATACCTGGTTCGAAAGACTGATGGCGGATCAATAGAAGTTGTGATAGAATGAAGAAATCGATTTGAAGTGCAAATTCGGAAGTTGTAGTAAAGGAGGTTTACAATGGGGTTTTGGATTTTTATGTTGATTATGGATCTGCTTCTTCCATTTACGATGATTGGTTTTGGAAGATATTTTATGAAAAAGGCTCCCAAGGAAATAAATTCAGTATTTGGATATCGGACTTCGATGTCTATGAAGAACAAAGACACATGGAAATTTGCTCATAAATATTGTGGTAAAGTCTGGTATGTCTGTGGAATGGTTATGTTGCCGATAACAGTAATATTCATGCTTTTAGTGATTGGAAAAAATGAAGATTGTGTTGGGAGTATAGGAGGAATTATCTGTGGTGTTCAACTTATTCCTTTAATTGGATCTATTCTTCCAACAGAAATAGCATTAAAAAAGAATTTTGATAAGAATGGAACAAGACGATAAATTTCAATTTATATAAAATATTTGATGGAGTTATTTATGAAATCAGCAGTTTATTTAGGAAAAGAAAATATTGAAGTGAGGGAGATTTCGACTCCCGTGTGCGGAGATAACGACATTCTCGTAAAAAATATCCGCTCCTCAATCTGCGGGACGGATGTAGCCGTTTACCTTAACGGTCCCGGAACCGGTCACAAGGTTACTGTCGGCGGCGAGTTCGGTCATGAAACCGTGTCGAGAGTTGTTGCTATGGGCAAAAGTATTACCAACGTAAAGGTCGGTGACAGAGTTTATCCATATCCGCTTAACGCAAAAGATGACAGAAAACGTGCACACTTGGTGGTTTTTCAGAGTATATTTTGATGCCGAATGCAAAGCTCAATCACTCCTACTATATGGTTGACGACAGTATCAGCGACAGAGTCGCTTCGCTGATAGAACCCTTTACCGTAGGCGGCAGAGCAGGTAATGATTTGCGACAAATCTGATTTCAGGCTGAATATCGCAAAGGAACTCGGTTTTGAAATCTGCAATATTTCCGAGAGCTTTTTGGATAAGGCAAAGGATCTGTTCGGTGAGGGCTTTTCAATTAACGGACCGACTGCGGATATAGATATTTGGATTGACGCGGCAGGCGCGGAGTCTATTCTTGATGATTTTATCGAGTATGGCAAAGTTGACAGCCGTTTCGTCATGGTTGCGGTTAATAATGCGGAGCGAAAGATAAACTTTCTCCCGATTACCTACGCTTCAAAAGCGATTATCGGCTCAGGTGGATACCGTCCCGATGATGTAACAGATGTGATGAATATTATGAAAAGTCAACGATGGGATATTGAGAAAATAGTCACGGATGAGTATATGATTGATGATATTAATGACGCAATACGCAAAGCCGCTGATTCAGAGCATGCGTTTAATGTAGTGGTGAAATTTGAGCAGTAATATAAATCGAATAAATTCAAGTTTGGAGAATTAAGAAAAGCGGAATTGTGAGGTTAAATATGATAAATAAAACGGAATGGAACAGAATGATGGAGGGTAAATTATATAATCCCTATAAAGTTGGTGATAATTCGTTTAAAAACGTTCATGCAGCTCAAAAAAGTTTAATGAATCAGAATACTGGAATGATAAAAGTGCTTTTGAAAAATTGAAAAAATGCTTTAAAGTAGCTCCTGAGGATATGGTACTAACGCCTCCGGTCTATTTTGATCATGGCGATAGAATATCATTTGGAAAACATTTTTATGCTAATACAGATTTGACTATATTAGATGAAAATTATGTTACGTTTGGGGATAATGTATTTTTGGCTCCCCACGTAAGTATATATACAGCAGGTCACCCGATTGATAAGGATGTACGCAACTTGGAACTGGAATATGCCAAGGCTGTAACAATAGGCGATAATGTCTGGATAGGTGGAAATGTTGTAATTAATCCCGGTGTCACAATTGGAAGTGATGTAGTCATTGATTCTGGTTCAGTTGTGGTAAAAGACATTCCAAGCCATGTTGTTGCAGGAGGTAATCCGTGCCATGTAATTAGACAAATAACAGATAAGGATAAAAATAATTGGCACACACAACTAAAAGAATATGAGGATGATATTGAAAAGTAGATTTTTGTAATAGTTGTTTCGACAATCGGGATTTAAGGAGGTCTTGTATGAAGAAAATCGTATGTACAATGCTATGTATTATGCTTTTATTTGGTTTGAGTGCTTGTGGTGGAGATGTCAGTGAAGTAAAAACTTATAATGTTGAATCTGAGAGCTATTCAGAAGAGGATATTAAAGCCGCTATTGACACAATAAAAAAGGAGTTTAAGAGTGACTGGAAAGGATGCACTCTCACAGAAATTTACTATGCCGGAGATGACTGCACGAAAGATCATAAAGATTGGGCAGACAGAAACAATGCAGATGAAGTCATTGTTTTATTATCTTCATTCGATGTTGATTCATCTGGTGGAGACGGGTCTTTGAATCCAAATAGTACATACAGTGATTGGAAGTGGATTTTAGTTAGAACAGATGGCGGAAAGTGGCAGCATGTTGACCATGGATATTAAGTCAAATTCCAGTTTGGAGAATTGAAAAAAATGGAATTTACCTATTAAGACATATAAACTCTTGACAATAAAGCTCCTATATAGTATGTTTTTGATAAACTACTATATAGGAGCTTTTGTATGGAAATGAATGGAGGATTTCTTGTCACCAAAATAAAACAGCTTGGAGACCGGATTTTCGAGAAGATTCTCAGTGAAAAGAATATTGATGCGTTTAATGGAGCCCAGGGACGTATTCTTTATGTGCTGTGGCAGGAGGATGGTATCTCAATCAGGTCACTCTCGACTAAATGCGGATTAGCGATAACATCTCTTACTACGATGCTGGAAAGAATGGAAAATCAAGGGCTGATAAGCCGTGTTCAGTCTGAAACGGACAAAAGGAAAACACTCCTGTTTCTGACTGAGAAAGCACATGCCTTAAAGGGCGAGTACGATTCTGTATCTGATGAGATGGGCAGTATTTACTACAAAGGTTTTTCAGAGGAAGAAATTACCCGGTTTGAGGAATGCCTCGACCGCATCAGAAAGAATCTTGAGGAGTGGCAGAAGTCATGAGTATTTGTATCAAAGATCAGATTCAGAACATGAATATCGTCATCGGCTGCACAGTGGGGTGTACATATTGCTATGCCCGCAACAACGTGAAACGCTGGCATATGATTGATGATTTCGCTGACCCTGAATTCTTTCCGGGTAAGCTCAAGATGATGGAAAAGAAACGTCCGCAGAACTTTCTTCTTACCGGGATGAGCGATCTCTCCGGATGGAAGCCGGAATGGAGAGACGAGGTATTTGAAAAGATCCGTGAAAATCCACAGCATCAGTTCCTGTTCCTTACCAAGCGACCTGATTTGCTGGATTTTGATACCGATCTGGAAAACGCATGGTTTGGCGCTACGGTGACGAGGAAAGCAGAACTGTGGCGTATCGACGTCCTTCGGAAAAACGTCAGAGCAAAACATTACCATGTTACCTTTGAGCCGTTATTCGACGATCCCGGCACAGTTGACCTTTCCGGAATCAATTGGATCGTTGTCGGCACCATGACCGGAGCTCAGAGCAGGAAGATTCATACGGAGCCGGAATGGGCATGGTCTCTGGCGGACCAGGCACATAAGCTCGGTATTCCGGTGTTTATGAAGGAAGACCTTGTCCCTATCATAGGGGATGAAAATATGATTCAGGAAATGCCGGAAGAATTTAATAAAGTGTTAGAGGTACAGAAATCATGGAAGAAGTAATAAATGGAATCCTCATTCGTGAGGTGGAAACAAAGAACATCATGACTAAGTCTAGTCTGCCGGTAGGCGGTTACTCGGTCAATCCCTATGTGGGCTGTACACATGCCTGCAAGTATTGCTATGCTTCTTTTATGAAGCGCTTTACCGGGCACAAGGAGGAATGGGGCACTTTCCTTGATGTGAAGCATTGGCCGGAAATTAAAAATCCGAAGAAATATGCCGGACAGCGGGTGGTCATCGGTTCTGTGACAGATGGCTACAATCCACAGGAGGAGCAATTCGGGAATACCAGAAAACTTCTGGAGCAGCTGATCGGCAGTGACGCAGATATTCTGATCTGCACAAAGTCTGATCTTGTGGTACGGGATATTGATCTGCTGAAAAAGCTTGGACGAGTGACCGTTTCATGGTCGATCAACACACTGGATGAAAATTTCAAGAACGATATGGACTCTGCTTCAAGCATTGAGCGTCGTATCGCTGCTATGAAGCAGGTATATGAAGCAGGGATCCGTACAGTCTGTTTCGTATCCCCGGTATTTCCCGGTATCACGGACTTTGAAGCGATCTTTGAGCGGGTAAAGGATCAGTGCGATCTGTTCTGGCTCGAAAATCTCAATCTTCGGGGTGGCTTCAAAAAGACGATTATGGATTACATAGCAGAGAAACATTCTGACCTTGTGCCGCTTTATGACGAAATCTATAACAAGCATAACCGCAGCTACTTTGAAGCACTTGAAGTAAAAGCTGAGAAAATGGCTAAGAAGTATGATTGTGCCTTTGTGGATAATGAAATGCCTTATGGCAGAGTCCCGCAGGGGCATCCGGTGATCGTAGATTATTTCTATCATGAGGAAATCCGTGGGACAGAGAATACCGGAAAAAGAAATCGCTAAATTCCCAGTTTGTTGAACTGAATCCGAAAAGCATTAGGGCGCAGCATCGGAACCATCTTCTTTTTGTTGTCTACCTATAATAACGATTGGAGTAGTCGATTATGGACACTGCAATCAAAAAAATCTGAAAATATATTTATCAACATTACATAAAAGTGTGTAGATGCACATAAAATGAGAATACATATTGAAATTCAGGTCGTTCTGTGATAGAATCTCATTACTAAAAAGTGTGCAGATGCACAGAAATGGGGAGTGTAACGATGGAGATTAAAAGAGACGCTTACCTACAGCAGCTGATCGAGCGAAAAGATAATGGAATGATAAAGGTGATTACCGGCATTCGTAGATGTGGCAAATCCTTTTTGCTGTTTACCATCTTTAAGAGATACTTACTGGAGAACGGCGTTGATGTTGATCATATTATTGAAATTGCATTGGATGGTATTGAGAACGAGGAATTAAGAGATCCCAAGGTATGCTTCAAGTACATCAAGGATGCCATGAAAGACGACGGGAAGTATTATCTCCTTTTGGATGAAGTGCAGTTCATGCCACGATTTGAGGAAGTGCTGAACAGCCTGCTCCGCATGAGCAATATTGATGTGTATGTCACCGGAAGTAATTCCAAGTTCCTGTCCAGCGACATTGTGACCGAATTCCGTGGCAGAGGTGATGAGATTAGAATCTACCCTCTCTCCTTTGCAGAGTTTTATTCTGTCTATGACGGCGATTATGATGATGCCTGGGATGACTATATGATCTACGGAGGATTGCCGCAGATCGTAAGTTTCCAGAGTGAACGACAGAAAGCGGACTATCTGAAGAACATCTTTGCAAATGTCTATCTGAAGGATGTTATTGAAAGAAATAAGATTCAGAACGTGGATGAGATTGGGATTCTGGTTGATGTGCTTGCATCTGCAATCGGCGCACCGACCAACCCTTCAAAGATTGCCAATACCTTTGCCAGTGAGCGCCAGATGACTTATGCTAATAAAACCATCTCCAAGCATATCAACCATTTGACAGATGCCTTTTTGATTTCCAAGGCAAGCCGATACGATATTAAGGGAAGAAAGTATATCGGTGCAAATCTGAAATACTACTTTACTGATCTGGGACTGAGAAATGCACGTCTGAATTTCAGACAGCAGGAGCCTACTCATATCATGGAGAACATTGTTTATAACGAGCTGCTGATCCGTGGCTACAATGTTGATGTGGGTGTCGTGGATATCTTCGATAAGGATAAAGAGGGCAAACGTGTTCGCAAGCAGTTGGAGGTTGACTTTGTGGTGAATCAAGGAAACCAGAGATACTATATCCAGGTTGCATATGACATGACTTCGGAAGAAAAACAGACGCAGGAGTTCAATTCTCTGCGTAATATCCCGGACTCTTTCAAGAAGATCGTCATTGTAAATGGCAGCAAAAAGCCTTGGAGAAATGATGAAGGTTTTGTCATCATGGGAATGAAGTATTTCTTGCTGAATGCGAATAGTCTGGAATTTTAAGTCGATTTGAGTTGTTGCTGTGGTGTTGTTCTATTTCAAAAAAGAGTGAAATGATATAAATAAGGCCACGGCTGATTTCATGTTGGAACAGCCGTGGCTCAGTTTATTTTTTTATCCGTACAAACGAGACTGTTCCGCAGATTATGTAGAACAGACAGAGTACGATTCCGATAGTGAGAACATACGAGAATAAAGATGAACTTAAGAACGAAATAAACAAAAGTTTGTTGAATGAAAAATGTAAAAATCCAATGTTACGAGTTTCTTACGAGTTGCATTAAAAAAACTCGCAAGAAAACTCGTAAGAAAAAAAGTAAAAAAATTTGCTTTTGACCACTGTAAAACATGCTCTGAGCGTTTCGTTATATGAAGGGATAATTTTTCTTTCATATTTCAAAGGAAAGAGGATAAAGAAATGTCAGAAAAAAGATGTTATACAGTTCAAGAGTTACAGGAAATCTTAGGAGTCAGCAGACCTACTATTTATAACCTTTTAAAGAAAAAGGAATTCCGGAGGATCCAGTTGGATGGCGGAAAGTATCGCATCTCTAAGAAGAGTTTCGATGACTGGCTCGATAACTTGGAACAGTAAAAAACAGGGTGTTGATCAGGCAGATTTTGTCTGCAATCGACATCCTAAATTTTTATCTGGATTTGAGATATGATATAAGAAAAAACACTAACACTAAAAAAGACAGGAAGTGAAGAATAAATGGCAACAGCAATTATGAAACAAAAAGAAGTTCCGGAAATGGATGATGTTGCAGAAATCATTTCGAAGATATCAGAGGACAGTCCTTACAAACGTCGTCCAACGCAAAAGAGAATTTCTCCTTTCTCTTTTCGTTTTTTCTTCGTTCTTGAATCAGGTCCGATTCTTTTAAGACAACTATAATTTGTTCCTCATATATCAGAACGTAGAGAGGGCTTTTTACAAATAAAAAATGAATTTTATTTTTTTGCCTTCACATAACGAAAGGCTCAGAAGGGAAAATACAGGGTGAAAAAAGAAATTTTTTATTTTTCTGCACAAAAAATACCCCTATGACTTCAAAATTGAAATCATAGGAGTGTATTTATTTTATCTATCTTCGTCGATCATTCTATATTTAGTTTTTACAAATCTTAATAAGAAAACAATAAAACTGAATTTTTCTTTACCACTTACTCTATTTTATATCCACAATATGGACAAGATTTCTCGCATTTTATAGGTGTAATTCTTAAACTTTAGCGACAAAATGAACAACGATTTTTGATTGCAATTATAATTAAAATAGTAAGACGAGCAGAACTAGTTTTTTACTTATATAAGTTCTCACCATCAGTTTTTATAACATCCTGATACCAGTAAAAACTATCTTTTTTATAACGATTCAGTGTTCCGCCGTCTTCTTCATCCCGATCTACATAGACGAAACCATAACGTTTCTGATAACCATTCAGCCAGCTCAGAAGGTCTGTAAATGACCATGTACAATAAGCCCAAATTTCGCAACCTTCTTCAATTGCTTTTCCCAGTTCTTTTAAATGTTCTTTCAGATAATGAATCCTGTATTCATCATGAATCTGGTTTCCTTCTGTCTTTTTATCAAATGCTCCTAGACCATTTTCGGAAATCACGATTGGAAGACCATAGCGGCTTGTAATCTCACGACAGCAAAACCTGAGCCCCATCGGATCAATCGTCCAGTCCCAGTCGGTTGTCATTAGATATGGATTTGCTGGATTTTTATAGATTCCCTGCATACCAAGTTCTTGTGCAGAACCTTTTACCCCTGTCGTATTCATTGTACCGTATGGTGTTACTCCATCCATTGGATTATATTCACATACACAACTCTGATAATAATTTACACCCATAAATGTAATCTCTGATGCTGCTTTTTTCAGTATATCCATATCTCCATCTGCTATTTCCGGTGCATATCCCTTTTTCTTCAGATATGCCATCGCAGCTTTTGGATATCTTCCGTATGCATATACATCCATCCACCAGAAGTTTTTCAACTCATCATAGTCTCGTTTCGCCATTGCATTTATCGGTTTGCAGTCAATAGCATAAGATGGTGTATAAGCAAAACTTGCACCAATCTCACCTTTTCCTCCCATTTCGCGATATGCAAGTACTGCTTTCGCGTGTGCCATAAATGCATGGTGGTTTACCTGATAAAATGTCTTCTGAGCATCAAATTTTCCCGGCGGATGCTGTGCTGTCAGCCATCCAAGAGATGTAAAGATATTCTGTTCGTTTAAGGTAATCCAATATTTTACCTTGTCTCCATAATGCTCAAATAAGGTTCTCGCATATCTCACATAATCCTCTATAATATTCGGGCTTTCCCATCCACCATACAGATCCACCAGTGCCTGCGGAAGATCCCAGTGGAAAATTGTCACCATCGGCTCAATTCCATATTTCAAGCATTCATCAATAATATCCTGATAAAATGCAAGTCCTTTTTCATTGACCGTACCTCTTCCTTCCGGATAAATACGGGCCCAGGAGACAGAAAACCGGTATGTTTTTAATCCCATCTCTGCCATTAATGCAATATCCTCTTTATAGTGGTGATAATGATCTACCGCTACATCACCGGTCGTTGCTTTATATGTTTTCCCTGGGATACGTACAAATGTATCCCAGTTTGTCACACCTTTTCCATCTTCTTTCCATCCACCTTCAATCTGATAAGCCGCTGAAGCGCTTCCCCATAGAAAGTCTTTTGGAAATCTTGTCACTTTCATTTCTTCCATATCCATATTCCTTTCCTTTACTGAACTTTGATAAGGTTACTTTCTTTTGTTACTTCTCCTGTTGCTGTTTTTTCAACTATTGCATACTGATCTGTGTTTGAAACGATCACCGGCGTTGTTACATCATATCCAGCCTCTTTTATTTTTTCAATATCAAATTCGATCAACACATCACCCTTTTTCACAACATCTCCTGCTGCTTTCTTCGGTGAGAAATATTTTCCTTCCAGATTTACGGTATCGATTCCGATGTGTACCAGAAGTTCTACCCCATTCTCTCCTACAAGACCTACTGCATGTCCCGTTTCAAACATCACATCTACTTTTCCATCAAATGGTGCATAGATCACTCCTTTTTCCGGAACGATTGCCGCACCTTTTCCAAGAATTTCCTGTGCAAATGTTGCATCTGCAACTTCTGACAGTGAAATTACTTTTCCTTCTGCCGGACTTGCAATATCAATCGCATTCTCCATTACTTTTACTTCTTTTTTGCTTTCTGTTTCCAGCATGTCTAATTCATCATCATTTTCATCTACTACATCTTCAAATCCAATGATCATTGTCGCAATGAATGCAACCACTACTGTAAGGAGAATCGTAAGTGCTGCAAATAACAGACTCTGCGGTTTCCCTTTTTCTACATACTGAACGATTGTTACGATCGCAGGTGTCGCAATACCAAAACATTTCATCTGGAAAAATCCACCAAATAATCCACCTGCAGCAGCACCGATACATGCTCCTAACATCGGACGTTTCAAACGTAATGTTACACCATACAGAGCTGGCTCTGTAATTCCTGCAAATAATGCAGAAAATGCAGAAGATCCGGCAATCTGTTTAAAATCTTTGTTCTTACTCTTTACTGCTACTGCAAGCGATGCAGCACCCTGTGCCATGTTAGAGCAAAGTTCTCCGATACAGATAAAGTTTTCAAATCCTGTGGAAGCAATCATTCCCAGTTTGATTGGTGTAAATGCATGATGCATACCTGCCATAACAACGAAAGGATATACACCCGCCACAAGACCGATCGCAATAAATCCAAGTTTATCATGAATTGTATAAACAACTGTTGATAATACGTTACCACAGATTGCACCTAAAGGTCCAAGAATAATCAATGCAATAGGTGCTTCGATCAGCACTACCAACATCGGTTTTAAGAAGTTCTTGGTTACTACCGGTGTAATCTTATCTACTAGACGCTCGACATATTTCAGCGACCATACTGCCAAAATAATTGGAATAACTGAATAAGAATAGTTTGCATATGTTACAGGAATAAATTTTAGGAACTTTATCGTCTCTCCCGCATTATTCGCATTACTCATCAGTGAAATAAAGTTCGGATGTAACATGATCAATGCAATACTAGCCGCATAATACATATTTGTTCCAAACTTCTTTGATGCTGACATCGCAATCAGGACCGGCATAAAGAAGAATGCCCCATCACCCATAACGCTTAACAAATTATAGGTATTACCTTCTGTACTCAGTACACCAATCATAGGCAGAAGTGTAAGTAGCACTTTGATCATTGCTGCTCCGATAATTGCCGGAATTACCGGTGCCATAATACCTGAGATTGTATCCATTAACATTGAGAATACACTTTGTTTTTCCTGTTTTTCAGGTGCTTTTTTCGATGCTTCATTTGAAAAATTTCCAAGCTTATTAAGCTCTGCATAGACATTTGCCACATCATTACCAATAATAATCTGGTACTGACCAGCTTTTTTCATCACTCCCATAACACCCTTTGTCTTTTTCACTGCTTCATCATCTACCAAGGATTCATCTTTTAATGTGAAGCGCAGTCTCGTCATACAATGTACAAGACTGATTACATTCTCTTTTCCTCCGACTCTCTGGAGAATCTTTTTTGCTGTACTTTCGTAATTCATTTTTTTACCTCCATTTATTTTTCACTTTTTATACATAACAAAGACCTGACCTAAAAGAGCATACGATTCCCGGGATCGTTGCTTTCTTTTAAGTCAGGTCTTGCTTAACTAAATAATAACAAACCTGCAATCTATTCCGATTGTTCGTCCAATATTCTTTTGATGTGTATTAATAAATATAATCTTTCATCTATTGTCAATTTGCAAGAATACTGTTTTTCAATATATTCTACAATCTTTCTGACTCCTGAATAAACATATTCATTCTGTTCAATCAATACTTTGTAAATCTCCTGCATACTATCCTGATAGATTGTATTGTCAAATACTCTAGCTGCAAAAAATTTCAAATGTGTCAGGAAACGTTCATATGATATCGACTTCTCATCAAATTCTATCTTAAAATATATTCTTACGATTTGAAGAACTGCATTGATCAGTTCCGTTATCTTATTGAAATCTACATCACTTCCATTTCCAAGTTCTGCCGAAATAATGTGCATTGCTATAAATGCGGCTTCGTCTACTCCCAGATTCTCATCGTTTTGCTCCTGTATCCATTTTACCGCCTTTAATCCGATTTCATATTCTTGTGGATAAAATTTGCGAATCTCAAGCTTCATCATATTTTTTAATGCTATATTCTCACGATATCTGTCAACTGCAGAATTAATATGATCTGTAAGCGTCATGTACAAGGAATCCCTGACTTTCAGTCCTTCTTCTCTCGCAGTCTTTACAACCCGGCTTGCAATTTCCAGATATTCTTCTGAGATTTCTTTTACTACTTCCTGTAATCTCCGGCTGTCATCGACACTTTCTAGATAATAGGTTTTATCTGCCAGTGCTTCATCCAGATTTTCACCCTTCTTTTTCTTGAACCCGATTCCAGCTCCTGTTATGATCAGTTCTCGTCCTTCCTGATCAATACTAACAACTGCATTTGTATTCAATACTCTGACTATTTTCACGGTTACCCTCACCTTTAAACAAGCTTTAATAACTATTCCATTAATAATGTAATAAGCCATTTCTACGTAATATCCATCACCTGCCGATATCTACTGAGATCAAACGCATTAAAGTATAAAAAAGACTGCTCATAATACAAAATCCCCTTGTATAATAAACAGTCTTGCTTACCATTACGTAATAACAAACGTTTTATTATACTACCATTATTACCTGTTTTTGTCTATACCCTTTTTATTTTTTCGTCATAACACATAAATCCCCTTCTTATTTTTTGTGCATTTTCACATCTCTGTAAGTCATATTTATAAATACATATCCGATCTTTCCATATTCACTGACTAGTTTTCTGAGATCATTCATGTCTGCAACAACTTCAATCTGATGATTGATTTGCTTTTCAAGCAGGAGTTTTCTCAGATATTCTGATCGGCTAATAGATAAACAAGCAGCGCCTTGGTCTAATAAATCCAGTTCGACATCGGTAAGACGTAATCCTATAAAATGTCTGTGATTCAGTTCTTTATCTTTGTTTTTTGTTCTCATACTCCTCCTTCCGCTGAGACTATTCCTCCCACCGGGAGTCCACGTATTTCAATATCGGCTGTCCCTTCTGATATTAGAAATAGTGCTGTGTACCCCTCTACATAACGAAACGCTCAGAGGCTGTTTTACAGTGGGGGAAAAGAAAAAATATCAAAAAATTGATGAATAAAGATAAGCTTATGTTAGAATGGAAAAAAGAGAAAAGCGTAAAGGACGTAGTTGTGGAGAATATTTGTTATGATTAGAAAGATGTTGAACGGAGATATCGATAGAGTTGCTGACATATGGTTAAAGACAAAT
Organism: Mediterraneibacter butyricigenes; assembly: GCF_003574295.1. NCBI lineage: Bacteria > Bacillati > Bacillota > Clostridia > Lachnospirales > Lachnospiraceae > Mediterraneibacter > Mediterraneibacter butyricigenes. The sequence goes on from NZ_BHGK01000001.1 coordinate 1,678,224, forward strand.
CTGAAAGCACATTATTTTATTTCCAATCAATACTGGAAAAGTAATTATGAATTAGTGAAAGAAATGATGTCACAATCCGAAGTTTATGTGTTTGAAGTGGATAAAATGATACAAGGATTTGTAGGATTAAATGATGAATATATCGAAGGTATTTTTGTCTCTGATGAGATGCAGTCATGTGGCATAGGTAAGCTTTTATTGGATTATATTAAGGATAAAAAAGTTAGATTACAATTAAATGTATACCAGAAGAATGCCAGAGCAATTTCTTTTTACCAAAGAGAAGGGTTCATTGTTCAATGTGAAGGTTTGGATGAAGCTACTGGTGAAAAAGAATACACCATGCTATGGAAACAAAAATAGAAATCGGAATTTGGAGGTAAAAAGCATGATGAAGCTCGATAATTTTATTAATATGATGACGGGACACTTTAATAACAAAGAGCAGTTTGATAATATGCAGAGAGAAGGGAAAACATATCCTTATGCAGAACACATTAATACAATCTGTAATGAGAAAATTTTAAACCTTCCTAAAGATTTTAATGGTAAATTTGTTGTTGAAGAAAGCTACTATGAGACAAATGGTAAACGCCATGCTTCCCCACATCTTTTCCTTATTACAGAGAAAGAAGACGGAATTGTGTTGTATTCTTATGAAATACCAGAAGGAGAAGATAAAAGTACGTTTTCATATGATTCTATGAAAAATGTTGACTACACTGAATTGAAAAAATCTGAAAAATTCACTCCGGCGCTCTATCATGAGAAAGATGGAATCTGGGAAGGAGGCAGTACAAGCCAGTTTTCACCGGTAATGACATTTAAGCTTTGGGAAAAGTTTTCTGATAGTTGTCTGGAGGTATCTGAAAGCATGGAAGTTAATGGAAAGAAAACTTTTGGATATGATGAACCAATTATCTATAAGCGAGTATAATCCAAGAATGAAATATTGCGATAAATTCCTATTTTTCAGGACTGGAAAAATAGGAATTTTCGGAGGATAAGCATTATGGAAATAAAAAAGATCCATCAAGATTTTTCAGTATGCAAAGTGATGGATTATTCACTTGTAAACATAGATGCAGAATATAGTTTCATTGGGAAAACAGATGAGGAAAAATCTTTGGTATGCATTACCAGTGATGTCCCGCCAAATGTCATTCAACGTGATGATGGCTGGAAAGGTTTTCGTATTCAGGGGATATTGGATTTTTCTTTGATTGGAATACTATCTAAAATTGCTAAGATTCTGGCAGAAAACAGTATTTCGATTTTTGCGATTTCAACCTATAACACGGACTATGTTTTGATAAAAAAGGAAAATTATCAAAAGGCTCTGGATATTCTTAAAGACTCAGGCTATGAAATCGTAGAGTGACAATTTCAAGTTTGTTGAATTAAAAATGAAATAAAGTTCCAGTAATCATAGAGTGTATGGATTCAATTCCATATGCTCTTTTTCTTTACTTAATTTCATGAAAAATGTAAAAATCTAATGTTACGAGTTGCATTAAAAAAACTCGCAAGAAGACTCGTAAAAAAAAAAGTAAAAAAATTTGCTTTTGACCACTGTAAAACATGCTCTGAGCGTTTCGTTATATGAAGGGATAATTTTTCTTTCATATTTCAAAGAAAAGAGGATAAAGAAATGCCAGAAAAAAGATGTTATACAGTTCAAGAGTTACAGGAAATCTTAGGAGTCAGCAGACCTACTATTTATAACCTTTTGAAGAAAAAGGAATTCCGGTGGATCCAGTTGGATGGCGGGAAGTATCGCATCTCTAAGAAGAGTTTCGATGACTGGCTCGATAACTTGGAATAGTAAAAAACAGGGTGTTGATCAGGCAGATATTGTCTGCATCGACATCCTAAATTTTTTTCTGGATTTGAGATATGATATAAGAAAAAACACTAACACTAAAAAAGACAGATCGATACTGGCTGGTGCATAAAAATGTTTTTGAATCGAAAGGGATTGCCGAAAAGATACGAATCAATATTGCCAGCTTTGAAAAATGGTATGCCAATCAGATTAAATATCATAAAGTTACCGGAGAAGAGCCAGGGAAAGAATTGAAATCCTGGTCCTATTCTGTTAAGGAAGTCGCGGATCTGTTGGGCGTTGATGATTATCTTGTTTATGATTTACTCAAGAAAAATCAAATGGAAGCTGTTATTCTCGATTACTGGAAACGAATACCAATTGAAGAAAACCGTGCATATGTCTTCATCAACAAAGAATCACAGCGTATAAGAAAAGAATCGTTGAATGCATTGGATGGAAAAGATGTGTTGTTGGTATTTCCGACAAATCATAAGAAGAATTCTACGGTCCGTATTCTGAAAACACCGAAGACAGAAAGCAGTGTGCGTAAGATATTCTTACCAAAGAGCGTCGCTAATATGTTGGTAGACTGGAAAGCGGAACAGGATGAAATGAAAGAAATCCTTGGTGATGAATATATGGACTATAATCTCCCACCGGTTGTATTTCACAGTTTTCGTCATAGCAGCGTTACTTATAAGCTGAAATTGAATGGTGGAGACATCAAAGCGGTACAGGGTGATTCCGGTCATGCTCAGGTCAATATGGTTACGGATGTGTACTCTCATATTCTGGATGATGACCGAAGGAAAAATGCAGAGCTTTTTGAAGAAGCATTTTATGAGAAAAAGAATCTGGATCCACAGATGCATGTACAGCAGGAAAATAATAATGCAACTGTTGCTGATGAAGTCGATCCGGAACTTCTGGCAAAAGTGTTGGCAAATCCAGAGATGCGGGCATTGCTCAATTCACTGGCGAAGACGATGAAGTAATGAAAAATAGTGAAAAAATAGTGTAATTTTAGTGGAAAAACAATTCATAAAACGATATAATATATGGATGAAATGGAGGTGGATCATGTGATTAAGGTTACGCTAACAAATGAAATTTTAAAAAGAATATCGGAAATAGACGAAAAGCGTTTTTTTCTTAGTACGATAGAAATGCCACCTGTTATAAAAAACAGACTTAGAAAAAACTCTAAGAAAAAAAGTTCCTATGCTTCTAATAAGATTGAAGGAAATCCATTAACTGAAAAACAGGCAAATGAGGCTATTGATAGTGATCCTCACAAACATTTTTTAAAGCCAGAACAGGAAGTTCGTAATTACTTTTTGGCTTTAAATTTTTTAGAAGAAAAACTGAAAAAGAAAGAAGTTTTTTCAAAAGAAATGATTTTAGAAGTGCAGGCAATGGTTGAAAAAGGTGCGTCAAAAGAAAAGATAGGCTTAAGAGGCCCTATGCCACCTGGAATGTTATTTGCAGTATATGATTCCGAAACAGGCGCAGCGGAATATATTCCACCAGAGTATATTGATATTCCAGACTTGTTGGATGAACTTGTTGAATATGTAAATACTACAGATGATCATCCGCTGATTATTGCTGCTGTAGTTCATTATCAATTGGTTACCATTCATCCTTTTGAAGATGGAAATGGAAGAACCGCCAGATTAATGTCAGGCTATATTCTTGATTATTATGGATATGGTTTTAATGGAATAGGTTCTCTGGAAGAGTATTTTGCCTATGATCCAGATGAGTATTATGCATCACTGCAAATGGGGTTACCGGCGTTATATTATTCAGGAAGAGAAAATCCTCCTCATCCGGAAATTTGGATCAATTATTTTTTGCGGATGATGGAATTGTATTCTAAAAAGGTATATGAATTATCAAAAACATCCGAAAACGACGAGTTAGATGGAAGTCTATCTTATTTAAATGCAAAAGAAAAAGAATTCTTAGCATTTCTGTTAAAAAAGCGATTATATGAGTTTACACCAATTGAAGTAAGCAAAATGCTTGGTGTAACCAACAAAACGATTATTAATCGATGTGCAAAGCTGGTAAATAATGGTTTGTTAATTCCAATCATTGTAAAGACACGAGTCCGATCTTATCGGTTAAGTGATTTTTCAAAGACAAATGAGAAAAAAATTTTGAAAAAAATATCGTAATAAAATATAAAATTTGCCAGTCAAAAACGCATTGACAAACCGCCTCGTATGCGTTATATTATTTATAGACAAGAAAATATCTTGTGCTTTCGATAGAAAGTTTAATTGGATACTGTTTACCATGATCGAACGTACGAAGCATGGTGGTCATATAACAGATGTCGATGGTAATATCAAGGCATTCCCCGATTATTAGCTGGAGCAAACAATCAGCGAACTTTCAGAGCTTTACAGAGCTTGACAGAGGGGGGATTCAGAATAACTCGAATTGAATCGGAAACAGTTTTATATAGTGCCCCACTTGGGTTTACCTTACCTCAGATTGACAGAGAGTGACAATAGGTTGGAGCTCTCCTAAGCGAGGGGTCGGAGGTTCAAATCCTCTTGGCGACGGGCTTCAAAGCGTTCGAAAATGTTAGCTGGATTAGCTGACATCGAACGCTTTTGTTATTTTCTAATCACGTTCGTGACATGATTTTCCATTCAAAATGATTAATTTCCAGCTAACGCAATCCGATTTTTGTTAGCTGACAGCTAATCAAAATCACCTGTTTGCAAACATGGGTTTTAGGAAGTTTGGTGTGTGCGGTAATATACTATATTCAGAAAAACTATTCAGGAGGGTGTTAGTGTGAGAAAATCAGATTGGGTAAAATGGTTGATCGTGATTCCGGCAATGCTAGGCATTGTGTTGGTAACCTATGTGGATCGTATAACAGATATCTGGGGATTTGGTGCATTTAGCTGCCAGCTGATTGCGATTTTAGAATTGGCTTATGGTATGCGAATCGCGATGCTGGCACAGAGTAGAAAGAAGTCCTACCGGTTAACACCGGAAGAACGACATGAGTATGCACAGTATTTATATGAGAAACAATATCAACGTTACCCTGCTGTGGCGAATCAGATGCTTTTGGTTATGGCAAGGATGAGTATACTTCTTGACAATTATGAACGGACTACACAGGAGCTGGAAGATATTTGTATAGATAAATTTAATCCGGCACAGTTGAAGGTGTATTATTACCTGAAAGTGGTTACAGCAGTAGTGGCAGGAGATACAGAAGGACTTCAAGAGAGCCAGATGCGTTATGCAGGGATTCCGGATACTAAATGTGTATATCCGCCAGAAACTGAGCTTGATGAGTGGGTCGAGCAGAGAGATACAGTGCAGATGACAGAAGCACTGAAAAAGGCAGTGCCGGATAAGAAAGAGCATCCGGTACGGATCAGTGTCATTACTTTGATTCTTGCATATAGTACCTTCTTTTACGGATTGTGGTATGGTATAAACCGTGATATGGGATATGAAGTGAGATATCGTTTCGCAGAAATATCGATTGCTGTTATTACAATCAGTCTGGCGAGTCTTTTAATCTGGGGAATCGTAAGCTTGTACAGACACAATTGCCAGGCATTATCCATACAGCCTGGTAAAAACAGAGTGGCATTAATAATCATTTTTGGAGCTGCTGCGATATTTACACTTTTGATTATTGGAATGAGTGGTCTGAGTGTAGTGTTCGGAATGGATGGAGAGGAGACGGTGACTGGTCATGACAGCAAATATACGTATATAACCGTGCAGGAGGATTATGGCGGCGAGCGGAGATATCGAACCAATAATCCATTTGTTATGCAGAGTATGGATGGTCTGTGGTGGTCTTCGGATTCTTCGGATATAATGGATGCTGAAGAAGATAACGAAGAATCATCGGATGCGGATACAGAGGATTTACCAGTGACAGAAGATACTCAGAACGGAGATGTGGTAGAAGATTATGAGGCAGAAGGACAGCATGATGGTCTGACGATTCAAAATGCGATGCTGGCGGTCTATAATTATCTTCAGGAGAATAATGCACTTCAAAATATGGCCTTCAGTTACACTGCGAATGCAAAAGGAGAAGTCTATGGTATTGTCAGTGAAACGCAGGAAACAAAAGATGGTAATATGGTAAATGTAAGATATTGTCTGTATGACAACGGAGCGAAGACGGATGCGGATGGTAATTCTTGCGAAGAACTGGTGTTAGAAAAAGTATATCCAGACGGTAATTACGAGACCGAATTGGTAGATTTTTATCTGGTAAATACGGATACGATGCAGGTGACAGATGAACAGAAGAATACGTGGTAAAATAAATTCTGGGGAAGTAGGTGCGATTGATGATAATGGTGTTAAGTGCGAATGTGTCATAACTGATGAAGGAAATGACATACTTGAAATCAAGAGCATTGCGACAGTTCCAGAATATCAAGGGAAAGGTTATGCAAGAGCCTTAATTGAGTTTATTGTTAATAATTACAGAGAACAATACGCCATTCTGCAAGTGGGAACAGGCGATAGCCCGCTGACAATACCATTTTATGAAAAGTGTGGTTTTGTCCGTTCACATATCATATCAAATTTCTTTACAGATAATTACGACCACCCAATCTATGAGAGTGGAATACAGTTAGTAGATATGGTGTATTTGCAAAGACCTTTATAAATTAACTTCAAGTTTGTGAAATCATAGAGTGTATGGATTCAATTCCATATGCTCTTTTTCTTTTAGTAACCAATCGGCTATATCGTGAATTTCGATTCCATCATAGCTATATAGGGGATGTTTGGTTCTGCGGGCATTGCTCAATTTACTGGCGAAGACGATGAAGTAATGAAGAAACACGATTAAAATGCGGGATAAACACTGCTTCTAAAGAATATAATATGATTGTGGAATAGAAATATGCAACAAGTTACAAAAATCTATTTCAATGTCCGGCTGATATATTGATTTTTGAAGTCCATTCGGATATACTAGAATAGAAAAATGCAACATGTTGCAAAAATCTTTTACAGTGAGGTTTTAAGATGGAGATTCGCAGAGATTTTTATTTGGATAAATTGATAAAAAGAAAGAATAATGGATTGATTAAGGTAATTACTGGTATTCGTCGATGTGGAAAATCCTATTTACTGAATAATCTGTTTTATCATCATTTATTAGAAAGCGGAGTTGATGCTGACCACATCATTCGCTTTGCTTTTGATTCCGCCGATGATCTTTATCTGATTGGCGAAAGCCTGATTCAGATTGAAAAGGAAAAGCGTGGAGTTGCCCCCGAAAAGTTTATGGCTTATATCCGTTCCAAAGTTGTAGGTGAAGAAATGTATTATCTGCTGCTTGATGAAATTCAGATGTTGGATTGTTTTGAAGCTGTTTTGAATGGCTATCTTCGCAAAGATAATATGGATGTATTTGTGACAGGAAGTAATGCAAAACTTTTGTCTAAAGATATAGCCACCGAGTTCGCCGGTCGTGGTGACGAGGTTCATATGTATCCCCTGAGTTTTGCTGAGTTTATGACCATTTACAGCAGTGATAAGTACATGGGATTATCTGAATATATGCTATATGGCGGTATTCCTCTGGTTGTTCTTCGTGAGGGAGCAAACGATAAGGCTGTTGCATTGCAGAATCTGTTCAATGAGATTTATCTTCGAGATATTACCAAACGTAACCGAGTGAGGAATATCGGAGAATTGGAAGATCTTCTGAATATTCTTTCCTCTGCCATTGGTTCGCTGACCAATCCAGAAAAATTGAAGAATACTTTCAAGACGGTAAAGAAATCCAGAATCACTTCCGCTACCATTAAGAAATATCTGGATTATTTTGAGAATTCTTTCCTGATTGAATCAGCACAAAGATATGACATTAAAGGAAAAGCATATATTGAAACACCTAAGAAATATTATTTTTCCGATCTTGGTCTTCGCAATGCTAGAATCAATTTCCGTCAGTTTGAGCAGACTCATTCTATGGAGAATGTAATTTATAATGAACTTCGTATGCGTGGTTACAGTGTGGACGTGGGCGTAATACCGATTGCAGAAAGGAATCAGGAAGGTAAGGTTATCCGTAAACAGCTTGAAGTTGATTTTGTATGCAATCTTGGTTCATCCAGATACTATATCCAGTCGGCATACTCGCTGCCAGATGAAACGAAACGCACTCAGGAAATCAGACCGTTCAGGAAAATTGATGATTCCTTCAAAAAGATTGTTATCACAAAAGATATTGTGCAGCCCTATTATGATGACTATGGTATCTTGACTGTAAACATTTATGACTTCCTCCTTGATCCGCAAATTCTTGAAAAATAAACAATGTTATAAAGGATGCTATGCGGTCTTGGAAGAATGTATGCCGGTGGAGGCGAACTTACAGAAAATATTAATTAGGCATCTAAGATATTTTATATTGTCTTGACCTGTGTATGAGGAATGAATTCCGTCATAGAATAAGGATCAAGAATATTTGCTTTTAATTTCGATAAGAATCATGTTCTTCTTTTATAGCCTGTAATTCGTCAGGATGCATTGCCAAATGAATGATAGCTTTACCCATAACGAGAGCTCCTGTTTTCATTCCATTTTCACCAAATGATTCTCTCATGCATTCCGCAAACTCTTTAGAGTATAAAGGGACATCCTTTCCAATTGAAATCATTGGATAAAGAACTGGAATTTCCAGGTTTACATTCCCAACATCGCTAGAACCACTGATATTACTTGTTTCCTGTCGTGAAAGATTTAATTGATCCATTATATTACCAAGGATTTTTTCCGTAGTCGGACCACAAAATATCTCTGCATAGGTTGGATTTAATTGTTCTGTGGTAAACTGATTTTCACTTGCGATGGCAGAACCTTTTGCACAATTTTCAACACGTTCTTTTAAACGCAAAATTTGTTCATAGCGATTTGCACGCAAATAAACGTAAGCGCTTGCCTTGTCAGGTATCAAATTCGGCATTATACCGCCATCTTTGATAATGCCACTAATCTGACTGCCAGGTTCTAAATATGGACGAATCAGATCAATTGCGTGGAAAAAAAGCTGAACACCATTTAAGGCGTTTATGCCTTCCCATGGATTAGCAGATGCATGAGCTGTTTTTCCAAAAAAGTGAACATTCAAATCACTAGCTGCCAATGTATGAAAGCAGGTAGAATTTACCGGACTCATTTGAGAGAGAATAGCAAATTCATAAGAACTAAAAAGTCCCTTTTCAAGCATTGAAATTTTAGCTCCTGCTATTTCTTCATTTGGTGTTCCGATTAGATCAATATCAAAAGGAAAATCTTCATAGGCCGCCTCTAATGCAAGGGCACAAATAATACTAGCAGCACAACTTGCTGAATGCCCACAACTATGACCAACACCTTCTACAGCATCATACTCACATAATATTGCGATCTTTGGTTTTTTTTCAAAAGAATTCTTACGTTTAGCTAAAAAAGAATATTTGATTCGTTTAACAGGCGAAGTAACTTTATATCCGTGTTCACTAAGTTTCTTTACCAAATAAGCGCAAGTCTGTTTTTCATGACCTGATGCTTCTGGTTGGGCATTCATCCAATCAAGAATTTCTTTCCCTAAAGGAATCATTTCTTTTAAGGCTTCTTCAAATTTTTCCCTCATTTTCATTAATACAACACCTCGTAAAATCAAAACCTACTGATCGTTCTGTTTATTGATAATAGCATAAAAGTATAAATAATGGTATAATTGACCACACAAAATATAAAAAGAAAGTTGGAAAGTATCGTGGCAAAAGATTTGGATAAGATTGATTGGAAAATATTAAATATTCTGCAAACCAATGCTAGAATCCCGGTAAAAGATATCGCAGAACAGGTATATTTATCTTCTCCTGCAGTAACCACACGTATACAGCATCTGGAAAAAAACGGATATATTGAGGGATATCATGCACAAATTAATATGGAACGGGTAGGGATGGGAATTAAAGCTTTTATAAAACTTGCTCTTAATAGAAAAAAACGTCCCCAATTTTTAGAATGTATTGAAGAATATCATAATATATTAGCCTGTTACACAATAACAGGTAATTATACAATTTTGCTTGAAACCGTTTTCGAATCAACACAAAAGTTGGATTCCTTTATTCAAAGACTTCAAGAATTTGGTGATACACAGACCGATATCGTCTTTTTAACATCTTCGGAACATAGACAAGTTCTTTTCCCACTTGAAGAAAATAATGACGAAAAAAGCTAGATACTTTAAAAAAATAAGGCATTACAAAATTTAATAAAGAAAGTTGTCTTATTTGGAAAAATAATTTTGAAATCACAAGAAATTATTGATTTATTTCCATGAACAGTCATATAATCATCGCAGAACGACAAGGATGTCATTCCCTAAAGTGGGGATGGCATCTTTTTTTTTTCAAAAAATGCATGCATCAGGAAAGTAACTGAAAATATGAATCAAATACATGGAGGAGATAAAAATGGTAAAAGGAATTCGTAAAGAGGCATATGATTGCGAAAAGTATGTATCCGGAAAAAGCATGGATGAGGTTATGGCAGAGTATGGTTTGAGTAGTGTAATCAAACTCGGTTCTAATGAAAATCAGTATGGACCTTACGAAACCGCTTTTAAAGAGATGCAGGCAGAAGTTGGCAGAATCAATATTTATCCTGAAAAAAATTATATCCGTTTAAAAGAATTACTCGGAGAAAAACTGGGAGTTACTAAGGATTGGGTAAGTCTTGGACACGGTGCTGGAAATGTACTTGATTCAGTAGCAAAAACATTGTTGGAAGATGGAGATGAAGTTATCGTACCACAGCAGTCCTATCGTTTGTATCGTGAAATATCTAAAATTATGGGCGCAAAAGTTATAGAAGTACCATTGAATGATTCCTATACCATTGACCTTAATGACTTTAAGAAAGCATTAACACCAAAAACAAAGATCGTATGGATTTGCAATCCAAACAATCCTACCGGTTCAATTATCGATAAAGATAGCTTTTCTTCTTTTATCGATGCAATGCCGGAGAATTGTTGGATGGTATTAGATGAAGCGTATGCTGAATTTTGTGATTCCGATCTTTTGCCGGATGTTATGAAGTTTATCAAAGAAGGGAAAAATGTAATAGATATTCATACATTTTCAAAATACTACGGACTTGCTGGTGGCCGAATCGGATATCTGGTAGCATCACCAGAATTTGTAAACTGGTATGACACGGTTAGTGAACCATTTAATGCCAACCGTATCGGACTTGCGGGTGCTGTAGCATTAATGGAAAATGAAGAAGAATGCAAAAAATATGGAGATCTTATGATTCATGACAGAGAATGGTTAAATGAAGAATTAACCAAACTTGGATGTAAATGCTATCCTTCTTATGCAAACTTCGTCTTCTTCGAAACTCCATATAGTGCGTCAGAAATTGGAGAAAAATTACTTCAAAAAGGAATCATTGTAAGACCTTGCGGAGGATGGGGATACGAGAAACATCTTCGTGTCAGCATTGGAACGACAGAACAGAATAAAGAGTTCTTGCAAGGCATAAAAGAAGTTCTGCAGACAATGAACTAGTGGGGGTAAGAAATGAAAGTAGCAATTTGTGATTATAAGGAACCACTCAACAGAGATCTTGAGATTGAAAAAGGAATCTTCAAAAAAATGTTGGGGGAAGATACGGAAATTTCTTTATATGTGCACGAGGGTGACTGTGAAGCATTCAAAAAGGCAATAAAAGATGTGGATGGAGTTCTGACTTCCTATCTGGAATTTCCAAAAGAAATTATTCAAAGCAATCCAGCCTTGAAAGGAATTTCTATAGAGGCAACCGGTTATAATTTTGTAGATGCAGATGCTGCTGAAAAACAAAATACAGCCGTAGCAGTAATCGGGGAATATTGCACTCAGGAAGTAGCAGATCATACGATGGCCTTAATGCTTGCAGTAGCCAGAAAACTAAAACACTATGATCGGGAAATCGAGAAGAAACATGTATATGATTATAATTCAACGTCTGGAATGATTCGTCTCGAAGGATCTACATTTGGCATTATGGGACTCGGAAAAATAGGCAAAGCAGTTGCGAAAAGAGCTCAGGGATTTGGAATGCATGTTATTGCATACAGCCCTTCCTGTAACCCAGATGTAGCAGAAACCTTGGGAGTAAAACTTGTTTCCAAAGAAGAATTGTTTGCGACTTCCGATGTCATCAGTCTTCATATGCGTTTAACGGACGAAAACGTTAATATTTTAAATAAAGAAGCATTTGATCAAATGAAAAAGAAACCAGTTATTGTCAATGTATCACGTGGTGCCATGATTGATGAAATGGCACTTCTAGATGCTTTAAATCAAGGAAAGATTTTTGGTGCAGGACTGGATGTTCTAGTAGAAGAAACCAACGAAAACACTTTAAAATCTCCATTTGTTGGCAGAGAAGATGTCGTATTGACACCTCATACCGCTTTTTATTCTGATTTTGCATTGTATGAATGCCAGAGAATTGCCGCAGAAAATCTCTGCTATATTCTTAAGGGTGAAAAAGATAAGATATTTCGTATGGTAAATAATGTGGAAGTCACAGCTTGGAAAGAGTAACGAACTATACCAGGGCAAGGAAAAAAGTTTGTCACAAACGGAAAGAGAGGTCAAAACATTATGAGAGAAGCTCTTAAACAATTGGATAAAAGAGTCTATATCATGACTTTGACTATGATCCTTCTATTGTTGATTTTGCTTGGGACTTGTCCTGGAATCATTACTGGTTGGATAAATGGATTGTTTTCACTTGCTGTAGAAAAATTTGGATGGCTTTATATTCTAACAAATTGCGGCTGTTTTGTATTGTTTTTTTATTTGTATTTCGGAAAATATGGAAATATAAAACTTGGAAAACCTGAAGAAAAGCCACGGTTTTCAACATTTAGCTGGGCCTCCATGATTTTTACTTCAGGTGCAGGTTCAAGTACAGTAATCCTTGGCTTTGTAGAACCGGTAAACTATCTAACAAACACGCCTTTTCATATCAAAGCAATGTCCAATGAAGCTTACGAATATGCACATATGTATGGACAGTTTCATTGGGGAATCAGTGCATGGGCATTCTATGTACCGGCAATAGCCGCTATTTCGTACATGCTTTATAAAAGAAACAGCAAAAGTGTAAAGATTTCCAATACGTTGGTTCCCCTATTTGGTAAAAAAATTGAAACATCCTGGATTGGAAAAATCATTGATTCCATTGTATCACTTGGAATTGTAGCATCTATTACAACATCACTTGGCCTGGGTGTTCCGGTTATGTCAGAACTTATTGCAGACACCTTTAAAATCAAACAAAGTATCTGGCTACAACTATTTGTGTTTTTTGTATGGTTCCTTATTTTTGGTTGGAGCGTATTTCGTGGAATGGATAACGGAATCAAAAAGCTTACTAGCATAAATATGTATATTATTTTCGCATTTCTGATTGCCTTCTTTTTAGTATCTCCTATGAATGACATTATAAGAATGGAAATGAACAGTGTCGGACTATACCTTGATAAACTGCCACGTATGATGTTTAATACAGATCCTTTCGGAAACCAAAAATTTGTAAATGACTGGACAATGTTTTATTGGGGATGGTGGTTAATCTTTATTCCAATCATGGGAATGTTTGTGGCAAAAATCTCCCGCGGCAGAACCTTAAAACAAGTTCTTCTGGGACAAATGATATGGGGAAGTTTAGGATGTTGTACATTTCTTGGTATTTTGGGCGGATACTCTTTGTATTTGCAAAAACACGGAATCGTAGATTTGGTTTCCATCGTAGAAAAGGAAGGAAATGGAAAGGCTGTTCTTGCAATTATGCAGACTCTACCACTCAGTAAATTATTTATTGTTGTATTGATTGTACTCTGTTTTGTATTTTTGGCAACGACGATTGACTCGACAGCAATGGTTCTTGGATCAGCTACTTCAACAGGGTTGCGTCCGGATGAGGACCCTCATCTTTATAATCGTTTCAGCTGGGCAATTGCAATTTTTGCTCTTGCAATAGCTCTTTCGTTCACTGGTGGTTTGCAACTGGTACAAAGATTTGCAATTGTATTGGGTTTCCCTCTGATTTTTATCGCAGGTCTGATGTCCATATCTGTATTAAAAGCAATGAAAGAGGATTATGGAAATAAAACGAAAGAAGAAATCATAAAACTTGAAAACACTTTAGAAATAAAACGAAAGAAGGAATCATTATGAATCAAACATTAAAAAAATATTTGACATTGATTGTTCTAGGACTTGCGGGAGGATCTATTTATATTTTCCCGTATCTAAAATATGTATTTTATGATCCTTTGATTCACGTATTACATATAAGTAATGCACAGTCAGGCATGCTTCTTACGATGTATGCAATAGGATGTGTTATTCTTTACATTCCGGGCGGTATTTTGGCAGATAAAGTAAATCCTAAAAAAGCATTAATATTATCGTTATTAGCAACTTCCGCATTAACAATTATTTTTGCAGTCATAATTTTTCTTGGTTTACCAGGCTCTGTATCTTTTGGAATTTCACTTGTCATCTGGCTTTTACTTGCATTTGGATCTGGTTTTGTTTTTTGGACAGCACTTTTAAAAGCAATCCGAATTATTGGTACAGAAGAAGAACAGGGACGTATGTATGGTGTATATTATGCAGCAAACGGAACAACAGCAGCCATTATTGCAGTTGTAAATCTCTGGGCATATAACCTTGGTGGCGGCGATAAAAATGAGCAAATGGGATTCTTTTTTGCAGTAATCTCTATGGCTATATTTACAATACTTGCTGCAATTCTACTCGCGATTTTTATGGAAGGAACAACAGATAAGGACATCTCTACTGCTGAAGAAGACAAATTCCATTTCAGTGATATTGGTGAAGTTGTAAAAAATCCGGCAGTATGGTTAGTTTCGATTATGTTCTTCTGTATTTATGGTGTATATAGTTGTTCTTCTTATTTCACACCATATTTAACAGATATCGTTGGCTTGTCTACAACTGTGGCCGGTGCATGTTCCGTAATTCGTACCTATGTGGTTATGCTTATTGCGGCACCACTGGGCGGAATTCTTGCAGATAAAATATTTAAATCGACTTTAAACTGGTTTAGATTCGGAGGTACAATCCTTGCATTTTCTATCGCGTTAGTCATCTTAGTCGGAAGTCAGGCTCCTGCTATGTTGATCGCCGTATTAACTCTAATTCCAGGTTTGTTTAGTATGTGTTTGTACGGCGTTATGTTTTCTACAATGCATGAAATCAATATTCCAATTAAAGTGGCTGGAACGGCCATTGGAATTGCTTCGATCATTGGATATTTACCAGACATGTTTTTGAGTACATTTTTTGGATCTATTCTTGATAAGGCACAAGGGGCAGCCGGATATATGCAGATTTTTGAGATTTTAGCTGTATTCTGTGTAATCGTGGTAGTTATTAGTTGTTTCTTATATACAAAATATGTTAAAAAAGCAAAATAGATAATTATTATATAAGTGGCATGAATATACAGATAAACACAAAGGGATAAACACAAAGGAGTCAAATCGCACGGATTTGACTCCTTTGTGTTTTAAAAACAGACGAATTGATTCTAGTACACTTTCACAAAATCACATCATCGCGAGAAAGCTTCCACAAATAGTTCAACAAGAATTGGTGAACTTCCTTATCGGCTGCAATCCAAAAGTCATGATAGGATTTATTTGCATTTTGTATCTTGAAGATATAAAATAAATTTCTATGGAAGGAGGAATAAGGCAATGTCAAAAGATGAATATTTGATCACAGATACGCCTTTGAAAGCGCTGACTGTTTTTGCAATGCCTATGATTCTGGGGAGCTTTTTTCAACAAGTATATAATATGGCTGATTCTATTATCGTTGGTCAGTTTGTCGGATCTTCTGCACTTGCTGCAGTTGGAGCATGTGCTGCGCTTACAAATGTCTTCATTTGTGTGGCATTGGGGGCCGGTGTAGGTGCAGGTGTGCTTGTGAGCCGTTATTTTGGAGCCAGAGATTATAGTAAAATGAAAACAATTGTGTCAACATCATTGATCAGCTTCCTGATTTTAAGCATACTTCTGAGTGTGTTTGGGTTTTGTCTTTCCCATTCGATGATGAGTTTATTACAGACACCTGCTGATATACTGGAGGAAGCAGTATTGTATCTTCGTGTTTATTTTGCAGGTTTTCCGTTTTTGTTTATGTACAACATCCTTTCAACGATGTTCACCTCTATCGGAGAGTCAAAAATTCCACTGGGCCTTTTGATATTCTCTTCTGTTTTGAATATATTTATGGATCTTTGGATGGTAGCTGGACTTGGTCTGGGTGTGTTTGGCGCAGCCCTTGCAACTCTCATTGCACAGGGGATTTCTGCAGTGTTTTCACTTTTGATTTTCTTTAGTCGGATGCACCGGTATAAAAGTCACTTTGCCTGGTTTGATGGGAAGGAGTTACATTCTATGCTTCGAATTGCTGTACCTTCGGTTCTTCAGCAGTCTACCGTGTCAATTGGGATGATGATCGTACAGGCAGTTGTAAATCCATTCGGTACACAGGCACTTGCCGGTTATTCCGCAACGATGAGGGTAGAGAATGTCTTTTCATTGATTTTCGTATCCATTGGAAATGCGGTCTCGCCGTATGTTTCCCAAAATCTTGGGGCAAAGAAACTAGAACGTATGAAAAAAGGATATCATGCGGCACTGGTATTAGATCTCTGTTTTGCGATCCTTGCTTTTATAGTTATTGAAACACTGCATACACAAATTTCTTCGTTATTTCTGGGCAAAGATGGAACCGTCTTAGCATATCAGGTGTCCGGAAATTATATGAGATGGCTCGGTTACTTTTTCATTTTCATGGGGATCAAAATGGCAACAGACGGAGTCCTTCGTGGACTTGGAATCATGAGACCATTTCTTATTGCAAATATGGTAAATCTTACAATAAGATTGTCAGTTGCTTTAATCTGTGCCCCTCGTTTTGGTATTGCATTTGTATGGCTTGCCGTACCGGCTGGCTGGTTCGCAAATTTTCTGATTTCTTATGTGGCACTTAGAAAATCGTGGCCAACCGAAAGCATAGCGAATTCTTGATAAATTGTTTTTTCAACAATTTGCAGGACTGACAATGCGCCTGTTTGTATGTTCTTTGAAAGGAAGAGAAAGATATGGTATACACATGCAAATATAAATCACCGTTAGGAAATATTTTACTGGCAGCGGATGAAATCGGGCTTACTGGCTTGTGGTTTGAAGGACAGAAATATTTTGCAAATACACTTCCGGATGAGCATATTTCGCAGGAAACGGAGATTCTGGCAGAGGCAAAAAAATGGCTGGATGTGTTTTTTTCCGGGGAAGAACCGAAATTTACTCCGCCTCTTCATCCTGCCGGATCAGAATTCAGACAGGCAGTATGGAAGATTTTATTACAGATTCCTTATGGACACACGATCACATACGGTGAAATCGCCCGCAAAATGGCTGAACGGAAACATGCTTCTCATATGTCTGCTCAGGCAGTTGGCGGTGCGGTTGGACATAATGAAATTTCTATGATTATTCCCTGTCATCGAGTCGTAGGCACAAATGGAAGTTTAACAGGATATGCAGGGGGAATTGACAAAAAAATATTACTGCTTAAGTTGGAACACGCAGATATGAGTCATTTATTTATTCCGAAGAAAGGAACAGCATTGTAGGAAGCAGAAATAGCAGAAAAGAAAAAAGAACAGAAAAAGAAGATAAAATTAAGAACCAAAAAAGACAGGAAATGGTTTCGAACCGCTTCCTGTCTTTTTTGATGAAGGATTGCTTATTTTTCAGCGTTCTGACGTTCTTCTGTCAAACCAAGTACCTGGAAGGTATTTGGGTCAACCAAAACACCATAGTCCTCTTTTGCCTGATCTGCTGTGATGTATTCGTTTTTTACATCCATAGCTACTTTTTCGGCCGGCCGCTTGAATGGATCTCCATATCCACCACCGGTTGCAGTAACCATGCGGACAACATCATTGGTATTCATAACACGGCGTGCAGTGATTCCCATTGGTTCGCTTACGGTTCCATCTGCATCGATAAACTGTAAGTAATTCACAGAACCGTCCTTACCGCCGGCAGCTCCCCATACCGGCCATTTATTTCTGCCAAAGGCAGCCGTAAAGGTCTGATTTTCATTCATGGAACGATATACGCGCACCGCACCGCTTCCTCCACGGAATTCACCGGCACCGGCACCATCTGTATGAAGACTGTGCTCGTCGACACGGATACCATAGCGGGTTTCTGCCATTTCAACTGGAACGTTATAGGTTTCTCCGTCACCAACGCAGAAAAGTCCTACTTGTCCATCGTGTCCTTTGCAGGCACCCCATCCACCAACGGTTGGTTCGATAATCAAGTAATCATTTCCGGAATCCTGATGTTTTCCCGCCATCAGAACCGTACAAACAGAGAGTAAATGTCCTGCACCTAGAGATTCTGGGAAAATAGGTGCCAATGCTTTCCATACCAGGTCGATGACATAGATCATACTTTCGTAATAACAGGAGGTGGCTGCCGGTCGATTGGCTTTTAACACACTTCCGGGTTCGCAGATGGTACGCAGTGGAGCAAAGACTCCGTCATTGACTGCAAGCTCTGGCCCTACTACTGACATAAAGACTACCTTTACGCCTGCATATGCTGCGGTTGCACCGGAGTTTACACATCCTACAACCTGTGGATCACTGCCGGTAAAGTCCGCAACAAATTCGTCATCAGTAATGGTGACTTTTACCTGCAAATGAACCGGATTGCCATGTCCGTCGTCATCCATGTATTCATCCATTTCCCATGTTCCTTTTGGCATTTCAGCCAAACGACGACGAGCGATTTGTTCTCCCTGTGATACCAGACGTTTCATAGATCCTTTTACGACATCTGCTCCATATTTATCGCATAATTCGCAAATCCGTTTTTCCCCGGTACGAAGAGAGGAAATCTGCCCCCACATGTCACCCTGTGAAATTTGAGGATACCGCATATTACTGCGCATCAGATCCCATACAGGTTCTACCAGTTCTCCACGGTCCACCAGTTTTG
The DNA here is from genome assembly GCF_003574295.1 of Mediterraneibacter butyricigenes. Lineage (NCBI taxonomy): Bacteria > Bacillati > Bacillota > Clostridia > Lachnospirales > Lachnospiraceae > Mediterraneibacter > Mediterraneibacter butyricigenes. The sequence continues at coordinate 1,697,192 of NZ_BHGK01000001.1, forward strand.
TGCCGGAAAAACACATGCCTTCCTGATAAAGATTTGTTGCATCTGTGGTAAAGGATCCGGGTGCCATTCCTCCGATGTCACTCCAGTGTGCTTTATTTCCGGCAAAAGCGATCAGCTCATCGTGATAGAAGATGGGCATTACCATTCCTACATCAGACATATGGGTTCCGCCACCCATAAACGGATCGTTAATAATATATACATCTCCAGGATGGAGATTTTCTTTTCCGTGTTTTTCTACTACCGCGCAAATCATCGGGGAAATCATACCGATAAATCCGGTAACACCATTTCCCTGTGTAAGCAGGCGTCCTTCCGCATCTGCGATACCACTTGCATAGTCCAGTGTTTCGTAAATAATCGGGCTCATGGAAGTCTGTGCAAATGCATAGAAAATTTCATTACTTACTGCAATCAAAGAGTCTTTTACGATATCCAGTGTGACTGGATTGATTTTGTCGTTCTGAGCCATTATTCCACCTCCGTTTCTATAATCAGGTTGCCGTATTCGTCGACACTCAAGCGTTGTCCGGGGCAAACTACAGTTGCGGTAGTAGGTTCTTCTACGACTAACGGACCTTCTGCTTTTGCACCGTATCCAAGTTTGCTTCGATCATAAATCGGTGTTTCCAGCCATCCGTCTTCACTGAAGAATACACGGCGTGTTTCTTTTAATGCACTAGAAATACTGCCGTTTTGAGGAGCAATTTTCTGTAAAGCCGGCTTATTCAACTGACCATATGCTACGAGATGAAGGTTTACGATTTCTGCCGGGGTATCTGGCAGAGAAAAAGTATAAAAGTGTTCATGAGTCTTATGGAAGCGCTCCATGATTTCTGCACGGTCTTCTTCCTTCCAGGGATAAGCAGGAGCCGGTACCTGTACGGTGTGTTCCTGTCCGGCATAACGCATATCGGCAATAAAGGTAAAGACAGCCTGATCTGTTGTAAGACCTTCGGAAGTCAGAATCTTGTGAGCTTCTTCGATTTGGGATTTCCACATTGCGTTCAATTCATCCATAGGAACATTTGCAAAGGAAAGAATCTTTGTCTGAATAAAATCATGACGAATATCGCTCATTAACATGCCCCATGCGGAGAAAACAGAAGCTGCTACCGGAACAATGACTTTACGGATATTCAGTTCTTTGGCGAGAGTCGGTCCATGCATTGGACCTCCGCCTCCGAATGCAACCATTGCAAAATCGCGGGGATCATATCCACGTCTTACAGAAATCAGTTTCAGGGCATTATTCATATTAGAATCTGCCACACGAATGATACTTTCTGCGGACTCTTCGGCTGAAATACCAAAATGTGTTCCGACTTTATCGGATAATGCATTTTGTACATTCTCCAGAGAGACTTCCATATCGAAGTTCTTTGTAGAAAGACGACCTGCGATCAGGTTGGCATCCGTAGTCGTTGGCTCAGTTCCACCTTTTCCATAGGCAACAGGTCCGGGAAGGGCACCGGCACTCTTTGGTCCGACTTTCAGGGATCCGCCTTCGTCAATCCATGCGATGGATCCACCACCGTTTCCGATTTCCACAATATCGACAACCGGTGCCATAATCGGATATCCGGCATGACGCTCATCTTTTTCGATATAATAGGAAGTTGTTACTTTTACGGCACCCTGATCAATCAGAGAACATTTGGCTGTGGTTCCACCAACATCGAATGCAATAATGTTCGGTTCGCCAATGAGTTTTCCGAGAATGGAAGCTCCAAACACACCGGCAACGGGTCCGGATTCCACAATATTTACAGGGGTCAGTTTTGCCTGATCAAAGGTGGTGGTTCCACCGTTGCTCTGCATAATGTAACGGTTTTCCGGAACCCCGGCATCGGTCAGTCTCTGACCTAAGCGATTCAGATAAGAAGAAGCAACAGGCATAACATAAGCGTTTAGAACAGCAGTTGAGGTTCTCTCATATTCACGCCACTCTTTTGTGATGTCAACAGAAGGGCAAACGTAGACTTCCGGCCAAAGCTTTTTGATTTTTTCGACCGTTTTTCTTTCATGTGCTTCATTTGCGTAGGAGTTAATGTAGCAGACCGCAATCGCTTCTACCTGTTCTTTTTTCAGATATTCTACAGCAGCGCAAATATCTTCTTCGCTTAACGGCGTCAGAATGTCACCCTTATAGCTGATACGTTCGGTTACTTCTCTTCGTAAATAACGTGGAACAAAGGGGGTCGGTTTTTCGCAGACCATGTTAAACAGATCCGGACGATTGCCTCGTGCCAGTTCCAGAATATCACGGAAACCCTTTGTTGTAATCAATGCCGTTTTTGCACCTTTTCGTTCGGTCAATGCATTAATAATGGTTGTGGTACCATGAAAAAAAGCTTCGATACTTTTCATATCTATCCCGCTTTTTTCCAAAACATCCATAACGCCCTGATCAAAATTCGGCGGTGTGGTATGTGACTTTTCCAGGATCAAAGATCCGTTTTCATCGATTGCCACCAAATCAGTAAAGGTGCCGCCAATGTCAGTTGCAACTTTCATAGTAGGTTCCTCCTTGTATATTATAATTTTATGTACAAAAATTTAAGATTAAAATTTTTGCCATGATATGAATTCAGTGTATCACAGATAGGTATTTCTCACAATCTATTATTACACTAAAGCGTTAAACCTATCGTGTTAATATGGAATCGAGAAAAGAAATATGCTATGATAAAAGAAAACAAACAAGAAGAGAATATTTTCTTAAAGAAAGGGAGAAAGAATGAAACAAAATCGTGTGAACGCTGTATTGAAAAACATGGAATCAATGAATTTGTCACAGATTTTAATTACGGATCCGTTGGCTATCTTTTATCTGACCGGTCGAATGATCAAACCTTTTGAACGTTTTTATGCGCTTTATTTAAATCAGAATGGGAATCATAAAATCTTTATTAATCAGCTGGAAACTGTGCCGGAGGATCTAGGGGTGGAAAAGGTGCGATTCACAGATTCTGATCCCTATCTGGATCTTGTGATAAAAGCCATCGACTGTAAAGAACCACTGGGAATCGATAAAAATATGGCAGCAAGATTTCTTCTTCCACTTATTGATAGAAAAGCAGCTTCCGGTTTTGTAAATGCATCATTGGCACTTGATCAGGCGCGTGCGGTCAAGGATACACAAGAACAGGAGCTCATGCGAAAGGCCTCAAAACTGAATGATATGGCAATGACAGAGATCACTCGTTTTTTCAAAGAAGGGGTGACAGAAACAGAGCTTGCGGAACAGTTAAAAAAAATCTATCGTGATCTTGGAGCGGACGGTCTGAGTTTTGAGCCATTATTTGCATTTGGCGAGAATGCAGCGAGTGGACATCACTGGCCGGATCAAACAAAATTGAAAGCTGGAGACTGTATTGTGGCGGACATTGGCTGTACCTGGGAAGGCTATTGTTCGGATATGACCAGAACTTATTTTTATAAAGAGGTCACAAATCGCCAACAGGAGGTGTACAATCTTGTTTTAAAGGCAAATGAAGAAGCAGAAAAAGCCGTTGCTCCTGGAGTTTCCCTTTCTTCTCTGGATCAGATTGCCCGAGGCATTATCACGGAGCAGGGATATGGAGCTGCTTTTACACATCGACTTGGTCATTTTATCGGGCTTGAAGCTCATGAATTTGGAGACGTTTCTTCGGCTTCTACAGGTCAGGCTGTTGCCGGAAATATTTTCTCGATTGAACCCGGAGTATATCTTGAAAAGGATATGGGGGTGCGGATCGAAGATCTGGTGCTCGTTACGGAACAGGGATATGAAAGGCTGAATCATCTTTCCAAAGATCTGACAGTGGTAGAATAAGAAAGGAATTCTTATGAAACAAAATCCGATTGCTACAATTATTTTTTCAAATGGTGGGAAGGTTCAGATGGAACTTTATCCGGACATCGCTCCAAATGCAGTTACCAGTTTTATTTATCTTGCGAAGCAAGGAGTTTACGATCATTATCCGATCGAGAGGATTGTTCCGGGATGGGTTCTGGATATGAGTTATCATGCCTTCCATAATCCGAAAGCCTGTTATTTTATTCCAAATGATGTAAAATCCGGGAAGTATCTGGAAGCGACTCCGGGAACCATCGGACTTGGTGGGTATGGCGCACCTGAAATCGCGGGAGGAGAATTTTTCTTTCCGCTTGCAGACTGTCCTTCGATTACCGGTGTTTATCCTATTTTTGGAAAGATTACAGATGGGATGGAACAGATCCGATGGATGGAACAACTGAAGACCTATCCTGTGCCATATCCGGATGCGCCGGATGTCAAGATTAATACGCCGGTTCGACCTGTATTTATAGAAAAAGTTCAAATCGAAACCTTTGGGAAATGTTACGGAGAACCTACTCGCTTAGAAGGGATAGAAAAACCACTTTTCTGGCCATGTATTTATCCGTGAATACAGAAGAAAAGATGGTACAGACATGGAGCAATCTGTGATATAATAGAGATAGGTGTAAAAAGACCGGATCCGAAAGCAATGGGATTGGGCCTTTTTCATTCCAAACATTACAGAAAAGATCAAAAGATCACAGGAGGAGCGAATATGAGTACAGCGCATAATGAAGCGAAAAATGGAGAGATTGCAAAATGCGTCCTGATGCCGGGAGATCCGTTGCGTGCGAAATTTATTGCAGAGACATTTCTGGAGGATGCGAAGCTTGTAAACCAGGTGCGGAACATGCTAGCATTTACCGGAACTTATAAAGGAAAAGAAGTGACAGTCATGGCAAGTGGTATGGGAATGCCATCCATCGGAATCTACTCTTATGAACTGTTTTCTCAGTATGGAGTAGAGCAGATCATCCGTATCGGTTCCGCAGGAGCTTACACCACCGACCTGAAATTAAGAGACGTGGTACTGGCTGACAGCGTATGGAGCGAATCCAATTATGCAAAGAGACAGAACGGATGCGAAGATGATGTGATGTATCCGAGCAAGGAACTGAACGAAAAGATTCAGAAAGTTGCAGAAGAACTGGGCAAGAAAGTGATTTTAGACAGAGTACATTCCAGCGATGTGTTCTATACAGAAGATAATGTGGATACTTATGCAGACATTTACAGAAAGCATGGATGTACCTGCGTAGATATGGAAAGTTTTGCACTGTTCCACAATGCCAATGTTCTCGGAAAGAAAGCAGCGTGCCTGCTGACCATTTCTGATTCTCTGGCAACCGGAGAAGAGGCATCTACCATGGAGCGTCAGACTTCCTTTACGGACATGATGGAGATCGCTCTGAACGCAAGCATCTAAAAAGTATTAGATCGGGATACAGGAATCCGACAGAATAATATAGAACGATTGGAATGCAGAAAAACTATACAGAAGTCGAAAATTCAGGAAGGAAAATTCGACTTCTGTTTTTTTTTGTCGAAAATTCGGAGATGATTGATTTTAAAGAAAGCTTCTGAGATAATAGTACAAAAATCTGAAAATGGGAAAAACAAAACTAGAAAAGGAACCAAAAAACAAACCGAATGGAACTGATTTCGCGGAAGCGACAGATAGGATAGGAGTTGCGGAATGAGAAACAAAAGCAAAAGAAAATGGAGCTGGAGAATCGCAGCATTCATGGTGTTCACAGGTCTTCTGTTGATGACAGGATGTGTCAGTGAAATACCAGTATCTGAAACGGGACAGGAAGAAATGCAGAAGATCATTGTAGGAAGTGATCGGTACGAACCCTACATTTATCTGGATGAAGAGGGGAAATTTTCGGGAATCGATGTGGAACTGATGACGGAAGCATTTCACAGGATGGGATACGAACCGGAATTTCGGGAAATTCTCTGGGAAAACAAGAAGGATGCGCTGACAGACGGAACCGTGGACTGTCTGTGGGGGTGCTTCAGCATGAACGGCAGAGAGGATGAATACCAGTGGGCAGGGCCTTATTTATATAGCAGCCAGGTGGTTGTGGTGCGTGAAGACAGTGAGATTCAGACAGTTTCAGACCTTACCGGGAAAAGGATTGCAGTTCAGGAGACGTCGAAAGCAGAGGAATATCTGTTGCAGTTGAACAATGAAAAAGTGCCGGATGTGGAAATGGTTTATGCGTTTTCTAATATGGATGAGGTCTATGCAGCACTGAGAAAAGGTTATGTGGATGCGATCTGCGGACATGAATCAGCGTTGAATGTTCTGGTGGAGTCGGCACCGGCTCAGTATCGGATTCTGAAAGAAAATCTATTTGCCGTCAGGCTGGGGGTAGCCTTTGATAAGACATATGATCCAGAGTTTGTGAGAGAACTGGATCAGATTCTGAAAGATATGATGGTGGATGGAACGACTGCAAGGATTGTAGAACGATATGGCTTGGATGTGGAAAAAGCTCTGGACGGAGGTGACTGACGTGAAAAAACAGAAGAGACAATCCGGAGAGTTTAGATGGGGAGTTTTTGCGGCAGTTGGGTTGGTGGTGTTTTTGCTTCTGATGAACCGGATTTTTACAAATGTGTCGATGCGAGACGCGGAAACGGCGGGAGAAGACACCGTCAGTTATGTGAAGGAGCGGTTGGAGACGTATGAAAATTATCAGGCAAATGACCGAACAAAAAGTCTGGTACGTCTTCTGGATAAAACCAGAGAGTTTGTAAGAGATCTGGGAGAGGATGATGTAACAACAGAAAGAATGTCGGAGTATATAAAGGAGCAGAGGCTTGACGGAATCCTGATTCTGGATCAGAATCTGCAGGTAGTGGAACAGGTAGTTTCTGGAGAAGAGACTGACCAAAATCATAGGTTGGACTGGGGGAAAGCGTTGCAAAACGACACGCTAACAAAGATCATACGTTGCAAGAAAAAGGTTTATATGACGCGAACCGAAACAAAAGACGGAAGTTATGATTTGGCGGTGGTTGCCAGAAAGAATCGTTCGGAAGTGGTGATTGCTTATATTCGGCAGGAGACGATCACAGATGGAGTCAATGATATGACATTGGACAGCAATTTTGAAAATATAATGCTTGCATATCAGGGGCTTCTGGTTATTACAGATGAAGAGAATACAGTTGCTGCAAATAATCTAAAATTGTGTGAAAAGAAAGCGGAAGACTGGAAAAACATGTATGAATCCGGCAGAAGAATCCATGGAGATGGAAACGGAAAACTGCGAAAAGTAGTGTATCAGGGAAAACAATGGTATATGTGGGCAGATAACTATAAAAACAACCAGATCTATGTCCTGTTTTCTGTGTGGGAAATCTTGCTTCCTTATTATAGGATTGTTCTGGGGTTGGTGATTCTGTATCTGATGCTGTTCGGGTCCGGATTCTGGCTGTCGAGACGAATTGAGCGCAGATGCTTTCGGAATCCGGCAGATATGAGCAGGGAAGATGAGAAGGATGAAAAGGAGCAGAAGAGTCTGAGAAAATACCGTATGGAAAATTCAGATTTGGAACAAGTGTCGTTTTCTCTTCGGAGTCTTCTGGAGAAATTGAACGAAATGATTCGGATGCAGTGTGAGGGAAAGAACATTACCTATCGGGTAAAGGAACCGGAGATCCTTCATGACCGTCTGATCGGCTGTCCCATTTACTTTCAGCAGATTTTAATGAATCTTGCCGGAAATGCGGTAAAATATAATGTAGAAAACGGAAACGTGACGGTAGGATGCAGGGAGATTTCCTGTGATGGAAATAAAGCAGAGTTTGAGCTGACCTGTGCAGATACGGGAATCGGAATGAGTGAGACATTGCAAAAACAGGTTTTCGGCTCTTTTTCGAGAAAGTCTGAGGTTGAAAATACAGAGGAAAGCAGATACGCGGGTGCCGGTCAGGGAGTGTCTATGGCAGGAGAACTTCTGGGACTTCTGGGCGGAACCATGGAACTGGAAAGTAAAGAAGGGGAAGGCAGTAAATTTACATTACGCATTTCGTTTCGGATAGACCCGGTCTTTGAGAATAAAGTTTTAAAACGAAACATACAAACGCGATAAATGTTTCGTTTTGAAACGGTATATTAAAAAAACGGAGTTCTGAGAAAATAAATCTTCCGAAAAATGAAGGCTCAGCAAAAAGAAGATCAGAAAAACAAAAGAGTAAGGAAAACGAAGATTCAGAAACTAAAGGACAAGAAGGGATAAGGGGGTAGGATGGCAAAAGGAAAGCATCAGAAATTTAAACTGTACCGGCTGGCGCAGATCATGCATTACCGGGTGGATAAGATGCTGAAAATCCAGATGTCGGAGGAAGAACGGGAAGTTACTTTGTTGGCGGACAATTCCCTGGCAGGCGTTATCATTGACCGGTTTGGAAAAGATGTGATGCTGATTCCGAAGGATGAGAAGCAGTTCACGGTTCATGTGAAGGTTCATGTCAGCCGTCAGTTTCTTGGCTGGGTATTTTCGCTGGGAGAACAGGTGAAGATTACAGGGCCGGAAGAAGTAGTGGAAGAGATGCGGCAGGAGGTAAAACGTCTGATGAGTCAATATCATACTGGAGAATAAAAAGGAAAAACCGGCTTGAATAAGGCTGGTTTTTCTGCTTTATAAATTGACACTGAGAGGAGGGAATTTTATAATTAGCAGGAGAGTTTCTTTGCAGACGGAAGGGGAAAATAATGAACAATAGTGCGACAAGTGTGAAAAGGATCAATGTGATCGTGACGATTCTTTTTTCACTGATTCTGATCTTTAGTCTGGCGATCCAGGTGGAGAGCAATCGAAAAAATGCGAAAATGACATGCAATCTGGTACTGGATCAGTCGGAGGGCGTGATCGACCGGAATGCCGGAGAGAACAGCGAAATAACGGATTTTATAGAGAAAATGCCGTTTACAGAGACCGTGACACTCTATATTTTTGACCGGGAGGTGGACTTCTTTGTCCCGATCAAAGGAGGATCCGGGGAAAGAGTTTCCGGCGTGGAGAAATTAGATGGGGAATGGAACTATACCGTTGCCGAGGTCTATAAAGACTATAAGATGGTGGTAGCCTATCCGGTCAATACAGCTAACAGTAATGTGCCGGTAATGGCGGGAATCTTGTTGATTTCTTTTTTGCTCGCCATGGGAATTTTAAATATTGTGATGCGAAAATCCATAGGAGAACTGGAAGATACCAACTCTATCATAGCAAATGCAGGATTTGGCACCTGGTACATTACACTGGCAGAGAAACAGAAACCGAAAATGTTTGCAAATCCGATGATGCAGGAAGCACTGGGGATTGAGGGAAAAAATCTGACAGAAGAGGAAATCTATGAGTTCTGGCATTCAAGGATTCCGGAAGAGGAACTGCCATCGGTGGAAGCAAGTGTACAGGAAATGTTAGAGGGCAAGGTCTCTGAAAATACTTATCGCTGGGAACATCCGGAGAAGGGCATTATTTATGTGAGATGTGGTGGCGCGGCTTATAAGATGGAGGGTAAGAAACAGATTCTGGGCGGATATCACGGGGATGTAACGAAGCTTGTATTGGAAGAACGGAACCGGCAGCAGGAACTGAAAAAAGCCAAAGAAGCGGCGGAACGCGCTAACGTGGCAAAGACCAGTTTCCTGTCCCGAATGTCTCATGACATCCGTACCCCGTTAAATGGAATCATCGGGCTTCTGAAAATCGATGAGCAGCATGCGGATAACCGGGAACTGGTGGATGCCAACCGGGAGAAGATCCGAGTATCGGCAGACCATCTCCAGTCTCTGATCAATGATGTTTTACAGATGAGCAAGCTGGAAAATGGGGAATTCAACCTGGAATATGAGGCTCTGGATTTGAATCAGTTGTCCAGAGATGTGCTGACGATTGTGGAAATGAGAGCGGCAGAGGCTGGAATTACACTGGAATATGGGAAAGACAGCGACGAAGTGAAATATCCATATGTCTATGGAAGTGCCTTGCATCTGCGGCAGATTTTTGTGAATGTTTACAGTAATGCGATCAAGTATAATCATGTGGGTGGACGGATCATGACCCACTTTAAGCTTCTTGGACGAGAAGGGGATCAGGTACGATATGAATGGCAGATTTCTGATACGGGAATCGGAATGAAACCGGAATTTCTGGAGCATATTTTTGAACCATTTGCACAGGAACGGACAGACGCAAGGAGCATTTACCGGGGAACCGGACTGGGAATGGCTATCGTGAAATCATTGATCGACCGGATGGGCGGAACCATAGAGGTCACCAGTGAGGAAGGAGTCGGAAGTACCTTCCGAATCAAGCTTTCATTCCGGATTGCTGCGAAAGAAGAACTGATCGAGAAAAAGGAGCGGCTGAAAGAAGGCAGTGTAGAGGGGCTGCATCTTTTGATGGCGGAAGACAATGAGCTGAATGCGGAGATTGCCAAACTTCAGTTGGAAGAAGCAGGAGCAGAAGTAACGGTAGTGAAGGACGGACAGAAGGCGGTTGAATTGTTTGAAAAGCTGCCGGCGGCAACCTTTGATGCAATTCTGATGGATATCATGATGCCGGTGATGGACGGTCTGAGTGCCACAAGAGCGATCCGCGCACTGGAAAGAGAAGATGCGGGAGAGATTCCGATTATTGCCATGACGGCAAATGCATTTGAAGAAGATGAAAAGAAAAGTCTGGAAGCGGGCATGAATGCCCATCTGTCCAAGCCATTGAAAATTGAGCTGGTGGTGGCGACCATTGCGGATCTGGTGAAGTAGTAATGTTAGTGTACAAGATTTACCAGGAAGATGGCAGTACCAAGGATTGTAAGAACGACACCGGTTGCCCGGTTTAATGTGATGGCACTGGCCTTGTTGGCAAATTTGGCAGCAATCCTTGCCCACAGCAGGGTAAAGATGATGCATAAGGTCAGCGGGAGCAGATCCGGCATGCCACCGATCATAAAGTGACTTCCGGCTCCGGTCAGTGCGGTGAACGTCATGATAAAGACGCTGGTACCCACTGCAGTTTTCAATTCGTAACCAAGAACGCTGGTGAGCAGAAGCAGCATCATCATTCCACCGCCGGCTCCGATAAATCCACAGATGAATCCTACACCTGTTCCACACAGAACAGACTGCAGGATTCTTTTTTTGGGGCTGACATCTGCCATAGACTCTTTGGTGGTCATGACCGGTTTGACGATGAATTTGATTCCGAGAAGCAGCGTCATGATGGTTGAGAAGCTACCCATAGTGCTGTTGGGAACTTTGCTAGCGATGAAGCTTCCGATAAAAGTAAACAGAAGAACGAAGAGCATCATGACCAGTCCGTTTTTGATATCCAGATTCTTGTTCTTGCCATAGGTGTAAGCGCTGATGGCACTGGCAAGGACATCGCTGGCAAGGGCGATTCCTACCGCCTCATAGGCAGGCATGCCGAGAAAAGTGATCAGCATGGGACTGATGACGGCAGCGGCACTCATACCGGCAAATCCGGTTCCGAGCCCGGCTCCCATGCCGGCAAAAAAGCAGATAAGAATGGTAAAAATCAGAGTCATAAATGTGAGTCCTCCTTCTGAGATGCATTGTGAAGAATCCGGTCTGTCATGTCGCGGAAGAGTTGAAGCTCTTCTTCGGAAAATCCCTGGAATAACTGATCGCGGAACTGTTCCTGCGCCTGCCGACCGCTTTGGATGATATCCCGGGCAGCAGGTAAAAGCCGGAGATGAACGGTTTTATGGTTATTGTCTGTGTGAAATGGTTTCAGTAAATTTCTCTGGATCAGAGAGTTGACTGCCACAGAGACATGGGACTTGGTCAGCTTCCGGATCCGGACGATTTCTGCGGCTGTATCAAACTGCGGATTGTTGGCAAGAAACATCAGGATATCAAATTCCATCTGGGTCAGAGAGTAGTTCTGACAGACCTCTTTAGTACAGGTTCTGTAAAAGGAAAAAAAAATTTTTTGATGTTCCCAGAATTGCATGCGGCAACGCCTCCTTTTTGTGAATAGTTCTATTTTGAACTAAATAAAACGAAAAGTCAAGTGCTTTAAAGGGATTCATGTTTTTAGTCTGAAGGAAAGTCAAGACTTTAATGAAAAAGAACAGAATAAATTTACAGAAAGAACCGGAAAGAGAACGGGGAAGAGACGGGAAAACAGTATAATGTTTGATAGGGAAGAAGATTAATGGTATAATTTCAAGACAAAAGCAGAACGAAAAACATCGTGGAGGACGGATGGATGAGACAGTTATTTGAAAAACTGGAGAGTGTGGAAGCGGAGAAAACATCGTTTGTGATCTCGGCGCTTAGATCAGAACATTTGGGAAAAAAGGCGGTGGTTTCCGGGGGAGAAGTTCTCTGGGAAAATGACGGAGACGACTGGTTTGCGGGGCTTGAGACAGACTGGTCTGAAATCTGCGACAGCGGAGTTGTAAAGATCGGAGAGGAACCGGTCTTCTGCGATCTCCTTGGCGGAGAGAACCGACTGGTGATCTGTGGAGCCGGTCATGTGTCGATTCCTGTGATTCGGATCGGAAAGATGCTGGGGTTTGATGTGACGGTGATTGAGGATCGTCTGTCCTTTGCAGATGGAGCGAAGGCAGCGGGGGCGGATCAGGTGATCTGTGACAATTTCGGTCATGCCCTGGAGTCAATCGAAGGAGATGACAGTACTTATTTTGTGGTGGTGACGAGAGGACATCGTTATGATAAGGATTGTCTGCAGCAGATTCTAAAGAAACATTATCGTTATCTTGGAATGATTGGAAGTCGTCGGAGAGTCGCGATGCTGAAACAGGCATTGAAGGAAGAAGGATATTCTCCGGAGAAGCTGGATGCCATGCATTCTCCCATCGGACTGGATATCGGTGCGGAGACACCGGAGGAAATCGGGGTGGCAATTATTGCGGAGATCATCGAGGTGAAGAATAAAAAAGGCAGAACCAGAGGGTATTCCAAGGAGATGATCCGGGGAATCCTGGATGCGGAAGACCGAAAGGAAAAAGGGGTTCTGATGACCATTATTACCAGAAAAGGATCCGCGCCACAGGGCGTCGGTGTAAAAATGTTTCTGAAAGAGGATGGTACCTGTATCGGAACCATCGGCGGCGGCTGCATGGAGGCGGCACTGATTCAGAAAGCCAGAGTCATGATCCGGACCGGACAGGTTGAACCAATGATCGTGAAAGCGGATCTGACAGGGACCGACGCGGAGGAAGACGGTATGGTCTGTGGAGGAATTGTGGAAGTACTGATGGAACCGGCAGGAGTCGGAATTCTGTCTTAAAGGGTAAAAATCAGGTAAAATTAGAGTTGCCATTCGTGTCAAAATCGTGCCTCTCGTGCAAGATCAGACATTTTAGAATGAAAATATGTTATGGTAGAAAGAAGAAGTCAGGACAAGACGAAAAAGAAGAATACAGCCGGATGAAAAGGGTGAGGTCTTATGAAGAGAACCGGACGAAAAAATTCTACGATAATATGTTTGCTGGGAATGAGCATGCTCCTGAGTCTGGGAGTTTGTGTTTTGATGGTCCCGATCGAAGGAAAAGCAAGTTCACGGGATGTGCGGGTGTCTATGGTGGAAAGTGAGACGGAGCAGCAAAAGAGAGAAAGCAGCCAGGATGTACAGATTCAGGTACTAGAGAACGAAAAGGATTCGGAAAAGAAGGAAACAGGAAATTACGGAACGGTCAGGGAAGAAAATGCAAGAACTGTTTTCTTCTGGAATCTGGCAATTTTTGGAGTGCTTCCGCTGACGTTGATCTTTGTACCTGTCGCAAATTTTTTACTACACCTGTCGCAAATTTTTTACTACAATGCACATTGATTTTGCCTTGCCTTTATGGTATTATAGTATGTTACTCTATATATTGTGCATGTTGCATCGTTCTGTACAGTGTATCACGCTATATATTGTACATGTTGCGTCGGTCTGTACAGTGTATCACGCTTTATCAGGGCTTGGCCCTGTTTATTTATAGTAGATATTCCCGCAAAAAAAAGAGAAAGGATTGAATTGAATGGAAACTATGCATAGTAAATTTGTACGGTTGCAAACCGCCCTGTTGATGCTGGCGCTGCTGTTCACGGTGCTGGTTCCTGTCCCCGCGTATGCAGCGGGGGAGGGGGGTGCTGAGGGAACAGCCAACTCTGTGGCCATCAGCGACCCCGACACGTTTAACGCGTGGGAGTATACGCAGGGCTATAACAACTCTACCACAGGTCGTATTTGGGCCGACAAAACGGTGGAGGAAGACAAAATCACCTTCGGCGGTGACCTGACAGGCCAGGCCGACATCAAGGTGCCCACAGACAAAGGCGCCGATTTCCTGGTCGCGCTGTCGGCACTGTCCTCCTATGCGTCTACCACCACCACCGATACACAACCCCTGGACATTGTCATGGTGCTGGATGCCTCCGGTAGTATGGATGATGCTATGGGAAACAATGACAGCACCAAACGCATGGATGCTTTGCACGCTGCGGTGAATAACTTTATTGACAAGGCTACGGAAAAGAACGCGCAAATCACCGATGCTAATAAAAAAATCCGGCTTTCCATCGTGAAATTCTCCGGAAAAGAAAACACGGCTACGGGTAACGGTACTTACCGTGATGGCGGGTATACGTATAACTACTCGCAGATTGTGCAAGAATTTACTGCCTGCGACAGTAGCAATGCTGGTGGACTCAAATCCAAGGTCAATGCCATAACCCCTAACGGTGCCACCCGCGCGGACAATGGCATGAAGCGTGCCAAAGCCGCGTTGACATCTGCGCGCACCAATGCAAAAAAGGTCGTCATCTTCTTTACGGATGGTACGCCTACCTCGGGTAGTGAGTTTGAGTCGTCGGTAGCTTCCGATGCTGTCCAAACGGCGAAAGAAATCAAGGATGCAGGTGCCGAGATCTACACCGTTGGTATTTTCAGCGGTGCTAACCCGAACGCCTCAGTTGCCAATAGTAGCGGAACGTCAAGTGAAAACAAGTTCATGCAGGCAGTCTCCAGCAACTATCCCGAGGCCACTTATCCTTATGAAAGTGGATGGCTCGGTTTCGGTGGTTCCTACAACTGGAACTTCGGCACTAAGGCCGCCGGCGCAAATTACTATCTGGCAGCTTCCAACGCGACTGAGTTGAACAATGTCTTTGCGGACATCTTTACATCCGTATCTACCCCATCGGCAGGCCCCACGGATGTTACGGGTAACCCCCAGCAAGACGGTTATGTGACTTTCGATGATACCCTGGGCGATTATATGGAAGTCAAAGGTTTTGAGGCTGTTGCCTTTGCCAAACATGTCTTTAAGCAACCGACAAAAATCACTTCCGGCAATGTAGATACCTATACCTTTACGGGCAAGCATGACGACACGGTCAGCGGCGCCTACCCCGATACAGGCCATTTAAGCCAAATCATTATCACCGTCACCCACGGCAGCGACGGTAACGGCGACCGTGTGCAGGTTAAGATTCCTGCCAGTATGCTGCCCCTGCGGTATTATAAGATTACAAACACCGATAACACCCCCAAGCTGGAAGTCAACGACGTCCAGCCCATCAGTGTCATCTACTCTGTCGGCCTTAAAACGGAAGCGCGCGACCAGATTGAGTCCGGCAGCTTTACCGACCCCAACCTTGCCGCCTACGTTGCGGATAAGGCCAAAGACGGCAAAATCGACTTCTACTCCAACAAATTTGACGGCAGCAAAACAACGGCAGACGGCACAACCATCGGTCTGACCACTGCCACCTTTACCCCGGCAATAAGCAACAGCTACTACTATCACACCGAGAATACCCTGCTGTACACCAAAACAGGTGAAGGCGAAAATGCTACGTATACGCCGGCCACAGTGGTAGAGCCGAACAAGACCTATTACTATAAGCTGAACTACTTGAAGCTTCTTTCCCCTGATCATACTGAAACGCGTTCCGAGACCGACTATGTGCCCGTTAGCATTGCAACTCAGGAGGAAATCAAAGAGTGCATTATTACAGAAGATGGCAAGTGCTACATCAAGAAGGGCATCAAAAAAGGCAGCTTGCCCTCCGCCATTGATAACCAGCTGGGCAATAAGGAACCAAATATAACCGGCACCGCGGATCGCCGCATTGACTTCCAGTGGGATCTTGGCGCAAACAAGGGTGTGCTGTACCTTGGCAACAACGGTAAGCTGACCATGAACGCCAAGGGCGGCCTGAAGGTTACCAAGAAAGTTGAATCCGCCGACGGTCTGAACCCGAACCCCAACACCGAATTTACGATGAGGTTTACGTTGACGGGCGGGACCTCGGACGACGATGCCGTGTACCAGTATACCGTTACCGGCACTGAGGGAACTAATACCATCAAGAGCGGCGATACTTTCAAGCTGAAAGACGGCCAGACTGCCGAGATTGTGGGTCTGCCCGCGGGCAGCACCTATACCATCACGGAAGACAATCCGCCTGCCGGCTATACCCAAAAGATTGAGAACGGCACGGGCACAGTCACGGCAGGTACAGCCCAGGCAGTTACGGTGACAAACACCTATGAGCCCGCTCCGTTTGTGGCAGACCCGAAGGAAACCAATTACCCGTTCGATGGCGAAAAGATTTTGCAGGGCCGCCCTTGGAAGACAGACGATCGCTTTACCTTCCGGCTGGAGGCCACCAATGGCGCACCGCTGCCTGGCGGGGCTGGCTATATTGAGCGCGAAGTGACGGGATCCAATGGCGCCGCCGGTGAAGGTGTTCGCTTTGACTTCGGAAATGTTACCTTCACCAAACCTGGCAAATATGTGTACGACATCACCGAAGTTGTCCCCGTCGACGACAAGGATAAGATTGCAGGTGTTTCGTATGACAGCTCCTTCTACCGTGTGACGGTTACCATCACGGACGACGGCAGCGGCCAGCTGAATATGGAATCCGCTCATATTCAGCATATATCCGGTGATGACACAACCACAGATGCGCAGAATGTCACGTTTACCAACACCTTTAAGGATGACACCGAGACGCTCATTATTCAGGCTACGAAAGTCTACAAGGATGCGCAAGACAATTTGATGGATTTGACCAACGGTCAGTTCCACTTCAAACTCGAACCTGCAACGGTAGACGAAAACAACACACAGCTGACCGGCAACGCCAACATCCCCATGCCTGGCAACGCAAACGGCGCGGTAAGCACCATCAACAATGCGGTTGGTGAGATTACCTTTGGTGATATTACCTACACGCTGGATAAAGACCACGGTAAGACCTACTATTACCAGCTTACCGAAGAGCAGGATAATAAGAAGGCTAATATTACTTACAGCGAAGAAAAGTATCTGATTAAAGCCGTGGTTTCTGCCGAGGGTACGGAAGCGGAGCCCCTGACCGTCACGACCACCTACTATAAGTGGAATGGCAATCAGTGGGACGCAGTAACCGCCCAAAATGTAACCTTCACCAACACCTTTACAGGTGAAGCCACGGCCACGCTGGGTGTAAGCAAGAGCATTTCCGGCCGTAACTGGAAGGATGGCGAAGAATTCACCTTTACCCTTACGGCGCAAGACGGTACCCCGATGCCCACTGGCAACGGCGCAACCGCAACAGCAACCCAAGACAAACCAGCCCCCGATTTCGGTACAATCACCTACACAAAGGTGGGTACTTACACCTACACCATCAGCGAGGAGGATACCGCCGCCAGTGGTATGACCAAAGCCGCGGATGTCACCGCCACCGTCAAGGTTGCGCTGAATGCCGAAAGCAATCAGCTGGAAGCCACGGTTGTTTACAGCAATGCCGAAAACGAAAAAGCCAAGTTTGTAAACACCTACAAAGCAGAACCGCTCAAGGTTGAAGCCAAAGACCTGTTCCATGTCGAAAAAGTGCTGGATGGCCGCGATTGGAACGATACGGATACCTTCGGTTTCACCCTGACACGTGAGGGCACTGCCCCCATGCCGGACTACCCCACCGCTTCTGTCGACCGCTCGAATACAACCGCCGCCATCGGCAGTGATCAACAGTTGGTATTCACCGCCGCAGGTGAGTATATTTACCACATCTCTGAGGATAGCGGCTCGATTCCGGGCGTCACCTACGACACCACCGATTATAAGGTCGTGGTTAATGTCACGGACGACGGCAACGGCCAATTAAGCGGAGAAACCCGTTATTATAAGAGCAACGGCGAGAACGGTTACTTTGATACACACGAAGAAAACAACGTCGCAAAATTTGTCAACACCTATTCCGCCAAAAGTGTTGCGGTAACTTTGCACGCCACCAAGATACTGGATGTCCAAGTCGGCACACGCACACTGAACGAGAACGAATTCTCGTTTGAATTGCTCGATAAGACAAACGGCACGGTTTCTGATACCGCCCAGAACGACGCAAACGGCAACGTTACGTTTAACCTGAACTTCGAGAAAGCCGTAGGCGAAAAGACCTATGTCATCCGTGAGGTGCAAGGCAACCTCGGCGGCATCAAGTACGATACCCGTGAATACGAGGTCACCTTCGAAGTCAAAGATAACGGCGAAGGCCAACTTGTGGCAACCACCCCCGTTTATAAGCTGGACGGCAAAACCGTTGGCGGTGCACAGTTTGTAAACACCTACACGGCAACGGCGGGCGATGACGTCACGTTTACCCCCGATGCCACCAAGGAATTAACCGGCCGCGCTCTGAAGGAGGGCGAGTTCCACTTCATTGTGACCGATGAGAACGGCGTGGAAGTTTCCACCGGCACGAACAAGGCAGACGGCACGGTTAAATTCTCCCCCATTGGTTTCAACCAAACCATGACAACCTATGCCGCACTGTTTGCCGAGCTGCCTGTTGAGACTGAGCAGCCCGCCGAGACCGAGCAGCCCACTGTGACCGAGCAGCCCGCCGAGACCGAGCAGCCCGCTGAGACCGAGCAGCCCACTGTGACCGAGCAGCCCGCTGAGAACGAGCAGCCCGCTGAGACCGAGCAGCCCGCCGAGACCGAGCAGCCCGCCGAGACCGAGCAGCCCGCCGAGACCGAGCAGCCCACTGTGACCGAGCAGCCCACTGTGACCGAGCAGCCCGCTATGTTTGCGCCGACTTCCGATGACAGCATCGATGCGGAAGTCGCGCCGACCGAAGAGATGCAAGCCCTGCTGACGCATTGGTATACCATCAGCGAGGTTAAGCCTGTCGATGCCAACGGCGGCATTACCTATGACCCCACAGTTTATACTGTGTGCGTAAAATTGCAGGACGAGAACAGTGACGGCAACCTGACCATCGCGAGCACCACCTATTACAAGGCCGACGGGAAAACCCCGCTGGCAGATGGCGAAAAGCCGACTTTCCACAACAGCTATGCCGCAGCGGATTCCGACGCAGTAACCATTACCCTGCAAAAGAACCTGACGGGTCGCCCCCTGAACGCGGGCGAGTTTACCTTTAAGCTGTCCTGCCCGCAGGACACAGCACACGATAACATGACCGCCACCAACGATGCCGACGGCAAAGTGACCTTTGTGCTGACCTATCAGGATCTTGACCCCGACCACAGCGACGCCGACCCCACCACCTACACCTACACGGTATCGGAGGTTAAGGGCAACGCCGAGGGTGTAACCTACGACGAGAGCACGTACACCTTTGCGGTAGATGTGCAGGATAACGGCACCGGCAAGATGCAGGCAACCGTAAAAGCGCCTGAAAACATGACCTTTACGAATACCTACACGCCGAAGCCCACCCCGACACCTGAACCCTCCGCAACGCCGACCCCCACGCCCACGGCTACCCCCACGCCTGCGCCTACCGCTGCCCCGACACCCGCTGCCACGGCAACGCCTGCCCCGGTAACGCATATTCCGCAGACGTCGGACAGCTTCCCCCTGATTCCGCTGATTATCATTTTGATCATCAGCGGAGTCGGCGCGGCTTACCTGCTGGTTAAAGGCAAAAAAAGCAGCAAAAAGTAATTCCCGCATAGTTTCCTAAATAACAGACCCCCTGCCATACCGTATGCAACAGCGGTGTGCGCAGGGGGTCTGCTTTTTTGTGCATTCGGCGCGAATTGAAGCGTTGCACAAAACGTGACGAAATGTACTAGGATGCATTGCATTGATTTAATTAGTTGACTATTAGTAATACAATGTATTGACAACAATCAACTTCTGGAGTGTATTATAGATGAAAACGGATATAATAGTTTTGCATGAGTTTGAAAAGGAGCTGATAATTATGTCAATGACAAGTGCTACATTCCGAATAGATTCAACACTGAAAAGGGAACTAAGGGAGCTGTTGGATAAGCTGGGCTTGGATATGTCTACTTTCTTTGTAATGACTGCAAAGCAGGCTGTTCGAGCGCAGGGTATTCCGTTCAAGGTTACAATGGATACTCCGAATGCAGAAACAATTCAAGCCATGAAAGACACAAGAGACGGAGTAGGATTGAGCAAGGGATTCACTTCTGTTTCCGCTTTAATGGAGGATCTTGACGCTGACGATTAAGTACCAGACCGCTTTTAAGAAAGATTACAAACGAATCAAGAAGCGTGGCTATGACACCAGGCTGATGGAAGCGGTAATCGAATGTTTAGCTTCCGGAGAAAAATTGGATGAGAGCTATCATGATCATTCATTAAGCGGCAATTGGGTGGGATTTCGTGAATGTCATATCGCACCGGATTGGTTATTGATTTATCAAATTGACGGCAAAGAATTGATATTGTTTCTGACTCGAACAGGAACACACGGCTCATGGCATTTACCAGGGATACTTCCATACCAGATAGCTGGATGTCCGCAGGCATCAGATCTACACCCTCTGGGTGGTGCAGGATACCCTCGCCGGGACGAAGTGGCTCGTCCATCAGGATACGCCCCATAGCGTCCGACAGCGTAAAGGGCAGCTTGTCCGGCTGGGGATTGCCCAGGCTGATCGTCAGACTTCCTTGTGGGTCTCCGTCGATCAGCAGGACTTTCTTTCCGGCCTGTGCCAAACCGATTCCAAGATTGGCACAGGTGGTGGTTTTGCCAACGCCGCCCTTCTGGTTGGCGATGGCGATGATTTGCGTGTTCATTGACTTCACCTCATTTCTGATTGTTGCTGTTGCTTCTGGAAATAGAAAAAGCCGCCACTCCAAAATAAAAAGTGAAGTGACGGCTCTTTCTATCGCCGGAATACAAATTCCTGAAATGAAAAAAGCACCCAGTCATTTTATACTGAGTGCTACATCAAATTCATATTCAATTATTCAAATTAGGTCAAACTATGCCAAACTGCCACAGACCAAAACGAGGGGAAGCAGGGCTGAAAAGTCCCCCCAAAAACACCCCCAAAATCGGCTCTCGGTTAACCACTTTGGGCACCACTTGGCCCTCTTTTTGCCCTCTTTTTGGCCGGTCAACCACTTGCGGACCACTAAAAATCGGGTGAAAACGGCTCTTATTTTGTCAAATTTGGTCAAACCATATCAGCCCGTTTAGATACAGTAAAACCCCGGAAAACCTTGATTTTCCGGGGTTTTTGAACCATTTTGATACGGTTTGAACAGCAGATTATCTCTTGCTGAACTGCGGAGCGCGACGAGCTGCTTTGAGACCGTACTTTTTTTTTCAAAATCGTGCTTAAGGTAAAAATTCGGCGCGTCTTTGGACTGCACGACAGGATAGTTGATGTTCGTACCGTCAATTTTGATTCAGCCGACAAGATCGTCGTTTTCGCGGTAGAGCGCCTCATACCGTGCAAGCATGGTCGGTTCCTGCGTGGGGGCGTTTTCCGCGGAAGGCTGCACAGGTTGGGCGGCCTCGTTTTCGGCAGACTGCTCGGCCAGCTCGACCAAATGTCGGTAACTGCGCTTTTGCGCGTAAGAGTTTGCCGCATACCGCGCAATGACGGCGGCACTGAACACAAAGACCGCGAAGAAAATCAAAAACAGAATACGTTGTAGCTTAGACACAGAAGAACCCTCCCCGCTTTTTGCGCAGCGCACAGTCGGCCGAATTTGCCTTTATGATACCACGAAGCCCCCGCTTTGGCAACAGGTTTTGCGGGGCAGGCGGCGTTTGTCCGTGCGTTTTTGCAGGCTCGGCGCAAGGCTGCAAATTGTGAAATTTTTTGATATGGCGCGAAATCACGCGGGATTTTCCCGTTGGCTGCTTGTTTTTGCAGTGGTTTTGCATTATAATAACAGCAGTAAGTCCAAATGAAATGGGCTTGATCATAAGGGCAACGCCGCACAATTCTCGCCTTACGGCGTAAACACCGCCCGGCGGCTGCGGCACGGCATCTGCGCTGCAAAAACCACGGTACAGGAATAGGTATAGTGGGTTTTCTGTACCTTTTTGCCCCTGACACCCCCAAAAAGGATGCAAATGCTGCTGTTGAACGAAAATGCCGCAAATTTTTTCTACATTCCGCTGACGTTGATCTTTGTACCGGAATTGATTGCACAGAAAATGGCACGGCACCGTGAGGAGAAGAATCTGTGGAAATATCCGCAGCCAGGAGTGTATACGTTATATGAATGTAAAAAAGTTGTCGGTTTTTCGGAATCTATCGGACGAGGAACTGGAAAAAAGTCTGCATTGCGCCAGATCAATTCTGGTAAATTTTCAAAAGGATGAATATATTTATCGGCAGGAAGATGAACCGAAGCGGTTATATTTTGTGTTGGAAGGCAAGGTAGAACTGGGCAGAGCGCATCAGTCGGGGAGGCTCCTTCGGACAGAACAGGTGAAAGAGGGAGACGCATTTGGTGCGATCGAAGTTTTTCTGGGAGAGCAGGCACATTCCTGTTATGCAAAGGCGAAAACGCAGGTGCAGGTGTTGGCTGTGGATCGCTATTTCTTCGGCGGACGCTGCGAGAAAAACTGCGTGCATCATGCCCAGGTCATAAAAAATATGTTACAGGTTTTTGCGGAACGGGCAAGAGAAAACGAACGGCAGATCGAGCTTCTGACTATCGGAAATCTGTCACAGAGAGTGGCGGCGTATCTGCTGGAAGAGGCGGAAGATTCGTCGGAGAGGACGAACAATACCGGCAGGAATCGGGAAAAGAATGGATTGGGAAAGCCGGAATCCGGACGTATCATCCGATTACGACAAAACAGGGAAGAACTGGCAGCATACTTAAATACGACCAGACCTTCCCTTTCCAGAATTCTGATGCAGATGCAGGAAGAGGGACTTATAGCTTTTCCTGCAAGAAATCAGATTCAAATCGTTGATATTGAGGGGCTTTCGGAACTACTTGGCGCTCCAAAGTCCATGTAAATTACAATATTCATAAGCGGCGACCACTTCGTCTCCCTCTGCCAAAAGGAAAGTAGCCTCCGGTGCTTCTCCCGGCTGCAGATGACGGATCTGGCCGCCTCGTTTTGTCTCCAGATAAATAGCAGTGATGTAATGTTCTTCTAACATCGGGTGTGCAACACTGCCGACAGAAACATGTACCTGATTGCCATTGATCTCGATCACCGGAACATGTTTTTCAAAGGCTCCATCAGTGTGGTTAGCGTTCAGTTCTTTTAAAACCGGTGCGTCCGGAATTGCGTCCAAACTTACGAAAGAATAGAAAATGTTTTTGCTTTCTGCGTCTTTAAAAAATTTACTCATAATCAAAATCTCCTTTCATTTCAAAAATCCAGTTCTACATTCAAATCTTAAGCGTTGTACCTGAAATCGTTTTCATGAATATTAAAAATGTAATTTTTAAGTTTACAAGTTACTGTTTTTGATGTAATGTGCTTTGATTCTTTGCTTGTTTTATTTCTGTGTTACTTGTTTTGTGTCTTTATCATATCGGAATTGCGATTGGAATTCCGTAACAAATGTTACGAAAACGGAAAAATTTTTCAGAAATTTATCATTTTTTTCTCTGGAAACTGTTCCCAGAAGTCAGTATAATGTTTAAATACGAGTAAACTGGAAGCTGAAAAGTTTTTGAAGAAAGAGAATCACAGAGAAAATAAAGACGGAAAACAGAAATACGAAATGCGAGGAAAATATGATGTATCAGATGATTGCGCTGGATATGGATGGCACGTTGCTGAATGAAAAAAAGGAAATTACCCCGGGAAATATGAAAGCGATTGAAGAAGCAGTTCAGCAGGGAAAATACGTAGTACTGAATACCGGAAGATGTCTTTCGGAACTGGTACGCTATCTGGATATCATACCGGGCCTTCGGTTTGTGAACAGTGTCAGTGGGGCATTGGTGTACGATTTGCAGAAAAAACAGGCAATCTATCAGCAGGCGATGGAGCCGGAACTGATCTGTCAGTTGTTCGAATTTGCGAGAGAAGAAGATGCCATGCCGCAGATTCTTTCGGAGAAATCTTATGTAAAACGGGCGCATTATGAGATTATGGAGCAGTTTCAGATCGCTCATTTTAAACCGATTTATTCCTATGCGGCTACAAAGTTGGAAGATTTTGAAGCAGAGTACCGGAAGAATCCATTTCCGGTGGAAAAATTCAATATATATCACAGGACGGTAGAGTCACGGGAGGTTACAAAGCGAAAGATCATGATGGCGGGACTTCCGGTAGAGATGGCTTATGCGGAATTTACTTCGCTGGAAATCACGGCATGTGGCGTGGATAAAGGAGTCGGACTTCAGAAACTGTCGGAACATCTGGGACTTTCCATGGAGGATGTGATCGTTGTGGGAGATTCGGACAATGACATCGGTGCGCTGAAAGTTGCGGGACTTGCCGTTGCCATGGGAAATGCAAAGGGCGGCATAAAGCGGCTGGCGGATGTACAGGTGGTAGACTGTGAGCATGACGGATGTGCAGAAGCAATTTATAAGTATCTTTTAGCGGAATAAATATCAGAACGCAAATGCAGGGATAAATGCAGTACAGGGCGTTCACACAAAAAACACAATTTTACCCTTGCATCTTTTGAACTAGAGTGTTATAACACAGTTGTAACAAAAAAAGAACACAGTTTCTTAAGACTAGTTTTTGAAAACATCATCATTCTTGTTTCCAAGAAACCAGCCCCAAGAGACCGGAAGAAGTTGACGAGACGAAAGAGGTTCGCTTCGCCGTGATTGGAGGAAGAGTTAAATGGATACTTTAATTGCACAGAAAAGAGATTTAAACAAGAAAGCAAAGGTATTAAGAAGAGAAGGTTATGTAGTAGGAATCCTGTATGGCAGACATCTGGAAGAGTCCGTACCGGTTATGATGACCAAGAGTGATGTGGCTCAGATCCTGAAGGATAAGACAAAAGGAAGCCAGATTATGCTGGATGTAGAAGGTCAGCAGTACGATGTCCTGATTAAAGAATTGGATTTCAATCCGCTGAAGGGTTCCATTGATGCGATGGATTTCCAGGCACTGGTTAAAGGTGAGAAGGTTCATTCCGTAGCAGAAGTTGTTTTGCTTCACCATGAAAAAGTAGTAGAGGGAATCATCGAGGAAAAACTGCAGGAGATTTCATATAAAGCAACACCGGAAGCATTGGTAGATAAAATTGAGATTGATGTTTCTGAGATGCGTGTAGGCGATGAAGTAAAAGTAAAAGATCTTGATATCGCAAAGAAGCCGGGCGTAGTATTGGTAACAGATCCGGAAGAGGTCGTTGTAATGATTACAGAAGCTCATCTGGCGAAGGAAGCCGACGATGAGGAAGCAGACGCAGAAGAGACACCGGCTGAGTAGGAAAAAGAAAACTCCTGGATTTGCGATTTATTGAAAAACCGGAGACGGATAAAATAGATAGAAACAGGTACAGCGTTGGGATTGAAAATCTCAGCGCTGTTTTTGAATTTTCCTTCAAAAGATTGTAATGGAAAAGTTGAGTTTTCGATTATCTAAGAAGGTTGCTTCCGGGAGCGCTCACGCTTAGTCCTCGCCCAACGGAGCACTAACCTTCGAGCGGCGTTTAGAACTTGCTCTCAGGAAGTGCCGGGGCTGTGGATGTCCCTTCCGCAATCCTTCTGAGATAATCAGGATAGACTGCAACCATATAAATCATTCGTCCGCAGGAAGAAGTGGTGCATGGATTATCACAGTGGCATTTACGATAAGTTTTTCCAGTCTGCTTATCACGCATCCATTTCATTTTGGGGTATACAAATTTCATGGTAGGAAGTTTGCTTCTTAAATGAGATTTACTGCCTTCTCGTTTCATAGGAAACGTTGGATCATGTGGACAGCAGGGAATACCATGTTCATTAACTGTGTAGTCCGTTCCTTCCATGGATAGTTTTACACGGAGAGGAATAAAAGCTTTACGAAATCCAATGTCTTCGAAAAGAGTTTTATAGATTTCAATCGTATCAAAGGCGGCATCACCAAGAAAAGTCTTCGGCTCTATCAAAGGATGTTTTTTGAAAAAATCAATTAAAACAGGAAGCAGCGCTTTTGAGTCTGCAAGAGATTTATCCTCATCCGGAGAATCCGATTTCTTTTCTACAACAATGTCAGGATGTGCATTTAGGAAATCCTTATTGTAGAAAGATATGTCGCGGACAATGCCAGGTCCATTTGTGACGAGACCGAATTTATAGGCATAACAGAAGTGACCGTTGATGTACATCTGCTGTATCGCCTGATTGGATGCAGCGTGAGTTGGCATGGAACCATAGGCTGCTTTGTAAGGATCGTAGGAATCATCTGTATGCCGGGAAATATGTCAAAAGAAAGAATCGATCTTCTGAAAGGGTATGGAGCAGAAGTCGTTCTGACACCGGCAAAAGACTATATGGTGGGGTCAAACAAAAAAGCAGAGGAACTCGCTGAGACGCTTCCGGGAGCATTTCTGGTAGGACAGGGATTTAATCCGAACAACCCGGCGATGCATATTAAAACTACGGGTCCGGAAATCTGGAGAGATCTGGATGGAAAAGCAGATATTTTTGTGGCGGCCGTCGGAATCTCTGCAGGTGCAATCGCAATCCTTGACAACTGTGAGTTTGAATGGGAATAGGAGAAATCTGCGGACCGGCGCCAAAATGAGGGGAACATACGGTGGAGATTCTGAAAGAATGTGGAGATTCGGAGAAAGACATTTTCCCCAGGTTGACATTCTGTGGTGAGACAGATACTATAAAAAGAAGGGTTTCCGCAAATCGCGGAGAAAATGAGAGCTGATCCTATCGCTCAAAGAGATTATCATAAAAATTCAAAACAGTACCACAGAAAGGATAAAACGAAAGAATGAAGAAAAGAACGAAAAAAGCAATGATTTTATTTCTTGCAACGATGGCAGCAGCCATTTCAGTAATTGGATGTGGAAAGAAAGAAGAAGCAAAGAAAACGGAAAGTGATGCAAAGAAGTCGAATACAGAAGAAACACCGAAAACAACGGATTCGTCAGCTTCTCTTCCGGAAATAGGAGAGGACGGAAGCTTTACTTCCTCAGACGGAAAGATTACGATGACACTGGCAGGAGAGGGATGGACCTGTACCGCCGATACAGATAATATGAAGACGCTGAAAAGTGATACCGCGGTGATCAATGTAGTCTATGCGACCGGTGACGGAATTGAAGCGACTATGGTACCGACGGACGAGGAAGCCTATCGAAAGATGGTCAACGGTGGAATGGCGGATCTGGCGTTTGATGTGGTAAGCTTCGAAACCTATGCCGAGAATGGCAAGACAATGTATCGAGGATGCGTCCATTATACCGGCGCAGACAATCCGGACAAATATACGGTTCACTATGGTGTATACGGAGAAGGAGCAGGATATACGGCAACGGCAGTCTTGTCCGTGGACGATAAGACCGCAGTGGCAGATCTGGAGAGTTCGGTATACAGTATGCAGGTAAAGGAGTAGAGGTGTGAGAGGAAATTCCCTTTACGAGAAATTAAAAAAATATGAAGCGTCAGATTTCTATGGGTTTCATATGCCGGGACATAAGCGGAATACGGAGCTGATGGGACAGGGACTGCCCTATGGAATTGATATTACAGAGATCGATGGATTTGATGATCTGCATCATGCAGACGGAATCCTGCTGGAGTTGGAGCAGCGTATCGCAAAGCTTTACGGGGCGGATCGATCCCGGATCCTGATCAACGGAAGTACGGCGGGAATTATGAGCGCCATTCTGGGG
Source organism: Mediterraneibacter butyricigenes (assembly GCF_003574295.1). NCBI lineage: Bacteria > Bacillati > Bacillota > Clostridia > Lachnospirales > Lachnospiraceae > Mediterraneibacter > Mediterraneibacter butyricigenes. Next base: position 1,725,110 of record NZ_BHGK01000001.1, read on the forward strand.
GGTGTGGACAGAGGCGGAAAACTTCTGGTGGCAAGAAACTGCCACAAATCGGTATATCACGCCATGGAGCTCGGAGGATTGGAACCGGTGTATCTTTATCCGGAATTTGATACAACCTGGGAGATCAATGGTGTAATAGAACCGGGACAGATAAAGGCTGCACTGGAGGCAGATTCTGAAATTCAGGCGGTGATGCTGGTGTCGCCCACTTATGACGGTGTGGTTTCGGATATCCGAACCATTGCGGAAATCGTTCATTCTTATCAGATTCCGCTGATCGTGGATGAGGCTCACGGAGCGCATTTTGGGTTCCACCCTTATTTCCCGGAGAACAGTAACCGCTGTGGTGCGGATGTGGTGATTCACAGTCTGCATAAGACACTTCCGGCACCGACCCAGACCGCGGTTCTTCACATCAACGGAACGATCGCGAAGGAAGAACAGATCTGGCATTATCTGAATATGTTGCAGACCAGCAGCCCATCCTATATTCTAATGGCTGGGATTGACCGGTGCGTAGGATTGCTGGAAAGGGAAAAGGAAATTTCTAAAGCAAATGAAAAGGGACAGGCCCTTTTGGAAAAAGAGCAATATGGCTTCCGGCAATATGTGGCGCGCCTGGAACGACTTCGGACGGAACTGCAAGAATCCCTGCAAAGTCTGAAACTGGTGGAACCGGAAATGAGAAAATCAGGCTTAAAAATCGAATACATGGAGTATGATAAATCAAAGATTTTGATTTCCACGAAAAGATGTTCAAAAACGTCAGAAGAAATTTATAAGTTGCTATTAGAAAAGTATCATTTACAGATGGAGATGCGGGCAGGCTCTTACATTCTGGCTATGACGTCCATTGCAGATACGGATGCAGGATTTGAAAGGCTGAAACAGGCACTGTTGGAATTGGATAAAAGTTGTCGGTTCATTTCCACAGAACGAACAGAGGGGGCGGGCGTTTCCTTCGCACTGCCACGGACTGAGCTGGTGTATCTGCCGGGAAAAGCAGAAGAATTCAGAAGAAAGCAACAGACGGAAAGCCGCCTGTTTGAAGAGGCAGAGGGCAGGATTTCGCTGGAATATGCCTATCTGTACCCACCTGGAATTCCGCTTCTGGTGCCGGGGGAGCGAATCAGTGGAGAAGTGATTTCGCAGTTGCTCGGATATCAGAAACAGGGATTCTCGATCGAAGGAATCAGAGAACAGGGAAGATTAGAGGTAATCAGTCATGGGTAAAATTGTCTATATCATGGGAAAAAGTTCTTCCGGAAAGGACACCATTTTTCAAAAGCTGAAAGAGGCGCTTCCGGAGTTTAAGACCATCGTGCTTTATACCACCCGTCCGATCCGGGCAGGAGAGCAGGATGGTGTGGAATACCATTTTGTAAAAGAAGAAACGCTGAAAGCATTTGAAGAAAAAGGGCAGATCATTGAGCTTCGTGCGTACAATACCGTACATGGAGTCTGGAAATATTTTACGGCAGATGACGGGCAGATCAACCTTGAGAAAGAAAATTATCTGGTGATCGGGACGCTGGAGTCTTATGAGCAGATGAAAAAATATTTTGGAGAGGATGCGCTGCTTCCGATTTATGTTCAGGTGGAAGATGGCATCAGACTGGGAAGAGCCCTGGAACGGGAACGCAGACAGCAGGTGCCGAAATATGAGGAACTGTGTCGCAGATTTCTGGCAGACAGTCAGGATTTTTCGGAGGGAAATATTGCAAGAGCCGGGATCGAGACACGGTTTGAAAATGTGGAGCTGGAGTCCTGTGTCAGTGAGATTCTCCGGTTTGTAAAAGAACGGGTGATATGATATAATTACAATATCTATCTACATATCAGGTCGAAGGCAGACATTTACTGTTTTACGGAAATGAGAAAATTCGACGGAGATAAAAATGAACAGGAAATCAGGTGGTTTTATGAGCAGCAGTTTTAAAGACGTGGTAGGACACAAAGACATTATCCGATATATTGAACAGGCAGTGAAAGAAGGGAAAGTTTCTCATGCGTACATTCTGAATGGGGAAAAAGGTTCCGGCAAGAAGTTACTGGCCAATCTTTTTGCAATGAGTCTGCAATGCCAGAATCTTCAGGAAGACGGAGATGCCTGCGGGGAATGCCAGTCCTGCAAGCAGGCCGCCCATGGAAACCAGCCGGATATTAAGATCATCAGCCATGAAAAACCTGGGAGCATCAGTGTAGATGAGATCCGGGAACAGATCAATCAGGATATTGTGATCAAACCATACAGCAGTAAGCATAAGGTCTATATCATGCCGGACGCTGATCTGATGACCGTACAGGCGCAGAATGCACTTCTGAAAACACTGGAAGAGCCACCGCAGTACGCAGTGATCCTACTTTTGACAGAGAATGCAGAGGTGCTGCTGCCGACGATTCGTTCCAGATGTGTGATGCTGAAGCTGCGCAACATCAAGGACGCGCTGGTGAAAAAATATCTGATGGAACAGAAATGCATACCGGATTATAAGGCAGATGTCTGTGTGGCATTTGCACAGGGCAATCTGGGACGGGCCATTATGCTGGCGGAATCCGAACATTTCAATGAGATCAAAGAAGAGTCGGTGCACCTTCTGAAACATATCAATGAGATGGAACTCTATGAGATCGAGGATGCAATCAAGCACATGTCGGCGTACAAGCTGGACGTGACAGATTATCTGGATATTATGGCAATCTGGTATCGGGATGTTCTCCTGTTCAAGGCGACGATGGATCCGGAGCGGGTGGTCTTTTCCGATCAGCTAAAGGCGATCAAGGAACGGGCACAGAAAAGCTCTTATGAAGGCATCGAAAAAATATTAGAAAGTCTGGAGACAGCAAAAGCGCGGATCAAAGCCAATGTAAACTTTGAGCTTTTGATGGAACTGTTGCTGTTGACGATAAAGGAGAATTAACGGATGGTAAAAGTAATCGGAGTACGTTTTCGCCGGGCAGGGAAAATTTATTATTTTGCACCCGGCAAACATAAAGTAAACCGCGGGGATGCGGTGATTGTGGAGACGGTTCGTGGAGTGGAATACGGACATGTAGTGCTGGGACCGAAGGAAATCCCGGACGACGAAGTAATCCAGCCTCTGAAATATGTGATCCGGAAAGCAACCGAACAGGATCGACAGACCGAGGAGCGCAACCGGGAAAAAGAAAAAGAAGCATTCAAGATCTGCCTGGAAAAGATCAGAAAACATGGTCTGGAAATGAAGCTGATCGATGCGGAATATACCTTTGATAACAACAAGCTACTGTTTTATTTTACGGCGGACGGAAGAATCGACTTCCGGGAACTGGTAAAAGATCTGGCAGCAGTATTCCGTACCCGAATCGAACTGCGGCAGATCGGAGTGCGGGACGAGACGAAGATCCGCGGAGGAATCGGAATCTGTGGACGGCCCCTTTGCTGTCACACGTATCTGTCTGAATTTGCGGCAGTATCGATTCGTATGGCAAAGGAACAGAATCTGTCTTTGAACCCATCCAAGATTTCAGGAGTCTGCGGACGACTGATGTGCTGTCTGACGAATGAGGAGGAGAACTATGAAGAACTGAATAGCCAGCTTCCATCTGTGGGCGATAAGGTGACGACCTGTGAAGGACTTCATGGCGTGGTTCATTCTTTAAGTATTCTGCGGAAACAGGTAAAGGTGATCGTGGATCTGGAAAATGACGAGAAAGAGATCCGGGAATATCAGGCCGAGGATTTGAAATTCAAACCGAGAAAACGCAAAACAAAGGTGTCAAAGGATGAGATGAAGAAGCTGGCGGCACTGGAAAAGCATGAGGGAGCATCGAAATTAGATGGCAATTAAATTACATCAGGGAGAACGTCTGGATGATCTTCAGTTAAACGGACTTCAGATCATTCAGGATCCCAAACGCTTCTGCTTTGGAATGGATGCAGTCCTTCTGTCAGATTTTGCAAAGGTGAGAACCGGGGAAAAGGTGCTGGATCTGGGAACCGGAACCGGGATTTTACCCATGCTTCTTGCCGGGAAGACAAAGGGACAGCATTTTACCGGGCTGGAGATCCAGCCGGAGAGCGCGGAGATGGCGCGCCGGAGCGTAGCCTATAATCATCTGGAAGAAAAAATTGAGATTGTGACCGGAGATATCAAAGAGGCGGGCAGATTGTTTCAGCCTGCTTTTTTTGATGTGATTACGGTCAATCCACCTTATATGGCAGATCAGTGTGGGATTCAGAATCCGCAGGATGCGAAAGCAATTGCGAGACATGAGATTCTCTGCAACCTGGAAGACATTTTTCGCGAGAGCAAGAAGCTGCTTCCGGAAGGGAAAGGTCGGTTTTATATGGTACATCGTCCGGTTCGTCTGGCGGAGATTCTTCTGAAAATGAGTCAGAGCCATATCGAACCCAAACGGATCCAACTGGTACATCCGTATGTAGACAAAGAGCCGGTGATGGTGCTGATCGAAGGGCGAAGCGGAGCAAGGCCGGGAGTTCGGATCGAGCCGCCGCTGATATTACATGAGCATGGTAAATGAGAAGAAGTGGAAACAGATAGAAGAAGCAACCGTGACAGAAAAGGAAGGGAAAAATGGCAGGAACCTTATTCTTATGTGCAACCCCTATTGGGAATCTGGAAGATATGTCTGTCCGTGCGATACGGACACTGAAAGAGGCGGACCTGATTGCGGCAGAAGATACCAGAAACAGTATCAAGCTGCTGAATCATTTTGAGATCGATACGCCAATGACCAGTTATCATGAGTATAATAAATTCGATAAGGGACGTGTACTGGTAAAGAAACTTTTAGAGGGAATCAACATTGCTTTGATCACAGATGCAGGGACTCCGGGAATCTCAGACCCCGGAGAAGAACTGGTGAAAATGTGTTATGAAGCAGGGATCACTGTGACCAGCATTCCGGGACCGGCAGCCTGCATTACGGCGCTGACCTTGTCCGGATTGGCAACCCGGCGTTTTGCATTCGAAGCATTTCTCCCTTCGGATAAAAAAGAGCGGGAAGTGATTCTACAGGAACTGGAACGGGAAACCCGAACCATGATTTTGTATGAAGCACCGCATCGTTTGGTGAAAACGCTGGAACTTCTGTACACAAGGCTGGGCAATCGGAACATTACGGTGGTACGAGAACTGACGAAAAAACATGAGACCGTATTTGCCACAACGCTGGAAGAAGCGATTGCATGTTACAAAGTGCAGGCTCCGAAAGGGGAATGTGTGCTGGTGTTGGAGGGAAAGAGTCGGGAACAGATCGAAAAAGAAGCGAAAGAACAGTGGGAAGAACTGAGTGTGGAGGAACATATGGAGCAGTATCTTTCTCAGGGAATGGACCGGAAAGCGGCGATGAAAGCCGTTGCCAAAGATCGTGGAATTACGAAAAGAGAGGTCTATCAGTATCTGGAACAGAAGAAGTCCGAGAGAGAACAATCAGAGTAAAATTCGGACAAGAAACAGAGTGTGAGAAGAAGGAAACGATCAGAAGTCCGGATTTTCCCGCACTTCAAGAATCTGACCGGAACGCATGAATACCGTCAGATTGCCATAGCGAATGGCTTCATTATAGTCGTTCGTCACATAAAGCATTGTGAGATGAAACTCCCGATGGATGCGAATCATATCCGCAAGCATCCGTTCGCGGAGTTTTTCGTCTTGATGGGAGAAATCTTCATCGATCAGAAGAACCTTCGGTTTGCAGACCAGAGCACGGCTTAAGGCCACACACTGTTTGTTGATTTCAGAAAGGGTGCGGATCTTCCGGGTCAGAATATCGGTGATTCCGAAGAATTCGGCGGCAGTTCGCACACGACTTTCGATCACATTTCTTGGAAGGCTGCGAAGGCGCAGTCCAAGCGCAATGTTTTCATAAACATTCAAATGGCCGTACAGACGATAGTTCTGGAACGCCATTGCCAGCTTTCGATCTCTGGGGTAAATGTCATTGAGCAGGTCATCGCCCAGATAAATCTTACCCGAGGTAATATCTTCCAGCCCGCCGATCATGCGGAGAATGGTGGATTTGCCACAGCCGTGAGGCCCATAGAGTGTGACGAGAGATCCGTCCGCAACTTCAAGACTGAAATCCTTTACGGAAGCAAATCCGTTGGGGTAGGTTTTACACAGGTTTTTAAATGTCAGACTGGCCATAGAAATGTCTCCTTTTCGTTACGATACTTTTATTTTAGCATACCCAAAAATGTAATACAATGATGGTTTATGCATAGGCTGATAGAGAAAAGAAAAAGGAACGCACTGGATTCTGCCAGATGAAAGCAGAAAATCAGGCCGGAAAAGATGCAGATTTTTTTGTATATTTCAGATTTTATCGTTCCGTTTATGATCCTGTCGATCATCGTGTACGGAATGTTGCAGGGAGTGGAGGAATACGACTGCTTCATCAAAGGGGCCAAAAAGGGAATACGCACCGTGGTGGAAATTATGCCGACGCTGATCGGATTGATGGTAGCGGTGGGGATTCTTCGGGCATCCGGGTTTCTGGACATGGTAGCAGGGATGATCGGGAAGGTGACCGGGCGGTTCGGATTTCCGGGGGAACTGGTTCCGCTGACATTGGTGAAAATGTTTTCCTCTTCCGCAGCAACCGGGCTTCTGACAGATCTGTATAAAAATTATGGAACGGATTCCTATATCGGGCTTTGTGCGTCCATCAGCATGGCATGCACAGAGACCATTTTTTATACCATGAGCGTTTATTTTATGACGGCAAAGATTAAAAAGACCAGATATACTCTGCCGGGCGCACTGATCGCAACGCTGGCGGGGTTATTGGCGAGTGTGCTCCTGGCTGGCATGATGGCAAATGGCGGCGCATAAACTGGAAACAAATGAGAAAATGAGAACCGGGAGTGCGGGAACGCGGAATGAAGAGCAAAAAGAAAACTTATACAGTCTGTATGTCAAAAGTCGCAGTGCTCTTATGCATTTGTGTCGTGGCAGGAATTGTGGGATGTGGGACAAAAACATGGAAATCCGAGAAGAACCGTGAGAATGAAAATGCGAAGTTTCAGACCTTTACCGCTAATCTGTTTGTACAGGAAGTATCAGCAAATACCCTGACGCTTCACTACACGCTGGAGCATCCGGAGACCTATGGAATTACTAGCCAGGAGCAAAGGGTAGCTCTTGGGAGCGGAAATGTGGATCCGAAACAAACGGGTGTTGGCATTGAAAACACATCAACAGCAATGAAAAAATTTACATACAAAGAGCTAAACCGGGAAAATCAACTGACGTATGATGTGATCGATCATTATTTAAAGGATGTAAAAGGAAGTCTGCCATACTGGTTGTATCGGGAACCTCTGAATGGGGTCAGCGGAGCCCAGACCCAGTTGCCGGTCTTATTTTCAGAATATCGCTTTTCTTCGGAAAAAGATGTGGAAGAGTATCTGGAGCTGCTAGCAAAGGTTCCAGCCTATCTGGATGAATTGATGCAATATGAAACCGAAAAATCAGAAGTGGGACTGTTTATGCCGAAGACGGTGGCGGAGCAGACGATCCGGCAAAGTCAGGCGTTTCTGGAGCAGAAAGAGAGCCATTATCTGATTACGACATTTGTGGAGCGGATTCGGGAATTGGAAGGGCTTTCGGATGAAAAACTGGATGCCTACATCGAGAAGAATGCGGCAATACTGGAACGAGAAATATTTCCTGCATATGAGAAATTGATTCGTGACTTAGAAAAGCTAAAAAGGACAGGAAAGAACGAAGAAGGATTATGTTATCTTCCGAAAGGGAGGGAATATTATAAGAACCTGGTGCGAAGAGAAACGGGATCAGATCTGACGGTACCGGAAATGAAGCGGCGGACGAAAAAGCAGATTCAGGCAGATTTTCAGGCGATGGAACAGGCGTTGGGACTCTGGATAGGGGCAGATAGAGCGGATGGAAAGGAGACAGCGACACAGGAAACGGTGGGAAAAATTCTGGCACTTGGAAAAGAACAGACACAGGATGTAAAGCTGGGAGAAGTTCAGTGGATGTTGGGAACGCTGGAAGAGAAGATCAAAGGAAAATTCCCGGAACTTATCGAGACATCTGTGGAAGTGAAATATGTGCCGGAGTCCATGACCGAACATCTGAGTCCGGCATTTTATATGATTCCGGCGCTGGATCGTTATGGGGAAAATGTGATCTATATCAATCAGGGTTATGAGCGGGATGGAATTGCTTTATTTACCACACTGGCCCATGAGGGATATCCGGGTCATTTGTACCAGACAGTTTATTATGCGTCCCGGACACCGGATCCCATCCGGAATTTATTTACTTACAGCGGTTACGTGGAAGGTTGGGCGACCTATGCGGAAATGTGCAGTTACTATCTTGCGGATCTGAAGAAGGAACAGGCGATCCTGTTGCAGAAAAATGCATCCATTTTGTTGGGGCTCTATTCTCTGGCTGACATGGGAATCCATGATGAGGGATGGTCGCGGGAAGAATTGCAGACATTCTTTGCCGGATACGGTCTTGGAAATCAGGAATCCATCGATCAAATTTATGATTTGATCCTCAGTGATCCGGCAAATTATCTGAAATATTATATCGGGTATCTGGAGTTCCTGGATCTGAAGGAAGACTACGTAAAAGAAAACGGGAAAGAATTTCGGCAGGAAACTTTTCATAAATGTGTGTTGGATGTGGGGCCGGCACCCTTTGAGCTAGTTGAGAAATATGCCTGGTGAAAAACATGTGTTGTGAGTCCCTCACCGAGATTGACGATCCATACATTTACAGAATAGAATTGCAGCTCCGGTACTGATTGCGGTGGAGAGGATTCCGGCTCCTACAATGGCGGCCGGATTCACACTGCCGTACTGGCTGCGGTAGGCAATCACATGCATGGGGATTAACTGGAGAGAAGAAATATTCAGGATCAGGAAGGTGCACATTTCATTGCCGGCAACGCCTGCCGGTCTTGCGGGGCCGGGTTTGAAAGTACTTATACATGTGGAAGTGGGTGGTGTGGAAAAATGAGCGGACATGGAAGCTGAACAGGTATTTTTACGACGTTCATCCTCCAGGTCGGCCAGATGTTTCATTGCCTGGAGTCCGGCAGGAGTGGCCGCCCATCCGAGCCCGAGAAAATTGGCAATAAAGTTGGCAGTGATGGCAGAAACTGCCGGATGATTTGCAGGAAGTGCCGGAAAAAGAAAACGGATCAATGGACGAAGCTTTCCGGCAGCGGATTCCAGGACACCGCTTCTTTCTGCGATTTCCATCAGTCCGACCCAGAAAGACATGACGCCAACCATGGTAATACAAAGTGTGACTGCTTCCCTGGAAGAGTCCAGTGCTGCGTTGGTGATTTCCGGCATTTTGCCGTGAAAGGCTCCAAAAAGAATGCCGACAAAGATCATGCCGGCCCATAGATAATTTAACATATCCATCCTCCGATTCATTCTGTCTGATTCAACATATGAAACCGGATGGGATGGTATGTCGGAAGATATTCAGAAATTTTGCGATATTGATTTGACTATTTTACTGATTTTACAGAATCAATGGATTCCAGCGATTCGGTTGCTTCTGTTGCTTCAGAATCCTGTGGCAATTTCTTCCAGACAGTGAAGATCATGGTCACAAAACAGGCAGTTCCGCCGATAAAGTTGGAAACAGGTTCTGCCAGAAAAACACCGCTGGTTCCGAGTCCTGCAACAGTAGGAAGCCACAGGGTCAGAGGAATCACGATGATTGCCTTTCGAAGCAGGGAGAAGAAAACGGCCTGCTTGGATTTGCCAAGTGCTGTAAAAACAGACTGACCGGCAAACTGGAACGACATCATAAAGATTCCAAAGAAATAAATCCGCATCGCGGGAATTCCGGCTTCGAGCAGTGACGGATCACTGTTGAAAAGCTGGATGAAATATTTCGGGAAGAAAAACAGGAAAAACCAGAGCAGCGTACTGAAAAAGATGCTCCAGATCGTGGTAAACCGGATGGCGGATTTTACACGGCTGTATTTTCTGGCTCCATAGTTAAAGCTCATCACAGGCTGTGCACCGTTGGTCAGTCCCTGGATCGGCATATTGATAATTTCGCGGACGGAATTGATGACCGTCATAATTCCTACATAAAGATCTCCGCCGTAGCGTGCCAGCATAGCGTTGCACATGATCTGAACGGAACCGTTGGTGATTGCCATAACAAATCCTGCAAGTCCGAGGGCACAAATTTCACGGATCAGCGGAATTTCCAGATGCATCTGGGAAATCCGAAGCGGGATGATCGCCTGTTTCCCGGTCAGAAATCGCAGAACCCAGAGGGCAGAAACGGCCTGGGAGAGGATGGTGGCAAGAGCGGCACCCCGTACTCCGGCTTTCAGTCCAAAGATAAAAATGGGATCCAGGATCAGGTTTAAAACAGCACCGATGGAGACCGTCAACATTCCAATCATACCAAATCCCTGTGCATTGATGAAGAAATTCATCCCCAGGCTGATCATCACGAATAAAGTTCCACACAGGTAGACCGTGATGTAAGCACTAGCGTAAGGATAGGTCTGGACGCTGGCACCAAACAGATAGAGCATGGGACGTTTGAATACATTGCAGAGGATCATCAGAATCAAACCGCTCAGCAACAGCATAGAGAAAGAGTTTCCCATGATCCGTCCGGCGCGATCCATGTCACCACGTCCACGTTCGATGGAGAACAGAGGGCCGCCGCCCATACCAAACAGATTGGTGAAAGCAGTGATAATGGTAATAATGGGCAGAGTCAGACCGATCCCGGTCAGAGCTTCGGTAGATGCATTTGGCAGATGCCCGATATAAATCCGGTCGATCGTACTGTACAAAACGTTGATCAGTTGAGCTAACGTCATGGGAACAGCCAGCTTTAAAATATTGCCGGCAACACTTCCCTTGCTGAAGTCATTTTTTTGAGTATTTGAGGTTGCTTTATTCATGTTTTATTCATTCACATTCTTAAGAAAAAGTTTTTCGTTTTTTATAAGTACTTCTATTATAACATAAAGCCTCTGTTATGAAATATAGAAAAATTTTGAATCTAATATAGAAATTATGGATCTAATACAGAAAAACTGTCATTATATTGCCGGGATACGTATAGCTTATGTACAGATAGTGCCTCGGCTTGACAATTAGGTTGGGGTGTGCTACGCTTTTAAAGATCATGAAAACGCTGAGACGGAAAGAGTAGACGGCAGGACTTTTTACAGAGAATTCCCGGGATGGAATCCGAAGCTGAGAGGGATAGAAGAAATGCAGTTGAACATGGCTCCTGAGCGGTGCACTGAGCAGCAGGATAATATGTAATAAATAGAATTCGCTGTAAGGTGGCAAAGGGTTCCGCCCTTTATCGCGGAGAAGTGCTGACAGGCACTCGGTAAGGTCTGTATCGTGAGATGCAGATAAAGAGAAGTGGTAACACGTTTGGAACGTCTTCTTTGATTCGCAGGAATCAGAGGAGACCTTTTTTGATTACAATGTCGGGGTGTAGCAATCCGTGTAATCAGGAACCGGGTACACTTCCTACTATAATAAAGAGCAATCATTTTAAAATACAAGAAGGAGAGAGTGTTATGTGTGAAAAATGTAAGAAACCATATTACATCACAACAGCAATTGCGTACACATCAGGTAAGCCGCATATCGGAAATACTTACGAGATCGTGCTGGCAGATGCAATTGCACGTTACAAGAGAATGGAAGGTTATGATGTATTCTTCCAGACCGGAACCGATGAGCACGGTCAGAAGATTGAGCTGAAATCTCAGGAAGCCGGCGTAAGCCCGAAGGAGTTTGTAGACAATGTGTCCGCAGAGATAAAGAGAATCTGGGATCTGATGGATACTTCTTATGACAAATTTATCCGTACCACAGATGCGGATCATGAGAAACAGGTTCAGAAAATTTTTAAGAAATTATATGATCAGGGAGACATTTACAAAGGATATTATGAAGGAATGTACTGCACACCGTGTGAGTCTTTCTTTACAGAGTCCCAGCTGGTAGACGGAAAATGTCCGGACTGCGGACGGGAAGTACAGCCGGCAAAAGAGGAAGCATATTTCTTCAAAATGAGTAAATATGCAGATCGCCTGATTGAGCATATCAACACGCATCCGGAATTTATTCAGCCGGTATCCAGAAAAAATGAGATGATGAATAACTTCCTGCTTCCGGGACTGCAGGATCTGTGTGTGTCCAGAACTTCCTTCAAATGGGGAATTCCGGTGGACTTTGATCCGGATCATGTGGTGTATGTATGGCTGGACGCTCTGACCAACTATATCACCGGAATCGGATATGACTGCGACGGAGAAAGCACCGATCAGTTCAAGAAGTACTGGCCGGCAGACCTGCATCTGATCGGAAAGGATATCATCCGTTTCCATACCATTTACTGGCCAATCTTCCTGATGGCACTGGGTGTACCGCTTCCGAAGCAGGTATTCGGACATCCGTGGCTGCTCCAGGGTGACGGAAAAATGAGTAAGTCCAAAGGGAATGTACTGTATGCCGATGAACTGGTAGATTTCTTTGGTGTAGATGCAGTTCGCTATTTCGTGTTGCATGAGATGCCGTTTGAAAATGACGGTGTGATTTCCTGGGAGCTGATGGTAGAGCGTATGAACTCTGATCTGGCAAATACGCTCGGAAATCTGGTAAACCGTACCGTATCTATGACCAACAAATATTTTGGCGGCGTGGTAACGGACAAGGGTGTGGTAGAAGAAGTGGATGCAGACCTGAAGGCAATGGCAGCAGGCGTTCGCGGAAAAGCAGATGCCAAGATGGAAGACCTGCGTGTGGCAGATGCCCTGACAGAGATCTTTAACCTGTTCAAACGCTGCAATAAATATATTGATGAGACAACTCCGTGGGTTCTTGCAAAGGATGAGGCAAAGAAAGACAGACTGGAAACCGTTCTGTACAACCTGATTATGGCAATCTCCGAGGGCGCAAAGGTTCTGGAGCCGTTTATGCCGACCACCAGCAAGAAAGTACTGGAGCAGTTAAATGGCGGACACGTAACAGACAAGCCGGAAATCCTGTTCCAGAGACTGGATCTGGAAGAAGTGATGAAAAAAGTAGAAGAACTTCATCCGCCGGTTGAGGAAGAAAAAGAGGAAGAGGATGTCATTGATATCGAGGCAAAACCGGAGATTACCTTCGAGCAGTTTGGAGAAATGCAGTTTCAGGTAGGCGAGATCATTGCCTGCGAAGCTGTGAAGAAATCCAAAAAGCTTCTCTGCTCTCAGGTAAAAGTGGGAAGCCAGGTTAAACAGATCGTATCCGGAATTAAAGCACACTACACACCGGAAGAAATGGTGGGCAAGAAAGTTATGGTTCTGGTGAACTTAAAACCTGCAAAACTGGCAGGCGTTCTGTCAGAGGGTATGCTTCTGTGTGCAGAAGATGCAGATGGAAATCTGGCACTGATGACACCGGAAAAGAATATGCCGACAGGAGCAGAAATCTGCTAAGAACAGTTTATGAAGTGACTTTGAATGGAAAGGAAGAACCGTCCAACCGGGAGATCGACCGGAGGGGCGGTTCTTTTATAGTTTGGAATGTGTGTAAGTCTGTCAGATAATTATAAAGTCATCTTAAACAGAGAAGAAGGAAAGGCAGTCTATGTCGGGTTGGCACACCATGGGAAAGATGTTGTGATGAAATGGGGAAAAGATAAAAAGTATCTTCAGTGGGAGAACAGGCTTCCTTTTGGGGAAATGTCAAGACCGTTGTGAAGTTGTAGAATAAGAATGAATAAACAGATAATTATACGAAATAAATACAATTATAAATTAATTTTTAAAATACAACTAAATTAGTTGACAAATAAAGACCGCAGTGCTATTATAAACACAACAAAAGAAATAAGGAGGTCAGTCCAATGGACAGTATATCATCGTTTACAATTCAATACATCAGTGGTACGGCGAGTGGCTGTTCCTGTGACGAGGGCCTTTAAAAATAATTGAGAGTGACCCGGCAGGATAGATAGAAAGAAAACAAATCGGAGAATATGAAAGAAGCCGGGGGAAGAACCAAGATTCAACACTTGCAGATGTATTGAAAGGAAAAGAAGTACCACCGTTATTTAAGATCCAGAGATGTGTAAAGAAACATCGGATTTTAGAATATAAAGATCGATCTGAATATGAAATAAGAAAGGAAGATTTTATATCAGAAAAGGTCCACAGGAACAATCAGAACCATTTAGAATCTCCGATTTTCTATATAATTATAGAAGAACAATTGAATAAAAATACAAAATGCATCTTCAGCCAAAACTGAGGATGCATTTTTTTGACATCAGCCATTTCATATGCTACACTATTGTAGATATATTATAGGTAAAGTGCACCACGAGACGGTGTATAAATAAGATTAATGAGGTGAACGCAGTGGACAAATACGAGTATAAGCTTAGAACAGAGCAGATGCTTGAATTCATGGATGAGGGAGCATACCGAAAGGCTGCCGAGATCGCAGATACGATCGACTGGCATCGGGTGAAAAATGTATCCATGTTAGCTTCTGTCGGAGACATTTATGAAAAAACAGGGGAGTACAGCAAGAGTTATGATGTACTGAAGATTGTTTACGATCGGGCAGACGGAAGCAGAAAGATTGTTTACAAGTTGGGACTTCTTGCACTTCGCCTCAGAAATGTAGATGAAGCACTTGATTATTATGAAGAGTTTGTTCAGGTGGCACCGAAGGATCCGAATCAGTACATTTTGCGCTATAAGATCCTGAGAGCGAGACGTGCACCGATCGAACAGCAGATTGAAGCGCTGGAAGAATTTAAGAAAGCGGAATATATTGAAAAATGGGCGTATGAACTGGCAAAATTGTATCAGGAAGCAGGAATGACAGCAGAGTGTCTGGAGGAATGCGATGATCTGATCCTGTGGTTCAGTGAGGGCGAGTATGTGTTTAAGGCTATGGAACTGAAGATGCAGTACAAGCCACTGACACCATCCCAACAGGAAAAATATGACCACAGATTTGAATATGAAGAAGATCCGGGTTATGAAGATGACGAAGATCTGGCAGAACCGGTGAAAGAAGACCCGATTCCGGTGGCAAGAGAGGTTGCACCGACAGCTGCGTCGGAAGAAATACCGGAGCTTACGGAGGAAACATCAGAAGCTTATGAGCCGGAAGACTTTGAGGAAGATGGATTTGAAGAGCAGGACGAGATTACAGAGCAGAAACCAGAACGGAAGAAACCGTCGATCGGAACCAATATGTCTCTGGGAGAAGCTTTGAGTGGAATCGTGCGAGGTCAGAAGAAGCAGGAAGAAGTACTTCAGGCAGAAACGAAGCAGATTCCGGATGTGGAAGAAGTCTTGAAAGAGGAAGAAGCACAGAGAGCGGAAGTGGTTGCAGAAGTAGAAGCGGAAGAAGTGGCAGCTACAAAAGAAGCAGAGCCTGAAAATGCTGTGGAACAGAAAGCAGAAACGAAAGAGACTTCGGCAGATGATGATCAGATTGAAGGACAGATGAGTCTGGAAGACATTTTAAATGGTTGGGAGACCGCAGCAAGTCAGGAAAGTGAGCCGAAGGAAGAAGAACCTGTAGAGCAGGAAGAACAGATTCTGGAAGCGATTGATTCTGCAGAAGAACAGGTAGAATCAAGTCTGAGCTCAGAAGGAAAAGCGGAAGAAATCGTAGAATATGACATAGAAGACTATGAAGAGGAAGAGTACGACGAGTCCGAGGAAGAAGTAGAGGACTACGAGGAAGAAGAGTACGATGACTTCGACGAAGATGCAGAGGAGTACGAAGAGGAAGAAGAGTACGATGACTTCGACGAAGATGCAGAGGAGTACGAAGAGGAAGAAGAGTACGACGACTTCGAGGAAGATGCAGAGGAGTACGAAGAGGAAGAAGAGTACGACGACTTCGAGGAAGACGCAGAGGAGTACGAAGAGGAAGAAGAGTACGACGACTTCGAGGAAGACGCAGAGGAGTACGAAGAGGAAGAAGAGTACGACGACTTCGAGGAAGACGCAGAGGACTACGAGGAAGAAGAGTACGATGACTTCGACGAAGAGGAAGAGGAGTACGACGACTTCGAGGAAGACGCAGAGGACTACGAAGAGGAAGAAGAGTACGACGACTTCGAGGAAGACGCAGAGGAGTACGAGGAGGAAGAGTACGACGAGTCCGAGGAAGACGCAGAGGACTACGAGGAGGAAGAAGAGTACGACGAGTCCGGGGAAGAAGTCGCAGAGGAGTACGAAGAAGAGTACGACGACTTCGACGAAGATGCAGAAGATTACGAAGAAGATTATGACGAAGAGGAATATGATGTCTTTGATTCCGACTTGCAGGAACTGACACCGGATGGAAAGAAAAAGAAAGCAACGGTTAAGAAAAAGCCGGAAGCAAAGAAGAAACCGGTTCTGGATGACCGCGAGATTGAAGACGATGATGACTTCCCGGATCTGCTGGCAAGTACGGCTCCGCTGAGCAGAAAAGAAACCGCAAAGCTGATTGCAACCGGAAAAACGGCACCGCTTCCGTTGGATGAAATTTCCAATGCATTGTCCATGAGTGATACGGGATTTATCGTACACGGAAGATATGATCTTGAGACACAGAGTGGTGTGGGAACCAGAGCGGGTCTAACCGAAGAACAGAAGAAACTGTTCTCCTATTTCGTTCCGGTGAGAGGAATGAGCGAACAGCTGGTAGATGTGCTGGAGCAGGATAAGAATTGCACCAACCGACAGGGAACATCCCGGACAGGAAACCTTCTGATCATTGGACGCAAAGGCTCCGGAAAGACAGTTCTGGCGGTAGATGTTGTAAAAGCGATTCAGAGAGAACGAAGAATCAAACAGGGTAAGGTAGCAATCGTAACCGGAGATTCTTTGAATAAGAAGAAAATGAGTGACATTTTCCAGAAGCTTTACGGTGGTGCACTGATCATCGAGAAAGCAGGAAAGATGAATGAACGGACGGTTGCCAAGCTGAACAAGGCAATGGAAGAAGATACCGGAGAAATGCTGATTGTTCTGGAAGAGCAGAGAAAGCCTCTGGATCGACTGCTCAGTTCCAACCGGGAATTCCGCAGAAAGTTCACCTCCCGTTTGGAAGTCCCGATCTTCATCAATGATGAGTTGGTAACATTTGGTCAGACCTATGCAAGAGAGAATGGTTATAAGATTGATGAGATGGGAATCCTGGCATTGTACAGCCGAATCGATGCATTGCAGAGAGAGGATCACGCAGTGACCGTTGCTGAGGTCAAAGAAGTAATGGATGATGCAATCGCACATTCCCAGAAATCTTCTGCGAAACGTCTGGTAAAACGAGTGTTTGGAAGAGGTACGGATTCGTCAGACCGTATTATTCTGTCGGAGAAAGACTTTAATATTTAGAAAATTTATAATGCATGTATGGAGAAATGAATCTGGAGTAAGTAATTACTCCGGATTCATTTTTTGATATTCCCTTCTGACTTGGTTGAAATACACCGTACAAATGGGGTATAATGAAGGATACAAGAATGGATGAGTTGAGGTGATGTCATGGCCAGGAAAAAGAAGATAAGTCAAACAAAAACAGTAGAAGTGGCAGCAGTGGGAAAGGCAGTAACAGAGACAGCAGCAAAAGCAGAAAAAGTAGTGAAAGAAATCAAAGAAAATAGATCGTATGAGATCGGGGAATTGGATCATTATCTGTTTGGTCAGGGAACCCATTATGAATTGTACCGAAAATTAGGTTCTCATCTGGTAAATGATGGGAAGCAGGATGGCGTATATTTCGCAGTTTGGGCTCCGCATGCCAGAAGGGTTTCGGTTGTCGGCGAATTTAATGGTTGGAATCCGGAAGCAGACGTGATGGAGCGGGAGGAACCTCTGGGAATCTATACCAGATTTCTGACCAGTGCCAAAAAAGGAGATCTCTATAAATATTGCATTGAGACCCAGAGCGGAGAGCTGATTTATAAGGCGGATCCCTTTGCAAATGAGGCGGAGCTGCGCCCGGGAACGGCTTCCCGTATCACCGATATCAGCCGTCTGAAATGGTCGGACAGTACCTGGATGAACCACAGAGAGACTTGGGATCACAAGACAGAACCGATGTCAATCTACGAAGTGCATATCGGTTCCTGGAAGCGTCATCCGGGGCGGGAAGACGAAGGCTTTTATAATTATCGGGAATTTGCCCGTGCTATTACAGAATATGTACTGGAGATGGGATATACACATGTGGAACTGATCGGAATTGCAGAGCATCCGTTTGACGGATCCTGGGGCTACCAGGTGACAGGGTATTACGCACCGACTTCCAGATATGGAACACCGGAAGACTTTGCGTACATGATCAATTATCTGCATCGTCATAAAATCGGGGTCATTCTGGATTGGGTGCCGGCACATTTTCCGAAAGATGACCACGGACTGGCGGATTTTGATGGACAGGCTCTGTTTGAATATCCGGATCCGAGGATGGGAGAGCATCCGGATTGGGGGACGAAGATCTTTAATTATGCAATGCCGGAAGTCCAGAATTTCCTGATTGCAAATGCGTTGTTCTGGATCGAATATTTCCATGCAGACGGACTTCGTGTGGATGCGGTTGCGTCGATGCTGTATCTGGACTATGGAAAGAATGACGGAGAGTGGGTTGCAAACCAGTACGGCGGCAATGAAAATTTGGATGCGGTGAATTTCTTCCGTCACTTGAACTCTGTGGTATTGGGAAGAAATCACGGAACACTGATGATTGCGGAGGAGTCTACGGCATGGCCGAAGGTGACGGGAGCACCGGAAGACGAAGGACTTGGATTCAGCCTGAAATGGAACATGGGATGGATGCATGATTTCACCGAATACATGAAACTGGATCCTCTGTTCCGAAAAAATGCACATTACCAGATGACATTTGCCATGACTTATGCATACAGTGAAAATTATATTCTGGTACTGTCCCATGATGAGGTGGTTCATCTGAAATGCTCCATGCTCAATAAGATGCCGGGACTTGGCTGGGATAAATATGCGAACCTGAAAGTCGGATATGCGTTTATGATCGGACATCCGGGCAAGAAGCTTCTCTTTATGGGACAGGATTTTGCACAGCTTCGGGAGTGGAGCGAGGAGCGGGAACTGGACTGGTATCTGCTGGCGGAGGACGAGCAGCATGTCTATGTAAAGAATTTCTGGCGCGATCTGCTGAAGCTTTATAAGAAAAATAAAGCACTGTACGAGCAGGACTGCTGTATGGAAGGCTTTGAATGGATCAATGCGGATGATAATTTCCGCAGTATTTACAGCTTTGTAAGACATTCCAAAGACGGCAAGAAGAATTTGCTCTTTGTCTGCAACTTCACACCGATGGAACGGGAGGACTACCGGGTTGGAGTTCCGAAGAGAAAGCAGTATAAGCTGATCCTGAATAGTGATGAGAAGCAGTATGGCGGATCAGGCAAGGAACGACCGGAGATTTATAAAGCAGTCAAACAAGAGTGCGACGGCAGAGAGTATTCTTTTGAATATCCACTTCCACCGTATGGTGTAGCTGTATTCGAATTTTAGGAGGCAATCGATTCGCGACCGAATTAACGGAATAAAGTTTCGGAGAAGATAATATGGCATTAGAAAATAAACTGGGAATCACAGATTCTGCAGAACTTGCACGGGAAGAGGAAATGCGAAGCAAGAAAAAGGCGATATGGCTTTTTGAGGAAGGAATCCTGGATACATTGGATGCTGGAAGCCTTGCAACATTAAAGGAAATTCATAAAATTCTCTTCGGAGAAATTTACGAATTTGCCGGGGAGATACGTAAGGTAAATCTGGCGAAAGGAAATTTCAGATTTGCACCGTTGATGTATCTGGAGGCTGCGCTTGCCAATATAGAAAAAATGCCACAGTCAGATTATGATGAAATCATTGAAAAATATGTGGAAATGAATATTGCACATCCGTTTCGGGAAGGAAATGGACGTAGCATGAGAATCTGGCTGGATCATATGTTGAAGAAGGAAATTGGAAAGGTTGTGGATTGGAGGCTGGTAGATAAAGAAGATTATTTGCTGGCGATGGAGCGAAGCCCGGTAAAAGATGTGGAAATCAAAGTGTTGTTAAAAGAGGCGCTGACGGACGAGGTGGACAGTCGAGAGGTTTACATGAAGGGAATCGATCATAGTTATTATTACGAGGGATACACGACCTATAAGACAAATGAACTTTAAGATAAATAAATGGCGCAGGGGATTCAGTTTCATTCCCGGCACCGTTTTTGTCTGCAGATTGTAAGAAAGACCGGCAATCAACCGGTCTTTCTTTTTTTAATGACTTTCAGGCGGGTAAATTCTTCCCGTTCTTTTTCTTCCAATGCGTTGGAAATGTCACGTACCAGAGCCTGGTAGGTCGGGATGGTGATGTTTTTCAGCGCATTTGCCCGTTTCTGGGTCTTTTTGATATTGGTAGCCAGACGATAGGCCGAGGTCTCAATCATGGAAAGCTCGATCGTCAGCTCTTTTACTTTGGTAAATGCGGCCACAGCAGCGTCAATGGATTCCTTGGTGGTACTAAAAGAAAAGGATGGTTTGGCAGGTGTGGGCGTATATTTTACATGGGGGATTTCTGTTCCCATAATGCTTCGTGTCTGAATCTTGATGGAGTCTTCGATCGGGATGGTGTAAGCCAGCTGCTGCACATAGCTGATTCCGTGTTCCACATTGGCGTGCTGCAGGCAGCGGTAAGCATAGGAAAAGGTGGTATCGATCTGGGACTGGATGTCTTTGGCCTGTTCGATCAGATCCATCAGCTCCCGGATCAGGATATTCCTTTTTTTATCCATCAGTTCAAAGCCCTGATTGGCGAGATTCAGTGAATTTTTGGCAAGGATCAGATTTCCCTTGGTAGGAAAAGTACGGGGATCCATACGATATCATCTCCTTTCAGATCCATTTATTTCCATTTGTGTCCATTCGCGGATTCCGGCATGTGTACGCCGGAATTCGGGAAGAACAGGAAGCGGTGTCTCAATCCTTGTTTGCGATAGATCCGGGGCTGGAGGACGGGATGGATTTGGATTCGCCGGTTGGATGATAATATTTATCCAGAATTTTGGTATCCACACGATCCAGTTCTTCTCTCGGAAGCTGGCCTAACAGCTCCCAACCAAGATCCAGTGTTTCCTGAATGGTACGGTTTTCATCCGGCCCCTGTCCGATATAGCGTTCCTCAAAGTCTTTTCCGAAGGCGAGATACTTCTTGTCGATTGGGGAAAGCTCATCTTCTCCGATGACGGAGGCAAGGTTTCTGGCATCGCCTACTTTGGCATAGGAAGAAAAGAGCTGGTTGGCCAGATCCTGATGATCCTCCCTGGTGTATCCGGCCCCGATTCCGTCTTTCATCAGACGGGACAGCGACGGTAACACGCTGATGGGCGGGTAAATGGACTGGCCGTGGAGGTTGCGATCCAATACGATCTGACCCTCGGTAATATAGCCGGTCAGGTCAGGGATCGGATGGGTGATATCATCATTGGGCATGGTCAGGATCGGTAACTGAGTGACAGAACCGTTGACGCCCTGGACGATACCTGCACGCTCGTAAAGCGTAGCCAGTTCGCTGTAAAGATAACCCGGATATCCTTTTCGGCTGGGAATCTCGCCTTTGGAGGAGGACACCTCTCTCATCGCTTCTGCGAAAGAAGTCATATCGGTCAGGATAACCAGAATGTGTTTGTTCTGTTCAAATGCCAGGTATTCCGCAACAGTCAGCGCCACTTTTGGAGTGATCAGACGTTCTACGACCGGATCATTTGCCAGGTTTAAGAACATGGCAACGTGGTCGGAGACTCCGCTTTCTTCAAAGGTGCGGCGGAAGAAATCAGCTACATCATGCTTGACACCCATGGCGGCAAAGACGATGGCGAATTCTTCGTCGGAATCATCCCCAAGAGAAGCCTGGCGCACGATCTGGGCAGCCAGCTGGTCGTGAGGAAGACCGTTCCCGGAGAAAATCGGAAGCTTCTGTCCGCGGATCAGAGTGGTCAGTCCGTCAATGGCGGAAATTCCGGTTCGGATATAGTTTCGCGGATACTCTCGTTTGACCGGATTTAAGGGCAGACCATTTACATCCCGTTTTAACGGGGAAGAAATGGGACCGAGTCCGTCGATGGGCTGTCCGATTCCGTTAAAGGTACGGCCCAGAATATCCGGGGAGAGTGCAATCTCCATGGAATGTCCGGTCAGCTTGGTATGGGTATTTTTCAGGGACATGCCCTCGGTACCCTCAAAGACCTGAATGACGGCTTTGTCTTCGTAGATTTCGATGATACGCCCGATCCGGCGATCCTTTCCGTTTATAACAAATTCTACGACTTCGTCATAGAATGCGTCCTGTACGCCCTCCAGAACGATCAGAGGGCCATTGATTTTACTGAGTCCTAAATATTCGATTGACATGGCGCGCCTCCTTATGCGTTCTTATCCAACACGTTCTGGTAGAAACGGTCGATATCCTGATGATATTGGTCGAAAAGATCCAGCCGGTCATTGGGCACATCGTACTTGATTGCAATGACTTTTTCAAAGATGGGATCCTCTTTCAAAACGGACATGGGATGTCCCATGGAAACCAGTGCCCGGCTTCTGCGGTACAGGTAAAGAATCGTATCCATCATTTTGAACTGCTTTTCCATGGATACGCAGGTATCGTCTTTGTGGAAAGCGTTCTGTTGCAGGAATCCCAGACGGATGACCCGGGCGATTTCCAGAATCAGCTTCTGGTCATCGGGCAGGACGTCGCTTCCGATCAGTTTGACGATCTCCATCAGGGAGCTTTCCTGGTTGAGCAGTGCCATCATCCGGTTGCGGTAGTCCACAAATTTCGGGGAAACCTGTTCCTGATACCAGGGGGACAGGTCGTTTAAATATTCGCTGTAACTGGTGAGCCAGTGGATGGCCGGAAAATGTCTGGCGTAGGCAAGACTCTTATCCAGACCCCAGAAGCAGCGTACGAATCGTTTGGTGTTCTGGGTGACCGGTTCGGAGAAGTCACCGCCCTGTGGGGAAACAGCACCGATAATGGAGACGGAACCGCGGTTTCCGTTCAGGGTCTGCACCATTCCGGCACGTTCGTAGAAAGCGGACAGGCGGGATGCCAGATAAGCCGGAAAACCTTCTTCTGCCGGCATTTCTTCCAGTCGTCCGGACAGTTCCCGAAGGGCTTCGGCCCAACGGGAGGTGGAGTCTGCCATGATCGCCACATCATACCCCATATCCCGGTAATACTCTGCCAGGGTCAGTCCGGTGTAAATGCTGGCTTCGCGGGCAGCCACCGGCATGTTGGAAGTATTGGCGATCAGTGTGGTACGATCCATCAGAGGATGACCGGTCTTGGGATCTTCCAGCTCGGAAAATTCTTCCAGAACCTGGGTCATCTCATTTCCACGTTCTCCGCAGCCGATATAAATGATAATATCTGCGTCGGACCATTTGGCAATCTGGTGCTGGGTCATGGTTTTTCCGGTACCGAATCCGCCGGGGATGGCAGCGGTTCCACCCTTTGCAATCGGGAACATGGTATCCAGGATCCGCTGTCCGGTCACAAGAGGTACGGAGGCGGCGAACCGGTGGTGTACCGGCCTTGGCACACGGATGGGCCATTTCTGCGCCATGCGTAAGTCTTTCGTGGTACCGTCCAGAAGTTTTAAGGTCACCAGAGTCTCGTGAATGGTATAGTCACCATCCGGGACCACAGACAGGACGGTTCCGGTCAGATCCGGTGGCACCATACATTTGTGGACGATGGTTGGTGTCTCCGGAACTTCGGCAATGATATCTCCGCCATGGAGTTCGTCTCCGGGCTTCACGGTCAGATGGGTCTGCCATTTTTTTTCTCCGTCCAGAGAATCCACGCTGACACCGCGGGTGATAAAGGCACCGCCGGTCTCGGAAATCTTTTCCAGGGGACGCTCGATTCCGTCGAAAATATTGTTCAGGATTCCGGGCGCGAGAGTGACTGAGACCGCGTTTCCGGAAGCAACCACTTCTTCGCCGGGATAAAGACCGGACGTCTCTTCATAGACCTGGATCGTGGTCAGATCTTTTTCCAGAGCGATGACCTCGCCCACCAGCTTTTCTTTTCCTACATAGACCATTTCTGACATCTGAAAGCCGATATTTCCCTTTAGATAAATGACAGGGCCGTTGACGCCGTAAATTTTTCCGGTATTAAGCAAGGAACTCACCTCCCTGGAACATAAATTTATCATATTCTTCCGCCAGTGCGGTCTTAAAAGAATGGTCGATCAAAATGTTGCGCTCACGGATGACCGCGCGAATCCCGCCCATGAAATCTTCTGCGCTGACGGTGAGCAGAACGCCGGTGGCATCCTGCAGATCCGACTTCTTGTGTTCGTCGGAGGGATTGATATAAATGGTCAGAGGCTGACCGTCGGCAAAACGTCTTGCTTCCTGAATACAGCGGATCAGATAGTCGTCATAGGCTTCGGTCTGCATGTAATCGGAAAGAAGATCCTGCACTTCTTTAAACAGTCGGTTTTTCAGATCCTGCTGCAGTCGGCTGGATTTGCGTTTCATTTTCAACTGTGCTTTGGCAGCGGATTGGTTCAGTTCCTGGCGGGCTTTGATGGTCTCGGCCTTGATCCGGTTGTCGTTAAGTCGGGCCAGTTCTTCTTTATGCGTGTTAAAAAGTTTCTCCAGGGAGGCACGGTGTGCATCTAAGAGATCCTGACTCTCGGCACGGGCCTGCTCCATGGCAGAAGCCTGTAAATGTTCGATTTTTTCATCAATAGTCAAAGTAAGTTTCCTCCTTTAAAATCTTAAGGGGCAAAGTGGACTTCACAGTTTCAGTCCGATGGCTTCATTGACATAGGAAGTAATGAAGTCGGCTTTTCGTCCGGTTCCGTGACGGTCCGGGATCTCGATCAGAAGAGGCAGTTTGCGCTGCAGCTTCATTTCGTCCACCAGATCGGGGAATTCCTGCCCCAGTTTTTCGGTGAGCAGAACAATCCCGATGGTGGGATCTGACATGACGTTCAGCAAGGCATCGTGAAGTTCGTTCCGTTCGTGAACCACGATGCCATCGACACCTGCCAGCCGCATTCCGGTAAAGGTATCCACATTGTCACTGATTAGAAACATTTTCATAGGAAAGATTCCTCCTGCATTTTAAAACTTACAACTGACCAAGGATCATGAAGGAAATGATCAGACCATAGAGGCACACACCTTCGGCCAGACCTACGAAGATCAGGGATTTACCGAGGACACTGGCGTCTTCACTGATGGCACCCAATGCGGCACTGGCAGCACTTGCAACGGCGATACCACCACCGATACAGGAAAGTCCGGTAACCAGAGCGGCTGCGATGTAACCAAGTCCGGTTGCGGAAGATGCAGCAGTGGATGCAGCATCGGCAGCCTGCACCGGAGAGCCGGTAAATAACATGATCATGGCAACGGCAAATGCTCCGAAGAAGAAAAATGCATTGACGCCGAGCGCGGTTTTGTAGCGGCCTTTATTTTTTTCACCGATCAGATAATATCCGAACGGAAGGATGATGCTTAAGATTAAAGTTGCAACGAGTAAAAGTTTAACGGTAAGAGTCATGAGAATACCTCCTGTAACTGTATTGAAATTTTGTAATAGAAGTGTTGCGTTTTTGTTTGCGTTAATTTTTATAAATGGTTATGTCGATAAATCATTCAGCACCTAGTACGGTTTAAATTCCCGTCCGGTTCCCTTGTAGAAGCGGCTGAACATTTCATAATATTCCAGACGGAGTACCTGGATTCCGACGACCAGTCCTTCCATACCACAGACGAACAGGTTTCCCAGTACGACGATGGCCCAGTTCGGGGATCCGGCTTCCGCGCCGGAAAGCATCAGAACTACTTCCATCATGGCTGCATGGCTGACGGCGAATGCTCCGATTCGGACAAAGGACAGGGTGTTGGAAAAGTAACTTAACAGGGTTTCAAACAATTCGAAGAATCCCTGTACCAGGAACATGCCAATGCCTTCTTTTTCTGTGGCTTTCTGATGGATCAGCTTCCGGGTCAGCGGTTCTTTGAACAGAATCAGCAGAAGCGGAACGACGAATAAGACCGTCAGAAGAATGGCTGCCGGGAGTTTGTGTCCGGTCATAAATAAGAAGATGACCAGAACTGCGGCTCCGTAAAAGATCAGGCCTGCAACGCCGTTGGGATCAAACCAGGTATTTCCGGGATCTTTGGATTTCAAAGCGTTGATGATGTGCAGGATCATGGCCAGCAGAATGATGAACATTCCGAAGGCAACTGCCACAATAAAAATCGTATTCAGTTTTCCGATAAACGGCAAAGTGGTCATATGGTTGATCGGTCGAAGCCACAGAGCCGGCAGGATATCTTCGAATCCAAATACGCTTCCGAAGAGGAAGCCGAAGATCGTGGAGAAGATTCCTGCAATGGAAATGATTCCGGCAAGCGGGATCTTCTTAAAATGGTATAAGAGACCGCCGCCGATCAGGAGGCAGAGTCCCTGCCCGGCATCTCCAAACATGACACCGAAGATAAAGGCATAGGTGATTCCCACAAAGATGGTGGGATCAAGTTCGTTGTGTGCCGGCATTCCGTACATTCGGATGAACATCTCAAAGGGTTTGAACAGCTTTGGATTTTTTAACTGTGTAGGCGGCTCTCCAAAATATTTGTCCACATCGTCTTCTACTACGACGAAGACCTTTTCGTCGTTGGCGCTGTCCTTTAAAAACCTCTGAACATTTTCCTCGGACATCCATCCGCAGAGCAGATAGGAATTGCCCCGTTTGTCTTCCACACAGGCGGCAAGTTTGCGGACGTCGAAGTTGTGGGAAAGGGTCTGAAGCTGGTTTAAAATGGAGAGCAGTTCCGGTCCGCGCTTCGTCAGCATTTCTATGGTCCGCTGCTCCAGAGCCTCCAGTTGCTTGTTGAGTTTGCGGATATGATATTCCAGATCCCGGCAGTTATATTCCGGGCTGCCGGTGACATCTTCCGGAAATGCGATCCGCTCAAAGTGTAGGGTGCGGAAGACGGTGTCAATCTTGCGGGTATCGGTGGCCGCGGCAAAATAAACGCCATAGACGTAGTTATCATCTTGTTTCCCTTCCAGGAAAATGGCGGAAATATCATCCATCAGATAATCTTCAATCTTGTGGTAATATTCGATGGGAATCCGCCCGAACCGGTGCTTGATGTACCGGAAATGTAAGGCCTGGCTCAGATCACAGTCCAGAGGCCGGAAGGGATCTAAAAGTTTCAGACGTTTGGTCAGATCTTCCCGTCTGGACAACAGCGATTTCTTCTTTTCTTCCAGTTCCCGGTATGCCAGATCGATTTCATGGACTCTGGAAAAGATGGCCTTCTTATTCAGTGCAGGATCCGGAGTGATCTGATCCGGATGTTCTAAATAACTGATGAACTCCTGGGTTTTTAACAGCGCATCTTTGTAGGGATTCTTTTCCACAAAGGGACGTAAATTTTCAGTAGTTTTCAACTCACTTAAAGCCGGTTCCAACTGGATCTCGTAGCGGGAAAGATATTGTTCCATAACACGGTCGATATCTTCCTGCGGCCCGGTGATGTTGACGAATTGCATTTTAACGATCATAGTTTCTTTTTCCCTCCTACATAACGCATAGTCTCTGCAGGACTGATCTGATAACGGACACATTCCATGACAGTGGTCAGGCGTTTCAGCTCTTCTTCCTTCAGAAAGAGATAGGTATTGATGGTCGCGATGGAATATGGATTTCGCCGTCGGTCTATGGTGTAAAGCCGATACAGACATTCCGAATACATTTGCTCGATGGAAAGATTCTGGGTGAAATCATATTGGCGGCCGTAAGGGGTGCGCTGGATCAGTGCCAGGAAGTCCTCCAGGGTTTCGGCTTCCACCATTTCTTTGATGGAATCAGAACTTACCTTATAATGAATGGGCAGCAACAGCGCGTAGGTTTCCACATCGGTCAGGTGATAATACTTTTTGCTGCGATAGATCCACTGCATATTGAGCAGATCGATCTGGGCACCGTAATCCCGGGTGAAGAGTTCCAGTTCTTTTTTCTTCAATACCTTTTTCCGGGCTTTCCAGACGGTGGAAAAATGATATAACTCCAAAGCCAGATCATAGTCAAACAAGGTAGAATCCGGCTGATTTGCAATCAGGTGGAGCGGTGCATAATATTCGGTTCCCCGCAGGTTTTCAATGAGCTCGGGGATCGAAGCGGATGAAAAAAGTTTTTCGACGGAAAGTTTGGAATAGTGGTCGAAAAATTCCTTTTTATAATCCAGATCAAAGGATGGCGCCGTATGATTGCTTACGATCCGAAAACAATAATTGATCAGATCAATTTCCAGATGTTTCATGTGCAGCGAAATGAAACTGCGGACAGTTGGGCCTGCGAAGCGGTAAAGTCTGGCATAGTCATGGTACAAAGACTGGGTCAGGACTTTTTCAATATCTCCGCGGTGCAGAAGTCTTTCGTCGATCTCCCTGAAACAGTCCCGGTACGAGGGAAGTCTTGAGAGATACTCTACGATCTCGGAAACCGAAGAAAGAGCCGACAACTCTTCATATTGAGCGGGAGTCAGAAGCTGGGCCTGCATGGCACGTACCTTTGTGACAATCCCGCTGTATGCAAGTAGATTTCCCATAGATTATACCTCGGTGATTTTTTTCAGAATCTGTGTTGCATAAAGGGTATGATTGGTATCGTACTCTTTTTGCAGGGCTTCAATCTCCTGGCACCGGGCCTGATCCTGGATGGTCAGGATCTGCTTCGTTTTATCTTCCAGAGAAGAGCGGATGGAAGAAAGCCTCTGATTGACCAAAGCCTCCTGTTCCTGATCATAACGGTCTTTGCGTTCTTCAAATTCCTGGTTCAAACGCTCCTTTTTTGTCTCTGTATCTTTTAAGATTGCCTGTGCGGCATCTTCGATCTCAGAGAGCCTTAAAACAATGGAATCCATAAAGAACCTCCTGTCTTTGATATTCAAGAATGTCTTTGGCATTCCTGTCTATAATTTTGTGAAATATGCTTTTATCTTACTCCTTTTTTCTGAAAAATCAATCTTGAATTTTTGTTCAATATTATAGAAGAAAAAGATGAGTCGTGTTATACTGGGACAAAAGCAAAAATGGGGAGATATGAATCATGAGATTAAGAAATATACCAAGAGCTGACGGCGTGATCAAAAGCCACCCGATGGTGGTGCAGGATACGCAGAAAAGCCGTGGAAACTGGAAAAATATTTTTGGAAATGACCGTCCGGTTTATCTGGAGATCGGTATGGGAAAAGGTCGTTTCCTGATGAATATGGCAAAGGAGCATCCGCTGGTAAATTTTGTTGGAATCGAACGCTATTCCAGTGTACTTTTGCGGGCGCTGGAAAAATACGACACCGAAGAATATAAAGACCTTCAGAATATCCGTTTCCTTTGCATGGACGCGACGGAGATCGAAAATGTTTTCAATCAGGGGGAAATCCGGAAGATTTACCTGAATTTCTCCGATCCATGGCCGAAAGCAAGACATGCCAGAAGACGGCTGACTTCCGGGACATTTCTGGATCGGTATGCGAAGATCCTGCCTCCGGGAGGAAATCTGGAATTTAAGACGGACAATACGGAGCTGTTTCGCTTCTCTCTGGAAGAGATTCGGGAGAAAGAAGGATGGCGTCTGGATAAATATACCTATGACCTGCATCGCAACGACGAGATGAATCAGGGAAATATCATGACGGAATATGAGGAAAAATTTTCTTCATTGGGCAATCCCATCAACAAACTGATCGCGACGAGATTGTAAAGGGCAGACGGCAAGATGGTTGTCTGGGAAAGGTTGTTGTAGTAGGTGTGGCGAAGATGAGGAGATCGACGGAGTAAAACAGGCGAGTACAACGGTACGAACGAAAAGGAAGAACGGCACATTATGGTAGAAAATACATATTATATAAGAAAGAAGTGGTGAAGCGTCAGAGGATGGAACGATGGTTTCGGAAAGTAGCCGGGATCGCGTTTTTGTCTGGAAAAGCTTCGATCAAATGTGTCCGGGAGGAGAGCTTTGTGAAGAAACGAGGTCGTTGTTGCGGTAGTTGCTGCGGAATGTGGAGAAGGATGCGGATCAATCAATGCATGCGGAAACTTTGCGTCAGGATTCATCATTCGCTGGAGGAAGTCCGGGATGTGCTGGAGTGTCTGTAATGAAATCCGATGAGAAGGAACAAGCCAGAAGAAGAGGTGGAAAGAATTATAAGGTATGGTTATAAATAAATTTCAAAAAAATAATTAATTCAGGCTGTCTCTTCTGAGAAAAAGTATGATATGATTATGAGGTGGCTGAAAAGCTGACATTATAATAAAGAAAATTCTTCAAAGGTACATTGCAGGACGGGAAACCTGTTCAGCCCACTGGGTCGATGTATCTTTTTTTAATCAACGAAAAAGATTAGAGATGAAGGAGGTTATTGTTCCATGGAAAGAACAAAAGAAGGACTCAAGGAAAGAATCCGTGCCGGAAGAGGCAAAATTGCAGCAGAAAAGGTGATCAAAGGCGGACAGCTGGTCAACGTTATGTCCAGTGAGATCTATCCGGCAGACATCGCAGTGTACAAGGATATGATTGCAGCAGTAGGTGATGTGGAAGACTACATCGGACCGGATACCGAGATTATTGACGCAACCGGATATTATCTGACACCGGGTATGATCGACGGACATATCCACAGTGAGTGCAGTAAGATGAGTATTACCAGTTATGCAAAGGCTGTTGTTCCGAGAGGAACCACCAGCATGATCTCCGGACTGGACGAGTACATTTCCGTTTCCGGACTGGAAGGATTGCAGGAAGTACTGGCAGAGATGAAGCAGAGCCCGCTGAAAGTATTCTGGGGTGCTCCGTACAAGACTCCGTATACCATTCCGAAGTCTACCATTGCATTTAATTTTACAGAGGACGTACATAAAGAAGTGCAGAAATGGCCGGAATGCTACGGCGTATGGGAGACCGTAAGAGAATTCCTTCAGGAAGAGGATGAAGATACTCTGGGAGCAATCGCAGAGGCATGGAAGAATCACCTTCCGGTATTCGGATGCGCTCCGATGGCAAGAGGCAATGATCTGAACGGTTATCTCTGTGGCGGCGTTCGTCTGGATCATGAAAGCTATGACCATGAAGAAGTTGTCGAGAAGATGAGAAAGGGAATGCACATGCTGATCCGTGAATCCTGTGTGACACATTTCCTGGAAGAAAATATTAAGGCAGTAACAGAAGTGAATCCTGCATTTGCAAGAAGAGTCAGCTTCTGTACCGATGATGTGGTTCCGTCAGATATTCTGGAAAAGGGACATCTGGACAACGTGGTTCGTCTGGCGATCAAAGCCGGAGTAGAGCCGATGACAGCCATTCAGATGGCAACGATCAACAGCGCCGAGGCATATCGGATCGATGATCAGATCGGGTCCATTTGTCCGGGACGTATCGCAGATATCCTGTTCGTGAAGAATCTGGAAGAGTTTGAAGTGTCAAAGGTTATGACCAACGGTAAGATGGTAGCAGAGAACCACAAATTGACTTATGATCTGCAGGCACCGGAGAGAAGCAGCGTACTGAAAGGTGCTCTGAAATGCAAATTGACAACAAAAGAAGATTTTGAATACAAGGCTTCCATCCGGAATGGTGAGGCAGATGTCCTGGCACTGGATGTAAAAGGACCGTTTGTCCGTAAGAGAAGAGACGTTGTGCTTCAGGTAAAAGACGGTATCGTTCAGCCGGATCCGGAACAGGATGTGGCAATAGTATCTGTTTTGGAACGTTTCGGAAGAAACGGAAATAAATCTTTGGCATTCTGCTCCGGATGGAAATTAAAAAAGGGTGCTATGGCATCTTCCGCAGCACCGGATGATAACAACCTGGTTGTAATGGGCGTCAGCGCAGAAGATATGTCTATCGCAGCCAACTATGTGATCGAGCAGGGAGGCGGACAGGTTGTCGTAGCAGATGGTGAGATCATAGAATTCCTTCCGCTTCCGGTTGGAGGAATTGTAAGTGATGCAGAACCGGAAGAGATCGCAGCTATGGAGAAGAAGATCGATGAGGCAGCAAGAGATCTGGGATCCGATCTGCCGAATCCGATGATGTACATGTTCTTCCTTCCGATCACAGCCATTCCGGATTACGCCATCACCGATGTGGGACCGGTGGATTATGTGAACTTAAGAACCTTTGAGCCGGTATTAAATGTAAGAGAAAAATAAAACAGATCAGGATTCATCAAGGAGGCTTTGAGCATGAAAGATGCAGCAACAAGAAAAGAAGAACTGAAAAAACTGATCGATACCGCTGCCGGAAGAATTCCGGCAGACCTGGTGATCAAGAACTGTAAGGTTGTCAATGTATTTTCCGGAGAGATCACAGAGGGAAATCTGGCATTTTCCGGCGGACAGATCGCAGGAATGGGAGATTATGAAGGAAAGACTGTGATTGATGCAGAAGGCAGATATGCAGCACCGGGATTTATCGACAGCCACATCCATATCGAGTCTTCCTATGTATGCCCAGAAGAACTGGGACGTCTTCTGGTTCCTCATGGTGGAACCACCATCATGGCTGACCCGCACGAGATCGTAAATGTATGTGGAATTCCGGGATTGGATTATATGATGAAGGCTGCAGAAAACACGGTGCTGGATGTGAAATATGAACTGCCGTCCTGTGTGCCGGCAACGCCATGGGAACACTCCGGAGCAGTGATCGATGCAGAAGCCATGAAAGAACCAATTACAAGAGAGGGCATTGCAGGCTTGGGAGAATTCATGAACTTCCCGGGTGTGATCAATGCGGCAGAGAGTGATTTGGATAAGATCATGGTTGCAAAAGAAGCAAATAAGTTTATCGACGGACATGGTCCCGGAATCAGCGACAAGGAGCTGAATGCTTATTCTGCAGCCGGCATCGTGGGAGATCACGAATGTTCGACCGTAGAAGAGATGAAAGATCGTCTGGAACGCGGCATGTATATCCTGCTTCGTCAGGGCTCAGCCTGCCACAACCTGCGTCCTCTTCTGAAAGGCCTTACACCGATGAATAGCCGTAGATGTCTGCTCTGTTCCGATGACCGTCAGCCGAAGACCATGCTCCATGAAGGACATCTGGACAACCATCTGAAAATTTGCGTAGAAGAAGGCGTGGATCCGGTAACCGCCATCCGTATGGCAACCTTAAATGCCGCAGAATGTTTCGGACTGAAAGATCGTGGAGCCATTGCGCCGGGATACCGTGCCGATGTGGTTCTGTTGGATGATCTGAAAGACTTCCATGTCAACCGTGTATTCATCGAAGGCACATTGGTTGCAGAAGAAGGAAACTATCTGCCGGAGATCAAACGTTATGATATTTCTTCCGTAAAAGGAAGCGTTATCGTGAAAGATTTCTCCAAGGAGAAATTCAAAATGCATCTGAAATCCAACAAAGTCAACGTGATTAAGATTCTGCCGGGTGGCGTGGTAACACAGAAGACAACGGCAGAGATCAAGCTGGATGATCAGGGTGAATTTGTCAGAGATCCGGAAAAAGATCTGGTAAAAGTAGCCGTTGTAGAGCGGCATCAGGGAACCGGAAACGTAGCTTGCGGATTCCTGGAAGGATACGGAATCAAAGAAGGTGCCGTTGCCCTTTCCGTAGCCCATGACTCCCACAACATTATCGTGGTTGGTGTCAGTGACGAAGAGATGGAATTTGCAGTGAACAGCCTGATCAAACAGGAAGGCGGAATTGTCCTGGTGAAGGAAGGAAAAGTGATCGAGAGCATGCCGATGCCGATCGCCGGACTGATGAGCGATCAAAGCGGAGAATGGGTAGATCAGAAACTGACAGATATTCATGCAAAAGCCTATGAAGAACTGGGAATTTGTGGAGATGTGGAGCCGGTCATGACCCTGTGCTTTATGTCACTGGCGGTGATTCCGGAAGTGAAGCTGACGGATATGGGATTGTTTGATGTGACAACCTTCTCCTTTATTCCGGTAGAAGCAGAATAAATCATGGCTTCTTTTCCAAAGAGAAGTTGGAAAG
Organism: Mediterraneibacter butyricigenes; assembly: GCF_003574295.1. Taxonomy (NCBI): domain Bacteria; kingdom Bacillati; phylum Bacillota; class Clostridia; order Lachnospirales; family Lachnospiraceae; genus Mediterraneibacter; species Mediterraneibacter butyricigenes. Next base: position 1,759,206 of record NZ_BHGK01000001.1, read on the forward strand.
AGATTCGTTAGATATAAGAGAATAGAAACACCGACTGGATTCAAACGCCAGTCGGTGTTTTTATGCTTTTGGGAAAGTTTTTCACGAAAATGAGAAATTTGGTAACGCATGAGTTTCGGGTAGCGCAGGCAGTTGATCGAGTAAAAGAATTCGGAAAGGTTGCAGTATTTTTGCACAAAAAAATCACCGCCCCCGCAGCTCCAATGTCTGCAAAAACAGTGATCTTAGACTGCGCGATCAGGGGTTCGAACCCTGGACACCCTGATTAAGAGTCAGGTGCTCTGCCAGCTGAGCTAATCGCGCATTTTCTCTTTTGTACATGCGATTGAAACAATATTTATTTCGTAACGCAAAAAATATTATATCTCAGGGTTTAGAAAAAAGCAAGAGTTTTTTAGAAAAAAATTATGGAAATTTATAACAACTTTTCATACTGAATTAGTAGGAAATAAATTGACAGAAAATGGTCTGATGGGTTATCCTATTTCTAATGGAAAAAATCCTGTTATTTTAAAGCCGTTTGGGCTTCCTGAAACGAAAGAGGGAAGAAACGGGGAATAAAAGGGAAACGAATAAAAAGTTCAGAAAAAGAAAGGAGAAACGTATATGATCAGAGAAGAATTTGTCCGTAAATATGCGGTAGAACGAAAAGAAACCAATTGTCTGAAATGGGATCTGTTAAAGGAGAGATTCGGGGATCCGGATCTGCTTCCGATGTGGGTGGCAGATATGGAATTCCATACCTGCGAGGCAATCACGGATGCCTTGAAGGAACGTCTGGATCAGGGAGTGTTCGGATATTCTTACATTCCGGATTCCTATTATCAGGTATTGTTTGACTGGGAAGAACGCCATTTCGGATATCGTCCGAAAAAAGAAGAACTGCGTCTGGCAACGGGAGTAGTTCCGGCATTATACTGGTTCGTGAACTGTTATACCGAGCCGGGAGACGCAGTGATGATGCTGACACCGGTATATTATCCGTTCCACAGTGCGGTGACAGACTGCAAACGGAGGCTTGTGACCTGTGACATGAATTATGAAGCGGGACATTTTACGGTGGATTTCGAGAAATTTGAGAAACTGGCAAAGGAACAGCAGGTGAAACTGTTCCTGCTCTGCTCTCCGCATAATCCGGCGGGGCGTGTCTGGAAGGAAGAAGAACTGGAACGAATGTTTTCAATCTGTGAAAAATATGATATTCTGGTCGTATCGGATGAGATCCATCAGGATTTTACCTTTGGCAATCAGAAGCATATCGCAGCACCGGCTGTGGCAGGCGGAAAGTACAAAGACCGGATCGTACTGGTCAATGCAGCGTCCAAAAGTTTTAATCTGGCGGCACTGATCCATTCCAATATTCTGATTCCGAGTCCGGAACTTCGGAAACGCTATGATGCATACCGTACACAGCATAACCAGACGGATATCAATCTGTTGGGGCTGATTGCGACCGAGGCGGCGTATACCAAAGGCGAAGAGTGGCTGGAGAGCCTGAAATCTGTGATTGCTGCAAACTATACCTATGTAAAAGAAGAACTGGCACAACATGCACCGGAAATTACGGTGTGTGACATGGAAGGGACCTATCTTCCGATGCTGGATCTGAGAAAGGTTGTGGATGTGGCGACAGACACGAAGACGCGGAAGGTGAATTTCCGACCGGTTTCCGAACGTCTCTGCGAGTTTGTACAGGATCGCTGCCGTCTGGCGGTGGATTACGGTGCATGGTTTGGAAAGAATTTTGATGGATTTATTCGTCTGAATCTGGCGACTACACCTGAAAATGTAAAACAGGCCGTGGACAATCTGATCCGGGAGACGAGAGTCGAGCGTGCGAAATAAAGTCCGGAATCTGGAGTCAGCAGGAAACCACAATGGAAATGAAGACGCCGGATTTGCAGGAGAAAAACTGGAAGATACAAGGTGACAAGAAGCAAATGGAAAGAAATCAGGAAAGGAGCATATCAGACATGAATGAAATAGTAAAAAGTATGATTGAGCGAAGAAGTGTGAAAGCATATACAGACGAAATGCCGTCTCAGGAACTGATCGACCAGATCATTGAGGCAGGAACCTATGCGGCAAACGGAATGGGCATGCAGTCGGCGATCATTGTGGAAGTGACCGACAAAGCGACAAGAGATCAACTGTCAGAAATGAATGCAAAGATCATGGGACATGAAGGAATGGATCCATTTTACGGAGCACCGGTTGTCCTGGTGGTACTGGCGGACAAGAGCCGTCCGACTCATGTGTATGACGGAAGTCTGGTGATGGGCAATCTGATGAATGCGGCGCATGCACTCGGTGTTGGAAGCTGCTGGATCCACCGTGCAAAAGAGGAGTTTGAAAGTGAAGAGGGACAGGCCCTTTTGAAAAAATGGGGGATCGAAGGGGATTATGAAGGCATCGGACATTGCGTCCTTGGATATCCGAAGAATCCTCTGCCACAGGCAAAACCGAGAAAAGAAAATTTTGTATATTACGTAAAATAAAAGTGAAAGCAGATGCGGAATTGGGGATGGAACAAAAATTCTGCAAAACACAGAAACAGAATCAGGAAAGGAATGTGAGATGGGAGAACGAAAGATTATTCAGGTAGAAGACAAGGTGCCGTTTAAGTTGCTGGTACCGCTCAGTATTCAGCATATGTTTGCCATGTTTGGAGCGTCCGTGCTGGTACCGTTTATTTTCGGAATCAATCCGGCAATTGTGCTGTTTATGAATGGAGTAGGAACGCTGATTTTTATGGCAGTGACAAAAGGAAAAGCCCCGGCGTATCTGGGCTCTAGCTTTGCCTTTCTGGCACCGGCTGGAATCGTCATCAGTAAGATGGGATATGAGTATGCTTTGGGCGGTTTCGTGGTTGTCGGATTTTGCGGATGTATTTTATCCTTCATTATTTACAAATGCGGAACGAAATGGGTAGATGTTGTACTTCCACCGGCAGCAATGGGCCCGGTAGTAGCGTTGATCGGACTGGAACTTTCCGGTTCAGCGGCAAGCAACGCAGGACTTCTGGATGCGTCTCCGGATATGAAAAATGTGATCGTCTTTCTGGTGACGTTGGGAGTGACCGTTTTTGGAAATATTTTATTCCGCGGATTCCTGTCTGTTATCCCGATTCTGATCGCGGTCATTGCAGGATATATTACGGCGCTTTGTTGTGGAATCCTGGATTTCTCCCAGGTGATTTCTGCACCCTGGTTTGCAATCCCGAATTTCCAAATGGCAAAATTTAATCTGGGTGCAATTCTGATGATTCTTCCGGTGCTGCTGGTAATTACATCAGAGCATATCGGGCATCAGGTGGTGACAGGAAAGATCATCGGACGGGATCTATTAAAAGATCCGGGACTTCACAGATCTCTGTTTGGAGACAACTTCTCGACTATGATCTCCGGCTTGATCGGATCCGTGCCGACCACCACATACGGAGAGAATATTGGTGTCATGGCGGTAACAAAGGTGTACAGTGTGCGCGTGATCGCAGGGGCAGCAGTTCTGTCGATCGTCTGCTCCTTTATCGGCAAACTGTCTATGCTGATTCAGACCATTCCGGGACCTGTCATCGGCGGAATTTCCTTCCTGCTGTACGGTATGATCGGAACATCCGGTATTCGGATCCTGGTGGATTCTAAAGTGGATTACAGCCGTTCCAGAAATCTGACACTGACTTCGGTCGTTTTTGTCACCGGACTTTCCGGAATTGCAGTAAACTTTGGAGATGTTCAGCTGACCGGTATGGTACTGGCGTGTGTAGTTGCGATGATCTTAAGCCTGATCTTCTATGTGCTGGATAAGCTGAAACTGACCAATGACAGAGAAGAGGAATAAGAGGCGGAAAGCCGGGAAAACAATAAAATAATAGAAGAAAAAAGCGTCGATGACGGGAAATAAAATCCTGTCACCGGCGTTTTTCTTTTATCGGATTTACTTATTTCAGAAGTATCGTTACTTAGGAATAGCAACAACCAGAATGGTTAGTAGGAGCTAACTGCCAAAAGATGTTTAATGAGAAATATGTCAGAAAATGAAATAAAATGAAAAATAATGGTAATTTCATACAAAAACAGAGGGCATATTTGATGCAAAATGCAGAAAAATGATAAATTTGTTGACAATATCTGAAAGAGATAATATTATAATGACATAAATTGAAAAAAGATGAAACAAGTTGAAAGAAACGAGAGCAGAAGAGGTGGAAAATATGAATTATGCAGGGAGAATGAATTCCTTCATTTTTAAAGGAGGGAACGTATTAGATGCCATTGCAGAATATAAGAAGATGCATGGATTAACGCACCTGGAATTCAATTACCCGGAACATGTTGAAGGTTATGATATTCAGGAACTGAAAAAAGCAATGGGAGATTTGAAGGTCAACGGACTGGCGCTCCGCTGGAGAGGCAGTGATTTCCTGGATGGAGACTTTACGCATCCTTGTGAAGAGACAAGAAGACGTGTCATTGACATGTGTAAGAAAGCAACAGATAAATGCAAAGAACTGGGCGGTTCAGTCATCACGCTCTGGCTGGAAAATGACGGGTTCGAATATCCGTTCCAGATGGATTATGAGAAGGGATGGAAACAGATCGTGGAAGCAATCCGTGAGGTGGCGGATTATGCACCGGATATGAAATACAGCATCGAGTACAAACCGTATGAAGAGCGAAGCTTCGCCATGGTGGACAGTACGGGAATGACCATGTACCTGATCAATGAAGTGGATCGACCGAATGTGGGATGTACCTTGGATTTCTGCCATATGCTGATGAAACATGACAGCCCGTCTTACGGATTGGCACTGGCGGCAAGTAAGGGAAAACTTTTTGGGTTACATATGAATGACGGATACGGCTGCAAGGATGATGGATTGATTTTCGGATCCGTAAATTTTGCACTGGCAGCAGAATTTATTTACTATCTGAAGCGTTACAACTATGACGGAGTAGTATTTTTTGATACCTTCCCAATCCGTGAGGCAGCAGCACCGGAAACACAGGCGAATATCGATGCTTTTGAAGCAATCAGGGAAAAGGTAGAGCGTATCGGAGTAGAGAAAATTACAGAAGTAGTATCAAAACATGACGGAATCAGTGCACAGAACCTGATTTTGGAAATGTTGAGATAGAACGACCTCAAAAAGAGAGGAAAAATGTATTAGGAAAAGGAGAGAAAAGATGAAGAAGAAAATTGTAGCAGTAATGTTAGCAACAGCCATGGTATTTAGTCTTGCAGCCTGCGGTGGCGGAAAGACAGACGGAAGTGCTTCTGGTTCTGATTCCAAGACAGAGGCATCCGCAGAGGAGTTCAACCCGGACAGTGCGGAAGATGCAATGACCATTGAAGAGCTGAGAGATGCAAATGGTGCAGACGTTGAGGTGGAAGCTGGTCTGAAGCTTGGTGTAGTAGAAAAATCTCTTTCCAATGAATTCTGGAGAACCCTTCAGGAAGGATACGAGAAGGCAGCAGACAACGTAGCATCTGCAACAGGAAGCGATTTTGATATCGATGTGGAAGCAACCACAGACGAAAGTGATGAGACAGGACAGCAGACAATGGCAGAGACACTGACAAGTCAGGGCGTTAATGCTTTGATGTTAAGCCCGATTTCTGACTCTAACCTGACAGCTGCCGTAGAAAATGCACAGGATGCAGGAATTCCGGTTGTTAATGTAAATGACGGACTGATCGCTTCCGCAGACTACTATGTAGGACCGAATGCATATCAGAACGGACAGCTTGCAGCTGAGTGGATTTCCAATCAGCTGGGAGATGAAGGAGAAGTTGCAATTGTAATTGGTATGGCAAAAGCATTTGCAGCCCGTGAACGTACTGCAGGTTTTAAAGACTGGATCGAAGATAACAACTCCAAACTGGAAGTCGTAGCAGAGCAGAATGCAGACTGGGATCGCCAGAAAGCAAAAGAACTGGCTTCTACCTGGATTCAGCAACATCCGGATCTGAAAGCAATCTTCTGTAACAACGATGATATGGCTCTTGGTGTAGTAGAGGCTGTAAAGGCTGAAAATGCAGATATCCTGGTAGTTGGTGTAGATGGTATCGGAGAAGCGTATGATTCTATCCGTGATGGTGGACTGGACGCAACCGTAGATTCCTTCCCGTATTATATGGCTCAGGTAGCAACAGAAGTTACACTGCGTGCACTGGCAGGGCAGAAGATTCCTAGCGTAGTAGCTACTCCGCAGGCACTGATTGATTCTACAAATGTAGATAAAGATGCAGCAGACATCATTGGATGGACAGATGCTTCTTATGTTGCAAAATAATCTGCAAAAGTAGGACGGACCGTTTGAACTGTATCGTTCGGTCGAAATAGGAATTAAAGGATGAGTGTGGACGAAAAACGTGCTTTTCGTCCGCACTTTTACAAGGAGGATTTTATCAAATGGGAAAAGCAGTAGAATTTGTTAAGATTAACAAATATTTTCCGGGTGTACATGTTCTGAAAGACATTTCCTTTTCGGTGGAAGAGGGTGAGGTACATGCTCTTCTGGGTGAGAACGGTGCAGGTAAATCCACATTATTAAATATACTTCATGGTGTTTATACGAAATATGAGGGTGAAGTGAAGCTTCATGGACAGAAGGTAAACTTCAAGAATCCGAATGATGCAATCTTAAATGGAAAAATTTCCAAGGTACACCAGGAAACAATGGTTGTGGAAGAACTTACAGTTGGTCAGAATGTAACGCTTGGATATGAACCGAAAAAGGGAGTATTCGTTGATTTTGGAAAGATGAACCGAGAGGTGGATGCAATTTTACAGGAACTGAACTGTAATTTCAAATCTTCTGATCTGGTTAGTACGCTGACAGCGGGAGGAAAACAGATGCTTGCAATTGCCAAAGCACTGTACCATCATTCCACCATCATTTCGTTGGATGAACCGACGGCTTCACTGACTTTAAAAGAGACAGAGGCACTTTTTGAAGTGGTAAAGAAGTTAAAGAAAAACGGAGTGACCATTCTTTATGTCAGCCATCGTTTGGAAGAAATATTCCAGATTTGTGACCGGGCGACCATCATGAGAGATGGAGAATACATTCAGACCTTGAATGTAAAAGAAACTACAAGAGAAGAATTGATTCATGCCATGGTCGGACGAAGCGTATCAGCTGTTGCTTCCAGATTGAAACCAAGCCCAAAGACGGATGAAGTGGTTTTAAAAGTAGAAAATTTAACGGACGGACATCATTTCCGGGATGTAAATTTTGAATTGCATAAGGGAGAAATCCTTGGATTTTTTGGACTGGTTGGTGCCGGACGAACCGAGATCATGCGGACAATCATCGGAGCGGATCGAAAGATCGGTGGCAAGATTTTCTTAAAGGGAAAAGAAGTGACGGGAAACTGGAACACCACAAAGGCCTTGAAGGCTGGAATTGGACTTCTGCCGGAAGACCGAAAGACGCAAGGCTTTATGAAACAGTTCACGAATTATGATAACATTGCAATTTCCAGTCTGGAAAAGAACTTGACCGCAGGTTTTCTGGATCAGGGGAAAAAACTGAAAAATGCGGAATATTTCTTTGAAGAGCTGGATGTACATCCGAGAAAACCAGATTATCTGACGGTAAATATGTCAGGTGGAAATCAGCAGAAGGTCATTCTGGCGAGGTGGATGTCTACGGATGTAGATGTCATCATTTTTGATGAACCGACAAAGGGTGTCGATGTGGCAGCGAAAGCAGAAATATATCGTCTGATGGAAGAACTGGTGGAAGAAGGAAAGAGTCTGATCGTTGTATCTTCAGAACTTCCGGAAGCCATGGGATTAAGCGACCGACTTCTGGTTATGAGTGAAGGAAGGATCACGGCAGAGCTTACAGTCCGGGAAGAATATAATTCAGACACCATTTTAGATTATGCAATTGGAGGAAATGAAGAATGAACAGTGTGATTAATAAATATAAACGGGAAATCCTTGTTTTGGCTGTCACCATTTTGATGGGAGTGATCTTTGCAGTGATGAATCCGAACTTTCTGACCTGGCGGAATGTACTGACAGTATTTCAGCAGATGGTCTTAAACGGACTTCTGGCAGTGGGAATCATGTTTACGATCATTACAGCAGGAATCGATCTTTCGATTGGTTGTACCTTTGCAATCGTAGGAATTGCGGTTGCCTATGGATGTGTAAATGACATGAATCCAATCCTGGCAATTGTAATCGGAATCGTGATTGGAGCCATACTCGGAGCATTCAATGGTTTCCTGGTCTGTAACTTAAAACTGCAGCCGTTCATCGCAACTCTGGGTACGATGAGTCTATATCGAGGTATTGCTTATGTGGTAACCGGGGGTACACCGGTCACAAATGTGCCGGATAGCTTCCGTAACATTTTCAATGGACAGATGTTTGCAGGAATCCGTTATTATGTGCTGGTTATGATTATTGTCTTTATTCTGGCACATGTAATCTTGTCAAAGACGAGAACAGGAGACTATCTGTATGCAGTTGGTGGAAATGAAGAAGCTGCAAAGCTTTCTGGTGTAAATGTTATCAAGACAAAGTATATTGCTTATATCGCATGTGGAGTGTGTACCGCAGTGGCAGGGCTGATTATGCTGGCAAGTCTTGGTTCTGCAGAAGCGACTGCCGGTATCGGATATGAGACAAATGCGATCGCAGCAGCAGCAATCGGAGGAACCAGTATGGCAGGCGGAAAAGGAACCGCACTGGGAACATTTATCGGAGCATTGATGTTGGCTGTATTGAAAGTCGGAATGGTAGTCATTAATGTGGATTCCTTCTGGCAATATGTGGTGACTGGTATTATTATTATCGTAGCTTCTTATTTTGAGTTCATTAAGCAGGATGTAGAAGCAATGTTAGCACGGCATAAAAAAGCATAAGAAATTGGTACAAAAAGGGCTATTGTGAATGTATATATGCAAAAGCGGAAGGCATGGGGAACGCTTCCCTGTGCCTTTTTTAAACGGAGGAAAACAAGATGGCAAAGAAGATCGTGGTAATAGGAAGTCTGAATTATGATATCATCTTAAAAATTCCGAGACTTCCGGAGTGTGGCGAGACGCTTCCGGCAGATCAGGCCGGATTCAGTGCAGGTGGAAAAGGAGCAAATCAGGCGGTACAGGCTGCAAAGCTTGGAGTGGAAACCTATATGGTAGGACGTGTGGGGAAGGATGCACACGGAGACGCCTTAATCGAATCGGCACAGAAATATCAGGTAAATACCGATTATATCACCCGCTCAGAGGAAGTGACCGGGATGGGAGTAGTGGAGGCTCTGGAGGATGGCAGTGTATTCTCCTGTATTGTAAGAGGTGCAAATTTTGATGTGGCAAAGGCAGATATTGACCGAGCAGAACCGGTGATCCGGGAGGCAGACCTGATGATCCTTCAGATGGAAATTCCACAGGAAATTAATGCGTATGCCATTGAAAAGGCAGAGGAATGTGGATGCAGGGTTCTATTAAATACGGCGCCATCTGCACCAATAGAAGAAGAATATCTGAAAAAATGTGCGATTATTGTGGCAAATGAGGTGGAAGCCGGATTTTATCTGGGAGAAAATGTAGACAGTGTGGAGAAGGCAATCAAAGGAATTAAGAAACTACAAAATATTTATGGAAACGATATTGTGATCACACTTGGGAAAGAGGGATCTGTGGTATCAGATCATGGAGTTGTAACCTTTATTCCTTCCAGGAAAGTCCATGCCATTGAGACAACCGGTGCGGGAGATTCTTTTATTGGAGGAATGGGTTATGCGCTTTTAAAAGGAGAGTCTTTGACAGAAGCGTGTAAATTTGCGACCGGTTGCAGTGCGATTACGGTCAGCAGAATGGGAGCGCAGGATTCCATGCCGACTTTGCAGGAAGTTCAGAACCAATAAGCATCATGTGGAGAAGATCCCTGTGGCATTTGTGCTTTGACAGACAGAAAAAAAGCAGATACAATAAAGAAAATGGCCTGTAGAAAGTAAGAGGGGCGGCAACGGGAAGGAAGTCTATGATACCATATCAAAGAAGACTGCAGATGCTGCAGTTGTTGGAACAAAAAGAGATTGTTTCACTGGAAGACTTTGGAAAGAATTTAAAAAATGTATCGGAATCTACGATCCGAAGGGATCTAAAGACCATGGAAGCGGAAGGACAGATTATTTTGCATCGGGGAGGGGCGGCCAGCCTGAAGAAAGGATCTTATGATGTTCCGGTCAATTCCAAAAGCCTGAAAAATGTAAACGAAAAGGAAGCGATTGCACGTTATGCAGCAAGTCTGGTAAAAGATGGGGAATCCATTTATCTGGATGCGGGAAGTACACCACTTCGGATGCTGAGACATTTGCGGGATCGCCAGATTACAATCGTAACGACTAATGCGCTGGTCGTATCAGAGTTGCAGGGGACCAAGATTAAATGTTATGTGGTAGGCGGAGAACTGAATGTACCAACCGCATCGATAGCAGGTACGACAACCAATCGGGAATTAATGAACCGCTATTTTGACAAAGCTTTCCTTGGAATCAGCGGATTTTCAGAAAAAGCGGGAATTAATACACCGGATGCGAAAGAGGCAGAAAAGAAGAAGATCGTAAAAGAAAATTCATCAGAAACATATATTCTGGCGGACAGCAGCAAGGCAGGAAAGAGTACTCTCTGCAAAGTGTTTGAATTGGGAGAAGTCCCAATTATCTGTGATAAAGAAGTGGAGGTTCTGGTACAGAGTGGCAACTATCTGATTGCGAGATAATAAGAAAAAGCACAGATTGTTTATAGATGGCGTATGAGATTTTTACGATCTCATACGCCATCTGGTTTTACTTTCCTATCTTTCTAATATATTTCAGCAACTGGATTATCGGCAGATTCAAAAGTGCTAATCCGTACACCATCATCAACTGTACGATGGACAGTGTCTGTACTTTGAAGATTCCATGAAGTGGCGGAATCATCAGAACACTGGTGATGAGCAGCCAGCCAAGGATAAATGCACCGATCAGGTATCTGTTATTACAGAACCTTTTTGTAAAGATTACCGGTTTATTTGCCTTGCAGTTGAACCCATGTACAAGACGGCTGCTGCAAAGTGTTCCAAATGCCATGGTGCTTGCCAGCAATGCATTTCCGTTACGGTATCCGATCAAAAAGGCCGTCATAGTCATTATTCCAATGCACAGACCTTCCACTCCGATGCTTGTAAGAAATTGTTTTGTCAAAATGGACTCATTCACAGTACGCGGTTTATCCTTCATGACTTCTGGATTATGAGGCTCCAGTCCGAGTGCAATTGCTGGCAAACTGTCCGTCAGAAGATTAATAAATAATAAATGTACCGGAGAAAACGGAACCGGAAGATTTACCAGTGATGCGTACAAAACTGCAAGAATAGCTGCAAAATTTCCGGAAAGCAAGAACTGGATTGCATTTTTAATATTCTGGTAAATGTTCCGGCCATTTTCCACTGCTTTGACGATGGTTGCAAAATTGTCGTCCGTCAGTACCATAGCCGCCGCATCTTTTGCGACCTCACTTCCTGTGATCCCCATGGCAACTCCGATGTCTGCCTGCTTTAGCGCCGGGGCATCATTTACACCGTCTCCGGTCATTGCCACAATATTTCCACGCTCCTGCCATGCCCGCACGATACGGATTTTGTGTTCCGGTGACACTCTTGCATATACGGAAATGTTTGGTACGAATTTTCGCAGTTCTTCGTCCGTCATGTTCTCGATGACCGCACCCTCACAGGCCTCTGACATATTTTTCAGAATTCCGATTCGCTTGGCAATAGCCGCTGCAGTTACTTTGTGGTCCCCTGTGATCATGATTGGCTTAATCCCGGCTTTTATACATTCTGCAACCGCTTCCTTCGACTCTACTCTCGGTGGATCCATCATAGAAATGAGTCCTAAGAATGTCAGGTTGTTTTCATCATGGAATGTAAGTCCCCGCTCTTGTTCTAACGTCTTAAATGCAAAAGCAAGAACCCGTAGGCCATTTTCGGAAAAATGCCTGTTCTGCACGTCAATTCTAACACGGTCTTCTTCCGTAATCTCTCTTACAGTATCCCTGTCCTGAATATGACTTATTCGCCCAAGCAGTACGTCCACAGCACCTTTCACAACTATAACGTAATGTCCGTCTATAGAATGTTCGGTGGACATGAGCTTTCTGTCACTGTCAAATGGCACCTCAGACAGACGCGGATACTCTTCACGTATTTGTGCATAATCTACGCCCAGGAGACTGCCAAGATGAATAAGCGCCGTTTCCGTCGGATCGCCAATCTCCTGTCCATCGATGCTCCTGGAATCATTGCAGAGTATGCTGAACATCAATAATTCTCTCTGCGCCGGATCCTTTGGATCAATTTCTTTGGAACAGACACTTGCACCATTCACATAATAATTTTCTACGGTCATTTTATTCTGTGTCAGAGTTCCTGTTTTATCAGAGCAAATGACCGACACGCTGCCAAGTCCTTCCACTGCCTGCAGCTTACGGATAATCGCATGCTCTTTTGCCATTTTCTGAGTGCCAAAGGAAAGTACAATCGTCACAATGGAACTAAGCGCCTCGGGGATGGCTGCCACTGCAAGTGCCACCGCAAATAAAAATGCATTTACAATGGATTCTCCGCGAATCACGCTGATTGCAAATAAAATCCCACAAAATACAAGGATGATAAGGGACAGCTTCTTTCCGAAATCGTCCAGATTTTTCTGAAGTGGTGTCAACTTCGCGGATGCTTGTTTCAGAAGTCCGGCAATCTTACCGACCTCTGTACGCATTCCGATTTCCGTCACTTCAAAGGATGCTCTTCCGTATGTGACAAAGCACCCGGAAAATACCCGGTTCGTCTGGTCACCAAGTGCGGCACCCTCCGGCACTTCATCTAAAGATTTCTCCGCCGGGAGACTCTCGCCGGTCAGTGCGCTTTCATCTACCTTAAGACTTGCAACAGTAAGCAATTTCCCATCTGCCGGGATCAGATCACCAGCCTCTACAATCACCTCATCACCGACTGTCACTTCTCTTGCCGGTATCTGCATGAGTTGTCCGTCACGCATGACTTTTGCGTCTGGTGCCGACAGCTGCTTCAGACGAATCAAGGACTGTTCCGCCTTCACCGTCTGTCCTGTTCCAAGAATTGCATTCATTGTAATCACAACAAAAATAACAATTGCACTCTCTACGTCTCCGAGAAATCCCGAAACTACCGCTGAGATAATCAGGATAATGACAAGAAAATCCTTGAACTGATCCAGAAATATCCGGAAAGTACTCCTCTTCTTTCTCTCTTCCAGCTCATTCGGCCCATATTTCTTCAGATTCTCCTGCGCCTGTTCTTTTGTCAACATAATTTCTACCTCCTCCTATGCCCATTTATCGCTCAGATGGTGCACAAAAGTAAAAAAATAGAGACCCTTATTGCACACCAAAATATGCAATAAAAGTCTCACCATTTCCTTACGATACGGATGATCACTCATCGTACTGACGACATCGTAAACACCTGATTCTCTATTTTCTTAGTCTGACAGGCGCCGGTTACTCCCTTTTATTAATGCTAATATAGTAGATTTCTGTGAATCTGTCAACGGGGATTTTTAATAGTTCTATATTATTCACCCATTGCGTGAAAAACCTCCCAGGCATCTTTTAAGATCTGTGGATTCTTTAGAAGATCCAGTGCGCCCTCCGCCATGCATTGTGCTACATAGAGCATCCCTTTTTCTCCGATGCTCATACCAGACTGAGCGGTGGTCGCCCAGTGGTGCAAGGCGGTGCCTTTGCACATGGTGGCAGCGCTCAGCATAATGGTCGGGATGGTGTGGCTCACATCGGAAACATCGGTGCCGATGGAAAATGGAACCGGCTCATCTTCCAGAGGTTCCAGTCCGCCGAAATAGGTATCGGTAGGATTTGGAAGATTGGCCTCTTTTGTGATCTGAGTGGCAAAATCCAGTTCTTTTTGTGTATAAACCGGAAGCGGAACCCGTTCCATAGCCTTATGGAAGGCGAGAGCTAGAGGACGGTTTGTTTTCATTTCCCAGTTACTGGTGACCACTTCGATTTCCACTCTGGTTCCGGTCATCAGAGCCGCACCGCGGGCACAGTCATCGACGCGGGAAGAAGCATCCTCCGTGCGAGAACGTTTGGTGGAGCGGATAAAGTAATTGGTGGATGCGTAAGGCGGGACAATATTTGCGGGACCGTCGGTGTTGGTGTAGGTATAGTGCATTCGGACATCATCAGCCACATGCTCTCGAAGATAGTTGACACCAACATTCATCAGTTCAGCAGCATCCAGAGCACTCCGTCCAAGTTCCGGATATTTGGAAGCGTGGGCGGCTTTTCCATAGAATTTGTAATTTTTCACATCCTGTGCCTGCCAGATATCGTAGCTGACCCGGTTGCGGTCGAAAGGATGCCAGGTGATCGCAACGTCCAGGTCATCGAAGACACCGGCTTTATTCATACGGATCTTTCCGATGACGATCTCTTCCGCCGGGCAGCCGTACACACGGATGGTGCAATCTGATTCGGCGGAGGTGTTTTCGGAAGTCTCCAGGAAGGATTTTAAGGCCATAGCCGCTCCGGCGCAGGCTGTACCAAGCAGATTGTGTCCGCAGCCGTGCCCCGGAGAGCTAAGCGGTTCTACGTGGCATACCGGAGCCTGTCCCAGACCGGGCAGTGCGTCATATTCGGCGAGAAATCCGAGAATCGGTTTGCCCTGTCCCCATTCGGCGAGAAAGGCAGTGTCAAAGCCGCCAATGCCCCAGGTGATCCGGAATCCGGCCTCTTCCAGAAGCTGTGCCAGCCGGTGGGAAGAATAGGTTTCTTCCCCGGAAAGCTCCGGGTGAGCAAATATATCATGGGCGGTTGCAAGCAGCGCGTCCTCATGGTCAGAAAACCATTGTTTGAAGGCAGTCGTTTGTGTCTGAGTCTGCATGAAAAATTCCTCCTAAACAAATTAAAATTCCAATATAAAGAAATTATCCGAAGAAGCTCATAGTCTGTCAGAGCATCACATTGGAAGGTTCTTTGGTTCTTTTTATTTTACCAAATGGAGGCATGGCAAGCAAGGTAACAATCAGAAGGATCCATGTAGCTTTGTCAAAGAACAGCAGGTAGCTAAGGTGCGGACACCCGTGAGCAGGGTGCAAGTTTGGAAACTTTGTGCTAAAATAAACTTCAGAGAGTTCATAAAAGAATCGTAGAAGAAGCAAAAAAGGAAACAATAAAAGAAGAGGGGCAGCTATGGAAGAAAAGAAAAACCGATATAAAGGAATTTTGTTTATCATTATGTCAGCGTTTTGCTTTGCGTTGATGAATGCATTTGTGAGAATGGCGGGAGACTTGCCATCGACACAGAAAAGTTTCTTTCGAAATCTGGTGGCTTTGTTTTTCGCGCTGATATTATTGAAAAAGGAAGGCGGAGGGTTTTCGGGGAAAAAAGAAAATATTAAATATCTGCTGATTCGTTCGGGAGCAGGAACGATCGGAATCCTGTGTAATTATTATGCCGTAGATCACCTGATTTTATCAGACGCATCCATGCTGAACAAAATGTCACCGTTTTTTGTGATTATTTTTAGTATTTTTGTGTTGAAAGAAAAAATCAGCCTGAAACAACTGAGCATTGTCATTGGAGCATTTTTAGGAAGTCTCTTGATCTTAAGACCGGGCGGAACCAGTCTGGTCTCTGTTCCGGCAGTGATCGGACTGTGTGGCGGAATGGCGGCAGGACTTGCCTATACTTATGTCAGAGTGCTGGGAGAGCATGGCGAAAACGGTAAGTTTGTGGTGGCGTGCTTTTCAGGATTTTCCTGTCTGGTGACAGTCCCGTTTTTGCTGTTTGATTATCATCCGATGAGCTTCTTGCAGTTTGGAAGTCTGGTGATGGCAGGGTTGGCAGCGGCAGGTGGCCAGTTCAGCGTGACGGCGGCTTATTATCATGCGCCGGGACGGGAAATCTCGGTTTACGATTATACACAGATCATATTTGCAGCAATCTTTGGCTTCCTGCTGTTCGGTCAGGTTCCGGATATGTTGAGTTGGATCGGCTACGGAATCATCTGTCTGATGGCGGTATTGATGTTTTTCCTCAATAACGCACAGGAAAAGGGCAAATCCTGATAAAATTTGTGAAAAACGGACTGTAAAACAGGTTGATAGGGAAGAAGTTCGGGGGCTCCATGGAAATCACAATGGAAAATAGGATGAAATCTTTGCAAAATGAACGGATTTCCAGTATACTAATAAATTAAGAAAATAAAGTACTCAAAGACTTAAAAAAATGAAATGAGAAGAGTTGGAGGATAAAGAAGTGGCAGAAGAAATCAAAGCAAAAGAAGCACCGAAAAGAAAGGTGATCCTGACCGGAGATCGCCCGACGGGAAGACTCCATGTGGGACATTATGTGGGATCTCTGAAACGTCGGGTCGAGTTGCAGAATTCCGGAGAATATGATGATATCTACATTATGATCGCGGATGCACAGGCACTGACAGACAATGCAGACAATCCGGAAAAGGTGCGTCAGAATATTATCGAAGTGGCACTGGATTATATGTCCTGCGGACTGGATCCGGCAAAATCCAATCTGTTTATCCAGTCTCAGGTACCGGAACTGACAGAACTGACATTTTACTATATGAATCTGGTTACGGTTTCCCGTCTTCAGAGAAATCCTACGGTGAAATCTGAGATTCAGCAGCGTGGGTTTGAGACAAGCATCCCGGTGGGATTCTTTACCTATCCCATCAGTCAGGCGGCAGATATCACTGCTTTTGACGCAACCACCGTGCCGGTAGGCGAAGATCAGATGCCGATGCTGGAGCAGACGAAAGAAATCGTACACAAATTCAATTCCGTTTACGGAAAAGCGCTGGTAGAGCCGGAGATCCTGCTTCCGAGCAATCAGGCGTGTCTGCGGCTTCCGGGAATCGATGGAAAGGCGAAGATGAGTAAATCTCTGGGCAACTGCATTTATCTGTCAGAAGAATCGGATGAGATTAAGAAAAAAGTCATGAGCATGTTTACTGATCCGACCCATATTAAGGTCAGTGTTCCGGGAAAACTGGAAGGTAACACCGTATTTACCTATCTGGATGCATTTTCCAAACCGGAACATTTCGAAGCTTTCCTCCCGGAATATGCAAATCTGGATGAGCTGAAAGCTCATTATCAGAGAGGGGGACTTGGAGACGTCAAAGTCAAACGTTTCTTAAACGAAGTCCTTCAGGCAGAGCTGGCTCCGATCAGAGAACGCAGAAAAGAATTGATGAAGGACATTCCATATGTATATGAGGTCCTGAAGAAGGGCAGTGAGAAAGCAGAGTCGGTGGCAGCAGCGACCCTGGCCCGTGTAAAAAATGCAATGCGTATTAATTATTTTGAGGATGAGGAACTGATCCGGACACAGGCAGAACAGATGAAATAGCCGGCCCGTCAGGGAACATCAAGAGGGTAAGAAGATGAGGAATGAACAAAATATGCGGCTGAAAGGTCAGTTGAAGCTGTACATGCGCTGGCCCATGATTATGTCGGTTTTGTTGGTTGCGATGAATATCTGGATCTATATGGTGGATACACGATCCGGTATCGTAATGTCCGTGGGCGTGCTCCTGTACATTTTGATTGTTGGAATTTTGTATCTGAGGAACCGAACTGCATTGTTTGCAGATTTGGTTCAGTTTGCCGATCAGTATACGGATGTTCAGAATATTTTGCTGAAAGAGTTGTCTATCCCCTATGCGCTGGTTCTGATGAACGGACAATTGGCATGGTGGAACAACAGTTTTGAGCAGTTGATCCTGGGAGAGTATTACGAGCCTTATCTGAATAAAGTGATTCCGGAGCTGAACCGTGGAGTTTATCCTAAGACCACAGAGGATAAGGTGGAGATGGAGATCACCTATAACGACCGGCAGTATGCAGTGGAACTGCGCAAGGTGTCCATGAAAGGATTCAGTAACAGTGAGCGTCTGCTGCATATTCCGGCAGACCAGGAATATTTTATCGCACTGTATATGCGGGATATCACCGAGCTGAAATCCTATATGCAGGAGAATGAAGAACAGCGTCTGATCGCAGGACTGATCTATATAGACAACTATGACGAGGTCATGGAAAGTGTGGAAGAGGTCCGGCAGTCCCTTCTGGTTGCGTTGATCGACCGTAAGATCAATCAGTATATCGGAAATGTGGACGGTATCGTAAAGAAGCTGGAAAAAGATAAATACTTTATTGTCATCAAGAAACAGAGTTATCTGAAGATGGCGGAAAATAAATTTTCCATTCTGGAAGATGTTAAGGATGTCAATATCGGAAACGCCAGAAGCGCTACGCTCAGTATTGGACTTGGTCTGAATTCCGTGACTTATGCACAGAGTTATAATTATGCAAGAGCGGCCATCAACCTGGCACTTGCAAGAGGCGGTGACCAGGCGGTCATCAAAGATTGCAACGGAATCACCTATTTCGGCGGCAAGAAGGAACAGATGGCGAAAAATACCAGAGTCAAGGCCAGAGTCAAAGCAGAAGGTCTGCGGGAATTTATTCTGGTTAAGGACTGTGTTCTGGTGATGGGACATCAGATCGCAGATGCAGACTCTCTGGGAGCCAGCATCGGAATCTACCGGGCAGCCACAGAACTTGGCAAACGAGCGCATATCATTATCAATGAAATCACCAGTTCCGTGCGGCCTCTGTATGATGAGATTGCGAAGAATTCGTCTTATCCGAAAGATATTTTTATCACCAGTGAGGAAGTGAAGGATTATCTGACGGAAAATACCATGGTAGTTGTAGTCGATACCAACAAGCCGGGTATGACCGAGTGCCCGAAACTTCTGGATAAGGCAAAGACCGTTGCGGTGTTGGATCACCACAGACAGAGCAGCAATATGATCGAGAACGCAGTCCTTTCCTATATCGAGCCGTATTCTTCTTCGGTTTGTGAAATGGTGGCGGAAGTCCTGCAGTATATTGTGGAAGATATTAAGCTGACCCCGGTAGAGGCAGAGTGTCTGTATGCCGGAATCATGATTGACACCAGAAACTTTATGAACCGGACTGGAGTGAGAACCTTTGAGGCGGCTGCATTTTTAAGAAGATGCGGAGCGGATATTACCAGAGTGAGGAAAATGTTCCGTGACGATATGGAGTCGTATCGTGCGAAAGCAGAAGCGGTTCGTCTGGCGGAAGTTTACCGGAAGGAATTTGCGCTGGCCGAGTGTCCGGGAAATATCGAAAGTCCTACCGTACTGGCTGCACAGGCGGCCAACGAGCTTCTGGATATCAGTGGAATCCGGGCATCCTTTGTATTTACCGAATACAATGGAAAAGTCTATATGAGTGCAAGATCCATCGATGAGATGAATGTACAGCTGATCGCAGAGCGTCTGGGCGGCGGAGGGCATATCAATGCATCCGGTGCGCAGTTTACCCACATGAGTGTGGCGCAGGCGATCCGTAAGTTAAAAGAAACCATCGACGAGATGATGGAAGAAGGAGAGATTTAAGATGAAAGTAATTTTATTGGAAGATGTAAGATCCCTTGGGAAAAAAGGAGAGATCGTAACCGTCAATGACGGATATGCAAGAAACTTTATCCTGCCAAAGAAGCTGGGCATGGAAGCAACCGGCAAGAACTTAAATGACCTGAAGCTTCAGAAACAGCATGACGAGAAACTGGCACAGGAGCGTTATGAGGACGCAAAAGATCTGGCAGCCAAATTAGAGGCAGGCAAGATCGAAGTCGGCATCAAATTAGGAGAAGGCGGAAGATCCTTCGGTTCCATTTCCTCCAAAGAGATTGCAGCCGAAGTGAAGACCCAGATGGGGCTGGATGTAGATAAGAAGAAAATCCAGTTAAAAGAAGCAATTAAGACTCCGGGAACCCACAAAGTTCCGGTGAAGCTGCATTCGAAAGTGACTGCACAGTTGAAAGTAATTGTCAACGAAGAAAATTAAAACGGCTTAAGTGAAACGAAGCTAAAAAAATCCGGCTCTAGGTTGCCAGGCATATGAAAAAATAGGAGCAGGTTTAACTGAGGCGGAAACGGAAATGGTTTTGGGGAGAAAAGACGGGAGAGGAGTAAACAACGTGGATGAAGCAGTGATCAAAAGAGTACCGCCGCATAACGACGAAGCAGAACGCTCGGTGATCGGCGCCATGCTGATGGATAAAGACGCGATCATGACGGCAGCGGAAATGTTGAACGGAGATGATTTCTATCAGACGGCTTATGGCATTTTATTCGATGCGATGGTAGAACTGTTTAATGAAGGACAGCCGGTGGACCTGATCACCTTGCAGGAGCGGCTGAAAGAGAAAAATGTACCGCCGGAGATCAGTGACATGGAATATGCCAGAGATCTGTTATCCATGACTTCTACTTCTGCAAATGTACAATCTTATGCGGAAATCGTACAGAACAAAGCGACGCTTCGCAGACTGATCAAGATCACGGAAGAGATTGAAAATACCTGTTATCTGGGGCAGGACCCCATGGATGTGATCATGGAAGGCACGGAGAAAAAGATTTTCAATCTGGTGCAGCGGGGCAATACCAAAGAATTTACGCCCATCAAGGACGTGGTGTTAAATGCATTGGATCGAATTGAGAAGGCATCGAAAACAAAAGGAACGGTAACCGGAATTCCTACCGGTTTCATTGATCTGGACTATAAGCTGTCCGGTCTGCAGCCGTCGGATCTGGTACTGATCGCGGCCCGTCCGTCTATGGGAAAGACGGCATTTGTGTTGAATATTGCTCAGCATATGGCGTTCCGACAGAATAAAAGTGTTGCGATATTCAGTCTGGAAATGTCAAAGGAGCAGTTGGTAAACCGTCTCTTTGCACTGGAAGCCCATGTGGATGCCCAACTGATCCGAAATGGTAACCTGAAAGATTCGGATTGGGAAAAACTGATCGAAGGAGCCGGAACCATCGGTCAGTCCAAACTGATTATCGATGATACCTCAGGTATCTCCATTACGGAACTTCGGAGTAAATGCAGGAAAATGAAACTGGAAATGGGGTTGGATGCCATCATCATCGACTACTTGCAGTTGATGAGCGGAAGCGGCGGCCGTAGCAACGAAAGCCGTCAGCAGGAGATTTCCGAGATCTCACGAGCACTGAAAGGTGTGGCGAGAGAATTGGACGTTCCGGTGATTGCTCTGTCGCAGCTTAGCCGTGCAGTGGAACAGCGTACCGATAAGCGACCGATGCTGTCTGACTTGCGTGAGTCCGGAGCCATTGAGCAGGATGCCGATGTGGTCATGTTTATCTATCGTGATGATTATTATAATCCGGATACCAACGACAAGAATATAGCCGAGATCATCATTGCCAAACAACGTAACGGCCCGATCGGAACGGTACGGTTGGCATGGATCCCGCAGTATACACGATTTGGAAATGAAGCCAGAGGAGATCGGGGTGCGGAGTAAAAAGAAACCAGGAAATTTGCTGGCATTAGAAAATGTTTTATAAATCCCGAAAAAGTTTACATCGGGAACCGCTTACGCTTGCCTTCGCCCCATAGAGAGATCCTTTTCGAGCGATGCTCACGCTCGCTCGAAGAAAGTACCGGGGCTTCGGATGTTCCCTTATGCAAATCTTTTTCGGGATAAATAAAGATGATAAGAAACCAGGAAATTGTCTGTAAAAGGCATTCTTGGTTTCTTTTTATTTAAAGTAATGAGGAAAAATCCGAGGTTGCACGAACAGCTGGAAACTGTCGCGACAACTTGAGAAAGATTGTTTGCGCACTGCTTCATGTCAGCAGTCGTTTCAGGCGTAACAGGGGGCTGGCATGTCCCACGGTTTCCCGGCGGATAGACTGCTGTTGGCGGATCAGTTGATCCAGCTTGCGAAAATGTTCTTCTTCTCTGCGTTCTTTTGCCTGTACTAAAAAGTCCATTTCCTGCATAATATCTGCTGTAAGGGTCTGACGAAGTTCCTGGGTCAGCACTTTGTTGTTGTCGGTAACCACTTCATTCAGGACAGCACCGATCAGTTCCCGCGCCTGTTTGAGCGGAAGGTCTTCAATTACTTCGGTATGGGATGCAGTTGTCAGGACCTGATGTTTGCTGTCGTGTGTGGAGAAAGGAAGTCTGACCGTTCCATTGTCGTTTGCCTCGTCCTTGTTGTCGTCTTCTTTGGGGGAATCCGTTGTACCGGAAGAAGTTGTGGCGTTTGAAGTGCCGGCAGCAGAGAATGTCCCATGATGTAATTCCTGCATTTTCAACAGCTCCGGGACAATCTGTTTCAACTCTTTGATAGAGACGGTTTCATCTTTCAGTCTTTTAATACAGTGAAATAACTGTAAGTCTTCTTTCGTATAGTATCGATGCCCCTGTGCGGTACGTTTGACGGGGATATGTAATTCATCTTCCCAGTAGCGAAGTACATGGGATTCTACATCCACAAGCTTTGCGGCTTCTGAGATCATCACTTTTCGATCATCCATGCTATACTTTTTAACCTCCTTTGGGATACTGGTTACAGTATAACACAGGAAGTCTCGGAATAAGGGAAGAATCGTTCGCCAAAATGTGCCAGGAAATGTAAAAAAGCTGCCGTAAAAGTACGACAGCTTCTTTCTTTTTTAACTGTGATCACATTTTTATATAGCTGATATTAGCCCTGAGAAATAGCTCCTACTGGACACTGTCCTGCACAAGCACCACATTCTACACAAGCGTCAGCATCGATCTCGAAATGAGCATCTCCCTGAGAAATAGCTCCTACTGGACATCCTCCTTCGCAGCTTCCACAACTTACACAGTCATCACTGATTACATATGCCATAGTATGTATCCTCCTTTGATTGAATATAATATGGCAGGTATCTCCCTGACCATTAACTAGATTTTAATACAAAAGTAGGAAGAATACAAGGGAATTTGTGCTTAAATTTTAGTACAATTATCAATATTATCTGAAAATGAAATCCATTCTCAAAATCAGAGGTTTCAAAAGGGAAAATATGGATCAGAGCAGGAAAGAAATGTCGGAAGAAACAATAAAAATTTAAGAAAATATTCCTTTATTTTTTTCTAGAATAGTGTATAGTATAAGGAGCATGAAAGAAAAATGAAAAATGCAAAGTAACGAGAAGCGTAAAAGGATTAAGGAGAGTGCAAAAACGTGAAGTGGAAACAGATAGTCGGAGTATTGTGTGCTGCGGCGGTTATCAGTGGATGCTCGCAGCATGTAAGCAATACCAAATATACAGGAGAAAAGGCGGAACAGTCTGCATATCAGGACAACTTAAATGCAATCAGTCCTCAGGCATATAGCAATGTGGATGGGTTGGAACTGGAGCCGGGAACCTATATTTCCATAATCGGAAAGGAAACGGATACGGCATACTGGAAAGCGGTTGCCAAAGGAGTAGAACAGGCAGTCACAGACCTGAATGAACACTTGGGATATACGGGCAATGACAAGATTAAAGTGACTTACAATGCGCCGGAAGCAGGGGAAGACATTGACGAACAGGTAAATATCCTGGACGAGGAACTTTCCAGATACCCGGATGTGATTGCCATTGCGAGTATTGATGCAGATGAGGGAACCGTACAGTTTGATCAGGCAACAGAAAATGGAATTCCGATCGTGGCATTTGACTCAGGAAATGATTATCAGGGCATCGTCAGTACCTGTAAGACGGATAATCAGGAAGCAGCCAGAACCGGTGCATCAAAGCTTTGTGATGAGATCGGAGATGCAGGTCAGATTCTGGTGCTTGCAAAGAACAGCCATTCGGCCAGTGCAAAAGAACGGTTAAGCGGAATCGAGGAAGAGATCGCCCAGCATGATCAGGTAGAGATCGCAGAGGTGCTGTATTATGATCAGATTCAGGATATGAAGAAGTCTATGGCAGCCGAACGGACGCTGGAACTTCCGGAAGGTTCTCCGGAGATTACAGTAGATAAGATTACAGACGGGGAAGTGCTCAACGAATATCTTGCGCAGCATCCGGACGTAAAAGGAATCCTCGGAACCAACAGTGATGTGACCGAGTGGGCGTTGGAGACTCTTCAGGCAAATGCAGTGGAAAACAAAGCACAGGAGAAGAAGTCGGAAGTCAAGAACTCTAAGACCGTACAGGATGCGCAGGAAGAAGCAGGCGTTCCGGAAGAACCGAAAGAGGAAGATCAGGAGAATGTGCAGAAACGAACGACCGATGATATTGCGCTGGTTGGATTTGATGCGGAGAAGAAGGAACTGGAAGCATTGAAGAGCGGCGAGATCAAAGGTCTGGTTGTGCAAAATCCTTTCGGAATGGGATATGCAACGGTTGTGGCGGCAGCCCGCACCGTTCTGGAACTGGGAAATGAAGCAAAGGTGGATACCGGCTATATCTGGGTAACCAAAGAAAATATGGACAGTGATTCCATTAAAAATATGTTGTATTAGAAAACTCCTCTCAGAAAACCGTGTAAATTTGGTTCTGAGAGGAGTTTTTTTGAAAATCTCATTTTCCGGAATCCCGGCTTAGGGAGAAGATAAATTCGGTTCCCACTCCCTCAGTGCTGACCACGTTGATATTTTCATCGTGTGCCTGAATGGCTTCTTTGACGATGGAAAGCCCTAGGCCGGTACCTTTTTTATCTTTGCCGCGGGACTGATCGGTCTTGTAGAAACGCTCCCAGATCTTACTCAGATCTTTTTTTGGGATGCCGCAGCCAGTATCCTTGACGGAGATAAAATATTTCTCATTCTTTTCTGTGACCTCAACGGTAACGGGGGAATCAGGCTCACTGAATTTGATGGCATTGTCCAGAAGATTGTAGAGAACCTGCTGGATTTTATGAGGATCTGCATAGACCATGGCTTTCTTTGGAAGAAAGAGAAGCTCGATGGAAATATGCTGTTTGGTGCAGATCCCTTCGAAGGTATTTGCGGTCTGTTTGATCATTTTCTGAATATCAAAGGATTCTTTGTTCAGAAGAAGCTCCTGGGTGTCAAATTCGTTGAGGGTGAGCAGATCCCGGGTGAGATCCGTCAGACGATCGGTTTCTGCAGAAATGATTCCCAGATATTTCCCTTGAAGTTCCGGGGGAATGGTACCATCAGCGATGGCTTCCACATAGCCTTTGATGGAAGTCAGAGGAGAGCGAAAGTCATGGGATACGTTGGCGATAAAATTCTTCTGATAATCTTCCATATCTCTGAGATGGGATGCCATGAAGTTCAAAGATGCGGACAGATAGCCAATCTCATCCTGTGTGTGCACCGGAATCTCGTAGTTCAGATTACCGGAAGCAAACTGAGTCGCTCCCTCGGTTACGCTGCGGAGCGGCCGATAGACGAAAAAATGGATTCCGATCATGATCAGGAACGACAACAGATAGATCACGATCAGTGTAATGTAGACCGGGCGCATTATATTGGTCAGTTTCTGCTGGATGACGGCCATCGGCCGGTGAATCAGCAAGTATCCTCTGGTGGAGAATCCGACAGTGACCGGTGCGATGACGGTGATCATGTCTTCCGAAAAATATCCGTGATAGGATCCTTCCAGATATTGCTGGCTTCCAATCTCAGCAGGATTAAAATCTTCAATCCGGGTCGGTGCTGTGGTGTCTTCCAGAGAGGAAGATACCAGAACATTTCCCTGGGCATCGGTAAACCAGAGGGAAGAATCCAGATAGATCTGCATGGCGTTCAACTGCGTGCGCACCGCCAGATAAGAAGTGTCTTCTGTAAAATATTCCGGCAGATAGGAAGTGGCGATCAGATTGGCCTCCTCGTACATGCCGGAAGAAGCGTCAGATTTCAGATGATCCAGGATCAGTTGCTTGGTCAGGGTTGCAACGGTGAACAGGCAGAGAAATCCGAAAGCTATATATAGAAGGAAAAATTTAATCCGTAGGGTATTCTGCATAGTTTTCATGCCAAATGTATGACTCCTGTAAGTGTTGTATCTTTATAGTAGTGTTTAAGTGTTAGTTCTGCTTCGTTTCAAATTTATAGCCGATTCCCCAGACGGTGCTGAGGCTCCAGGACGGATGATCTTTCAGTTTTTCACGGATCCGCTTGATATGAACGTCTACGGTACGGGTGTCACCGATGTATTCATAGCCCCAGATCTGATCCAGCAACTGTTCCCGGGTGAAGACCTGATTGGGAGAGGCAGCCAGAAAATAGAGCAACTCCAGTTCTTTCGGCGGCATTTCCACCGGTTTGGAATCGCAGGTCACGGCATAGTTGGTCAGATTGATCACCAGACCGTCGTATTCTACACATTTGATCTTGTCGGCGGCAGGAGTCGGAGCAGTGACCGGCTGATACCGTCGGAGTACCGCTTTGACGCGGGCAACCAGCTCTTTGGCATCGAAAGGCTTGATCATGTAGTCATCGGCGCCCATTTCCAGGCCCAGAACCTTGTCAAAGACTTCGCCCTTGGCGGAGAGCATGATGACAGGAGTATTGTCTCTTGCCCGGATTTCCCGACAGACCTGATAGCCGTCCATGCCCGGGAGCATCAGGTCCAGAAGCACCATGTTCGGGTGCCATACATCGAAGATCTGCAGGGCTTCTTCTCCGCTTCCCACGGTACGGGTGTCATAACATTCTTTGATCAGATAGAGAGAGATCAGCTCTGCGATATTTTCATCATCGTCTACGATTAATACTTTTTGCTTTCCAATCATGTGAGGGCTCCTCCTAAAATTCTACGATGGTCACACCGGCATCGCCTTCGCCAAATTCGCCCAGCCGGAAACTTTTGACATGTTTTTGCTTGCGCAGGTACTGATGGATGCCTTTTCGAAGTGCGCCGGTTCCTTTTCCATGTACGATGCGCACGGAATTTAAATGGGACAGGTAGGCATCATCCAGATATTTATCCAATTCTGCAATGGCCTCATCTACGGTCTTGCCAAGAAGATTGATCTCCGGGCTCACGGAGAGAGATTTGCTCATCTTAATCTTACCGCTATGGGTCTTGCGAAGATTTTTTGGTGTGTAGGCTGGTGCCTCGTCAATGATCTCCAGATCAGAAATGTTGACTTGGGAACGAAGGATTCCCATCTGGACAGACAGATTTCCTCTGGCATCCGGCAGAGAACGTACAGTTCCGGTCAGGTTCATGCTGAGAACGCGGACGGATTCACCCAGTTTGAAATCCGAAGCCTTATATTGTTTCTGTGGCTTTTTCGTTTTCAACTGGTTCTTGGAATCGTTGTCCTTGATCTTCTGGCGCAGACGTTCCCGCTCCCGTTCCATTTCAGCAGAAGAGATTCCTTCTTTGCCGAATTTTCGAAAGTTCTTCATGGTTTCGTCGGCGGTTTCTTTTGCATCCCGCAGGATTGCGGAAGCTTCTTCCCGTGCTTTCCTTAAAATCTCTTCTTTCTGGGATTCCGCCCGATCCTGTTTCTGTTTGGCCTGAGTTTTCAACTGCTGCAGTTCCCGTTTATAGGCGGCAATCTCTTCCTGTTCTTTTTCGATGGTTCGCTTGCTGCGTTCCAGATCGGACAGGAGATCTTCGAAGGAAACATCCTGTTCACTCAGACGTTCTCTGGCATCTTCGATAATATAATTCGGAAGTCCGAGTTTGCCGGAAATGGCAAAGGCATTACTCTTGCCGGGGATGCCCACCAGCAGGCGGTAAGTCGGACTTAACGTCTCTACATTAAATTCGCAGCTTGCATTTTCCACCCCGTCGGTCGTAAGGGCGAACACCTTCAATTCGCTGTAATGGGTGGTTGCCATCGTACGGATGCCCCGAGAATGGAGATGGGATAAAATGGAAATGGCAAGTGCAGCGCCTTCGGTGGGATCGGTTCCGGCACAGAGCTCATCGAACAGAACCAGACATCGTTCGTCGATCTGGTGCAGGAAGGAAACAATGTTGGTCATGTGTGAAGAGAAGGTGGACAGGCTCTGCTCAATACTCTGTTCATCTCCGATATCGGCAAACACGTTGTGAAAGACAGCCAGTTCACTTCGATCGGCAGCAGGAATGTGGAGACCTGCCTGCCCCATTAAAGTGAAAAGCCCCACGGTTTTCAGGCTGACGGTCTTACCTCCGGTATTGGGACCGGTGACGATCAACTGGTCGAACGTATCGCCAAGTGACAGGCTGATGGGAACGACTTTCTTCGGATCCAGCAGAGGATGACGTCCTTCCCGGATGGAAATGCGGCCGGATTCATTAAAGAGGGGCTTGCTTCCACGCATGGAAAGAGCCAGAGAACCGCGGGCGAAGATAAAGTCCAGTTCGGTCAGTGCGCGGTAATCGGTGCGGATCTCGGAAATATATTCTGCAGCCTGTGTACTTAATTTTGCCAGGATCACCTGAATCTCTTCCTGTTCCTTTCCGTATAATTCTTTCAGATCGTTATTCAGTTTGACAACAGCCATGGGTTCGATAAATAAAGTAGAACCGCTAGAGGACTGGTCGTGGATCATTCCGTTGACCTGGCTGCGGTATTCGGCTTTTACCGGAAGACAGTACCGGTCGCCACGCATGGTGATAATGGGATCCTGCAGATAGGTACGCAAAGATCCGTTGACCAGACTGTTCAGAGTGGCGTGGACACGATCATTCATAGAAGCGATGCTGCGTCGGATATGTTTCAGCGTGGGACTGGCATCATCACTGATCTCGTCCTCTCCTAAAATGCAGTGCTCGATCTCTGCATTTAAAGGGAAGACTGGTTCCAATTGATCAAAATACACGTCCAGACAGTCTGAAGCCTCGGCGGTGGTGTCGTGTCGGCCGTAGGCTTTGACGGCACCGGCGGTTTTCAGAACGCCGGAAATCCGAAGCAGTTCGATGATGGAAAGACTTCCCCCGACTTCCAGGCGTTTCATGGAGGCTTCCACGGTTGCGACGTCGCTGAAAGAGATTCGACCCTTCTGGACGATCCGAGTAAATGCAGCCGCGGTCTGTTCCTGGGCTGTCTGAATCTCAGAAAGGTCAGAGGATGGTTTCAGGTTTCGGCACAACAGCTTCCCGCGCTCGGAAGAAGCCTGCTGAACCAGCAGAGTTATGATTTTGGGATATTCCAGTTTTTCCAGTGTTTTTTTATTCATAATATGAAACTCCAATTTATGTGAAATATGCGTTCTGGTTAAATGAACGTAAGATAAAATGCTCTTATTATTTTACCCCATTTGCTGGGGATTGAAAAGGATAATATAATATTGAACAATCGGGGGGAATCGGGTATACTATACAACGAGCACAAAACCGTTGTTTTGGAGCTTGAGCGAAGAATAAAAGGAGCGTCGAAGCCGGGATGAGAGAAGAAGAAAAACCAGAAAAGCAGGTGGAACATACGCCGGACAATGCATCCGAAGAGTCGCAAAAAAAGGAAGAAGAATTTTCTTTCCTGCAGGAGACCATAAAGAAGGATGGGTTTACCAAAGAAAAGTTATTAAGAAAATGTGTGCAGATCGCATTGATCGGACTGGTGTTCGGAGGCTGTGCGAGCCTTGGGTTTTATGCTCTGAAACCGGTGGCAAGTCGCCTGTTTGCGACGAAGACCGATAAAGTGTCTATTCCGGAAGATCAGGAAGAAGATGGAAGGGATGGAGAGTCTGATGTTCAGGTGACAGAGTCGACCGATGGCACAAATGACGGTCAGAGTATCGGATCGGGAGAGAATTCTGCGGATGTGCTGACCGGAGAAAATTATGAAGAACTGATGGATTCGGTCTATGCGATCGCAGAAGAAGCGGAGAAATCCGTCGTCTCCATTTCCACAGATGACGCAGAAATATCAGGTCTGATCGTGGCGAGTAACGGAAAGGAATATCTGATCCTGACGGGCAATGGAGTCTGGGAGCAGGGAGCGTCCTGTAAAGTGACGCTGGCAGATAAGAGTACCTGCCGGGGAACCTGGAAGACCCAGGACAAAATCATTGGGCTTGCCATCCTTGCGGTGGATCGCAGTGAAATCAGCAGTGCATCCAGAAAACAGATCAAGGTGGCGACACTGGCAAACTCCAATCGGATCAGCCAGGGCAGTGCAGCCATTGCGCTTGGAAATATGTTCGGATACAGCAATGGCGTAGGATTTGGCATGATCAGTACCGCAGATCACAAGAAAGAACTGGCGGACAGTGCTTACCAGATTCTGGGGACGGATATTGCGGCAACTCGGGCAGGAACAGGAGTCCTGTTTAATCTGCAGGGCGAAGTGACCGGGATTATTTTACCCAACCTTCTGACTGATGAGGAAAATGCACCGGCCAGCGCTTATGGAATTTCAGATCTGAAACATCTGATTGAGCGGATGTCCAACGAAGAGAGTGAAGGATATCTGGGAATCCACGGAGTGACCGTGGATGAAGGAATTGCAGAGAGCGAAGAAATGCCAATGGGGCTGTATGTCCAACAGATCGATGCGGAATCACCGGCGATGCAGGCAGGAATCCAGAGCGGAGATGTGCTGACCAAGATCGGAAAGATTACCATCACGGGGATTCAGGGGTACCAGAGAGCGCTGCAGAAGTATAAGCAGGGAGATCAGGTGAAACTGACCGGAATGCGGAGAGGAACCGAAGACTACGTGGAGATTGAATATAGTGTAACCGTGGGCAGCCGGGAGTAAAGAAAACAAGCTATAAGTAAAAAGAGAGATGGAAAGAGGAAAAGACATGTTATACATTAAAGATTTGAGAGATGGGGATACCATTCGTACGATTTACCTTTGCAAAGGAAAACGTTCTGCGGAGACAAGGAATGGAAAGCCGTATGACAACCTGATTCTTCAGGATAAAACTGG
Source organism: Mediterraneibacter butyricigenes (assembly GCF_003574295.1). Lineage (NCBI taxonomy): Bacteria > Bacillati > Bacillota > Clostridia > Lachnospirales > Lachnospiraceae > Mediterraneibacter > Mediterraneibacter butyricigenes. The sequence goes on from NZ_BHGK01000001.1 coordinate 1,789,972, forward strand.
AACACTGGACGGAAAGGTCTGGGATCCGAATTCACAGGGAATCTGTGATTATTCTGAGAAAGATTTTATCGAAGTATTCGGTGATGTGATTACTTATAATGGAAATCTTCAGCTGAACATCAAGCAGATCCGGATTGCCCAGGAGGGAGAATACAACCCGGCAGATTACATGCCGACCACAGAAAAAAGTGTGGACAGTATGTACAAGGAACTGCTGACTTATGTTGGAAAAATTGACAATGAGTGGCTGCGTCAGGCCGTGGAATATTATTTTGTAAAAGATGAAGGATTTATCAAAAGTTTTCAGGGACATTCGGCAGCAAAGACGGTTCACCATGGCTTTGCCGGCGGACTCCTGGAGCATACCTTAAGTGTGGTGAAATTCTGTGAATACATGGTGGGCGCTTACCCAATCCTTAACAAAGATCTGCTGTATGCTTCGGCAATCTGCCATGATATCGGAAAAACCAGAGAATTATCCAATTTCCCGGACAATGATTATACCGATGAGGGACAGCTGATCGGACATATCGTGATTGGTGTGGAAATGTTAAATGAAGCTATTCGTAGCATTCCGGATTTCCCGGAGCGTCTTGCAAATGAGTGGAAACACTGCATTCTGGCACATCATGGAGAACTGGAATATGGATCTCCGAAGAAACCGGCACTGGCAGAGGCCATGGCGCTGAATCTGGCAGATAATGCAGATGCGAAGATGCAGACACTGACTGAAATCTTTAAGGCAAAAGATACCAAGGACTGGCTGGGATATAATCGCCTGTTCGAAAGTAATTTGAGAAAGACAACGTGCTAGGAGTGAAAGAAGTGCGAGACTAAAAATGCAGGAAAGAATAGAATTTCGGGAAAAAGATAAGACTCAGAATTCAGAAGGGGTAGAATAACGGAGTATGCAGAAAAATCAGATGGTCACAGTGACAATTGAAGATATGGGAGTCGGTGGAGAAGGCATCGGAAAAGTGGATGGCTATACCCTTTTTGTGAAAGATGCGGTAATCGGTGATGTGGCAGAAGTAAAAGTAACGAAAGCCAAAAAGCATTACGGTTATGCGAGACTAATGAAGATTCTGTCTCCTTCTGAGGAACGGATTGAACCGAAATGCAGGTTTGCCAGACGCTGTGGCGGCTGTCAGATCCAGGAAATGTCCTATGAGAGTCAGCTGCGTTTCAAACAGGAAAAAGTGCAGAATAATCTGGAGCGGATCGGCGGATTTTCCAGAGAACGAATCGAGCAGATCAGTGAGCCGATCGTAGGGATGGCGGTTCCGTTTTATTATCGGAACAAAGCACAGTTCCCGATCGGAACAGAGAAAGAAGGCAATCCGGTAGCCGGATTTTATGCAGGAAGAACTCATGATATTATTGCAAATACAGACTGTGCGCTTGGTGTGCCGGAGAATAAAAAGATTCTGGAGATTCTTCTGGATTTTATGAAGAACCATCAGATTCCTGCCTATGATGAAAAAACGGGACAGGGACTGGTACGCCATATCCTGATCCGGTATGGATTCACCACGAAAGAAGTGATGGTCTGTCTGGTGCTGAACCGGGAAAATCGCTCAGGGGCGAAGTATGAACGTGCAGAAATTAATAGGATGCCAGATGTCATTTTGAAGAAAACCGGAGCAAATGGAGACGGAAACGGGAGAAAGAACAATTGCGGTGAGACGGTAGCTCAGTGGCTTCCGTATCAGGAAGAGTTGATTCAAAAATTGCAGAAAATTTCGGGCATGACCAGCATTTGTATCAGTTCCAATACCAGACGGGACAATGTAATCATGGGGGATTCCTATGAGGTTCTCTGGGGACAGCCTTTTATCACAGACTACATCGGAGAAAATCAGTATCAGATTTCTCCGCTTTCCTTTTACCAGGTGAATCCGGTACAGACAGAAAAGCTGTACGGACTTGCACTGGAATATGCGGATCTGAACGGAACAGAGACGGTGTGGGATCTGTATTGTGGAATCGGAACCATTTCCCTGTTTCTGGCGCATCGGGCAAAACAAGTGTATGGCGTGGAGATTGTACCACAGGCTATCGAAGATGCCAAAAGAAATGCAAAGATCAATGCCATAGAAAATGTGGAATTTTATGTGGGAAAGGCAGAAGAAGTTCTGCCGGAGTATTATAAAGATTATGAAAGAGAGCATCCGGGGCAGCAGGCGCATGCAGATGTGATCGTGGTGGATCCCCCGCGGAAGGGCTGCGACAGCACGCTGCTTGAGACGATCGTGAAAATGGAGCCGGATAAGGTGGTCTATGTGAGCTGCGATTCTGCAACACTGGCTCGTGATCTGAAAATGCTCTGTGAGAATGGATATGAACTGAAACGGGTGCGGGCTGTAGATCAGTTCCCGAATACGGTGCATGTTGAGACGGTAGCTCTTTTATCCCAATAAAAACCAGATGACACGATAGAGATCGACTTAGATCTGGATGAGCTGGATGCCACCAGTGCCGAGTTGAAAGCAACCTATCAGGAAATCAAAGATTATGTGCTGAAAGAATTTGGATTGAAAGTTTCAAATTTATATATTTCTCAGGTAAAACGCAAATGTGGAATCGAAGTGGGAGAAAACTATAATCTTCCAAAATCAGAAAATGCAAGAGTTCCGCAATGCCCGAAAGAGAAAGAAGATGCTATCAAGGCTGCCCTGAAATATTTTGCGATGATCTAAGACATCGCTGATTTCAAGGAGGAATAGCACATGAAAAGCACATTTGAAAAAATGGGTGGAATCTACACACTGGGAGCAGACGGAATTTACTATCCGAATCTTGTCAGTACAGATGAAGAACCGCATTATGGGAAATATGGAATGATGCGGAAAACGTATCTGAAAGAGCATCGTCCGGCAATGTATTCACTGTATATGTTGGAAGACAGATTAACAGAACATCTGAATGCTGTGGACGATGAAGCACAGGAGAGGATGGGTATTCTGGTGCGTCAGATGGTGTGGGTTGGAGCTGTAAATAATATCCGGAATGTTGCGGAAGAAATTGTGTTGAAAGAATTGGTGTATATTTAAGGTACATGGAAAGCTCCTTTGGGAGCTTTTCGTTATTTGAAAAGGAATTATATAGAAAATGGATTAAGAAGGTGGTATGATTTGATGAAAGGGGAAGAATTGAAAAGTTGATTCACTTAGTGTTGATGTGAGGAGGTCATTAAATGCAGAGTCCAATCCATGAAGGGTATGAATATCAGGATTATTTTACTGTTTCGATAATCCTACAACTGATGCTTAAGCAGACAGATGCTGAATTAATTATTGATCGTAAGGATTTCAGTGGAGATAAATTTGACGATCTAAAGGTGAAGACACCTAATGGTACTACTGAATTTCAGATTAAGTATTCTGATGATGAAAACACCCATAAACTTACTAAAGATGACTTCGCAAATGGCAATGGACATGATACGGCATTATGCGATCTTTTCGCTTCTTGGAAAACGAGAAAAGAATCTGAAAATGATAATCAGATAAAGTTGTGCCTTGCGTGGAACAGGCCCACTGATGATGATCCGATTGTAGAATTTTTGAAACCTATTCAAGAATAGCCCCTGCCTTTTTCAATTGCTGCATATTCGTTTGATGGCAAGGCGTTTTGGCCGGTAGGAAATCTACTTCCAAAAACGTGGAGAAAGTTTAATGTGGCGATTAAGTCAGGCCTTATCGATAGAGAAAACTTTTTATCATTTTGCAATGAACTTACGATTATTCTGGAAATGCCTAAGGCAAGTCTTGATTTGAAAAATCCTGGTGGCATAGAAAATGTAATTATACAGCAAGTTGAAAAATTGGGCGTAGGAATATATCCAAATGATAATCTAAACTTAGAAGAAGTTATTTATAAGCTTGCTACGGAAGTGAAGCACTCCAGAGCGATGGGTAATAGACTTTATACCAATACATTAATGGGGCGCCTTGGATTTATAAGGGATTATGGGAAATTTGATCAAAAATTTCCGGTGGATTCAGCGCATAAGGTTATGCTTGACGATGAGATTGAACGGCTGCACGGAGCAATTCGTGATTCAAAACGTGTCATTATTACTGGTAATCCTGGATCTGGCAAGTCTTGGCTTGTCGATGAATACATAGATAAACTTGAGAACGATGACAGTAAAGTTATTCATTATAATTGCTTCCAGTCATTGCAGGACACAAATAGTCTTGAGAGAATACGTGTAACTTCCTTATATGGCAATCTGGTTTCACAGATTGTGGAACAATGCCCAGAATTAGTTGAGCATAAGAATACAACCTTTGGTGCTGATAAAGCAGAGCTTGAAAATCTGCTTCGACTTATTGGAGAGGAATTCTATTTAGTAGTAGATGGTCTAGATCATATCTCCAGAGAATATGATCTACATAAAGATCTTATTTCACGTTCAGAAACTGAAATCATTTCGGAACTGTTGGAAATTCATTTTCCTGATAACTGCTATGTCATAATAGCATCGCAGCCAATAGACGAACTGGATGAATTCAAAGCCAATAGCTACCGTGTATTTGAAATTGAGTCATGGGGTATTAAGCAAGTGAAATCCTTGATGGCGACTTTTCAGATTACTGATGATACTATCAAAGATGATGATGGTTCATCAATAAGTGAATATCTACTTAAGAAATCTCAGGGAAATGCGCTGTACCTCAGTTATATCTTGCGTCAGTTACGAAACTCGAATGTAAATAAAGAATTAATTGACGGAATACCCGATTACGATATCAGTCTATCTGAGTATTATTCCTATTTATATAAAAAGGTTCATAACAATCGCACAGTGAATGCACTTTGTGGGGCAGATTTCTATCTTAGTCTAGATGATTTAATGGAGATTACTGGAGATGGAGAGTTTGTAGAGCAAGATATATCGATGCTTTATCCATTATTGGCGGAAAACGTGTTAAGCGGTGGTTTTTCAATATATCATGAAAGTTTCCGCCGTTTTGTATTGTCCTCATTAAAAAATAAAAAGGTTGATATAGAGAGAAATGTTTATGGTATTCTTGCTGATTGGTTACAGGAGAAACCGTTTTTTAAATTTGACAAGTCGTTTTATTATCTTTCGGAACTATTGTATAAGATCAAGAGAGATGCTGAAAATATTGCTTTGATTGAGAAAGAATTTGTTCTTAATGCAGTCGCAGAGGGCTATTCTCGAAAACGCATAAGAATGAATCTGAATTGTATTATTCGAAGTGCGGCTAGAATCAGAAATTTAGTTGCGTTGGTAACAGCTGGTGAATTATTGGCAATGCTCGATGATATGAACGAATTCGAAAGTACTGGGGAAGAATATTTTCAGGCAATCTGTGATATTAAGGGTGCTTCTAAACTAAATCAGTTAATGCAGATTGATGGAAAACCAACCTTTGATATGAATACAGGCCAAATTGCGTGTTATATTTCTTCGAAAGCTGGTATTACACCTTGGTGGGAGCTGTATTTAGATACAGAGGCTAAACAGTACAAGATTGAGGAGCTTAAATACTATTATAGATATTATCTTGATGAACAGGGAGTGGTGCTAGAGTTAGTATTATTCCTAAGCTTATGGGGGCAATAGAAAAAGAAAAGGTTTCAATAAGAAATCAATGTATTGAGATTGCGTATGATGAGCTACAGGACTATGTGTCTTCATATACAGGAAGTACATATAACCAAGACAAGTTCTGTTTTTGGACAAATATATTTTCATATCATTTATACTTTACGTCCCTCTAATACTTTCGTTATGTAGTATAAATGGTTTGTCCCAAGTCACTTATAGACAGTTACTTTGTTTATTCGCTAAAGGTTTGAAATCACAGGGTTTGAGGAATTTTTTAAATTAAATAATATGTGTTTTTATGTTCCCTGAGTTATGTTGGGGAACATTTTTTTAGTGTGGGAGGTATGCATATGCATTCAAGTGCTTTTATACTGTCAATCTTGTATAAATCCTACTCATTTCCCTGTAAGGTTATAAAATATTTGAAAATATTATTAGATTAATATATTGGCACGATTTTTTGCTAGATTAATAATAAAAAGACTTTTAGACAGAAAGGTGGTGATTTTATGAGAAAGTATATTATAGCTTCCCATGGAGGATTAGCAACAGGAATAAAAAGTGCTGTAGAAATGATAATAGGAACTTGTGGAAATATAGAATGCTATGATTTAAATACCTATTCAACTCCTCAAAAAATATATGATGCTATATTAGCAGAAATAGAGAAAAATGAATCCTATGAATATATAATCTTTGCTGATATTCCTGGTGGAAGTGTATATAATCAATTAATGCATTTATGTAAATTTAATAGTGTTTATTTAGTTGGTGGGGTTAATTTAGGCATGGCGCTTGAGGTTATCATCAATGAAGAAGAGGAAAATACAAAGAACTTAATATTGGACGCTATTAATGAAGCTGTTAATAGCATTGTCTTAATTGATAATGAGTTTATGAAAGAAAAAAGAAATAACGATAAGGAGGAAACTTTATGGTAACAATGCTGAGAGTAGACGATCGCTTGCTCCATGGACAGGTTGCTTTTTCTTGGATAAATCAAACTAATCCAGATGCAATTCTTATTGCGAATGATGGCGTAATAAATGATGAAATAACAAAATTGGCAATAAAGATGGCAAAGCCAGCAGGCGTTAAAATGGCTATTAAATCTTTAAAAGATGGCATAGATTTAATTAATAATCCAAAAACAAACAATATGAAAATTTTTGTAGTAGTTAAGAATACTGATGATGCATTAAAAGTAGTCCAAGAGATTGAAGGGATTAAGATGCTAAATATAGGTGGCGCGAGTAATAAAAAGGAAGGAGGAAAAATGATTTTAAAGGGAATATATATGACAGCCAAAGATATTGAAAATATTAGAAAGTTAATTCCATTGGTCGAAACAATTGATACTCGCGTTGTACCGTCAGATTCATGTAAAAATATAGAAGAATTTATTTAGAAGGAGAGAGAAAAATGGTTAATGCTTTATTAGTAACTTTAATTCTAATTGTATGTAATTTTATTAACTATTGGTTTGGGTATACTTTTACCACCCAGCCAATTATTGTAGCACCTTTGGTTGGATTAGTATTAGGAGATATGCAAGCAGGTATTATTTGTGGTGCTACTTATGAGCTCATTTTCTTAGGTGCAGTAAATATAGGGGGAATCGTACCTTCAGATGCTACAAGTGGAGCGGCTATTGGTACTTCATTTACTATACTTACAGGTATGACTGCTGATACTTCTCTTGCGCTGGCAATACCTGCTGGACTTTTATGTGGACAGTTTATGATGCTGATATTCACTTTAAGGAGCTTTTTTAATCCATCTATAGATAAGCTTGTTGAAAAGGCCGATGCTAAAGGAATAGATATTATGGCTTTTGCTCAAACAATTATATTCTGTATTCTTGTGTCACTTCCTACCTTTTTTGCAGTAAGCTTTGGAGCTAGTGCAGTAGAAGCTGTTGTTAACTCATTGCCAGCAGTAATAACTGAAGGCTTAACTGTAGCCTCTGGATTACTGGCAGCTGTAGGATTCGGATTATTGTTAAAGGTTATATGGTCTAAAAAATTAGCTGTATTTTTCTTTGTTGGATATTTTTTAGCAGCATATCTAGAGGTTCCAATAATGGGTGTTGCTATGGCAGGAATATTATATTGTATAATAGATTTTTCAGTTAGTGGTAGAAATAAGCTGTCAACAGCTGTAAACAATAGTAGTGAGGAGGATTTATTTGATGAGTAAGAAGGATTCATTATTTCATTTAGAGCCAGAAGATAAGAAAATGATTAATTCCGTTACTTGGAGAACTATGATAGGTAGCGGTCCCTACCAATATGAAAAAATGCAGGGCTTAACCTTCTTGTACGCAATGGTTCCTGTAATTGAAAGGTATTATAAGAAAAAGGAAGATAAGGTAGAAGCATATAAGCGTCACTGGGAAATATGGAATACCACTCCTCAAATGGCTGGTTTAGCAACTGGGCTTGCCGCATCTATGGAAAAACAGGCGTCAGAAGATCCTAATTATGACACAAAATCTATTAATGCTGTTAAGGCAAGCTTAATGGGACCTCTTGCTAGTATAGGAGACTCTGTATTCTGGGGTACACTAAAGATTATTGCTACAGGGATAGGAGTTTCCTTTGCTGCAGCAGGAAGTATTTTAGGACCAATTCTATATTTTCTGATTTATAATATACCAGCTACATTTGTAAGGCATATTTTACCAGTAATTGGATTTAAATCAGGTGAAAACTTTTTAAAGAAAGCTAGTGAAAATGGTACAATTCCATTATTGACTCAGTATGCTAGTATGATTGGTTTAATGACTATAGGAGCAATGGCATGTACTATGGTAAGTATATCAATTCCATTTACATATAATGTAAAAGATGTTTCCTTTACAGTACAATCAATAATTGATAGTATTGCACCTGCTATATTACCTACGGGACTTACATTATTATGTATGAATATATTAAAGAAAGGGAAAGTTGCCCCTGCTGTATTAATTATAATATTAGTTATTGCATCTATTATATTGCATTGTTTCGGGATTTTATAACATCCAGTAATAATAAAATTTAACTTTAGGAGGAGAAAATATGAACATTGATAGGAAAAAGGCATTGTTAGATCAAATGAGAGGTGGATTAATTGTATCCTGTCAGACTCAGCCAGGTGATGTAATCCACGATGGTACAAATACAGTTGTACTTATGGCTAAAGCTGCAGAATGGGCAGGAGCTGTTGGCATTCGTTCTAACAGTCCAGAGCAGGTAAAAGCTATTCATGAGGCTGTTAACCTTCCAATAATAGGCTTACATAAGATTAAGTATGACTGTTTAGACGATGTTATTATGACACCAACTATTGAGCATGCCATAGCACTTTGGGAAGCAGGGGCAAGAATAATTGCCTTAGACTCTACCCAAATGTTAAATCATATAGGCAAACCAAGATGTGATCTAATTCCAATAATTAAAAAAGAGTTGCCAGAAGCAATTATTTTTGCTGATATTGATACCTATGATAATGCTTTACATGCTATAGAACTAGGAGCTGATATAGTTGCTCCAACTATGTGCGGTTATACAAAAGCCACCGAAGGGATTGAACCACCAGATCTTAGAGAATTTGCAAGAATGTGTAGAGATTTCAAGGGAAGAGCGGAAGTAATTATGGAAGGGCACATATATACTCCAGAGGATGCAATGAAAGCCATATATTTAGGTGCACATTCAGTGGTTGTAGGAAGTGCAATAACTCGTCCCCAGCTAATAACAAAACGATTTGTTGATTTATTGGGAGGTCTACAAGATAACTGGCGTGATGCAGAGAAAACATGGACAGGTATAACAACTAATGCTTAATATCGTTTTTTAGAAAAAATACTATATATGTCTATACTATTCCATAGTACTTTCTCGATTCAATATAATAAATTTACAGCTGAGAAAGTACTATGGATAGTTTCAACGTAATTAATGATTTTGAAATTATATATGTGAAAATAATCCAAGGAAGGTGAATAGAATGATAAAGAAAAAGCAGAACCTAAGCGGTAAAAAGACAAATGCAGAAATTGAAGCTAAGATGAAATGTGAAAAGTCTTTAGAAGAACAGCTGGAGATAATGGAGGAATATACTAAGAAGCATCAAGAAACTTTGGGTATGCCTAGAGATTTAAGAGAAATCCAATGTTTAAAAGTTATATATCCAAGACTATTGCGCAAAATAGAAAAAGAAGATTTATTTGCAGGCAGAATGGATTATCTCCCAGTAGGGTTTGGTTGTGTTACTTCTGTAGGTGGGGTAGGACATTATTGTCATTTTTATAATATGGAGAAATTTAGAGATGAATTATCTGATGCTGATATGGTTAATAGAGTAGATAAATTAATAGCTTATTGGGAAGAAGAAGATACAAAAACTAAATTTATGAATAGATATACTGATGGAATAATTAACACTGTTTATTCAAGTGATATAATGTATGACGCTCCAGTAAGCACCGGTGCCCGCTTAAGCGGGATGATGCTTAATTACAATAAGCTTGTGGATAAAGGAATTGTTGGAATAAAGAAGGAAATTATTTCACGTATGGATGATGATTGCGATAATTCATTTTATAAAGCATGTATTGAAACATTAGACTTATTTACAAGCTGTTGTGACTTTTATATAGAAGAACTCAAAGCAGAGTGTACAACCTCCGATGAACCAAGGACTGAACAATTAAATACGATAATAGATAGCCTTTCGGTAATCAGAACGGAACCACCAACAAATTTCCATCAAGCATTGCAGCTTGTATGGATGTATGCACTGTTGGCAGGAGTGATAAACTATGGAAGATTAGATGATATAGTAGGTGAATACTTGCAAAAAGATTTAGATGAGGGCAATATTACCTTTGAGAAGGCTAAAGCTTACGTTAAAAGTATATGGACATTAATTGAAAATAAGAGAACAACGGTAAATGGAAGAGTAATTGTTGGTGGAAGGGGAAGAAAAAATCCAGCTGCAGCAGATACATTTGCAAGAATTGCCTTAGAAGTATGTAATGAGTGTAGGTATGTTGAACCACAATTCACACTTCGACTTTATGAAGATACTCCTCAGGACATTTATGATAAAGCGCTTGAGTGTTTAGCTAGTGGTGCTACTTATCCGACCTTATATAACGATGAGGTGCATGTGCCAGGATTAATGAATTGCATGAGAATTAATGAAAAAGAAGCTGAGCAATATGCTCCATTTGGATGCGGAGAAATGAATATTGTAGGTATGACAGTAAGTCCTCCAAATTCAATAATTAACTTAACTAAGACTTTAAATATTGTGTTAAATGAAGGTGTAGATCCTTGGGATAATGTAAATAAAGCTGGTCCAATTAAATTGAAGAAGCTAGAAGATATTAACTCTTTTGAAGAGTTCTATGAAGAATATAGAAAATTACATGACTACTATGCAGAAATATGTGTTGATGGACAAATAAATTCATACAAAATAATGAATGAAGAAGTGTCATTTCTATTTAATAGTATTTTAATGGATGATTGCTTAGAAAAAGGTAAAGCTCTTCTTGATGGAGGTATAAAATACTTAGGTGGGTGCTGTGAAACCTTTGGAAACATAAATTGCTCTGACTCGATTTATGCTATTAAAAAGCTAGTTTTTGATGATAAAAAATACACGTTAAGAGAAATAAATAATGCTTTGGTTAATGACTTTAAAGGATATGAAAGGCTTCAAAAGGATTTAAAGGATTGCCCTAAGTATGGAAATGATTATAAAGAGGTGGATGAAGTTGCCAATATGGTATACGAAACCTCTGCTAAAACCATTCGTAGATTTGGAATTGAAAAAGGATTAAAGTATTATGGCATTGTTATTATTAATAATCAGGCAAATACTGAATGGGGACTTAAAACCAGTGCTTCTGCTGATGGAAGAAATAATAAGGTTTTTCTTAATCCATCTAATAACCCTCAAGGTGGCGCCGATAAAAATGGTCCTACAGCAATGCTTAATTCTCTTTCAAAATTTGATTCTCGATACCATCTTGGTTCCGTACAGAATATTAAGTTCCAGACTAATTTCTTTAAAGAGAATATGGATAAAATCAAAATGTTGTTTAAAACCTATTTTAAACATGGAGGATGCCAACTAATGGTAACGGTGGTAGATAAACATGCTTTAGAAGACGCTATGATACATCCGGAAAACTACCCTAATCTTATTGTAAGAGTAAGCGGCTTTAGCGCTGTTTTTGTTAACCTTGATAGAAGTGTTCAAGAAGAGTTATTGTCAAGAACTCTTTATGAGGGGGTTTAATATGGATATAATCGGAAGTGTTATGGAGATAGAAAAGTTTGCTATCCACGATGGACCGGGCATAAGAAGCACAATTTTTTTGCAGGGATGTCCACTTCACTGCCCATGGTGTGCTAATCCTGAATCCCAACAAATTAATACTCACTTAATGTATAATAGTAAAAAATGTGTTAAATGCGGGACTTGCGTTAAGAATTGCCCACAAAAGGCAATTACGGTAGAGAATGGTCAGTTAAATTTTGACCGAAAAAAATGCATAACTTGTAAGACCTGCAAGGAAAATTGCCCTGCAGATGCAATTAGTTTTATTGGAGAGAGAAAATCTATTGAAGAGGTTATGGAATCTATACTTAGGGATAAGAATTATTATGAAGAATCCGGCGGAGGAGTGACAATCTCTGGTGGAGAGCCTTTTGTTCAGTTCGATTTTCTTATTAATGTATTGAAGAAATGTAAAGAATATAATATTAATACCGCTATAGAAACAACTGGAGATACCAGTTGGAGTAACATAGAAATGGTTCTACCTTATGTTGATTTATTTCTCTATGATATGAAACATAGTGTCCCGGAAAAAATTATTGAAATTACTGGTGGAAATGGATATAGGATTCAAGAGAATTTAGTTAAACTAGCTAAAGAGGATCCCAATAAAATTATCATTAGAGTTCCTGTTATTCCTGGCTTTAATTACTATGATAATGTCATTAAAGATATTATTAATATGGCGTTGCAATTAAAGATCCCAGAAGTGAATTTACTTCCATATCATAATCTTGGAGCCTCAAAGTATGATCAATTAGGAAAAGAATATACTCTAAAAGATGTAAAAATGATGTCTAAAAGCGAACTTAAGCATTATGAGAATTACGGAGAAGCAGTAGGGGTAATGGTTAAAATTGGAGGATGATAATAAACTGATATTTTACACAATAGAGAAATTGTTTATTACAATTTCTCTATTCTTAGTTTTAGAATTTTTATAAAGGTTGTTGATAAGTATGAAGGATATAAAAGCAATTATTTTTGATTTAGATGGACTAATGTTCGATACAGAAAGAATGAATTTATCGTTAATAAACAAGTTGGGAGCAACATATGGAATTAGAATGTCAGAAGATGATTATACCAAACTTTTAGGACTGGGACCAGAAAGTATGGAATTTATAAATAAAGAATTTCCCTACTTTTCAAGGTTAGGATTTAGCGATGAGAAAAGGACAGAGTATATAAGAGAATATTTTAAAAAGCCTGGGGATGCGAATAAAGAAGGCTTAAGAGAACTGTATGAGTATGCAAGAAAAAGATATAAGATAGCTATTGGAAGTAATTCTGCAATGACTTTTATTAGAAGTATGTTAGATTATTCTGGCTTTTCAATGGATTTTGATTTTATATTAGGAGGGGATATGGGAATTAAGTCAAAGCCGGAACCAGATATTTATCTAACCATTGCAAAAAAGCTAGGAGTAAGACCAGAAAATTGTATTGTTTTAGAGGACTCTAAGACAGGATTAATGGCTGCTAAAAGAGCAAATATGTTGTCTGTATTCATTGAGGATATGGTGCATTATAATAGTGAGATAGAGGAGTACATGCAGTATCAGTGCAAGTCATTGAATGAGGTTATAAATATATTAAGAAGTTTACGATAACTTAATTTAGACTGAGACATAGTTTATATGAGACTCTCACTCTGTGTATTATTCCTTAGGACATTAGTATTACGAGACTATGAAGAAAAGGACCTGTTGACAAACTAGAGAGAAATGGCTTTCTGTATGGTATACTTATTATATCAATTGCAGGAGGTCATTATTTATGATGGGAAAACAAAGCGGACAAATCCAGATGGTAATTCTTGACATAGATTCTATGATCCCAGAAGATCATCTTCTGAGACGGATTAAAAACTGTGTAAATTTTGATTTTATATACGAAAAGGCAGCCCCCTATTATTCCCATGTTGGCAGAAAATCTATCGATCTGCATATTGCGAAGCTAATCGGCCGGGTTTGCGGAGCAAAACGGCCGCATTCCGTTTCTGAACAGCCGATTTATCACCTGTCTGTATAATCCAATCCTTATAATGATGATAGCCATCCGAGGGATGGTGAATATATCATTTTAAGGAGGATAATGTATGCAGTTGGATTACAAGGACATCATTATCAAACACTACGCGCTATCAATGACTGGAAGCGAAATAGCACGTCAGACTGGTTTCAGTAAGTCTGGTGTTAATGACTTCTTGAGAGCATTCAAGAAGTGTGAAGATCTGGAGTATCCATTACCGGCAGGTATTACCAACTATGGTATTGCTCTGAAGGTGTATGGATCTGTACCAGGTTCAGGAGGCCGAAACGAGAACATCGAACTTCCTGATTATGAAGAAGCTGCCATGCTTATGGCAACACGCAAAAACATGACACTCATGTTTCTTTGGAATCGCTACAAGAAAAAGTGTGAAGAAGAAGGTGTCCGCTTCTATCAGTATAGTCAGTATTGCGAACTCTACAACAAGTGGTGCGAAGAGAATTACGAAACTGCCCACTTTGATGCTGTTATCGCGCAAAAAATGGAAGTTGATTTTGCAGGTCAGACCTTCTCTATGACAGATCCTCTTACTGGGGAAATCATGACCATCGTCGTATTTGTAACTATCCTGCCGTGCTCACAGTATATCTATGCAGAAGGAATGCTCTCAACGAGGGAACCACAGTGGATTGAGGTCAACAATCATGCTCTGGATTACTTTGGCGGAGTTCCGGCGTTAGTAGTCTGTGATAATTGCAAACAGGCTGTTGAATATTCCGGATGACTTTCCATCACCTATCCGGTGATATGGAAATCACTTTTAAGATTCGTTTTTGTGTATCCCAAATTATTATTTCTACGTGAATATTGGTAAAGGCTGCTTCGCACCGTAGATACGGCAAGGCCTTAACAAATATTCCCATAGAAATAGACATATAATCAAGCACAAAAAAGTTGATTTCCGAGTACCGGAACTCCGATTTCCAAATTTCTGTATATACCGGCCAGATAGAGCACACTGCACGGCGTTTTAGTGCATAGCTTCCGCCAATACAGTGCACGCTTTCCGGTCATCAGTGCATGATGCTTATTCTGGTATAGCTATTCCAGCTTCTGTTAATAGAGCCTCAAGTAGGTTTACCCGGTCTAGCAGATAACTGATTTTCTTCCAGTTGGAAGAACACAGTTCCTCTGCCTCCTGTAATGTAGCACATGCAACCTGGTAATCTACCCAGATTTCACACTTGCTGCGTGAATGGAAGGGACATTCTTTCATCATGAAATGCCTCCTTCCGTTTTTGTCTTCAAGCCATGACGTTTTCTCATTGAGACTTTTCCTTCAATGAGAACATCATATGCATTGTTTGTAATACGATTCATGATAGCCTCTGCAACAGGGCTTCCTTCATCGTATTCTGGATCAATACGACCATACCATTCCTCATCAGTGTACTGTGTACAAAGAATCATGGAGCCTTTCGGACTGTTGACTCTTTTTTCAATGATTTCAAGAAGATCGTATCTTTCCTGGGTAGACAGTTTTCGAATCAACCATTCATCAATGATAAGAAGTTCTGTCTTACAGTAAGCGTTGATTACCTTTCGGTAAGTGCCGTCCTGTTTGGAGAGTGACAACTCATCTAAGAGTTCAGGCATTCTGATATATCTTACTGTTTTGAATTTACGGCACGCTGCATTACCCAAGGCGCATGCGATGTATGTTTTGCCGGAACCGGTGGCTCCTTTTAAGATGATATGGTGCCCTTCATTAATGTATTGGCAGGTCGAGAACCGAAGCATCTGTGCTTTATCAAACTTACGATCAGGAATGTATTCGATATCCTCAATACATGCTGACGAGACAGAGAAAGCAGCTCTCTTGATAAGATTTTTTAACTTGTTTGCCTGACGCCTGTTCCATTCTGCGTCGACCAGAAGTCCAAGGCGTTCCTCAAATCCTAATAGATTATAAGATTTCGAATCGTTTATCTGATTCTGAAATTCATCGGCCATGGCACTACAGTTCAGCGCCTTCAGTTTCTCAAAGGTAGATGCATTAATCATTCTGTTTCACCTCCGTTTCTGTATGCCGAGATGCCACGGGTAATACCATTGCTTCTTTTACGACGTGTTTGACTAGAGGACTCTGAATCAGATGTTAACTTATCCTGTCCGTTTTTAAGGATTGTAATGATACTCTTTAATGATGGCTGCACCGTAATAGTCATAAGCTTTTCGCAAGCTCTTTCAATTCGACTGTCACCATATTTTTCAGCAGCCTTCATTAATCCAACACAATACTTGTATCCCTGTTCCGGTTCTTTTTCGGAATACAGGAAATGATTTACAGTTTTTAATGTATGTGCTCCAATGCCTTCAGCCCAGTGAACAAACTCTTCCGGATTGTAGGAAAGATACTTCTGATGATTGAGCGGCATATGTTCCCTGATACAAATGGGATCCCTTTGAGGAGTAGTCCTCCTCACATGAAAAGCGACACGCCCACCATGATAGAAAACCTCTACTATAGCACTGGTTAAGCGAATATCTACCTGTTCTCCAATTAAATCAAATGGAACAGATTATTTATTGATTCCATCACTTATGAGATAATCGTTTTGAACCTTTGCAGTGGACCAGACTGCTGGTTCATAAGGGGCTTTGGGAAGCGGTAGCATAAATTCTCTTTCTTCATCTTCGAAAGCAGAACGTCGGTTTCCAAGTCTCTTTTTAAATGGGCGGAGATTGAGTTCCTCCAGTTTCTCAGAAACTGCCGTTTTTGCTTCTTCAATAGAAAAGAAATGATAATTACGTAATGCTGCCAGAATCCATGTGGTTGCATACTTAACAGAGCCTTCTGCATTCGGTTTATCGTCCGGATGCTTCACTCTGGCCGGTACGATTGCAGTATTATAATGGTCTGCCATTTCCTTGTAGGCTCTTGGAATCAAGGTGTCATAAAGGGTATTCCTGGTAATACCGGCTTTGAGATTATCCGGGATTAATAAGCGTGTGGATCCACCAAAGTATGTATAGGCATGTACATGGCAGTTGATGAAGGTATCTGATTTCATGTTTGGACAAAGTTCTGCGTATACATATAGGCTACAGGAAAGCACAGCTACAAACAGATAGGCGGGTGATATTTCGCCTGTAACCTCGTCGTAGATATCGATGGTGGCACCGGCCCAGTCGACCTCCATTTCATCACCGGGTTTATGCTGAATACGCATCGTGGCTTTGGTGATCCGAGCCCATTTGTGGTAGTTGTCATTGAACTGCGTGCTCATATATGGCTTTTTGCCGGCAGCACTGGCTTCCAGACAGTATTCTGTCCAGAGTAGGGTAAGGGTAACGCCTTTCTTGGCGAGTTCCCTGTGAATCTTCGGATAATCGGGCATAAGTCGTTCCTCATTATCCTTATTCCGCCCCGGATAGAACAAAGCTTCCAGAGACGCATTGGTGACATCATCATCTAATGGCCAGTAAATATGTAGATTTCCGGCTAGTGTCAGCACTTCAGAAACTGTGTTTCTGGAACTGTGTACACTGGATGCAATGGGATCAAATCAGAGCGGAGACTTGAAGAGGAAGTATCTCTTAACCTTGCTTACCGCTGGTTTTGTGGAATTGATCTTATGTATAGAGTACCGGATCACTCAACGTTTAGCCAGAATAGAAAAAGACGTTTTCAAGAGGCCGGCATATTCCGGGAAATTTTTAATGAGATCGTACTGAAGTGTATAGAGCTTGGGATCGTATCGGGAGAAACTGGTGTTGCTGATGGTTCATTCCTTCCGTCCAATGTGTCCTGGGAAAGCCGCTATGAGGCGGTTGAGACGGTCCAACGTTCCACTGTAAAATATATGGAAGAATTGGAAGCAGAGCTTTCATCCATGCCTGGTTATAAAGAACCGGAAAATGTAAAAAAAGAGAAAGAATCTTTAAAAAGCCGGACAGATCCAGAGTGTGGTTATATCCACCAGGCTCGTAAAAAGGGGCTGGGTTATCTGATGGAGATGACAGTGGATACCAGGCATGGCATTATTACGGGGATGGACTGTTATCCAGCTAACCAGAGGGAAAGTGATATTATCCTGGACCATTTGAAAGGACAGTCTTGTAAATATCAGGAAATTGGATTAGATGGTGAATATGATATAGGAGCGGTACACAGAGGGCAGGAGTTATTAGGGGTCCAAGGTTATACAGCTATACGTGAATATCAGAACAATGCAATGAAAAAGGGATTCTGTTATGAGGACGAAACAGATCGCTTTGTATGTAGACAGGGAGAATATTTAGC
Source organism: Mediterraneibacter butyricigenes (assembly GCF_003574295.1). Lineage (NCBI taxonomy): Bacteria > Bacillati > Bacillota > Clostridia > Lachnospirales > Lachnospiraceae > Mediterraneibacter > Mediterraneibacter butyricigenes. The sequence goes on from NZ_BHGK01000001.1 coordinate 1,808,196, forward strand.
ATTTCAGAAATTAATTTATAAAAAGTCAACGCAGAACTATTACCGTTTATATAGCCGTTCAAAAAACAATGTAAAAACTGCCCGGATTTTTCAGCCTGTGCCACAGATCTCGGTACAGTCAGAATCAATGCGAGTGCTTATTATCCCTCTTTTTATCGAAATAGCAAAAAAGTAGGGACCAGTGATTATCTGAGGGTCATGAGGCTTAGGAAGATATGGGCAGAAGGAACATTCGCAGTTTTAAAACGAGAACATAAATTGAATAAAATCCAGAAAAGAGGCCTTCAGAAAGCGATAGAAGAATGCCTCTTATCAGCAACGGCATTAAATCTAAAACGGCTGGCAAAAGCGGTTTGAATAACCGAATTTACCAGCTGTTTTATGTCATTTCAAAAAAACATGTAGAAATAAACACTGAAAAAGTGAGTTTGTCAACAGGTCCAAAGTTTCACACTCTCAGTATTACTGGTCCACTAAATATTCCTTTTTTCTTTTTGAGGAGTTTTCTATTTTCATTATATTTCGATACTTTGCTATAGTTCTTCTGGATATATTAAAGCCTTGTTTTTTTAATAAAATATACAACTGATAATCACTATATGGTTGACTGGGGTTTTCTTTCAGTATTAACTTTCTTATAGCATTTTGTAAAGGATCGGATAGATCCTTTACTTTTTTTGAAATAAATAAGGATTTTAATGGATAAACTCGATTTTCAAATTCATAATATTTATTATTAATGCACCTGCTAACAGTTGAATTATGAATTCCTAATTTGCTAGAGATATCCTGGAGTGTGCAACGTTTTAAAGGTTTCCCTAGTAAAAAGTAGTCTTTTTGAATATTTATAAGTTCGTTAGATATTAATAGTAAAGTAGCATTACGTTTCTCTACATCAGATAACAAAATCATAGCTTCTTCGAAATATTTTTTTAGCCTCGGGTGATTTTTTATACTTGAATAGTAATCCTCATTATATTTCCATTCACCATATTCTATAGGAGAAATAACCAAGTTATTATCCGATATATCAATTTTTATATCAGGATATACATAACTTGCTTCTTTTTTGCAATAATTAGAGCAAGGATATGGATTTAGTGTTTTGATTATAGAAAGCGAGTCATATATTTCTTCTACGGTAGCACCACATTTTTGGGCAATTAATTCTAATTTTCCGCTTAAGATTTCATTTTGAAAATTTGTAAGTATTTCTAGAGGAAAGCTTTGGTTATCTGCTATAAGCTGAAGTTTAAGGCAATCAATTACGTTTTCTGCTGCAACACCTGTGGGTTCAAAGGATTGCACGATTTTTAAATTATAGATAAATTTATCTTTACTTATATTGAGTATAGAACAGTAATCATCTATGGAGTAGGATAAAAATCCTTGATCATTTAACGACTCAATAATAAATGTACAAATTTTAGTAGAGTGTTGTTCTCGGCATACATGAAGCTGATGTAAAAGGTCTTCTTGAAGAGTTATTTCCGTATGTATCAAATCAAGTGCTGACATGCTGGAGTTCTGTGTTTTTATATTTGGGGTGTATTCTATAAATGGGTTTTCTTGCATAATGTTTTTAAGATGTGCTAGTAACTGCTCTTTAGACATACTCATAATTTTTAGCGAGTTAATATATGAATGGTTTATTTTTTGGACCTGCTTAATAGTTTGCTTTTGAATAATACTTTGATTGTTCGACATAGTTTGTTCCCTCTAAACAATAATAATATATAATTTTTAATATTATTTTATTGTAATTTTAGTATATAATAAAAGATGAATAAAATAAAGTTCTTATATGAATTGGAGGGATAAATATGAGTAGTTTAAACGATAAGGTTGAAGAATATATTAAAAGTAAGTCAACGGAGATAGATTGGGACAACATTGAGGAATGCTCTGCTACAGCTATTGCTATGGAGATAGGAGAGAAAAGAAGCAATGTTACTAAAGCATTAAATGAAATCTATAGGGCTAACAAGCTTATTAAAATTAATTCTACCCCAGTAACCTTTTTGCATATCAAAACAATAGAGGATTTTTATTCTGTAGTATTAACAAAAAAGTATTTTGACACTATTGATGAATTCAGAAAAGTACTTGGAAATAAGGGTAAAAAAAATGTTTTCGCACAATTAACTGGTTATAACAGCAGTTTAAAGTACTGTATAGAGCAGTGCAAGTCAGCCATAGTATATCCAGAGAATGGACTTCCTATTTTACTTTATGGAGAACCAGGTACTGGTAAGAGCTTTATGGCAAGGCTAATGTTTGAATATGGTAAACAGAAAGGCGTTATACCTAAAGAAGGCAAATTTTTAACTGTTAACTGCGCAGAGTATTCTAATAATCCTGAACTTTTATTGACTAATTTATTTGGTTATAAAAGAGGTGCTTTTACAGGAGCAGATGAGGATAAACAAGGAATCTTGTCTGTAGCTGATAACGGAGTCCTGTTTATGGATGAAGTTCATGGACTGAAGCCTGAATGTCAGGAAAAGATATTTTTATTTATGGATAAGGGAATATACCACATGGTAGGAGATAATAAAACCTGGTATAAATCAAGGGTAAGATTAATTTTTGCAACAACTGAAAAACCGAATAATGTTTTATTAAAAACTCTCCTTAGGAGAATTCCAATAACTGTTACTTTGCCATCCCTAGAGGATAGATTATCAAAAGAGAAAAAAGAATTGATATATAATAGTTTATATTTAGAAGAGATTAAAGTCCAAAAGATAATTAAAATCAGCAGAATGGCTTATCAAATATTATTGAACCATAAATATGTTGGTAATATAGGAGAACTTGAAAATGTTATAAAAGCTTCTGTCGCCAATAGCTTAATTAATTCGAATGGGGAAGATAATATCAATATACATACATATAATTTACCTTTAGATTTAATGGAAAGCTCTTATACTGTATTTAACAATCCTAAAGAAGATAAAGCTATGTTAGAAATAAAAAGCTTAAGGAGTTCTGAAAAATCAGATAACAAACTGTTTGCACTTAATCAATTTTTAATAGAATCTTTGTTAGAATGGAATAAAAATATAATAACACTTGATGATTTTATTATAAAAAGCAATAGAATATTCGAGCAATATATTGATTATCTATATTTCGATGAAAATAAAATTGATAAATTCACAGAAAAACTTACAACTAATCTCTTGACTAATATGGTAAACTTGCTAAACCACAAGTATTGCCCGATTACTCTTTCAAATAATGAGGTGGGAATATTAGCTAGAGTTCTATTAGACTATGGTAATTTTAGTGATTCTAGTGAAAGCCTTTCTATCAAATATTGTACGGAAATAGATAGGATGTTAGAGCAGCTAACTAAAATATATAGTTTTAAGAGCAATATGGCAGATGAGCTGTTGCAGTTATTATATGATAGTAATTTAATAGGAGATAATCCTTTAAGTCATTTGAATATTTTTTTGCTTTTAAATTATTTAAAAAGAGACATAATACCTTCTACGATACCAGGAATAATAATTGCTCATGGTTATTCTATTGCTAGCGGGATTGCAGAAGTGGTAAATCAATTGATAGGTCAGCACATTTTTGATGCCATAGATATGCCTATAAATAGCGATATATTGGCAGTAGCAGAAAAATTAACTGAGCAGCTTAAAAGAATTAAAAACTGTAATGAAATTATTGTTCTTGTAGATATGGGTTCATTAGAAGCAATTAATAGATACCTTGAAGATAAGTTTAAGATGGACATAGGGATAATAAATAATGTTACGACGCGTATGGCTTTGGACGTATCAACAATGATGGTTCAAAAGAAAAATATAAAAGAAATACTTGAGGAGGCTTGCATTAATAATACAAATAAATACAGTCTTATTGAGAATAAAAAGAAACAAGATGTAATATTATCTGTATGTGAAACAGGAATTGGAACGGCGAATAAAATAGTGGATTTAATTAAGAAAAGCTTACCAAGTGAAATAGATACAATAATTATTACCTATGATTTTAGTAATCTTGAAACTATGGGAGATAAATCAACTTTATTTGATAAATATAATGTTTTATTTATTGTGGGAACCGAAAATCCTGATATAACTAATGTTCCATTCCTATCTATAGAAGAGTTAATAGAAGCACAGGATATTACTAAAATATACAGCTTATTTCAGGGTAAACTGAGCTATAATCAGGTTATATGTTTTTCAAAAAATATTATAAAGAATTTCTCCTTAGAAAACTTAATTGGCTACTTGAATATAGTAGATCCAAGAAAAATAATCAAAAGTGTTGAAGAGGTTATTTCCAGTCTTCAAAAGGAGCTTAACATGGAATTTAGTAGTGGAACAACCTTAGGAATTTATATACATATATGTTGCCTAATTGAAAGAACCATAATAGATAAGGAACCAGCTAGCTATAATAACCTTGATGATTTTATAAATAATCATAAGGATTTTATTAGACTTGCTAAAAAAATCTTTTTAGAAATTGAACTATCGTATAATGTAACAATTCCCGAATCAGAGATTGCTTATCTATTCGATTATATTTATTCAGAAAAACGTCCTGGTATGTCAAAGCTAAAAAGTAATTATAATAATGACTTGTTTGAATTTAACGAATAAAGATAGGTTGATTTATACATTTATACCGTGCTACAAATTGGCACGGTTTTTTGCTGTTAACTTAGTGAGGTATATTATTTTGATAAGTGTAGAGGATTTTTATGGGAATAGTATGGAATATACTGTGCCCAAGGAAGAAGATTGTGAGGTGTAAAAATATGAAAGGTCCAAAGAAAGCGATAGAACTTACATGGGAAGAGCAGGCTAGATATATAGATCAATCTGTGCTAAAGCCTGAATTTAGCGATGAAGAAATAATTAAGTATATTCAGGAGGGGGTTGATTTTAAATGTAAAACTGTATGTATAAATCCTTCCTCTTTAGACATAGCAGTGAAGATGACGGAAGGAACAGAAACAGGTATCTGTGTAGTTTGCGATTTTCCTTTTGGTAAAAGCTCTACTGTATCAAAGGTAGCCCAGGGAGAGCTAATATGCAAGAGTGGTAAGGTGGATGAACTAGATGTGGTTTCAAATTATGGATGGATTAGAAGTAAAAAGTGGCTCTAGGTTAGACAGGATATTAAAGCTGTAGTGGATATGTGTCACAGCTATAATGTAAAAGCTAAGATAATATTGGAAACCGACGCTCTTAGCTCACTGGAGATACAGAGAGCGACAGAAATTGCTGTTGAGGCTGGAGCTGATTTCATAAAGTCTTCCACGGGCTTTTATACAGGAGGAACTGCTATAGGAGCATCTAATGAGATAATGGATATTATGCTTAAGGCTTCAGCAGGAAGATGCTTAATAAAAGGAAGCGGTGCTATAAGGACACGGGAGCATTTTTTGGAGCTCATTGACATGGGAGTGGACAGAATGGGAATAGGATACAAATCCACTCCTATTGTGCTTGGAAAAACAATAGAAGAGGTAAGGAAATTATAATATAAAATTAGAGGGGGTATAAGTATGAATATAGGTCTTGTAGGTAATGGAATGATTATACCTGATATACTTAGTCAAATAAAAAGCATACCAGAGATGGAATGTATAGCCATTTGTGGCAGAGAAAAAAGCTCTTTTAAGCTTCAGCAATTAGCTAAAGATTATACTATAAGAAAGGTTTATTACAATTACGAGGAACTACTAGAGGATTCAGAGATTGATGTTATATATGTTGCCATAGTAAATAGTCTTCACTATGAGTATTGCTTAAAGGCGCTTAATGCAGGAAAGCACGTTGTCTGCGAAAAGCCCTTTTCATTGAAGTATGAGGAGGCTAAAAAGCTTAAAGAAATGGCGGAACAAAAAAAACTGTTTTTATTTGAGGCTATAACTACAAGGCATATGCCTGTATATAGTCAGCTTTTTGATATTATTGAGGAAATAGGTAATATTAAAGCTGTATTCTGTAATTTGTCGAAATATTCAAGCCGATATGATGATTTTGTCAAGGGAGAAACTCCTAATGTGTTTAATCCTTCTTTAGGAGGAGGGGCATTAGAGGATATAAATATTTATAATATTCACTTCTGTGTTGGGCTATTTGGAGAACCTATGGAAGTATCCTATTATGCAAATATTATTAGGGATATTGATGTATCTGGAACCTTAATATTAAAATATGATAACTTTACTGCTTTATGTGTTGGTGCTAAGAATAATAATGTAGGAACGGGTATTTTTATACAGGGAGAAAAAGGGGCAATAACTGTTAATGAAGTTCCATATGCAATTACAGGATTTAATATTTTCACAAAGGGTAGTCAGAGAGCTATTATCAGCAAAGAAAATAAAAGACACAGAATGTTTTTTGAACTCTCGGAGTTTTTAAGAATAATTAAAGAGAAAAGGTATGATCAGTGCTATAGTAATTTAGAAGATACTCTAAAGGTTGTAAGGATTAGTGAAGATGCCAGGAAATTTGCAGGCTTAAGTTTTTAATAAAGTACTAAGCACAATTTTATTTACTCAGTGCCATACTATTATAATGATAATCTTGGAGGAATTATGGATGTATCCTATTAAATTTGAAAATATATATTTTGAAAAAATATGGGGAGGAAGTTCTTTAAAAAGTTTTAGAGAAAATGTGCCCGAGGGGAATATAGGTGAAAGCTGGGATATTTCTTGTCACCCAAATGGAATGAGCATCGTGGCTAATGGCTCTTTGAAGGGAAGAACACTTAAAAGTATAATTGATGAATATGGTTATGATTTGATGGGGAATAAGGTATCTGTAGAAAGATTTCCCTTATTGATAAAGCTTATTGACGCAGGAGAGAGACTTTCTGTTCAGGTTCATCCGGATGACGAATATGCCTTGAAGTATGAAAGAGATCAGGGAAAAACAGAAGCTTGGTATGTGCTTAAGGCAGAGCCTGGAGCTAAATTGATTATAGGGACCAAAGATTGTTCGAAAGAAGAATTTATTAGTGCTTTAGAAGGGAATTATTTAGAAAAATATTTGAATGAAGTACCAGTTAAAAAAGGAGATTGCTATTTAATTAAAAGTGGGATGGTTCATGCTATATGTGAAGGAGTAACAATTGCTGAAATTCAGCAAAGTAGTGACTTAACCTATAGAGTTTATGATTATGGAAGACCAAGAGAACTTCATAAAACCAAAGCTCTTGACGTTATAGACTTTCAGCTCAAGAGTAAGAATCTTCGAATTGATGAAGATAAAACATCTAAAAATAATTGGGTTAGTATGTGTGAAAGTGAATTCTTCAATATTGATAAAGCAGTTATAAGTGGGGGACTGAAGGATAAAAGTGATGTAAACACATTTAGTATTTTAACCTGTGTAGATGGATCTGGAACTATAAAAGGAGATGATTTTAAGGAAAATATTAAAGTCGGTGACAGCTTTCTTATAGCAGCTACACTAGGGAATTACGAAATAAACGGTAGATTAACATTATTAAAAAGCGTGCCAACAAAATAGATTTAATTAAGTTGTTAGTATAAACTTTCAAGCATTATTAATAACAAGGCTAGTAATTATTTATACTATAGGCCTACTAGGAACCATATATGATATATGGCTATAACTCCGGTTATTGTTTCAACAGCTTTCAGGATGAGAAAGAAATATGAGCAACTTAGAAATCAATTCATAGTTAGGTTAACTTATAGGCTATAAAGAATTAGTTAAATGTAGGACTGATTTTCACACTATTGGAGACTATGAAGAAAAGGACCTGTTGACAAACTCACTTTTTCAGTGTTTATTTCTACATGTTTTTTTGAAATGACATAAAACGGCTGGTAAATTCGGTTATTCAAACCGCTTTTGCCAGCCGTTTTAGATTTAATGCCGTTGCCGATAAGAGGCATTCTTCTATCGCTTTCTGAAGGCCTCTTTTCTGGATTTTATTCAATTTATGTTCTCGTTTTAAAACTGCGAATGTTCCTTCTGCCCATATCTTCCTAAGCCTCATGACCCTCAGATAATCACTGGTCCCTACTTTTTTGCTATTTCGATAAAAAGAGGGATAATAAGCACTCGCATTGATTCTGACTGTACCGAGATCTGTGGCACAGGCTGAAAAATCCGGGCAGTTTTTACATTGTTTTTTGAACGGCTATATAAACGGTAATAGTTCTGCGTTGACTTTTTATAAATTAATTTCTGAAATGCTAAATATTCTCCCTGTCTACATACAAAGCGATCTGTTTCGTCCTCATAACAGAATCCCTTTTTCATTGCATTGTTCTGATATTCACGTATAGCTGTATAACCTTGGACCCCTAATAACTCCTGCCCTCTGTGTACCGCTCCTATATCATATTCACCATCTAATCCAATTTCCTGATATTTACAAGACTGTCCTTTCAAATGGTCCAGGATAATATCACTTTCCCTCTGGTTAGCTGGATAACAGTCCACCCCCGTAATAATGCCATGCCTGGTATCCACTGTCATCTCCGTCAGATAACCCAGCCCCTTTTTACGAGCCTGGTGGATATAACCACACTCTGGATCTGTCCGGCTTTTTAAAGATTCTTTCTCTTTTTTTACATTTTCCGGTTCTTTATAACCAGGCATGAATGAAAGCTCTGCTTCCAATTCTTCCATATATTTTACAGTGGAACGTTGGACCGTCTCAACCGCCTCATAGCGGCTTTCCCAGGACACATTGGACGGAAGGAATGAACCATCAGCAACACCAGTTTCTCCCGATACGATCCCAAGCTCTATACACTTCAGTACGATCTCATTAAAAATTTCCCGGAATATGCCGGCCTCTTGAAAACGTCTTTTTCTATTCTGGCTAAACGTTGAGTGATCCGGTACTCTATACATAAGATCAATTCCACAAAACCAGCGGTAAGCAAGGTTAAGAGATACTTCCTCTTCAAGTCTCCGCTCTGATTTGATCCCATAAAGATAACCAATCAGCAGCATTTTTATCAGAACAACAGGATCGATAGATTTTCTGCCAACATGGGAATAATAGGGGGCTGCCTTTTCGTATATAAAATCAAAATTTACACAGTTTTTAATCCGTCTCAGAAGATGATCTTCTGGGATCATAGAATCTATGTCAAGAATTACCATCTGGATTTGTCCGCTTTGTTTTCCCATCATAAATAACGACCTCTTGCAATTGATATAATAAGTATACCATACAGAAAGCCATTTCTCTCTAGTTTGTCAACAGGTCCAAAGTTTCACACTCTCGATTCATTCCCAGCACCATTTCTCATTATACAACCAATATTTCGACTCATTCTTAAAAATACAAGAAATACCAGACTTAATCTTATCTCTGAGTTCCAGTATCTTTGCCAGTTTTTTCAAATTCATGCACGCAAAGGTAAGCCCGGCTTTCATTTCCATCCGTGCTTTTCCTATGTATTGCGTATATCGAAAACCATGCTGCTCTTTGGCTGTTCCAAAGATTCTTTCTATGGTTTCTTTCCTCAGCTGATAAATTTGTTTATTTCCTAATCCGTGCCTGATATCTTCTGCTTTTTCCATATATTCTTCCCATACATGGCGCATGATCACTTTGGTATGTTCTTTGCTTTCCGTACATTGGGATATCTGCGGACAGTTTTCGCAAAATAGTCCACAGCTTTTATATTCTCGATACCCATCTCTGTTAGTGGTGTGATAGGTCAGGACTCTATTTTCAGGGCATATATAACAATCATAATACTCATCATAAGCGTACTCATATTTCTTGAAGAATCCATCTTTCGTCATTGGACGTTTATACGGCAATAAAGGTTTAATTCCATCTTCTAATAATAAATGCGCAATTGCTGGTGTTTTGTATCCGGCATCTGCAACGATCATTTCTGGTTGATATATCTTAAGTTTATCATACAGCGTTTTGAATGTTCTGCTGTTGTGTTCGTTCCCCGGATGTACACTATAGCCAAGAATCCATCCATGCTTATCACAAGCTGTTTCTACGGCATAAGCAAAAACATGTTTGTGTTCTCCTTTATGGAACCATCCGCTTTCTGGATCAGTGATACTGCATTTTTGTGTTTTTACATCCTTCGAAACGACTTCTTCTGCGGTTTCGGAATCAACACCCCCATTTCCAGACTGAGGAGGTTTGGGCGGTTTCTTATCTTTTAACGGCTTTTTGTCATGCGCAATCCGGTCTTTCTCAATCTCTTTATTTAATTCTTCTTCGTACCAGAGTGTCTGTTCACGGGCAACTCGTTTTCTCATTTTTTTACTGTTGGCACATGCTTTTACATGCGTTGCATCCACAAATATCTGCTCTGTGTCAACAAGTTTATATTTCATACAGTCTTCAAGAATCTTCGAAAAGATCTGCTCAAAAAGATCCGTATCTTTAAATCGGCGGGTATAGTTTTTTCCAAATGTTGAAAAATGCGGGACCGGATCCAGCATATCTAATCCAAGAAACCAGCGGTAAGCAACATTGACTTCGATCTCTTTCATTGTCTGTCTCATACTTTTGATTCCATAGAGATATTGAATCATAGGTATTTTTATCAGCATCAACGGATCCATGCTTGGACGACCATTATCTAAACAATATTTATCTTCAACCAGGTCATAGATAAATGTCCAGTCAATTGCTTTATCAATCAGACGAAGCATATGGTTTTGAGGAACCATGTCATCCATGCAAAACATAAGCATTTGTTCTCTTTTTTTATCTGTATTTTTAGCCATCATAAAAAACACCGCCTTTTGATATTTATTATACCAGAAAAACGGTTCTAAAAGTAGAAAAGCCCAGCAATTGCTGGACTTTGTCTACAGTCTGACGGCGGACAATTATGTCCGCCGTAAAATTATGTCTGTTTTGTTAAAAAGTCTGATAGCTGTTGTCCAAGAAAGAAACCAACCTGTGGATATAACTCTTGGATTTCCTGATATTTTGCTTTAATCATTTCTGGTTCATCAGCCCAGATCTTTTCATATATTTTGAAAGCTCTTTTAAAATGTGTTTTGGCTTGCGGAAGATTTGGCGGTCATCAGATAAATGGTTCCAAGGGTTTCCTGTACTTTGGCATAATCCAGACAGTGATCGGAATGGTATTCCTTGATGATGCCGGATAATTTTTGCAATTCGGAGATTCCTCTTTCGGGTTTCTGCTGTTCTGTCAGGAACATTGCATAATTGGCAATCTGAGGTATGCTGTCATTTATATGAAGCAGGTTAAATTGGTCAAGCAGTGAGATACTTTTTTCCATGTGTTCTCTTGCAAGATCGGGATGACCGTTCATGCGGTAAAGTCCACCGAGATTGGCATGAAGGTTGGAAACAAGGCGAGCATTGTCAACAGTAATAGTTTCTATCTGGGCAAGTGCATCTTTTTCCAGTTTTATTGCTTTTTCAGGTTTGGTTTCAAGAGTTGCCTGAAAATCCAGTAATAATGCCCGGTCAGAGTCGTTGCCAATACTTTTTGTTTTTAATAGACATTTCAATTCCTGAATGATTCCATTCATACCTTTGTGGTAGTTATAGTTATCCATGTATGGAAATGCATTTTCCAGAAAAAGCAGATACTTTGGTATATCATCCTTTTCAATCAATTCTATGATATTTCCGATTGTTTGAAACAGTTTCTTGTAATAATCAACTTCCATTCCATGGATCATATAACAGACTTTTACATTATTACATCTAATAATAGAATTTTTAAGAGCCTCAAGGCAAGAATCAAGGGTATGTTCGAACCTATATTAATACAGTCGCCAGTAGTGATGCCAATGAAGGACGGATTCAAGGCAAACTGCGAATACTTTAAATTAGGTTTTCTAGATAAAACCTCTGTTGCCCTTGGCAGACAGTTCCGAGAACTGCTTCCGGTGCTCTGGATGAAGGGAGGAGCCATTGGTAGGTGCCCGGCTCTTGAAAATGATGATCTCTCGAATATGCTGATCTTGCCGCAGAATAAGATGGCTGTTTTGATGGATGAGATATACTATTTTGAATTTGATGCGGAATTAAGACGTAATCCAGAGATCCAGACAATTTTCATTGTAACGGATTCAGAAACGGCATATCGGTCGATGATTCGTTCTTACGATGACAAAGACTGCTATCAGCTTTATAGAGATTATCTGGATAATTTCAGAATCAATACGGGGAGGTAAACATGAGAATAGAATTATTCCCTTTTCAGAAGAGAGCTCTTGCTGATATCCGCATGAAGACTGCGGAAGCAATGGGTAGCTATCACAGAACACATGCACCACAGGTGGTTTCTTTCACTGCACCAACCGGAGCTGGAAAGACCATCATCATGTCTGCGCTGATTGAGGCTGTTCTTTTCGGCGATGAACAGTATATGGAGCAACCGAATGCAATTATAGTCTGGCTTTCGGATTCGCCTCAGCTGAACGAGCAGTCGAAGCAGAAGATCGACTCCAAGGCTGATAAGATTAAGTTGTCGCAGTGCGTTACGATTTCTGAGGAATCCTTTGATAAAGAGGTATTTGAGGATGGTCATGTTTATTTTCTGAATACACAGAAATTATCGGTTACTTCTAAACTCACGAAAAATGGCGATGGGCGTACTTATACGATTTGGCAGACTCTTGCAAATACCGTTTGGGAGAAAAGCGACCGACTGTATTTTATCATTGACGAAGCACACCGTGGTATGCAAGGACGCGAAGCCAGCAGAGCAACAACTATAATGCAGAAATTTATTAAGGGGAGTGAAGATGATGGAATTCCTCCAATGCCGGTAGTTATCGGTATGTCTGCTACCACGCAGAGATTCAATGCATTGGTCGAGGGCACGTCCTCTACAATTCATAAATCAATAGTGACAACGGATGAAGTGCGTGCTTCTGGACTTTTAAAGGACAGGATTGTTATCACTTATCCGGAAGAAGGGGCGGTCAATAATGATATGGCTATTCTGCAAGCAGCTGCAGATGATTGGAAGGAAAAGTGGGAACATTGGACGCAGTATTGCTTTGAGCAACACTATGCCTATGTAAATCCAATTTTAATCATTCAGGTTTTGAATGGAACGGGAGATGCTCTAACTGACACAAATCTAGATGACTGTATTGCAAAGATAGAGGAACGGACAGGATTCAAGCTAGAAAGCGGTCAAGTTGTTCATACCTTTGGTAGCACAGCAGCAACACTGAACGTCAATGAGCTTGATGTGCGTTATGAGGAGCCTTCCAATATTGCTGAAGATAGAAACATTCGCGTAGTGTTCTTTAAAGAAAATCTTTCAACTGGCTGGGATTGTCCGCGAGCAGAAACAATGATGTCCTTTAAACATGCAAACGATGCTACATATATTGCACAGCTTCTCGGGCGAATGGTCAGAACACCAATGCAGATGCATATTCAGGTGGACGATGTTTTGAACGATGTACATCTCTATTTGCCGTACTTCAATGAAGATACAGTTAGGGATGTTGTAGAAGCCTTGCAGAGTACGGAAGGTGGAGATATTCCGACCGATATTTATGGTGAATCCTTATCTGGAAAGAAATTTGAAACATTGACTGTTAGACCACAGAAGAAAAAAGAAGTGCAGCAGACTCCGGGACAGATGACGTTGTTTGATGTATTTTCCGGTCAGACAATATCTGAGCGGCAGACTGATATAGTAACAACAAAGCCAACTGGTGATATCGTTCCTACGACGTATCCTCAAATTACTGGAGTGCAGGAACAACTAGCATATACATCGAGACAGAATCAGATGCAACAGACCACTGATACAACAGCTCTTGTTCAGTCTGGATTGACTATGTCACAGACTTCTGACATAGAATCACCACTCAGAAGTAACATTGTGGAAAGTTCCAAAACGGATCAGCAAAATACCTCTGTAGCGGAAGATATGTTTAATCGTGAAGATGTTATGAAATTTATAAACGATGCAGGACTTCTTTCTTATAACATCAGAGCACTTCGAATCAATGATTATCTGAAATCGTTGTATAGGATGGCACATTTACTTACGATGTCTAAATTACATCGTGAGGCAATTCGAGAAGTTCAGGATGAAATCGTTGAGATGATTCACAATTATGTGGAAGGTCTTAAGACAGAAGGAAAATATGATGACCTTGTTCAGCAGGTTAAACAGTTTAAGCTGGCGACTCAAATCTTTGATGCCTTTGGAGAGACTGTGGACAATTATTCGGTGCATGACTTGTTCACAACGACAGATTCTGATATAGAGAGACAATTTAGGATTGCTGATGTAAAGCTCGGGCGAGAAGGCATCGGCATGGCATATGGTAACAAGTATATGGATATGTCTGACCTAACGGCATTTAAAGTTGATGTTATTCTTTTTGTCGCTGACGAAGAGTGCATGAACCGTTTACATTCTTATGCAGAGATTCGCTTTCACGGATTGAATGATGATTATCGCAGATATATTGCTACAATCGACTCTGAAAAAATTCGTAAAGATTACGACAGCATTGTTTCAGATGGTGATTCTGTTAGCAAACATAATTTCCGTTTGCCTGAGACTATTCAGGTGCCACATGAAGTGGGGGGAAAAGAATATAGAAATCATCTTTTCGTCAGCGACATAACCGGTGTAGCAACTATGAAATTAAATACTTGGGAAGCAGGAGTCATTGAAGAGGAAGAAAAACGAGAAGACTTTGTCTGTTGGATTCGGAATCCTTCCAGAGGCTCATGGGCACTTTGTATTCCTTATGAAATTGATGGTGAAATAAAGCCTACTTATCCTGATTTCATTATAGTAAGAAAAGATCGTGTCCTCGGGTATGTTGTTGATATTCTTGAACCACATAATCCTGACTTTAAGGATAATCTCGGAAAAGCGAAGGGATTCGCAGATTACGCAAAAAAGAATCCGGGTGTGGGAAGAATTCAGCTTATTCGTATGAGCAAAGATGCTGCTGGAAATCACAAGTTTAAGAGATTAGATATGTCTAAAACAGCTGTTCGGGATAAAGTATCTCATGCAATAAATACAGACGAGCTCGATCACATCTTTGACACAGATGGCGTTATCGAATAAGAAAAATTCAGTTATGACAAAAGAGCTGCAATTGTTGTTGTAGTTATTTCAAAATAGATGATTCTGCACTATCAGCGTGACCATGAGAGGATGTTGCAACAACTGATAGATTTCTGCGAAGAAGTAGTCATAGGGAGCAAGCCACATTGGATATAATCCACTGTGGCTTGTTTTGAACTGAATGATTTACAATTTCGGATTCCGCCGTCTCAACTTCCGATGCTCCTTTGCAGGCTTAGAACGGGAGAATATTTCTTTTAATGTCTGCTTTTCTTCCACAGAAAGCTGAGTGACTTTCATCTCCAGATTTTTGCAGAAAAGAAGCAAAAGACCATTTATATAAGCATCATTTGATGACTCTGTATCGCCATCTGCGGTAGTAGGTATTTGAGATGTAAAGTCATCAATGATATTTTTGACCATACTTTGATAGTCATGTCGCTGGCGGTATTGCTATCTTTCATATGAGTATTTCGTAGGTCAGCGACAATCGGTTTTAGGTCTGCTGACAGAATATTCATATAATATTGTTCTGACTCAATGTGTGAATTATCAAATACATTTGCAAATGTATCGGTGGAATCGGCACCAAACTCTGTTAATTTGCATCTCATCACATCAAGAAAAGCATTCGCTATCTGAAGTCCCTTATCGTTAAATCCATCAATATAGATTTCCAGGTCAGTCATGAATTTTTTGAAATTTTCATGTGTGAGTAATTCAGATAATAATCGAGGGTTATATTTTTTATCAGTCAGTATTTGTATGGCATCGTCATTTAGGTGCAGATCAGATACTGACTGATTTTTATGTTGCCGTAATTCTGTCCGGCAAAGAAGGTAATCTGTGCTTACGTTGTAAAAATTTGAAAGCGTTATAAGATTGCTGAGCGACATATCTATATTTTCATCTTTTTCATAATTGCCAAGCGTGGAGCTAGGGATACCGGTAGCATCGGATAACTCCTGCAACGACATTCTTTTTTCTGAGACTCTCAAATCTTTCAGTCTTTCTGGTATGGTAAGTTTTGTATGCATAGTATTTTCCTCGTTTTTAAAGATACAGATAGATTACCATGATATTGCTATGAGATAAATAGCAATTCTTTACCTGTCTTGTCCATAATATTAGAAAAAATCACAAAAAGAAAAATTTTCCAGCATCTTGGATATACCGAATCGGCATAGAAAATCTGAGAAAATAATTTCATAAATCAGGAATGGAAGGAGTGAAAAATTTATGAAATGTTGGAAATATATCAGTATGACAAAGCCGATAGGCGTAGCTCCGTGAAAATTTATTTTCATGGTTTTAGGGGATTGGGGCATTTCCCCAACAAGCTAAAAATGCATTTTGTGTGCACAAATGCACTGCTTGCCAAGTAGCGAAATTAGGAATGAAAGAGAGGATAAGACAATGGAAAATGTAACTTTTGATTATAAGTTTTACAGGATACCTAAGAGATTTTTTAAGGAAGACATGTTCAGAGACATGACGAATGCGACAAAAGTATTATATGGAATACTTCTGGATCGCAAGTGCCTGTCAGACTCCAATGGAGACGCATGGCGTGATGAATATGGAATTACCTATATCATTTTTACAATCGAAGAAATTATGAACCTGATGAATTTGGGAAACAAGAAGGTTAACAAAATGTTGAAGGAGCTGGAGGAGCATGGCTTGATCTACCGAAGACACCAGGGCTTGGGAAGACCGAATAAGATTTATGTTTATGATTTGCTCAAAGCAGATAATTCAAATTGGCTGCCAAAACAAATTATGTTCGGAAAGGGGAGCAGCAATGAGAAAGAAGTATTATGAAGATGCAAAAGAGAATGCAGCTTTTGAGAGATGTGCAGATGTAATAACATCCCTGATTCTAAAATATGGACCGGCTTTAAAACAAAAATGGAATCTAAACGAGTGGATTAGGAATATTCAGGCAGAGAGTATATGGAAAGACATAGCTTGCAAAAGGTATCAGCGGTATTTTATTCACATGATGAATATGAAAAGCGCTCTTGTATGACAAAATCAAATTGACTAATACTAATTAGCAATATATAATACAGACAAAACGAAAATGACATGAACGGAGGAACAATGAAGTGGAGAAGGTTATAACACTCGAGGAAGCATTAAAAAGAATTGAAGAATTAGAAAATGAAAACGCCGAGTTACGCGAAGAATTGGAATATTATAAAAATCGTAAATTAAGCGGAAGGCAGAAGCACAATGCAAAATGGATGGCTATTTACAATGATTTTGTCGCTTGCTATGAGAACGGTATGACTATGATAGAGATTGCAAAGCGTAATAATGTCAGCGAGAGAACGATTTACAGGTATAAAGCGTATTATGACAAAATCACCAAAACAGAACACTAGACCATTTTACTGGCATCAGCAAAATGGTCAGATATGATGCTTTCGGACAAAAAATGAACGGAGGAGTTTTATGCCAGAAGATAAAAAGAAGGAAATTGATGTTACAGTAATAGAAGTAACTGAAGAATACTTAAAAGAAAAACTCTATGAAATTAGAGGTAAAAGGGTATTGTTGGATGCTGATTTAGCAGAGATATATGGCTATGATACGAAGGGATTTAATAGACAGGTAAAAAATAATATTGAGAAATTTGATGAAGATTTTATGTTTGAACTGACGGATGAGGAATTAGAAGATTTGCGGTACAAAAATTGTACCGCAAATATAAGTTCAAAAAGCCGCTATAATCCTCATGTATTTACAGAGCAAGGATTATATATGCTGATGACTGTTTTAAAAGGGCCATTGGCTGTTAAACAGAGTAAGGCATTAATAAGAACCTTCAAAAGAATGAAAGATTACATATTAGAAAATCGTGATTTAATCGGACAGAGAGAATTACTTCAGTTAAGTATGGAGAATGCTAACAACAGAATTGAAATTAGTAAAATCAATTCTGATATGATATCTCTTGAAAAACAGATTTCTGATGTCGCAGAAGGCTTGAAGGATGTAGTGACGAAATCTGAACTTGCGGATATGATGAATAGTTTTATTTCAGATGATGATGAAAAGTGGCTTATGTTTAATGCAAAATTTAGTAGTGCGGATGAGGTTTACGAGTCTATTTACAGGCAGGCAAAGTCATCAATATATGTGGTTGATAATTACATTGGTTTAAGAACGCTGGTACATCTTAAGAATTCTCCGACAGGAGTAAATATTATTTTATTCAGTGACAATGTTGGAAATAATAAACTTCACAACATAGAATATACGGATTTCTGTAAGGAATATCCAACTGTAAAACTGTCAATGAAGAAGACTGGCGGCATATTTCATGATCGGTTTATCGTGTTGGATTATGGAACGGCGGATGAGAGAGTCTTTCTGTGTGGCGCTTCTTCCAAGGATGCCGGGGCTAGAATAACAAGCATCGTTGAGGATTATGGAACAGCCAAATACAACTCTGTTGTTGCAGGATTATTGAAAAATTCGCCATTAGTATTACCAAAATAGGAGTGTGAGACTATTGAAGAAGAAAACAAGATGTTACATATATACTCGTGTATCTACAGCTATTCAGGTTGATGGCTATAGTCTTGATGCACAGAAGGACAAGCTAAGAAAATATGCAGAATTTCAAGATATGGAGATTGTAGGAGAATATTCTGATGAAGGACATTCCGGTAAGAATATAAAAGGCCGCCAGGAATTTATGCGGATGCTGAATGATATTGAAGATGGCAAGGACGGAGTTGATTTCGTCCTTGTATTTAAATTATCGCGATTTGGCAGAAATGCAGCAGATGTGCTCAGCTCTTTACAGCTTATGCAGGATTATGGTGTGAATCTTATCTGTGTAGAAGACGGAATTGACAGCTCAAAAGAAGCCGGTAAACTGCTTATATCTATTATTGCTGCTGTAGCAGAGATGGAACGTGAGAACATAAGAGTACAGACGATGGCTGGACGTGAGCAAAAAGCCAGAGAAGGAAAATGGAACGGTGGATTTGCACCTTATGGATATAAGCTGGAAAATGGAGAACTTGTTATTGCAGAGGATGAAGTGGAAATTATTCAAATGATTTTTGATCGGTATATTCATACCAATGATGGAATCAATGGCGTGGCAAATTATCTGAACAATCATGGATATACAAAGAAGCTGCGTCAGAATGGAACAATACCGGGGTTCTCGGCCAGCTTTATCAAGAAGATAATTGATAACCCGGTATATATGGGGAAGATAGCATATGGACGCAGGCGTACAGAGAAGAAAACAGGAACCCGTAATGAAACTCATGTAGTGGAGCAATCAGATTTCCCTGTTTATGAGGGAGTTCATGAAGCAATTATTGCCGAGGAAGACTGGGAACTTGCACAGGAAAAGCGTTCAAAAAATAATTACAAGCGTGAAAAAATTCATGATCCGGAACATGCACATATTTTGTCTGGGATATTAAAATGTCCTTGCTGTGGAAAAGGAATGTATGGAAATATTGCTAAAGCAGGGCGAAAAGATAACAAGACCAGATATTACTATTATTGTAAGAATACCGTGAATGCTACCGGGCACAAGTGTACGTTCCGACGTAACATCGAGCAGACACAGATTGATGATATGCTTGCAAAGCTGATTACAGCAATGACAAAAGAAGGAAAATTCAAGGATGCCATTCAGGATAAAATAGGAGCAACTGTTGACACGACGGACCTGGAAAAGCAGTTATCTGTGTTAAATGCAAGTCTTCATCAGGCAGAGACTATTAAAACACGCCTTGAACAGCAGATGGATAATCTGGATGTTACAGATACCCATTACGATAAAAAAATAGTAGATTTGCAGAGACGATTGGATGCTCAATATGATAGAATAGATGAAGTGGAAGAAACAATGACAGAACTGAAGTCTCAGATTTATGAGCTTAAGAAAAATCAGATTGATGCAGACAGCATATACGGATTTTTAGGTGCTTTTAATGAAGTGTATTCAGAATGTACGGATGCAGAAAAGAAACAGTTCATGCAGGCATTTATTGAACGCATTGATATATTCCCGGAAAGACGGGAAGATGGAAATTGGATTCAGAATATTAAGTTTCAGTTTCCGGTACCGATTATAAAAGAAGGCAAGGAAGTAGCACAAATCAAGGGAATTTCTTTGGACAAGGAGAAATCGGATGAGCATATGGTTTCCTTGGAAAAGTTATCTACACTTGAGACGGTAGTTTTGATGTCAAAGGTGAACCCTAACAAGTAAATAAAGTGTAGAGAACAAAGGACTTTCTCAAAGACTATCGTTAAAAGATATATGAAGTCTTGCGGAAAGTCCTTTTTTGATGCCTGCAAATAGCCGAGTGGAAACTGGTCTACTTGAGAGGGTTGACACTAAAGAATGGATAACAAGGATTTGAACCCTATATCACACGTGCAGAAGGTATCTATTCAGACTAATGTGACCGTATTGTGCAGGATATAGCCAAACAAGGCGGAACACCTCTTGTTGTTGCAAAGAATCATAAAATCCTTGGTGTGATTCATTTGAAAGATATTATCAAACAAGGGGTAAAGGAAAAATTTGCCGACCTTAGGAAAATGGGTATCAAAACGATTATGATTACGGGTGATAATCCAATGACTGCCGCTGCAATTGCAGCCGAAGCTGGTGTAGATGATTTTCTGGCCGAAGCAACACCGGAAGGCAAGTTAGCTATGATTCGTGATTTTCAGGCCAAGGGACATCTGGTGGCTATGACCGGCGACGGAACAAACGACGCTCCGGCGCTGGCGCAGGCGGATGTGGCAGTTGCGATGAATACAGGAACACAGGCGGCGAAGGAAGCCGGTAATATGGTGGATTTGGATTCCTCACCTACAAAGCTGATTGATATTGTCCACATCGGTAAACAGCTTTTGATGACGAGGGGCAGTTTGACAACCTTTTCTATTGCAAACGATGTAGCAAAATATTTTGCCATTAGTTTGGGTGGTCTGATTGCTCCATTTATCTTTGTAAAATTGATTGATATGCTGTTAGTGTTGTTTGGGTTGGCATAAGGGGGATCTGTGATGAAAATATTAAAAAATGTATTGCCGAAGTCAGCAATTATCTTTTTGATTTTTACTGTGATTTGTGGCGTAGTTTATACGGGCATTGTGACGGAAATTGCATAGCTTATTTTCCCTGACAAAGCCAACGGAAGTATTATAGAAGTGGATGGCAAAAAATATGGCTGCGAACTTTTAGGACAGAAATATACCGATGAAGCGCATATGTGGGGACGCATTATGAATATTGACGTATCCACTTACAAAGATGAAAACGGTAAAAGGCTGATGTATGCAGTTCCATCCAATCTTTCTCCTGCAAGTGAGGAATTTGAAGATTTGGTTGCCAAGCGGGTGCAGATGCTTCGTAAGGCAAATCCCGATATGGAGGAAACAGCCATTCCGGCTGAACTTGTGACCTGTTCCGGCAGCGGACTTGATCCGCATATCTTCCCTGCGGCGGCTAAATATCAGATGACAAGAATTGCAAAAGCAAATAATATGAGTGAAGAAAAAGTCAGAGCTATTATTGAAAAATGCACCGACAGTAGATTTTTAGGTGTTTTTGGAGAGAAAACAGTAAATGTTCTGAAAGTCAATTTGATGTTGGACGGTATCCTGTAATGAGTGCTCTCAAAAGATGAGCAAAAGATTTCGGACTTCAGCTCATCTTTATACAATCTTAATTTCAAAACAAACTTACTTACGCCCATTTAATACAAAGAAAGATAGAATAAAGGCAATATAAAAAAGAAATTAAGATTATGGGGATATAGTTATGCAACAGACAAACAGATCAAGACATCGACATATAACATCATTTCAAGTGATTAGTTTAGGGTTTTTATCCGTGATTCTCTTAGGCAGTCTGCTTTTGATGCTGCCGATTGCTACAAAAAGCGGTCAGTATACCTCTTTTTTGGATGCTTTGTTTACCGCAACTTCTGCGGTTTGTGTGACGGGACTGGTTATTAAAGATACGGCAACCTACTGGTCTTTATTTGGCCAAGGAGTTATTTTACTGCTGATTCAAATCGGAGGTATGGGAATTATTACGATTGCGATTGCGATTGCTGTTGTTTCCGGACGCAAAATCGGGTTGATGCAGCGAAGTACCATGCAAGAGGCAATTTCGGCTCCAACGGTGGGTGGTATTGTGCGGAGAACGCAATTTATTATTCGGACTACTATTTTTATCGAAATCATTGGTGCGGTTCTTTTAGCCCCTGTTTTTTGCAGGGACTTTGGGTTTTGGAAAGGAATATGGTATTCACTGTTCCATTCTATTTCTGCTTTTTGCAATGCAGGATTTGATCTAATCGGTATAAGAACCCCTTTTTCCTCGTTGACCTCTTATTCTGTACAGCCGATTGTAAATCTTGTAATTATGATGCTGATTGTTGCAGGAGGTATTGGATTCCTTACCTGGGAGGATATAAAGAATCATAAATGGCATTTAAAAAAATATCGGATGCAAAGCAAGGTGATTTTTATGGTAACAGGAATATTGATATTCTTACCGGCTCTTTACTTTTTTTATTTTGAGTTTTCAAATGTGCCTCTTACAGAAAGGGTATGGGTTTCTTTGTTTCAATCCGTTACGCCGAGAACAGCAGGATTCAATACGGCAGATTTGACTTTATTCAGTGAAGTCGGGCAAATGCTTATCATTATGCTGATGCTCATCGGTGGCTCGCCTGGTTCCACTGCAGGTGGTATGAAAACGACAACTCTTGCAGTTCTCGTTTCATCTGCATTATCTGTATTTAGAAAAAAGGAACACACCCATTTTTTTGGCAGACAAATTCCGGATGGCACTATCAGAAATGCAGCTACGATTTTTTTGATGTATATCGTTTTATTCCTTGTCGGAGGAATGGTAATTAGCAGCACAGAAGATATTCCACTTATGACCGCTTTGTTTGAGACGGCGTCGGCAATCGGGACGGTAGGGTTATCGTTGGGAATAACTCCTGACCTAGGGCTTGTTTCCCATATAATCTTGATTTGCCTGATGTTTTTTGGCAGAGTGGGAGGATTGACCTTGATTTTTGCTACCATTTCTGAAAAAAAGCCTAACGGTTCAAAATATCCTCAGGAAAAAATTACAGTAGGTTAAGGAGAATAAAAAAATGAAATCAATATTACTTATCGGTCTGGGAAGATTCGGACGGCATATTGCTATAAAATTAGATGAATTGCATCATCAGGTGATGGCGGTAGATAAAGAAGATACTCGAGTTGATGCTGTACTTCCCTTTGTAACTAACGCTCAGATTGGGGATGCGACGAATGAGGATTTTTTAAGTTCGCTTGGTGTTGGGAATTTTGATGTTTGTATTGTGGCTATCGGAGATAACTTTCAGAATTCATTGGAAGTAACGTCCCTTTTGAAGGAACTCGGTGCAAGAATGGTGGTGTCTCGTGCCGCTCGTGATGTTCATGCAAAATTTCTTTTACGGAACGGCGCAGATGAAATTGTTTATCCCGAAAGGCAGCTTGCCGATTGGGTTGCAATCCGTTATAGTGCTGATCATATTTTCGATTACATAGAACTAGATGAAGAACATGCAATTTTTGAAATATCTATACCGGGAGAATGGATAGGAAAAACAATCGGTCAGTTGGATATACGAAAAAAATATAACATCAATATTATGGCGCTGAAAACAAATGATATTATGAATTTGAAAATAAGTTCCGATACGCAGTTGTTAAAGGACAGTACCATGCTTGTTCTTGGGGAGACGAAACATATTCAAAAATGTTTTCATATTTAATTTTTGAAAGAAGTTGGTGATATGAAAGACTTTGTTTTACTTATAGTGGTATTGGCAGCATTTATTTATGGTTATTTTCTTATGGAAAAGCTGGATAAATTTCTCGAGGAAAATCAATCCCAAAAACTTATTTCAGATTCTAAGCTCAGGATTGGATTTGAAACACCTGCAATCATAGATTCTATTGCAGATCTATTAGAACAATTTTCAAGCGAATACCCAAACTATGAGCTGAACCTGTTCTACGGTTCTGTAAGTGAAATAATAAATGGGCTGGGAAATAATAAACTTGATTTTGGCTTTATCATAGAAAATTCCAACGATATTTTGAAAGAGGAGTATTGTTCCTTATCCCTTCAAATAAAGCAAAGTGTCATTACTCCAGGCTCTACAGACATTGCGGTACATCCCATCAACACGATTGAGAAACCAGCGAGAGTGATATGGCAAAATGACTTTAATTGTATGAAGGGTCTATTTGTCGAAAAATTGCGTGATTTTTCGGAGCGCTTTCTGCTTTCGGCTACACGCCCGAATGGAAAAAAAGAAGAAAAGGTGGTATAATCTTTACGCGATTTTAATGTCAGTGCTAAAATGCTTTTCTGAAATTTACGTATCATTCTATATAATGTTTTTGTACAAGGAGATGACCGTATGAGTGAAAGCAGACACAATCTGGATCAGTTATTAAAGGAAATCCAAGCTGATGAAGAAAACCGTAATAAAGGACATTTGAAAATCTTTTTCGGATATGCAGCTGGTGTGGGTAAAACCTATGCCATGTTAGAAGCAGCTCATATGGAAAAACAGCAGGGAATTGACGTGGTAGCCGGTTATGTAGAACCCCACGCACGTCCCAAAACAGCAGCTCTTTTGAATGGCTTAGAAGTTCTTCCTACAAGAAAAGTTTTTTATAATGGTATGATACTGGACGAATTCGACATTGGCATGGCGTTGAAAAGAAAACCACAGCTTATCCTTGTAGATGAACTTGCGCATACGAATGCCGAAGGATGCCGTCATGCAAAACGGTATCAGGACATTAAGGAACTTTTGAATGCAGGGATTGATGTCTATACGACTGTCAATGTTCAGCATATTGAAAGCCTTTGTGATACAGTTGCATCCATTACGGAAATTGTTGTACGGGAACGCATCCCGGATTCTGTTTTTGATAATGCAGATCAGGTTGAATTAATAGATATTGAACCACAGGATTTGATCAACCGTTTGAATACAGGAAATGTATACAGACAGACACAGGCAAAACAGGCAGTAGAAAATTTTTTTACAATAGAAAATTTGACAGCTCTCCGGGAGATTTCACTGCGGCGATGTGCGGACCGGGTGAATATCCTCACAGAAAATATCCGCATAAAAAATCATGGAGATTATCACACAGGCGAACATATTCTTGTATGTCTATCTTCTTCTCCATCCAATGCGAAAATTATCCGTACCGCCGCAAAAATGGCTTCTGCTTTTAAAGGGGAGTTTACGGCTCTATTTGTAGAAACCCCAGATTTTTCGGTGATGAGCGAGGAAAATGTAAAACGCCTGCGTTCAAATATTCGTCTTGCTGAGCAGCTTGGGGCAAAAATAGAAACAGTTTACGGAGAAGATGTTCCGTTTCAGATTGCGGAATTTACTCGTTTGTCCGGTGTGTCAAAGATTGTGATCGGACGTAGTTCTGCTACAAAACGGCATTTGCTCAGCAAACCGACCCTGACAGAAAAATTGATTGATTATGCCCCTAATCTGGATGTGCATATTATTCCGGATACGGTTTCTAATGCGGCAGTGTATCAGTTAAGAGGGGGCAGGAAAAAGAACCATATCGTATTCTCTGTCACTGATACATTAAAATCTACTGCGATTCTGATTTTATCCAGTCTAGTCGGAATGATTTTCCAGAAATTTGGATTTGACGAAGCAAATATCATTACTGTTTTTGTTTTAGGTGTTCTTGTCACCGCTGTCATCACGAAACATCAGATATACAGCCTAATTTCCTCGATTGTAAGTGTTTTGGTCTTTAATTTCCTGTTTACGGAACCTCAATTTACCTTGCAGGCGTATGATCAGGGTTATCCTGTTACCTTTATTATCATGTTGTTGGCGGCATTTTTAACCGGTTCTCTTGCTATACGGATTAAAAACCAAGCAAAACAGGTGGCACAATCTGCTTACCGTACCAAAGTGTTATTTGATACAAACCAGCTATTGCAACAGGCAAAAGATAAAAATGAAATTGTATCTGCAACTTCAAATCAGCTCATTAAACTCTTGGGAAAAGATATCGTTTTTTATTTAGCTGATGGAGAAGTGTTGGATACGCCGCATATTTTTTCTGTAACTGAAGAAAATTTGGAATCGTGTATTTCCGAAAATGAAAAGGCCGTTGCCGGCTGGGTATTGAAAAACAATAAACGTGCCGGAGCTACAACAGGAACGCTTTCCAATGCAAAATGCCTGTACCTTGCTGTTCGCAGCAGTATGGTATATGGAGTTATTGGAATCGTGATGGGGGAAATACCTCTTGATCCATTTGAAAACAGTATTCTACTATCCATTCTCGGAGAATGTGCCCTGGCTTTGGAAAATGAGAAAAATGCCCGTGAGAAACAGGAGGCGGCCATTCTTGCAAAAAATGAACAGTTGCGAGCAAACCTGCTGCGTGCTATTTCACATGATTTGAGGACACCGCTGACATCCATTTCCGGTAATGCCAGCAATCTTTTGTCCAACGGTGATTCCTTTGATAATGATACAAAAAAGCAGCTGTACATGGATATTTATGATGATTCCATGTGGCTGATTAACCTTGTAGAAAACTTGCTGGCTGTAACCCGGATTGAAGAAGGACGGTTGAATCTCCGTATAACGGAAGATTTGATGGATGACGTGATCACAGAAGCGTTACATCATATTAACCGAAAGAGTGAAGAACATCATATTTCCGTTGAAAGCAAAGAAGAATTTCTTCTTGCAAAAATGGATGCAAAGCTTATTGTTCAGGTAATCATCAATATTGTTGATAATGCTATCAAATATACACCTAAAAACTCTCATATTGTTATTCGGACAGAAAAGCGGGGAAAACAAGCAATCGTATCTATATCGGATGACGGGAACGGAATTGCTGACGAAATAAAGCCACGGATATTCGACATGTTCTATAGCGGTGCAAATCAAATTGCAGACAGCCGCCGAAGTTTAGGACTCGGATTATCTTTGTGCAAGTCCATTATTAACGCCCACGGCGGAGAACTTACTGTTTCAGATAATCTGCCGCACGGAACAGTATTTACATTTACATTACCGGCAGGGGAGGTCAAAGTATATGAATAAGTCACTAATATTAGTTGTAGAAGATGACAAATCTGTCAGAAATTTAATTACAACAACCTTAAAAACGCACGAATACCGATATCTGACGGCACCCGATGGTCAATCGGCAATTTTAGAAACATCTTCACACAATCCTGACATTGTTTTACTTGATTTAGGACTTCCTGATATAGACGGTGTTGAGATTATTAAAAAAATCCGTACTTGGTCAAATGTGCCAATTATTGTAATCAGTGCTCGCAGTGAAGATACCGATAAAATTGATGCGTTGGATGCTGGCGCAGATGATTATTTAACAAAGCCATTTTCTGTTGAGGAACTGCTTGCCAGACTACGAGTCACGCAAAGAAGGTTATCGATGATGCAAAAAGTATCCCCTGCCGAAGCGGTTGTTTTTGTAAACGGAAAACTTCGTGTAGATTATGCTGCAGGTTGTGCTTATTTGAATGAAGAAGAGTTGCATTTAACACCTATTGAATATAAGTTGCTTTGCCTGTTGACAAGAAATATAGGAAAAGTTCTGACCCATACTTTCCTTACGCAAAGCATTTGGGGAAATAGTTGGAATAATGATATTGCTTCCCTTCGTGTGTTTATGGCAACACTTCGTAAAAAAATCGAGAAAGAACCGAACTCTCCACAATATATCCAAACACACATTGGCGTGGGGTATCGGATGCTGAAAGTTGATTGAACTTCACAACACCATAGTTAAAGTTGGAATATAAGCTGTAGATCTGTATAAGGGACCCGTACGCACAGTTCAATGGGAGGGGCGAGAAAATATATTCTTCCTCTTCCTGTTAAATAACTAGACACAGACGGCAACTTTTAAATTTCCTCTAATAGCGGGCTATTTAAGTATCGCGCAGTTTTGCATTTGCAGATCGCCATTCCCTTTTAGGTTCATGTTTCCCACAATCGTCGCAGGTCTGTGGCCAGTTGATTTTCCATTCAAAATACTCATCTCTGGTAATCACACCGGATTTCAGATCTTCTTTTCTGAGAATCCATTCTTTCATAAAATCATTCAGAATTCCATAATTAAACCACATAGCGACAGGCGGATGAGCTGGCCAGCTATCAGAGTCATGGTAACGGACAGCGGTATCTTCGATGGAATTGTTTTACAGGCTGCTTTTTGTCTTATGATGTACCAAAGAGTAGTACTCTTTGGTACACTTTGCGTTTTCGATTCTTACTTCGGTAAAAATCCCTTGCTAGTCTTTACGATCACCTTGTCAAATACCATAAAGACGGAAGGCAGGACAAAGATGACCACGACCATACTGATCAGGGCCCCACGCGCCATCAGGATACAGAGCGAGCTGATCATATCGATGTTGGAGTAAACGCCGACGCCGATCGTTGCTGCAAAGAAACTCAAGGCACTGACCATGATGGATTGTGCTGATACACGGTGGGCAGTGGTGATGGCGTCGTATTTCTCTGCACCATGATTCCGCTCTCGTTTGTAGCGTGTGGTCATTAGGATCGCATAATCTACGGTGGAACCAAGTTGGATCGTACCGATGACAATGGAAGCCACGAAGGGCAGCTTAGTACCCATATAATAGGGGATTCCCATATTGATGAAAATTGCAAATTCAATGACGCTGACCAGAATCACCGGCAGGGAAATCGATTTAAACAGGATTAGGATGATCAGGAAAATAATGCCGATGGAAACGGCACTGACCGTCTTGAAATCCTTATCGGTAATGTCGATCAGGTCTGCGGTCAAAGGACCTTCGCCGATCAACATACCGCCCTCGTCGTAGGAGTGGAGAATCTGATTCAGTTCTTTGATTTGAGCGTTTAACTTATCGGTGGCCACCTTGTATTCGGAATTGACCAAAACTAACTGATAGTCCTCATTTTTCAGTGCTTCCGTCACAGAATCCGGGATCATGTCTTCTGGAATATTGGATCCAATCATGGAATCCAGACCCAATGCCCATTTGACACCGTCTACTTGATCCATTTCCTTTAACATTTTCCGCGTAGCAGAGGAGGGGACGGAACTGTCTACCAGAATCATATGGGTCGTGTTCATGTCGTAGTCTTCTTTTAATTTCTCATTTGCAATAATACTTGGCAAATCTTTCGGGAGCGTTTCGTCCAGGTTGTAGTAGACCTGTGTATGGTTGTTGCCATAAATAGCCGGGAACAACAAGATCAGGAACAGAATCACGTAGATCTTGTAGCGTTTGGTAACTTTGTCAGATAAACGTCCGATATCCGGCAGGAATGGTTTATGTTTCGTTTTCTCGATCAGCTTGTCACAGCACAGAATCATGGACGGAAGAATCGTAACACAGGCGAGTACGCCAAGGATGACGCCTTTGACCATAACAATTCCGATATCCATACCCAGAGTAAAGGTCATAAAGCAAAGAGCGATAAATCCGGCGATGGTGGTAATGGAACTTCCCAGGATCGAGGAAAATGTTTGGGAAATGGCATGAGCCATGGCGCGGTGTTTGTCTCCCTCATAGCGAATCTGCTGTTCTTCGTAGCTGTGCATCAGGAAAATGGAATAGTCCAAAGTGACACCTAATTGAAGAACGGCGGCCAGAGCTTTTGTGATGTAAGAAATTTCTCCGAGGAAATAGTTGCTGCCCAGATTGTAAATGATGGCAATACCGATACTGAGCATAAACAACAGTGGAACGAAGAAAGAGTTCATGGTTACGGCCAGGACGATGACTGCAAGAATGACTGCAATCAGGACATAAACCGGAGTCTCTTTCTCGGCCAGGTTTTTGGTATCGGTTACAACAGCGGACATTCCGCTTAAGAAACATTGTTTTCCGGCAAGGGAGCGGATTTCAGCGATGGCATCCATGGTTCCGTCAGCGGAAGTTCCCTCGTCAAAGAAGATGGCCATCATCGTTCCGGTGTCGGAATTAAAGACATCATACAATTTGTCCGGCAGCATGCTTCTGGGGACTCTGATATCGGCAACAGAGTCATACCAGAGGACACGTTCTACATGATCGACGTCTTCAATCTTCGCTTTTAAGGCAGCCACATCTTTGTCTTCCATGCCGTCCACGATAAACATGGAGAAGGCGCCGGTATTGAAATCATTGACCAGAATATCCTGTCCCTGCATCGTCTCAATATCGTCTGGAAGATAGGTCAGTACGTCATAATTGACTCGGGTATGCAGGTAGCCGAGAGTGGCAGGAATCAGTAGCAGGATACTGAGAATCAGGATCAGTATTCTGTACTTTACAACTTTCTTTCCGAAATTTACCATAGTGAATTCATTCCTTTCCTAGATAGATTCGGAATGAATCCAGAGATCAGGTATCAGGGGGAGTGCTAAAAGAAGAGGATGATCTATGAAATACATTCCGGTGATAATACTGAATAGACTTTTTGGTAAAATGACCTACGGTCATTTTAGATATGAGAATACTATACACTGAAAATGACTAAAAGTCAATCTTTGAATGGAGAAAATATGGAGAAATTGCATAAAAGATAAGCGAAGATAAGCCTGATTTATGAAAAAATGACCAGATTTCGACCGGGAAGAAGTTCTAAAAAAGGATATGTAGCAGTAACGACATTTATCATACTTGCTACATATCCTTTATGTTTTAAATCTTATGTCCTATCTCAGAAGGACTATTTTTTGATTGCGTTCTTTTTCTTAGTTCCAATGATGAGAACGAACAGCCCACAGGACAAGAAAGTCAACAGAACCCAGAAAGTTACATTTGTTGTATCGCCAGTTTTCACGTGATTAGACGTTGTTTTGGCGGTCTGGGATGCTTTTGAATTCTTATTTTTATCTGTAGACGGACCAGACGGATTGTTTTTGCGGTCCGGCGTTGGCTTCAGGGTATCTTTTGCCTTGACAGTAACGGTGATTGTTTTGGTGACGGAGGCACCCTGGCTGTCGGTTACCTTGTAGGTTACTTCATAAGAACCGGCTTTTGAAGTGTCTACGGTGTTGTTGATCACTTCAATCTTTTGGGTGAGATCTCCATCCTCAGCGTCTTTCGCTGTAACATCAGCCTTTGCATCAAAAGTGTCCCCTACAGTCAGTGTCTTGTCATTTGCTGTGATTACAGGAGCTGCATTGATAACCTCTGCTTTGAGAGAAACAGTCAAAGTAATTTCGATGTCTTTTACAACGTTGTAATTGTCGGTATCTTCTGGTGTATAAGTCACCTTGAACGTATTTGTACCGGCATTTCCGACAGAAGTGGTATCTGCGTCATCCTGCCATGTGAAGCCATTCGGAAGAGTGACGTCTTTCAGGACCTGTCCGGCCATTGCGGTTAAACCGGTTGGTACTTCATAAGTCGGATCTGCCTTAAGAATTGAGAATTCTTTCCAATCTGTCTCAGCGCTTGCATAGGTATCATTTGCTTTTACAATGGCTTTTACACGGTATTCTCCAGCGGAAACAGGCGCAGAAGGAATATCGGTCCATTCACCATTTTCATTTTTTATCTGATAAGCAAAGGTAACGACTCGTTGATCTCCTGTAACGGTATAGTTATCCGTATCTACAGTGTATTCGCTGCCGTTGTAAGTCATGTTGAGGACAAAATTATCATTGAAAGAAATTGTGCTTGCCGCCTTTGCTTCCCAGCCGGCGTAATATGTTTGATTGGTTTTCAGAGTGGTTGCCGGGGTACCGGTACAATCAGCATTCTCATACCAACCTAGGAATTTGTAATTAGCCTTTGTTGGGGTGGCAAGATGATCCGTTGTAAAGTCTGTGTCTTCTGGGAAAGTTCCACCGTTAACAACAGCGATAGAAGCATTGTATTTACGGTTGGCAACAGCTTTCTCCATATCAGTATTTGAAAGATAGATAATCTTTGGAGATGCATTCAACCACTGATATTCCTGTGTGCCAGCTGTTTTAGAGAAATTCTCACATGTTGTTACTGCGGACATATCAAGCACTTCTAAGGAGCGCAGGACATGCAGTGAGAATTGATTTAAGGTACTTAAAGTAGAAGGAAGTTTGATATATTTCAGGCCGGACATTTGACCAATAGCCTGAGAATCCAGTTTTACTACACCTTCTGGAATGACTAAACGTTTGACTTGGTTACTACCAAGAAATACATAGGAATTAATCGTTGCATTCTTTGCCGGGGCAGCCCATTCTATGGTTGAAAGTTGTGTGCAGCCATTAAAGCAAGAAGCGCCTAAAGAGGTTACATTCATAGGTAATGACAGCGATGTCAGTCCTGTGTTTGAGAAAGCAGCGTTGTCGATTTGCAATCCTTCAGCAGAAACAGTTTGTGGAAAGTTTACCTCTGTTAAATTACTTAATCCTGAAAAAGCAGAACCACCGATCTCTTTTATACCTTCTGGCAATGTAATGCTCGACAGACCGCTACAACCACTGAAGGCCTGACCACCGATTACAAGATTATTGGAGGAACCTCTAAAGCTGACCTCAGTAAGAGAAGGACAGGTAGCAAAGCCCTGGGTAGCTATGCCAGAAATACCTTCTGGTAAAATGACAGATTTTAAGGAAGTATTATTCTGAAAGGTCTGTGCACCCATCGTTAATCCTGCGCTACTGCCTAAAAAGTTGAGGGTTTTCAGTGATTTGCAGTTTTTAAAGGCTTGAGAGCCCACTTCTTTGACTCCGGAAGGCAAGGTTAATTCAGTAATTCCTGTACCCTGGAAGGCTTGTATGCTGATCGAAAGGTCAGAAACTTTTTCCGGGAATGTAACCGTTTTCAGGGAAGCTGTTCCGTTAAAGACACCTTGTCCGATACTTTGGATTCCGGTTCCAAAGTGAACGGCTTCAATGGTTGAGTTTGATCCGAACATCCAGGTTCCTACGTTGATAACGCTATCTGAGAAAGTGAGCTCTTTTATTTTACAGCCGGTAAATGCACCATTCGAAATGGTTTCAGTGCCATCCGGAACGGTATAGGTGGCTACTTCTTCTTTCCCGCAAGGGTATGCGATCAATGTTGTTCCGTCAGCAGAGAAGAGGACTCCGTCGATGAGTTTAAAAGAAGGATTCCCGGATTCTACTTGAAACTCATTGATACCAGATACATCGATGGACCAAGTGCCGATTTCTGTTACACTCTTTGAAATAGAAAGGCTGCTGACGGATGTCAGTCCATTGAATGCAAAATTTCCGATTCTTGAGACATCATTTTCGATTACGATTTTCGTAATGTCATTTTTATAGCTTTTCCATGGCTGGGTTGCACTGGCATTTCCGGCATTTGTCGTATAATCTGCAATAGCGCCGTTACCGGAAATTGTTAACGTGTAAGTCGGATTGTTGTTATCCTCATTGTTCTGTTCCAATGTCCATGTTACGTGATCATTTTCGGTTGCACCACAATTTCCGGTTATGGCATTGGCAGTTAATGGGGTGACAACACTCTCTGCATCATCAGTTGCGGGTGTGATACTCTCGTTATGCGACTCTGTGGTCTCATTGCCGTCGTTTGCAATTGTATCAGAATTGCCTGTGGAGTCTGTCTCTTTGGTGACATCTGTTTTATCCGGAACAGATGTTGAAGGCGTCGTATCATTCGTCTGTTCTGTTGATGCAGTGACATCTTCACTTTCTGCGGCGAAAGCGATAGAGTGCGCGCTAAAGAACATGGATAGGACAAGCAGACTGGCAAGCGCGGTTTTAAGTCTTTTTTGCTTCATCTTTTTTACTCCTTTTTTTATTTATCATGTCTGATAGCTGGTAAATCGGACAGGTGAAATGCATGTATTCCCCCTCTCAAAGCAGATGTACTGCGATAATTCATCTGGCCGTAATCACCGAAAACATGGATCACATGTTTTCGGGATTTAGTATGCGGATTGAGTTATCTCGTAAACGTTCATATTTTTGATGGTTACGCATATAAAGTCGTAGAGAAAGCCACTCTGCGATAATAACTCTACTCTATTATACCTTTGGCTTGATAAAAGTGCTATACATTTCAGTAAAATATTTTAACATTTCAGCCTTGAATAAGCTGATTTTTAACATTGTTAGAAAGGTTGGTAGATACTATGTTCCCAATAATGTCCAAAACACATCATCCTCATAAATGTTCATATAAGTGAACAGTATTCTAAAAATAGCCCTGCCATGTGCAGGGCTAAAATTTTTCTGACGGATATTTGTCAGATATCATCGGCAAGCGGATAATCATTTTAACGTACAAAGTTCATATGAATCGTCGGTTCTTTCTCCGGCAGTCCGTAAGCTTCTTTGCCGAGGGCGATGCTCTTCATCAGGAAGGTCATATTATTGGCCAGGGTACGCATGGTCTGAAGGCCTTCTTCGTCCATAACGGCTTCCCCCATATCTCTTCCGTGGACACTGTTCCAGTACTGGCTGGATACAACCGGCATATTGGATACGGTGAAGAACTTGTTCAGTTCATCAAAAGCAGCAGAGCATCCACCTCTTCTTGCACAGACAACGCTGGCACCGACTTTCATGGTCTTGTCGAAAGAGGTGCTGTAAAAGAGGCGGTCAAGACAGGCAATCAGGGTAGCATTTGCGGAAGCAAAGTAGACCGGACTTGCGATAACCAGCCCATCGGAGGCTTCAAATTTTGGGGCCAGTTCGTTGACGATATCATCGAAAATACATTTTCCGTTTTTCTTACAGGAATAACAGGCGATGCATCCTCGTATATCTTGGTTGCCAAGTAAAACGGTTTCGGTTTCTACACCCTGGGTGTGGAAGATGTTTTCAAGTTCCTTCAGGGCAATGGAAGTGTTGCCGTTTGCACGGGGACTTCCGTTGAGAAGTAATACATGTAATGGTTTAGACATGAGAGATCTCCTTTCCTAATGTAATGAAGTATATAATTATGGATTTCAAGGTTGCTTTATTTCAGACGACGCTTTAACATATCTGCGTTGGAAGCGTATGTCAAAGCAGTTTCCTGTGTGATCCGGCCTGCCTGATATAGTTTCAGAAGGCTTGCATCCATGGAAATCAGTTCCTGACTGGCGGAGGAGTAGATCAGTCCGTCAATTTGAGGAATTTTGTTATCCCGGATCATATTACGAATCGCAGGGGTAACAGTCATGATCTCGAAGGCGGGAGTCATGTCGCCGTCTACAGTCGGGACCAGTTGCTGGGAAATAACCGCCTGCAGAACCATGGAAAGTTGAACTGCGATCTGCTGTTGCTGATTCGGTGGAAAGACGTCGATGATTCGGTCGATGGTATTGGCAGCTCCGATGGTATGGAGGGTGGAAAAGATCAGATGACCGGTTTCAGCAGCCGTCATTGCAACCTGCATCGTCTCATAATCCCGCATTTCACCCAGAAGAATGACGTCCGGACTCTGGCGCAAAGATGCGCGGAGTGCGGTGACATAGCTTTCCGTATCTACATTGATCTCACGCTGGCTGACAATACTCTTGTTGTGCCGGTGGAGAAATTCCAATGGATCTTCCAGTGTAATGATGTGTTTCTGATAATTCTGATTGATGTGGTTGATCATACAGGCAAGAGTTGTAGATTTTCCGATGCCGGCAGGACCTGTAACCAGAACCATTCCTTTGGAAAGGTTGGCAAAATCAATCACATTTTCCGGAATGCCGAGTGCTTTATAATCCGGTAACGTGAAAGAAATAATCCGGATAACGGCAGAAAGAGAGCCGCGCTGTTTGTACGCACTGACACGAAAACGGGAGAGTCCGGGAACTGCAAAAGAGAAATCATCATCTCCGTGCTGTTCCAGTGTGGAGAGATCCCGATGACCGGCTAACTGATAAATCTGCTCGATGACGGCACTGGTGTCGTCTGGCTTCAGGATGGGTCCGTCTTCCCGTACAATCTGTCCGTTATGTCGCATAGAAACAGGAAGTCCGGCAACAATGAATATGTCGGATGCACTGGCATCAACGGCCTGTTCCAGAAGTTGTTTGGTGTTTAAATTCATAAAAGCGAAACCTCCTTAGGGAATATGGCTCATATAAAAAATTATGGTTGCATCAGTTTCAAAGAATTATCTCCATTCCACTCTTTGGTAGAGAGTACCTGCCAGGCCGTAATGCGGTAAAAAGAATCGGAATCCGTGCTTTCGGCGGCAGCCTGTGTCTCATAAGGGTTCAAAAGAGAGAGAACGACCTGCAATACCTGGCTATCGCTGATGGAAACCTGATAGGAAATGGTCGGAAGTGAGGAAACGGAAGGATCGGCTACATTGGCATCATCATGGAAGGAGAGAACCGGTTCTTTCCATTTTTCACAGGAAATTTTTACCTGTTGATAATAGTAGGAAGGATCAGAAGAACGGAGCGCGTTGCCGTTGGAGGCAGATCGACAGTCTGTCAACATCTGATCAATGTCCGAAAGAATGGTTTCTGCCTGATTGGATGCCTGATAATAAGCTGTGGTATGGCCTGCTGATTTCTTTGCAGAGCGCCAGTCATAGGACGCAGAAGACAGAGAAAGTGCAGCAAAAGTAATCATGCACAACACAATAAAAATCATCATTAATGTGACAGAACCGATGTTTGTGACGGAAAATTTTTGTTGCTGATAAGAGGAATGATTTGTATTCATATCTAAAAATCCTTTGCGGAAAGCTTTAAGTCAAGCTGGTAAATGCTGTCGGATGAATCCAGGGAACTGGAAACGGATTCTGCGTTTAAGTGAAAAAGAATTACGGAATCTTCGCAGAAAGTCTGAATTTGAATCTGGTAAACAGCCTGTGCCTGCTGGCAGCTGTTCCAGTCTGAGTCAAAATAGAGGCTCCAGGATCCCCAACTTTTTTGCGCTGAATCGATCTCTGTATCTATATCGGTATCCATATCAGTAGCTGTATCAGTAGCCGAAAAATTCACAGCTGGATATTCCAATTGTAACACGTTTGAAATCTTTTGAGCATCTTTTCGATCATTTTCCGGAAGAGAACGTAAAAGTTCGGCAATATTTTCAGACTGGGAGACGGCCTGATTGAGCTCAGCTGCCTGCGTGCTTAAAATATGAGATTTGGCAAAGCAGCGAAGGCAGACCGCGCTGGCCAGCGAGAAAAACAGAATCGCCAGAGTGATCTCCAGTAAAAATAAACGGGATTGCTGTTGGCTGTGACGCGTCATGAGCGGCTCCTTTCTGACAAAATCCGGGTGTGAATCTCTCCGGATGTATCGGTAATCGTCAGACGATAAAGCTCGTTTGAAAGTTCTTCGATGGAAAAATCACTGGCTTCAATGATCTTTTTTCCGGTTTCCGGTGAGACTTTCGTGCCATCCCGGACCAAAAGCTCTCTCAGCCAGCCATCGTACGTATACAGGTATGTGGTGTAGGAAATATCGTCGGACGATCCTCTAAGCGCCAGACAGGAAATCCCGGAAAGTTCTTCGATGGAAATACTGTCGGCAACATCATTTTGCCGGACCTTTTCGGTCAGGTAGGCAAGTGGTGTGGAAGTCTGATAGTTCTCGGTTGCACGTACCGTTTGGGTGGAATATACATGAGCAGATAAGATCAGAACCATCAGGGCAGAAGCTGCGAATACAAAAAGGACAGCCACTGGAAATGCCAGATGAATGGCATGATCTTTGGAAGAATGAAAACGCAAGATCAATGGCCCCCTTTCTGCTGTTTCTGAATGATGGTGATATCCGGCATAATATTGGATCCGAGCGGTTGATAATCGACATAATATCTGGATTCATCGTAAGTCAGGCCATAATGTTCTTTCAGATAATCCAGTGTTTCCGGATAGGAACCTTCCTCTGCATAACAACGGGTGATACTCCGGGTTACTGCATCCTGCAGAGTGGAAATTCCTTCCTTATCTACTCTTTTCTGAAGAGAAGAAGTCCCCAGGAAAAAGACAGAGAGGATCAGGAAAAAGAAAAGACAGGAAAGAACAAAGTTTCTTCTATATGAAGTTCTTTTATTGGAAATAAATCGCTGAGACATATATCCAATCCTTTCGTTTTTTGTGAAATATGTTTTTAAAGAAATTTTTTCGTTTCTGACACACAAAGTGGTTTCTGGATTTTACAGCCCGGCCATAATGCTGATCAGAGGAAGCATAACCGATAACAGGATGATTCCCACGATCACGGACAGGATGATCACCAACGTCGGTTCAATGGCTCCAAGAAACTGAGAAAGCCGGGTATCGATGTCTTCTTCATACTGGACCGCAATCTTTTCCATGACTTCATCCAGGACTCCGGTGCGGGAGGCTATGGAAGCCATTTTTGCGTAAAGACCGGAGAAAATGTGGTGGTTCAGCAGAGTGTCACAGAGGTTTTCTCCTTCATCAACTGCGCTTTCACATTGCTGTAACTGTGCACTGAAATCCGGGTCTTCGATCAGTCCCTGGCTTAACCGGAGACATTCCAGTGGAGTCAGTCCGCTGCTTAAAGTCAGTGCCATACCACTGGCAAAACGTCTGGCAGCCATGCACTGATAAAGTGTGCGCATTCCCGGAAAAGAACGGGAAATGCTGCGTAAAATGTTGTGACCTCCTTTGGTTTTAAATAATGCCAGGAAACCGAAAGCAAGAAGCAGAAGAACTGCAATGCAGACGGCAGTGTGACGGTTCAGGAACATGCCCAGATTCAGGACAGCCAGAGAAAGACCGGACATTTCCGTTCCCAGTTGCCGGAAGACCTGTTGAAAGACCGGCATGACCTTGGTTAAGAGAACCAGAATCACCAGAATCATCATAAGGATCATGAGAAACGGATAAGTCACTGCGTTTTTGATTGCCTGATTTAATGAGGCTTCTTTTTCGTAGTATAGAGCAAGAGAATTCATGACATTGTCCAATTGCCCCGATTCTTCACCGAGACGGGTCATCTGTACCATGTAGGACGGAAAAGCGCCGGTGGCATCCAAAGCCTGATCCAGTCGTCCGGTTTCTAAAAGGGTCTGGTTGATCTGCTGTAATAATTCTGTTTCCCCGGAATCGGTGGAATCTTCCAGAAGAATTGAAATTCCTTCGATGGAAGAAATCCCCGAACGAAGAATCATCGCCATCTGTGAACAGAAGGCAGAAGTCTCCGCATTGGAAAGAGGGGGAAGATGTTTCTCTGACGTCATGAATGTGTCTCCTTTCAAAACATATATAACCCGGATAAGCCCAGATAGTTAATAGGTATATTTTACAATATAGTTGCTTCCGTCGCCTACATACTCTTTGACGGTTTCTTTGTCGTTGCTGGCAGCCAGCGTCGGATCTAAGAGTTGCCAGGAGTTTCCGTCAAATTCAATGATATTATCAATCCAGCCTTTATCATCTACATAAGTGCTGATCCAGGCGTGGTAGGCTTCCCCGGAATAGCCGACTTCCAGTTTGGTCGGGATATTCTGGGAGCGAAGCATGGCAGTCATAAGTGCGGCATAGTCAAAGCAGATGCCGGTACCGCTTTCCAGAGTTTCATCTACATTTGGCAAATATCCATAGGAAACATTGGATGCTTTATCTGTATCATAAGAAATGTTTTTGATTACATAGTCGTAAATATTTTGCACCACTTCCAGATCGGTCCAGGTGTCTTCTGCCAGTTTGGAACCCTTGGCCACAGCTTTGGAATCCGCGGTAAAGCTGACATACTGATTCGGGTACAGGAAGGGGAGAAATTCATTTTCCAGAGAGACGTCAATGGCCTGCTCCAGAGAAATGACGTAAGAGTCTCCGCCTACATTTTCCAGGACCTGAACAGAATAGCTGCCGTTTCCGGCGGTCAGAGGAAAGGCAACATAAGAAGCCCGGTCCGTGATCAGATAAGTATAACAATTCTGATCGGGACCGGTGATCTGCAATTTTACTTTTTCACAGGAACCACTGTAACTGACCATCACATATCCCTGATCGGTATGGGAGGCGTCGATGGATGCGGTATCGTTTTGATAGATGACACTTCCATCGGCTGATGGAGTCAGAACTTTCGGGGAAGAATCCCGGGGAGGCCCTGAGTGATCTGCCTGACTTTTCTTGTCTCCGCAACCGACAAACAGTCCGAAGCAGAGGACGAGAAGTCCGACAATCATAG
Source organism: Mediterraneibacter butyricigenes (assembly GCF_003574295.1). Classification (NCBI taxonomy): domain Bacteria; kingdom Bacillati; phylum Bacillota; class Clostridia; order Lachnospirales; family Lachnospiraceae; genus Mediterraneibacter; species Mediterraneibacter butyricigenes. Next base: position 1,848,426 of record NZ_BHGK01000001.1, read on the forward strand.
CCGTTCTAGCCATATGTTTCATGTAATAATCTCCTTTTATGCCCGGGATATTTCCAGGCAAAACTTTAGCCCCCTTCGCATAGTTGGATTGCAGACGAAAGATCAATCTTGCGTTAATTTGTTACCGGGGAAAGGAGCAATAACAGTTCGTTGCCTGCCCGGTCAGGAATGGTAATCTGGGTAGGCGCCTCCGGAATGGTAAATGCGATCAGTCCCTTTTCTTCGTCGTAAGAAACCGGTGTGAGTCCGGAAATGTTGTCATAGTCGATGCCGGAATAGGTATCCCGTACTTCCAGATAGACGATTCCGTTTTCGGAATAGGAGCGGATAAATTCCGGTTTTTCTGTATCCAGGTGAGAAACCTTGTAGGTCTTGGAAGCAGTCTGTCCGTTGAAGGAGTGTACCGTAATGGTCATAGTACCGTTGTCGGTAATCTCGGCGGAATATTGCTTCGGTCCGGATTTGGTGATCAGAACCGGATGTCCATCCAACTCTGCGCTGACGCTTTCGATCGGGAGTAAAGTCTGTACCCTGATCTTATAGATCGCGTTGGCAGCGGACTTTACATTGGTTCGCTCGGCAATGACCGTCGGATGAAGGAACATCAACGGAAGAAGAACCAGAAGAACTACGCCAATATAAGCGATAAATCGTCCGAAATTGAAAACCGGTTTTTTATAATTTCCCCAGGATTCCAGTACCTCGACAGGAATGACGCTGGGCTTCATATCACAGGAAGTAAAAACGTTATTCAAAAGTTGGTTGGCCGTCTGCGCATCCAAAGGAGGAATCTCTTTGGGGGCGGTCTCAGCAGAGCCAAAGCCAAGCGGAGTTCTGTTTTCCATACTCATTTCTTTACTCAAAGTGAATCCCTCCTTTCTCTGAGCTAAGTGATGATTCCAGCATCTTACGTGCCTGTTGGATTCGACGTTTGATGGTGCTGCGGCTCAGATCCATGGCATCGGAGATATCATCGATGGACATGTTGTTGTAATACCGCATGATGAGTGGCTGTGCCAGATGTGGCGGCAGAGTCTGGATCGCATTCATGATCTGGATCTGGGTATCCTGTTTCAGGACATGCTTTTCCGGATCGTTGGCACCGTTGTCAGATGTGGATTCCATCGGAGAAAGGTTACTGCCGTTGTCCTGGGACAGCTCTGCTTCCTGAATCTGCTTGCGTTTAAATGTGTCGAAACAGATTCGGAAAGTGATCTGGTGAAGCCAGGAGACGAACAGTCTGGGATTTTTCAAAGTTCGGATATTTTTCAGTACCAGAATATACACATCCTGCAAAATATCCTGCGCAAGATATGGATCTTTTACATACTGGTATGCAAAGCGATATTGCTTCTGATAAGTGGCAGTATACAGCTCGGCAAATGCGTCGCTGTCACCTTTTTGCGTTTTGCGTACAAGTTGAGCCAGGTATTCGTAATCGAGTTCCATGGACTTAACCCCTTTCTACGGAAGTATCAGCAGAATTGGCAGGAACGGACGAGTCGGAAATGCGGGCATTGGCAGTCGAAATCAGTTTGGTGATATATTCCAGATGCTCCTCAGCGTTGCGCGCGATACCGGTTCGGTATTCGATCGCAATCGCACCGGGTGCCTGGTTGTACTGAGTGACACGATCCTGAATCCGGTCCAAGAAGATCTGGAGCTTGTCCGGGCTGCAGTCTTCGAAGATTGCCAGAAATTTATTTCCTCCGTTACGTCCCACAAAACAGACAGAAACCGCAGCGATTGACAGGATCTCTGAAAAATCTTTCAGAACCTGATTGCCTGTGGCGTGATCATAAAGCTGATTGATCTTCGGAAGATTGGAAAAATCAATCATAACACAGCCGACATTTTCGGGAAGCGGCTGTCCGTGATACTTTTCGATGATGGTATCACAACTGAAACGGTTCGGGATTCCGGATAAAGGATCCGAATAAGCCACACCGTAAAGATTGTGATAGTTTAACTTGATAGATGCAATCAATGAAAAATCTATCAAAAGAAATATAAAACTTGCTAATAATATAATCCAGACTACAAAGAAAAGAATTGTGGCTGGAGTAGAAGCAAAGACAAACTGCTTGACAGCGGGTTGCATCAGAAGTGCTACACTGAACACTGTCATCAAAATCAATAAAGCCAACTGAATGACTTTAAATACATTAAACTTTTTCATAACCTGTCACTCCTTGTAAAATACGCAATTGAAGGTGCTTTTTGCCCTATATTTATTACCAGTATAACACAAAATTACAAAAAGCCAAAAAATATTAAAAAAATGGTCCAAAAGTGAGCCGTTTTGTCAAAAACTCCCGTCTTTATTTATATAGACTAATCAAAATGTTTTCGAAAATGTCGATAGAACATGATTTAAGAAAGGGAGGAAAGGCGCATGAAGAAGGCGAAACGATGGCTGGCGTTGATTCTGGCAGTAGCATTGCTGGGCTCTAACGGAATCTACCAGTTAAGCACCCAATTAAGCGCAGGCGAAACAGAATCTCAGAATACATCCGGAGAAGATGTTTCTGCACAAAATGAGGAGGAAAGTCAGTCAGTTGCTGATGTGCCGGCTCAGGATGAGTCGGGGGCAGAGGTGACCGTACAGGAGGTCCCGGATACCCAGGATCAGACCGCGACGGTTGAGACCCCTGCGGAAACACAGAATCAGACCGCAACGGTTGAGACCCCTGCGGAAACACAGCAGGAAACAGTGGCTGCACAGACGGTGGACGTAAAGCTCCAGAAACCTGCCATAGATGGTGGAGAGATCCAAATCTGGGGAGATGACGGAAATAAATCCGATGTAGTATTTGGAGCAGATAATCTGTACACCAGAACGATCAACGAAGGAGAGAATCTTCACTTCCAGATCACTGCAAAAGATGGTTACACCGTAGAGAAGGTGACAGACCAGAACGGAACACAGATTCAGCCAGAAAGCGTATCCGGTTCTGTGTATACATATTCCGTAAATGGTATCACATCCGAACGGGTTCTTTCTATATTATATAAGGAAGCAACTCCGGACGCAGCGCCAACAGAAAATACAGAAGATGTCGCAAAGGATGATGCAGCAAAAGATCAGGCACAGGAAGATGTCGCTCAGGCAGATGATCAGAAAGAAGCTTCTGAAGAGACAACGGATACCGAAGCAAAAGCAGAGGACAAGACATCCGAGGAAGCAAACGCTTCTGAGAAACCGGCAACAGACAATCCGCTTCTTCAGTTTGCAAATCAGTCCATGAGTCCGATTACTCTTTTCGCGATGGATGGAAGAGCAGCAACGAATAATTCATACGAAGTGAATGTAGGCGAAAGTATTACACTGAGTTCGAATCAGAATAATGTATCACATGGAGATTGGACAATTGGTGATTCGAGTGTAGCAAGTCTGACCACTTATGCATATGATAACTCGAAGGTTTTAGTGAATGGCTTGAAAGTAGGAAGTACTACTGTAAGACATACATATTGGAAATATTCCTATTACGGATGGTGGGAGGATACGGAGACTTTCAATATAACCGTAACCAATCCTAACGCAGCTACAACTGGAAAGACCAGAGTTTATGTCTACGTAAAGATGGAAGCAGGATTTGATACCAGCTCCTGGGAACAGAATAAGGATGGCTGGTACACGATCGGATATGTTGATATCGACAGCAGTGTGCTTCCGCTGGCATCCGAGAAATCCCAGAATACATATTACAATCAGTACAAAGCTGCAGTTGTAGGTGCATTGGGATCCATCGTATATTATGGACCGAACAAGACACTGGCACAGGGACTGAATCTTGGAAGTCTTGATTACAGTGCTTCCGGATACGGTCTGAAGGTTGCGGATGGTGCATCTGATTACTCCGGTGAAGCACCAAGCGGAACAAACCAGTGGCACTTGGATGGATACATCAGTGTTCCGGAAATTGAAAAGCACAATGTGACGATTCATTATCAATATGAAAACGGAACAAAGGCTGCCGATGATTATGTAAGAACAGACGTGCCGACTGGAGAAGTTGTTAGTGTAACTTCACCGACGATCGAAGATTACACACCGGATCAGGCTGTAGTCAATGTACGAGTTGTCAATTCTGATGTGACGGTAACTGTTACATATAGAAGAAACTATCCATCGGAACAAATCGTTATAACTGCGGATAGTGACAGTAGGTCTTACAATGGCAAGGAATTGACAAAAAACAGTTATACTTACACGCAGGGAATTCTGTTAGATGGGGATGTACTGACAGCAACAGTCTCCGGTAGTCAGACAAATGTGGGAAGCAGCGACAATGTAATCACAAGTTACAAGATCATGCGTGGTACAACCGATGTAACCAACAAATATAACATCAGTACCGCTCCGGGAACTCTGGAAGTAACCCCGGCAAAGGTTACCGTCACAGCGAAGAACTATACCAAGAAGTATGGACAGGCCTGTCCGGACTCCTTCGAGGCAACCGTTGACGGTTTGGTCAATGCAACAGATTCGATTCAATACACGGTATCTTGTACAGACCATTCCGAAGATGTGGGAACTTACAAAGGTGTCATTGTTCCAACAGGAGCATCGATTCAGGGCAATTATGAAGTAACCTACGTACCGGCAGATCTGAAAATCACGAAAGCAGATCGTCCGGATGATATGGACTTCAATGTGACAGGATATGAGAATGTCTATGACGGGCAGGGACATACCGTAACCGTAACAGGACTTGCTGTTGACGATACGGTAAAATACAGTACAGACGGTGAGAATTGGACAGAGGATATCAATGATGTTACCTTTACAAACGTATCAGAGAATACGGTTTATGTAAAAGTATCCAATCCGAATTACAAGAGTGTTCAGAAAGATGCAGTGGTAAAGATCACTCCATTTGAGATTACTGTAACTGCAAAGAATGCATCCAAGAATTACGGGGAAAAGGATCCGACACCGGAAGCAATTGTCGGACCGGAAAACAAACCGGATGACGGTTATGAGATCAAGTATGATGTAACTTATAAAGATCATTCTGAAAAAGCCGGAACTTATGAAGGCGTGGTTGTTCCGTCTGGTGATAAGACGCAGAATAAGGGAAACTATACTGTAACTTATGTACCGGGAACTTTGGTGATCAACAAGAGCGACCGCCCGGCAACAAGAGACTTTAATGTGAAAGATTACAATGGAACTTATGATGCGAACAAGCACACAGTTTCTGTTACAGATCTCCAGGAGGATGATACTGTCGAGTACAGTACAGATGGCAAGACCTGGACAAAAGATGCACCGAAGTATAAAGATGTAAAAGAGACTCCGGCGCAGGTTTGGGTCAAAGTAAGCAATCCGAATTATAAGGATGTTGTGAAGACCGGAACGGTAACCATCACACCGGCACCGGTTGTAGTCAAAGCAGACAATGTATCGAAAGTATACGGAGAGTCTTGCGGAGATCTTAACTTGACTGCAACCGTAACGGGTACATTTGACGGAGATCAGATCGACTATACGGTAAGTTGTGACAATACACACTCTGAAAATGTTGGAGACTATCCGGGTGTAATTAAAGCTACAGGAAATGCAGATCAGGGCAACTACAGTGTGACTTACGAACCAGGGGATCTGAAGATCACCAAAGCAGTCCGTGATGAGAAGGATATTACCGTAGGGAACTACAACGATGTTTACGATGCAGCAGATCATACCATCACAGTCAGTGGAACTGTAGAGGGGGATAAAGTCGAATACAGTACAGATGGAAAGAATTGGAGTACAGAAAAACCGGTAAGAAGAAATGTATCCAATACGACCGTACAGGTTCGTGTGACCAATCCGAACTATGAAAATGCGATCAACAAGACTGGTGTGATTGAGATTACTCCATTTGAAGTAACCATCACGGCAGACAATATGTTCAAGAACTATGGAGAAGAGGATCCGATCTTTAAAGCAACCGAAACTGTAACAAAGGAAGGAACGGTCAGACCGGATGATCAGAAGATCGATTATGCGATCGTCAGAAATCCGAAGCATGAAGATGCCGGAACTTATGAAAAGACTCTGATCCCGAGTGGAGAGGAACTTCAGGGCAACTACAAAGTGACGTATAAGAACGGTGACTTTGAGATCAGAAGAACGGTTCGCCCGGACGACAAGGCAATTTCCGCAGTGGATTACTCCGGTGTATATGACAATGAGAAACATACCATTACCGTCAATGGACTGGCAGCAGGCGATCAGGTGGAGTACAGCTATGATGGCGGTAAGACCTGGACAACCGAACTGAAGAAATATAAGCATGTGACTGATGGTACAAAGACCATTGATGTTCGTGTGACGAACCCAAATTATCTGGGAGAGGCGACTGCATCTGCAACGGTTGAGATTACCCCGTTTGAGATGGTGGTAACAGCAAATCCGGCATCCAAGGATTTCGGAGCAGACGATCCGGAATGGACTGCAACCGTAGCACCGAAAAATGCAGGTGCTGTAAAACCAAATGACGGAGTTGACATTGCATATGATATCAACTGTGAACACAAAGAAGCAGCCGGAACTTATGAAAATGCAATCATCCCGACCGGTGATAAGGAACAGGGCGAGCATAAGGATTATGAAGTGACGTATGTACCGGCAACCTTCGTAATCAACCAGATTAAACATCCGGGAGAAATCACAGTCACCAGTTATGATGAAATCTATGATGCACAGAAACATGGCATCACAGTCAATGGAACCGTAGAAGGTGATAAGGTCGAATACAAGGTAGCAGGTTCAAACGAGTGGACCACTACCCCACCGAAAGAAAAAGATGTGATCGACGGAAAAGCCGTGGAAGTTCGTGTGACCAACCCGAACTACAGCGATACACTGACCGGATCAGGAACCATTACGATCCGTCCGTTCGAAATTACCATTACAGCGGACGACAAGTCCAAGACATTTGGCGAAAAAGATCCGAAACTGACGGCAACCGAGAGCATCACAAATGCAGGAACCACAAGACCGGATGATCAGGAGATCACCTATAAGGTAAGCCGTGGCAATCAGGAAGCAGCCGGAACTTATCCAGACAGCATCCTTGTAAAGGGTGATGAGATTCAGGGCAACTACAAAGTGACTTACGTACCTGGAACTTTCACGATTGATCAGGCAGTACGTGACGAGAAAGACATCACAGTGAAGAACTATAAAGGGGTCTATGATGCAGCATCACACAGCATCAAAGTCAATGGAACCGTACCGGAAGATAAGGTGGAATACAGCTATGACGGTGGAAAAACCTGGAGCGAAACACTGAATCCGTACACCGATGTGATGGCAAAGACGACCATCAAAGTCAGAGTTACCAACCCGAATTACAGCAATGTAATCGAGAAGGAAGGAACCGTAGAGATTACACCGTTTGAAATGACGGTAACAGCAAATCCGGCTTCCAAGAACTTTGGGGAGAATGATCCGACATGGACCGCAAGCGTAGAACCAACGAATGCAGGAACCGTGAAACCGAATGACGGAGTTGAGATTGTATATGGTTTCAACTGTGAACATGAGGAAGCAGCCGGAACGTACGAAAATGTAATCATTCCAACAGGTGAAGAAACACAGGGCAACTACAAAGTGACCTATGTACCCGCAACCTTTGTGATCAACCAGAGTGATCGTCCGGCAGAACTGAGCATTACCGTAGATCCGTATGAGAATGATTACGACGCAAAGGCACATACCATTACCGTCAATGGAAAGACCGATGGAGATACGGTTGAGTACAGTTATGATGGCGGAGCAACCTGGGAGAGCAAGCTAGAGAAATATACGGATGTCACAGAAGCACCGGTTCCGATTCTTGTCAAAGTCACCAACCCGAATTACACCGGAGCGGTAGTAGAACCTGGATACGTTATGATCCACCCGTTTGAGATTACGCTGACAGCAGATGACAAGTCCAAGAACTTTGGAGAGAAAGATCCGAACCTGACAGCGACAGAGACGGTGACAAAAGCAGGAACCACAAGACCGGATGATCAGAACATTGATTATAGGGTAAGCCGTGGCAACCAGGAGGCAGCCGGAACTTATCCGGATAGCATTCTTGTAAAGGGTGATGAGATCCAGGGCAACTACAAAGTGACTTACGTACCTGGAACCTTCACGATCAATCAGGCAACCCGTGACGAGAAAGATATTACCGTTAAGAACTACAAAGGTGTTTATGATGCAGCATCACATAGCATCGAAGTCAACGGAACAGCAGATGGAGACAAAGTCGAATACAGCTATGATGGCGGAACAACCTGGAGCGAAACACTGAATCAGTACACCAACGTTATGGCAGAGACGACCATCAAGGTTCGTGTGACCAACTCGAATTACAGCAATGTGATCGAGAAGGAAGGAACGGTAGAAATTACACCGTTCGAGATGACGGTAATCGCAAATGCAGCATCCAAGAACTTTGGAGAGACAGATCCGGTATGGACGGCAAGCGTGGCACCGACAAAAGACGGTACTACAAAGCCAAACGATGGATTTGACCTTACTTATAGTGTAAGTTGCAGCCATGAAGAAGCAGCCGGAACTTATGAAAATGCAATTGTTCCGACAGGGGCAGAAACACAGGGCAACTACAAAGTGACCTATGTACCGGCAGATTTTGTGATCAATCCGATTGAGCGTCCGGCAGATTTGAATGTGACAGTCGGAAGCTACAATGAAGTTTATGATGCACAGGCACATACCATTACCGTTTCCGGAACCACAACTGGAGACAAGGTGGAGTACAGTTATGATGGCGGAGCAACCTGGAGCGATACGCTGAAGCAGTATACCAACGTGGCAGAGACTCCGGCTCAGATTGTTGTAAGAGTTACCAATCCGAATTATGTAGGAGAGGCAACTGCAACAGGATCTGTAATCATTCGTCCGTTTGAACTGACGATGAAGGCAAATGACGCTTCCAAGATTTACGGATTCCTGGATCCGGAACTGACGGCAACAGAAGTACTGCCGGAAGGAACGGTAAGACCGGATGATCAAAAGATTACTTGTACAGTCAGCCGTGGAGACCAGGAAGATGCCGGAACTTATACTGACAGCATCCTTGTAAGCGGTGAGGAGATTCAGGGTAATTACAGAGTATCTTATGTACCTGGAACTTTCACCATCACAACCGCATCGCGTGATGTAAATTCCATCAGTGTTGCAGATTACAGAGGCGTTTATGATGCAAATGCACACAGTATCAGCGTAGCAGGAATCCTGGACAATGATACCGTACAGTACAGAATTGACGGTGGCGAATGGGTAGATGAACTTCCGACTCGTACGAATGTGACCGAACCGGTTACGGTTGAGGTCAAAGTTACCAACCCGAACTATACAGGAGAACTGCTTCAATCAGCAACGATTGAGATTCTTCCATTCCAGATGACCGTAACCGCACAGAACAGTGGTAAGGTATTTGGAGAAAAAGATCCGAAGCTGACTGCGGTTGAACGTGCAACCGTACCTGGTACTACAAAACCGGATGATGGATATGATCTGGTATACAAGGTAAGTCGTACCAAAGGAGAAAATGCCGGCTCCTATCCAATAAAGGCAAAAGGAGCTGTAGCACAAGGGAACTATTCTGTCACTTATGAACCGGCAACCTTTACGATCACACCGGCAGACAGACCGGAAGAGTTGGCTGTCAGTGCAACACCGTACAAGGGTGTTTATGATGCAACAGCCCATACCATTCAGGTCAATGGCCTGACGGATGGAGATAAGGCAGAATATAGCTACGACGGAGGAAAAACCTGGACAGAGACCCTGAACCAGTACACCAACGTTATGGCAGAGACAACCATTAAGGTTCGTGTGACCAATCCGAATTACAAGGGTGAAGCACTGACACAGGCAACCGTAGAGATTACTCCGTTTGAACTGGTAGTCAGCGCACTGCCGAAGTCCAAGAACTTCGGAGAAGCAGATCCGGCACTGGAGGCTGAGATCAGAGAAGCAGTAGAAGGAACAACCAAACCGGATGCTCAGGAGATCGCATACGGCATGAGCCGCGAGGCGGGAGAGGATGCAGGAACCTATCCGATCCATGTAACCGGAGAGGAGACACAGGGCAATTATCATATTTCCTATCAGGATTCCATCCTGACCATTAACCAGAGTGATCGCCCGGCAGAGCTGGCAGTAACCATGGATTCTTACAGAGGAACCTATGATGCACAGTCTCACAGCCTGACAGTCTCAGGACTGACCGATGGAGATCAGGTAGAGTATAGTTACGACAACGGTGCAAGCTGGGAGAGTGAACTGAAGTCCTATAAGAACGTGACAGACGGAGTCATTACGATTCTGGCAAGAGTTACAAATGCAAATTATACAGGCAAAGTGATCGCAACCGGAACAGTGGAGATTCTTCCATTTGAACTGGTAGTGACCGCTGAGGATAAGACCAAGGTAGCCGGAACAGAAGATCCGGAACTGACCGCAGTAGAAACCGTGGCAGTAGATGGAACAACAAGACCGGATGACCAGGAAATCACTTATACCTTAAGTCGTACAGCAGGTGAAGCGGTTGGCGGATATGCAATTACGCCGGCAGGAGATGCACTTCAGGGCAATTACTCCATCACCTATGTACCAGGAACCTTAACGATTACAGCCGCTCCGGTAACACCGGGAACGACTCCGAATACACCGGCACCACAGAATAATGGAACGGACGGTACACCTGGAGTTATCCAGAATGTAGTCAATACCATTCAGCAGGTACCACAGACCATTGCGAACGGAGCCAGAAATATTGCGGCAAGCGTACAGGAAGTACTGAATCCGGATGAGGGAGATGTGCCGTTGGCAAATCAGAACTTGGAGAACCACAAGTGCTGTATCCTTCATTTCCTGATCATGTTGATTACTACCATCCTTTATGGATACTTTACACACAACATGAAGAAACGGCAGAAGAAACTTTTTGAAGTAAGAGAAGAACTGGATACCGAACTGGCAAAGAGAGGTTTACCGACTTCTAAGGAACAGAAAGAAAGTTAAGACACCGTAACAGGAAAAGAAAAAAGGAGGGAAAGCATATGGCATATTTCGAATTTGTGCATAATCTGGGAATTCATTCCTGGGATATACCGGCATTGATCGCACTGATCGCGATGGTCGTAATGATCTTGGTTCACCGCAGCAATCAGAAAAACCGGGAAGAAGAATTTGAGAAGGACCTGGATAAAAAAATCCAGGAAATTCGAGAGGAAACAGGAACAGAACAGGATGCGTAAGATTTAAAAAGGAGGAAAGGTTATGTCATATTTACTTGAACATACAAAATTCGGCTTTTGCTGGTTAGACCTTCTTGCATTGATTGTTCTGATCGTAGTGGTTGTGTTCTTTGTGAAGAAGAATACGAAGCTGAAAGATGAACAAAAAGATCTGGAAGATCAGTTGTCTGAGCTTTATGCGCAGGATTCCATAGACGAATCCAAGAAGCAGACAGAGGCTTAAAGGGCGCTGGCTGATAAGAAAGTCAAAGAGTTGCACAGTGTGCAACGTGGTACAGAAATACCGACATACAAAGAATGCGGACGGGGGAACCCGCTCCGCATTCTTTTTTTTGCTCTAAAATGTCGAATAAAATCCGCAGATTTATTTGAGATAAGTCGAAAAAAGCGATATAATATAAAGAACACACATGAAACAGGAAGAAGGGTGTTTTTGTGGAAATAGAAAGTATTAAGAAGAAAGTTCTGGAAGACGTAGATCCGGAACTGAAACGAAAAAAAGCCAGAGAAATGCGGAAACAGCGAATCATCGTCAGTATCCAGTTTCTGGGACTGATTGCCGTGATTATTTTACTGTTTTACATGTTTATGGGGATTTCGACGGTGGATGGAGATTCCATGTATCCTACACTTCGCGATAAAAATGTGGTAGTTTACAAACGAATGAACAGTGAATTTCGTCAGGGTGACATCGTGGCACTGAAGCAGCCGGATGGAACGGAATATGTGAAACGTGTGATCGCAGTTGCCGGTGATACGGTCAATATCCAGGGCGGGGAGGTCTATGTAAACGGAGAAAAAGTAGAGATCAAAGATGCGATTGGGGCTACGGAACGAAAGGATGGAGAGGTCACCTATCCGCTGACGGTGGGAGATAAGGAAGTTTTTGTGCTGGGTGACAACAGGGAGGTGTCCAAAGATTCCAGAGAATTCGGACTTTTAAAGACCGATGATATCAAGGGGAAGATTATCTGGTTCTTGGGACGCCCGTAAAAAAGGCGCACAGAGGAGGAATGGAACATGAAAAAGATTTATTTCCTATTCTTTTTATCTCTGTGCATCTTTTTTGCACATTTTGAGCTGGAAAAGCCGGAGGAAACGGATCAGATCAATCAGGTCAGACACCTTCATTTTGCTGGAGAGTATCAGGTGGCAGATTCGGAAGAATGGATGGAATACCGGGATGGGAAAACGCAGATTCCGGCGACAAAAAGTTTGCTGCTAAAAGGGTACATCAGGGAAAAAGTTCCGCGGGAAAAAGAGATCATGATGCAGCTTTACCGGTTGAATTTGGATCTTTATGTCAACGGCACACTGGTCTACCATAGTTCCGGACAGAAATATGTGGACTGGAAACGGATCGAGGGTGTGAAGATTACACCGGACGATGAAGTGATGATCCGGCTGGAACAGGATCCGGATAATGCTTATGCAGGAGCGTATGACAATTTCTTTTCCAAATGGTGCTATGGAACCAGTTTTGGTCTGTTGAAACAACAGCTTCGTGAAAACATCGGACGGATCCTGATGTGCGGCTTCTTTCTGATTATGGGTGTGGCACTGGTGTTTGTGGTGTTGGGCCTTTATTATTTTCGGGCAGTGGAGATGAGAGGGTATCTGGCGTGTGGATTTTTATTAATATCCGGTGGGGCCTTTGCGTTTATTGATTATGATTACATTACCTTGCTTTTTGACAATGCATGGGCGGTCAATACCGTAGATTTTGCGTTGCAGATCCTGGTCTGTACTTTTCTTTTGATGTATCTGAAAAGCTATTTCCGCACAGAAAAATATGTCCGGGTTGCCAACAGGCTTTTTGGAGGCTGGGTGATTCTTGCAAGCCTGTATTTTGTGCTGAGAGCTATGCATGTGATTTCTTTTAATGATGTGCCGGGACATATGGTAGCGATTCTGGTAGCATTGATTGCAGTGGGAAGTTATCATCTGGTTCGGGAGTATTATACTTACAGGGAAAAACGGATGGAATATGTGCTGATTTCCGGTTTGATCTTGTCGGTGTTTACTACAGTGGAATTGTTGAATTACCATATGACCAATGCGTTTTGGATCACCAGCTTTCAGACGGGACTGTTTTGTTTTGCATTGGTACAGTTCTGGGTGTTGTTAAAATATCTGTCGGACCGGATTGTGAAATCAGAACAGGTGCGCTGGCTGCAACAGGAAAATATGAAAAAGGATGCAGAGAATGCACGACTGGAGCTTGCAGTGATGCAAAATCAGGTTTCCGTAATGCTGAGCCAGATTCAGCCGCATTTCCTGTACAATTCGTTGAGTACAATCCAGATTCTTTGTCAGATGGACCCAGCCCTGGCGCAGGAAGCGATGGGACATTTTATCCAGTATCTGCGGGCAAATTTGGATTCTCTGAACCAGAAAGACAGTATTCCTTTCGAGCAGGAACTGAATCATGTGAAAAATTATCTCTATATCGAAAAGCTTCGATTTGGCAGAAAACTGGAAGTTGTCTATGAACTGGAAAGGAAAGCGTTTACATGTCCGTCACTTTGTTTGCAGACTATGGTAGAAAATGCGGTGAAGCATGGTGTGTGCAACAAAAAAGGAGGAGGAACCATATGGATCCGAAGTTATGAAACGTCACAGGGAATCTGCGTGGAAGTGGAAGATAATGGCGTGGGTTTTGATCCCGGTCAGGTGCCACAGGATGGTCAGTCTCATATCGGGATCATAAATACCAGGCGGAGAGTAGAGGACGCGGGAGGAAGCCTTGAAATTCAAAGTAAGATCGGAGAAGGAACGAAAGTGCGGATTTTGTTGCCAGCAAAATAAATGAAACAGGAAAATAGATAGAAAAGCCATAAAATCACCTTGGTAGAGGGGATTTTTGTCTTGCGGCGGTTCTGTAAATCTTCTATAATAATAGATGAAAGAAATGGAATTTGGCCGTAAAAATACAAAGAAATCTGAACGGAAAAAGAGCCATGCCTAGTGCATGGCTTTCTTCGCATTTTCGAGGGATACGACAAATGGTTCCGCTAACTTTTTCGGTTGATTTACGCAAAGCATGTTTCTCATAGTTTCAAGGCGAATTAAGTAGAGTAAGTCAGGTACATTTCCGGAAGCGTCAGAAAGGATGGTAAATATTATGAATATACAGGAATGTTATCAGGAGATGGGTGGAAATTATCAGGATGTGATCGGACGTCTGGGAAGTGAAGCGTTTGTAGAAAAATTTGCCCGTCGGTTTCTGGATGATAAAAGTTTTCAGATGATTAAAGATGGAATCGAGACGCAGGATGCAGAACTTGCATTTCGCGGAGCCCATACACTGAAAGGAGTCTGTATGAATCTTGGATTTCAGACATTGTACGAAGTGAGCCGGGAACTGACAGAGATTCTGAGAGGTCGGGAACTGGTTGGATATGAAGAAGCACTGGAAAAGGTACAAGAGCAGTACGATCGTACGATCGGCGCGATTCAGAAACTGGGGTAAGTAAAGTCAGGTTGAGGGAAAAACAGGAATGAATTTGGATTATAGAATGTCGAAAGAGCAGGCAAAGCAGCAGATTCAGCTTTTTCGTACATTATACGACGATGTAAAGATAGAGAAAGCTGAACAAGGAAAGAAAGATCCGTTTTTTCAGGAGGTACTGGAGAAAAAAGATCAGGCAACAAGGCTGGAATATGCGGGAGAAAAGATTCTGGAGCTAACGCTTCGTTATGCGGAAATTGATGGGGAAGTCTGTCTGATCAAAATGATTCGTCGTCTGGATACAGAGCAGATGAAAAATAAGGAGTCCTGGCAGAAGGAAAGTGAAGAGCGCAGTGCGTTATATGATGCGCTTTATATCGATGCACTGACCGGGGCGTACAACCGCAGATATTATGAGGATAAATTAAGAAAGAAAGAGCTGGAAGCCGGAGTCGCCATGATGGATCTGGATGACTTTAAGCTGGCCAATGACACCTTTGGACATGAAATCGGGGATTTGTTTCTGATTACGGTGGTTCGTGTGATCAAGTCGGTGATCCGTAAGACGGATGCTCTGATTCGGTTTGGTGGAGACGAGTTCCTTCTGGTAATGCCGGGGATTGCAGAGGAGATTTTTGAAAAGAAATTAAAAGAGATCCGGCGGAGATTACAGGAATCAAAGATTCCGGCGATCGAAGGATTTGAGCTGTCCGCCAGCATCGGTGCTGCTATGGCAAAGAAACAGAAGATCGAAGAGGTAGTGAAACGGGCGGATCAGATGATGTATCAGGCGAAAAGCGTGAAAAATACCATCACGACCGAGTGGAAACATGTGGAACCGTTGGAAGGATTCAAGGAAAACGCAGGCAGCAAAAAGCAACGGCAGAAAGTCCTGATCGTGGATGACTCAGAGATGAACCGGATCATTCTCCATGAAATGTTGTGTGAGGAATTCGATATGATCGAAGCGACCAACGGACGGGAAGGTCTGGATATCTTGGAGAGGGAAGGAAGACACATCTCGTTGGTGCTTCTGGATATTGTAATGCCGGTGATGGATGGATTCGGTGTCTTGAAACGAATGAAAGAGAGACGGATGATCGAAGAAATTCCGGTCATCGTGATTTCGGCAGAAGTTTCCATTCCGACGATTCGGCAGACGTATGAGATGGGTGTTGCGGATTATATCAGCAGACCGTTTGATGCACAGATTGTTTACAACCGTGTGTTCAATACCATTAAGCTGTACGCAAAACAGAGACGGTTGATGAAGATCCTGACGGATCAGGCGAGGGAAAAAGAACGTGGGCAGAAGATTATGGTGGATATCTTAAGCCAGATCGTAGAATTCAGAAATGGTGAAAGTGGTCCTCATGTCAGACATATCAATATTCTGACTCAAATGTTGTTGGAACAACTGGAACAGCAGACGGAGCAGTATCAGATTTCACCGATGCAAAGAGATCTGATTGTACTGGCATCGTCCCTGCATGATATTGGAAAAATCGGAATTTCAGAGAAGATCCTGAACAAACCGGGACCGCTTACGGCTGAAGAGTATAATGAGATGAAGAAGCATACCCTGATCGGTGCACAGATTTTGAAAAATCTGGAAATTTACAAGGATGAGCCGCTGGTAAAGGTGGCATACAAGATCTGCAGGTGGCATCATGAACGGTTTGATGGGAATGGCTATCCAGATGGAATGGAAGGTAATATGATTCCAATCGCCGCACAGGTGGTTTCTGTGGCAGATGCCTATGATGCACTGGTTTCAGAGCGGACCTACGGAAAAGGGATTCCGTCGAATCAGGCAATCCGAATGATGAAGGACGGAGAGTGCGGAGCATTTAATCCGATTCTGATTCGTTGCCTGGAGATTATTCAGGATGAGATCCCGGAAAAGGTTTATAACCGGAAGACTTTAAGCGATAATGAGGGAACAGCAGAAGAGCGGATGCATCATATTGTTTCGTAACATCTGATGCTGTTTGAAAATGCAGGCTTCAGGAAAGGGACTGAAGCAGAGAGAAAGCCATATTTCACCGGAAATCCACACCAATCCAGTCCAGGTATGTGGAGATCAGAGGATTATCCATTTCCTTTTTCCAGCAGATTCCAAAGTCCAGTGTCTCTGGAGTTCCGTCAGATTTTACGAGGGGAACGAATCGGAGATTGGGCGCATCCTTGTAATACTGAACGGCATACTGAGGGACGGTGGCGACGCCAAGTCCGATGGAGACAGACATGAGAATGGTCTGGATCTCCCGTTCCCAGCGGATAATATTGGGGATAAATCCACCACGGTCATGGCAGAGCAGCACCTCTTCGGTCTCTTCCTGAGGGCGGCCTTCCGGCTGCATGATAATAAATTCCTCCCCGGACAGATCCCGATATTCACAATTCTGTCGATTTTCCAGTGGATGTCCGGGATAAATGGTCAGATACAGGGGCATTTTCTCCAGAAAGAAGGTATTCATATCTTCCGGAGTTTTCCCGTAGTAGGGAAGCAGACTGTAGGCGATATCACATTCCTGATTTTCCAGTTGCTCATAAAGGGTACTCATATTGCTGCGGAGAAAATGGATGGCAATATTAGGATTATTTTCATGGAAATTTCGAAGAACAGTAGAAATGTTACTCTGCTCGTATCCACGGATAAATCCTACAGTCAGAGTTCCGGCTATCCCGCTGGAAGCAATATTAGCGAGCCGTCTGGCTTCACTCAGTTTGCTGATAATTTCTTCTGCTTCTTTCAGGTAAATCTTTCCGGCAGGGGTTAACTCCACGTGGTGCTTATCACGCTCCAGAAGCTGAACTCCCAGATTTTTCTCCAGTGCCTTGATCTGTAAGGAGATGGCAGTCTGAGAAATAAAGCATTGTTTTGCGGCTTTTGTAAAGTTTTTCTCCCGTGCAACGGCGATAAAATAATCCAGCTGTTGTGTGTTCATAATCTTTCTCCTCTTCTTTTGTTGTCAAACATACGATAAAATATCCAGTGATCTTCTTTAGTGATTAAGCAAATGACAAAATATCTGGTGTCTTTTTTAGTAATAAGTTTTAGTTAATTATAAGATGTAAAAACGTTATTGGCAAATGTTCTTTCCACTTATTATAATATAAGACATGGAATTCTAAAGGAGAGAAAAGATTATGAAGAAATTTTTTGAAGGAGGCTACGCAAGATACGTGCTTCCAGGAGTATTAGTACAGTCTATGCTGATCGGCGGAGGCTATGCAACCGGACGTGAGATTTTCTCATACGGTGCAAAATTTGGAGCAATGGGATGGATTTCAGGTGTTACAATCTGTGTCGGGTTCGCACTGTTTGCATTTCTGGCATATGAAATCTGCCGAATTTATAAAGTGTATGATTATAAAAATTACATCAAACAGGTGATCGGACCTCTGTGGCCGATAATGGATGTGCTGAATATCCTGATCATGACCCTTCTGATTTCGGTTATGGCCGCAACTACAGGAAGTATTTTTGCACAGGCAGGACTCCCGGATATTCTGGGATCTGTTGTGGTCGTTGTGGTGTGTGGTATCCTGAATTTTAAAGGAGAAAAGATTATTGAGAAGTTTGAAACCATCGGGACGGTACTTCTGTATCTGGGATATATTTTGTTTACCATTCTGGTGCTGGCAAAACGTGGAAGTAATATTGGGCAGGTTTTTGCCAATATGGATACCAGCGCATACGATGGACATGTGACGGTAGGACTTTGTATCTGGACCGGGATTCTTTACATTGCCTACAACATTCTGATCATTCCGACCAGTATGTTTTCCCTGAAACGTCAGACGAAGAGAAAAGAGACACTGATTTCCGGAATCATTGCCGGACTTCTGACCACAATCCCGTGGTTCCTGTCTTATTTTGCAATGATGTGCTACTATGGGGATGAAAGTGTGGTAGGTGCAGATGTGACAACTCCGTGGGTAGAGATGATCAAAGGTGTCAACGGCGGAACCTGGCTGATCGTACTGTTCAGTATCGTAATGGGATGGACGCTGGTAGAGACAGCAACCGGCGGAATCCATGTTATCATTGACCGTTTTGATATTTCACGGGAAGAAAAAGGAAAAGCAAAGATGACGGATGCACAGAGAGGTCTGGTGACGGTGGTTACCTTAACAGCAGCACTGCTGCTTTCCAGAGTGGGCGTGATCACGTTGATCGAAAAAGGATACAGCCTGTTGTCATACGGATTTATCCTGTTCTTCCTGATCCCGACACTGTTTGTGGGCGGATACAAGATCATTACATATAAAGGGGACAAATAAGACTCTTTAATTTTAGCGAGAAGAGAAAAAGAAAGAAGGAAACTGCAATGAAAGAGGTAGGTTATTACAATGGAGAGATCGGAGCATTGGAGAAAATGAAGATTCCGATGTTGGATCGAGCCGTATATTTTGGGGATGGCTGTTATGATGCAACAACCTTTGCAAACAACCATATTTTCGGAAAGAAAGATCATTTTGACCGGTTCTATAACAGTTGCAGACTGCTGGATATCAACTTCACGATGAGCAGAGAAGAGCTGGAAACAGAGTTGCAGAAATGTATCGATGCCAACGAACTGGATCATGGAATGCTGTACTGGCAGGCTTCCCGGGGAACCGGACTGAGAAGCCACAACTATCCGGCAGATATCAAGCCAAATCTGATGGCATTTACAGTGCCTTGCGAACTGTATCCGATGGACAAGACCATGAAGCTGATTTCCATGGAAGACATTCGATTCCTGATGTGCAACGTGAAGACGCTGAATCTGATTCCAAGCGTGCAGGCTTATCAGAAATGTATAGAAGAAGGATGTCAGGAGACTGTATTCCACAGAGGAGACAGAGTGACAGAGTGTGCACACAGCAATATTCTGATTATAAAAGACGGAGTTTTGCAGACACCTCCGCGAGACAACCTGATCCTTCCGGGAATCACACTAAAACACTTGTTGGAACTGGCGCAGGCAAATGGAATTCCAACAAAAGAGGAACCGTTTACGATGGAAGAGCTGAAGAATGCAGACGAAGTGATCGTCAGCAGTTCCGGTGGTCTGTGTATTCAGGCAGTGGAATTGGACGGAGCGCCAATCGGAGGAAAAGATCCAAAGACATTAAAGATATTACAGGATGCGTATACCAGATTTTATGCAGAAGATACGAAGTAGATAGGATGAACAGCCAATTTGTTCGAGAACAGAGCGTTCTTAAATGAGTTGGCTGTTTTTTATAGTTTTTATGGGAGGCATAAGGAGAAAAATATAGCAAATCAATTATAGGATGTTCATCGCTTTCAAATAATCTTTAACGAGATTATGGAATTTTTCATAATCAATCAGAAGGACAGAAAGAACTTTATTGTATTCCAATTCTAAGTCAACAATGAAATCTGTCATAACATCGTGCATATTTTTAGTGTATCCACTTATGATAACCGCAATATCGATATCTGAGTCGGAGGTTTGGGTTCCTCGCGCAACAGAGCCATATAGGATAATGCTATTAATAGAATCATGAAAAATATTTAAAAGGCCTGGAATCAGTTTTTCAAACATTTCTGCATAGTTCTCCATTTACATATCTCCTTCCTATCACTATTGATGCCTTTTTTTTTATCTTATTTCCATAATAAAATCAATCTATTCAAAACCAGTAGATTTGCTATATGATAGGGGATTTAGGATATTTTTGCAAAAAGGAAGGAGCATCGCTCCGTAACTGGTAAAGCAGTTATTTTGCGACACTCCCTTTTATCTATTTCTTTAGGAGTTTTACATAGAAGCAGGCATAATGTAATGCATGAGGATTACAGGTACAAAGCTGCATCGTATCCCTGGTGGACTGCAGTGCGGATCAGTCCCGGCTGATAGCAATCGCCGATACAATGGAAATCAATGACTGTATCACGCAATGTTTCTACGGTATCTTCATTTGCTGCGATACCGGTTGCGACAATGACTTTGTCGGCTTTCAATTCGATGCGGTTACCATCTTTGTCTTCGCAGATCATGCCGTCGTCGGTAATCTCCACGCATTTGGTGTTCAGCATGACATTGACATGATTCTTGTCGATGTTTGTCTGAAGAGCATCCAGCTGCATGGCGCCGGTTCCCGGGTATGGAGTATTTGGTCCGGAAGCCAGTGCATCGGACATTTCAACGATGGTAGACTTCTTTCCGGCAAGAGCCAGACCGATGGCACATTCTGCACCGGCGAATCCTCCGCCGAGTACCAGGATGTTTTCACCGATTTCCGGTTCATCTCTGTAATAATCTACGATCTGGATGGCTTTTTCAATGCCCTTGATCGGTGGCAGGATCGGATGACCGCCGACTGCGGCAAAGACTACATCCGGCTGGATCGTTTCGATCAGTTCAGGAGTTACTTCTGTGTTCAGACGGACATCTACGGCGCTCTTACCAAGTTGGTAGATCAGATAGTTTTTATATTTTCCAATTCGTTCTTTGAAAGATTCTTTTTCTACGATATTGAGCAGACCGCCTAATTTGTCATCTTTTTCGCAGAGAATGACTTCATGGCCGCGTTGGGAAGCGATGATGGCAGCTTCCATACCGGCAGGGCCGCCTCCTGCGATCAGGACTTTCTGTTTTTCCGTAGGCAACTGCATGAATTTATAGTCACTGTCCCG
Organism: Mediterraneibacter butyricigenes; assembly: GCF_003574295.1. Classification (NCBI taxonomy): domain Bacteria; kingdom Bacillati; phylum Bacillota; class Clostridia; order Lachnospirales; family Lachnospiraceae; genus Mediterraneibacter; species Mediterraneibacter butyricigenes. The sequence continues at coordinate 1,869,812 of NZ_BHGK01000001.1, forward strand.
TCCGATCTGCGGATTTACGGAACAATGTATAGGAAGGTTGAAGTAACCACCGGTCATGCAGGCAAGACAACGCAGGCAGGGGCGGATGTCTTTCAGTTTTCCGTGCATGGCTTTTTTCGGAAAATCCGGATCGGCGATCAGAGCACGGGCCATGACGATGTAGTCGATTTTTCCTTCTTCCAGCCACTGTTCTACGAGTGCAGGGTCAGTGACCGCACCAACAGTACCCACAGGAATCTTCACCACTTTTTTAATCTCAACGGCAGCAGCCAGGTTGTGCCCTTCGTTCACATCAAACCAGGAAGGATCAGAAAGAATGGTGGTGTCGTGGAAATGAAGAGAGCCACAGGAGACCTGGATCATATCCACTCCGTGTGCTTCTAACATTTTACAGAACTCAATACTGTCTTCCAGTTGATAGCCGTCATACATGCCTTCTTTCCAGGAAATTCGTGCTTCGATGATGAAGTTAGGGCCGCAGTATTCACGGATTTTGTCCACGACCATCATGGTAAAGCGGGCACGGTTTTCCAGACTGCCGCCAAATTCATCGGTACGGGTGTTCAGAACCGGAGACAGGAACTGTGCCGGAAGCCAGCCGTGGCCGGCATGAAGCAGGACAGATTCAAATCCACAGTGTTTGGCGCGCAGCGCGACTTTTCCGTAACTGTCAGCAACTTTTTCGATGATCTCCAGAGGCATGGCGGTGATCTTGTGGCGACGGATTCCGTAACCGTCTTTCTGGTCAAACTCATCGATCATATCACTGGGACCGTAGTTGATACGGTTGTCTTCATGAAAATGCATACCGGTATGGACCAGTTCCATGGAAGCGTGAGCTCCGTGTGCCTGGATCGCACTTGCCAAATTGTAAAAGCCGGGTTCGTTTTCCTTATCCCATGCGCGGACTTTCGGGTTCCAGGAAATATCAGCGGTTTCATCGACCAGAACATCTCCAAGGCAGACAACCGCAGCACCACCCTGGGCTCTTCGCCTTAAGTAATCTATGTTCTTGATCACTAGATGACGGTTGTCGGTAAGTTCTTTCAATCCGGTCGGACCGGCGAAAATACGGTTGCGAAAAGTAGTTTTCTTTACTTTTAAAGGGCTAAATAACATTGGGAAATATGGATTCATAATCAATCTCTCCTTTATCAAATCTTATAAAATCTCTAATAGTTTTCTAATAGTTTTCTAATAGTTTTAATACGTCATAACTTAAAACCCCCGTTTTCGGTAAGCGTCATACAGCTGGGTGAGACCTTTTTCTAACAGTTGGCGGGAACAGCCGATATTCAGACGCATAAATCCCTCTCCGTCTCCACCAAACCAGGCACCTACATCCAGAGCAATGTTGCCTTCCATCAGACAGAATTTCTGAAGTTCTTCTGCAGAAAGGTTCAGATCACGGAAATCTAACCACAGCAGATAAGTAGCATCCGGCTTCTGGCATTTGATCTTTGGCATATGTTCTTTCAGAAACTGGTCCACAAACAGGTAATTGTCCCAAAGATAATCGATCAGCTGTTCCAGATATTCCTCACATTCCGGATCTGAATAAGCTGCCTGAAATGCGGTGGCACCAAACAGATTGGTGATATAAAGAACTCGCTTCGTGGTTTCTGCTTCAAATTTCTTACGGAGTGTCTCGTTCGGAATAATGATAGCAGACAGCTGGAGTCCTGCAATGTTAAAGGTTTTGGAAGGAGAAGCGGCAACGATACAGTTGGCTTCAATCTCTTTGCTGATGGCAGCAATAGAGTGGAACGTGCGGTGTCTGTACACCAGATCGGAATGAATCTCATCTACAGCCAGTATCACATGATGCTTTACGCAGATCTCTCCGATGCGGCGAAGCTCTTCTTTAGTTAAAACACGGGATACCGGGTTGAGCGGATGGCAGAACAAAAGGAGTTTATTTTCCGGTCTGGCAGCCAGCGTTTCCAGCTCTTCAAAATTAATATTCCATTTTTCACCATCGAAGATCAGATCATTTTTCACAAGATTGCGGCCGTTGTTGATGACAGACTCCCGAAAAGGATAGTAGACTGGTGGCTGGATAATGACTCCGTCTCCTGGCTCTGTAAAAGCGGCAACCATTGCGCTGAGAGCAGGGACGATACCATTGGTAAAAGTAACCCAGGAAGGATCTGCTTTCCAGTGATTGCGCTTCAGTTCCCACGCAGCGATCAGTGCTCTGGAATCATCGGAGACTTTGGAGTATCCGTAGATCGGATGAGCGGCACGTTCCTGTACTGCTTTTACGATGGGACGGGGACAGGGAAAATCGGTGTCTGCGATCCAGTAAGGAAGCGCGTCTGGATTCTCCGGATAATCGATGCTGCGTCCGTCCCATTTGTAGCTGAGGGTTCCATTGCGGTCAATCATTTCATCAAAGTTATACTTCATTATAGTTGTTCCTCATTTCATGTAGTGTTACTAATTTAAGCGTATTAATTGTTAACGTATTTAAATAATAAATGGAATTTTTCAAAATTGCAATATCCTATTTTCACAAAAAGAGGAATGTCTTTTTGGTTATTTTTTTAACTACATTATTATAAATCTAAAAACAATTGAAAAGAGAAAAAATGCATTGACTTTTTCGGAAAGATGGCTTATTATGCAGGTAAGCATATTAATTGTTAATTACCTAAATAATATAAACGTGTTATCATTCCCAAGGAATGAGAAAGGGTAAAATCATGAGTGAAAAAAAGACAAAAGAATTTTCAGTTAAAACGCTGTTGATCCTTGCCGGATCTTATGTCTCTTTCGGAATCGGAGCAGGATTTGCCACGGGAGTTGAATTATTGCAGTTCTGGGCTCCTCACGGAGCTTCTGCCATCTTTGGACTGCTTATGTACTCTGCATTGATCTTGTTGTGTATTGCAGTGGTATCAAGAGACTGTAGAAAATATAAACTTACAAATATGGAAATGATGTACAAGCATTATTGCGGAAAATATATCGGAACAGCCCTTCAGTGGTTTAATACGCTGACCTTCTTTTTGATGGTGGGAAGTATGATCGCAGGTGGAGCGTCTTCACTTCATCAGACATTTAAAATTCCGGTCTTTGCCGGAAATACGATCATGTTGGTAGCAGTGCTTGGAACCAGCATGCTTGGTATGAAAAAACTGACAGACATTCTGGGAAATATTGCGCCGATCATTATGCTGGCTGTAGTGATCATCTGTATTTACAGCTGCATTCACGGTACAGACGGATTTGCGGCCGGGGATCAGCTGATCCGTGCAAAGAGCGGACTGTCTATGTCCAGCAACCTGTTCTTCTGTGCGTTTTTGAACTTCACATATGCAGTATTGAATATGAGTGCCTACAGTGCCAACGTATCAACCCGTGCTGATCATCAGAAAGAACTGGTATGGGGAAATGTCCTGGGACAGACTGTTACGGTATTATCTCAGATCTTTATTTTCATCGTATTTATCCTGAACGCCTCTATCGTTGCAGGAACAGACATTCCGCTTCTGATGCTGGCACAGAGACTGGGAACTGCATTCTATGCGTTCTATGGAATTATCTTGGTTCTGGCTACTTATACAACTGCAACAGGAATGGCCTGGGTAGCAGCTTCCAATATCCAGCCGGAGTCCAGCAAATGGTATAAACTGGCTGTAACAGCTGTTTGTATCGGAGCATTTATCTTTTCAAATTTCGGAACCTTTGGAGTTTTGATGAACTTCGTAATGAAGTTTGTATCTTACCTTGGCGTGGTGTTCTCTGTCTGCGTGATCGTGTCCAAGATTTACCGTGCAATGAAGGAATCCAAAGAAAATGTAGCAAATTAAAGCGTAGTCTGTTATAATAAGAGAAACAATAAGCAGAAATAAGGAGAACTGAAATGGGGAATCAGTATGAACAGTATAAGGAATTGCTCCAGAGTTTTGATAAGGGATATGAATTGTGCTATGAATATGATTCTATGCCGCATCAATATGGCGATGAAGTATTATATCAGTCAGAGATGCATTTCCTTGAAGTAGTGGGAGACACTCCGTCGATCACGATCACCGTGATTTCCCAGCAGCTCGGAAAGACTAAGAGTGCATGTTCGCAGATGGTGCGAAAACTTGTAAAAAAGGAACTCCTGACCCAGGAACGCAATGAAAAGAACAACCGGGAATATTATCTGAATCTGACGGAGCGCGGAAAAGAGATTTACGAAGTGCATAAAGAATTTGATGAGAAATGTATGCAGAGAACTTACAAAAGTCTGGCAGATTTTTCAGAGGAAGAGCTTCGAAGTTACATCTCCGTTCAGAAAACACTGAATCAGGTGTTTCAGAAGGATGTGGATGAGAACGGAGTCCTGGAAGTTGCGGGAAAAAGAAAAAAAAATAAGAGCAAATAAAAAGAATGACAAGCGAGAAGGCAGACCGGAAATATCAAAATCCGGTCTGCCGTTTTGTTGTGAGGGATACAGTGGCGTTGTTCTGTTAAAGGGCAGTTTTTTGCCTGATGAAAGAACATTGAAACCCCGCCAGGACCGTTTTATAATAGAGAGGAATCCTGCGTAAGCAGGAGCAACCCGTGAAAGGAAATTCTGAAAGATGATACCGAAGAAGATAAAAATCAAAGGTGCGAAAGTACACAATTTAAAAAATATAGATGTGGAGGTCCCGTTAAATGAAATTGTAGGGATTGCCGGAGTGTCCGGTTCCGGGAAATCTTCTCTGGCTTTGGGGGTTCTGTATGCGGAAGGCTCCAGACGATACCTGGAATCTTTATCCACTTATACCAGAAGACGAATGACCGGAGCGGCAAAAGCGCAGGTGGATGAAATCCTGTATGCCCCGGCGGCACTGGCACTGCATCAGCGACCTGGAGTCCCGGGAATCCGCAGTACCTTTGGAACAGGGACGGAGTTGTTAAACAGTCTAAGATTGATGTTTTCCAGGCTGGCAAGTCATCGATGTCCAAACGGACATATGGTCCCGCCGACGCTGGCCGTGGCGGCAGAGCAGGACATTTTTTGTCCGGTCTGCAATGCAAAAGTGGAACCGCCCAGTGCGGAAGAACTGGCATTTAACAGTCAGGGGGCCTGCCCGAGGTGCGGGGGAACCGGAATGATCCGCACGGTGGATGAGCAGACGTTGGTTCCGGATGAATCCTTAAGTATCGATGAGGGAGCCGTGCGTCCCTGGCAAACGTTGATGTGGTCCTTGATGAAGGATATTGCCAGAGATCTTGGGGTGCGGACGGATGTGCCCTTTCGGGAATTGACGCCAAAGGAGCGGAAAATCGTATTTCACGGACCGGCGGTGAAGAAGCACATGATTTATCAGAATCAGACCAGTGGTGCAGCGGGCGAGATGGATTTTACCTATTTTAATGCAACGTACACCGTGGAAAATGCATTGTCTAAGGTGAAAGATGAAAAAGGAATGAAGCGGGTCGAAAAGTTTCTGAAAGAAGAGGTCTGCCCGGAGTGCGGAGGCAGCAGACTGTCGGAGAAAGCGAGACGACCGAAGATTCGGGGAATCGGACTGGATGAAGTGTGTAAGATGACACTTTCTGCTCTACGAAACTGGGTGGAAGAGGTTCCGGTTTCTCTGCCGAAGGAAATGCGGCCGATGGCAGAAGCCATTTGTGAATCTTTCCAGGTAGCAGCGAAGCGGCTGATGGATCTTGGTCTGGGTTATCTGACCTTAGATCGTGCGGCTTCTACCCTTTCTACCGGGGAACGACAGAGAATGCAGCTTGCCAGAGCTGTGCGGAACCGAACGACGGGGGTAATGTACGTCCTGGATGAACCGTCGATCGGACTGCATCCCTCGAATATAGAAGGACTGAATGCCGTGATGCATGACCTGGTGGCAGACGGAAACTCTGTGATTCTGATAGATCATGCCCCACAGATTCTGTCGGAATCGGATTGGATTATTGAGATGGGCCCGAAAGCAGGAAGCAAGGGAGGCCAGGTGATTGCCGAGGGAACGGTGGCAGAGATTGCAAAAAATCCGGTTTCGATGATCGGTCCATTTTTGTCAGGAGAATCGGATCCACGACAGCGTGAACGCATCGACAAGGAGGAAATGTTCCAAAAAGGAGTGATCCGGATGTCTACCGGGTCCATTCATACAGTAAAACCTTTGGAAGTCGTGATTCCGAAGGGCAGGCTTACCGTTGTGACGGGAGTGTCAGGCTCTGGAAAAACCACATTGGTACTGGAGAGTCTGATCCCGGCTTTGGAAGCGAAAATTCATGAAACCACCCTCCCAGAGCATGTAAAGGCGGTGGAGGCAGAGGGAATCTCTCAGGTGAAATTAATTGATGCCACACCCATTGGAATCAACGTGCGCTCCACAGTCGCGACCTATTCAAATGTCCATGATGAACTTCGGAAAGTTTTTGCAAAGACAGAACAGGCAAAAGAAAAAGGATATAAAGCGGGAGCTTTTTCCTACAATACGGGAAGTCTTCGGTGTCCGATCTGCGACGGAACCGGTCAGATCAGTCTGGATGTACAGTTTTTGCCGGATGTGGATGTCCCGTGCCCGGAATGTAATGGTTCCAGATATGGAAAAGAGGCTGGAAAGATTTTCTATCGGGACAAAAAGGGACAAGAGTATTCCCTTCCGCAACTGATGCAGATGGAAATCAGTACGGCGCTTTCTGTTTGTGACGGATGGAAGAGTGTACAGAGAAAATTACAGGTCTTACAGGATCTGGGACTTGGCTATCTGACGCTGGGAGAAGAGACCCCAAGTCTGTCAGGTGGCGAGGCACAGCGGTTGAAGCTGGCAAGTGAAATGGGAAAAGGACAGGAAGAATCTGTCTTTATCTTTGACGAACCGACCATCGGGCTACATCCGCTGGACGTGCAGACTTTGATGAAAGTGTTTCAGACACTGGTGGATCAGGGAGCGACCGTTCTGGTGATTGAGCATGATTTGGATGTGATGAGAAATGCGGACTATATCATTGACATGGGGCCGGGAGGCGGCGAAGCCGGAGGACGGATCGTTGCGTCCGGAACACCGGAAGAAATCGCGGCAAATCCGGACAGTGTAACCGGAAAATATCTGGGAGGATAGATTCCGTCATGTTTGATAGAAAGATCATAATAGTGAGACCATAAAAGCAAGACCACTAGAGTGACGAGGATATCTTTGAACGGATAAGAAGGAATAGGAGGAGAGAACAATGGGTGGAATCAGTGTGTTGGTACTACTGGGATTTTTGTCGGGACTATATATGCTATTTATTGCCGTGTTTTTTGTGGCAGTCCTTTATCTGATTATAAACTATGTATTTGAGGCATTGGCCGTGCTGGGGATGAGAGAAAGCAGAGGAGATCGTGCACCGGCTTTGGCATGGATTCCTATCTATAATAAATATCTGTTGGGGGAGATCGCGGGAAAGAAAGTCCTGGGAGTGTTTTCAGGGATCTTCACCCTGGTAATGATCGGAACCGGCGCTTACTGTTACAGAACCCTGACGATGGATCGTCTGATCTTCGGGACATTTCTGGTGAGTGCAATCCTTGGATTTATCCTGGATCTGGTGATCGCTTATAGACTCTATAAAAATGTGGTACCGAAGTGGAAGGATGTGCTGCTTCTGCTGAGCATTTTGTCCGGTGGACTGTTACGCCCGGTGATTTTATTTGGCCTGAGAAAGAAAGGGACGGAGACAGACAAGAAAATGGGATAATCGGATCCCTGTCCCAGACAAAACGTGACAGAAAACATGCGACTTGAAAGGAGAATATGCAACATGAAGAAAGCAGAAATTTATCAGTACCTGACGGGCAAAGGCATTTCCTATGAGGTGACAGAACATGGCGCCGTTTATAATATGGAATCTCTCCTTTGCATTGCCGGATGATCTGATGGCAATCATGGGGCTGATTCCGGGAGCAGTCACGCCGCTTGGGCTGTTAAATGATGAAGAAAAAAAGGTAATCTTTTATCTGGATCAGGAACTCGAAGACAGTCTGATCGGCGTACATCCAAACGACAATACTGCAACGGTCTGGATGCAGTCGAAGGATCTGATGATGCTGTTGAAAGAACATGGAACAGAAGTACATGTGGTGGAAATATAATTCCGGGAAACTGTGGTGATTGTAGTCAGAGGAGTTCAAGTAGAGAACTTCGGGAGGGTTTCTTGTGTTCAGAAGTCCTTTTTGTTATGATAACTGTAAAGAGTTTTAAGAAGATATTCTTAAAAACAGTGGGAAGTTTTGGAAAAGACAGGTTGCAGAAGGGTGGCAAAACTATGAGGATAATACTGGTAGACGATGACAAGAAAGAACTGGAGACGCTTCGCACCTGTCTGCAGGATTTGATTGGAACCTCGTTGGAGATCACCGAATATTGCAGTGGAGAAGAATTTCTGGCGGCATGGGGAAAAAGTAACTGTGATCTGATCATTCTGGATATTTATATGAAAGAACTGACCGGGATCGATGTGGCAAGGAAAATCCGTGAAAAGGACGAAAACGTCCGTCTGGTATTCGGGACGACCAGCAATGACTTCGCAGCGGAGAGTTATGAGGTACATGCCTGTGATTATTTGCGCAAACCATTTACCAGAGAATCCGTCGGGAAAATGTTGGATCGATTGAATCTGGAAGAAATGGATCGGGCGCGTTCCATCAGTCTTCCGGATGGGCAGATGATCCTGCTGCGGGATATCATTTATATCGACGTGGATTCCCATCGTCTGACAATCCATTCCAAAAAGGCGGGAGACTATGTGACCCGTCTGCCTTTCGGAGAAATGGAAAAACTGTTGGAAGGATACCCCTATTTCTACAGTCCGTCCAGGGGTGTGGTGGTAAATTTCTATGAAGTATCCGATCAGAAGGAAGATGTGTTTGTGATGTCGGATGGAACCTGGATTCCGATTAGCCGGAGAAAAGCAAAAGAGACCCTGGAAAAATATTCGGCATTTTGCTTTCAGTTGATCCGGGAAGGAGGGGTGTGAGATGCCTCCTTTATATCGAGTCGCAGAGGTCTGCCTGTATTCTCTGCTGAATTTTGTTCCATTCATGGGACTTGCCCTTTATCCTTTCCAAAACAGACTGCGTTTTTCGAAAAAAGTGACAGCCGGTATGATTCTGGTGCTGACGCTTCTGCAGTTGTTTCTTGGCAATTTGGCGGCATTCGGAAAAGAAGGAAATGGTGCGTTTTTGAGTGCGCTCAGTTCTTTGATCTATGCCATATTTTATCTGACAGCAGTGAAGATGCCGGTAGGGAAAACACTGTTTACGCTGTTGATGATCTCTAATCTGGCAAATTTTCTGGTGGTTTCTTCGAAATGTATCGAAGGGCAGATTTTTCCGGAACTGGCAAGACAGTCGTACCGGTGGTCCTATTCGCTGATCTTTTTTCTTGTACAACTGGTATTCTGGCTTCCATTATTTATTTATATCAAACAGATCTATACGCCGGCGGTAGAAAAGGAACCATCGGGAAGAGAGTGGAGCTATCTCTGGCTGATCCCGGGAACTTTTTACCTGATCTGGTATGATACGATTTATGCCAATGAAAATCTGTCCAGTCTGGAAATCGCACTTCGTCCCAAGAATGCGATCTGCCTGTTCTTTATCAACGCAGGTGCCTGTCTGATCTATTACATTGTATCGGAACTGGTACTTGAGCAGAGAAAGACATTGGAACTGCAGCAAAAAAATTATCAATTGTCGATGCAGGCATTTCAATATGACAATCTTCAGAATAAGATTACGGAAGCACGCCGGGCAAGACATGATGTGCGACACCATGTTTTGTTGATGCAGACCTATTTACAGGAGAAAAATTACGAGGCGTTGGAAGAATATCTACAACATTATCAGCGAGAAATTCCGGGCGGGGAGCTCATTTCCTATTGTGAAAATGCGGCGGTCAATGCTGTCCTTCTCTATTTTGCACAGGAGGCACAAAGAAGGGGAATAGAGTTTGAGGTGCGGGTGAATCTTCCGCGAGAAACAGGAATGGAAGAAACAGACCTTTCTGTGTTGTTTGGAAATCTTCTGGAAAATGCACTGGATGCCTGTGAGACGGAGCAGAAGGCTCTGTGGGAACGAAAAAAAGTACAGAGTGGAACAACAAGTATGCAGGATACAGAAAATGTGCAGAAAGAAGGAACAGATGAACAGATCATGCAGTTCGAGCAGAATCGGCAGAGAGTCAAAGTCGTTATAAATGCAAGTCAAAGGGGACAGGCTCTTTGTGTGACGGTGGACAATACATTTTGGGGAAAATTGCGAAAAGACCGGGAAGGAAGATTGTTGTCGACCAAACATCGTGGAAATGGAATGGGTACGGAATCGGTGAAAGCAATTGCAGAAAAATATCATGGCGTTTGCAGGTTTGAGGCAATAGATGGGATGTTCTGTGCATCATTTATGGGATTCCCGGGTGATTGATAGGACAAAACCATCTTTCTCTATTCCGAAAAAGGTTGTGTCGTATTCGGTAAAGTGATAGAATAAATGGCGAAAAATGCAAAAATTGGGAAGTGAATGAAATGAAAGTAAAATGGAGTAACTCAGACCGGCAAATGTCAGAAGCATTTATTACCTGTGTGTTTCTGGCACTTTCGGGAGGATTTCAGGATGCATATACCTATTTCGTGCGGGATGGAGTCTTTTCCAATGCGCAGACCGGAAATGTGGTATTGATGAGTCAGAGCTTCTTTACCGGAGACTGGGGAAGAGGGCTTCGATACCTGTTCCCGCTTCTGGCGTTTATTGCAGGAGTTTTTGTGGCAGAGAAAGTACAGGGAAGATTCAAGTATGCAAAGAAAATTCACTGGAGACAGGGAATTCTGATCGGAGAGATTCTGATCCTTCTGGTAGTCAGCTTTATTCCGGAGTCATTGAATACGGTGGCAACAGCGCTGGTTTCCTTTTCCTGCGCGATGCAGGTTCAGGCCTTTCGTAAGGTAAATGGATATTCTTATGCAAGTACCATGTGTATCGGAAATATAAGAAGCGGTACAGCCGCGCTTTCCGCCTATCACAGGGAACACAAATCGGAGCAGTTGAAACAGGGATTATACTATATCGGGATTATTTTCTTCTTTGCGATCGGAGCCGGAATCGGCGGCAATCTGTCCATGAGATTTGGAATCCCGGCGATTCGGATTTCCGCAGGGCTGTTGCTGGTAAGTCTTCTGCTGATGTTTATTGAGAAAGAATAGACATCTGATAACAAAACACAGAAAACCTATTGACAAAGTAGGATAACCGCATTAATATATATTTCATACCAAGTAACTAGGAAAAGAGAACGCGAAAGGCATGAAATAAAGAAAGTATTGGTGAAGATATGAAAACAATTCTGTGTTTTGGAGATTCAAATACATATGGATACATTCCGGATGGAAGTGGACGGTTTCCGATCGAAGTGAGATGGACTGGCAGACTGCAGAGCGCACTGGGCGATTCAGCCCGGGTGATCGAGGAAGGACTTTGCGGAAGGACGACCATTTTCCCGGATAAGGTGCGTGACGGTCGGAGAGGAATCGATATGATCGGAACGCTGGTAGAATCCCATTACCCGGTGGATCTGCTGGTGGTGATGTTGGGAACAAATGACTGCAAAAGTGCTTATCACGCGACGGCAGAGCAGATTACAGAAGGCGTTTGCCGGGTCATTGAGCGTGCGAAAGAACATGCACCGGAATCAATGAAAGTGCTTCTGATCTCACCGATTCATCTGGGGAAAGGTGTAGGAAAGGACGGATTTGATCCGGAGTTCAATGAAAATTCGGAAAATGTAGCAAAGAATCTGGCAGAGCAGTATCAAAATCTGGCAGAGAAAGAAGGCTATGCATTTTTAAATGCGGCGAAATACGCAGACCCGAGTGAAACAGATCGGGAACATTTAGATCAGTCTGGTCATCAGAAACTAGGAATAGCCATTGAAAGAAAGATTCGAGAGATTTTAGCAGAGGAAGAGTCTGTCACGGAAGTAGGAAAACAGGTGGCGTGAAGAATCACTTGGGGAAATGGGAAAATAGTACAAGAATGAGTACCTGGGAAAGTGACAGAGAATGAAAAATGGAATGTCGGAGAAAAAAGGGAAAACATTGAGAGAAAAAAAGAGAATTCAAAAAGCAGAGGTGCGTTATGCAATGCTCAAAACGTCACCTGTGCTTTTTAGTTATTTATTTTTAAGTATTGCATTTGGAATTTTAATGCAGGAAACAGGAGTATCGGCGTTGTGGGCGGTTCTGGCAAGTCTTTTGGTTTACACCGGGGCGTTTCAGTTTGTTTTAGTTTCCTTTATCAGTAGTGGGGCGAGTTCTCTGACGGTAGCGTTGACAGCGTTGGCGATCAACAGTCGTCATATTTTTTATGGGGTAAGCTTTGTGGAAACATTTCGGGAAATGAAAAAGCGGTATCCATATATGATTTTTTCATTGACCGATGAGACGTATGCTCTGAGTTGTTCGCTGGAAACTCCGGAGGGAATGGATCGGAAAAATCTGTTGTTTCTGATTGCAATCTCTTGTCATGGGTATTGGGTGTTCGGTACTTTTTTAGGGGCGCTGATCGGTCGGTACATTCCATTTGATTTTACTGGGGTTGATTTCTGTATGACGGCAATGTTTGTGACGATTTTTCTGGATCAGTGGAAACAGGCCAAGTCCCATATTCCGGCAGTGGCAGGCTTGTTTTCTTCGATATTGTTCCTGATCTTGCTGGGAAAAAGACGGTTTATTTTACCAGCATTGTGTCTGGCGACAGCGATAATGCTGGCGTTTCGGACGAAGGTAGAAGCAAAAGAAAAGACAGAAAGTGCGTCCGGTGAAGCGCATGGGAGCGAGGATACAGGCGAACTTGCAGGAAATGCTGAAAAAGAACGCACAAAAGAGTGCGTAGAGGAAGGAGCGGGAGTATGACAGAGCAGAGAATGTTGGCAATGATCCTGATTTCGATGGCTGTGACGTACAGTCTTCGAGCCTTTCCGTTTTTGCTTCTGGGCAAGAAAGGGGAAATGTCTCCGGTGATTTCTTATCTGGGGAAAATGCTGCCCTATGCGGTGATGGCAGCACTGGTGGTTTATTGCCTGAAAGATTTAAGAGAAGGTCTGACACCGGAAGCAATTTGCATGATACCGGCGGTTCTGGTGGTGACAGCGGTTCATTTGTGGAAAAGAAATACCGTTCTCAGCATTTTCGTGGGAACGGTATGTTATATGGTTCTGATCCGAGTATTCGCGTAATATCTGCACATCACTTCAGGAAGAAATGGATCAGACGATCATTCAGTTTTCGATATGGCTGGTATCTCATAGGCAGATCCAGCCATGTTTTTTTATCTACAATGCTTTTGTAGTGAGTAAAGGTGTCAAATCCGTCTTTTCCGTGGTAAGCTCCCATACCGGAAGCACCAAATCCACCGAATCCCATTTCACTGGTGGCAAGATGGATGATCGTATCGTTGATGCAACCGCCGCCGAATCCGCAGGAAGCCGTTACTTTTTCTGCAAGTGCACGATCCGGGGTGAACAGATAGAGAGCAAGCGGATGTGGCATGGTCTGGAGATTGCGGATGGCTTCCTCCAGAGAGTCAAAGGTCAGAACCGGAAGAACCGGCCCGAAAATCTCTTCCTGCATGACCGGATCAGCGAAGGTTACATTATCAAGAATCGTAGGTGCAATCTGCAGAGTGTGAGAGTCACTTGATCCACCGCAGAAAATCTTGTCCGGCTGAATCAGTCCGCGAATCCGGTCAAAATGTTTTTGATTAATGATTTTTCCGTAATCCGGATTTTGCAGAGGATCTTTGCCGAATTGTTTCTGAATCTGGCGGTTGATTTCTTTTAACAGTCGGTCTTTGATCTGACGATCACAGTAAATGTAGTCTGGGGCAACACAGGTCTGTCCACAGTTCAAAAATTTGCCGAAGACGATCCGTTTGGCTGCGAGTCGGATGTTTGCGCTTTTTTCGACGATACAGGGACTCTTTCCACCCAGTTCCAAAGTAACGGGGGTCAGATGTTCGCTGGCCTGCCGCATGACTTCTTTCCCGACAGCCTGACTTCCGGTAAAGAAAATATAGTCAAAATGTTGTTTCAGAAGACTGGTGTTTTCTGCACGGCCGCCATTTACCACGGCCACATATTTTTCAGGAAAGCACTGAGATAAAAGGTCTGCAATCAGTGCGCTGGTAGCCGGAGAGTAAGCACTTGGCTTTATGATGGCGGTATTTCCCGCTGCCAGAGCATCGACCAGAGGATCCAGAGTCAGAAGAAACGGGTAGTTCCATGGACTCATGATCAGTGTAACTCCGTAAGGCGAAGGTTTTTTATAGCTGCGGGAATGAAATTGAGCCAGAGGTGTGGGAACCCGTCTCTCTCTGGAATATTTCCGGATATGTTTTAACATATAAGAAATCTCGCTTAAAACCAGACCGGTTTCACACATATAAGATTCGAATCCGCTCTTGCCCAGATCCTTTTGGATAGCCTGCTGGATCGGGATTTCATTTTTCAGGATCACGGCCTGAAGTTTCTTTAAAGCATGGATGCGAAAGTCGATATTTAATGTGGCGTTGGTCAAAAAGTACTGACGCTGTAAGGCGACAAGTTCATGGATCTGTGTTTCGTTCATAAGAACCTCCTGTTCCGGTATCATTTACATTGCTTGGTGACAGTTGCACCGTTGTTTCATTTTAGGATGCGGGTTCCATCAGTTTTTCGTAGAACATTTCCAGTTCTTCCGCATTCATCAGAACCGGAACCGGATAAAGTGGATTGGCTTCCTTATCAGCATAGTGAGCCAGTTTTGGAATATCCTCTTCACGGATTTCAGGAACGGTGTCAGGAATATCAAATTTCTGTTTCAGCTCCTGAATGGCAGAAATAAACTGTTGTGCGGCAACTTCCGGTTCGGTATCTTCTGAGGCAAGGTGAGCAGCGACTGCCAGGTCTTTTAATTTGGACCAGATGACGCTTCCGTAAGCTTCCAGGACAAACGGCAGAAGGATCGCATTTGCAAGTCCATGAGGTACATTATACTCTCCGCCAAGAGAATGTGCCACTGCATGCACATAACCAACATAAGATTTGGTAAATGCACAGCCGGCATAATAGGAAGCATGCAACATATTTCTTCGGGCATCGATATTTTGCCCGTCTTCGTAAACTGTTTCAATGTTTTCAAAAATCAGTTGAACCGCCATCAGAGCATCTTTCCGTGTAGCCGGAGTCGTGGAACGTCCGATGTAGGCTTCCACGGCGTGAGTCAGAGCATCCATTCCTGTAGTTGCGGTAATAAAAGGTGGCAGACTTAAGGTGACCTTTGGATCGAGTACTGCGATTCGCGGAATCAGTGGGAAATCATTGATCGCATATTTATGACGCGTTTGTGCGTCTGTGATCACAGCCGCCAGAGTAGTCTCGCTTCCGGTTCCGGCAGTAGTTGGGACGGCCATTAAAAGAGGAAGTCGGTGATGTACTTTCAGAATTCCCTTCATTTTGGCAAGAGACTGCTTCGGTTTGGCAACGCGCGCGCCGACGGCCTTGGCACAGTCCATACTGGATCCGCCACCGAAACCGAGGATACAGTCACAGAAATGTTCATAGTACAGATCCAGAGCATCCGATACATTTTCCGTAGTCGGATTGGCACAGGTCTGGTCATAGATCGTATAGGAAATGCCGGAATCTCTCAGTGCGTTTTCCAGACGTCTGGTCAGACCGAGGGCGGCAATCCCCGGATCCGTGATGATCAGAACGTGATGACATTTTTTCTTGCGGATGATGTCGGGAAGAGAGCGGACACTTCCGACAATCTTTGGCTTCCGGTAAGGAAGAAAAGGGAGGGCGAGTTTCATGCCCAGTTGAAAAGTGCGGCAGTAAAGTTTTTTTATGATATTCATGATGTTCCTCGTTTCTTTTGATTTTCTGTAGGTATTACGTTCCCGAAACCAGTGCCATTTTGCGGTGGTTCTTTCGGCGATTGTTTCTATCGCTCCGTCACACGGGACATTCCGGTAAGCCTAAGGTCTTGCCTCCATCGTGCGAAAAGTCGCGCTAAAACAGCCGCCGAAAAAGAATCGATTGCGCCAGAAGTCAGCACCAACGGTTCCGGAAACGTATGTTCCGTTTCATGAAGAAACAGGAGCTCGGCGAGGCTTTTATTGCGGAACGATGATTTTCGGATTGGGCGATGTATTATCCGCGAAGAGAAATTCATTCGCCGTTACAAAATTCTTCCAGATTCTCCCCGATTTGCAGCAACACCCGATAAAACACAGCCCGCTGTGAATCACTGATTCCCTGACTGGCCGCTTCCACCGCCTGAAGAATCCGCTGATTGATCTGGAGCGACTGTGCTTGCCCCTCTTCCGTGAGTACAGCGCGACTTCGGTATTTTTTGCCGCCGGAAGAAGGAAGATATTGAATGAGACTGCGATGTTCCAGATCCGTCAGGATCCGGGAAATGCCGGCCTTATTTTCTTCACATTTCCGACAGAGCTCAGCGGCACTCAGACCATCAGGATACAGGCTGAGATAGTGAAGACACATGACGTGGGTACTTTTCAGTCCGAAAGACTCCATACTCTGTTTTTTGATCTTCTGTATATTTTTATAGATCCGTGAGACTCCGAGAGTCAGTTGTTCAAAACGTTCGATCATCCTATTTGTCTCCTGAAAAATATAAATGTTGATTAATCAACTTCTTGGTTAGAATATAGCAGTTGAGAAAGATCTTGTCAAGGATATTCTAGGCAGAAACTGGTGACTATGATAAAATAAAGGATAAAGTTTTTCTGTGAAAATTGCAGCGGAAAAAGTTATCGTATTGCTGTAAGAGAAACGTTACAGTAAAAAGAAGGCCACAATATAAGGAAAGTCACAGTAAAAAGAAGGTCACCATATAAAGAAAATCACAGTAAATTAAGAGAAACGTCTAAGAAGGAACTCACAAAATGAAGAAGTGGATGATTTTTAGTTTTACAGAAAAAGGAAGCGAATGGAATAAAACACTCCTGGACTGGAGAATCAGTCTGGGGGATTCCTGCAAGGGATATACCGTATCACGCTATGCAAAAAAATACGGTCTGGCGGAACTTCCAGCAGATTGGAAAGATGAGATCGGAAAAGGCTGGGGTGAGACGATATACATGTTTATCGGGGCGACAGGGATTGCGATCCGAGCGGTTGCTCCTTTTGTGAAGGATAAATTTAAGGATTCACCGGTGCTTTCCATAGATGAAAAGGGGCAGTTTATTTTGCCGCTTTTGTCCGGTCATATTGGAGGAGCAGTGGAGCTGGCAAAGGAAATCGGGAAATACATATCAGCGCAGCCGGTGATTACGACGGCAACGGATGTGGAAAATGTATTTGCTGTGGATGTCTATGCAAAGAAGAAAGGCTTATGTCTGGATGACCGGGAGAAAGCCAGAGAAATTTCGGCAATGGCATTGGATGGAACGCTGGATTTGAAGACGCAGGTGAAGGAAGTCGATACGTTTCCTCCGATGGAACTTCGGGAAAAAGACTGTATTTACCTTGCTCCGAAAAATATTTACGTGGGGATTGGGTGTAAGAAAGGAATCCTCGGAGAACATTTGCGGAAAATGCTTCACAAAGTTTTGGATCGCTTGGATTTAAAAGAAGTTCAAATCTGTGAGATTGGAAGCATTGACCTGAAAGCGGAGGAACCGGGGATTCTGGAGTTGAAACGAGAACTTGGTGTGCCGTTTCGGACATTTTCTGCCGGAGAATTAAGCCGGGTGGAAACAGTGAGTCAGGGATCGGATTTTGTAAAAAAAGTGACCGGAGTCGATAATGTGTGTGAACGGGCGGCAAAACTTCTGTGCCCAAATGGAGACATGTTGCAGCCGAAGATGGCTATGGAAGGATGTACGTTTGCAATTGTGCAAGACAGTAAGCCGGCAGGAAGCAAGACGGCAGCAAAAGCTCAGAAATTCGAAGGGCTAAAGGAGGAAGAAAAGACGACATTCATAAAGATCCTGATTTTTTCCGGAACCACAGAAGGAAGGGAACTGGTGGAATTTCTGGCGGATTATCCGGTACAGGTTTATGCCAGCGTGGCAACTGATTATGGAAAAGAGTGCATGAAACCACAGGAAAATCTGACGGTTCTGACCGGACGTATGGACGAGCCGGATATCTGTGATTTCCTGAAAAAAGTGCATCCGGACCTAGTAATTGATGCGACCCATCCATTTGCCAGAGTGGTGACAGAAAATATTAAAGCAGCATGTGCGGAAACAAAAATGGATTACCTGCGGTGCATGAGAGATGGAGGCGAAAACAAACACACAGAGAAACCGAAGTCGGAAAGTTTTATCGTGGGATCGGTACAGGAAGCCGCAGATTTTCTGGCGCAGACAAAGGGAAAGATTTTGATTACCACCGGCAGCAAGGAACTTGCCTGCTATCAAAGCATTCCGGATTATAAAGAACGGTGTTATGCCCGGGTGCTGTCCACGGAACAGGCAGTGAAAGACAGCCACAGGCTCGGATTCGAAGGGGCACATCTGATTGCGATGCAGGGACCGTTTTCGGTGGAAATGAATGTGGCAACTCTGAAACTCACACAGGCAGAATGGTTTGTGACAAAAGAATCCGGGAAAAATGGCGGCTATGAGGAAAAAGTCAGAGCAGCACAGGATGCCGGAGTACATCTTGTGGTTGTCGGACGGCCGGAAGAAACAGGGGAGTCCTTAGAACAGGTAAAAGAGATTCTGAAAGACCGGTTTGGAGATGTTGAGAGATAGAAAAGACTGTGCTAAGATAAAAGCCGTTAAGAGAACCTGACAGATGGAGCAAACAGGGCAAGTAAAAGTGACGGGAAACAGTCGAACAGACGTGAAGAAATAAAAAAATGGACAAGAAAAAGAATCCGGAAAGGAAGAAATCGGAGATGGATAAACGGGGAATTTTAATGGTCAGCTTTGGAACCAGCCATTTGGACACGATGGCAAAAACCATTGAAGTGCTGGAAAAAGAAGTGGCAGAGCAGTATCCGGAAAATCCGGTGTATCGTGCATTTACCAGTCAGATGGTTCTGACAAAATTAAAAGAACAAGGGCTGGAATTTGATAACATGGAACAGGCACTTTTGCGGATGAAAGAAGACGGAATTCGGGAACTTGTGGTGCAGCCGACCCACATTATTGCGGGAATCGAGTATGAGAAAATGTTGGAGCAGTTAAAAATGTATCGCCTGGAATTTTCTGAAATTCGAGTCGGAAGACCGCTGATGGATCAGGCCGGGGATTATAAAGAAGCGGTGGAAGCGGTGCTGGCAGAAGAACGGGATACGATCGGGAGCAAAGATACGGCATTGCTCCTGATGGGACATGGAACCAGCCACAGAGCCACAGCAGTATATCCAACTCTGGAATACACCTTTCATTTGATGGGATATTCCAATGTTTATGTGGGAACCGTGGAGGGCTATCCGGAACTGGAAGACCTGGAAAAAAGGATTCGTGAGAAACCGTATAAAAAGGTATGTCTGCGTCCGTTTTTGCTGGTGGCAGGCGACCATGCCAAAAACGATATGGCAGGAGAAAAAGAATCCTGGAAGAACTATTTTGAAGAAAAAGGATATGAAGTGGAAACAAAAATCCGGGGCTTAGGAGAATGTGAGGGTATTCGCCGGATGTTCTATCAACATTTGAAAGAAGCAACGGAACTTGAGTGAAGCAACCGGAAAGCTGACCGAAGTCAGGATCCAAAGCCGGAAAAGGAAGTAAGAAACCAACAGAAATAAGAACTTCGAAGAAGCAGAAACAGGAGGCGTAAGGTCAGGATGGAAAAGCAGGATCTCGGAACAGTCTGGAAAGATCAGAAACAACTGCGCAGAGGGTATACCACCGGAAGCTGCAGTGCAGCGGCTGCAAAAGCGGCGGCAGGGATGTTGCTGGGCAAAGAAGAACTGAAAACAGTCAGCCTGAAAACGCCGGCGGGTCTGATTCTGTATCTGGAAGTGGAAGAGATCCAACGGACGGCAGCTTCTGTGAGCTGTGCAATCCGTAAAGACAGCGGGGATGATCCGGATGTGACCAACGGAGCGTTGGTTTTTGCGACCGTTAGTACAGATAAGGCAGAGTTTTTGAAAGAAAAAGATAAGACCTGGTTTGAAGACGAAAGAGGTCTGTATCTGACTGGCGGAGAAGGTGTGGGCCGGGTGACCAGAAAAGGTCTGGAACAAAAGCCGGGGCAGGCGGCCATCAACCGGGTTCCGAGAGACATGATTTTTTCGGCGGTGGCAGAGCAAAAAGAGCGGTATCATTTTCACGAACCGCTTTATATAGAAATTTCTGTGCCGAAGGGAGCAGAAATCGCGGAGAGAACATTTAACCCGAGATTAGGAATCGAAGGTGGCATTTCCATTCTCGGAACCTCGGGAATCGTGGAGCCGATGAGTGAAAAGGCGCTGCTCGATACCATTTTGCTGGAAATGAAAATGCTGCGGGACAGCGGGCACAGATATTGTTATGTTGTTCCGGGCAATTATGGCAGTGATTTTCTGACAGAGCAGTTAGGCTATGATCCGGCGATGGCGGTAAAATGTTCCAATTATATCGGCGATACGCTGGATCTGGCGGTACAGCTTGGTATGGAGGGAATTCTCCTGGTCGGTCATATCGGCAAACTGGTGAAGGTGGCTGCCGGAGTGATGAATACCCATTCCAGACAGGCGGACTGCCGGATGGAAGTGCTGGCGTCGCATGGAGCGATGGCGGGACTGGGGCAGGAGCAGGTGAAGAAAATCATGAACTGTATTACCACCACCGAGGCACTGGAGATTTTAAGAGAAGCCGGAGTATTGGAAGATGTGATGGTATCTGTGATGGGAAAAATGGAGCAGGCGCTGATCCATCGCGCAGGAAAGCAACTGAAACTGGGCGTGATCATGTTCTCTGAGGGGGAGATCCTGGGAAAAGCAGGAAAGGTCACGGAAATTCTGGAAGAAATAAAAAGGGAAGAAAGCAGATGAAAGGAACATTTTATGCAGTGGGAGTAGGACCGGGAGATCCGGAACTTCTGACGATGAAGGCAATCCGAACGATCCGGGAATGTCCGGTGCTGGCAGTGCCCATATCCGATCCTGAATGTGGACAACCAATCTGGAACCGATTTGCAAAGGAAGAGAGATGGCTGGAAAAATGTGCAGCCTATCAGATTTTGACGGGCGCAGATCTGGATGTGACAGAAAAAGAGATGCTCTATCTGCCGATGCCGATGATTCGGGAGAAAGAACGGCTCAGAGAGAATCATGACCGGTGTGCAAAACAGGTGATGGAGATTCTGGATGTGGGGCTGGATATCGCCTGTGTGACGCTGGGGGATCCTTCGATTTATGCAACCACTTCTTATATAAAAGTCAGGCTGGAGCAGAATGGATACAGAACGGCGTTGATTCCGGGGGTTCCGTCTTTTTGTGCGGCGGCAGCAGGCTTGAATGTGACGCTGGCAGAGAATAGGGAAGAAATTCACATCCTTCCGGCGTCCTATGACATTGAAAAGAGCCTGTCTCTTTCCGGAACCAGGATTCTGATGAAGACGGCCAGCCGGACAGCGCAGGTTCGGGAGGCTCTTGAAAAAAGAGGAATGGACGTTTTGATGGCGGAGAATTGCGGGATGGAACAGGAACAATTTTACCACAGTGTAAAAGAAATTCCGGATAAGACCAGTTATTATTCTCTGTATATTGTGAAGGAACCGAAGGAGGAAACAAAATGGTAATCTTTGTGGGTGCAGGTCCGGGAGCGGAAGATCTGATCACGGTTCGGGGACAGAAATATCTGCAGCAGGCGGATCAGATCATTTATGCCGGTTCTCTGGTGAATCCGGCACTGCTCGATATGAAAAAAGAAACGGCAATTGTAAAAAATAGTGCATATATGACGTTAGAAGAAGTGATTCAGGCAATCTGCGAGGAAGAGGAAAAAGGCGGTCTGACCGTAAGACTTCATACCGGTGATCCCTGTCTTTACGGTGCAATCCGGGAGCAGATGGATGAACTGGATGCACGGGGGATTTCCTATGAGGTATGCCCCGGTGTCAGTTCTTTTAGCGGAGCGGCGGCTGCATTGCAGGCAGAATACACCCTTCCGTCGATCTCCCAGTCTGTCGTGATCACCAGAATGGCAGGACGGACGC
Organism: Mediterraneibacter butyricigenes; assembly: GCF_003574295.1. Classification (NCBI taxonomy): domain Bacteria; kingdom Bacillati; phylum Bacillota; class Clostridia; order Lachnospirales; family Lachnospiraceae; genus Mediterraneibacter; species Mediterraneibacter butyricigenes. The sequence continues at coordinate 1,891,951 of NZ_BHGK01000001.1, forward strand.
CTGTACCGGAGCGGGAAAGTATCCGTGCATTTGCAGCACATGGTGCGACGATGGTTATTTTCCTCAGTGCGGGGATGTTGCCGAAATTGCAGGAAGAACTTTTGCTTGGCGGTTATACGGAAGATACACCGGCGGCGCTTGTCTATAAGGCAACCTGGCCGGAAGAAAAGGTCTGCAACTGCACCGTCGGAACTCTGGCAAAGACAGGTGCGGATCATCAGATTTCCAAGACAGCGCTGATCGTTGTGGGAAATGTGCTGGGAGAGAGTTACGAACGTTCGCTTTTATACCATCCGGAATTTGAAACGGAATATCGCAGGAAAAAGGGAAACGTGTAAACTGTGAAAAAGTGAAACAACGGAATATCGCAGGAAAAGGGAGAACGAAAATGCAAGAAGAGAAAATGGTATCCGTTATCGGGATCGGGCCGGGTGGAAAACAGTGGCTGACCCAGGAAGCGGAAGAGGCGATCCGCCGGAGTGATCTGGTGGTGGGCTATACGGTGTACGTGGAACTGGTGCGGGCATATTTTCCGGAAAAAGAATATCTGACGACTCCGATGAAGCAGGAAGCAAAACGGTGTGAGATGGCACTTGCGGAGGCAAACGAAGGCAAACAAGTGGCTATGGTATGCAGCGGAGATGCCGGAGTCTATGGCATGGCAGGTCTGATGCTGGAGCTGGGAACTTCTTATCCGAACGTGGAAATCCGAATCTGCCCGGGAATTACTGCAGCACTGGCAGGCGGAGCGGTGCTGGGTGCGCCTTTGACTCACGATTTTGCGGTGATCAGTTTAAGTGATCTGCTGACGCCGAAGGAGAAAATAGAAAAACGGCTGAAAGCGGCGGCAATGGCGGATTTTGTGATCTGTCTTTACAATCCTTCCAGCAAAAAGAGAAAAGATTATCTGGCGTGGGCCTGCGGGTGTATGATGGAGTATAAAAAGAAGGAAACCGTCTGCGGCATTGTGCGAAATATCGGAAGAGAGGGGCAGGAGTCGAAGATCCTGACACTGGAAGAATTGCAGCACACGCAGGTAGATATGTTTTCCACGGTGTTTGTGGGAAATGAAGAGACCAGAGAGATTGACGGGAAAATGGTGACACCCAGGGGGTATCGAAATGTGTGAAATGCGTCAAGTGACTCGTGCCAGCCGGCAGATCGGGCTCATCGGAATCGGGATGGGAACCGAAGAAATGCTGACAGAATCAGCGAGAACATTTCTTGCAGACAGTGACTGCGTGATCGGAGCAAAGCGGATGGTCGAACCATTTCGAAAAGCCGGGCAGGACGGAGCAGAGCATGGAACTGACAGAGTCTGGATCGAAGAATATCGAAAGGAAGCCATTGTGCAGATCCTGAAAGAGCATCCGGAATATCGCAAGGTGGCGGTACTGTTCTCCGGAGACTGCGGATTTTACAGCGGAGCAAAAGGTCTGAATCACCTGTTGGAAGAAAGCGGCGAATGGGTGAAAGACGAGCATGGAGCATATGAGGTCCAGTGGTTCCCGGGGATTTCTTCCTTACAGTATTTTTGTGCGAAGATCCACAAAAGCTGGGAGGATGCAAAGATCATAAGCCTTCACGGGACCGAGGAAAATGCAATCGATGCGATCCTGTACCGAAAGAAAATATTTTTGCTTCTGGGAGACACGAAACGATCCGATGCCTTGTGTGAGAAGCTGCAATATTATCAGATAACAGAAGGAACCATCTGGATCGGAAAAAATCTGTCCTATCCGGAGGAAACCATAGAAAAGAAATCCTTAAAGGATCTGGAAAAAGAAGATTTACAGGGTCTGTGTGTGGCGCTGATTGAACGGAAACATCCGTTGGTGCGTCGGACAGGAAGCATTGCGGATGAAGAATTTATCCGGGGAAAGGTTCCCATGACGAAATCGGAGGTGCGAAGTCTGTGCCTTGCCAAATTAAATCTTCCGGAGGACGGGATTTTGTATGATATCGGGGCGGGAACGGGCTCTGTTTCCGTGGAAGCGGCGGTAAAGGGCGGAAACCGTAAAATTTATGCCATTGAGCAAAATCCGGAAGGCGTGGAACTGATCCGGCAAAATGCCAGAAAATTTTATGCGGATCAGATCAGGATTATAGAAGGAAAGGCACCGGAGGTGCTGAAAGATCTGGAAGCACCAACCCATGCATTTGTCGGCGGAAGTTCCGGAAATCTCCGGGAAATCCTGAATTGTTTAAAAGGAAAAAATCCACAGGTAAAGATTGTGATGACCTGCATTTCTCTGAAAACTCTGTCAGAGGTTCTGGAATTGATGGCGGAAAATGTGCTGGTGGATACGGAAGTGTTGCAGATCGCAGTCTCAAAAGCAAAGCAGGTGGGAGTTCACCCGATGATGATGGGACAAAATCCGATCTATCTGATTTCGGGAAATCTGGAAACGAGCCGAAGTTGAAAAGCAGAATGAAGGGAGAGTCCGGAATGGAGAAGAAAGCAATCATGATTGCCGCGGGGCACAGCGGAAGCGGGAAGACCATAGCGTCCTGTGCGCTGATGGCAGCAATGAAGGAGCGGGGGCTGACCGTGGCAGCGGCAAAATGCGGGCCGGATTATATTGATCCCATGTTCCACCGGGAAGTGGTGGGTGTGGCTTCTGAAAATCTGGATCTCTTTTTTCAGGAAGAGGCAGCCTTAAGAGGTCGGTTTGAGCAGCGGTGCAAAGAAGCAGACCTTACGGTGGTGGAAGGTGTCATGGGCTATTATGACGGGATGTCGCTTTCCAGTTGGAAGGGCAGTTCTTATGATGTGGCACGAGGGTTGGATCTTCCGGTTCTCTTTGTGATGCCGTGTCGTGGAATGGCTCTTTCCGCGGTGGCATCCCTGATAGGATATCTGGAATTTCAGAAAGGCAGCCGAATCAAAGGAATTCTGTTGAATCGGATTTCGGCAGGATTGTACCCCCGCATGAAGGAACTTTTGGAACAGGAATTAAAGGCACGGGGATATGAAATCTCCGTGGTGGGATATTTGCCGGATGATCCGGTCTTCTCTCTGGAGAGCAGACATCTGGGGCTGAAAACGCCGGAGGAACTGGAGCAGAAACAGGGAAGGCTGAAGGAACAGTTGAAAGCTGCCGGAGAATTGCTTGCAGAGACGGTGGATCTGGAGAAAGTACTGGAACTTGCAAAAGGGATGGAAAACGGCGAGAACAAAGAGCGCGAAGGAAAACGTGAAAAGAAAGAGGAACGTGCCGGGACGGCAGGAATTGCAAGGGTACGTCCGGTGATCGCGGTGGCGAAAGATCCCGCCTTTCAGTTCTATTATCCGGAAAATCTGGAAGTGATCGAACAATGTGGTGGGAAACCTGTGGAGTTCAGCCCGCTGTATGATGAAACGCTCCCGGAAGGGGCGAAAGGTCTTATCCTGGGTGGTGGTTATCCGGAACTGTATGCGGAAGAGTTAAGTGCCAACACGGTGATGCGTCTGGAGATTCAGAAGGCGATACGGGAAGGAATGCCTTGTCTGGCAGAGTGCGGAGGGTTCCTGTATCTTCAGGAAGAACTGGAAGATGTGAATGGAAAAATTTATCCGATGGCAGGCGTGATCCGGGGCGTGGGATATCCCCAGAGGAAACTGACCCGGTTTGGGTATCTGACCCTGACGGTGGAAGAAGATACCTTATATCTGAAAAAAGGGGAACAGATCCGGGGACACGAATTCCATTACTGGGAAACCACAGACAATGGGGATGCGGCGATTGCTACTAAACCGGACCAGAGCAGAAGTTGGGCCTGTGTGCATGCAGAGAACCGACTGTTTGCAGGATTTCCACATCTGGCTTACAGTTCCTGTCCGGAGATGATCCGCCGGTTTATCGAAGAAGCAGGGAAATGATATGGGGATTGGGAACAACTGGCGAGAAAAAGCAAAGTACAGAGGAAGCGAAGAAAACATGGAGTTGACGGAATTACAGAAACAGATCACAGAGCCGGACAGAGAGTGTGAAGCGCGTGCAGAAAAACACTGGATGCAGCTTGCAAAACCGTTGTCGGGGCTTGGGAAATTTGAAACGATGGTGACACAGATTGCAGGGATCCAGCGGACGGAACAGATCCGGCTTCACAAAAAAGCATTGCTGGTATTTTGTGCGGACAATGGGGTGGTGGAAGAAGGGGTGACTCAGACCGGGCAGGATGTGACGGCAGTGGTTGCCGGCAATTTCTTAAAAGGAGAGACCACCGCCTGCAAAATGGCTCAGATTGCGGGCGTGGATCTGTTTCCCATCGATATCGGAATGATCCGGGACGTGGAAGGTGTGAGCCGACCGGAGGATAAGGTGGCTTACGGTACCAAAAATATGGCAAAAGAACCGGCTATGACGAGGAAAGAGGCGTGGAATGCGATTGAGACAGGGATCCGAAAGGCAAAGGAACGCAAAGCCGAGGGCTATCAGATCCTTCTGACCGGGGAGATGGGCATCGGAAATACCACCGCTGCCAGTGCGATCACCGCAGTGATGCTGAATCGTCCGGTGGAACAGGTAACCGGCCGGGGCGCAGGCCTGACGGGCGAAGGCGTTCGGCGAAAGGTTCAGGCCATCCAGAGGGCGGTGGAGATAAATCAGCCGGACCGCAGAGAACCGCTGGATGTACTGGCAAAAGTCGGAAGTCTGGATATCGCAGGAATGTGCGGAGCCATGCTGGGGGCAGCTCTCATGCAGATGCCGGTGGTACTGGACGGGGCATTGTCTATGACAGCGGCACTTCTGGCAGTGGCGCTGGTGCCGGCGTGCAGATCTTATCTGATCGCTTCGCATGTTTCAAAAGAACCGTCCTGTCAGCTTTTGAAAGAATCCTTATATCTGGATCCGGTGCTGAATGCGGACATGAATCTGGGCGAGGGAACCGGAGCGGTGGCGTTGATGCCGCTTCTGGACATGGCAGCAAAGGTCTATTTTGAAATGCCCACCTTTGAAGGCATTGAGATTAAACCATATGAGGTGTTGAAATGAAACTGATACAGGCGTTTATCATCGCGATATCTATGTATTCCAAAATTCCCATGCCGCGGGTAGAATGGACAGAAGAATCGATGCGGTATGCTTTCTGTTTCTTTCCGGTAGTCGGAGGAATCATCGGGATCCTTCAGGTGCTGGCAGGAGGCGTGCTTCTGACCAAAGGAAACAGCATCCTCTTTTTCAGTTGTATCATGACGTTGATCCCGATCTGGATCACGGGCGGCATCCATCTGGACGGATTTGTGGATACGGTAGATGCGATTTCTTCTTATGGGGAGAAAGAAAAAAGACTGGAAATCCTGAAAGACCCACACATCGGTGCGTTTGCGGCCATCGGGCTTGGCAGTCTTCTGATTCTGCAGCTTGGATGCTGGAGTCTGGTGGAGAAGCCTATGCTTCCGGTGATCGGATTTGGCTATGTGCTGTCCCGGGCGTTGAGTGCATTGTCGGTGATGCTGTTTCCACCGGCAAAGAAAGAGGGACTGGCACGAACCTTTCGGGACAATGCGGATGCCGGGAAAAAAAGAACGATAGGAGTCCTGGTTCTCTGGACCATCGCAGGTGTGGCTGGTATGTGGAATACCGGAGGCAGTGCCGGAATCCTTGCGGCAGCGACTGCCTTTGCAATCTGGGGCTATTATAAATGGTTCAGTCAACGGACATTTGGGGGCGTCAGCGGTGATCAGGCAGGCTATTTTCTGGTACTTTGCGAGACGGGAATCCTGATTGGAACGATTCTGGGATTTTGGATAGTTTGACAAGTTCGGCTGGGGAAGCTGAATGAAATTTGTTGAAAGGAAAGCACCCGGTAAAATCCTGGTAAGGAACAGGATGGAAATGGGGTTGGATGGCAGGAATGCTTTGGCGAAATATAAGGAGATGGGTACGTGAAACTGATATTAATCCGACATTTTGTGGCAGAAGGAAATCTGCGTCACGCTTATATCGGACGGACGGATGATCCACTGGCAGACTGCCCGGAAAATGAGCGGTTAAGGCAAAAAGAATATCCGCAGGCAGAGGTGCTGGTGGCAAGTCCGTTGCTTCGCTGCCGACAGACAGCGGAATGGATCTATCATCGAAAGCCGGATATTGTGGCAGAAGAGTTGCAGGAAATGGATTTTGGGGAGTTTGAGAACAAGAACTATGAAGAACTGAAAGACGATCCAAGATACCGGGCATGGCTGGAATTAGAAGGAGAGGGAATTACGCCGGGCGGGGAGAACCGGGCGGATTTCATTTGCCGGACCAGGCGTGGCTTTCGGAAACTTTTGGAACAGTTGCTGGAAGAACGGGTGGACAGCGCAGCGGTGGTGGCACATGGCGGCACGATCATGGCGGTGCTGTCGGATTTGACCGGGAAGGAAGAGTCCTATTATGACTGGCAGGCAGAAAATGGCGGAGCCTATCTGCTGGAGATTGAACCGGAACGCTGGAAAATGGAAGGAAGACTGACGGAGTTGAGGAAATTATGACGGAATATTTTTTAGCTTGTGTGGCAGGTGCAGTACTGGATCTGATCTTTGGGGATCCGGTCTGGCTGTATCATCCGATCCGTATTATTGGAAACTGGATTGCATTTCTGGAAAAAGGAATTCGAAAACTGGCAGGAAATTCTGAGAAAAAATTAAAAATCGGAGGCGTGGTACTCTGGATTCTGACGGTGATCCCGGCATGGGGAATCCCGATGTTGTGCCTGATGCTGGCGGGAAAGGTGCACCCGGTACTGAAACTGTTGTTGGAAGTGTTCTGGTGCGGACAGATTTTTGCGGCAAAATCCCTCTATCAGGAGAGTATGCGGGTTTATCATTGCCTGAAACGAGACAGACTTGAGGCGGCACGAAAAGTCGTGGCGCGGATCGTGGGCAGAGATACCGAAGCGTTGACGGCGGAAGGAGTGGCAAAGGCTGCCGTAGAGACGGTAGCGGAAAATACATCCGATGGGATCATTGCACCGCTGTTTTACCTGTTGATCGGTGGAGTTCCGTTAGGATTTGCCTACAAAGCCGTCAATACACTGGATTCCATGGTGGGATATAAGGATGATACTTATCGTGCGATCGGTTGGGCCAGCGCAAAACTGGATGATCTCTTTAACTGGATCCCGGCGAGGTTGTCGGGGCTTCTGATGATTCTGGCGGCCTTCCTTTTACGGCTGGATGGAAAAGGGGCCTGGAAGATTTTCAAAAGGGACAGGAGAAAACATGCCAGTCCGAATTCAGCGCAGACAGAGTCGGTGTGTGCCGGAGCTTTGGGAGTCCGGCTTGCCGGAGATGCCTGGTACTTTGGAAAACTTTATCCGAAAGCCTATATCGGAGACGAGAAGAGAAAAGTGGAAGCAGAAGATATCAAACGGGCGAACTATCTGATGTTTGCTACCGAATTTCTGATGTTTTTGCTGGCAGCCATTCTGCTGGTCGGTGGATTACAGGTGAAATTCTCGATTCGGGAGCGGATGGCAATTCAGGAAGAAAAGGAAGAAAGCCAAAAGGCAGCCGATCAGACCTTGACATTTCGGGATGCCTCCGGCAAGGATTATCGAATGAAAATAGATCCGTCGGTGGAAAAACATTCCTATGACTGGTCATATCTGTCCGGGGACGGAAGAGAAAAGGAGTACAGCGGAGACAAAAATTATCGTGTGAAAAAGGGAATCGATGTATCCGCCTATCAGGGAACGATCGACTGGGAAAAAGTAAAGGCAGACGGGATCGATTTTGTCTTTCTGCGGCTGGGCTATCGGGGCTATGCCGAAGAGGGGACGCTGAATGAGGATGAGAAGTTTGAAGAGAATCTGAAAGGCGCGAAGGACGCAGGACTGAAAGTCGGTGTATATTTCTTCTCCCAGGCGACCACGAAAAAAGAAGCGGAAGAAGAGGCAGCCTTTGTAAAGAAACTGCTTGGCAAGACTAAACTGGATCTTCCGGTGATCTATGATCCGGAGCGGATTTCGGCGGAAGAAGCAAGAACCGATGAAATCACGGGAAAAGATTTTACAGGGTTTGCCCTTGCATTTTGCGGAAAAATAGAAAAGGCAGGATATGAAGCCGGAATCTACAGCAACATGTACTGGGAAGCGTTTGAGTTTGATCTGGCGCAGTTGGAAGAATATCCGATCTGGTATGCGGATTACGAAGATACACCGCAGACACCATATCGTTTTACATTCTGGCAGTATTCAGAAGAGGGAACCGTGGATGGAATCGATGGACCGGTGGATCTGGATCTCTGGTTTCAGGAGAAGTAAGGTTGATTTTATGGAAACAGACAAGAATCCTGTAAGAAGAGAAAAAGCGGAGTTGATATAAGAAAAACAGAGATAGTTGGGAAAGGAGGGAGCAAATGGAATATTTACATGGCGGAGATATAGAAGCATATTCACAGGAAAATATGTTGGATTATTCGGTAAATATCCATCCCTTTGGCCCGTGCCCGGAAGTGGTGGAGACGGTGATTCAGTCGGTTCGGACGCAAACGTCACGTTATCCGGATCCATTTTGCCGGAAATTAAGGAAACGGCTGGCAAACCGCTGGGAGATTCCGGAGAAAAGCCTGATTCTGGGGAATGGAGCGGCGGAACTGATTTTTCTGTTGGTACAGACCTTACGTCCGAAGAAGGGATTCCTGATCGCACCATCCTTTGCGGAGTACCGAAGAGCGCTGGAGAGCGTGAAATGTGAGATTCGCTGGTTTGAACTGGAGGAGGAGAAAGAGTTCCGATTGACGAAAGATTATCTGAATGGATTGACGGAAGATCTGGAGATCGCATTTTTATGTTCGCCGGACAATCCGTCGGGACAGCGGATTCCGGAGAAATTGTTGGATCAGATCATTGAAAAATGTGAGAAACAGAAGATCTTTCTGGTGCTAGATGAAAGTTTTCTGGAATTTACAGAACAGGGAAGACGTTGGAGCAAATGCGCCTGGGCCGCAGAACATCCGGGGATTCTGGTTCTGAGAAGTTTTACGAAAATACAGGGAATTCCGGGATTGCGTCTGGGCTACGGTGTTTCCGGCGACAGCAGGCTAGCAGAAGCTATGGAAGGAAAGAGACAGCCTTGGAGTGTATCGACGGTGGCACAGGCTGCAGGAATCGCCAGTCTGGAGTACGGAGAGGAGTGGGCTCAAAAAGCCAGAAATCTGATCCGGGAAGAAAAACCAAGACTGGAAGCGGCACTTGAAAAGAGTGGAATGAAAGTCTACCCGGGAGAGGCAGATTTCCTGTTTTTCAGAGGAAGGGAAGATTTACAGGAAAGACTTCTGGGAAAAGGAATCCTGATCCGGGACTGCAGCGATTATCCGGGACTTTCCAAAGGATATTTCCGGATTGCCGTAAAGAAACCGGAGGAAAATGAAAGACTGATACAGGCACTGGAAGAAATCGGGAAAGAGGACAACGGATGAAAAGAAAAGCAAAACCGATCATGATACAGGGAACCATGTCAAATGTGGGGAAAAGTGTGCTGGCAGGAGGACTCTGCCGGGTGTTGGTGCAGGATGGATACAGGACAGCACCGTTTAAATCTCAGAACATGGCGTTGAATTCCTATATTACAGAAGAAGGTCTGGAGATGGGACGGGCGCAGGTGATGCAGGCGGAAGCTGCAAAGATCCGACCGTTGGCATGTATGAATCCGATCCTTTTGAAACCGACCAATGATACCGGATCTCAGGTGATTTTAAATGGCGAAGTAAAAGGGGTGATGGCGGCACGGGAATACTATCGCCATAAAAAGGAATATATCCCACATATTATGAAGGCATATCAGCAGTTGGAAGAGGCATTTGATGTGATCGTGATCGAGGGGGCCGGTTCGCCGGCGGAAATCAATCTGAAACAGGACGATATCGTCAACATGGGCATGGCGAAGATGGCGGATGCACCGGTACTTCTGGCAGCAGATATCGACCGTGGCGGAGTGTTTGCACAATTGGTAGGAACCATGGAACTTTTGGAAGAAGAGGAACGAAGTCGGGTAAAAGGTGTGATCATCAATAAATTCCGGGGCGATAAAGAAATCCTGCGACCGGGTCTGGAAATGCTGGAAGAAAAAATCCATGTTCCGGTACTGGGGGTTGTGCCCTATTTTTATCTGGACATTGATGAAGAAGACAGCTTAAGTGAACGGTTCCGTGGGCAGAAAAAAGAAGGTGCGCTGTTGGATGTGGCGGTGATTCGTTTTCCGAGAATCTCCAATTTTACAGATCTGATGCCCTTGGAAGAGTCAGAACTGATCAATCTTCGCTATGTATCGTCGCCGGAAGCATTTGGAGAACCGGATGCGGTGATACTCCCGGGCAGTAAAAATACGATTGCAGATCTCAGATGGATGCGCCAGAATGGACTGGAAGCGAAGCTCTTAAAACATGTGTCTCGTGGAAATGCGGTGCTTGGAATCTGTGGCGGTTATCAGATGATGGGACAGAAAATTCTGGATGAATACAAGGTAGAAGGCGGCGGAACGATTCAGGGACTGGGGCTGCTTCCGATGGAGACTGCCTTTGAGGAAGAAAAAACCAGAACCAGAGTGCAGGGAACCTTTGGGCAGCTTCCGGAGTTCTGGAATGCGTTTGAAGGTGCACAGATCGAGGGGTATGAGATCCATATGGGCAGGACGGAAACGGAAGGCAAGCCTGTACTGGAACTCTGCGAAATGTATGAAAGAGGACGGAATGCACAATGGGGACAGGGGCAAATGGAAGAAAATTGCGAAAAGGGTCAGGCCCCAATGGAAGAAAACTGTGAAAAGGGTCAGGCCCCAATGCGGCAGCACAGCAAAACGGACGGTTGTGTGAAGAACAACTGTATGGGCTGTTATGTACACGGGTTCTTTGACGATGCAATGGTTGTGAAAGCATGGATCAAAACCTTGCTGAAACAGAAAGGATTGCCGGAGGACATGGAGATTCAGGTGCAGGATCAGAGTGCATATAAGGAAACCCAGTATGATCAATTGGCGGAAATCATGCGGGAAAATCTGGATATGGAAGCCATTTACCGGATCCTGGAAGGAGGCAGCGGATGTTCCATTTAATTACAGGGGGCAGTGGAAGTGGCAAGTCGGAGTATGCGGAATCAGAAGTGGAGCGGCTGGCGCATCTGACGGAAAGTGAAGAAAAATACTATATTGCAACCATGTTTCCTTATGGAGAAGAAACCTTACAGAAGATCCGGCGGCATCAGCAGATGCGGACAGGGAAGGGCTTTGTTACATTAGAGTGTTACACCGATTTGTATCGGTTGGCTGCTTCAGATCCATTTTTAGGCGAACCATCAAAACGTCCGACGGTTCTATTGGAATGTATGTCCAATCTTTTGGCAAATGAATGTTATATGGAATCCGGCGCGCAAGCACGGGAACTAGATCCTGTGGGGGAAATCGAGAAAGGAATGGAAACCCTGCTCCGGTGCTGTGAACATGTAGTGGTGGTGACGAACGAAGTCTTTTCAGATATCCCGGTGGAAAGCAAAGAAATGAAAAGTTATCTGGAGTATCTGGGCAAGATCAATCAGTGGATGGCGAAGCGAGCGGATCAGGTGACGGAAGTTGTGTATGGAATTCCGTTGAAAAGGGAAATAAGTGGAGAAAATGGAGGAAAAGGGATGCGGATGTACATCGGTGGTGCATATCAGGGGAAATTATCTTATGCAAAACAGCAAAATCCGGACATAAAGTGGAGAGACGGTGCATCCTGCACCCTGGAAGAACTTCTGGAAGCGCAGGGAGTGTACCGATTCCAGGAATTTATCCGAAAGCATATGGAAATCGAGGATCTGGCAGAGCAATTAATCCAGGAGAATCCGAGATCTGTGATCGTGACCGATGAGATTGGCTACGGACTGGTGCCTGTGGAAGAGGAAGCAAGAAATTTCAGGGAGCGGACGGGAAGAATCTGTACGAAGCTGGCAGCGCATTGTGAAAGAGTGGAGCGGATTGTCTGCGGAATTTCAACGAGAATTCGGTGAAAAAACCAGTGTAAGTCGAGGTAGGAAACCGAGACGGATTCGAAAATCGGAAGAAGAGACGATGAAAGACGAAAAGCTGTCATGAAAGGAAGCAGATGCAGTAAATCGGAAACGATGCAGCATAAAGTAAGAAACGCAGGAGGAAGAAAGGAAATGGAAATAGAATTGGAACGTGTCAAACCGGCGGAGATTGAAACGCGCAGCTTTGAAATCATTACGGAAGAACTGGGGGAGACAGGACTTTCAAAATTGATTCCTGGGACAGAACCTATTGTAAAACGTTGTATTCATACCAGTGCGGATTTTGATTATGCGAAGAATCTGCGTTTTTCCGAAGGCGTGGTGGACAAGGCATTAAATGCCCTGAGAAATGGAGCATCCATTGTAACAGATACGCAGATGGCGAAAGCAGGGATCAATAAACGAAAGCTGGCGCAATTCGGCGGGCAGGTATATTGCTTTATGTCGGATGAGGATGTGGCTGAAAAAGCAAAAGCAATGGGGACGACCCGGGCAACTGCCAGTATGGAAAAGGCAGCAGAGATCAAAGAACCGTTGATCTTCGCAGTAGGAAATGCACCGACTGCGCTGGTAAAACTCTACGAATTGATTCAGGAGAAACGACTGGCTCCGGAACTGATCATCGGGGTTCCGGTGGGATTTGTCAATGTGGTTCAGTCGAAAGAGTTGATCCTTTCTCTGACGGATACACCGTATATCGTGGCTCAGGGACGAAAAGGAGGAAGCAATATTGCAGCCTGTATCTGCAATGCATTGCTTTATATGCTGTAAGATGGGAAAGCAGGAGAGAAATTTGGAGAAAAAACAAAAGCCGTATTTTCCGATGTTTGTGAATCTATCGGAACAACAGATCCTCTGTATCGGAGGCGGAACGATTGCGGCAAGACGGATTCGGACGTTGACAAGATTTACAGATCATCTGATCGTGATGGCACCGGAAATCTGCGAAGAGATGAGAGAACTCCTGGAGCAGTTTCCGATTATGTGGATTCAAAAGAAACTGAAAGCGGAAGAAGTTATTGCGATAGAAAATGGGATTCATGAAAAATCAGCAGAAATAAATGGATGTGAGAAAACAGATTTAAATTTTCAGGATATATACATGGTGCTGGCCACTACCAATGATGATGAGTTGAATCATGTGATCGTGAAAGCATGTAAAGAACGGGGGATTCTGGTGAATACCTGTGATGATAAGTCGCAGTGCGACTTTTATTTTCCGGCAGTGACGGAAATAGATGGAATTGTGATCGGTCTCAATTCCGGTGGAAAAGATCCCAAAAAAGTAAGGGAAGTCCGACAGAAGATTGAAAAGATGAAGTGTTGACGGAATCCTGTGTCACTGGTACAATAAGAGACAAAATATATCAAGAAATACAGGAAGGACAAAGGAAATGAATTTCTTAGAAGAACGTATTTTAAAAGACGGAATTGTAAAAGAAGGAAATGTATTAAAGGTAGATAGTTTCTTAAATCACCAGATGGATATTGACTTGTTCAACCAGATTGGAGAAGAGTTTAAGAAGAGATTTGAAGGAAAGAAGATCGACAAGATCCTGACCATTGAAGCATCCGGAATCGGAATCGCCTGTATCGTAGCGCAGCATTTTCATGTACCGGTAGTGTTTGCAAAGAAAGCAAAAAGCATCAATCTGGAAGGGGAGATGTATGTGGCAGAAGTTGAGTCTTTTACCCATAAGACGAAGAATCAGGTGATCGTAGCGCAGAAGTTCTTAAACGAAGGAGAGCATGTGCTTCTGATCGATGATTTCCTGGCAAACGGATGTGCCTTACAGGGACTGATCCAGCTGGTGAACCAGGCCGGTGCAGAGGTAGAAGGAATCGGAATCGTCATTGAGAAAGGATTCCAGACCGGTGGCCGTGTGATCCGAAATATGGGATATCAGTTAGAGTCTCTTGCAATCGTGGAAAGCATGGACAGCGAGAAGAATGAAATTCATTTCCGTGAACAATAAATAGAATCTTCTTCTTTTTTGATTTGCTAAGCATACGACAAAAAGATTCAGTGAACCTCTTTGAGTTAGAGTTATAGGAACACAACTTTAACTCCCGCCAAAGGAATGCACAAGGTAAGCGTAAGCGGTTCCCGTTGCAACCTTTTGCGGGAGGATAATGGTTTTATATACTGACATTATTCCGCAAGGATCACATCGATCCCTGCTTTTTTTAATGCAGAAATCTGGGCTTCATCTACGCCGGTGTCTGTGATAATATGTCCGATTTCCGGAAGGTTTACCACGTTGTCGAGATAAGGATGTACCTTAAATTTGGAGGAATCGGCCAAAATATAACAGGTCTCTCCGGAACGGCAGAGCGCACTTTCGGTGCGGGGGTCAAAATCCACGGAAGTGATACCCATGCGCAGATCGATGGAGTCGGCACCGTTGTAAACTTTGTCTACGTGAATTTCTTTAAAGAAGTTTTCGGCAGTCAGCCCCCGGCAGGCGCTGTTACGTTTCATGATCCAGCCGCCTGACACATAAATAGTGATGCCATCATCGTTCAGCAATTCATAAGCGATAGGAATGGAATCAGTTACGACGGTCAGATCCTGTTTGCCATGAAGCATGGTTGCCATCAGATAAAGGGTGGTTCCGCTTCCGAGGCAGATGTAATCGCCGTCTTCTACGGTAGCAGCAGCGGAGGCAGCAATCTTTAATTTTTCTTCCCGGTGTGCGATGTTCATATAATCGCGATGGTGGGTGGCGGAGCGGTCTTCTTTATTATCTAAGATGGCACCACCGTGAGTTCGCTTTAACAATCCTTTGTCCTGCATTTTTTGAAGTAGGATTCGGGCGGTAGAAGGAGAAATGCTTAACATATCAGTTACGTCCCCGACCCGGATGCTTCCCTGATTTTGCAGAAAATTCATAATAATTTCTTCGCGCTCCTCGGAAAACCGAGGGGCGTTTGTATTGTTAGAAGTTGTTGCAGTTGAAACGGGTGTGTTTGAAGTTGATGTCTGATTCATAGAGGTCCTTTCTGAACTGTTCTTCTGAGATTCGGTATCTTTCTATTCTAAGTGCTTCTATTTGGGGTGAAAAATCATGATAGAATGATTTTTCTTAAAGTTTATTCTTATAAATTCATTATAAGCGAAAATGTTTACGAGTACAAGAATAACGTTAAGAAGTTGTTAAAAACAATTATAAACAATTGTTGTATTTTTTTGCAAATGTTAAAAAATAAACAAAAACAAGCAAAAATAATGATTTTGATTGTGTAAAATAAACAAAAAAGATGAATGCTAATTATGATAAACGACGAAAACGATTGAAAACGATTAAAAACGATTGCAAATGATGATTTGCGGTGATAGTATGATGGCAAGAAAAGAAATGAAACATAAAAACGAGAACAGAAAGACAGATCAGCAAAGAAAAATGAAAAAGGAGGAAGAAGAGATGACACCGGAACTGATCATTATGCTGACGAATCATGACATTACCGTCAGCAATGCGGAAGAGGTTTTTGAAAGCTGTAAAGACCTTCCGGCAAAGAAATGGGGCTTCAAAGACGTAGGGCTTCCGAAGGAAGAGATGAAGCGTCTGGCGGAAAAGATGAAAGAAGCCGGAAAAGAAACGTATATGGAAGTAGTGACCTACACAGAGGAAGAGTGCCTGGAAAGCGCAAAACTTGCTTATGAATGTGGATTTGATCATCTGACAGGAACGATTCCTTTTGATTCCATTTTCGATTATGCGAAAGAAAAAGGATTGAAATATTCTCCTTTCTGCGGAGAGGTTGGAGGAAGTCCGGTGGAATTGAAAGGAAGCATAGAAGAAGTCGTAGCTTCTGCAAAAGCATGCATTGAAAAAGGTGCCGAGGGAATTGATCTGACTTCTTACCGCTATACGGACGGAGATCCGCTGGAACTGACAAAAGCAGTTGTGGAAGCGGTAGGCGCTGATAAAGTCTGTATCGCCGGAAGCATAGGAAATACCGGGCGGATGGATGAAATGCAAGAAGCGGGAGTTGCCGAATATACCATGGGAAGCGCCCTGTTCCAGGCAAATTTCGTAAAGGATGGAAGCTTCCGGGAAAATCTGGAGTTTGTGCTGAATTATCTTGCTAAATAAACAGAAGCATATGGAATGCATGGAACGGCACTTCGAAAAGCAGAAGTATTTTAAGCAAAATAGAGAAAATAAACAATAACAGGAAAACGATAAAAGTAATCACACAGAGAAAACAAACAAAAAGCAGCAAAGCAGTAAAACGTAACAAAAAATCACACACCAAAAACACAGAACAAAAGTAACACTGTAACAGGAAAAGAAAATCAAACAAGAAAAGGAGAATGAAAAATGAGCTTAGACAAATTTACACATGTATTTCCGGCGATGGTAACTCCAATGAACGAAGACGGAAGCTTCAACTATGAAGTAGCAAAGAAACATATCGACTGGATGATGGACAACGGAATCGGTGGAATCGGCGTATTGATGGCTTCCGGAGAATATCAGAGTGTGACACTGGAGGAGCACAAAGCTTACGTAAATGAGATCGTTCCTTATGTAAAAGCAAAAGGTGGATCCGTAATCGTCGGATGTTCCAGAGAGCGTGTAGAAGATGCCTGCGAACTGATGAACAATGCATATAAGGCAGGTGCAGATGCTGCCATGGTACTTCCGTCCTTCTATTATCATCAGTCCCAGGAAGAAATCATCGACCATTATACTTATTTAAATGACAATTCTGATCTGGACATCATGGTATATAATAATCCGAACGTTACATCCGGAATCAGCAAAGAAACCATGCAGACACTTTACAAACTGCCACATGTAAAGATCGTAAAAGATGCATCGATGGTCATCGATGTGATGACAGACTTTATCTTTGATGCAGAAAAAGCAGAAGAAGACAAAGGTGTTCTATGCGGATGTGATTACCTGCTCTATCAGGCGTATGCAACCGGAGCAATCGGATGGATCAGCATGACAGCTAACATTTTACCGAAACTGTCCGCTGACTTCCACCATGCAATGATCGTGGAAAAGGATTACCAGAAAGGTCTGGAGCTCTACAAACAGCTTTATCCGGTAGTAAATATGACAGAGCGTTTCCCGAAACCGACACAGGCAGTGAAATATATTCTTCAGGAAGTATACGGATTTGAAGAAGGAATCTGCCGTCGTCCGCGTCGTGGAATGAGCGAAGAAGAGAAGAAACTTGTGATCGAATGGAGCGAGATCGAGAGATTATCTAAAACAAATAAGAACTAAATAAGGAGGAGTTTCTCGTGAAAAAGACTGAGTATTTAGTGATCGGCGCGGGAATCGTAGGATGCAGTGCCGCCTATCTTCTGACAAAACAGGGCTGTAAGGTCACGATTGTCGATAAAAGCTATCCGTGTAACGAGGCGTCAGGTGTCAATGCTGGAGGAATGGAACTCCTCCAGCAGCCTCCGCAGTCACTTCCGGTACATATTTTGGCAGCAGAACTTTGGGATCAGTTCCAGAACCAGGACGAGATTGACGTTGGATATCACAGAACCGGTGGATTGTTCTGCGTATTGAAAGAAGAAGATTTACATCTGTTGGATGAACAGGCAGAGCGTTTTGCAAAGAATAATCTGCCGATCGAGCGGCTGAATCAGGAACAGGTGAAAGAAAAGATTCCTTATATCTGTGATAATGTGATCGCAGCGAATTTCAGTCCGATGTCCGGATATTCCAATCCATTGAAGGCCGGAGTTGCGATTCTGATGAAAGCAAAACAGCTTGGCTGTGAATTTTACGACCATCAGTTTGTAAAAGATATTAAACCGGCAGCGGATGGCAATGGTTACGTAGCATATACAGAGAATGAGGAATTTCAGGCAGAAAGAATTCTGATTACCGGTGGAATCCGTTCTCCGTGGTTGTTGGATGATATGGGCGTTCATATCGAACTGGAAGAAAAACATAATATGATTACGGTGACAGAAAAAGCACCGCATTTCATCGACTATACCATTACCACACCGACCATGACTATGAAGCAGACAGCAGAAGGTTCCATCCTGATTGGTGGAGGTCGGGAAGGATATGGAGATCTGAACCATAACGATAAGAGAAAAGATGTTTCTATCGACGGATTGTGCTTCAACGTAAAAGAGGCGCAGGACATCATTCCATCCATGAAGAAGTTGAATATTTTGAGAAGCTGGGCGGGATTTGAAGGATTTACACCGGAACGTCTTCCGTATATTGGAGAAGTAGAGAAGTATCCGGGTGTATATTATGCAGTGACCGGATTCTGCGGATACTGTATCGGACCGGGTGTTGCAGCACACGCTATCAAATGTATGAACGGCGAAGAATATTTTGATGTAAAAGATTACAGATAATGATAGGTGATGGAAGGAGAAGATGAGATGTCCAGAATAGAGAATCATATTATTTTGGGTGATCTTGAGGAAAAGAAGCAGGTTACACTGACAGTGGACGGCAAGCAGATCACCGCAGTAGAGGGAGAACCGATCCTTTCGGCTCTTCTGGCAAATGGAATCAAAGTAGCAAATATCAGTCCGAAGCATCATGAACCGAGAGGTTATTTCTGTGGAATCGGTCGTTGCACCAATTGTGTTATGACGGTTAACGGAGATCCGAATGTGAGGACTTGTATCACACCGGTAGAAGACGGTATGGTAGTAGAAACACAGGATGGTCTTGGAAAGTGGGAGGAGTCATAATGAGAAAAGAAGTAGAAATTCTGGTTATTGGCGCAGGACCCGCCGGACTTTCCGCAGCGATTGAAGCTGCAAAATACGGCGCAGATGTGCTGGTAGTCGATGAAAATGATAAACCGGGCGGACAGTTATTCAAACAGATCCACAAATTTTTCGGATCCCGCAGACACAAAGCCGGAGTTCGCGGTGTGGATATCGGGACCGGACTTTTGAAAGAGGTTCAGGATTTAGGCGTAGAAGTGATGTTAAATACAGTTGCTTACGGGATCTATCCAAACGGAGAAGGCGTAGCCCTTGCGGTCAATGGAGAAGAGGGAAGGATGGTTTATCCGAAAAAGGTCATCATGGCAACAGGAGCCGGAGAAAATCCGCTGGCGTTTCCGGGATGGACCCTTCCGGGAGTTGTAGGAGCCGGAGCAATTCAGACTATGATCAATGTACACCGTGTTCCTGTTGGAAAACGGGTATTGATGATCGGAAGCGGAAACGTAGGCCTGATCGTAACTTATCAGTTATTACAGGCAGGAATTGAAGTGGCAGGAATTGTGGAAGCAGCACCGCAGGTCGGAGGATATGGCGTACATTCTGCAAAAGTCAGAAGAGCCGGCGTTCCAATGTATACCGGACATACGGTATTGGAGGCTGTTCCGAATGAGGATATGACAGGTGTGATCGGAGCCGTGATTGCAGAGGTCGATGAGAAATTCCAGCCGATCAAAGGAACGGAACAGTTTGTGGAATGTGATACCATTGGAATTGCAGTAGGACTGACCCCGGATATCGCATTACCGTCAATGGCGGATGTAACGTTTGTCAATGCGGGAAGACTTGGTTCTCAGGTACCGATGCATGATCGGAACATGGAAACCACTAAAGAAGGAATTTATGTAGCCGGAGATTCTTCCGGGGTAGAAGAGGCATCTTCTGCAATCGAGGAAGGAAAACTGGCCGGAATTGCAGCAGCAGAAGCTCTTGGAAAAGTAGATGCAAAAGTGGCAAAAGAAGCAAAGGCTCAGGTCTGGGATTCCCTGAATCAGTTGAGAACGGGACCGTTTGGAGCAGGACGGCATGACGCAAAGGAAAAAATCATTGAAGAGATGGAAGAATGGAAGGTGAAAAACAATGCTTGCTAAGAATGGCTATTTAGATTTGGAAGAAATTATGGACATTCCTGGATTCCCGGGGCTGGAGACACTTGCAGGGAAAAAATGCGTTGTAGTAGAATGTAAGCAGAACATTCCATGTAATCCGTGCGAGGCAGCCTGTCCACATCATGCGATCACGATTGGGGAGCCAATCACCAATCTTCCGGTGGTAGATCCGGAAAAATGTATCGGCTGCGGTCTGTGTGTGGCACAGTGTCCCGGTCAGGCATGTTTCCTGGTAGATCAGTCCCATGAAGACTATGATACGGTGACTCTGCCCTATGAATATTATCCGCTTCCGGAAAAGGATCAGGAAGTTTATGGTCTGGGAAGAGATGGAAAATATTTGGTGAAAGCAACGGTAGTCCGTGTGGTCATGACGAAGATGAACGACCGCACAGCCGTGATTGAGATTAAGGTACCGAAGGGATTCGGAATGAAGGTTCGAAACATTTCTACGGACGGAAAAAGAATTGCCTCAGAGGATACCAATGAGAAACCGTCAGAAGAAGCATTGAAGCAGATCAATGAAGATCAGATGTATGTCTGCCGGTGTGAAGAGATCACGAAAGAAGAAGTGATCCAGGCAGTCCGTGCAGGAGCAACTAGTGTCAATGAAGTGAAGCGTCTGCTCCGTGCCGGAATGGGACTGTGTCAGGGAAGAAACTGTGCAAAAACGATTGAGCGAATCATTGCGCAGGAGCTTGGGGTAGCTCCTTCACAGGTGCCACAGGCAACCAAGAGAGGCCCGGTGCGTGCTATTAAGCTGACCGGATATACTTCCTTAGATATTGAGGCACAGGAAGAGATGTTTGAACATGACTGGTAAGAAACCATAAGGATGATTTCTAAAACCCGAAAAGGAGCGTAGGAGTGTGCTCTTTCGGGGGTGGGGGAAAACATATGAAGTTGAGCGATATTTTTGTGTATTTAAATAATCTGGTGTGGTCGAATCCGATTATCTTTCTGATTTTAGGATCCGCCATCTTTTATACCATTATCTTAAAAGGCGTGCAGGTAAGAAACTTAAAGCATCAGGTACAATTGTTATTTTCATCCAGTGATTCAGAAGCGGGAATTTCCCCATTCGCAACATTTTGTACGGTTATCGGATACCGTGTGGGGACTGCTAATGTAGCCGGTGTAGCGGTTGCAATCTGGAGTGGTGGTCCGGGAGCAGTGTTCTGGATGCTGATCACATCCATACTGGATACCGCAATTTCTTATGCAGAATGTGCACTTGGTCAGGTTTACAAGATTAAACAGGATGGAGAGTACAGAGGAGGAGCTTATTATTACATTCAAAGAGGTCTTGGCTTAAAACCGATTGCTTTGATCTATGCACTCCTGACACTGATCTGTGTGCCAATCCTGACGGTTGCACCTCATGCATTTTCCATTACCAGTGGATTTAAAAACAGTCTGGGAATTTCCCAGTATATCACAGGTGCGATTGTAGCAGTTCTTCTGTTCATCGTTATCTCCGGAGGAATCCGAAGAATCGCAAAGACCGCAGAGATGGTAGTTCCGTTTATGACCATTGGATTTGTCATTCTGACCATTATCGTCATCGTGATGCGGATCGGTGAAGTACCGGCAGCACTTAGTATGATCGTGAGCAGTGCATTCGGAACCAATGCAGTCTTCGGAGGACTGATGGGAACCGCAGTGTTGTGGGGAGTAAAGAGATCTGTAAACTCATCCGGAGCAGGAATGGGAGAAGCCGTACCGGCAGCATCCGCAACCGAGTGTTCTCATCCGGGTGTTCAGGGATTAGTGAATTCTTTCTCTGTATATATTGATGTATTCGTATGTATCTGTACTGCACTGATTATTATCCTGACAGATTGTTTTAACGTACAGGATACCGCAGGAAATATTATTCATGTAAGTGGCGGCTCCACAGCCATTGCAACCCAGGCTGCCGAACCTGGTATCGCATGGGCACAGGAAGCACTGAACAGTATTTTTCCGGGAGGAATCGGGGCTGTTGTTCTGGCGTTTTTCCTATTCTTCTTCGCATTTACAACTTTGTTGAACTACTACTATCAGGGTGAGACAGCTATTGCCTATATGCTGTATAACAAATCTCAGAAGACCAGAAAGACCGCAATCTGGGCGCTACGAATCGTGATGCCGATTGTATTTTTCTACTTCGCAATTCAGACTTCTTCTACCAGTTTCTCTTCCGGAGAACTTGGTGTAGGACTGATGGTATGGTTTAACGTGATCATTCTGCTGATCATGTCACCGACCATTAAGAAAGTCTTTGAGGATTACACCAGACAGCGGAAAGATGGCGTAGAGAAGCCGGTCTTTAATCCGGAGAAGCTTGGAATTAAAAATGCAGATATCTGGATGGAGATCAATAAAGATGCCATTGAGGCAGAAAATAATAAGTAGAGTAAAATAAGAAATATATTCAAGTTGAATGTGAGGGATATTTTCTGGATAAATGTTCGGGAAGTATCCCGTAAGAAAGAAGGGCAGGTGAGAACATGAGACATATTCTTGGAATCGATATCGGTACGACTGCAATCAAAGCAGCAGTGATCGGGGAAGACGGAAAAGTATATGGAGAGGAAACTTCGGAATATGTACTGACGACATTACCTTCCGGGGAAGTGGAAGCGGATCTGAAACTCTATGAGGATGCTTTTGCAGGTGCCATCAGAGGTGCAGTGAAGAATTCCGGCATGGATAAAAAGGATATAAAATGTGTAGGATTTTCATCCACCGCAGAAACCTGCGTATTTCTGGATGAAAAGAATCAGCCTCTTTGTAAAGTAATCGCTTGGATGGATACAAGGGGAACGAAAGAGGCACAATATTTATCCGAACATTTTGAGAAGAAAGATATTATCAGCAAAGTGGGATTCGACGATTTCTATGCAATCCATCCGATCAGCAAGATTCTGGCGGTGAAAAATAAATCACCGGAGATCTTTGAAAAGACCAGAATGTTTGCACAGATCAAAGACTATTTTGTCTACGTGCTTTCCGGTAAATTTATCACGGAAGATTCGGTGGCCAGTGATCATGGATTCTTTGATATTACGAATCGGTGTTACTGGAAGGAAATGCTGGATTTCATAGGAATCGATTCGAAGTATCTTCCGGAACTGGTAGAACCGGGACAGGAGATTGGAACGATTACCGCAGCAGCGGCAGAGACCTTTGGACTGGATCCGGATACCAGAATCAATGTAGGTGCATTTGATCAGGCGTGTGGTGCCATCGGTGCCGGAAATATCAAGCCGGGTATTGCATCAGAAAGCACGGGATCTGCGCTGGTAACGGTGGCAACGATTGATAAGTTGAGCGAAGATTCCACAGGAGAGGTACCGACGTTATGCAGCGGTATTCCGGGGAAATATATGTATCAGCCATATTGTACCGGTGCAATGATCACGAAGTGGTTCCGGGACGCATTTTGCGAGACAGAAAAACAGATCGAAAAGGAAACCGGTCTGAATGCATATACTCAGATGGATGACCTGGTGAAAGCGACGCCGCCGGGAGCGGACGGACTGATCATGCTTCCCTATTTTCAGGGATCCGGAATTCCGGAACTCAATGAGAAAGCCAGTGGTGTGTACTACGGAATCCATGCGGGACATACCAGGGGACATTTTATCAGGGCAATTATGGAAGGACTTGCCATTGCACTGAAAAGGATGTTGGAATGCGAGAAAGAACTGGGAGCTACCATGGACGAGATTCGATCTTTGGGTGGTGGTTCCAAATCAAAAGCATGGTGCCAGATCAAAGCAGATATTTTAGGAATTCCGGTTAAGGTAATCAAAAACAGCGGAAGTACGCCGTGCATGGGATGCGCGATTCTTGCCGGAGTGGCAAATGGAATCTGGCCATCAGTAGAAGAGGCAACAGAACGATTTGTAGAGATTGAAGAAACGTATGAACCTAATCCGGAAAATGCAGAAATCTATGCAGAAACTTACCGGAAATATGTAGAAATCTCGAAAGCCTTGAATCCGACCTTTTATTAAAAACATACTACCATAGGAACTCCTTTATATAGCAAAAACACAGCCGGTCTTTGGACAGGCTGTGTTTTTGATTGCCGGGTTATAGGACAAAGAGGTTCAGTGAACCATTTTTAGTTATCTACCGAGTTATAGTAATATAACTTTAACTCCCGCAAAAGGAATGCATAAGGCAAGCGTAAGCGGTTCCCGTAGCAACCTTTGGCGGATTGCATTTTATTGAAAATAAATCGATGTCGGAATAAAAGTGTCGGGACTAATCCCTCATAAACTCATTGATTACATGCAGCACCCCGTCATTATCGTTGGACTTGGTGATGTAATCTGCGATCTCCTTCAGAGCGCTCTGTGCATTTTCCATGGCAACGCCAAGACCGGCACATTCAATCATGGACAGGTCATTGAAGCCATCTCCGCAGCAGATCATTTCATTTACCGTCAGGTTCAGGCTTAAGAGCAGCTTTTTCAGGGAGTTTCCCTTGTCGATGTTCTGGGGCATGATCTCGATGAACCAGGGGTCGGAATTATAAATATTCAGGTAACCGTGGAAAGTATCCTGTAGTTCCTTTAAGATCGGAGCCACATCGATCGGTTCTCCGGTGACCAGCAGTTTGTTGATCGGAAAATCGATGGCATTTCCGAAATCCGGCTGGTGGACGATCGGCATGTGATTGATAAAGGATTCCAGTTCTGTATATTTGGTGGAAGTCAGACCGGAGAGGATGGTGTCGTTCTTGTAGGTGGCCAGATCCACCCGGGGATATTTTTTCACGATTTCGTAAATCGGTTTAACGACACGGTTCGGTAGTAGTTTGTTATAAATGATTTCCTGGGTTTTGCACTGACGGATACGTCCGCCGTTATAAGACAGGATGTAACTGCCGTATTTTTCCAATTGTAGTTCCTTTGCCAGCGGAAGAACTCCCTGTTCCGGACGACCGGAAGCCAGGACGACTTTCTTTCCATCTGCTTGAATTTCAAGAAGTGCGCGCTTAGTAGGTTCCGTGATTTCTTTTTTGGAATTGGTAAGGGTTCCGTCCAGATCCAGGACTAATAACTCATAGCTCATAAATTACCTCATTAACTTTTATAGTTCTACAATCTTTCGATAATTTCCGGGAATTCCATTCCGTGAGATGCTTTGACCAAAATAGTGTCGTTTTCTTTTATAATGTTGCTCATTTCGGCAAAAAATGCATCTTTGGAGTCAAAATGTAATGCAGTTCCCTTGAAATCCGGGACGGAAATGGCACCTTCATGGATTGCTTTGGAAAGTTCTCCGATGCTGATGATCAGATCAATGCCTTTCTGCGCGGCAAATTCGCCCACTTCCCGGTGAAGGGAACGTTCCTCTTTGCCCAGTTCAAACATATCGCCAAGGATGGCGACTTTCCGTGTATTGGCACAGGTCAGGACTTCCAGAGAAGCTTTCATGGAGACTGGATTGGCATTGTAGCAGTCATCCAGAATGGTCAGGCCATGTTTCTCGATCAGGTTATTTCGACCGGAAATCGGAACCAGGTTGGCAACGCCCTGACAGATTTCTTTGTCGGAAAGTCCGAGAGCCGCTCCCACGCAGACTCCGGCCAATGCATTGTAGACCATATGCGGTCCCGGAATCGGAATCGTCAGATCCAGGGTGCGTCCTTCCAGATGCACCTGACAGGCCGTTCCTTTTAAGCCAAGGCTCTGAATGTGGTCGGCATAGACTTCAAGCTGATCGTTTAGCCCGAAAAAGATCGGTTTAATCTGTTTATACTGTGTCACGGTGGAAAGTTTATCGTCATCTCCGTTTAAAATAATCGTACCGTTTGGGGTTATGAATCGGAACATATCAGTTTTCTCTTTCAGAATTCCATCCCGGCTTTTTAAGGCTTCTATATGCGCCAGTCCGATGTTGGAAATGACGCAGATGTCCGGCCGGGCAATCTTTGCCAGAGGCTCCATATCTCCGAAATGGCTGATCCCCATTTCAAGTACGGCAATCTGATGTTCTTCCCGAATGTTGAAAACAGTCAGGGGAAGCCCGATCTCGTTATTAAAGTTTCCTTCGGTTTTTAAAACCTTATATTTCTGGGACAGTACCGAAGCAATCATTTCTTTGGTACTGGTCTTTCCTACACTTCCGGTGATTCCCACAACTTTGATGTTTAAGGATTTTCGGTAATGTTCTGCCAGATCCTTTAGGGCCTGAAGTGAAGAATTTACCAGAATATAGGGATAGGAAGCTTCCTCGATCCGTTTTTCGGAAATGGCGCAGAGCGCACCTTTTTCCATGACCTGCGGAATGAAAACATGACCGTCCACTCTTGCACCGCGTACGGCAACAAAGAGAAATCCGGGTTCGACCTTCCTGCTGTCAATGGCGACGCCGGTTACTTCCTGATGATAAGCTTCTTCTGATCCGTAGTAGACACCACCGCAGGCTACGGCGATTTCTTTCAATGACATATGTTTCATAACGATTGTCCTCTATTTTATAAATTACATCACTTCTACTGATATCGTGCTTCCAGAGATTTTTGAATGATCAGTTCACAGAGATCTCCATACTCAATACCGACCGCTTTCGCTTCTTTTGGAAGAAGGCTGGCTGCGGTCATACCCGGCAGGGTGTTGACTTCCAGACAGTACAGGTTGTCGTTTTCATCCAGCAGGAAGTCGGCACGGCTGTAGACATTCAGTTTCAGTGCATGGAACGCGCGAACGGTCAGTTCCTGCATTTTCTGAGAGATTTCTTCACTGATATTGGCAGGACAGATTTCCTCGGAACCGCCGTCCTGATATTTGTTGGCATAATCAAAGAATCCGGTCTTCGGAATGATCTCGATCGGTGGAAGTGCTTTTCCGTCGATGATGCCGCAGGCAAATTCCCGTCCTTTGATATAAGGCTCAATGATCAGTTCATCTTCATACTGGAAGGATTTTTCCAGGGCTTCGCGGTATTCTTCTTCGGTATTTACGATATAAACACCGATGCTGGAGCCGCCGGAGCATGGTTTCACAACTACCGGAAGAGACAGTCCCATCTCTGACAACGGTTTGTCGAGGTCTTTCTTATACAGCCATCCGCCGCCCGGTGTGGAAACGTTGCAGCGCTGGAAGATCACTTTTGTCACGCCTTTGTCCATGGCGAGTGCACAGCCCAGAGAATCCGGGCCGGTATAACGGATGCCCAACAGATCGAAAGTTGCCTGTAATTTTCCGTTCTCTCCTTCGCCACCGTGAAGACCTAAGAAGGTAATGTCAGCCAGACGGCACAGTTCGATGACATTTGGGCCAAGGAAGCAGTCAGACTGATCCGGTCTGGAAGCTTTGACGGCTGCAAGATCCGGCTCTGTGGTGCTGATGTTTTTGGCAATCTCCAGTCCATGATTCGGGAGAGTGAAGACGTCTTCCAGATTTTCCGGTGCATCCGGAAGTCCCATAAAGACATCCAGAAGAAATGCATCGTGTCCTTTTTCGATTAATGTTTTACAGATTCCGGCACTGGATGTTAAAGAAACATCACGTTCGGTACTTAAACCTCCGGCTAATACGATAATCTTCATGATTTTATTCCTCTCCTTTTGATTCTAATTCTTCTTCTTTCATACTCATATCTTTTAATAATTGGGATTTCACATCATAAAGCTTTCTGGAAAGATCCACATGGACTTTATGAGGATAGAAAAGACGTTTTGTCTCATCCCAGAGGGTCTCTTTCTGCTCTTTACAATAAGAAGCAATCTCCATAACGGAAGGCGATTCGTAGACACATTTTCCGTCGATAAATACCGGAACCAGAAGTTCGCGTAAGGTGTAAGTGCCACTCTTTAATTTGGTGTGCTTCCAGGTGTCGATCGGGTCAAAGAGTACAAGAGTCTCGTTTTCATCAAAGGTCTCATCGGCAAAACAGATCAGGTCTGCACGCATTTTGCCGGTCTCCTTGTCATAGACACGGTAAATGGTCTTGTTACCAGGATTGGTGATCTTTTCGGTGTTTTCAGAAATCTTGATCTTCGGCACGAAGGTTCCGTTTTCATCCTGGATCGCGGCCAGCTTGTAGACGCCGCCAAATGCCGGGCAGTTCTTGGAAGTAATCAGGTGCGTACCAACTCCCCAGGAATTGATGGCGGCTCCTTGCATCTTCAGGTCGTGGATCAGGTATTCGTCCAGATCGTTGGATGCGGCGATCTTGGCATCCGGGAAGCCTGCCTCGTCCAACATTTTCCGGGCTTTCTTGGACAGATAAGCCAGGTCACCGGAGTCCAGACGGATTCCGTAATTCTTCAGTTCGATTCCGGCTTCTTTCATCTCACGAAAAACGCGGATCGCGTTTGGAATACCGGAATGTAAGGAATCATAGGTATCAACCAGCAGGGTACATGCATTCGGATAAAGGTCGGCATAAGCCTTGAATGCCGTATATTCATCCGGGAAGCTCATGATCCAGCTATGTGCATGAGTTCCCAGTACCGGTACGTCAAAGAGCTCGCCTGCCAGTACGTTAGAAGTTCCTACACAACCGCCGATCATGGCAGCTCTGGCACCGTACAGACCGGCATCCGGTCCCTGGGCACGGCGAAGGCCGAATTCCATGATACCGTCTCCCTGAGCAGCGAAGACCACGCGGGAAGTCTTGGTGGCGATCAGACATTGATGGTTCAGGATATTTAAGATCGCTGTCTCTACCAGCTGTGCTTCCATGATCGGAGCGATCACCTTAAGCAGTGGCTCTTTCGGGAAGATCGGGGTTCCTTCCGGGATCGCGTAAATAGATCCGCTGAAATGGAAACCGCTTAAGTAATCCAGAAAATCATTGCTGAAGATTCCCAGCTTACGGAAATAATCAATGTCTTCATAGGTGAAGTTCAGGTTCTTGATGTAATCAATGACCTGCTCCAGTCCTGCCATGACGGAATATCCGGCATTGTCCGGATTCACGCGGAAAAACATGTCAAAAATGACAACTTCGGTGTTCTCTTTTTCAAAGTAACCCTGCATCATCGTCAATTCGTAGAAATCGGTGAGCAGAGTCAGATTTTTTGCACTCATAGTGTCCTCCTTATTCTATGTGCGTTTTATATGAGCAGATTCAAGTTAAGCGCATGTGAGATTTATTGCAGGTTTCCGGTCAGCATAAGCTGACAGATTTTGCTTTAGGATTCCTGCATATCTTCACGGAGCGTTTATAACAGTTCAGCATTTTTATGAATGGTTTCCTGAATAATGTTCTGGCAGTATGCCCCGATGTGTTTCTTGTTTTCGGGAGCCAGCTCATTTGGATAGATCGGAGTTCCGTATTCCAGAACAACATGCACCTTTTTAATCCGCGGCATATGGTTCTCAAAAATGTCGCTGGTGTTGTTCATAGAGATCGGAATGATCGGGCATCCGGTCTTGGTTGCGATCTTAAAAGCGCCTTCTTTAAAAGGAAGCATGGACAGCTCCTCGCCGGTATTTCTGGTTCCTTCCGGGAAAATGCAGATGGAAATGCCCTTCTTGATGTAATCAATGGCTTTTAAGATGGTCTTCAGGCCCTCTTTCGGGTTGTCGCGATCCAGGAAGAGGCAGTAGACAAACCGCATCCAGGTAGAAAGAAGAGGAATCTTTTCCATCTCTTTCTTTGCCACATAACCGGTCAGCCGTTTGCATCTGGAATAGGTCAGCAGAATATCAAAATAGCTGCGGTGGTTCCCAATGAACAGAACTGCCTCATCCGGAATATTTTCTTCACCGATCACGGTTACTTCCACGCCGGTAATGGCAAGGATCCGTTTGAATCCCCACTGAACGATGCGCAGAGAAGAAATGTCTCTGGCCTGTGGGCTGATCTTTCCGATGATCCATTCGACCAGGAAAATCGGGATGGAACAGATCAGATAAAGGATCAGGAATAATGCGACGAAAATAAATCGAATCATGTGAAAATTCCCCTTTTCTCAAAAAATCATACTGCCCTCAGTATAATCCTTTTGTGAGGGGGTGTCAACGGACATCCGAAGCGCGATATGGCATATTTTCGGCATTTTTTACATATTTATAGGAATGAAATACCGGGGAGGGCAAAAGGGGAAATGAAAAGGAAAAAAGCCGGAATGTGTCTGATCCTTTTTCTTATGGCTTTGACTCTGACCGGATGCATTTCCGTATCGGAGAAGAAAGAAAAAGGAAAAGAACTGGATTTTACGGTGGTGAAAGAAGCAGATCTGCCGGAAGAAGTAAAAAGCCAGATTGAAGCACATAAAAAAGAAGCGATGAAACTGACCTGGTCGGATCAGGGGTATCTCTATCTGATCCGCGGCTATGGAACTCAGAAAACCACCGGGTTCAGCGTGGTAGTCGATGCGCTGTATGAGACGGAGGACGAGATTGTATTTCGTACCACGTTGAAAGGCCCGGCAAATCAGGAGGAAGCAAAAGACTACGACACCAGTCCGTATGTGGTGGTAAAGTTGGAAACGACGGAGAAACCCTGCAGATTTGAGTGAGGCGAAGTGACCGGAAAAAGATGCGGAACCCTGCACAGTTCGCGCCTAGATGCGGTGCATGAGCATCGGAAAATGTGTTGAGAGATCTGCAGTAAAGCCGGAAGAACGAGAGAAATTCGAATGGGGAAAGCCGGGAAACGGAAAGGACGATAAAAGGAAAATATCGGGAAAGGGTAAGTAAAAGAAGGGAGTCAGAGATGGAATTAGAGACAAGACGGATTCGAGGTCTGGAAATGAAAAAGACGGTGGTGGATCAGTTCTATATAGATGAAGAGTTCAATGTGCCGGACAGTAAGGAGGATGTCCGGCGGATTTTGCTGGGAAAGGGAGAGGTGCGGATCGAGGATACTTCAAGGGCAGAAGCTTATGTGAAAGTGAGCGGAAAAATTTTCTACCGGATCGTTTATCTGCCGGATCATGCCGAACCGCTTCCGGCATTTCTGGAAGGAAGTCTTCCGTTCGAAGAGATGATTTATCTGGAAGAGGAAGGAGAAGAAGGTCAGGAATTGCAGCAGATTCGGGTCAGTCGTCTGGAATTTACACCGGGGCTGATTCATTCACGAAAACTCAGCCTGAGAGTTATGGTGGAATTGCAGGTATTCCGGGATCTGATGAAGGAAGAAGAGTTGACCGTGGGAGTGCCGGAAGATCAGAACCTGTGCTGTAAAAAGAAGGCGGGATCCGTTCTGGAACTGAAGGTGTCCCAGAAAGACCGGTATCGGATCAAAGAGGAAATGAAACTTCCGAAAACGAAGGAAAATATCGGGCAGATTCTATATGGGGATGTGGATTGCCGTAGTCTTTCTATCCGGATTCTGGAAGAGGAACTGCAACTGAAAGGGGAACTTTCGGTTTTCTGTCTGTATCTTTCGGAGGAAGGCAAGACGGACTGGAGCGAACAGCGAGTACCTTATGAAGGGAAAGTGGAAGTCAGCGGGGCAAAAGAAGGGATGATCGATCAGATTTCCAGCGAACTGCGGGATGTTTCGCTGGAAGTGCGGATGGATGAGGATGGAGAAATGCGTGTAGTCGGAGTGGAAGGCACGCTTTTTCTGCAAATCTGTCTGTATGAAGAAACCAAGATGGAACTGGTGGAAGATGTGTATGCACCGGGGATGTACTGCGAGACGAAAACTACAGATGGAATCTACGAACAACTCTTGATTCGGAATCAGCTGCAATACAAACTGGAAGAGGAGTTACTACTGCCGGAACTGGGCGAGGGAACATTGCAGATCTGTCATGGGGATGGCTCGATCCAGATGGAACAGACGAAGGTGATGGAGGAAGGAATTTATATAGAAGGAATTCTGTATTTGAATTTCCTGTATCTGAAAGCGGAGGATGAGATGCCGTTTGCTTCCTGGTCGGGAATGGTGCCGTTTTCCTATCTGTTGGAGTGCCCGAAACAGGAAGAAGAACTCTGTTACCATATTTCTCCGGGTGTAGAACAGATTTCTTTCGGACTTCTTGGTGGGCAGAATGTGGAAGTGAAAGCAGTCTTATCGTTTGACGCACTGATCAGGACGAGAACACAGCAAAAAGTATTGCGCGAAGTAGATCTTACCCCATTTACCAGGGAAGAAATGGAACGGCGCCCGGGAATCGTGGGCTATATCGTAAAGGAGGGAGATACCCTGTGGGATCTGGCGAAGCGTTATCAGACTACAGAGGAAAAGATCAAAGCGGTAAATGGAATGGAACGGGAAGAACTTGAAAAGGGAGAAAAACTGATCCTTTATTGAAAGCACCGGAAACGGAAAGAACTGTCCTTATTAAGAAAAAATAGGCGGAAAATAGCGAAATATAAGGCATGCGGGGTTGAATTTAAAAGTGGAGTAGGGTATACTTGAAACAGATAATACTGTATACAAAGTACAAGGGGAAAACAATTCATGAAAAATGAGATGAGACTCAAAGCATTGGCAAAGATTAATCTCGGTCTGGATGTACTGGGAAGAAGGGAAAATGGATATCATGACGTAAAGATGATCATGCAGTCCATTTATCTGTATGATCAGGTGACTCTGAAAAAGACAAAGGAGCCGGGGATCACTCTTTCCACCAACCTGCATTTTCTGCCGGTAAATGAGAATAATATTGCTTACAAGGCAGCGGCACTTCTGATGGAAGAATTTCATTTAGAAGGCGGGATGGAGATCCAGTTGCAGAAATATATTCCGGTGGCAGCAGGGATGGCCGGCGGAAGTACCAATGCGGCAGCCGTCTTATTTGGAATGAACCGGATGTACGATCTGGGACTGAGCCAGAAAGAACTGATGGATCGAGGCGTTACCCTGGGGGCAGATGTACCGTACTGTATTATGCGAGGAACCGTACTGGCAGAGGGAATCGGTGAGGAGCTGACCACACTTCCGGCAATGCCGAAGTGTACAATCCTGGTGGCAAAACCGCCGATCAGTGTTTCCACAAAGGAAGTTTATGAAGCAATTGACGCAAAACCGGATCTGAAGCATCCGGATATCGACGGAATCATCGATGGGCTGAAGAAGGGATCTTTGGAAGCCGTGGCAGCATCGATGGGAAATGTTCTGGAAGAAGTAACCGGAGAAAAATACCCGGTGATCGGACAGATTGAACAGGTGATGAAAGAAAACGGAGCATTGAACGCATTGATGAGCGGAAGCGGTCCTACCGTATTCGGCATCTATAAAGAACGTTCAAAGGCGAAAGAAGCAGCCAGAAAGCTCCGGAAACTTGGATACGCAAGACAGGTCTATGTGACGAATGTACATGGAGTGAGGAGATCATAGTATGGAACCAAAATTTGAAGTGAAAATGGATGAGTTTCTTCCATTAAGAGATGTAGTATTTAATACACTACGCCAGGCCATTCTCCGCGGAGAATTAAAACCCGGCGAACGCCTGATGGAGATCCAGCTTGCCAATAAGCTGGGGGTAAGCCGGACTCCGATCCGGGAAGCAATCCGCAAACTGGAGCTGGAAGGTCTGGTATTAATGATTCCGCGAAAGGGTGCGGAAGTGGCAGAAATTACAGAAAAAAATATGCTGGATGTGCTGGAGGTAAGAAGAGCACTGGAAGAACTGGCAGTAAAGCTGGCCTGCGAGCGGATCACGGAAGAAGAGATCCAGGAATTAAAGGATGCAGCCGATGCTTTTCAGAAGATTCTGAGTGAAAAGGATATTACGAAGATTGCGGAAGCGGACGAAGCATTCCACGATGTGATTTTCAAATCTACGGGAAATGACCGCCTGATTCAGCTTTTGAACAGTCTAAGAGAGCAAATGTACCGGTATCGGTTGGAATATCTGAAGCGGGAAGAGTACCATCCGCAGCTTCTGGAAGAACACCAGCAGATCATTGATCGGATTACCAGAAAGGATCAGAGCGAGGCGGCAGAGCTGATCGACCGCCATATCGGAAACCAGGTGGATGTGATGCTGGAAATGATCCGACATAAAAAATAAGAATACGGGAATGGTTTAGACGGGCATGATTTTGTGCATACTCCTACCAGAAGATGGAAAGGAGTTACATAGTATGAGAAAAAAGGAATTTATGATCGGGCCTGTTCTGATCCTGACCGCGATTCTGACCGGATATCTGCTGACCGGGTTGTTCAACGCACAGCTCGGTGAAGCAAAAAGAATACAGGAGCAGGAACTGCAGGAACATCTGGCAAAAGAAGTCCTGCGGTTTCATATATTGGCAAACAGCGACAGTGTCAAAGACCAGGAACTAAAAGTGCAGGTGAAGGAAGGGGTCCTGGACTGGATGGAACAGACGATTCCGGAAGGCCTTTCGGGAGAGGAGACTAGAGAATGGATGCGCTCCCATACACAGGAAATTACGGAACTCAGCGAGCTGATTCTGGAAGATGCAGGAGAAAAGACGACGGTACAGACGGCGGTGACGACCTGCTATTTTCCACAGAAAACTTACGGAGACCTGACATTTCCGGCGGGAAACTATGAGGCACTGCGCATTGAGATCGGGCAGGCGAAAGGACATAACTGGTGGTGTGTGCTTTATCCGAATCTGTGTTTTCTGGACGGTACCTGCAAAATCGTACCGAAACAGGGGAAAGAAAATCTGAAACAGGTGGTAACAGAAGAAGAATATGAGTGGATTACCACAGGAAAACCTGTGAAAGCGAAGAGTTATATTCTGGAACAGATAAGGATGCCATGATTGTTCGGTTTGAAAAGAACGGAGAAACACAAATGACAGAATTTTTGGTAACACATTTTATAAAGAATCATGAAGCGGTGGAAAAGGTGTCTGTCCGCACGGCCTATGGAGTGCTGGCCAGTGTGGTCGGCATCTTTTGCAATGTATTTTTGTTTGGGATGAAGCTGATCCTGGGACTGGTGCTGCACAGTGTGTCGGTCACGGCGGATGCGTTTAATAATCTGTCGGATGCAGGATCTTCTATCATCAGTTTTATCGGAGTCAAAATGGCTGAAAAACCGGCAGATGAGGAGCATCCTTTCGGACACGGACGAATGGAATATATCGCGGCTCTGATCGTGGCATTTCTGGTCATGGAAGTGGGCTTTACCTTTTTAAAGGACTCTTTTTCCAAGATCTGGCATCCGGAGACCCTGCATTTTCAGGCAATTTCGATTACAATCTTGCTGTTGTCCATTGGGGTGAAGCTGTGGCTGGGTGTATTTAACCGGAAACTGGGGGAGAAAATTCAGTCCAAGGTGATGATGGCGGTATTTGCCGATTCCATGGGAGACGTGATTACGACATCGGCAACGATTTTGTCGTTGATCGTCTATGGCCTGACTGGTGTAAATATTGATGCCTTCGTGGGTCTGGGCGTGGCACTGGTCGTAATGTGGGCAGGATTTTCGATTGCAAAAGACACGCTGGAACCGTTGATCGGCGAGGCAGTAGATCCGGAAATCTATGAGAAAATTAAAAAATATGTGGAAAAATATGAGGGAATCGTGGGAACCCATGATCTGATCGTACATAATTACGGACCGAACCGCAGTATGGCGAGTATCCATGCAGAAGTGCCGAATGATGTGAATATTGAGACTTCCCATGAAATCATTGACCGGATTGAACGGGAAGCCATGGAAGAACTGGGGATTTTTCTGGTGATCCATATGGATCCCATCGAGACGAAAGACCAGCAGGTACTGATGATTCGGGGACAGGTGGAAGAATTGCTGAAAAAGCTGGATCCGGATTCCAGTATCCATGATCTGCGGGTAGTCAACGGAGAAGAACAGATCAATATTATTTTTGATATGGTGGTGCCGTTCCGGTACAGCGATGAGGTGAAAGAACGCCTGCAATACGAACTGATCGATGGCCTGCAGAAGATTGATCCGCGGTATCAGTGCGTGATCACGGTGGAACACAGCTATGTGAGTGCACAGGAAGCGGAAACACCGAAGATGGGTGAGAATGAGAAATAAAGAATAAGAACTGTGCGGATAAAGATTGACTACATGAGCTGTGCACAGTGAAAAGATAGAAAATGCGTGACGTATGCGAGTCAAGAAGATAAAATAATGCATGGGTTGCACGCAGCGAATAAAACAGATTAGTAAGCGTGTATTGTACATAAAAGAGAAACGAGGAAAACAGATGTATACATTTAACGGAAGAATCCGATACAGTGAAATAGATCACAGAGATCAGCTGACCTTACCGGCACTGATCAATTATTTTCAGGATTGCAGTACCTTTCATTCCGAGGATGTGGGAATGGGACATAAGGAACTGATGGCGAAGAATCGGGCGTGGATCCTGTCTTACTGGCAGGTGGAGATCACACGATACCCAAAACTCTGTGAGCGGGTGCAGGTTGGAACTTTTGCAACAGATTTTCAGAAATTTTTAGGCTATCGAAACTTTCTGATGAAGACAGAGGAAGGCGAAGAGCTGGCAAAGGCTTATGCGGTCTGGGTCTACATGGACATGATGAAAGGCCGTCCGGTGCGACTGCCGAAAGAGGAGGCAGATGCTTACGGAATCGAACCGGCATTGGATATGAAGATCGAGAGCCGGAAAGTAGCAGTTCCGGAAAGGTTAGAAGAGCGGGAGTCATTCCCGGTGCGGAAGCATCACATTGATACCAATGAACATGTCAATAACTGTCAGTATGTGCAGATGGCGATGGATTATTTGCCAAGAGACCTGGAAATCAGAAGACTTCGGGTGGAATATAAAAAATCCGCAGTCCTGGGAGATATCATTTATCCGAAAGTGGCAGCAGAAGACGGAGTCTGGACCGTCGTACTGGAAAATGAAGAGAATCAGGTCTATGCGGTGATCGAAGTCAGAGGATCACTTCCGCAAGAAGAAGCGTTATAGAAAATGTCAGCAGACAAAAAATGAAGAAAGAAAATCCGGAAATATAAAAAGAGAAAAGAAGAAACAAGGAAACGGAAGAACGGAGGAAATAAAGAAAGATGAAATTAGGAGAAAAACAGGTACTGACTGTAGTAAAAAAAGTGGAGTTCGGAGTGTATCTCGGCAGTGACAAAGAGAAGGTGTTGCTTCCGGCCAAACAGGTTCCGGCAGGAGTAGAGCCGGGGGATCCGGTAGAAGTCTTTCTTTATCGGGATTCCAGTGACCGTCTGATTGCGACGACGAACGAGCCGAAGATCACTCTGGGGGAACTGAAAGTGCTGACCGTAGTGGATACCGGAAAAATCGGGGCGTTTCTGGACTGGGGGCTGGAAAAAGATCTGTTGCTTCCATTTAAAGAGCAGACCGCAGAAGTGAAAAAAGGAGATTCTTGTCTGGTGAGTCTTTATGAGGACAAGAGCGGACGGCTTTGCGCGACTATGAAAGTCTATCCGCTGCTCCGAACCGATTCTCCTTATAAGAAAGAAGATCAGGTGACCGGAATTGTTTACGATACCAGTCGGGAATTCGGGGTATTTGTGGCGGTGGATGACCAGTATTCTGCAAGAATTCCGAAGAAGGAAGTCTATGGAAATCTGACCGTAGGAACCAGAGTGCAGGCCAGAGTCACCGCTGTGAAGGCAGACGGAAAGCTGGATTTGAGTGTGAGAGACCGGATTCCGCAGCAGATGGAAAAGGATGCGGACAAGATCTTAAAAGAAATGGAAAAACGGGGCGGCAGCTTACCGTTTACCGATAAGGCGGATCCGGAGCGGATCAAGGCAGAGTTGGGAATGAGCAAAGCAGCATTTAAACGTGCGGTGGGACGATTGATGAAAGCCGGTAAGATTGTGATTACTGACGGAAAAATTGTGCGCAGGTAAACCGAAAAGTAAAAAAATGGCAAAATTGCAGATCGGAAAGAAAAAAAGATTGCAATTCAATCCAGATTGGATATAATGGAAGAGGAAAAAGAAGAGAAAGGAGAAAAGAAAATGAAAGTACAGAATATTACGGACGTAGAGGGATTGTTTAAGGTAATCGATGAGTGTAAAGGAAAAGTAGAATTAGTAACGGGCGAGGGAGATCGTTTGAATCTGAAATCCAAACTTTCCCAGTATGTTTCTTTAGCAAATATTTTTTCAAATGGTGAGATTCCGGAACTGGAACTGATCGCACATGAAAAAGAAGATGTAGACAAACTGATCGATTTCATCATGAGAGGATAAGGCAGTTCGTCAGACGATGCTTTGGAGAGCTTTTGCACGATCCGGTGATCCGGGTGAGTGCGGGGCTCTTCTTTTTGTATACAAGGGAGAAATTACATGGATTTTGCACATTTACATGTCCATACAGAATACAGTCTGTTGGACGGCTCCAATAAAATCAAAGAATATGTGGCCAGAGTCAAAGAACTGGGGATGAATGCGGCAGCGATCACGGATCACGGAGTGATGTACGGCGTGATCGATTTCTATCGGGAGGCAAGAAAGCAGGGGATCAATCCGATCCTTGGCTGCGAGGTCTATGTGGCTCCGAACTCCAGATTTGACCGGGAGACGACCGGCGGAGAGGATCGCTATTATCACCTGGTACTTCTGGCGGAGAATAATCAGGGTTATGCAAATCTGATGAAGATTGTTTCCAAGGGATTTGTGGAAGGATATTATTACAGACCCCGTGTGGATAAGGAAGTTCTGCGGGAATACCACGAGGGAATCATTGCATTAAGTGCCTGCCTGGCTGGGGAGATTCCGCGATACCTGGTGAAAGGACTCTATGATGAGGCACGAAAGACAGCCAGAGAATACGAAGAGATTTTCGGAAAAGGCAATTTCTTCCTGGAATTGCAGGATCATGGAATCGAGGAACAGGCACAGGTCAATCCGATGCTGATCCGCATGTCGGAAGAACTGGATATTCCGCTGGTTGCAACCAATGACGTACATTATACCTATGCAGAGGATGCCACCGCTCATGATATTTTACTGTGTATTCAGACAGGCAAAAAATTAAGCGATGAGAACCGGATGCGCTATGAGGGTGGTCAGTATTATGTGAAATCCCCGGAGGAAATGTCAGAACTGTTTCCTTATGCGCAAGAGGCACTGGGAAATACCCAGAAGATCGCGGATCGCTGCCATGTAGAGATTGAGTTTGGCGTGACGAAACTCCCGAAATATGATGTGCCGGATGGACTGACTTCCCTGCAATATCTGACGAAGATGTGTGAAGACGGTCTGGTGGAGCGGTATGGTGATGAAAACGGAGTCGTGGAAGATTCTCTGAAGGAACGACTGAAATATGAGCTGGATGTGATCACCAACATGGGTTACGTGGACTATTTCCTGATTGTGTGGGATTTCATCAAGTATGCCAGGGACAATGGAATCGCGGTGGGGCCGGGACGAGGTTCGGCTGCGGGAAGTATCGTGGCATACTGTCTGGGAATCACTAACATTGACCCGATTCGTTATCAATTGCTGTTTGAGCGTTTCCTGAATCCGGAGCGAGTCTCCATGCCCGATATCGACGTGGACTTCTGCTACGAAAGACGGCAGGAAGTGATCGACTATGTGGTAAGAAAATACGGAAAAGACCGGGTGGTTCAGATCGTGACCTTCGGTACACTGGCAGCCCGGGGTGTGATCCGGGATGTGGGGCGTGTCATGGACCTGCCTTACGCATTTGTGGATTCCATTGCGAAAATGATTCCACAGGAACCGAATATGACGATTGATAAAGCGTTAAAAGCCAGCAATGATCTGCGAAAGCTGTATGAAAATGACGAACAGGTGAAACAGCTGATCGATATGTCCAAACGACTGGAAGGCCTGCCGCGACATTCTTCTATGCATGCAGCGGGCGTGGTGATCGGTCAGAGGGCTCTGGATGATTTTGTACCGCTTTCCAGATCTTCGGATGGTTCTGTCACGACCCAGTTTACCATGACCACATTGGAAGAATTGGGCCTGTTGAAGATGGATTTCTTAGGACTTCGGACGCTGACTGTGATCCAGGATGCGCAGAAGTTGGTAAATGCAAGGGGAGACTGCAAGCTTCCACTGGATATGATGGACATTGATTATAATGATAAAGCAGTGCTGGATTCCATCGGAACGGGAAAGACGGA
This sequence comes from Mediterraneibacter butyricigenes, assembly GCF_003574295.1. NCBI lineage: Bacteria > Bacillati > Bacillota > Clostridia > Lachnospirales > Lachnospiraceae > Mediterraneibacter > Mediterraneibacter butyricigenes. The sequence continues at coordinate 1,931,737 of NZ_BHGK01000001.1, forward strand.
CGGTGTGTTCCAGTTGGAGAGCGCAGGGATGAAGAGTTTCATGAAAGAACTGAAACCTCAGAGTCTGGAAGATATTATCGCTGGAATTTCCCTGTACCGTCCGGGCCCGATGGATTTCATTCCGCAGTACATCAAAGGAAAGGATCATCCGGAGCTGATCACTTACGACTGCCCGCAGCTTGAGCCCATCCTGTCGCCGACTTACGGTTGTATCGTTTATCAGGAACAGGTCATGCAGATCGTGCGGGATCTGGCGGGATATACGCTGGGACGAAGCGATCTCCTGCGCCGTGCCATGTCCAAGAAAAAAGGGGATGTGATGCAGGAAGAGCGCAAGAATTTCGTGTATGGAAATGAAGAAATGGGCGTGCCGGGCTGTGTGGCAAATGGAATTGATGAGAAGATTGCAAACAAGATTTATGACGAAATGATTGATTTCGCCAAATATGCCTTCAATAAGTCCCATGCGGCGGCTTATGCAGTGGTTTCCTATCAGACCGCTTATCTGAAATATTATTATCCGGTAGAATTTATGGCGGCGCTGATGACATCTGTGATTGAAAATCCGTCGAAAGTGGCAGAATATATTTACAGTTGTCGACAGATGGGCATTTCTATTCTGCCACCGGATATCAACGAGGGAGTGGGGAATTTCTCGGTGGACGGCGGGAATATCCGGTACGGACTGGCGGCTATTAAGGGCATCGGACGTCCGGTCATCGAGGCACTGGTAGAGGAACGGGAATCCTTTGGAACATTCCGGAATCTGCAGGATTTTGTGGAACGTATGGTCGTGAAAGACGCGGTGAACAAGCGTTGCATTGAGAATTTTATCAAGGCAGGAGCGTTGGACAGTCTTCCGGGAACCAGAAAGCAGTTCATGAGTATTTATCTCCAGATTGTAGAACATGTGACTCAGGAGAAAAAATATTCCATGAGTGGTCAGATGTCACTGTTTGACCTGGTATCGGAGGAAGATAAGAAAGAATATGAGATTCAATTGCCGGATGTGGGAGAATATTCTAAAGAAATGAAGCTGGCCTTTGAAAAAGAAGTGCTGGGAGTGTATATTTCAGGGCATCCGCTGGAAGAGTATGAACAGCGGTGGAAAAACGGAATCTCTGCGACTACGGCAGATTTCCAGTTTGATGAGGAACTGGGGCATACCAAAGTGAGGGATGGAGCCAAAGAACAGATCGGAGGCATGATCACCGACAAGACCATCAAACAGACGAGGAACAACCAGACCATGGCATTTTTGACGGTAGAAGACCTGCTTGGGACGGTGGAAGTGGTGGTATTCCCAAGGGATTATGAAAAGAACCGGGAAGAACTGGAGATCGATCATAAGGTTTTCATTCGGGGAAAAGTGTCCGAAGAAGATGAAAAAGCCAGCAAGCTGATCTGCGAGACGATCATTCCGTTTGACCATGTGAAGAAAGAATTGTGGCTGCAATTTCCGAGCAAAGAGGAATATCTGAACAATGCAGAGATCTTAAATGGATATCTGGCAGATTCTGACGGTTTGGATACGGTTGTGATCTATTGTCAGGCGGAACGGGCGATCAAACGACTTCCGCGGAACTGGAATGTCCGAATTGAACCGGGGATTTTGAGCAGACTTACAAATTTACTGGGAGAAAAGCGTGTAAAAGTGGTGGAAAAACCAGTTGAAAAGCTCTGATAAATAGAGTAGAATAAGTGAAGCGTTAAATTTACAACGATAAAACGACGCAGGCGAGAAGCAAAGGGAATTCATGGCAGCCTTTTGTATTCGAAACACAGGAAGAACATCAGTGTGAGAAAGGGTGGTAAAAAGATGGCAGCAGAAGACAGAGAAAACCAGATCAGGACAATCGGAGTACTGACAAGTGGTGGAGACGCACCTGGAATGAATGCAGCAATCAGAGCAGTTGTAAGAACAGCTTTATCTAAGGGCGTAAAGGTAAGAGGAATCAGAAGAGGATTCCACGGACTTTTAAAAGAAGAGATCATTGATATGAGCGCAAGAGATGTGGCAGACATCATTCAGAGAGGTGGTACAACACTTCTGACCGCTCGTTGTAAGTCAATGATGACAGAAGAAGGTCAGCAGAAGGCAGCAGCAATCTGTAAAAAATATGGAATTGACGGACTGGTAGTAATCGGTGGAGACGGATCTTTCCGTGGAGCACAGAAACTGGCCAGCCTTGGAGTCAATACAATCGGTGTTCCGGGAACCATCGACCTGGATATCGCTTGTACAGAATATACAATCGGATTCGATACCGCAGTCAATACTGCGATGGAAGCAATCGATAAGGTTCGTGATACTTCTACATCCCATGAGAGATGCAGTATCATCGAGGTAATGGGACGTGATGCAGGATATCTGGCATTGTGGTGTGGTATCGCCAACGGTGCAGAGCGTATTCTTCTTCCGGAAGAGCACGACTATGACGAGGCAGAACTGATCGAAGATATCAAAGAGAGCATGAGAAGAGGAAAGAAGAATTACATCATCATCAATGCAGAAGGTGTTGGAGATTCTATCAATCTTGCTAAGAGAATCGAAACTGCAACAGGCATCGAGACAAGAGCAACCATCCTGGGACACATGCAACGTGGTGGAAGCCCGACATGTAAAGACAGAATGTATGCTTCTATTATGGGATCTAAAGCAGTTGATCTGCTTCTGGAAGGAAAGTCCAACCGTGTCGTAGGATATCGCCACGGTGAATACGTAGACTTTGATATTGACGAAGCGCTGAAGATGAACAAAGGAATTCCACAGTATCAGTACGAGATTTCCAAAATACTGGCACTGTAATTTACAGAATATCAGTTAACATCATTTCGATAAAAATCTGGGGGATTTTATGGAGTGTAAAAAGAATGCGCCGATTGGGGTATTCGATTCAGGAGTGGGTGGTCTTACGGTGGTCCGTGAGATCACCCGTCAACTTCCTGAGGAAAATATCGTCTATTTCGGTGATACGGCACGTGTGCCTTACGGAAGCAAATCAAAAGAGAATATTATCCGGTTTTCCGAACAGATCATTCGGTTCCTTCTGACCAAGGAGGTCAAAGCAATCGTGATTGCCTGCAATACCGCCAGTGCGCTGGCTTTGGATGCGGTAAGGGACGAGTTTGATGTTCCGCTCCTCGGCGTGGTCGTTCCCGGGGCAAGAGCAGCGGTAGAGGCGACACACAACGGAAAGATCGGTGTGATCGGGACGGATGCAACGGTACACAGCCATGTTTACACCAAAGAGATCCAGAAGATGAAGTCGGACGTTACCGTTCAGGAGAAAGCCTGTCCGCTGTTTGTACCATTGGTTGAAGAAGGGTTTAAAGATCATGCAGTGACAGGTGAGATCATTGATCATTATCTCAGTTCCATGAGGGGATCGGAGATTGATACCATGATCCTGGGCTGTACCCACTATCCGCTTTTGCGCTCCCGGATCCGAACATACATGGGAGACAATATCCAGATCGTTAATCCGGCCTATGAGACGGCGATGGATCTGAAGAAGATCTTAAAAGAGCAGGATATGGAAAATCCACAGACCAGTCAGGGACACTGTGAATTCTATGTCAGTGACGCGGCGGAGAAGTTCAAAAGCTTTGCCAATTCTGTAATGCCTTTTGATATCGAATCGACCAGAGTGATTCAGATTGAAGAATATTAGTGAAAAGAAATGGTGGGAACAGGTAATGAAGAAGGATGTACTGGTGAGTATTTCCGGACTACATACGGATATGATGAATCCGTCCGATGAGCAGGAGCCGATCGAAGTGATCGTGCCCGCCAGCTATTATTATAAGAACGGCAAACATTATGTGATGTATGAGGAACCGGTAGAGGGAAGTCTGCAGGATGTGATTAAGAACCGGATCAAGATTACCGGAGAAGACCTGCTTGAGATTTCCAAGACAGGCGCAACCAATGCGCATATGATTTTTGAGAAAAATAAAAAGAATCTGACGTATTACGGAACTCCTTACGGGCAGATGCTTTTGGGAGTAGATACGACCCGTATGGATATCGATATGACAGAGGATCATATCCACATTGCAGTGGATTACCAGTTGGATGTGAATCATGAGCCGATGGCGGAATGCGAGATCCGTATGCAGATTACGTCAAAAGACAGCGGGAAATTTTCGCTGGCATAAAAGGTACCGCAAAAAGTTGCGACGGGAACCGCGTACGCTTGCCTTCGCCCCTTAGAGAGATGCCCTTCGAGCGGCGCCTATGCTTGCTCTCAGGAAGTACTGGGGCTTCGGATGTTCCCTTACGCAATCTTTTTGCGGTGAGGGAACTATATCTCTTTATTTCCTTGACTATACTTAAAGAAGCAAAGCGGGTTCCGTTCTTATAGTTTGGAAGGAAAAAGAAATAAAGTAACCGCAAAAAGTTGCGACGGGAAAAGAAAAAGACATCGACCAGCATCTCTGGTTGATGTCTTTTCTTTTACATAGATTCATGAAATTGTCAATAGAAATTATTTGGATTTTTTAAATCTGGAGAAGAAGCCTTTTTTCTCCGGCGGAGTATCCAGAGAACCTCTCACACCGCGTACACCGGAAATGTAGATACCACTTACGGTTGCTTTGACTTCTTTCTTGACCGGAATGACATCGAAGACTTCTCTGTCGCACATGAAAGAAATAATCTTCGGTCCGACCTTTGCCTTTACAACATAAACCTTGGAACGACGCATATATTTTGGTACGCTTTCCATCACAAAGGCAGGAAATCCGGCATCTCTCAACTTCATCTTCTTCTTATCGATAACCAGCATGGACATGTTCTGCTTGGTAGCTTCCATCTGTTCCTGCTGTTCTGCCTGACGTTTCTCCATTTTCTTTCCGAGAAAATAAAGGACAACGGTCGCGATAATCAGAACGACTAATATCACAAGTAATACGATAGTCAATTTACTCACGAAAATACCCTCCTACAAATCTTTTTCACATAGATAACATTGTATCATTCTTTCCCTTGAAGTGCAAGAGAATAAGTACATGCAGGGGTTGCCGATTTGGAAAACATGACGTATAATACGAGAATATCAAGTGAGGGAGTTTTTGTATGCTGACAGCAATTGCAAATGTTTTTGTGCAGAGTTACCAGTTTACCATGGAACATCTGCTGATTATCAATATTTTATTGTCACTTTTGATCATATTTTTCCAGAGAAGATCCCCGCAGACGGTGTGGACCTGGCTTCTGGTCCTTTATTTTATTCCGATTCTCGGATTTGTTCTGTATCTGATCATCGGGCAGGATTTTCATAAGAGTCATATGTTTAAGATGAAGGAGATCGAAGGAGAGTTGAAATATGCCGTCAGACGGCAGGAAGAACATATTTACCGCAGGCAGTTGCGACTTGCAAATCCTGCGATGGAGAGGTTCCGGGGATTGATCCTGTACAATCTGGAAGCCGGCGAGGCGGTTCTGACAGACAATAATGATGTGCAGATTTATACGGATGGAAGAAAGAAATTTGAAGCATTACTCCGGGAGATCTATGCAGCACAGCATTACATTCACATGCAATATTACATTATCAAGAATGATGAGCTTTGGCAGACCATCGAAAAGGCACTGATTCAGAAAGCAAGAGAAGGCGTAGAGGTGCGGATCTTGTTTGACAGTATGGGATGTCGGACTATGAGAAACCGTGACTGGGAACGACTGGAAAAGGAGGGAATCCTGGTGGCGGAATTCTTCCCGGCTTTGTTAGGGCAGTTACAGCTTCGTGTGAATTACCGGAATCACCGGAAGATCGTGGTGATCGATGGAAGAGTCGGATTCGTCGGTGGATTTAATATTGGACGGGAGTACATTGGACGGGACAAGAAGTTCGGCTACTGGCGAGACACGCATCTTTGCATCGAAGGATCCGCCGTGACGACTCTGGCAGTACGGTTTGTTCTGGACTGGAATTATGCGGCCAAAGAAAATCTGTTCCTGGAGGATCATCTGTTTGAACTGCCGACCTATCAGCGGAACGGGCATGATCTGGTGCAGGTGATTTCCAGTGGGCCGGATTCCAAGACCAAGACGATCCACGACAACTATCTGCAACTGATCCACAGTGCCAAGCATCACATTTATTTGCAGACGCCTTATTTTATCCCGGATGAGTCGATTCTCAATGCTCTTCAGATCGCCAGCCGGTCTGGAATTGATGTGCGGATTATGATTCCGTCCAAGCCGGATCATCCTTTTGTTTACTGGGCAACATACTCCTATTTGGGAGAAATGGTGGCAGCCGGAGCAAAATGTTATGTCTATAATAACGGATTTCTGCATGCAAAAACACTGTGCGTAGACGGTATGGTGGGAAGCGTGGGAACGGCGAATATGGATATTCGGAGTTTTGAACTGAATTTCGAGGTAAATGCCGTGATCTACAGTGAGCGAACAGTGCAGCGGTTAGAGCGGGCGTTTGAACAGGATATTGAAAAATGCACTCAGATCACCCGAAATATCTATGACCAGAGAAATATGATGATCCGGGCAAAAGAACAGTTCTCCAGATTGCTGTCCCCGCTGCTGTAATTGCATGAGAAAGTGAATTAAGTATGAACTCTAGACAGATTTTATTCCAAATTGGCAGGAAATGTGCTATATTTGGCAATGGCATTGCTGTGTGAAATGAAATCGCAATCTGAAGTTCAAAAGGATTCACACTGCAAATTGAAATCTGGAAACAAAAATCCGAAAAGGAAGTTCGAAATTTAAAAATAAAAATATATAGAAAACGAGAGGAAGCATTATGAAGAAAAAATTATTAGTATTGGCAATGACAGCGTGCGTGGCATTTGGTCTTGCGGGATGTTCCGGAAAATTATCCGATGATTATGTGACCATCAACAAGTACAAAGGTCTTGAAGTAGACGAGGTTGCAAAGACTGAGGTTACAGACGACATGGTGGAATCATCCATCGACACAAAATTGGAAGAGAACGGAAATACAGAAGGTGAAGTAAAAGACGGTGATACCGTAAATCTGGACTTCACAGGAAGTGTGGACGGTGTAGAATTCGACGGTGGACAGGCAAACGGCGCGAGCCTGGAGATCGGATCCGGAACTTTCATCGGAGCAAATGGAGATTATAAGGGATTCGAAGAACAGTTAGTCGGACACAAGGTCGGAGAAGAATTTACCATTACCGTAAAATTCCCGGATGATTATTCCAGCACGGAGCTGGCTGGAAAAGTTGCTGACTTTAAAATTAAGATCAACAGCATCAAAGCAGAACTGACAGATGACTGGGTAAAGGAAAACAGTGACAAGTCTAAGACCGTTGCAGAGTATAAAAAAGAAGTGAAGAAGGAACTGGAAGCTAAGGCAGAAGAAACGCAGAATTATTCTCTGAGAAGCGAAGTGCTGACAGCCTTGATCGATCAGGTGGAATTGACAGACAAAGCATCCAGCCTGGTAGAAGATAAAGAAAAAGAAATCAAAGAATATTATCAGTCTCAGGCAACAACCTACGGTGTAGAATTCTCAGAATTCTTAAGTTCCTATCTGAATATGACAGAAGAAGAGTTTGATGCACAGGTCAAGACGGTTGCAGAGAACACCATGAAACAGGAAAAAGCAGTAGAGCTTCTTGCTGACAAGAAGAAACTGGAACCGACAGATAAAGAGTATGAAGAAGCTTATCAGCAGTATGCAGATGATTACGGCTATGAAAGCGTTGACAAGATGAAAGAGCTGGTTGGAGAAGATACCCTGAAACAACTGGTGAGGAAAGATGCAGTGGGAGATTATCTGGTAAAGAGTTGTGTACAGGTGGAAGCAAGTGATACCTCCAGTACGTCAGATTCTTCCTCAAAGTAAGAGAAAATTAAAAAGTGCCGATCAATACAGATCCCGGAATATGCTTTTCAGGCATTTCCGGGATTTGTGAATTTATGGACTGTGGCTTTATGAAATCCGTAATTTATGGGAGGGGATGGTCTGAAATTCATGTTTCTTATTGTTTCATGCAATTATAACGGTAGGATATCCGGCCCGTTTCAGCAAACGTTCCATTTTAATGGCTTCGCTCAAAGAAGAAAAAGCTCCGACGTAAACTCGGTAAATGTTTCCGGTATGGACTAAGAAGGCAGGAAAATTCTGTTCCATCAGTTCTTCCAGCAGGCGGTTCGCGTAGAGCTCCATGCGGAAAGCACCAACCTGAACGTGATAATGGTATAGAGAAGCGTCTGTCTGTGAGGACGTGGATTTTCTGGCGGGTTCAGAGGTTGTGAGTGATGCGGAGTCGGAATGATCTGGGGTGTTGTATGTTTTAGATTCGGGATTTACGTTTTTGTCGGCTGCAGAGTTCCGGGAATTGGAATGATTTACAGGAATATTGTCAGAATCCCAGGCGGGATTATTTGCAGAGACTTCAATGGGGACTGAAACTGGAACTTTTGCAGAGACTTCGATAGAATCTTCAACTGGGACTTCGATGGAATTTCCAGTTGAATTTTCGGTTGAAGATTCGATAGGAGCCGGAGTTTCGGAGAAAACTTCGGCGGCATTTTCTACCGGATCCAGTCCAAGGGTATCTACAATTCCGGCGGCGATGGCTTCCGCAATATCCTGGAAGTTCTCATCGAACAACTGATTATCTGTATCGGAGTTGATAAAGCCCACTTCCACAAGAACTGCCGGCATCCGGGTTCGTTTGAGTACCACAAGATTCGGACGCTCTTTTACGCCGAGATTTACAAAGCCGACTGCTTCTAACTGCTCATTGATATTTTCTGCCATTTCAAATTTGATACCGGATTTATCGTAGATCAGAGATTCCACTCCGGAGACGGTATTGTCGGTGGGATAGGAATTGCGGTGAATGGAGAGAAAGAAATCGGCATCCGCCGTGTTGGCTTCCATGGCTTTTTCGAAGGGGGATTCATAGACATCTTCGGTGCGGGTGTATAAGACATCAACGCCGCGATCTTGTAAAATTTCACCGATAGCAAGTGCCAGGCGAAGCGCATCATCTTTTTCCTGGCGTCCGTTGTAGACGGCTCCCGGATCGCGTCCGCCATGACCACTGTCCAACATAATTGTGTAAGGCATAGAAAACTCCTTGAGGGATGGTTGATATTAGAGTATGCCGGGACAGAGGAAGTGTGACAGAATCATTACTGTCTATTACCGTCTTTTGCAGGAAATATTAGGTTAGATATCTTTCGAGCGGCGCTGATGCTTGCTCTCAGAAAGTACCGGGACTGTAGTGAAACTAAAAAGGTTCACCGAATCTTTTTGTCGTATGCCTGGCAACAAAAAGCGTAACAGCTATCACACTGTTACGCTTAAAAACTCTGATATTTTAGTTTTTAGTCTTCGTCCGCTTCTTCATCGGAGACGTTCTTTTCCGGAAGGTAAATGTGAACCTTTTCGATACGGTTCTTGTCCAGTTTTTCAACAACCATGCGGATGTTTTCCGGAGTGGTGATCTCATCGCCAACTACCGGCAGATGACCAAGATGTTCGATGATAAATCCGCCAAGGGAATCGAAATCTTCAGACTCCAGTGTGAGATTCAAATGGTCGCAGAAATCATCCAGATTCATAGCACCTTCCACCAGATATTCCCGGTCGTTCAGTTTCTGGAAAGCCTCTTCCTCGTTCTCATCGTACTCATCATGGATCTCACCGACTATTTCTTCCAGAATGTCTTCCAGAGTGATCAGTCCCGCAGTTTCCCCATATTCGTCTAAAACGATGGCGATATTGAAAGAAGCATCTCTCATTTCTACGAGAAGTTCGGAAATGTTTTTATATTCATAGGTAAAATAAGCGGATCTTAAAATATCGCGAACCTTAAAATTCTCACGGTTTTCAAAGAGAAGGAGGTCCTTCATATTGATGGTACCGATTACGTTGTCCGTGTTATCCTCAAAAATCGGAAGACGGGTAAATTTGTCTTCGCGGAAAATGTTGATCAACTCTTCGTAGGTACTGTTTACATCGGCAAAAGTGACATGTACTCTGGGGACCATGACATCCTTGGCTACGGCATCTCCCAGATCGAATACGTTATAAATCATTTCCTTCTCATCGGATTCAATGACTCCGTCTTCATGACTGACATCCACAATCGTGCGCAGTTCATCTTCTGTCATCGCCGGATCTGTCGCATTCGGATCAATTCGAAGCAGGAACAACAGGATATTGGAAATCAGATTGACCACAAAGATCAACGGTGTCATCAACGTGGTGAAAACGTTAAAAAATGGTGCGTAAAATAAGGCCATTTTATCGGCGCGAATCGTGGCAGCTGTTTTGGGTGTAATCTCACCAAAGACAAGAATCGCCAGAGTCAGAACGGCCGTAACAATACTGACAGCATATCCGCCAAAACTATAGGCCAGAGTAGCAGCCAGAGAGGAAGCGGAAATGTTGACGATGTTGTTGCCGATCAGAATCGCGCTTAAAAGCTTGGATTTTCGGTTCTCAGAAAGTTCCAGAAGAATCTTTGCGCGTTTATCGCCGTTATCGGCAAGAGAACGGATCCGCATTTTGTTAAAAGTTGTCATAGAGGTTTCTGCTGATGAGAACATAGCAGATAGTGCCAACAGAATCAACAGAATCAAATAGTGTATGGCATCACTTGAGTCCACGAATTAATTCACTCCTTCTTTCATAAATACAGTTGAAATTTGTCTTATTGAGACAATAGTACCATAAATATACCGCATTTTCGGGCATTTTGCAATAACGACCCGTCTTTACTTTGTACTTTTTTTAGTGTATCATATGGGCAGAAGTCTATGCAAAAAGGCGGACGAAACCAAAGGAGTATGGATGAGATGAAAATGGATGATAAGGCAGATCAGAATATAAAGCAAACGTTTGAAGCAAAATTACGTCAGTTGGTCAAACAGGAAGTCCTGATAAAAGAGCCGATGGCGGGGCATGTGACGTTCCGTGTGGGAGGACCGGCAGACTATTATGTGAGAGTGTCGGATGCAGAAGAACTGAAACAGGTGATTGCTTTGTGCAGGGCAAGAGAGATTCCCTGGTTTGTGCTGGGAAATGGAAGCAACCTATTGGTCGGAGATGGCGGCATCCGAGGTGTGGTGCTGGAGATCCAGAGAGATTATGCGGAGGTTCAGGTGGATGGTGTGAAAGTGACTGCTCAGGCGGGAGCGCTTCTTTCCAGAATTGCAGCGGCAGCGCTTCGAGAGGGACTGACCGGGTTTGAGTTTGCGGCAGGAATTCCGGGAACCATCGGAGGAGCATGTGTGATGAATGCCGGAGCTTACGGTGGAGAACTGAAAGACGTTCTGAGAGAAGTCAAAGTCCTGACTCCTGATGGAGAAGTCAAAGAGTTGCCGGCAGAGGAACTGCAGCTTGGCTATCGAACCAGCGTGATCCCGGAAAAAGGCTATATTGTTCTGGAAGCAACTCTGGAATTAAAGGAAGGAAAGCCAGAAGAAATCAAGGCGGTTATGGAGGGTCTGAAAGAACGGCGGATCGACAAACAGCCATTGGAATATCCGAGTGCCGGAAGTACTTTCAAACGTCCTGAGGGATATTTCGCAGGAAAACTGATCCAGGATGCGGGGCTTCGCGGATTTCAGGTCGGTGGTGCGCAGGTGGCAGAAAAACACTGTGGGTTTGTGATCAACAAAGAGCATGCGACAGCAGCGGATATTTTGGAACTGATTCGTCAGGTACAGGAAAAAGTGCTGGCAGATTCCGGAGTAAAGTTGGAAACAGAAGTGAAAAAGATAGGAGAATTTTAAATGCGGATGGTGATCGTGACCGGAATGTCCGGGGCAGGAAAAAGTACGGCGTTGAAAGTGTTGGAAGATACCGGCTATTTTTGCGTGGATAATCTTCCGATTCCGCTGTTTTTAAAATTTGTGGAAATGTCGGCACAGCCGGACGCTAATCTGGACAAAGTAGCGATCGGGATCGATATCCGGGGCGGCCGTTCTTTTGCAAGGCTGGCAGAAGAACTGGATGTATTGAAAGAAAAAGAAATCCCTCATGAGATCCTTTATCTGGATGCAGGCGATGATGTGCTGGTCAAACGTTATAAGGAAACCAGAAGAAGTCATCCGCTGGCAAAGGATGGACGTCTGGACAAGGGGATTGCGGCAGAGCGAAAAGAACTGGAATTTCTGAAAATGCGGGCAACCTATATCATTGATACCAGTAACCTGCTGACCAGAGAACTGAATCAGGAAATTCGCAAGATTTTTGTGGAAGGGAAGGAGTATAAGAATCTTTATGTGACCATTCTGTCCTTTGGATTCAAATATGGGATTCCGTCTGATGCGGATCTGGTGTTCGATGTCAGATTTTTGCCGAACCCTTATTATATAGAAGAATTAAAAGAAAAGACGGGGCAGGATAAGGTGGTACAGCAGTATGTGATGGACAATGATAAGGCTCCGGTTTTTTTGGAAAAGGTGACGGAGCTGCTGGAGTTCCTACTGCCGAATTATATTCTGGAAGGAAAGAATCAACTGGTGATCGCGGTCGGTTGTACGGGCGGCAAACACCGTTCTGTGACTCTGGCAAATGCAATCTATGAGAAAATGAAGGAAAAAGAGGATTACGGATTCCGGATCGAGCATCGCGATATCACAAAAGACAGTATCACGAAAGCAAAGTAAACGGAAGAGGCAGGAAAAATAAAGAAAAACACAGAGAAAGAATAGAGAACGGATTATGTCATTTTCGGGAAATGTAAAAGAAGAATTGTCACACCAGATTGCCCAGGCGAGGCACTGTCAGATCGCGGAACTGGCGGCTTTGATCAGTATGTGTGGTGCGGTGGTCATTACGCCGGGAGAAAAGTACCGGATCAAGATCCACACGGAAAAAATCGCCGTTGCGAGAAAATGCTTTACATTGGTGACAAAAACATTTAATATTAGAACTGATATCTCTGTCCGCAGAAACCTTGAAAAAGGAAGCGAGACTTATATGCTCGTCATCCGGGAGCATGAAGACGCATTGCGGATTTTACAGGCAACGAAACTGATCGGAGAAAGGGAAGATGCATATTCAGCGTTACATATTGTAGATCCCATTCTGGTACAGCAGCCATGTTGCAAAAGAGCGTTTTTAAGAGGGGCGTTTCTGGCAGCAGGATCTATGAGTGATCCAAACAAGGCTTATCACTTTGAGATTGTCTGTACAACAGTGAATATGGCGGAACAGCTTCGCAGGATGATGTGCAGCTTCTCCATGGATGCAAAGATCGTAGCCCGCAAGAAAATGTACGTGGTATATTTGAAAGAGGGGGCACAGTTGGTCGATATGCTCAATATCATGGAAGCGCATGTATCTCTGATGGAACTGGAGAATGTCCGTATTCTCAAAGAGATGAGAAACGCAGTGAACCGAAAGGTGAACTGTGAGACTGCAAATATCAACAAAACTGTCTCTGCCGCAGTGAAACAGGTAGAGGATATCAGGTATATCCAACAAACTATTGGTTTAGACAAATTATCAGATGGACTGAAAGAGATGGCGATACTTCGCCTGGAGCATCCGGATGCAACATTAAAAGAGTTGGGAGAGATTTCAGATCCGCCTGTGGGGAAGTCCGGGGTGAATCACCGCCTGAGAAAAATCGGTGAGATCGCGGAAGATGTCAGGCAGAATAAGGAGGATTAGCTATGATAGAAAGACCGATTACCGTTAGACATGAAAAGGGTTTGGAAGCCAGACCGATCGCATTTTTAGTTCAGGAAGCCAGCCAGTATTCAAGTCAGATTCATCTGTTAGTCGGAACAAAGAAAATTAATGCAAAGAGTATTATGGGTATGATGAGCTTAAGTCTGATGGACGGAGATCTTGTGACGGTAGTTGCAGATGGCAAAGATGAGGAAGAAGCAGCTGACGGAATTGAAAAGTTTTTGGAGGGTGTGAAATAACGGCGTGAAGAAATTATTGTTCATATACAATCCGAATGCCGGAACAGGAGTTTTAAAACCAAAATTATCTGATGTTCTGGATATTTTTGTGAAAGCAGGATATGAAGTAACGGTGTATCCGACCCAGTGCTACCATGATGCGAGCAAAAAGGCCGGCAGTTATACGGAAACGTATGATCTGGTGGTATGCAGTGGCGGGGACGGAACCCTGGATGAAGTGGTGACCGCAATGATGGCGCGGGAAGATAAAGTGCCGATCGGATATATTCCAACGGGTACGACCAATGATTTCGCTTCCAGTCTGCGGATTCCGAAGAATTTACTGGATGCAGCCAATATAGCGGTGAACGGGGTTCCGTTTGCCTGTGATGTGGGGCGATTCAATAAAGATATTTTTGTATATGTAGCGGCATTTGGACTTTTCACCGATGTTTCCTACGAGACAAAACAGGAAATGAAAAATGTTCTGGGACATCTTGCTTATGTTCTGGAAGGAACCAAACGTATTTTTAATATTCCATCTTATCATATGAAAGTCACTTTGGATGATCAGGTGATCGAGGATGATTTTGTATATGGAATGGTGACCAATTCCAAATCTGTAGGGGGATTTAAGGGAATGGTCGGCAAAGATGTAGTGTTTGATGATGGAGAATTTGAAGTCACTTTGATCAAGAGTCCGAAGAATCCGATCGAGCTGAATGAAGTAGTGGGGGCGCTTGTCCTGAAACAGGCAGATCAAAAACACATGTATTCTTTTAAAACGGGGCATATCAAATTCGAGTCCATCGAAGAGATTCCGTGGACGCTGGATGGAGAATACGGTGGATCCCATGATACAGTAGAGATCAGAGATGCCAAAAAAGCACTTCAGATCATGGTGGATCCGGAAGGGCTGGCGGATATTTCGGCTGACTATAAGAAATGAGAGAGTTTGCGAGGTGCAACAGACTACTGAAAAATTCTCATAAAACTTTGAAAAAAACACTTGCATTATGAAGAAAAATATTATATAATTCTTTTTGCTGTGAGCGACTCACAGCAATATGGCTCCCTGGTCAAGCGGTTAAGACGCTAGCCTCTCACGCTGGAATCAGGGGTTCGATTCCCCTGGGAGTCATTTCAGAAGAAGTATCCGAAAGGATGCTTCTTTTTTTACTTATGACAATAGAGCGTTTGCAGGAGGATAATGGTTTTTGTCAAGGGCTTGTGATAAAAATATCAAT
The DNA here is from genome assembly GCF_003574295.1 of Mediterraneibacter butyricigenes. NCBI lineage: Bacteria > Bacillati > Bacillota > Clostridia > Lachnospirales > Lachnospiraceae > Mediterraneibacter > Mediterraneibacter butyricigenes. Next base: position 1,946,863 of record NZ_BHGK01000001.1, read on the forward strand.
TTTAGACAAAATTCTAAAAATCCGTAGAAAAATAGGACAATTTGTCTGTTTGTTTTGTGGTGATTCACACTTGAACCGATTGCGAGATTTACGTTATAATGGGACAGTAAAAAATACTGGAGGAAGAACTATGTTAGTATCAGCAGCAGAAATGCTTAAAAAAGCAAAAGCAGGACATTATGCAGTCGGACATTTCAACATCAACAACCTGGAATGGACCAAATGCATCCTGCAGGCAGCAGAAGAGATGAAGTCACCGGTGATTCTCGGTGTATCTGAAGGTGCCGGAAAATATATGACAGGATTTAAGACCATTACAGCTATGGTAGATGCTATGGTAGAAGAGATGGGAATTACCGTTCCGGTAGCACTTCACTTAGACCACGGCAGCTACGAAGGATGTAAGAAATGTATCGAGGCAGGATTCTCATCCATCATGTTTGACGGATCTCACTATCCGATCGAGGAAAACATTGCAAAGACAAAAGAACTGGTTGCAATCTGTAAAGAGAAAGGAATGTCTCTGGAAGCAGAAGTCGGAGCGATCGGCGGAGAAGAAGACGGAGTCATCGGAAAAGGCGAATGTGCAGATCCGGAAGAATGTAAGATGATCGCTGATCTGGGAATTGATTTTCTGGCAGCAGGAATCGGAAACATCCACGGAAAATATCCGGAGAACTGGGAAGGTCTGAGCTTTGAAACTCTGGATGCAATCCAGCAGAAGACGGGAGATATGCCGCTTGTACTTCACGGAGGTACAGGGATTCCGGACGATATGATCAAGAAAGCCATCTCCCTTGGTGTGGCCAAGATCAATGTAAACACAGAGTGCCAGATCGTGTTTGCAGAAGCAACAAGAAAGTATATCGAAGAAGGAAAGGATCTGGAAGGAAAAGGATTCGATCCGCGTAAACTTCTGAAGCCGGGCTGCGATGCTATTATCGATAAAGTAAAAGAAAAGATTGAGTTATTCGGATCTGCTGGAAAGGCATGATTTTAACAGCAAGCGAAAAAAATTAAATTTGTACTTGCCTTTTTCAAACGGATAGAGTATACTAACAGGCGTAGATAAGAACAAAGGCGTTCCAAGATAACTTGGAGTGCCTTTTGTTGTATCTGACCTTTTACATAGAACATCAGGAATGTTTTGAAGGAAAATATAAGAAAGCGAGGGTGATACAATGAGCACAGAACCGATTAATGTGGCAGAGATTTTTGGGGAAAACGTATTTAATGATACGGTAATGCAGGAACGTCTGCCGAAGAAGGTTTACAAGAATCTGAAGAAGACCATTGAAGAAGGAAAGGAACTGGATCTTGAGACAGCCGATGTGATTGCACATGAGATGAAAGAATGGGCAATCGAGAAAGGCGCAACACACTACACACACTGGTTTTTACCACTGACAGGTGTAACAGCAGAGAAACATGATTCCTTTATTTCCGCTCCACTTCCGAATGGAAAGGTTTTGATGAGCTTTTCAGGAAAGGAACTGATCAAGGGAGAACCGGATGCATCGTCCTTCCCGTCAGGTGGACTTCGTGCAACATTTGAAGCCAGAGGATATACGGCATGGGATTGCACATCACCGGCATTCGTAAGACAGGATGCAGCAGGTGCAACACTTTGTATTCCAACCGCTTTCTGCTCTTATACAGGAGAGGCACTGGATCAGAAGACACCGCTTCTGAGATCCATGGAAGCCATCAATACACAGGCATTGAGACTGCTTCGTCTCTTCGGAAATACAACATCCAAGAAGGTAACTCCTTCTGTAGGCGCAGAGCAGGAATATTTCCTGGTAGACGCAGAGAAATTTGAAGAAAGAAAAGACCTGATCTATACCGGACGCACTTTATTCGGAGCGATGCCACCGAAAGGTCAGGAGCTGGATGATCATTATTTCGGAACCATTCGTCAGAGAATCGCAGCCTTTATGAAGGATGTAAATGAAGAACTTTGGAAAGTCGGTGTCACAGCAAAGACCCAGCATAATGAAGTAGCACCGGCACAGCACGAACTGGCGCCGATCTATACAGAAGCAAATAAAGCAGTTGACCACAATCAGCTGGTTATGCAGACATTGAAGAGAATAGCTTGTCAGCACGGCATGAAGTGCCTGCTCCACGAGAAACCGTTTGCAGGCGTCAATGGATCTGGTAAACATAATAACTGGTCCATCACGACTGATGATGGGATTAACATGTTAGATCCTGGCAAAACACCTCATGAAAACACACAGTTCCTGCTGGTACTGACCTGTATCCTGAAAGCGGTCAATAAACATGCCGATCTGCTTCGTGAATCTGCAGCGGATCCGGGAAATGACCACAGACTTGGAGCGAATGAAGCACCTCCGGCAATTGTATCTGTTTTTCTGGGCGAGCAGCTGGAAGATGTGCTGGAACAGCTGATCAGTACAGGAGAGGCAACACACAGCTTAAAAGGTGGAAAACTGGAAACAGGAGTTGCGACTCTGCCAGACCTTTCCAAAGATGCAACAGACCGTAACCGTACATCACCGTTTGCGTTTACCGGAAACAAATTCGAATTCCGTATGGTTGGATCTCGTGATTCCATCGCAAATCCGAACATCGTACTGAATACGATCGTAGCGGAAGCATTTGCGGAAGCCTGTGATGTACTGGAAGGCGCAGATGATTTTGATAAGGCAGTACATGATCTGATCAAAGAATATGCGGTTGAGAACCAGAAAATCGTCTTCAACGGAAACGGATATTCTGATGAATGGGTTGCAGAAGCTGAAAGAAGAGGACTGCCAAATATTAAGTCTATGGTGGAAGCAATTCCGTCTATCACAACAGACAAAGCAGTGGCACTGTTTGAGAGATTTAATGTGTTTACAAGAGTAGAGCTGGAGTCTCGTGCGGAGATTCAGTATGAGGCGTATGCAAAAGCAATCAATATCGAAGCCCGTACCATGATCGATATGGCAAGCAAGCAGATCATCCCGGCAGTTATGAAATATACAAAAGAACTGGCAGAGACGGTGCTGGCTGTAAAAGAGGCAGGAGCAGATGCATCTGTACAGAGTGAACTGCTGGGTGAAATCTCCGGTTATCTGGTAGAGGCAAAGGCAGCTTTGAAAGCACTGACAGAGATTACAGATGAAGCAGCAGCAAAAGAAGAGGGTAGCGTTCAGGCAAACTTCTATCACAACGATGTAGTTCCGGCAATGGCTGCACTTCGTGCACCGGTTGACAAACTGGAAATGATCGTGGACAAAGAAGCATGGCCAATGCCGTCCTATGGAGATCTGATCTTCGAAGTCTAAGAGATTGAGTTAAGTCTGAACAGACAGAAAATTAAAATGATTAACAGAGAAGCAGGGTTCGGAATTTCCGGATTCTGCTTCTCTGTTTAATCGTTTAGAAAATTTTAATGACCTGTACTCTTGGAATCGAAGAGCAGATATGCTATCCTGTTACCATCGAAAGGCGGAGAAAAGATGACAAAGACAGAATTTTTAAAGAAACTGCAGGAAGAACTGGAGCAGGGAATGGCTCCGGCAGAAGTGCGGGAGAATGTAGAGTATTACAGAAATTATATAGAAGACGAGAAATCCAAAGGAGAAAGTGAGGACGCGGTCGTCAACAGTCTGGGAGATCCGTGGGCAATCGCGAAGAATATCCTGGAGTCTCCGGGAGGACAGGGAACCGGTGGCGGTGGATATTATGAAGATCCTTACCGGCAGCCTGCTGATTATACGCAAAGCAGTGACCGTGATCAGGAAGGACCGAAGGTTCATGTGTATAATTTTGATGCTCCGTGGAAACGCTTTTTGCTGGTAGCAGTGGTGATCCTGATCTTAGTGGGACTGATTCTGCTGATAACGGGAGTGGTTAGTTTCCTGGCACCGGTGATCGTTCCGATCTTCCTGGTGATTTTATTGTTTCGACTTTTTGGAAACAGGCGATGAAGTACCGGGGCTTCGGATGTTCCCTTATGCAAATCTTTTTTGGATAGATAAAAAGACGTAAAAGAAGAAAGATAAAATAAAAGTAAAAGACCGATGGGGGAGCCATCGGTCTTTTGAGGGGAGTATAAATAATTAATAAGGGGTTGTAGAAATTGCTTTCTACGGGATTTAGTATAATATAAAATGGAAAAAAAATCAAGTATAATTTGCGAAGAATCTGGCACAATAATCCTGTAACTAAAATGATTTCAGAATTCAGGAGGCAATCAAATGAGCAGAAATTACAGTGATTCTCAAAACCAGAACAATTCCACAAATTCTTATTCTTCTTATGGGGATGAGCAGAGCAAGAATCAGAACAAAAACCAGAACAAGAACCAGAATAAAAATAAGAACAGCAATTGCTCGGATAAGAACAGTTACGGAAGCAGTTATGGAAATAGCTACGGCAATACTTCTGACAATACCAACAGCAGCAACCGGACGAAATAATTGTATCAGCGCATGAGACAGGAAAAGGCAGGGAAAATCAGGAAACTGGTTTTCTCTGCCTTTTTCAGTGAAAGATTCCCTCTTTTTTCCTGAACCGCCTCCCTTGCATTTTATACCAGAATATAATAGAATAAATATACTGTTGGCGAACGTAAAAAGACAGAAATTGGAGGAATTCACCCATGGGTGTAAACTATACACAAAAATCAGTCATTGAGATTATGAATGAGATTTTAAGTGCGGTTCGGGATTATTATGATTCGGACTACGCTTATTATGCAGAACGCAGTGAGGACGAGATCCTTACGGTATATGAGTGGTGTGCGGACGGAAAAGAATGGATGCGTGAGCAGATCCGCATGAGTTCGACAAAGGACGCTCCGAGATGGATGAAAGAAGAAATCCTGGATCCGAATGATTCGGATTACAGTGTGTTCTTTCCGTTGGGCGAAGGTGTTATGGGGATTCTGGCAGCAGTCGGAGTACACCGGGGCGGCTGCGGTCTGGAACTGCTTCATACGACGGCACCTTTTATGGGGCAGATCCTTGCAATGAAAAAAGCAGAAAAGAAGCAGGAATATTTGAGCTATCATGACGAGATGACCGGACTTCTGAACCGGAACAGTTTCGTAGAATATACAGAAGGGCTGGATGTAAAAGAACTGGAGTCTGCAGGAGCAGTTTCCGTTGATATCAACAGCCTGAAGAAATTTAATCTGGAATTTGGCCATGACTACGGAGATGAAGTGGTGCGAAGAGTGGCGGAACTTCTGGAAGAATATTTCAAGGGAGATCATGTATTCCGCCTGACAGGCGACGAATATCTGATCCTCTGTGAGAACATCCCTTATGAAAAATTTATCACACAGGTGCACGACCTGCATACAAAGCTGGACAATATCAGCCTGGATTTGACTTCTGTAGGTTATGCATGGGAAAAGGTGGAGATTGATACAGACCGGCTGATCCGTGGCGCGGAAGAGATGATGCATCAGGAGAAACAGGATTATTACAGAAGAGAACGTAAAGAAGATCACAGGCCGATCATTGAGCAGGATCTCTTAGACGATATCCGGGGCGGACGCTATATTGTGTGTCTGGATCCGGAGTTTGATATCCAGACCGATTCCGTATCCGGTGCTTCGGCGGTGATCCGGTATCACCACAAAGATCTGGGTGTGATTGATCCGAAGAAATATCTGGATATTCTGGAGCAGACCAAATTATCCTATCATCTGGATATTTATATTTTTGAACAGGTCTGTCGGACGCTGCAGAACTGGGTACAAAGAGAGATTCCGCTGATTCCGATTTCTGTTCCGCTTTCCGGCGTAACCCTTCGGAGAGACGGGATTGCGGAAGAACTGATACAGATTGCCCGGAAATATCGGGTGCCGACGGAATACCTTCTGGTGGAGGTTTCCGATGTGGATAGCCATTTGAATCAGGAAATGATCGCAGCGACAACCAACAAGATCCGAAAAGGCAATATCAGGGTAGTACTGGATCAGTTCGGCTCCAAGCAGTCAAGTCTGGCTTCTATTGCGATCATGGAATTTGATGTACTGAAGCTGGATCGCAGTATTGTGGAAGATATTGTAGGAAATCACCGCTGTCAGGTGGTGGCGCAGGCAATTCTTGATACCTGCCGCAGACTTGGAGTCAATTCCATTGCCAGCGGAGTGGTGACGCAGGATCAGTTAAATGTATTAAAAGAACTAGGATATCAGAATGCAGAAGGGGTATTGTTTAACAAGCCAATTACCGTGGAGACGTTTGAAGTACGGTATCTGGGACAGTAAAATACTTTGGACAGGCGAGGAGAGCGAGAACAAATGGCAAATGGAAACAGCAGAAAACGGGAGAAACTGATAAAGATCTGTAAAGTATTTGGTGGTGGCGGACTGATCCTGGGACTGATTGTCGGAATTTTTGGGACGAAGATTGTGGATCATATCGGAGCCAACAAGACAAAAGAAGCCTATACGGCACAGATCCAGAAGGCAGAAAGCGAAACGAAGAGCCTGAAAGAGCAACTGGCAGGCAGCAGGGAAGAGATCGAGAAAAAAATCGCGGCAGCGGACTGGAATATGATTCTGGTCAATGAAGAGTTTCCGTTGTCAAAAGATTTTAAAGTAGATCTGGATACATTGGACGGAGAATATAAGGCAGACAAGCGAATCGTCAAAGACGCGAAAGCAATGATCGCGGCAGCGGCAAAGGAAGATCTGAATCTTGTGGTTCAGTCTGCTTATCGGGATGAAAGCAAACAGACCAGCGTATTTGAACAGACCATGGAGACGCTGGTAGAGAACGGTTCCTCTTATCTGGATGCATATGATGAGGCAAAGAAATCCGTGAACCTGCCGGGCAACAGTGAACATGCCACCGGTCTGGCTCTGGATATTGTTTCGGATACTTACACAGATCTGGATGAAAAATTTGCAGCCACGGACGAAGGAAAATGGCTGGCTGCGCATTGCGCGGAATATGGATTTATTTTACGTTACCCCAAAGGAAAGGAAGACATCACAGGAATTACATACGAACCTTGGCATTTCCGGTATGTGGGAACGGATATGGCAAAAGAACTGACAGATAAGGGCATTACACTGGAAGAGTATTATGGCCTGAATTAGCTGTCAGGCATACGAGAAAAGGTTCAGTGAACTTTTTGGCAGGAAAGCGACAGGAGCATTGGTAAAACAGTGCTCTTTTTGACGATTCAGGAAAGAAACACGGATCCGGATTCCGAAAGGATAAAAGATAGATTGGATAAAACGGACAAAAGACAGAGATGGATTGGAAAATTTGAACCCCGAAACGAACAGGACAGGAATCCGGAGGAAAAAACGTGAGAGAAGATGATAAAATGACAAAAGAACAGGCAGAAGTGGAAGTACAGAATTTTCAGAAAATTTTTGATGTGGTGAGACTTTTAAAAGTCAGTGAGATGGCCTGTGCAGAAGGAAGCTGGGAATGGCCGGAGAAAAAGGAAGAAGAGCGGGAATCGGAAAAGAGATATTGTTATGATTACTGGAAGAAAGAGCAGCGCTGTGAAAACTGCGTATCTCTGCGAGCAATTCTTACAAAAGAGTCAAAGGGCAAACTGGAAGTCATGGAAGGCCGGATTTATCAGGTGATTGCCCGCTATATTGAAGTGGACGAAGAGCCTTATATCATGGAGCTGATCCGGTGTCTGGACAATGACTGGTCTATCGGGGAAGCAAACCATGAAAAACTGGTGGATCTCTTTGTTCATTACAACGATAAACTGTACCGGGATGCGGTGACGGATGCATATAACCGGAGATATTATGAGGACGAACTGCGGAGGAAAAAGGAAAGTGCCGGTGTGGCGCTGATCGATCTGGATGATTTCAAGCTATACAATGATACTTATGGTCATCAGACCGGAGATCTGGCACTGTATATCGTTGTTGACGTGATTCGGAACAATATCCGTAAATCGGATAAGCTGATCCGGTTTGGCGGGGATGAGTTTCTGCTGGTGATGCCGGATATTGAGGGAGGTGTCTTTGCGGAAAAACTGAAGAAGATTCAGGAAGAGATCCACAACAGCAGTGTGATGGGATATCAGAATCTGAAAATGTCCATCAGTGCCGGTGGCGTGATCTGTGCCGGAGAGACCATTGAACAGGCAGTTCAGCGTGCAGATAAGCTGATGTATCAGGCAAAACGTAATAAAAATATGGTACTGACAGAACGGGATGCGATAGAAGAGGAACAGGAGAAAGGGGGTCCGAAGCAGAAGATTCTGGTAGTGGACGATTCGGAAATGAATCGTGAAATTTTAAAAGAAATGCTGAAAAAAGATTTTGATCTGATGGAAGCAGCAAATGGTGAGGAAGGCATTGAGATGTTGAAGAAATATGGCAGAGATGTTTCTCTGGTACTTCTGGATATTATAATGCCGGTGATGGATGGATTCGAAGTTCTGATGGAAATGAATCGGAGACACTGGCTGGAAGATATTCCGGTGATCATGATCTCCGGTGAGGAAGGACAGAGTTACATCCGAAAAGCCTTCAAATTCGGTGTGTCAGATTATATCCGGCGTCCTTTTGACGGACAGGTTGTTTACCAGCGAGTTTTTAATACGATCAAGCTGTATGCAAAGCAGAGAAGACTGATGATGCTTCTTACAGATCAGCTACAGGAAAAAGAGAAGAATAATCAGATGATGGTAGAGGCATTAAGTCAGATCGTAGAGTTCCGAAACGGCGAGAGCGGACTCCATGTCATGCACATCAATCTGCTGACCAGGCTTTTGTTAGAGCATCTGGTAGAAAAGACCAATCATTATAATCTGAGCCCGGATGACTGTTATATGATTTCCATGGCGTCAGCGTTCCATGATATCGGAAAGATCGGAATTGATGAGAAGATCCTGAACAAACCGGGGAAACTGACGAAAGAAGAATTTGAACAGATGAAACAGCATACGGTGATCGGAGCATCGATGCTGGATCATATGGAACGGTATAAAGATGAGCCGATGATCAAATTGTCCAGACAGATCTGCAGATGGCATCATGAGCGGTACGACGGCAAGGGGTATCCTGATGGACTGAAAGGGGAAGAAATTCCGATTGCGGCTCAGGTGGTATCCCTGGCAGATGTGTATGATGCACTGATCAGTAAGCGGGCTTATAAGGAAGCATTTTCGCATGAAAAGGCAATGCAGATGATTCTGAATGGAGAATGTGGTACATTCAATCCGATTCTGCTGGAGGCATTCGTGGAGATTCAGGACAAACTTCAGAGAGTTATGCAACAGGAGTAAAAAGCTTCGGCGAGGGGGAACAACGGAGGGACCTGAAGGAATACCAGACCCCGGTGAATGCGATCATGGGCTTTACAGCGATCACACAGGAACATGCGGAAGAATCGGATCATCAAATCATCAGATTCAGTTCTTTATATAACCGCAAGGCATAACTGTCTGTCATGCCGCAGATGTAGTCTGTGACAAGCAAAAGCCGCAGATACAGCTTTTCTTCCGGGGAACATTCTCTGGAATGATAGCGATAAGCGGTTTTGTAATTGTCGGAGATCAGGGAAAGGTATCTTTTGTCAATGGTGCCTAATGACTGATCTGTATCGTAATACAGAGCGGCCTGTACAAACTGATCCAGAAGGAAATTCAGGATCACGGATTCCCGCATCTCCATCTGATAAATCTGGCTGGAGGAGAAGACATAGCGAAACGCCACATCCCCCAGAAAATCCATCAGGTGACAACCGGCAGTTTCATAGTACAGATCGTGGGCATAAGTTCCGTTCATGATATCTGTATAGTGCATGGTAAATCCCTGAGTGGCGCATTGGATCAGGAATCCCTGAATCTGAATGATCCAGTTCTTGACTGCATAGGATTCCGGATTGCGGACTTCTTTTTTCTGACCGCGACGATAAAGGCTTTCCAGAGCTCTTGAGCCGGGGAAGGAACTGTCCGGAAACTGCTGTTCCAGATGCTGCAGTTCTTCAAAGAGGGTCCGGTAAGAAAAGAATCCTTTTACAAACCCGTCCTCAATATCGGCTGTCTTATAGGCAAGATCATCGGCAGCTTCCAGAATAAAGGTCAGAGGATGCCGATGATGCCCGCATCCTGTCTCAGAAACAATCGTTTCAAAAATTGGCTGTTCCGCCAGATAATATCCAATCTTATGTTCCAGAAAATTTTCAGAATCCGGTCGAACATCCGTGGATGAAATCGGATATTTGATGATGGTGTTTAAAAGAGCAAAGGTCAGGTTCATGCCGTGCTCATCCACCAGATAATGTAATTTTGTGACCAGACGAAGAGCCTGCGCATTTCCTTCAAAATGAATCAGATCCTGATACATCTGTGGGCTTAACAATTCGCTGACCGGCGTATCGAAAAATTGAAGTTTTGGCAGATTCTGTGCAAACCAGTCCCGGATCGCTTCTTCTCCGAAATGTCCGAAGGGTGGATTCCCGATATCGTGAATCAGACCGGCACATTCCAGGATGTGGCAGATATCTTCTTTCATCTGTGGAGTAAAAGAGGAGTCTTTGTGGCTGGCTAAAATATTTTCCCCGATATTATGCCCCAGAGATTTCCCGAAAGAGGCAACCTCCAGAGAATGGGTCAGTCGTGTGCGGATAAAATCGCTCTGATCCAGAGGAAAGACCTGTGTCTTATCCTGAAGACGGCGAAAAGAAGCACTTCCGATAATGCGATGATAGTCTTTTTCAAATTCGTTGCGCAGATCAAACCCGTCTTTGATTCGGCTATCGGCAGCAGAATGTGAACTTTGACGGATACGTTTTTGGCAGAGAAGTCGGTTCCATTCCATGAGAATTCTCTCCTTTTTTATACTATGTTCTCAAGTTATCGCGGCGTCTACGTTCCACTTCGGTCGGTGCTGAACGAGCGTCACTGGCGCTTAGCACCGCCAAGGTCTTGTGCAAGCACAGACTTTGGCTCGTTGTTTCGCGTAAATGAGTGGCTGGAAAATCTGACTGCTTTTTTGAGAGGATAAAGCAGTCGGATTCCCAGCCGTTAAACATCGTTTGCTACAGTTGTTGTTACATTTTCAGAAGGATTTCATTAATCCAAATAAATCGGCGGATCGTATTCCTTGCCAAGCAGCGCTTTCTTACGCTCCTGATAGCCAAGAAATGCCCATTCCGTCATGTCGGTCCATTTGTGATTGGTTCGATCGTAAACCTGAACATATCCGATCCGGGAAGGATGCATACGAACGCTGTTGGTCTGGTATTCGTGACCGGTATAAGGATTTACATCTCCGAGTTCCAGGTCTTCGTCGAAATCTTCCCGGGAAATGATAGGCTCAAAATCATCATCGTCCGGTTCGATCGGTGCGGAGTGTGGATGGTGGTAAGTCGGTTCATCCGCAGCAGCCTGCTGTTCCATCTGTGCGTTCTGAGAAGAAATTTCTTCCTGCAGAGGATCGTTCTGAGCCAGTGCAGCCTGAATTTCTTCTACCGGAATCTTGCCGGTATGAACTTCTTCTTCCATTTTATTCAATTCATTATGTGCGTTGTAGAGTTCCCCGATGGTGATATCCCGTTCGTCTTTCGTAGCAGCTGAAGTTGTCGCTGGTGCTTCATCCTGTATGGATTTTTCCGGTACATTTGATACTGCGGGAGTGACTTCCGCTGTGGCTTCGGTTTTTACAGGAACTTTTTCATTTGAAGCTTCTGCAGAAACGGGTGCAACAGATTGGGCCGGTGCGGTATAAGTTCGCTGCGATGGCTTGGAAGTACGGATCGGTTTCTCGGAGTGGCGTTCTACACCGCTTAGAATATCCAGGGTAAGAGGGCATTCCAGGATGGACGCGATCATGCGCATATCCTGCTCCTGAAAATTATCACGGCCAAGGCGCTGAGTCAGGTTCTGACGGGACATTTTCTTGCCCGTACGCTCCTCAATGATCTCTGCCAACTCCTTGATCGTCATACCTTTACGACTTAAGACAATCTTCACCTGCTCCCCAAATGTAAGATTTTCCATAGATAGATTCCTCCTTATTCAATTAATATTTATACTCTTTTTGGCTTGAAACGAAATAATTGCTTCATAAACCAAAAGTTTTCCCGGTTCTTATTCTAGCAAATGATTTTCTGTTCGTCAATATCCATCAAAAGAGAAAAAATAAGATTGAAAAATTCTGGAAATTTCACAAAACTCTGAAAAATGCTTGACATTAAGCCGGAATGGGGATAAACTTGCAATCATAAAAAGCAAGGGCGCTTTGAGAGAGATCTCAAGGCGCTTCTTCTTTTTTATCATAGGTATCTGAAGACACAAGGGCGTGTTTCTGTGGAATTGTAAAGATTCCGGGAAACGCGCCCTTATTTGTTCAGAGGAATTGAGGAGGAAATGGTTATGACACAAGAATTGATTACACAGGTAACAGAAGCCGTGTTGCCGGAAGTTTTTGGCATCTGGTTTCTGATCGGCGCAGCATTGGTATTCTTTATGCAGGCTGGATTCGCAATGGTAGAGACAGGATTTACCAGAGCAAAAAATGCAGGAAACATCATTATGAAAAATCTGATGGATTTCTGTATCGGAACAGTTGTATTTATCTTCTTGGGATTTGGATTATTCTTAGGAGAAGATGCACTGGGAGGATTCATCGGAATCCCGAATCTTGGAATCTTTACAGATTATGCAAATTTCGACTGGTCTAATTTCGTATTTAACTTAGTGTTCTGTGCAACGGCAGCAACTATCGTTTCAGGAGCTATGGCAGAACGTACAAAATTCTTATCCTATTGTATTTACTCCGGCGTGATTTCAGCAGTGGTATATCCGATTGAAGCACACTGGGTATGGGGCGGCGGATGGCTGGCTCAGATGGGATTTCATGATTTCGCAGGGTCCGCAGTGATTCATACGGTTGGTGGTTTGACCGCACTGATCGGTGCAGCAATGGTAGGACCGAGAATTGGAAAATTTACCAGAGATAAATCCGGAAAAGTAACAAAGGTTCATGCATTTCCTGGTCATAACCTGGTAATCGGAGCTTTGGGATGTTTTATTCTCTGGTTTGGATGGTATGGATTCAACGGTGCGGCAGCAACTACAGGACCGCAGTTGGCTTCCATCTTTATGACAACAACCATCGCACCGGCAACCGCAACGGTTGTATGTATGATCTTTACATGGATTCGTTATGGAAAACCGGATGTGTCCATGTGTCTGAATGCATCTCTGGCAGGTTTGGTAGCAATTACAGCATCTTGTGACGTGACAGATGGTCTGGGAGCACTGATTATCGGAGCAGTTGCAGGACTTCTGGTAGTTTTTGGAGTTTGGTTCTGTGACAATGTGGTTCATGTAGATGACCCGGTTGGAGCCGTAGCAGTTCACTGCTGCAATGGTATCTGGGGAACAATCGCAGTTGGTCTGTTTGCAACAACAAGCGCACCGGAATGTACGATGAATGGTTTGTTCTATGGTGGTGGCTTTAAACTTTTAGGTACACAGATTCTTGGAATCTTTGCAATCATGGTTTGGACAGCTGTAACAATGACCATCGTATTTTCAGCAATCAAAGCAACCATCGGACTTCGTGTTTCTGAAGAGGAAGAGATTGTCGGTCTGGATTCTATGGAACATGGTCTTGCATCTGCTTACGCAGGATTCAGTATTATGGATATTACAGAAGGCGGTATGGCTGAAAATGAAAATACAGAACTGGGTGAAGAATCTTATGAACGGGCATCTGAAGTACAGAAGGCAGTGGCAGTACCGGTTGCAGGTCCGGTAGATGCAGAGACAGGTATCCACAAAGTTGTAATTATCGCAAAACTGTCCAGATATGAGAAACTGAAAACAGCCCTCAACAATCTGGGTGTAACAGGTATGACGGTAACACAGGTTATGGGTTGTGGAATCCAGAAAGGTGCCGGAGAGAAATATCGTGGAGTTGAGATGGATGTAACGGTACTTCCGAAGGTAAAACTGGAAGTCATCGTTGGAAGTATTCCGGTGGAAAAAGTCATTGAGACAGCGAAGAAGACTCTGTACACCGGTCATGTCGGAGATGGTAAGATCTTTGTATACAACGTACAAAAAGTTGTGAAGGTTCGGACCGGCGAGGAAGATCTGGAAGCGCTGAAAGACGTAGAGTAATCAGAAATAAGGTTCCACGAAAACGGAAAGATTTTTCGCACTGAGGGAACAAAACAGAAGTGCAGAATAGTAAGATAGAGTAGGAATAGAGTAAAACCGCAAAAAAGGCGGGGATATTGCGAAAGAAGGAACGGTTGAACGCTCTTCCGGCAATATCCCCGTTTTTGTGTTATCGGCTTATATTGACAGATGTGAATCCCGGGCAATTACTCGCAATCCCGAAATGCGTAAAAACATTTCGGATGATGAGGCACGCATTAGTTGCCTGACATACAACAAAAAGAGAATTTGCGAGTGAAATCAGAAAACAGGCCGGATCCAGTAGCCAAAATGATCGCATCCGCTGCATTCATCGGAATCTAACTCCAGAGTGTTCAGATATTCTCTGGAAAATTCCGGGAACCCAAATAATCTGGCGGCGCGCTGTTCTTTCTGGGAAAAGATTCCAGGAACACCGAGAAAGCTTTTTCCGTTTCGATCTATATAGATCAGGTGATGATAGGCATAGTAGCCGTGCAGAAGAAAGCTGTTGTTGGCAAGGGCCCAGTATCTTCGGGGCAGGTGTTTCAAATCCTGCCGGGAGATTTTGCGGCAAGGCGAAGCCGGAGATTTAGCCGGAGCAGGCGTGGAAGAAACTTTATCAAAAGGCTGCACGGCACAGGTCTTCCGGGAAAGGTTTTCCGAAGCTTCACAGACGTCGGACAGGGAGGTTTCCGTCTCGGAAGAAGTAATCTCTATCGTTTCCGAAGCGGCAGATAAAGGCTGGGAATTTGCAGCGGAATCGCTGCCGGGAGCTTCTTCGCAGGAGTCTTCCGGTTCCGTAGAAAACAGAACATGCTCTGAAGGAATTACAATCTGGTGCCAGGAGGCAACGAAATAATGGGAAGAATCACCGGAGAGCCAGAGTCCATCGATTTGCGACAGCGTGACAGTAGCAGGCAGATGTTCTGCACTCAAATAGATTTGTAGATGGAGGCTCTGGTGGTCGGAGATGACTGTATCTAACGGATATAAGGTACAGATGCCGGAGGCAGTGGAAAATGCATGAAGGTTCCAGGCAATCCCGGATCCGAGAACGGGAGATTTTATATGAAGTCGGATCAGATAAAGGTCGGAAGAGGCATGAAACTTTAAAAATCCCGCATTTCTCAGGCGTTTATGGTGTTCATATTCATAAAGATAAGAAGTGTTTGACTGCATGAAAAAGATCCTTTTAATGCTTTATTATTATATTATTGGTTGAATCTTTGAAAAAGAACATATATGATACATATATCAGGAAAACAGGAAAAGCAAGCAGGTGGAGAATCAGATGAAAAAACGGAGAGAAGACCGGATAAAAGAACAGATGGAGCGGGAGCTGGAACGACAGAGAGAACAGCGACAGGCGGATGAAATCTATATGAAAGAAGCAATTAAGCAGGCAAAAAAAGCCTATGCGATTCAGGAAGTGCCGATCGGCTGTGTGATCGTGCACGAGGGGAAGATCATTGCCCGTGGATACAATCGGAGAACCACGGATAAAAATCCGCTGGCACATGCAGAGATCTCGGCGATTCGAAAAGCCAGTAAGAAGCTGGAGGATTGGCGACTGGAAGAATGTACCTTGTATGTGACCCTGGAACCCTGTCAGATGTGCGCCGGAGCGATCGTGCAGGCTCGGATCTCCCGGGTTGTGGTGGGGTGTATGAACCCGAAAGCGGGCTGTGCCGGATCTGTTTTTAATCTGTTGCAGGTTCCGGCGTTCAACCATCAGGCAGAACTGGTGACGGGAGTCAGGGGAGAAGAATGCAGTCAGATGATGAAGCAGTTTTTTAAAGAACTGCGCCAGCGGAAGAATCGGGACAGATAATAAACTGAAAACGGGAAAATGAATAAAAGTGCATAAAAAAGAAGTGGTGTCCGGAAATTATCCGAATACCACTTTTCGTCTTTTCAAGCCGTGCATTACGCTTCGAACCTGGATTCCCAGACGTTACTTTGGCAGCCAACTCAAACCAGGCACCCTCACGGCACCCGAAAGGTTCTGCTTAGTGCTGCTTCGTTCCCGACCTGACACGGTTCACAGATTTCCGTCGCGTGAGACCCAGTTATCAACGTCGCTTACCAAAGGCAGCTCCACAAATCAAAGCCCTCTGCGTAATATCACCCCTGCTGTAGCGGATTGCAGGTACAAGGTACCGCTAACACCCCGGCTGCACGGACTTTCATTTTATTCCATTTCAGAGAAAATGTCAAGGGGGACAATCTTGACATCCGAGGCATAAAACCGGATAATATTTTCTGGAGGATAAAGCAAATGAAAATACTTTTAGCGGCAATCAATGCAAAATATATACATTCCAATCTTGCGGTTTACAGCCTGCAGGCTTATGCCAGGGAAAATGCGCCGGAGCTTTCGGAAGAAATCTATATCAAGGAATATACCATCAACCAACTGACGGATCAGATCCTGATGGACTTATATAAGGAACAGCCGGATGCGATCTGTTTTTCCTGCTATATCTGGAATATTACCCAGGTGAAAGAGCTTCTGGTGGAGATCCCGAAGATCCTGCCCAAGACCATGATCTGGCTGGGAGGGCCGGAAGTGACTTACCACCCGGTTGAAATGCTGGAAGCGTATCCGATGGTGCGCGGGATCATGAAAGGAGAGGGGGAGGAGACTTTTGTGCAACTGCTGCATGCGTGGAATGGAGAAGTTGCGTATTATGATCTGGATGGAATCACGTATTGGGAAGAGGCAGCCGGCGAGGTCTGGAATAACCCGGATCAGAAGACCATGGATATGAATAAGCTGCCTTTTGTCTATCAGGACATGGATCTGTTCCGGCATAAGATCGTATATTATGAATCCAGCAGAGGATGTCCGTTTTCCTGCAGCTACTGTCTGTCTTCGGTGGAGAAATGTCTGCGGTTTCGGGACGCAAGAAGAGTGGTCAAAGAATTACAGTTTTTTATCGATCAGAAAGTACCACAGGTAAAATTCGTGGACAGGACATTTAACTGTAACAAAAAGAGAGCGATCAAGATCTGGAAGTATATCAAGGAGCATGATCAGGGTGTGACCAATTTTCATTTTGAGATTGCGGCGGATTTGTTGGATGAAGAGTCACTGGAAGTGCTGGAAGATATGCGCCCGGGACTGGTGCAGCTCGAAATTGGGATTCAGTCCACCAATCCGGAGACTTTGAAAGAAATCCATCGAACGATGAATTTTGAAAAAGTAGCGGAGAGAGTAAAACGGATCAATCAGAAGGGAAATATTCATCAACATCTGGATCTGATCGCGGGACTTCCCTATGAAAATTACTGCAGATTCGGCCAATCCTTTGATGATGTATTCAAATTAAGGCCACAGCAGTTACAGCTTGGATTCTTGAAAGTGCTGAAAGGTTCTTATATGGAAGAGATGGCTGCAACCTATAAAATGCAGTACCAGAACCGGCCGCCGTTTGAAGTTCTGTCTACCAGATGGCTTTCTTATAAAGATGTGATCCGTCTGAAAGAAGTGGAAGACATGGTAGAGGTTTATTATAACAGCGGAATGTTTGATAAGACCATTGCGGAACTGGTACAGCGGATGAAGCATCCGTTCCGCCTGTTTGAACATCTGGCAGATTATTATAAAGAGCATGGCTATCAGGAAGTCAACCATACCAAACTGGCGCGGTATGAGATCCTGTATGATTTTATGAAAGAAGTCACACCGAGCAAACTGGATCGGCTGCAGCGACGGCTGACCTTTGACCTGTACTGGTGTGAAAATATCAAGAATCGTCCGGAATTTTGCGGGGAACCGACTGTGACGAAAGAAGAGGAAAATATTTTCTATAAGCATGAAGAAGAGATGCATTTGTTCCTGAAAGAATTTCGGGGATATGACCGGAGGCAGATGCGGAAAATGACACATCTGGAACGACAGGGACATCAGGTCTATGCTTTCGATTATCTTCATCGAGATCCGATCACAAAAAAAGCAAAGGTTCTTGAAATCCTGATATAAAAAAGGTAAAATAAACTGTCAAAGAAGAAAAGAGGAATCAATCTATGAATATGAATG
Source organism: Mediterraneibacter butyricigenes (assembly GCF_003574295.1). Classification (NCBI taxonomy): domain Bacteria; kingdom Bacillati; phylum Bacillota; class Clostridia; order Lachnospirales; family Lachnospiraceae; genus Mediterraneibacter; species Mediterraneibacter butyricigenes. Next base: position 1,965,014 of record NZ_BHGK01000001.1, read on the forward strand.
ATAAAAAAGTCAGAAAGATCGTGGCAGTGATCATTTTACTGGTGATTGTGGCAATGATCGGAACGATGATTATTCCGTATCTGATCGTCTAGAGAACCGGAGAAATCGGAGAAAAAACTATGGTTGAGTGGTTGCCGGCCGAAAAGATGAACTATCAATTCTCCTGAAAAGATCCGGAGAAAAGAAAACCGGAAGAAGCGTCGGGCGAACACGAAGAAGAATGAGAGGGCAACGATGGCAGACAGCAGAATGCGAAGAATGTCTAAGAAGCAGAGGGCAAAAATCCGCAGACGGAAGAAACGGCTGAGAGCAGCGGTGGTTTTGTTTGCGTGCGCACTGATTTGTTTCTTATTCTGTCAGATTCTGCTGTTTTTCTATATTCATCGCTATGCAAAAGATACAGCACTGGAAGGAGTCCGTGTCGGGAATCTGGATGTCAGCGGCATGACGGTTTCCCAAGTGGAAAAAGCAGTGGAAAAACAGGTGAAAGCATGTCAGAACGGAACGCTGACCATCAAGGCAGGGAAAAGTTCCGGCGATACCACCTATAAAAAAATGGGACTGAGTGCGGACGGTAAAAACTTGGCAAAAGAGGCCGTGAACTATGGAAAAGAAGGAAATCTTTTCAAACGTTTTAAAGAGATTCGATGCTGCAAAAAGAATGGCTATACGGTGCCACTTCAATACACGGTAAATGAAAAGAAAACGAAAAAGATCCTAAAGACAGTCTGTGCCAATTCCTACGACGGACCGGTCAATGCATCAATGGTGACGAAAAAGGGCAAACCGGTGATTACCGAGGGCAAAGAAGGCGAAGCGGTTGATGTGAAAGCAACGATCAAAGTGATCGAAAAGTACTTAAATGACGGCTGGCAGGGAGAAGACGGAACGATTACGGCAAAAAGCAAGATGACGAAGCCGGAGATTCAGGCGTCCGATCTGAAAGAACTGTCGGATGTGCTGGGAACGTTCCAGACCTATTACGGGGACGACGGATCTTCCAAGGCAATCAATGTTGAGGCGGGAGCCAACCATATCGGCGGTCATCTGGTGAAGCCGGGAGAAGAATTTTCCGCCAATGCAGCAATGGAGCCTTATACCGAGGAAAATGGTTACACCGAGGGCGGATCTTATGAGAACGGCCAGGTGGTTCAGACTATGGGTGGCGGAATCTGTCAGGTCTCTACCACGCTTTACAATGCGCTGCTTCTGGCAGAGGTAGAGATTACAGAGCGTATGCCTCATTCCATGCTGATCGATTACGTAGAACCGTCTATGGATGCTGCGATCGCAGATGATGTAAAAGACCTGAAATTTAAAAATAATTATAAAACACCGATCTATATAGAGAGTGTACTTTCAGACGGATATCTGACCTTTAATATTTACGGCAAAGAGACCCGGGATAAAAACCGGACCATCGAATATGTCAGTGAGACACTGGATACAGAAGAAGCGGAAGGAACCCGGTTTGTAGAGACTGATGAGTATGTGGGTTACTATGAGGTGATCAGCGGAGCCCGTGAAGGACTTTCCGCACAGCTCTGGAAAGTGGTTTATGAAAATGGAGAAGAAGTGAGCAGGGATGTGGTGAATACCAGCCACTATGCCTCTTCCCCAATGACCATCGGTGTGGGGACCAACACCAGCAATTCCGCACTGAAAAGCAGGATTGAATCGGCCATTGCATCTCAGGATAAGGATACCATCCTTTCAGCGATCAGCAGCGGTTCCTATGACGGCGACGAGGACTATTAAACCACATATTTTATGATCTGCCAGAAAGCAAGGCTAAGAATGTAATGCCAGAAAAGCAAATGATAGAACAGATCATGAAGAGATGAATGTAGATAAAAGGAATTTGGAAGAAGCAAGAGGAGACAAGATGCAGCCGGGAAGACTATCACAGGCAATCTGGAAAAAGAATATCGTACATCCTTTAGAGCGTGCAAATGTCTGTATGTCGGAAGGCACGTTGTCGGGGGTGACCAGGCCAACACCATTTATTTCTGATATAACCCAGGTCTGCCTTGTAGGCAGATCTCCGGCTACGGTGACGTATGGAATCTGTCGTGGAATCAATGAGCTAGCTGTTTTGGGAGTTCGGGCAGCAGGGCTGGATCTGCATGTGGAACTCCCGGAAGAGACCGCGGAAGACTGGATCCGCCAGATGACAGAGGCGCTGATCGGGATCTTGAAGGAACAGAATCTATGGATTCGTAATCTGGATGTGCGGGTCAATCCGACAGTGAAGCTGCCGCTGTTTGCGTTGAGTGTCATGGGAGTTGAGAAAGAAGAAAACGGGCGATCAGAAACGAGTGACATTAAAAAACAGATCGAATCCGGTGTAGATTATGACATCCTGATGCTATCCGGTGCCGGAACGGAAGGGATTCTCCGGATTCTGGAAGAACGGGAAGAAGAATTATCCAAACGTTTTGTTCCTGCTTTTTTGAGACAGACCAAAGCGTTAAAGCAGGGACTTTGTGCGACCACACAGATTGAAAAGATCCGCCAAGAGGATCCGAAGGCCATACTATATCAGATCGGTGAGGGTGGTGTCTTTGCGGCGCTCTGGGATCTTTTGGAACCGCTGGAACTTGGAATGGAAATCCGGATGGATCAGATTCTGATCTGTCAGGAAACCGTGGAGATCAGTGAATTTTACCGGGTCAATCCCTATCTGATGACATCCACCGGCAGCTTTCTGATTTTAAGTGCCTGTGGCGATCGGTTATTATTTGCATTAGAGGAGATGGGGGCGCGAGCCAGCAAGCTCGGGATTGCGACGAATGTACCGGCACGCGTGATCCTGGGCCAGTCAGAAAAACGGTATCTGGACAGACCGTTACCGGACGAATTGATGGTCTGGCAGAACCGGAGCAGATAGAATCAAACAGGAGGAATTCAAGATGAGAAATGAAATCTTAAAATATTTGGAAACCAACAGCAGAATTGATCTGGGAGAACTGGCAATTCTGTTGGACAGCGACGAGGTCAGTGTGGCAAATGAAGTGGCAGAGATGGAGAAAGAAAAAATTATTTGCGGCTATCATACCCTGATTGACTGGGATAAAGCAGGGGTAGAGAAAGTGAATGCATTGATTGAGGTGCGTGTGACTCCGCAGAGAAATCAGGGGTTTGACCGGATTGCGGAGCGGATCTATAACTATCCGGAAGTGGCAGCTGTGTATCTGATCTCCGGAAGTTATGACCTTCTGGTCACGCTGGACGGAAAATCTCTGAAAGAAGTTTCGAGATTTGTATCGGCAAAACTTTCCACACTGGATTCTGTGATTAGTACGGCAACTCATTTTATCCTGAAAAAATATAAAGACCACGGCACAATCATGGTTCCGAGGAAGGAATCAGAAAGGATGCTGGTGACACCGTAATGAGAGATCCGTTATCAAAGAAAATTGTAGGCGTGCAGCCATCCGGCATCCGAAAGTTTTTTGACGTGGCAAATGAGATGAAGGATGCGATTTCTCTGGGTGTGGGAGAACCGGATTTTGATACGCCGTGGAGAATCCGTGAAGAAGGTATTTTTTCGTTGGAAAAAGGCAGGACTTTTTACAGCTCCAATGCGGGCTTAAAGGAACTGCGCCAGGAAATCTGTAAATATACAAAACGCAAGATTCAGGTGGAATATGATCCCATGACCGAAGTCGTGGTTACGGTGGGCGGAAGTGAGGCTATTGACATTGCCATGCGCTGTATGCTGGATCCGGGGGATGAAGTTCTGATCCCGCAGCCAAGCTATGTGTCCTACTTGCCCTGTGCCGTGATGGCAGACGGGGTGCCGGTAGTGATTCCGCTGAAATATGAAAATGAGTTTAAACTGACGGTGGAAGATCTGGAAGGTAAGGTCACACCGAAGACAAAAATTTTGGTCATGCCTTTCCCGAATAATCCGACCGGATCCATTATGACCAGAGAAGAACTGGAGCCGATCGCAAAATTTGTGGAAGACCATGATCTGTATGTGCTTTCTGATGAAATTTATTCTGAGCTGACCTATGGAACGGAACATGTGTCCATCGCAAGTCTGCTGGGGATGAAAGAGCGCACCATTATGATCAATGGATTTTCCAAAGGATTTGCGATGACCGGATGGAGACTTGGTTATGCCTGCGGACCACATGTGATCATCGAGCAGATGATCAAGATGCATCAGTTTGCAATTATGTGTGCGCCGACCAACAGTCAGTATGCAGCCATCGAAGGGTTGAGAAACTGTGTGGACGAAGTAGAAGAGATGCGGCAGGCATACAACCAGAGACGGAGATTTTTACTCCATGAATTTGCCAGAATGAAACTGGAATGTTTTGAGCCGAAGGGTGCATTTTACATGTTCCCGAATATCTCGGAATTTGAAATGACTTCCGAAGAATTTGCCACCAGATTTTTGATGGAAGAGAAAGTTGCGGTGGTCCCGGGAACAGCATTTGGCGACTGCGGAGAGGGATTCTTACGAATTTCCTACGCATATTCACTGGAAGATCTGAAAGAGGCTATCGGAAGACTGGGAACTTTCATTGAGCGGCTGAGAGCAGAGAGGAATTAAGGAAACTATATGTTAAACATCGTATTGTTGGAGCCGGAGATCCCGGCAAATACAGGAAATATCGGCAGAACCTGTGTGGCGACCGGAACCAGACTGCATCTGATCGAACCACTTGGGTTTAAGCTAAATGAAAAAGCCCTGAAAAGAGCCGGCATGGATTACTGGGCGGATCTGGATGTGACGACTTATATTGATTATGCGGATTTCTGTAAAAAGAATCCGGATGCGAAGGTCTATATGGCAACCACAAAGGCCCAGAAGATCTATACGGAGGTTTCTTATGAACCGGACTGTTATATCATGTTCGGAAAAGAGAGTGCCGGAATTCCGGAGGAGATCCTGTTGGAAAATCAGGAACGATGCGTGAGAATTCCGATGGTGGGGGACATCCGTTCCCTGAATCTGAGTAATTCAGCGGCCATCGTACTTTATGAAGCACTGAGACAGAATCACTTTGGGGGAATGAATCTGGAAGGTCATCTTCATGAACTGCACTGGAAATAGAATTAGGACAGCATTTTGGAAAAGACAGCAAGCAGACAGAAACGAACAAAGCAAACAAAAAGCTGACAAGGGGGTATTGGATGATAATTGACAGATTTTACGGGGACGATGAAAGCTACATTTTGTATCTGTTGGAGGTTCATAAAAGAGTAACGAACAAGGAGTTGTGTGAAACTTTGCACTTATCTACCTCTACGGTACGGAAAAAACTGGCCAAAATGGAAGAAAGTGGTCTTTTGATCCGGACGCATGGCGGAGCAGCGAGTATTGACGCGGATCGGGATGCGACTATGCGCCGAAAATCCAAGATCAATATACTGAATAAAAAGGCCATTGCGACAGAGGCGAGCAAACTGATCTCCGCAGGGGATGTGCTTGCACTGGGAGGCGGTTCGACCATTGCAGAGATGGCACCATATCTGTTGAAATTAAAAGAAGCAGTGATTCTGACAGACTCCACGGTCATGTCAACGCTGACTATTCCGAACCGAAACCTGGAGGTACATATCAATAGCGGAATCGTGCGCGGAAGAACCGGATGTGTGGTTGGCCCAACTTCGGAGATTTTATTTCAGACGTATCGTGCGGATAAAGCGTTTGTCGGTTGCGATGCATTTGATATTGAACAAGGAGCAGCAAGCGATAATATTCTGGTAGGACAGGTGGAATCCGCAATGCTTCGTTGTGCCAGAGAAAAATATATCCTCTGTGACAGTACCAAACTGAATCAGACCACCCTTTGCACCTTTATTTCCACCAAAGATATTACGGCACTGATCACGGATGACGAGGCAAATCCGGAATACGTGGAGAAAGTGCGTGCGGCGGGACTGGATGTAATCGTTGCATCCATCGATCGCTGAAAATGCAGAAATGCGCAAAACGCTGATTTACAACCATGAAAAACGGTGAAACGCTCAAAAGGGACTGGAAAAATCCCGAAACATCCTATTTGAACCAATATTTATAAAAAAGTCTGAAAACCCTTGAAAACAGAGGGCTTCCGGACTTTTTTGTTTTCTTGACATTTTAAAAAAATCCGATCATAATAAAAACCATCTTAATCCGATATTCCCAAACAGACCTTTTGGACTATAAAAAATATCTAAAAGGGGTGATATTATCGGAACTCTACATGAAACATATCAGGTAAATCAGGACCCGAAGGGGCTGATTCCAAAGATCCAGAATTTTGCACTGGATATGGACGGTACCGTGTATCTGGATGAGACTTGGATTGACGGAGCAAAAGAATTTCTCGCAAGGATTGAGCAGACCGGGCGAAAGTATTGCTTTATGACCAATAACTCATCGAAGAACGCAGAGGTGTATGTGGACAAGCTTCATCGAATGGGACTGGACATCGATCCGACGAAGCAGTTGATCACATCAGGACACGCCACCATCGATTATCTGAAGCGCAATTATCCGGGCAAGAAGATCTATCTGTTCGGAAATAAGGTGCTGATGGATGAGTTTGAGGCCGGCGGAATTACTTTGGAAGAAGAACACCCGGATGTCGTGGTTTCTGCATTCGACACATCTTTTGACTATGCAAAGCTGTGTAAGTTTTGCGATTTTGTACGGGAGGGACTTCCGTATATCGGTACACACCCAGATTATAATTGCCCGACCAAGACGGGCTTTGTTCCGGACATTGGATCCTTGCATGCCTATGTAAATGCATCCACAGGACGTATGCCGGACAAGATTGTAGGAAAACCGAATAAAGAAATTATTGATTACACGTTAAATGTTCTCGGAGCAAAACCGGAGAATACGGCCGTTGTGGGAGATCGTCTGTATACAGACGTAAAATCCGGCGTATTCAACGGATTATATGGAATCTTTGTATTGAGCGGTGAGGCGCAGCTTGTGGATCTTCCGGATTCAGACGTACAGCCGCACCTGATCTTTGATTCTGTGAAGGAAATCATTCCGCTTTTGTGAGCAGATAACCGAACAGATTATTAGGTACTCAAAGCCCTGTGACACGGAGTGACATCTCGAACCGATAAATTGCAGCCAGATGAATCGGTGACGGTATAAGTGCAAAAAGACGGGAAGTCACAGGGAAACAAGACATATGGCAACAGGCAACACATCACGTAACAGAATAACCCCATGGAGACGAAAACAGGAGGTTTGAGCATATGTATGTAATTGGTGTAGATTTAGGAACGCAGAGTTTAAAAGGTTTACTGGTAGATCCTTCCGGAAAGATTGTTGCAGAAGCAAGTTGCGCACATGATCCGATTTATCCGAATCCGGCATGGGCAGAGCAGGTCGTTGCAGACTGGATCCATTCTTTCAAGAAGGTGGTACATGAGTTATTGGATGTAAGCGGTGTTAATCCGGAAGAGATCGGAACCATCGGAATGGATGCAATCAACGACAGTATCGTTGTGATCGATCAGGATGGAAATCCGATGATGAATTCTATTATCTGGTTGGACCGTCGTGCAGAAAATGAAATCAAAGAAGTAGAGCAGAGAGTTTCCGCAGACCGTGTCTTTGAAGTGACAGGTCTGAATCTGGATTCTTCCCATACCGCAGCAAAGATGCTCTGGGTAAAGAAGAACCGTCCGGAAATCTTTGATAAATGTAAAAATATCCTGAATGTAGACAGTTTTATGGTACATTGGATGACCGGAGAGAGCGTGGTGGATTATGCACAGGCGTCCGCATCCATGATCTATAACGTAGCAGAGAAACGTTGGGACGATGAGATGGCAAAAGCCTTTGATATCGATCCGAATCTGCTTGGAAGAATCGGCAATCCGGAAGAAATCTGCGGACATCTGACGGAAAGAGCAGCAGAGGAATTGGGACTGACTACCAAGACAAAGGTCATCATCGGTACCGGCGATGAACATTCTGCATGTGTGGGATCCGGATTGGTAAAACCGGGTATGGTCTGCGATATTACAGGAACCGCAGAGCCGGTAGCAGCCGTTGCTGATAAGCCGGTATTTGATACCATCGGACGTCTGGTTGAGACTCATCACCATGCAGATGCAAGATGGTGGCTGATCGAGAATCCAGGATTTGTATCCGGCGGATCTACCAGATGGTTCAGAGATAGTATTGTAAGATATGAAGATTACGATATCATGAATGTTATGGCAAAGACATCTCCGGTAGGATCAAATGGCGTGATTTTCCTGCCATGTATGCAGGGTGCGATGACTCCGACCTGGAACGGAAATGCAAGAGGAACCTTCACAGGATTGACTTTAAATACAAGATTTGAAGACTTGACAAGAGCCGTATTTGAAGGAATTTCCTTCGGACTTCGTGACAACGTAGATCGTTTCGAAGAAATCGGAATGGACTGCTCCAACGTACGAATCGTAGGCGGAAGCACCAAGTCTCCGCTGTGGTGCCAGATGAAAGCAGACTTGCTCGGCAAACCGATGACAGCGACCAAGAGCGCAGAAGGTGCAGCGATTGGTGCAGCAATGCTGGCAGGTGTGGCAGAAGGCAACTTCAAGAATCTGGATGAAGCAGCAGAAGCAATGGTAGAACTGGGTGCAACCTATGAACCGGATCTGTCCAAGAAAGCGGCGTATGATGAAGCTTACGAGCGGTATAAAGAATGCTACAAGGCTATGGAGCCGTTCTTTGATAAATGCTATAGTCAGGAGGCGGAATAATCATGAAAGATCAGAGACTGATTTATGCAGATCCCTGTGATCTGGATACCTTACGGCAGGCATTGAAAGATGCAGATCCGGATAATAAACTCTGCCCGATTCTGATGGATCGGATCTATATCCAGAAAGAAGCCATTGAATTATTGCCGGAAATCATCAAAGAACATTCCAAAGGAAATAAAGTCCTGATGGTATCCGATATGACTCCGTATTTCCGTGGAAAAGACAGCCTGAAAGAGCAAATTTATTTCCTGCTGAATCAGGAATATCAGGTATCCTGGCTGGTGCTGGACAACCATGACCATGTCTTGCATGCAGTGGATGAGGAAAGTGTAAAAATTCAGGAAGCCATCAAAGCGTTTGGTGCAGACTGTGTGGTAGGAATCGGTGGCGGAACCGTGACCGATCTGTGCAAGGATGCAACCCATGCCGTAGATGACAATATGCCGTTGATCATCGTGCAGACCGCATTGTCAGTGAATGCATTTTCCGATGGAATCTCCATCATGCTGAAAAATGGTGTAAAGAGCTCCCTTCCGACCCGTTATCCGTCCGTTCTGGTCATTGACCTGGATGTGATCGATCAGGCACCGATGGAGCGAAATCTGGCAGGATACGGAGATGTGTTGGCAACCTGGACCGCTCCGGTAGACTGGTATCTGGCTTACAGAGTGGGGATGAATAACACTTACAATGATCCGTCCTGTGATATTTTAAGAACACAGAATACAGATCTTCTGGAACATTCCTCCAGACTGGCAGCCAAAGATCCGGATGCATTTAAACTTCTGGCAAGGGTGCTGACTTTAAGTGGTCTGGCAATGGGAATTGCAGGCGAGTCCTGTCCGTCTTCCGGAACAGAGCATATCATTACGCATTTGTTAGATATGGCCGCAGACAAACAGAATCGTGATGTGGCATTCCATGGAGCACAGGTATCCATCGGAACGATCTTTACCGCCATTGCGTGGGAGATCTTGTTAGATGAGCTGGATCCAAAGAGTGTAGATATCGACAAATGCTTCCCGTCAGAGGAAGAGATGAAGCCGTTGGTTTATCAGGCGTTTGAGTGGATCAAGAAAGATACTGCAGATGAGTGCTGGAAAGGCTATCAGAAGAAACTGGCAAGCTGGAAATCCAATCGGGATAAATTTGAAGCCCTGCTGGAGAACTGGGATGAATTTAAAGAAGAAATCCGCAAAGTCGTAGTATCCCCGGAACACCTGTGTGAAGAAATGCACGCGGCCGGAGCACCGACCCGGTATTGCCAGATGACACCGCCGATTGACGAAAAGACTGCAAGATGGGCACTTCGTGACTGCCATCTGTATCGGAATCGTTTCACCTTATCCGACCTGTTATTCTATCTGGGATGGTGGAATGAAGACTTCGTAGAACGTCTGATCAAACGTGCGGAGGAACTGGACGCAGGACTGTAAAAGATTCTATTGCGCAATCCTTTGACGAATTAGGTTTTGGTTTCTATGTAGTATGAAGTCTTGCGATATAAAAGAAGAGTTCAGCGAAAGAGTGTAAACAAGAGACGATAAGATAAATCAGGAGCCCGACTTTTTGCAGTCGGGCTCTTGTCTTGTAATGGGATTTGATCACCCAACCCGGGGTATAGGCTACTGCAGGGATCACTCGCGCTTAGTCCTCGCCTGGTGGCACTAACCTTCAAGTAACACTTACGTTCGTTTTCAGGAAGTACCAAGGATTACGGAGGCTTATAAGAATTATTTAACCCAACGAAAGCTGTCTGGCACCATTGAATCACTATGGTAACCTTTGGCGGAAAGGCGGTAGGGAAGTGGCTCGCTGTTGCAACTAAAAAAGCCCTGCACCTTGCAGCGCAGGACTTTCATATCTCTATTGGTTTTTGGTGTGTGTTATGATTTACGTTTCTTTGCTACTTGCTACATGTTATTTCCCGTTTCCCAGGATTTCCTCATGAAGGAAAAGAGCCACTCCATCTTCGTCGCAACCCGGAATGATCTTTGTCGCCTGTTCTTTGACCACATCCAGAGAATTCTCTACGGCGTAGCAGCGATCTGCAACCTCAAACATGGAAAGGTCATTCAGATTGTCGCCGAATACCACAACCTCGTCGCATCCAAGCATTTCTTTTAATTCCAGCAGCGCGTGCTTTTTGGTGGCACGGTCAGAGAAGATTTCGATACAGTACAGACCATTGTAGATATTCAGGTAGTAGGCACAGCTGATTCCTGGAATATCGGCAATCGCGTCATGAATCGGTTTTAATTTCTCTTCCGTATCTGTGCAGGCCAGATAGAAGACAGAGTCTTTTTTTACGACAGAGGAAAGGTCTGACAGATATTCCACGGATTTGCAGCATTCCAAAGCACGATCGCTGTAATACTGGGTCTGGGATGCCATATCTTCTCTGTTATAGAAGATCCGGATCTCGTTCTCTTCCAGGATATATAGGAAAACACCAGTATCAAGCTTCTGAAACGCATCGAGGACCGCATGGACGGAGGAAGTGTCCATGGTCTTAGTGCTCAGATAGGATTTGGTATTGAAGTCGTAGATAAAGACTCCGTTGGTCAGAATGGATGGTGTGTGAAGCGGCAGCTCTTTCAGCCGGTAGTCGCATCCGTAAGGCATACGCGCAGTTGCAACTGCAAACTGCGCGCCGGCCTCGATACATTCGGTGAGAAGAGATACCGTCCTTTCTGATAAGTTCTTTTTCGTTGTGAACAGGGTACCGTCCAGATCGGACAGATAAAGTGTACTCATAATACTCTCCTTAAAATAAAGTTTATTCCAGGATTTCCTGGGTGGAAATGATATCAACTCCACTGCCGCATACATCGGCGATCATCACATCTCCTGCATGGATCGGAAGTCTGGATGGAGACACTGGATTTGCGAAGATCTGGTGCACACAGTCAAACAGGATCCGTTTTGGAACCGGAGCAGATGTTTTGACGCTGAAAGGTTTTTCTCTGCCTTCAATCCGCATCAGAGAGGTGAGAACACGAAGAGGATCTACGGCCTCCTGACGGGCAAATTGTTCTCCGCGTGGACAGATATTGCCGGTTACAGACTGTACGGCAGAATCTTCCATCTGAACTTCCAGGCGGCAGCCCATTGGGCAGTTAATACATACCAATTGTTTTGTCTCTCCCATGATACTATACCTCCAATCGAACAGCAACACCCTCTTTTGCATCTTTCAAAAGACTGCGGTCCAGTTTGAAAGAGCACATTTCACCAGGGGTTACAACCATTTTTTTCATGCGTTTTACGCAAGTGCCGTCTACATCGACGCAGATCTGGCAGTTTTTATAAATACCGCGCGGACGGAACATGAATTCTACGGCATCCTCGCCTTCCCGGCGAATCTTCTGCGGAACCGCTCCGTTGACACCGAATCCGTCGGTGACAGAGATGGTATCGCTTTCGGTGATCTCGCCTTTTAAGTAGCGGGCAGCGTTGGCACCGGCTTTGGTTCCTTCGATACTTACGAAGTCTACCAGATCATGTACATGGAGTACATTACCACAGGAGAAGACTCCATCTAAGGAGGTCATCAATTCGTCGTCAACGACCGCACCCTTTGTGATCGTGGATAACTGAATGTCCGCGCTCTTGGTCAGCTCATTTTCCGGAATCAGACCGGCAGAGATCAGAAGAGTATCACAGGCAATATCGAATTCGGTTCCCGGGATCGGCTGGCGGTTCTCGTCAACTTTGGCAACCGTGACTTTTTCTACACGGCCACGCCCCTGAATGTCAACGATGGTGCTGTTGTAACTCAGCGGAATGTTGAAGTCTTCCAGACACTGGGAAATGTTGCGGGCAAGACCGCCGGAATACGGCATGATCTCTACCACACGTTCTACGGTCGCACCTTCCATGACAAACTGTCTTGCCATGATCAGACCGATATCACCGGATCCTAAGATAACCACACGTTTGCCCGGAAGATATCCGTCCAGATTCAGGTAATGCTGGGCCGTTCCGGCTGTAATGACACCGGCAATACGTTTTCCGGGGATCATCAAGGCACCACGGGAGCGCTCTCTGCAACCCATGGCCAGGATGATCGCTTTGGCTTCCACTTCAAACAGTCCTTTTTCCGGGTGGATTGCGCTGATGACTTTCTGAGGAGAAATATCCAGTGCAAAGGTGTTGGTCAGACATTCGATCTCCAGGTCTGTAGCTTCTTTTGCAATCCGCTGTGCGAATTCTACTCCGGTCAAATCTTCTTTATATTTATGGACACCAAATCCGTTGTGGATGCACTGACGGAGGATTCCACCAAGATAAGGACTTCTCTCCAGTACCAGAATATCTTCGATGCCCTGCTTTTTCGCCTCAACTGCGGCGGAAAGTCCGGCAGCACCGCCGCCTATGATTACAAGATCTTTCTTTATCATCAGTCATTCCCTCCATTCTCTACACAAGCTTTTCCTACCAGAATATTGGAGTGTCCACCGGACTGTGTAATCTCAAGTGGAGTTTTTCCAAGTTCTTCGCAGAGGATTTCCAGAACACGCGGACTGCAGAATCCACCCTGACAACGGCCCATTCCGGCACGGAGACGCATCTTGATGGCACCGATGCTTCTTGCGCCCACCGGTCTGCGGATGGCGTCGCGGATTTCAGCTTCTGTTACCTGCTCACAGCGGCAGACGATCTTTGCGTAATCCGGATCTTCAGCAATGGCAGCTCTTCGTTCGTCCGGTGTCATGGTGCGGAAGGCTTTTTTGATCACACGGCCCGGTTTGTAGTCGGTGTTGACTTCCGGGTGTTCGCGGTCTACCAGGATCTTGACCATATCAATGGCGATCGCCGGGGCAGCAGTGACACCAGGAGATTCGATACCTGCCAGGTTGATGAAGTTCGGAGCATCTTCCGGCTCGCCCAGAATGAAATCATCGCGGTCCGGATGAGCGCGGCTTCCACCGTAAGCGGTGATGACAGCATCTCTTGGGAATTTCGGCACGTGTTTGCTGATCGGGAGGAAGTGCCATTTCTCTTCAAAGTAGTTGACGATCTTGTCGATTCCCTCTTTGGTGTTGTCGGAAAAATCCGGATCTTCCACGTCGTCTGCGTTACATCCTAAGATAATGGTGCCGTCTACGGAAGGCATCAGTCCCATTCCCTTGGTGTGTCCACCGGTAGGAAGTAATTCCGGAGTCTGACAGATCGTTGTCTTGGTATATTTGATCAAGTCGCGATCCAGGATCAAATGTTGTCCTTCACGCGGAATGATCTTGAAGGTATCTTTAGATACCATATTGTTGAATTTGTCAGCCCAGGTTCCGGCTGCATTAAATACGTAGCGAGTCTCTTCGTCGCCGTCCGGAGTGGAGACAATCCAACAGTCGTCGCCGCGCTTTACTTCGGTAGCAGCACAGCCTGTTTTGAATTCCACACCGTTTCTTGCGGCATTTTCAGCCATCGCGAATACCAGGTTGTAAGGACATACCATTCCGGAATCCGGAATCCACAGTCCGCCGATGACGCCCTCGCCCATATCCGGCTCAATCTCCAGAATTCGCTTGCGGTCACAGATCTCGGTTCTTACGCCGTTCTGATTTCCTACATTATGAAGTCGCTCTACTTCTTTTAACTGCTCTTCGTCGGTTGCAAAGACGATCATTCCGTTTCTCATATAAGGAACGTCCAGCTCTTTACACAGATCTTCGTACATCCGACTTCCTCTTACATTATAGATCGCTTTGTTGGAACCTGGATCCGGGTCATATCCGGCGTGAACAGTTGCGGAGTTCCCGCGTGTCGTACCTGCACAGAGGTCATGACCTTTTTCTAATACCAGTACTTTCAATTTATACCGGGCAAGTTCTCTGGCTACGGAACATCCGCTGATACCTGCGCCGATTACAATTGCATCCCACATAATACGTGCCTCCTTATTGACATGATATTTTGTGTCTGTTCGGTTGAGTTCATCATATCGGAGGAAACGATGGGAGTCAATAAAGGTGGGCATCCCTTTCCGGGCGCTTTCGGGAAGAAACGATAAAAAAGCTGGCAAAATGAGCGAATCGCCGAAAATAATAGACAGAATAATTGAAACGAGCGAAAGGAATGGAGGAGAAGATCTGAAAAAGAAAAATATACAAAAATAAGGTGCAAAACGAACGAAATTTATCCGTATAAGTAAAAATAAATTATGTAAAATAACCAATAAAACGCCAAAAAATAAAAGAAACTAAGCGATAAGTAATTGTATAAACAGTAAAATGAACGTTTTTTAGATGTCAGCCAATACAACGAATTGTTTGACAATTGCACTTGGCTTAGTTTATAATTTTTACAAGAGCCGAATGACTTGTTTGCTCGCAAGGAAAGGCTAAAGAAATGTCTGTTTGGGAAGTAAGGAAAAAGAAAATGTGCAGGCGGTGACAGGCCGCGGAAAGAGAGGAAGAAAATGGCAAAACCGAATCTGATCGTAATGTTGACACACAATGATGTAACTGTAAAAGATGCATATGATATTTTTGAAGAATGTAAGGATATCGAAAGCGTACAGCACTGGGGATTCAAAAATGTAGGTCTTCCGAAAGATGAAATGAAGCGAATCGTAGACGCAATGAAGGCTGCCGGAAAAACAACTTACCTGGAAGTTGTTACATATGATGAAGAGTCCTGCCTGGAAGCAGCGAAGACCTGCATCGAATGTGGATTTGACACATTGATGGGAACTCTTTATTATGAATCAGTACATAATTATCTGAAAGAACACAACATGACATACAGCCCGTTCGTTGGAAAGGTATCCGGATCCCCGAGTATTCTGGAAGGAACCAACGAAGAGATTATCCAGAACGCAAAAGATTTGATGGCAAAGGGAATCGATGCATTTGATATTCTTGCTTATCGTCATGTAGTAGACGGAGAGAAACTTGCAAGAGAGTTCTGTGCAGCAATCGACGCAAAAGTAGCAATCGCAGGAAGTATTTCCAGCTACGAAAGAATCGACACCATGTTCGATATCGGACCTTGGGGATTCACAATGGGAAGCGCACTGTTCACAAAGAATTTTGTTCCGGACGGAAGCTTCAAAGAAAATCTGCAGGCAGTAGCAGACTATATGGAGAAAAAATAAACAGCCACACGTGTAGTGATGCAGGAATGTAGCAGAACGACACAGCGAGGAGGGAAAATATGATAAGCCAGATAATTGTATATATTATGGTAATCTTTATGGTACTGGGTGCTGTGGACCGTATGTTTGGAAGTAAATTCGGTCTTGGTCAGGAGTTTGAGGAAGGATTCAACGCCATGGGAGCTCTGACTCTTGGAATGGCAGGTATTATGGTAACGGTAGACCTGATCGGCGCAGCTCTTACCCCGACCGTAGGAGCACTGTTTTCAGCAATCGGAGCTGATCCGTGTATGGCAGGATCCCTGATCCTTTCCATTGACACAGGTGGATATGCTCTGGCACATGCGATTCAGCCAAACAATGCAGATATCGCAAACTATTCCGCAATCATCCTGGCATCTATGATGGGACCGACCATTGCGTTTGGTATCCCGGTATGTCTTGGAATTATGGAACCGGAAGACAAGAGATTCCTTGCAGTAGGAACGATGTCCGGTATCGTTTGTATCCCGTTTGCATGTATCGTCGGCGGTCTGATCGCAGGATTTGATCCGGGTATGGTTGTGATCAACATGGTACCGGTACTGATCTTTGCTGTTCTGATTGCTCTGGGACTGAAATTTATCCCGGCAGGCATGATCAAAGGGTTTAACATTTTCGCAAAATTCATGGTCGCATACTTAAGCTTCTTCTTAGGTCTTGCAATCGTTCAGGAACTGACACCGATCCGCTTGATCGAACTGCGTCCTCTGTCCGAGGTTTGGGGCGTAATCGGATCCATCGCTATGATGCTGGCAGGAGCTTATCCGCTGGTAAAAGTTCTGACAAAAGTCTTAAGCAAGCCTCTTGGCAAGCTTGGCTCCATGATCGGAATCAACGACGTAGCAGTTGCCGGACTGATCGCATGCTGTGCAAACTCTATCCCGGCATATAGTATGCTGAAAGACATGGACAACAAAGGTAAGATTATCAATATCGCATTTGCATGCTGTGCAGCATTCGCACTTGGCGATCACTTGGGATTCTGTGCAGGTGTAGAACCGGATCTGATCGCAGCCATGGTAGCAGCAAAACTTGTTGGTGGTGTTCTCTGTGTAATTTCCGCAATCTTCTTTACAAATCTGGACAAGAAACAGCTGGAGGATACACCGGAAGCAGCATAACAAATTAGTGACATTCGAAACGTTACACATTATAAAGGAAAATCTATGAAGAAAAACTTTTCGTCATCAAACAGAAAATACATAGCATTGATCCTTGGAGTAGTAGGGGCAGCATTGTTGCTGTCCGTACTCTTTAAGGATAAACTGGATCTGACTTTAATCGGGAAAGTAACCACAAATCCGACAGATACGGAGGAAAATCTGGAGTATGGAAAAACCTATCATCCGTCTTCGGAGAGGATCGTCCAGAGAGATGGGGTTGTGGTGAAAAATTTTGGAACTGAACTGAAGGCAGAAGATCTGGAATCGGGAGTAATCGTTGACGCGGGAAATATGAAGGATAAGAGTGAAAAAGACATCCTGGAATTTTCGGAATATGTGGGTTACTTCTATATGTATGATGGAGAAACAGTTTACCGGATTACCGTGAACGACCCAGAAAAGGTCCACACAGCGATTAAATCCTGTATTAAATATGAACCCATGGGAAATTACCTCTATTCTTTAAGAGAAAAGAACGGGAAACAACGTCTGTTTCGATGCAGCGTGACCGGAACGAATGAAAAAATGTTATTCAAAGAAGAAATAGAGGATTTCTGGGCATATGGAGGAAATCTGCTGCTTCAATTGTCAGACGGGCAGTATCGGTGGTATAACGTGGTATCAGAAAACAGTCTGGAACATACTTTGCCCAAGTTCGTCCAAAATATTAGTCTGGATCAGGATAATATCTATTACCTGAGCGATGAAAATGAGAACGATATGCGCTTATACCGACGACCCTGTAATTCACAAGAAGATACTGCTTTTACATTTTCATCAGTTTCGACATATAGTGCTGCCGATGGGAAAATTGGCCTTCTTCTGTCTTCCCCTGACGGAAGTCTCATGGCAGCATGGTGTCAGGCTGACGGAACGGATGAATGTCAGTTTGAAGGAAAAACATTTCCGCAGGACAGCCAGGTGGATGTGTCCAAAGACCATCTCTACGTGACGGAGCCGGATGGAACAACCTGGGCGACGGAATTAGAAAAAGAAAACTGGATCAAACTGTTCGATGAGGAGAAGAATGAGTAAGGAGGTAAATATGAGTCAGTTAATTGCTGGTATTGATCTTGGAACCACTGCTCTGAAAATTGCAATCTTTGATACAACAGGAAAAATGTTGGGAAATGCAACATTAGAATATACCTTATATACCCCGCAGAGTTATTTTGTAGAGTCTGACCCGGCGGTGTATATGGATGCCATTGAAAAGGGATTCAAGATTCTCGGTGAAGAAAAAGGAATCCCGTTGAAAGACGTTGTGGCAATCGGATTCTCTCTCCAGTCAGAGACCATGTTCTTTGTGGATGAGAACTGCAAGCCGCTTCGTAATTCCATCAGTTGGATGGACAACCGTGCCGTAAAACAGTCCGAATATCTGACGGAAAAATACGGGGACGAACTCTGCTATAAACACACAGGACAGGTAAGCTGGGGCGCAAACTGGCCTGTAGCCAAAGCACTCTGGGTCAAAGAAAATGAGCCGGAAGTCTTTGCAAAGACGAAAAAGATCCTGCTGATCGAAGACTTTATCATCTATCAGCTGACCGGACGTTATGTATCTGACTGTTCCATGCTCTGTTCAACGCTGTATTGGGATATTACGACAAAGAAATACTGGCAGCCGATGCTGGATGAGTTGGGAATGACGGAAGATAACTTCCCGGAGATCCTGGAACCAGGTGAAGTTGCCGGAACCATTTTACCGGAAATGGCAGAAAAACTGGGACTGAGCAAAGATGTTCAGGTTTGTACCGGAGCTATGGATAATGCCATCGGAGCTGTTGGTGTCGGAGCAGTTCGTTCGGGAATGTTCTCTGAGAGTATCGGATCTACCCTGGCAGTTTGTGTACCGACCGATAAGATTGTATATGATCCGAATCAGCAGATGCCGGTTCACTATTATCCAATCAAGGATACTTATATGATGCATACTTTCACATCAGGTGGAATCTGCCTGAGATGGTATCGTGATAACTTCTGCCAGATGGAAATGACCTGCGCAGAGATGACGGGAGACGACAGCTACGACCTGATGACAAAACAGGCACTCCAGACTCCTCCGGGAGCAGATGGATTGAGTTTCCTGCCACATTTGAGCGGATCTTTGGCACCGGATGTAAATCCGCATGCAACCGGAATCTTCTTCGGAATTACTATGGTACACAATAAAGGACACTTTATCCGTGCTATCATGGAATCCTTGGGATATCTGGTAAGAAGAAATATGGATGCTCTGTCAGCCATGGGAATCGAAGTGGATGAAGTCCGTGCTTTCGGTGGCGGATCCAAGAGTCCGGTATGGAATCAAATCAAAGCAGATATCCTGCAGAAAACGATTTGTGTGACCAGCAGTAAAGAGGCAGCTTGTCTTGGAGCAGCAATTCTGGCAGGAAAGGCAGTGGGAATCTTTGACAGTGTGGAAGCGGCGGCAGAAAGCATGGTCGATGTGATCGCAAGATACGAGCCGAATCCGGACAATAAAGAGATCTACGACAAAGGCTATGAAGTCTACAAGAAGATGCAGGAAGACTGCAAAGACCTGTTTGAGATGGTTGCCAAGTAATTAACAGCAGTGACATTAATTTAACAGAAAAGACAGATATTTAACGAAAAATATCGAAAATATTTGCAATAATCAGAGGGAATTGGAAAAGTATCCGATTCCCTCTTTTGTATTTGAAAAAAAACAAAAAATTGTACAAAACATTAAAAATGTATGTAGTAAAAATAAACAAAAAATGCTATAATAAAACCAAATTTGGTTATTTTTTCGGAGGCGTTTTTTGGACAAACATAACAAAAATAAAATGCTGATGTTCAGCGGTTTTATGAAAAATATTACACTAGTGACGCAATTTGGCCTGTCCTTGCTGATGCCGCTCCTGATGTGCTTAGGCGCATGCTGGTGGTTGGTGACAAAGGTTGGACTGGGAGCCTGGGTCTACATTCCGGGATTTATTTTCGGACTGGGCAGCTCCTTTATGGTGGCGTACCGTTTATATCTGAGTGTTTTGAAAAAAGAAGAAAAAGAAAAAAAGAAACGAACTTCGGTTTCGTTCAATCAACATGTATAGGAGGACAAGGTTGTGAGCATACTTCAACCGGCAGTAAAAAAAGAAACACAGAAAGTTGTGGTCTATACGGTCGTAGGTGTGGTGCTGATGTGGGGCGTACTTTTCCTGCTTCGGCCGACGATGCCGGACAAGATCGTTTTCGACTATACCACGATCCTGGCAGGGATCATAGGAGGAGGCGTGGCAATCCTGAATTTCTTTCTGATGGGAATTTCTGTACAGAATATTGCAGCCACAGAGGATCAGGATCTGGCAAAGAAAAAGATGAAGACCAGCTATTCCCAGAGAATGGCATTGCAGTTGATCTGGGTGGTGATCGCAATCGCAGCACCATGCTTTTACTTTGTGGCGGGGATCTTACCGCTGTTGTTCCCGAGTCTGGGAATTAAATTTATGGCAGTTATTAAAAAATAACTATATAAGAGGAGACTGTATCGGAAAATCTAAAGAATGGAGGTGAGAAACGATGAGTATAGACATTAATGGACCAAAAGTCTTTTTTACGATCCCACTGAACATTCCGATATTGGGGGACCTGCAGATCAGTGAGACGATGATGGTGAGCTGGATTGTTATGATTATTATTACAGGGCTCTGTATCTGGCTGACCCATGACCTGAAAGTGGAAAATATTTCCAAACGTCAGGCGGCGGCAGAGATGATCGTGGAGACACTGAACAACTTTGTAGTCGGCAATATGGGCGAGAAGTTCCGTTATATGATCCCCTTCGTGGGAGCGTTGTTCGGAACCAGTATTGTCTCGAACCTGATCAGTTTAACCGGGCTTCGAAGCCCGACGGCCGATTTGTCTACAGAAGCAGCCTGGGCGGTTGTGGTATTTATCATGATCACGCACCAGAAACTGAAGACAAACGGACTTGGTGGATACCTGAAAGGATTCACAGAACCGATTTTCGTTATGACGCCGTTCAATATTCTGGGTGAAATCTCGACACCTGTCAGTATGGCGTGCCGACATTTCGGAAACATTTTCTCGGGCATTGTTATCAATGGCCTGATCTACGGAGCACTGGCTGTATTAAGTACGGCAGTCCTGGGTCTGATCCCGGGCACGGTGGGACATCTGTTATCACAGATTCCGATCTTCGACGTAGGTATTCCGGCAATTACCGGATTCTATTTTGACTGGTTCACATCGTGCATGCAGGCATTTATCTTCAGTATGCTGACGATTATGTACATTGCACAGGAAGCCGGAGAGGATTAGCACGCGAAAACTTAATATGGAAAAAAGAATGAGAAAAAATGAGAAACATTAGAGCTTAAGGAGGAAAAGAATATGGATTTTACAGTACTTGCTAAAGGTATTGCGTTAATGGGTTGTGCGATTGGTGCCGGACTTGCACTGATCGCAGGTATCGGACCTGGTATTGGAGAAGGTAATGCGGTTGCAAAGGCTCTGGAAGCTATCGGAAGACAGCCGGAGTGCAAAGGTGATGTAACTTCTACCATGCTTCTTGGTGTGGCTCTTGCAGAGACAACCGGTATCTACGGTTTCGTAACAGGTCTTCTTCTGATCTTCGTTGCACCTGGTATGTTCATGAACTTCCTTGGATAAGACGCGGACAAGAGCGAATCTTAATCTGAGAAAGCATCAAGAACCAAGCAAAGAAGAACAGGAGGTTGGACAGTCAAGATGCAAGATTTAGTAACAATTGTACCATGGACTTTTATTGCACAGATCTGCAACCTTTTTATTCAATTGTATCTGATCAAACGTTTCCTGTTGAAACCGATCAATGCTGTGCTGGAAAAGAGAAAAGAGATGGCAACGGCTGAGATCAAAGAGGCGGAAAAAGCGAAGGAAGAGGCTCGCGCGATTAAAGAAGAGTATGAGCAGAATATGGCAGAAGCTAAAGAAAAAGCCAATACCCTGATCGCCAATGCACAGAAGAGTGCCTCTCTTCAGAGTGAAGAAATGATTCAGGAAGCAAATAAACAGGCTGCAGCGATCAAGGCGAAAGCTGAGAGCGATATTGCACAGGAAAAGAAAAAAGCGGTCAACGAACTCAAAGGCGAGATCGGCGGAATGGCAATGGAAATTGCAGGCAAGGTGATCGAGCGAGAGATCAGCGAAAAAGACCACGAGAAACTGATCGACGAATTTATTTCGAATGTAGGTGAAGCGTCATGACACATACAGCTAAAATATATGGAAGTGGACTGTATGATTTAGCAATGGAAGACGGACTTGTTGATGTGTTGATGGAACAGCTTCAGGGAGTTCGGTCACTATTCCGGGAGAATCCGGATTATGTGAAGCTTTTAAGTGAGCCTTCCATACCGAAGGCAGATAGGATCAAACTGATCGATGACGCATTCGGTGCTCAGTGCGAGCGCTATCTGATCAATTTTTTGAAATTGTTGTGTGAGCACGGACTTGTGCAGGAATTCGCAGGATGCTGTGAAGAGTATACGCAACGTTACAACGCAGACCACAATATTACAGAGGCAACCGTTTACAGTGCGGTGGATCTGACGGATGCACAGGCAGAAATCTTGAAAGCAAAGTTAGAAGCCATGAGCAAAAAAACGGTGATCCTGACACAGAAGAAGGATGCATCTGTGGTAGCGGGACTTCGCGTAGAAATCGAAGGAAAGCAGTTAGACGGTACCGTGAAGGGACGTATGAGCGGTCTTTCCAGGAAACTTGAAGAAATGACAATATAAAGGATGGTAAATGGAACATGCAATTTAAACCAGAAGAAATATCCAAAGTCATCCGAAGCCAGATAAAATACTATGACAATGCGATCCAGCAGAGCGAAACAGGTACGATCCTGACCGTTGGAGACGGAATTGCCCGTGCCAGCGGACTGACATCCTGTATGGCAGGTGAGTTGCTGGAATTTGAGGACGGAAGCTTCGGAATGGCACAGAATTTGGAAGAAAATATGGTATCGATTGTACTGTTTGGTTCCGACGAGCACATTGGGGAGGGTCAGACAGTCAAACGTACCGGGAAAGTTGTATCCGTACCGGTAGGAAATGCGATGGTTGGACGTGTAGTTAATGCACTGGGACAGCCAATCGACGGAGCCGGTCCGGTGGAAGCAAGTGAGTTCCGTGCGATTGAAAGCCCGGCACCGGGAATCTGTGAAAGACAGCCGGTTACAGAACCATTACAGACAGGTATCAAAGCGATCGACTCCATGATCCCGATCGGTCGTGGACAGCGTGAGTTGATCATCGGAGACCGTCAGACAGGTAAGACCCAGATTGCGATCGATACGATCCTGAATCAGAAGGGCGGCGACGTAATCTGTATCTACGTGGCAATCGGTCAGAAACGTTCTACCGTTGCTTCTCTGGTAGAAAAATTACAGAAAGCAGGTGCAATGGACTATACAGTGGTTGTTGCGGCAACTGCTTCAGAAGCTTCTCCGCTTCAGTATATCGCACCGTATACCGGATGTGCGATCGGAGAATATTTTATGGCACAGGGCAAACACGCACTGGTGATTTATGATGATCTGAGTAAGCATGCGGTGGCATACCGTGCACTTTCTCTGCTGATCCGTCGTCCGCCGGGACGTGAGGCTTATCCGGGAGATGTATTCTATCTGCATTCCAGACTTCTGGAGCGTGCAGCAAAGATGGACGACGCACACGGCGGCGGTTCTCTGACAGCACTCCCGATCATTGAGACACAGGCAGGTGACGTATCTGCATACATTCCGACCAACGTTATTTCCATTACAGACGGACAGATTTATCTGGAAACAGAGTTGTTCCACTCCGGTATTATGCCGGCTGTAAACCCGGGTATTTCCGTATCCCGAGTAGGTGGTAATGCACAGGTGAAGGCGATGAAGCAGGTATCCGGTAACCTGAAACTGCTCTACTCCCAGTACAGAGAGCTGCAGGGATTTGCACAGTTCGGATCCGATCTGGATGCAGATACCAAGGCGCGTCTGGCACAGGGCGAACGTATCGTGGAGGTTCTGAAACAGAATCAGAGTTCCCCGATCGTGGTGGAAAAACAGGTTGCGATCATTTACGCAGTTACCAACGATATGCTGACAAGTGTCGCACCGGCAGATATCAAAGAATATGAAGCAGGACTGTTCCGTTATCTGGATACAGATGCCGCAGGCGTTGACGTGATGCAGACCATCCGTACCACCGGTAAGCTGGAAAAAGAGACGGAAGAGAAACTGATCGCAGTCCTGAATGCCTATACCGAACAATTTTCGGAGATGAAGACGGAGAAATAAGCAAGAAGGAGGAAACTTATGGCTGCAGATATGAAAAGCATCAAACTGCGCATCAAAAGTGTGCAGGGCACCATGCAGATTACAAAAGCAATGGAACTTGTAGCATCCTCCAAGCTGCGTAAAGCCAAAGAACGTGCAGACAACTGTAAGCCTTATTTTGAAGTGCTTCATTCCACCCTGCAGGATATTGCAGGCGGATATGTCGGCTTTTCCTCGATTTACGTTAAGAAGCCGGTAAATGAAACGTGTTGTTATGTAGTAGTAGCCGGAGACCGCGGAATGGCGGGCGGATACAATGCAAATCTCTTCAAGTGCCTGGAGGCAGACCGCGCAGGAAAAGACATCGTGGTATTGCCGATCGGAAAAAAGGCAGTGGAATACTGCCAGCACAAGGGCATTGAAATGCTGACCGAAGAGTTTGCGGTTGTGGCGGATATCTCAGTGGCGGACTGTTTTGCCATCGCAAAGATTCTTTGCGAGGAATTTAAAGCGGGAAGATTTGGACACGTGGAACTGTGTTACACCAAATTCCTTTCCATGCTTTCTCAACAGCCGGAATCTTTCCCGATCCTGCCGCTTTCTGATCTTCAGAAAGAAGGAACAGACGGGGAACAGAAAAAACTGGAACTGACGTTATATGATCCGAATCCGGAAGAGGTGTTTGAGGTCGTGGTACCTGAATATCTGGCAGGGCTGATTTACTCAGGCGTGTGCGAAAGTGTGGCCAGTGAGCTGGCAGCAAGACGTACCGCGATGGATGCGGCTACCAAGAATGCAGGAGAAATGATCGAACAGCTGAATCTGTTCTACAACAGAGCACGTCAGGCTGGTATTACACAGGAAATTACGGAGATTGTTGCAGGCGCGGAGGGCGTTTAGCGATAAAGATAAGAAACCTTAAATAAATGAAGGAGATTCGAAGATGAGTGAAAAACACATTGGCGAGGTAGTGCAGGTCATCGGTCCGGTACTGGACATCCGATTTGCGCACGATGAACTGCCTGCACTGCAAAATGCCATTGAGATCGACAATAATGGCGCAAAGCTCATTGCCGAAGTTGCTCAGCAGGTCGGAGACAATGTAGTACGCTGCATTGCCATGAATTCTACGGACGGTCTGGTAAGAGGAACCAAGGCTTTGGATACTGGCGGCTCCATTACCGTACCGGTTGGAGAGGCTTGCCTGGGTCGTGTGTTCAACCTGTTGGGAGAGCCGATTGATAACAAACCGGTTCCGGAGACAGAGGAGCGCTGGACCATCCACAGACAGGCACCGTCCTACGAAGAGCAGAACCCGGCGACAGAGATTTTCGAGACCGGAATCAAGGTTGTTGACCTGATCTGCCCTTATGCAAAGGGTGGTAAGATTGGTCTGTTCGGAGGTGCCGGAGTAGGTAAGACCGTGCTGATCCAGGAGCTGATCAACAACGTGGCAACCGCACACGGCGGATTGTCCGTATTTACAGGTGTTGGAGAACGTACCCGTGAGGGAAATGACTTATATGGAGAAATGCAGGAAAGTGGAGTTATTGACAAAACCGTCATGGTTTACGGTCAGATGAACGAACCGCCGGGAGCTCGTATGAGAGTGGCTCTTTCCGGACTGACCATGGCAGAATATTTCCGTGATGAGAAGAATCAGGATGTGCTGCTGTTCATCGACAATATTTTCCGTTTCACACAGGCTGGTTCTGAGGTATCCGCCCTGCTCGGACGTATGCCGTCAGCCGTAGGTTATCAGCCGACACTGGCTACGGAAATGGGTGCATTACAGGAGCGTATCACTTCTACCAGAAAAGGATCTATCACATCCGTTCAGGCTGTTTATGTGCCTGCCGATGACTTGACAGACCCGGCTCCGGCTACCACTTATTCCCATTTGGATGCGACCACGGTATTGTCCCGTGATATCGCCAGCCAGGGTATTTATCCGGCCGTTGATCCACTGGAATCCACCAGCCGTATCCTGACACCGGAAATCGTAGGTCAGGAGCATTATGATGTAGCACGTAGAGTACAGCAGGTACTGCAGCGTTATAAAGAACTGCAGGATATCATCGCCATCATGGGTATGGATGAACTGTCCGAAGAGGATAAGCTTGCAGTAGGACGTGCCAGAAAGGTACAGCGTTTCCTGTCTCAGAGCTTCCATGTAGCAGAACAGTTTACCGGTAATCCGGGACAGTATGTACCGCTGAAAGAAACAATCCGCGGATTCAAGATGATCCTGGACGGTGAATGCGATGAGGTTCCGGAGAGCTGCTTCTTATATGCCGCAACGATTGAAGACGTATTTGAAAAAGCAAAGAAGTAAAGGAGGATGTCTATGAAGACCTTCCCATTACGAATCGGTACTCCGGACGGACTTCTGTTCAGCGGAGATGTGGTGAGAGTTGTCTGCCGCACCATTACCGGTGACCGTGCGATCCTTGCAGATCATATCGATTTCTGTACCGGAATTGGTATGGGGGAAGCCAGAGTCGTCTTAGAGGACGGAACCGTGCGAAAAGCAGCCTGCATCGGCGGAATGCTTACGATGGTGGACGGAATGTGCCGTCTCCTGGCAACCACCTGGGAGTGGAGCGATGAGATCGATTCTGAACGTGCCGAGAAGGCAAAACAGGCAGCAGAAGCAACCCTGAATCAAGAAGGCCTTTCGGATCATGAGTACAATGTGGCAAAGGCGAAGCTCCAGAGAGCGTTGGTTCGACTGAGCGTAAAATAATCTAAAAAATAAACAGGAAATACCCTGGAACAGTGCGAAATGACGAAACTGTCCCAGGGTGTTTTTTTTATGGAAAAAGAATGATATAATGCCGGAGAGATGAAGTGGAGGAGTTTCATAACCTCACGTCTGGGGAAAACCAGCATATTCTGAAGTATAATGAACAGAAAACGGGAGGGGAAGCATGGAAGAAAAGATTCCCTATTATATGGCGTATCCGCTGCCCTGGGAGATGGAAGACTGGCGGAGGGAACGACAGGACATGGAGTACCTGAAAAGTCTGTATCCGGGTCTGGCAAAACAGATCCTTCCTTATATAGAAGAAGCCTGCGACCATCTGGAATATCAGTGCAGTATGATGTACGATGAGTATCCGGATAAACTGCAGATTTATCTGATGAGGCGGAAGATTCTGGAGAAAATCCTGAAAGAAGAAGGGATGGAATCGGAGGAACGCTTAGAAGAGCTGATCGTGGTTCTGCTGTGTCAGGAACTGTACAGACGGAGAAGTCAGGAGCGAAGAAACCGGGGAAGAAGGTTTTTCTGAGTAGCCGGGGATACGACAAAAGGTCTGAGGTTCTTTTTGGAAAATTGTTTTTGAAGATGATGAAAGCAGCTAACAGAAAAAAGGAAGTTTTTCCGGAAAATAAAAAAGAGATCGGATGGTCGAAAAAGACCGGAAACAGAGAGGAAAATATAATGGACAATATCATTTTTATAGGAATGCCGGCAGTTGGAAAAAGTTCGGTGGGAATTGTAGTGGCAAAACGTCTTGGATACAGGTTTGTGGATACAGATCTGCTGATCCAGGAGCAGGAAGGCAAGCTTCTGAAAGAGATTATTGCAGAAGTGGGAAATGAAGGATTTTTAAAAATTGAAAATCAGGTCAACCGGGATGTGAAAGCCACCAGAAGCGTGATTTCGCCGGGCGGAAGCGTGGTATATTGCGAAGAAGCTATGGAGCATTTCAAAGAAATCGGAACCGTAGTATATTTGAAAGCCTCTTTTGGAAATATAAGAAGAAGGATCCGCAGTCTGAAAAAAAGAGGAGTTGTCTTAAAAGACGGCCAGACTTTCCGGAATCTGTATGAGGAGCGGACTGCACTGTTTGAAAAATATGCAGATATCATCGTGGATGAAGACGGATTTCGGATGGAAGAGACGGTGGAAAATGTATTTCGTGCATTGGATGATTACAGGAAACGCGAGATTGAAGGGGAAAAGTAGGGCAATGTGACGAAATTACTTCAGATTTGTAATAAAATCGTAAAAAATAATTTACATTACCTTAAAATGTGCTATACTGTCAAAGAGTATAGCGTGAATATGGGATTTCGCGCTCATAAGCAAGAAAAATAATCAAAACGATGTATAGAGGTGTGGTATGGAGCAATATATCATTAAGGGCGGTAACCCGCTGGTGGGTGAGGTTGAGATCGGTGGCGCCAAAAATGCAGCACTGGCAATCCTTGCAGCGGGAATTATGACGGACGAAACTGTTGTCATAGATAACCTGCCGGATGTAAATGATATCAATGTGATGCTGGAAGCAATTTCCGGAATCGGAGCGATGGTACAGAGAGTGGATCGCCATACAGTCCGAATCAACGGAAGTGGGATCCATGACTTTAATATTGAATATGATTACATCAAAAAGATTCGTGCATCTTACTACCTGCTTGGTGCACTGCTTGGTAAATATAACAGATCTCAGGTGGCTCTTCCGGGAGGATGTAATATCGGAAGCCGTCCGATTGATCAGCATTTAAAAGGATTCCGCGCATTGGGAGCGGATGTGGACATTGAAAACGGAAAGATCGTAGCCGAAGCTGATAAGCTGAAGGGAACCCATCTGTATTTCGACGTGGTTTCTGTGGGAGCAACTATCAATGTAATGATGGCAGCAACCATGGCAGAAGGTTTGACGATTATGGAAAATGTGGCAAAAGAACCCCATGTAGTAGATGTTGCCAACTTCCTGAACAGTATGGGAGCCAATATCCGCGGCGCCGGTACCGACGTGATCAAGATCAAAGGTGTGAGGTCTTTGCACAAGACAGAGTACTCTATTATTCCGGATCAGATTGAAGCAGGAACTTTTATGTTTGGCGCGGCAGCAACCATGGGAGATGTGACGGTTATGAATGTCATTCCAAAGCATCTGGAAGCTACCATTGCAAAACTGGTAGATATTGGCTGTGAAGTAGAAGAATTTGATGATGCAGTCCGTGTGGTTGCAAAGAGACGTCCGAGATGTACGCAGGTCAAGACCCTGCCTTATCCGGGATATCCGACAGACATGCAGCCACAGATTGGTGTGACCCTTGCTTTGGCAGAGGGAGCCAGCACCATTACGGAGAGCATTTTTGAGAACCGGTTCAAGTATCTGGATGAACTTGCCAGAATGGGAGCCGATGTAAAGATTGAGGGCAATACGGCAGTGATCCGCGGAGTGGAGAAACTTTCCGGAGCAAGAGTCAGTGCTTCTGACCTTCGTGCAGGTGCATCCTTATGTATCGCAGGACTTGCCGCCGACGGAATTACCATCGTAGACGATATCGTTTATATTCAGAGAGGATATGAATGTTTCGAAGAGAAGTTAAGAAGCCTGGGCGGAATCATTGAAAAAGTGTCCAGCGAGAAAGATATCAAGAAATTCCAGTTGAAAGTCAGCTGAGGAATAGGATTGGAGACGTGTAGTTGACGGTTCAGAGACGGCCGACGGCAGAACGTGTCATGAAAACAGAATACAGATTTCTCTTATTTAGAGCAGTGGAGATACATAGGATCTGTGAAGCTGCGGCAACCCCTGACAGACAGGAAGGTGCCAACCTGAGCGAGTAACTCGAACAATAAGAGGATTGTGATTTCGAAAGATAGAACAGTCCGCTTATTGCGGGCTGTTTTTCATACATAGGGAAAAGCATCCTATGTATGAAAAACGCTCCGCGAGGATGCGCACTGCGCCGTATGATGAAGATGTCGCAAGCGACCGTCGCAGGCGCCAGAATATGCCAAGGCATATTCTATGTTTTGTCAGGTGATTACAGCCTAAAAGTGAAGCGAAGCTTCACGATATGCGAATATTCAGGGAGGATTGTGGGAGCGCGAAGCGTGGAGCAATCCGTGTAATCAGAAATGTGTGAATGCGCACTGCGCCGTACAATAAATAATGGAAACTAATAATATTTCATAGAGAACAAGAAGGAGGAACTTATGGAAAAAAGATTATTTACATCTGAATCAGTAACGGAAGGACATCCGGATAAGATGTGTGACCAGATTTCGGACGCGATTCTGGACGCATTGATGGAACAGGATCCGATGAGTCGTGTGGCTTGTGAGACTTGTGCAACAACCGGTATGGTTATGGTAATGGGTGAGATTACCACAAAAGCGTACGTGGATATCCCGAAGATTGTCAGAGATACCGTCAGAGAGATCGGTTATACCCGTGGAAAATACGGATTTGACGCTGATACCTGTGGCGTGATTACCACAATTGACGAGCAGTCTACTGATATTGCAATGGGAGTGGACAAGGCGTTGGAAGCAAAAGAGCATAAAATGTCTGACGAAGAACTGGAAGCCATCGGAGCCGGAGATCAGGGGATGATGTTTGGATATGCAGTAGATGAGACAGAAGAATATATGCCGTATCCGATCGCACTGGCACATCAGTTGGTGAGAAAACTGACAGAAGTCAGAAAGAACGGAATCCTTCCATACCTGAGACCGGACGGAAAGAGCCAGGTAACGGTAGAATATGATGAGAATGAACATCCGGTAAGACTGGATGCAGTGGTACTTTCCACACAGCATGACCCGGATGTAACCCAGGAACAGATTCATGCAGATATCAAAAAATATGTGTTTGATGAAGTGCTTCCTGAGAATATGGTAGATGAAGATACCAAGTTCTTTGTAAATCCGACCGGAAGGTTTGTAATTGGAGGCCCTCATGGGGACAGTGGCCTGACAGGACGTAAGATCATCGTAGATACTTATGGTGGAATGGCACGTCACGGTGGCGGTGCATTTTCCGGGAAGGACTGCACCAAGGTAGACCGTTCTGCGGCTTATGCAGCAAGATATGCGGCAAAGAATATTGTGGCAGCAGGGCTGGCAAGAAAATGTGAGATCCAGTTGTCCTACGCCATCGGTGTGGCTCAGCCGACTTCCGTCAGAGTGGATACGTTTGGAACCGGAAAAGTCAGCGAAGACAAACTGGTAGAGATCGTGCGCAAGCACTTTGACCTGCGTCCGGCAGGCATCATCAAGATGTTGGATCTTCGCCGTCCGATCTACAAACAGACTGCGGCCTATGGACATTTTGGACGGAATGATTTAAACTTACCTTGGGAGAAGTTAGACAAGGTGGATGAATTAAAACAGTATCTGTAAACTTTGAATTACAGTGAGAATCTTACGGCTTTGGGAATCCTCCCGAAGCCGTTTTATATACCTTGGGAAAAAGCATCCCAGGTATACAAAACGCTCCGCGGGGGATGCGCACTGCGTCGGAAGACACTTCTGATGATGATACATAGGGAAATAAAGGAGGCATATGCATATATGAAACTGAAAACCCGTTTATTTATTACGTTTGTCTCAGTCATGATCCTGCCGACAATTTTTACAACCGTTGCCATGTATACCATGGATCCGAAGCAGGTAGGCGAGATGCAGCAGATGTTTCTGTTTATTATTTTTGTTACAGCGGCATTTCTGATCTTCTGGATCTACCGTGCGGTTTCGGTGCCGTTGCAGAAATTGCAGGAAGCGGCCAGAAATATTAAAGAAGGAAATCTGGACTTTGAACTGAAATACGAGGCAGATGATGAGTTCGGACAGATCTGTCGGGATTTCGAGGAAATGCGTCAGCATCTGAAAATGAATGCGGAGGAAAAACTTCAGTATGACCGGGAAAATAAAGAGCTGATCAGTAACATTTCGCATGATCTGAAGACCCCGATCACAGCCATCAAAGGCTATGTGGAAGGAATCATGGACGGGGTGGCAGATACTCCGGAAAAGATGGACAGATACATCAAAACAATATACAATAAGGCTAATGAAATGAATATTCTGATCAATGAGCTGACATTGTATTCCAAGATCGATACCAACAGGATTCCGTATAATTTTACGACGATTTCTGCAAAGAATTATTTTGATGACTGTGCGGAAGATCTGTCTATGGAACTGGAGTCCAAAGGAACCATGTTCTGGTATCATAATGAGATGACGGAAGACAGTAAGATTATCGTGGATACAGAGCAGATGCGTCGGGTGATCAGTAATATCATTAACAATTCTCTGAAATATATGGATAAACAGCCGGGCAAGATCGAGATGACCTTAAAGGACGTGGGAGATTTTGTGCAGGTAGAGATCAAAGATAATGGAAAAGGAATTGAAGCCAAGGATCTTCCGAGGATCTTTGAGAGATTTTACCGGACAGATGCTTCCCGGAATTCATCCAAAGGTGGAAGCGGAATCGGTTTATCTATTGTAAAGAAAATCGTAGAGGAACACGGAGGCAATATCTGGGCAACCAGTAAGATTGGCGAGGGCACGACGATGTGCTTTGTTGTCAGAAAATATCAGGAGGTACCGATCGATGAGTAAGGTATTAATTGTGGAAGATGAGGAAGCGATTGCAGATCTGGAAAAGGATTATCTGGAACTGAGTGGATTTGAAGTGGAGATCGCCCACGATGGAACTACCGGTCTGGAACGGGCATTAAATGAAGAATTTGATCTGGTGATCCTAGATCTGATGCTGCCGGGTGTGGATGGATTTGAAATCTGCCGTCAGATACGTGACCGGAAGAATACGCCGATTATCATGGTTTCGGCGAAGAAAGACGATATCGACAAGATTCGTGGACTGGGGTTGGGAGCCGATGACTATATGACAAAACCGTTCAGCCCAAGCGAACTGGTAGCGAGAGTTAAAGCCCATATGGCACGCTACGAGCGACTGATCGGAAGCAATGTGGAAGAAAATGAAGTCATTGAGATCCGGGGACTGAAGATCGACACCACAGCGCGTCGTGTCTGGGTTAACGGGGAAGAACGTTCCTTTACCACGAAGGAATTTGATCTTCTAACCTTCCTTGCCAGCCATCCGAACCATGTATACAGCAAGGATGAGCTGTTCAGCGAGATCTGGGATATGGAATCCATCGGAGATATCGCAACCGTAACGGTTCATATTAAAAAGATCAGAGAGAAGATTGAATACGATACTTCCAAACCGCAGTATATCGAGACGATCTGGGGAGTGGGATATAGATTTAAAGTATGATGAAAATCTGGAATTCCCGCAAAAATAAACGACTTGACGGGACAAACAGAAGTATGTCAAAATGAGGACGGAAATGAGCAGATGATAAGAATAACAAGTGCGACAAATGCCAGAGTAAAAGAACTTTTAAAACTGAAAAAACAGTCAAAATACCGGCAGGAACAAGGCGTATATCTGGTAGAAGGAATCCGGATGTGTAAAGAAGCTCCAATCCATGAGATCGGGCAGATCTGGGTGTCGGATTCTTTTCAGGAACAGCATCCGGAATTTGCAAACGAATTTGAGATGGTTCGGACTTTTTATGAAGTGCCGGATGAAATTTTTCAGAGATTGTCGGATACGCAGCATCCGCAGGGTGTGCTGTGCGTGATGCGACAGAAACGCTATGAGATCGGACTGATCTTAAAACAGGAGCATCCGCTCCTTATGGTTCTGGATCACTTGCAGGATCCGGGAAATGTGGGAACGATTTTAAGAGCCGGAGAAGCAGCGGGAGTGACCGGCGTGATCTTAAGTGCCGGATGCGCAGATATTTACAATCCCAAGGTGATTCGATCGACCATGGGCTCCATTTACCGAATGCCATTTGTCTATGTGGAAGATCTGCCGGAGGTGTTGGAAGAACTAAAACGGCGTGGGATTCATTGCTATGCGGCCCATCTGGAAGGAAAGAACAGCTATGATCGGGAATCCTATGTGAAAGGAAGTGCATTTCTGATTGGAAATGAAGGAAACGGTCTGAGTGAGGAAGTGGCAGCCTGCGCGGATATCCGGATCCGGATTCCGATGCTTGGTCAGGTGGAATCGCTGAATGCGGCTGCAGCAGCAACGGTCTTGATGTTTGAGGCGGCAAGACAGAGAAGGGAGGAGATCGGATGAATTTGATGAGTACATTTCACGTTGGTGGCTACTGGCTGCTTCTGTTCATTGTGCTGATCGTGATAGAGATCATTACGCTAGGGTTGACGACGATCTGGTTCGCAGCGGGAAGTCTGGTGGCATTTTTGCTATCCTTATTCCATGTGCCTTTACCGATACAAATTATCGTATTTCTGGTGGTGTCTGTGATCCTGTTCGTACTTACAAGACCGATTGCCATGAAATATTTTAATAAGGACAGAGAAAAGACCAACATCAACAGCGTGATCGGTAAATGTGCGTTGGTGATCGAGAAGATCGACAATCTCCATGCTACCGGGAAGGTAGAACTGGACGGAATGGAATGGAGCGCGAGGGCAACGAAAGATACCGACATTTATCAAAACGGTGATGTCGTTCAGATCATAGATGTAAAAGGGGTAAAACTGATCGTAAAAAAGGAGGAAAAATAAATGGGAATTTTGTTATTGATTCTTGTAGTGCTGATCGTGTGGATCCTGGTATCATGTATCAAGATCGTACCACAGGCAAAGGCGATGGTGGTAGAGAGACTGGGGGCTTATCAGGCAACATGGGGGGTAGGACTCCATTTTAAGGTCCCGATCATTGACCGTGTGGCAAGAAAGGTAGATTTAAAAGAGCAGGTGGTAGATTTTGCACCTCAGGCTGTGATTACCAAGGATAATGTAACTATGCAGATTGATACCGTTGTATTTTATCAGATCACGGATCCGAAAATGTTCTGCTATGGAGTGGCAAACCCGATCATGGCGATTGAGAACCTGACAGCGACCACGCTTCGAAATGTCATCGGAGAACTGGAACTTGACCAGACCCTGACATCCAGAGAAACCATCAACACTTCCATGCGCGCATCCCTGGACGTGGCAACGGACCCATGGGGAATCAAAGTCAACCGTGTGGAACTGAAAAATATCATTCCGCCGGCCGCTATCCGCGATGCCATGGAAAAACAGATGAAGGCAGAGCGTGAACGTCGTGAAGCCATCCTGCGTGCGGAAGGTGAGAAGAAGTCCACGATCCTGGTTGCAGAAGGACAGAAAGAATCTCAGATTCTGGAAGCGGAAGCAGAGAAACAGGCAGCCATCCTTCATGCAGAGGCAGAAAAGGAAAAGATGATCAAAGAGGCAGAAGGTCGTTCTGAGGCAATTCTGAAAGTTCAGAAAGCCAATGCAGACGGTATCCGATTCCTGAAAGAAGCGGGAGCAGATGAGGCAGTCCTGACCATGAAGAGTCTGGAAGCTTTTGAAAAGGCAGCAGACGGCAAAGCTACCAAGATCATTATCCCGTCAGAGATTCAGGGAATCGCCGGTCTGGTAAAATCCGTGACTGAAATTGCAAAGAATGACGGAAGTGAAGCAGAGTAAAAAGACAGAACAGAATTACGGAAGGAAAAGAACCATGGATTTAAAAGGAAGAGATTTTTTGACACTGAAAGATTTTACACCGGAGGAGATTACCTATCTGCTGGATCTCTCAGCAGATCTGAAAGCAAAGAAGAAACAGGGCGTTCCGGTGGATCAGTTTCACGGAAAAAATGTGGCATTGATTTTTGAAAAGACCAGTACCAGAACCAGATGTGCATTCGAAGTAGCTGCTCAGGATCTGGGAATGGGAAGCACTTATCTGGATCCAACCGGTTCACAGATCGGAAAGAAAGAGAGCATCGCGGATACAGCCAGAGTTTTGAGTAGAATGTATGATGGAATCGAATATCGTGGATTCGGTCAGGATATCGTAGAAGAACTGGCACAGTACTCGGATGTTCCGGTATGGAACGGACTGACCAATGAATATCATCCGACCCAGATGCTGGCAGACCTTCTGACCATCCGGGAACATTTCGGACATTTAAAAGGAATCAAGCTGGTATACATGGGAGATGCCCGCTACAATATGGGAAATTCTCTGATGATCGCCTGCTCTAAGATGGGTATGCATTTTGTGGCTTGTACCACAAAAGAATATTTCCCGAATGCAGAACTGGTAGCACAGTGTGAGGAATATGCAAAAGAGACAGGAGCAACCATCACTCTGACAGAGGATGCTATGGCAGGAACCAAAGATGCAGATGTGGTTTATACCGATGTATGGGTATCCATGGGAGAGCCGGACGAGGTATGGGAACAGAGAATCAAAGAACTGAGCCCTTATAAGGTAACAAAAGCCATCATGGAAAACGCAGGAGAGAAGGCCATCTTCCTTCACTGTCTGCCGGCATTCCATGACCTGAAGACGAAGATCGGAAAAGAAATGGGCGAGAGATTCAACATTACTGACATGGAAGTAACCGATGAGGTCTTTGAATCTGAGCAGTCCAAGGTCTTTGACGAAGCAGAAAACCGTATGCATACCATCAAAGCAGTGATGGCAGCAACTTTGGGGTGGAAATAAGTGAAATCTGAAATCTTAAAAATGCTTCGTGAGAGCGAAGATTATGTATCCGGACAGCAGATCTGTGAGAAGTTTGGCGTCTCCAGAACGGCTGTCTGGAAGGCAATCAACCAGTTAAAAGAAGAAGGGTATGAAGTAGAAGCGGTACGAAATAAGGGGTACCGCATTTTAGCGAGCCCGGATGTGATGACCAAAGAAGAACTGGAAAGCCAGATCGATACCGTGTGGCTTGGAAAGCCGGTGATCTATTTTGACGAGATCGGTTCGACCAATAACTATGCCAAGCAATTAGGAGAAAATGGAGGTGCCCACGGAACCCTTGTGGTGGCTGACATGCAGAGTGCAGGCAAAGGCAGGAGAGGCCGGGGATGGGATTCTCCGTCCGGATCCAGCATTTATATGACGCTCCTTCTGAAACCGGAGGATCTGGAGCCGAATCAGGCGTCGATGCTGACCCTGGTTGCAGCCTACGCAGTGGCAGGCGGAATTTCGGAACAGACCGGGCTTCCGGCAAAGATCAAATGGCCCAATGACATCGTGGTCAACGGGAAAAAAGTCTGCGGAATCCTGACAGAGATGAGTACCGAAATTGAACATATCAATTACATTGTCTGCGGAATCGGGATCAATGTGAATATGACGTTTTTCCCGGAAGAGATCAAAGACACAGCGACTTCTTTATGTCTGGAATATGGGCAACAGGTACGAAGAAGCACACTGATCGCGGCAATCATGCGACAGTTTGAAAAAGGCTATCAGATCTTTATGGAGACCAGAAATCTGGAAGGACTTCAGGAAGCGTATAACGATCTTCTGGTCAACTGCGGAAGAGAGGTGCGGATCCTAGGAGCCAAAGAACAGTATACCGGAAAGGCACTGGGAATCAATCCACAGGGAGAACTTCTGGTAGAAAGAGAAGACGGAATCGTGGAACAGGTGGCATCCGGAGAAGTATCAGTCAGGGGGATCTATGGATATGTATGACCGTTACGACGAAGAGTATGAAAAAGAAAAAATCGTTCTGTGTGGGGCGAATTCCTACGAACAGAAATTCTATATGAATCCGGAATTCGACATATTACCGGAAGAAATCCGACAGGAGTTGCAGATCATGTGTGTACTGTATACAGAAGATGTAGGAGGAGTCCTGATGGTAGTGTTTGACGAAGACGGCAAACTGCAACTGGAAGTAACCCATGGAGAACATGATTTTCTGTTTGATGAGATCGGAAGTGAGCTGAAGATCAAACAGCTTCAGAGAGAAAAAGAAGAACTGTTTGAATCGCTGGAGGCTTATTATAAATTAAAAGAATATATATAGGAGGAACGACAGATGCTTTTAGCGGTCGATGTAGGAAATACCAATATAACACTTGGAGTTTATAAAGGAGAAGAACTGATCGGAACTTTTCGAATGACTTCCAAACAATCCAGAACATCTGATGAATATGGAATCGTGATCTGTGAGATCCTGGAGAGAAGAGGGATTCCGGTGAAAAATATCGAGGCAGCGATTATTGCGTCTGTTGTGCCGGATGTGATGTATTCACTGACAAATGGAATCGTTAAATATCTGGACGTGACGCCGATTATTGTATCGGCAGGAATTAAAACCGGAATTAAGATTGTGACAGAAAATCCGAAGGAAATCGGACCGGATCGAATTGTGGATGCGGTAGCAGCTTACGGAAAATACGGTGGTCCGGTGATCGTGCTTGACTTTGGAACGGCAACCACCTATGATCTGGTGGGAGTAAATGGTACCTTTGAAGCTGGAATCACGGCACCGGGAATCGAGACATCCGGACGCTCTCTCTGGGGTGGAGCAGCCATGCTCCCGGCAATTGAGATCAAAAAGCCGAAATCCATTCTGGCAAAAGAGACGATCAGCAGTATGCAGGCGGGACTGGTCTATGGAGCCATCGGACAGACAGAATATATCGTAGAAAAGATCAAAGAAGAATCCGGATATGACGATGCCATTGTAGTGGCCACCGGAGGACTGGGGCGGATCATTGCAAACGAAACGGATATCATTGATAAATACGAGGCAGACCTGACACTGGAAGGGCTTCGTCTGATTTATGAAAAGAATAAAAAATAAAAATGGAAACCATAAAGAATATGGCGGGACAGAGATGAGAACGTTAACAATAGGAAATGTGAAACTGGAAAATTCATACATTTTAGGCCCAATGGCAGGTG
Organism: Mediterraneibacter butyricigenes; assembly: GCF_003574295.1. NCBI lineage: Bacteria > Bacillati > Bacillota > Clostridia > Lachnospirales > Lachnospiraceae > Mediterraneibacter > Mediterraneibacter butyricigenes. The sequence continues at coordinate 2,003,906 of NZ_BHGK01000001.1, forward strand.
TAACAGACCTGCCTTTCCGTTTGCTCTGCAAAGAACAGGGCGCGGGACTTCTGTGCATGGAAATGGTCAGCGCAAAAGGGATCCTTTATCACAATCGAAATACAGAAAGTCTTCTGACCATCCACCCGGAAGAACAGCCGGTATCGCTGCAGTTGTTTGGATCCGATCCGAAGATCTTGAGTGAGATGGCAAAACAAATTGAAGAGCGGCCGTTTGCGTTTCTGGATATTAACATGGGATGTCCGGTGCCGAAGGTAGTAAAAAACGGGGAAGGTTCCGCACTGATGAAAGAGCCAAAGCTGGTCTATGAGATTGTAAATGCGTTGGTAAAGGCAATTAAAAAGCCGGTGACGGTAAAAATCCGAAAAGGATTTGACGACAGTTGCATAAATGCGGTGGAAATTGCGAAAATTATCGAAGAAGCAGGAGCCAGCGCTGTAGCAGTGCATGGACGGACCAGAGAACAGTATTATTCCGGAAAAGCAGACTGGGAGATTATCCGTCAGGTGAAAGAAGCTGTCCACATTCCGGTGATCGGAAACGGAGATGTGACAAGTCCGGAGACGGCGAAAGCCATGCGGGAACAGACCGGATGTGACGGAGTCATGATCGCCCGTGCAGCCCAGGGAAATCCATGGATTTTCTCTGACCTGTGTGCCTATGAGGAGAACGGGGCTTATCCAAAGAAACGAAGTGCAGAAGAACTTCGCAACATGATGCTTCGCCATGCCAGGTTGCAGATCGAGTGGAAAGGCGATTACATCGGAATCCGGGAAATGCGCAAACATGTGGCGTGGTATACAAAAGGAATGGAAGGTTCGGCAAAACTGCGGGAAGAGATTAATAAAGTAGAGTCTTATGGACAATTGGAAGAATTGTTACAAGAAAGAATCGTTTAGTTCTTAGCGTGGTCAGACAATCTGACCACGCAAGTATGAGGAATATTCAGAAATTTAATCGATATATTATGGCATGATAGAATTAGCGCCATCTACTACAACACTCTGACCGGAAAAGTAACAGGAATCCGGACCGGCCAGGAATGCGATGACAGGCGCAATATCATTTTCAGGACTGCCAAAACGCTTCATAGGATTAAGATTCACCTGTTTTGCATATTCTTCCGGAAATTTTTCAGCCCATGCTTTGGCTGCAGGGGATTCTGCACCTGGCAGAACGACATTTACGCAGATGCCATACTGTCCCCATTCTTTTGCAGCAATCTTAGTCATGCCTCGAATCGCTTCTTTGTTGGAACCATAGGCTAACTGACCGGCAATACCAAACATACCTGTAGCAGAAGCAAAGTTGATGATTCTTCCTTCATGCTGTTCTTTCATATATGGAAAAACAGACTGCATATAGTTGAGGGAGCCGATAACCCCACTTTGCCATGCTTTAAACATATTATCATAAGACGTTTCTTCGACAGGAGCAGAAGGAACAATAGCCTGCGCGTTGTTTACTACAATATCAACTGTTCCAAATGTATCAGCAGCAGTTTTTACAACTTCTTCCACTCTGGCTCTGTCTGCAGAATCACATGTTATTGCGAGACCGTCGCTGCCTAATTCTTTGATTTCTGCGATGGTCTGTTCGATTGGTTCCAGACGCCGTCCGGTCGCAATAATCTTTACACCTCTTTTAGCAAGACAAAGTGCAATTCCTTTACCGATTCCCTGACCTGCACCTGTTACAATGGCAACTTTTTCGTTTAATTGCTTCATAAAAAACACCTCCATTATTCCGATAGAAAAATTATATCAACGTGAAAATAGAAAGTAAACCAATGATATTCCGTTGTCAAAGGCAGAAGACAAGGCGTTTGTGTTTTGTCTCCACATCATGCTTCCTTTCGCCGGATTAAAAAGAGAAGTATGAAATATATAGTTAGAATATTGATGTTTTTTAAGTAAATTTCTGGAAAAAATTTCCCAAAAAAGAACTTTAAGAGGATAGATGGTAGAAAAATTCACATGAAACTTTAAGAGGTTTATCATGGAGCTTGCAGTGATCATCGGGGAAGAAGGAACCTGGCTTCCAAAAACAAAAGAGACATGATAAAATGTAAATAAAAAAGGAGGAAGCAGAATCAGGTTTGAAATGGTTTATCTGCATAAAATATGTTGCAATTAAGTTAGCTGAATCTAACCGCGTTGCAAAAGAGGTAAATGTATGAGTGAAAGAATAAAATCCACTATTATTGGCAGTGCCGAGACAATGCTTCAGAGCTTCTATGCCAGAACGGTAGTTTTGGATGAGTTAGTAAAGAATTTTATAGAGAAAAATCCGGATTGTACGGTGGTCAACATTGCTTGTGGTCTGGATACGAGATTTTATCGCATGGATAACAGAAGAAAATGGTAAGATATTAAAAATAAAATATAACAGTTATTAAATCTCTTAAAACAGGTGAAATCTCAATCGGAAGTCGTGGAGGTGATTTTATCATGATTTTGTGCTTTTCAGGAACCGGCAACAGCCGTTATATAGCGAAAAAAATTGCAGTTGAATTGCAGGACGAGATTGTAGACGTGAATGCAAAAATCAAGGCAGTAGATTATTCGCCAATAAAAACAGGTGAGAATGTAGTCGTTGTAACTCCGACTTATGCGTGGCGTATTCCCCGAATTGTGTCGGATTGGCTTTTCAAAACGAAATTGCTTTCTGCAAAACGTATTTGGTTTGTTATGAACTGCGGCAGTGAAATTGGCAATGCGTCAAAATATAATCGTAGTCTTGCTGAGCAAAAGCACTTATGTTATATGGGTACATCTCAAATTCTTATGCCGGAAAACTATATTGCCATGTTCGATGCACCCCAAGCAGAGGAAGCAAGAAAAATTGTAAAAAATGCTGAGCCTACTATTGTGGATACCATTGCCTGTATTAAGACAGAACAACCTTTCCCTGTACCACGAAACAATCTCTACGACCGTTTTATGAGTGGTCCGGTAAATCCGATTTTTTATCAGTTCTTCGTGAAAGCTACTGCATTTCAGACAGATAATACTTGTATCGGATGCGGTCAATGTGTTAAAAACTGCCCAAAAAATAATATTGCACTTGAAAACGGAAAGCCGATATGGGGGAATCAATGTACTCACTGTATGGCATGTATTTGTTATTGCCCCACAGAAGCAATAGAGTATGGCAAAAAGAGCATAGGAAAACCGCGTTATCATTTTGAGCAGTTAAAGATGGAATAACGCCGATACAGGATTTTTATAATCCTATACCGGCGTTTGTTGGTTACGAGAGAATGTGTTTTACGCTTACTTTCCAAATGTATTGCTGGATTTAGCTGCCATGATGTTGGTGGATTCAAACAAGGAAGTTGTCGGCGCGACCGGACACATCAGTACTCGTCCTGTTCCACGATAAACATTTACTAGGCCCTCTCCGCTAACTGCAGATCCTACAAGTGTTTTTGTAGATCTTTCTACGGTGAATTCAAGATTTTGAATTAGTGCAAGCAGAAAAGAAACTTAAAGAGAAGCTTAAATTATTGGAGGGATAAGGATGTCAGTTGACCAGTACCAGAGGACTGTAAATGGGTTCCTATTAGAATAATAGCTGACCGCCAAAGCAGGGAATAATGACAAATATTCCTGCTCACAAATCTCAACCTCCTTGTGCTTAGAGTATATGAAGTTTTGGCTTTATCTTGTAGTTTGCGAATATCTGTATAAATAGAAAAAGCCCTTTGAGAAAAGGATTTCTCCTCTCTCAAAGGGCAAATTGGCAAACTGGAATTTGACAAGTACCTTATAGCTTCATATTTTCAAACCTATTATATCAATTTTTTCTTGATTTAATCATAAAAAATGCTATACCAGCAACTATTATGTATCCGAACAATGAAATAACAGATGATTCAATTCCAAATTCTCCACCTGTGATGGCGAAATCTTTTGAATTAAGTACATATGTCATTATAGAATATTTATCCATTTTTTCCCCAATAGCTAATCCTCCACCAATAATCACAACGTTCCAGATAGCATGAACTATTCCACTATTCCAAACTGAACCACTTTCTATTGCAATCATCGAAAACATAACGCCTACCATCGTTCCGGCGATAATTACTAATAAACAACTGCCTATTGAAAAATCCTGTCCAAGAACATGTACAATACCAAATAACATTGATGGAACAATTACAGCCACCTTAATATTCCATCTTTTCTTTAATGCATTAAGTATAACTCCTCTAAACACCATTTCTTCAACAAATCCAGCCGCTATTCCGGTAAATGCAACCCCTGCACTTAAAGTATTGAACATCTGATTTCCATTCATATTTGAGGATACATACTTACCGTTGAATATTAAAAGATAACTTCCTTTTATAACAAATGGTAATAATACAGCTATTAAAATCCATCTTATTTTAATAGCAAATTTAGGCATTCCGAAATCCGAAGTCGGCAATTTAATAATTTTGCTAATAAACATTTTCAGAATAAGATATGTCAATCCAGCATATATAATTCCAGCGATAATATTACAAATGCCAGTTGGAATTTTTATTATAACAAACATACTTGCAATGGATTGTGCAATAATCTGTGTGATTATTAAAATAAATATGGCAACAAATGATGTGCTAATTGCTTTTTTTGTACTCATTTTATTTCTCCTTTATAACTTTCGATTTTCTCAATTCTCCAAACCTGAATTTGTAAATATCATTTTACATTTTTATATGAAATCACAATATGACTTGGTGCAAATAATACTGATGCAATAATCAATAGCACTGACCTACCCATAATCCCACTAAATAAGAACAACATTGAAGGAATAATAGAAAGTGCTAATGCTCTGAAAACGCTGTTTTTCTTAAAACATATAATCCAAATAGCACAATAAAGCATTACCAATATGATATCTACAATCAAATATAGTACAAATGCTTCGTCAGACCACCACCCGAACCAAGTTCCCGGAATATTGATTATCATGAATCCGAAACAACCCAATCTCCCTACTTGTTCTGTGACCTCAACATATTTATTGTTCCACTTATTATCAAATCCATCTTTGCACTTAATCGCAAATACAACATTGGGTATCATAATGACTGCAATAAAAATCAGCCCAAAAACATTAAACCATTCCATATTATCTACCATCACAAACTCTGATTTGTATTTCTGTTTGTTTTAAAAATGGGCAACTCCGATTGGAATTGCCCACTCATTGCACTAATTATGCGTTTTTTTCTTGCTTGCACTTAATTTTGCATCAAATGATGTAAATCGCTGTTTTTTTAGTTTTTTATCAAATGAAGTACGTCCCGTCTATTCGGTAAAACGGTACATCTTTACATCACGTCGACTACCGTCTCCGTGTGTTTTTCGCCTTATGTCGGTGTTCGCAAGCGCACACCGCCGCAAGGCTCAGTTTTCTCATCTTAATAGAGCTTTGCACCTGCCGGAATGTGGTCATCAACCATCAGAAGATGAAGCTTTTCTTCGCCTTCTTCTTCATGAATAGCACTGAGGAGCATACCGCAAGAGTCAATGCCCATCATAGCTCTCGGTGGAAGATTTGTGATAGCAATAAGAGTCTTTCCAACCAGTTCTTCCGGCTCATAAAAGCTATGAATACCGCTTAAAATGGTTCTGTCTGTGCCTGTTCCGTCATCAAGCGTAAACTGTAACAGTTTCTTTGACTTCGGTACTGCAACACACTCTTTAACCTTTACTGCACGGAAATCTGACTTGCTGAATGTATCAAAATCAACAAATTCCTCAAATAAAGGCTCTACCTTTACCTTAGAAAAATCAATCTTTTCAGACTCAGTTTTTACATTTTTTTCAGGTGCTTCAGGAGCTGTAATATTTACATCATTTTTCTTATTTACACCATCTAAGGACTTCATTGTCGGGAACAGCAGTACGTCACGGATGGCCTCTGCTCCGGTCAGCAACATACACATGCGGTCGATACCGAATCCGATACCACCTGTCGGCGGCATACCGATTTCCAGTGCGTTCATGAAGTCTTCATCTGTAGTGTTCGCTTCGTCATCTCCCTGTGCCAACAGTTCTTCCTGCGCTTTGAAACGCTCTCTCTGGTCAATCGGATCATTCAGCTCAGAGTATGCATTTGCCATTTCCCAACCATTCATGAAGAACTCAAAACGTTCTACATAATTCGGATCTTCCGGTTTCTTCTTGGTCAGCGGAGAGATCTCGATCGGGTGATCCATAACAAAGGTCGGTTGAATCAAATGTTCTTCTGCGAACTCTTCAAAGAAGAGGCTTAAGATATCTCCCTTTTTATGTCTTTCTTCAAACTCTACGTGATGTTCTCTTGCCAGGGCTCTTGCCTGCTCCAGATCTTCCACTTCATTCCAGTCGATTCCGGCATATTTCTTTACCGCATCTACCATGGTAATACGCTCGAACGGCTTGCCGAGATCCATCTCAACACCCTTGTATACGATCTTGGTGGTTCCGAGAACTTCCTGAGCCACATGACGATACAGGTTCTCTGTCAGATCCATCATGCCGTGATAATCCGTATACGCCTGATACAGCTCCATCAGGGTGAATTCCGGATTGTGTCTAGTATCCAGACCTTCATTACGGAATACACGTCCAATCTCATATACTTTTTCCATTCCTCCGACGATCAGTCTCTTCAGATAAAGTTCCAGAGAGATACGCAGCTTTCTTTCTTCGCTCAGTGCGTTGAAGTATGTCTCAAACGGTCTGGCTGCTGCTCCACCTGCATTCTGCACCAGCATCGGTGTCTCTACTTCCATAAATCCCTGGTTGTCCAGATAACGGCGAATCGTGCTGATGATTCTGGAACGTTTTACAAATGTATCCTTTACTTCCGGATTCATGATCAGATCCACATATCTCTGACGGTAACGAAGATCGGTATTGGTCAGTCCGTGAAATTTCTCCGGAAGGATCTGAAGGCTCTTTGACAGCAGAGTTACGGTTGCTGCGTGGATAGAAATTTCTCCGGTCTTTGTCTTGAAGACTTCTCCGGTAATTCCGATCAGATCCCCCACATCCAGTTTCTTGAAGTCTTTGTATGCATCCTCACCTATACTGTCTCTTGCCACATAAGACTGAATGTTTCCATCCAGATCCTGTACGTTACAGAAAGATGCCTTTCCCATCACACGTTTGGACATCATACGTCCTGCGATGGAGACCTCTTTTCCCTCTAATTCTTCAAAGTGATCTTTGATTTCCTGACTGTGATGAGTCTGATTATATTTTGTGATCACAAACGGGTCTTTTCCGTTTGCCTGCAAGTCTGCCAGCTTCTCACGGCGGACTTTACGCAGCTGATTTATATCTTGTTCCTGTCCTTTTTTCTGCTGTTCTGCCACTGCCTTTTCTCCTTTCTTCTTTACAGAGAGCGGCTGATATCCAATACTTTATACTGGATCACGCCTGCCTGTGTCTCTACGTCTACCTGGTCTCCGATTTTCTTTCCGATCAGAGCCTGGCCAACCGGTGACTCATTGGAAATCTTTCCTTCCAGGCTGTTTGCCTCTGTGGAACCTACCAGTTTGAATTCTACTTCTTCGTCAAATGTAATGTCATAGACTTTTACGGTACATCCTACATTGATCTTATCAAAATCTACTTCATCTTCTACCACAACTTCGGCATTTTTCAGAATTGCTTCCAGTTCTTCGATTCTTGCCTCGATGTCTCTCTGCTCATCTTTTGCTGCATCATACTCTGCGTTCTCGGAAAGGTCCCCCTGTTCTCTTGCTTCTTTGATCTTCGCAGCAACCTCTTTTCTCTTTACAACTTTCAGGCTTTCCAGCTCATCCTCCAGTGCTTTAAGACCCGCATAAGTAAGTAATCGTTTCTTTGCTTCTGCCATAGTAATACGCTTCCTTTCTTTCTGACCTCTTTTATTCTTTTCTGTCTGAACTCTATTGTAAGATACCCTCTGAAAAGAGGCTTATTTTTTACTTCATTATTCTTATTCCGCAATTTCAATATTATACCCAATCCAATATGTAATGTCAAGAAAATCCCGTATTTACTGGACTCGCGGGGAATTTGTCATGAGGGCAATAAAATTTTGTCGACAATCTCAAAACAGTATAGCAAAGAACATATTGATATTTTTCTATTAACGATATGCCATCAGCTATGATTAAACACAATATATAGAAATATTTCAATAATTCAATCAAACGGAGATAACAATTATGAAGAAAATGAGCATTTACGAACCTGCACTTTGCTGTGAGACTGGTCTTTGTGGGGTTAATGTTGATCCTGAGCTTTTAAGAATTACAACAGTATTAAATAATCTGAAAAATAAAGGAATTATTATTGAAAGATACAATCTGAACAGCACACCAAATGTTACCTTTGAGCCGGGCTGCCGTAAACTGGATTATGTAGCATAAGAGTGTATAGCGTGTCTGTAGTCTGATTTTTGCCATAAATAAGTACAGGATACACAGAGAATAGAAAAGAATGTGTATTCAGTTAAATAAGAAATAGATAGCTGGTATGAGAGAACAAGGAGTCTTTCATACCAGTTTTTTTGTGGGAAAAGGGATAGGTTGCACAGGATCTGCCAGGAGATTTCAGTAGGTTTGATGAATAGCTTTCTTCCAGAAGTGTGGTATAGTCTTGTGCTTGGAACAGGAAAACTACACAGAAGGGAGACACCGATATGACAACACAGCCAGATATTATCTGGAATGAGCAGTGCCTGGGGATACGGATAGGAGAACAGGTATGCACCTATCTGAAAAAGCATGATGCGGAATACCAGAGACTGCAAAAGAAAATACTGGAACTTACAGAGAAGTATCCAGTGATAGAAACATTTATGGAGTCGAATCAGTCAATCAGCCTAACAGAAGAAGAGCATAAGGCAGTACATCGATATTTCCAATTGAAGAGCGAAAAGGAAATGATAGAAGAAGAGTACCATTTTTATATGGGACAGGCTCAAATGATCTCTTATGGAGCAATGCTTGGAAAAATTAAAAAAGCAATATTGGGAAATGATGAGGGTAACACAAAGAAATTGGTGGAGTTGCTGATGGATACCTGGATTGATGAGGTAGAAAATGAACTGAAAGAAAATGCAGTGTACCAGAAAATGCTCGAAAAAATATCAAAATATGAAGATCAGGTTCAGGCAATGGGACTTGAAAAAGAAAAACGAAAAATGATAGATGCATACGTTACGAAAGTAAATGAGAGATGGATTCTATATGCGGAATCCTTGTATCAGGCTGGTATGCAGAAAATCCTGGAATTACTGAATCTGTAAAAGAGACGGATAAAATGGGGAAGCACGAAAGACACTTCCCCATTTGTCACTTCTATTCATCTTTGCCATCAATGAGAAATATGTATGAAACCTGAAAGATTTCAGCAATGGCTTTTAATTCAAGATCAGTGACATAACGCTTGTTTGTTTCGATTCTGGTGATTACATTTTTATCCATATCGTAACCAGCTAACTGGAGTTTATAGGCAAGATCACGCTGAGACATATTGTGGGTCTTGCGAAGTTCAATCAATCGCTGGCTAATCAGATTCTTCTCACCAGACTGTGTCCTTGGCTTTGGCATCTTAAATCTCTTCCTCTCTGGTAAAAAGATGGTTTGTCTCACTTTTTGCACCATCTGTATTGATTTTAACGATTGGACAAGGTAGAATCGGTTGTAAAAATGAGACAAAGACAGAAGAGAAGGGAGAAATGTATGGAGCAGGCAAAGATAGAGCAGCTTGCATTTTTATATTTATGTAGCGAGCATGATAAAAGGTTATTACTCAAGAAAGAAAAAATGCAGTTAGCTGATTTTGACAGGCTGACCTATCTGATTTATCATCTTGGTTTTAAGGAATATCATATAAAAGTCTGGATGGAATTTACAGGAGATTTCAAAAAAGAATGGGAATGTTTGAATGCACTCCGGGAAACAGGTGGGAGTGTTGGAAATATAGGCAGTACAAAATCAGAAATCAGACTTCATGAAATATGGATTCAAGATTTTTGCAAAAATGTGTCAACAGAAGTCCGAAGATGGATTCAAGATCTAGATTATAAATAAAAAATATACAGTAGAGCATTTTTATGGTATTATTGTCAATAGAAATGAGTTTGTAAAGTAGATTAACAAGTGAAATTGAAAAGGATTACTCCCAGTAGATTTAATAGTTAATTTAGCAACGGTTCTAGTAGATATTGTGCCTGCGTTCCTTAGAAAAATTATATATAAGTTCAGAGGACGCAGTATTTAAAAAATCAGGAGTGGAATAATGAATCTTTTATCGAAACTTAGTTCTAGTACAAAAGCCAAAACAATAGAGCCTAGAGAAATTTTTATGACATTACCTTCAAAAGCACCAGGTTATGGATATCCTAGAGATGTTCAAAGCGAAGTATGGAAAAAGTGGTTTGATATAAGAAATGAGAAAAATGTAATTTTAAAAATGAATACTGGTAGCGGTAAAACAGTAGTTGGGTTGATTATGCTTCAGAGCTGCTTAAATGAAGAAAAAGGACCAGCTATATATGTTGTGCCTGATAATTATTTGGTTAAGCAGGTTATTGATGAGGCTAAGAGATTGGGGATTTCTGCAACGGAAGATAAAGATGATTATAGCTATTCAAATTCAAAAGCAATTCTTGTTACTTCTATTCAGACTATTGTAAATGGTTATAGTTATTTCGGGATGAGAGAAGGTGGCAATTACCCTATAGGAAGTATTATTATTGATGATGTACATGCGTGTATGGATAAAATCATTAGTCAGTTTATGATAAAAATTGATGCTGAATCAGATGCCTATAAGGAATTAATTGCTATATTTAGTTCTTCGTTAAAAGACTACAATCCAAAAAACTATATTGACATTGTTGAAATGAAAGATTGTCGAAAAAAAATGCTTGTGCCTTATTGGGAATGGCAGAGACAGCAAGATAACATTTATAGAATATTAACGAAATATGATAATAGTAAGAATTCTGCAATATATTTTGGGTTGCCGTTGATAGAGCGAAGCTTGAAAACAAGTGATTGTATAATTACTGCTTCTGCAATTGAAATATCACCTAAAGGAATTGATTTAGATAAGATATCGAGTCTTGAAGAAGCAAGTAGACGCATATATATGAGTGCAACATTAGCTGATGACAGTGTGTTTGTTTCTGCGTTAGGATTAAATACAGAAGATATGAAGAACATTATTACGCCAGAGAATGCTAATGATATTGGCGATAGACTCATTATTTTTCCAAAGTACGTAAATAGTGATATATCAGAAATTGAGATAAAGGAAAAAATTGAGGAAATAGCTGAAAAGTATAATGTTGTAATACTTGTCCCTTCTTTTTCCAGAGCAAAATTTTGGGATGAACGTGGAATACGAACAGCGACAAAAGATAACATAGATAAAATAGTTGCAGCATTAAAAAGCGGTAAACATGTAGGAAAAATAATTTTTGTTAATAGATATGACGGAATTGATTTGCCGGGTGATGCTTGTAGAATGTTGGTTATTGACGGGCTTCCTCCTTTAAATAGCATTAAGGATAGATATATTCAAAGTGTAGCTCCTCAGAGCACTGTTTTATTAAGGGAACAAGTCCAAAGAATTGAGCAAGGCATGGGGCGTGGAATTCGTTCTAATGACGATGAGTGTTGTATTGTTCTTATGGGTGATGAGCTTACAGATGTGTTATCACGAAATAGAGGAATAGATTATTTTAGTGTAGCGACAAGATGCCAATATGATCTTTCAAAACAATTATGGGATTTATTGGTTAGTGAAACTGGTTCAAAGCCAACAATTGATCAAATATTTGAACTTGCAAATTATTCATTAGAGAAAAATGCAGAATGGGTTGCAACCTGTAAGGAAAATTTGGCTGCTGTCAAATACTCAAATGAGGCAAAGGTAGATGAAAAAATAGTTGCTCAGAGAAAAGCTTTTGAAAATGCTATAAATATGCAGTGGTCTGATGCTGCAAATACTATTAAGAGTGTTAAAGATAAAGAGAAAGACAAAAAAACTAAGGGATATTTATACCAGATTCAGGCTGAATATACCAATAAAATAGATCCGGCACTTTCTCAAGAAGTGCTAAAAGCGGGCAAAAAATTAAATGCAGCTATTCTGTCGCCTATTGCGGGAATACAATATCAAAGAACAATTAATACAATTCCGCAGGCACAAGCCATCAGTACAAATCTAGATGCTGAAAAACTTGGGTTAAATGAACTGTTAGTATATGTAGATGGAATTTTGGCAAATTTATGTATGGGAAGCGAATACGAAAAGTTTGAGGAGGCATTAAGTCAAATAGGAACAATTCTTGGCTTTGTATGTTCAAGACCTGATAAAGAAACAGGAGGATACGGACCTGATAATTTGTGGGCAATTGACACTGGCAAATATTTGGTTATTGAATGTAAAACAGAGGCCACTACTCAAACAATAAAGAAAGATTATTGTAATCAATTATCGGGATCAGTTAATTGGTTTAAGGAGAATTATGTATACCCAAATGAATGTGTACCAATAATGATTCATCCATCTAAAGTTGTTGATGAGGTTGCATCTCCTGATGAAAATATGAGAGTGATGACCGAGAAAGAACTAACATGTTTTAGAAAAAATCTTCGAGATTTCTATAGTACTCTTTGCCAGAACGGAAATCTTAGTGATGTAAATAAAATTAATGAATTGCTGCGTATATATAAACTTAGAAAAGATGATATTGTCAATAGGTATACAGTTAAGTTTGAACGGAAGGATTAAAAGGACAAATTATAAAAATAAACAGCAATGGAATTAGTGCAAAGTTATATTATTTTACAGCACTGATTGACAAATAAAAAATGATGGAATACAGCTATGCGTGTTTATTTGCAAATATACATAGCAGTATTTTTTATTACGGGCAGGGCTCTTCGGGGTTCTGCCCTTTTTCTCTTTTTCCAGACCAAAAGACCACCTGCTGGAAAAGAACAAGAAAAACCAGAAAGGATGTGGTGACTTATCATTATAGGAATTGACCATGGATATTATGCCATAAAAACTCCCCATGTATGTTTCCCGACCGGACTGACAGGATACGATTACGAGCCGTATACCATGCGGAATGTCCTGCAGTACAATGGGAAATTTTATGTGTGTGGAACCGGGCGGCAGACGCTGGTGAGAAATAAGACTTCCAATGACAATTATTATCTTTTGACAATGGCAGCCATTGCCCAGGAAATCCGCTATCGCCGGGGAGAGCGGAAAACAGATGTAGTTCTGGCAGCCGGTCTTCCACTGGCAAGTTTTGGCAGGGAGAAAAAAGGCTTCTGGGAATATCTGTTTCGGAAAGAGCAGCCTCTGCGTTTCCGGTACGAGGATGAGAGCTATGAGATCCGGATTCAGGATGTAAAACTGTTCCCACAGGGGTACTCTGCCCTAGCTCTTCACCCGGAATGTGTTCGGGACGAGCCTTCTGTTCTTCTCGCAGATATCGGTGGCTGGACCGTAGACCTGATGCGGCTGGACAACAGTGTTCCAAATGCCGCTACCTGCCGCAGCCTCGAACTTGGTGTGATCCGGTGTGTGGATGAGATCACCGAGCAGGTACGCAGAAATATCGGACTGTCTGTAACGGATATTCAGATCGAACGTGTTATGAACGGCCAGAGCTGCAGCATGGACCCGGCCGCAAAAGAAATCATTGTCCGGCAGGGAAGGCTCTACACGGAGAAAATACTGTCTGCAATTATGGAAGCCGGGTTCGATCTGAAGGCAATTCCGTCCGTGATCATGGGCGGCGGAGCCAGCATTCTGAAACGGCACGTGACACCGCAGGACGGGCTGTGTCGGCAGGTTTACCTGACAGACGTACACGCCAACGCTTCCGGCTATGAGCGGATTGTGGGGCAGATGTGCGCGAAGTAAAGAGACCCGTTTTCTCGTTCCGCCTGAACCTTGATAACCCGGACCACAAAAAGGCATGGGAGATCCTGCAAAGTGTTCCGGATGGGCAGAAGAGCAGCTATCTGGTTCAAGTGATCTTAAAAGATCAGGAAAACAACCAGCTGGAGAAAAGTATCCGGCAGGCAATCCGGGAAGAACTGGCAGGTGTTTCCATTTCAGGCTCCGGGGAAAGTGTTTCAAAGAAGGAAGAAATCCCGTCCCAGATGCTGGATTTTCTCTCCGGGCTTGAGGATGCATTCTGAAAAAGTCAAGTCTTTCCTGGTGATAAAATAGCCAAATTTCAAGCAGTCAAATTAGTATAAATCACGGATTTTTGAAAGGGGTGATGCCTATTGAATGTTATTAGATCTGCATCCTTTGGGTGCTTTTGAAGGTTTCATATTCGTTGGGTATTGTGAATAGCTTTCTGTCACGTTTTAGGGTATGTTGTATGTAGAAAAAAGAAAGGAGAACGAACACAATGGAGATGAAAAACATATGCGGAAAAATCCCGGTAGAGCTGCATGAAAAGCTAAAACTGGAAGTCGAAGAGTTAGGAATCAGCATACCAAAATACCTTGAAATGGTAATCGAAGAACACATGACAAGAAAAGGAGAAAAGACGAACATGGCAGATTTAAGAACAGTAGCAGTACAGGTAACCGAGGATTTATTTTCCAGACTGAAAGCAGTCCTCGCCAGGAATGGCATGAAACAGAAAGACTTCTTAATCTGGCTTATCGAAGATGCAATCGAAAAAGAAGAAGCCAAATGGAAAGCAGAGTCAGAGGAAGCCGAAGAAACAGAAATGGAAGATCCTGAGACTGCGAAATCAGAACCGGATGAAGAGTCAGCAGAATCTGAAGCAGAAGAGCCTGAGACAGAAGCACTGGAAGCTGAAACAGACGGAGAAATGACAGAACCGGACGAAGCTGAAGCAGATGAAGAGCCGACAGAGCCAGAAAACGAAGAGCCAGCGGAAGCAGAGCCAACAGAACTGGAAACCGAAGAAGCAGAAGAATCTGAGCCAGAGGAAGCGGAATCAGAAGAATAGACATCACAAAACAGAAACCAAGAGACGGAAACGGTGCAGAGAAATCTGCACTGTTTTTTTCGCAGCGAAGGGAGGCTGATAGCCGGAACAATTCGATTTTTTGACCTGTTCAGTGGAATCGGAGGATTCCGAGAAGGGCTGCACAGGGCAGGGGGCTTCACCTGTGTCGGACACTGTGAAGCAGATGCATATGCAGATCACAACTACCGGGTGCTGTTTGATACGGAAGGAGAGTGGTTCTGCAATGACGCAAGAAATATTGAAACAGAACGAATGCCGGACTTTGATCTTTTATGTGCGGGATTTCCTTGCCAGGCATTCTCAATTGCTGGACGAAGGGAAGGATTTGCCGATGCAAGAGGAACCCTTTTCTTTGAAGTTGCCAGACTGGTTGCAGACAAACGACCTGCGTATTTTCTCCTTGAAAACGTACCCGGTCTGCTTTCGCATGACAAAGGGCGGACGTTTCACACCATCCTCAGTACGCTATCTGAACTGGGGTATCATGTCGAATGGAAAGTGCTTAACAGCAAGGATTTCGGAGTCCCCCAGTCAAGGAAGCGGGTGTATAT
This sequence comes from Mediterraneibacter butyricigenes, assembly GCF_003574295.1. Taxonomy (NCBI): domain Bacteria; kingdom Bacillati; phylum Bacillota; class Clostridia; order Lachnospirales; family Lachnospiraceae; genus Mediterraneibacter; species Mediterraneibacter butyricigenes. The sequence goes on from NZ_BHGK01000001.1 coordinate 2,019,490, forward strand.
TGTCGGATATCTTGATGGAAGATGTGCCGGAAAAATATTACCTTTCCCAAAAGCAAATGGAACAGCTCTTATACAAGTCCATGCTGGCAAACAGGGAGAAAGAGTCTACGCAGAAGAAGGACTGAGCTGCACGCTGACCAGCGGGGCTGGTGGTATGGGCGGCAAGACCGGATTATACGAAGTCGGTATCCCAATCAAGGAAAACACCCGAAAAGGATACAAGATGGCCTACGAGGGGGACAGCATCGATCTCGGATATCCGGGAATCAACAGCCGCAGGGGAAGAGTCGGGCATGAGATCGCCCATACCCTGACGACCGGAAACCAGCAGGGAACACTGCATTTTGTAGATATCTCCCCTCCGCCGCTGGTGACAGACGTTGCAAGATGTCTGAATACCAGACAGGATTCCAGCATCCATAACCACAGGGGCGAAAGTTCCGGGGTGCTGGTGGAAGAACCGCCAAGGGCAGTGCTGACACCGGCCAGGGAAAAAGTCCGCCAGAATGGAAGAAGGATGAAAGAACCGGAAGAGCCAATGTTCACCATTACGGCAACTGACCGTCATGGAGTGATTTACCACGGCAGAATCCGCAGGCTGACGCCAAGGGAGTGTCTGCGGCTGCAGGGATACCGGGATGGTCAGATTTCCAAGATGGAAAAAGAAACATCGGATAACCAGCTTTACAAGCAGGCCGGTAATGGTGTCACTGTCAATGTCATTGAAGCAATAGGCAGAAATTTGAAAGCAGTAGATGAAGAGATCCAAAGCGGCTCACCTGTTCCAGAAGCGAAGGGTGGGTGAAGCAGATCGACCTAAAAGACCAGTATTTTGGTACAGAGATTGAGATGACAGGTATCAGCCGCTATGATGCGGCTGTTGCGATTGGAAGAATGTTCGGAACAGAGCCATATCATATCCGTTCTTACGATTCCTGGTGTGTAAAAGATTCAGATGGAAAAACGTGGAAATTTTCAAGGGACAGCAGTATCGACTGTGAAAGGCTGGCAAATGGTACTGTAATAGATGCCGATGGAGATTATTCGACAGAAATGGTATCCCCGAAATTGGAATATTCGGAAATGGGGAAACTCCAGGAAGTGGTGCGGTGTGTCAAAAACGCAGGTGCTTTTGTCAATTCATCCTGTGGCATGCATGTCCATGTGGACGCATCCAATCATACACCAAGGAGTCTGAAAAATGCACTGACGATCATGTACTGCAAAGAGGATATTCTGTTCAAAGCCTTAAATGTACAGACGAGAAGGGAAGATGAGTATTGTCAGAAAGTCCGTCCTATGGTAGTGGAGAAGATCCGCCGGATGCCAAACAGCACCATCACGATGGAAAAATTCAAAAGGGCATGGTATGAGGGAAATGACGGAAGCTCCGAGCATTACAACTGGACAAGGTATTATGCCTTAAATCTACATGCTGTTTTTTCCAAGGGAACACTGGAATGGCGTTGTTTTGAAAGCACCCTCCATGCAGGAAAAGTCCGGTCAAACATTACGCTGGCACTTGCCATATCCGCACAGGCGGTCAACCAGTCCTGTACCCATGCCAAAAAGACGGAGATCGGGGATAACCCGGCATTTACATTCCGTACCTTTTTGCTCCGCCTCGGACTAATCGGGGACGAATACAAAAATGTGCGGAAGCATCTGCTTGCTAACCTGGACGGCGATAAAGCATGGCGGTATGACAAAAGCACCTATGCCTGTCTGCAGAAGCCAGGACGGACAGCGGACGCAAGATAACAGAATAACGAGAACAGACAGGCCGGGTGGGAACATCCGGCTGTTCTTATGAGAAATGAAGAAAAATAAGAAAGAGGTAGAAAACATGAAGAGCAAATATCGATTCAGGCGGATCCTTTCAGGGGTGATGGCGGCAGTCACCATCTTATCCACGGTCATTTCACCGTTGACCGTTTATGCTTCGGAAGAGCCGAAAACGGCAGAACCGCCAGCTTATGAATCCGTAAAAGATCTGCTGGATGAAGAGGAAGTGGTAAAAGCCAACAATCTGGAGCTGGAAGTCGGACAGGAGTTTGATGTTTCCAGTGACCGCACGAATCTGGAAATCAAGGACGAAAGCAAAGTCAAAGTGACATTCCAGAAAGCAGAGAGTGACGCCGGGGAGAGTTTCAGCACCAGCCATGCAGACACTTACCATGCCGTTTATTATGTGGAGCCAGTCAACCAGAACCACCCGGTTTATCAGATTGGGAGAAACCTGATCGTAAAAGAGCCTGTGGCAGCGTCTCAGAGTGAACCACAGACAGAACAGGCAGTTACAGAAGAGGATACAGGTTCTGATGATGAGGAAGCTGCCTCGCAGGAAGAAACTGAGACAGAGCCTGTAGAGACAGAAATTGTTGAGCCGGAGACAGCTGAATCTGAAACAGAAGAACCGGAAGAAACAGAACCCGAATTTCAGGACGGACTTTCCGAATCCGAGTTTGATGCTCCATTAGAGGAATCCGAAACGGAAAATACAACCGATGAAGAATCCGGGCTGACACTCAGCGATGTTCTGGAGCAGGCAGGGGAACAGGATATTGACCTGATGGCAATGGAAGATGGGGAAACCGTTTCATTCACTGCAGTCAATACCAGTACAAGAGCAACACAGGACGTAGATGTGACAAGAGGGGCTGCATACTATTATGCAGACTACGGTCTGGGTTCCTACGTAACTTATAAATATACCGTAAAATTTGGAAACGTGTCTGCAACTGCCTACTGTGTGCAGCCGTCCAAGGCAGGACCTGGGGATGGTGTCTATAAGATCACCAAACTGGGTGACAGCAAAGCACTGGCAAAAGTATGCTACTACGGCACAAAAGCATCCGGCGAAAATGGATTTTTCTCAGAGAAACATCCTGATTTTTCCGCTGGAAAACAGTTTATCATTGTCCATCTGGCTGCGTCTTATGCCAATAACAGTAGTGACGCTTTTTCCGGTACGAATGCAAACGGACAGGCTCTGGCAATGGAACTCTACAATTATTGCATGAGCCAGCCGGAGATACCGGAAGTGGACATGAGTTTCTCCAATGCAAATGTTACCGCATATATCAGCGGCAACAGCCAGAGAACAGAAGAGATCACCTTCAAGGCATCCGAACTGCAGACCATCACCATGAAGCTGCCGTCCGGTGTCAAACTGCATAATGTGACAACGGGAAAAACAAGCAGTGCAGGTGCATCCGTGGAGATCTGCGGCGGTACCAAATTCTACTTATCTGCACCGCTGACACAGGCAGTGGATGTCAAAGGGGAATGGTCTGTCACCATGAAGGGAAGCATCATCAAAGATTATTCCGCTTATAAGATCACAACCGGAAGCGAGACACAGGACCTTGCCCTGGTATTTGGCGAGGGTGTGACCGATGAGAAATATGTAGATTTTAAAGTATCATGGGTAAAACAGGCAACTCTGGAGATCGTAAAGAAAGACCGTAAGAGCAACAAAGCCATCGCAGGTGCAGTTTATGGCGTTTACAGTGACAAGGATGGAAAGAACCTGATCACAAAGATGCCGGCCACAGATGCCAACGGAGCTTCCAGCGTTACGATCACCAAAACACAGGATACCGTATACCTGAAAGAAATCTCCGTACCAAACGGATATCTGCTGGATACCAAAGCCTACGATGTGAAACTGGTCATCGGGGATACCGTAAAACAGACCGTTACCGATGCAGAGCAGATGGCAAGCCTGACCGTTTACAAATTAGGCGAAGTCCTGACCGGAGCAAAGGTGACCGATGATGGTGTTTCCTTTGTTTATACAGAGCAGAAACAAAAAGGCGCGGTTTACAACGTTTATGCTGCAGAGGACATTGTATCCGCAGACGGAACAATCATCTACAAAAAAGATGCACTGGTGAAAGCCGGACTCACCACCGGGGATGACGGAAGTGCCACACTGGATAAGCTATATCTGGGGAAATATGTGGTAAAAGAAATGCAGGCACCACAAAATCTGGTATGCACTGGTGAAAGCCAGGAGATCACCCTTTCCTATGCCGGAAGTAATGTGGAAAAGGTCATGGGAAGCGTGACATTCAAAAATGACCGCCAGAAAGCAAGCGTGAGTGTATACAAACAGGATAAAGAAACCAGGAAATATCTTCCGGGCGGCACTTATGGTCTGTATGCCGGAAATGACATCAAAGCAGCGGACGGAACCATTGTGGTCAAGAAAGATACTCTCATTGAGAAAGCAGTGACCGGAACAGACGGAAAAGCCGTATATCAGGCAGACCTGCCAATCGCCAACAGCTACTACATGAAAGAGCTGGGTGCACCAGCTGGATATGTGAGAAACGGCGAGGATGTGTACTCCTTTACCTTCCAGTACACAACAGACAAAGAGGCAACGGTTTCTTTCAACCATACGTTCCAGAATGAGCGGATCAATGCGAAGATCAAACTGGTAAAAGAGGATTCCGAAACCGGAAAGACCGCACAGGGAGATGCAACACTTGAGGGTGCTGTTTACGGATTGTATGCCCGTGAAGATATCGTACATCCAGATGGACAGACAGGTGTTCTTTACCCGGCAGGAACACAGATTGCAACCCTGACTACGGATACAGAGGGAAATGCAGAAGTCGCAGACCTCTATCTCGGAAAGTATTACGTTAAAGAACTGACTCCGCCTGTCGGATATCTGGCAGACACGGAAGAACATGATCTGGAGTGTAATGACGAGGGAGATCTGGTTCAGACGGTAGAACGTACCGCAACTTCTCTGGAAGATGTGATCAAACAGCCGTTCCAGGTCATTAAAGCAGCCAACAATGGTAAGACCGATGCCGATCTGTTAAAAGGTGTGGGATTCAGTGCATATCTGGAGAGCAGCCTGAAGAAAAATAAGGACGGTTCCTATGACTTTGCATCTGCTACTCCGGTCGTGCTGACCGCAGACGGACAGACAGAAATGTTCACGGATGAGCGTGGATATGCATGCTCCATTCCGCTTGCATACGGAACCTACATTGTAAGGGAGACCACCACACCGCACAACTTCAAACTAGTCGATGACTTTAAGGTTGTGATCTCGGAAAACAATCCGGATCAGCCGCAGGTATGGCGTGTGCTTCTGGACGAAGAGTTTGAAGCAAAATTAAAGATCGTCAAAAAAGATGACGAGACAAAGAAATCTGTCCTGGTTCCGAATACCGAGTTTAAAGTATACAATCTGGATAACAAGAAATATGTGGAACAGGTGACCACTTACCCATCTACTACGGTACATAAATCTTATTTTACGGATGAGAATGGATACCTGATCCTGCCACAGAATCTGGCTTGTGGAAATTACCGCATCGAAGAAGTGACTGCACCGGATGGATACACCCACAGTGCCAATACCGTGGAAATCAAGGTAGACAGCGATACCGCATACCAGGAAGATCCGGTCAGCGGTGACCTGATCATCGAGGTGGAATTCGAGAACCACCCGGCAAAAGGCAGACTGACCATCCACAAGGAAGGCGAAGTAGTCAAAGGTTTTGATAAAGATTTTACTTATGAGGAAGCCAGCCTTGCAGGAGCCGTGTTTGAAGTTTACGCCTCCGAGGATATCTATACCGCAGACCATCAGACAGATGAGAACGGCAACCGTTATCTGGAATATGCCAAGGACACACTGGTGGCAACGGTAACGACCGATGAAACCGGAAGTGCCGTAATCGAGAATCTTCCGCTCGGAAAATACCGTGTAGAAGAGAAAAAAGCACCGGAAGGATACACCTGGAATGCCAAAGGAGAAGAGGTAACCTTTACCTATGCCGGACAGGATACCCCGGTTGTAGACGAAGAAGTGACATTTACCAATGAACGCCAGAAGGTAAGCATCACCGTGGAAAAACAGGATGCAGAAACCGGAAGCGTGGTAGCTGGAGCCGTCTTTGGTCTTTATAATAAGAATGAGATCAAATCCGATGACAATGTAATCGTGAAAGCGGACACCTTATTACAGGAGATTACAAGCGATGAAAAGGGACAGGCACACTTCACCCTGGACCTGCCGCTTGGAACTTATTATGTAAAAGAAATTTCTGCACCGGACGGTTTTGTATCCTCTGATGAGGTACTGGAATTTGATGCCACCTATCAGGGACAAGACATCCAGACCATTAAACTGAAATCGATTAAGAAGAACCAGCCGACGACCATCGAGGTGACAAAATCCGATCTGACCACAGGCGTGGAGTTGAACGGAGCATCCCTTTCTGTTCTGGATGAGGATGGAAACGTGATCGACAGCTGGACTTCCGTAAAGGATGAGCCTCATGTGATCAAATATCTGACTGTTGGAAAAACCTATATCCTCCGTGAATCCCTTGCACCGCATGGTTATTTAAAGACTACGGATGTGAAATTCACCATCGAGGATACCGCAGAAATACAGAAAGTGGAAATGCAGGACCATGTACCGAAAGCACTGCTGATCGTAAACAAGAAGGGCGAATTCCTTGATAAGATCACCCTGCTGGATAACGTCAAAGGTGTTGTGGAACATTTCTTTGAGTACATTACAGGAAGCCTGACAGACGTTACCTTCGAAATCCGTGCTGCCGAAGATATCAAAGCAGCTGATGGCGTAAGCCCGGACTATTATTCCAAGGACGAACTGGTAGCAACTGTAACTACCGATGCAAACGGTGTTGCAGAAGTATCTGACCTTCCGGTTGGAAAATATTATGTCAAAGAGGTAGGCACAGCATATGGTTATATCCTGGATGAAGAACCACGATATGTAGATCTTTCCTACCGCGATCAGGATACCCCGGTTGTCGTATACGATGAGGACTGGCAGAACAACCGCCAGAAGGTGAAAGTGAACGTCCTGAAGAAAGAAAAGGATACCGACCGTGTATTAAAAGGCGGCATCTTTGGATTGTACACTAGGAACGACATCCTGTCCGCATCTGGAAAGGTGCTGATGGAAGCAGATACCCTGATCGAGTTAAAAACAACAGATGTAGATGGAAAGATTTCCTTTATTGCAGACCTGCCGATTGACGGAACCTATTATGTGAAGGAGCTGTATGCACCGGATGGATTTGTCACTACCGGAGAAGAACAGGAATTTGTTTTTGAGTACCAGGGAGACAAAGAAGCAGAAGTGTCCTATGAGTTCGTATTTGAAGATGAGCCGACAACCGTGGAACTTTCCAAAACCGATCTGACCACAGGCGAGGAACTGCCGGGAGCCAGATTACAGCTGACGGATGAAAACGGGGCTGTTGTTGAGGAATGGACATCCACCAAGGAGCCGCACATCATCAAAGAATTGGTTGTAGGAAAATCGTACACCCTGACAGAAACCAAGCCGGCCGATGGATATGCCACTGCGGAAAGCATCACATTCACCGTGGAGAATACTGTAGAGATCCAGAAACAGGTAATGGAAGATGATGTGACCAAAGTGGAGATCAGCAAAACGGATATTACCGGAGATAATGAGATCGAAGGAGCCAAACTGACCATCACAGATGAAAATGGCAATATCGTAGAAACCTGGACTTCCGGTAAAGAGCCGCATTATATCGAAAAACTTCCAATCGGTAAATACACCCTGAAAGAAGAGCAGGCTCCAAACGGTTATGTCGTTTCGGAAGAGATCACCTTCGAGGTGGCAGACACCGCAGAGATCCAGAAGGTAGCCATGAAAGATGATACCGCAAAGGGACGTCTGATCATTGAGAAAACGGACAAGGATACCGGAGCTGCACTGAAAGGTGCGGAATTTGAATTGAGGGATGCCGATGGCAAAGTGGTAGAAACCCTGACCACTGATGAAAACGGTCATGCAACCAGCGGACTGCTTGCAATCGGAACTTATAAGGATGGCAAATTTGATAAGGCAGCCACTTATTATCTGGTTGAGACCAAAGCACCGGAAGGATATCAGCTGGATGAGACCAAGCATGAAGTGACATTTACTTATGTAGATGACAAAACCCCAGTGATTGAAGTCATCCAGAAAGTGACGAACGAGAAGTTGCCGGAGGACACCCCGTCTGTAAGTAACCCGAAAACAGGCGATGACACCAACCTCTGGATTCCGGCCCTGTGCCTGATCCTTTCCACCGGCGGTCTGATCGGCATGGGTGTGGCATCCAGAAGAAAGAAGAAAAAAGGGGGCAGATAGGCTGAAACAATTATATTTTGCGTATGGAAGCAACATGGATCTGGACCAGATGGCATATCGGTGCCCAAAGGCGGAGGTGGTAGAAACCGTCCGCCTGGAGGGGTATCGGCTGACCTTTGCAGCCGCAGGAAGCGGTCTTGCCACCATCTTCCCGGAAGAGGGAAGCCATGTGGACGGCGTCCTCTGGTCACTGACCGGGGACTGCGAAAAGAGCCTGGATCTTTATGAAGGCTATCCTGATTTTTACGACAAACAGGAAATCACCGTCAAGAATAAAGGCGGAAGAGAGATCAAAGCCATTGTCTATATCATGACAAAAGATTACATGCAGAACTTTAATCCGCCCGGACGGTCGTACCTGACCGGAATCTTAAAGGGCTGCAGGCAGAATCAGATCCCAACAGAACCAATCCTGAAAGCAGCAAGGAAACCGCCTGTGCCGGGACAGACACAGAAGAGTCAGCCAAAGAAGAGAAAAGCCGGACAGGAACGATGAAAATCGTGAAAAAACTTTTTCAAGCGGTATGTCTTGCTGCTCTTTTCTTAAGTGCCGGATTTCTGATTTACCACATGGTATATCTTCCAATGGAAAACAAAAAGCTGGTGGCAGAGCTGAAAGGGAATTTCCCGGAGCCGGAAGCTCCGGGAGCCTCAGGCTCTGAAAAGAAAGACCAACCAGCTGGAAGAAAATGCCCGGTGGCTACGGTAGACCTTGTTACTCTTCGGAAACAATACCTGGATGTGCAGGGATGGCTGACGATACCAGATACCGGAATCGATTACCCGGTGCTTCAGTCCGAACAGGAGAATGGGGAGTTTTACCTGAAACGGAATTACAAAAAGGAATATGACATCAACGGAAGCCTGTTTTTACAGGCAGACTGCAAAGTGTCTGAAAGTCGGAACCTTATCATTTACGGTCACAACATGAACAGTGGGGCAATGTTCGGAAATCTGGATTTCTATGCAGATGAAACATATTATCAGGAGCATCCCTTTGCTTATCTTCAGACAGAGGATAGCATTCAGGAATATCGAATTGTCACGGTGCTGAAAGCAGACAGGAATTTGTTCCCGTTCCAGCAGAAACTTCCAGATGTGGCGGCAGTGCAGGAGTACTTAAAAGCAGCTAAGCAGAGGGAAGTGTTCGAAACCGGAGATGATTACCTGAAGTGTATATACGATAAGGTTTTGACGCTCGTCACGTGTTCATATGAATGGAGAGGTGCCAGGAACATCGTCCTGGCGGTGCCGGTTTCCGGGGCAGTGTGGAGTCAGAAGTGTTCGTAAGTACCCGAAAAGTGCAGAAAATGAGACAAATAATGACCGCACGGGCAGGGATGTGTTCAAAACAGGGGGATTATGTAAGGGTGTGCATTGGTAGTATTTAGGTTGAAAAAAGTGTCTGAAAGTACCAGAAAAGTGCAGAATGTGAGACAACTTATAACCCAGATCCGGCAGAAAGTGTTCCAGAAAGGAGCGTTTCCTGCCGTTATTATTTACTTGGAAAGGATGGTAACGATTATGAAACGATTTTATACAGCAGAATCCGTAACAGAAGGACATCCGGATAAGCTCTGCGACCTGATCGCAGACAGCATTCTGGATGCGTGTCTGAAAGAGGACGAAAATTCCAGGGTGGCCTGCGAGGTGCTGGCGACCAAAGGGAACATCATTGTGGCAGGAGAGATTACCAGCCGATTTGAGCCACAGGTGTTTGAAATCATCAAAAAGGTGCTGGAGAGTGCAGGCTATGAAGCAGAGGAAATCCACATGGATGCCCTCATCCACAAACAGAGTCCGGATATCGCCGGGGCAGTGGAGAGATCCAGAGAACGCAGAGCAGGGACTGTTTCTGTTCAGAGCGGACTTGCCAGCGGTGCCGGGGATCAGGGCATCATGATTGGCTACGCCTGTGATGAGACGCCGCAGCTCATGCCAATGCCAGTGGTTTTGGCGAACCGCATTGTGAGGGAACTGTCTGCAAGCCGCAGAAGTGGATATATCACGGGAATCCTGTCAGACGGAAAGGCACAGGTGACCGTGGAATACGAAGATGACAGACCTGTCCGTCTGGATACGGTCGTTGTGTCCTGTCAGCATGAAAAGGAAAAATCTCTTCGGAAGCTGGAGCATGAGATCCGGGAGAAAGTGTTACGCCCGGCACTCCGTATGCTGCCACCGGATGAGGATACCAAGATCCTGATTAACCCATCGGGCAGATTTGTGTGCGGAGGTCTGGATGCAGACACCGGACTGACCGGAAGGAAACTAATGGTGGATACCTACGGCAGCCTGGTACCGCATGGCGGCGGTGCATTCTCCGGGAAGGATTGTTCCAAAGTTGACCGTTCCGGGGCGTACATGGCCCGTTACATCGCCAAAAACATGGTAGCTGCCGGACTTGCCAGCCGATGCCAGGTGTCCCTTGCCTATGCCATCGGGGTTGCCCAGCCAGTCATGGTGCAGGTGGATACCTTTGGAACGGGAAAGATCTGTGCGGATGACTGCCTCGCCGCAGCGATCCCTCTGGTGTTCGGGCTTACCCCAAGCCAGATCTGTGACACCCTGCACCTGAAGCGGCCAATCTACCGACAGAGTGCGGTGTTCGGGCATTTTGGAAGAAAGGAATTCCCGTGGGAGAAAACGGATAAGGCAGAGCAGCTCCGGGATACCGTGATGTAATGCCGTGGATTCCGGAAGAAGAGATCAAACGGGCAAGGGAAATCACCGCCATTGAGTACCTGAAGAAATACCAGCCGAACCGCCTGAAAAAATCTTCAGCCAGAAATGAATGGGAGCTGACAGACCACGATAGCTTTAAAATCAACGAGCTCACCAGCCAGTGGCACTGGAAATCCAGAGATATCGGGGGAACCAGTGCCTTAAATTTCCTGATCCATGTAGATGGGTGTTCCTTTCTGGAGGCAGTGCAAATGCTGAAAGATGAGTATCCCACCTACATCCCTCCGCCTGTGGAGACAAAGCCCAAAAAGCTGTTTGTCCTGCCGCCAGCCAGCCCGGACTGCCGCAGGGTGTTCCGATATCTGAAAGAGCGCGGAATCAGTGGAGAGGTCTTACAGCAGTGTGTTCATCTGGGAATCCTCTATGAGAGCCTGCCCTATCACAATGCTGTGTTCGTAGGCCGGGACGAAAATCAGGTGGCAAGATATGCTTTCCTGCGTGGGATTTACGATGCCAGCGGAAAGGCTTTTAAGATGGAACAGGCTGGAAGCGAAAAGGCATACGCTTTTTGTGTTCCGGCACAAACAGGATGCAGACGGGTTGCCGTTTATGAAGCCTGTGTGGATGTGCTGGCTCACATGACACTGGAACAGGGAAGCCGGGATAAGTACCGTCTGGAGCTTGGCGGGATCAGCGCACCAAAAGAAGGGCAGAGCCAGCGGAGCATGAAAAAGCCGCAGGCATTGGAACATTTTCTGTCCCAGCACCCGGAGATCACCGAGATCGAAGTGTGTACCGACAATGACTTTGCCGGACGGTGGGCGTGTGAACATATCCGAAAAGCCTACGAGGGAAGCTATCGGATCATCGAGAACCTGCCGGAAATCGAAGGGGCAGACTGGGCAGACATGGCAAAAATGGCTGCCCGTACACCGGAGAAACGGCAGAATAGGGAAGCGAGGTGATGCTTTGAAAGATAAAATAGAAGTGGAAATGCTGTCACCTCTGATGGCAGAGTTTATTCCGGACTATTCAGATATTGTGGATCTGGATGATGCGGAGCCATTGGAAGGACCTGACCTGGTGCAGTATCAGACATCCATCGCAGAAAAGGTTGACGAGATCAATCGGCTCGGTATGCCTGACAACCAGCCATGCAACCTGATCGATTATTTTGACCAAAACAAGGACATTAAGGAAAAAGTGGAACGCATTACAATGGCGGTAAAGGAACAGGAGGGCGTTTTATATGGCTGTGCAAACCTGACACTCCGGGAGAATCTGACACCAGAGGAATACCGTGTGGTGGGGCAGTATCTGAGAGGGCAGTACAGCGATGGCTGGGGAGAAAGTATGGAACAGCGGGAGATCAAGGTAGACGGTGGTGAATTATACTTACATTTCTATGTTGGTGCCGGCTCGGATTTCCAGATACTGGTGAAAGCACCGGAAAACGGTGTGCAGGAAAAGCAGCCGGAACAAAAGCCGTCCCGTCCAGAACTTAAGCTCTTAGGGCATGACGGAAATATTTTCTCAATCCTTGGGGATGCCGCAAGACTGCTTAGACGTGCCGGGATGTCCGAACAGGCCAACGAAATGGCGGATCGTGTCCACAAGAGCAGCAATTACTATGAAGCGCTGGGAATCATCAGCGAATACGTGGAAACCGAGCTGTCGGACCACCGTGAACAGCCCAGAACGCCAAGAAAAGAAACACTGAAAAAAGAGGATACCTGCCGATGAGCAGTTCCATAAAGAAAAGCACTTCCAGAGAAATCTGGAAAATAAGCGACCGAAAGGATGATGCCTATGGGAAATACCCTGAAACTTGAAGATCTTTTAAAACCGGACTGTGTGCCGGATGAGTCTGCCGGAGGGGAGAACTGGCGTATCCTGCATGGAGATACCTTAAAACTGGTCAAAGGATTCCAGCCGGGGATCTTTGATGCAGTTATAACCGATCCGCCCTATGCGTCCGGGGGAACCAAGCAGAACGAACGCAACCGAACTACCAACCAGAAGTACAGCAGCATGAAAGCAGAAAATGCCCTGCCGGATTTTGATGGGGATAATAAAGACCAGCGTTCCTGGACCCACTGGATGGCAGAATGGCTGTACGATGTGCGGAAAGCCTGCAAGAGAGGGGCTCCGATCTGCCTCTTTATTGACTGGAGACAGTATCCGTCCATCACCGATGCCCTCCAGTGGGCAGGGTGGATCTGGAGAGGGACTGCCGTCTGGGACAAGGGGAACTCCCGTCCGCAGAAAGGCAGATTCCGCCAGCAGGCAGAATATATTGTATGGGGAAGCAACGGACCGATGCCGATCAACCGCCCGGTGTCCTGCCTTCCGGGTGTGTTCCGTTATGGGAATCCCCAGAACCGCATCCATGTGACAGAAAAGCCGCTCCAGCTGATGAAGGATGTCATCCAGATCTGTGAGCCGGGCGGCCTGATCTTAGACCCGTTTGCCGGAGCTGGTACTACCATCCTTGCGGCGGCAGAGTCGGGGTTTCAGGCAGTCGGCATTGAAGTGACCGATGCGTATTATAAGCTGGGAAGCGACCGTGTCCGCATTGCACTGGAAGCTGGGGAAGAAGCGGAAAACAAAGAACCACAGTAGCCGGATGTCTGGCAGACATCTGAAAAAGAGAAGAAAAGAATCCAGATGTCCACAAGACATCCACAGAGCGGAATGCTTTGTGGGTGTTTCTTTTTGGAAAAACGCCGGGCAGAGGAAACCTGTCCGGCCAGGAAAGGAGATGGTCGTATTGGAACAGGCACTTGCTTATGTCTGCTGTTCTGCAGAAGAAGGAAAGACCAAAGTACAGCGGTACTGCCGGAAGATCTACGAACTGGGATATGTGCCGATCTGCTCGCAGTACAGCTTTTCCCCATTCCTTGATGACGGGGATGCAGAGGATATGCAGGCCATGCGGAGAATGTCCCACCAGATCTTAAGGCGGTGCAGGATGGTGGTTGTCTGCGGAAAAGAGACCACCGGGACGATGAACACGGAGATCAGCATGGCTGACAGACTCCATATCATCTGTACCACACTGGATGGGTTGAGCAAAATCAAGGAAAATGAATGATTCAGAAAAACGACTGGTTCAGAGGGGACGAAACCGGATGCGACTGGTTTTGCAAGCATAGCGTTTGGATATCCAAACGCACTTTGGGGAGAACCCCAATCCCCCATACCGAGCCGTAAACAGACGAAAGGAGAACGAAAAAATGTTGGGATTTATACTTGGCACAATGACCGGAGGAGTAATGGGCGTTTTTGCAATGTGTCTTTTCATAGCTGGAAAACGTGAGGATGAGGCACTGGAGCGGTGCCGGATGAAACCAAAGGAGATCATTGACCACGGCGTGTGCATCTGTTTTGTAAACAGCCAGGGAGAGGAACTGTTCCGTCTGGCAGACGGGGAAAGCCTTGTGCAGAATGCCCCAAATGGAGAGCGGAACGTATCCACCTGCCACTATCTGGATGCCGATTCTGCTATGATTGATGGGAAAAAATGGAACCTCCTGGAATTCGCAAAAGAGATGGAAAAGAGAGGGATCATGTTCGCCCCGATGGAGCTGTGCCAGGTATCGGAAAGGGGGTGAGGCCCATATGAAGAAAAAGATCATTGCTGCAGCGGTAGCCATCGGCGTCCTGGCAGGTTTCCTGATCTGGAAAAATCGTGAAATGTAATGACGCAACCAATAACCCGTTGGAAAGCAGGTGAAGAGATGAGAAAAAGGAACCATGTGATACCAGTCCGCCTCAATGCAAAAGAGCTGCGTTTTCTGGAAGAGCAGGTAGAAAAAAGCGGCCTGTCCCGTGAGGAATACATCCGTTCCATTGTCATGGGTGGCGAAGTCCGGGCAAGACCCTGTGAGCATCATACGGAGCTTTTGCGGAAAATATCCGGTCTGTGCAACAACGCCAATCAGCTTGCCCATGTAGCCAACGGCTGTGGGATGGCCGGGGAAGAGAGTATCCGGGAAATGCTCCGCATGACGAAAGAGACATGGAGGCTGGTCAAAGAGGAATGGTAGCCGATGGCATACACCAGTATCATCCCGGTCAGCCGTCTGGACAATTCCATCACGTACATCCGAAACAAGGATAAGACCACCAAGAAAGGGCAGAGTGCCGGCTCTCTGGAAGAAGCCATCGATTACGCCATGAATCGGGACAAGACGGAGCGTTCCGTTTTTGAGGATGCCATCGGCTGCGTCTGTGAGACTGCCTATCAAGATATGGTAGCTACGAAGAAACGATACCACAAGATGGACGGAGTACAGGGGTACCATCTGGTGCAGAGCTTTGTCAAAGGGGAAGTCACCCCGGAGCTTGCTCACCAGATCGGCATGGAAATGGCAGAAAGGCTCCTTCAGGGAAAATACGAAGCAGTCATCACCACCCATCTGAATACGGAGCATTACCACAACCACATCGTGTTTAATTCCGTGAGCATGGAAGATGGGAAAAAGTACCACAGCAACAGCAGGAGTTACTATGAGGATGTAAGGAAAGCTTCGGATGCCTTATGCCTGAAATACGGCTTATCTGTCATCGAACCGAAAAACGGCAAAGGGAAATCCTATGCACAGTGGATGGCAGAACAGGACGGAAAGCCGACCTGGAGAACCTCGATCCGTCTGGACATCCGGGATGCTGTGGCAGAGAGCTTCACATGGAAACAGTTTCTGGAACAGATGAAGCAGAGGGGATACCAGTGGAAGCTGAACCGGAAGTACATTGCATTAAAAGCACCGGGGATGGAACGGTATATCCGTCTGCGGAGCCTTGGGAAGCATTACTCGGAAGAGAGCATCCGGCAGTGGATCTTGCAGCCCAAGAGCAGGATACCTGCTGGAAAAGAAGGAGATTTCAGATCCCCGAAAAAGAAGTTAAAAGGGATACAGGCCCTGTACTATTCCTATCTGTACCAGATGGGTGCCCTAAAGCAGAAGCCGAAAAGGATTTCCCCGGTGCTCCGGGCAGACATCCGAAAACTGGATGCCAGGATCGAGCAGATGGAATTTCTACAGAAGCATCAGATCACTACCCGTGAAGAGCTACTCGCCTACCGCACATCGTTGGAAGAGAGGGTACAGGCACTCACGAAAGAGCGGAAGCGGCTCTACCGGAGCGAACCGGACAGTGTCAGGATCGGTCAGATCACCGAAGAACTGAAGCCACTTCGAAAGGATATCCGCATTTGTATCCGGATCGAACAGCAGTCCCAGGAGATGGAAGAAAAGATGCGTCTGGCAGAGCAGATCCAGAGACAGGAAGAAGAACAGACGGAGAAAAACAGAAAACCGAGAACAGAAAGCAGGTGAACAACATGAATTATGGAGGCGATGCGGCGGACCAGATCGTCCGGTATTCCCTGGACGGCGTGGACCACGGGCTCAGGCTTTCGGGTACGCTGGCAAAGCATCTGGCGGTATTTGTTGCCGCCGTATTAAAAGACCAGAAGAAAACGAGGGGCAAGACCAGAATGGTGCGGATGTTAAAGGAGAACAAGCCATTGAAGTTCTTCACTGTGCCATCTGACCGCCTGCGTGAATTCTGCAGTGAGGGCAGGAAACGAGGACTGCTCTATGTGATCATCCGGGATAAAAAGAACCCGGAGATGAGCGAGGTCATGGTCTTTGCCGATGATGCAGCCAAAGTCAACC
Source organism: Mediterraneibacter butyricigenes (assembly GCF_003574295.1). Taxonomy (NCBI): domain Bacteria; kingdom Bacillati; phylum Bacillota; class Clostridia; order Lachnospirales; family Lachnospiraceae; genus Mediterraneibacter; species Mediterraneibacter butyricigenes. The sequence goes on from NZ_BHGK01000001.1 coordinate 2,036,035, forward strand.
GTGTCATGGATAAGATGAACCTTGATTTTGTAAGGAGCGAAGTCGGGGAAGCTGTCCATGAGGTAACCGCCGGAATGGAAGCACCGGAAACCGAAGCAGTACAGGAAACTGTGCAGATGCCAGAGGGCGAGGTGCAGTTTGAAATCAGCGATCTGGACGAAGCATTCCAGGTCGGTGACATGGACTTTTCTGAAGAGGAAAAGAACCAGAATCATCCCGAAAAGGAGTTTTCCGAACCGGAAAATTTTATCCCGGTGCAGGAAGAGGGGGAAGAGAATCTGTCCGGCTCTTCCTTGCACAGCAGAAATATTTCTACCGGGCAGGAAAAAGGGACTGATGCAGGGCAGAGGGAACAGGAGCGTCCCAGTGTCCGCCGGGAGCTGGAGAACATCAAACGGGAGAAAGCAGAGGAATCCCAGAAGCGGAGCCGGGAAAAGAACCGTGGACCAAGGAAAACGCAGAAGAAAGCAAGAAATAAACGAAAGGTGAAAGCGAGGTAGGAGATGGACCTGACAAAATTTTTAGGGCAGGACTCGCAGGAGCAGTCCGCCCAGCGGTTATCGAAAGAAGAATATGCCGCACAGAAAAAGCAGGAGAGGGAAGAAATCTGGGGTATGATCGATGGAAAGGCACAGGAGGTCTTCCAGAATGGGGACTCCTTAAAAGGATTCCTTGATTTTATGGGACGGTGCAAGCCGCAGAGGACAGACAACCTGTTCCTGCTTTATGCACAGAATCCGGAGATCCGGCAGGTCAAGACCTTTGAAAAATGGAAGGAAGAAGGCAAGGTAGTCAAGACCGGAAGCAAGGGATACAACTTCATTGTCGGACAGGAATATGAAAAGGACGGTGTCATCCAGCAGGGGTACTCCATCCAGAAAGCCTATGACATCAGCCAGATCCGTACCAAGCAGCCGGAAGAGGCAGAGCCAAAGCCGATGGACCAGCTGATGGAAGCACTGCTGACCGACAGCGAGGTACGGATTCAGATCGCAGACAATCTGCCGGATAAGGTACAGGCACAGTACATCCCGAACAAGCGGACGATCTATGTCCGAAATGGCATGAGCGAAAATGCAACGTTCCATTCCATCAGCCGGGAGCTGGCCTGTGCATCCCTTGACCATCACGATGGAAGCTACAGCCGGGCAGGGGTATCGGCACAGGCCTATTGTGCGGCGTATGTGACAGCACAGAAATACGGCGTGGATGTCTCCGGTTTTTCCTTTGACAAGGTATGCCAGATGCAGGCATTCGGACAGAAAGATCCGAAAGAACTCCGCTCCTTTATCCAGGATGTAAAGAGTGCAGCCTATTCCATTGGCAAGCAGGTAGACCGCAGCCTTGGCAAAAGCGAGCAGGAATTTATGACCGATGAATTTGCCATCCCGGAGGAAAAAACGGAGAAACCTGCCAAGAGTAAAAAGTCTCCGGAACGCTGATAAAAAGGGGCTTTTCCGGCTCTTTTGCAGTAGCTTTCCGGGAGGAAGTGTGGTATGTTGTGGTTGAGAAAAAGAGGAAAAAAGGAGGCTCGCCTATGACAAGAATGCGATATGTAAAGATGGACCGGATCATGAACCACATGCTGATCCATGCACTCCGGGAAGTGTTCCGGCAGGAAAAAGAACAGGGGCTTCCGGTGGATACCACACGGGATCTGGTTCTGAAGCTGGCAGAGCAGGAAGAGGGAAAGCTCTACCTGACAGAAGCCGAACACAGCAAATCCGTGGAAGCCTTAAACCAGCTCCGGGACACATACCTGAAAAACGGACGCTATTCCGATGGGATCGACAGCGTCCTGTTAAAGATCATGAAATCCAGATACCGCCCATACCGTGGAAGGGGAAGATGAAGAAAGGATGTGGTACAAATATACAGAAATATGACACAAGAAAGAATAGAAGCCATGCGGAGAAGATATCCGCCGGGAACCGAGGTCACGCTTAACAGCATGGAGGGGGAGAGCCACATGCCACCCGGCTTAAAAGGTAAGGTGGATATGGTAGACGATGCAGGGCAGATCCACGTAAACTGGGAGAATGGAAGCAGTCTTGCCCTCGTTCCGGGAGTGGACAGCTTCAACATTACGGACCTGCCAAGAGCAGAGAGGCCCAAACAGCAGCAATCCCGGTAACAAACAGCCGGAAGTCAGACTGGGTGATTTGGCTTGCCGGACTGCCTGTCATCTGGTGGGTAGCAATCCTGCTTGCGGATGCCATCCAGCCGGGCAGGAATCTTTTCGAGCTGATGGAGGTTCTCACAGAAAAGCTGAACCATCCCTTCCAGTTTCATTATACGGAATATACCATCAAGTCGATGCTGGTCTGCACGTTACTTTACGCAGCCGGGATCGGCATTTTTTATTCCAGTCAGAAGAACTACCGCAGAGGGGAAGAACATGGCTCTGCCAGATGGGGCGATGCCCGGCAGATCTGTAAGAAATATAGCCAGAAGCCGTACTCCCAGAACATCCTGCTGACACAGAACTTCCGCATTAGCCTTGACACCCACAAGCACCGCAGATGTCTCAACATTCTCGTAGTGGGAGGCTCCGGTGCAGGAAAATCCAGAGGCTTTGCCCTGCCAAACATCATGCAGTGCTGCTGTTCGATGGTCATCACCGATCCGAAAGCCGAGCTGCTCCGAAAGACAGGCGGTCTGCTGGAAAAGAAAGGATATGAGGTGCGTGTCTTTGACCTCATCAATCCCGACACATCTTTTTGCTACAATCCATTCGAGTATGTCCACGATGACAAAGACGTGCTCCGTCTTATTTCCAATCTGATACAAAACACCACACCCAAAGGTTCCCAGTCCTCTGATCCCTTCTGGGAGAAGAGCGAAACCGCACTACTTCAGGCACTGATGCTGTATCTGCTCCACGAAGCTCCGCCGGAAGAACAGAACTTCGCCATGATCATGGAGATGTTAGGCTCGGCACAGGTAAAAGAAGAGGACGAGGACTACGAGTCCCCTCTGGACATTTTGTTTGACCGTCTGGAGATGCGGGACCCGGACAGCATTGCCGTCAAGCAGTATCACATTTACAAGCAGGCGGCAGGAAAGACCGCCAAGTCCATCCTGATCAGTGTAGGTGTCCGGCTGGCAGCCTTCAATCTGCCGCAGATCGCCAAGCTGACCAATACTGATGAACTGGATCTTTCCAGCATGGGAGAAAGAAAAGTTGCCCTTTTCTGCTGTATCCCGGATGCAGACACCTCTTTGAATTATCTGGTAGGCATGATCTACAGCCAGCTTTTCCAGACGCTTTATTACATGGCAGACCGTGTGCATGGCGGTGCCCTCCCGGTTCCGGTCAACTGCATCATGGATGAGTTTCCAAACGCATCCCTGCCAAATGAGTTTGAGAAGATCCTGGCAACCTGCCGTTCCCGTTCCATTTACTGCAGCATCATCATCCAGAACATGAGCCAACTAAAGGCTCTGTTCAAGGACTCCTGGGAAAGTCTGGTGGGCAACTGCGATGAGTTTTTGTACCTGGGCGGCAATGAAAAAGAGACACACAAATATGTATCAGAATTACTGGGGAAAGAAACCATAGACACCAACACCTACGGGCAGACCAAAGGAAAATCCGGCAGCTACTCCACCAACTTCCAGCAGAGCGGAAGGGAGCTGTTACAGCCGGATGAAGTCCGTATGCTGGATAACCAGAATGCACTTCTGTTTATCCGCGGGGAGCGGCCCATACTGGATGCCAAGTATGACCTGATGAAGCATCCCAACATCCGGTATACCGAGGACGGAGGTGCCGGCCCGTTCAATTATGCGAAAGCACCGCTGGCGCATGACGATTTTACATTTGACGAAACAAGATATGACGATTACGAACTGCTTCTGGATGAGGACATCATCGGGGAGCTTTTTTGATGGGAGGAATGCCAATGAATTTACTGAAAAATAAGAAACACACAGAAATCAGGAAAGAGACCGCACCGCTGAAGATGAAGAGAGGGCAGAAGAAACTGTTTGCTCTGTATGCAGTCATGGTACTGTCGATCTGCATTGGGGCGACCTGCGTTTATGCCGCAGGCGATCCGCTGACCGTAGTCAATAACCTGTCCACGTTTATCTTTTCCCTGATCCGCGCCATTGGCCTGATCCTGCTGGGATTTGGTATCGTGCAGGTCGGTCTGTCCTTAAAGAGCCACGATCCAAGCCAGAGGGCAAACGGATTTCTGACACTGGCAGGCGGTATCATTATTACCTTTGCAAAAGAGATCCTGGACCTGATCATGGGATAGGAGAAGAGTCCAGAAGGGGAGCCATGCGAAATGCCGGCTCCCTGCTCACTTTTGAGGATGGGAGGTGAAACTGTTTGAGTGATAACTGGATCGTACAGAATCTAAATTCTGCCTTGCAGACCTGGAGCGACAAGCTGGCTGAGATCTGGACACTGCTGACGCAAAGCCCGGAGAATTTCAAGGGCGGGGCGATCTGGAGCGTGATGACGAACATCAACGGTGGACTGAAAGCCATCGGGTACGGCCTGCTGGTTCTGTTCTTTGCGGCGGGGCTTGTGAAAACCTGTGGGAGCTTCACGGATATGAAAAAGCCGGAACATGTAGTGAAAGCCTTTATCCGTTTTGCACTGGCACAGGGAGCCGTCATGTCCGGCATGGAGCTTTTGACCGCGATCTTTTCCATTGTGCAGGGCATCGTGACAAACATCATGTCCCACTCTGGGATGGCAGGGGGAACCGTAACGGAACTGCCCTCGGAGATCGTGGACAAGATCGAAGCGGTCGGGATGCTGGAATCCATCCCTTTGTGGATCGTAACCCTGTTAGGCAGTCTGCTAATTACCGTGCTTTCCTTTGTAATGATCCTGACCGTATATGGAAGAATGTTCAAGCTGTACATGTACACGGCCATCGCACCGATTCCGCTGGCAACCTTTGCCGGGGAGCCAACCCAGTCTGTAGGAAAGAACTTTATCCGTTCCTACGCCGGGGTATGTCTGGAAGGAGCCATCATCGCACTGGCCTGCATCATCTTTTCGGTGTTTGCATCAAGTCCGCCGGCCATCGGGGACACCAGCCTGTCCGCCGTGACCATTGTCTGGAATTACGTCGGGGAACTGGTATTTAACCTGCTGGTACTGGTCGGGGCAGTCAAGGCATCCGACCGTATCGTAAAAGAAATCATGGGATTATAGGAGGCGAAAAAAATGGAAGAACCAAAGACACTGAGCTACGACTGGCAGTATGGCCGGGAGGAATTATTTCTCAGGGTAGACAGTTACATGAGCGATGACAATCTCTATATCGGGCTTTACCATATGGAAGATGGATACCCGGAAAGCTTTGCAGACCTTACGGTAAACCTGCCTTTTGCTTCGCTGGGCGGTATCAATGAAGCCTATATCGACCACAATTTCAGCAAAGAAAAGCTTCGTTTTATAAAGCAGCATAAGCTGGGAACGATACAGCCGGATACCGCATCCTCCGGTTACTGCATCTTCCAGAGGGTTGCATTCGACCTGAAAAAACTGGCAGAGCTTGATCCGGAAGGAACAAAAAGATTTATGGAAAGAAATGGCATCCGGCAAAGGGATGTACCAAAACAGAAACAAAAGAAAAAACAGAGATTACAAAGAGAAAGGTAGAAAACAACATGGAAGTGAAAATGAATAAAGAAATCCGAGACTATCAGGAGTCAATGTTCTGGGGCTTAAGCTTCCGGCAGTGCTTATTTTCGGTACTGGCGATCCTGGCAGCCCTTGGAATCTATTTTGTCACCCGGAAATATGCCGGGGAACAGGTAACCGGATGGCTGTGCATCCTTGGGGCGGCTCCCTTTGCAGCCTGCGGCTTTTTTCGTTACCACGGCATGACGGCAGAACAGTTTGCATGGGTAGTCATTAAATCCGAACTGCTGTACCCGAAGCGGCTGGTATTTAAGTCGGAGAACCTGTACTTTTCCTGCATGGAAGAGAGCCTGCGGCTGGGTGAGAAAATGATGGGAAACGGAGCGGAACTTCTGGAAAAGAAGCGGACGAAACAGAAGAAACCAAAGAAGCGAAGAGGAAGGGGTGATGCCTTTGATTAAAACCCTGAGTCAGACACTGAAACAGGACAAGGAAAAATTTAAAGTACCGAAGTCTGTCCAGCAGGCCATCCCGATTCGCAAGATCTGGCCAGATGGTATTTTTCAGGTGGAGAGCAAGTATTCCAGGACATTCCGGTTTACGGATATCAACTATTCCATTGCCAGTAAAGCGGACAAGACGGAAATGTTCCTGGACTACTCTGAACTTTTAAATGCACTGGATTCTGGCTGTACGGCGAAGATCACCCTGAACAATCGTAAGATCAACAAGGAAGAGTTTGAGCAGTCCCTGCTGATCCCGATGAAAGGGGACGGTCTGGACGAGTACCGGAAAGAGTACAATGACATGCTCCTTTCCAAGATCTCCGGTACCAACAACAGTATCTACCAGGAACGCTATCTGACCATCAGCGTCCACAAGAAAAACATCGATGAAGCCAGAACCTATTTCGCACGTGTGGGAACGGACATCATCACCCATCTGGCCAAGCTGTCCTCTATTGGGGAAGAGCTGGATGCAGAGCAGAGGCTACAGATCTTCCGGGACTTTTTCAAGGCAGACGTTCCACAGAGTTTTCCATTTGACATGAAAGCCTTTGCGAAAAAAGGACACAGCTTCAAAGACTGGATCTGCCCGGACACGATGGAATTCCATAACGACCATTTCAAGCTGGGCGAGCAGTACGGCAGAGTCCTTTTTATGGAAGATTACGCCAGCTATGTAAAGGATGAGATGATCTCCGAACTGTGCAGCCTTGGCAGGAACCTGATGCTGTCCATTGATATCATCCCCGTACCGACAGACGAAGCGGTGCGTGAGATCCAGAACCGACTGCTGGGCGTGGAGACAAACGTCACCAACTGGCAGAGACGCCAGAATGCCAACAATAACTTTTCAGCCGTAGTTCCCTATGACATGGAGCTGCAGAGAAAAGAGACCAAGGAAATGCTGGACGATCTGACTACCAGGGACCAGAGGATGATGTTCGGTATCCTGACAATGGTACATATGGCAGAAAGCAAGAAACAACTGGATTCTGATACGGAAACCCTGTATTCCATTGCAAGAAAACACCTCTGCCAGATGGCAACCCTGAAATGGCAACAGGTCGATGGACTGAATACCGTCCTGCCGTATGGCCTGCGGAAAATCGATGCCGTGCGAACCCTTACCACAGAGTCCACTGCCGTATTGATTCCATTCCATACGCAGGAGATCATGCAGCCGGGCGGCATCTATTATGGGCAGAATGCAGTCAGCAAAAATATGCTGGTGGCAGACCGAAGGAAACTGTTAAATGGCAACTCTTTCCGACTGGGTGTCAGCGGTTCGGGAAAGAGCTTCTCAGCAAAAGAAGAGATCGTAGACCTTGCCCTTTCCACGGAAGATGACATCCTCATCCTTGATCCAGAGTCGGAGTTTGCTTCTTTGGTGGAAGCCTTAAACGGAGAGGTTATCCGGATCTCGGCAACCTCGGATACCCATCTGAATGCACTGGACATGGATTCCGCCTATGGCAATGACCGCAACCCGCTCATTGAGAAGTCAGAATTTATCCTGTCCTTGTTTGAGCAGCTTGTCGGAGCCGGAAACCTTTCGGCAAAGGAGAAATCCATCCTCGACCGCTGCACCGCAGATGTGTACCGGGATTATATGAGGGGCGGTTACAAAGGGCAGGTGCCGACTTTGAAAGACCTGTACCGACAGCTCATGCTCCAGCCGGAGGAAGAAGCCAGAGGACTGGCCTTGTCTTCGGAATTGTTTATCAACGGAAGTCTGAACACCTTTGCCCAGGAAACCAATGTCAACACGAAGAGCCGTATCATCGACTATGATATTCGGGAGCTGGGCGAACAGCTGATGCCCCTTGGCATGCTGGTCACACTGGATTCTATTTTCAACCGTGTGATCCAGAACTGGAAGAAGGGAAAAACGACATGGATCTTTGCGGATGAGTTTTATCTGCTGTTCCGCTACGAATACAGTGCGGACTTTTTCTACCGCCTGTACAAGCGTATCCGTAAGTATTCCGGATTTGTCACCGGGCTTACCCAGAACGTAGAGGAACTTCTGAAATCCGATACCGCCCGCCTGATGCTGGCGAACAGTGAGTTCCTGATCCTTTTGAATCAGGCCACCACCGACCGGGACGAGCTGGCGGCACTTCTGAATATTTCAGACAACCAGTTATCCTACATCACCAATGTGGGTGCCGGCCATGGTCTGATCCGCTGTTCCGGAAATCTGGTGCCATTTGAAAATTCGTTTCCAAGAAATACAAAACTGTACCGCCTGATGACGACCAAGCCGGGCGAAGCGTAAGAGCGGGACAAGCCGGGACTGGAGGTGAGAGATGAAGGATATCAAAACCAAAGAAGTTACAACAAAACCAAAGACCAAAAATCCTGCCTCCAGAATCCCCAAGGAGCTGATGCGGACGGCCATACTGGAGAGCAAGGAAAAATCCCAGACCATCGCAAATGCCAGGGACAATGACATGGGAGAACAGTCCCCATCCGAATATGCCAGTGGGAAAGTCACATCCGCAGAGGAATGGGCTGCAAGAAAGACAGGCAGAACTGTAACCAGAGCCGGAAAGACAGCCGCACAGACTTCCTACGAGAAGATCAAACAGAGAGCCGCTAGCAAAAAAGAAGCGGAGAAAGAAACCGCCAGAGGAACAGGGGACACACAGACCGCCAATCCTGCCAGCCGGGAAGCTCAGGAAGCACAGATCCGGGAAGTACAGATCCAGGAAGCCCAGCGGCAAAAGGTGGTTTCAGATGCCGTCAAAACGAAAGAGCAGAAGATCCGGGCTGCCAGGGAGACACCAAGAATCCAGAACAGACAGGAAATAGCAGAAATGAAGCAGCTCTCCATCCGAGAACAGAGCCGGAAGAAGGAAGCAAAAGATACAGTAAGGCAGACCGCCATCCGACAGAAACAGCCGGAAACCATTCGGATTAAAGAAAAACCAAGGAAACAGCCGGAGCCGAAAACCATACAGAAGCGTATCATCAAGACGGCTCCCCAGTCTGCGAAGATCAGCGTCCAGCCAGAGCAGAAGCTCCGTGCGGCCAGCTCCAACGCCCTGACAGCCCGGATGCAGAAGCAGATGGAACGAAGGGCAGCGAAACAGGCGGCGAAGAAAGCAGCCTTGCAGACTTCTGATGGAATCCGTCGGATACAGAAAACGGCAAGGGCAGGGGAGAATACATTCAAGGCAGCTAGGGCCGCCGTGGAAGTGGCAGCGAAAACCGTGCAGTCCATGATGGCTGCACTGGGAGCGGCCGGAGCGGTCATGGTTCTGCTTCTGGTTATCATGGTCGGGATCATTGGCGGTGCGGCATTCTCTGGAAACTCAGAGAGCAACGAAGCGCTCAGCCAGGAAGTACTTTCCTATACGGCAACCATCCAGAAATACGCCAACCAGTATGGAATCCCCGAATACGTTTCCGTGATACAGGCAATCATGATGCAGGAATCTGGCGGCCGGGGGACCGATCCCATGCAGAGCAGTGAGTGCCCATACAACACCAGGTACTCCAACAGTCCCAATGCCATCCAGGACGCAGATTACTCCATACAGGTAGGAATCCAGTATTATGCAGACTGCCTGAAGGAAGCCGGATGCACCAGTCCACAGGATATGGATAAGCTGAAACTGTCCCTGCAAGGATATAACTACGGCAACGGATACATAACGTGGGCGATACGGAAGTATGGCGGTTACAGTGCCGAAAATGCCCTGCAGTTTTCCAACGAGCAGGCGGCTTCGCATGGATGGAGTGCCTATGGCGACCCAGAGTACGTCCCACATGTCCTGCGGTATTATTCCAGCGGCGGATTGTTTGCCGGCCTGTTTGGAGGCAACGGCCAGATCGTATCGGTGGCACTTACCCAGCTTGGAAATGAGGGAGGCCAGAAGTTCTGGTCGTGGTATGGCTTTGACAGCCATGTGGCATGGTGTGCCTGCTTTGCCAGCTGGTGTGGGGATCAGGCAGGACTCATCGAGAGCGGCAAGATGCCAAAATTCTCCCTGTGCGATGATGGAATCGCATGGTTCCAGAGCAAGGGAAAGTGGAAAAGCCGGGGATATTCCCCAGCACCCGGAACCCTGATCTTTTTTGACTGGAACGGGGACGGAACCTCAGACCATGTGGGAATCGTGGAGAAAACCGAAGGCAGTACCGTATACACCGTGGAAGGAAACTCCAGTAATGCCGTGAACCAGAGAAGCTATGATATCAATAACGGAACGATCATGGGATATGGTATACTTTGAAAATTAAAATAGAATATAAGTTATAACCTATGAAAAGAAATTTGATATGTGTAAGTTGATAATGAAAGTCGATGCAAGTATGGATTCTTATGCAAAGATTATTTAAAGAACCATAAAAATACGCTGTATCAGTTTATGCTTGCTGTAAAATATTTTGTATTTTGGAAAAAAGTAAAAAAATAGTATACAGTTGACAACTCATCAACGTAAAGAGTTCATTGTCTAAATGAGTAGGGAACTTCTTTTCTGACTTTAAAAGAATTTTAAATTTTTTGTTACCACCTGGAATTATTTACGATATATAGTATGAATAGATAATAACGGAAATGTAAAAGGGACAGTAGATGTAAAAAATCAGCTTTGTCCCTTTTGTAACCTAAATTTGATATGTATAAGTTAACTTTCTTATTTGATTAAATTTATATGAAATGAAAAGAACCAGTGAGAGAATCGTTAAATTTCACTCACTGGCTCAATTCGTTTCAAATTTTTCGGACAACTCTGTCAGTTCTTTCACCGTTTCCTGGGTGTGATGCAGCAGGGTGTCACGCATTTCTGGCGGACAGCTGGAATAAAGCATTTTCATCTGATTGACACCCTCATCCTCCAGAGAAACATCTGGATTTATAAGTGTATCTAAAGAGATGTGCAGGACCTTTGCCAATGCTCTCAAAATCAAATAGGAAGGATTCATTTTCCCTTTTTCGATATTGGCGATTTGCTTTACAGAAACATGGCTCAGATCAGAAAGTTCCTGTTGTGTCAGTTCTTTATTCTTTCGGGCTTCCCGCATTTTTTGCCCTAAAGCAGTTAAATCATCAATCGGCATAATCGTTCACCTCAATAATATCGTATCGTTCCGGTTTATGTGATGGAATGACCTTATTATGCCGGTTAATGGGCTTGATTATACCGATTATAAAACTGAGAATACAAATTCCATTAAAGAGTAATGAAGGATGCAAACTTACCTGTATCCGTGACAGCATCCGGCGTGGTCTGAAGCAGCTGGCAAAGTATTTTTAGGGTAGAATAACAGAGGGCGCAAGGTCTCAAAGTGCTTCTGCATAAGACCTTGCGCCCTACCTATTGTAGTAGCCTTAGAGGTGTATTTTGTAAAGCTATCTTTGAGTGAAGAAACATGATCTTTATCAAGAAAATTTGTTTCTTTCGGATATGTTTATATAGTTCCACTTGATAGCCAAAATAATTCATAACTATTACCTTGAAGCGGGCAAGCACATCGGATAGAATAAATATAAAGAAAAGCAGCGGCGATCTGGCACAAACGTCACATCGCCGCCCTTTAGCATTTAGCATAGAAACCTTACATCAACTGTAAGTGGTTTATCTTCCTGCCATGCAGTAAAATATAATCAACAACTAATCAAAAAGCGAAAAGGCAAAAGGTGATAATATGAATTGCAAAGAAAAACTTTTGGAAGTCCGAGATATACACAAGGTATATACGAAAGAGGGTGTTCCTACAAAAGCTCTTAATGGCATTACCTTTGATGTTCTTGATGGCGAATTTTTGGGGATCATGGGCGCAAGCGGATCAGGAAAAACGACCCTGCTAAATTGCATTGCTACGGTTATTAAACCGACCTCCGGGCAAGTCCTGCTTTCCGGCGCAAATGTGAGTTCCTTTGATAGCGAAAAACTGGCTGAGTATCGGGGCAATAAAATAGGCTATCTGTTTCAGGATTTTGCTTTGCTTGACAACTTGACTGGCAGAGAAAATATCCTGCTGCCGCTTTCTATCCATAATGTAGATATATCTGCTGCGGAGAAGAAGTTGAATGACATTGCAGGACTTTTTGGAATCACGGATGTGCTCTCCAAATTTCCGGCGCAGATGTCAGGTGGTCAAAAACAGCGCGTCGCTGCCGCCCGCAGTTTGATTTCCGACCCCGATATTATTTTGGCAGATGAGCCAACTGGGGCATTGGATACAAAGGCAGCGCGGTTGCTTATGGAAAAACTGTGCGAGATCAATCACGGTCGCGGACGCACAATTTTGATGGTAACACACGACCCGAACGCTGCAAGTTTTTGTTCCAGAATCCTATTCATACAGGACGGTGTGATTTTCCATGAGCTGCGCCGGAAAATTCCGACTGAAACACGGGAGGAATTTTATGCGCGTATCTTACAGGTAATGGCACAGATGGGAGGAGGGAGTGCAAATGTTCTTTAACCTTGCGTGGCGAAACTCCAAACGAAACCGTAGTGAGAACCTGATTTATTTTCTTACTATGGTTACAGCTGTAGCCACATTTTATATCGTCCTCTCCCTTGGAAGCCAGGACGTGATGCGCTTCTTGGAGGAAATCGAAAGTGACGCTGTTAATCGACTTCTGACAATGCTAATGCCGACGGTTTATCTTTTTTCGCTGCTGTTTGTATTTTTCCTTGTCATTTTTGCGAACAAATATCAGCTTGAATGTAGGAGCCGGGAATTAGGGCTTTACCTGATGTTTGGAATGACAAAGCGACACTTGTTTATTCAAATCATGGCAGAGGGGCTAATCACATCACTGCTGGCTCTTTTGGGCGGACTGATTTGCGGCGGCTTTTTATCAGAGGTAATCAGCCTTGCTACGGCACGGCTTGTAGGTCGCGGCATAATTGCACATCAGTCAAGTTTTTCTGTGAGCGCTGTTCTCTTGACAACGCTTGGATTTCTAATGATTCAAGTTGTCGCGTTGTTCATCCTTTGTGGAAGACTATTCAACAAAGAAATCCACCAACTCCTTTATGGAGAAATGGCGAAGAAACAGCAAGTTGGAAAAATGAGTGGGAACTTATTTTCCCTCATTCTCGGAGCGGTAGTTTTGACGCTTGCATATTGGGTAATCCTAAAGTATTTCATGGTTGCTGGCGGTATGATGATAATTGTTGCCGTGATATTAGGTATTGTGGGAACAATGCTTTTTATCCGTGGGCTTGCAGGCTTGCTGAGCGCAGCGGCGGCTTCTGTGAAACGCAACACAACACACGGTCTATATATTTTCACTCTGCGGCAGTTACACGAAAATATAGTCCACAAGTATATTTCAATCGGTGTTGCATCTATTTTGATTATGCTCACTATCATGCTCATTGCGGACGGATCAACCCGCATTATGTCGTATGGGAACCAAATGACGCGGGGATCTTCTGTTTACGATTTTACCGTCACGGGCAATGAAGCGACTGTTGAAAAATACCTTTCGGGTAAGCAAATGCAGCCCTATGTGGCTGATTTGAGCCGCATGGAAACAGGAACAATGAAACGCCCAGCTTCCGTGAAAGCGAACTCTTTTATAGATTGGTCCGGGCTGCGTGAACAGGTTGTTTTGAATCTGCCGCCAGAAGTAGAGGATCCCGTCACACAAGGAGCTACAAGCTATGAGTTCAGTCCCAATCAACCAGCCGCGCTTAACCTTTTAGGGTGTATTGATACTACGGGAGCTTCGCCATTTTTAATTCCCGTATCTTCATATAACGAATTGCTGGAAGCAGCTGGAGAAAAAACTATCGTTCTTGGAATCGACGAAGCTGTATTCTATCTTAACCCGGATTTTCAGGGGAGTACAAAAGAAGAAACCACCACCATGTTGAACCAGATTGCGGAGGACGCACGGGCTAATGGTAAAGTCTTGATTTCTATTGACGGACTGCCAATTACGCTTATCCCGTTTGTGCCGATGAAAGGCTTGACTGCGGATGAAAACGTAAAAATCATAACCGCATTGATTGTTTCCGATGAAGTATATTCTGAATATGTAAATCCAGACACCGTTACCGTTTATCACAATTTCTGTATTCCGAGCGAAACTGTGGAAGCTGATGGCCTGATGGTGTCGATTATGGAAGCCCGTGACCTGTTAAAGCCCTCTGGCCTGTACTGCGAAAGCTATTTGGACAATTTCGGACGGCAACTATTTTATGTCATTTCCGGCAGCTACACGACCTTATACATGGGTTTTATGCTTCTAATTATCGCTTGCGCCCTACTTGCCCTGCAATTCCTAACCCAAATGCGAGAAACAAAGGCAAGGTATGCGACACTTTCTATTCTGGGCGCACGACGCGAACAAATGAAGCGTTCCATAAACCAACAGGTGCTATGGTATTTTCTGCTCCCGCTGTTTCCTGCGTGTATCAGCGGTACAGTCGGAATTTGCGCAATGCAGCATTACCTATACTCTAATATGGCAAAACTGCAACAGTCTTATCCTATGCTGCTCGTTATGGCGCTTGTCGTTGTTTGTATGCTTGCATTGTACGGTGTGGCTATTGCGCGGACAGCAAACCGTGAAATCAGCAAATTAAATTGGAAGCCAAATGCTTAATGGGCTTATTCGGGAAGGAGGTGTTCATATTGGCGCAAATTATTGTGGTTGAAGATGATGTATATATGCGGGAAGAATTGATTGATGTGTTGGAAAAAGCGGGATATGACGCTGTTCCTTTGCTTGACTTTGAAAATGCCGTATCACAGATAATGTCTCTTTCCCCGGACTTGATTTTGCTCGACATCAATCTTCCTTTTCACTCCGGCTTTGAAATCTGCAAAGAGGTAAAGGCCAAACAGCTTGGGACTGTGCTGATATTAACTGCAAGAGATAAATTACAGGACGAGCTTCACGCTTTGGGATTAGGGGCGGACGATTACCTAACAAAGCCATGCAACACGGAACGGCTTCTTGCCCGCATTAAAAACCTCTTGCGCCGCAAAGAAGAACAGATGCAGCAGGGATTGCTTAACGGGGGCGGCTTCCTGCTTGATCCAAACACTTTTACGCTCTATGCAGGAAAGAAATCTTATGTTCTTCCGCAGAATGAGGGGAAAATACTTCTCACCCTTTTGAAAAGCAGCCCGAACCTTGTATCAAAGAGCGACCTGTTTCATGTGCTTTGGGGAACAGCGGAGTTTATAGACGAAAATGCGCTGCAAGTCAATTTTACACGACTGCGGAAAACGCTGCGTGAAGTTGGACTTGATGATCGCATTGAAACGGTGCGCGGGCAAGGCTACCGTTTGAAAGAGCAGGTGGAAGTATGAAGAAATTTAATACTCTCTTGACCTATGTATCGTCCAATCGTATTTGGTTGATTACTCTTGGCTGCTTGGATTTGTTCTTTGCGTTTCTGGCATGGGTGGCTTATCCGGGGGATTTTTTGAGCCTTGTGGGGCTAATGATATTTGTATCACTTGCCGCGTTTGTCATCCCCTTTGTCATCTCAATTCATAAACGCAGTAAAATTGATGCCGCTTTTCGGCGCTTTCTGTTAGAGCCGGACGACACAAACGAATACCTGTTGTGTGAAAGTGCCCCCGCGTCAATGCGCCCATATATCCATGAATTAGCCCATCATCTGAGAATGCAAGAGGGGTATGTGAACGAACAGCAGTTAAAGGTTGCCAACTACGAAAGTTATATTGAAAATTGGGTGCATGAAATCAAGAAACCTCTGTCCCTTATGACGCTTCTTTTAGATAATCGAAAGGTTGAGATGTCACCGTTGGTGCATACTCGTATGCTATATGTACGCGACCATGTGCGGCAGAACGTAGAACAGATTTTGTACTTTTCACGTCTTGGGGCGGCTCACAAAGATTGCTATTTTGAACCAATTCTGATCTTAGAGACTTGTCGGGAAGCGGTTGAGGACAATTTATCCTTGCTTGAAGAAGCCCAATTTTCTGTCACATATTCCGGGAACGACTGTAACGTAATTTCTAACAAAAAAGGCTTTATGTTCATTTTGGGACAGATTATTAGCAACAGTGTAAAGTATGCTGTGAAGGACACCGCCCCCGCTATTCAATTTTCAGTAACGGATAATCCAGAAAGCGGGCAGATTACTCTATCCGTCAGCGATAACGGAACAGGTATACCCGCGTCTGATCTGCCGTTTGTTTTTGATAAGGGCTTCACTGGGGACGCAGGAAGCTTTTTAAGCCGCTCCACAGGTATGGGATTATATTTAGTGCAGAAAATGGCAAAAGATTTAGCGATAGATTTACAAATCACATCACAGTTGTCATGCGGAACAACCATTATTCTGATGTTCCCCAAGGTGCAATATCCAGTCAGGAGGTTTGATGATGCAACAGCAGATTCGTACGCAAACACCAAAGAAAAATAAGCCTGCGGCTTCTCTGATTATAAGTTGGCTGATTATCTTGGGCGTATATTTACTTTTGCGCCTTGTCTTTGTTATCTTCGGATTTCATTTGGCACCAGTTGTTTTAGGTGGATGTTTAGCTGTTCTACCTTACATTGCGGGAGCGTTTTATCTTTTTAAGACACCAGCGGCACATCGGGTGGGAGGTTGTGTGTTAGGAATTTTACTGCCGTCCATTGTAGAAAAACTCGTTCTTTATTTTTTTGGTGCGTCCCTTTACGGAATACCTCTGGCAGATGTCAGCGGAGTAATGAGCAGAATTGCAGCGAATGAGCCGTTCACACACATTTTTTCTAATCCGGCAGCACGCTATATTCTTAATCTATCATTTTTTGGATGGCAGTACATTGTCGGCAGTATTGTCGTATGTGCAATTCTGATTTTAGGCATGATGGGTATTCAAAAAGAAAATCATGTTCTCGAACGTAAGGAAAACTGAGGGGATTTGTAAATGAGCAGAAAAATAGTGATGATACTCGTGTGCATCCTTGTATTGGGTCTATCTGGGTGTGGAGATACACTCACTCTTAATCAATACAATACGAGTGAAATTTGGTATATAGCATATACAGACATTGATACAGTTTGTGAGAGCAATGAATTAACCGCAGATGGCTCCAGCATTTTACATTCTGAGGAAGATTATCTTCTGCTTTCATATGTAGTTGACAGCAATATTGAAATTACAAAAGAGCTAAAGGATGGGGGGTGGGACCATTTGATCCTGACAAACCCTCAATGGATAGATCGCTTTGGTGATCCCAGCAAGTTAAAACCTGTGGAATATGGCAGTTTGGCAAATAGCATGCAGGAATTTTTAGATGTTCAAATGCCTATATTGACTGCTGATGGAAATGTATTGCCTGATGGAGTGGGACTATATCAATATGATGGAGAGACATTATTGGCATTTCCGGTGCATGTGGCGTTGGGCGCAGCAGAGCCGATAGAAGCAAAAAATCCATTGATTATCCTTGTGGATAAACCGGCACAAAGTCTTAAAGCGAGTAGCTGTATGTTGCCGCTGACTTCAAGCGGAAATGTCCTGTTTGCAGAAGGAGAGAAACTTCAAGAGTCATTTGACGAGAGCAAACTAATTGACTATGGATCGATTGAAGAGTTTCAGATGAATCATTAAAGTGAATCTGAAATGTGGAAAACAGTAGCTTAGTATAACAGAAATAGCTGCCGCACGACGGCAAAAGAAAAAAAGCCGTCGTACAGCAGCTAGAATCCGTGCTTATACTTCAAAAGAAACTCGGTATGGTGCGTTCCGTGGATGTTGCCCGGTACATGGAAGTTTCAAAACCCAGCGTATGTTACGCAGTAGGAACTTTACGAGAGGGCGGTTTTTTGACAACAGACGAAAACCATTATATACACCTGACCGACCTTGGCCGGGATGTGGCCGAAAAAATTTACGAACGCCATTGCTTTTTTACTTATCAACTTATAGCCGTTGGAGTTAATCCACAAACTGCAGAAGTGGATGCTTGTCGCATGGAACATGCAGTCAGTGATGAAAGTTTTCAAAAACTGAAAGAGCATGCGATGAGAGGGATTGCTGCACAAAAAATTGACAATACATTTGATAATTTTCCTGTGAAGAAATAGAAAATGTTGTTTTGCTAAAATAGATTAAATATGAAAGACACAAAATACAAGATATTAGCATATTTTGACAATCAATCATATCGAAAACTATTCAATGAGGTAAACTCAGATTATGCAGAAAATCTACAAATTTTACTGCATAATTTGAGTTTATTTTCTTATGATGTGCTTATAATAGGAGTGATCCTTTATAAAGAGAACATAAGTAATATTATATCTGCTATTAGAAAAATAACGCAGATACCAATTATTATTTTGACGGATGCTTCCTCTTTATTGTGTATGTCATGGAAAAAAGAATTAATATACGCTGGTGCAGATTGTGTAATGGATATAAATAGCACTATAGAAGAAGTAGATCTGCAGATTTTTTCATTGGCACGACGAAATAATAAACAAAAAATAACTCAAAAGCAATCCGAAACGATGATTGATAAGGGAAAACTTGTAATGGATCATAAGAAACATAAAGTATTTTGGAATAATGTAGCGTTACATTTAACACGACAAGAATATAATTTTTTATACTTATTAGCGGTGACACCGATGAGAGTATACACATTTGAACAGATTTACCAGCTCGTATGGAAAGATTATTCTGTTGGTGATATTAAAAATATCATCTGGTGTCTGGTAAAGCGATTGAGAAAAAAGTTGAATGTCGTTGAAGACGGTGCCGGGAATTGCATTGTCAGTGTCAGGGATATAGGTTACAAATTTGAATTGAATAATGAAAACGAACAGCAGTAAGGCGAATAATCCGTAAAAAGATTGTTCGTCTTATTTTATTTGTGCTGGAAAGAAGGTGATAAAAATTGACCGTCAATTGACAGGTTTCTGACCGTTAACTGACAGGTGCATCCGATACACTGTGCCTTTGTAAAGATATGATTACAAAGGAGATCCGTGTTTGCAGGGAAACAGCAGAGATGCCGGACATTCCTGTGGACAGGAAGAACGAGCCAGATCACCGCCACACTCCGATTTGATTTCACAAAAATTCAGATCGGAGGAAAAGATAAGTGGCTTATAACAAAGCAAAAGAAGAATATAGATGGAACCAGTGGAAAGCAGAGGAAGAGAAGATCCTGCGTGAGCAGGGTGTGGATGAAGAGACGATCCAGAAGCTCCGGGAGTATGACTGGAACGATTTTAACGCAGAGCGGAGATTCCGGGAACATCAGACCTCACTTCTGGACTGTATGGAACTGCTTCTGGAAGAAAAAGAATCAGGAGAGTCTCAGCCAGAGAGTGTGGAAGCCCTGCTCGATACCGTGGAGAATGAGGAATTGCTCCAGATCCTGTTATCGACTGACAAGAAAACTCTTCAGATGGTTGTTCTGAAGATGATGGGATATGCACCAAAGGAGATCAGCCATCACATGGAACTGCCGGAGCAGACTGTTTATACAAGACTGCGGAGGTTACGGGAGAAAATCAAAAAGTCCATGAAATTTGAATAAAACAAAAGGCTCTCATCGGCTGATTATCAGAACGAATAGACAGGAGGATTGATACGATGGATGAGAAAGAAGTGTCCGAAATGCAGGAAGAAATGATGACGGTACTGGTAGTCGAGCCGATGAAAGCACCCTATGTCAAAAGCATCCCCAATGAGCTGGAAGATCTGCAGCAGGCAGTAGGCGGTGACATTGAGATGACTTATCCGTTTGAGGATGAGGTTGGAATTCTTTTAAACGGCAATGGAAAATTTGAGGGGTTGCCGTTAAATCGGGCATTGTACGATGACCGAGGACAGGTCTATGATGCCATTGCCGGAACATTCCTTGTGGTAGGACTGACAGAAGATGATTTTACTTCGCTGACACCGGAGCAGATTGAAAAGTTTAAAGAAAAATATCAGTCACCGGAAGTTTTCACCCTGTTTAACGGGGAACTTCATGTGATGAAGATGCCACCGCAGGAACAAAAAGAGCAGAAGGAAAGTCGGAAGAAGGATGCACAGGAGAAGAATCCGGCAAAAGGAAAAAAGAAAAACAGATCCGGGGAAGCACGATAAAAAATTTTTCTGTGAAGTGAATAAAAAAATACACTGCCATCGGCTAGTAAGCAGAGGGACATCCCTCGGCTGTTCTTTGGCAAGTGAATATCGGCACTACAGGTACGTTCCCAACCGTAGAAGCGTGACAGTATGAGCGCCATGATTAAGTATAGGGTAAAGATTCTTAGACTTGGAGCGAGAAAGCATAGCTGTGAATAAGGCGGTGGCAGCCTTTCGCCAGGATCACGGACGGGGGATAATGATACACGTTACCAGCCAGAGAGCGGAAGATGGACTCCGGGTTGTAATCAGAAAGACCCCCAGGACATCTGTGAGCGGCGGCAGGCCAGCCGCCCGCCTGTAGTGTCCCCTTTCCCAGAAGAAATACAGGGATAGTTCCGGGGGTGCGAGGTCAAATGCGGAACAGCAAGATAAAAAAGAAATCAATGAAGAAGTGTGTCGTTGATATCAGATACCATGCGGCTGTGGGAGACTACAGCCGTATTCTTGTGGTATTAACGTCACATCAAGGGGAGAGAACAGATGGAAGAAACAAAAAGAAGTGGAATGAGCAAGGATCAATTCTGGAATCTGATTGAAAAAGCAAAGGAAGTGTGCGGCACCGATCTGGATGCTTCGGCAGTGTGGATCAAGCAGCAGCTCTTCTATATGACACCGGAGGATGTCCTCCAATTCCACAATCTTGTTTACAGTTACCGGGATGCAGCTTATAAGTATGGCTTGTGGACAGCGGCAGGTGTTATGATGGAAACCGGGTGCAGTGATGATAGTTTTTCTGATTTTCGGATGTGGCTGATTGCCCAGGGAAAAGAAGTCTATCTGAATGCTTTAAAAGATCCGGATTCCCTTTCCGGCGTGACTCCTTATGGATACTGTAGTTTTGAATCATTGGGATATATCTCATCGCAGGTTTACAGTGCCATGAAAGGGAAAAATATCTACCAGGACAGTACGGCAAGAATGCAGATGGAATGCTATGAGCAGGTGGTAAGGGATATTGTGTACCATCCCATGATCGAGTATCCGCTGGAATTGCCGGAAGCAATGGTGGTATATCCGAAACTCTGTGAATGCCATTTGTCCGAGCAGGTAAAGAAAGCACCACAGAAAGTAAAGACATGGAATGTTTCCCGGACGGATATCCGAAGG
Source organism: Mediterraneibacter butyricigenes (assembly GCF_003574295.1). Lineage (NCBI taxonomy): Bacteria > Bacillati > Bacillota > Clostridia > Lachnospirales > Lachnospiraceae > Mediterraneibacter > Mediterraneibacter butyricigenes. The sequence goes on from NZ_BHGK01000001.1 coordinate 2,057,359, forward strand.
ATGATGGCAAGAGGGAATGCTGCCATAAAGAAAATACAGGAGCAGGGACAGAATATACCGGAAGCAGTCCGATCCATCCATAAGGGTATGGTAAGATAAGCTTTCCGGCAAGGAGAAGTAATGTGTTATAAAAATGAATATCAGAAAAGGGCACATGGCGAGGTGGAAAGGATTTTCCGGGAACTTTTCCCGGAAGCCGGGCTTCATGTAAGGGAAGAACAGATCCGTCTCTGCCATGAAATGCTGGATGCCCTTATGAAAAATGAGATTACGCTCTGTGATGCAGGAGTGGGTATTGGAAAGACCTATGCCTATCTGACGGCCTGTATCCTGATGCGGAAATATAGTGTACTGCATTCCGGTTATTCGGGATGTGACAGACGGTCTGTGGTGGTATCTACTTCCAGCATTGCCTTACAGAAAGCTATCATAGAGGAATATGTTCCTTTCTTATCGGATGTACTGTTAAAAGCAGATCTGCTTCAGGAAGAATTAAAGGCAGTTGTCCGCAAGGGAAAGGAACATTTTGTATGTGATTACAGGCTGGCCCAAAGACTGGAGGCAGTCCGGGACAAGAATAAAAATCAGGTACAGATGGAGGCATTGAAGTCCCTCCGGCATAACTTTGATTTAGATTCCGTACATAACCTGAGCGGTTTTGACCGCAGGCTGGTGTGCGTACCGAAATTCTGCCCCAAGGAGTGTCCGGGGAAAGCCGGGTGCCGTTATCAGAAGCATCTGGACACTTCCAGGAAAGAGGACATTTTTTTACAGATCTGCAATCACAATTATCTTCTGGCAGATGCCATGCACCGAGCAAATGGGTACCGGCCGCTTCTGGCAGATTACAGGGCACTGGTCGTGGATGAGGCCCACAAGCTCCCGGAAGCTGCCAGCCAGATGTATGGGAGAAGTATTGGAAGAGAGGACGTGCAGGAAATCTCGTATTTCTTAAACAGGGAGCATAAAAGTTCGGAAGGTAAGAGACTACAGGATTGGTTTAATACACTTTCAATGGAAATCCGTAAGGATCAGGCCGGGATGGGAGATGACATAGCTGGAAAAGAAAATTTCTATTTTCCGGCAAAGTGCCGATCTTCTCTGGAGCAGGTAAGGGGGAATCTCAGTCTTATGCTTAAAAGACTTGCTGGAAATGTCCCTTACTGGATCTTCCGGCGGCTGGAAGAGATGGAAGAGCTGTTCGGCTGGTTTCTGAAGAAGGATACCAGATACGTTTTATTTCTTCAGCCAGACGGCAGGGGAGATCCTGTGTTTATGGCTGTTAGCAGAGAGATTCCAAGGTTTCTCCATGATTCCTTATGGGACAGGGGATTTCCCTCGATTCTCACCAGTGGAACTTTAAAAGCCGGAAATGGGTTTGTAAGGACCAGACAGATGACCGGGCTGGAAAAGAAAAGCAGAGTCCGGGAGTGTGTAGCAGAATCCCCATTTTGTTACAGAGAGAACTGTCTGCTTTATATTCCTGAGAATTTAAAAGCGACGCTCAAGGGAAGCCGGGAAGAGGCCGAGCAACTTGCAGGCCAGATCCGTGATCTGGTGTGTTCTACTTTTGGGCATACACTGGTACTGTTTACATCTTATACCCTGATGGGAAATGTGCAGCAGCTCCTGCGGGATCAGATCCCGTTCCCGATGGTGCAGGTATGGAGAAACTCACAGGAAGAAATCGCACGGTTTAAGAAGATGGAAAATGCCGTTCTGTTTGCAGCCGGCTCCTGTTGGGAAGGTGTGGATTTTCCGGGGGATATGGTATCGTCCCTGATCATTGTAAAATTGCCGTTTGCTGTACCGGACCCCATCCATGAAGCACAAAGGGAACAATACCGATCACTGGAATCCTACATTCAAAATGTTGTTGTCCCGGATATGCAGAAGAAGCTGCGGCAGGGATTCGGCCGGGCAATCCGCACGGAGCAGGACACCTGCGTTGTGTCCATTTTGGATCCCCGGACAGCAAAGAAAGGCAGGTATCGGAGTGATGTTCTGGAAGCACTGCCAAAGTGCCAGATGGCAGAACGGATCGAAGAAGTAGAAAATTTTATCCGAAGCCGGAAAGTGGAGCGGTACTATAGCTGAGAACATCCGTGGCGTTATTGGTTCTGCCCAGATCCGGGTAGCAGACAGGACAAAAAGTTTAGTGGTATTTCAGGGGCGGTTTGGAGCGAATTGGTAGTATTGGTGATAGCTTTATCGGCATGAGTTGGGTATACTGTGTATAGCGTTAGAGGAAAGGAAGTGAGCAGAAATGAGAAGATATGAGCTGGAAACAGAAAGAGAAGGCTCTGCAGTTTATTTCTTCATCAGAGATATAGAAACTTTGGACATTGTCCTGCTTCCTACCAAATATCTGATGCACAAGATACGGAGCAAATGTTCGCCGAATACGATACGGCGCTCCGCACTTTCCATCCTGTATTATCTGGAATACATCCATGAAAAAGAACAGGAATTGATAGATATATATCAAATGCCTTATGTCGAACAGACAGAACACTTTGTAAAGTTTTTATACTGGCTGAAAGCTGGGAAACATACGCAAGATGAAAATCACAGATCTCCGAACAATGGAACCTGCAACGCATACTTAAAAGATGTGTTCAGGTTCTATCTTTTTATAGAAGAAGAGTACCAGCAGTTCGGGGAACTGAAAGCACTGTCCTATAATTATTTTATGGCAGTCGATGCGGTAGGTGTAAAGAAAAGCATACGGTCAAGGAGCTTCAAAGGCTATTTAAAAGAGGAAGAGCATAAGGCAAGGGCAGCAAAGAAAGATGAAATTGTAGAAATCCTGAAAGCGTGTACCAATATAAGAGATCGGCTTCTCATGCTGCTTCTGGCAGAGACAGGCTACCGGATCGGTGAGATTTTGGGAATTGATTATAGTAAGGACATTGATTATCGGAACCACATAATCCGGGTATATTTCCGTGAGGACAATGAAAATGGAGCGAGAGCCAAGAATGCAGAATACCGAAGTGCGAAGATCAGCAAAGATACCTTCGATTTTTTAAATCTGTATATTGCAGAGTACCGAAAACTCCTTCAGCACCAAACAAGCCTGTTTGTGAATATTTCCGGGGATAACATCGGAAAACCAATGAACGTGGAAGCAGTATATTCCATGCTGAAAAGAATGGAAAAGAAAACCGGGATTAAGATCACGCCTCATATGCTCCGGCATTACTTTGGAAATGAGCGGAGAAAAGCAGGATGGTCGCTGGAACTGATACAGCTGGCTTATGGACACCGCCACATCCAGACAACCATCAACTATCTGGACATTGTGGATGATGAACTGCTTGATGCCAGCCAGGAATTCTATGAGAAACATTCCTCACTGTATGGGATTGAGGAATTGCTATAGGAGGTGGTTTTATGCCTGCGTTTTTACAATCTTTTATAGAAGCAGAAGAGGAACGGAGCAGGCGGATTGAGCAGCTACGAAAGGAAGTCCGTGAGTATGCAGAAGAGGAAGCAGGAAGTTCTATTACAGAACAGATTCTGTTGTTTCTGGCAGATGAGATGGTAGAACGTCTCTCGGAAATAGATTATGAACTGCGAAAGAAATTTGAATCATACATAACACCGTTGATAAAGCAAAAATACCTTTACCGATACACCGGAACATTCGACCGGATACGACAGTCGTACATCCGGGTGCGAATGAAAACTCCGGCAGGACAGAGGGAATGTGAATGGAAATATAAAAATGAAATCCTGTTTGTCCCATACCATTCGGAGCAGACAATAGTAAAGAGCGTAGAGACGGTACGGTGTCGGAGCAATATGGTTTGGAATTTTAAAGCGGCAGCCAGTGAAAAAATGAAACGCCAGATTTTTACGGTACTGGAATATATTCTGGAACATTATGAGGTTTCACAGCTGAGGGAATATAAACTGACCGGGCTACAGTTTTTTTATGAATTTTGTATCCGGGAGCAGATCACAGATATCCATCTGATGGAGCTGAAACAGGAAACATTATTTCAGAGCTACCTGGAGCAGAAAGTCGAAAAGGAACAACGGCGAAAACGGCTGAGGACAATTGTGGAGACTGCCCGTAAAGTGATTTTTGTACAGGCAGATGAAATCCGATGGGATGCGGCTGTCTGGTACTTAGATCGGTTTCATATTGCAAAAGAACGACGGAATCAAAGTGACAGTATAGAAAGAATATCGTTTCAGGAAGTTTTGTATCCCAAGAACCGATGGCTGCTTCAGGAATACATGAAGTATGAAATAGGAATCGGGGAACTGGCACTCAGCACCGTTTATGAAAGATTCCGAACAATCAGAAACTTTTTGCAGGAGATCGATGAACATCAGATAGATGTGACAGAGTGCGATGCCGGTCTGATAGACACTTATTTAAAAAATCTGCAGAACGGATCAATGGGAGCAAAGACATTTAATACAAATGTTACCGCAATTCAGTTTTTTATGAAGTTTCTGGAAGTAAAAGGATATATAAAAAAAGTTCCGTTTTATGCATCCTATTACTGGGAAAAAGAGATTCCAGTGCATCACAACAGAAGCGTGGAAGAGGACGTGTATATGGAAATCATACAGAATCTTTCACAGTTTCCAGAACATCTGAGAATGATGTTTTTACATCTCTGGTGTGTGGGCTTGCGGGTTAGCGAAGTCTGTACCTTGAAAGGGGATGCTTATGATATCCAGAATGGTGACTGCTGGATAAAGGTCTACCAGGTAAAAATGAAAAATTATAAAAGAGTTCCGATCCCGATAACATTATATCGATTGATGCAGGTGTATTTGAAAAAACACCAGAGGGGAAAAGAAGCATACATTTTTCAGAATCGGAAAGGTGGAGCATTTTCCAAAAGCACCTTCATGGGGCAGATGAAAAAATACTGCTCCCAGATAGGCATACAGAATGGAGAATATATTTTTAAGTCTCATGATTACCGACATACCGTAGCAACCAATTTTTATGAGCATGGCGTATCAATCCAAAGCATCCGGGACTATCTGGGACACACATTTGAGGAAATGACCATGCAATATATAGACTATATGCCAAGAAAGATTGCAAAACAAAATGACACATATTTTGAGAAAGAGGGAAATAGCCTGCTTGCCTGTATGCAGAAAGGAGAGCAAAATGAATGAGAGACTGGAATACCAGCAACTGGAATGCTATAAGCTGGCCAATGATATGCAAAAGGAAAAGCTGAACCGGGAACCGTATTTTGACCTTGGAAAACTACCGGGAAAACAGCTTCAGACAGAATTTGCCGAGTACATATATTACCGGGGAACACAGGTATCCATTTTGACCATAAAGGCAGAAAGACAACATTTTAACAGCTTATGCGAATTTTTTAAGAAGCCGTCCCATCAGAAAAACAGCCTGCTAGACAAGGAAAAAGACATCTGGATTAAACAGTTAAAATTGTGGATGATGCAAAATGGCAGGGCATTGACGAAACATAAAGTGACGAGTATTCAGACAGAATCTGTGGAGAAAGCTGCCCTGATCCGGTATTTTGAAAATCTTCTGGAATTTACTTTAGACCGCTCCGAAACCAATGAGCTGGCAAAGGATATCTGGTATCTGGAAAGGCTTCCGCTTATCCTGCGGACAAATCCGATTGTCAACCATAAGACACTAAATTTCAGAGGAATCCGGCAACCAGATATTCGGGAAGAAGTAAAAAAAGCAATTTACCATCATCTGAAAACCGAAGCCCTTGGCAGTATAAAACGTGAACTGTCCGCAATGAATAAATTTTCAAAGTATTTGGATGAAAAGCATTCCAAGATCAGCACCTGCGAAGAGATTGACCGGGAGATCATAGAACAATTTTTAATCAACATCAAGGTAGAATCAAACGGAGGGAATGGCATCCGGGATGACCTGCTAAAGCTTCGAAATGTGCTGGAAACAATCGGAAAAATTTATGATTTTCCACATCTTACAAAACTGTTTTTAAAATCTGATTTTCCGCCAGAACGGAAAGCAGAATTCAAATCTTATTCGGACAGTGAGCTGAAAAGACTGAATGCCCAGATTGTAAAAATGGAAGAGCAGATAGCAAGGGCAATGATCATCCACCAGATGCTTGGAACCAGAATTTCCGACACGCTGACCTTGCGGAAAGACTGCCTTTATAAACATGACCGTCAGGATATGATTATCATATACCAGCCGAAAACAAGAAGATATGAAAAACCGATCAGCCGGGAGCTGGCACAGCTGATTGGAAAGGCAGTCAGTTATGCAAATGAGCATTATCCTGAAAGCATTTATATTTTTGCAGCCGAGAACAAACCGGAGAAACCAATCAGCTACCGAACCTTGCAGGATAAAGTGCTTCGGATGATCTATGAAAAAGATATCCGGGATGACAATGGGAACTTATTCGGATTTGGAACACATATGTTCCGGCACTGCTATGGGGTAAAGCTGACAGAACTCCATGTGGATGACTGGACCATAGCAAAGCTCCTCGGACATAAAGGAGTGAGAAGTGTCCAGTATTACCGGAAAATGAGTAATCAGAGGCTTGCAGATGAAACACGGGAAGTAAGAAATCTTATGTCACAGATTATCCTGGCGAATCTGGACGGATGGGGAGAAGAATATGAACAAATACGACAAGATGTTGGAATTGAATAAAAGAAAAAGCGAAGAGAAAGTGGAACGTGCAACCCTGGCAATCCGGACAATGGTATTGGAAAAAGAAAAAGTATCCGTGCCAGCACTGATGCAAAAGACAGGGCTGTCCAGAGGATTCTTTTATAAGAATCCGATTGTACGAAGTGAGATTGATGCAGCAATGGAACAGCAGGCTGGCATGGTAGATCCAAGGAGAAACATCATCAGCCAGGCAATGGAAACAGAAATGGATCTGCTCCAACAACAGATACAGAATCTGAAGAGCGAGAATGAGAATCTGAAAAAAGAGAATCAAAAGCTGAAAAAGGCACTGTCCAAAAGGGAATTAAATCTTATCAAACAGCTTTAAACTATACCACAATGCAAAGCGGATCTGCCAGGATGCGGCAGATCTGTTTTGCATTGTGGTATAGAAACAGATTATGCTTAAAAGGCATTAAGCAACCTACAATAATGGGTATTGGACATAGGAAGCAATATGGGTGTATGATAAAAACCGATAAGAAATAAAGTGAATCTGAAATGTAAACTGTCACAGGAAAAATGCGAACTTTATGTAAAAAGTTGCAAAATCTATTGACCTACAGCTTGCTTCAGGTTGTACCATAAAATAAAAACGCAAGGAGGAGATTTTCATGGATATCGAACAGATGAAAAAAGACTTAGGCGGTGGCAACGTATTTCCAATCGGTGAGGAAAATGTAGCATTTGCAAAGTATTTTACAGGTGAATGTTATCTGAATATGCTTACAACAGAGCGAGTACCTGTTGGTCTGGTTACTTTCGCTCCAAAAACAATCAATGCATACCACGTTCATCACAAGGGTGGCCAGATCCTTATGGTTACTGGTGGAAGAGGATGGTATCAGGAAGAAGGAAAACCGGCTCGTGAACTGAAAGCTGGAGATGTGGTAAACATTCCACCGGAAGTAAAACACTGGCATGGAGCAGCGAAAGACAGCTGGTTCCAGCATCTGGCAGTTGAGGTTCCGGCAGAAGGAGCTTCCAATGAGTGGCTGGAGTTCTTACCAGAAGAAGAGTACAACAAATTACCATAAATAAAAAGACGGAGGTTTGATGTCATGGCAAAGATTACACAGACAGCAGGAAGAAATGCTCTGGGAATATTTGCACCGGAGTTTGCACATTTCAACGATGATGTTCTGTTCGGAGAGAACTGGAACAATGAAGATATTGATTTGAAGACAAGAAGCATTATCACAGTCGTAGCACTGATGGCACAGGGAATTACAGATTCTTCTTTAAAATTCCATTTACAGAATGCAAAGGATCATGGGGTAACACAAAAAGAAATCGCAGCGATTATTACTCACGTAGCATTCTATGCAGGATGGCCAAAGGGCTGGGCAGTATTCAACCTTGCAAAAGAGGTTTGGAACGAGGAAGAAACAGAAAAATAACCTGGCAGAAACTGCTCGTCAGGACAGATTCGCACAAAGCACAGATGTGTATGCCGTTAAAGCCAGCAACTACAAGGGATTGCGGAGAGGTAGTCCAGTTTAATGCAGGAATAACTGGCATGTTCATCACGGAGATAAGGGCGGTGGTCAGATTTTGCGTGTACCTCAGGTCGTGGTTACTATCAGGAATGGGGCAAGGAGGCACAGGAACTTCATCCGGGTGAGAATACTTCAAATGAGTGGTTGGAGTCTGTTTCGAATGAGGACTATAACAAACTGAAATAACACGGAGGTGAGCTTTATGAAAAAATGGATTGCGATTATCCTTATGCTGGTAATGAGTCTGTCTCGCTTGTTGGAATTGCAGATGTATTTGTAGTAGGATTTGTTGGAGAGGCAGCAGTGTCTGGATTGGATCACCCGTGGGATGATTTTTATTCTGCGTCAAAGAGGCGGAAGGTGGAAAACATGCAGGGTGATTTGAGAATAGATTTCCATGATGGAACGGTGAGTTCAATTTTTATGCAAATTGTGCTAAAAGATGTACTATATATCTCCCTGCTATGATATACTTGACTTATTATGCGAAGGGAGACAGGAGGCGTGCCAAAAGGAAGCAATCAGAAGTTCAAACTTTATCGGCTGGCTCAGATTATGCTAGAGAAAACAGATGAGGATCATTATATTTCTATGCCGGAAATCAAGGATGCACTGGCAGAATATGATGTGACAGCGGATCGGAAGAGTATCTATAATGATTTGCGGGATTTAAGTGTCCTTGGTGTCGAGGTAGAGGGTGAACCAGTTGGAAATCGCTATCATTACCATGTGATTAATCGAACATTTGAATTACCGGAATTGAAACTTCTGGTGGATGCCATCCAGTCTTCCAAATTTATTACAGAAAAGAAATCGAATGCTTTGATTAAGAAACTGGAAACACTGGTCAGCAGGTATGATGCACAGAAATTACAGAGACAAGTCTATGTATCCGGACGAATTAAGACGATGAATGAAAGTATCTACTATACGGTGGATGCGATTCATCATGCAATCTCTGAGAATAAGAAAATCAAATTTCAGTATTTTCAGTGGAATGTCAAAAAAGAAATGGAGCTTCGGCATAACGGAGCCTGGTATCATATCAGCCCTTGGGGATTATCCTGGGATGATGAAAATTATTATCTGGTAGGATATGACTCAGATGCCGGTATGATCAAACATTATCGTGTAGACAAGATGTTGCATATCAAGATGTCCGATGAAGTCAGGGAAGGAAAAGAACATTTTAAAAAGCTTAATATGGCAGAGTATGCGAAAAAGAGTTTCGGAATGTTTGGCGGAAAAGAGCAAACGGTAAAGTTACGGGTGCATAACAAGCTGGCAGGAGTGATCATAGATCGGTTTGGAAAAAATGTGATAATGATTCCGACAGACGAAGAACATTTTAACGTGAACGTGGATGTACATGTTAGCAGGCAGTTCCTTGGTTGGGTATTTTCGCTGGGAGAAGATATAAAGATTGTTGGACCGGATGAAGTTGTGGAACAGATGAGAAGAGAGATAGAACGATTGGGAAAAGTATATTGTAAAGAAAATAAAGCGGAGGAATAAGAGATTGAAATAGGAAGAGTTGAAGGCAAAATGCGAAGAAGCAGGTGTGATCTTCTGCCGGGATCAGCTGGAGTATCCGGGGGATGGATTCCAGTATCTCTGTAATATCCTGGATACAGGATTCTTAAGTACGGTGGAAGGAATGAAATGGCAGAATGACTTTATCAATGGAGATGCAACTGTTGCCGGTACACCGGAAATGATGGAGTCTCTTCAGTTACTGGAGCGCCGGCGGAATCTTGGGATGCTCAATGGGGATGGTACTCCGGATGAGGATCGTGAGTCGTTATGTGGGGTTGAACAAAGATCTTGGAGAAAATGAGAAAAAACTGAAAGATGAAGAAAAAACTAAAATCAGTGCGATTACAGCCGGCAGCAGGCAGTTATGTGAAGAAAAACAGTATGCAGATAACACAAAGTCGAGATCTGTTCCTGTATAAAACACTGGGACGCACGGAAAAGCCAAAGTCAGAAGACCGTTCCGGTGGTTCATCTACACACAGTTCATCTTCCGGAAAAACACATGGTGGTGGCGGTGGAAAGTTCTGAATCTGTAACGATTGGAATTACAACACCAATCTGTTATGATGAATCCTAAAGAGAGACGAGGTGTTGAGTATGCAGATTTCAAGCAGGTTTACAATGGCGATTCACATGTTCGCATGTATTGATACATTTTCAGATCAGAAGATGACGAGCAGCTTCATGGCAGGCAGTATCGGAACCAATCCGGTGATCATACGGAAAATATTGCAGCAGCTAAAAGCGGCCGGGCTGATCGAAGTGGCAAGGGGAACCGGCGGTGTGACGATCACAAAACCCCTGGATCAGATTACATTCCTCGATATATACAAAGCGGTAGAATGTACGCCGGATGAGGAATTGTTCCACTTTCATGAAAATCCGAACCCGAACTGTCCGGTGGGTAAGAATATTCATCATGTTTTGGACAAGAGATTGTTGGAAGTTCAACAGGCGATGGAGGAAAAACTTTCTCAGATGACACTTGCGGACGTGAAAAAAGATGTTGCCTTGTGGATGGAACAGGAATAAGAACTCGGGGGAGTGGATCAAAGTGAAGAAAAAAGTTTCGGAGCTATTGGAACAGATTGAAACATATCATCCGTGGAATGAACAGGAAGAGAAGGATAAAGTCCTGATTCTGGACTGGATCAAAAATAACGTGGATGCATTTTCAAGGGACAACAAAGTGGCACACATGACGGCATCTGCCTGGGTGGTGAACCGGGAGCGGGACAAGGTCCTGATGTTATATCATAATATCTATCACTCCTGGTCCTAGCTTGGAGGACATGCAGATGGAGAGACGGATTTATTGTCGGTAGCACTCCGGGAAGTGAAAGAGGAGGCCGGAATCTCAAAGGTCCGTCCGGTATCGGAGGGAATCTTTTCTCTGGAATCTCTTACGGTGGATGGTCATGAGAAAAACGGAGTGTATGTATCCAGCCATTTACGTCTGAATGTTACCTATCTGATGGAGGCAGATCCGGAAGAAAAAGTGTCGATTAAAGAAGATGAAAACAGCGGTGTGGCATGGTTTGCTCCGGAAGAAGCATTGGAGCGTTCTACAGAACCCTGGTTTGTAGATCGGGTGTATAAAAAACTTATAGAGAAAATGAACCATTCAGGCGAATAATCAGCCGTTTGTGTCAGATGGATTGTAACTTGTGTTACGCTTCCTGTAAGATAAGAAAAGTACTTTATTAAAATTCACCGGAAAAGGAAGAGATAAAGGAGGAACAGGAAAATGCAAAAAGGGAAATCTATGAAGATACTGATGATCGGGATTTTGTCCCTGGTACTGTGTGCAGCCTGGAGTCCGAAGACCGTACGGGCAGAAGGAACGGCACCGACCGCACCGTATGGGGTCTGGACAGACAGTGCAGCAACAGAATTTGCCGGAGGAACGGGAACGAAGGCAGATCCCTATCAGATCGCAACAGCAGAACAGCTGGCAAAACTGGCAGCAGATGTAAACAGTGGAGTGTATGGAAAGACGCACAGTGGGGAATATTTTGTGCTGATGGCAGATCTGGATCTGTCAGCACACAGGTGGATCCCTGTTGGAAATGGAACAAATGCATCCTCATTTCATACGTTTGACGGATTTTTTAACGGAGCGAATCATACCATCAGCGGATTATATGTGGATGAGAGCAATGAACAGTATTCTGCAGGTCTGTTTGGACATGTTACATTGACCAATGCAGTGGAAGAAGTAACATTACAGAATCTGAAAGTGGTAAATGCTTATGTGAAAACAGAAGCCGTAGATCCGGATGGAGTTGGAATTCTTGCAGGACATCTTTCTAATGTAAAGGTCAGAAACTGTGAGGTCAGTGGAACCGTTGAGGGAAGTGAAAATGTGGGAGGAATGATCGGAATTGCCAGCTACGCGAATGTGAAAGAATGTATGGCAGATGTTCAGGTGACAGGAAAAGGAAGAACCGGTGGAATGACCGGAAATGATTATCAGGGATATTATGCAAAATGCCAGGCAAAAGGGAAAGTGAATGGAGGCTGGTGTACTGGTGGATTTGTTGGAGTGCTGTTTGTCAGTTCAGAGGTGGAATATTGTAAATCAGAAGCAGAAGTTCGGGCATATGACTGGAATTGCGGCGGGTTTGCCGGATACCTTGAAGAAGATGTGCAGATTAAAAATTGTGTGGCTACAGGAGATGTGATCAGTACGGTAACAAATGTGCTTCCAAAAGTTAGCGGGTTTGCAGGAACCGTTCTGACAAGCAGCATCACAGACAGTCATGCAACAGGAAAAGTGACTGGTGGTATAACGGATTGTCCGGCAGGAGGATTTGTAGGATCGAATGAGAGGGCAACGGTCAGTGGATGTTCTTTTGACGCGGAGATCAACACGGGACTTTCGGGAGTTGGAATTGAGCAGGCTCCTGGACAGATTGAGATTCAGGCAGGAAGTACAAAGGAAGTCCTGGCAAACATCTGCGAGGATTATGAAGGCGGTCATGCAGTGGGAGAAGTCCTGGTGGTTGAGCCAACCTGTACGGAAGATGGAAAGAAATATCAAAGCTGTACCAGATGTGGGACAGAACTGAACGTGGAGTTGATCCCGGCTTCGGGTCATCAGTGGAATAGCGAATACACTGTGGACAAAGAAGCAACCTGCACGGAAGATGGCAGTGAATCTATACATTGCAGCAAATGTGATGCTACAAAAGACAGCCGCAAAATACCTGCAAAGGGACATTCTTATGGAGAGTGGGTTGTGGTGAAAGAGCCAACGGCCACAGCAAAAGGTTTGAAAGAAAAAGTATGCGAGGTCTGCCGGGATAAGATAACAGAAGAACTTCCGATGCTGGAGTCAGAAAAGAAGACAGAAGATTCGAAAAAACAGGATACTTCTTCAAAGAATCAAGAAAAAGCGCAGGGAAAAACATCCGGAAAGAAGACGGCAAAAACAGTAGTGAAAACAGGGGATGACAGCTCAATGGCCGGATGGAGTCTTCTGATACTGGCAAGTGCTGGCGTGTTTCTTGTGATGCAGTTTAAAAGGAAAAGAAGATAAAAGGGAAAAAGAATAGATTTTGTTCTGTCTGATGAAAGGGATCAATAAGCTTCTGACGCTGAACAAAAAAGAAGAGGAGCCGAAAGAGGTAACAACAAAATGTCCTCATTGTACATCGGTGTTGGAAAAGTAAATAAAAAAGAACTTTAAAGAAAGCAGTTTGAAGACACCAGTCGAAAGGTTGGTGTCTTTTCTGATGTATCTGTGTTATGAGTCTTCTCATTGGGAGAGGAGACTGGTCGGATGATGAAGCAGTATGGGAGGAAAACATTATGAGAGAGCTGGGTATAGAACTTGGGGCACATGATTTTGAGGAACTGAAAAATTACGGAAGGCTGACGATTGACTTTGATCCGCCGAAGCATTGTGGAGAGGTGGAAAGAATCATCATAGAAAATGCGTCAGACAGAAATTACAGACATGAAATTACGATACGAAATCACGAGGGATTCTCATGGACAGTAGAAGATTAACGAAGACCTGGATCGTGGCAGTACTGGCCTGTGTGTGTTGTATGCTGTGGGGAAGTGCGATTCCGGTGATCAAGACAGGATACCGACTGCTGGAAGTAGAGGCTTCCGATACAGCAAGTCAGATCGTGTTTGCCGGAATCCGTTTTACGCTGGCGGGAGTGCTGGTGCTTTTGTTTGCATCTGTTCGGGAGAAAAAGATACTGCTTTCGGATCAAATGGTTTTAAAAGATGCCTGTGTGGTCTGTCTGGCACAGACAGTGGGCCAATACTTTTTCTTTTATATCGGTGTGGCCAATACTTCCGGTGTGAAGAGCGGGATTCTCAACGGATTGGGAAATTTTATTGCAATTTTACTGGCATGTTTGATTTTCAGGAAGGAGAGGTTGACCGGAAGAAAACTGTTGGGCTGTATTCTTGGATTTGCCGGTGTGGTTGTGATCAATCTGATGGGTAATTCTCTGGATGCAGGATTTTCACTGTCAGGGGAAGGCTGTGTGTTGATCTCGCAGTTTGCTTATGGAATGTCCACAGTACTGATCCATATTTTTTCAAAGAAAGTCTCGCCGGTTGTGTTGAGTGGAACCCAGTTTTTTATCGGAGGGATTATTCTGTTTCTGATCGGAATCGGCATGGGAGGACATCTGCAGCATTTGTCTGTACCTGCGATCGCAGTAATCCTGTATCTGGCGGTTTTGTCTGCAGTGGCCTACACGCTGTGGTCAGTGCTTCTGACCTACAATGAAGTGTCAAAAGTTGCGATTTTTGGATTTGTGAATCCGCTGTTCAGCGTGATCTTATCCGCACTTATATTAGGAGAGGTGCAACAGGCATTTCAGCTGGGAAGCCTGATTGCGTTGGGGTTGGTATGTGTGGGGATTTATGTGGTAAATGCTCCGGAAAAATAAGAAATGCTTGCGGCAAAAGATGTCGCAAGCATTTTTTACGGGATGTGCGCCCGGCGGCGCACGTTTCTAACGGGTTAAAGTCCCGAATCCGCCCGGTAGTGGGAAGGATATAGCCGAAGGCAAGGGTGTCCATCGCGAGGTGGAATCTGAAGGAAGCCGGATGTGGGAACAGACTAACCACGGGCAAATCTCTGGTCTGACGAACAGAAATCTCATATAAGGTCATGCATGAGGGTAAGACTGCATCCCAAGTTGAAACCCAATAACTACACGGAATCATGCGTGATAAATGAGGCAGATGGATGGAGAGGAAGAAACGTGTGGTACCCGGGGAGGTCTGTGAGGTATGCTCCGAACGGAAAAGAAGTTTTAGGATATATATTGCAAGCAGTCCATTGAATACGACTGCGAATAAAAGACGGATAGGAGGTCAGAAAGTGCCTAAAATCAGGGATTTTGATAGAGTTACAGCCCTCTATGAAAGGCTGTCCAAGGATGATGAGCAGCAAGGCGAATCGAACTCAATACTGAATCAAAAGAGATTTCTCAAAGATTTTGCCCGCAAAAGCGGTATGACGAACATCAAGCATTTTACCGATGACGGTTACACAGGGCGTAACTTCAACCGTCCCGGATTTCAGGCAATGCTTGCAGAAGCCGAAGCCGGGAAAATCGGTACAATTATCGTCAAGGATATGAGCCGTTTCGGCAGAAACTATCTTGAGGTCGGCTTTTATACCGAGATTCTGTTCCCCAAGAAACAGATACGCTTTGTTGCAATCAATAACAGCGTGGACAGCGACAAGCCGCAAGATAACGACTTCACCCCATTCCTCAACATAATGAACGAGTGGTATGCCAAGGACACCAGCAACAAGATAAAGTCCATCTTCCTGTCCCGTATGAGCGATGGTAAACGCTGCTCCGGCAGCATTCCCTACGGCTACAATTGACTGCCTGAAGATAAGCAGACCTTGGTGGTGGATCCTGTTGCTTCTCAGGTGGTAAAACACATCTTTGAGCTTGCGGTAGAGGGCTTAACGCCTCCGGCAATCGCAAGAAGTATAAGCAGCCCACAGAGCTGACAAAAGAGATGGCGTGTGAACTGATCGATAAAATCGTCGTTCACGAAGCCGTGGGCAAAAAGCCGAACCGACAGCAGCAGGTGGACATTTATTATAACTTCATCGGGCAGTTCAATTTGCCGTTGACGGAAGAAGAAATCGAAGCGGCAAAGGTTGAAGCCGAGAAACAGGCGGCGAAAAAGGCGAAGCGGAAAACCGAAAGGCAAAGGGAACGCAATGCGGCTTTCAGAGCGAAAGCAAAAGCGGAACGCTGGGCTGCGAATGAGGGACATAAATTCGCCAAGCGTGTCTGCGAACACTGCGGCAAGGAGTATTACCCCAACGGCAACAAGCAGAAATTCTGCTCCCCGGAATGCAAAAAGGAACACCAACGGGCAGAACTGGAGCAGAAACGCTTTGCCGAAAAAGGGAATCACACCTTCCGTCAAAAGACTTGCAAGATATGCGGAAAACCCTTTTGGCTGTCCAACGGACAAGAGGTGCTGTGTTCCGAGGAATGCAAGGCAATCAACCGCAGACAGAAACAGCTTGCCTATTATCATCGTAAGCAATCCGAGCAGAACGCCGGAGAAGCAATATAAACTCAAGGAGGACGACACAATGGAGAAATTCATCAGAGACGAAAGGACAGGCTTGCGCTATGAGCTTATCGGGGACTACTATTTGATTGCCGGAGAGGATGAGCCGGAGGGCAGACCCATCGGCATATGGGGACAGCGACATTTGCGGTATCTGAAACAGCACCGCAAGGTACTCTATTCCGAACTGCTGATAAGTGGCAAGCTGAACGATTACCTTGCCGACCTAAACGAGCGGGCAGAGGAACTGTTTTCTCGGCTGGTAAAACAACTTGTCGAAAAGGAGGGCGTAACGGAAGCACTCAAAGCAGAAAACCTAATGCTGTGGGTGCAGAAAATGAATAGCATTCGCAACACCGCTATGGAGATTGTTTCAAACGATTTGATTTACGCATAACAAGCTATCGGAAAGGCTGCTGTCAAGCGACGGCGGCTTTTCTTTTTCGGGAAGTACTCAAGAAGTCATAAAGTTCCGTGAGTAATGGAAGAAGGCAATGCTTTGAGAAAAAGATGAGAACAATATTCTGAAAACTACTTGAGATTTTGGAAAAAATCTGCTAAAATACTTTTGTATATCTATGGGGTAGGGGAATTCATATCCTTTTGCCTTAGAAATTATGGAAGGAGGACTTGACTATGGCGAACGGAAATGCGACTACTATTGTAGGCTCGGCTCGGCAGGAGCATAGCGCCGTTTTTTCAGCGTGTCAAGTCTTATTTCATACAATTTATAACGAACCAGTTGCCGGAGACAGGGCGCATTATGCCTTGGCTTCGGCTTTTTGCGTTTGCCGGAAGGATGGTGGTTTGATATTGAAGTCCTAACCACGACCGGCAAATCTATCTTTTCCGGTTAAACCTTCTATCTTCTCCGGCGTGTCCGCTGTCGGAGGAAGAAAATAGCGGATAGAATTATTTTGGAGGAATAAAAATGAAGAAGAAACTTCTAAGCCTTCTGCTTGCGTTTTGCCTTATGATGGCACTTGTTCCGATGACAGCGTTTGCTGAAGGAACTTCAGTAGATAATTGGGACGGTACGGCAGATATAAGCTGGTACACCGACCATGAGACGGACACTGAATACCATTTCACCACTGCCGAACAGTTGGCCGGTTTAGCGCAGTTAGTCAATGACAAAACTGCATCTGTATCATTTGAAGGGAAAACGATTTACTTAGATAATGACCTCGACTTATCTGGCTCCCAGTGGACTCCCATTGGAAATGGTGACAACTTTGTCAGACATTTTGCTGGTACCTTTGATGGGCAACATCATAAAATCATGAATCTGTACCATCACTCTACAGGGGACGAACTTATTCGAAATGGACTTTTCGGAGTTGTTTCTGACGGTGGTACATTAAAGAATTTACTTGTTATAGACGCTGATATTGCCTCAAATGATGGTTCGTTACTTGCCGGCATTTTGGCAGATTGGGTCAATGGCGGCACCGTTGAAAACTGCTACACAAGCGGAAAAATAGAAAACAATGTTGGCAGCAAGTTCGTTGGTGGGCTGATTGGTCAATGCACTTGGAGTACACAGGTAAAAGGCTGTGGCTCAGACGCCACGGTTATCAGTACAGAGTCCAATGAAGATGATGTTGATACCGTTGGCGGGCTGATTGGTCAGTGGGAAAACTCTGCGGACAGCTCGTCGATTACCGATTGTTGGTTTGGCGGTTCTGTTTCCTGCAATAATATCTATTCAGCTGTAGGTGGTATTCTCGGTGCAAACTTTGAAAACTTCTCTGGGAACAAGCCTGGCGTAATAATCAAAAATTGCATAGTTGCAACAAAAAACATCACTGGCGCTGAGCCTGGCAATATCACTTGGATTACAGCTGTTGTAAATACCCATGTTACCGACTGCATTTGGCCGGATACCCCTCCTGATGGTGTAACGCTTGATGAAGAAGAATATCCTGATAATAAAGGCAATTACTTAGCCGTTGCTAAGCTGGTGGTTGATTGGGATGCAGGTACTGCGAGTGCCGACCCGACCTTTGACCAGTCATCGTGCGGCACTGCTGTCTCCAACTTCACCTCCGCAGATGTCCTTGCTGGCTTGCAAACCAATGCCGGTGCGGGCGTTGAATGGGTTGCCGGAATCGGTCATCCAACTTTTGTGTGGGATGACAATAACATCCCCGCTGATTACACAGCTGTCGATGCAGCCATCGCAAGGGCAACGGCTCTTGATAGCAGCCTTTATACAAATTATTCTGCGGTAGAAGATTCCATTAACTCTGTTGACCGAGCAAAAAGCAAAGCCCGGCAAACAGAGGTTGATGCAATGGCAAAGGCTATTGAAGATGCCATTGCTGCCCTGCAATACAAGGATGCAGATTACACAAAGGTAGATGCAGCCATTGCCAAAGCAAATGCACTGAACAAGGACAACTACAAGGACTTCACCGCCGTGGAAGCCGCTGTGAATGCTGTTGTCCGTGACAAGAATATCACTGAACAGAGCGAAGTTGATGCAATGGCGAAGGCTATTGAAGATGCCATTGCTGCCCTGCAATACAAGGATGCAGATTATACAAAGGTTGATGCAGCCATTGCCAAAGCAAATGCGCTAAACAAGAATGACTACAAGGATTTCTCCGGTGTGGAAGCTGCTGTCAAGGCTGTTGTCCGTGGTAAAAATATTACGGAGCAATCCGAAGTAGACAAGATGGCAAAGACTATCGAAGATGCGATTGCTGCTCTTGAGAAAAAAACTGCCAGTACCAAACCGGGAACATCCGATAAGAGTCCCCAGACCGGCGATACAAGCAACCTTGCACTGTGGATTGCCCTGTTGTTCATCAGCGGCGGTGCAGCCATTGGCACAACGGTTGTAAGCAGGAAGGAAAAGTACAACAGATAATTGAATAGCGTTTCCTTGCTCCATCTTCCGAGCAAGACAAAAGCGTCGTAGCAATACGGCGCTTTTGTCGGAGGGAGAAAATAGCGGATAGAATTATTTTGGAGGAATGAAAATGAAGAAGAAACTTCTCGGTAAGAATCCGGAACTTGTATTGTATAAGAAAAGATGAGAATAGAGAAAAATAGTAAGCCATTGGAGTTAATGATTTCAGTGCAAGCAAAGGAATTTTGAGGTGTTAGCAAATTGCGACACCTCTTTTCTTTTACGAAAAACCTACTTGAAAAATTTTTCGTATCAGGTATAATAAAACTATCGAAAGCAAACTGCTTCCGATAGAAAAGAAAGTGAGGTGCAGGTATGAGAAGCAAGAGTCCTGAACTTATGAGTGAAATAAAAAAGTATATCGAGGATTATTACCTGCAAAACAGACAATCCCCATCGACTACAAAAATTGCTGAAGCTGTTGGCATTGCCAGAGGTACGGCATATAAATACTTAGTAGAGATGGCTGAGAAGAATATGATTGAGTACGACGGGCAGGAGATTCGCACCAATGTGACCCGTAAGTACAGTGGCGAACAGACACAGACGCCGATTGTAGGTTCTATTCCTTGTGGCAGTCCTCAGTATGAGGAAGAAAATATTGAAGAATATGTATCACTTCCTACTGCTATTTTCGGCAAAGGAGATTTCTTTATATTAAGAGCAAGCGGTCAGTCTATGATTGAAGCAGGGATTGATGACGGCGACCTTGTGGTTGTTAAAAAGCAGGTAGAAGCCAATGAGGGCGATATAGTAGTTGCCCTTGTGGATAATCAGAATACATTGAAACGCTACTTCCGAGATGATGAGAATAAGAAAATCATTCTCCACCCGGAAAATAAGAAGATGAAAGACATCATTGTAGATGAGTGCTGTATTCAGGGTGTGGCTTGTCACATCATCAAAGAACTATAACAGAGGACAGACGAATGAGAACACTTGAAGGAATTCGCTATCTAATCAATTTGGATAGTGCGCAAATCAGCTGGAACAAGAAAACTTAACAGAGGAGGAAAGAAGGGACTTTTAGGGACTTTTCTGAAAAAATGATTGAAGAAGCTGATAAAATAACGGAATTATATTTACAGCAGCAGAAATTTCATGAGCGAGTGTTCAAGACGATTGGGGGAGTTGTAACATTAGCTTTGGGAGTGACGGTAACAATGTTAGGCTTAAAAGCAATTGGCAGCGATGAAGATTTACCTCAACTAGATGATGAGAATCAGAATGTTGCATAATAGCTTTATCTATAATTGAAAACAACAAGATGGAAAGGCTCAGGAAAAAGTATTCTGGGCCTTTTGTCTTAGAAGGATAGCAGTATAAAAGAGCAGGGATTTTTATACCCCACCTATTGATATACACTGTAACTATCAAAGAAGATTAAATCATAAACTTCAAAGAAATGGAGGAGTTGGCGATGAAAGGATTTAACACTGGTGATGGTTACATGGGATTGGTAGATGGTAAATATATCTTGTTTGCCAGTGAATCCGATTACTATGAATACATGAACGATTAAAGGAGGAGCTGCTATGAAAGGAATATTCGGAAGTATGTTTGATCTGAACCATGATGGAAATATTAGTCCACTGGAAAGCGCAATGGAATTTACTTTCCTAAATGAACTACTGAAAGACGATTCTGATGTACAGACGGAGTTAGAATTATCGGGACTGGATCCAGATGAGTTGGAGTTTATGGATGCAGATGAACGAAGAGAAGCACTGGAAGATGCCGGACTGGATCCGTATGAATATGATTTCTAAGGAAGGAACATTTACAATGGCAAAAGTATTTATCACACTGACAGGAACAAAACATTATTACGGAAATGATTTTCTTGAAAAGGGTACAAAGATCAGATTGGAGAAAGAGCCAGATAATGAGTATGACAAGGAAGCAATCAAAGTTACTTATGAAGGCCTTGGAAAAATCGGGTATGTGGCGAACAGTTCTTATACTGTTATTGGTGAGTCGATGAGTGCCGGACGTCTCTACGACAAGATTGGAGATGTTGCATATGCAAAGGTAATACTTGTTACATCAGCTGGGACAATCTGCAAAATTTGTAAAAAGAGTCTGGTAAAAGACGAGGAGCTATAATGAAAAACAAAGAGATATTGAAAAAAATCTATTATGAAAATAGAGCAATAAACAGAAATATTCAGTGTCTGGCTAATATCAGTTTAATTGGTTTACTTGCAAGGTCAGCAAAAAAAGCAAAAGAAAGCGATGATGAACAAGGAAAAAATCTTGCAAAAGCAGGGCTGCTCTTAGTAGTTATTTCGGAAGCCCTGATAATGATTAGTGATATTCTAGATCATCGGAAAATGAAAATCGAAGAGAAAATAGAAAAGTGTGAGTAAGGGAGAAGAAATGTATACAAAAGAACAGAATGAAGAAATAGAAAAAGTATGCCGAGTGTTTGATAGTTATATCAGAGAAAATCCATATTTCGATGTTGTCTGATCAGATAAACTGGGCTACATGAAAGGAAGATCAAAGATGATGAGAACAATTAAAGTTACGGGAAAAGGAAAAATAGCAGTAAAGCCGGATATGATCCGATTATATGTAAACAAGGAAGAACTTTGCCATGAATATGAAGATACTCTTCGCAGATCAACAGAAGATACAGAGTTGCTCAAGGATTTATTTGAAAAACTTGGATTTCAGAGAAAAGACCTTAAAACAGTATATTTTAATGTTGATACAGAATATGAAAGCTATCAGGACAGGGATAAGAGTAGGAAGCGAAGATTTGAGGGATATAAGTATATTCATCATATGAAAATAGAGTTTGCTTCTGATAACAAAAAGCTGGGACAGGTGCTATATGCTTTGGCACATAGTTCATTAAAACCGGAGTTTTCTATTGAATATACTGTAGCTGATGTAGAAAAATGTAAAAATGAGCTGTTACATAAAGCAATTGAGGATTCCATTCAAAAGGCACAGGTACTTACAACAGCAGCGAATGTGAAACTGGGTGAAATACAGGCGATTAATTATTCCTGGGGAGAGATAGATTTTGTAACAAAGCCAATGGACGAAATGAGATTAATGGAGTGTATGGAATGTGAAATGAGTGCACCGGCAGCATATGACCTAGATATTGAAGCAGACGATATAGATGTAACTGATACAGTAACTGTAGTCTGGGAAATCGCTTAGGAGGTTGATTGCATGTTGTCATCTATTTATTATGGGGAAATACAAAGTGACAAGTTGGTATCATGGAACGAGAATAAAGATCCATATAATATATTAGTTGAGAACAATCGAGTATATAAACTTGGAGGATGGGAATTTCTTGATATAGCCAATAAGCTTTTTGACAATGAAAATCCGTTTTTCTGTGCGCATACAAAATGTAATTGCCAGGCAGTTATGCCTGGCAGATTTTATTTGTGGGCTTTGCTATAAAGCTTTTGAATATCCTTTGGAAGATTATCAGGGAGCATTGCATTAATTCTATCTTCGTTGCCATCAGCCATTGCGGTATCGTAATACCAGCATTTGAATTCCAGCATGGCGAGAGTTTTTTCCAGCTGCTTGATTTCCTCTTTGACGGCAGCCTTTCGATACTCAAATAATTCTTTACGTTTTGCGTAGGTGGAAGCGCCGTCTGCAACCCATTCAAAAAACTGTTTTATATCCTTGATTTCAAGACCAGATCGTTTTAGGCACTCGATGATACGGAGGGCTTCGAGTTCGTTATCACTAAAGTATCGGATATTGCCTTTGCGTACAAGATTCGGGAAAAAGCCTTCTTTATCGTAATATCTCAAAGTTGAAATAGGGAGATGAAACATCTCGGATACCTGACCAATTGTGTACATAAAATACCTTCTTTCAAAATCACAGAATTTTTTCAAATAATTGCTTGACCTAAAGTAAGGTTTAGGTCTTATGATATGTATTATAAAGCATAAAGGCTTACTTTTCAATATTTTTTACGGAGGTATTACTATGAAGACAGAAGAACTGAAGATGGTTTCAGAGTGGGATAAGACCTTTCCCAAGAGTGAAAAGGTGGAGCATAAGAAGATTACATTTGTGAATCGGTATGGCATCACGCTTGCAGCGGACATGTATACGCCAAATAAGTAGAGGGAAAACTTCCAGCCATTGCAGTGAGCGGTCCATTCGGTGCGGTAAAGGAGCAGTGTTCCGGATTGTATGCACAGACAATGGCGGAAAGAGGATTCCTCACAATTGCGTTTGATCCCTCTTACACAGGAGAGAGCGGCGGTATGCCAAGATATATGGCATCGCCTGATATTAACACAGAGGATTTTATGGCGGCTGTTGACTTTCTTTCCGTACAGGATAACGTAGATGACGATAAAATTGGCATTATTGGTATCTGTGGCTGGGGTGGTATGGCGATTAACGCAGCAGCTCTTGATACAAGAATCAAGGCAACGGTTGCATCCACCATGTATGACATGACAAGAGTAAATGCCAACGGATATTTTGATTCAGAGGACAGTGAAGAAGCTCGATTCGCAAAGAAGCAGGCTATGAATGCCCTTAGAACGGAGGAATATAAAAAGGGTTCCTATTCCAGAGTTGGCGGATGTGCAGAGCTTCCGGTTTCTGCTGATGCACCATTCTTTGTAAAGGATTATAGCGAATATTATAAGGGAAGATGCTATCACGAAAGAAGCCTGAATTCCAATGAAGGATGGAACAGCATTGGCTGTCAGTCCTTTATGAATCAGCCGATTCTGACATACAGCAACGAAATCAGAAGCGCTGTGCTTATCGTGCTTGGGGAGAAAGCACACAGCTATTATTTCGGAAAAGACGCATACGAGGCTATGATCAGGGACAGCAAGTATGCTTCAAACAAGGAGCTTCTCACAATACCTAATGCAGTTCATACAGATCTTTATGATAACCTGGATGTCATTCCTTTCGACAAGATGCAGAAATTTTTTGAAGAGAATGGAGTGTGTTAATCATAGCAATGAACACACAGATATTTCCGCAGACAGAAAATACCTGATACTGATCTCGGATGGCTCCACCTATTTATACAGCAAGGACGGAAACTGGAGCAGCGAAAATCCGTTTTCAAGATCCTATTGCCCTGCAGACCCTTATAATGCGGTTGCCGGAGGCTTCTGGGATAATTCGATTTTCGAACCGAATAATCACCCTGATGTCAATGTAACGAGACCGCAGACTACATCTGACGTTACAGCATCCGGTTCAGTTGAGGGACGCACAACTTGTCCAAAATTAAAAAATGACCTGAATACGGTATTGACTTGTTTTTCGCCAATCTCAAAGGACAAAAAACTGTTAATGCCGGATGATAATACAGAAATTGATTTCCTTATTGCTACCGACTGTATTTCAGAAGGTCAGAACTTGCAGGATTGCGACTATCTGATAAATTATGATATACATTGGAATCCGGTTCGTATTATCCAGCGTTTCGGACGTATTGACCGTATCGGAAGTAAAAATAAGGTTATAATGCGGATGCATTTGAGGCTAGAGGCGGTGCTGATGTGAAGGTGGGGACAGCAAAGGAAGTACAGAAGGTAAGAGAAGATAAAGCCAGATAGTAATTGGGGCGTGGGATAAATATCATATGTAAGATGGTATAATTAAATAGATTGGAGGAGTGCTTATGTTGTCAACGCCATTAGGAGATATTGAAATATATATAGATAACGAAAAAGTGGAGTATACAGTAAAGAATATTGGTGCATCTGAGAGGTTATGTCCTGATATCAGTGGCAGATTTGGTATAGAAATATTATATGAGCCAGATGGAAAACAGCACACAATTTCGTGCAGAATAAAGAAATACCATGCATCGAGCAGAGATGAAATTGAACCAAGAGAACGTTTGGAATTAAAATCGTTCTATAGAGAAAATACTAAATTGTCGATAGGTATGGAAGGAGACGCAGGGTATTATTCTGATGGGACGAGAGACTCAGATGTCTATGATTATGATAATGACTATATGGAAGATGGCGTTTCATATCTGATTATGGAAGATACTAAGACAACAAAGTATGTATTTGGAATTGCGTGGATTGATAATGTAACAGTAGAAAATGATGTGCAGACATGGTATGGTGCAGATCCTACTTATTTTAGGAGGAAATAATTATATTGAAATTATTTGGAAAGAAAAACGAATTACAAGCTAGAGTAGAACAATTACCAGATGTAATTGAGGAAAATGAACTTTCACTAATTGAAATTAAGGATGAAAAAGTGATAAGCCGACTTAAAAGTGCAGTACCGCAGTTGGCATCAATGCAGGTGCATTAGCACGGGGGGCACAACTTGTAAATCAAGGCGTGTATCAGGCTATACTTCCAGCAGGTGCTAAACTTGTAAATTCACGGAATATGGAAGGAGCAGTTCGAGGCTTTTTTAGGCAAGGAAAGGTATTAACTCTTATGACACAGATAAAAAGAGCATCTGATTTTCAGACAGAAATATTGGAAGACAATAATTTGAGAAACGAAGAAATTCAGAGGCTTCAGACATTAGAAACTACATGCATGAATTTACTGAATCAAGCAAATGAGACAATATCTGATTTGTGTAGTAAAGAAGGAGTTTCATTTGAAAAATATGAAAACCTTATGAAGGAAGTATGGCTGATGAAGCACACAGAGGTCAATATGGACTTACCGAAACAGTAGACGCTAGCCGAAACTTGATGCAGTCAGCAAAGAAAAGACACTGGAAGTAACACTGGTGATGCCGGATTCGGAGAAGGGGACAGACGCAGTAGCAGAAACCCTGGATTACGATCATACGAAGTTAGAACTGGAAGAGGTAAAAATGGGAGATCCAAAATTGCAAGAGCCGGTGTTCAACGGCGATAATGGTAAATTTACAACGCTGATTAAATCAGAAACTATCCGGCAATCTGTTCATGCAGTGAAATTTGTGTTTAAAATAAAATCAGATGCAACGGGAGAGACCACGGTAAGGGTGAGTAAACTCGAAGTGGCTGATGCAGAAGATGTAAAGCAGACGTATGAAGATGTCAGCGTGAAAGCTGTGTTGGGAGACAAGCAGAAACCTTCAGAAGACAAGGATGATTCCTCAACAACGGACAAAGGGGATTCCTCTACAGCCGGAAAAAATGATTCGACATCCAGTGGATTAGCAAACGGAGGAGAGAAGGGAAAACGGACACAGCAGCCGGAAAGGCCGGTGCGGGAACCGGAGATATGGCTGCCACGCCGGTTTGGATAGCCGGGATAGCAGTGGGTGCCGGAGTGCTGACAGCTCTGAGGATACGAAAACGAAAAATAAAATAATACACAGAAAACCGGGAGGCTGTTCTGCAGGATGCAGACAGCCTCCTGCTTTATCTAAGCTAACTTCACTATTTCATAATCTGTGACGGTCAGAGCAGCGACTGCAGCTTTGGAGGATGTTACAAACAGGAGATTTACCAAAAATATGCAGTAGAAAAAGGAGAAGGTATCATGAGAATAGCAGTAACATATGAAAATGGACAGATTTTCCAACACTTTGGACACACAGAGACATTTAAGATTTACGATGTAGAGGAAGGAAAAGTGCTACATTCAGAAGTAGTAGATACGAATGGAAGCGGACATGGTGCATTGGCAGGAGTTCTTAATGCCTTAAATGCCGATGTTTTGATCTGCGGTGGAATCGGAGGAGGTGCTTAGACCGCATTAGCAGCAGGAATTAAGCTTTTCGGAGGAGTTTCAGGAGATGCAGATAAAGCGGTAGAAGCTTTTATCAATGAAACACTTGAGTATAATCCGGATGTGAAGTGTTCTTACCATGAGCACAACCATGGGGAAGGACATACATGTGGTGAGCATGGATGTGGAAACCATAGCTGTCATTAAGAAGAATAAAAAAATACAACACGAAAGGATGCGTCAAGGTAATGCAAGAATTATCATGATACATCCTTTTGTATTTGGATTGATTATTTTTCTTTTCCTGCTTGGCGAAAGTAATGGACGGAATGTATAATATTGTTAATGATCCAGAGATATTTATTTTGGAAACAGCTTAATCAATTTGGAGGTATAAAATGAAAGCACATAAATATTGGTCAACTGGAGCAATAGTTACAATGATTGGAACTTTTTATACAGGATATAAAGGGTTAAAAGCAGCACACAAATACTTTGCGTTTGGCTCTCTGATATGCTTGATTATGGCAGTCTATTCTGGTCATAAAATGATTTCTGGCAATAAGAGGACAAGAAAACAGATGGAATTGAAAGAAGTGGAGGAATAAAATATGTTAGAAGTAGGAAAAAAAGCACCGGACTTTGAATTGCCGGATCAGAATGGAGAAATGCATAAATTAAGCGATTATGCAGGAAAAAAAGTGATCTTATATTTTTATCCAAAGGATAATACACCAGGATGTACGAAGCAGGCATGTGGCTTTTCTGAGCGTTATCCACAGTTTACTGAGAAGGGAGCTGTTATTCTCGGAGTAAGCAAGGACTCTGTAGCGTCTCACAAGAGATTTGAAGAAAAATACGGACTGGCATTTACGCTATTAGCAGATCCGGAGCGTAAAGTTATTGAAGCATATGATGTCTGGAAAGAAAAGAAAAATTATGGAAAAGTATCTATGGGTGTAGTAAGAACTACATATCTTATTGATGAGCAGGGAATCATTATAAAGGCAAATGATAAAGTCAAGGCGGCAGATGATCCTGAAAATATGCTTAAGGAATTGTCATAATGAAGATTATTTTATCACCTGCAAAAAAGATGATTGTAGATACCGATAACTTAGCATCGGTTGAACTGCCTGTCTATATTGATAAGACAGCAGAAGTATTAAACTGGATGAAAAGCAAATCAAAAGAAGAACTGAAAGCTATCTGGAAATGTAATGACAAGATTGCAGAGCAGAACTTTAACAGATTGGAAAATATGGATCTTTATAACAGGCTTACTCCGGCTGTTTTAGCATATGAAGGGATTGCATTTCAATATATGGCACCATCTGTGTTTGAAATCCAGCAGTTTGAGTATTTGCAAAATCATTTAAGAATCTTGTCTGCGTTTTATGGCATTTTAAAACCAATGGATGGTGTGACTCCTTATCGTCTTGAAATGCAGGCAAAGGTTGGAATTGGAGATGCAAAAAATCTGTATGAGTACTGGGGAGAATTGTTATACCGCTCAGTAATCGATGACAGTAGGATTATCATTAATCTTGCATCAAAAGAATACTCAAAATGTATAGAAAGGTATCTGACACCACAGGACAGATATATTACGATTGTATTTTGTGAGTTATCCGGAGATAAATTGGTAACAAAAGGTACCTATGCCAAGATGGCTCGTGGTGAAATGGTCAGATTCATAGCGGAAAATAATATTGAAAATCCGGTGGAGATTCAGAAATTTGACAGACTCGGATATTCGTTTAGGTCTGATTTATCTTCAGATTCAGAATATGTATTTGAACGCAAAATAAAATAGTTATTCAGGTAAAAGATGCATATCCAACAATTGGAAAAGGAACTGTATGAATTACAAGATTTAGCCATGTGTGCTTTACTGCATGATAATGCTTTGACACAATATATTTCGGAAGAACTGAAAAAGGATTCCGTCATTTATTGTAAAAAAGATTTATCCGAGAAAAAACAAATCTTCATTGTATTTATGGTGAAAAAATATTACTAAAATTCCATTTAAAACAGATGTGTCAAATGTGATTTTGTATCATCATGAAAATGTATTGATATTTATCAGGCATTAACCGAGGACAGACCATATAATGCAGAATTGAATTATAAGACTATGAAGCGAGGTAGTGGATATGGAAAAAGACCCGTTTAAGGAATATTTGAGGGAGTCTGAACCGGATAAAGCTCATAAGGGTTATGCTTGGAGTACGGCAATCGGACTTCAGGCAGTGGACGGACTCAAACCATCGAAATATCTGATTGATACTGCCATTCAGAATATTGAAGGCAAAATCACGATGAAAGAAGCACAGAGTCTTATTGACAGCTACTATGAAAAAAGACCAGTGCATTTATAAACACGCCGGAAAGATTAGAGATTACAACATCACAAAGAAAGAATGGGTGCTTGATGGAGCAACCGTTATGTACGGTAGTGCGTCTGAACTGAGAGCTACACTTGAATACGATTTTTCGCAGGAAAAAGATTTTAGCTACAAAGGACTTTCGCACTTGTTTGTGCAAACTATACGAACCTGCAAAAAGGTATTCACGAAACAACAGAGTATCTGGAAGCATTTCTCAGTAAAAACGACGATTCATATCCATAGACTTTTTGAAAAGTTTGGTTTCGATGAGGTGTTTGGAAGAAGTGCAGTTATGGAACTTCTTGGGCTGAAAGGTTCAGGTGCTTCAAAACTTCTTTCCAATTTAGTGCAGGCAGATATTATTGAGCCAGTATCCGGTTACGGAAAAGGGAAATATAAATTCAAGAAGTAGTTTAGGTATTGTAAAATTTCCACTCGATGAGTGGAAATTTTGCTTATGAAAGAAGTTTGTGCAGATTGTCTGCATAAATTCAAAATAACTCAAAAATTTGACTTTTAACATTGATTAAGTTGAAATAAAATAAATTGAGTTAAAAGGAGAATGAGAAATATGCTTACAGATGAGAAAGAACCACCAAAGTTGACAGGGAAGTTTGTTTACTCCACGCAGCAGTTATTTTTATTTTATCTGTACAGTAAGAAAAAGCGATTGTATATTTCAGAAGCCGGAAAAGTACTTCCATTGTTTTATCTTTTGGAGATACAAACGATGAGAGAATTGAAGAAGCAGTAGATGAATTGCAGGAAAGAAAGTTGCAGGAGTAAATAATTAATGTTTACAGTGAAAATAATGAATGAGTTTATTCATAGTCCACTCTGGCTTTATGATGAGTTAGTTCCAAAGGAAAAGAAAATCTCATTTTTCAGAAGTTCTATGTTATGATGAAAGAAATACTCGGAAAAGAATCTTCATTGAATGGAAGAAAGAATAAAGGAAGTGAGAATCCAAAATGAGTCATAAGATGAGTCGGCAGGAACTGATGGAGCAGATTGCAAATTATATTCCCTATAATGAGCAGGAAGAAAGGGATCAGAATCTGATTTTAAACTGGATTGAGGAGCAGGAGAATGCATTTTCAAGAGAAAATAAGATGGCACATATGACGGCATCGGCATGGGTGGTGAATCCGGAGCGGAACAAAGTGCTGATGGTCTATCATAATATTTATGATTCCTGGTCTTGGCTGGGAGGACATGCAGATGGAGAGACGGATTTGTTGACGGTGGCACTTCGTGAAGTAAAGGAAGAGGCCGGAATTTCAAAGGTACGTCCGGTGTCGGAGGACATATTTTCTCTCGAATCTCTGACCGTGGATGGTCATGTGAAAAAAGGAACCTACGTGTCCAGTCATTTACATCTGAATGTGACGTATTTGTTGGAGGCAGATCCGGAAGAAACACTGTCGGTCAAAGCAGATGAGAATAGCGGTGTTGCCTGGTTTTCACCGGAAGAAGCGTTGGCGCGATCCACGGAACCATGGTTTGTGAAACGGGTGTATACAAAGCTGATCGAGAAAATGAAAGCGTAAAGAAATCTAAAGGAAAAGGAGGAAAACGGAATGAGAAATCGAAAGATATTTGCAACATTTCTTATAGCAGCGACTTGTCTGGCCATTTTTGCAGGGTGTGGCAAGAAAGATGAGACAGAGAAAGGAAAGCAGCAGGAAGAAAAAACGACGGAAGCCACTGCTGGTGAGAAAGAAGACAAAATTTCGAATACACTGGAAGTAAGAAATAACGGGGACGCAATTCAGTGGAGGGCTGACAGTCAGGACAGTTGGAATGATCTGGTAAAACTGACAGAGTTAAAAGGTGCAGACGGACAGGATGGCACAAACGGCAAAAACGGAGTGAATGGAACCAACAGTAAAAATGTGGAAATTAGAAAAGAAGCCTCTTATATTCAATGGAGATATGCCGGAGGCTCCTGGAAAAATCTTGTGGCATTGTCTTCTCTTGCCGGCTCATCCGGTCAAAATGGAGAGAATGTGGAACTGCAAATGACGGACTCAGAGATTCAGTGGCGTTATCCGGACGGAGAGTGGAAGAAACTGGTGGCATTAGCTGATATTACCGGTCCGGCGGGGCAGGACGGAAGCGATGGGACGGATGGAAAAACGGCAGAATTTCAGGTGGACGGAGATACATTACAGTGGAGATATAGGGGAGAAAGTGTGTGGCTGAACCTGTATGATCTGACGACATTAAAAGGTGCAGACGGAAGTGATGGCCAGGATGGAACTGACGGGAAAGACGGAGCCGACGGACAGAATGGAGTCGATGGCAAGACTGTAGAGGTCAGAAAGACGGATTCGGCAGTGCAATGGCGGTATGAAGGCGAAGAGTGGCAGGATTTGGTAGCACTTTCTGATATTACCGGCCCGGCGGGACAGGATGGAAGCGATGGAATTGACGGAAAAACAGCAGAATTCCGTGTGGACGGAGATCATTTGCAGTGGAGATATAGGGGAGAAAGTGTGTGGCTGAACCTGTATGATCTGACGACATTAAAAGGTGCAGACGGAAGTGATGGCCAGGATGGAACTGACGGAAAAGACGGAGTCAACGGCACGAATGGAAAAGATGGTACAAACGGAATAGATGGAAAAACCCCGGAGATTCGGGTCGATGGAAATACCTTGCAGTGGAGATATACCGGAGAGTCCAACTGGCAAGATCTGTATGATTTGTCCGCGTTGAAAGGTGCAGATGGTGTAAATGGTGCCGACGGACAAAACGGAACTTGTTCTGGATATTTTTATGCTCAGGGAAACAGCACGCAACTAAACAGTACCCTTCCATTCAATGCACAGATAAACAGTGGGAATCTGGTTACATATAACGGAAGTCAGGGAACCATCACATTAAAACAAGGACACGTATATCAGGTATCTTTTAGCGGTTCTATTGCATTAGGTGCCACGCAGTCCAATCAGTCCTTTGGAGCCGCGATTACTGATGGATATGATAATACGCAGAGCATGAATAGCACACTGATTCGTGGAAATTTTGGTCAGTCAGGGGGCAATTCAGATATGTCCATACAGGTACCGATGACCTATAACAGGCTGTACGATGCAACAAATGGCGATATTGTGCTTCAATACACATTGATCAATTATATGCTGGTTTATACAAAAGTAGATTCCTTTCAGTATAATCTTATGATAACTGCATTAAACTAAAGTACAAGAGGAAAGAAAATTATGGTTCGAAATATTATAAGGGGGAAGCAGATTTTTGCAAGGAAGGCAAAACCTGCGACCGAAACGGATAAACAGGTTGTAACAGATCTGATCGACACACTGCGGGCAAATCAGGAGAGATGTGTCGGCATGGCGGCCAATATGATCGGGGTCAACAAGGCGATTATTGTGGTCGGAGTAGGGCCGTTCCAGTTTGCGATGGTCAATCCGGTCATTACCAGAAAAACGGGAGAATACCGGACGGAGGAAGGGTGCCTTTCGCTGGATGGAGTCAGGCCTTGCACCAGATATGAAGAGATTGAAGTGGATTATCTGGACAGTCAGTTCAGACCGCAACATGGGAAATACAGTGGATATACGGCTCAGATTATCCAGCATGAAGTGGACCACTGCAATGGAGTTATCATATGAGTTGGAAGAGTCGACATATTTTTGATGGAGAGAATCATACCATCAGTGGCTTGTATGTAGATGAGAGTGCAGAAACTGTCATGTCAGCGGAACCGTAACCGGAAGTGAGCAGATCGGAGGAATGTTCGGCGAAGCGTCGGAGTTGTCCTTGGTTATAGTGCAAGAAGAAAAAGAGGCTAAGATAGAGAAATAAGAGGGAATAAAAACAGGAATTCTACACATGTTACGGATATAGTATGTGTGAGGAGGTTCCTGTGATGGAAAAGCGAAAAACGAAAAAAGAACTGGCAGAGGAAAATCAGAAGGTAATCGATTCTTATGACTATCTTTCTAATGCAGTATCTACCATGGATTGTACGGGACTGATTCCGTCTGCACCGAAAAATACAGCGGAATTAGATTCCTATGAAGAGGTCTATCGTTATCTTCCGCCGGAAGTGAAATCTGAGGATGAGAAGAAAGGAAAATGAGAAATTCTCTGGTATGGAATGGAACAAACTTGGGAGAGAGAAAAGTATCAGAATAATCGTGAAGAACAGAAAATAATAGAAAGGGCTCTCGTATGAAAATGTACGGGGCTCTTTTTGGTGTCAAGTATACGAAAAAAGGATTTATAGGGGGAAGATGTTGAAATGAAATAAAAGGTTGTAGTATGATGAAAAAAATAAGTAATCCATAAGAGAATATGGGAAAACAAAGGATCGAGAAAACAAATGAAAAAATTTATGGAAGAATTTAAGGCATTTGCCCTTCGCGGAAACGTGATGGATATGGCAATTGGTGTTATCATAGGTGGTGCATTTTCTGGAATCGTTACATCCTTGACAGATAATTTTATTACACCGATCTTAAATGTACTGACCGGCGGAGCAAGATATGGAATGGCTGATATTTCCGGATTTGCGTCCAATTTCCTTGGCGCAGTCGTTAATTTTATCATCATGGCATTTATCCTGTTCTGCTTGATGAAAGGAATCAATAAATTGTTAACTTTGAATAAGAAGGAAGAAGAACCGAAAGAACCGACAACAAAGATCTGTCCATATTGCCAGAGTGAGATCAGTATTAATGCGACAAGATGTCCGCACTGCACCTCGTTGTTAGAGGAAGCAAAAATGTAGGTTTTGGCAGCTGAAAAATTAGATATGTTTTATATGTCATTATAAAAGAGCTTTCGTGCAAAAGGCACGGAGGCTCTTTTTGCATTTTGCGACTGCATGCAATTCCACAATATGCCTTCAGGTACATTTGATGTGTTGATGGCATATTTATAACCCACCTTCTGATGTATCTTATAACTATCAAAGGGATAAAACGAAAACATGATAGAAACTGAGCAGAAATGGAGGAAATGATCATGAAAGGATTTTACACAGGAAATGGATACATGGGACTGGTGGAAGGCAGATATATCTTGTTTGCCAGTGAAACCGATTATTATGATTACATGAACGACTAAATTTGAAAGAAGAAAGAGAACGGAAGTTTAAGAATTGGATGCTATTAGGAAATACAAATGATCAATATCAAAAAGAAAATGGAAAGGAGAACAAAAGATGGCAAAGAAGTATTTTACATTAACAGGAACAAAGCACTATTACGGGAGCAATTTTTTGAAGCCAGGAATGAAAGTGCAGTTGGAAAAAGAGCCAGATAACGAGTTTGATCCGGAAGCGATTTTGGTAAAACTGAACGGACTTGGAAAGATCGGTTATGTGGCAAACAGTCCTTACACGATAGTCGGCGAGAGTATGAGTGCCGGCCGGATCTACGATAAAATAAAGGACACGGCAAAAGGAAAAGTTGTACTGGTTACAGAAAGAGGGATTCTTTGCAAGTTGTGTAAAGAGAAGAAAACGGAGCAGGAGTGGATGGACGATCCGGATTGTCTGAGTTTTACATAGAAATAAAGAAACTATGTAATAAGAGAATATGCAACTAGGAGAATATGTAATGATGTAATTATGCTTAGTTAGAGTTATTTTATGCAATATAAAAATTAATTGGTCGATATTGCCTTTTCTCTTTAAATACGTATAATAAAGATAAGCAAATCTTGATCCTCTGTTTTTAGCTGACAAAGCTAAAGCTATCGGATCAAATACTTTGATCGACAAGATCGCTCTGAATTATCAGAGCAGGGTATGGTTAGCGCCTTACCCTTTTTTCATTTTTGTTTGGATAGTAAGGAGTGGCGCTCGATTGTGTTACAGAATATTTTGAAAATTATAGTAATTCTGAAGCTACAGAAGTAGTATATCTGGCAGATGTAGATCTGCCGGGACTGGAATGGGATACGATACCAATCATGCAGGAGGATAGAAAGGAGAAATTGATATGAGCGAGATGGTAATACGGCTTGGGGAATGGGATTTTGAAGAACTGGAAAATGGCGGCAACCTGACGATTGAACTGAACGAGCCTTTGGACTGCAAAAAAGTGACCAGAATTAAAATACAGAATGAATCTGTTACAGAGTACAGTCACAGTGTGAAGATACAGAAGACTTGGGAGGAAGAATGGGAAGAATAGAAAGAAAACAAAGGCTGACAAAGACCTGGGTTGTGGCGGCGTTGGCCAGTGTGTGCTGTATGTTATGGGGAAGTGCCATCCCTGTGATAAAAACAGGATATCACCTGTTAAGCCTGGATTCTGCAGATACGGCGAGTCAGATTGTATTTGCAGGGATTCGATTTACGCTGGCAGGGCTGCTGGTGTTAGTATTTGCCTCGGTGCAGAAGAAAAAGGCGATGTTGCCGGATCGAAAGATTTTAAAATCTGCCTGTCTGGTTTGCCTGGCGCAGACGGTGGGACAATATTTTTTCTTCTATATCGGAGTCGCAAATACATCCGGTGTGAAAAGCGGAATTCTGACCGGATTAGGAAATTTTATCGCCATTTTACTGGCATGCCTGATTTTTAAAAACGAAAGGATGACGGGAAGAAAGCTGTTGGGATGCATCTTGGGATTTGCCGGAGTGGTGGTTATTAATCTGATGGGAAATTCGCTGGATATGGGCTTTACTTTATTGGGAGAGGGCTGTGTGTTGATTTCTCAGTTTGCCTATGGAATGTCCACGGTGTTGATTCATATTTTTTCGAAGGAAGTATCACCGGTCGTACTGAGTGGGACACAGTTTTTTATAGGAGGGATCCTACTGTTTCTGATCGGAATTGGTATGGGTGGACATCTGGAGCATCTGTCAGGACCGGCAATCGCAGTGATCTTATATCTGGCATTCTTGTCAGCGGTGGCATATACGTTGTGGTCGGTATTGCTGACGTATAATGACGTTTCAAAAGTGGCAATCTTTGGATTCGTTAATCCGTTGTTCAGCGTGATTTTATCGGCTATCGTGTTAGGAGAAGTGCAGCAGGCGTTTCAGATCGGAAGCCTGATCGCGCTGATTCTGGTATGTGTGGGAATTTATGTGGTGAACGCGCCGGAGAAAAAGCGGAAGAATAAGGAGCAGAAACAGTAGTTTGCTGCTCATTGATTCTGTATCTGCTCATTCAGATCGTTCAGATAGACCCAGCGATCCATCTTTTCTTCCAGTTGCTGCTCCAGCAACTCTTTTTCTGCCATCAGTTCGGCAAGTCTTGCGGAATTGGTGGCATTTTTCAGAATGTCTGCGTCCGCAGCTTCGATTTTTTCTTCCAAAGCGGCGATATCGTCGTCGATGGTCTCGAATTCCCGCTGTTCTTTAAAGGAGAATTTCAGCTTTTTCTCTCCGCCCTTCCAACTCTTTTTTGAGTCGGCTTTACGCTCGTCCTTTTTAACGGAAGCTGGGAGTTCTTCTTCCGGTTTCTCCAGTTCCAGTCGGATCAGGTAATCGGAGTAACCGCCTTCAGACTGGCGGATCACACCGTTTCCTTCGAACGCGAAGATTCTTCGTACCGTACGATCCAGAAAATAACGGTCATGGGAAACGACAATGACAATTCCGTCGAATCGATCCAGATAATCTTCCAGAATGGTTAGGGTCTGGATATCCAGATCGTTGGTGGGCTCGTCCAGGATCAGTACATTGGGCGCACTCATCAATACCCGGAGCAGATAGAGTCGCCGTTTCTCGCCACCGGAGAGTTTCTCGATTTTTGACCACTGCATCGTGCCGTCGAAGAGAAAATTTTCCAGCATCTGTGCAGCCGTAATTTTGCCGTCAGAGGTGGTGATATATTCGCCCACTTCTTTGACATAATCGATGACTTTTAACGACTCATCCATATATTCATTTTCCTGAGAAAAGTAGCCGATCTTAATGGTCTGGCCCACATCCACAGAACCAGTGTCCGGTTCCAGAATCCCGTCGATGATCTTTAATAGGGTAGATTTGCCGCAGCCGTTCGGGCCGATGATTCCGATTCGGTCATTTTTTAGGAAAATGTAGTTATAATCCTGAATCAGGACTTTGGAACCATAGGCTTTGGAGATATGGGAAAGCTCGATGGTCTTATTGCCCATACGGGTCACGACGGAGTCCATGGCAACCTGCTTCTCTTCCTGAATATCTTTCATTTCCTGCATGGCTTTGATCCGGTCGATATGGGCTTTCTGCTTGGTACTTCGGGCACGGGCTCCGCGGTGCAGCCATTCCAGCTCTGTTCGAAGCAGGTTTTTCCGTTTCTTCTCGGTGGCCAGTGCAATATTCTGGCGTTCTTCTTTCAGACGGACAAATTCAGAATAATTTCCCGGATAGTGATACAGAGCGCCCTGATCCACTTCTACGATCCGGTTGG
The DNA here is from genome assembly GCF_003574295.1 of Mediterraneibacter butyricigenes. Classification (NCBI taxonomy): domain Bacteria; kingdom Bacillati; phylum Bacillota; class Clostridia; order Lachnospirales; family Lachnospiraceae; genus Mediterraneibacter; species Mediterraneibacter butyricigenes. The sequence goes on from NZ_BHGK01000001.1 coordinate 2,095,022, forward strand.
AGACGCGGTCCAGGAAATAACGGTCATGGGTGACCATCAAAATGGCGCCGCGGAACTGGATCAGATAATCCTCCAGCCATTCGGACATGGCGTTATCCAGGTGGTTGGTGGGCTCGTCTAAAACCAGAATATCAGCGGGAGTCAGAAGAGCTTTGACCAGAGCAATCCGCTTCTTCTGCCCACCGGACATATGAGACACTTTTTCTTCATAGTCTGTGAAACCAAGCTGATTCAGCATGGATCTGGCATCGGCTTCGATCGTCCACTGATTCAGTTCGTCGATATTTCCGGCAATGGCAGCGGATAAAACCGTGTCATCTTCGGCAAACTGGGGAGTCTGGGGAAGATAGGAGATCTTGACATGATTTCCCATGCTGATTTTCCCGGAATCATAGGGCTCGATTCCGGCTGCTACCTTCAGAAGTGTGGATTTGCCCATTCCATTGATGCCGATCACACCGATTTTTTCGTTTTCGTTGATACTAAATGCCACATCGTTTAATAAAATCCGGTCGGTATAGGATTTGGTGATGTGTTCCATGGTTAATAAATTCATAGAGATACCATTCTTTCTGTATGTTTCGTGTATTTATGAGTTGTTTTTCTCGCAAATTTTCTGAATAATTTCGCATATATTTTCTAACATATTCTAACATATCTTTATCGGATTGGCATCCGTTTCCGGGAAAATGTCGGTTGCGAATGTCTGCGATTGCGCAGAAGCGGATGAAAAGGAGTGTGTCGCATCCTAGGGTCGTTGGCTCTGAAAGCTTGCTCTGTAAAATGCAGGGGAAGGAATGGGGAACGATTGCTTTGGCAGGAATAGCAAAAATGTGTATAATACAAGGGAAGAGAAAAACGGAAAACAGGTAGAACTATAAAAGATAAAAGGGCAGGAAGAACAGGGGAGGAAATGTCATGAGTAAGACAGAAAAAAACGAAAAAATAAGAAATGAGAAAGCAGAAGAACTGAATCAGGAAGAAAAACAGACGGACTCGAAGAAACGTTTTTCGTGGATTCTGGGTGGTGGACTTTTCGTCCTTGTGCTGGCAGTGGGGATGATTGTGGGAATTCAGAAACAGCATGCCGGAAGAACCCAGGAAAAGTATGAAAATCAGATTTCCAAAGCAGAAAAATGTATGGAAGAGATGGATTATGAGAAAGCGAAGAAAGCTTATGAGGAAGCCATTCGTCTGGAGCCGAAGAAGAGCGAGCCCTATCTTGGTATGGCGAATCTGTATGTGGCACAGGATCAGCCGGATAAGGCAGAGGCTGTTCTGAAAAAAGCAGTGAAACAGGTTGAGAAGAAAGAACAGGAGGAAGTGAAAGCCCGTTATCAGTTCTATACCTATCCCAAAAAGGCTTTAAAGAAGGAAAACGGCAGCTGTGATGCCGGAGAATATGAATGTAGCTATGCCGGTGGTTTCAATGAGGCTGGTGGCGGAATTTGGGTAGAATCTGTGCATGAATTGCAGGGCATCCTGAACTGGTATATGGCGGATTATGATGGAGACGGTGCGGAAGAACTTCTGGTATTGACCTTGGATAATCAGAGGACACTTCCGTCGGATTACAATTCGGAGATCGTGCGAAATGGTGTGGATCTTCAGATGTATGAACTGGTGGATGGAAAGCCGGTACTGCAGGCAACCTACCAAGCATTGGAGCCGGTACTTGGATATGGAGACGAGGAAGAGGACGGCATCTTTTTACAGAAGAAGGACGGAACGGTTTACATCTGCGGAAGCTGTTCCAACGGAATCTATCTGTATGCGGACGGTACGGTTCTGAACTCTTTCATTTTAACCTATCAGGACGGAAAGTTCCGGGAAGAAGGCGGACAGTTGCAGTCGGTTGCCGGATCAGACTGGTCGGATGAAGTGGAAGTTTCCAACCAGATGGCAAGTCTGTTGGACAAGATGGGATTAGCAAAAGATGCTGCAAAAATCCGGGAGGATCATATGCCGATGTTCCGTTTCCTGGATCGGCCGGATCACACCTTGCTTCGGATCCACGGAGAAAATGAAGGCGGTGACAGTTGGAAATTCATCCAGAGTGGAAATGTTGCCGATTTGGGGAAGGTAAAACTGATCATAAAATACGGAGAACTTGTGGTGGCAGATGGAGATGCTGACAGTCGCAATCAGAATGCATCCGACGGTTCTCAGTCAGAGGCGGCTCAGCCGAATGCCTCCGGACAGGTAAATCAGAGCAGTGGCTCGGAATATCAGAATCTTTACGGTCCACTGTTGGATCAGGTCGATGCAACGTATGGAGAATATAACGATTATTATCTCTACGATATAGATGGAGATGGAGTGAAAGAATTGCTTCTGCAGGAAGGAACCTGCGAGGCAGATTATATGTACCAGGTCTACACCATTGCAAATGGTTCGGCTGTTTATCTGGGAGAACTTTCCGGTGGACATACGGTGTTTTTTGAAGATACAGAAGGGGGAAATGGTTCTTCCATCCTTTTGATGCAGGCACATATGGGATATGAGAGAATCAGCCGTGTGACACTGAGCAATGGAAGCCTTTCGGAAGAAGAAATTTCAGAACGGGAGCTTGGAGAGGAAGAAGAGTATTTTGACAATGGAGCTCCTCTTCCGGAAGCAGCCGTGACGGATCATTCATTGTTGAATTAAATATATCTGGCGATGCTGAGGATGAATCCGATGGCACCGATTACAAGGAAGATCAGTCCGATACCGGCTGATCTTTTTCTTTGCTCCATTTGAGTAGCCTGTTCCGAAGTCAAGGATTGGATCGGATAATTCCTGTGTCCGATCAGGTAAAGCAGCAGATAATAAGTACCTGCGCGTAAAAATTGTTTGACATGGCGGTTTTACAAGGAAGAGCGGATTATCTTTGCAACACTTTAACCTTGGTATCGGCATAATCTTCCGTGAGGGCAAACTGATCTTTCAGTCCCTCCGTAAGATAAACGGTTCCGGAATCGGTAACGAAAACGGCTTCGAAATCATCACTCTGACTCCAGAGCTGAGAAGCCTTATCCAGTCCCATTACAAACAGAGAAGTGGAAAGTCCGTCGCAGATACTGCCTTTGTCGCCGACGATGGTGACGGAAAGAAGTCCGCTGTCGGCAGGATGGCCGGTAGCAGGATCCATGATGTGCCAGTAGGTCTGTCCATCCTGTTCGAAATAGCGTTCATATCCACCGGACGTGACGACGGCCTGATCCCGGATGGAGAGTACCATCATCGAAGAATCCCCGGAAGGATCCTGGATCCCGACTTCCCAGGGCGAACCGTCTGGCTTGGATCCTACGGTCTGTACATTTCCACCCAGATTTAACAGAGCGGATTTGACTCCGTTCTTCCGGAGAGAATCAGCAGCCAGTTCCCCGGCGTATCCTTTCGCAATACTGCCAAGATCCAGAGTCATGCCCTCCGGGATCGTGACCGTTCCGGTGGAGGCATCATACTGGATCTTTGTATAATCGACCTGAGCCAGAAGAGTTTGAATGGTTGTCTCGTCCGGGACCTGATAATTTCCGGTGGTAAAGCCCCAGGCACGGACGATAGGGTAGATGGAAATATCCAGCGCACCATCGGTTCGGCTGCACATGGTCAGGGCTTCCTGCATCAGAGTGGCGGCATGTCCGGTCAGAGTTCCCGTGCCTTCCTGGTTGATTCGGTAGAGTTCACTGTTGGGATCAGTGACAGAAACCTGTTTCTCCAGATCGGTGATAACAGACTTGGCATCTTCTAACAGAGCCTGCTCTCCGTAAACCTGAAACTGCATGGTCGTGTCCATGGAGAAAAAAGTCCGGGAAGATGGCTCGGTAGAATCAGATCCGGAATCGGAGAATGCCGAACCAGAAGAGTCGTTTTCTGAGCTGGAGGATGCATCAGATCCCCTTGAACAAGCGGTGAAAAGCAGGGAAGACAACAGAACACAGGTCAGAGTAATTGATAAGATTTTCTTCATAAAATGAACTCCTTTTACAGTAAATAATAGATTTTTTCAATAATAATGATTCTGTTTGACGGTAGAATCGAAGGCTGATATTATAATTGCGCCAAAGTTAGTATAAGCTAACTTCTTCGAGCGATTCCTGTAAGAATCCGGAGTCAAAATAGCAGTTCCTGATCGTGCGGTTTACCAGATATTCTGCACAGGCAGGATTTAAATTTTGATACCGGAATCCTATAAAATATAGCATGGATGACAAAAGGCATCAATCAAATTTTACAGGAAAGCAGATCGAAGGACAGGAAAAATCAAAAAATTAAGAGGAGGGACACATGAAAAAGAAAATGTGGAAGAAAGTCGCATCATTGCTCTTATCCATGATGTTCGTACTTTCTACGGTAACGATGCCGGCGATGGCAGCAGATTTGAAAGCAGCACCGACGGAAGTGAAGTCGTGTTCAGCAAGTGGAATTTATTCTACAGTATTTAATCTGGAATTTGCAGATGAAACATGGATGGACGCGATTCAGGCGGTCAGTGTAAATGGAAAAGCTTATACCAAGCAGACGATCAACAGCTTTTCTGATGGAGAATTATGGAATGTTGGCTCAACATATAATGCCTATGGAACGATAAAGGTTCTGCAGTTTATTGAACCATCTGGTGCAACTTATCCGTTGACAGTTCAGGTCACAGCAACCGGATATCAGGATCTTACGGTGAAGATTGAAAAAGGAAGTTCATATGGCAGCTACACTGCGACAGTGGAACAAAGCGGCAGCGGAGAGAACGCAAAGACTTATACCGCGACGGCAGCGACGGGACTGAAAAACGGTTCCATTGAACTGAGCAAGACCACTGATCTGAAAGAAGGAGAAGTGGTCACGGTAACGGCGACACCGGACAACGGTTATGAAGTAAATGCCATTACGGCAACTACAGACAGCAAAGCCGATGTGGAAGTGAAAAATACAGACGGAACTTATACCTTTGCAATGCCGGCAGGAAATGTAACGGTATCTGCAACCTTTCAGGCAAAACAGCCGGTAGAGCCGGGAAAGATCAGCGCGGATCAGTTCAGCATCAAAAAAGACAGTTTTGGAAATGACTGGAATGTGACAGTGACGGGAGAGGATGGTTATGTCGCTGCGATCACAGACGTAAAAGTCAACGGCACTTCCTGGACAGAGCAGTCTTATGATCCGTCCAGTGGTGGAGCTTACCGAAAAAAGGCGGATGACAATCTGCTGGTATTTGCGGCAACAGATTTCAGCCCGAATCCGACGACTCCGATTCTGAAAAGCGGAGATGTGATCACGATCACGGCAAATGACTATGAAGAGATTACCTTAAAACTGGTTGTAGATGTAAATGGAAACGCAACCTTGCAGGAAGATGACGGGCAGGGCGATCCGTATGAACTTCATGTAAAAATTGACGGCTCCTTTGAGGCTGCAATCGTAGGCCAGAAGGATTACGATGGAGTCTCCAGTGCCAGCACAGGCGGTGCTACCAGCAACAATAACAGTGCTGTAAAGGTATACGGTGCGCTGACGGATAAGGGAACAGCCCCGGTGGACAGTGATTGGGAAGAACTGGACAATCTGTCCAAGATCAGCCTGGATGGAAGCAAATGCAGTGTCAGCATTGTACCGGATACAGCAAAAGGAACACCGGCAGATGCAGACAGTGGTATGGAAGGCGTTTACATGACCATCAGCAGTGCACTGACCTTAAACGGAACACCGAAGGATGAAGGCCAGTATCAGATTTCTGTGTCCATTACGGATAAACAAGGAAGAACGGCGGTCAGCAACAGCTTACCATTCCGAATTTATACCGGAAAAGAAAAACTGGCAGATCAGTTAAAAGAAGAAAACTTCAGACAATTTACAAGCGGCCTGTACGCGTGGGATATCATGGAACCATGGGCGATTGCGGACTTTGGAAGTAATGTGGACGGAGAAGAAGAAAGCGTGCGCGTTCCGAAAGATCTGGAAGTCTGGTATGGATCCCATACAAGCGGAACCTATGGATATCTTGGCTATGATATCGAGTGGGAAAAAGTAGAGAGCGGTGACATTCCGCAGACTCTTTATATCCCGGCTGGCTGCAATCTGACCATTGAAAATATGGAAATCTTAAGCAGTGTCCATATCATCGTGGAAAATGGTGGAAAGCTGACACTTTCCGATTCGACGGTTCAGGGAATCATTGATGTGGAAAAGGGCGGAACATTTTCTATGAACTACAATGCGTTCGAAGGAAACTTTACATCAGGAGCCTCCATTTGCGGACAGCTTCGTCTTGCAGACGGTGCAATTCTGGAAAATGCAGCGATTTATTCCAATGCCAACTATCTGGCAAATGGAGATCTGACCGATCGAAATATTAAAACTCCGGTTGTAGTTGCAAATGGAAATGTAACAGTCAAAGGTCAGGTATTTATCCGTGGAGAAGGGGACGGCCCGGGAATCGGCCAGACTGGACTTCAAGTGAAAAATGGGACTCTGACGCTTGCGGATGGTGCGATCCTTGCAGTATACGGAGGGGAAGGCGCCATCAATAAAAATGATGGCGGAACTGCCATTGATCTGGTCAACGGAAATATTGAAGGAAACGGAAAGCTGATTGCAGTGGCAGGTAAGACCCTGTTTGGAGACGGCGGAACGGGTGTGACAGGAAACGGAACCATCAATACTTCAGAAGCATATATTCAGGGATCCACGACTTATAAGGGAGAAACCGGAAAAGCAACGGACGAGGATGTGAAGATCGTCAGTGCAAAGAAACATGTGGAAGATGGAACGAAGAAAGAAGCAGGAGCCAACGATCCACTGGATGATCTGTACTGGAGAAAAGGTCAAACCATTCCACCGATTGGGAAGTTTGTAATTGATACACAGGAACCGACGGTTGTAGAATTTAGTGTGACTCTGGGTAAGGATTCTGCCAAATATGATGGAACCAATAAGATCCCGAGTGTTGTGGTGAAGGATGGAACATATGTCCTGAAAGAAGGCAGAGACTATGAAATCACGTACACCTTTGAGGCAAAGGACAATGTAAATGCTCAGAATGAGGATGTAAATGCGGCAGCAACTACAGAAGGTGCAACCGGACAGAACTTCAAGGACGCAGAGTTCATCGAAGCAGGAACTTACACCCTGACAGTAACCGGAATCGGAAATTATGAAGGATCCACCGGAACTGCGGTCTTTACAATCGAAGCCAAGGCAACAAATGGCGGAGACAACGGCAATAACGGAAATAAAGGAGATGCCGGTAAGGACGATAGCAATAAGGGTGACGCCGGAAAAGACAACGGAAGCATCGGAAAAGATAATGGAAATTCCGGAAATACAGGAAAAGATGCAGACAAAAACGGAAGCAAGAAAGTTATTTCCAAAAAGACAAATACTCCGAAGACCGGAGATTACAGCAACTTATTTCTGTGGGGAGCACTTCTCGTAGTTTCCTGCGGTGCATGCGTTGGATCAGTTGTGATCAGAAGAAACAGAAAATAGAAGAATAAAGAAGAGGTTGTATATGTCAGAGGATCGGACGGAAGAAATACCGTAGAAAGGATACTGGGAAGAAAAATTAAAAAACTGAATAAAAACACATTGACTAAACAAAAGTGCAGTGATATGATGAAGTCAGAAAAAGTTAAAAGATCCAAAAAGAACGGAGGAAATTGTGATGAAAACACTTGAAACAAAAAATGCACCGGCAGCAATCGGACCATATTCTCAGGCAAAAATGGTAGGAAATTTTGTATTTGCATCCGGACAGATCCCGGTAGACCCGGCAACAGGAGAAGTAGCCGGAGATAAGATTGAGACACAGGCTGAACAGTCCTGTAAAAATGTGGGAGCAATCCTGGAAGAAGCAGGACTTAGCTTTGACAATGTTGTAAAGACCACATGTTTCCTGGCTGATATGGCAGACTTCGCTGCATTTAACGCAGTTTATGAAAAATACTTTACCAGCAAACCGGCTCGTTCCTGTGTCGCTGTAAAACAGCTTCCGAAAGACGTTCTGTGTGAAGTAGAAGCAATTGCTGTTGCAGAGTAATTGTCAGTGTGAAGTTATTTCACAACAGGAAGAGACTGATTGAGAAACATTAAAAAGGGTTATACAAGACGGAGGATGTGCAGGCAATCCTCCGTTTTGCGATAATGCACAAAGTATGTGTTGATGGGAGAAGCAATATGAGAGATCATCATGTGGTATTAACCGAGACAGACAAAGCGATTCTGAATTCTTACAGTGCTATGCTGGAGGGCCTGTCCATGTATTTGGGGGAAGGCTATGAAATGGTATTGCACAGTCTGGAGGATTACAGTAACTCTGCGGTTAAAGTGATTCACGGACTTCACACCGGGCGAAAAGAAGGGGCTCCGATCACGGATCTGGCATTGGATTTACTGGAAGAAATCCAGAAAAAGGAAGCAGATGGGAAGGAAACCCGGAAGGGAATCACATATTTTACCCAGAATAAAAAAGGAGAGCCGTTGAAATCTGTGACGATCCCGATTCGAGGAGAACAGAATCGAATCATAGGACTTCTCTGTATTAACTTTTCCATGAATCTTCCGTTTTCTGAGTATCTGAAAAATTTTGTGGGACAGGGAATCGGAACAAAACCGCAGGAAGCTTATGAGAATCGCAAAGAAAACTTCTCGGCGAACAGTGTGGAATTGCTGGAAGATATGGCGGAAGAAATCCGTCAGGAAGTGATGGAAGATAAGGGAATATCAACAGCCAATCGGAATAAAGAGATCATTTCCAGACTTTACAAAAAAGGAGTCTACAACATGAAAGATGCCGTGTCGAGAACGGCGGAAATCCTCGGAATCAGCAAGAATACGGTGTATCTGCATCTAAGAAATCTGGAAGAATAAAGGCAACAGTATACAGAATGTTATAATACGACGTTTTTATAAAAGTTGCTTACAGTGGGAGGAGAGAATAAAATAGCGATAAGAATCAGGGCAGAGCATGGTTTTGTTTTTGGAAAAGCGTGGGGACCAATGTTCTGCCCTTTTTTAGTTGCAAAGCATATGATAAAAAGGTTCAGTGGGGCCTTTGGGAGTCTGGTGTGAATAAAAGTCTGAGTTTGCTAAGAAAAATTTAAGATTTACATCGAGATTTTTTTAAATGACCACAGATATACTGAGACTACAATATGAAATGAAGGGAAAGAAAAATGAGTGAGGAAACGATTTTGGTCGTGGATGATAATCGGGAAATTGTATATTCGATCAGTGAATTGCTGAAATATGAAGGCTATCAGACCGTAGCGGCTTATGACGGGATGCAGGCACTGGAAGTGCTGGAAAAAGAAAAGATCGATCTGATTTTGCTGGATGTGATGATGCCAAGACTGAATGGTCTGTCTGCGTTGATGAAGCTGCGGGAGAAAAGTCAGATTCCGGTGATTATTCTTTCGGCGAAAACGGAAGAAAGCGATAAAGTGTCGGGACTTGTGCTGGGAGCCGACGATTATGTGGAAAAACCTTATAATCCGGCGGAGCTGATAGCCAGAGTGAAGGCGCATCTCAGGCGGTATCATGCCTGGGGAGGAAGTCAGCCGAAGGAAGATCCGGATCAGATCGTAAATGGTGGTCTGGTGCTAGATAAAAAGCAGAGACTTGTGATTGTGGAAGGAGAGGAAGTTCGTCTGACGGCTACGGAATACAAGATTCTGGAACTGTTTATGACCCATCTGGGACAGGTGTTTTCGGCAGAACAGATTTATGAAAATGTCTGGCGGGAAGATGCAGGTTATGCGGCGGAAAATACGGTGATGGTACATATCCGTCATATTCGGGGAAAAGTGGAGATTGATACAAGAAAACCAAGATATGTAAAGGTGGTGTGGGGCATTGGCTACAAAATGGAAAAATACGACTGAAAAAATAAAAACAGGATTTCATAAAGAACGAACCCAAAAGATACTGGGAAGTATCTTCGGAATATTTGGAATTCTGGTACTGGGGGTTCTTATCAAATATCAGGTCTATTATATTACGACAACGAGTATGATGATTGGCGTTGTTGGAAATATAAGTTTATGTGCAGGTCTTTGTTTCTTGTCAGAGCCGTATTTGCGGTGGAAATATGAGAAAATTGCAGAGGAAGATTACGAAACCTGGCAGCAAAAGCGAAAAGGATCTTACCGGAATCTTTATATTGCAGGCATAATCGGTGCGGTTTTGTCGATGTTCTATATGTGGGGAATTATGAACTTTTACAATTTATACTGGGGGCATAATTATTCCGCCGGATATGTGATGATGCTTACCGTTTTGATTCAGTTTATCATTGCACAGATTCTGCTGAAAAAATTCTGGGCGAGACGGCTGGATCAGATGATGGCGCGAATGGAGGAAATGAATCAGAAACGGATTGCAGAGGCATTGGAAATTGAGAAAAAAAGTCTGGAAAAGGTGTCGCGTAGCGATCAACTGCGCGTGGATCTGATTACCAATGTGTCCCATGACCTGAAAACACCGTTGACGTCTATGGTGGGATATCTGGAATTGATCAAAAAGGAAGAATTGAGTGAGATGGTTCGCGATTATGTAGAGGTGATTTCTGCCAGGGCAGAGAAACTCGGAGAAATGATCAACAGCCTGTTCAATCTTGCGAAGGCCAGCAGTGGAAATGTAGAATTTCATAAAGAAAATTTTGAGATGAACCGACTGCTGGAACAGATTTTTGCGGATATGCAGGATCGGATCAAAGAAAGCGGGCTTACGTTTGTCAAACAGTATATAAAGGAGAGTACAGCTCTTTTTTCGGATAATACGTATTACTATCGAATCTGTCAGAACCTGATTGAGAATACGTTGAAATATGCGGCAAAGGGAACCAGGGTATTTGTAAAGACAAGTATTGTGGGTGCGCAAGGGGAAACGGCAGAAAATCCGCAGGCAGCAACCGAGATTACATCCGAAACAGAGAAAGACAGAACAGGAGAAATGACAAAACGAAAAATCTGTGTGGAGATTACGAATACGTCTGCTTATCCCATGAATTTTGAAGCGGATGAGATTGTAGAGCGTTTTGCAAGGGGAGATAAGAATCGGTCTTCCGAAGGAAATGGTCTGGGGCTGGCGATTGTCAGTACCTATGCGAAGGCTCTTGGAGGCGAATTTGATATAAAAATTGACTGTGACCAGTTTAAAGCCTGTTTGATTTGCGGAGACTTGTAGAAGGAAATTCCTCTGTAAGTTATTGTAGCGATGAGTAAGATAAAGTGAAAAAGTATCAAAATAAAATAGATCCTATTGACACTTAAATTTCGAGATGATATGATGAGGAAAAGTTCAGTGGGGTGTGGAACATGGATTATTCCAGATTCAAATCAAGTGGACGCTATTATACAGGCGCAGAACGAAAAAAAGGAATTCTTATCCAGGGAAAACCATATATTGTAAAATATGCGAAAAACTCTCCGCAGGGTTTGACTGGCAGCTATTTGTCAGAGTATATTGGATCACATTTGTTTCAAATGGCGGGGATAGAGGCCCAGGAGACGTTTCTTGGGACATGTGATGGTCTTCCCGTGGTGGTGATGAAGGATTTTATCGGCGAAAATGAGAGCTTTGTTCCATTTAATGATGTGGGAGACAGCACATTGGAACGAAGCCGTGAGCGATATCGTTATACGTATGAAGACATCATGCATATGTTGGGAGAAAATATGAAATTAACAGATGTAAAGGAGACGATCCAACATTTCTGGAAAATGTATCTGATGGATGCCTGGATTGGAAATTTTGACAGACATGGTGCAAATTGGGGATTTTTAAAGAAAGACAATCAATATCGAATGGCTCCGGTCTATGATAATGGTTCGTCTTTGTTTCCGAGATTAAATACTGATGAAAAACTGATGGAAATATTGAATTCCAGGGAAGAGATGGAGCGCAGAGTGTTTCAGTTTCCAACGTCTCAGATTTTGTTGAACGGGAAGAAGAGTTCGTATTATGAATTGATTAACAGTTTACAATATGAGGAGTGCAATGAGGCATTGCTTATGTTAAAACCAGAGATCCAACTGAAAAATATGGAGAAATTTATTGGGGAAATAGAAGAAATTTCACCTGCCAGAAAGAAATTTTATCAGGAGATTTTATGGTTTCGATATCAGGAGATGATAGAAAAACCATATCGTAGACTGACAGGGAAACAGTAAAGGGAAAAGAAATGAGTACAGTAGTCAGGAAGGACTGGGTTCCGAGAAATGAATATACAACGCCGATTCAGGATATACCGATGTGGCGTAACTCCGGGATTATCAAAGCGGTTACGGATGAAAGGGAAAAGATTCAGGTCGGAAAAATTACGTATGAAGAGTTTGATGACGGGCAGTTTCAGTACATTATTGTGCCATTCTGGCCGATTATTGATATGTTGCCATCAAAAGTATTTCAGGGAATCCCTGGAATTGATATGACTCTGAGATTAGAAAAATATTATCGGGTTAATTACGTGCCGACATTTATCACAGAGAGAACCCCGGGAGAATCCAGAGAAGATCTGTGGGAACTGATGGAAAGCGTGGGATTGGATTATTATGACCGTCTGGAATGGCTGATCCGAACCGACTTGAGAGCAGCCATTGATAATCTGATTGTGGAACGTGCGAGAGAGGAAAAGCGGATTGTGAAGGCTCAAACTTCAGAAGAGTTCACCCATTTTCTGGAAGATGGACAGTATGGGGATGAAATTGAGGTTCCCAGGATTGAGATTTTGGGAAATGGATCAAAGGCCTGTGTAAAAACCTTGAACCGTCTGATGCATTATGGAATCCGCCTCCATTTACAGCAAGAGCAGATTGATCTGGATGTGGAAAGTTATAAAAACTGGATTCCGATATTCAGACAGATGTATGAAATGGATGAGGCGATTCGCAAAAAACAACAGAAAGCCGGAATTGAGGAAGCAAAAGAACAGGGAAAATATAAAGGACGTAAGAGAAAAGGAACGGATACTCAACTTTTAGAGGACGCAATCCGGGCGTTTCAGGAAAAAGAGATGTCCCTGGAAGAGGCGTTGCACCTGACGAATCTGTCAAAATCCACATTTTACAGAAGAATCCGGGAGCAAAATGAAAGATAAAGGATGTTCCCTTATGCATTCCTTTTGCGGAAGAATCGGGATAGATACTAAGCAAAAAACAAGATAAAAAATCGCCCCGGTCAGGACTTGATATCGTTATATCAGATCCTGCCGGGGCGGTTTCTGCATACAGAAAAATGGTCTTTATTCTTCCGAAACAAGGATGGGAACTTTGGGAATATCGTTTATTCCACTTCTTCCGGTTCCATGCTGCGCATATGTTCTTCCATTTGTTCCAGTTCGTATTTCTGGTTATATTCCTGAAGAAACGCTTTGTATTCCGGGCTGTCAGACGGGTAGACTCTGGAGTTGTGGATATGGATGTCCACATCCTCTTCCGTACTCTTCATCAGAGCCACCATTGCGCTGGCGCAGTGGGCTGCGATACGGTTGAAACTGTTCAGCAGGTCGGTGAAGATCGTTCCTTCTTCCAGACCACAGTCCCCGTTGCTCATTCGCTCGACGTGGCGCAGTTTTAATTCATCGCAAAGTGTCGTGATAACCATACCAAGCGGAGAAACTCTCTGTGCCAGTTCTTTATCACTGTTTAAGAAGGCCATACAGGTCAGGTTGATTTCCTCACGGACAGCTTCCATGACTACATTTAATTCATCCCAGGCATCCTCGGAGAAAGAGGTTTTATCGTCATTCATTTCATTGGACATATGAGCGATATATGAGGCGTGGTCACCGATTCGCTCAAAGTCATTGATCATATGAAGATAAAGGGATACCTGGCGGGTCTGAGCTGTATTCATCTCATGCTTGGTCAGCTTGATCAGGTAATCGCCCAGTCTGGTTTCATACTTATCAATCAGATCTTCCTTGCGCTGAACCTTATCATATTTGCTTTGCTGATAATCGTTCAGAAGATTTAAGGCACGGTTTACATTTTTACGTAACTTTCTTGCCATACCGCTCATGGCGCGGTGACACTGACCGATGGCCAGAGCCGGATATGTAAGAAGACGTTCTTCCAGAAGATCGAAGTCGGCTTCGTCTTCCAGTTCTTCCGCACTGTCTTTGACCAGCCAGCAGACCAGTTTCTCAATCTTGGAAATAAACGGAAACAGGATGCAGACGGTTACCAGACGGAACACGGTGTTCAAAAGTGCGATAGAAACCGGTGTCATGATATTTTCCATAAAGGTAAAGTGTACAAATGCGTTGATACTGTAAAATGCAATGGACCAGATCAACATTCCGAAGGTATCATTTAACAGATAGACCAGAGCCGTTCTTTTACCGTTTTTGTTGGCACCGATGGCGGAGATCAGAACCGGACAGGCAGCACCGACACCGATACCGAGGATGATCGGGAATGCGCTGGAAAACGTCAGGATCCCGGTCACAGATAAAGCCTGTAACACACCGACGGTCGCGGAAGCACTCTGTAAGACTGCGGTAAATGCGATACCGACCAGAATACCGGCCAGTGGGTTCGAGAACATGGTCAGCATTTCGATGAACATCTTACTTTCACGTAAGGGGGCAACAGCACTACTCATGGTCTGCATCCCGGTCATCAGGATGGCAAATCCCAACATAATATTACCGACTTGTTTGTGAGAAGTACGTTTGCAAACCATGCGCATTACAGTACCGATGACTGCAACGACAGCAGAGATGGTAGCCGTGGATAAGACTTTTGCAATTCCGCTGGATCCGTCGATGTAAGAAAGACATAAGATCCATCCGGTGATACTGGTTCCGATGTTGGCGCCCATGATGATACCGATCGCCTGGCGAAGCTTCATCATACCGGAGTTTACGAAACCAATGACCATAACGGTCGTTGCGGAAGATGACTGGATGACACTGGTAACTCCGGTGCCGAGTGCAACTCCCTTCAGTGGGGTATTGGTCATTTTGTAGAGGAAAGCTTCCAGTTTGTTACCGGCCACCTGTTTCAGACCGTCTCCCATCAGAGACATACCGAACAGGAATAAAGCCACACCACTCAGCAAAGCCAATACCATAGAAAATATTTCCATAAGATTCTCCTTTGTTATCAGTTCTTTACATTCTCTTTACATTTCTTTTAAATGTTTTTAACCTGCTACCTTCTATTATGTCACGTTAAATGCAAGATTACAATCAAATATTTTTCAATTAGAGATAGAAAATTGGAATCAATCTTGACTTTTTTTGGGTGAATTATCATAATGAGACATCAAAGAATTTTTATAAAGAAGAAAATGTAAAATAGATGAGAAAATATCGGAGAAAAGAAAAAACGGAGAGGGCAGAAAGAAGGAACGGGAAAAGGCAGAGCTCAAAATAAAATCAAAAGAAAAAGTCGAGGAGAAGAACGAGCAGAAAAAGGAAGCAAGGAAAAGAGAGAGGAAAAATAAATGTTGAAGATTACGGAAATAAAGAAGGAAGAGGCGGTTCAGGCGCTGGAACTGATCCATGAAGTGTATCGGGAGATCCCGGAGAAAAGCTGGTTCAGTTTGGATGGAGACAAGGAACTACTTACTTATATAAATGAGACAGGATTTGCACTGAAAGCGGTGGAGGAAAGGAAAGTTGCAGAATGCAGGTGCAAGGAAGGAATATTTGAAGCAGGAGAAGAGGAAGCAGTAGAGAAAAAGTCGGAGATGGCGGCGGTTTTCATAGCAAGAACCGCCAATCTCAGAGAAGAAAATCTGGGAGAGTATCTGCGTCTGACTTCGGAAGAAATGGAGCGGGTTGCGCATATGGAAATCGCCATGGTACGAAAAGCGTATCGCGGACAGGGACTTCAAAAGCGTATGATGCAGGAAGCGGAAAAGCGATTAAAGGAAGCAGGGTATCATTATCTGATGGGGACAGCCCATCCGAAAAATGTATACAGTGTGAATAATTTTAAGAAACTGGGATATGAGATTGTGGCGGAAGACCTGAAATACGGGGGATTGCCACGGTATATTTTCTGTAAAGAGATCTGAAAAACAAGGAGACTTCAAATGGATGAGGTCTCCTCGTTTTTTAATTTTCATCGCTATTAGATTCGGTACTCATATTTTCTAAAGCGTATTCACAAGCTTGAATTACAAAACTTGAAAAGGTTACATCTTGATTAATAATTGCAGCATCAATTTTATTAATTAGCTCTAAAGGAAAACGAATCGTTTTATTTTCAGATTCTTTCTTGTTAGGTTTTAGTTGAAATGACATATTCGAACCTCCATACAATAATAATACTGCAAAAAGGATAATAAATATGCAATGCAAATATACAAGTGGATAACATTGCTAAATGCAATGCGAAATATATTGCACTCATGAGAGGAATAAAGTAAAATACATAATAAGAGTTTTGAAATTCAAAAATGAGGGAGGAAAACGAAAATGAAATGTGAAAAATGTGGAACAGAATATGATGGGAATGAATGTCCGGTATGTAATTCGGGAGGCGTAGGCGAAAGCACCGAAACAATGGATATTAAGGGGGAAAGTGACGAAACAATGGAGGGTGAAGGAGAAAGCGTTAAAACGGAAGAACTAAAAGGAGAGGAGAAAAAATCATCTGACAGTAGTAAGAAAAATTTGAGGATGTTGGGAATTGCAGAGGGAATAACGGCATTACTATTAATAGTGAGTTTAGTTATGTGGATGAATCTTTCAAGCGAGAATAATAAAATAAAAAGGGAATATTCCTCAATAACAAGTGATTATAACAAATTGAAAAATGATTATGCGAGTGTAAAGGATGAATATCAGCAATATAAGAATAAAATGCAACCATATGAGGAATTAGACGAGGCTGAAGCAGAAGCTAGAAAAATAGAAGCGCAAAAAGTTGCAGAACAAAAAAAGGCAGAAGAAGAAAAAGCAGCGGCAGATGCAGCGGCGGCAAAGGCAGCAGAGGAAGCTAAAGGATATGAAACAGGAATAACATATGATCAATTAGCGCGGACTCCGGATGATTATAAAGGGAAAAAAGTTAAATTTACAGGTAAAGTAATACAGGTTATTGAAGGAAGTGGTTCAGTACAAATAAGACTTGCTGTGGATGATAATTATGATACGATTATATTAGGAGAGTATTCTTCAGATATTGTTGCATCAAGAGTACTTGAAGATGATCATATAACAATTTATGGAACGTCAGTAGGAACAATAAGTTATCAATCTACAATGGGAGGAAATATTACAATCCCTGGAATTAGTATTGAACGGATAGATCAATAAAATATTAAAAGAGTTTTAGTTATTGGGCTTAAAGTTTCTTTAAATCGTAAAGAGGATGATTATTTCGATCATTCTCTTTATATTTTGGATTTTTTAATAGATGGTGTGTGTGATTTCCTTGAATGAACATCAAAAAAGCGGTATCATTCTATTAAATGTAAAAAGAATGTAAAATCGAAGAAGTGTTCAGATCATTTTTACAGAAGAAATGCAGACAAAGGAGCAGAGTTTAAGGTATGGGGATTGTAGTCATTGGGGATGTATTTATTGATATTAAAGGGTATTCCATCGCGTCTTATATTCCGCAGGGAAGAAATGTGGGGACAATCGCGCAGATTCACGGGGGAGTCGGAAGAAATGTGGCGGAGGATATCGCAAATCTGGAATTGAAACCGACCTTTGTGGGACTGGTAGATGATGATGCCATGGGAGAGGAAGTGATCCGCAAACTGGCGCGCCACAAAGTAGATACCCGTTATATGAAGAAACTGCCAAACGGAATGGGAACCTGGCTGGCAATCTTTGATAATAACGGAGATGTGGTGGCATCCGTTTCCAAACGGCCGGATCACACGCCGGTTCAGTATATCCTGGAAGAAAAAGGCGATGAGATTTTTAAGGATGCAGACAGTATCGCAATCGAGATCGATACGGACCGGGAAATTGTGAAGAAGACCTTTGCGTTGGCAGAAAAATATCAGAAGAAAGTATATGCGATGGTGTCCAATATGAGTATTGCGGTGGAACGCCGGGATTTCTTAA
Source organism: Mediterraneibacter butyricigenes (assembly GCF_003574295.1). NCBI lineage: Bacteria > Bacillati > Bacillota > Clostridia > Lachnospirales > Lachnospiraceae > Mediterraneibacter > Mediterraneibacter butyricigenes. Next base: position 2,113,035 of record NZ_BHGK01000001.1, read on the forward strand.
GGAAGACGGAGTGCTTTGTATGCAATGAACAGGAGGCGGGGATCCTGTTTTCGGAAGATTACAGCGAGACAACGCCGGATGAGATGGCGGAACTTCTGGCAGAGCGTGTGAAGATGGCTCAGATTCCCAAAATGATCGTGACGATGGGCGGACAGGGAGCCGTCTATGCGGATCAGGAGGGCAATTATGGAGTGCGCCCGCCGATGAAAGTGGATGTGGTAGATACGACCGGAGCGGGGGATGCATTTTTTGCCGGAGTCTGTGCCGGGCTGACCTATGGGAAAAATCTGGAAGAATCCTGCGGAATCGGAACAAGACTTTCTTCCGCCGTGATCTGTACGTCAGAAAATATCTGTCCGAGATTTATGCCGGAAGAATTCGGCCTGATTCTGGACTGAGATCAGAATAATTCTGGGCAAAGTTGCATTCATGTTTCCCAGGAAGACTTCCGGAAAAGCGAGAAATGTGTGAATCTGGCATGGTCGGATTCGTGAGAAACATGATTTGGATCAGAGAGAAAGTTAATAGAAAAGAGGCAGTTTAAATGGATTTTTTAATTTTATTTCTGGGGGCAATGGTGATTAGTGCCATTGGATTTAAAAAGTTTGTATGGTTCATTTCTCTGGGGTATGGATTTGCCATCGCGGGGATTGGAGTGGCGTTACTGGTATTGTTCCACGGAAGTCTGACACCGGTTACGGTAGTGCTGTCCGTTTTGCTGATCATTTATGGATGCAGACTGGGCGGTTATCTGCTGATGCGGGAGCGAAGGAGTGCGTCGTATCAGAATACGATGAAACACGAGATCAAAGATGGCTCGGATATGAAGTTCGTTTTAAAGGTTCTGGTCTGGGTGGTCTGTGCACTGCTTTATGTCTGCGAGGCGTCTCCGGTATTATTCCGTCTGCAAAATGGAGCCGGAATGGATGGCGTATCTGTCGTGGGAGCGGTGATCATGGCATTGGGAATCATACTGGAATCGGCATCGGATCTTACGAAAAACAGCTACAAAAAGAAGCATCCAAAGCGGTTTTGCGATGTGGGATTATTCCGTCTGGTGCGATGCCCGAACTATCTGGGCGAGGTGCTGATCTGGACCGGTGTTTTTGTGTCGGGTGTGATTGCGCTGGAAGGATTCTGGCAATGGGCGGCCGCAATAGGAGGCTGGATCTGCATTGTTTATATTATGTTCGGCGGAGCCAGAAGACTGGAACTTCGACAGAACAAAAACTACGGGGACGATCCGGAATATCAGAAATATGTAAAGACGACACCGATCTTGGTGCCGTTTATCCCGTTGTACAGTGTGGCAAAATATAAATGGTTGGTAGGGTAGAAAAATGGCAAAGAAAAATTACGAAGATTTCCCCTTATCGCTGGCAGTCTTTGATGTGGTTCCGGTCTTGTTGTTCGGTGCGGCGGTGATTTTTATCGGAGTGCGATTTGAGAATACATGGTTTCGAATCGGATCGGTGTTGTGTGCGCTTGGCGGAACCGGAAAAGTGATCTGGAAGGTGATCATTGCGGCGACGAAAAAAGATATCGTCTGGATGAACCGACAGATGCGGGTAATGATGCCGTTAGGATTTCTGGGGATGATTGCCGGACTGATCGCGGGGATTCAGTCCGGAGCCGTGAAATGGCCGGTGATAAAAGGAATGGTCTGTAGCCTTCCGGCAGGAGGATTTTTTGCGGTGACAGTGCTCGGAATGATCTGCATGGGCATTTTTGCAGGAAAGCTGGACAGTACGAAGGTACGTTCCAACTGGATAGAGCAGACCACCAACGCGATAGCGCAGGGCTGTTTCCTGTTGGGGGTTGTGAGCTGCATCTTGAAATAGGCTATATGATGGAGGAAACAAACAGCGGATGATAACGTGCAAAGAACTCGGAAAAGAGGAAGTGTTATTATGAAAATATATGTGGATGCAGACGCCTGCCCGGTAGTGGCAATCGTGGAGCAGATCGCAGAAGAGCATAGAATTCCGGTGACGCTTTTGTGTGATACCAATCATGTGCTGATGTCAGATTACAGCGAAGTGATCACGGTGGGAGCTGGAGCGGACGCGGTGGATTTCAAGTTGGTCAGTCTTTGTGAGAAGGACGATTTGGTGGTGACACAGGATTACGGAGTCGCAGCCATGATTCTTGGGAAAGGTGCATACGGGATCCATCAGAGTGGAAAATGGTACACCAATGATAATATTGATCAGATGTTGATGGAACGGCATCTGGCAAAAAAGGCGAGAAATGCAAAAAAGAAGCATCATCTGAAAGGACCGGCAAAACGGACGGAAGAAGACGATAAGCGATTTGCAGAATCGCTGGAAAACCTGATCCGGAAAATTCAGTGAAAATGGGAAAACCTGAGCAGGAAGATCCACCGGATTGACCGTTAAAAAGGAAAAATGAATCCAGCGGATTTACTCCGAAAACAGATGTTTATGGCGTTTACGAAATTCCGTGGGCGTCATATTTTCTTTTTCTTTAAATAATCGTGAGAAAAAATATCAAAGCATTGAAAAGGGCAAAAACCTGTGCTATTGTTTCTTAGGACGTAAAAAATCGTAGATTCGAAGAGCGCTTTATTTCGAATAGAGAGAGAACAGCAGATCAGAAAATTATTTTATTGTCTGTATAGAAGGAAAGGAAGCAGAGGATGGCGGAAAAGGACGCAAGACCGACAAACGCGGAACAGAAAGAGCATAAGCGCCGCGTGCGATATAAAGGGAAATATCCACGAAAGTTCGAAGAAAAATATAAAGAACTGGATCCGGAAAAATATCAGGATACGATCGCGCATGTAATTCAGAAAGGCAATACACCGGCGGGGATGCACATTTCTATTATGGTACAGGAAATCCTGGATTTCTTGAAGATTCAGCCGGGGGAGACCGGATTTGACGCCACACTTGGGTATGGCGGACATACGAAAGCCATGCTGAAATGTCTGGATGGGAAAGGGCATATTTATGCCACGGATGTGGATCCGGAAGAGTCTGCGAAGACGAAGAAACGTCTGGCCGAACAGGGATTTGGTGAAGACATTTTAACGATTCGGCTTCAGAACTTCTGCACCATTGATGAGATTGCAAAAGAAGTGGGTGGTTTCGATTTCATTCTGGCAGATCTTGGTGTGTCCTCTATGCAGATCGACAATCCGAAGCGGGGATTCTCTTTTAAAGTAGACGGGCCTCTGGATCTTCGGCTGAATCAGGAAAAGGGACTCAGTGCGGCAGAACGGCTGGACACCATTTCCAGAGAAGAACTGGCAGGGATGTTGTATGAAAATTCGGATGAGCCTTACTGCGAGGAGCTGGCAAAAGCGATTACAGACGAGATCCGAAAAGGCCATCGGATCGATACTACCACGAAGCTGCGGCGGGTGATAGAGCAGACACTGTCTTTCCTGCCGGAGAATAAAGAGAAGAAAGATATCGTGAGAAAAACCTGTCAGAGAACGTTTCAGGCGTTGCGTATCGATGTAAACAATGAGTTTGAAGTTCTCTATGAGTTTATGGAAAAGCTGCCGGATACGCTGAAGCCGGGTGGAAGAGTTGCGATTCTGACCTTCCATTCCGGGGAAGACAAGCTGGTGAAACGCGCGTTGAAAGATGGATACCGTCAGGGCATTTATTCAGAGTATGCCAAGGATGTGATTCGTCCTTCCGCGAAAGAATGTGCCCAGAACGGGCGCGCCAGATCCACCAAGATGCGCTGGGCCGTGAAAGCGAAGTAAAGGCTAAGAGGTTGTTTGAAGGAGAAAATAGATGGAGTCAGGAAATACATTGGGAAAAGTACTAAAAGGAATTGTGGCGGCCCTGTTGACAATCCTTACATTGTGTGGATTTCAGTACAATTTTAAAGGAAACTGGCTAGTATCGATTGCGGTTGTAGTGGGAATCATTATTATATTATATAAATGGGGACTTAAGAAGATTGGAGAGTTCCTGTGGGAGAAAAAATGGAGAACGATAGGGTCTCTTATCTGTGGATTTTATGTTGCATCGTTTACACCGGATGAGGCGGGGGTTCTCCAGTTCATAGAAACTTTTCTGGCTGGATTTGTAGTCGGAGAGGGATTCCTGTTTTTTATGGCTAAACCAATCCTGTTTTGTGTGAGAATGTTAAAGTATGATGTATTGCATGGATCGGGAGGATCTTACAGTGGATCGAGTAGTACATTCGGTACATACGGATCTGATAAATGGGAGAGAGAGCAGCAGGAAGCAGACCGGGCAAGGAGAGAGGCTGATCAGAGGGCAAAAGAGCGCTACGATGCAAGAACCAATGAGTTGAAAGCAGAGTATGATGCCCGTACCGCAGACGGCTGGGGAAAAGACCGTGCGGCACAGAATTTCAGAAATGATGCGGATTACTGGAGAAAACAGCAGAAAAAATATTAAAAGAGAACCTGATCCGGTGCGATCAGGTCTTTTTTTGTGACCGGACGCAGGACACGGCAGGGGCTTCCGAGAGCGACTACATTTGACGGAATGTCCCGGGTCACCACGCTTCCGGCACCGATGACCACATTATCGCCGATGGTGACGCCACCGCAGACCGTTACATTTGCACCGAGCCAGACATTATCACCAAGAACGATGGGCGCTGAGGTTTCGATGCCTTCCGCACGCTGGTTTGGATCGATGGGGTGACCGGCGCAGGTCAGGCAGACGCCGGGGGCAAGAAAGGCATTGGAACCGATATCTACCGGGGAGGTGTCCAGAATGACACAGTTGTAATTTAAGAATGCCATGCCATGAAAATGAATGTTGAATCCGTAGTCACAGTGAAAGTCCGGCTGGATGAACGTGAGATCGGTACAGGAGCCGAACAGTTCTTTGAGAATCCGAAGCCGTTCTTCGTCAGCATCCGGTGGAGTCTGGTTATAGGCAAAGCAGAGCTTTTTGGCCTTGAGCTGCATGTCATCCGGCATGTGCAGAACATTTCCGATGTAAGCTTTTCGTTGTTTAATAAGATGTTCGATATCCATAAAAGACCGCTCCGTTTCTTCTGTTTGTTTTTGTTGTATGCTGTATGTTTATAGATGGTGTGATCTGATGATTTCGCCGACCAGATGATTTTGTAGTAACTTTGTATTTTTTACTGGAAAATAAGATTACCACAGGTGTTGTGTAGGTGATTGCCGGGAAAATATAGAGAAAAATCTTCTCCAAATCAAAAATATTTTAGCATGATCCTTTTAGATTCGCAAGAAATGGTGTATGATGCAAATGCGAAAAATGTTTGGAAATCATTTGAATTCGAGGAGGAAAAATATGGCAGAAGTTAAGGGAGAGACGATGACATCGAAGATTATTTTGAGTGCAGACAGCACCTGCGATCTGGATCAGGAGCTGAAAGAACGTTATGATGTACACTATTTTCCGCTTCACATTATTCTGGACGGAAAAGATTATAAAGATGGAATCGACATTACACCCGAAGAAATTTATCAGGAGTATTATGATCGAAAGATCTTGCCGAAGACGGCAGCGGTGAATGTGGCAGAATATATCGAGCATTTTCAGAAATGGGTCGAAGATGGATACGAAGTGATTCATATCAATCTGGGAAGCGGGTTGTCCAGCGCCCATCAGAATTGCAAGTTGGCGGCGGAAGAACTGGGACATATCCATGTGATAGACAGCTGCTCTCTGTCTACGGGAACGGGACTTCTGGTAAAGGATGCCGGAGAGATGATCCGACAGGGGATGGATGCAGAAAGTATCGCAGAAGAACTGGAGAAACGAGTAGAAAAATGTCATGCCAGCTTTATTTTAGATACCTTGGAATTTCTTCATGCAGGTGGAAGATGCTCCACGGTTGCAGCGCTGGGAGCAAATGTGTTGAAATTGAAACCCTGTATTGAAGTCAGTACAGAAGATGGTAGTATGACAGTCGGAAAGAAATATCGCGGTGCACTGGAAAAAGTGCTGGTGAAATATGTAAAAGACAAGCTTGCCGCTTATCCGGATATCAAGACCGACATGATCTTTATTACCCACTCCGGGATTGCCCAGGAAGCCATCGATCTGGTAAAACAGACCATCGAAGGAACCATGCATTTTGACGAAATCCATGTAACAAAAGCAAGTTGTACGATTTCCAGTCACTGTGGTCCGAATACACTGGGCGTTTTGTTTGAGACAAAATAAAAAGGTTCCATGTTAGATCGGGCATTTCAGGATTTTTGCATCAACATCGAAAGATAGGAAATCCTGGTGGTATCAGACATGGAATATCCGAGATAGAGAAGGAGCGTTTCGATCTTTTTAAGGGCAGCTTCCCGTTGGCTTTCTGACGGAACGATAATCTCCAACTCCAGATAATCACCGAGTCCCTCTACAGAATCGATACAGGCGGTAACATCCTCTTTGAGGAAATGTTGCCGCTTTTTTTGAACCGGTGGAACAGGGCAGAAACCGATGCTCCTGAGAATTTCATCACAGACGGTTGCGTCGCCGATGGAAGTTTCCAGTTCTTTTCTTGCCATAGAGCGTTGATCCAATTTAGGGCCTTTATAGGTCAGAACAGAAGAAACAAATTCGACGGTTCCGTTGCGTAGTGTTTCAATGGTACGAACACGTAATGCTTCATCGAGCCGGATGAAATCATGGTGCGTGGAGGTATAGTAAAGATCTGATTCTATGACAGTGTCTCCGGTTACGAAGCCTTGAGAATTTAGGGCATTTTTCAGGGCTGTTACATCGCCCTCCCTGATTTTCAGCTTGATTTCCACTTCTACACTCATAGTATTTTTCTTACCTCCTGTTCCGGTTGTTATACGGCGATTCTTTGTTTTAAGGCTTATAAATCCCCTGTGCGGTATCTCGTGAAGATATATTCCACTGTCGTGTGGAAACTATATCAATAGAATTGGGAGACTGCACAGGGGATGGCTTTTACAATGGGATTCGCTATAGACAGCCCTTACTTCACTTCCACAAGTTCAATCTTGAAGTTCAGTTCTTTTCCAGCCATTTCGTGGTTTGCGTCAAAGGTGATACTTGTTTCTTCCTTGGCGGTGACTTTCACTGGGAACGGCTGTCCGGACTGGCTGGTCAGGTAGACCTGTTGTCCAACTTCCAGATCTTCGGAGCCCGGAAGCTGCGCAATTTCTACGGTGAAAATGGCATTCGGATCCGGCAGTCCGTAAGCTTCTTCCGGCATCAGATGGACATTGACAATCTGTCCCACTTCCATGTTGGCAACGGCTTCGTCAAATCCGCGGATCATTTGACCGGCGCCACAGATGAACTGTAACGGTTCGCCCCGGTCATAGGAAGAGTCAAACTGTGTGCCATCGTTGAAGGTCCCCTGATAATGAGTCCGGCAGATTTTTCCGACATTTGGACCGGTGATCGGAGCCGGGCCGCCACATCCGCCACCGCAGCTTCCACACTGTCCGTTGCAGGATGCTTCTTCTTCGGCATACTCTTCGTGATGGTGGTCACAGTTAGCTCCCAGGGAAACTAAAGTTCCGTTTAAATAAGCGTCAACAGCCTGATCGGGATCGCCTTCTGCACCGGAAAAGATTTCAATTCCGGCTTCTGCAAGGGCTGACTGAGCTCCTTCGCCGAGGCCACCGCAGATCAGAACCTGTACGCTCTGTTCTGCCAGAAATCCGGCAAGTGCACTATGACCGGCGCCACCGGAAGAAATGACTTCACTGGAAACGATTCCCTGGTCATTTACGTCATAAATTTTGAAAGCTTCGGTCTTTCCGAAATGCTGGAAAATCTGACCGTTTTCATAGGTTACTGCGATTTTCATATGTATAATCCTCCCAAATTAATATACCTGTTCAGACTAGTATAGACTGCCGGAGTTATTCTGTCAAACCGGCGGCTTTCAGAAGGAAATCTTTGGTGAAATGATTGAAAAGAGCGATGACGCGTCCCACTCCGATCACGTCAAGTAACGTTCCGATTCCTGTGGCAGAGGGATCAAGAGTTTTTGCTCAGGGGACTTTTAAGGAAATGTTCTATGTGTTACACTATACATAGATGAATCTGGTAGAAGATGTGGAAGTGATTCGGAAGATTATGACTGAGATGAAAGAGGAATCGTGAAAAGATACGGCAGAATTCTAACTTTATTATTGGTATTAGGGATTGCGATGGCGGTATCGGGATGTTCTGTGGTAAAATTGCTGACAGGCAGCGCTTCAGAGCAATCAGGGAAAAAGAATCCGTTGAGAGGGAAAGATACGGATGAACGGATTGTGATGTGTATGGAAGAAACCTATCCGGAGCATGAATTTTCGGTGAAAACATCCTTTGATAAATCGAAAGACTGCGGTGTGTTTCAGGACGAAAACGGTCTGGAATTTAAAGTGCATGGACTGGTCTATGATAATACATATCATTTCGGATGTGAAAATGATTATCTGGCGACGATTCTGCGAAATGAAGATTATGTGGATAAAGCGGCGGAGATTGCACAGAGATATGGATATGTCTTTGAGTATGATGCAGAGAATGAGACGACGACATTAACGTCTGAAAACAAGAACAACAATGAAAATGGAAGGGCTGAGTCTGAAACGGATGAACAGACGTCTGATGCATTTGAAGAAGCATCGAAAATGATTCTGGAAATACTAAATGTGGTGGACAGCCCGAAGGTGGTGGAACCGGAAGATACCGGATTTTCCACAGGAGAGGTAAACTTCTATAGCTTTCCGTGTATGAGTGTGCTGGGATGTGATATTTCTTATAAAGGTTCCAGCACTTATGTGCGTTTTAGCTTTGAAGATAAAAATCTTTCGGAAGCCCAGATCAGGCAACGGTTCGAAGAAACCTGGAACTGGCTGAAAGAAGAAGTAGACAATGAAAAGGAGGAACCATAAAATGAGCAGAAAAGAGTTTGGAGCAAAACCATTTTCCTTTCCGCAGCCGGTCTTTATCATTGCATCTTATGATGAAGACGGAACTCCTTGCGCAATGAATGCGGCATGGTGCGGAATCAGCGGACACACAAAGGTGACCATGAGTCTTTCACCGGGACACAAAACGGTGAAAAGTATATTGAAGAAAAAAGCATTTACCATCAGTATGGCAGATGCAGCGCATGTGGTAGAATGCGATTATTTTGGAATCGCTTCCGGAAATACGGTAAAGGACAAGATTAAAGAAGCCGGAATGACCGTAGTAAAGAGCGAAAAGGTGGATGCACCGATCATTCAGGAACTGGCAGTCTGCATGGAGTGCAAGCTGATTTCTTATGATGATCAGACACATCTTATGAAAGCAGAGATTGTCAATGTCAGCGTGGATGAATCTGCCATGACAGACGGACAGGTAGACGTAAGCAAAGTTGCACCGATTACGTTTGATCCGTTCAACAATACCTATCATGTGATCGGAGAAAAAGTAGGGGATGCCTGGGGATCTGGTAAGAAGTTGACAGAGAAATAGAAAGAAAAAGCGACCGTCAAAAGAGCAGTTGAAAATGGTTGCGAAAAGAATAAGAAAGTCGGAATTTTTGCAATGGAAGGGTAGCACATCATATTCTGGAAGTGAAAATGCCGACTTTTTGGCGTGAAGCATACGATAAAAGATTTGAGAGATCTTTTTTGCTATATCAGTACAGAATGTTTTGTTGTATAATAAAACAGTATGAGTGTGAGTGATTTTGGAAAATCCACAAAAGCGTGGAAGATGGATAATTCCGTACTGGCTACAAAGGATATTACCTATAAATATATTGTAGTAGAAAAGAAAGTAGAAGAAAATGTTTGAACAGTTAAAAAACAGAGTGCCGGAAAGAATCGGCTCGGAAAATATCAAACAGTTTGCGGTGATGATCCCGTTGATCCGAAAAGAGGACGGATTTCATATTTTGTTTGAAGTGCGTTCTTCCAAACTTGCTCATCAGCCCGGGGAGATCTGTTTCCCAGGAGGAAAGCAGGAAGGGGAAGAATCTCCGTTGGAAACAGCGGTACGGGAGACGAAAGAAGAATTACTTTTAAACGAGGAAAATATCAGAGTCTATGGAGCATTGGATTATGTTTTGACGGGATCAAACCGGAGAATTGATGCCTGTTTGGGAGAACTGCTTCATTATCAGGGGCAATACAGTGAATCTGAGGTGGCATCTGTATTCATGGTTCCCCTTTCTTTTTTCTGGAAACAAAAGCCGGAGCGATATCAAAATGAAATGCGGATTCATCTGACAGAGGATTTTCCGCTGGAAAAAATCCCAAACGGAAAGGATTATCCGTGGACAAAAGGAAATCACGAAGTGCTGTTTTATGAATATGAGGGATATATTATCTGGGGACTGACGGCGAAGCTTCTGTATTATAATCTGCCTTTGATCTGCGGTGAGAAGATTTGAAATGATACAAAACGGTCAGTAAAAGTGATGGAAACGAAAAAGTTGGAATGAGAAGCCGGAAAATGAGCTGAGGGAGGAATCATGATACAAAAGACAAGAAAAGAGGTGCTGGTTCGTTATATAAACCGACACACACGATATAATATCTTTAATTTTATCAAATGGATTGTGTTGGCTGTGATCACAGGACTGGTGGTAGGCGGAGCAAGCAGTATTTTTGCAAAATGTATTGTATGGGCATCTGCATACAGAACTGCTCATACAATGATATTTCTGTTCCTGCCCCTTGGAGGCGTTTTCATTGTTTTCCTTTATGAAAAATATGGAAGCCAGGACGGTGGAACCAATCAGGTGCTGGCAACGATCAAGTCACGGGATTCGATTCCGTTGATTTCTGCTCCACTGATTTTTATATCAACATTACTGACACATCTGGTAGGAGGATCAGCCGGTAGAGAAGGAGCCTCCATTCAATTTGGTGGAAGCATTGGAAGTTTTTTAAGCCGGCTTGCAAAATTAGACCAGGAAGATACCCATGTGATGATCATGTGCGGGATGAGTGCAGCATTTGCAGCGGTATTCGGAACACCGATGGCGGCAGCTGTATTTGCTATAGAGGTGGCAAGCGTAGGGGTCATGTATTATTCCGCATTGTGCCCCTGTATGATTGCGGCCATCATTGCGTCAAAATTTGCATTGCAATTTGGCGTAAGCCCGGAGACATTTCAAGTGGTGGAAATCCCAAAGCTGACCATTGTAAACGGTCTGAAAATGGGTGTGATCGCGGTAGGGTGCAGTCTGCTCTGTATTCTGTTCTGTCTGATGTTAAAATATACCGGACTTGTTTATGGAAAATATATGAAAAATCCTTATCTTCGGATTTTTGTGGCGGGCTGTGCGATTATTTTACTCACAGCGCTTCTTGGAACTGGGGATTATATGGGAGCCGGAAGTAATCTGATCGAACGGGCGGTGGAGGAAGGTCAGGCAAGACCTTTGGACTTTTTCTGGAAAATGATCCTGACGGCACTGACCATGCGTGCCGGATACCGCGGTGGCGAGATTGTACCGGCGTTTAGTATCGGAGCAACCTTCGGGTGCGTTTTGGGACATGCATTGGGATTTTCTCCGGAGATCGCAGCGGCAGCAGGAATGGTGGCGTTGTTCTGTGGAGTGACGAACTGTCCGGTGACGGCAATGTTGATCTCCTTTGAACTGTTTGGCTTTGACGGGGTATCCTTTTATCTGATTGCAATTTCGATCAGTTATGCATTGTCCGGATATTACAGTCTGTATAAAGATCAGACCATCGTGTATTCCAAATATAAAGCCCGTTATGTCAATCATAAGACCAGTTGAAGGAATAAAGTCAGAGACAAGAAATGATTGTAAACAATATAGAGAAGGGATTGGAGAATGGCCCTGACGCAGAAAATGCGTTAGGGCGTTTTTGTTGTATGCATGGCGATGAACAAAAGACCGGACAGGTTCAACGAAACACTTTATGACCAAGAGTAATAGCTGGAAGGATGAGATCACAACAAAAAGCATAACTTATAGGTTATAATTATATCTATAAATATATATTGGAAATTATAAAAGAACAGACATATAATAAAGCCAGAAAGAAAAAAACAACAAAAACAAAACAGAGAAAAAGGAGATGACATTATGAGCAGAACATTAACAGCAGAATTTACAACAGGAACCATGAAACAGGAAAGAGGATCTGAATGGAAAACAATTTTAGCAGACTGGTATAAGAAACGTTTGGATCTGCTTTATATGGAAGTTTCCAGATTTTAGGATATTACAGAAAAACCGAGTGTTTTTATCATGGAAAGTGCATAAGTTTTTGTCTTGAAATCGCAGAATGGTTTCCCTATAATATAGAAGATAGCTTGAAATTATATGTGAAGGGGAATTGCTTCAGATAAAATAGAGACAAAAGAGGGATGTACATGAGAGAAACAAAGAGAACATGGTTTGCCAAGGGTATGAAGGATGGAATTCCCATAGCCCTTGGCTATTTTGCGGTCGCATTTACACTTGGAATTGCGGCGAAGAATGCAGGATTTACGCCGTTTCAGTCGTTTTTGATCAGTTTTACCAACAATGCATCAGCAGGAGAGTTTGCGGGAATTACGCTGGTGGCAGCGGGAGCCGGTTATCTGGAAGTGGCGATCATGGAGTTGATTACCAATGCCAGATATCTGTTGATGTCCTGTGCACTGAGTCAGAAACTTTCGCCGGAGACTTCCATGATTCACCGACTGCTGATCAGCTATGATGTGACGGATGAATTGTTTGGAATCTGTATTTCGGTTCCGGGGAAATTAAGCCCTTACTATGCATTTGGAGCCTATATGATGGCGTTGCCGGGCTGGTCTTTGGGCAGTGCGATGGGAACGCTGATGGGAAGCGTTCTTCCGGCAAATGTGGTGAGTGCGTTAAGCGTGGGACTTTACGGAATGTTTTTGGCAGTGATTATTCCACCGGCACGAAAGAGTAAGATTTTAGCCGGGGTCGTACTGATTTCTATGATTGCCAGTTTTGGATTTACAAAATTACCCTGGATCAGAAGTCTGTCTGCGGGAACAAGAACTATCCTGCTGACGCTTCTGATTGCAGGAGGAGCAGCGGTACTGTTTCCGGTGGAGGACGAAGAGACACCGAAGGAACAGGAGTCAGACGGAGAGCGGAAAGGAGCCGGAAATGAATCATAATATTTATATCTATATTTTAGTGATGGCAGCGGTCAGTTATCTGATCCGTATGCTTCCGCTTACCCTGATTCGAAAAGAGATTAAGAACAAGACGATCCGTTCCTTTTTATATTATGTGCCGTATGTGACCCTGGCGGTCATGACGTTTCCGTCTATTTTGTCGGCGACCAGCAGTATCTGGTCTGCATGGGCAGCTTTGATCGTGGCAATCGTGATGGCGTGGTACGGACGGAGTCTGTTGCAGGTGGCAGTAGGCGCCTGTGCGATCGTGTTTATTCTGGAAATGTTTTTATAAAGATAACCTTGGGCAAATTTTTTTAGTTTATGTGAAACATATCTTCCGCAAAAGGTTGCATTATTATAAAAAACTAAAATCTCAGAATCGCTCGACGGCATCCGCAGTCGGGATGGCCTGTGCTGCTCCGGCACTTCCTACGGCGATGGCAGCAGCTTTGGATGCTCGTTCCAATGCGGCAGCGACTTCCATTCCGGAAGTAATGGAAGCGATAAAATAACCGAGGAAAGTATCTCCGGCGCCGGTAGTATCTACAACCGGAACAGAGAAGCTGCTCTGAGCAAGACGTTTGGTCTGGTCACAGTAAACGGAGCCTTTTTTTCCAAGAGTCAGTACGATCTTCATTGACGGGAATTTTTCCATCAGCCCGTCTAAAAGCTGATCCGGATCGGTATCTTCTGCCACATCCAAGATCTGAGAAGCTTCGATCTCGTTGAGGATCAGATAGGATACTTTTGAAAGATCCAGGCCGGTGATAATTTCGTTCATAGGAGACGGATTCAGGACAACCTGAAGTCCGCGTTCAGCCGCTTTTTCTACGATATAGGCAAGTTCATTGATTTCATTTTGCAGAATCAGGAAATCTCCGGCTTCAAAATGAGTCAGAACTTTGTCTACATAGTCTTTGGTGATCGCCTGATTGGCACCGCCGTATAAAATAATACAATTGTCTCCGTCTTTGTCGCGCTGGATAATGGTATGTCCGCTTCTGACGGAAGGATCTACTTTAATCAGTTCGGTGTGAACGCCGGCGTCTTTAAGAATCTGAACCAGATCGTTGCCGTCAGTTCCGATGCATCCGGCATGGTAGGTGTCAGCACCGGCTTTGGAGACTGCGATCGCCTGATTCAGGCCTTTCCCTCCACAGTACGTATTTAAAGCCAGGGAAGAAATGGTTTCGCCCTGTTTTACGGTGTGATCTACGTCATAGGTATTGTCGATGTTTAAAGATCCGAAAACTAAAAGTTTCATTGGCACAATGTCCCTTCTGCTGATAATTTAATACTTCTATTATAACCTTAGCAATGTGAGAAAGCAATGGGACAGATAACCAAAAGAAAGTTCATAAAACGAGGAGCGTGTCCCGTCGAAAATTCGACATGGTCTTTCAGAAAACCGGATGCTATAATGAGACATATACAAAAGCGAGGTTTTACAGATGAAAGAAAATTTAACGCCGGGAAAACAAATCGAGAGACTGTGTAGGGAACAGGGGATCAGCCAGAAAATGCTGGCAGAAAGAATCGGAGTTTCTCCGTCGCAGATCAGCAGGATCATAAGAGAAGAAACGAAGAGTGTCAGCAGCGAAATGTTAATGGGACTGGCAGAAGTATTTCAGGTGTCAACCGATGAGATCCTTGGGATGAAACCAAATCAGAAAGATCGGAAAGAAAAGGAAACCTATCTTCCTATGATGTTGATGAATACGGCGTTTGAACCGGGAAAATGCAGAGAATTTATGGATTCGACAGAAGATCCGGATATTCGGAATATGGTGTATGCGGAGTATGCATATTTCAGCGGCCAGCACGAAAAGGCTGTAAAACTGGCGGGGAAATATCTGACGAATCCCAACCCATTGATGGCATTGTCGGCCTGTCTGATTTATTCTTTCGCAAATCTGACGTTGAATCATATTTCACAGGCAAGACAGGGATTAGACATGATTGCAGGAAGCCTGAAGTCTTATGAAAAGAATCGGAGTGGAGATCGAAAACAGGAGGCTCTGCTGGTGTTTATGTCGGCGGCGTCCCGAGTCCTGTTACATTTGCCGGCAGAAGAGATGCCACAGCTATCAGACTATATCGGGGAACTTCCGGAAGGGATGAGACTCTGGGGCTGTTATGTCATGGCGCATGAGGCTTATCTGAATCAGCAATACGAGAAATCTCTGGGAATCGTACAGGCTTGTCTGGCGCTTACCGGGAAAATTTATCCGATCGCAGAGATTTATTTAAGACTGGTGGCGGCCATGGATGCGATGAGTCTTCGGGATCAGGAACTGGCACGAACCTATTTTATGGAAGCATGGGAGCTGGCGCGTCCGGATGACCTGATCGAAGGAATCGGGGAACATCACGGACTGTTGCAGGGACTGATTGAAACGTGTATGAAAGAAGCGTATCCGGAAGATTACCGGCGGATCATCGAGATTACCTATCGGTTTAGCTATGGATGGCGGAGGATCCACAATCCGGACACCAATGAAGAAGTGGCAGATAATCTGACGACCACAGAATTTACCATTGCCATGCTGGCAAGCAGAGGATGGACTAACGGGGAGATCGCGGAATATATGAAGATGACGGAGCGGACAGTGAAACAGCACCTGACCGCGACGTTTAATAAGCTGAATATCAACAATCGAAAACAACTGGTAGATTATATGCTGCGGTAAAATATACTTTTCTGTAAACGAGAGAAGATAAGACTGACCCTATGAAGAAAACAAGAGGGTGACGAATCACCCTCTTGTTTTTATTTATCCCGAAAAAGATTTGCCGAAGGGAATACGCACTATGGCTGATTGATCCGACGAACAATTCTGATTTTTTCAGGCTTGTTTGCTTCCAAGCGCCAGTGCTACAACAGCAAGAACTGCGTTGATCAGACACCATCCGGACCAGATTGTCAGATCGGAGTAACTTCCGTAGTTGGAAAACCCAAGCAGTGCGGCCAGTCCGAATAGAACCAGAAGTGCGATGTTACTGCCCCGTTTTTCTGATCCTCTGGTTGCGATGGAGACGATCCCACCGGCCAGCATAAGCACGGCGACCAGAATGCCGGCAGAGCTGGAAACTTCGCCACTGTCTTCCAGTGTATTTGCCACACCGACGGCGCAGGATTGCATAGCCACCAGTGCAAAAAATATAATCGATAAGATACCAGATACTAATTTCCAGATTTTCATAATGTAAAAGCCTCCTGTGATGTCCTTGTTTTTTACTCTGCGGTGAATGTGATCGGATCGGAATCTGCAATGGTGCTGTAAGAATCCGCGTTGTAAATATGGAACTTCAGCTCCACCTGATCGATGGATTCGATGTCATTTTCTTCCAGATCCTTGGAGAAAATCGTAATGTCATCGTGAAATCGTGAAGCGGTTGCATGACCTGCCGCAACCGGTCATCCATCGGGATATCAAACCGGCAAATCTGCTGATGATGCTGTCCGTAGTGTTCGGATGTTTCAATTATCGGTACATTCAGGCGATCTTTCCATTTTGTAAAAGCGAAAACCGGCTGACTCGCTACACCGGAATCACACTTCTGATTCTTACAATGTTTGCACTTCTGACGCTTATTATGAACATTCTGCGAGATATTTTTTAGCAGATAATAAAAGTATAACATTTTTTGAATTTTTTGTTGCCACCATTTAGGTGGCATTTTTTGTCCATTTTTGTAAAGTTTCGTACGATGTGGAAAAAACAGGGGATTGCTATAATAAACTATAAGAAAAAGCAGTGGAGCACAGGAAGTGCGGTGAATGGAAATTCAGAATATTTTGAGAAAAATGTGGAATTACGCTGGAAGAATGTTAGAAAGAAATTGCAGATTTGCAAATCTGCAATCTGCAGACAAATCGGTACGAAGGGAATGGGAGAAAGCGGATGGAAAAAGACAGAAAGAACCGAAAGCACACAGGAGGAAAATCCTCATACAGAACACACACAAAGGCAGCAGCATTTCTGTCTTTTGTTATGGCAATGATTCTGGGGATTTCTTCTTTTGCCACATTTACCACACAGGCGATGGAAGAAACGGGAACACAGGAAGTTCAGTCACAAAGTCAGGATGGCGCAGATGGAGAAGCTCAGGCACAGAGTTCTGGGGACAGTGTTGACCGGATTTCTTTCGGAACAGCGTTTGGAGACGGAAACGACGCGGCTATTTTATCTCCGGGGGAACCGACTGGATATGATAAAAACGATACGGATAACCCCTTTGGAACCGCAGTCGGAGATCCGTTTACAATCTTCCGGCAATCGGAGTTGTTTACGTATGCGGGAAGTCAGGTGGAGGCCACTTCGGTGGTGGACGTGAATGCCTGGAGTAAGGCTGTAATTTATGATACCAGAAAAGGAACCGATGCGAGTGAAGTGCTGGCAGGGGGAAACTGGACGGCAAAAGAGGATTTGAAATACGGAGATCTTTTAGGATCCGGAAATCTGTTTCTGGCACAGGCAAATGGAGTCCAGACAGTTTCGTTTGATCCCACCGGAAGTGGAAGAGCGGATCATATTGCATGGATCGGACTGTGCAAAAAAGATGGAGCAAACAGAGTCTATGTCTGGGCGTATAATGCCAGAAATCATCGGATGAGCAATCCGGTGGAGCTGGGAACCATGAACTGGGTGATGGAAGATACCCAGGCCTATCAGTTGCAGAATTATCTCTCGATTACGGCCGGGGATTTTGATAAGACCGGAAAGGACAGGATTGTGGTATATGCGGCAATGGATGGGGAAACGATGGCTCTGGTGGAATTGTCGGCAGTGTCTGCGGAAAGCAGTGTAACGCTGTCTGAGGTGAAGCGGGGAACAGCCCTTTTGAATGCAGCATATATGCAGGATGGGGATGCGTATGCGACGTTGAGGAGCAAATCTTCCTCTGATGGAAAATACCGTCTGGGCTGTGACCTGGATGCCGGAGATGTCAATGGAGACGGGATTGACGATCTGGCGGTGATTTCATATACCGAACGTTTCAATACAAATCCGGATCCTCATCCTGAGGTACTGGCAGCAGGTGAGACGATCGTAGAACCGAATCTCACCGTTGCATACGGAAAAAACGCACAGGAGCAGATTTTGGCTCCGGAAAAGAAAAAGAGCATCGCAGTTGCATCCGAAAGAAAGGAAGCGGCAGTCCGGGGAAATGAGGTGTTAGTTCCTCTGTCTCCGACTATCAGCATTGGAAATGTGAGTGGAAACAGTTATCAGGAAATTGTGGTATCCGGGATTGGTGGAAAAATATTGATCGATTATAATGAAACCGTGATGGATTGTGTGGCACTATCCGGAAACAATGATCTGCTCCTTATGACAATTTGTGATTCCGGGGATGCGGATGCGAAACTTGTGCGGGGAATGGTAGCCTCTGACGCTCTGGCAGACGGTCTGACGGATGGATTAAGCGCGCACATGACCTATCCGTCTATGGGGACGACGGCAGTGGCTATCAATGGCAAGGGTAACATCGAGTATGCATTTGCAGGGGGCAGAATATATGATCTGTCCGACGGGACTGCAAAAAAGATGTCAAAAGCGTCTTCGAAATATTTTGAGGACAGTATAGACGGAAATCGGTTTGAGTATCGAAAGAACTATAAGATTGCCTGTGCATATATCAGTCAGGCCTGTGCGGCTCCGGTTGACGGAAATAACAGCGGGTATGAACAGTTGATTTTTACGGCCGGGACCTGTTGGAAGGCAACGGATGCCGGGGCAGAGTACATCACGGATTATACATTGGGAATGATCGGAGTTTCGGGAAGGAACGAAAGCACCCAAATGGCAACCGAGTATTACACGACTCCTTACAGTGGATTTACGAAGGATGTGAATCGACTGGCGACCTCCACCGGCAATTCACTGGACAAAGGAACGGCATGTCTGATCTGTCCGGTAGATATAGATGATGACGGAGTTCTGGCAAAGTACGAAGGAAAAGATTTTATTTATGCGGATCCGCAGGTGGAAGCAGTCCTGCAGGCAGCACCTTATTTTAAAGAACTTGGGAAAAACAGTGGACAGACTTCTTTAAAATATACCCTGTCTTATGAGTATGAAAAGCAAAATGATCTGATCGAGAGCTATTCTTTAGGATTTGCAGGAAGTGTTGGGTATACAACGGAAGCCATGAAAGTGATAGAAGGCAGTCTGCGCCTTGGATATTCGGGGATGACGGATCATTTCCAGGCCAATCATTATTCTACAGAATATACCACAGAGTTTGCTGCAACCGGTTATGATTCCGTGGTGCTGTATCGGACACCTGTGACGTTTTATCTGTATTCCATCTGGAATCCGGAAAAGAAAGAATGGGTAGAGTCAGGACTTGGAACGGCATATGCCGGCAAACCGGAATATGTGCAGATGTCGGTATCGGATTATAATCAGTTCGTAGACAAATATAATGCGACTCTGGATGATCGATATGCTCAGAGCGAACTGACTAAAAAGCCCAATTATCTGGACAAGCTGTCGTCTGATCTGTATGTGGGCAATTCGGGAGATCCATACAGCTATTATCATAAAGGAAAGGGTCAGTCCTCGCCGACGGATCTGGCTATGCTAAATGGAACGGTTTTTGAACTGGGATACAACAGTGGACATAATGCCAGCGAATTTGTAGTGGGAGAAGCTGTGACCAGCGGATTGGAACAACAGCATGGTCTGTTGTTTGATCTGACGATAACCGGAGGCGCACCATGGATCAAAGCCGGTGGTTACGTTACCTTTGAAAATATGTGGGGAACTACGGTCTCCAAAACGAAAGCAGAATCCACCGGTTATCAGGGACAGGTGGAAAATCTGGATCTGAATGAGCTGGTAGAGAACGGATATACAGAGGAAATGGTCAAATCCTATTATTTTGCATGGCAAAGCGCAAAATGGCGTTCGAATCTGCTGTATGAGTATACGGATGCAAAAGGAAATAAGCTGAAGAATAAAGAACGAAGTGTCCCGGTTTATGGATATGTCTTGTCGGATCTGAAAAGCCCGGGACCTGCCGTTACTGATTTGGAAGCGGTTTATGACAGTACAGAAAAGAAGATTACCTTGAACTGGACGGATGCAAATGCAAACAGAGGAGAGCGCCCGGAAAATGCAGGATACAGGATTTACGTGGTGGATATCACGGGAAAGAAGAAGGAAATTGACACGGTTGCAAAGGGAACGACCAGTTATACATACACAGAATTGGACGGACGATATGTCTATGAGTTTGTGATCGTGCCATTGTTTGGATCGGCAAAGACGGAGGGCGGCTTGTCCAACCATGCGGTATGCTATATCCTGAACACCGGATCCGGAAAATCTGCCTATGAACTGGCAGTGGATGCAGGCTTTGAAGGAACTCTGGAAGAATGGCTGGCATCCCTGGTCGGGGCAACGGGAACCACCGGGGAGAAAGGCGAGAAGGGAGAGACCGGTGAAACGGGAGCCGATGGCCGCGGAATCCAGTCGATTACCCTGACGGCTTCTGAAAATGGAATCGACACCTATACCATCACCTATACCGATGGAACCACCTCCACTTTCCAGGTGAAAAATGGAATAGACGGACAAGATGGTGCGGATGGACAGACTGGAAAATCCGCCTATGAACTGGCACAGGAACTTGGGTATCAGGGTTCTCTGCAAGACTGGCTGAATTCACTGGTAGGAGAAGCTGGACAAGACGGAGCCGATGGGCAGGACGGTCAAAACGGAAAGTCTGCCTATGAGCTGGCAGTAGAAAATGGATACAACGGCACAGAATCCATGTGGTTGGCATCCCTGATCGGAGCAACCGGAGCCACAGGCGAAAAAGGGGAGAAGGGAGAGACCGGTGAAACGGGAGCGGACGGCCGCGGAATCCAGTCAATCACTCTGAACGCTTCGGAAAATGGAATCGATACCTATACCATTACCTATACCGATGACACGACCTCCACCTTCCGGATTAAAAACGGAACGGACGGAAAAGACGGGGCCGATGGCAAGGATGGTGCAAATGGAGTAGCCGGGCAGAACGGAGCGAATGGCACGAATGGAACCAACGGAGCAGCCGGACAAAACGGAACCAATGGTGCAAATGGAACTGCCGATGCTGTGGCACAAGAAGACGAAACGACCCAGGATGTACCGGAAAGCAATACCATTTATGGCCTGGAAAATGTAGGAATTGATAAAAACGGGGATCTGGTACTGTTGCTGAGCGGCGGAAAACAGGTGCGGGCAGGTCATGTCAATGAAGATGGTGCGCTGGAGGTCGGAAGCGAGCAGATTGCCAGAGTGGAAAAAGCCCTGAAACTTGCGTGGCTGGCACTGATTCTTGCAATTGTATCACTGGTTCTTACAATCGGCTCCTTTCTTCCGGAGTTGAGAAAAAAGAAAAAATGACGTATGATAGAGAGGAAAAGGAGGGTGGCACAGTGTTTACACAACCGGATCATACTTATCGGGAGATTCAGGAACGTTCCTTTCAGCAATGGTTAAATGAAATGGAACATCATTCTGATCTTGCAGTCAGTGGCGGAGTGCGCCTGGCGAGAGAATATGTTCAATATTTAAAAGAGGAGATTAAGCGTCAGGAAGCATCGAATCAGTTAAAAGCCGATTACATGAAAAAATTAAAGAATGAAATAAAAGAAAAAGAGGGAAGAGACGACTTGTGTCAATCTGATGGAAGTCTTCCGCAAAGAATTCATTTGTCAGAAATTTGAAGCCCATAATCATACAGAAGAAACGCTGTTTGCGATGACGGGTGGAATCCTGATCCCGTTTGCAAAACCGGGAAAATTTACAGAAGACGAGATCCACATTTTCTATATCCCGAAAGGGGCAGGAATCTCCTGCAGACCGGGCGTCTGGCACTGGGCACCGTATACACTGGAAGAATCGGTGATGTGTATGGTCATCTTTAAGAAAAATACCAGTCGGGAGGATATTTATTTTACCGAACTGGCAGAACCGGCTGGCTTTGAACTCTGAGAACGGAGTCTGGATTTTTCTTCGTTTAGGAGTTCAATATTGATTCCTTTTTCTCCGGCAGTTTTATCGACCCAGAGATTTAAGGAATCTACCGCCAGAGATACTTCATCCAGCTTCTGGCTGATAAATGCAAAGTCTTTGATTTCATCGTCCGTGATCTTTCCGTCACGGGCGATTTGAATTAAACGACCGGTCAGCGGATTGATCTCGTTTAAGCTGGCAATGGTTTCCAGAATGATATTGGAAAGTTCAGAGACTTCCACTTCCGGCACATACCGTTCGCCGATGGTGCATTTGTGGGAACAGTAGTAGTTGCACAGATCCGGACGTTTGTAGCAGTCTGCCATCTGAATGATATCGTAGGGAGTTGGCTCCTGCAGCTCGTATTCAAATTTTTCGATGCGGGAGGCAGAAAGTCCCGGCATCAGTTCACTGGCTTTTTCACGGGTCAGCCCCTGAGCTTCCCGGCAAAGTTGGTAGATTGTTTTATTTTCACGTGTGGATTGTTTTCCCATTTCATTTGCCTCACAGTTCTTGTTTATTTCACAAAACCAGAGAAATACACCGGCGTAATTCTTTAAAATGGCGGTGTATTTGCTGTTTATAGTTGATTATACTGGAATTATGAAAAAACGGCAAGAATGGGTCGGAAAAAGGAAACGTTCAAACAGAGAGCGTTCCAAAAGAAATGAGGTGGCAGTTTGAATGCAGAACAGAGGCTCAGACTGATCCGGGTCATAGAAAAAATCAAAAGAAATCCGGAATTCAGTGAAAAGCTGGGGATTCGGGATCAGTCGAAGTTAAAGTCACGAAAAGAGGAGGAAGAATAAAATGTTATCACTATTGTTTATGATTTGCGTGTTCTGGATATTTGGAAAATTATTTATCTTCGGATTACGCGCGGCCTGGAGCGTTTCAAAATTATTATTGACGGTTGTGCTCTGGCCGGTGATTCTGATTGGGATGCTGATCGGAGGATTGCTCCATCTGGCATTTCCGATTCTGGTGATCGCCGGGATCTGGGCGTTGTTTACATCAAGACAGCAGTAAAGAGTGAAAAAGCAATAAAAAAATATAAGGATTACAAAGGAGAAAAACATTATGAAAATCAGAAATCTGGAAAATGAAAACAGAAAAGTCATTAAAAGTGTAGACAATTTTCACGTATTGGAATATGTGAAAGATGCCAGTGTTTCCCCGATGAATGCGGCGGATGAATACTTTATGAGTCAGATGAATGTACGAAGAAGACAGGTTGTCATTGATCTCAGCAAAGATCATTCTGCAATTATTCAGGCCGGAGCAATGCAGTGGATGGGGGGAAACGTACAGGCAACGACTGGTGTGAAAGGAATCGGGGATCTTTTCGGAAAAGCAATCAAAGGGGCTGTGACAAAAGAATCCGCTGTGAAACCGGAGTATGTAGGAGAAGGATGCCTGGTATTGGAACCGACCTATAAGTATATTATTTTAGAAGACATATCAAAATGGGGTGCAGCAGGAATGACCATCGAGGATGGAATGTTTTTAGCCTGTGATTCTAATGTGCAGAGTAAAATTGTGGCAAGAAAAAATGTATCATCAGCGGTGCTCGGTGGAGAAGGGATTTTCAATCTGAGTCTGCAGGGAAATGGTGTGGCAGCACTGGAGAGCAATGTTCCGGAGGAAGAACTGATCGAGATTGAACTGGAAAATGATGAATTAAAAATTGATGGGAATCTGGCAGTGTGTTGGTCCTCAAATCTGGACTTTACAGTAGAACGCACTACAAAGACACTGGTAGGATCAGCGGTCAGTGGAGAAGGGCTGGTCAATGTATACAGAGGAACCGGAAGAGTCCTGATGTGTCCGGTTGCACCGACAGATTCGCTCTTTGCATCAACAAATACAATGGCAGCCAAAGCAGCTGCAAAGAACAGTAATACTTTCGGAAAATAGGATAATAAGACCGGAAACGGGCAGCGGGATACTTCTCAGAAAATATTTCAGAGGAGTCCTGCTGTTTTTAGGTGTTCCATATTCGAGAGTATTTCTGATGATCCCTCCGAAAAAAGAGAAATATACGGGGATAAATCAAGAAAAAAGAAGTGTATTTTCTGGCAAAGGCCTCGTATACTTGATTTATCAAACGACAGAAATGCCGGGAGACAGGACAGACTTTAACGGTCCGAGAATTTCAGGATCATGAAGAAAACATTATGGATTGGATGAAGGAAAGAGAAACCACAGGAGGAAACAAAATGGCAGAACTTAGAAGAAAAGAAGAAAAAAGAGAAAGACGGGAAGGAAGAAGATTCTCATTTTCAAAAGTCAAACTGGTTGCAGTGGTGGTAATCGTGGCGCTTGTCTTTGCCGGAGGTATGGGATTTCGTCAAACACTGGATAAGATGTGGAACAAGACAGAAGTGACGACAGACTATATCAGCGGCAAGCTGGAAAATGTAGGAGAACTGACCACGCAGAAAGTTACTTATTCGGCACGGCTGACGGTGGAAAAAGGCGAGATTCCGTTTATCACGAAAAAAGGTTTCACGATGGTTTATAACGCAACGATGACTGCGGGTATCAAGATGGAAGATATGAAGATCAAAACCGCGGACAAGAAAGTGGTGATTACCGTGCCGCACGCAACTGTGATCAGCAATAAAGTAGATCCGGATTCCATTCAGTTCTATGATGAAAAGAAAGCTCTTTTTAACTGGAGCACAAAAAATGACGTTTCAGAAGCAATCTCTATGGCGGAAAAGGATGTGAAGGAGAATCCTACCGTTGATACCGAGGAACTGCTGAATAAGGCGGACGAACATCTGGAAGAACTGATACATGCATTGTTGGATGATTCGGTGGATGGACGCGAAGTTGTGGTGGAATTTGAATAGAAAGTTCCTGTTTACATAAAATCATGGGAACAGCCACGATGACTTGAGAAAAAGGAGCATCAATATGGAATATGAACACATCGTCCACACCTTTCAGCCGGTTTTTGACGAACATTCAGAGATATTGATTCTGGGAACTTTACCATCGGTGAAGTCCAGAGAAAATCAGTTTTATTATGGACATAAACAGAATCGTTTCTGGAAGGTCCTGGCCAAAATATGTGAAGAGTCGATACCGGAAACCATCGAAGAAAAGAAAGAAATGCTGTTGCGTAATCATATTGCAATCTGGGATGTGATTGAAAGCTGTGATATCAAAGGTTCCAGTGACAGCAGTATCAGGAATGTGGTTCCGACAGATCTGAGTTGGATTTTGGAAGGATCACAGGTAAAGAAAATCTTTGCGAATGGGAAGAAGGCGGGAGCGTTATATCAGAAATACCAACAGCAGATAACCGGGATGGAGGCGATAGTGTTGCCCTCTACCAGCCCGGCAAATGCTGCCTGGTCGTTTGAGCGGTTATATGAAGAATGGAAACACCAGCTTACCAGGAATATTGGTTCAATCCCTGCACCAGACCATCCGCCAGTTGGCTGAGGGTGGAATCGGAATGATCAGAGGCTGCATTTCCAAGTTCCACATCGACGGATGGAATGGTACTGTACGAGGTCTGGGTCAGATCTACACTCATATGACCATTCTGATAAATGGTGGCACCGATGTTACGAAGTCCGGCAACCAACGCTTCTCCCAAAGCGTCATGCTGCTGCCAGTGGGAAGCAACCGGTTCCATGGATTTCAGAGTATCCGGTACAGAAATGTAGAAACATCCTTTGTCATAGTTCAATCCGTCGCCATCCCAGTGGAGGGCGATATGACAGTCTGCCACGTGATTGCAGAGAACAGTTCGTGCCACATTGTCGAGTTGGACATCTTCGCCGTCACGCACCATCAGGACATCATACCCTTCTGCAAGAAGTTTTTCTTTTAAAATCTGAGCCATGCGAAGTGTGACGGTTGGCTCAGGGGTACCATCTGCAAATGTCATACCGGAAGAAACCGCGATGGCCTGAATGGCACCTTCTGCGGTACTGCCGCCAGTCGTCTTTGGGGACCCGTCTGGATGGCAGAGCGTTTTTACCGCGGTGCCACCGGAAGTTCCGTGACCTGCATTTACTCCAATGATCTTTCCCTTTCGGTTGGAAGTGGCAAGATAAATTGTAGCAGTTCCAGAAGAGATGGCGGAGTGGTCCGCATATTTCCAGGACGGATCCAGTGCAACCTGCTGCCCGTTGGTGTAATTGGAAGAAGGGATAGAGGGATTCGATATGGAAGCGTTCTGTGCAATCGCTTCTTCCACAGCATCTGTAAAAAGTCTGGTACAGTGATCTCTTCTGGAATCAGAGAAAAATCCGGATAGCCGGTGTGAAACCAAGGAAGAGGATATCAGTTTGCGGAAAGAAGAATCGGAAGAGCTGGAACCTTTCTGTAGTTTAGAGAGGGGCGTTTTATCGTTACATGCAGTCAAAATACAACTGCACAGAAGCATACAGAAAACGGAAGTATATAGTTTTTTCATAGGAAGTCCTCCTTTGCTTTCCTTTTATTTTAAAAGCTGCACATAGATTCGGCAAGAGGAAAGGCCGCAGAAAGTAAGGAAAAACCGGCAGAGCCGGAGTTTATAAGAAAAACTCTGACTTTGCCGGTTTTGTATAATTCTGTTTTAACATTTCTACATGGGATAAAAAGGCCGGATCATCAAAATATTTGGCATGAGTAGGGCAACTGCGCACGCAGGTCTGACATTTGATACAGATGCCGGTGATGATAGCGGGATCTTTTTCATCAATAGAACCCATGGGGCATTTCGTGGCACATAGGCCACATTGCTGACAACGATCCGGGTGGGTTTTCGGAACTGCTTTTAAAAATTTTGCCGGTTTTCCGTCAACCCCCAGAGGGGTGTAGTAGGTCGTAGGTGGATTTTCACCGGGAACGTCCACTGGCGGAAAAAGGGAAGCTGCGCAGCGATCGGAAGAAAAACGGTCAACTGGACCGGATAATTTGGAGCAAATCTGAGCCGCAAAAGTATGAAGTAGTTCAAAGTCCGAGAAATCCGGACGTCCGTGTCCGATCTGATCGGAAAAACTATGACTGGTACTTACTGCAGCAGCTGCGATAGTATGGAAAGCATTATGCTCCAGAAGATTACGGAGTTCTATCAATGCATTGTCATAGCTGCGGTTGCCGAAGGCTACGAGTGGAATGGCGATTCCACCATTTCCCTGAAAATGATCCTGAATATAGGGCATGATCTTATTTGGCACACGTCCTGCGTAGACCGGTGTCCCAACGAGAACCAGATCTGTGGCCTGAAAGATGAAATCCTTGGTTCTTTGTCTGGGCAATGTAAAGTCATAAGTTTCCACAGGCAGAGACAGGTGGGTGGAAAGTTTCTGCGCCAGAAACTGAGCCACGTCTGACACGTTTCCACAGGGACTGAATGTAACGGTACATATTTTGGAAATAGGGGAGTTCTTCACGAAACCCACTCCTTTCTCACTTTGAAAAACAAAGGTTGGTTTATGCCAAAGTATCCACCCAAGCCTTGATATCTGCCGGTGTTGCTCCATTTAAAAGCTTTTCAGATACAAACTGAGCAGAAGCGTCTACGGATGGTTTTAGATTCTGAACTGTTTTGCCGAATCCGCTTCCACCGGATGTGGCGAAGAGAGCAATTTTCTTTCCGGAAAAATCTCCGCTCTCCAGGAAGGTATTGATGATGGTTGGAGCGACATACCACCAGATTGGGAAACCGATGATAACGGTGTCATACTGTGAAAGATCTGGAAGATCCTTTACAATTTCCGGACGGGAAGCCGGATTGCTCATTTCCACAGAACTTCTGGATTTTTTATCCATCCAGTTCAGGTCTGCGCTGGTATAGCGAACGGTTGGTTTGATTTCATAAAGATCTGCGTTTGCAGCAGATGCAACCTCCTTTGCAACAGATGCGGTGATCCCGCTGGCACTGAAATATGCAACTAATGTTTTCATGTGTTTCAAGCTCCTTTCCTAATAAATAAGCATCATTGATGTACTGGCTGTGGCGGGTCATGGATGGACTTCCGCAGCCATATCCTAAAATTATCCCTTGATCCTGAAAATTACAATAGCGAACCAGAGTCTGATAAAAGACCGTCAGGACAATAGCCGCAGGACTGCGGCTTTCGTCAGAGCGTAGAGGGAGGGGTAGATATAATCCACACCCGCAGCCTGCATGGCTTTCTTTTGCTTTTCTGTTACGACCGTGTAGGGATAGATTCCAAACATGAACGGGAAAAAGGCATAGACAAACTCCTGTTGTTTGGAAAGGTCCATATCCGGGCGAAATTTTCCAAGCATCGCCATGACCGCATGAAGCGCATTTCCGTAAGAAACTTTGAAGTCCGTCAGAAGTTTCAGACGGCTGTTGTCTTCCAGATCATAATGGTTCATGGATAAGATTTTTAAAAGCTGGTGACGTTGATCCAGAGAATGGGCAATGGCATCAGCAATTTCCTCATTGTTCAGGGCATCGTGGCTTTCTGTAATCTGATTCAGTTCGTCGACCCAGGTGTCATATTCCCTTTTCAACAGAGCAAGGAAAATTTCTTCTTTGGTTTCAAAATAGTTGTAGATTGAAGTCCGGGAACAGGAAGTGATCTGTCCGATTTCCTTGATGGTGATTTCTCGGAAACTCTGGGTTTGATACAACTGTTCACAGGCGTTGATGATTTCTTCTTTTCGTGCATTGGTTCGCTCTTCGGATCCTGTAGGCATAGATATGATTTCCTTTCTGCTGGTGTATTGATTTATTGGTGAGTTTCAATCCAGGAAGAAATTTCCTCATCGGAAGCATCTGCCGCAAATCGTTGTCCATCGGCAAGGTTCAGATCCGGGTAGAGGGCGTGAAGATCACTCAGGCTCTGCTCGATACCGCTACTTCCGGAGGTACAGAACAGATATAGCGTTTTTCCGGTCAGATCATAGGTTTCTTTCGGATCTTTGGCAGAATCCGAAGCTTTGGTGGATTCCGCTTTGGAAGGGGAGCTATTAGCATTCGGGATGGATGATGTGGTCGAAGAGCCAGAACCGAAGGCGGTCAAACCGAGGAGCAGTGACAGACTGAGAAGTCCGAGAAATAGTTTTTTCATAAAGATACCTCCAAATATACTGGCATTATGTCAACATATGAGGTATTATAAAACGTTTCTGACATCGTGTCAAGAAATGGAGACTATCCAGTGTAAAAATGCTTTGATCGTTCAGACAGATGAAGCAAATCGTTTGGATGGACGGTAATACATCAAGGTAAAGAAGATGCAAATCGCAGCCAATCCCAGGCTGATAGGATAAGCGAGCATGACGGTTTCAAAGGTTCGATGTTTCCGGCTCCGTAGTTCTGTCCGACAAAGGTGGTACAGGCCTGACTGAACGAGTTGAAAATATAATATGCGAAGATTTCCAGATTGAAAGCAGCACTGGATGCGACGATCGTAATGGTTCCAAGGCTGTTGATGGCAGACTGCACCGCGATATTTGCAATGGCAAAGACCGCACTTTGGAGTCCGGTGGGGAGTCCGATCTGTAAAATTCGTTTGAATACAGTAAGATCAAACTGGAAATATTTGCGTTCCACTTGGACGGGTTGTGTGGTCAAAAGCAGTTTGCGAAACAATAAAACGGAGCTGATCACGTTGGATAATACGGTGGCAAGAGCGACACCGTTTACGGTCATTTTTAGGACCAGTAGGAAGAACAGGTTTAATAGGACGTTTAAAACAATGGAAGGATTCAAAATAATTCCTCCCAAATCATAAAGCTTTCGTTTATAATGAGCAGAGATATTATAGATCTAAAAGAAAAATGATAGCAAATACTTATAAACTATCGTTTATGATAACTTGAAGGAATTATATACGGATTCAGTGGAAGTTTAGCGACTCAGAACAATGAAACGAATATACGGGGAAAAAGAGGAAAAGAAAATGGCAACAGACAGAAGCGACGAATTATATCATGTGTTAAAAGAGAAAGGATACCCGGAGGATTTCTGCCGGGAGATTGCATACCGACAGATGAATACTGATTATACGGCAACAAGAATGTTGGGGTATTTATATCGAATTTCCAATCCCAGACCGGAGGATGTGGTGGATGAAATGCTGGCGATTTTAAGCGATCGGAACGCGATTATGCAGAAAAAAGAACTGGAGCATGCACAGGCGACGATTAACGAAATCTATCGAAAGGGACTGTGATTGTTGCCTTTACTTCAATCCGGAATCAGAGTATAATATAAATAAAATAGTTATAACATTTATTTCAAGGAGGATTCCAATATGGTAAACTGGAACAATTTAGATACCCTTGCATCATTTCAGACTTTGACAAATGTAAAAGAAGTAGATCTGAAAGCTGCTATGACAGGTGAGAGCGGCGCAGATCGTGTGAAGAGATACAGTGTCCCGATGGCAGCAGGCATGGCGTTTAACTATGCAGCGAAAAAAGTGGACGATGACGTGCTGGAAGCTCTGGCAAAACTGGCAGAGGAAGCACAGTTGGCAGAGAAATATAAAGAGCTCTACAACGGAGCCGTGATTAATACCGGAGAGAAGAGACTGGTGCTCCATCAGTTGACCCGCGGACAGCTTGGAGAAAAAGTTGTGGCTGACGGTGTGGACAAGCGTGAATTCTATGTGGAACAGCAGAAGAAATTCTCTGAATTTGCGGAGAAGGTACATGCAGGCGAGATCGTCAATGCAGCCGGAGAAAAATTTACCACAGTGGTACAGATCGGTATCGGCGGAAGCGACCTTGGACCGCGCGCCATGTATCTTGCACTGGAGAACTGGGCAAAGAAGAATGATACCCTGAAAATGGAAGCAAAATTCATCAGTAACGTGGATCCGGACGATGCGGCAGCTGTTCTGAATTCCGTAGATGTTGCTCATTCGATCTTCGTTCTGGTGTCCAAATCCGGTACAACCTTAGAGACACTGACCAATGAATCTTTCGTAAAAGATGCGCTGAAAAATGCAGGACTGGATCCGGCAAAGCACATGATCGCAGTCACCAGTGAGACTTCTCCGCTGGCAAAGAGTGCAGATTATCTGGCAGCATTTTTCATGGATGACTATATCGGAGGACGTTTCTCTTCTACATCTGCAGTTGGAGGAGCCGTTCTGTCCCTGGCATTCGGACCGGACGTATTTGCACAGTTCCTGGAGGGCGCAGCAGAGGAAGACAAGCTGTCTATGAACGAAAATATTCTGGAAAATCCGGAGATGTTAGATGCGCTGATCGGGGTATACGAAAGAAATATCCTGGGATATCAGGCAACCGCCGTTCTTCCGTATTCTCAGGCACTGAGCCGTTTCCCGGCACATTTACAGCAGTTGGATATGGAATCCAACGGAAAATCCGTGAACCGTTTCGGTGAGCCGGTAAATTATGTGACCGGACCTGTAATTTTCGGAGAACCGGGAACCAACGGACAGCATTCCTTCTATCAGTTGCTGCATCAGGGAACGAATATCGTACCGCTTCAGTTCGTAGGATTTAAGAACAGCCAGATCGGTACCGATGTTGTGATCGAGGACAGTACCAGCCAGCAGAAACTCTGCGCAAACGTGGCTGCACAGATCGTAGCATTTGCCTGCGGAAAAGAAGATGAGAACAGCAACAAGAATTTCGAAGGTGGACGTCCGTCCAGCATCATCATCGGAGACCAGTTGGATCCGAAGGCTCTGGGAGCATTATTAGCTCACTTCGAGAACAAGATCATGTTCCAGGGATTCCTGTGGAATGTCAACAGTTTCGATCAGGAAGGCGTTCAACTTGGAAAAGTTCTGGCAAAACGGGTGCTTGCTCATGATACAGACGGAGCACTGAAAGAATACAGCGATCTTCTGAATATCTAAGGTATGAAAGGTATTATATGAAGAATTAAGAACGCAGAAAAATACCGGAAGTGTCAAGTGACAGATTTCTGGATTGCGTGTGGATACAAGAAAGTAAAGGGGAGCGAAAGCTCCCCTTTTTGTCTGATGATTATAATCTGTCAGGATTATCATTGAGATGAATATATTCAGCAACAGAACGGTCAAATGTTTTAATATGATGGAACAGCCAGTCAACGACATTGACTTTTACCTGTTCTGTAAATTGCTCATTTGGTCCTTCGTTTTCGTTTAAGAAATCATATAATTCCCGGATAGATTTTTTAAATTCTTCGTGCTTTTCCTGATGTCTGGCAAGTTCAGGATAGGAGACTTCTCTTTGCAACTGTTCTTCTTCCTGAAAATGGAAATTCGTATATTCATCCAGATAATCTAGCATTTTGATTGCTTTTATTTTGCTGTCACCGGATTCACAGGCAGTTACGAACTGCTGAATCCGATGAATTAATTCTTCATGCTGTGCGTCGATGGTATCATTTCCTGTAATTAAATTATCATCAAATGTAATGTTCGTCATAATTCGTTCTCCTTTGTAAAATAAATTGGGTTATAAAGGTTTGAAATCAGAGGCCGGGTGCTTGCAAATTGGGCAGATAAAGTCTTCCGGTAATGGATCGTCCTCGTAGATATAGCCACATATAGTACAGACATAGCCTTTTTTAGAAGTTTGCTCTGGTGCCGGTTTGATGTGCTGCTGGTAATAGCTATATGTTACGGACGGATCATTGGATAACACTTCTGCATCTGTCACATCGGCCAGGAATAAAGTGTGTGTACCGAGATCGGTGGTGGAGATCACTTTCGCACTGATATAGGTATTGGTTTCTTCCGGCAGATAGATGATCTGATTTGCCGAACGTTTGAAGGGAATGCCGAGCGCTTTATCTATATCCGCACCACTCTGAAACCCCCAGTGCTTAAACGTATCAAAGGAAGTGTGTTCCGTCAGGATAGAAACGTTAAATTCACCGGTTCGTAAAATCATGTCGTGCGTATAATTTTTTTTATTCACAGCAACAAGAATCCGATTTGGAGAAGTAGTGACCTGTGTGACTGTGTTTACAATACAGCCGTTATCCTTGTCGTTTTCGCGTGTGGTTAATGCAAAAAGTCCGTAAGACAAGTTATACATTGCTTTGTTGTTCATAAACATCACCTCGTGTTATGGAATTATATTTAGTGTGGCAATAATAAGGAGTCTTTTTCTTTGTGATATCTATAAGATACCCGGAAATACAGAAAAAGTATGTAACAAATGTTACGGAAATGGAAAATATTTCTATTTATAAACCGGGAATTTTAAAATGCAGAAAACATGGCAAATGAAAGAGATATAAAAGATAAGAAGTTAGCATTGACTAACCTTTGGGCACTATGATACCCTACGAAAAGAATAATTCGTCCGTGAGGGAGTAGTGGCGCGAAGCGCGGTAAGTCAACATCCTGGCTGATAGAAATTCAGTCTGGCTTACCTTAATCAACGAGACTCATGTACAGCATAACGTGCCGTACAATGAGAGTCTCTTTTTTTATGTCGGTACGTGATGTACCGGCTTTTTTATTCTATAAAATATTCCCGATCAAGGGATACTACAAAAGAAGGGAAAGAAGCAATCATTATGAAAGATGCTTTTTTGAAATCAGCAGATCTTGTATTGGAAGAGCTGAAATCTGATGGAGAACATGGAATGAGCCTTGCACAGGTGGAAGAGTCCCGGGAAAAATACGGAAAGAATTCTTTTACACAGCAGGCCAGAGAATCCATGGCGAAGAGAATCTGGGACGCCTCCACAGAACCGATGTTGTTGATGTTGATTTTTGCAGCAATCATCACACTGGCGGTCAATATTACCAGATATTTTACAGGAGGGGAATACAACTTCCTGGAATGTGCCGGGATTTTTGCGGCAATCATTCTTTCGGTTGTGATTACCATCGTGACAGAAGGAAAGAGCGCCAAAGCGTTTGAGGCGCTGAATCAGTTAAATGAAGATACACTGATCAAAGTAATCCGAAACGGGGAGCCTTGTCTGGTTCCACAGCGTGATATCGTGGTGGGAGATATTCTTCTGGTAGAAACCGGGGATAAGATCATCGCGGATGGTCGACTGATCAAAAGCAACGATTTGAGTGTAGATGAGTCGGCACTGACCGGAGAAAGCCTGCCGGTAGATAAGGCAGCAGATGCAGTCTGTTCAGACAAAACACCGGTGGCGGAGCGGAAAAATATGCTGTATTCGGGATGCTTTGTCTCTGCCGGAAATGGACGGATGGTGGTAACGGGTGTCGGAAATGATACAGAATTTGGTCTGATCGCGCAGGAACTTTCTTCCATCGAAAAGACCACCACTCCGCTGCAGGAAAAACTGGATCGTCTGGGAAAAGGAATCACCGTGTTAGGGGCATCCGCGGCTGCTATCGTATTTTTACTGCAGGTCGTTCAGTTCTTTATGGCAGGAACTCTGAATTTGAATACGGTTTCCGATGCGTTTATTACCAGTATTGTCCTGATCGTGGCAGCGGTTCCGGAAGGATTGCCGACGATCGTGGCGGTTTCCCTGGCGTTAAATATTATCAAAATGTCCCGGGAAAATGCGCTGGTGAAGAAAATGATCGCCTGCGAGACCATCGGTTGTGTCAATATCATTTGCTCCGACAAGACAGGAACGCTGACGGAAAACAAGATGACCGTTCAGAAATTTTACCGGGCAGGAGAACTGCTGGAGCCGGAAGAAATCAAAGATGAGACGCTTCTTCACAATTTCTGTATCAACAGTAATGCAAACATTAATGAAGAAGACGGAACCTGGACCTTTATCGGAAATCCGACAGAATGTTCCCTGCTGGTAGCAGCACATAAATCCGGAACGGAGTATCAGGAATTGCGACAGACAGCAGAGGTTGTCCGTGTCTTCCCATTTTCCTCTCAGAAAAAAGATATGAGTACAATTGTCCGGGAAGAGAACGGACTGGTACTCTATACGAAAGGAAATCCGGAGAAAATCCTCTCCCTTTGCAACGACATTTCAGAAGAAGAACAGAAACATATCGGTGAGTTGATGGAAGAGTTCCAGAGCCAGGCAGGACGTCTTCTTGCCTTTGCTCATAAAGAACTGGAAGATTACCAGGACGAGGATCAGGATGAACTGGAACAGAATCTGAAATTTGATGGATTTGTGGTGATCTCAGACCCGTTGAGTGAAGATGTCTATGGTTCCATCAAGAAATGTCAGAAAGCCGGAATTGAAGTAAAAATGCTAACCGGAGACAATATCCGGACAGCCAGAGCCATCGCAAATGAACTGCACATGCTGGATGAAAATCACATTGCGGTGGAAGCTTCTGAGATTGAAGAAATGTCAGACAAAGAACTGAAACGGGAGCTGAAACGAATCCAGGTGATCGCCAGAAGTACTCCGATTGTGAAAATGAGAGTGGTAAAACTTCTGAAAGAAGAAGGAAATGTGGTTGCGGTTACGGGAGACGGAATCAATGACGCGCCGGCTATTAAGAATGCAGATGTGGGAATCGCCATGGGAATTGCCGGAACGGAAGTGACAAAAGAAGCCAGCGATATGGTGCTTTTGGACGATTCCTTTACGACGATTGTAAAAGCGGTACAGTGGGGACGTGGAATCTATGAGAACTTTAAACGATTCATCCAGTTCCAGTTGACGGTCAATGTATCATCGGTTGTGGTGGTTATCGCCTCGATTCTGGCAGGCTTCCCGGCACCGTTTACGGCGCTGGAACTGTTGTGGATCAACATTATCATGGATGGACCGCCGGCACTGACACTGGGCTTGGAGCCGATCCGTGACGATCTGCTGAAGCGCAAACCGACAAAGCGAAATGAAAATATCATTTCGAAGAAAATGTTGATACGGATCTTTGCGAATGGAATCTTTATTTCTGTGATCTTTATGCTTCAGCATTTCACCAATTTCCTGGGAGCAGCACCAAAAGAGCAGGATACCGTGTTGTTTACCCTGTTTGTACTCTTCCAGTTGTTCAATGCATTTAACTGCCGGGAACTGGACGATACTCTGATGGTGAAAAATGTTATGCGAAATAAGCTGATGCTTGGAATCTTTGCAATTGTACTGGTTCTGCAGTGTGCGATCACTCAGTTCGGAACGGCCGTATTTGAGACGGTGCCGCTTTCCCTTGGAATGTGGGGCAAAATGTTTGCGACCGCATTCAGTGTAGTGGTGATCAATGAATTGTGGAAGATCGGGAAAATGCTGGGAAAGCGTGACTAAGAGAATTGAGAGATTTTAGATGAACAGCCGGACTTTAAAAGGTCCGGCTGTAATTCTGTATGCTGTGTGCGCCTTGTGGCGTACATGGATAGAGGGCGAAAGTCCACCCCTCGATTTATTCAATAAAATCTGCTTTCTTTTTCAGTGCATGATACAAGACGACTGACAATACAATACACCACAGAAGTGCCAGTCCTGCCACTGCGCCGATGATAATAATTACAGGTGAATTTCCGGTATTTCCAGAAGCTTCAGCCTGTACCCCGGTATCTTTTTCACCGATCCACCAGTGACCATTCTCTCCGATATATGGAGTCAGGCCATCCTGTCCGTCTTTCGCATCATCTCCGGTTACTTTTCCGAGATTGAGTGTGGTTCCATTTGTCAGGCTGATGAGAAGTTCACCATTTTCATTGATCTTTATTTGGGCAATCCCGATTCCGTCAGCCCCGTTTTTTCCATTAGTACCGGATGTGCCTGTATCTCCTTTTTCGCCATCTTTCCCATTGGTTCCTGCTGTACCAGTGTCTCCTTTTTCGCCATCTTTCCCATCGATACCTGACTTACCGGTATCACCTTTGACAGACGCTTGTACACCAGTATCAACATCATCCAGCCACCAGTGACCATTCTCTCCGATATATGGAATAAGACCATCTTCTCCTTTTTCTCCAGTCTCTCCCTTTTCACCGGCATCCCCTTTCTCGCCGTTTGCTTTCACATTAAGAGAAGTCCAGGTCTGACCATCGTCATAGGAAACATACCAGTAATTATCCTCACCGATTTTCAACTGTGGTGTTATGCCGTCCTGTCCTGCGGCACCGGTATCGCCTTTATCACCTTTATCACCCTTGTCTCCTTTGTCACCCTTTTCTCCAACGGAAGCAGGGTCAAGCCAGCCGGCATTCAATGTCAGATCGTCCGTAATAGCTGTGCTGAAATCAAACCCTGTGCCATCTGCTTTTCTCCATCCCGTGAATACAAATACATTTCCGGTATTTCCAGGTGCTTCAAGAGAAGCGGCTCTGCCGCCTGACGGAAGAACCTGAATTGCAAATACGGCATCGCCATTCCTATAAGTAACTGTTTTTCCGACGGTCATTCCATCTTGAAGAGCACCATAGTATATTCCGCCGCTCACGACAGCTTTAATGCTCGCAGTCCCTATATTTTTTATTTCTCCGTAAAAAGAAGTGATAGACGTAGCTGTATTGCAGATGGTTCCCCGGTTACTGACTTCACAATCTAATCTGCCGCCGTTCGCATAGATCTTTCCTTTGTTTGTCAAAGAGGTATCATTTGTAAATCTGGCCGTACCGCTTATCATAAATGAAGCATGACGCTCCAGATTTAAAGAAGCACCTTTGCCAAAGCTACCTCCGGTCATATTGATCGAAACAGCAGTTTGATCATAAGCAGCCGTACTTGCATCAATCTCAGCGCCGCAAATTGCACCACCTACAGGAATTGATGAATCATCATGACCGGAATTGGGATTGCTGTCCTGAATGGTTAATTTCACTCCGGAGATATAACTGATATCGTCGCCGTAAATAACACGTGATCCCGAGTGTAAATCAAACAATGTGCCACCTGATTTTTGCAACACATGTCCGTTCAGATCAATCGTAACCGTTTTGTTCTCCTTAATAGTGATCGTATCGGAAAGCGTTACATCACTGTCCAGATAATAATTACCACTTTCCAGACTCTTTCCACTATACTCGTCTGTCAGTTTTGTCCAGCCGGTAAAGTCTGACGCGTATACCACGGGCATTGGCATAAAGCACAATGCAATACACAATAGAAGCAGGATACTCCAGATTTGTTTTTTCATAAGGTTTCCTCCGTTCGTACAATGACTGTTTAAAATATAATTTCATCCGCATATGAAATTGCATATATGCAACCATATTCTCAGTCTTTTTTGTATCTTAACATACAGGAATATTTCGCACATCGTCCATTTGGGTAAAAAAATGGACATAAAAAAGGAGCTGCCCAGTTCTGGGCAACTCCTTCTTTTATGGAGGAAAGATTATCCTTCAATGGAAATATAATGCTTTTTCTCTTCGACGGCCTGTTCTTTTGCCTTCGGAACAAAGAAGGAAAGAATACCGTTCTCATATTTCGGATGGATATCGGCTTCTGTAATATGTTCTCCGACATAGAAGCTTCGGCTCATACCACCGGCATAACGCTCACGGCGGATATATTTGCCATCCTTATCCTGCTCGTCTTTATCCAGACCCTTCTCAGCACTGACGGTTACGGTACCATCGTGCAACTCAATCTGGATCTCATCTTTCTTAAATCCCGGCAGATCAATGTCAACCTGGAATCCGTCTTCTTTTTCTTTTACATCGGTCTTCATAAGGTTCTTTGCGTGTTTACCATACAAAGTTTTGTCAACATCCGGGAAAGCCGGAAAAGCAAAATCGTTCATAAAATCATCAAATAAGTTTTCTCCAAAAATACTAGGCATCATCATAAGTCATTTCTCCTTCCAATTTTTAAACTTTGATAATTCGCACGATCGGAGAAATCCGAGGTGTTTCAATTTGGTAAGAACATCGGACTTTTGGGATATCAGTTCTTTCTTTTTATCCCTCTTCCTTTGTTCTATTTGTACTATAACACACATTATTAGCAATGTAAAGAGGTGAGTGCTAAAAAGTTGTGAACATTGTGTGAACATCGAATTCATGATATAATGAGCGTTAGCGTCAAGCACCGAAGGTGCGTGCCGTGGGATAATAACTCTATATGAGTGAAGCAGAAAGAAAAAGAGGACACAGATCTATGAAGCATGTGGAAAAATGGAAAAAACAAATCCTGTGGCTGGTGTTATCCTCTCTGTTATTGTTCAGTGGCTGTGGCTCCACACAGTCTGCTGACAGGAGTGATGCAGAGGTTACAGCATCTGCCGGAGCAGTTACGCAAAATCAGGAGGAAGCGACAAGTTCAGACGAGTCGGATGCAAAGGCGGATGTGGAGACAGACCTGGAACTCCAGAGTCAGTCTCAGTCCGATGCGGCCAATGCATCCTATATATTGTCAGAAGCCCCGGAATATTCGGGAAGCCCGTATGTGGTGCTTGAGAATAACGAACCGGATTTTACGGAAAATGACCGGACAACGGAAGCGTTTGAAACATACAGTAATCTGGATGCGCTGGGAAGATGCCAGGTTGCCTATGCAAATATCTGCAAGGAACTGATGCCTATCGAAGAACGGGGCAGGATCGGAATGATCAAGCCTTCGGGATGGCATACCGTAAAATATAATGACATCATTGATGGAAATTATCTGTATAACCGGTGTCATCTGATCGGATACCAACTGGCAGGGGAAAATGCCAATGAGAAAAATCTGATCACAGGAACCAGATATCTGAACGTGCAGGGAATGTTACCGTTTGAGGATGAAGTGGCAGACTATGTGAAACGTACCGGGAATCATGTACTGTACCGTGTAACACCGATCTTTCAGGGCGAAGAACTGGTGGCGCGAGGCGTGAAAATGGAAGCAGAATCGGTGGAGGACAATGGAACAGGGGTGAAGTTCCACGTATATTGCTATAATGTGCAGCCGGGGATCGGCATTGATTATGCCACCGGAGACAGTTGGAGACAGGATGCAGACGAGGTGAGTTCCGCCGCCGAATCGTCTGCGACAAACGGAAAGAGTGTTGCAAATGTACAGGTAGATGCGGCAGGAAACAACCAGTCCGAGGCAGGGGCGCAAACGGAAACTTATATTTTGAATCAGAATACCAAAAAGTTCCACAAGCCATCCTGTTCCAGTGTAAAGACGATCAAGGATACGAATCGCGGAGAGTTTACCGGGAGTCGGGAGGATCTGATCAGTCAGGGATACGAGCCCTGCGGACGCTGTCATCCGTAAAATATGGACTGCAATGAAGTAAAGTTGGCGCCGGAGTTTGATGAGCAGGGCGTAGCATGCTATAAGCTGGAAGGCGGAGAGTAACTGAATGAATACTATGTAATCGGTCAGCTGACAGGAGAAAAGAAATGATAAAGATTGATTTGATTACCGGATTCTTAGGATCCGGTAAAACTACTTTTATAAAGAAATATGCCCGGTATCTGATGGACAAGGGACTGAATATCGGGATTCTGGAAAATGATTACGGAGCCATCAACGTGGATATGATGCTTTTGAAAGATCTGGAAGGGGAACAGTGTGAGCTGGAAATGATCTCCGGTGGATGTGATCAGGAAACCCACAGAAGACGGTTTCGTACCAAACTGATTGCCATGGGCATGTGCGGATATGACCGGATCCTCGTGGAACCTTCCGGAATCTATGATGTGGATGAATTCTTTGATGCGCTGCGGGAAGATCCAGTGGATCGCTGGTATGAAGTGGGAAGTGTGATCGCGGTGGTCAATGCCTGCCTGGATGACCATCTGACGGAGCACGAAGCGTATTATCTGGCGTCGGAAGTAGCAGATGCGGGGTGTGTGCTGCTTAGCCGAATGGAAGAAGCAGGCGAAGAGCAGGCCAGGAAGACCTTGGAGATGCTGGAAACTGCGTTACAGGAAATCGGCTGTAAAAAGAAGGTACAGGAGTGTGTACTGGCAAAGAACTGGGAAGATCTGACGGAAGAAGATTTTGCCCGGATCCAAAATGTGGGAATGCAGCAGAACAGCTACCAAAAGAAATGGTTCCCGGAAGAAGAATCCTTTGAAACGGCATTTTTTATGAATCTGGATATCGAGAGGAAGCAGGCAGAAACGTTGGTGCAGAGCCTGTTCGAAGATTCGGATTGTGGGAAAATTATCCGGGTGAAGGGCTTTTTGCAGGATGGGAATCAATGGCTGGAGTTAAATGCCACAAGAGGCGGCTACGAGATCCGAACGGCACAAGACGGACAGAATGTGTGGATCGTGATCGGGGAAAGGCTTAAAAAAGAGCGAATTGAAGCAAGAATGCAACGGGAATTCGCGAAATAACTACTGCAATTCAGTAGGAAATATGGTATAATCCTTAAGTTATTATCGTAGAAAATCGATCCAAAAGAGAAAGGGATTATTATGTTAGCGACAATTGAATCTGTAAATAGCGTGGTCAACAACTTTATCTGGGGTGTTCCCGCTATGCTCTGTATTATCGGAGTAGGACTGGTCTTAAGTGTCAGAACCGGATTTCTCCAGATCCGAAAGTTCCCCTATGCGATGAAGATTACGCTGGGACGTATGTTGAAAAAGAAGGAGGCTTCTGACGGAGCTATGACGCCGTTTCAGGCAGTCTGTACTGCACTGGCGGCGACGGTTGGAACGGGAAATATTGCCGGAGTTGCCGGAGCAATCGCAATCGGCGGACCGGGAGCCGTTTTCTGGATGTGGATTTCCGCCCTGCTTGGAATGTGTACCAAGTTCTCAGAAGTTACCCTGGCGGTACATTTTCGTGAGGTTAATGAGGATGGAGAATATGTGGGCGGACCGATGTACTACATTAAGAA
The DNA here is from genome assembly GCF_003574295.1 of Mediterraneibacter butyricigenes. Classification (NCBI taxonomy): domain Bacteria; kingdom Bacillati; phylum Bacillota; class Clostridia; order Lachnospirales; family Lachnospiraceae; genus Mediterraneibacter; species Mediterraneibacter butyricigenes. The sequence goes on from NZ_BHGK01000001.1 coordinate 2,154,741, forward strand.
TGGTCTGGCGAAACACTGGCATTTCCTGGCGTATTTATTCGCAGCATTTGGTGTGTTGACCGTATTCGGAACCGGAAACGCAACCCAGGTCAACACCATTACCACAGCCATTGATTCCGCATTGTTTAATTACAACGTGATCGGAGAGGGCAGTGTGAAGACACTGAACCTGATCATCGGAATCGTGCTGGCGATTCTGATTGCGCTGATCCTGCTTGGAGGAATCAAACGAATCGGACAGGTGACAGAACGTCTGGTACCGTTTATGGCAGTGCTTTATATTTTACTTGCACTGGGAATCATTGTACTGAATATCGGGCATATTCCGGCGGTCTTTGCTTCCATTTTCAAGGGGGCGTTCTCACCGGCATCCGTAACCGGTGGCGCAGTGGGCAGCTTCTTTATGAGTATGAAAAAGGGCGTTTCCAGAGGAATCTTCTCCAATGAAGCCGGACTTGGTACCGGATCCATCGCCCATGCCTGCGCAGATACAAGAAAGCCGGTAAAACAGGGATTCTTCGGAATCTTTGAAGTCTTTGTAGATACGATCGTGATCTGTACACTGACTGCATTGGTTATCCTTTGCAGCGGAGTTCCGGTAGGATATGGTGCCGCAGCCGGTGCAGAGCTTACCATCAGCGGATTTACCGCAGTGTATGGCAACTTGGTGTCCATCTTTACCGCAGTGGCAATGTGCTGTTTCGCATTTTCCACCATCATCGGCTGGGGACTGTACGGAGCAAGATGTATCGAGTTCCTGTTTGGAACCAGAGTGAACAAGCCGTTTATGTTGGTATACTCTCTGGTAGCCATCGTCGGAGCGACCATGGATCTGGGATTGATGTGGAGCATTGCGGAGACATTTAACGGTCTGATGGCAATCCCGAACCTGATCGCAGTCTTCCTGTTGTCCGGTGTGGTTGTGAAGATGGTAAAAGAATATTTTGAAACGGAAAAATAATGTGTTAAAATAGCAGCAGATGATAGCAAATAGCAGGAAAGGAGACATGAAACATGGATTTTATGACATTGGCAAAAGAAAGATATTCGGTACGTGATTATAAGGATACTCCGATTGAAGAAGAAAAGCTTCAGAAGATTCTGGAAGCAGGACGGATCGCTCCGACAGCAAAGAATAATCAGGCATATCGTGTGTATGTGTTAAAGAGTGAAGCAGCAGTTGCAAAGATCCGTGAACTGAGTCGCTGTGCATTCAACGCACCGATCGTCCTTCTGTTTACCTATAACAAAGATGAAGAGTGGTTCAACACGAAAGAGGAAGATTACCGCTCCGGGCAGGAAGATGCAAGTATCGTGGCAACCCACATGATGTTGCAGGCACAGGAACTGGAAATCGGCTCTTGTTGGGTGAATGTATTCCCACCGTCAGAGGTGATCGAGGCATTTGACATCCCGGCAAATGAAAGACCGGTTCTGCTGATGCCGATTGGTTATCCATCAGACAAGTCAGTACCGTCTGAGCGTCATACGCTGTATCGTGACATGGAGGAGTTAGTGAAGGTGTTATAAGATGTTAAATCAGTTTTCAAGAACAGAATTGCTGCTTGGGAATGCAGCAATGGAGAAATTAGCAGGCTCTAAGGTTGCCGTTTTCGGGATCGGTGGAGTCGGAGGATATGTAGTGGAAGCGCTGGCACGCAGTGGTGTGGGCGCTTTTGACTTGATTGATGATGATAAAGTCTGCCTGACAAATATCAATCGTCAGATCATTGCCACCAGAAAAACGGTGGGGCGGTATAAGACAGACGTAATGAAAGAACGGATCCTGGAGATCAATCCGGATGCAAAGGTGGAAATCCACAATTGCTTCTATTTGCCGGAAACCAAGGATGAATTTGATTTTAAAGAGTATGATTATGTAGTCGATGCGGTGGATACGGTGACAGCCAAGATCCAACTTGTTCTGGAGGCTCAGGAGGCGGGCGTTCCGATTATTAGCAGTATGGGAGCCGGCAATAAGCTGGATCCGTCAGCGTTTGAGGTGGCGGATATCTATAAGACTTCCGTATGCCCGCTGGCAAAAGTCATGCGACGGGAGTTGAAGAAGCGGGGCGTGAAACATTTAAAAGTCGTGTATTCCAAAGAAAAGGCACTGGCTCCGATCGAGGATATGGCTATCAGTTGTCGGGCACACTGTATCTGTCCGCCGGGAGCAGCAAGAAAATGTACCGAGCGCCGGGCAATTCCGGGATCGACGGCATTTGTACCATCCGTGGTGGGACTGATCATCGCAGGAGAAGTGGTAAAAGATCTGACGACAAAGGAAATGGAAGAAGCACGAAAGAAGATGGAGGAAGATCTGCAGAAGATCAAAGAGGAACAAACGCGGAAAAAGGAGCAGACACATGAGTGAGACAGAGATCACCTGGGGTGAGGTGAAAGTATTAGAGGAAGGCTCATACAGCCTGATCGATATCCGGGATGATTCCAGTGTCGCTTACGGAATGATTCCGGGAGCCAGACAGATTGTCCAGAGCAAGCTGGAAGAATCTTTAGAAGAACTTCCGAAAGACCGGTTGCTGATTCTGTACTGTATGCGTGGAATTTTCAGTGTGGATGCGGCAGAAATGCTGAGAGAACATGGCTTTCAGGCAAAAAGTTTAAAAGGCGGATATGCATCCTGGCTGGTCAGTCAGATGGAGGAAGAAAAAGAACAGGATCCGGAGCAGAACCGGGCAGCAGAGATTGAACTGAGCATTCGCAAGAAATTCCATCGGGCGTTATTTTCCCAGTTCGCAAAAGCAATCCGGGAATATGATCTGGTACAGGAAAATGACAAGATTGCGGTCTGCATTTCCGGCGGAAAAGACTCCATGCTGATGGCGAAACTGTTTCAGGAATTGAAACGCCATAATAAATTTCATTTTGAACTGGTCTTTCTGGTGATGGATCCGGGTTACAGCGAAGTGAACCGGAAAGTGATCGAGAACAATGCGAAATTGATGGGGATTCCGATTACAGTATTCGAGACGGAAATTTTCGATGCGGTCTATGATATTGAGAAATCGCCCTGTTATGTCTGTGCCAGAATGAGACGGGGATATCTGTACAGTAAGGCGAAAGAACTGGGATGCAATAAGATTGCGTTGGGACATCATTATGACGATGTGATTGAGACAATCCTGATGGGAATGTTGTACTCGGCACAGGTACAGACCATGATGCCGAAGCTGCACAGCACCAATTTTGAAGGGATGGAACTGATCCGTCCCATGTATCTGATCCGGGAGGATGATATTAAGCACTGGAGAGATTACAATGGCCTGCATTTTATTCAGTGTGCCTGCCGGTTTACCGATACCTGTACTACCTGCGACCCGGATGGCCGCAGCGTTTCCAAACGTATGGAGATCAAGAATCTGATCGCAGAGTTGAAAAAGGTTAATCCGTTTGTGGAAGGAAACATTTTCCGGAGTGTGGAAAATGTAAACTTAAGCACCGTTGTTGCTTATAAAAAAGACGGATTGAAACATTCTTTCCTGGAAACTTACGACGAACCGAAGGGAAAAGCGGAAGAGAAGCAGGAAACACAAGGAAAAACGTCAGATCCAACGGAGAAAGAATAATCAGAGAATCTGAAATTAGTGTGAGAAATCAGGCTTGAGAAAGTCGAATGATTGGAAATGGCAGAAATTGTAAGAGAAATGTTCGGTAGAACATTCTGCGGCAAGAGTCAGGGACGGAAGGTGGATATAGAGGAGATTGCCTGAAAAAAGGTGAATAAAAGAGAAAAAATAAATGAAATGAGAGGGTAAACAAATGAAACGAGAAAAATTTGGTTCCAGATTGGGATTTATCCTGATCTCGGCCGGATGCGCCATCGGATTGGGGAATGTGTGGCGTTTTCCGTACATTACAGGACAATACGGAGGAGCGGCTTTTGTGCTGATTTATCTGTTCTTCCTGCTGGTGCTGGGACTTCCGATCATGGTCATGGAGTTCGCGGTAGGACGTGCCAGTCAGGCCAGTGTGGCATTGTCCTTTGATAAGCTAGAGCCGAAAGGAACGAAATGGCACTGGTACAAGTACTTTGGTATGGCGGGAAATTATCTGCTGATGATGTTCTATACCACCATTGGAGGATGGATGCTTTTATATCTGTGTAAGATGTTAAAGGGAGAATTCCATGGGAAAAATGCAGAACAGATTCAGGGGATCTTTGGAGATCTGATGGGAAAACCGGTTCTGATGACGGTATTCATGATGATCGTGGTAATTTTCTGTTTCAGCGTCTGCAGTCTGGGTGTGCAGAAAGGTCTGGAGAAGATCACGAAATACATGATGTTTCTGCTTCTCGCGCTGCTGGTGGTACTGGCGATTCGCTCGGCGACACTTCCGGGTGCGGAAAAAGGATTAAGCTTTTATCTGGTACCGGATTTCCAGAAAGTAAAAGATGCCGGAGCGATGCAGGTTGTTTTTGCAGCAGTAGGGCAGGCTTTCTTTACATTAAGCCTTGGAATCGGTGCGATCGCAATCTTCGGAAGCTACATTGATAAGTCCAGAAGACTGATGGGAGAAGCAATCTGTGTGACGGTTCTGGATACCTGCGTGGCACTGGTGGCAGGTCTGATCATTTTCCCGGCATGTTTTGCATTCGGAGTAAATCCGGACAGCGGTCCGAACCTGATCTTTATTACACTGCCGAATATCTTCAATGCCATGAGCGGCGGAAGAATCTGGGGAAGCCTGTTCTTTCTGTGTATGTTCTTTGCGGCAGCCTCCACGATTATCGCGGTGTTTGAGAATATTATTTCCTTTGCCATCGATCTGACCGGATGCTCCAGAAAGAAAGCGGCATTTTGTAATGCTGCTGCAATCATCCTGTTATCCATGCCGTGTATTCTGGGCTATAACGTATGGAGTTTTATTCAGCCTCTGGGAGCCGGTTCTACGGTTCTGGATCTGGAAGATTTCCTGGTCAGCAACAACCTGCTGCCACTGGGAAGCCTGGTATATCTGGCGTTCTGTACCACACGCTATGGCTGGGGCTGGGATAATTTCTTAAAGGAAGCCAATACAGGAGCCGGCATCAAATTCCCGAAGGCTGTCAGATATTATGTAACCTATATTGTGCCGCTGATTGTGCTGTGGATTTTTATCCGTGGTTATATAGGATAGAGGTTGTGCGGAAAAATATTTTGAATTATAATGACAGTAGCTTGAAATAAAGTTTAAAGTTTGGTTGCAAAATGAAGAGAGAAGGAGCAGCAATATGGCTATCACGAAGAAAGAACTTTTGAAACTGAAAAACGGAAGTGACGTCAGAGGCGTTGCCTGCGAAGGAATCGAGGGCGAACATGTCAATCTGACCGAAGAGGCGGCATATTTGATCGGACGCGCATTTGTTATCTGGCTGATGCAGAAGAAGAACCTGACAGCAGATCAGTGCGTAGTGGGAATCGGAACGGATTCCCGAATTACAGGACCGGCGCTGAAAAAACAGGCGATCAAGGGAATGTTGGCAGAAGGCATTAAAGTTGCTGACTGTCAGATGGCATCCACACCGGCCATGTTTATGTCTACCGTATATCCGGAGACTGGGTACGCAGGAGCCTGCATGATCACAGCCAGCCATTTACCATACAATCGAAACGGACTGAAATTCTTTGATGAGGATGGAGGTCTGGAAAAAGAAGACATCGAAGCAATCTTGAATATCGCCGGAGATCTGGCAGAGAAGATGGACGAGAAGGTTCTGGAAGAAGAACTGCCGACAGACAGTGACAAACTGACTGCCTTCGATCTGATCGATGTGTACAGCGCAGCACTTCGCAAGAAGATTTGTGACGCAGTGGCAGCAGAAGATTATGAGAAGCCGCTGGCCGGTCTGAAGATCATCGTGGACGCAGGAAACGGAGCCGGAGGATTCTTCGCCAAGAAGGTGCTGGCACCTCTGGGAGCAGATACGGAAGGAAGCGCATTCCTGGATCCGGACGGCATGTTCCCGAACCACATTCCGAATCCGGAAAATAAAGACGCAATGAAAGCAATCTGTGATGCGACTGTAGCATCCAAAGCAGATCTGGGACTGATCTTTGATACTGACGTAGACAGAATGTCTGCCGTGCTTTCTGACGGAACTCCGATCAACCGTGATTCCATCATCGCCATGATCGCAGCAATCCTGGCACCGGAATATCCGGGAAGTACCATCATCACAGACTCTGTAACTTCTGACCGTCTGACCGATTTCCTGGAGAAAGATCTGGGATTGAAACACCTCTGCTACATGAGAGGATATAAAAATGTCATCAACAAGTGTAAAGAATTAAATGCAGAAGGAATCGTAAGTCCGCTGGCAATGGAAACATCCGGACATGGTTGTCTGAAAGAGAACTACTACCTGGATGACGGAGCATTCCTGGCAGTGAAACTGTCTATCGCAGTGGCACAGGCAAAGAAACAGGGGAAGACCATCGATCATTTCATCGCCGGACTGAATACCGTGTTTGCCGACCGTGAAGTTCGTTTTCCGATTCTGGAAGAAGACTTCAAGTCCTATGGAGCAAAAGTTCTGGAAGCCTTTGAAAGCCGTGTGAAAGAAGCCGGATATGAACTTCCGAAGTCCTACGAAGGAATCCGCGTTCGTTTTAGCAAAGACTGCACCGGCTGGATGCTGCTTCGCGCATCCCTGCATGATCCGGTGATGGTTCTGAATATGGAAGGACATACCACAGAGGATCTGGACAAGATCACAGAGATCGCAAAACAGACGCTGGTTGGATTTGACGGACTGGATATGAAAGCTCTGTAAGGTGAGATTTGAAAGGAAACAGAAAATCGATTCTCCTGCAAAAGGTTGCAACGGGAACCGCTTGCGCTTGCCTTCGCCCCATAGAGATACCCCTGCGAGCAGCGCTGATGCGTGCACGCAGGAAGTACCGGGGCTTCAGATGTTCCCTTATGCATTCCTTTTGCGGAAGAAATAAGCAGTAAAGATTTCAATAAAAAAGTCTTATAGAATTACGTTTTTATTACGCTCATAATTCTGTAAGACTTTTCTTTTTTTACGCAAAGCATCTTATGCGGCGGTTGCTTCCAACGGAACGGTATAACATTTTAAAATCGCCCGAATACTATTATACAAGTGAGGCTTTAATTCTTCGATGCATACCGGATTGTTTTCCAGGATGGAACTGTAACAGGATGAACTTGCCAGTTCCAGGATCATGAACAGTACAATCTCAGGATTTTTCAACTGCTTCAGATTCTTTTCCGGAATAAAATTCAACAACGTATCATGAATCGCCTGCTCATCGTTCTCATGTCCCGGAAACAAGGCGTGACTGAAGATGCCCCAGCTTAAATTCTTGGAAACGAAACGAAGCAGTGGTTTATTCTTGATCATCTGATTGATGATATAGTCTACGACGAAAATCACGTGGTCTTCAAATGTAGGAAGATCCTGATCCAGGCTGGCCTGATGCGCTTCCTGGAACAAAGACTGTGCGGTAGAGGCGATCAGGTGATCCCGAAGTGCATATTTATCTTTGAAATACAGATAAAAGGTTCCCTTGGCGACACCTGCATTCTTGGTAATGTCATGAACGGAGGTTTTGGCAATGCCCTGATTCAGAAATAAATCATAGGCACTTTTCAGGAGGGCACCTAATTTTAATTGTTTATTCTCATCTATTTTTCCCATGAACAAAACTCCTTTGTAAACCTGTTTTATAATGAAAGAAAAGAACAGATTGTGACATATGAATTTGTAATATCTAAATTATAGAACTAAAATGACCATAAGTCAATGTTTATCCTCCTTGTCAAAGGGGTTTTGGTATGTTATGATGGGGAAAACATCATACAGGAAGAGAGTTGGTGCCGATTCCTTCAAGAAAACAAAAAATTCAGAAGAGAGTCGGGTAAAAGGGAAACAGGTGAGAATCCTGTACGATCTCGTCACTGTGATAAGGGAGCGTGACTTTTGCAACAGGTCACTGATGGAAGGATGCAATCTTCAAAGATTTCAGAATTGTGAGTTCAGAATCGGAGAAGATTGGCTGCTGCATTGGGAAGACGAAGAGTTACGCATTGATCTTTCAGCCAGGAAACCTGCCAATTGTCTGGTACAGGGAACTTTCCCAGATCACGAGTAATTGGTCGTACTGTCAGAAGAGAATCGCAGAGAACAGAAGAAAGCCGAAGAAGGCTCTCATTTGTATGGATGATTCTGAAAAAGATTGATTGCTCCGTCCGAATGTTGGATGGAGTTTTTTCTTGTTGCGCTTTCGCAATGATTTTACGTGCACATTACGGATTTGGAAAAGAGATTCTGTTCTGCAGTGTGCTTTTAATTAAGAAAAAGGAGATGTATTATGAAAAAGAGAACCGTAGCAGTGCTGTTGTCCTGTGTTCTGGCAATCGGAATGTTTACCGGATGTGGCAACAAGAGCACCAATGACACCAAACAGACGAACGCAGAGGAAGATCAGAAAGCGGCAGATGAAGTTGCAAAACTGATCGATGACATTTACGTACAGGAAAGAACCGATGAGACGGATGACCAGTGCGTAGCTGCGAAAGAGGCATGGGACAAGCTGACCGATGCACAGAAAGAACTGGTAGAAGGTGAAAATGCGGATCCGGACTATTTCGGAAGAGATACCGGAGACGCTTCGAAAGACGATCCGCTGAATGAGGACGGGATCGGAGAAAAAGAACTGTTGGTTGTAAGTTTCGGTACTTCTTTTAACGACAGTCGTACCGCTGATATTGGTGGAATCGAGAAAGCCTTACAGGAAGCAAACCCGGACTGGTCTGTCAGAAGAGCATTTACTGCACAGATCATCATTAACCATGTACAGGCAAGAGATGGGGAGAAAATCGACAACGTAGATCAGGCACTGCAGAGAGCCGTGGACAATGGCGTAAAAGAGCTGGTGGTTCAGCCGACTCACCTGATGCACGGTGCAGAGTATGATGAACTGGTGGATACTCTGGCAGATTATGAAGACAAGTTTGATAAAGTATCTGTTTCAGAGCCGCTTCTGGGAGAAGTCGGAGAAGATGCAATGGTTGTAAATGAAGATAAGGAAAAGGTTGCAGAAGCAATCACAGCAGAAGCAGTCAAGACCGCAGGTTATGATTCTCTGGATGCAGCAAAAGAAGATAAGGTTGCATTTGTATTCATGGGACATGGAACTTCTCATACTGCAAAGGTAAGCTACAGCCAGATGGCAACACAGATGAAGGATCTCGGGTATGAAAATGTCTTTATCGGAACCGTAGAGGGTGAACCGGAAGAGACCGCATGTGAAAATGTAATCGAAAGCGTAAAAGAAGCAGGTTATACAAAAGTGATTTTAAGACCGCTGATGGTTGTTGCAGGAGATCATGCAAACAACGATATGGCAGGGGATGACGAAGATTCCTGGAAGAGCCAGTTTGAAGCAAGCGGAGCATTTGACAGTGTAGATACCCAGATTTTCGGACTGGGAGAAATTCCGGAAATTCAGCAGATCTACGTAGAACATACAAAAAATGCGATGGAGTCTCTTGGTGAGACTTCATCCGCATCAGCTTCCGGCACACAGAGTGTGCCGGAGGATGGTGTGTACAGCGCAAAATTCGATACGGACAGCAGCATGTTTCATGCTTATGAAACTCTGGATGGACGCGGAACTCTGACGGTAAAAGATGGAAAGATGACCTTTCATGTCAGCTTGCAGTCTGAAAAAATCTTAAATCTTTTTGTGGGCAAAGCAAAAGATGCGAAGAAAGACGGGGCAGATGTTCTGGAACCGACCAAAGATACTGTGACCGATCCAGAAGGGAAAGAGGAAACAGTAAATGGATTTGACATTCCGGTGAAAAAACTGGATGAAGAATTCGATTTGGCATTGATTGGAACCAAAGGAAAATGGTATGATCACAAAGTCAGTATTACCGATGTGCAGCCGCAGTAAGGTGTGTGTATGAAAAAGAAAAAATGGCTCCTGCTGGCATTGCTCCTGATGTGTATGGGAAGTTTTGTCGGATGCGGGAAAACAGAAAAAGACGGAAAAACAGAAAAGGCAGAAACGACGGAAACAACGGAAGAAACCCTGCAGGACGGAGAATATACGGTGAACGTGGCTCTGGAAGGCGGCAGTGGGAAGGCTTCCGTGGAATCTCCGACCAAAGTGACAGTGAAGGATGGTAAGATTACAGCGACGATTATCTGGAGCAGTCCGTACTATGACTACATGATTGTGGACGGAGAAAAATATCTGAAAGAAAATGAAGAGGGCAACTCACAATTTACGATTCCGTTGAAAGAGCTTCCGGGGGATCTGGATGTGACGGCAGATACCACTGTCATGAGCAAACCTCATGAGATTGAATATACCCTGAAATTTACCTTCCCGGAATCCGGCTCCTTTGAGGAGATGGAAAAGACCGGGGAGATGACACTAAAATATGCTGATCAGTTTCAGGTGGAAGAATATAGTAACTGTAAATTGCTGACGATCGTAGACAACGGTCGTTTTTTCATCGTTCCGATGGGGATTCCGGTGCCGGAAGATGTGCCGGAGGATATAGAAGTTCTGCGCACACCGCTTGAAAATGTGTATCTGGTGTCCAGTGCAGTGATGGATCTGGTCTGTCGGATCGATGCTCTGTCTGCGGTAACATTTACCGGAACGAAGGAGCAGGACTGGTATGTACAGGAAGCGGCGGATGCGATGGAGCAGGGCACGCTTACCTATGCCGGAAAATACAGTGCGCCGGATTATGAGATGCTGCTGGATGCAGGGTGTTCTCTGGCTGTGGAAAATACCATGATCACCCACAATCCGGAAGTGAAAGAAAAACTGGAAGAACTGGGAATCCCGGTGATGATCGAACGATCCAGTTACGAGAGTCATCCACTGGGAAGGCTGGAATGGATCCGGTTTTTCGGAGCACTTCTCGGAAAGGAAGAAGTGGCGGACGCATATTATGAAGAACAGTTATCCAGGATCGAACCGATTCTGCAGAAAGAAAATACCGGGAAAAAGGTGGCGTTCTTTGCGGTGTCTTCGGATGGAAGTATTACCGTGCGGAAGCCCAATGACTATGTGGCATCAATGATTTCCCTGGCGGGTGGCGTTTATTCACTGGAAGGATATTTGCCGGAAGAGGAAAATGCACTTTCTACGATGAAAATGCAGATGGAAGATTTTTACGCGGCAGAAAAAGATGCGGATATCCTGATTTACAACGGAACCATCGAAGGAGAGATCAAAAGCGTGGACGAACTGATCGAAAAAAATGCGCTGTTCGCAGACTTTCAGGCGGTGCAGAATGATCAGGTTTATACCACCGGCAGTGATTTTTACCAACAAACCAGCAAGACCTGTGATTTTATCGAAGATCTGTATCATGTGTTAAATGGAAGTGAAGATGGGGAATATCATTTCCTGAAGAAGATATAATGTCTAAAGAATATAGCGAAGTTTCCTGATAAAATAATTGTAGAAAACAGGATACAGAAGATAAGAAGAAATAGAAAGAATGAGAAAGGACGAAAGGAGGGCGAGGATGAAAAAAAGATATGCAGGATCGTTTCTGTTGATCGGAAGTCTTCTGCTACTGCTGTTCTGGTGGAATGTGGCATCCGGAAGCGTGGAAATCAGCGTGCCGGAACTGATCGAAATCCTGAAACGAACCAGTCAGAATCACACGGCGCAGCAGATCATCTGGCAGATTCGCCTGCCCAGAGTCCTTTCGGCAATTCTGTTGGGAGGTGCTCTGTCAGTATCGGGATTTTTGCTGCAGAGCTTTTTTCAGAATCCGATTGCCGGACCGTATGTACTGGGAATTTCTTCCGGTGCGAAACTGGTGGTGGCTCTGACGATGATCTTCCTGCTGGAGAGAGGGAGAACCATCAGTTCGGCGGGGATGGTGGTGGCTGCCTTTTTGGGTTCTCTGATCGCGATGGGATTCGTCCTTGTGATTTCCTTTCGGGTATCCAATATGTCCTTTCTGGTGGTCTGTGGAATTCTGATCGGCTACATTTGTTCGGCGATTACCGATTTTTGCGTGACTTTTGCCAGTGATTCCAATATCGTGAACCTTCATAACTGGTCGTTGGGGAGTTTTTCTGGAATGACCTGGGAAAATGTGAGTTATATGACCGGGATCATCGGTGTGACGATGGGCGTATTGATTTTTCTGGTCAAGCCCATCGGAGCCTATCAACTGGGAGAAAATTACGCGAGAAATATGGGCGTTCCGGTGAAGGCACTGCGAATTGCGCTGATTCTGCTCTCTAGTCTGTTGTCAGCCTGTGTGACGGCGTTTGCCGGACCGATTTCTTTCGTGGGAATTGCAGTGCCACATTTGATGAAGCTTCTGACCAATACGGCAAAACCGGCGGTACTGATTCCGGCCTGTTTTCTGGGCGGAGGTGTCATTACATTATTCTGTGACGGAATTGCCCGAACCATGTTCGCTCCCACGGAAGTCAGTATCAGTTCGGTCACGGCGGTTTTTCTGGTACCGGTGGTGATTGTGGCGATGATGAAAAAGCAGGGACGACGCAGTTAGGATCCTCCAAATTTATTTTAGAAAAATAAAGCACGAAGTACCGGAACCTAAGGTGCGAATATAGCAGAGGAATAGAGCTTGGAGTATGGAATGCGAAAGAGATAAGAGCGAGAAGGGTATGCCATATAAAAAATACAACGGGATATAGACGGAGTAAGATGGAAAGACTATGAGAAAAGAAGATACATTTTCAATCGAACAACTGAATGTGGGTTACGGAAAAGATCCTCTGATCCGGGAGATTACATTTTCCGTAAACCCGGGCGAGATTCTGACGTTGATCGGACCGAACGGTTCCGGAAAATCTACGATTCTGAAGACATTGACCGGTCAATTGAAAAAAATGGGTGGCAGAGTCTGCGTGGGGACGGAAGAAATAGAAAAACTGGGTCGCAGAGAACTGGCACAGAAGCTTTCCATGGTGATGACGGAGCGGATTCAGAGTGAACTCCTGACCGGAAGGGATCTGGTGGCTTCGGGGAGATATCCTTACACCGGAAGATTCGGACATCTGACGGAACGGGACTGGCGGAAAGTGGAAGAGGCAATCCGACTGGTAAAGGCGGAAGAAGTCGAAGAAAAGGATTTTATGAAGATCAGTGACGGACAGAGACAGCGTCTGATGTTGGCGCGTGCAATCTGTCAGGAACCGGAGATTCTGATTCTGGATGAACCGACTTCCTATTTAGATATGGGATTTAAACTGGATATCCTGCAAAGAATTCGTATGCTGGCACGGGAGAAGAGAATGGCAATCCTTTTGTCTTTGCATGAACTGGATCTGGCACAGATGTTGTCGGATCGGATCGCGTGCGTGAAAGGCGATCGGATCGACCGGATCGGAACTCCGGAGGACATTTTTTCCGGGGAGTATATCCAGACGCTTTATGGAGTAGAACCGTCGAAATTTGATCCAGTGACCGGAAGAATGTTTCTGCAAACGGAAGGAAAAAAGCCAGAAGTATTCGTGATCGGCGGAGGCGGAAACGGGATTGCGGTGTATCGCAGACTTCAAAGAGAAGGAAGATCCTTTGCGGCGGGAATTCTGTGGGAAAATGACGTGGAATATGCGGATGCGCAGGCTTTGGCGGCACAGGTAATCGCGGAGAAGGCATTTTACCCGATCGGAGAACAACGGTTGGAACAGGCAAAAAAAATCCTGGATCAGTGTGAAGAATGTATCTGCCCATTAGACGAATTCGGACCGCTAGGTGAGGCAAACCGACAACTGGTGGAATATGCGCTGAAAACAGGCAAGAGAAAGGCTTGACTTCCGCTCTGAGCTATGATACAATTTTCTGGCGAATGGAAGTAGGTCTTTTTTTTATGCCTAAATTTAGATGGGGTCGCAGCCATCATGTAACTATCAAAAATGTAGCATAAAGCGAGGTGGAAGTTGTGCGCACAAGAATCACATTGGAATGTACAGAATGTAAACAGCGTAATTACACCATGACGAAGGATAAGAAAGCTCATCCGGAACGCATGGAAACTAAGAAGTACTGCAAGTTCTGTAAATCACACACACTGCACAAAGAGACAAAATAGTCGCTGGAAGGAAGTGGAAGAATGGGAGATAAGAAAGAGAAAGCTCGCAAGAAGAGTTTTACAAAAGGTCTTCAGGCCGAGTTTAACAAGATTATCTGGCCGGATAAAGAAACACTTGCAAAACAGACAGTGGCTGTATCAGTCGTATCAGTACTTTTAGGAGCATTGATCGCAGTGATCGATATTGTCATCAAGTACGGAGTCGATTTTCTCGTGCAGTTGAAATTGTAGAAAGGTGATTTTATGTCAGAGGCAAAATGGTACGTAGTTCATACCTATTCAGGTTATGAGAACAAAGTAAAAGCAAACATTGACAAGACGATCGAAAACAGACATCTGGAAGATCAGATCCTGGAGGTCCGGGTTCCGATGCAGGAAGTAGTCGAGCTGAAGAACGGCGTTCAGAAGGCGAGTCAGAAAAAAATGTTTCCGGGTTATGTTCTGATCCATATGATCATGAATGATGACACATGGTATGTAGTACGTAACACCAGAGGTGTGACCGGATTCGTAGGTCCAGGTTCCAAACCTGTTCCGCTGACAGAAGAAGAGATGCTCCCGCTGGGAATCAAACGCGAAGATATTGTGGTAGACTTCGGAGTCGGAGATACCGTAACAGTCTTAAGCGGAGCTTGGGAGGGAACCGTTGGCGTCATTCAGACGATGAATGAACAGAAACAGAGCCTTTCGATCAATGTCGAATTGTTTGGTCGTGAAACTCCGGTAGAACTGAGTTTCGCAGAAGTCAAAAAAATGAATTAAGCATTCAAAACGTGGGAGGAACCCTCGGTTCCGCAAACACCACAAGGAGGTAATTAAAATGGCAAAAAAAGTTGAAGGTTATATCAAATTGCAGATTCCAGCAGGCAAGGCTACTCCGGCTCCTCCGGTTGGACCGGCTCTGGGACAGCATGGTGTAAACATCGTTGAATTTACAAAGCAGTTCAACGCAAAGACAGCAGATCAGGGAGACGTGATCATCCCGGTTGTTATTACCGTATATAACGACAGAAGTTTCAGTTTCATCACAAAGACACCGCCGGCAGCAGTTCTGATTAAGAAAGCCTGCAAGATCCAGTCAGGATCCGGTGTTCCGAACAAGACAAAGGTTGCTACTATCACAAAAGCTCAGCTTCAGGAAATCGCTGAGACAAAGATGCCAGACTTAAATGCTGCATCTATCGAAGCTGCTATGAGCATGATCGCAGGAACCTGCCGTTCTATGGGTGTAATTGTAGAAGAGTAGGAACAGTCCTTTAGTGAGAGAAATTGAAGACAGTGGGAGGGGCATTTGACCCGCCAATACCACAAGGAGGTAATAGAATGAAACGAGGAAAGAAATATAGCGAAGCTGCAAAACTGATCGATAGAACAGCACTCTATGAGAAAGCAGAAGCAGTTAGTTTAGTAAAGAAAGTGGCAACAGCCAAGTTTGATGAGACAATCGAAGTTCATATCAGAACCGGATGTGACGGACGTCATGCTGATCAGCAGATCAGAGGAGCAGTCGTACTTCCGCATGGAACAGGTAAAAAGGTACGTATCCTTGTATTCGCAAAAGATGCAAAGGCTGAAGAAGCAAAAGCAGCAGGAGCAGATTTTGTCGGAGGAGACGAACTGATTCCGAAGATCCAGAACGAAGGATGGTTTGACTTTGACGTTGTTGTTGCAACACCTGACATGATGGGCGTTGTTGGACGTCTGGGACGTGTACTTGGACCTAAGGGTCTGATGCCGAACCCGAAGGCAGGAACCGTAACAATGGATGTTACAAAAGCAATCAACGAGATCAAAGCCGGTAAGATTGAGTACAGATTGGACAAGACCAACATTATCCATGTGCCGATCGGTAAGGCTTCCTTTACCGAGGAACAGTTAGCGGACAACTTCCAGACGCTTATTGATGCGATTTTGAAGGTAAAACCGGCAGCAGTAAAAGGTCAGTATTTGAAGAGCATTACACTGACTTCTACCATGGGACCTGGAGTAAAGGTTAACCCGATGAAGCTGGCTTAATCAGAAGAATCATAAATCAAGCATATATCTATGCTAAATTATAAGATTGCGGAAATGATACTTGACAAATCGTTTCCGCAATGTTATTCTATTTTGGTAAGTGACTGCCGAAGACAGCAGGTGCCGTAAGGCATAAGAAGTATACGCCTGCCGAGGAAGAACAGATTCAAAATGAATTGTTGTGTCTCCATGTCTTAGGGCTGGAGATTTTTTTATACCTATTCCTTTGGATTAGAAGCAGTCAGAAATCTAATAAGGAGGTGTACCCGAAAGTGGCAAAAGTTGAATTGAAACAACCTATCGTACAGGCAATTGCAGAAGACATCAAAGACGCTCAGTCCGTAGTACTGGTCGACTATCGTGGACTTACTGTTGAACAGGACACAGCTCTTCGTAAACAGTTCAGAGAAGCAGGCGTTTCTTATAAGGTTTGCAAGAACACGATGATGAAGCGTGCGTTCGAGGGAACTGAGTTTGCAGGACTTCAGGAATTCTTGGAAGGACCAAGCGCAATCGCAATTTCCAAAGAAGATGCAACAGCACCGGCTAGAATTCTTTGTGAATTCGCTAAGAATGCAGAAGCTCTCGAGTTGAAAGCAGGTGTAGTAGAAGGTACTGTTTATGATGTAGCAGGACTTCAGGAACTGGCAAAGATTCCGTCAAGAGAAGTTCTTCTTTCCAAATTGCTTGGAAGCTTACAGTCTCCAATCACAAATCTTGCTCGCGTCCTGAATCAGATCGCAGAGCAGGGTGGAGCAGCAGGAGAGACTGCAGAAGCACCGGCAGAAGAGGCTGCAGCAGAAGAAGCACCGGCAGCAGAGTAATTATACCCGGCAACCGGTACAGAAAGGTTGCATAATCTAAAAATTATTATTGAAAAATGGAGGAAATGAAAATGGCTAAGTTGACAACAGCTGAGTTTATCGAAGCAATCAAAGAGTTATCAGTATTAGAGTTAAATGATTTAGTAAAAGCATGTGAAGAAGAATTTGGCGTATCTGCAGCAGCAGGCGTTGTAGTTGCAGCAGCAGGTGATGGAGCTGCAGCAGCAGAAGAGAAAGATGAGTTCGACGTAGAACTTGTATCTGCTGGAGCATCCAAAGTTAAAGTTATCAAGGTTGTTCGTGAAGTAACAGGTCTTGGACTGAAAGAAGCTAAGGCTCTCGTAGACGAAGCTCCGAAGGTAATCAAGGAAGCTGCATCTAAGGCAGAAGCTGAAGATATCAAGGCTAAACTGGAAGCAGAAGGTGCTGAAGTTAACCTGAAATAATTTCAGATTAATTCTTAGAATGAGAGAAAAGAGACCGGGTATCCCGTTATGGGGTTCCCGGTCTTTTTGCGTGCTCGGCTTTTATTCCCGTGGAATCCGCGGCAGATCCCAGCGATAGTGTGCGGCCAGCAGTCGGATGATCAGAACCAGGAATAAAGGAACGAACAAAGCGACAGCCTCTCCAAAACGAGGATAGAGCAGAGTGCAGCTTAAGGCACCGACGATGGAAGCACAGGCATAGATGCGCTTGTAGAGAACCTGGAGTGGAACCTGAGCCATCATATCCCGTAACATACCGCCGCCAACACCGGTCATTGTGCCTAAAAATACCAGAAGGAAGGTATTTCCCAGATGACCGTTCCGGATGCCGGTGAGAACACCCAGGGCGGAAAAGATGCCCAGCCCCAGGGCGTCCATCGCCTCAATCAGTCTGGCATAGAGTGGATGAAAACCGTCTGATAAGATTTTGCGGCGAAAGAACACCAGCAGAAAGACAAGAACGGACACGATAACTGCAGTGAGAACATAGATGGGATCGGTCAGAGCAGACGGGATGTTTCCAAGTACGATGTCTCGGATCATACCGCCACCGACGGCGGTAACGACACCTAATACGATGACACCTAAAAGATCCATGCCACAACGTACCGCGACCATGGCACCTGAGATGGCAAAGGCGATGGTACCCATCAATTCGATGACAATGATGAAAATATGTGAATGATCCATAAAAATGTTCCTCCTGACATCATACTACTTTACTATATTAGAAAAGAAAAAGCAAAGAAAACGCCTGTGAGATTTGGAGAACCGGGGAAAATGTGATATACTGTCTCTAATTCGTACAAGAGGAGTAAGAAGATAAGAGGCAGAGATTATAAGAAGATAGATTCATGTCACGCAGAAGTGACAAAGGGGAGAAAGACAGAATGATAAGAAAAGGAAGGATAAAAAGATATCTGGCACTGCTGATTGCAGGATCCATGGTGCTGAGTACCGGGATGGTGGCATCGGCGGAAGAAAATCCGGGGGTAAACATTCAAACGGGGACGGGACAGACGCAAAATACAGAGACAGAGGTGCGGACTGAAACGGAACAAACTGAGGAAGAAAGACCGCAGTCAACCGAGGACAAAACTCAGGAGGATCAAGCACAGAAAGAGAACGGGCAGTCGGGAGACGTTCAGACTGTTCATTCAGAAGAGGTTCAGGCGGCAGCAGAAGAACGGGCAACACCGGCGGAAGAACTGGGATACGTGCCGGGAGAAATTCTGGTATCTTACAGCACAGATGTTTCCGAAGATGAAGTGGCGCAGACCGCAGAAGAAAAGGACGGAGAACTGATTGAGACGGTGGATGACAGCGGGGATCAGAATCTGGCATTGGTGACAATTTCGGACGAGACAACGGTGGAAACTGCGGTGGCAGAATATACGGCAGATCCGGCGATTGCATATGCGGAACCGAACTATCTGATGGAATCTTATGAAGAGTCCGGTGATGTAGCGACGGCAACGCAGGAAACAACTGATGACATCAAATCACAGGCAGAAGATACCGGCAAACAGTGGTATCTGGATTATGTAAAAGCAAAAGATGCCTGGAAAGAACTGGAAAATGTAACCGGAGAAAAGGTAAAGGTTGCGGTGATCGACACCGGAGCGGATATAAATCATGAAGATCTGAAACAGATTATTGACCGGAAACTGAGTGTGGAGCTGGTTCGCGAAGAGGGCGATACCTACCATACCGAAGCATTACGGGGCGATGGTTATAAGAATGGGACAGGGGAACAGAATGCAAAGAGTACCCATGGAACCCATGTGGCAGGAATTATCGCAGCACAGTCCGGTAATCAGCTCGGGATCCAGGGAACCGGAAGTGGCGGAGAGACCGCAAAGGCCAATCAGATCATCAATCTGGTGGTGATCGATGCATTTTCCAAGGTGAACGAAAAGACCGAAGACAGTGCAACGGTTGGAGATGTGGTGAAAGCGTTGTCCTATGCAAGGGAGACGGGCTGCAAAATAGTGAACTTAAGTCTGGGGACACAGGCGCAGAGCCAGGCGTTGGAACAGGCAGTTACGGAAACTTATGAATCTGGTGTGACCATTGTGTGCGCAGCGGGAAATGACGGTGGAACGACAGCTACCTATCCATCGGATTATGATACGACGATCAGTGTGATCAACATAGATGCTTCCGGAGCAAAGTCCGACAGATCCAATTATGGAAGCGCAAAGGATCTTTCGGCACCGGGAACGGATATTTACAGTACATACAGTGTAAATGTAAGCGGAAATGAAACGTCTTACGGTTATCTGAGCGGAACATCTATGGCGTCACCGATCGTGGCTGCCGGAGCAGCGATGATGTTGTACGCCAACCCGAATCTGACCCCCACTCAGATTAAATCAATCCTCTGTTCGACAGCAGTGGATCTGGGAGCAGAAGGAAAAGATGATCTGACCGGATATGGTTGTGTGGATCTGGCAGCAGCCGTGCAGGTGGGAAGTGGTCAGAAGACTGATCTCAGTCAGGCGGAAATAAGCGGACTGGCGGATTACAGTTATACCGGAAAAGAGATTACGCCGGATCCAACGGTGAGACTCTCAGGGAAACGACTGATCTCCGGAACGGATTATACGATAAGCTACAGCGAGAACAAAAAGCCAGGAACGGCAACCGTAACGATCACCGGAACGGGAGCATATACCGGTCAGGCAACGGCCACCTTTCAGATTCAAGACAGTGCGAAACTGAAATACCGAGTGCATGCACAGACCTATGGCTGGATGAACTGGGTGACTGGTGGAAAGTCAGCCGGAACGACCGGAGAGTCCAAACGTCTGGAGTCCATTCGTTTGCAGATTGAAAATACAGGGTACTCAGGAGAGATACAGTATTGTACGCAGGTGCAGACTTACGGCTGGCTTGACTGGGTGAAAAACGGAGCCGAAAGCGGAACAACCGGACAGTCGAAACGCCTGGAAGCGATCCGGATCAAACTGACCGGGGAACTGGCGGAGCATTACGATATTTACTATCGGGTGCACGCGCAGACTTATGGCTGGCTTGACTGGGCGAAAAACGGAGAGATCGCCGGAACGGAATGGTACTCCAAACGTCTGGAAGCCATTGAGGTGCGTCTGGTAGAAAAAGGCGGAACCGCGCCGGGCAATACCACCAATGTTTATAAGCATCCGGGTGTGAGATACCAGACTCATGTGCAGACTTATGGCTGGCAAGGAAATAAATTTGACGGAGACTTGTCCGGTACAACCGGACTGGCAAAGCGTCTGGAAGGCATTAAAATTTCTCTGCCGGGACAGGATTATACCGGAGAGATTACCTATCAGACTCATGTGCAGACCTATGGCTGGCAGGATTGGGTGAAAAACGGAGCCCTTGCCGGAACCACCGGAGAGTCCAAGAGACTGGAAGGGATCCGGATCAAGCTGACCGGAGAAATGGCAGAGCATTATGACATTTATTATCGGGTACATTCCCAGACCTACGGCTGGCTTGGCTGGGCGAAAAATGGAGAAGAAGCCGGAACGGAAGGCTTATCCAAACGTCTGGAGGCTATCCAGATCCGGTTGGTAGAAAAAGGCGGGAAGGCACCTGGAAGTACGGCAAATGCATTTCGCACGAAATAAGCGTGAGAAGCAATACATTTGTATGTTGGAAATTCTTTGCATGAGCTTTCATCCGGACGAATAAGAAACCGTAAGAAGAAAAGTTGGTTTGAGGATGGGGAAATGACAAGGATGATTCGAAGAAAGAAACGGGATGAGTGCGAATGGTTGAAAATGCAGCGGGGCTGATTGTGGCAGCCGGAGATGAACGGGAAAGGGAAATGATTATGCCGTTGACAAAAATCGGATCTATTTCTGTAATCAAGCGGATTGTGTTGACGTTTCAGCAGGCAAATATTTCTCTGATCCTTGTGGTGACGGGCTATCAGGCACTGGAAGTGGAACGGGATCTTGCGGGATATGGAGTGATTTTTCTGAGAAACGAAAATTACGAAAGTACAGATAAGTTCCAATCGGTAAAAATGGGACTGGAGTATTTGCAGGGAACCTGCAAAAAGGTGGTCTACACGCCGGTGAATGTGCCGATGTATACGGCGGAAACAGTACGGAACCTGCTGTCCATGGAACAGAAGATCGTGATACCGTCTTACCGGGACAAAGTCGGACATCCCATCGTGTTGGATATGGAACTGGCGCCGGAGATCCTGAGTTATCAGGGGGAAGGTGGATTAAATGATGCTATTCGGGGCTTGCGGTTGAAAAAAGATTATCTGGAGACGGAGGATCCGGGGATTGCCATAAATCCGGAGCGGATTGAGAAGTTGGACAGTTTGTTGGAAACTCACAACCAGAATTTGATCCATCCGTTTCTTCGGATCAGTATCGAGAAAGAGTCCCTGTTTTTTGATGCGAGAGCAAGTCTGCTGCTGACCCTGATCAATGAAACGCATTCGGTCAAAGGCGCCTGCAGGTACATGGCAATTTCCAACGGAAAGGCGTGGACGATCCTGAATGATCTGGAGAAGAACCTAGGGTATGCGGTGGTAGAACGAAAACAGGGCGGAAAACAGGGCGGTAAGACGTATCTGACAGAAGAGGGAAAATTATTTCTGGAAAAATACCGAAAATTTGAAGAACAGGTCAAACAGTATGCAAGAAAAAGCTTTTTTGAAATATTTGACGAATATAAAGGGCAATAACAAAATGGTTATTGTGGAAGTTACAACAGCAAGTTCTTTTTAGGAAGAATTTGCTGTTATTTTTTAACTAATTTATAATGAGAATATGTAGTGGAGGAAAGCAAATTGAAGAAAAAAGCAATTGTGCTCAGTCTGCTCTTTTTGTGCGTGTTCGGACTGGCGGGATGTCGGTCAGGAGATAAGGAAAATGGAACAAAAGGTGCAGAAACGACAAAAGCAGAGAGCCAGGTAAAAGAGCTTTCGATGGATACACTGGTTGCGGATCTGGAGGATGCAATCTTATCCGGCGAATCACAACTGACCTGTGTATATAAGGGAAAGGCAGAGGATCTGAATCAGAAAGTAACGGAAGAACTTCCGGGACAGATGGACAACAGCTATCTTTGCAAAAATCTGCTGGATCATGTAGATACCACATGGGAACAGGATGGAAAAACGGCAAAGGCTGTCTTTGAACTGACCTATCAGGAAGATGTGGTGCTTCCGGTAGAAGTGGCAGACAGCCCGGAGCAAGTACAGGAGATTCTGATCCGGGACTGGGAAGAACGAGGCGGTAAGGTTACGCTTCTGTTGGATGGGGTTACCGCTACAGAAGAGGAATTATTCTCGATTTTGGATGGCGCAGAGATGAACAGTGCCATGCTTCCCTGTGAGGCGGCGACGGTCTGCTATCAGGCTTATGATCCGGAGGAGCGTACAGACTCAGAAGAAAGTTCAGATCCGGAAAGTACGGAAACGAAATCTGAAAAGCAGACAGAGTCTTCCGAAAAAAACAAAGCCCAAAGGAATAGTCGACAGATCGTGAGGATGTGGCTGGATTTTGAGACACCGGAAGAAGATCTGGCGGAGAAAAAAGAAGAACTGAAAACGACGGCTGAGTCGATCAGTCAGGAGATTCTGGCGAGTGTGGAGAAAACGGATTCGAAGAGTTCGGGCGCTTCAAGCGATTCAATGGAGGATTCTGCCGTTCCAAACAGAAGTTTATATGAAAAGATTTATGATAAGATCCTAGAACTGGCAGAATATGATGATTCGATTGCGTCGATGACTGATGCAAGCCGGCTCAGTGTGGAAATGCGAATCCAACGTTCTGCTTACGGAGCACTGGTGGACGGACATACCGTCTGCACCGGTTATGCCAGAGGATTTGAGGCAATCTGCAGACAAATGGATCTTCCCTGTTGGATTGTGTCGGGAACCAGGGATGGAATCCGACATACCTGGAATCTGGTAAAGGTCGATGGAACATTTCTTTATGTCGATTGCACGGCGGGAGATACCGGAGCAGAGAAAGAACAGAGCTTTTTGTTTACCAAAGAGCAGATGGATGCAAATGGGTATATTATGGATGACAATTTTGTCATTCCAGAAATATAGAGTAAATTTAAAGAAGATGAGGAGGATGTGAAGATGAAAAAGAGAAGAAGACAAAGCTTCTTTGCGGTGCTGTTGGCACTGGTGCTGGCATTATCCGGCTTTACGATACCGGGTGGAGAGACCGTGAAAGCTGCAAGTGATGAAGCGGACTTTACCGTGGAAGATGGAGTCCTTACGGGATATACGGGAAACGATGAGGACGTAGTGATTCCATCGGAAGTTGGAGGAGAAACGGTTACGACGATTGAAACAACAGCGTTTTTGATGCTGGATAACTTAAAGTCTGTGACAATTCCGACTACGGTTACTAAGATTAGTCAGAATGCGTTTATGTATTGTGAAAATTTGGATAGTGTGACTTTTGAAGGAAAAGTTGATGAGATAGAATCAGAGGCGTTTAGTTGTTGTGCAACAGTAATCACTTTTTATTGCCAGAGCCAATATGAATCCTATTATGAGGATATGAAAGATTTGATTACTGACCAGGGCGCTGTAGTAGATGCATCTTTGCCGGATTCAGGTAAAACAGATCCGGATCCAACACCAAATCCGGGTCCGGAACCATCTAAAACAGATGCGTTTGGTCTGACAGAAACAGAAGACGGCACGGGATATATCGTAACTTCTTATGATATTTCTAAGGGTGGCGCAAATGTTGCGATTCCGAAAGAATACAACGGCAAACCAATTGTTGCCATTGGAGACAAAGCATTTGATCGAACGGAAGCAAATGTGGGATTTGCAAACTGGATCACTTCCATTACAATCCCGGATACTGTAACGTCCATTGGAAAGAATGCTTTTTACGGTTGTACCAGACTGGAATCCATTACACTTCCGGAAGGGTTGGAATCTATTGGTGATGAAGCATTCCGCCATTGTAACAGTCTGAAAAAGATTGAGATTCCGGCAAGTGTGACTTCTATCGGAGATCTTGCATTTAAACAGGCAGGAGGCGCACATCTTGCAGAAATTAACGTTGCGGCAGATAATAAAAATTACTCCAGCATTGACGGGGTTTTGTTCAGCAAAGATGGGAAAACTCTGATTTGCTATCCGACCGGAAAAGTGGGAACTCCGTATAAAATGCCGGATTCCACAGAGGTCATCGCAAATGATGCCTTTAAGGGGGATGCAAATACAGTAGATACAGCTACATTAGACGGACAGCATAAATTGACAGGAATCGAACTTTCCAAGAACTTAAAGAAAGTTGGTGCCCGTGCCTTTATGCAGACGAGTCTGGAAAGTATTACCATTGGATCAGATATTGAATATGAGGAATATGCATTTGACGGATGCAAGAATGTAAAAGAACTCATTATCAAGGAAGGCGTTACAGAAATTCCAGATGCATTATTCTATGGATTTGAAAACTGTACCACTGTAAAATTACCGTCTACCCTGAAGAAGATTGGATATCGTGCATTTGACCGCCTTGGTGCAACCGAGATCGAACTTCCGGAAGGTCTGGAGGAAATCGGAGAAGAAGCATTTGAAAACAGTGAGATCAAAGAACTTAAGATTCCGGCAAGTGTGACAAAGATTGGGGATAGAGCCTTTTACAGCATGGACAAACTGACGAAAGTAGAGTTCGCGAAAGGTGCAAAGATTGAACGTGTTGGAGCGTATGCATTCAACCATTGTACCGCATTGGAGAAAGTCGTACTTCCGGATTCTGTAAAGATTCTGGAAAACGGAGTATTCAGCTATTGTTATCAGTTGTCTGATGTGACATTATCCAAGAACCTGAAAGAATTGGGCGATGGTGTATTCTCAGGAAGTGGAATCGGTAGCATCGAACTTCCGGACAGCATTGAAAAGATGGGAAGCTGCGTTTTCCGTGACTGCTATTTCGGAACAGATGACGAAAGAAGTCTGACTTCTGTAAAGATGCCGGCAAACTTAAAAGAACTGGGAACCTGTACCTTCGAAGGCTGTGCAGCGTTGACTTCCGTGGAATTCCCGGAAAATATCAAGCTGACAACGGTTCCGGCAGATACGTTCTTTAACTGTCATGCGCTGACTTATATTTACCTTCCGGAAGCCATTGCAACGACAGAGGGATGTGCATTTGGAAGTATGAAACTGGTGGATGAATCGACTGCAAACAGCCAGCCGATCGTGATCGAGTATGCAAACAAAGATCTGAAGAGAAGTATTTTCGATACCTATTCCTTCGATCCGGGTGATGCTTATTATCTCGGCGAAGACGGATTCTACTACACCACAGAAGAAGTAAGTGCAGACGAGGATGATAAGTCAAATGGTGTATATGATGAAATTAAGAAGACAGAGGATGACTATCAGGCAAATGGAACGACAACCGCAAAGAGAAGTGCAGGAACCTCTCTTGCAACCTGTGGATGTGGTACTGTTGGCGGAAGTGCAAAACTGAGTCCGTCCTCCAATCCGATTTTCAAGTACAAACCGGCATCTTCTGGTTCCAACGCAGGTGGAAACGGTGGATCCAATAACGGTGGAAATGGAAACAACGGCGGAACAGGAATTGGCGGTTCCGAAAACAAAGGAAACGGATCCGGTTCCGGAAATAAAGGAACAACAGTTGCTTCCAACAAGAATGGAAATTCCAAGAAAGTAACCGGTCGCGTAGTAAAGAGCGGTGATGAAAATGCATTTGGTCTGTATCTGATGCTCTTGTGTGTAGCAGCATGCGGCGGAAGTGCGGTGATTATTTCTAAGAAACGCAAAAACAGATAAAAAAGAAAAATGATATGAGGATTCAGGCTTCGGTCCAGAGGTGGAGCGAAGCCTGAATTTGTGTTAAGATAAAAGAGTGAATGGAAAGATTGGATAAGCTTTTGGGAGTCGGCCCGAAAGGATGACCAGAAGCAGAAGATCAAAATAGCAGATTTGAGAAGAACAATAAGATATAGAAGGAATAAGAGTTGAAAGCAAAACGGAGGTGAGAGAGATGAATGACAGCAAACGAAGAAATGGTCGAATATTGGGATTGTTGGTGTTTTTTATCCTCTGTTTTTTTGCCTCCTTTTTCCTGGGGCGGTATCCGATTACGCCGAAAGAACTGATCGAGGTGGTGGCGTCACGGATTTTGCCCATCGAAAAGACCTGGACGAGTGCAGTGGAACATGTGATCTTTCAGGTGCGTCTCCCACGCGTGTTGCTGGCGGCATTGATCGGAGCGGGATTATCCTGTGCCGGAGCGGCATATCAGGGAATCTTTCAGAACCCCATGGTATCGCCCAGTGTACTGGGGGCATCGGCAGGAGCAGCATTCGGAGCGGCACTTGGCTTATTTTTCTCTATGAATTATGGGGAGATTACGATTCTTGCGTTCCTGTTTGGAATCGGTGCGGTTCTTCTGGTTTGTCTGATCGGAAGCAGGGTTCGACAGAATCAGACCCTGGGACTGGTGCTGGCGGGAATGATGGTGGGCTCTTTATTTTCCTCAGCGGTCTCCTTCTTGAAACTGGTGGCAGACACCAATAATACCCTTCCGGCGATTACATACTGGCTGATGGGGAGTCTGTCGGGAACAAGGATGAGAGATCTGGTCTTTGCAGCACCTTTGCTGATTGTTGGGATGGCGGTGGTTTATCTGATGCGTTGGAAGATTAATGTGTTGACGTTGGGAGAAGAAGAGGCAAAATGCATTGGAGTGGACACAAAGCGCGTGCGCTGGATTGTGGTGGGAGCGGCCACACTGATCACGGCTGCGGCTGTTTCGGTCAGTGGACTGATCGGCTGGGTAGGGCTGGTGATTCCGCATCTGGCAAGAATGCTGGTGGGAAATGATTATCGGAAAATGGTTCCGGCTTCCTTGCTGTTGGGCGCCAGTTATATGATGGTGGTGGACAATGTATCTAGGCTGCTGTTGGCAAAAGAAATCCCCATCGGAATTCTGACTGCATTTATCGGAGCACCGTTCTTCCTGTATCTGATTCTGAAAGAGGGAAATTCATTATAGCTTCTTGTCTGAAGGGGATACGTCATAAAAGATTAGAAAAATCGTGGTATATGAAAAAATAACAGGAAGAAAAGAAGACACAGGAAAGGAACAAAATGGGGATCTCTGTAAATCATTTAAAATTTTCTTATGGGAAGCACCCGGTATTGAAAGGGATAGAATTTCAACTGCAGGAAGGAAATCTGGTCTGTGTGTTGGGGAAAAACGGCGCAGGAAAAAGTACGCTGTTTCGGTGTATGCTTGGATTGTTGACGGGGTATCAGGGAGAAATCCGGGTGGAACATGAAAATATAAAGGATTTGACGCAACAGCAGATGGCGCAGAAGATGGCGTATATTCCGCAGACGCATCGGGCTGTATATTCTTTTCCGGTTCGGGATATGATCTTAATGGGGACGACGGCCTCTTTGAAAAATTTTGAAAATCCGGGTCCACATCAACGGGAAATGGTGGAGCGGGCAATGGAACAGGTCAAAATCACAGAGTTGGCGGATCGCATGGTCAATGAGTTGAGCGGCGGAGAACAGCAACTGGTACTGATTGCAAGGGCACTGGCGCAACAAACGAAAATTCTGGTAATGGACGAACCCTGTTCCAGTCTGGACTACGGAAATCAGATTCGACTGATGCAGGCCATGAAAAAGCTGGCAGAAGAAGGGTATCTTGTGATACAATCCACCCATAATCCGGAGCATGCGTTTTTATTTGCGGATCAGACGCTGGCACTTCTGGAGGGAAAGGTGGCAGGACTTGGCACACCACAGGAAGTGCTGACAGAAGAATTGTTGGAGCGGATGTATGGAATTCCTCTGAAATTGTATGAGGTTGGAAAAGAGAATGCACGGGTGTGTATCCCGAAGATAGTCTGAAAGATTTCGGATAAGGAAGCTGGCAGATGGATTGAGGTGGCTTTGGACAGAGAGTGTGACAGATGGATCAAAGAAGCATCGGTCAGGAAAACGTCAGATTATCGGAAGCGGTTCTGAAAGAAGAAATGGGAAGGTAATATTGAGGCAGATTCTGCAAAATGAATGAGATAAGAGATGAGAGGGAGGATGAGGCATGAGAAAAGGAAAACGTGCGGCAGCAATTTTACTGGTTTTGGCATTCATGCTGGGACTGGCGGGGTGCGGCGGCAGCGGGACAGATACCGGGACGTCCGGATCCGGGAAAGAAAATCAGGCAGAACATACACAGACGGAGACGCAGACCTTTACGGATTCGCTGGGGCGTGAGGTTGAACTCCCGAAAGAGATTGAAAAAGTAGCACCTTCCGGAATGATGGCGCAGATCATGCTTTATACACTGTGCCCGGACAGGCTTTGTGGACTGGCAAGAGATATCAGCGTGGCGGAAATGGAATTTGTGGATCAGAAATATCAGGATCTGCCGACTTTTGGAAATTTATATGGAAGTAATGCCAATCTGAATCTGGAAAGTCTGATGCAGGCGGAACCAGATGTGATCATTGATATCGGGGAAAAGAAAGAGAATATGGAACAGGATCTGGATGGATTGCAGGAACAGACCGGAATTCCGGTGATTTTTATAGAAGCAACCCTTCCGAATATGGCAGAAGCCTATCAGACACTGGGAGGACTGGGGCTGGAACCGGAACAGGCGAAAAAGCTGAGTGCTTACTGTGAAGAAACTCTTTCTTATGCGAAGGAAAAAGCAGCTCAGATTCCGGAGAAAGAGAAAAAGACGGTTTATCTGGCAATGGGAACCTCGGGATTGAATACGGCAGCAGCCAATTCCATCCATGAAGACACCCTGGAAATGGTGGGAGCAGTCAATGTGGTGGAAGAAGAGGCGTTAGGAGCACGTGCTGGAGAGGTATCATTTGAGCAGTTGCTGGTCTGGCAGCCGGATTACATTTTTGCCGACAGTACTTCCTTAAAAGAGGAAATATTGTGGGATGGTCTGTGGCAGGATCTGAACGCAGTGCAAAATGAACAGATCTATGTGATTCCGGATCGGCCCTACAGTTTTATGAACAGTCCGCCGTCCGTGAACCGTGTGGTCGGAATCTTGTGGCTTGGGAAAATGCTCTACCCGGATCTCTACGAGGTGGATGTGGACGAGAAAATCCAGGAGTTTTATGAATTGTTTTACCACGTAAAGCTTTCAGAAGATCAATTGAGAAATATTTTGAATGAAAATTAAAAAAAGCAGTTGACAGAAAAAACGGCTTTGTGATATATTTAAAAATGCACTATTGTGGAAAATTATGTCATGATAATGCAGCAAAAAGTATATTACAAAGCTTTTTTGTTATACAGGATCGTGCGTCTTGTACAATGAAAACGTAAATGCAGTATAAACGGTTAAATATGGAACCTGTAAAAAAATAAATGAGGAGTGAAACGTCAATATGGAGAAAAACAGAATTCGTCCCATCACAAACGGAAAAAGTTCTCGTATGAGCTATTCCAGACAAAAAGAAGTATTAGAGATGCCGAATCTGATCGAAGTCCAGAAGAATTCTTATGAATGGTTTCTGGATGAAGGTTTGAAAGAGGTTCTCGACGATATTTCCCCAATCGCAGATTACAGCGGTCATTTAAGTCTGGAATTTGTGGATTTCAAGCTCTGCGAAGATGAAGTGAAGTACACGATTGATGAGTGCAAGGAACGAGATGCAACATATGCGGCGCCTCTGAAGGTGAGAGTTCGTCTCTATAATAAGGATACAGACGAAATCAATGAACATGAAATCTTCATGGGTGATCTTCCGCTGATGACAAAGACGGGAACCTTTGTGATCAATGGTGCTGAGCGTGTTATCGTCAGCCAGTTGGTTCGTTCCCCTGGTATCTATTACGGAATCGCACACGATAAGCTGGGTAAAGAACTTTATTCCAGTACTGTTATTCCTAACCGTGGTGCGTGGTTGGAATATGAAACAGACTCCAATGACGTTTTCTATGTGCGTGTAGACAGAACCAGAAAGGTGCCGATCACTGTTTTGATCCGTGCCCTTGGTATCGGAACCAATGCAGAGATCATAGATCTTTTCGGAGAAGAGCCAAAGATCCTTGCAAGTTTTGGAAAGGACGTTGCTGAGAATTATCAGGAAGGTCTTCTTGAGCTGTATAAGAAGATCCGTCCGGGTGAGCCGCTTGCCGTGGACAGTGCAGAGAGTCTGATTACCAGCATGTTCTTTGATCCGAGACGTTATGATCTGGCGAAAGTCGGACGTTATAAATTCAATAAAAAACTTGCCTTAAGAAACCGTATCAACGGACAGACTCTGGCAGATGATGTAGTCAGTGTTGTTACAGGTGAAGTGGTAGCTGAAAAAGGAACCGTTGTGACAAGAGAACTGGCAGATGAGATTCAGAATGCAGCAGTTCCGTATGTATGGGTAGAAGGACCGGATGCGTCCAGAGATATTAAGATCCTTTCCAATATGATGGTAGATCTTAACAGTGTTGTGGACATTGATCCGGAAGAAGTCGGTGTGACAGAGCAGGTATTCTATCCGGTTCTGGCAGGACTTCTGGAAGAATCCGCAGGGGATATCGAGGAACTGAAAGATCTGATCCGCAGAGATATCCACGACCTGATTCCGAAACACATTACAAAAGAAGATATTCTGGCATCTATCAACTACAACCTGCATCTGGAATATGGTATGGGTAATGATGATGATATCGACCATTTGGGTAACCGTCGTATCCGTGCGGTTGGAGAACTTCTTCAGAATCAGTACAGAATCGGTCTGTCCAGACTGGAACGTGTGGTTCGTGAAAGAATGACAACCCAGGATCAGGATAATATTTCTCCGCAGTCTCTGATCAACATCAAACCAGTAACAGCAGCCGTGAAAGAATTCTTTGGTTCTTCCCAGCTGTCCCAGTTCATGGATCAGAACAACCCGCTTGGTGAGTTGACTCACAAGCGTCGTCTTTCCGCATTGGGACCTGGTGGTCTGTCAAGAGATCGTGCCGGATTCGAAGTGCGAGACGTACACTACTCTCACTACGGAAGAATGTGCCCGATCGAGACTCCTGAGGGACCGAACATCGGTCTGATCAACTCACTGGCATGTTACGCAAGAATCAACCAGTACGGATTTATCGAGGCTCCGTATCGTAAGATTGACAAGACAGATCCGGCAAATCCGGTGGTTACAGACGAAGTTGTATACATGACAGCCGATGAAGAAGATAATTACCATGTAGCACAGGCGAATGAGGCATTGGATGCAGAAGGACATTTCGTCCGCAAGAACGTATCTGGTCGTTACAGAGAAGAGACACAGGAATATGAGAGAAGAATGTTCGATTACATGGACGTTTCTCCGAAGATGGTATTCTCTGTGGCTACTGCACTGATTCCTTTCTTGGAAAATGACGATGCCAACCGTGCGCTGATGGGATCTAACATGCAGCGTCAGGCAGTACCGCTTCTGATGACCGAAGCTCCGGTTGTCGGTACCGGTATGGAGACAAAGGCAGCCGTTGACTCCGGTGTCTGCGTTGTAGCAGAAGAAGACGGTGTGGTAGAACGCGCTGCATCTACTGAGATTATTATTCGACAGAATGACGGCAAACGTAAAACTTACAAGCTGACCAAGTTCCAGCGAAGCAACCAGAGCAACTGTTATAACCAGAGACCGATCGTTACCAAGGGTGATGTAGTCAAAGCCGGTGATGTAATCGCAGACGGACCGTCTACTTCCAACGGTGAGATGGCTCTTGGAAAGAACCCGTTGATCGGATTCATGACCTGGGAAGGTTATAACTACGAGGATGCCGTTCTGTTGAGCGAACGTCTGGTACAGGATGATGTTTATACTTCTGTCCATATCGAAGAATATGAAGCAGAAGCCCGTGATACAAAGCTCGGACCGGAAGAGATCACACGTGATATTCCTGGTGTGGGTGACGAAGCACTGAAAGATCTGGATGACCGTGGAATTATCCGTATCGGTGCAGAAGTCCGTGCCGGAGATATTCTGGTCGGAAAAGTAACTCCGAAAGGAGAGACAGAACTGACAGCCGAAGAGAGGCTGCTGCGTGCAATCTTCGGTGAAAAGGCCCGTGAAGTCAGAGATACTTCTCTGAAAGTACCGCACGGTGAATATGGTATCGTTGTGGATGCAAAAGTATTCACAAGAGAAAACGGAGATGAGCTGTCTCCGGGAGTAAACCAGGCAGTCCGCATTTACATCGCTCAGAAGAGAAAGATCTCTGTCGGTGATAAGATGGCCGGACGTCATGGTAACAAGGGTGTGGTTTCCCGTGTACTTCCGGTAGAAGATATGCCGTTCCTGCCGAACGGACGTCCGCTGGATATCGTGCTGAACCCACTGGGTGTGCCGTCACGTATGAACATCGGACAGGTCCTGGAGATTCACCTGTCTCTGGCAGCAAAAGCACTTGGATTTAACATTTCCACACCGGTATTCGACGGTGCAGATGAAAAAGATATTATGGACACTCTGGATCTGGCAAATGATTATGTCAACATGGAGTGGGAAGAATTTGAAAAGAAACATAAAGAAGAATTGCTTCCTGAGGTAATGGATTATCTGTATGAGAACCGTGACCACAGAAAGCTCTGGAAGGGAGTTCCGCTTTCCAGAGACGGAAAAGTTCGTCTGAGAGACGGACGTACCGGAGAATTCTTCGACAGCCCGGTTACGATCGGACACATGCATTACCTGAAACTGCATCATCTGGTAGACGATAAGATCCATGCACGTTCTACCGGTCCTTACTCTCTGGTTACACAGCAGCCTCTGGGTGGTAAAGCTCAGTTCGGTGGACAGCGTTTCGGAGAGATGGAGGTTTGGGCTCTGGAGGCGTATGGTGCATCCTACACCCTGCAGGAGATCCTGACAGTGAAGTCTGATGACGTGATCGGACGTGTGAAGACATACGAAGCGATCATCAAAGGTGAGAATATCCCTGAGCCGGGAATTCCGGAATCCTTTAAGGTATTGCTGAAGGAACTGCAGTCCCTGGGACTGGATGTCCGTGTACTCCGTGATGACAACACAGAAGTTGAGATCATGGAAACGGCAGACTATGGTGACACCAATCTGAATTCCATTATCGAAGGCGATCGCAGATATCGCAACGATAATGAATCCTATGGAAAACATGGATTTACACAGCAGGAATTCGTAGGCGAAGAGCTGCAGGATGTAGAAGAGGAAACGGAGGACGATCTGGATGATCTCGGAGATACCATTGAGTTCGAAGAGTATTCAGATGACGAAGAATAGGAGGAGCCAATTCATATGCCAACAAGTAATAATGAACAACAATATCAGCCTTTGACTTTTGATGCAATCAAAATCGGCCTGGCTTCACCGGAAAAGATTTTGGAGTGGTCAAGAGGCGAGGTTACCAAGCCGGAGACGATTAATTACAGAACGCTGAAACCGGAAAAAGACGGTCTGTTCTGTGAAAAGATCTTCGGACCCAGCAAGGACTGGGAGTGCCACTGTGGTAAATATAAAAAGATCCGTTACAAAGGCGTTGTCTGCGACCGATGCGGTGTAGAAGTTACCAAATCCAGCGTTCGTCGTGAGCGTATGGGACACATCGCACTGGCAGCACCGGTTTCCCATATCTGGTACTTCAAGGGGATTCCGAGCCGTATGGGTCTGATTCTGGATATCTCTCCGAGAACACTGGAGAGAGTCCTGTATTTCGCATCTTATATTGTATTGGATAAAGGTGAGAGTGATCTGCAGTATAAGCAGGTACTTTCCGAACAGGAATATCAGGAAGCAAAAGAAAAATGGGGAAGCTCTTTCCGTGTAGGAATGGGTGCAGAAGCAATCAAAGAACTTCTGGAAGCCATTGACCTGGAAAAAGAATATGAAGAACTTCAGGCAGGACTGGAAAATGCCAGCGGACAGAAACGTGCACGTATCGTGAAACGTCTGGATGTTGTGGAAGCATTCCGTGAATCCGGCAACAAACCGGAGTGGATGATCCTGACAGCAATCCCGGTAATTCCGCCGGATCTTCGTCCGATGGTTCAGCTGGATGGTGGACGTTTTGCTACCTCTGACCTGAATGACCTGTACAGACGTATCATCAACCGTAACAACCGTCTGAAGAGACTGTTAGAGCTTGGTGCTCCGGACATTATCGTCCGCAACGAGAAACGTATGCTTCAGGAAGCAGTAGATGCCCTGATCGACAACGGTCGTCGTGGCCGTCCGGTTACAGGACCAGGAAACCGTGCCCTGAAATCTCTGTCCGACATGCTGAAAGGTAAGAATGGACGTTTCCGTCAGAACCTGCTCGGAAAACGTGTGGATTATTCCGGACGTTCCGTTATCGTCGTTGGACCGGAACTGAAGATTTATCAGTGTGGTCTTCCGAAAGAAATGGCGATTGAGCTGTTCAAGCCATTCGTTATGAAAGAGCTGGTTGCAAACGGAACCGCTCACAACATTAAAAATGCAAAGAAAATGGTAGAAAGACTTCAGCCGGAAGTCTGGGATGTGCTGGAAGAAGTTATCAAGGAGCATCCGGTTATGCTGAACCGTGCCCCCACATTGCACAGACTTGGTATTCAGGCATTCGAGCCAATCCTGGTAGAAGGTAAGGCAATCAAGCTGCATCCGTTGGTATGTACCGCTTACAACGCCGACTTCGATGGAGACCAGATGGCGGTTCACGTACCGTTGTCCGTAGAGGCTCAGGCAGAGTGCCGTTTCCTGCTGTTATCACCGAACAACCTGTTGAAACCGTCCGATGGTGGACCGGTAGCCGTTCCTTCTCAGGATATGGTACTTGGTATCTATTATCTGACCCAGGAAAGACCGGGATCCATTGGAGAGGGCAAATTCTTCAAGAGCTTAAACGAAGCAATCCTGGCTTATGAAAACGGATATATTACCCTGCATTCTAAGATCAAAGTACGTGTCAGCAAAGAGATGCCGGACGGAACCGTTAAGACCGGCACCATTGACGCTACATTGGGACGTATGCTCTTCAACGAGATCATTCCGCAGGATCTTGGATTTGTAGATCGTGAAGTAGAAGGAAACGAACTGCTTCTGGAAATTGACTTCCATGTTGGAAAGAAACAGTTAAAGCAGATCCTTGAGAAAGTTATCAATACACACGGAGCAACACAGACAGCTGAAGTGCTGGATAACGTAAAGGCAATCGGTTATAAATACTCTACCAGAGCGGCTATGACTGTATCCATTTCCGATATGACTGTGCCGCCGGAGAAACCGCAGATGATCCAGGAAGCTCAGGACATCGTAGACCAGATCACCAAGAACTACAAGCGTGGTTTGATCACAGAGGAAGAGCGTTATAAAGAAGTTGTAGAAACCTGGAAAATAACCGATGATAAGCTGACCAAAGCTCTGATGGATGGTCTGGATGCATACAACAACATCTTCATGATGGCCGATTCCGGAGCCCGTGGTTCTGATAAACAGATCAAACAGCTGGCTGGTATGCGTGGTTTGATGGCCGATACAGCAGGTCGTACCATCGAGTTGCCGATCAAGTCAAACTTCCGTGATGGTCTGGACGTATTGGAGTACTTCATGTCTGCGCATGGAGCTCGAAAAGGTATGTCCGATACCGCACTTCGTACCGCCGATTCCGGTTACCTGACCAGACGTCTTGTAGACGTTTCTCAGGAACTGATCATTCATGATAGCGACTGTGCAAAACCGGGTCAGCCGATTCCGGGAATGTATGTCAAAGCATTCATGGATGGAAATGAAGAGATCGAGAGTCTTCAGGAGCGTATTACAGGACGTTTCTCCTGCGAAGACATCAAAGATAAAGATGGAAATGTTTTAGTAAAAGCAAATCACATGATCACACCTCGTCGTGCGGAGAGAGTCATGAAGAAGGGTGTAGATGAGAACGGAAATCCGCTGGAACAGGTGAAGATCCGTACCATTCTTACCTGCCGTTGCAAGAACGGTGTATGCTCCAAGTGTTATGGTGCCAACATGGCAACTGGTGAGGCTGTTCAGGTTGGTGAAGCAGTTGGTATCATCGCTGCTCAGTCCATCGGTGAGCCTGGTACACAGCTGACCATGCGTACGTTCCATACCGGTGGTGTAGCCGGTGACGATATCACACAGGGTCTTCCTCGTGTCGAAGAGCTTTTCGAGGCAAGAAAGCCGAAGGGTCTTGCAATCATCACAGAATTTGCCGGTATTGCAACTATCAACGATACTAAAAAGAAACGTGAGATCATCGTAACCAACAACGAGACGGGTGAGTCCAAAGCATATCTGATCCCATACGGATCCAGAATCAAAGTGCAGGACGGTGCTGTTCTGGAAGCAGGAGACGAGCTGACAGAAGGTAGTGTAAATCCACATGATATCCTGAAGATTAAAGGACGTCGTGCTGTGCAGGATTACATGCTACAGGAAGTACAGCGTGTATACCGTCTGCAGGGTGTAGAAATCAACGATAAGCATATCGAGGTTATCGTGCGTCAGATGCTGAAGAAAGTCCGGGTAGAGGAAAAAGGAGATTCCGAATTCCTGCCAGGCTCCATGGTTGATGTACTGGAGATGGAAGAAGTGAACGAGGCTCTGGAAGCAGAAGGTAAAGAGCCGGCAGTCGGAGAGCAGATCATGCTTGGTATTACAAAGGCATCTCTTGCAACCGATTCCTTCCTATCAGCCGCATCCTTCCAGGAGACCACAAAGGTACTGACAGAAGCAGCAATCAAGGGTAAAGTAGACCACCTGGTAGGTCTGAAAGAAAACGTAATCATTGGTAAACATATCCCGGCTGGAACGGGTATGAAGAAATACCGTGATGTTCGCCTTGATACAGACATGCTGATGGAAAATGACATCGCGTTTGATGATGACATGGATGTAGATTTGGATGAAGAAATCGTATTCGACGAAGAATAAAGAATAAGAGATCTTAGAAGATCCCTCCGGGAAAGAGTAAAATCTTTCCGGAGGGATCTTTTTGTTGCCAGGCATACGACAAAATGGTTCAGTGAAACTTTTTTAGTGTATAACAAAAGTTCTTTCGCAAAAGGAATGCATAAGGCAAGCATAAGCGGTTCCTGTTGCAACCTTTTGCGGGAGGATACTGTTTTTTATCAACACATTTTGTCCTATAACACGCAAAACAAATGCCAGATAATTCACCTCTTTTTTTAATAACCAGGTAAATGATAAAAAACGTTGAATTAACAAAAAAATTATCAATAAGGAAAACGGAATTTTAACACTTTGCCAATTATTAAAAAAGTATAAACATTGATATTGACAATTATTATCATTGATAATATAATAATGTCTGCAAATGATAATCAGTATCAATTTGAAGTTGAACAGGAGAAGCGCATGAGTCAGGAAGAAAGATTAAACGAGGTCATCAGACAACTGCGTGCGGACAAACGCAGGATCACAAATCAGAGGAAATTATTGCTGAGTATCATACTGCGGCATGAGTATTCCAGTTGCAAGGAAATCTATTATGAAGCAAAAAAACAGGATTCTACACTTGGAATTGCCACGGTATATCGGACCGTACAACTCTTGGAAGATATGGAATTGATACGAAAAGAGATGCGTGTCCAGATCTAGGATAGAAAAAGGAGGAAGAAGGATGCCATTGACGATGGTTGGGGCCGGAGAGCCTGTGACAATTAAGAGAATCGGAGGCAAGGCAGAGACAAAAAAGTTCCTCGAAAGCCTTGGATTTCATATCGGTGAGGAGATCATGATCGTATCGACAAACCAGGGAAACATTATTGTTCAAGTGAAGGAATCCCGTGTGGCGATCAGCCAGGGGATTGCAAATAAAATTATGGTTTAAAGGAGAAAAGGAATGAAGACGCTGAAAGAAGTAAAAGTTGGTCAGACTGTTACGGTAGTAAAGCTTCATGGAACCGGTGCTGTAAAGCGCAGAATCATGGACATGGGAATCACAAAAGGCGTAGAAGTCTATGTACGTAAGGTTGCACCTCTGGGAGATCCGGTGGAAGTAACGGTAAGAGGATACGAATTGTCCTTGAGAAAAGCTGATGCAGAAATGATTGAGATTGCATAGGTTTTACCTGTACATAAGAACGTCGGTGTAAGCAGATTGATCTAGAATTAGGAGGAAGAAAAATGGGAGTGAAAATTGCACTTGCCGGAAATCCGAACTGTGGTAAAACAACACTGTTTAATGGATTGACAGGAGCAAACCAGTTTGTAGGTAACTGGCCTGGAGTAACTGTTGAAAAAAAAGAAGGAAAATGGAAAGGCGATAAGGAAGTCGTAATCATGGACTTGCCGGGAATCTATTCCCTTTCACCATACACGCTGGAAGAGGTTGTAGCAAGAACATACCTGATCACAGAGCGCCCGGATGCGATCTTGAATATTGTAGACGGAACCAACCTGGAAAGAAACCTGTACTTAAGCACACAGCTGATGGAACTGGGAATCCCGGTTGTTATGGCCGTCAACATGATGGATGTTGTTGCAAAGAAAGGCGATAAGATCAATATCAAAGAGCTGTCCAAGAAATTGGGATGCCAGGTTGTAGAAATTTCTGCTTTGAAAGGTACCGGAATCCAGGAAGCAGCAAAAGCAGCCGTTGCAGCAGCAAATAGCAAGAATGCAGCAGCTCCGGTTCATAAATTTGCAGCAGAAGTAGAGCATTATCTGGATGAGATTGAAGGAAAACTCGGCAGTGAAGTTCCGGAATCTCAGAAGAGATTCTTCGCAATCAAATTATTTGAGCGTGATGACAAGATCGGTGAAGCAATGAAATCTGCACCGAATGTAGAAAGCATCATCACAGAAGCAGAGAACGCAATGGATGATGATTCCGAAAGTATCATTACCAACGAAAGATATAACTATATCGCTTCTATCATCGGCGGATGTCTGACAAAAGGATCCAAAGAAACTCTGACAACTTCTGATAAGATCGACAGAATCGTAACCAACAGATGGCTGGCACTTCCGATCTTCGCAGTTGTAATGTATATTGTATATTATGTATCTGTAACAACCGTAGGTTCCATTCTGACAGACTGGACCAATGATACGTTGTTTGGTGAGTGGATCATTCCGGCGGCGCAGAGCTTCTTTGAAGGAATCGGATGCGCAGACTGGTTGACAGGACTGATCGTTGATGGTATCATCTCCGGTGTTGGTGCTGTACTTGGTTTCGTACCTCAGATGCTGGTACTGTTTATTTTCCTTGCATTCCTTGAGTCCTGTGGTTACATGGCGCGTGTAGCATTTATTATGGACCGTATTTTCCGTAAATTCGGTCTTTCAGGAAAATCCTTCATCCCGATGCTGATCGGTACCGGATGTGGTGTTCCTGGTGTTATGGCTTCCCGTACAATTGAGAATGACCGTGACCGTAAGATGACCGTTATGACAACAACCTTTATCCCATGTGGAGCGAAACTTCCGATCATCGCTCTGATCGCAGGTGCATTGTTTGATGGAGCTTCCTGGGTAGCACCGAGTGCTTATTTTGTAGGTATTGCAGCAATTATCGTTTCTGGTATCATCCTGAAGAAGACCAAGATGTTCGCTGGAGATCCGGCACCATTCGTTATGGAGCTTCCGGCATATCACTGGCCGACAGTTGGAAATGTATTGAGAAGTATGTGGGAGCGTGGATGGTCCTTTATTAAAAAGGCCGGAACAATCATCACACTGTCTACTATCATTGTCTGGTTCCTGTTGAACTTCGGATGGACAGATGCAGGATTTGGTATGCTGAACTTCGATGGTCTGGAAGGTGCAGCAATGGAAGCTGCTCAGGCTGAGTGTATCCTGGCTAAGATCGGTAACCTGATCGCATGGATCTTTGCTCCTCTTGGATGGGGTAACTGGAAGATGGCAGTTGCAGCAATCACAGGTCTTGTAGCAAAAGAGAATGTAGTAGGTACTTTCGGACAGTTGTTTGGTTTTGCAGAAGTAGCAGAAGATGGTGCGGAAATCTGGGGAAATCTGGCAAACAGCATGACACAGGTTGCTGCATATTCTTTCCTGGTATTCAACCTTCTGTGCGCACCTTGCTTCGCAGCAATGGG
This sequence comes from Mediterraneibacter butyricigenes, assembly GCF_003574295.1. Taxonomy (NCBI): domain Bacteria; kingdom Bacillati; phylum Bacillota; class Clostridia; order Lachnospirales; family Lachnospiraceae; genus Mediterraneibacter; species Mediterraneibacter butyricigenes. Next base: position 2,195,205 of record NZ_BHGK01000001.1, read on the forward strand.
AGCTATCAAGCGTGAGATGAACAGTGCAAAATGGTTCTGGTTCGCAATCGGATATCAGTGTGGTCTTGCATATCTTGTATCCCTGTGCATTTACCAGATCGGAACTCTGATCACAACCGGAACATTCGGTGTTGGTGTGATCGTTGCAGCACTGATCATTGTAGGATTTATCTACATGCTGTTCAGACCATACAAGGAAAGCAATTCTCTGAAGACGAATATTTCCAGTGTGGCTGCACATAAATAAGAATAGAGTTATTTAGAATAAGAACAGAGCGGATCAGAGAAAGATCCGCTCTTTGTTTCCAGGTATCTGACAAAAAGGCTTAGCGAAAGAAGGGGATTTTATGAATCTTGGAACATTTTTTGTAGCACTGGTTCTGGTTGTGATTGTTGGACTTGTGATCCGCAGCCTGTATAAGGATAAAAAGGCAGGAAAGCACAGTTGCGGTGGAAACTGCGGTGCATGCGGCATGTGTAGTGGACCGGCAGATCCGTCACAGATTCACTCAGCAGAGGAGAAACGTTAGTGTAAGGCTGCAGTCCCTTCCAGAAGAATAAAAGGAAAAGACTCACTTTATTAGAGTGGGGCTTTTCCTTTTTTAGAGGGAATTTTTGTGTCTGTGGTTATCAGAATACTAACAGCGGTTCCCGTTGCAACCTTTTGCGGGAGGATAATGTTTTTCATCAGCACATTTTGTCCTATAGCCCCATAGGAAAAAACAGCCGGGACAGAATTTCTGCCCCGACTGAAGTGATTTTAAATGGTAGAATATACCGAACAAGATTGATTTAAGCAGTGCTTAGATTCTTAGATTGGCTCTCCGTCAGCATATTTCTTAAGCACATGCTGAATACGCTCGTTTGGATTCAGCAGAGCGTTGATGGAACCGTCATGGTTCAGTGTGTCGATGATCAGAGCGATGTATTTACTCATATCGCAGTTAATATAGTAAGGACGGCTCAAAAGTTCAGGTGTCTGATATACCAGGTTGGTGGTCAGGATACCGGTGATGATGCCTTTTTCATAAGCTTCGTCAAACTTCTTCATTCCGTTGGTGAACAGTCCGAATGTAGCGGCTGCGAAGATACGTTTTGCTTTTCTCTTTTTCAGTTCTGTAGCTACTTCAATGATACTTTCTCCGGAAGAGATCATATCATCGATGATGATTACATCTTTGCCTTCTACAGAAGATCCCAGGAATTCGTGGGCTACGATCGGGTTGCGTCCGTTGACAACCTTTGTGTAGTCTCGACGTTTGTAGAACATACCCATATCCAGTCCAAGGACGTTTGCAAGGTATACAGCACGATTGGTGCCGCCTTCGTCCGGGCTGATTGCCATCATATGATCGGCATCGATTTTCAGGTCGTCATATTTTCTTAAAAGGCCTTTGATAAACTGATAAGTGGATGGGACAGTCTCAAATCCACTAAGCGGGATTGCGTTCTGTACACGCGGATCATGGGCATCAAAGGTGATGATGTTGTCTACGCCCATACGAACCAGTTCCTGCAGTGCGAGGGCACAGTCCAGGGACTCACGGCCGTTACGCTTGTGCTGACGGCTTTCGTAAAGGAATGGCATAATAACGTTGATACGTCTTGCTTTTCCTCCGATTGCGGCAATTACACGCTTTAAGTTCTGGAAATGGTCATCCGGAGACATATAATTTTTATTGCCGGTAAGAGAATAGCGTACGCTGTAATTGCACACATCTACCAGAAGATACATATCCATACCGCGGACAGATTCTTTGATGATACCCTTGGCTTCACCGGAACCAAAACGTGGGACATCTGCATCAATCAGATAGGTGTCTCTTGTGTATCCGGAAAAAGCAATATCCTGTGTGTGCTCCGGAGCATCCTCTTTTCGCCATTTGATGATATAGTCATTGACTTTGGCGCCCATATCCTGGCAGCCAACGAGGGGAATCATCCCCAAGGATCCTACTGGAATGTTGTCTAAGGTTCTTTCTGTTCGACGTAACATTATGCGTCCTCCCTGTTCATTAATCTTTTCTTTATTCTTATATCATCTCCAACGAGTCTCAGCATCGTATAACTGCTGGTGATTCGGGAGAATGTTCGCTCGGTATAAAGATCTGCAAGTGTGTCCAGAGTGATGTTGGTAGAGATCACGGTAGATTTTTTTGAGAGCAGTCTTTCGTTGATACAGGAGAAAAAAGTAGAGGTGATAAAACTGTTGGTCATCTCCGTACCAAGGTCATCTATAATCAGTAAATCGCAATCGCGAATATATTCATAAATTGCACGGGCATCCGTATCGTCTTTGTGGAAAGTGATTCGCTCGAAGACTGAGAAAAAGTCGGGAGAGGAAAAGTACAGAACAGAATAGCCCTGATCCATCAGTTCCTTGGCGATACAGTGTGTCAGAAAGCTCTTCCCGATTCCTACATCCCCATAAAGAAGCAGGTTGGGAGAAGAACCGGAAAAATCAGTTACAAATCCCTGACAGGTCTTCCGTGCATCCAACATAATGGCACGTGAAGAACGGTTGGTCTTGGGATCTATAAAACTGTCAGAATAATAATTCAGATTGAAGGTAGAAAAATTCTCCTGTGTCAGAACAGACGTTAAATTGGACTGTTGATACAAGGTCTCTATCATCATCTTCTTCAAACAATGGCAAGGCTGGTTGCCAATATAACCGGTATCTTTGCAGTCTTTGCAGACATAGACCGGTTCCAGATAATCTTCGGGAAAACCACCGGCTGTTAAAAGGCGTTCCTTTTGTTTGCTCAGAGAATCAAGCGTAGCATGAAGAGAACCGGTAGAAGATTCTTCCCCGCTTAAGAGTCTGCGACCGTATTGTACGGAGACAGAGGATATTTCATCTTCAACGTGTTTGTATTCCGGTACTTTTCGAATGACTTCCTGATAGCGGGAAGTCTGAATGTCGTGGCTTACAAACTGACGCTTTTCATAGATGCGCATGATTGCCTGATACTGTGATGGTTGCAGTCCCAAAATGTCAAATCCTTTCGAATGGTAAAACATGAAGTTAAATATTAAAATCATTGAATCATCGAGTCTGATGAATCTTTGAATCTTTTCAGTTTGTTTTCAGTAACTGAGCTTCCAGAGAATCCATGTCGTAAGCGCGACGCTCAAAGTTGTTCAGGTTCTTGGAAGCAGCGGAAACTGCTTTGGAAGCCTTCTTCTCTGAACGGGCTTTCTGGAAAGCCTGATCTAACGGAGCGATATCCTGTAAATGTCTGACTCCGCTTTTGGACCATTTGGAAAGAATACGATCTGCGTATTCGAAACTGGGCTGATGGATTCCGGCGATGGTTCGATCGCAGGCTTCTTTGATAATATCCAGTGTAAATCCATATTCTCCGGTCCATTTCTCGATATAAGCAACCTCAGAAGCGGCCGGTGCACGGCCTTTGATTCCAAATGCGTTAAGAACGGTGTAGCAGTTCTTGTTGTAGCTGGAGGAGTACATCCTTGCTTCTTCAATCGTTGTGATCTTGGCCTCAGACCAGGAAAGCGCTACCTTTTGTATGTAATGAATGCTTTTATGACCGTTTTCGACACAGGATGCCAAAAGATAATCAATGATATCGGCTGACAATCCCAGCTCTTTATAGAAATAAGTAATCGTCTCAATCTCTGTTGCGGTCAGGGTCTTTCCGAGATACTGTTCCGCTATAATGTAGAGATTTTTCAGTTCCCGCTGTGTCCGGAACGAATTCAGAGGAATCGCTTTGGAACTTCCGGCGGGCTTGTCCGTTGTCGGAACGGCTTCCGGTGCGGAAGCTGTTGACGGAACAACCGGAGTTGCTAAGGAACCGGCCGGAACTGCCGGGCTGACAGGAGAACAGATGCGATCCTGCGCGTTCATGCCGGTCGCAGATGCGGTCTTTTGGAGACAGATGCCGGTAATATTGCCCTCTGCGTCAGAATCCAGAGACAGAAGTCCGTGGGATTCCCAGTAGCGGAATGCGCGGATGATATCGTTCTCTGTATTGTTCAGGCAGTCGGCGATCCGGCTGATCGACATATCAAAACAGGAATCGTCAAGATGGCGCAGCAAAAAAAGATAAACTTTTACAAATTCGCCATTGGCCTCCGTCATATAATGGTCGATGAACTCGTTGGAGATCATCGTTGCGTTATTCTGAAATTTATTTCTGATCGTTAATTTTTTCATGAAATGCCACCCTCTATATTTTATGTGTAAAAGTATTATAGCATTGGCGAGGATGGATAATAAAGAGGGAATTGTCCGCCTCTTTAGGGTTTTTTGTAGATAACTTTGTGTGGAAACTGTGGATAACTTTTAGTGAAGCAGGTCTTCGCCCACATTTACAACGTCTCCGGCTCCCATAGTTATCAACAGATCCCCGTGGATACATTTTTCGCGAAGGAAATCTTCGATGGCTTCAAAGCTCGGAAGATAGGTGGCGTCTGCCCCTAGCTTTTTGATTTCTTCTGCCAGTCCTTCGGAAGAGACTCCGAGGTCATCGGTTTCTCTTGCAGCGTAGATATCCGCCAGAACCACATGATCCGCATGGGATAATGCCTCGGCAAATTCACGGAAGAATGCCTTGGTGCGGGTGTAGGTATGAGGCTGGAATACACACCACAGAGTGTTATGCGGGTAATTCTGTGCAGCTTTTAAGGTAGCAGCGATTTCTGTCGGATGATGTGCATAATCATCAATGACAGTGACACCCTGGAAGGTACCTTTATATTCGAATCGTCGGTCTGTTCCGTGGAAGGACAGAAGACCGGCTTTGATGATATCCATGGAAATACCTAAAAGCTCTGCAGTTGCAATGGAAGCCAGGGCATTGGATACGTTGTGGTTGCCGGGAACAGCCAGTACGATATGGTCTGTGACGGTTCCGTGCTTGATCAAATCAAAAGATACGGCACCCTTTTCATCAAAAGTGATGTTGGATGCGCCGTAATCCGCATCGTGGTGAAGACCGTAGGTGACAACGTTACAGGAAAGTCCTTCGTAGATTTGCGAATAGTTGTCGATATCGGAATTGATCACCAGAGTTCCGTCAGAAGGCAAAAGCGCTGCAAACTGATGGAAAGAATGACGGATATCTTCCAGATCTTTAAAGAAATCCAGATGATCCTCTTCTATATTTAAAATGACGCTGATCTTCGGGAAAAAGTGAAGAAAGCTGTTGGTGTATTCACAGGCTTCTGTGATGAAAGTCTGTGAATGTCCCACACGGATATTTCCTCCGATGGCCTGAAGAATGCCACCTACGGAAATGGTTGGATCCTCATCGCCTTCCAGAAGGATATGAGAGATCATAGAAGTGGTGGTCGTCTTTCCGTGGGTTCCGGAAACTGCGATCGGTGTCTTATAGTTGGTCATGAGCTGTCCGAGAAGTTCAGCTCTTGACAACATCGGAATCTTTCGGGAGACGGCCTCCATCAGTTCCGGGTTTGTTTTATGGATGGCTGCGGTGTAAACCACAACGTCAATATCGTCGGAAATATTTTCTGCACGTTGTCCGTAAGAAATCAGGGCACCTTTCTGCGCTAACTGCTTGGTCAACGGAGACTCTTTCATATCAGAACCGGAGATGGCAAATCCCTCTTCCAGCAGAATCTCTGCCAGTCCGCTCATGCTGATTCCGCCGATTCCGATGAAATGAATGTGGATGGGTTTCTGAAAATCTATCTTGTACATGATACAAGTTCCTTCCTTTTAAAATTATAGTCATATTTTAGAACGCTTTCCTATATATTATAACTAGATATGGGAAAAAAACCAAGTGCCACTTTATTGTATTATTTAAACAAAAGATGTAAAAAAACGGTGGTTTTTTTGTAAAATATGTTTATTATGATGGAAAGTATGATATAATAAATGCACTAACTAGAAATGAGGTGACGACATGATGAAAAAGGAAATGATTGCCATGCTTCTGGCAGGTGGACAAGGCAGTCGCCTGGGAGTACTGACGGCGAAAGTAGCAAAACCGGCAGTTGCATTTGGCGGCAAGTATCGTATCATTGATTTTCCGCTCAGCAACTGTATTAATTCAGGTGTTGACACCGTGGGCGTTCTGACGCAATATCAACCGCTTCGTCTGAACAGCCATATCGGAATCGGAATTCCGTGGGATCTGGATCGCAATGTAGGTGGAGTTTCCATTTTACCGCCCTATGAAAAGAGTGGGAACAGTGAGTGGTATACCGGAACAGCCAATGCGATTTACCAGAATCTGAATTACATAGAGACCTTTCATCCGGACTATGTACTGATCCTGTCCGGAGATCATATTTATAAAATGGATTATGAAGTGATGCTGGATTTCCACAAGGCGAATCAGGCGGATGTGACCATTGCGGCGATGCCGGTTCCGATTGAAGAGGCCAGCCGTTTTGGAATCGTTGTGACGGATGATGCACATCAGATCAAAGAATTTGAGGAAAAACCGGAGCATCCGAGCAGCAATCTTGCTTCTATGGGAATTTACATTTTCAGTTGGCCGGTATTAAAGCAGGCACTTCTGGATCTCTCCAAACAGGAGAACTGTGATTTCGGAAAGCATATCATCCCGTACTGTCACGGACAGGACAAGCGAATGTTCGCTTATGAATACAATGGCTACTGGAAAGATGTGGGAACCTTAAGTTCTTACTGGGAAGCCAATATGGAACTGATCGATATCATTCCGGAATTTAATCTTTATGAAGAATTCTGGAAGATTTACACCAATGCTGCCTCTCTTCCGCCGCAGTACATTTCCGGACAGGCTATGGTAGAACGAAGCCTGATCAGCAATGGCTGTGAGATCTACGGAGAAGTTCGCAATTCTGTGATCGGAGCAGGGGTGACGATTGAAGAGGGCGCGGTTGTCAGAGATTCCATTCTCATGCAGGGCGTGACCATCGGAAAAGGATGTGTGGTAGACAAGGCGATTATCGCGGAGGATACGAAGGTCGGAGATCATGTAACGATCGGTATCGGAGGCGAAATTCCAAATAAAGAAAAACCGGATATTTATAATCATGGTCTGGTTACGATCGGAGAAAATTCCGTGATTCCATCGGGAGTACAGATCGGCAAGAATACTGCCATCAGTGGCGTGACAACACCGGAAGATTACAAGGACGGAGTTCTTGGAGGCGGAGAAACATTGATAAAGGCAGGTGAAAGATCATGAGAGCAGTAGGTTTGATCCTTGCTGGAGGAAACAGCAGGAAAATGCAGGAATTGACAGCAAAGAGAGCAGTGGCAGCGATGCCGGTGGCAGGAAGCTACCGTGCGATTGATTTTGCACTGAGTAATATGAGCAATTCTCATATCCAGAAAGTTGCGGTACTGACGCAGTTTAACGCAAGATCACTGAATGAACATCTGAACTCTTCCAAGTGGTGGGATTTCGGAAGAAAGCAGGGAGGACTTTATGTCTTCAGCCCGACCATTACGGCAGACAATGGATACTGGTATCGGGGAACCGCGGATGCGATCTATCAGAATCTGGATTTCCTGAAACGGTGTCATGAGCCTTATGTGATCATTACCTCCGGTGATGCCGTCTACAAGATGGATTACAACAAGGTACTGGAATATCATATCGATAAAAAGGCAGATATTACTGTGGTATGCAAAGATCTTGCACCGGGAGAGGATGCGACCCGTTTCGGTACGGTGCATATGAATGAGAATTTTCGGATTGAAGAGTTTGAAGAGAAACCGATGGTGGCAAATTCCCGCACAATTTCCACCGGAATCTATATTATCCGCAGACGACTTCTGATCGATCTGATCGAGCATTGTGCGGAGGAAGACCGATATGATTTTGTAACCGATATTCTGATTCGCTACAAGAATCTGAAAAAGATATACGGTTATAAAATAGAGAACTATTGGAGCAACATCTCGACAGTGGAGGATTATTACCGAACCAATATGGATTTCCTCAAGCCTGAGACCAGAAACTATTTCTTTAAAGAGTATCCGGAAGTATTTTCCAGGGTCAGTGATCTGCCGCCGGCAAAATACAATCCGGGAGCCGTAGTAAAGAACTGTCTGGTAGGAAGCGGAAGTATCATTAATGGAAATGTTGAGAACTCTGTATTATTTAAGAGAACATTTGTGGGAAATAATTGCGTGATCAAGAACTCGATTATTTTGAATGATGTATATCTTGGCGACAATACTTACATTGAAAACTGCATCGTGGAAAGTCGTGGAACAATCAGAGCAAATACACGCCATGTCGGGGAAAACGGCGTGAAGGTTGTTATCGAAAAGAACGAAAGATACGCCTTATAATAGTTCATCGGAAGATACAGCATGTTGAAAGGAGCTGGGAGGGTATGAAAATCACGGATGTACGCGTAAGGAAAGTTGCAAAAGAGGGGAAGCTGAAAGCAGTGGTTTCCATTACACTTGATGATGAATTTGTAGTTCATGACATCAAAGTGATTGAGGGAGAAAAGGGATTGTTTATTGCAATGCCCAGTAAGAAAGCGGTAGACGGTGAGTACCGCGATATTGCACATCCAATCAATTCTTCAACTCGTGAGAAGATTCAGTCGACGATTCTTGTAAAATACGAAGAACTTTTACAGGAAGAACCTGAAGCAATTGCAATCAACGAACTGTAAGACACGATCGATACGACTTCATAGGGAAAACAGTAAGTTAAGAATGTAAGAGGGAAATGTAAAAAAGAGCTGTCCGCACAGGTTTGCGGGCAGCTCTTTTGGGATTTTTTGAACTGTAACTCTATTTCCATCAGCGAAATGGATCCCATTTGAAAGACAATGCATTCTGAGAATGGGGATGCCGGAAGGTCAGACGACAGGCATACAGTCCCAGAGTCTTATGCTGCGGATCCGGTGCTCCGTATTTGGAATCTCCCGCAAGCGGACAGTGGATCGCGCTCATCTGTGCACGGATCTGGTGCTGGCGTCCGGTATCAAGAGCGATTTCTGCGATACAACTGGAATCGTCATTGATCTGAACAACGGCATAAGAAAGACGGGCTAGCTTGGCTCCCGGTGTATCGGCATCACAGACATGCATGATATTTTTGTGTGGATCCTTGACCAGGTAATGCTCCAGAGTTCCCTCCCTTGGGATGGGAATGCTGCGAAGTTCCGCTAGATAAAATTTTCCGAATGTTTTTTCGCGGATTTGTCGGTTTAAATCTCTTGCGGCTTCTTTTGTCTTGGCGAAGACCAGAAGACCGGAAGTAGGCTGATCCAGACGGTGGATTACCGCCAGGTAAGGTTCTCCGGAGGATCCGGATTCCTCTGCCAGGTGCTTTTTCAGAAGACTGACCATGTCTTCGGCTCCGATTTTTTTGCTCTGTGTTGCGATTCCGGCGGGTTTCACACAGACAATGATATATTTATCTTCGTATATAATTTCAGGGTTCATAATTCACCATCCGTTTCTTGACTGTTTCTTGACTCATACTTAAAATCTGATTATACTAAATTTAGCTGCCAAAGCATATGAAAGAAAGTGTTCAGCACACCTTTTTAAGTTGCAAGGCATCCGAAAGAAGCTGCCGGTGGCAGATTCTGCGGAGTACGAAAATATCGTACAAAAAAGATTATCTTACAAAGAAGATATCTTGTCAATGGAATGGGAGGTTTTCATGGAGAACGGAGATTGGGAACGATTTGGAGAAGAAATTCGAAGATCCGTACAGGACGCTGTAGATTCCTGGGATTTCACCCGGTTAAACCAGACGATCACCAATACAATCGATGCGGCCATGCATGGTGGACAGCGGACGTCGCGCGGAGTCGATCCAGTAGGGTTTGATCAGGATCTTGGTTATAAATATAATGAGACAAAGGAAGCGGGACGAACCGGAAGAGAGAATCATGGTTCCTCATATACGCATACAGATGGAGATACGCACAGAGACGCATATGGGGAAACCGGAGTGGAACTGTACGGGAAGACCACAGGAGCAAAGGCTGGTGGAATTGCGCTGGCGATCGCCGGCGGTGGCATCGGAATTGTATTTCTCGGAATGTCACTGATGCTGGCGGTGGTGCAGTTGCTGACAGGAGGGATTGTCAGTGCCGGATTCTGGGCGCTGATCGTGACATTTGGTGTGTTGTTTCTGGTGGGAACAGGGATTGCAGCCGGAGGCGTGAAAAAGCTGGGGCTGGTAAAACGATTCCGGAATTATCAGAAGATTCTGGGCAGCAGAGAGTACTGTGATCTGAAAGAATTGGCGGAACAAACCGGTGAAAAGCCAAAACAGGTCTTAAAAGATGTAAAGAAAATGATTGAGAGCGGATGGTTCAGTCAGGGAAGACTGGATGCCCAGGAAAAATGTCTGATGCTCAGTGATCAGGCTTACGAACAGTACCGGAGCGTGATGGAGGAATACCGGAAACGTCAGGAAGAAACGAAAGCAGGCAAAGCAGAATCCGGTGCGACAGCCGGTGCAGCGAAAGATAAGAAAGTGCAGTCAACAGAGGGCGTGACTTCAGAGGAGCGGAAGAAAGATCTGTCTCCGGAAGTGGAAGCGATTGTCAGAAAAGGGGAAGAATATATCAGGAAGATCCATGCCTGCAATGATGCGATTCCGGGCGAGGAGATTTCCGCAAAGATTGCACGGATGGAGATGCTCATCGGCCGAATCTTTGATCGGGTAGAGCAGAATCCTCAGGTCGTGGGAGAGACGCAGAAACTGATGAGTTATTACCTGCCGACGACGCTGAAATTGTTGGAGGCTTACGAAGAGTTGGATCGTCAGCCGGTACAGGGAGAAAATATTGCAACATCCAAACGGGAGATAGAAGAGACCCTGGATACGTTGAATACAGCTTTTGAAAAACTGCTGGACAGCCTGTTTCAGGAAACGGCGTGGGATGTATCTTCCGATATTTCTGTGCTGAAAATGATGCTGGCACAGGAAGGCCTGGGACCGGATGATTTTCAGAAAAAGGAAGAGTGACATAGTTTTGACAGATAAAGAACAGGAGAAATTTATGAGCGAAGAATTTAAGGAATTTGATACAACCCCAACCCTGACGTTGGAACCGTTTGCGGCAGAGGAAAAACAGGAAGTGGCAGCAGTTGCTGCACCGGAAGAACCGGCGTTTGACGACAGCATTCTTTCAGAAGAAGAGAAAAAGACGGTGGATGCATTTGCAGCTCAGATCGACCTGACCAATTCTGCCATGATCTTGCAGTACGGTGCAGGAACCCAGAAAAAGATGGCGGATTTTTCAGAGACAGCTCTGGAAAATGTAAAGACCAAAGATATGGGAGAAGTCGGGGATCTGCTGACTGGTGTGGTCAAAGAGCTGAAAAACTTTGACGAGGAAGAGGAAAAAGGATTCCGCGGACTGTTTAAAAAGGCTTCGAATAAAGTGGCAACCATGAAGGCAAAATATGCGAAGACAGAGGCGAATGTAAACCAGATCTGCAAGGTGCTGGAGAATCATCAGGTCCTGCTGATGAAGGATATTGCGCTTTTGGACAAGATGTATGAACTGAATCTTACTTATTTCAAAGAACTGACCATGTATGTGCTGGCAGGTAAGAAGAAGCTGGCACAGGTACGTACCACAGAGTTGCAGGAACTTCTGCAAAAGGCAGAACAGACCGGTCTGGCAGAGGATGCGCAGGCAGCACGAGATCTGGATGCCATGTGTAACCGCTTTGAGAAGAAGCTTCATGATCTGGAGCTGACCAAGACCATCGCCATGCAGACGGCTCCGCAGATTCGTCTGGTTCAGGGCAATGATACCATGATGGTGGAAAAGATTCAGTCCACGCTGGTGAATACGATTCCGCTGTGGAAGAGCCAGATGGTTCTGGCTCTCGGAGTGGAACATTCCAGTCAGGCGGCAGCAGCTCAGAGAGAAGTGACAGATATGACCAATGAGCTGCTGAAGAAAAATGCAGAGAAATTAAAGCTGGCTACCGTGGAAACGGCGAAAGAATCCGAGCGTGGAATCGTAGATATCGAAACTCTGCAGCAGACAAATGCGTCCCTGATCAGTACCTTCGATGAGGTGATGCAGATTCAGGAAGAGGGACGAAAGAAACGTCTGGAAGCAGAAAATGAAATGTTGCGGATGGAAGGAGAACTTCGGGAGAAGCTGTTGGAGATTCGAAAGTAAGGATTTACGCGGAGCAATCTCTGAACGCGATGATTCGGAAGCGATGACCCGAAATTTGCGGGAAATGATGCAAGGGGAAGCTTGACAGAGCAATATTTATCGGGTAGAATCACAATGATAACAGGCGAAGAAAGGGAATAGTAAATACCGGCACACTTCAGAGAGAAGACGGATGGTGAAAGTCTTTGTGCAGCAGTATGGAACCGGCCCCGGAGCCGCTTCATGAAAATGAGGCGTATTCTCTGCGTTAAAGAGAAAAGAGTGAATGTCAGAAAGCTCCATCAGGGAAACGAAGGATGAAACTGTTTCGGATGAGGCAGGTGCAGTGACATTAATCAGGGTGGTACCGCCGAGAGATTCGGTCCCTATGGGATTGGATGTTTGGGCGGTTTTCTTTTGTTATGTGAAGAAGTTGTTCGAACAGAACATGAAACGGATTTCGTGGAACCTAAAATGGGACGGGAACATGACTGGTTTAAAACATAATAAAAGATACAAGTACATTTTTAAGTAAAAAATATAAAGGAGAAAAGAAATGGCAAAGGAAAAGAAACTGGTAGAATCCATTACTTCCAGAGATGTGGATTTTGCGCAATGGTATACCGATGTAGTACGCGAAGCAAAGCTCTGTGATTATTCCGGAGTAAAAGGATGTCTGAATTATCTGCCGAACGGATATGCAATCTGGGAAAATATCCAGGCAGACCTGGATCAAAGATTTAAAGAAACAGGAGTAGAAAATGTATATCTGCCGGTTATGATCCCGGAAAGTCTGCTTCAGAAAGAAAAAGATCATATCGAAGGGTTCGCGCCGGAAGTGGCATGGGTTACACATGGGGGAATGGAACCGCTTCAGGAAAGATTCTGTATCCGTCCGACTTCTGAGACGTTGTTCTGCGATGTGTGGAGCAAAACAGTACAGTCTTATCGTGATCTGCCGAAGGTATGGAACCAGTGGTGTTCTGTATTAAGATGGGAAAAGACCACAAGACCGTTCCTTCGTTCCAGAGAATTCCTGTGGCAGGAAGGTCATACCATCCATGCAACCTATGAAGAGGCAGAAGAACGTACGGTTCAGATGTGGAGAGTTTATCGTGACTTTGTGCAGGATGATCTGGCAATCCCGGTCGTTTCCGGACGAAAGACAGAGAGCGAAAAATTTGCGGGAGCACAGGATACTTATACCATCGAGGCACTGATGCATGATGGAAAAGCACTGCAGTCTGCAACCAGCCATTTCTTCGGAAATGCATTCCCGGATGCATTTGGAATCAAATATGCAGATAAGAATAACGGACTGCACAGTGTTTACGAGACTTCCTGGGGCCTGTCTACCAGAATCATCGGAGCGATCATCATGGTTCACGGAGATGACAGCGGTCTGGTCCTTCCGCCGAGAATCGCGCCGGTACAGACCAGAGTGATTCCGATCGCACAGCACAAAGAAGGTGTGTTGGATAAGGCAACTGCATTGATGGATGCACTGAAAAAAGCAGGATACCGCGTGAAGATCGACGATTCTGAGAAGAGTCCGGGATGGAAATTCAGTGAGCAGGAAATGCTGGGAATCCCGACCCGTATCGAGATCGGACCGAAAGATATCGAAAACAACCAGGTGGTTGTGGTACGCCGTGATACCAGAGAAAAGATCGTTGTTTCCATGGATGAGATCGAGACAAAATTAGGAGAAATTCTGGAAACCATCCAGAAAGAAATGTTTGAACGTGCAAAAGCACATCTGGATGCACATATCAGTGAAGCAACTTCTATGGAAGAAATGATTTCAGAATTCCAGGAAAAACAGGGCTTCATCAAAGCAATGTGGTGTGGAGAAGAAGCATGCGAAGATGAGATCAAGGCACAGACCGGCGGCGCATCTTCCAGATGTATCCCGGAAAAAGAAGATCACCTGTCTGATGTATGCGTATGTTGCGGAAAACCGGCGAAACACATGGTGTATTGGGGTAAGGCATATTAATATGGTATTGGAAAATATGATCAATATGCAGCTTATGATGTTCCTTCTTGTGGCCCTTGGATTTTGGGTGCGCAAGAGGAAAATCATAGGCGGCACGGCAAGAAAACAATTCGTAGATTTTTGTTTATATATTACGCTTCCGTTCAATATTTTTCATTCCTTTCAATTAAAGTGGGAGCAGAGCATGCTCCTTTCTTTTTTAGAAATTTTGCTGATGTCGGTGGGATATAATCTAATCTCGATCGGCGTCAGTTATGCAAGTTATCGGAAAATACACGGCAGTCGTAAAAGTCCGCTTCGTTATGGAACCATCGTTTCCAACGGAGGATTCCTGGGAAATCCTGTCATAGAGGGAATCTATGGATCGCAGGGCGTGTTTTACGCATCGGTTTTTATGCTGCCGGTAAGAATTGTGATGTGGACCATCGGGTCTTCCTGTTATATGAATGGCAAAGAAAAACATTTATTTAAGAAAGTAATGACCCATCCCTGTATCGTTTCTATTTATCTGGGCATGCTCGTAATGATCGCGGGAATCGAATTCCCGACCTGTATTGCAAATACCATCGAAAAGGTCAGCAACTGTAATACACCTATCAGTATGATGCTGGTCGGAATGATGCTGGCGGAAATGGATATGAAGCGGGTGAAGACACTTCTGGATAAAACACTGGTATATTATGTGTTTATGAGACTGATCGGAATTGGAGCAATCCTGTATGGGGTGACCTTCCTGTTACCGGTGGATCCGCTTCTGAAAGGAGTGACGGTAATCATCGCAGGTATGCCGACCCCGATCACCACGGCACTGCTGGCATCCAAGTATGACGGAGATGAGGATTACGCAACCGCAATGATCTTTGTGACCACGATTTTGTCACTGGTTACATTACCTCTGTGGTGCCTGATATTATAAGAAAAGACTTGACTTTTCGCGTGAAACGTAATAAACTAATCAAGCGTGCATAAATACGCAGTGTTTTTTGTGCGCAAAAACAAAGATAACTTAGATTATCTGCAACCAACTCTGTCAGTCAGACAGAGCAACGAAGAATCATAGGAGGTGAAAAAGAATGCCAACATTTAACCAGTTAGTTAGAAAGGGACGTCAGACTTCTGTAAAGAAATCTACAGCTCCGGCACTTCAGAAGGGATACAACTCACTTCAGAAGCGTGCAACAGATGTAGCTTCTCCTCAGAAGAGAGGTGTGTGTACAGCAGTTAAGACCGCTACACCGAAGAAGCCTAACTCAGCTCTGAGAAAGATCGCCAGAGTTCGTCTGTCTAACGGAATCGAAGTAACAAGCTACATTCCAGGAGAAGGACACAACCTTCAGGAGCATAGCGTTGTTCTGATCCGTGGAGGAAGAGTAAAAGACTTACCAGGTACCAGATACCATATTGTCAGAGGTACACTTGATACAGCAGGTGTTGCCAAGAGAAGACAGGCTCGTTCCAAATATGGTGCGAAGAGACCGAAAGACGCAAAATAAGAAAGTAACTAAACAGTTAAATCGTATCACAAACAGAACTATGACTATCGTATCTTGTCGGGCGTACGCCGCCTGATGAGGAAGGTTGCGGATTAACATAGAACTTAGTCCCGCGGCCGCGAGCACATGCATAGAGAGACACATGTGAGTACCGATGAATTAATCCCGGGAGAGACCCGGTAAATATGATTAAGGAGGGAAGGACCGTGCCACGTAAAGGACATACTCAGAAAAGAGATGTATTAGCGGATCCGATATACAACAATAAAGTTGTGACCAAACTTATCAACAACATCATGCTGGATGGTAAGAAAGGTGTCGCACAGAAGATTGTATACGGTGCGTTTGAAAGAGTTGAGGCAAAGGCTGAGAAGCCGGCTATCGAAGTGTTCGAAGAAGCAATGAACAACATCATGCCAGTACTGGAAGTAAAGGCAAGACGTATCGGTGGAGCGACTTATCAGGTGCCGATCGAAGTTAGAGCTGACAGAAGACAGGCTCTGGCACTTCGCTGGATCACATTGTATTCTCGTAACAGAGGAGAAAAGACAATGGAAGAAAGACTGGCGAACGAAATTCTGGATGCAGCAAACAACACTGGAGCATCCGTAAAGAAGAAAGAAGACATGCATAAGATGGCAGAGGCTAATAAGGCATTTGCTCATTATAGATTCTAATAGGAGGAAACAATCTTGGCTGGAAGAGAATATCCATTAGAGAGAACCAGAAACATCGGTATTATGGCTCACATCGATGCTGGAAAGACTACGCTGACAGAGCGTATCCTCTATTATACCGGTGTTAACTATAAGATTGGAGATACTCACGAAGGTACTGCTACCATGGACTGGATGGAACAGGAGCAGGAAAGAGGTATCACAATCACTTCAGCTGCCACGACTTGCCATTGGACTTTGGAAGATCATACAAAGCCGAAGGCAGGAGCCCTGGAGCATCGTATCAATATCATTGATACTCCTGGACACGTTGACTTTACTGTAGAAGTAGAGCGTTCACTTCGTGTACTGGATGGTGCTGTAGGTGTGTTCTGTGCCAAGGGTGGAGTAGAGCCTCAGTCTGAAAACGTATGGCGTCAGGCAGACACATACAACGTTCCGAGAATGGCATTCATCAACAAGATGGACATCCTGGGAGCTGACTTCTACAATGCAGTAGATCAGATCCGTACCAGACTTGGAAAAAATGCAATCTGTCTTCAGTTGCCAATCGGTAAAGAAGACGATTTCAAGGGAATCATCGACCTGATGGAAATGGAAGCTTACATCTACAATGATGAAAAGGGTGATGACATTTCCGTTACAGAGATTCCGGAAGACATGAAAGATGAAGCTGAGCTTTATCACACAGAACTGGTTGAGAAGATCTGTGAGCTTGACGACGACCTGATGATGGAATACCTGGAAGGTGAAGAGCCGTCCATCGATGCATTAAAGGCTGTTCTGAGAAAAGCTACATGCGAGTGTACAGCCGTTCCGGTATGCTGTGGTACTGCATACAGAAACAAAGGTGTACAGAAACTGTTGGATGCAATCATCGAATTCATGCCTGCTCCGACAGATATCCCGCCGATCCAGGGCGTGGATGAGGATGGAAACGAAGTCGTAAGACATTCTTCAGATGAGGAACCGTTCTCTGCACTTGCATTCAAGATCATGACTGACCCATTCGTAGGTAAGCTTGCTTACTTCAGAGTATATTCAGGAACTGTTAATTCAGGATCCTATGTACTGAATGCAACAAAAGATAAAAAGGAACGTGTAGGACGTATCCTTCAGATGCATGCAAATAAGAGACAGGAACTTGACAAGGTATATTCCGGAGATATCGCAGCAGCGATCGGATTTAAGTTCACAACAACAGGTGATACTATCTGTGACGAACAGCATCCGGTAATTCTGGAATCCATGGAATTCCCAGAGCCTGTTATCGAGCTTGCAATTGAGCCTAAGACAAAAGCTTCCCAGGGTAAACTTGGAGAATCTCTTGCAAAACTGGCAGAAGAAGACCCGACATTCCGTGCACATACTGATCAGGAAACAGGTCAGACCATCATTGCAGGAATGGGAGAACTTCACCTGGAGATCATCGTAGACAGACTTCTTCGTGAATTTAAGGTAGAAGCAAACGTTGGTGCTCCGCAGGTAGCATACAAAGAATCCATTACAAAACCGGTTGATGTAGACAGCAAGTATGCAAAACAGTCCGGTGGTCGTGGACAGTATGGACACTGTAAAGTTAAATTCGAGCCAATGGATGTCAATGGTGAGGAAACTTACAAATTTGAATCCAGTGTCGTTGGTGGATCTATTCCGAAGGAATACATTCCGGCCGTAGGCGAAGGTATCGAAGAAGCTATGAAGTCCGGTATCCTTGGCGGATTCCCGGTAGTAGGTGTTTACGCAAACGTATATGACGGATCTTATCATGAAGTCGATTCAAGTGAAATGGCATTCCACATTGCAGGTTCTCTTGCATTCAAGGATGCTATGAAGAAAGGATCTCCGATCCTGCTTGAGCCTATCATGAAGGTGGAAGTAACAATGCCTGAAGAGTATATGGGAGATATCATTGGTGATATCAACTCACGTCGTGGACGTATCGAAGGTATGGATGACCTGGGAGGTGGAAAGATCGTTCGTGCATATGTACCGTTGTCCGAGATGTTCGGATACTCAACAGACCTTCGTTCCAGAACTCAGGGACGTGGTAACTACTCTATGTTCTTCGAGAGCTATGAGCCGGTACCGAAGTCTGTACAGGAAAAAATTCTTTCCAATAAGAACGATTAATAAAAATCCTATAAAAGGCTTGAAAATTCAAGGGATTTGAAATATAATCAGAATTAACCGAGTAAAATCGAGACCTAGTAGAAATGCCTGAAAACAGGCGATATAATAAGGAGGATATTCAAAATGGCTAAAGCTAAATTTGAAAGAACAAAACCGCATGCTAACATCGGAACCATCGGTCACGTTGACCACGGTAAAACTACTTTGACAGCTGCTATCACAAAAGTACTTTCTCACAGAGTAGAAGGTAACGCTTCTGTCGATTTCGAGAACATCGATAAAGCTCCGGAAGAAAGAGAGCGTGGTATCACAATTTCTACTGCTCACGTTGAGTATGAGACAGAGAAACGTCACTATGCACACGTTGACTGCCCAGGACATGCTGACTACGTTAAGAACATGATTACTGGTGCTGCTCAGATGGATGGAGCTATCCTTGTAGTAGCTGCAACAGACGGAGTTATGGCTCAGACAAAAGAGCATATCCTTCTGTCCCGTCAGGTAGGTGTACCGTACATCGTAGTATTCATGAACAAATGCGATATGGTAGACGACGAAGAGCTGCTTGAACTTGTAGAAATGGAAATCCGTGAACTCCTTGATGAGTATGAATTCCCAGGAGATGACACTCCGATTATCCAGGGATCTGCTCTGAAAGCTCTGGAAGATCCAGACGGAGAGTGGGGAGACAAGATCATGGAACTTATGGATGCTGTTGACGAGTGGATCCCGGATCCGCAGCGTGATACAGATAAGCCGTTCCTGATGCCAGTAGAGGACGTATTCTCTATCACAGGACGTGGTACTGTTGCAACTGGTAGAGTAGAGCGTGGTACTCTTCACGTATCTGACGAAGTTGAAATCATCGGTATCCACGAGGATGTTAAGAAGACAGTTGTAACCGGAATCGAAATGTTCCGTAAACTTCTTGACGAGGCTCAGGCTGGAGATAACATCGGAGCTCTGCTTCGTGGTATCCAGAGAACTGAAATCGAAAGAGGACAGGTTCTTATCAAACCAGGTACAGTAACATGCCACAAGAAATTTACTTGCCAGGTTTACGTACTGACAAAAGATGAAGGTGGACGTCATACTCCTTTCTTCAACAACTACAGACCACAGTTCTACTTCAGAACAACTGATGTAACTGGTGTTTGCGAGCTGCCAGAAGGAACAGAGATGTGCATGCCTGGAGATAACGTAGAAATGACAGTTGAACTGATTCACCCAGTAGCTATGGAAGAGGGTCTTGGATTCGCTATCCGTGAAGGTGGACGTACAGTTGGATCTGGAAAGGTTGCTAAGATCATCGAATAATCATAATCTGTTAACAGAATATCAATTCAGATATATACCCCAGAAGCTTAGGCTTCTGGGGTTTTTCTGTATCTTAAGATTAAAAATATTATTTTTATGTGATTTACCAGTCTTTGGATTGATAAAGAATATCAAAGTCTGCGCAGAAGAAATTGTGTTGAAAGAAATTATATATTTGTAATGAATAAGAAATCTCTGTTCAAATGTTTAGCGATATTTAATATTTGAATGGAGATTTTTTATGGACAAATAAATATGGCGGAAGTATAATGAGCAAAAAGAAAGGGGAGATTTTTATAAGAGAAGCACCAGAAAAATTCAAATTGGAAGACACAACAATATGGTCCTTTCCAGAAAGAGGAAGTTGGGCTACACATTCGGGAAAATATCGAGGAAATTGGTCCCCATACATTCCCAGAAACCTTATTTTACGTTATTCAAAGAAAAATGATTGGATACTAGATCAATTCTTGGGCAGCGGTACAACATTGATAGAAGCAAAGTTATTAGGAAGAAATGCTATTGGTGTTGATATAAATTCCGAAGCCATCAAACTATCTAACACAAATCTTAATTTTACTTGTCAAGAAAGCTCAAAAATTTTCACAAAGCAAGGAAATGCAACTGAATTATCGTTTATAAAAGATGATAGTATAGACCTTATCTGTACACATCCGCCATACGCAGATATTATACGATACAGTAAGAAAATTCCGGGAGATATTTCACACTTAAAATATGAGGAATTTTTGACGGTATTGGAGCAAGTCGCAAGAGAAGCATATAGAGTGCTGAAGAAGCAGGGAATATGTGCATTTATGATCGGAGATATACGGAGAGCAGGTTATGTGTTGCCGCTAGGAATGAATTCTATGCAGAAATTTGTTGATGCAGGATTTAAACTTAAGGAAATTGTTATAAAAGAACAGCATAATTGTCGATCAGCTGATTATTGGGACGGAAAAGAAAGAAACTTCTTAATGTTGGCACATGAGTATATTTTTATATTAAAAAAATAGACGACTATAAATCATAAATATATCGAAAATAAGAACGAATGTTTGCACAAAAGTATGCGATCGCTGAAATAAATGTTGATACTGCTGAAGTCGCATGATAGAATAACGACATAGCAATATTTTAGAAAAATGAGTTTGAGGTTAAAATATGGCAGTTAGTTATAAAAAATTGTGGAAATTACTTATTGATAGAGATATGAAAAAGAAGGATTTATGTGCGGCTGCAGGTATTAGTCATGCTTCAGTAGCAAAACTTGGGAAAAATGAAAATGTTACTACAGATGTGCTGGTGAAAATTTGCACTGCTTTAAAATGCGATATCAGTGATATCATGGAAATAATAGAGATTGAAGGGGAAAAGGCGTGATGGAACAAGTTTTAAAGAAAGAAAAACAGATACATGCAAAGCCAATCATGAAATGGGCTGGTGGAAAAACTCAGATGTTAGGTGATATCATGCCTAAGATTCCTCGAAAATATGGAAAGTACATAGAGCCATTTATTGGCGGTGGTGCGTTATTTTTTGCATTAAGTCCGGATAAAGCAATAATTGCAGATAGTAATCCAGAACTGATCAATATGTATCGGCAGGTTGCGGATAATGTAGAAGTTGTTATTTCATACTTGAAAAAATATAAAAATACAAAAGAAGATTTTTATGAAGTACGTTCATTAGATTGGCTTAAATTAAAAAAGGAAGAAGCTGCAGCAAGAACTCTTTATTTGAATAAGACATGTTTTAACGGATTGTATCGTGTTAATAAGAAAGGTCAATTTAACGTTCCTTTTGGTAAATATAAATCTCCTAATTTTTGCGATGAAGAAGCTTTATGCGCTGCTTCGGAAGTGTTAAAAAAAGCAACTATAACATGTGGAGATTATCTTTCAGTATTGAAAGAATATGCAGAACCAGGAGATTTTGTCTTTTTAGATCCTCCGTATTTACCCATATCAGAATACTCGGATTTTAAGCGGTATACAAAAGAACAATTTTATGAAGAAGATCATATAGAATTGGCGAAGGAAGTCAAAAGATTACAGGAGTTAGGATGCCATGTATTATTAACAAATTCCAATCATCCATTGGTTCATGAATTGTATGCTGATTATAAGATTGAGGTTATTCAGACAAAAAGGTATATCTCTTGTAATGGTAGTAAACGGAAAGGTGAAGATATAATAGTAGATATTTTGCCAAAACAGAAAACTATGTTAAAAATTGTTCCGAAACCTTTGCCTGAACAGGTAATGAAATATCCGGCAACTAGATATATGGGTTCAAAAAGCAAATTATTACCACAAATTTGGGCGGTGGCTTCACAATTTGATTTTAATACGGTAGTAGATTTGTTTTCTGGATCTGGAATTGTTGGCTATATGTTTAAAACGCAGGGAAAAACTGTGATTAGCAATGATTATATGGCAATGTCAGCAACCTTTACTAAAGCAATGGTGGAAAATAATAGTGTTGTATTACCATTGGACGAGGCAAAAAAGTTATTAATCGAAAAAAAAGAGTCTGATCATTTTGTAGAAGAGACCTTTCAAGGTCTGTATTATAAGGATGAAGAGAATAAGTTAATAGATATTTTAAGAACTAATATCGCTGGTATTAGAGATCAATATAAGAAAGCAATTGCAATGACAGCATTGATTAGAGCCTGCACGAAGAAAAGACCGAGAGGAATTTTTACATATACCGGAGATCGATATAATGATGGAAGAAAGGATTTACAGAAATCTTTAGAACAGCAATTTCTGGAAGCTGTGGAAAGTATCAATAATGCAATTTTTGATAATGGGTGTGAAAATAAATCTAAACATGGAGATGCAATGGAAGTAAAAATTAAACGTCCAGATTTAGTATATATTGATCCACCGTATTATTCTCCATTGTCAGACAATGAGTATGTCCGTAGATACCATTTTGTTGAAGGGTTGGCACGAGATTGGAAAGGTGTAGAAATACAGGAAAATACAATAACAAAGAAATTTAAATCATATCCTACACCGTTTTCAACTAGAAAAGGTGCTGCAGATGCATTTGATAAGTTGTTTAAAAAGTTTTCGAATAGTATTTTGATTGTATCTTATTCCTCAAACAGTCAACCAACACAAGATGAAATGGTTGCACTTATGTCAAAATATAAGGAACATGTGGAAGTGGTGCCGATAGATTACACATATTCTTTTGGAAATCAAAAACATGCTAAGACAAATAGAAATAAAGTACAAGAATATTTATTTGTTGGGTTTAATGGAGAAGATGTATGGAAGAAAAAATAGATATTTGGTTAGTGGGTAATACCGGATTACGGAATCCAAATAGAATACAGGAAGGTTTTAAAGCGTTTGCAAATTCGCCATATGTGGGAAAACTTCGTGGGAAAGAGAATGAAATTGGCTTTATGAACTTTCTTAATGATCAAGGAATTATTCAAAATGAAGTTGGGAAAGATACATCTGGCAGTCATGCACGTAAATGGCGTTTGATGTTTTCGAAAAATGGTTTTATTTATCCACAAGTGAAGAAAAAGGATGGAGATCAGAATGAACTGGGAAATCTGGATGATATAACACCTTTTGGACGAACATTTTTAAAGGCGGATACATATCCGGCAGTACAAGAATGCTATTTAAGAGCATTAAGTGTTGAACAATTTGCTATGCCAGATGGAAAGTCTTATTTTTCTCCATTGAGATGGATATTGGCAATTATGTTGGAGTTAGAGAAGCGAACAGGAAGCTCAGAGATTGCAAGAATAGAGTTTGCATTATGGGGACATACAACCAATCCGAGTTATTCAATTGGAGAGATCGTGGATAATATTTTGGATTTGCGTGCTCGTAGAAAACAAGCTTTATCAAAACGTAACTTTGACAAGAAGGAAGTTACAGAACGTGGAAGGTACTATGATAAGAAGGCAGATAATTTTCTTGACTATAGTGACATGAACATGCGTTACCTACGTATTTCTGGAATATTGCAACGAAAAGGAAGAGGAATGGTTATTGCTCCGGCTAAGCATATTTTGGCTGAGAAATTAGCAAAGTCAACATCAAATGAAGAATCTCTAATGATTCAATATAAGCGACTATGCGAGGGTGCAGAATTACCAACAGATAATGAAGATACAGCTAAAGTATTACTGAATGACTTAATGAAGCAAATGAAAAGCAGACAAATTTTGTTTGATATTTCTGATCTTCCGTTGAACACTGCGACAGAAATTAATATTGCCAGACGGCGATTAGAAGATTTGCTATCCAAAACAGACGAAATTCAATATGCAAAAGAGCAATGTAATCAATGGCAAGAAATTGCTGATTATATGGAATTGTTGATCAAAGGTGGTGGGAAGCATACATATGATGATGACAATGTTATAGAAGTACCAAAAGATGAAACACCAGCATATTTAGAATGGATTTTATGGAGAGCATCTTTAGCTATAGATCATATGGTCAATAAACCTTATGAGGTAAGAGGATTTAAACTTGATTCGGATTTTCTCCCGGTATCTGCAGCAGGCGGTGGAAAAGGTGATCTGTATTGTGAATTTAACGATTTTACAATTTTAACAGAAGTTACGATGTCTACATCATCACGCCAGGAAGCAATGGAGGGAGAGCCTGTAAGAAGACATGTATCAGATGCGGTTTTAAAATACGATAAGCCAGTTTATGGAATGTTTATTGCAGTAAAAATAGATACGAATACAGCAGAAACATTCAGACATGGAATTTGGTATGCACGAGGAGATATAAAGCAGAGATTGGATATTGTGCCGTTAACATTAGCGCAATATAGAGAATATTTTATGGCAATGTTTAGAACTGGTCATGCTAGTCCGGAAAAATTGCGGGAATTAATTTTACTGTGTGAAACTAGAAGAGATATTTTAAACGCACCGAGATGGAAAGCGTATATAGGTACGGCGATCAATGAAAAAATAAGTAGAATGGAACAACAAAAAGGTTTTGCGGAAAAAGAGAAAAATCAGGTTATTTCGCCTGGAGCATTGGTGTATAGTCCAATTGCTGGAAAAGGTCAAGTAATAGCTATTGAAGTGAGTTTGCCTAATTGTCAAACAAAATCTGCTAAATTTCCATATTTAAACGATATTCCAGATGAAATAAAAATTGATTCAGATGGAAGAAAAGTGTATCATGATCGTTTTGGCGAAGGAACAATATTTGCATATACAATAGCTTTTAAAAATGCAATTATTTCGTTATCTTATCCGGGAAATTTTGAAAAGAACAGCATAAGAATTATGGAGTGAAAAATATAATATGAATGTGTTAACATTAGATTTGGAAAACTGCTATGGAATTCAAAAAATGCAGCAAAATATTGATTTTTCTAAGAATAATATAGCAGTTATTTATGCTCCGAACGGGACGATGAAGTCCTCATTTGCAAAAACATTTGAAGCGATTAGGGATAGGAAAACAGTAGAAGAAAAAGTTTATGGTTGTAAAAGCAAATATTCAATTACAGATGAGGGCGCAGTGGCAATTAGCCCGGAGACAATAATGGTTATTAACCCATTTGATGAAAATGCGTATGAAAATCAAGGAACGTTGATGGCAAATGAATTGTTAAGAAGGCAATATATACAAATTTATAAAAATATTGATCAAAGCAGAGAAGCAATGTTTGGAAAAATAAAAGCCTTATTAAAATATTCGAGTAGAAGCAGTTTTGATGCAGAAAGTAGTATGTTAAATGATTGGGAGTATACGAAGAAAGATTTATTTTTGTGTTTAAAAGACATAGAAGCTAAATTACATGACTCGGAATTACAATGTGCACTAAAGGAAGAAGAATTGGATTATAATACGTTATTTAATTCCAAAGTATATTCTATGGTTACTTCTGGAAAAACTTCTGAGTTGATTGAAGAGTACGAGAAGAAGTATAGTGAATTGTTGGAAAAATCGCTATATATGCAGAAAGGTGTAATAGATCATAATAATTATGCCAACATAAGTGAATCTTTGGGAAATAATGGATTTTTTGGGGCAAAAAATGAAATTCGACTTGTTGCCAAAGATGGAAGCACGTCGGTAATGCTGAGAACACAGGATGAATTGAATGAGCTAATAAAAAAAGAAAAAGAGCAGGTGTTAAACACTAAGGAATTAAAAGATCTATTTGACAAGATTAATAAGGCTATTAGTAAAAATAAAGACACACAAGCGTTCAATGCATATTTACAACAGCATCCAGATATAGTTTCAGAATATCGGAACATTGACAAATTTAAAAAGAAAGTATGGATAAAAGCTTTTGGCATATATCAAACAGAATTACATGGTTTGCTGGAGGATTATGATAAAGCACAAAATGATTTAAAACAACTAAGAGATAAGGCGAAAAGTGAAACAACTGATTGGAATAGGGCGTTGGCTCTATTTAAAAAAAGATTTTTTGTTCCATTTTCAATAGAACCAGCAAATCAAGAGGATGTTATATTAAATTTAGATATGCCAAGTTTTAAATATATTTTTGATGATAATAGAGGCTCTAAAGAGATTTCGAAGGAAGATTTGTTAGATGTCTTGAGCATGGGGGAAAAGAGAGCATATTATATTTTAAATCTAATATTTCAAATTTTGGTTGCTCAAAAGGAAGAACGAGAAAAACTTATCATTTTAGATGACATATCAGAGTCTTTTGATTATAAAAATAAGCATGCAATAATAGAATACATCAGTGATATTTCTGAGTATACTAATACGCAGGGTGAAAAAGTATTCAAAGTAATTTTACTCACTCATAATTTTGATTTTTACCGAACTGTTGCATCACGTATTACTAAGCGGGGAAATTCATATATTGCATACAATGATAATGGAAAGATAAATTTTGAAAAAGGGCAGTACATAGGAAATTTATTTGGACATTATAAGAACGAAATTGAAAAAAATGGTAAAGATAACATAGTTGTTGCATCAATTCCGTTTGTTAGAAATTTAATAGAGTATACAGAAGGCACTTCGAATCCAGATTATCTTAGGCTGACAAGCTTGTTACATTATAAGCCGGACACAATAACTATTGAGTTATGGGAGATTGAAAAAATATTTAATCAATATTGGTGTAAAAGTTCAAATGTAAATTTTGCAAAAAATAGAGAAACAGATCATATATACGATATTATAATTACTGAAGCGGATGCAATTTTGCCGGTTGAAAAATTGGAAATAGAAAATAAGTTGATATTGTCCATGGCAATTAGACTTAAATCTGATGAATATATGATTCAAAAAATTTCTAATGAGGTGGCAAATGGAACATCTATTATAAACAGTATATATCAAAAAGGTAATCAGAGTGCTTTCTTGTACAAAGAATATAAAAACAGTATAAATGATGAGGCAATGGAAATTTTAGAGGAAGTTGTTATGTTGGCTCCAGAAAATATTCACTTAAATTCATTTATGTTTGAACCTATTTTGGATATGTCTTTATTGCATTTGTACGATTTATATCAGAAAGTTAAGAATCTGTTGGTGTAAAGGTATGTGATAACACCATGATAACAAAATTTCCAAAAACCACACGGACACAGCGGAAAATCCACATTTTCTCACAAAAAATGAACGAAAAATAACCATTTAGCCTCTGCAACACACCATTCTGATACCGTGAAGGTGGACGTACAGTTGGAACTGGAAAGGTTGCTAAGATTATCGAATAATCATAATCTGTTAACAGAATATCAACTCAGATATATACCCCAGAAGCTTAGGCTTCTGGGGTTTTTCTTGTGTTCAGGAAAGATTAAAGGATGGAAAACGGCTCAAAAACGGCTCTTTGAACATCTAAGAATAGAGTTTGGGGATAGAATATGATAAAATGTGAGAGAAAAATCTGTATTTATTAGATGGATGAAGTATCAATAAATATGAAATACTAGAAATAAATAATAGTGATGCATAAGAAAGGCGGTCTATATGGGAAAAAGAATAATTTCTGTGT
The DNA here is from genome assembly GCF_003574295.1 of Mediterraneibacter butyricigenes. Lineage (NCBI taxonomy): Bacteria > Bacillati > Bacillota > Clostridia > Lachnospirales > Lachnospiraceae > Mediterraneibacter > Mediterraneibacter butyricigenes. The sequence goes on from NZ_BHGK01000001.1 coordinate 2,222,930, forward strand.
TGATAATTTTCGGGATTTGCCTATCTGTGACTGCCTGTTCGCAAGTGGAGAATCTTTTTGATATTATGGATCGGATTACTGATAATCCTTTGAGCGGAAAAAGTACAGATGAAAGAATTATTATGTCCTTGGAAGATACATATCCGGAACACACTTTTTCAGCAATAAATTCATTTGACAATGATAAAGGAGAAGGGGTTTTTTCTGACGAAAACGGAATAGAATTCAGAGTACACAATCTTATTTATAATAATGCATATCACTTTGGCTGTGAAGATGACTATTTGGAAACAATTTTAAATGAGCAAAATTATATTAGCCAGGCATCAGATATAGCTACAAAGTATGGATATGTTTTAGCATATGATGAAGAAAATGAAATTGTATCTATTCAATATTCGGCAGATTTTCAGCAAACAGACGATTTTTCATATTATTCAAAAATGGTGTATGAAATTCTGAATGTAGTGGAGGTACCAACGGTTATTGATCCGGATACTGAGTTTTCAACAGGGGAAGTGAATTATTATAGTCGACCTTGCATGGGAACATTGTTGTGTGATATTACCTATAATACTTCCAAAACAAGTTTGAGAATTAGCTTTGAAGATAAGGATTTATCTGAAGAACAGATCAAAGCAAAATTTAAGGAAAAATACCAATGGCTAAAAGAAACACAAGAATAACAACTTAGTATTATGGTGAGGATAGACGATGAAAAAAGAAAAATACTTATATTGATACTTTTGGTGTCTGCAGTATTGCTGTCAGGTTGTATTTGCTCCTAATATAAGAGGAAAAGAATTTCAAAAAGAAGTGGATGATTTTTTGGAATTTTACAACAAAACAGCAAAAGATGGGACATGGCATAAGGATGATATTTTCTGTGGCATTCAAAACAGGGAATCTATGCGCAGGAAAAGGCTTGTGAAGATTATCAATCAATGTTGATATATGGAAATACAAGAGAATATTATACGGTTGACAGAGAACTTTCCGTTGATTATTTTAAAACCTTTTTGAAGAGGAGTACAAGTTACAAAGAACTTCAGAATGAGATTGGAGAGCCCAATGGGAAACTGCTAAATGGTGAATTTATTTATGAAATTACGCAGGGAGTGAATGAAAAAACATATATAACTTGTGAAGTTCTAAGAGATAAAATCATTAAATTAGAAGTGTGTAATGAAGAAGAAGTGATTGAGTCGATTTATGAAAAAAATTCTGAAGAAAATTAAATGGAAATTTTATTTACGCGAAGCAACGAGCCAAAGTCTGTGCTTGCACAAGACCTTGGCGGTGCTAAGCGCCAGTGACGCTTGTTCAGCACCGACCGAAGTGGAACGTAGATGCCGCGATAACTTGAGAAATTCGCAACGCGTGTTTCTAATAGTTTGGGAGGGGAGAAGGATGTTGTGCAAAAAATGTCATACAGCACTTTGATAAAATAGTATCAATTAATAGAAAAATTCAATAAATAACCGATGATAAACAATTAACAAACGATATTGATAGAAAATAGACGTAATTACCTATTGATTTTAGACAATTCTTCTGCTATGATACGTATAAATAAAACGTGAGCCGTTCAAGAGTAGGGATCTTGATGACTTTAAAATGTGTGAGAAAAATCATAGAAAGGAAGACAGTACAATGGGGCATTTAACAGGAAAAACAGCAATTATTACAGGAGGCGGACGAGCAGTTTTGAGTGATGGAAGTTGCGGATCCATCGGTTATGGTATCGCAACGGCGTATGCAAAAGAGGGCGCAAATCTTGTAATTACCGGACGTAATGTGAAAAAGCTGGAAGAGGCAAAGGAAGAATTAGAGAGACTCTATGGAATTAAAGTTCTGACGGTACAAGCTGATGTCAATGCAGGTGCTGATAATGAGGCTGCAGTTCAGAATGTAGTAAAACAGGCAATTGATATATTCGGAAGAATTGATGTATTGATCAATAATGCACAGGCATCTGCTTCCGGTGTGACTCTGGAGGACCATACGACAGAGCAGTTTGATCTGGCAATTTATTCCGGTTTGTATGCAGCATTCTACTACATGAAAGCTTGTTACCCGTACTTGAAAGAGTCGAAAGGATCTGTAATTAATTTTGCATCAGGAGCAGGATTGTTCGGTAATTTCGGACAGTGTGCATATGCGGCAGCGAAAGAAGGAATTCGTGGCCTGACCCGTGTCGCTGCAACAGAATGGGGAAAGGATGGAATCAATGTGAATATCGTTTGTCCGTTGGCATGGACAGCTCAGCTTGAGAAATTTCAGATGGCATATCCAGAAGCATTTAAGGCAAATGTGAAAATGCCGCCGGCAGGACATTACGGAAATGTGGAAACAGAGATCGGAAGAGCTTGTGTACAGTTAGCTTCACCAGATTTGAAATATATGAATGGAGAAACCATCACCCTGGAAGGTGGTATGGGACTTCGTCCGTAGGAAACAGATCGAACTTTATGAGGGAATCAGAGGAATGAAAAAGCTCCTGAAAACCTGAGAGAACAGAATCTTTCAGATTTTCAGGAGCTTTGTATTTTACAGAATAGAATCAGACTGTTTTCAATACACGATGATAGCTATGGATGAAATATAAAATTTCAGCGCACCCTGTGATCGTCCAGGAGAAAATATACAAAAGATATAGGGATGGAATCGTATGAAAATATGCAAAAATCGTGTAGATCCAAATCACCCGGAAAACGCAGGATCCTAAAATAACGATGACGGTAGGAATACTTCCTTTTCCGATTCCACGGGATGCTGCAATCGTACAGTCCATAAATGCCGAGACGCAATAAGAAAATCCCATGATGCGGACTCTTTGCATACCAGCTGAGATTACGGATGCTTTGGTAGCGAATAAAGAAAGAAACGGGCGTCCAAAGAAAAACAAAAGTCCACCGAAAATCAGTCCGATGAAAAAGGAATAGCATAAACTGATCAGATAACTTTTTAAGATTCTGGATTTGTTGCCTGCACCCCAGTTTTGTCCGACAAAGCTGGCACATCCGGTATAAAAAGCTGCCATTACGTTGTAGATCAGAGTATCTGCGTTTGCAGCAGCCGCATTTCCAGACACCATGACCGCATCAAAAGAGTTTACACCCATCTGCACAAACAAATTCGCAAAAGCAAAAATGGAATTCTGGATTCCGGCAGGGATTCCAAGAATCAAAATTGAACGGGCAGAGGAAGACTCAATCCGTAGGAAAGTTGGAATAAGCCGACAGGAATCTTTTCGGCGAAGTAAATGAGCAACAATCAATGTAGCAGAGGTATACTGTGCGATCATACTGGCAAGTGCAACACCTGAAGCGGCCATATGGCAGATAATGACAAAAAACAAATTGAGGAATACATTGAGAATTCCCGCAATCGTGAGATATATTAAAGGACGTTTCGTCTCTCCGCGGGCACTTAAAATACCATTTCCACAGTTGTAGATTGCAAGTCCGGGAAATCCCAGAGAATAAATTTTCAGGTAAAAAACGGCTTGATTTAAGAGTTCCTGCTTCGTGTGCAATAAGACTAAAAAACTTCTGGAAAATAAATTGCAGATCAGGCACAACAGGACTCCTGTCAGAAAGGAAATGACAAAAGCACTGTGGATCGATGCCTTGATCGCACGCTGGTTTCCGGATCCCAGGTCGTGTGCTACACGAACGTTGATTCCATTTCCAAGACCGATCATAAAACCGGTAAATAGGGTGACAAGGATGGTTGTGGAGCCCACTGCGCCTAAGGCAGTATAATCAGCGAATTTACCAACAACAGCTACATCGCTCATATTAAAAAGTACTTCAATGACCTGAGAGAACATCAAAGGCAGGCTGAAGAAAAAGAGATTTTTCCACAGCGAGCCGGAGGTCATTTGAATTCCTGAAGTCTGCATAAGAAATTTCCCTCCAAAACAAAAGAATCCAGAAAAAATAATGGGTTTTACGTTTTACAGTATCTACTAGGATACCCTTGATTGAATCGTTTGTAAAGTGAGAAAAATATTGAAAAACGTTTTTCTGTATTGTATAGTAGAGACAGATAAAAACGCGAAACATGCGTAAGATCGGAATTTGAAATAATAGGAGGAGTAAGAGAAGATGTTAGAAAAACTGAAAGAAGAAGTATATCAGGCAAATATGCTGCTACCGAAATATGATCTGGTGACATTTACTTGGGGAAATGTAAGCGGGATTGACCGGGAGAAAGGTCTGTTTGTTATCAAACCGAGCGGAGTAGATTATGACAAGCTGACTCCGGAAGATATGGTTGTTGTGGATCTGGAAGGAAATAAAGTAGAAGGTCGTTATAATCCGTCTTCGGATACGGCAACCCATGTGGTTCTCTACAATCGTTTCCCGGAGATCGGTGGTATCGTACATACTCATTCTTCTTGGGCAACCAGTTGGGCACAGGCAGGAAGAGACATTCCATGTTATGGAACGACCCATGCCGATTATTTGTATGGATCCGTGCCGTGTGTGCGTAATTTGACAAAAGAAGAGATTGACGAAGCTTATGAGAAGAACACCGGAGTTCTGATTGCGGATGAATTTGAGGAAAGAAGACTGGACTACAATGCGACACCGGCAGTTCTCTGCAAAAATCACGGACCGTTTACCTGGGGAAAAGATGCCCATGAAGCAGTGCACAATTCTGTTGTACTGGAAGAGGTGGCAAAAATGGCAGCAAGATGTGAGCAGATCAATTCAGAAGTAAAACCGGCTCCGCAGGAATTGCAGGATAAACATTACTACAGAAAACACGGGGCTAATGCGTACTACGGACAGAATGTGTAAAATTACAGAATAATAGAGAGATAAGAAGAATGGAAGGCGGATATTTGCTTTCCTTTCTTTTTCTATAGAACTGAGCGAAAGTATATAGTTGTTTAAGATTTAGTGACCATGCACGATGAATGCGGCGTGTTTGAAAGCACTTTTTTATGAGTTTTAAGAAAATTACAATTCTAAGTTGACAAGAACAAGTAGAATAGATATTATATATAATAGAAAGGTTAAACGTTTACGCAACTTCGAGAAATGAACGGGTAGAAGATGGGGAATTCAATTTCTATAAAAAAGCTAGCGGAATTAGCAGATGTATCGGTAGCCACAGTATCAAGAGTAATAAACCAAAAAGGTGGATATTCAGCTGAGGTGGAACAGAGGATACAGAAGCTGATTGAAGAATATCATTATACTCCGAATATGCTTGCAAGGGGGTTGCAGAAGAGCAAAGCGTCGGTAATAGGGATTCTGGTTCCGGATATCGTGAATGAACATTTTGCAAAAATTGTGCTGGAATTAGAAAAAGAATTTTTTCAAAATGGATATCTCACGATGATCTGTAATACGAATGAATCTCCGGAATTGGAAAAACGTCATCTGCAGGCGATGGTCGGTCAGAATGTAAGCGGGATTGTTTTATTTTCCGGAAGAGAAGAAAAGGTTGATATGATGGGGATTCCTACGGTGTACGTGAATCGACGTCCAAGAAATGCAGAAGAGTCGGAATGCGCAGTTTTTATTGAATCAGATAATGAAAATGGCGGATATCTGGCAGCAAGTGAATTGATAGAAAAAGAGTGTGATGAAATTTATTTTTTGACAGATACATTGCGTGAGAGTAGTAAATATTCCAGATATCAGGGATATAGAAAAGCAATTTTAGAAAATCGAATCAGCCAGGAATTGGAAGAAGAATATGGTCTGATTTTGACAGAAGATGAAACAGAAGAAAAGATTTCTCCCCAAATAGAGTTATGGATTGAAAAGAGTGGATTGCGAGAAAAAAATAAAATCGGAAAACACTATGGGATTGTATGTGCGACGGACAGTGAGGCTATCGCTGTCATTGATGCTTTGGAAAAAAGAAAAATAGTGGTGCCGAGTCAGGTTATGGTGACAGGATATGATGATGTGCGGATGGCGAAGAACTTTCGGATTCCACTTACAACGGTGCACCAGCCCACAGGGAAGATGGCTCGGGAAGCAGCGAAACAAATGCTGAAATTGATAGCGGGAGAACCGGTCAAAAAGAAAAATTTCAAGGTTCCGGTAGAGTTAATACGGAGAAACTCTACTACAGAGAATTAATAAGAAGGGGATTTGCTTTTTTATTAATACGTAAACGTTTACTTGTTTGATGAACAAGATATCAATGGGGTATGTTGATATAAAACTATGAGGGCCCATCATAGTGTAACTATGGGATGAAATGATTCAAAAGATGAAGGAGAAAATGTATGAAAAAGAGGTTATTGGCAGTGCTGTTGGCAGGAACAATGGTTATGAGTATGGCCGCTTGCGGAGGAAAAGACTCTGGGAAAGAAGAGAAGACTGCAAGCGAAGATGTAGTGAATGTTGCAGTCCTTTTAAAACCGGAATCTAATGAATATTGGGCATCTATGAAAGCCGGAATCGAGGAATGGGCAGCAGATCAGGATGATTTGACGGTTGATATTTATTGCGCAGAGTCAGAAGATAATATACAAGGACAATTGGAACAGATGGAAAATATTATCTCAAAAGATTATGATGCGATCTGTGCAGCACCACTCTCCGCATCTAATCTTGTAGAAGGAGTGCTAAAAGCATGTGATGCAGGTATTCCGGTTGTAAATGTAGATGAAGTTATGGATACAGATGCAATCCGTGAAGGTGGCGGGAATATTGTGGGAACTTACACCACAGATAACGTAGCGGTTGGTGCACAGGGAGCGGAATTTATTTGCAGCAAGATTGAAAGTGGAGAAGTAGCAATTATTGAGGGGACTGCAGGAAATGTAAATTCAAATGCACGTACACAGGGAGCGAGAGATACGTTTGATGCCGCAGACGGAATTGAAGTGGTAGCCAGTCAGCCGGGAGATTGGGATCGTTTGACTTCTATTGATGTCGCAACTAATATTATGCAGTCTAATCCGAATCTGAAAGCATTTTATTGCTGTAATGATACCATGGCATTGGGTGCGTACGAAGCAGTTGTAAATGCAGGAAAACAGGAGCAGGTTATGGTAGTTGGAACCGATGCGATTGCGAATGCAAAAGAGTCTGTAAAAAATGGGGAATTGGCAGCAACAGTAGGACAAGATAATGTACAGATTGGTATTTCTTGTGTAGAAATGGCAGTGAAAGCTGTAAAGGATGGATGGAAGGCCGATGTAGATCAGGAACCATCTATGAATTATATAGATTGTTTCCTGGTTACTCCGGATAATGTAGATGATTATTTATAAAGAATAATTAAGTATAAAATGCTAGGAGGAAGCAACATGAAAAAAGTATTGATCGTCGGAGAGTCTTGGACAGTACAGGAGACGCATGTGAAAGGATTTGATACCGTAGACCTGGGAAGACTGGAACAGGATAGCTCCAGCCATCTGGTAGAAGCGTTGAAAAACGCTGGAATCGAAGTGGATTATCTTCCAAGCCATCTGGCACAGTATCATTTTCCGGATACCGTGGAGCAGTTGAATGAATATTCAGCGATTGCCCTCAGTGATATCGGAAGCAATACCATTATGATGGATCCGATCATGCAGTTTCAGGGAATCCGCAAACCGAATCGTATGCTGGCTATGGTAGATTATGTAAAGAATGGCGGTGGTCTGGCAATGTTCGGAGGATATCTGAGCTTTTCCGGAATTGAAAATAAAGCCAGATATGCTATGACACCATTAGCAGAGATTCTGCCGGTGGAAATGCTAAATTATGATGACCGTATGGAGCACCCGGAAGGAATCGTCCCGGCGGTCGTAAAAGCAGATCATCCGGTATTGTCGGGCACAGAGGGAGAATGGCCGTGGTTCTTAGGCTATAACAAGATCAAGGCAAAACCGGAAGCAGAGGAGATTGCGGTAATCGGAAAAGACGACACCTTTATGGCTTCTATGGAAGTCGGAAAAGGAAGAACCTTTGCGTTCGCTTCTGACTGTGCAATGCACTGGGGTTCCAAAGCGTTTTTGGCATGGGACGGATATCAGAAAGTGATGCCGAATATCTTTAAGTGGCTTGCAAAAGAAATTTAAGACAAGAAATGCAAAAGGCTGCAACGGGAACCGCTTACGCTTGCCTTTGCTCCATAGAGATATCCTTCGAGCAGCGCTGATGCTTGCTCGCAGGAAGTACTGGGGCTTCGGATGTTCTCTTATGCATTCCTTTTGCGAAAGAAATAAGAAGTGACTCAAGAAAGAACCGGAAAGACGTTTCATAAACAGAATCGTCTTTCCGGTTCTTTTAAAATTACCAGTTATTAACCGGTGGTGCGTTGAGATCTGTAGAAGTTCGTACGACCAGATAACTGTCCAGTGTGTCTTTGATCGGCTCTTCGGGAGCCGTTCCCTGAATCCGGGCAAGCAACGCATGGATCGCACGGGCACCCAGTTCATTTTTATCCAGATGAACGGAAGAAAGGGGAGGATTCAAATTGCTGCAGATGAAGACATTATCGAAGCCGATGACTTTGATGTCCTGAGGGATTCGATAGCCTTCTTCCTGAATCGCGCGGATCGCACCGACTGCAGTCTGGTCATTGACGGTAAATAAACCGTCGATTGGAATTTTTTTCTGAAACAATTTTTTCATGCAGTTATATCCGCTGATGTGGGAAAGATCGCCGGGCTCCACATAACTCATATCCAACGGGATGTGGTTATTTTCCAGTACATCGCAGTAAGCGCGGTATCGGCCTTCTTTTTCCCGGGGAAAACGAATATGGGCGATGTGCCGGCAACCGGAGTCGATCAGATGTTGCATGGCATTGATGGCACCGATATACGTGTTGGTGTTAATGGAATCGAATCCGTAGGAGGAAAAATCACGTTCCAACATAACCAATGGAATGGACTTTGGACCATTGTCCAACAGCTGATGCAGCCATTTGGCGTATTCTTCTTTCTGATCCATATGAACCGTAGAACTTAAGATAATTCCGTCCACATAATTATCGGCCAGATCCCGGATGGCGGCTTTTTCCTGCTCAAAGTCTCCGTTGGTATCGTAAATAGTGATGCCATAGCCGTTATCACTGGCGATTCGGAAAATTTCCCGTGTTACATAAGGAAAGAATAATCCGCACATATCCAGAACGACGACTCCGATACGTTTAGTTTCCTGGCTCTTTAGGTTTTTCGCAAAAATATTCGTTTTATAATTTAATTCCTTAATGGCACGGTTGACTTTGTCGGCGGTTTCGTCACTGACATGCTTTGTACCGTTGATAACATGTGAAACGGTAGAGATGGATACACCGGCTCTGCGCGCCACATCTTTGATCGTGATCATAAAATGCCTCTTTCTTTTTCCTATTTATGATGATTTCTATTCTAGGTTCACTTTTGGAATGAGATTGAAAGTAAAGACTCCGAAGGACGATGTCTGTGGATGGCTTTGACTTTTAATAGACAAAAAATGAAAGTGAAAAATCAAACTTCCTATATTTTAGAAGAAAAATGAGGAAAAATCAATTCATTGAAAGAAAATCTGTGGACTGAATAGGAAAAAGAAACGGAATTGTGAAATACTACTAAAAAACAAAGAGAGTATTTGTGAAAATTAGATGTATTGACAGAAAAACGTTTTTCCGCTATAATTTAGACACATTAAGGAAAACGTTTTTATCTGGATTGGAGGATGTAATTATGAAACGTTCAAAAGCAAATGACATTATTCAGTACGCAATCGACGTTATGAAGAAGGCAGGATATCCGCTCCCGCCGTTTGCATACTACGAGAAAGCTGATTGGGAGAAGTTAGGAGAAGACGAGATCGAGCTTGTTGAGAACATGCTGGGATGGGATATCACAGATTTCGGAAGCGGTGATTTCGATCACATCGGTCTTACAATCTTTACATTCCGTAACGGAAACTTCTGGGCAAAAGATAAATACCCGAAGCCGTATGCAGAGAAATATCTGCTGGTAAATGATGGACAGATCTTACCGTTCCACTATCATTGGAGCAAGATGGAAGACATCATCAACAGAGGTGGCGGAGATCTTGAGATTACACTTTACAACTCAACAGAAGAAGACTTCAAAGATGTTGAGGGTGGAAGAAGTGGAAAACCTGGACAGTTCGCTGATACACCGGTTACCGTAACAATCGACGGAAAAGCTGTTACCGTTCCGGCTGGTGGCAAAGTTGTCTGCAAACCTGGACAGAGTATTACACTGAAACCTGGACAGTATCATCAGTGGCAGGGTGTTCCGGGAACTGGAGATGTTATCCTGTTTGAAGTTTCTACTACAAACGATGACACCATCGACAATCGTTTCCATACTGCTGGAGAAAGAATCCCGACAATGGAAGAGGATGTGGAAGCTAAATATCTGATGTTTGCTGATTATCCGAAATATACAAAATTTGATTTCATCAAACATGACTAATTTCTAAGGAAGGACAAGGTGGATCACGATATGAAAAATCTTTCAAAACGTGAGCTGGAAGCCTACTGTGGAGATCTTTCACAGGCATTTGGTATTCAGGAATGTGTCCTGGAAGGCGGAAAAGCCAAAGGAACAAAGGCCTATATCGTAAACAATGGATGCGGACTGGAGATGACAGTTCTTGCGGACAAATGTTTTGCGATTCCGAAAATGTCTTTCAAGGGAGACAACGTAGGATTTATTTCCAAGACAGGAATCTGCGCACCGGAATTCTTCCAGGAGGAAGGTACCAGAGGTTTCTTACGAAACTTTGAGGCAGGATTTCTGACTACATGTGGTTTGACTTATGTAGGTACGCCGGGTGTGGAAGACGGACAGCCCAACGGACTTCACGGAGTGATTTCCAATACACCGATCGAACATGCTTCTTCGAAAGTAGAGTGGGACGGTGACAAGGCATGGCTCGTATTAAACGGACATGCAAGAGAGGGATATCTGTTTGGACCGAATCTTGAGATTCGAAGAGACATCCGCATGAATACCAAGGAAAATAAACTTTGGATTCATGACGAGGTAGAGAATCATGGATTTGATACACAGCCGTTAATGCTTCTGTATCATTTCAACATGGGTTATCCGATGTTGGACGGAAGCTGTAAAGTATATACCAATTATGACAAGATCGTTCCGAGAGATCCACATTCCGCAGAAGGAATGGAAGATTGTGAACAGTTCCTGGATCCGATCGATGGATATGAGGAAAAAGTATATTTCCGTTCTGTTTCGGATGAATCTGTTAAAAAAGGATATGTACTCTTACATAATGAAAATCTTCAAAAAGCAGTTCTGATTCATCTGGATCCGGAAGCACTTCCGGTTCTGAATCAGTGGAACAGTCCGAGATCCGGCGATTATGCACTGGGTCTGGAACCTGGAACCGCACATGTTGGCGGACGAATCCGGGCAAAAGAAGATGGCTCCTTAAAATATATCGAGCCGGGCGAAGTGAAAACCTTCGATATTGAGGTCGAGTTTATCGACTGCACAACAGAAAATGAAAAGCTGAGCGCTTTCATTAAATAAAATTTTTATGTTCAAGGAGGAAGAAACATGAAAAAGAGAATGTTAGCAGTATTGTTAGCAGGTGTTATGACTTTAGGTTTAGCAGCCTGCGGTGGCAGCGGATCCGATTCCAAGGCCGATTCTAAGGATTCCGGAAGCTCTGATGGAGACATCAACATCGCAGTTCTTCTGAAACCAGAGTCAAATGAGTACTGGGCTTCTATGAAAGCTGGTATCGAAGATTGGGCAAAAGATCAGGACGGAGTAAGCGTAGACGTATACTGTGCTGAATCAGAAGACAATATCCAGGGACAGTTGGAGCAGATGGAAAACATCATTTCAAAAGATTATGATGCAATCTGTGCAGCACCGCTTTCCGCATCTAACTTGGTAGAAGGTGTTCTGAAAGCTTGTGACGCTGGAATCCCGGTAGTAAACGTGGATGAAGGTATCGACGCTGAGGCTGTAAAAGAAGGCGGCGGAAACATGGTTGGTATGTACACAACGGATAACGTATTAGTTGGACAGAAAGCTGCTGAGTACATCACAGAGCAGATCGGTTCCGGTGAAGTAGCAATCATCGAAGGAACAGCAGGAAACGTAACATCTAACGACCGTACAAAAGGTGCTACAGATTACTTCGAGAGCCAGGATGGAATGAAAGTAGTAGCAAGCCAGCCAGGAGACTGGGATAGACTGACCTCTATCGACGTAGCAACAAACATTATGCAGTCCAATCCGGATCTGAAAGCATTCTACTGCGCAAATGATACCATGGCACTTGGTGTATACGAAGCAGTTGTAAACGCTGGAAAACAGGATCAGGTAATGGTAGTAGGAACTGATGCAATTGCAAACGCAAAAGAGTCTGTAAAGAATGGCGAGATGGCAGCAACAGTTGGACAGGACAACGTAGGTATCGGTGTTGCTTGTTGTGAACTGGCAGTAAAAGCAGTAAAAGACGGCTGGAAAGCTGATCCGAGTGCAGAGATGCCTGTTGAATACATCGACTCCTTCCTTGTAACAAAGGACAACGTTGATGATTATCTGTAAGATTTTCATTCAGATAGTGTGAATAAACTTTAAAAATAAATTCCGGGTCTTCGGATCCGGAATTTATTTCTAAAAAAGCAAGAAACAGCCAAAGAACAAAGAGGGAAAAATATGGAAAATTTGGTAGAAATGAAAAATATGACGATGAAGTTTCCCGGAGTCATCGCCCTGAACAATGTATCCTTCGATCTGAGACCGGGAGAAGTACATATCCTTCTTGGAGAGAACGGTGCGGGAAAGTCCACATTGGTAAAGATGCTGAGTGGAATCAACAAGCCGACATCCGGAGAAATCATCTTAAACGGAAAGACCTACGATCATCTGACACCGAAGGATTCGATGGAGAATAAGATCGCAATCATCTATCAGGAACTGAGTGTGGTCAACGAGCTGTCGATCGCCGAGAACCTGTTTGTAGGAAAACTGCCGAAGAAAACGGTAGCAGGAATCAAAGTAGTAGATTATAAGAAAATGAATGCAGAGGCCGAGAAGTACATGAAGGAAATCGGTCTGAACAGAAGTCCATCCACCCTGGTGCAGGACATCTCTATTTCAGAGAAACAGCAGGTGGAAATCGCAAAAGCCCTGGCGAGCCAGGCAAAGATCATCATCATGGATGAACCAACATCTTCTTTATCTATAGAAGAGACAGAAGATCTGTTTAAGATCATTGAGAAATTGAAAAAGAATGGAATTGGAATCATTTACATTTCGCATAAATTAAAAGAGCTCAAGCAGATCGGAGACCGTGTAACCGTTCTGAAGGATGGATGCTATGTCAATACCGTAAATGTAGCAGACATCGAAGTGGAAGACATGATCCCGATGATGGTAGGACGTAAGATCAAGAGCGTCTACCCTGGAAAGAGCAAAGCATACGATGAAAACGAAATCGCATTTGAAGTGAAACACCTGACCCGAAAAGACGGAACAGCAAAGGATATCAGCTTCCAGGTACATAAGGGAGAGATCCTTGGATTTGCGGGACTGATCGGAGCAGGAAGATCAGAATGTATGGAAGGAATCTTCGGAGCAAAACCGATCAGCTCGGGAGAAATCTACTTACATGGAAAGAAGCTGGAGATCAAGGATACCTACAAGGCCCTGAAACAGGGAATCGCGATGGTAACTGAGAACCGAAGAGAGACTGGATTCTTCCAGAACTTCGAGATCTGGAGAGAGACCTCCGTCACTGTCAACCTGAAAAAGTCTAAGATGGGCGGCTTCTCCGGACTGGTCAATGAGAAGAAAGAGCGTCAGATTGCTGAGGAACAGGTGAAAAAACTGAATACCAAATGTTCCGGAATCGATCAGATGACCGTGAATCTGTCCGGAGGAAACCAGCAGAAGGTCATCATCGGAAAGTGGCTGGCGGTAGATTCCGAAGTGTTTATCTTTGATGAACCGACCAAGGGAATCGACGTAGGAGCAAAGAGCGAGATCTATGACATCATGAGAGGCATGGCAGATCAGGGAAAAGCCATCATCATGGTATCATCCGAGATGCCGGAGCTGCTGTCAACCTGTGACCGGATTATCGTATTTAGAAACGGAGAGATTTCAGGAATCCTGAACAATGAAGAGGCAACTGAAGAGAAGATCATGTATGCAGCAGTTGCAGTAGATTAAGAGGTGGAAGAAAATGACAAAAGCAAAATTCAAATCATTTTGGGATAAGTTTGGAACGCTGACAATACTGATTTTTCTGATGGCATGTCTGTCAATCGCGTCTCCAAAATACTTTTTGACACTTGATAACTTTAAGCAGATCGGTCTGCAGAGTACCGTATATATCCTGCTTGCATTCGGAGAGTTCTTCGCGATCCTGCTTGCCGGAATCGACCTGTCCGTTGGTTCAGTTGCAGCGTTGACCGGAACCTTTATCGCATTGATGCTGAAAGCAGAAGTACCGGTTGTGGCAGCAATCCTGTTAGGACTGCTGATCTCTATCGTATTTGGTATTGTAAACGGAGCACTGATCAATGCCTTGGATCTGCATCCATTCGTAGTAACCCTTGGTACCAACACTATTTTCCGTGGAATCACTCTGGTAATTTCCAAAGGATCCCCGATCTACGGACTGCCGGCAAGTTTCAAAAACCTGTCCAGTTATGTAGCAGGATTCCCGATCCCGTTGATCTTCGCGTTGGTCATGACCGTAATCCTGGTATGGTTTACCAACAATACGGTAGCAGCAAGAAACCTGTATGCATTGGGTGGAAATAAACAGTCTGCATGGTATTCCGGAATTAATACACAGAGATACACCCTGTTTGCACATATCCTGGCATCCTTCCTTGCAGGTATTGCCGGTGTCATCATGACAAGCCGTGTAGGAGCTGCAGAGCCGACTGCCGGTGACGGATATGAGACCTTTGCGATCGCAGCATGTATCATCGGAGGAACCTCATTCTTCGGAGGAAAAGGAAAGATCTTCGGCGTACTGCTTGGAGGACTGACCATCGGAACCATCACAAACGGATTGAACATCCTGAACGTATCCAGTTACTATCAGAAGATCGTAATGGGTGCCCTGATCATTGGATCTGTTGCCCTTGAAAAACTGGTAAGTAATTCTGTAAAGAACTAAGAATCAGCAAAAGAAAAGTATAAGTAAAGGACGTTGATATGTGAGTATCAACGTCCTTTTTGATTCTGCAAACAAACGAAACAGGAGCGTGAAAATTATTCTGCAATAACTACATTCACCATCTCTTCCAATTGTTTTCGGGTATCATTTGGAATGCCGGAGTCGGTGATCAACAGATCCACATCCGACCAGGGAGCGACTTCTACCAGAGAAGCATGGGTGAATTTACTGCTGTCGGCAAGTACAATACTTCGGTTGCAGCGCCGGATATATTCCTGCTTGATCTGGATTTCTTCAAAGCCTTTGGCACAGATGCCGTTTCGGTTCTGAACACCGCTGGTTCCGATAAAGGAAACATCCAGAGAAAGCTTTTGCAGGGACTGGACGGCCTGTTCCCCGGTATAAGACATTTCGGTTTTATTATATTCTCCGCCCAGTGCGTAAAGTCGGTTCTTTGTTCCGGCGATACTGTGCATGACGGGATGAGAGTTGGTGACGATCAGTCGGTTCTCCATTCGACTCAGATAGGAAGTCAGCAATGCGACAGTGCTTCCGGTATCCATTCCGATAACGCTGTCTTCTCCGGGAATAAATTCCAGTGCTTTTTTGACAATCTTGTCTTTGGGGAGAAAATTTTCCTTCTGACGGCTGACTAAAGGTCCGATTTCTTCCACAGAAGTGAGTCTTGCTCCACCGTAAACCTTTTCCAGAATTCCTTTCTTTTCTAAAAAGGAAAAGTCCTGTCGGATGGTCTCGGTAGAAACGCCAAATAAGTAGGCTGCTGTTTCGGTCTCTAATTTCCCTTTCTCATGGATCAGTTCGATAATCTGTTCTCTGCGCTGTGCGATCTCCTGCGCTTTCATACGAGTCCCCTCCTATGTTTATCATTTATTCACCAAGAATCATGAGAATGATGTTTAAAGGACATTCTCGATTTCTACATGATTTTTGTGTATCGCTTTCTTATTGTTTTTTTTGGATTTAATGTTATTTTACATGAAAAACTTGGAATTTGCAATAAAAACCAAGAAATTGCAAAAAATATTTTGGGATTTATTTGCTTTTCTGGAAAAATAATTTGGTTTTCTGGGATTTAACATTGACTTTTTTCTATCAGAATCGCATAATCAAGATAAAGAACGAGATGTGTGAGAAAAATCACAGGAGGACAGAGGATGGAAAAATACAGATTAGCGATTGACGTCGGGGGAACGAAAATTGCATATGGAATTTTTAATGAGGAAAATGAAATTATTTTCAGACACCGGACAGCGACTCCACTGGAGATTATGCCGGATGAATTTACAGAAAAACTGTATACAGAGATCGATGAAGTGCTAGAGAAGTCAGGAATCCCACTTTCAGAATTGAAGGGAATCAGTGTGGGAATGCCTTCTTATGTAGATTATGAGAACGGAATCGTAGTGACTTCCGGAAGTATTCATAATATTAAAAATTATCCGGCAAAAGCAGTTCTGGAGAAAAAATATCCGGGTGTGCGTATCGTGATCGACGGAGATACCAATATGGCGGCTCTGGCCGAACATGAATTCGGAGCCGGAAGAGGTTTCAAACACATGGTTTACTGTGCACTCAGTACCGGACTTGGCACCGGTTTTATCGTGAATAATGATCTGTTCCGCGGAAGTTATGGCGGGGCAGGAGAATCCGGTCACATGCTGATCACGCCGGGGGAAGGTCTGGAATGCGGATGCGGAAATAAAGGCTGCTTCATGAGTTATGCCTGCGGTTCTTTTATTGCAAAGCATGCACAGCTTGCGATCAAGAATGGAGAAAAATCTATCATGAGCGATATGGTATCAGATGTATCTGAGATCACCAGTGTTCATGTAGGAGAGGCTTATAAAAAGGGAGATGAACTGGCAAAACGTCTGATGGATCAGTTGATCTATTATATTGCCTTACATATTTACAACCTGTTTATCGCATTTAACATCAACTGCTATGTATGCGGTGGAGGCCTTTTGAATATGGGAGATTTCTTCCTGGAAGAAATTCAGAAACAGGTGGATGAGTTCAACAAGCAGGAAAATCAGAAAATTTACATCAAAGCCGCAGAACTTGGCGGAGACAACGGAATCATTGGCTGCGCAGTTGCACTGGAGAAATAAAAGTAAAGAAAATATAGGGCTTAGATAAAAAACGTATGGAAGAAAATCAGAGAAAGGAAATGGATATGTCTTATTTTGGAAAACCAACTGCAAGAATTGCAAAAATGAAAGAAGATCTCTTGAATGCACAGGCACAGGTTTGTGTAGAAAGAGCGATTTATACCACAGAAGCTTATAAGAAACATAAAGATAAGCTTCCGATTTTGAAACGTGCATATGCAATCAAAAACACATTGGATAACATGACCATTTTTATTGAAGATGGTGGTCTGCTTGCCGGTAATCAGGCAAGTGTGAATCGTGCAGCTCCGATTTTCCCGGAGTATGCGATTGACTGGGTGATCGATGAACTGGATGAATTCGAAAAGCGTGACGGAGATGCATTCTATATTTCTGAGGAGAATAAAAAAGTATTAAGAGAGATTGCTCCGTTCTGGGAAGGTCAGACAGTGAAAGACAAAGGTCTGGCACTGATGCCTCCGCTTGCAAGAAAATGTTACGATCTTGGAATTATCAAAGTAGAGGGAAATATTACGGCCGGAGATGCCCATCTTGCAGTGGATTATGACAAATTGCTGAAAGTAGGACTGAAAGGAATTCGTGAGGAAGCACAGGCAGGAAAAGATAAACTGAACCTGGCAGAATTCAGTGACCTGAAAAAGGTATATTTCTATGATGCGGTCCTGATTTTGATCGATGCCTGCATCAATTTTGCACATCGCTATGCAACACTGGCAGAAGAGATGGCAGTGAAAGAAACGGATGCTACAAGAAAACAGGAACTGATGGAACTGGCTCATGTATGTCGAAGAGTTCCGGAATATCCGGCAGAAAGCTTCCATGAAGCTGTACAGAGTGTCTGGTTCTTACATCTGATCCTCCAGATCGAATCCAGCGGACATTCTCTGTCTTTCGGACGTTTTGATCAGTTTATGTATCCTTATTTTGAGCAGGATCTGAAAACGGGAAAGATCACAGAAGAAAGAGCACTGGAGCTTCTGGAAAATCTGTGGCTGAAAACATTTACCATCAATAAGATCCGAAGCGAATCTCATACAAAATTTTCAGCAGGAAGTCCGCTGTATCAGAATGTATGTATTGGGGGACAGAAGACAGATGGAAGCGATGCAGTAAATGACCTGTCTTTCATGGTTTTGAAATCTGTAGCTCAGTTGAAACTGACTCAGCCAAACCTGTCTGTTCGTTACCACAAGGGCGTTTCGGATGCGTTTATGAAAGAATGTATCGAAGTGATCAAACTTGGATTCGGTATGCCGTCCTTTAACAGTGATGAGATTATTATCGATCAGTTTATCAATAAAGGCGTTTCCAGAGAAGACGCCATGAATTACAGTTCCATCGGATGTATTGAGGTTTCGATTCCTGGGAAGTTCGGATTCCGTTGTTCAGGAATGAACTTTATGAACTTCCCGAGAATTCTGATGATTGCGTTGAATCAGGGTGTGGATGTGACTTCCGGAGAGAAGATTTTCGATACACCGATTCACTTCCGCGATATGACCAGTTTTGATCAGGTATGGCAGGCGTGGATTGATACTGTAAAATTCTTTACACCGATCAGTGTTTGTCTGGACAGCTGTGCGGATTATGCATTGGAGATGGAAGTACCGGATTCTCTGTGTTCTGCATTAGTCGGAGAGTGTTTGAAGCGAGGACTTCATCTGAAAGAAGGTGGAGCGGTTTATGACTTCATCGGACCTCTGCAGGTAGGAATTGCCAATCTGGGAGATTCCCTGGCAGCCATCAAAAAACTGGTATTTGAAGAGAAACGGATCACCCCGGCTAAGCTTTGGGATACTTTGATGGCAGATTATCAGAACGAAGATGGTTGGAAAGTCCGTGAGATGCTGATCCATGATGCACCGAAATACGGAAATGATGATGATTACGTAGATAACCTGACAAGAGATGCATATCAGGTATATATTGATGAAATTGCCAAGTACCATAATACGCGGTATGGACGGGGACCGATAGGCGGCGGATATTTCCCGGGAACGTCATCCATATCCGCGAATGTGCCACAGGGAGCCGGACTTTGCGCGACTCCGGATGGCCGTAGAAAAGGAGAACCGCTTGCAGAAGGATGCTCACCGTCACACAGCATGGATACCCATGGCCCGACTGCAGTCTTTAAGTCTGTATCCAAGCTGCCGACCCTCAAATTAAACGGGGGCGTCCTTCTCAATCAAAAACTGACACCGCAGAGTCTGGAGCAGGAGAGAGATGTACAGAAGTTGATTTTGATGTTACGTACCTTCTTTGATACCCTGAAAGGATATCATGTGCAGTACAATGTGGTGAATCGGGAAACGCTCCTGGATGCCCAGAAACATCCGGAAAAACACAGAGATCTGATCGTGCGTGTTGCCGGTTACAGTGCATTCTTCAATGTATTGTCCACGGAGACACAGAATGATATCATAGAACGTACAGAGCATGTACTGTAAAGAATCTGTGGAAATGAGAGCTGATAAAAACAAGTGTATGCATGAAGTGTAGAAAGTATGAAGTAAGAGTAAGAACACGGAAAATCAGAACCAGGAAGGAAAAGGAAGATGCCAAAGGGAATTATATTTAACATTCAGAAATTTTCGATCCACGACGGACCGGGGATTCGTACAACCGTATTCTTAAAAGGCTGTCCTTTGAACTGCCGATGGTGTGCTAATCCGGAGTCAAAGAGTGCAGAGGAGGAAATTTTGTATACCCAGAAAACTTGTCTGCACTGCTCTTCTTGTGTGGCAGCCTGTCCGGCGGGAGGTTTGCATTTTGATGAAAATGGAATGTTGAAGTTTTCGAAGGATCTGTGTACGCACTGTATGTCCTGTGTGGCAGCCTGTCCATCCCACGCGTTGACGGTGGAAGGCGAGGAATATACGGTGGAACAGGTAGTGGAAGAGGCGATGAAAGATCAGCCTTTCTATGAAAAATCCGGCGGAGGTGTGACGCTGTCTGGGGGAGAACCACTTTTGCAGAAAGAGTTTACGCTTGCGCTATTGAAAGCGTTGAAAAAAGAAGGAATTCACACCACGATTGAGACGACGGCTTACACAGAACCTGAGTATTTTAAGGAAGTTCTTCCTTATATTGATCTGCTCTATACAGATGTGAAACATCCGGATGACGCCATGCATCAGAAAATGACGGATGTTTCCAATGAGCGGATCCTGAAAAATATCCGATATGCCATCGAGCAGGGAAAAGAACTGGTGGCGAGAGTTCCTGTAATCCCGAGATTTAATCACTCGGTGGAAGTGGCAGAAAAATATGCGATCCTGTTTCAGGATCTGGGCGTAAAAAACGTACACCTGCTTCCGTTCCACCAGATGGGACAGGGTAAATGGGAAGCTCTGGGTCTTGACTATCTGTATGAAAACGATAAAAACATGAAGAAGGAGGAAGTCTTTGAAATGCGGGATGTTCTGGAAAAAGCAGGACTGAACGTACAGGTCGGAGGCTGAGAAAAGAATGAAAGTAAAATTTTCACCATCACTGATGTGTATGGATTTACTGAACATTGAAAAAGAGATTAAGATTCTGGATGAAAAAGCAGATTATTACCATGTGGATATTCTGGACTGGCATTATTGCAAGAATATGTCTCTGGCACCTTGTTTTATGGAAGCAATTTCAAAGATTTCCAAAGTGCCGCAGGATGTACATCTGTATGTGGACAATATCGAGTCGGATCTGATTGAATTGTGTATCAACAGCGGAGCAGAGATCATTACCATGCCACCGGAAGTGGTAGAGCGTCAGACTATGCGTCTGATCCGTCAGATCAAAGCGGCAGGAAAGAAAGTGGGATTTTTCATCAATCCGTCTGCAAGATTGGACATTCTGGAGCCGTACATTGACTATGTAGACAGAGTTCTGATTATGACGGTGGATCCTGGATTTGCAGGACAGCCGTTTATTCCGCAGAGTCTGGATAAGATTCGTCAGGCAAAACAGTGGAAAGAAGAAAAAGGTTATACTTACGAGATTGCTGCGGATGGATGCTGCAATGAAAAATATTACAAAGATCTTTACGATGCAGGCTGTGAGGTATTTATCGTAGGAACCAGCGGACTGTTTGGAAAGAGCAAAGATACCAGAGAAGCGCTTGCAATTACCGAGAAACTGATCAATGAAGCGATCGGAGAGTAAAGCTGAAAAGATTTTCAACTTCAAGAAATTGCAAACAGAAAAGAAGAAAAAGTGATAGAATGAAATGGGTAGCCTGGACAGAGATGTCCTTGGTATAGATGTTTTAAAAAGGAGACAGATTTATGAAACTGATTGTTGACCATGCAGATTTAGACCAGATTAAAGAAATGTTTGAATATTTTCCGGTAAGTGGTGTAACCACAAACCCGACCATCATCACCAGAACAGGAAAAGATCCTTATGAAGTCCTGAAATCCATCCGTGAATTTATCGGAGCGGACGCTGAGCTTCACGCACAGGTTATCTCTTCCGATGCAGAAGGTATGATGGCAGAAGCAAAAGTGATGAGAGAAACAGTTGGTGGAAACTTCTATGTAAAGATCCCAACCACCAAAGAAGGATTAAAAGCGATCAAGAACCTGAAAAAAGAAGGATTTAAAGTTACAGCAACTGCTGTTTATACTTCCATTCAGGCTTATCTTGCAGCAGAAGCAGGAGCAGACTATGTGGCTCCGTATCTGAACCGTATCGATAACCTTGGATATGACGGAATTCAGACAGCATGCGATATTCATGATATCTTTGAAAATAATGGATATCAGACAAAGGTTCTGGCAGCAAGCTTCAAGAATACACAGCAGGTACTGGAACTGGCAAAATATGGTGTGGGTGCAGCAACAGTCGCTCCGGATGTCATCAGAAACTTTGTAAATAATGTGGCAGTAGACAGTGCGGTCGATGCATTTGTAAAAGACTTCAATGCTACATATGGCGATGGAAAGACCATGCTGAAATAAAACAGGTAAAATGTTTTAGCCGCCTTCCGAAAGAGAAGGAAAAACGAAGAAAAGAAAGAATATAAGAGAACATGTGACATCCGATATGCACATGTTCTTTTGTTATGCAGATATCCTTATTTCAGCTATAGATCTACTTATATAAATACATACCTTAACTCCCAACTCACGCAAAAGGCAAGCGTAAGTGGTTCCTGTTGTAACCTTTTGCGGGAAGATAATATTTTTTTGGGGATACGAAAATATTTTCCACCCGTTTGTTAAATCTGCGTCAATTTGCGTAATAAATTTACGTAAATTGATTGTGAAAATATACAAAATTACGTAAAACAATTTATGCGAAATGTTGAAAATGCTAAAAAGTATTGACTCTAACCACTGAAAGTTATAAAATTTTACTGTAATCAACGTAAACAGTTTATAAAATCTTAAGAAAAAGAGAAAAAAAATTACGTTAAGACTTACGTAAACAGGTGTCAAAGAGGTAACAGATATGAGCAGTTCCGTATCCATTAAAGAAATTGCAGAGCTTGCCGGGGTGTCCATCGCAACGGTATCAAGAGTCGTCAATCAAAAGGGCGGTTATTCTGCTGCAACGGAGGAACGGGTTCGCTCAATCATTCAGAAGACCTGTTATGCGCAGGGAGCTATTGCCAGAGGTGCACAGAACGAAAAGAAGGCTGTGATAGGCCTGATGGTTCCGGATATCCTGAATGAGCATTTTACAGAAATGACGCTTGAGATTCAGAAAGCGCTGAGTCGAAAAGGGTATCTGACGATGATCTGTAACTGGGACGAGTCGCTGGAACTGGAGAAGAAGTATTTGGAGATGATGATCCAACAGCAGGTCAGCGGACTGATTCTTGTATCAGGAGCAGACGGGAATCTGGATACCAAAGGAATCCCGACCGTTTACGTGGATCGGCGTCCGGAAGAGGAAGTGAGTGACGGACATGTTTTTGTGGAGTCGGACAACCCATACGGTGGTTATCTGGCAACGAGAGAACTGATCCGCCAAGGATGCAAGAAGATCGTTTTCCTGACCGATATGCAGCAGGAAAGCAGTAAGATTACCCGTTATCAGGGGTATTGCAGAGCATTGACGGAAGCCGGATTGGAATTGAATCCTTCCCTGATCCTTCAGGTGGAGCGGATTGATATTGATGTGGCACGGGAAGTCATCACAGATGCTTTAAAAAGAGGTCTGATGTTTGACGGAATTATGTGTACCACGGATATACTGGCAGTTGCAAGCGAAGTGGCAGTGGAAGAATATGGACTGAGAGTTCCGGAAGATATCAAGATCACAGGATATGATGATACTCCGATTACTTCACTTCTGAGAATCCCAATTACATCGGTCAATCAGAATCGAAGCCGTCTGGCAGAGAAGGCTACGGAACTTCTAAGTGCAATGATCGAAGGCAAAGAGATTGAGAATGGCAGATATGTAGTGCCGGTCAATCTGGTGGAACGAAAATCCACCGGAAAATAATTTTTGATAAGGAGTGCGCGACGATGGGAAGATGAGAGGTCCCATTTTAGCGGCCTTATAATAGATTCATTATCTTTTATATTATTTCTATCTATACGGGGCAGACAAATCTGACCGTATAAGACAAGGAGGACATTATGAAGAAAAGAGTGTTAGCAGTATTGTTAGCAGGTGTTATGACTTTAGGTTTGGCAGCCTGCGGTGGCAGCGGATCTGATTCCAAGTCTGAGTCTAAGGATTCAGGAAGCTCTGATGGAGATATCAACATCGCAGTTCTTCTGAAACCAGAGTCAAATGAGTACTGGGCTTCTATGAAAGCTGGTATCGAAGATTGGGCAAAAGATCAGGACGGAGTAAGCGTAGACGTATACTGTGCTGAATCTGAAGACAATATCCAGGGACAGTTAGAGCAGATGGAAAACATCATTTCTAAAGATTATGATGCAATCTGTGCAGCTCCACTTTCTGCATCGAACTTAGTAGAAGGTGTACTGAAAGCTTGTGACGCCGGAATCCCGGTAGTAAACGTGGATGAAGGTATCGATGCTGACGCTGTAAAAGAAGGCGGCGGAAACATGGTTGGTATGTACACAACTGATAACGTATTAGTTGGACAGAAAGCAGCAGAGTACATCACAGAGCAGATCGGTTCCGGTGAAGTAGCAATCATCGAAGGAACAGCAGGAAACGTAACATCTAACGACCGTACAAAAGGTGCTACAGACTACTTCGAGAGCCAGGATGGAATGGAAGTAGTAGCAAGCCAGCCGGGAGACTGGGACAGACTTACATCTATCGACGTAGCAACAAACATTATGCAGTCCAATCCGGATCTGAAAGCATTCTACTGTGCAAATGATACCATGGCACTTGGTGTATACGAAGCAGTAGTAAACGCTGGAAAACAGGATAAGGTAATGGTAGTTGGAACAGACGCAATTGCAAACGCAAAAGAGTCTGTAAAGAACGGCGAACTTGCAGCAACAGTTGGACAGGACAACGTAGGTATCGGTGTTGCTTGTTGTGAACTGGCAGTAAAAGCAGTAAAAGATGGCTGGAAAGCTGATCCGAGTGCAGAGATGCCTGTTGAATACATCGACTCCTTCCTTGTAACAAAGGACAACGTTGATGATTATCTGTAAATCGACGAAATCACTAAAATCACTATCATAAAAATGTAATCAAAAAGATAATGAATAACCTGAGATGGGGGGAGACATTCCCCCATCTGTTTAACAGAAACATTGCGGAAGCAACCTGTGTAGTATGTAGAAGCAATCAATGTAGAAGAGGGACAAACTATGGAACATCTGGTAGAAATGAAAAATATGACGATGAAGTTTCCTGGTGTTGTTGCGCTGAACAATGTATCCTTCGATCTGAGACCGGGAGAAGTACATATCCTTCTTGGAGAGAACGGTGCGGGAAAATCCACATTGGTAAAGATGCTGAGTGGAATCAACAAGCCGACATCCGGAGAGATCATCTTAAACGGAAAGACCTACGATCATCTGACACCGAAGGATTCGATGGAGAATAAGATCGCAATCATCTATCAGGAGCTGAGTGTGGTCAACGAGCTGTCGATCGCCGAGAACCTGTTTGTAGGAAAACTGCCGAAGAAAACGGTAGCAGGAATCAAAGTAGTAGATTATAAGAAAATGAATGCAGAGGCCGAGAAGTACATGAAGGAAATCGGTCTGAACAGAAGTCCATCCACCCTGGTGCAGGACATCTCTATTTCAGAGAAACAGCAGGTGGAAATCGCAAAAGCCCTGGCGAGCCAGGCAAAGATCATCATCATGGATGAACCAACATCTTCTTTATCTATAGAAGAGACAGAAGATCTGTTTAAGATCATTGAGAAATTGAAAAAGAATGGAATTGGAATCATTTACATTTCGCATAAATTAAAAGAGCTCAAGCAGATCGGAGACCGTGTAACCGTTCTGAAGGATGGATGCTATGTCAATACCGTAAATGTAGCAGACATCGAAGTGGAAGACATGATCCCGATGATGGTAGGACGTAAGATCAAGAGCGTCTACCCTGGAAAGAGCAAAGCATACGATGAAAACGAAATCGCATTTGAAGTGAAACACCTGACCCGAAAAGACGGAACAGCAAAGGATATCAGCTTCCAGGTACATAAGGGAGAGATCCTTGGATTTGCGGGACTGATCGGAGCAGGAAGATCAGAATGTATGGAAGGAATCTTCGGAGCAAAACCGATCAGCTCGGGAGAAATCTACTTACATGGAAAGAAGCTGGAGATCAAGGATACCTACAAGGCCCTGAAACAGGGAATCGCGATGGTAACTGAGAACCGAAGAGAGACTGGATTCTTCCAGAACTTCGAGATCTGGAGAGAGACCTCCGTCACTGTCAACCTGAAAAAGTCTAAGATGGGCGGCTTCTCCGGACTGGTCAATGAGAAGAAAGAGCGTCAGATTGCTGAGGAACAGGTGAAAAAACTGAATACCAAATGTTCCGGAATCGATCAGATGACCGTGAATCTGTCCGGAGGAAACCAGCAGAAGGTCATCATCGGAAAGTGGCTGGCGGTAGATTCCGAAGTGTTTATCTTTGATGAACCGACCAAGGGAATCGACGTAGGAGCAAAGAGCGAGATCTATGACATCATGAGAGGCATGGCAGATCAGGGAAAAGCCATCATCATGGTATCATCCGAGATGCCGGAGCTGCTGTCAACCTGTGACCGGATTATCGTATTTAGAAACGGAGAGATTTCAGGAATCCTGAACAATGAAGAGGCAACTGAAGAGAAGATCATGTATGCAGCAGTTGCAGTAGATTAAGAGGTGGAAGAAAATGACAAAAGCAAAATTCAAATCATTTTGGGATAAGTTTGGAACGCTGACAATACTGATTTTTCTGATGGCATGTCTGTCAATCGCGTCTCCAAAATACTTTTTGACACTTGATAACTTTAAGCAGATCGGTCTGCAGAGTACCGTATATATCCTGCTTGCATTCGGAGAGTTCTTCGCGATCCTGCTTGCCGGAATCGACCTGTCCGTTGGTTCAGTTGCAGCGTTGACCGGAACCTTTATCGCATTGATGCTGAAAGCAGAAGTACCGGTTGTGGCAGCAATCCTGTTAGGACTGCTGATCTCTATCGTATTTGGTATTGTAAACGGAGCACTGATCAATGCCTTGGATCTGCATCCATTCGTAGTAACCCTTGGTACCAACACTATTTTCCGTGGAATCACTCTGGTAATTTCCAAAGGATCCCCGATCTACGGACTGCCGGCAAGTTTCAAAAACCTGTCCAGTTATGTAGCAGGATTCCCGATCCCGTTGATCTTCGCGTTGGTCATGACCGTAATCCTGGTATGGTTTACCAACAATACGGTAGCAGCAAGAAACCTGTATGCATTGGGTGGAAATAAACAGTCTGCATGGTATTCCGGAATTAATACTCAGAGATACACCCTGTTCGCACATGTTCTGGCATCCTTCCTTGCAGGTATTGCAGGTGTCATCATGACAAGCCGTGTAGGAGCTGCTGAGCCGACTGCCGGTGATGGATATGAGACCTTCGCTATCGCAGCATGTATCATCGGAGGAACCTCATTCTTCGGAGGAAAAGGAAAGATCTTCGGAGTACTGCTTGGAGGTCTGACCATCGGAACCATCACCAACGGATTGAACATCCTGAACGTATCCAGTTACTATCAGAAGATCGTAATGGGTGCCCTGATCATCGGTTCTGTTGCCCTTGAAAAACTGGTAAGTAATTCTGTTAAAAATTAAGCAATTTCGTCAGGATTGCTATTGAAAAAGTATCGTAAAAAGATTATCATATGTAATGTACAAGGGGTAGGGAATACTCCTTGTACATTCATGTTATTAAATGTTTACGAGAAAAGGAGAAGAAAAGATGAAAGTAGAATTTTCCCCATCATTAATGTGTATGGATTTCCTGAAAATGGAGGAGCAGTTCAATATCCTGAATGATAAGGTAGATATGTATCATATTGATATCATGGATGGACACTTCTGCAAGAATATTACATTGTCACCAGACCTGGTAAAAACATTCAGTAAAGTTGCGAAAAAGCCTATGGATGTGCATCTGATGACTACAAACCCGACAGACTGGATCGAGAAGGTAGCAGAAGCAGGAGCAGAATACATCTCTCCACATGCAGAAACAATCAACGGAGATGCATTCCGTGTGATGAACATGATCAAGAGCCTTGGATGTAAGACTGGTGTTGTTTTGAACCCGGCTACTCCGCTGAGCTATGTAAAACATTACCTGAACCGTATCGACTTGCTGACTATCATGACTGTTGATGTTGGATTTGCAGGACAGCCGTTCATCGAGGAAATGCTGGATAAGATCAAAGAAGCAAAAGAACTGAAAGAGAAATACGGATATACTTATAAGATTCAGATCGATGGATCTTGCAACCCGAAAACATACAAGAGAATGTACGATGCAGGAGCAGAAGTACTGATCGTTGGATCATCAGGTCTGTTTGGTCTGAATGAAGACCTGAATAAAGCATGCGATCAGATGTTTGAGGACTTCAACCGCGCAATCGCAGAATAATCATAAGTGGGGAATTACATATGGAAGAGAGATTTGTATTAGGAATTGACGTAGGCGGTACCAACATCCGTGTCGGTCTGGTCGATGAGCAATTCGGTTTACACGAATTTAAAATGGAAAAAACAGCGAATATTACAGCAGACGGAAATACCGTAGAGAATCTGATCGAACTGGTAAAGAAGTATCTGGCTGAACATGCAGAAGGTAAGCAGGTAGTTGGTATTTCTATCGGATTCCCGTCTACGATTGATAAGAGCCGTCGTGTAATTTTGTCTACTCCAAACATAGCCGGATTGGACAATCTCAATATCGTAGATGTAATGGAAGAAAAAGTAGGAATCCCTACATTTGTAAATAAGGATGTAAACATGCTGATGCTTTTCGATATGCATCACGGAAGTATTCCGGAAGATGGAATTACAACCGGGTTCTATCTTGGAACTGGTCTTGGAAACGCAATCTCTATCAACGGAGAGCTTCTGATCGGTAAGAACGGAGCTGCAGCAGAACTGGGACATATTCCGACAAGAGACGGAGAAAGTCTTGGAAAATGCGGTTGCGGAAATACCGGATGTATGGAGTTGTTTGCTTCCGGAAAGTATCTGCAGCACCTTTGTGATACCTGTTTCGAAGGTACCTTCATCGGAGATATTTTTGAAAAACACGGGGATCATGAAATTATCCATAAATTCGTGCATGACCTGGCATTGCCGGTCGCAGCAGAAATCAACATTCTGGATCCGGATTATATCATTCTCGGCGGTGGCCTGACACAGATGAAAGCTTTCCCGAAGGATCTTCTGGAAGCGGCGATTCATGAGCATGCAAGAAAACCATATCCGGAGCAGAATCTGAAATTTGTATACTCCGTTCCGGGACAGGAAAACGGTGTAATTGGAGCTGGAATCCACGGCTTCAAACAGTTAGACAGAAAGGCAGGAAATTAAGATGAAAATCGGTATTGGTAATGACCATACAGCAGTAGATTTGAAATATACGATCAAAGAGTATCTGGAAAGCAAAGGATACGAGGTCGTAAATTACGGAACAGAAGACAGAGAGCGTTGCGATTATCCGATCTACGGAGAGAAGGTTGCAAACGCTGTTGCATCCGGAGAAGTAGATCTTGGAATTCTGACCTGTGGTACAGGTGTTGGAATCTCTCTGGCAGCCAATAAAGTAAAAGGAATTCGTGCAGTTGTCTGCAGCGAGCCTTATACAGCAAAACTTTCCAGAATGCACAACAACACCAACATCCTGGCATTTGGTGCACGAGTAGTCGGACCGGAACTGGCAAAGATGATCGTGGACGAATGGCTGAATGCTAAATATGAAGGTGGACGTCATCAGAGAAGAGTTGACATGATCTCTGAGATCGAGAACAAAAGATAATCAGATCTTTCAAAAAGTCTTTCTATAAAAGAACTCCCGGGTCAAAAGGATTAACGGTCCAATTGATCCAGGAGTTCTTTTAATATTTCTTCGACGGTATCTGTCTGATAATCCGCATATTTTTCCACACCGGGGGCACAGGTCGTCATGGCATAACTGGTTCCCGCAAGCTTTAACATTTCCAGATCGTTATATTGATCTCCGAATACCATACATTCTTCCGGAGTGAGATGCAGATAGTCGAGCAAAGCCTGCAACGCAGTCCCTTTGTTGGCGTTTGGAGCGATGAAATCAATCCAGGAATTGCCGGAAGTTACTACTTTTAATTCGCCGCGGTAAGCACTCTTATAGCGCTGCAAAATCTTTTCAAGAGAAGCATCGTTCTGTGTCGTATCATAGATTGCAATCTTGATGACCGGTTCCGGGATATGAAGCAGGTCTTTGCAGACGGTAGTTTTGTTCTTTAGTTCATGCAGTACATGATATTGAAACGCTTTGGAGCGATCGCAGATATAACAGCAGCGTTCGGTAGAAACCATGGTTTCGATCCCGGGTTCCTGACTCAGGTCTGTTAAGATTCGCTGGGAGAGATCCTGAGAAAATCCTCCGCGTGCGATCACTTTTCCATCGGCAAACACAAGAGAGCCGTTCTCGGTAATGTAAAAGATACGGTCTTTGATCGGAGCAAACAGTATCTGCAGATTATGATACTGTCGTCCGGTAGCCGTAGCAAAATAAATTCCTTTATCCAGAAGTTGTCGAATCAGAGGAACTGTTTCTTCGGGAAGTGTCTGGGCACCGTTGCGAAGCAGTGTTCCGTCCAGATCGCTGGCAATCAGTCTTAGCATATTATAAGATACCTCCATATATCATCATAATTTAGTAAATTTCATAATTCCGGTGTATTGCATGGAAAGAATATGCATCACAGGATATACACTTTTATGATCTATAATAATATAGACGGGACCATTTTACATGACAGGAGAGATTTTGTACAGACTTGTAGTTGAAGTTGTTTCATGATATGATAATGAAGTTGCAGTATGCATTTTAAGAAAATCAATTTTACAAAGAAAGTTGAGTGGTGTGAATGAAGAATTATGATGTGATTATTATTGGGGCAGGACCATCCGGTATTTTTTGTGCTTACGAACTGAAAAGACTGGCACCGGAGACAAAGGTTCTGATGATCGAGAAGGGGCGTTCCATCGAAGCAAGACAATGTCCAAAAAGAAAAACGAAAGTCTGCGTGGGATGTAAGCCGTGTTCCATCACCACAGGATTTGCAGGAGCAGGAGCATTTTCTGACGGTAAGTTATCATTATCACCGGATGTAGGTGGTACACTTCCGGAGATTTTGGGATATGATAAAGCAACAGAGTTGATTCATGAAGCAGATGAGATCTATCTGAAATTCGGTGCTGATAAAAAAGTATACGGAATCGAGGATGAACAGGCGATTGCGGATATCCGTACCAAAGCGATCCGTGCGAATCTGAAACTGATCGAATGTCCGATCCGCCATCTGGGTACGGAAGAAGGATATAAGATCTATACCAGACTCCAGCATCATCTGGAAGAGGTTGGTGTGGAAATCCAGTTTATGACCATGGTAAATGATATCCTGGTGGAAGACGGGGTGGCAAAAGGCGTCGTAACAGATAAAGGGGAAACCTTCTATGCGGATCATATCGTTTCCGGTGTGGGAAGAGAAGGATCCGAATGGTTCTCCAAAATCTGTAAGGAACATGACATTCAGACGAAGAACGGAACCGTGGATGTAGGGGTTCGTGTGGAAGTTCGTGATGAGATCATGAAAGAGTTGAATGAGAAGCTTTACGAAGCAAAGCTTGTGTATTATACGCCGACTTTTGACGATAAGGTGCGTGTATTCTGTACGAATCCGTCCGGAGAAGTCGCTACAGAATATTATGAAAACGGTCTGGCTGTCGTCAATGGTCATGCATATAAGTCCAAAGACATGAAGACCAATAACACCAATTTTGCATTGCTGGTGTCCAAGAATTTTACAGAGCCATTCAAGTCACCGATCGAATATGGTAAACATATTGCACAGCTGGGAAATATGCTGAGTGACGGAAAGATTTTGCTCCAACGTTACGGAGATTTCCGAAGAGGAAGAAGAACTACGGAAGAACGTCTGATGCGAAACAATATTACGCCGACTTTGAAGGATGCGGTACCGGGAGATCTGTCCTTAGTATTTCCGCATCGTATCATGGTAGCGATCGATGAGATGATCCAGGCACTTGACAAGGTAACACCGGGAATTGCCAGTGATGAAACGTTGCTTTATGGTGTGGAAGTAAAATTCTATTCCAATAAAGTCCTGGTGGATGATAAATTTGAAACTAATATCAAAGGGCTGCGTGCGATGGGAGACGGAGCTTCCATTACCAGAGGATTGCAGCAGGCATCGGCCAACGGACTTTATGTGGCAAGATGTATTCTTGGGAAAGAAGCACATCAGAAATAAAAACAAATTTACAGGCAGAAAAAGAAACCTGCAAATAGGACGAAACAGAATCTTAAATCAGAACTTAGGATATAAAAATCAGAACATGAAAACAGTTTAGGAGGAAGAACATGGGTAAGTATTTTGGAACCGACGGATTCCGTGGGGAAGCCAATGTAGTACTGACGGTAGAACACGCGTTTAAAGTCGGAAGATTTTTGGGATGGTATTTCGGAAAAGAACATAAGGCGAGAATCGTCATCGGGAAAGATACCAGAAGAAGTAGTTATATGTTTGAGGATGCGCTTTCAGCAGGTCTGACTGCATCGGGAGCAGATGCCTATCTGTTGCATGTAACTACGACTCCGAGTGTATCTTATGTAGTACGGACCGAAGATTTTGACTGCGGAATCATGATTTCTGCCAGCCACAATCCTTTCTATGATAACGGAATCAAAGTCATCAACGGAATGGGACACAAAATGGAAGCAGAAGTGGAAGAGCAGATCGAAGCTTACATCGATGGTGAGATCGGAGAGCTTCCGCTGGCAACCAGAGAAAATATCGGTCGGACGGTGGATTATGCAGCTGGAAGAAACCGTTATATCGGACATCTGATCTCTCTGGCAACCAGATCTTTTAAGGATACCAAGATTGGATTGGACTGCTCCAACGGAAGTGCATCCAGCATCGCGAAGAGTGTATTTGACGCATTGGGCGCCAAGACTTATGTGATCAATAGTGAACCGGACGGAACCAATATCAACACCAATTGTGGCTCTACCCACATCGAAGTGCTTCAGGCTTATGTAAAGGAGAAAAAGCTGGATGTAGGATTTGCCTATGACGGAGATGCGGATCGTTGCATCGCAGTGGATGAAAATGGAAATGTGGTAGACGGGGACCTGATCCTTTATGTCTGCGGAAAATATCTGATGGAACAGGGAAAACTGGAAGGCAATACAATTGTTACGACGGTTATGTCTAATCTGGGACTCTATAAGGCCTGTGATAAGATCGGCATGAAATATGAACAGACCGCAGTGGGAGACAAATATGTCTATGAAAACATGCTGGAAAATGGATATATTTTAGGCGGAGAACAGTCCGGCCATATTATTTTCAGCAAGCATGCCCGCACCGGTGACGGAATCCTGACATCTCTGATGATCATGGAAGTACTGATGGAGAAAAAAACATCCCTCGGACGTCTGACAGAAGAAGTAAAGATCTATCCGCAGCTTCTGGAAAATGTACGTGTCAAAGATAAAAAGACAGCCAGAGAAAACCCGGAAGTCGTAAAGGCTGTGGAAGCCGTTGCGAAAGAGCTGGGAAGTGACGGAAGAATTCTGGTAAGAGAAAGTGGAACAGAACCGTTGATCCGTGTGATGGTGGAAGCTGCTACCGACGAAATCTGTGCAGAACAGGTGAAGAAAGTGGTGGATGTGATCAAAGCGCAGGGACTGTGCGAGTAACTGCTTCCGGAATATGCAGGGGTTTCCGAAATATGGGAAGAATGGAGCAAACAGAGCACTCCAGGGAATTCAAAGAGTGCTAAGAATATGGAAAGAAATCAATTCGGCAGATAGTCAGTATCTGCCGAATTTTTTTGCCCTATTTGAGAAAAAATTACCAAAAAATGACCACTTTTCATTTTTGTATTGACTGTTGGTCATTTTTGCGTATAATGAATGAGTGTAAAGAATAGAGAATAAAAAGAAGTAGGAGATGGTTGGAAATGGTAAACACAGGTAAGTGGATCGCCAAGCACAGGATTATCATCCTGATCCTTGGTGTGCTTTTGTTGATTCCGGCAACGATCGGAACGATAAAAACACGAATCAACTATGATTTGCTCAGTTACCTGCCGGAACATCTGGAGACAGTAAAAGGTCAGGATATTCTGGTAGATGAGTATGGAATGGGTGCGTTCTCCATGGTTGTCGTCGATGGCATGGATATGAAGGACGTACAGAAGCTGGAAGATCAGTTCAGTGAAGTGGAGCATGTCAAAGACGTCCTCTGGTATGACGATGTAGCTGATATTTCCCTCCCGGTTGAAATGCTTCCGTCCGATTTAAAGAAAGCGTTTTTTAACGGAGATGCAACGATGATGTTGGTATTGTTTGATAATACTACATCTTCGGATCAGGCGATGGAAGCGGTGACGCAGATGCGTCAGATCGCAAACAAGCAGGTCTACATCAGTGGTATGACGGGTATTGTTACAGATATCAAAAACCTTTGTATGAGTGAGGTTCCGATCTATGTAGTCATTGCGGCAGTCTTATCCTTCCTGGTATTGGAGCTGACCGGAACGTCTTTCCTGGTTCCGTTGTTGTTCCTGTTAAGCGTAGGTGTTGCAATCCTTTATAATATGGGAACCAATATTTTCCTGGGAGAAATTTCCTATATTACGCAGGCACTGAATGCAGTCCTTCAGCTGGGAGTTACGATGGATTATTCCATTTTCCTGCTGAACAGTTACGAGGAAAATAAAAAGAGATTCCCTGGGGATAAAGAACGAGCCATGGGGCATGCAATTTCTAATACCTTTAAATCCGTTACAGGAAGTTCTCTGACAACGGTAGCCGGATTCCTGGCATTGTGTTTTATGACCTTCGCATTAGGAAAGAACTTGGGTATCGTTATGGCAAAGGGTGTTGTGATCGGAGTGATCTGTTGTGTCACCTTCCTGCCGTCGCTGCTTCTGGTATTTGACGGAGCGATTGAAAAGACCAAACATAAACCGCTGATCAAGAGTTTTGATAAGCCATCAGCGTTTATTACCAAACATTATAAAGTATGGGTTGTAATCTTTCTGATTATGTTGGTACCGGCAATTTATGGTAACAACCACACCAAGATCTATTACAACATTGCGCAGTCCCTGCCGTCTACATTGGATTCCAATGTAGCAAATGACAAACTGAAAGAAGAATTTAATATGGAAAATGTCCATATGGTTATGATCGACAAGAATATGGACGGAAAAGAAAAGAGCAAGATGCTGGATGAGATTAACAGTGTCAAAGGCGTAAAATGGACATTGGGACTTAATTCTCTGGTAGGACCGTCCGTACCGGATTCCATGATCCCGGACGATGTCAAAGAAATGCTGCAGAGTGATGATTATGAGCTGGAATTTGTCTGCTCCAAATATGCATCAGCAACGGATGAAGTCAATGCACAGGTCGGAGAGATCAGCAAGATCGTGAAGTCTTATGACAAGAACGGTATGGTAATCGGAGAGGCACCGTTGATGAAAGACCTGCAGGATGTTACGGATGTGGACCTGAAAATGGTAAATATTGTCTCGATCTTAGCGATATTTATTATCATTATGATCGTGTTCAAGTCCATCATTCTTCCGGTACTTCTGGTGGCAGTGATTGAGTTTGCGATCTTCGTGAACATGGCAATTCCATATTACATGGGTGTCAGTCTTCCGTTCGTGGCAAGTATCGTAATTGGTTCCATACAGCTCGGAGCTACCGTAGATTACGCAATTTTGATGACCAGCCGGTATCAGAAAGAGCGGCAGAGAGGTCGGGACAAACGGGAAGCAATTTCCATTGCACACAAAACAAGTTCACTTTCTATTATCACAAGTGGCTTAAGTTTCTTCGCGGCAACCTTTGGAATTACCTGTTACTCGAAAGTTGACATGATAGGTTCTATTTGCACATTGTTATCACGAGGCGCTATTATAAGTATGTTGGTCGTAATCTTAATACTGCCGGCGATGTTTATGATTTTTGACAAAGCAATCTGTAAGTTGTCAATTAATTTTCTTGAAAATAAGAAAAAAGAATCTAGTGTATCCAATTCATAGGAGGGAATCGAAATGAAAAACAGAGAATTCAGAGCTTTGATGGCCGGTGCACTTCTGGCAGCACTGGTAGCAGGTGGACTTACAAGTGTACCGACTTATGCAAAAGAAACCACGACTGCGACAACCACGCAGACACAGACAGATACAACAGACAGCAGCGCACAGAGCAGTGCGGCTGCAACCAAAGATGAGACCGTTTATGCAAAGGTAGATCAGAGTGGAACGGTAAAATCCATCATTGTATCCGATCAGCTTCGCAACATAGGAAGTGCATCCAGTGTATCCGATATATCTGATCTGAAGGATATTAAAAATGTAAAAGGCGATGAGAAATTTAAGACAGACGGAAATCAGTTGACCTGGTCTGCAGACGGATCTGATATCGTTTATCAGGGAACCACCGACAAAGAACTTCCGGTTGGAGTCAATGTTAC
The DNA here is from genome assembly GCF_003574295.1 of Mediterraneibacter butyricigenes. Lineage (NCBI taxonomy): Bacteria > Bacillati > Bacillota > Clostridia > Lachnospirales > Lachnospiraceae > Mediterraneibacter > Mediterraneibacter butyricigenes. Next base: position 2,259,359 of record NZ_BHGK01000001.1, read on the forward strand.
CTACACTTTGGATGGACAGACGATCAGTGCATCTGATCTGGAAGGAAAGAGCGGACATCTGAAAGTTCGTTATCAGTATGAAAATAAAACAGGAAGCTCCCAGGCATACGTACCATTCATGATGGTTACCGGTCTGGTACTGGATCAGGACAGTTTTGAAAATATTACCGTAGATAATGGAAAACTGATCTCCGACGGAGAGAGAAATATGGTCATCGGCTACGGTCTTCCGGGAATGGAAGCAGAACTTGGAACATCTGACATTGATATTCCGGATTACTTCGAATATGAGGCTGATGTAACTGATTATTCCGCACCGGAAGGAATCACCGTTGCAACAAACGATGTGTTCAATCAACTCGATACAGATGATATGAATGACATTGATGATCTGAAAGATTCCCTGCATCAGTTAGAGGATGCTTCCAACCAGTTAGTAGAAGGAAGCGGAGAGCTGAAAGACGGAATCGATCTTCTGAATTCTTCCACAGGTACACTGGTTGATGGAGTGAACGCACTGGCTGACGGAAGCAAGACTCTGGCAACAGGAGCTACCACATTAAATACAAATCTTGCAACGGCAGCAGAGAAGACTTCCTCCGAACTGCTTCCGGGTATTCAGAAACTGGACAGTGGTGTTGCCGGAATGGAAGCACAGATGGCAGAGCCAATCCAGAAATTAAGTGCAGGAACCAAGAATCTGTCAGCAGGAGCTGCACAGGTGAAAGCAGGAACCAGTGGAATCAATGCGGCCCTGAATCAGGGAACAACACTGGAAGATGGAACTCAGATTCCGGCATTGAATGTGCTGGCAGCAAAGACGGCTGCAGATGCACAAAATCTGGCACAGACAATCGCAGCCGGAAGCGCAGTTACAACAAGTGCTCAGGATGTAGCAAATGGAAACGGTGGAACGCAGGATGCCTTAAATACTCTGTACAGTGTTCTGAATTCTCTGGATCCGGAATCAGCAGAATATGCATCCGTACAGGCAGCTATCAGCAGTCTGGAATCTGATCAGGCAGCCCGCACAAGCGCAGCAAACGAACTGGATAGTCAGATTCAGACTCAGTCAGAAAATGTAGCAGCAGCACAGGCAACGCTTGCGGATTCAGCAAAAGGAGTTGCACAGGAAGCTGGAATCGTAAACAGTGTAGTTAGCAGCCTGTCAAGCGCAGCAAGCCAGACAGACGCAGGTATGGATCAGGTACAGAGCGGAGCCGATGAACTGAATGAAGGGATCAACGGAGAAAAAGGATTGATCGCACAGGTATCCGGTGGGATTGGACAGTTGAAAGCCGGAACATCTCTGCTTCTTGCAGGTGTTGACGGGGATGAAGGACTGGCAGCAGGACTGAATGCGTTGTCAGCAGGAGCAGGACAGCTTGATACCGGAGCAGCAACTCTTTCCACAGGTCTTGGAACTCTTCAGTCCGGATCTGGTGAGCTGGTAAGTGGAATTGGTCAGCTTGCAAGCGGAGCAGCAACTCTCAATGAAGGTATGATTCAGTTCGATGAAGAAGGAATCGATAAATTAGTTGACGTATTTGATGGAGATGTAGAAAAAGTTCTGGATAAGATGAATGACATGATCGATGCATCCAAGTCTTACAAGAACTTCTCAGGAATTTCTGATCAGATGGATGGAAGCGTAAAATTCATCTTCGTGACAGAGTAATAATTCCTGAAGAATAACAATGACCATATCCAACCATTGAATTCTCTATAGAAAAAGCCCTGGGACGGGAAACCGCCTCAGGGCTTTTTCGGAGTTATAGAGTTATAGGGGATTATAGGACAAAACGTGTTGATAAGTCCCATTATTCTCCCACAAAAAGTTGCAACGGGATGGAAGATTTTAATAATATATAGTGACGCTTTATTCTTAAGCATTGTTCTTGACGGATTTCTGTGGCAGTACGAAGATAAAGATCAGAGAACTGATCAGAAGGAATCCGGGATAAAAAAGATTTGGAAGTATCTGGAAAGCTGAGAGATTGTATCCAAGTTCATTGGCTGCGGACAATGCAACCAGCATCTGTGCTCCGTAAGGAATGATCCCCTGGAAGATACAGGAGAAGGTATCCAGGATGGAAGCTGCTTTTCGTGGAGTGATCTGATATTCCGCAGACATTTCTTTGGCGATTGGATTGGCCATAACGATGGCAACCGTATTATTTGCCGTAGAGATATCCATGGCGCCGACCAGAAGTCCCATACCCAGTTGTCCGCCTTTCTGGCCTTTGAAGATCCGCCGGATTCCGGAAAGCAGTGCATCAAACCCGCCGTATTCCCGGATCAGTGCGCACATGGCAGCAACCAGAATCGCGACCATACTGGTTTCAAACATTCCGGATGCACCGGAACCCATGTTAGAGAGCAGATCGATGAAGGTAATATGCCCACCTGCCAACATGATGATGGAACCGGAAATGATGCCGATTAACAGCACAACAAACACATTGATTCCGATCAGTCCACCCAGCAATACCAGAAGATAGGGGATGATCTGAACCAGATGGTAAGGTTGATTGACGGCCCCCTGGATCTCGCCGCGGAACGAAAGGATCAGAATCAGTACCAGTGTGGCGAGCGCAGCAGGAAGAGCAATCTTAAAATTTTCCCGGAATTTATCTTTCATTTCACAGCCCTGACCGTTGCATGCGGCGATGGTGGTATCGGAAATGAAGGAAAGGTTGTCCCCAAACATGGAGCCGCCCATGACAGATCCAATGCAAAGAGCAGGATCAAATCCGGAAGCGGATGACACAGCAATGGCAATCGGAGTGATCAATGTAATGGTTCCCACAGAAGTTCCCATTGCAGTAGATACGAAGCAGGAAACCACAAACAGGATCGCAACCGAAAATTTTGCAGGAATCAGAGACAGCATAAAATAGGCAACACTTTCTGCGCTGCTTCGGCCGACAACTCCCACAAAAGCACCGGCGGTCAGAAAGATCAACAGCATGGTGATGATATTTTTGTCTGCCAGTCCGGAAGCCATCCATTCCAGTTTCTGATCGAAAGAAGCCTCACGGTTCTGAAGACAGGCGACCAGAATGGCAACCAGAAATGCAATGATGATCGGTACATTATAAAATCCCATCGGAATCTTCATAATATATTCCAACCAGATTCCGAGCCCCAGATAAATAATAAGAAATGCACCAATCGGAAGTAAAGCAATCACGCGTCCTTTTTTCATATAGAAGTCCTCCCAGAGAATATGACATATATAGTCTACTTTACATTACCACTCTGGAAACGTCAAGGAAAGGAGCCCTAAATGGCGCTCCTTTCCTTTTGGATTTCTGAATGTAAGGAGGTTTCGTGCAAATGCAGATATTTTTCCCGGGTAGCCAGACCACCGCGGATATGACGCTCCTGTTTGTTGAAATCCAGGACTTTCCGCGCCTCTTTGGCAAGCTGTGGATTGATCTGTGACAAACGGTCGGTGACATCTTTATGTATCGTACTTTTGCTGACGCCAAACTGCCGGGCTGTCTGGCGTACCGTTGCCTGGTTTTCAATAATATAAGAAGCAATTTCGAGCGCTCTTTCTTCAATATAATCTTTCAAAAAATCCCCCTGCATGATTGCTTTTTTACAATCTATGCAAGGGGATTTTAATGTATGTCTGCATCTTACGGGGTGCTGACTCATGCATTATGTATCTGTTATATCAAGCTACTTTCCGCATTCATAGCGAAGATCGCTCCGCCGATCCATCCCGGGAAGACTCCGGCGTATCCGGCAAACAGGATCAGAGATAAAAGATCTCTGCAAACGAAATGTCCTACAAGTAACCAGGCGAGGGCTCCGATGCCACACCAGAGGATTGTATTTAAAAATAAAAAGAGATGAATCGTGGTTTCTTTTTTCAGATTTTGATCTTGGCAGAATTTCCATAAACGTTTCATATGATTTCCTTCTTTCTTCTTTTACAGGAAACAGAATAACAAAGCGTTGTAAAAAAAGAAGGGAGAAAATGTTAAATTTGAGTTAGAAAAGTTAGTCCTCAATAAGAAGATGATGTTATAATAGGAAAAAATGAAAAGGATTGAAACCGAGAGGAGAAGTGCAGATGAGTACAAAGAACGTACAGATTTACCACGGAGATATTATTTATTCAAAAAGTAAGACGGAGTTCAGTGTGAATCCGGATTCCTATCTGGTGGTAAAAGAGGAAAAGGTGGAAGGAATTTATCCGGTAATACCGGAAGAATATAAAGAAGTTCCGGTGACAGATTATGGAAGGAACCTGATCATTCCGGCATTTTCGGACTTGCATATCCATGCATCCCAGTTTGTACAGCGCGGCGTGGGAATGGACTGTCTGCTGTTTGACTGGTTGAATACTTATACTTTTCCGCAGGAATCCAATTTCAAGGATCCGGAATATGCAAAGTTGATCTATGATCAGGTGGTTCAGGAGTTGCTTCGTCACGGAACCATGCATGCCAGCTTATTTACCACAATTCATTATGATGCGTCCGATTATCTGTTCCGGGCTTTTGAAAAACATGGAATGTATGGGTATATCGGAAAGGTAAACATGGATCAGAATTCGCCGGATTTCCTGTGTGAGACAACTGAAGATTCCCTGAAAGAAACGGAACGTTTTGTCTATGAACATACGGGAAGAACGGCAGGAAGCCATGTGAAACCAATTCTGACACCGAGATTTGCCCCGACTTGTTCCCATAAAATGATGGAAGGGTTGGGAAAGATCGCAAAAAAATATCAGTGTGGTTTGCAGACCCATTTGAGTGAATCAAGAGAAGAAGTGAAATTTGCGCTGGAAATGTTCCCGGAATTTGAAAGTGATGCGCAGATCTATGAAAAATACGGAATGTTGGAGTATGGTCCGTCCATTTTTGCTCATGTGATTTTTCCAAATGAAAAGGATTTGGAGATTCTGAAGGCAACAGGAAGTATGGCGGTACACTGTCCGGATGCAACAGTCAATATTACAGCCGGACTGATGCCGGCGGCAGCCATGTGGGAACAGGATATCAACATTTCCCTGGGAAGTGATATCGGCGGTGGTCATCATGCCGGAATCTATCATCAGATCGCAAGGACAGTGCAGGCCTCTAAAATGAAAGAATTTTACGAACCGGAGGAAAATCGCAGACTGACGTTCCAGGAGGCGTTCTATCTTGGAACGGTAGGTGGCGGAAGCTGTTTTGGCAAGGTGGGATCCTTTGAACCGGGATATCAGTTTAACGCGTTGGTTCTTGGCAATCTGGAGGATAAAGGGTTTGAACTGACACCGGAAGAGCGACTGGAAAAATTCTGTTATGCAGGGGATGACCGAAACATTCTGGAACGTTTTCTGGATGGAAAAAAGGTGGTTCTGAACTAGAATAAAAACGGGTGTTCACAGATTTTTAAGAAAAAATTTATTGATTTTGGCGGAAAATGTGCTACCATGTAGAACAAAGTTTGAAACAACGGGAATGCCAGGGGTATTCTTAGATGATAGCAGAAAGGATGAAGAAACGTGAGTGAACTGAAACTGGTTTTTCATCAGCCGGAAGACATTATGGAATTTGTGAACGTGGTTCAGAATTTTCCGTATGATATGGATATGAAAAAAGGAAGTCTGATAGTAGATGCCAAATCTTTACTTGGTCTGATGAATCTTGGACTGCAGCAGGAAGTGAAATTACAGGTATATGAAGAACACTGCGAAGATCTGAAAGAAGCAGTTCAGAAATTTGCAGTGCCGCATTTCCAGTAAAAATGTGCATTGCAAGAGAAAAGCCCCACGCGTATAATAAAAGATACGTGGAGGGGCTTTTTATGAAGAAGAAAATGGAAAAAAGAGGAGAATATTTATTTGACAACCGCTCTTTGGCGGTTTTAATTTTCCCATTGGTCGTGGAGCAGCTTCTGGCAATTTTGGTCGGAATGGCAGATTCCATCATGGTGGCCAGCGTAGGAGAAGCGGCTGTTTCGGGCGTATCCCTGGTAGATAATATTATGGTGCTGTTTATCAATCTGTTTGCGGCACTTGCAACCGGTGGAGCGGTGATTGCCGGACAATATCTGGGGCAGGGAGATCGGAAACTGTCGGGAAAAGCAGCGACACAGCTTCTGTGGTTTGTGTTGGTGGTTTCGCTGGGAATCACGGCATTGCTTTATTTGGGGAAATCTTTTATTTTACATCGGGTATTTGGAGCCATTGATGCAGATGTGATGGGACATGCCAATACCTATCTGATGATCGTGACGGCATCGATTCCGTTTGTGGCAGTCTATAACGGAGGCGCTGCGATATTCCGGGCAATGGGGAATTCCAAGATCTCGATGGTCGTATCAATCATTATGAACGTGATCAATTGTGGGGGAAATGCTATTTTAATTTATGGATTTCACTGTGGAACAGAAGGCGTGGCGATTCCGACACTTGTTTCCAGAATGGTAGCAGCATTTCTGGTTATTTTCCTTCTGCTGAGGACAAAGGGTGCGATCCGGTTGGAGAAAAATGTTATCCGGTTTCGGTTTGACGGACGGATGGTCGGACAGATTTTAAGTATCGGACTTCCGAATGGACTGGAAAACAGTATGTTTCAGTTGGGAAAAATTCTGGTGTTAAGTCTGGTGTCCACATTTGGCACCTCGGCAATCGCAGCCAATGCAGTGGCCAATGCGGTGGCAATATTCCAGCTCCTTCCGGGGATTGCGATCAATCTGGCGATCACTTCGGTCATTGCAAGGTGTATTGGTGCCGGAAAGCACGATCAGGCGCAATATTATACCAAAAAACTGATCGGAATTACTTATGCAAGCATGATCCTGATGAATGTTCTGATCTACCTGGCACTTCCGTTTATCCTGCATGCATACCATTTGTCACCGGAAACCTATGAGTCAGCCAGAAAAATACTGTTGCTCCATGGATCCTGCTGTATTCTGATCTGGCCGATCTCTTTCAGTTTACCGTCTACCCTGCGGGCGGCAGGAGATGCGAAAGTGACCATGTGGATTTCGATCGTATCCATGTGGTTCTGCCGGATTGTGATGAGCTATGTTTTCGGAAAATATCTGGGGTTTGGAGTGTTCGGAGTCTGGATTGCAATGATTCTGGACTGGTGCGTTCGAAGTGTGGGTATGATCTGGAGATATCGGAGCGGAAAATGGAAACTGATCCGATCCATCGATTGAGACCGGAAGATACAGAAGTTGTTGTCTGAGCGTGGAATTTAATTTAGGGTTGGGATTGTAAAAGTCAGTTTGTTCCCTTATAATAAGAAACGTATCGACAACTCAGTCAAAGATTTTGTTGAATTACGGAAAGAAAAACAAGGAGGAACTCAAGTGAAGCGAGAATTAGTCATAGTCCTTGACTTTGGTGGGCAGTACAATCAACTTGTAGCGCGTCGGGTGCGAGAGTGCAATGTGTACTGTGAAATTTATTCTTACAAGACAGATATAGAGAAAATCAAAGCAATGAATCCGAAGGGAATTATTTTGACCGGAGGACCAAACAGTTGCTATGAAGCAGAATCCCCGACTTATTCCAAAGAATTATTCGAACTTGGAATTCCGGTACTGGGCCTTTGCTATGGAGCACAGTTAATGTCCCATGTATTGGGCGGCGAGGTAAAACTCGCAGATGTAAGGGAATATGGAAAGACAGAAGTGATCATTGACAAGACAGCGTCAAAAGTATTTGAAGGTGTGAGCACACCGACCATTTGCTGGATGAGTCATTTTGATTATATTGCAAAGGTGGCACCGGGATTTGAGATCAGTGCACATACTGCAGACTGCCCGGTAGCGGCAGCAGAAAATGAAGAAAAGAAATTATATGCGATTCAGTTTCATCCGGAAGTACTGCATACGGCAGAAGGAACAAAGATGATCAACAACTTTGTGAAAAATGTCTGCGAATGTGCAGGAGACTGGAAGATGGATGCGTTTGTAGAAGAGACGATCAAAGCAATCCGCGAGAAAGTCGGAGACGGCAGAGTATTGCTGGCACTATCCGGTGGAGTGGATTCTTCTGTGGCGGCAGGTCTGTTGTCCAGAGCAATCGGAAAGCAACTGACTTGCGTGTTTGTGGATCATGGACTTCTTCGGAAGGATGAAGGAGACGAAGTAGAAGGTGTCTTTGGTCCGAACGGACAGTTTGACCTGAACTTTATCCGTGTGAATGCACAGGAAAGATATTATAACAAACTTGCCGGAGTTACAGAACCGGAAGCAAAACGTAAGATTATCGGAGAAGAGTTTATCCGAATCTTTGAAGAAGAGGCAAAAAAAATCGGAGCCGTAGATTTCTTGGCACAGGGAACCATTTACCCGGATGTGGTAGAAAGCGGTCTGGGTGGAGAATCCGCAGTCATCAAATCTCACCACAATGTCGGAGGCCTTCCGGATTTCGTAGATTTCAAGGAAATCATCGAACCGCTTCGTGATCTGTTTAAAGATGAAGTACGTAAAGCTGGATTAGAGCTGGGAATTCCGGAAAAGTTGGTATTCCGTCAGCCATTCCCAGGACCGGGACTTGGAATCCGTATTATTGGAGAAGTAACTGCGGAGAAAGTACGGATCGTACAGGATGCAGATGCGATTTACCGGGAAGAAATTGCCAATGCAGGACTCGACCGTGGAATCGGACAGTACTTTGCAGCATTGACCAATATGCGAAGTGTCGGTGTCATGGGAGATGAGAGAACCTATGATTATGCGGTAGCATTGCGTGCGGTAAATACTGTGGATTTCATGACGGCAGAGGCAGCAGAGATTCCATATGAAGTACTGAATAAGGTGATGAGCAGAATCATCAATGAAGTGCGTGGGGTCAACCGGGTATTTTATGACCTGACCAGTAAACCGCCGGGAACGATAGAGTTTGAATAGTTGACGCTGTAGAATCCCACATCAATCCCCACGAATTTGTAATTTACATTTTCCATGGGAATTGACCTAAGAACTACTTAGAAAACAAAATAAGAAATAAAAAATGAGACCTTGCGTTGAAAAATGCAGGGTCTTTTTGTTTGGTAAAAAACATGACTTCACATAACAAAAACCTTGTATTTAAGCGGTTTTCCGTTAGTTAAAGCATATTATTTTCTAGCTATTTTTCTTGTTTTAAAAATGAAAATAAAAAAGAAAAAGAGAGAGTTTTTTATAATAAAAAAACTTGGAGCTACGGGGAGATAATTGCGAAAATAGTGGGGAATTGGTTACGAATGATCATAGAGTAAATTTGTTTTTGGGGATTTGGGAAGAAATTTTGGAACCCCAAAAAACTGAAAAGCCCCATTTTACAAGGAAAATCTATGATATTGTACTGTTTTACCAGATTTCATTCCCCAAAAAGATGTTTTTGGGAACGGTTTTGGGAAGTTTTTGGCGCGTTTTTGGGAAACGCAGAAAGGATGGTTTATTGTGATAAAGAAAAATTACAAAGGGCGATGTGAACGCAGGACAATTGACAAGGCAGAAGGAGTATGTAGGTTTTATAGCAAGATACAATCAGTGTACGCTGATAAGCTTGTCGAGAATGAGCAGGTTGTAGAGATACATTGCAACGTTCTTCTTGAAGGTCTTGATACAGAAGCGTATACGACAGATTTTCTTTGCAAGAAAAAGGATGGTTCGTACATGATAAGGGAATGTGTGGAGCGAAAATATATTACAAAGCCAAAGACGGTAAAACAGCTTGATGTGTCATTGGATTATTGGCGAAAGAGAGGAATCGAAGATTGGGGAATTGTGGTAGATAAGGAGGTGCCTGATCATGAAGAAAAATGATTATTTGAAAATTGATGATACTATCTATCGAATACTTGCGGTGGATAAGGATAATTATTTGGTACTTAACTGTAATACAAAGAACATGCCTGCGTGGAGGTTGGAAGTTGAATTATCCGATGGCGTCATTATTAATAGAGAAGAAGCTTTTGAAATTCTAGAAATTGAACTTATCGAAGAGGAACTCACAGGCACAGCCTTCAAACAGGCACACGCACGTTACACGATGATTGCTGGTGTGCTTGCTTTCATGAATGATGATTCACTAAGAAATCGAGCAATAACAATGGCGGTTGATACTTATGGAATCAGTAGAAGGACATTAACCACATACCTGTGCAATTATCTGGCGACAGATAATATATCAAGTCTTGTGCCAAAGTCTAGAAAAAAGAATCGACCAATGACAGATGATGAAAAAATAATGAGATGGTCTTTGAATAAATTTTATTACACTAGGCATAAGAATAAGCTTTCTGATTGCTACATAATGATGCTAAAAGAAAAGTACACCGATGAGAATGGTAAGTTGAAAGATGAACATCCAAGCATCCATCAGTTTCGTTATTTCTTTAATAAAACGCGAAAAAAGCAAACCGAGCTTATCTCTCGTGAAGGCATAAAAGAATATCAACTTAACTATAGACCGCTTCTTGGTGAAGGTATACACGATTTTGCGCCTACAATTGGAACTGGAATGCTTGATGGCACAGTGTGCGACTTGTATCTAGTTGATTCTTCAGGAAAGCTTGTTGGTAGACCTCTCCTTGTTGCATGTGTAGATGCATACTCCGGGTTATGCTGTGGCTATTCCTTATTATGGGAAGGTGGTGTTTACAGCGTTCGTGAAATGATGTTAAACGTAATCGAGGATAAGGTCAAATGGTGTAAACAATTTGGTATTCAGATTGAGAAACACCAATGGCCATGCGATAAGCTACCTGGAGTATTAGTTACAGATAGGGGATCTGAGTATATATCTTATAATTTTGAACAGATTTCGGAATTGGGATGTCAGGTGATATCGTTGCCAAGTTTTTCGGCGAATATGAAAGGTCCTGTGGAGAAATTATTTGATTTAGTGCAGGATAGTTTTAAACCATTTTTAAAAGGTTACGGCGTGATTGAAAAGGATTTTCAGAAACGTGGAATAAAAGATTATCGATTAGAGAGTTGCCTAACTATAGAACAATTTGAAAAAATCATAATTCATACCATTATCTACTATAATAACCGAGTTCTTGAAAGTTTTCCTTACACCAACGAAATGATAGATGCTGAGATTGTTCCTACTCCAGCAGGTATCTGGAATTATCAAACTGAGTATGGGAATAGTAACTTGCTATCGGTTAGTAGAGAACAACTTATATTGACATTACTTCCACGAACAGAAGGGCATTTTACCAGAAAAGGGTTAGTAGTAAACAAGATGCGCTATGATGCGGATGGGTTTACTGAAGAATATCTTAATGGTGGAAAATGTACTGTGGCTTTTAATCCAGATGATGCCAGTGTGGTTTGGCTTCTAAAAGAAGGCGATTATATTAAATTCTCGTTAATTGAAAAGAAATATCAAGGGATGTCGGTAGATGAAGTACATACTCAAAAAAAGAAACAGAAACAATATGTTGCGGGCTTTCGAGAGGATGCATTAGCGGCAAAAGTAGATCTAGCTCAAAAGATAAATACAATAGTAGAACACGCATTAAAGTCTGATGACACAGATATAACAGGGGTCACTAAAAGAAGACAAAAGGCCAGAATTCAAAGACATAGAAATTTGATGAGTGAGGTGATTGATAATGAATAATTATAGTGAATTATTACCTAAAATGTTATTTGGTGAAGACTTGAAAAATACGTTACAAATATTACCTGATTACGATGAATCAGTAAGAAATCTTGATGCTGGTACGAGACTAATGGAGTTGATGAATATTTATAAAGTATTTGTACCACAGAATTTATCTTTAGAAATCTATACAAAGCTTTATATGATGACAGTAATGTCGCTGCAGCAAAAAGGAACAGTTGACGCTACAAGACAGCTTAACGCGAATCATCGAGCAATGACTTCTAATAAGGAGTATAGAGGTATTATTACTGGAGCATCGTCGTGTACAGTTATTGGTCCAAGCGGATGTGGAAAAACAACATCTGTACAACGTGCTGTAGAGATACTTGGTGGTACAATCACGAATACGCAACCTTATAGAAAGATTATTCCCGCTTTGATTGTCTCGACACCATTTGATGCAAATTACAGAGGATTGCTTCTACAAGTTTTGCTTTCTGTAGATAATGAATTGGATACCGATTACTATAAGGCCGCCTGTAAATCAAATGTAAATGCTCAACAAATCTTGGGAATGGTATGCCAAGTAGCTCATCTTCATATTGGAACTCTAATATTGGACGAAATTCAGTTTCTTGTACAACATCGTGCAGGTACAACACTATACAAAATGATCCTTCAATTAATTAACAACTCTGGAATATCCGTAATGATGATTGGCACAGAGGAATGTCTGGACTATTTTGACCAGGCGCCGCAGATGGCGCGAAGAACAACCGGACTTCAATATCGTAACTTGGATTATGGCGATAAGTTTAAAGAGTTGTGCCAAGAACTATTTCATAGGCAGTACACAAAGAATATCTCTGAGTTAACCGAAAGAATATACGTATGGTTATATGAACATTCAGCAGGTAATATAGCCAATTTAACTGCGTTGATTCACGATGCGCAAGAGCTAAGTATTATGGATGGGAGTGAGTGTCTAAATATTACTTCCTTAATAAAAGCATATGACAAACGTATGCAAATGCTTCACGGATATATTGAACAAAAAAATTCAAATAGAAAGAAAACTTCTTATAAGACGACAAGTAGCATTACAGTTCTAGAACAAATCGAAACAAAGGTAACTGTTACTGATGTGACTATTGCAGAAATAGCTGGAATTATCAAAAATAAAGATTTGAATGCAATAGAAACGTACAGAAAACATTTTAATGTTGAGGAGGTAGTTGTATGATTTCATACTTTCCTGGATTATATCCTGACGAACTATTTTATTCGGTTGTAAGCAGATATTTTGTACATATATATCCATCTTATATTTTAGCTATTGAAGACTTATGTAAGACCAAAACAAGCAGAATAGATATGGAATTTGGCTTACAATCCTTAAATTCAGACATAAAGAATTTTTTAGAACAGGTATATGGCTTGAAAAACATACTTTTACATAACACGATGTTTCCACAATATGCAAAATTTGAAACAGTAGAACGCAGGGATCTAGCAGCACAAGTTATGTTAACCGGTGAAGGCGATATACATTCCGCATTAATATTTCCGAAAAATAAGAGTGGGTCAAGATATCTTAGATACTGCCCGTTATGTTTTGAAAAAGACAGGAATGAGTTTGGAGAAGCATATTGGCATAGAACACATCAAATACGTGGAATAAATGTTTGCGGTACACACGGATGCTACCTCCATGATAGTAATATCGAAATAAACTCTAAGTCTTCTCCAAGGTTGTGGGTCGCAGACGATATTGTAGTAGATTCATCAGTTAATTATGCATCTGATAAAGAAATACAATTCACAGATTATGTTGTAAAGATAATACAGTCTCCGATACCAAGAGATCAACCTCAAATATCTGACTGGCTTATCTCAAAATTAGAAGGAACAGAATATATCACAGCACGAGGAAAACGCAAGTATGTTACTAAATTACATAGTGATATGCAGGAATATTACAAGCAGTTCGGGTTAAGTGGTATTGAACAGCAGTATCAGGTAGTTAAGTTATTTACAGGAGCTAACAATAATTTTCTAGATATTTGTAAGCTAGCATTTTTTCTGAAGATACCAATAGAAGAACTTATGAATCCAAAATTACCAGAAAAGTCGCAAACTGAAAGATTCAATGAGAAAGTTGAACAATTGTATAAAGAAGGACTTGGCTGTCATTGTATCGCCAGAAAGGTAGGATCATGTCCTTCGACAGCACTTAAAGCAAATCGTATTAAAGAAAAAGCACCACATGATTATGCAGTTCGAAAAGGAATAGCAAAAAAGAATTGGAACGCAATGGACGTAGAGATGTTACCGAAGGTCAAAGAATTGTGCGAAAAGATCTACACAGGTGGCGATGACAGGCCTAAGCGAGTTACTGCCTTTGCAATTACTAAGGCGATGAGCTGGCCGGATAAGAGGCTGGACTATCTGCCACGCTGTAAGGAACTAGTACAAAGATACTCTATGGAAAGTATGGAGGAGTATTGGGCAAGGGAGTGTGTTTTCTTTTATAAAATTTTACTAGAAGAAAGTACAACTATAACATGGCGGAACCTTCGTGATAAGACAAATCTGACACGAAAAAATTTTGAAAGATGCAAAAAGTATCTAAGTAACTATACAGATAAGGTTATGGCGGAGATGATTAGAAAGTTAATTTAGAAACTGAGAATAAAAGAAGTTATTTTATATCATATAACTGCATTGTAATTGATTTACTACAATTTATCGTAGTGAAAAGTTACGATGTCACTAGGAGTGCAGTCAAGAATTTGGCATAGCTTGCCTAAAGTAATCAACGTGATATTCTTTCTTTTTTTTAGGGAATCAAGCGTTTTGTTGTCAATTCCTTGTTTGAGTAACTGGTACTGCGAAATGTTCTTCTTTTTCATTGTTTCCCACATAGGAGAATAGTCAATTATTATGATAATCACCGCCCTTATTCGATGATTTTATTATATGTTGATATTGTGAAACTTGACTTTGTGGGGATATCCACAATGTGGTATAATTCTCTCGAAGCTAATATAGAAAAATGATGAAGTGGGAATACAATATCTTATAGTGACCGCAGAAAAACCACTTCAGAACATAGCATCTATTAGAAAGAAAAAATCATATTATTTCACCTTTTATAAAACCTAATACAGAAAATTTACGTCTAGGAAGTAAAAAGAAGGCAGAAATATTGTGGATGAAGAAAGATTTAAGTTGGTTTACAAAAAAATAGTGGATTCTTATCTGTTGGATTCAAAAATTGCAAAACGGATATATCATAAAATCATGATGACACTGTTCGGAAAAGATTCTGATTCAGACGATTGGCAGGAAAATGACACAGATAAGAAAAGAGAAAGAGAGAAAATGAAATGAAATGTTATGCTTGTAAAACAGATATTAGAGATGAAGACTCCTTCTGTAAAAAATGTGGCAGTCCACAGAGATTTACAAAGCTGATTAATCAGGCATTGCAAAAGGATCAAGAAGCTTTAGCTTGGCTTTATAAGATGACATACAACAATGTATATCATACCATTTGTGCTGTTGCAAAATTAGATGATGATATAGTATTTGATTTAATTCAGGATATTTACATCAAGGCTTTTCAAAATTTGTCACAGTTAAAAGAACCAGAAGCTTTTCGCGGATGGATTAAAGTAATAAGCAGGAATGAAACCATAAATTATCTTAGAAAGAAAAAAGAAGTTACCTTTTCTCAAATGGTTTCTGTTGATTCTGATGAAATGATTGAATTCGAGGATACTAGAAAAGACAGATGTCCAGAAGAGATAGTTGATCAAAAAGAAACGGCTAGACTTTTGAATGAAATTTTGGATCAGTTGTCAGAAGAACAAAGAATAGTTGTTTATATGCATTATTATGAACAACTTAAAGTAAAGGATATTGCAAATATATTAGACGTTTCAGAAGGAACTGTAAAGAGTAGATTGAATTATGGAAGGAAGAAAATAGAAGTTTGTATTAAGAAACTTGAAAAGAAAGGGACGAAACTTTATGGCCTTGCTCCAATTTCATTTTTCTTTGCTTTATTTGCAACTCAGGAAGCGCAGGCTTCAGAAATACCAAACCCAGTGACGTTGCAGAATATAGAAACAAAACTTTCGTCAAGGTTATCAAATACATCTTATTCTGAAAATCCTACTCAGAATATAAATAAAAATCCTACGACAATGTCAGGAAAAGAGGCTGTAAAAACAGCAGCATCTATAACCGGAAAAAGTACTCTGAACAAAGTGGTTGCGAGTGTGGTTACTATTGCAATCGTTGGGGCAGGAGGCGTTGGAATCCACTCAATGAAAAAAGAAGAAGAACCACAGAAAAAACAAGATGAGATAGTAACAGAGCAGGAATCTCCTGTACAGAATATAAATTTGGATGATTTGATTGGTGGCTATGGAAATGACGAATATCTTCTGGAACTTTCATATATAGATGGAAGTTTGTTTATTCAATCGGGTATTATTCCAGGAAAAGAAATGTTTTCCTATGCTTATGACGAGGTTCAGGTAGATGGAAACACTATGAAAGCCACATATGAGGAATGTAATGGAGGAGATGTTGTAAATGCTGATGGAACAATAACAAATGACGATGTTGAGAGAACAGATACTTTTGTGTTGGATGATGACGGCACATTAACTGTAACTTTCGCTGGTATCAATGAAATTAGAAGCGGGTCATACAAACGATATGAAGGGGATGGCTCGGTGTTCGATGCTGCGATAGAAGACGCAAAACTAGAGGAATTTTTGATTCCGTACGAGGACCAGTTTTTTTACTATTTCAATCTTACATATGAAAATGGTGTGCTGTCAATAAAATCCAGTCCGCTGCCGGGGCGTGAAGATTTTATTATAAATAATTATCAGGGATCAAATCCTAATCCGGTAGATACGATTACCTATGAGTATGATTCGTTTGAAATAAAGGAGGATAGACACGGTTATTCACTTTACGGATATCATACAAATTTTGATGGATGTACAGAACCGGATATTTTTGCACTTAACGGAGATGGTTCTGTGACTGCAGTTTTTCAAGGAACACTTAAACCCAGATTCGCAACCTATGGTCCATATGATTTAAATGAGTATGAGGATTAAAAAATTAAAAAAAAATAAAACCTGATTCGATTTTTTTACGTCTAGGAAATATAAATACAAACAGGAGGAAACAAATTAATGAAAAGAAACAAATGGATTATTACAACAATTTTATTGATCATTGTGATGCTTACAGCATGTGGAACAAAAAACACAGAAAAACAAGAAAGTGTAAAAACAAAAACACAGGAAGAAACAAAGGAAAATACAGAAGAAAAGAAAACAACAGAAGAATATGTTGCAGGAACTTCACAAGACGATGCAACGTTGATACCAGAGGGGAAAAAGATAACTGGAAAATTAAAGAGTTATGAAGAAGGATGGTATTCGTTCAAGACAGGTAATGATGCAGGGACTTCTTATAGTATTTCTTTTTTGGTTTCGACAATGCAAGGAAAATTATGGTGCAATTTGTATGATGAATCAGGAACGAAGATAGAATATAAACCTTCATTTGATGACGGAAAAGCAGAGACTATTACTCTAGATAATTTAGAAAAAAATAAAACATACTGCTTTTCTTTAGAGTCTGCTACGAATGCTACGATAGGCTATACATTTATCGTAAGAAATTCAAATGAAGATGTTACAGTAGTGAATCAAAATATATCTGAATCAAAAGGAAAATTACAAGATGAAGATATTATCCCCGGAAGTAATCAGTACGATGCAACATTGATTCCTTTGGGGACAAAGGTGTATAGGGAGCTGGAGAAAAATAATCATAATGCATGGTTTGCTTTTACGACAGGAGATGAAGTGGGAGATATTTACAATATCACGATTATAAACCGATCTAATGATGTGCGCTCGGTTTTTTGTTCATTAGTCGATGAATATGGAGAAGTGCTTGATAGCGAGAATAGTTCGGATGATGGAAAAGCATCTACGATTGCAGCAGATCAGTTGGATATAAATACTACATATTATGTAGGTGTTACTACAGATGAAGCATCTACAACAGAATATTCTTTATTTGTGAAAGATTCAAATAGGGAAAATACAGCATATCGAACGGTTGGAAATGTTCCAGAAGCCCGAGGCGCTTCCAATACGGATGAAATATATGCAGGTTCGAATCAAGATGACCCGGCGTGGATACCTTTTGAAACAGAAGTAACTGGAACGATGAAACAAGAAGAGGGAAAGGCTTGGTTTGCATTTACAACAGGTGAAGATGCGGATACAACATATAAGATAAACCTTGAAAATCACACACAAGATAGCTATGCAGTATATGCGATTTTGAGAGATGAGTTTGGTGAAAGTATAGGTAAAAATATAGTATGTTCGGGTGGAAAAACTGCGACAACGGACTTTACCAAATTAAAACCAAATACTCCGTATTTTATTCAATTACTTTCAAAAGAAAATTTTAAAGAAGATGAAAAAGTAGAGTATTCCATTAGCATTGAAACATCGGAAGACAAAAGTGCGCTTTCAATGAATGCGAAAAAGACGTTTGAAGTTCCGTTTGAAATCAATGAAACTCAAATTCAGTTTGTTGCGAATGAAGCTACATTTATTGATGAAGCAACAGCTAAAGAGGTTTTAAAGCCGGTTGCAGAAGCAATTCTTGCAAATCCGGACAATGCAGTTCTTATTTCAGGAACAACGGCTACATATGGAAACCAAGAGTCATGTGTCGAGCTGTCTAATAGACGAGCAGAGGCTGTGAAGAACCTTTTAGTAAATACGTATAAAGTACCAGATTCTCAACTCCAGACAGTTGGTCTTGGCTATGAAGCGGACCCGTTCGAAAGAGGTGCTGATGTGAATTCAAATGGTGATTTCGTGGAATCAGAAGGTAAAAAGAATCGAAGAGTTGTTATTTTAGATGTAGATGATCCAATTGCACAGAAAATATTGCGATAAACAATAATAAAAAACTTGAAAATATGGAAAAGATTTTAAATAGAAAGGACAGCGGATAAGAAGAATCCTGTTATTGGTGATAGAATATGGCAATCAATTTTGATTCAATTATTTCAAATACAAAAGGGGCTGCAAATATTGCAAAACTAAAAGTTACTTTGGGACTTAAAACAAATGAACTAAATAAATTGTATACAGAGTTGGGAAAATTGTTTTATGACTTTACAAAGAGTAATCAAACCGAAGAGGTCGAATCGGTAAGTGAAGACAACCATTCTTCAGAGAATGAAACTACGAATTCATCAGTTACTGATTATATGGCTGATGAAAATATACGCGTTTGCTTTGAAAAAATACCTAGTTTGGAACAGGAAATAGCTATATTAGAATCTCAAATTTCTAATGAAAAAGACAATATGAAACCAATGAGCACCCCAACGGAGACGGGATATAGCCAGACAAATTATTCACAGGATCCTGTGACGCCAACTGGATCAGGAGCTAAATGTCCGAAATGTGGAAAGGTACAAAGTGAAGATAATGAATTTTGCGTGAATTGCGGAACGAAAATTAGTAAGTAGGAGGAGTAATTATGTTTTGTCCAAAATGTGGGAATGAAATTAAAGAAGCAGCAAAGTTTTGTCCCAAATGTGGGAAAGAACTAGTAAATCAACAAGGAAGTGCTCAACAAAATAGTAATCAAGCTCAAAATTCACAGCAAAATAAAAATGTTAAAAAGCATACAATGAAAACCATAAGCAGTAAGAATATGGAACAGACTACAATATCTGACTTTGGAGAAGACCTTGTTTCTGGTAACATCAAAGAAAGACACTTTGCAAAATTTTATACACTTGTTAAAAGAGAAAAGAGAATGGGTATGCTCGTATATTTGACCATACTTCTTGCATTTGTTGCCACCTTAGTAATCGGGTCATTTCCGGAAGCTATAAGTGAGTACGGTTTTTTTTCGGGAATTTTTCAGGCAATATTTACGGCAATCGTGTTGCCTACTTTTACCTGGTGTTTATTTCAGTTAATCTTAAATGGATTTGGACAAGCCTGCATGAGATTGATTGTTGGTGCATCGAAAATCGAACGCCAGGATATGATAGAATCAATTACAATACCTGTGGAAGCGATTATCGCAGAAGCACGCCGGAACGGACTGACTCTTCCAAATGATATCAAAGTTTATCAGATGAAGACCGATGAAGCGGTGGTTTACGCATTTGGAATGAATTCTATTGGAGTATCCTACGCGATGACAGAACTCCCAGAAGAGGTATTTAAAGCAAAGGTGCTTGCAGAACTTTATCGTATTCATGTAATGGATCCCGATTATCTGCTTTTCATGCTTGGTAGTAATCTGATTAGTATAATACTGGGACTGTTTGCTATAGTGGTTGGCTGGTTTTATATGACATTTGGTGATAGACGTAAAGGTCTTTTAACGGAGAGTGATTCAATGATGGGCGCACTTCTTTTTGCCTCATCCATTGTATGCTTATCAGCGTGGATGGGAGTTTGTTTCTTATTCATTCGTGGTGGTGTTAGAGCAAATCAGTTTGAAGCGGATAGGTATGTTGCACAATGTGGATATGGAGAGGCATTATGCCTGTATCTTGATAATTGCATGCCTAGAGAATTCAAATTCGGATTAAAGCTACTAGAGATGGGTCATCCTTCTCGCAACCATAGAATTGCGGCTTTGCAGAAATTGGGAGTAGCTTATAAAGCATAGTAATAGTTGGTGGGAGTAATTGTGTTTAAAGCCAAAGGAAAATGATGAACTAAACTTGTAAACAAGATACTTTTACAGAAAGGAGACAGCAATTTCCACCCTTAGAATTAAAAATACGAGGGTCTATCGCTTAAATTATCAATGGCAAACAAGAATGTAAAAAGAATTTCAATGATTTTAGCTGCGCTCATGGTTGCCGGAACGGCAACAGGCTGCGGGGCAAAGGATGACACTAAAGTGGAAAGTACGAATAAAGTGGCAACGAATTTGACTAAACTTGATGAGGATGCAATCAAAGATACATATACCGGTATCGAGGATATGTATGTATTAGAAGGGTCCAAGGACGTTGATTACCTTGACGGGGTATTATACGACAGTTCTATCGTAAAAGGTATTGAGGTAGACAGTTCTAAGGTCGATACCTCAAAAACAGGAGAGTACAAGATTACTTTCAGTATTACAGCTGATCGCATAGCTTATGAAACATTCAGAGATGCTTTCATTAAGTCCGAAACTGTGAAAGATAAGACATCTGCTGATAAAACTAAGACAGATAAAGGATCTGCTGAAAAAGCTAAAACCGAAACTGTTAAAGTTAAAAAAGATACAGTCGTTGTAAACAAGGATGAAGCGCAAAAGCTTGCTGATCAGAATAAACTAGTCCGTACAGATAATGGAGAAACTGTTAAAAAGTCTGATGGAACCGAAGTTAAAACAGAACAGAAAGCTCCCGCTTCTACAGCTGTAACTGGTGGGAATGTAGTTGATGCTTCTGCCAAGACAGAAGTAAAACCTGAAACTACAGCTACACCAACAATGGATCCAGAAGAAGAAGCTAAGAAAGACGAAGCTAAGAAAGAAGAAGTGAAAAAGGATGATAAGAAGGAAGAAACTAAAAAGCCTTCTACATCTGGCAGTAAAGACAATTCCGGTAGCACAAACAAACCAAGTTCTGGTTCAAATAACGGAGGAAGCTCTAGCAAACCAAATTCTGGTTCAAACAATTCAAATGGTGGGAACAGTTCAAATACAGAAAAGCCAGCGCACAAACACAACTGGGTTAACGTGACAAAAACGGTAAATCATCCAGCAGAAACTCATCAGGAAGATGTTTACGAAGATAGACAGGTCAAAGTAAAGGATGCTTGGGATGAGCAAGTGAAGACTGGAACAGCCCAGGAATGTCGTCAATGCGGATTTCGTACTACAGATGGGGATGCGATGACTGAACATATGTTAGAAAATGGCCATTCATGTCATACAGTATACACATATGAAACGGTCCATCACGATGCCGTATACGAAACTCAGAGAGTAAAAGTTGGTACGAAAACAGTTGTCGATAAAGCGGCCTGGACAGAAACAGTAGTTACCGGTCAGAAATGCTCTTTTTGTGGAGAAACCAAAACAAATTAACATTATCCTACTTTAAATAAGGAACAAATATAGACTTAAACTTAATGTTTGGGTCTATTTTTTTGTGCATTTTCCAATTGCAAAAGAAAATTTAAAAAAGTCTCCGATTTTTAGTGCAATCGAACGAGATTAAAAATGTTTTTCTTAGTGCTTCTTTACCTTGCATTTCAGTCATCGAAACTTTTCTTGTTTTTGAATGGACTTGGAGAACGAATAGGGTGTGGGATTATAGGTGCTTTTTTAATATTAGCTGGTGTTATGAATTTATTCCATAGAAAAAAATAAGCCGATAAAATACAGTTTGTAGGGGAATTGAAGTGCTGTATCAATATTATAATATTTAAGACTGTCAGTTGATTTTGATATATAGTATAGTGCTGACAATAAAATGACAATACAATCGGATAAAAACATAGCGAATACATACAAAACAGTTCGAAAATGAACTGCTCAAAAACTAAAACAACGAGAAAGCACTACAAAGCGAATAGAACTTTGCGAGTTTGAGTAGCGGACTAAATTGCGAAAAAGCCCATAAATAAAGGTTTTGCGGGCTGTCTGGATGTTCCGGTGGAGTGCAAATGGAGTTAAAAAATCTTTTTTTTCTTTGTTTTCTTTCCGGAGTTATCTGAGATTTTCGCAAAAGTAACTATGCTCAGAAAATATAATTAGTGTGAATATGAAGAACAGTTTGTTTTGATGGAAATATTTTCCGTCAGGGCAGACTGTTTTTTTATACCCTTTTTCAACGATATTAACTCCATGGTTCAGCGACAACACATATGGAAACTGTAAAATTAAAATAATTTGCTAAATTTCGGAAAATGATGTCCGATTTTACATCTGCCAGTACAGAGTATATGAAGAGATAAATATTCAAAATACAGGAGGTACTGATTATGCAGAACAAATTATTTTTAAAGGCAGCCGATATATGTGAACTTCTGGAGGTAAAACAGACATCGGCTTATGAGATCATTGGCAATCTGAATAAGGAGCTGGAAGAACAGGGATATTTGACGCTTAGAGGAAAAGTTCCGACAAAGTATTTTGTGAAGCGGTAGAAGTGGATTAGATTATAATGATAGTAAAACAGCATGGCGGCGTCCTCCCGTGGGCCGCCATGCCTTTAACTGCTGGGAATGACAGAAAGAAAGCAGCGGCCTTGATTTCTCAAAACCGCCACCAGTGAATATAAATTAAGCGTGAAAATGGGCCTGCCCAGCAGCAGTTTTTTTCTTTTTTGCCGCTGGGCAGATGTTTTTTCTTTAGATACATGATAAGAGGAATTTTTGAAGATTCCATAAAGATTTGAAAAATGGACGGACATAAAAGACGTCCATTACACTATCGGAAAATCAGCAAGGAAGTTTCATAGTAACCTTTGCGCCGCCGGTTTCTTTTGAATTTTCTAAAATAAGCTGACCATTATGTTGTTCCATAATCGAATTTGTAATATATAGACCCATACCAAAGTGTAACTTTGAATTGCGGCTTTGATCGCCCATATAGAACCGTTCCTGTGCGTGGCATAATGCCTCTTTAGAAAACCCCGTTCCCTCGTCTGTGACTGAAATTTCCACGAAACCGTTGTTACTCTGAACATCCACATAAAGCGTTCCGCCTTGCGGGGAGTAGTCCAGCCCATTACTGATAACATTCATAATAGCACGTTCTATCAGCACCCTATCAAATTTCAGCATTTGAGGGAGTGAAACAGTATTCATTTGCAGCCGGATTTCTTTTGTCTGGCATAGTGATTCCATATAACCGAACAAGTGCTGCATGAACGCTGGCAAGTCTATACTTTCAATATGGAGCTGATAACCAACCGCCGCCCGTGATATATCAATCAGGGTTTGAATATATGACTGCATCTGGCCGGAGCTTTCCACGACGTAACCAGCGTATAATCGTTGCTCATCATCAAGATTTGTTTCTGTGAGTAAATCAGCATTTCCTTGAATAACCGTCAGAGGCGTTTTCAAATCATGGGCAAGCGCGGCGATTTGCTCTTTCTGTGTCTGTTCGGTTTTCCATTGCCGTTCTAACGAAATTTTCAGATTATCTTTCATATCTGAAAAAGATGCAAGGACATCTTCAAACTCTTTGATTTTGGCGTGTCCTACTTCAAAATCAAGGTTTTGCTTTGAAACCTCCGCAGTTGCTTCAAAAAGCGGGGTCAGTTGTGTACGCAGGTTCTTAGCAAATCTGGCGGTCAGTATGATAATGACCAGCAGCGAATTTACAGCCATCAGGATAAACGCAAGCGTGTCAGGAGATGGAAAATATTCCGGTAGCCATGACACTGTAAATTGAGAACCAATATAATACCTTAAAACGCAAAATTCGTTTTCCCGGACAACAAGTGCAAACTGCCTCCCCGTAGCATATTCAATATATTCTCCCTTTGCGTACAGCAGGGCAATTTCTTTTTCATCATCGTCCATATTGCTGTAAAGCTCATTAAAGTTCTTGTCCAGAATTAAGTAGCCGCATCCCTGTGGAATCACAACCTTTGTAATATCCGGGGCAATCGTCAGCGTTGGAATGATCTCTTTTACCTGCAATTCACTTAGATTTGCTCTTGTAGCTAATCCAGCATTTATAGCAAGTCCCTCCAAACCAAAAGGGACAATAATTGCCGCTACCAGCATAACAATGAGGGAGATAACAAACTGGCGAAATAATATTTTCAATGTAGGTTTCTTTTTCACTCCCATTTATATCCTATCCCCCATACGGTGCTGATCGGACTTATTTTGAAATGCTCCAATTTCGCACGAATATTTTTTATATGCGTTGAGATCGTAGAGTTATCGCCTATTCCATCAAACCCGAAAACGGCTTCATAGATTTGTTCTTTTGTAAAAACCTGTCCCCGGTTTTTCGCAAGGTATTCACAGATTGAATACTCGCTTTTGGTAAGGGGAACCGGCTGTTCTGAAACATACAGTACCTTTGCGGAAAGGTCAAATCTTATATCAGGCTCAAATGAAAGTGTGCTGTGATGCTCCCTTTTTTCTCTGCGTAAATGTGCCGCGACACGGGCGCGAAGCTCCTGAATACGAAAAGGTTTCGTAATATAATCATCCGCACCGATGCCCAATCCAAACAATATATCTTCCTCTAATGTCTTTGCGGTCAGAAAGAGAATCGGGCAGTCTACCATATTCCTGATCTGTTTGCAAAACTCAAACCCGTCTGTGCCAGGCATCATCACATCCAAAAGAATGAGGTCATAGAAATGCAGCTTTTTGATGTCTACATCATCCGCATTTTGACAGACTGTTATCAAATATCCATCTTTCCCCAAACTGTTCTTAATCAATTCCAAGATAGAAACTTCATCGTCAACTACAAGTAAGTGGGTCAAAAAATCACCTCCCGCCCCATTGTACCACATTGTCGAGGTTACTCATCATTATTTTTAATGTCAGCTTTCCGATATTCATTGTTGATATTTACAGCTACGGCATTGCTTATATCCACATCCACAATACTGTAAACGTAGCCGAAACTGAAATCTTCCCCCGCCACATTTTTGAAGCGTTTCGATACCTGCCCGATTTCTTCTTGCAGTTCTGACATTTCAAGACATTCATCCGTTATGGTATATGTCAGGCCGTTATATGAAATTTCATCATAGTTTGCGGCGTTCAGCTCATAATACGGCAGAGATTCATTTAACGCCTTATTTTTATCGGCGGTATCGCGGAGCGCACCGCAGGCCGATAAGCATATAAGACTTACAAGCACAATTACCACGGCAAACAGGCACTTTTTATTCACTGTTTTTACCTCCCTCCCAACCATGAAACCAAACCAAACTGGCAATCAGCAGACAAACAGTGCAGCATACAGAAATAATCATACCGCTGAAAAAATCGGTTTTTACCTGTGCATACAGTTGGGGGCTATCCCATGCAAGCACAGTGTAATCCATAGCACGAACGCCCCAGGCCCAGGGAATATATTTCCATGTAGCGTCACCAAGCCCTGTTATCATAAGGGCAGCTATTAAACTCCCTGCAATTCCCAATCCCATAGATGCACCTTTTCCGAAGCTCATTCCCACAAACAAATGAATCAGGTAAATGGGAAGCATGGTAATCAACAATAGAATCTCTGCTTTCAGGTAAAGGCTTGCCGGAGCATCCCTATATAGTGCAGCGAATGTTCCTAACGCTAAAAATGTTGCGCCAAAAGCACAGATCATCAGAAAACCAAGTTTACCAATATACGTTGCCATGCGAGATGGGATTGTTCCCAACAAAAGCTGATAATGCCCGGCCTGATTTTCGATCTGAACAACCAGGCCCACAATAATGCCGATCAGAAACGGGAACGCAACGGCCAGCACTTCCAGATAGGCACTGATTTTGGTTGCCAGTTCCCATCTGGATATATGATAGTAACCCGCAAAAATCGCCGCACATATAATCGGAATCATGCTGTGCATATAGAGCAAAATGCTATGTTTACACTTCTGATATTCTGCTTTCCAGCAGCGAACCACAGATACCATAGTTACCCCACCTCCTTTTTCTCAAACCATCTTGCAGTTAAAAATGACAGCGCCGCAAACCAGGCCAGCGAAATGACCAATACAAGTATAATCATCCAAAATGCCATTGCCGTACTCTGATCTGCAACCGGCTCACCATTAGGCAAAATACCTAACACGGAAATCATAAGATGCGGCACCCAGCTATACGGGCAGATCATCCACAAAGAGGTTGTAGCCGTGAAAATCCCTAAAACGCTTCCAAGTCCGGCATTAAGAATAACCGTGACAAAGATACCAACTTTTTTTGATAACCATAAGCACAGCGGAACTTCCCATAGGCTTGCAATGACAATACAAGCTGTTCCGGCCGCAGCCTGCCAAATTCCGATTGTCAGGGGAATTTCGTTGATAACTAATATTGCAAAACCGCCCAACAGATTTAGCGCCAGGAAAATGAAATTCCCCACACAGGAGTAAATACCGGCCACTCCAATTTTTGCTTTCCAGACTTTGTTCTGCGAAACAGGCAATGAAGCAACGGCACGATATTTTAGTTTGCCATTATCCCGCTGTTCAATCAAGGCACAGGTGAGCGTAAGGAATCCAGGATAAAGCAGGATATACCACCAATTATAAGAATTGAGCTGGAACCAAAGAGGGGCAAAAAAGTTCATAAGCGCAGTTACAAACGGGGCCAGAACGATCAGCGTTTTTGTGAAAGTTCTCTTATGCTTTAAGTTCTCTGCCTGAATATATGCCATCTCCATTTAATATCCCTCCTTACCATTTCTGCGAATAACATCCATAAAGAGTTGTTCCAAATCTTCACCGGCGCGAAGCTCTCCCTCATATCCAAGGACGCCGCCAGCAATGATACCCACATGATCTGCAATCTGCTGGACTTCTGACAGAATATGGCTGGACAAAATAACTGTAATCCCTTTGCAGGGAAAAGAGCGAATTAACTCTCGAAGTTCCTCAATCCCTAAAGGGTCAAGGCCGTTAGTCGGTTCATCCAGAATCAAAAGCTGGGGACTGTTCAGCAATGCAATAGCAATACCAAGCCGCTGCTTCATACCAAGAGAAAACTGCCCGGCCCGTTTCTTGCCGGTATTCGTGAGCTGGACAATTTGCAATACCTCGTTAATTCGTGCATCGTCCAGGCCGAGCAATGTAGTTCTGACTTTGAGATTTTCGTATGCAGTCAGATTTTCGTAAAGCGGGGGCATCTCAATCAAAGCACCGATATGCTCCAGATCATTCCGCTTCCACGGGTGGCCGTCAAACTCGATGCTTCCCGATGTGGGGCGCAAAATGCCGGTGAGCATTTTTAAGATCGTGGATTTGCCAGCCCCATTCGGCCCCAGCAGACCATAAACCGAGTTGCGCCGGATGTTCAGTGACACATTGTTTACCGCCATTTGCCCCTTGAAATTTTTGCAGAGGTCAGTCGTTTTCAAAATCATATCCATATAATCAAGTCCTTTCTTTGATTTTACGGATAGCATACCGGGCAATTTTGAAGATTTCATAAAGATTCCCGAAAACAGAATATGAACAATACACCGTAACCGTGGAGCATATCGCAACAAAGCACCAACCTACGCATTTAGGGCCTTAAAAAGCCCTATATTTCAAGGTTTTTCCCGCATAGTCGGCGGGGTATGTGAGTGTTTTATCTCACTGCTGAGAATGAAGGACTGACTGCACAGATTGCGGAAGCAAGAGCTGATATCCAGCTTTTAAAAGATGATAAGGAGCAGGCAGTTAAAGATAAAGAGGAAGCTGAGAAGCGTGCGGAAAAAGCTGAGAAAGATCTGTGCAGCTTGGAAGAACGCAGAGAACGGTTACAGCCTGTTATGGATAATGTCAGTAAGGAAATAAAGGAATATGGAACCATTAAAGAATATCTGCCAGAAGCAGGCACATGGGAACGTGCAGCAACTTACCGGGATAAAAAAATAAAACCACTGTTTACCCAGATGAAAAATAAAATTGCTGCAATGGCTGCTCAGGTCAAAGAACTTACTAAAGAAGTAGAAAAATGGAAACATAAATATCAGGAAACAAAGCAGGCATATAACCGAGTGCAGAGAGAGTTAGATACAGTGCGTCAAGAAAAACAGCAATTGCAGGATGTTTCCGACAGATATGACCGGGTAGTGCGTGTCCTTGGGGAAAATGTTGTAGAGGATGCGGTACAGCAAGATATACAGGAGCAGAAAGCATTAGAAGAAAAACGACAAATGGAGCAAATGCCCAAAGGAAGTATTCACGAAAGATTGGCTTGGGGTGCCCGTAAAAGTGAAATGGAGAATCAACAGCGTAAAAAAAATAAAACAAAAAATAGAGGAATGGAGAGATAAGATGATGAAAAAGCACATTTATGATGAAATCAATGGATTAAGCTACACACTGCATGGAGATTATTATCTGCCGGATTTGGCAGTGAATGAGGACGAACCGACCTATGGTAAATATGGAATACTGCGGAAGCAATTCCTGAAAGAGTATAGACCGGCACGATACCAATATTTGTTGATAACGGGGGAATTGACAGCACATTTAAATCGAGTTGATCAGGAAGCTAGGGAACAGGTAGAAAGCCTAATGAAGCAGATGGCAGAAAAACAGGGTGTGACAGAACAAGTGAAAATGCAGGATCAGATGAAATGGGTTGGTTTAATGAATGGCATCAAAGCCTGTGCAGAAGAAATTGTGTTGAAAGAGAGGGTATATATGTGAGTAGAAAGGGTGATCGAAAGGCTGCTCTTTACAAAGATGAAAATAAAAATTGCTGAAAAGGCATGAGTGTTGTAGTGTAAAACTCTTTTGACATTGTGTTTTCCGTTAAGTAAAATATCTTTGATAGACAGATAATGAAAAAATGATTATTCTTGGCTCAGATCAAGAGAACAAATTACTTGCGAAGGGAGAAAATTATATGGAGCTGAGTATACAGATAAAAAAATACCGAACAGAGCTTCATCTATCACAGGAGGAATTGGCAGAAAAGGTATATGTAACAAGACAGACAATTTCTAATTGGGAAAACGAAAAGAGTTATCCTGATCTTCATAGCCTGTTACTTCTTAGTTCATTGTTTAATGTATCTCTCGATCAATTAATTAAAGGAGATATAGAGAAAATGAAAGAAATTATTAGCGAGCAAGAAATTAAAAAGTTTAATTATTATGGTTCCATCTATACAGTTCATTTGGCCGTGTTGATTATATCGGCAGTACCTTTGTTTATGTGGCTCGGAAGGTATGCGTATATTCCGTTTGGGATTTTATTTATTATTACAGAGTACTGGGCGTTAAAGGTTGAAAAACTAAAAAAGAAAAATGATATACAAACCTATAAGGAAATTGTTGCATTTACGGAGGGAAAAAAATTGGATGAACTTCATAAGGCAGTTGAAGTGGGAAAACGTCCTTATCAAAATATATTAAAGGTTATTATCAGTGCGGGTGTTACAGCGATGATTTGCTTCTTAATTGGAGTACTGATGCACTTATTCTTGAATTAATTAAATTTAAGGATATTTTGATTTGTAGAACTATAAAATAGAGCATTTTTCTCGCAGATTTTAACCGGTAGTTAAGAAATCGAAGCCATAATTAAACGAAGGCTCAATTGTAAACACATATTAGAAATACTATAATGAGAATATAAACAGGAGGTAGGAACAATGCAAATTGGTGAGAAGATAAAAAACTATCGGAAAACTGCGGGATTAACACAAGAACAGGTGGCGGATTATTTGGACGTTTCTACTCCTGCGGTAAATAAATGGGAAAAAGGTGTTTCCCAAACAAAAAGATATTAAGAAACAGCCCATGTTTACCTGCTTGCAAACAAAAGAATATTGCTACTAGACTAAGAGATACTACATAAGTGTGTTGGTATCTCTTTTTTGTTGCCGTGAAACAGCAGACTATTTCATTTCTGCTTGATTACCTTAAAACTTATTAGTCTATGGTTTGTCAAGGGCTTGTTGCGTGAGAAATGCTGAATATCACCCTTTACAAAACATAGGCTGATAAGTAACTTTTCAAAAGCAGAAAAGAAATGGCAATGCTTATAACAATATGATATAATGCAGATGAAGACAAAAAAGGAATTTGTCGAGCTGGTTAGTTCGAGATAATTTTGAGTTTGTTAAGATGTGGTGCACTTGATGGAATCACAGGTACGACATCATATTATGGAGGATGAAATAGATGATAGGTTTGATTGTTGCGAGGTCAAAGAATAATGTTATAGGCAAGAATGGTAATATACCATGGAAAATAAAGGGAGAACAAAAGCAATTTAGAGAGTTAACAACGGGTAATGTGGTTATTATGGGGCGAAAGTCTTATGAAGAAATCGGTCATCCGTTGCCTAATAGAATGAATATTGTTGTTTCCACCACAACAGAGTATCAAGGAGATAATTTAGTTTCAGTTAAATCATTAGAAGATGCATTATTATTGGCTAAAGGACGAGATGTATACATATCTGGTGGATATGGACTATTTAAGGAAGCTTTGCAAATAGTAGATAAAATGTATATCACAGAAGTAGATTTAAATATTGAAGATGGAGATACATTCTTTCCAGAATTTGATATCAATGATTTTGAAGTTTTGATAGGGGAAACACTTGGTGAGGAAGTGAAATATACGAGAACATTTTATGTAAGGAAAAAATGAATTGAGTAAATTTTGGATTTAGGGTGTTTTCATAAATATATTGCTTTTTATGCATATATAAATTGTTGTAAGACAAATTCCAGTTTGTATGGGGCGATAAAATCAGAATTTGAGAGAGGATTGAATATGAATAAGGAATGGTCTGAACTTAATAAAACAATGCAGGCACAAATAAAAAAGAAAGATACTTATAAGAGGGGTATTGATACTTTACTTACTTTACGAAGTCAGTTAATACAAACCTTAGTATCTTTCAAAGAAGAATTATGCAGAGAAGATTTTAACTCAATCCCCTTCATAAACGCTGATGGTTATCATAGTAAGACGATTGCTTATTCTATTTGGCATATTTTCCGCATTGAAGATATAGTTGTGCATACAGTGATAAATGAAGATGAACAAGTATTTTTTGCAGGCAATTATCAAGAGCGTATCAATTCACCTATCATTACAACAGGAAATGAACTCATGAAACAGCAGATTGCAGACTTTTCAAAACAGCTTAATCTGGAAGAATTATATTTATATATTTTCGAAGTATGGGAAAGCACTGAGAAAATGCTTGAACGGTTATCTTATGATGAATTGAAAAGAAAAATACCGAAAGAAAGAAAAGGATACTTAGAATCGTTGAATGTAGTAAACGACAATGAAAAAGCAATTTGGCTGATTGATTATTGGTGTAATAAAGATATTTGTGGACTAATTCAAATGCCGTTTTCAAGACATTGGATTATGCACACAGAAGCCTGTTTGCGTATAAAGAACAAGATACATTCATAGGCAAAAATTCCAGTTGATATTTCACATATTTTAGGAAATTTAATAACTGTTATATTTGATTATCAAATTCTTCGCAAACCCTTGAAAATACTAAGTTTGTAGCAAGTGAACTTTCCCTTACTCTTTCCCTTGTGTTACATTTTCCCATTGCTTTTCATGAACCTTAATATGGGAAAAATTAAGGGAAAGAAAATTTCATAACACAATATAACATATAACAATAACGACATGGTGAACTGATTGAAATGTTTTCGATATTTAACTCTGTAACTGATTATCAAAAGAAAATGGAGATAAGATACGATGAGAACAATTTATGCAGAATATAATATAAACCACGATAGTATTGATGTTTACACAAGTGCTGGATATATGCTTCGCATTGATTGCTGGGAAGCTGAAAAAAATTTAAAAACCACATATGGATCAGAATGTGCGCTTACTTCATTGGCTGTGGATGAGCCTTTGGAATATGCAAGATTATATCTTGATGGCAATTTACAGATGTGGGTGGATACAGAAGATTCATTAGAACTTTATTAAGCAAGAAGTGAGATAGTGTTGTAGGGAGTTTCCTGTAGTTAAAGATACCACACCCGATATGATGAACCCACGCTTATACACTACCAGCTATGATAAAAGAAAGGACAGCAATTTGACACTGCTGTCCTTTCTTTTATAAAATTGCAGTACACAGAAAAAAGCTGTAAAATGAAAAATATATTTGTCCTTGTAACAATTCTCGGACATTTGCCTGTTATACTATCTGCAAAAAGAAAAGGAAGTGATAATATGAAGCATATTTTAATTGTCGAAGATGATAATCTTTTGAATAAAACGCTTACTTATAATTTGGAATTGGACGGTTACACAATAATTTCTGTTCTGAATGCAAGGACAGCCGCTGAATCATTAAAAACAAACATTTTTGATTTGGTATTGCTGGATATAAATTTACCAGACGGAAATGGTTATGACCTATGCCGTCTTATCAAGCCAGAGCATCCTGATACAGTAGTTATATTTCTAACTGCCAACGATCAGGAAAGCAATCAGATACGGGGATATGAAGCTGGTGCAGTGGATTATATCACGAAACCTTTTTCGATTAGTGCTTTGCAGCGAAAAATCAAAGCCATGTTCGCTATGTTGGAGCATCACAAACCAGCTAAGGATATTTACGAGGATGGTAGCTTGTTTCTGGATTTTTCGGAACAATTTGCAAGTTTGAACGGGAAACCATTAGCACTTTCTGCGATGGAATATAAAATGTTGAACCTATTTCTTAAAAATCCGAAGCAGGTACTTACTCGCCAACAATTTTTAGAAAAACTGTGGGATGTTGATGAAAAATATGTAGATGAACATACCCTTACTACTTCTATCAGCCGTATTCGCAGTAAGATTGAAGCGGATGGCGACACATATATCAAAACGGTTTATGGTATGGGGTATCAATGGACAGGAGGCGAAAAGAAATGAATCTGAATAACCTTTCTGCTAAGAAAATTTGTAGACTGGTTAGTGCTGGCATGGTTTTCTCTATGCTGGTAATTACCGGTATTTTCGGCGGTATAATGCAGGATATACGAATTTTTATAGTGGGTGGAACATTGACACTCTGTGCGTTTTTCTGGATTTGGCTATTGGTGCTGATTTTTGGAAAACGCCTTTCTCATTTTACTTCTAATTTGTGCCGGACGCTGGACAACATGATTGATGGAAACGAGGAATTACAAAAGTCAAATGATAGTGAAACTCTTTTTGCCCGTATCAACCACCGCTTAATTCGGTTGTATGAGATTATGCAGAAAAACCGGCACAAGGTAGACATGGAACGACAGGAGCTTCAAATGCTGATTTCTGATATTTCACATCAAGTTAAAACGCCTGTCAGCAATTTGCAAATGGTAACGGACACACTTTTAACAAAGCCTGTTTCAGAAGAAGAACGGATGGACTTTTTACAAGGCATACGTAGTCAGACTGATAAACTGGATTTTCTGTTCCAAGCACTGGTTAAAACGTCCCGGTTGGAAACCGGAGCAATACGATTAGAAAAGAAAGACAGCAGCTTATTCCATACGCTTGCACAAGCCATGAGCAGTATTGTATATGCCGCAGAGAAAAAAGAAATTGCTGTATCCGTGGATTGCCCGGAAAATTTGATAATCTCCCATGACAGCAAGTGGACAAGCGAAGCCCTTTTCAATCTGCTGGACAATGCAGTAAAATACACTCCGTCAGGTGGAAAGATTTCTGTATCAGTGGTTCAGTGGGAAATGTACGTAGAGGTCAAAGTGACCGACACCGGCAAGGGCATTTCAGAAAGCAATCAGGCTGCCATCTTCCGGCGCTTCTATCGTGAGGAAGAAGTACACGATCAACAGGGTGTGGGAATAGGTTTGTATTTGGCTCGTGAGATTGTAACAAGGCAAGGGGGCTATATCAAGGTTGTTTCAGAGCTGAGGCAAGGCTCAGAATTTTCTATTATGCTTCCTGTAAGGTAAGATATAACCACTTTTTTTGAAATGTCCGAGCGTTGTAACATTTCACTCTGATTTTCGATAAAAATTTTTTCTATCTCGGACATTTGTGTAACATTTGTGGTTTACAATGGCTTTATCAACAGATAGAAAGCCTTGAAAGGAGCATTTGAATATGAGCATTTTACAAACAATCGACTTAAAGAAGTATTACGGCACAGAACCAAATATTACTCGTGCCCTTAATGGTGTAAATTTTACTGTGGAACAGGGAGAATTTGTTGCCGTAGTTGGAACTTCCGGCAGCGGTAAGTCTACATTGCTTCACATGATGGGAGGACTTGATACCCCCACTTCCGGCAGCGTGATTGTACGGGGAGAAGAACTCGCAAAAAAGAATGATGATGAATTGACAATTTTCCGCCGTCGTAACATCGGATTTATCTTCCAAAATTATAATCTGGTTCCGATTTTGAATGTATATGAAAATATCGTCCTGCCTGTGGAACTGGATGGCGATACAGTAGACCAGAAATTTATGGACGAAGTTGTGTATATGTTGGCTTTAGAAGATAAACTGGAAAATATGCCGAACAATCTTTCAGGCGGTCAACAGCAACGTGTAGCGATTGCACGAGCTTTAATTACGAAGCCTGCGATTATCCTTGCTGATGAACCGACCGGAAATCTTGATAGCAAGACCAGTGCAGATGTGTTAGGGCTTTTGAAGCATACCAGCGGAGAATTTAATCAGACCATTGTAATGATTACTCACAACAACGAGATCGCTCAACTCGCAGACCGCATTGTACGGATTGAAGATGGTAAAATTGTTGGCTAAAGGAGGTGGGAATTATGAATTATCCTTTTGAAAATGATACCAGTGCAGTAATTAAAAAATTAGCACGAAAAAGTGTGCGTTTTGATAAGAAGAAAAACTTATTTTGCCTTTCGGCAATTATTGTAGCCGTTGCTATGATAATGATGTCGTTGCTCACAGTGCAAAATATCATTTATCAAAATCAGAAAGAAATCGAAGGATTACATCAAGGGATTTTCTTTGACATTACGCAGGACAGTAAAGAAAAGTTGTTAGCAAACGAAGAAGTAAAAAGTGTAGGACTTTCCTGTAATATCAAAACAGTGAAAGAAAATTCTAAAGAACTGTCTCTGATTTATTATGATGATGACATGCTTAGTTTGATTCCTGCCTTTGACGGAAAATATCCAGAGAAAGCAAGTGAAATTGCTGTTACAGATGCCTTTTTTG
The DNA here is from genome assembly GCF_003574295.1 of Mediterraneibacter butyricigenes. Lineage (NCBI taxonomy): Bacteria > Bacillati > Bacillota > Clostridia > Lachnospirales > Lachnospiraceae > Mediterraneibacter > Mediterraneibacter butyricigenes. The sequence continues at coordinate 2,294,862 of NZ_BHGK01000001.1, forward strand.
CCAGTGAAAATAAGTCTCCGGAAATCAACGCCATAGTTCAGTTGAATCTGGATGGTACTTTGAAGAATTATACTATTGTTGGTATTTATCATGATAAAACTTCTAACGCTTATCCTGTTTTTGTTTCACTTGAAAAATGCCGGGAATTACGTGGAAATAACCTGCTTAATGGATATGTTTGGCTTGAAAATGCAGATACCCTTACAAAAGACGAAGCAACAGAAATATTATCTCAAATTTCAGAGGAGACTGGACTGAATAATTGGACAGTCAGCAGTTACTATGATTATGTAAATACAACTTTGTCCTTCAGTAATTATGCGGTATATGGTGTAGTTGCTGCCATTTTGTTTTTAGCTGCCGCACTTGTAATTTACAGCATTTTCTATATTTCGGTTGGACAAAAAGTTGCTGAGTTCGGACAGCTTCGGACAATAGGGGCAAGTAAAAAGCAAATTTATAAAATAGTTCTTAAACAGGGTTATATGCTTGCAGTTCCGGGGATTTTAATTGGTAGTATCATGGGAACGATCATCAGCTATTGTCTGCAATCAAAAGGCTGGTCAGTATTTGCATTTATTGTTTCTCTATGTGGCGCATGCCTTTTTGGAATACTGCTTGTTTATATTAGTGTTCGTAAACCAGCAAAAATTGCAGCGAATACTTCTCCAATTTCCGCCCTGAAAAATCCAGTGGGAATTGTAAATTACCGCACTCACAAAAGACATCGTATTACGCCTGTATATTTAGCGAAAATCAGCTTTTCCAGAAACAGAAAAAAATCTCTATTGACCATTTTATCATTGGGACTGTGCGGAGTTATATTTTTCCTTGCAGCAAGTTATCAGAGTTCTTTTAATGCCGAGAGTATGGCTCGTTATTGGGATATGAAGTACGGAGATTTCAAAATCAGCATTGATTTAGAAAACGAAAGTGAAAATTTGGATGCTCTCTTGCAGAAAGAATATTTTTCTGATTATGTAAAGCGTGTTGGAGATATAGAGGGAGTTAGCAATATATTTACTTATGCTACCGTACCAGTTGATTTCTCAACAGACAATGATATTTCAGATAGCACCTTGATGCTCGGCTATAATGAAAAGGATTTGGCGTCGCTAAATGCAGCGGTTTTGTCTGGAAATATTACTGATGATACAGAATTAGTTGTAAGTGATCCCGAACGTATTTATGATGTTTACCATTGGAAACCTCAAATTGGGGATACTGTGACCTTTAATTTCAAAAATCATAGTGGTAAAACAATAACAAAAGCATTCAAAATTGGTGCAATCACTTCCAGCAATGATGGAATGGGTGGCTATATTTTCAGAATGCCGGAAAATATGCTCAAAGAACTTGCAGGTTATGACTGTACATACGCAATCGAAATACAAGCAGAAGCTGAATATCAGGAGATAATCGAGCAAGAACTCAAATTACTCGTTTCTGACAATAGGGATGTTCGCTTACAAACCCTTCAAGATTTTATTGTAGAACACCAATCAGACAATCGTGCAGGTTTTACATTAGCTTATGCGATTGCAGCCATCTTGTGGATATTTGCGGTCATCAATCAAATCAATCTTACTGTGACAAATCTTTTATCACAGAAACAGGAAATGGGCACACTAAAATCTATTGGTATGACAAATAAGCAGTTGAAGCAAGCATTTATGATGGAAGGTCTTTTTACTACTTTGATTGCATTGCTTATAACTGCTGTTGTTGGAATCCCCGGCGGATATGCAATCGGTATATTTTTGAAAAATGCAGGCATGTCTACGGGATTTGTATTTCCGGTTGTTGCTTTTACTTTTTTTGCTGTTGCTATGTTTATGCTTGAAAGTTTGATGACAATATTGCTTATTCATTCATGGAAGAAGCAATCTGTTATTGCAATAATGCGAAATTGATGATAGAAAGCTTTTCATATCTCGGTCAGCTCCACAATTACATTACTCTGCTGATACAGCCAGTCCGTAAATTCTTTCGGGCTGGCTGTTCCTGTTTTTACAGCCTTTTTTCTCTGTAATACTTCTTTTCATACAGTAAATTTTCACTAGGCTGGTATGGAGTAATTTTACTGTCTATACAGTAAGTTGAAAATACTAATATGGTCTTTTTTCTAACCAAACTTTAAGATAACATCTAATTCCAACATATGCGCCCTGCGAAAGTACGAAAAGCAATAGAAGATTTACTGACAGTACTTTTTTGATTGATTCTCCAAAATAAATGACAATAGCAACACTTGTCAGTATCATTAGTAGAGTAATAACATCCCAACAGTTTTTCTTATATAATTCTATAACCTTTATTTCTATCAGTATCGCCAGCATCCCTGTTCCTGCCATACATATTCCTACAATCAATATTAGCAATAACCAATATACCATTCCGGCTATAAAAGCATTTGGAATTTTTGTACTAATCTGTGCCGCAGAATGCCCGGCATCAATCGTCCATCCGACAAAGGTTTGTATGAATGATGCTAAATCATTGAAGAATGATTTACAATCGACAAGGAACATATCTGACTGTACTGCTTGAAAAAGAGTGGTTGTCAACGAATACCATGCAAGAAGGAACAAGGTTGTTTGGAACATTACCGTTTTTGCTTTATACTGTCCTGCAAGTCGCTCTTTTTGTGTTTCGTATTTTGCTTTTGCATTCTGATAGGCTGTCCGGTTACAGGCTTCACATTTTTCATAGAGTACCGGCTTTTCTACCGGTATTTCTACGATTTTCTGATGTGTCCGGGCATAATCCCGTTCCTGTGTTAAATAGCATATTTTATCTTGACATTCCTCTATCATGACGTTTGCGCTTCGCAACTTCTCTTTCTCGATCCGCAATGCTCTGTCTGCCAGCTTCAAGTCGTTCTTTAATGCTTGAATATTCCCGGCTCTGTTCTCTTTGTTTAATTTCTCGTTCAAGGTCAGAGATTCGCTGAGCTGCGTCTTCAGTTCCACGATAAGCTGTTCTTTCTGTTCTAGTTCTTCTTGTATCTCCTCGGTCAAGAGCAGAAGTTCTTCCAACTGTTCGGCGTTCTTTGATTCTCTGGATTCGTTCATCTATATCACGTCCTTTCTCTATCTGCTGTTCCAGTTCAGCAATTCGGTGTTCTGTTTCAGTAATAAACTGTTTTCGCTGTTCAGCTTCTGTGCCAATTTCTGCCATTGCTGATTTTCGTTTTCCAAAAGCTCTATCTTCGTTTTCTGTTCTTCCATCTTGGAAAGCAGTTCCTCGGTATTTGGCAAAATGTTGAGCAGCTCGGATAACTCGTTGTTTAATTTTTGTAATTTCTGATTCTGTTTTTGCATAAGAGAGAGTTGAGTGTCCCGGTTCTGCATTTCCAGAATCATTTCTGCCATTAGGTTCTGCTGTTCTTCGATTTGACCAATCATGGATTCCATTAAGGGTATAATTTCCCGGCTTTCTTCTAATGTCATTTAATCGCTCCTTCCATAATGATAATGCACCCGATACTTTCCCAAAGGTGTTTAGTATCTTTTGCAATAACGTGTTTTGTTGTTTTATGATTTGATTTTCCGCTACTTTCCACGAGACTTTTATTTCCTGCCCGGCAAAAAACTTTTGTTCAATCTTTCTTGCGTCAGCTCCTTCATGGATGGTAGGAATCTGGAGTTTTCCCTGCTTTTCATAAGAACGATGATCAACTTGATTATGCAAAGGCAGATGTTCATTACATACCTTTGCCCATTCACTCCGCCACAGTTCACAATTTTTTGGATTGTTCCATCCAGTAGCATCGGTCAGCACCCGTTTCCATTGCAGGCGGTTTCTTGCTCCAATCTTCTGAATTCCGTTTTCGTCTAATACAGGGATACGGATTCCATGACGGTCAGGGTTTTTCTTATCCTGCCACCAGTTCGGATGGGATTCATCAATCACGATATTTCCGTTTTTATCTCTGACAAAATCCCAATCCTTGACTTCTTTCTTTCCCCAAGAATGATCCGGGTTAAAAGGACGCATAGTTAGAAGCAGATGGACATGGGGGTTGCCATCCCCTTTGTCGTGGATACTCCAATCAGCGCACATTCCTCTATCTACAAAAGTTTTTTGGATATAGTCGGTTGTATATTGAATTTGTTCCTGTCTGCTCCATTCTTTGGGGAGGGCAAATTCAAATGACCTGCCAAGTTGGGCATCTGCATTTTTTTCAATCTTCAATACCTCATTCCATAACCTCTGTTTCTGAAATGTGATTTTGAATTTTTTTAAAGCAGCTTCTTTATCTTCTGACCTTTTGTATCGGACAGATTTTTGAAAGCGTTTTATATTTTCTTCTGGTACTATCTGCCATTCAGGAGGTGCGTTTTCGCACATCATCAGCCGGGTGTAGACCACTTCTTTTTTAGAAGTGTAATAACTGATTCTCCCTGTTTCCTCGTTTTTCATCACATCCCCATTGAGATATGCGGAAGCGGAGATAACAGATTTCCCTTTACTTCGTCCGACTATTTTGATTGTGTAATGAAAAATCGCCATGTCTGGATTCCTCCTTTCTGACGTATCCGGCATAGATTTCCGGCAACATTGCTTTCAGTTTTAGAAAAAGCAGCATTGCCGGAACTCCCTCTGCGTAAGAGTGCCCTGCGCATAGCAGCCTGCATGGAATGCGCCTCTCTGGCGAAGAGTGCCTCCTGCGGCATGAGCAGGTCTGGCTGAAAGCCCCGCCGACGGAACGAGCCCGGCAAGCGTGAGCGCAGACCGGTTGACACTTGTGGCAAACTTATTGGGACGACCTCTGGTTGTCCATAAGTGCGCCCTTCATGAAAAAGCAATGAAGGGAATGAAAAACTCATCCCCTCTGCCATTACACTTCCTCCATATCGGTATTGGTTTCTTTCTGCATTGCTTTTGAGAAAAATCTCCCATTGGCTTCCTGCCTTTTCAGAAAAACAATCAGCTTTGGGATGTCTTCTTCCTCAATAGGAGCACCAAGAACGGATTCCACCGCACCGCCAATCTGACAGAGCCTATGGGTTCGTTTTTTACTTTCCTCGGTTTTCTTTCGTTTCAGAAGTTCTTTCTTCTGTGCTGCATATCGTTTTGCTTTTTCAAGGCTTTCCTGTTCCTTTTTTTCCATTTCAAGCATTCGTTCTTCATAACTTTTTGTTGATTTTGCCATTATTACATTCTCCTTTCTTTTGCAAACATAAGTTCTCGGTTGCGTATCAGAAGAAGCACATGGTATAATCTTCTTGCGTGTAGGTATATCATGGCTTTGGTCTGATAGAACCTTTGGCGGTTTCTTTGGAAGCCGCCTTTTTAATTTGCCACAGTTCTTGTTACAGCTTTTACATTTCCTCTATCCCTCAAATCACGACCTTCATTAGCTTCCATAAACATTTCCAGAATATCGGTTTTAATCAGGACTTTGCGACCAACCTTTAATACTGGAAGTTTCTTCCATTCTACAAGCTGTCTTAAGGTGTTTCTGCCGATTCCCGTATAGTCAGCAGCTTCTTCGATGGATAATGCAATTTTTCTTTGCGTCATATAATCACCTCCTTACAAATTGCATTATGCAATTCTTGTGATGTAAGTATATCCTTTTCACATCTTTTTGTCAAGCGTTACGAAATGTCAAAAATAAACTTTATATTGCATATTGCAATTTCAGAAAAACAATGCTATAATTCATACATACCGAAAAAGGAGGCAGTCAGCATGAAAGATAAAGAATTACGCAAGCTGATAGGGAGCAGAGTAAAACAGCGCCGTCTGGAATTGAATCTGACACAGCCTTATGTCGCAGAAAAGATGGGTGTTACCGCTTCTACAATCCTGCGTTATGAGAATGGTTCGATTGACAATACGAAAAAAATGGTGTTGGAAGGTCTTTCGGAAGCACTCCATGTATCTGTGGAATGGCTCAAAGGGGAAACAGATGAATATGAAACCGATATTACGGATAAGAGAGAATTACAGATTCGTGATGCGATGGGAGATATTCTGGAACAGTTACCACTTGCCCTTACCAAAGAAGAAGATGCTTTTTCAAAAGATTTATTACTGCTGATGTTAAAACAATATGGTCTGTTTTTGGATTCCTTTCAGTTCGCCTGCAAAAACTTTAAGGGGAATGATGGTCAGACGGATATTGCCAAAACAATAGGGTTTGAATCGAATGATGAATATAATGAGATTATGTTCTTAAGGGAAATCACTCACACCATCAATGCTTTTAATGAGATGGCAGACATCGTAAGGCTCTATTCCAAGAAACCCAAAACAGCAGAGCAAAGGCTTGCAAATCTTTTATCAGAAGTCTTATACGAAGATTCCGAATCGGTATAGTAAGACAGCCGGAGTTATGATATACTTACACGCACGAAGCATTTCATCAGTTCCGATTGTCTAATATCGAAAGGAGACATACGATTATGGCAAAAGGATCTGTAAGAAAAAAAGGAAAGAAATGGTACTACCGCTTCTATGTAGAGGACGCAAGCGGCAATCTTGTTCAGAAAGAATGCGTTGGAACAGAAAGCAAAAGTGAAACTGAAAAACTGCTCCGTCAGGCAATGGATGATTATGAGAAAAAGAAATTTGTTGCCAAAGCGGAAAATCTCACAGTCGGACAACTTTTGGATGTGTGGGCAGAGGAGGAATTAAAAACAGGTACGCTCAGCAATGGTACTGTGGAGAATTACCTCGGAACAATCCGAAATATTAAGAAACATCCGCTGGCAGAACGGAAATTAAAAAATGTAACCTCTGAGCATTTGCAATCCTTTTTTGATTTGCTTTCCTTCGGGGGAGTTCATCCCGACGGAAAAGAGAGAAAGGGTTACAGCAAAGATTACATCCATTCTTTTTCCGCAGTCATGCAGCAGTCCTTCCGCTTTGCAGTATTTCCAAAACAGTATATTACGTTTAATCCCATGCAGTATATTAAACTGCGGTATCAGACGGATGAAGTTGATTTGTTTTCAGACGAGGACATGGACGGAAATATCCAACCAATTTCACGAGAAGATTATGAAAGATTGCTTGCTTATCTGAAAAAAAAGAACCCAGCCGCAATACTTCCAATCCAGATAGCCTATTATGCCGGGCTTCGTATTGGAGAAGCCTGCGGTTTGGCGTGGCAGGACGTAAATCTGGAAGAACAATGCCTTACCATAAGACGTAGCATCCGATACGATGGCTCAAAGCGCAAATATATCATCGGACCAACCAAGCGGAAAAAAGTGAGGATTGTTGATTTTGGAGATACGCTGGTAGAGATTTTCCGTAATGCCCGGAAAGAGCAGTTAAAAAATCGAATGCAGTACGGAGAACTTTATCACACGAACTACTACAAAGCGGTCAAAGAGAAAAACAGAGTGTACTACGAATATTATTGCTTAGACAGAACAGAGGAAGTCCCGGCAGATTATAAAGAAATTTCTTTCGTCTGTTTAAGACCGGATGGTTGTCTGGAACTTCCAACTACTTTGGGGACTGTTTGCAGAAAGGTGGCAAAAACATTAGAGGGATTTGAAGGCTTTCATTTCCACCAGTTACGTCACACCTATACAAGCAACCTTTTAGCAAATGGAGCTGCCCCAAAAGATGTGCAGGAACTGTTAGGACACTCAGATGTAAGTACCACAATGAATGTCTATGCTCACTCCACAAGAGATGCTAAACGAAAATCAGTTAGGCTTCTTGATAAAGTGGTAGGCAATGATTAAAAAAATTCCCTTATTTCCCTTGTGATTATCTCATAAGGGTAAAAATAAGGGAAACTACATATCATTTCACTAATGGACAGGCGGGAAAGCCTATAAAATGGGGAAAGTTAGAGAGATAATTATATAAATTTCAGTTTGTAGAACTAAGGAAATTGGAATTTAAGGAGGAATAAAGTATGGTTAGTGATTTTATAAGAGCAGCATTTCCATGGATTTTAATGGGTTTATTTGTAGCAATCAGTTGTTCCCTTATGAGTAAAAAAGAGAAATAAATTCCTGTTTGTATTTATAAAAGAGAAAAAATGAGAAAAGTAGTTTTATTTATTGCCATGAGCCTTGACGGATATATTGCGGACGGTAATGGTGGAGTAGCTTGGCTAAATGGTCATGGAAATGACAATGAAAACATCGACACTTATACAGAATTTACCAAAGATATAGATACTGTCTTAATGGGGTGGAATACTTCTCATCAGGTTGTTACTGAACTTTCTCCGCAAGAATGGGTATATAATAAATTTACAACTTATGTATTAACACATAAAGAGTGCAATTCTTCCCAACAAATTCATTTTACAAGTGAAAATCCTGTTTTATTATTGGAACGGCTAAAACAAGAAGCAGGAAAGGATATTTGGATTTGTGGCGGAGCAAATCTTGTTCAGCAGTTGGTAAGCAAAAATATGATTGATAAATATTACATTTCTGTTATTCCTACTCTGTTAGGAAATGGGGTTCGTCTTTTGGGCAACATAGACAGGGAAATAAAGTTAAGGCTTTGTAAAACACAGACTTATAACGGAATAACCGATTTGATTTATATGCGTAGATAACTAGAGAGAAACAGAAAAGCTGTTAAACCGACGGAGCGATCCGACCACGTTGGCGGGAAAATCCTTAAGATTTTTCCGCCATGCTTGCAAGGGGGCGGTTCGCTTCGGCGGTTCGGCGAGCTTGCGAGCCGTTCAAAGCCCCCGTTATCTAACAGGGGGGTACTCTTACAAAAGACAAGAGCAAAAACAAATACAAAACTGCTGATATGCAACGATTTATAAGGTTATAAGAACTTATTTCACTTCACACCCTATTCTTTCTACCCGACAGGTCTAAAACAGCATATCAATAGCAAATAATTATAAGATACAAGGTGTATGCTCCTATGAGTATATGCCTTTTTTGATTGGAGGAATAAAGCATGAATGATATGAAATTTATTGAAACATTAAAGCAAAAGAGAAAAGCCTGTGATTATTCGCAATCACGACTGGCACAGGAACTACAAATCAGCAGGCAGAACTTAAATGAAATTGAAAACGGAAAAACAAAAGCCGGTAAAGAAATGAAGCATATACTTTTACATTATCTTGATTATTGTAATTGTACTCAGCCTTTCACTTTAACGATTGACTACCTGCGTGTTCGTTTTCCCACCACAGACGCATTGGAAATTATAAAAAATGTACTGGCAATGAAGAGCGAATATTTTATTCATGAAGATTACGGAATGTATGGCTATGAAGAACAGTATGTCTATGGGGATATTAGTGTAAATGTTTCTAAAGATAGTTCTATGGGTGTTTTATTGGAATTAAGAGGTATGGGGTGTCGGAACTTGGAATATGTTTTACAGGCAAGAGGGATAGACTGGTATTCCTTTTTAAGCTGTTGTATAGATTGTCAAGGTGTTTTTAAACGCATAGATTTAGCGGTCAATGATATGGGCGGATTGCTGGATATAGAAATTCTAAGGGAACGCTATTATGCCAACAAGGTATGGAAACGTTCAAGAACCCATGAAGCAGTAGACAGCGGGAAATTATCGGGTACACATGGAGATACTGCAAAAACTTTTTATATCGGTTCAAAGAATAGTTCTATTTACTTTTGCCTGTATGAAAAAGAAAAGGAACAAAAAAGCAAAGGCATAAAAACAGACATTAAGAACCGCTTTGAAATTCGGCTAAAAAATGAAAAAGCAGGACAAACGATAGAACAACTTGTTTTTTCAAGAAATCCCGAACAGACCATAGCAAGCCTTATCCTCACACAGATAGATTTTCCCGATTATATTTTATGGGATATATTTTTGGATAATGTAACTACCTCACTTCCTTTTATTATGACGCCTGTTGCTGTCAATATGGATAAAACAAAACGCTGGTTAGAAAGACAGGTCATGCCCTCTTTATTGATGATAAAAGAGATTGAAAAGAAAACAGGAGCAAATTATCTGGAAGAAATCGACAGACATACAAAACTAACAGAAAAGCAGGAATTAAAAATTAAACAAATGACAACAGACATAGCAAATATGATTGAGAAAGATACCACTGTTCCTCAAGGGAATGACGGTATTTTTTAATTTCTTTAAAAAATCTGCAACAAAACGGCTACTTGCGTACAGATATGGTGCGAGGAAAGGAAATCTGACTTTTTTTGAAAACAGGTCATCAAATCGGTGGTTGCTGTCCCTATATGATGTGAAAGAAGAAACGTTTTTCAATTTCAACTTAACAATCCGTAGTTGCCGTTCCCTATATGGAGCAAAGAAAATCTTTTATTCCACAGTTGGCAGTTACGGCGTTGCATGGGTAGTTAGGGGGGTGAAAAGAAAATCAGATTTTTTCATCATCAACTTAGCAGAATGACACTTTCTTTCCCTATATGGTACAGGAAAAGAAAAAAGTTTGGAAGATTGGTTACGCTTCTGTTCTTTTCCAACGCGGTATATAGGAAAGATGATTTTCTTCTTTCGTGTTCTTTGACAACTGAATAAAGCAGTTCAATACGTTTGACAGACAGCGAGCCGTTGAAACAGATACGCCATGACCTTTTCCCTGCTAAAGTGAGCGAACCTTATCTGTGTTCCTGTAAGAAACTTGTCCTTTCCTACCGCCATGACCTGTCCTGTCTGATAATGATACTCCCGTACAGCCACAGCTTGAGCGTTCAGAGCGTCGCACGCAATGGGTACGGCTACATAAGAACTATGCAGAGGTGGAACTCCTGTGGGCTATGACAAAAGCCGTTGAATTGCTTAGAAAAGATTTTTACAGAAAGGGGGTATGTGTTATTGCTGATATTGTAAAAACAAGGCAGGTAAAGACGAATAATAAGCGTGGCATTGGCAACAGAGGAAAAACAAAAATTGTTGTAAAAGAGCATTTTTCCGAAAAGGGAAAGACAATGGGAGAACTTCTGACAGATGTTATGCTGGAAAAAGCAAAGCAGACAATCGCATAAAATCGGTGCAGTTGTAAGAAATAGATTGAATGACAAAAAGTACCCGTGTTATACTTTACTTGCAAGCAGGTATTGTAAACACGGGTTAGTTATAAAGGAGGATAACTGACAATGAAACAACAGATTTACAATACTGCACTTTATCTTAGGTTAAGCCGAGATGATGAATTACAGGGCGAAAGTTCCAGCATTACCACACAAAGAAGTATGTTGCGTCTATATGCAAAAGAACATCATTTGAATGTGATTGATGAGTATATTGATGACGGCTGGTCGGGAACAAATTTTGAAAGACCGAGTTTCCAGAGAATGATTGAAGATATAGAGGCAGGAAAAATCAACTGTGTTGTAACGAAAGACCTTTCCCGACTTGGCAGAAATTATATTATGACAGGACAATATACAGAATTGTATTTTCCCAGCCATAATGTCCGTTACATAGCGATTGACGACGGTGTAGACAGCGAAAAAGGCGAAAGTGAGATTGCACCATTTAAGAATATCATCAATGAATGGGTGGCAAGAGATACAAGCCGTAAAGTGAAATCGGCATTTAAGACAAAATTTGCAGAGGGTGCGTATTATGGGGCTTATGCTCCGTTAGGATATAAAAAACACCCCGACATCAAAGGAAAACTGCTGGTTGATGAGGAAACAAAATGGATTGTTGAAAAAATCTTCTCCCTAGCCTATCAAGGTTACGGTAGTGCCAAAATCACAAAGGTACTGCGAGAAGAAAAAGTTCCGACAGCGTCTTGGCTGAATTTCACAAGGTACGGTACTTTTGCACACATCTTTGAGGGAAAGCCCGACAGCAAGCGTTATGAGTGGACGATTGCTCATGTTAAGGCAATTTTAAAAAGTGAAGTCTATATCGGAAACAGCGTTCATAATCGACAATCAACAGTTTCATTCAAGAGCAAGAAAAAAGTGCGTAAGCCCGAAAGTGAATGGTTTCGAGTAGAAAATACCCACGAACCGATTATTGACAAAGAAGTGTTCTATCGTGTGCAGGAACAGATAAAATCAAGGCGTAGACAGACAAAGGAAAAAGCAACGCCGATATTTGCAGGGCTTGTCAAGTGTGCGGATTGTGGCTGGTCTATGCGGTTTGCGACAAATAAGGCAAATAAAACGCCATACAGTTATTATGCTTGCAGTTACTACGGGCAGTTTGGCAAAGGTACTTGTTCTATGCACTATATCCGTTATGATGTGTTGTATCAAGCCGTATTGGAACGATTGCAGTATTGGGCTAAGGCAGTACAGCAGGACGAAGAAAAGGTGTTGAATAAGATACAAAAGGCTGGCAATGCAGAGCGAATACGGGAAAAGAAGAAAAAGGCAAGTGCTTTGAAGAAGGCCGAGAACCGTCAAAATGAAATTGACCGCTTGTTTGCGAAAATGTACGAAGATAGAGCCTGTGAGAAGATAACGGAACGAAACTTCATCATGCTGTCGGGAAAATATCAGAAAGAACAGATAGAACTGGAACAGCAGATAACCAACCTAAGAGAAGAATTAAGTAAAATGGAACAGGATATGATAGGTGCTGAAAAGTGGATTGAGTTAATCAAGGAGTATTCCGTACCAAAGGAACTGACAGCACCGTTATTAAATGCAATGATAGAAAAAATCCTTATTCATGAAGCAACAACGAATGAGGACAATGAAAGAATACAAGAAATAGAGATATACTACCGATTTATTGGAAAAGTAGACTGATAAAGAGGGTTCATATCTTTAACTAAGGGAAACTGGAAATACATATCCAGATATATCATTACTTCCGGCAATTGCTCGATTATTAAAAATTGATATGAATGAACTATTTTCATTTCGTGAAGAATTGACAGAAAAAGAGATTGGACAATTTGTGAATGAGCTTTCGGAAGTTTCATTGGATAGCTTTATAAAAGCTTTTGAGATGGGAAAAAATAAAATAAAGGAATATCCTCATTGTGATTCGTTGATTTATTCAATTGCTACTGTTTTAAATGCGGCGTTAACTTTATCCGATGTTGATGATGAGAAAAAGTTGGAATGCAATAATGTGATTGTTGAATGGCTGGAACGAACTGCTGAAAGTCTGAATGAAAAGGTAAGGCTTTCCAGTATTTTTATGCTTGCGGCGAAATATATACAAATGGAAAAATATAAAGAAGCAAATATCTTTTTGGATAAAATTCCAGATACTGTGATAGATGCCACAATTATGAAAACGAATGTACTAGCACACCAGGAAGGGACAGATATTGCAGCGTTCTTTTTAGAGGGAAAATTGATGCAGACAGTTACGAATATACAAAACTATCTGTATAAGTTGATAGAAATGGAAGAAGAAACCGGAAATCATTGTAAAGCAGAGGAGATTGCCGAAATCACAGAACATATGGTGTCGTTGTTTGATCTGTGGGATTACGGTAAAGTAGTACCACATCTATTGATTGCCGGGTATCGAAAGGATGTAGAAAAATGTATTCAGTTGATAAAAGAAGTGTTGATGGAGTCACAGAAGCCATGGAAGATGGTGGAATCACCTTTATATTACAGATATGCGGATACAGTACAGGGAAAATCTTTTTCAGGTGTTGGAAATAATTTTGTTCGTGCATTAGCTACAGAAATTGAAAATAAAAAAGAGTATGAATTTTTGAAAGGAAATAAAGAATTGGAGGCGATTTTTGCTCAATATTTGAAATAGATTGTGATAAAAATATATAGAAATGATAAAATAAAAGCTGTAAAAATCTACGTTGAATTTTACAGCTTTTTGTGTATAATAGAAGTAGAAGAAACAATTTGAAATCAAAGGAAGGAGCTGAAAGAATATGGCAAATATTTTACCAGTATCTGATTTGAGAAATTATAATGAAGTCCTGAAGAACTGTCACAAAGGAGAACCGGTATATCTGACTAAGAATGGCAGAGGACGTTTCGTTGTCATGGATATTGAAGATTATGAGCGTGATCGTGCAGAGAAAAAGCTTCTGCTGAAGTTGCAGGAAGCCGAAGAAGCAGTGAAAGACGGAGAAGGCTGGCTGGATCTGGATGAATTAAAAGCACTTGTGGGGGAATAAGATGTTAAAACTGCGGATCAATCCGATTGTTGCAAAGGATTTGAAGAACATCCGGGATTACATTGCCGAAGATAACGAGGAATATGCCGCAAAAACCATAAAGGAAATTTATGGTAAATTTGAAAATCTCCAGATGTTTCCGGGCATGGGTTCAGATCTTTCAAAACGAGTCAACTTTCGGACAGACTATAAATATGCCATATGGGAAGATTATGTGATTATCTATAAGGTAGGAAACGAGTATGTAGAAATCTATCGTGTGATCAATCGATGTCAAGATATTACGAGAATATTTGATTAATGAAAGAAAAATAATAGAGTGTTAAAAGAAACCTTGCTTCAATATACTATATTGTATAAGTCATCATGAAAAGCGAGGTGTTAGAAGGGATGTTAAAAGTGAAGCTTAAATGGATTGAATTTGAAAATTTGAGAACAGGCTTAAAAATCGAAAAGATAGCATTCAACGATGACATAACATTGTTGGTTGGATTGTCAGGTGTTGGTAAAACTCAGATTCTTAATGCTATTGAATATTCATTAAAGTTGGCTGTAAATAAAAACATTAGATTAGAGCCATTTGCTGTTAGTTTGTGTGTAGAAATTGAGAATGACGAATATGTGTGGGAGTATAAGATTGAACAAAATTTTGTCGAAGATATTATTGAGACAAAGGAAATAAAATATATTTTTACGTATGAAAAGTTAGTCAAAAATGGAAGTCAAATTATTGTATATAGAAATGGTGAAGATATTCAAGTGATGGGATATGAAAAGGTTCCAAATCCCAAGAAGGATGAAAGTCTTTTAATTCAATATTCAGAAGATACCTTTTTTAAACCGATTATTTTAGGAATAACAAAGCTGTATCCAATAGAAGTAGAAATGGATGTTAGAGGGGCTATTGATAGAGAGAGCTTTAATATGTTTAAAGCAAAAATAAAACAAAGTATGCAAAAGGACCCGCAATCATCATTTGAAAAATATAGTCATTTGCCAGTTCCATTAAAACTATATATTGCTAAAGAGTTTTATCCTGAATTGTATGCTGAAATTTTTGATGCAGTAAAAGAATTATTTATGGAAGTGAATAGTATTGATATTGTTGAGGATTCGACAAGAGAAGTTTATATGGTTGCAATAGATGTTTATGGAAAGAAATTAATGCAACATGAAATTTCAAATGGAATGTTAAAAACAATATATTATATTGTTGAATTAGTGACAATGTCAAAAGATTCCTTGGTGCTAATTGATGAATTTGAAAATGGATTAGGAGTTAATTGTATTGATATTCTTGCAGAAATTTTGTTAGATGAAAGAAAAGATTTACAATTTATAATTACAAGCCATCATCCGAAGATTATAAATCAAATATCTAATGCAAAATGGAAAATAATTGAAAGAAATATTTCTACAGTTACAAATTCTTCAGCAGAAGAGTATGGCATTTCTCATAGCCAACATGATGCATATTTTAATCTTATTAATAGATGGGAATTTGAGGGTAAGATATAAATGAATTACTATTTTTTATTGGAAGATGAGAAATCATCTATAAAAGTACTTCCTAATTGGCTTGAATATATGGGGATAAAAAATATAAGAGTTCAAGATATCACATATCTGACGGATAATTGTTATGTAATGCAGAGTGGACAAGGTATTACGCAATTAATTACTAGAGTTTTGTTTCAGACAATTGATACAATAATTCAAAATCCTGGAAAAGTAGACGAGTTAATTGTAATTTTAGATTCTGAAGAATATGATGCATTGTCAAGGAAAAATCAAGTAAATTCAATTATTGAAAAATATATAAAGGATAAGGATTATCACATTGATTTTACGTACAAAGTATTTGTATGTAATCATTGTTTTGAAACGTGGTTGCTTGGTAATAGGTCATTATTTCCTGAAGAGAGACCTTCTGGTGATTTTCAAAAGTATTATGATTCATATAATGTAAAAGATAGTGATCCAGAAATGATGACCGTTCCACAAAATGTGCAAGAAACGATTGCATCATATCATTTCCACTATTTACATGAGATGTGTAGGTATAATAAGATACGATATAGCAAAAAAAAGCCAATGATTATGGCAAAAGAGGAGTATTTTAATCAATTGAAAATTAGAATTGAGTCTACACACCATTTGCGTTCATTTTTTGAATTTTATAGTTATTTTAACCAAACTTAAAATTCTTATGCTTAGGTATAAGCTATGAAAATTTTTGAAAAGAATATTTGATTGATAACAGAGATGTGATAACAAATTGATAACACCGTTCAGTACAGTCTGTGGACTTTGGACAGTGGAACACATATAAAACCAGATAGAACCATAATCCCTATACAAAAGTGTATAGTGATAAGATTTTATTTGCGAGTTTGAGTAGCTTGAAAAATTGCGGAAAAGCCCATAAATAAAGGCTTTGCGGGTAGTCGAAAAGACCAAATGGAGTGCAAATGGAGTTTAAAAAAATTTTTTTCTCTTGTTTATATTCCAGATTCACCTGCAAATTTCGTGAAATCAGTTATTCTCATAAAATAAAATTAGAGTAAATATGAAGAACAGTTTGTTTTGATTGAAGTGATTTTCGTCAAGGCAGACTGTTTTTTTGTTGCCTGCATTTAGAAAACAGATACCACAGAAAGGTTCTTTATTATCGATGAGCTTAAACTCCATGACACAGTAATCACACTGATGGAGAATTAAAAAACAAGAAAATTTGATAAATTTCGGAAAAAGATGTCCGATTTTGTATCTGCCAGTACAGAGTATATGAAGAGATAAATATTCAAAACACAGGAGGTACTGATTATGCAGAACAAATTATTTTTAAAGGCAGCCGATATATGTGAACTTCTGGAAGTAAAACAGACATCGGCTTATGAGATCATCTTGTGTATGTTTGAGTCATGTGACACAGAGGAATTTACAGAAATATTAGGTAAGCTGCTTGGCGGAAAACAGACTTCTAAAGTGACAGCTCACTTGGAAGCACTGGAGGAATTACTGACAGAAGAAAAGTGGAAGTAAAGTGGCAGTGAACTGACAGTAAACTGGCATGTGAATGGCATTACAATGAAAATACATGCATGTTAGAATTGATATGCTGAGAGAAATAGACCTTTGCAGACGTAATGTTTGCGGAGGTTTTTCTTTTCTCAAATTTTAAGGCGTCAGGCTGTGCCCGGAAGGGCATGGTCTTTTTTTATACCCAAAAAACAGGTTGCAGATTTGAAAAAGCTTCCTTTTTGACAGGTAGACGCTGGAAAGGAAGAGCATATCAAGATGCAGGGAAGAGGCAGGCATTATGCCATATATCCATGACTTTCGATTTGTCACAAATCAAATCAACCAAATCGACAAATCGGAGGAACAGTTATGGAAGAAAGAAAATACACATTTTACGACAGATATCAGAAGGTGAAATACGCTAATATTACAGCAGAGGAGCTGGAAGTTCTTAATATTTCTTATAATAAGGAACATTATATGTTCGATCAGCAGCATCAGAGAAATAATACAGTATTATTTTGTAGATTAGAATCAGAAAACAGTTGTGCGACAGACTTTATCGCAGATGATGGACGTGACATTGCATCAGATATCACAACAGGGATCTTCTTCAAAGAACTCTTCAGTGATCTGACAGAGAAAGAAAAGAAAATCGTGAGCGATTATTTTATTATGGGAAAACAAGTTAAGGAAACAGCAGCGGAACTGGGCATCAGCACACGTCAGGTGAGTAGAGACAAGAATAGTGCTTTGGCAAAAATGTTAAAGAGAATGAAAGCAGCTGGATATGAATCATATGCTGAGGCGGCAGGTGCATTTCTGCAGGAAAGCGATTATATTCCAACACAGATGGAAACACAGAATTCTATTATGAAGAAAAGAACCGGAGAAGTGAGATTGCCATCAGATCATAAAATGAAAAAATAAATTAAAGAAAAATTAATCATGATAATAATGTGATAATATCACAGAAAACAAATGAATTTCAGATTATAATAAAGCCATAAAAGAAAAAAACAAGGAGGACTGTAAAATGTCTGCAATTAATATCAATAAAAATAATTTTCAAAACGAAGTAATGAATTCTGATAAAACTGTCCTTTTGGATTTTTGGGCGCCTTGGTGTGCTCCTTGTCGTATGGTGGTTCCTATCATAGAGGAGATTGCAGGTGAACGCCCTGATATCAAAGTTGGTAAAATCAATGTGGATGAGCAGCCTGAACTGGCAAGTGAATTTAGTATTATGAGTATCCCAACTTTGGTGGTTATGAAGAATGGGAAGATCGTACAACAGGTTTCAGGTGCGAGACCTAAGAATGCAATTTTAGAAATGCTTTAAGGAGGAGGTGCACTAATGGGATTTTTTGATTTCCTTAAACAGGCGAATATTAATCAAGGGATAGAGGAATATAAAAGGACTGCTGGTGCAGTTCTGCTGGATGTTCGTACTCCGCAGGAATATCAGGAAGGGCATATACCAGAAAGTAAAAATGTGCCGTTGCAACAACTTAACAATGTTGTTTCAGTAGTGAAGAATACAGAAATGCCACTGTTTGTATACTGTTATTCCGGAGCCCGAAGTCGTCAAGCAACTGGGATGTTACAACGAATGGGATATTCTAAAGTAAATAATATTGGTGGCATTGCTGCTTATTCAGGAAAGGTGGAAAAATAAGATGAAGGTAATAATTGTAGGCGGTGTAGCCGGTGGAGCTACAGCTGCAGCAAGAATACGCAGACTGGATGAACACGCAGAAATTACTGTGTTTGAAAAATCTGGATACATATCCTACGCGAATTGTGGGCTTCCATATTATATTGGAGACGTGATCACAGATCCGGAAGAACTTACACTACAGACACCAGAGAGTTTTTTTAAACGCTTCCGTATTAATATGAAAATTCATCATGAAGTTATCTCCATACATCCAGATCGTAAAACTGTTTCAGTGAAAAATTTGGAGAATGGTGAGATATTTGAAGAAAACTATGATAAGCTGATCCTCTCTCCAGGTGCAAAGCCAACACAGCCAAAGCTTCCTGGAGTAGGTATTGACAAACTTTTTACACTTCGTACTGTAGAAGATACTTTTCGGATAAAGGAATATATTAATAAGAATCATCCAAAATCTGCTGTATTGGCGGGTGGTGGCTTTATTGGTCTGGAACTGGCAGAAAATTTGAGAGAGCTTGGCATGGATGTTACGATTGTCCAGCGGCCTAAGCAGCTGATGAATCCTTTTGATCCGGATATGGCATCCATAATTCATAGTGAAATGAGAAAGCACGGGATAAAACTGGTACTGGATTATACGGTAGAAGGATTTACAGAAAAGGACAATGGAGTAGAGGTTCTATTAAAAGATAATCCATCTCTTCTGGCTGATATGGTAGTGCTGGCAATCGGAGTTACACCAGACACCGCTTTAGCAAAAGAAGCCGGTCTGGAACTTGGCATCAAGGGAAGTATCGTAGTGAATGACAGGATGGAAACTTCTGTACCGGATATTTATGCAGCAGGTGATGCAGTTCAGGTAAAACATTATGTTACGGGTGATGATGCACTAATCTCTTTGGCTGGACCAGCCAATAAACAGGGCAGGATCATCGCAGATAATATTTGCGGCGGTGATAGCCGTTACCTGGGCAGTCAGGGAAGCTCCGTTATCAAAGTGTTTGATATGACAGCAGCTACTACAGGTATCAATGAAACCAATGCCCAAAAGTCAGGATTAGATGTAGATACAGTGATTCTTTCTCCTATGAGTCATGCCGGTTACTATCCTGGTGGAAAAGTGATGACCATGAAGGTGGTTTTTGAAAAAGAGACGTATCGTTTGCTTGGTGCTCAGATTATTGGATATGAAGGCGTTGATAAACGTATTGATGTGCTGGCAACAGCAATTCATGCAGGACTGAAGGCAACTCAATTGAAAGATTTGGATCTCGCATATGCACCGCCTTATTCCTCTGCAAAGGATCCTGTAAATATGGCCGGATTCATGATAGACAATATAGCAAAAGGTATCTTAAAACAATGGCATTTGGAAGATCTGGATAAGATTTCTAAAGATAAAAGTGCTGTGTTGCTGGATGTGAGAATGGTATATGAATTTAGCAAGGGTCATATTAATGGATTTAAAAACATTCCTGTAGATGAACTGAGGGAACGTATCAATGAAGTTGAGAAAGGAAAGCCTGTATATCTGATATGCCAGAGTGGGCTGCGTAGTTATATTGCCAGCCGTATTCTGGAAGGAAATGGATATGAAACATTCAACTTTTCCGGCGGCTTCCGCTTCTATGATGCAGTGATTAATGACCGTGCACTGATCGAAAGGGCATATACATGCGGTATGGATTATTAGAAATAAACAAAATATTTTTATAGTTTGATCGTAGTATAAAAAGATCCCCCATTTATTAGAATGACTTTCATAATTCTGATAAATGGAGGATTCTTTAGATGTTATAGAAAAACAGTTTTATGATCTTTGTAGTGTTTCCAGTCTTTTCGAATCAAGGATTGTGATTTTGCCGCGGGAGAGTTTGACGAGTCCCTCGCCTTGAAAGTATCGGAGCATTCGAGTGATAACTTCCCTGTGGGAACCAAGATGATTAGCAATTGTCTCATGAGTGATTTTCAGCTCGTTTGTTCCTTCAATAGAGGTCTCTTCTAAAAGAAATGAAGCAACACGCTTATCCAAACTCTTCCACATGATTTGTTCAATCAGCCACATGACATCAGAAAAACGGGTAGCCATTAACTCATTGGTATAGTTTGCGACGGGAGCAGATTCCTTCATGATGCCCTTATAGATTTCAGCAGGGATGATCCAAAGAGCAGTATCTTTTTCTGTTTCAATGGTTACTTCAAATTGAATGGACCGCATGATACATGAGGCGGATAAAAGACACATATCCATATCGAACAGACGGTAAAGTGTAATCTCACGTCCTTCATCTGAAAGTATGTAAGTTCGAAGCTGCCCGGATTTAACCAGTAATAATCCGGTACAATCCAGGTTTCCGTTGTGAATGATCGTTCCTTTTTTTACATCCCGTGTAATCAAATTGTCTGAAATTATTTTTTTCTGTGCTGTATTTAAGTCATTCCATAGTGGAAAATAATTTTCGAAGTTCATAATAGTTATCTCCTTTACGAACCTAGTATACTTTCTTTTTTAAGATGCGTCAATTACATAATTGACATATGCCATAAATAAAAATATACTGACTATAGTACATAGCGGTTGCAAATAGGGAGGGATAAATAATGCAGGGAGATGTCAGTTTTACATTTTTGGACCGAATTGAAGAAGTAGAACTGAATATTGTAGATAGACGATGGCAGTCTGCACTGGCATTGACTTTGCCAGATATTTGCGGAGAACGCTGTTGGCAGCTTCGATGTGAATATCTTCATCAAAATAAAGGATTTTTGAATGATGAAAATAATATACGCTTTCATCTTGGACTAAACTGTGGAATGTCAGTTTGTCAGTTGGACAGTATGAACATACAGGAGAACGGAAACGATATTCATATAGACATAGAACAGTTTTGTCTGAGGATGAGCAAGGCAGCAAAGAGTTATTATGATAAAGTTCATTTGGAAAAAGACTTTAGTCTCTATAATACACCAGTTTTGGATTTTATTCAGGTAACACAAAAAAAGAAAGCTGCTTCTATTATTGCGCTGGTCTGTGGCAATGAACGTTATGCAAAAGGATTAAAAGAAACATTGCAGTTTATTTCAGATCAGATCATGCTGTTTTACACACCGGAAAGTGCTAAAACAAAATTAGGCAGACATAAGCCGAATCTTTGGATTGTTACCGAAGATATGATGAGCCAACCGAATCAGCCATGGCGTGCGGACAGGACAACACCTGTAATTTTAATCACAGGCAATCCTGATGCTGTTGAAATTAAAAAGAATTCAGGAAAACTAACTGTTCTTTCTATGCCATTATCAATAGTTGATTTGCGGAAAACCGTCGAAATATATGTGTCGTGAGGAGAAGTTTATGCTATACATAATACTATTATTTGTAGTTGTATATTTGATGATACTTATGCGGAGACAGAAAGAAAAGATGAGTGAAATTAAAATACAAATAGATCAACTGCAAGCACAACATGATCGATTGCAGAAAGAAAGGGATCAGTTACAAGAACGGATGAATCATCTGGAAGAGCAACGAGAATACTTGCAAATGCAAACAGACCAGGCATTTCGGAGTGCTGATGAAATCGAGAAAATTTGCGATGAGATATGGCATCATGCTAATACCA
This sequence comes from Mediterraneibacter butyricigenes, assembly GCF_003574295.1. Classification (NCBI taxonomy): domain Bacteria; kingdom Bacillati; phylum Bacillota; class Clostridia; order Lachnospirales; family Lachnospiraceae; genus Mediterraneibacter; species Mediterraneibacter butyricigenes. The sequence goes on from NZ_BHGK01000001.1 coordinate 2,317,222, forward strand.
TTCACCTTTACTCTTCGTTAGCTGAAGAAGAAAGCAAATCTATAACAATGAAAAAAACAAAAAGAAATTATTCGAACAACTGAGGAGATTCTAAACATCATATATAAATATAAAGGTAATGTATAATAAAGATATGTTATTGTAATGATTAGCGTTTAAGGTAAATTCTTATGTAATAAAATCACAGAAGGATTTTACCTTTTTCAGGTACAATAGAGATACAAAATTTGAAAGGGGAACAAAGCATTGGCAAAAAGAGTGGCAAGTGTCGATAAAAAAAGATGTGTTGCCTGCGGAGTATGTGAAAATACTTGTCCGCTGGCAGTGGCCAAAGTTTACCATGGATGTTATACAGTGGTAGAAGAAACATTGTGCGTAGGATGTGGAAAATGTGCAAAGTCCTGTCCGGCAGGCTGTATTGAAATGAAAGAGAGGACAGCGATGTGAAGAAAAAGAAACATTGGTATGATTATTTATGGATATGGGCGATCCTTTATTTTGCTCTCGGTTTTTTAATGTTTTGTTCGCTTGGTTTGGGATGATTGATTTCCTGTTGCCGTTAGGAATAGCAATATTCGGTGGAAATAAATTAAGCTTGGTGGAGATTTAAAATGCTCAAGAAATAAACCAACCCCGCGATGGATGAGTTCAAAATGGTTCCGATACGGCTTTTTGATATTTTTCCTTACAATGTTTGGGAATATGGTATTTCAGACATATTTAGTTGGTGCCGGAGCATCCTCCTTGCGTGAAGCCATCAAATTATTCTGGACCTTCCGTGTTCCGTGGGGATGGACATACACTGCCGGAACAGTAGCTGATTGGGTGGCACAGTTTAGTTTTGGATTTTATAGTTTGATGCTTACATCTTTGTTGTTAGGGTTGATTGTAATGGTGTTATATAAGCCACGAACCTGGTGTACATTTTGTCCAATGGGAACAATGACGCAGGGTATCTGTAAATTAAAAAATAATGAAAAGAAGTAATACTTTAAGGTGATTCATAAAAGGCATATGTCAAAAACATTATTGACATATGCCTTTTATGGGGCTATTATATAAGAAAAGTGAGAAAGGAGCAGTTTATGCCGAGACCAGTAAAATGCAGAAAAGTTTGCCATTTCCCCAATGTTTTAGAATTTCTTCCGGCAGACGATACTGACAAAAAAACACCCATTGTTCTGACGGTAGATGAGTACGAGACAATTCGTCTTTTGGACAAGAAAGGTTATAGTCAGGAGCAGTGCGCAGCATCTATGCAAGTCGCAAGAACAACGGTTCAGCGAATTTACGAGATTGCCAGGAAGAAAATAGCAGATGCCCTCATTGATGGACATCCACTCAAAATTGAAGGTGGAGATTTCAAAATCTGTGACGGTCAGAGTAACGACTGCAGCTTTGGAGGATGTTACAAACAGGAAATTTACAAAAAATATGCAGCAGAAAAAGGAGAGGGTATCATGAGAATAGCAGTAACATATGAAAACGGACAGATTTTCCAGCACTTTGGACACACAGAAACATTTAAGATTTACGATGTCGAGGAAGGAAACGTAGTACATTCAGAAGTAGTAGATACAAATGGAAGCGGACATGGCGCATTGGCGGGAGTTCTTAATGCATTGAATGCAGATGTTCTGATCTGTGGCGGAATCGGAGGCGGTGCACAGACAGCGTTAGCGGCAGCCGGTATTAAACTTTTCGGAGGAGTTTCCGGAGATGCGGATGAAGCGGTAGAAGCTTTTATCAATGAAACACTTGAGTATAATCCAAATGTGAAGTGTTCTCATCACGAGCACAGCCACGGGGAAGGACATATATGTGGCGAGCATGGATGTGGAAACCATAGCTGTCATTAAGAAGAATAGCAAAAAATAATAAACAATACGAAAGGATGTGCCAAGGTAACGGAGTAGTTACCGCAGCACATCCTTTCTGTGTTATTTTCCAGAAAGATAGAGTGTACTTTTAGCACGATAGTTAAAGTTTGCGGATGTCGTGACAAGCTTTATGTATTGATTATTTCTTGCTTGCGGAAAGTGATGAATGGACCGTATAATAATTATTAAGCATCCAGAGAGTTCTTATTATAGATGTCAATGGAACAGAAATCAGAGTGATTAAAGAAAGACGAAGCAGATCGGTTAGCGATTGGATGGGATGTAAAGAGAGAACTTTCAATAATAAACTATCGTATCCACACAGATGCAGTAAAAGAATTTTTGATAACGCCCACATTATCTCCGCAGGAAATGGCATATAAAAATAAAGTGTATAAAAGAAATTTACGGTAAATTTGAAAACATCCAGATATATCATCCATTTTCCTTGCGAGGATGCAAGTCGAACCAGATCATATACAGATAAATTGGAGGGAATCCATATGAATCATCTTACAGATGCTGCTCATGAGAGTATGCAAAATTCAGAAGCTGCTGTGACATATATTGTGGAAGCATTGTTTTCGCAAATATTTGAGCTTGATGGTACAACAGAAGTTATGATTTCTGAAAATATTAAAAAAGGTTGTCCTCATATTTGGACAGATGCGAATTTTCGAATTGTCACAAATCGTTTGCTCGACTGGTGGATGCACAACATGCCATATCTGTATCTGGCAATGTTGGAAGATAAGAAATTTACAGATGTCTTGTATGAGAATTTAAAGAAAGTGGTTGCTTGCGATAAGGCAGGAAGACTTACGGAAAGAACATATAAGGAAGACGGTAGTGTTCGGAAGTCAACATTAGCGGAGGATACATTATTCCATGTTAATTTTACAAAATTTAATGACGTTTTGTATAAAGAACTGGCGGCAGGTCTTGAGAAATCAATGCATTCACTGGATGTGATTTCCGACAGAGTGGATGATTTTGTAAACGGTCTTACAGCGACTAAACGTGATCATATTTCATACATTGTTTGCAATTTTATGTACTTGCTGTTTGAATTGATGCATAACAATGCACTGTATGATTGGTTGGAAGCTATCAGCAGATATTATCAAGAAATGGTAACCTCACATGCTGCAGTTTATGATGAGGATGCTGATAATCCGGGAGATTTTGCGTAATACATAAAAAGGCATAAGGTCATGGGATATCCCTTTTTTGATTTCGTAAACAAATGTAGAGTATTTTAATTTGGAATCGATTGGTATATAATTGCAATAGAAAAAGGAAGCAAAACGATAAATATAAGAAATATGGATTTAGAAGGAGCGACAGAAGAAAATGATACAGGACATTTATCCGCATAAATTATACAATGAATACGATCCGATGGCTAAAGTGCAGGCGGACAGCCCTATTTTAAATATTTACGATGGAAAAATATTGGTTCAGACGGAGAAATTTGAGAACAATATCCTGGAGTTCCCATTGAAAAAGGAATTGCCTGACCAATTGGAATATACATATCTGTTCAGGGTGGATGACAGAAAATATTTTCTGTGGAAGGAGGAACTCCCGGAAGAGTCTATACCGGAAGGATATTCTTATGTTACAGAGAGAAGTCTGCGGAAAGAAGGCATTGGTCCTTGTGAAGCAGTTTTTGCAGCCACGACAGGAAAGCATTTGTCAGACTGGTACAGAGATACCTGTTATTGTGGAAGATGTGGGATAAAGATGAAACAGAATGACAAGGAACGGGCAATGCGTTGTCCATCTTGTGATTATGTGGCGTATCCACGGATTATGCCAGCGGTGATTGTTGGAGTAAAAAATAAAGATCGGATTTTGCTTACCAGATATCGGACGGGCTTTGCACATAATGCGCTGATTGCCGGTTTTACAGAGATCGGAGAAACGGTGGAAGAGACCGTGAAGCGTGAAGTTATGGAAGAAGCTGGCATCAGAGTTAAGAATCTTCATTATTACAAATCTCAGCCATGGGGGACTGCAAATGACATCCTCCTTGGATTTTACTGTGAGGTGGATGGGGATGATACCATCACCATGGATCGCAATGAGCTGAAGTATGCAGAATGGGTACAGCGAGAAGAGATTGTACTTCAGCCGGGAACCTTCAGCCTGACAAATGAGATGATGCGCAGATTTAAAGAAGGAGAGGAAATATAGGGATATTTGGGGTTACTTCATGAAATGGAATCAGAGGAAAAGCTGACCAGAAAAGAAATCAAAAATCATAGGTTTGTTTGGGTAGATTTGGAAAAGAAAATGAATCGCAGAAATAAAAATGGACATCCGTGGGAAGAATATTCCTACGGATTTTTTGGTTTCACGACGAGCCAAAGGCTAAGCTTGCCTCATGAATTCATGAAAAGCCATTTACTAAGCTTGAATTGCAGAGCAAAAGGAGAAGGAAAAAATGAACAGAAAAAGAAGTTTTCTATCTGGAAACTATTCTGGACGGGATCTGGCAAAACAATTTGGGGTGGATTTGTTCAGCGGATGTTTTATTGCCTGTGGCATCTATAATTTTGCATCGGCAGCAGGCTTTCCGATGGCAGGAGTCTCTGGGATTTCTCTGATTTTTCACCGCTTGTTTGGAACACCAATCGGTGGCATGAGCCTCCTTTTGAATGTCCCAATTGTACTGGTCTGCTTTCGAACACTGGGAAAGGCGTTTTTTGCCAGATCACTTCGAACGCTTTTGGTGGTTTCGTTTCTCACAGATTACGGAGCACCGTTGCTGCCGATTTATCAGGGGGATCGCCTGCTGGCGGCAATTGCAGCAGGAGTCCTGACAGGAATCGGTTATGCACTGGTTTTTCGCAATCAGAGTTCCACCGGAGGAATGGATTTTGTAACGCTGTCCATTCGGGCAAAACGCCCTTATCTGTCTATGGGCAAAATTGTGCTGGCGGTAGATCTGGTGATTATTTCGGCGGGAGGATGGATTTTCCGCGATCTGGATGGAGTGATTTATGGGGGAATTTTAACCTGGCTGATGAGTCATATTATTGATCAGGTCCTGTATGGACTTAGTGCCGGTAAGATGGCGATGATTGTGACGCAAGATGGAAAAAAGATTTCAGAAATGATCGGTCAGACCGCAAAAAGGGGTGCTACGATCTTTGAAGCAAAAGGTGGATATACGGGAGAACAAAAGCAGGTGGTTTTGTGTGCGGCCAGTAAAAAGCAGATGTATGAGATTCAAAAAAATGCCCGGGAAATGGATCCGGCATCCTTCACCATTATTGTGGAGTCGAATGAAGTGTTGGGAGAAGGATTTGACAGGAAGTGAAAGCAGACTTCTTTAGAAAATCTTTGGATTCTGTCACTTTTCTCCTTTAGAAAACCTGTGTATAATGAAACACAGAGAACAAGAAAGAAAAGAATGAAAAACAAACCGAAGGAATCAGAGCTATAGTGCAAAGCAAAGAGTATGAAATAAAAAGGCTGAACTACAGGAGAGCAAAAGATAGAAACAGGTATGGGAGAGGATGAAATATGGAAGTGAATCACATCTTGGTCGTTGAGGACGACAAGGAGATACGGGAAGGAATTGAAATCTATTTAAAAAGTCAGGGGTATGTGGTCTTTCAAGCGGAAGATGGGATCGAAGGTTTGGAAGTGGTGGAGAAAGAAGAGATCCATTTGGCAATTGTGGATATTATGATGCCTCGGATGGACGGAATCCGAATGACCATGAAAATCCGGGAAAAATATGATTTTCCAATTATTATGTTGTCAGCAAAATCAGAGGAAGTGGATAAGATTACGGGGCTAAATATCGGAGCGGATGATTACGTGACAAAGCCATTTACGCCGATGGAACTGATGGCGCGGGTGAATTCCCAGCTTCGAAGATACCGGAAGTTTTTAGAAAAGCTGGAACCTTCGGAAAATGTACATGTGATTGGTGGGCTGGAGATCAATGAAGATCTGGTTGAGGTGTCAGTGGACGGTGCTCCGGTAAAGGTAACGCCTATCGAATACAAGATTCTGTTGCTTCTGGCGAAGAATCCGGGACGGGTATTTTCCGCAGAAGAGATCTATGAGAGAGTCTGGCAGGAAAGGGCAATCAACACGGATACGATCATGGTACATGTGAGAAATATCAGGGAAAAGATCGAAGTGGATCCAAAAAATCCGAAATATTTAAAGGTGGTGTGGGGCGTTGGCTATAAAATTGAAAAACAACCATAAAACAGGCTGGATCATAACAATCTGTCTGCTGTTGATCTGTTCGGCAGTGATGTGTTTTGGATATTCGGCATTTGCCACAGAAATGGAAAAGTCTCTGGATGGAACAGAACTGGATCCGGAAGTGATGGAAGATATTGTAAAGCCGCTGGTTGCGGGGAATTACATTTTATACAATGAGATCAGTGGGGATTCGGATCGTTCCTTTATTCAGGAAGCGTATGATGATACGGATCAGTTCTATCTGGCGCGAAAATATATGGATAGTGCGGTTTATGGCTGGGATGGAAAATTAAAACAGGGAAATGTGTCGGAAAGTGTGCAGAAAAATCTGATGCAGGACCAGACGGAGTATGCGCTGAGAGTTCGTTTTACATATGGAGAAAATGCAGTCCTGAATGATGTACAGGTGGATGGAACTGCCGTGGATAATCAGATGCAGTACAATCTGGAAAATTATCTTCTGGATCAGGTGGAAAACAACGAGGATCTGACTGAGATTGCGGTGCCGGAACAGGCCGTGATCACTTATGGAATGACCCAGAAACAGCTGGACGGCTATCTTGCCAGTGTGGATGACATGGGAACTTATCTGAATACGATGAAATTGGCAGATAACGGAATCTATCGGATGTTTCAGTTGCTGCTGTTTGGAGTGGCAATCTTGTTGGGCTTGTGGATTCCCTGTTGCAAGGCGTGGGGAATCGGTACGGAAAAATATTTCCGGGTTCCGTTTGAAGTTGTATTACTGGTAATTGCGGGAATCGCTGCCGTGAACAGGAGTTGTGTCAGTGTAGTCTGGCGGACGCTGAATGGTTCCATGGCTTCGGCGATCAATGTGGGGCTGAATGTGTCCAAAGGAAGTGCGCAGGGCTATATTATCTGCATGGGATTAAATGTACTGATGTGGCTTCTGGTGTATGGTGCGGCATTCTGGAGTACGGTGTGTCTTCGGGCAATCTTTACAATGAAGAAGCAGTATTTCAGAGAACGGACGCTGATCGGAAAAGTGCGTGGAAAAACAATCCGTGAAGTGGGAAAACAAGTTCTGGATGTACTGAAAAAGATTTATAATGGACTGTTGCATGTGGATCTGCAGAAAAAAACAAACCGTACCATTTTGAAGGTCGTGATCTTAAATGGAATCATTTTTCTGATTGTTTCTTTTCTGTGGGATTACGGATTCCTGGCGATTTGTCTGTATTCGGTGTTACTGTTCTTTTTCCTGCGACATTATTTTGGGGATGTAAGGAAACAGTATGACAGACTTCTGGCGTCTACCAACGAGCTGGCACTTGGCAATCTGGAGGTGGGACTTGACGAAGATTACGGAATCTTTGATCCGGTGGCAGAGGAACTTCGGAAGATCCAGGTCGGATTTAAAAAGGCGGTGGAAGAAGAGGTGAAGAGTGAGCGGATGAAGACGGAACTGATCACAAATGTGTCTCATGACCTGAAAACACCGCTTACGGCGATCATTACCTATACAGATCTGTTAAAAGAGGAAACAAACAGGGAAAATCAGAAAGAATATATTGAAGTTCTGGAAAGAAAGTCTCTTCGGTTGAAAGCGTTGATTGAAGATCTTTTTGAAATCAGTAAAGCGACCAGCAAGAACGTTACGATGAATTTCATGAAAGTTGACATTGTAGGCTTGTTAAAACAGGTTGGTTTGGAGTATGATAGTAAAAGAGAGGAAGCCAATCTTGAATTTAAGTGGAAACTGCCGGAAGGCAAAGTGATTTTGTGGCTGGACAGCCAGAAGACCTACCGGATTTTTGAAAATCTGATCGTCAACATTACGAAATACGCTCTGGAAAATACCCGGGTTTACATTGAGATGGACGTGATCGGGGATCAGGTGCGGATCGTGATGAAAAATGTATCAGCCAGTGAACTGAATTTTGATACAGAAGAGATTACCGACCGGTTTGTACGCGGAGATGTTTCCAGAAAGACAGAAGGTTCCGGTCTTGGCCTTGCAATTGCGAAGAGCTTTACAGAATTGCAGGGAGGAACACTGAGAATTCTGACTGATGCAGATCTTTTCAAAGTAGAGATTGTGTTTCCGTGTATGAAGGAAGGCACGGATGGAAGAACAGAGCAGAACGAATCAGACAAATAGACAACTTCATATCTACCATGGAATTTTAGGACTTATCATAGCGGGAATCATTATATTCCTGTCTCCGCTGGGCAGCGTACTGGGGCTTTACGGGACAGGAGTGAATGAGCTCCTGCTATTTGCATGTGCAATTCTGATTGCAAAAACAGCCGGAGCAGACCTGGAAAAGGTATTCCCACTCCAGACACCGACGTTTCGTCAGACGGCCGGAACGGTGATTCTCTGGATTGCATCCATGATTTTGATGACGGTGGCAACGCTGATTATGACGGTGCTGTTTCCCACGGAAGTCGGGGAAGTGAGTTCCGGCTTGATGTCTGCATTTTTAAGTGTTCCATTGGAAATGCGGATTTTAATCATTGTGATTTTGCCGGCAATCTGTGAGGAAATGATCTTTCGCGGACTGTTTCTGCACAGTCTTTTAAGGCCGAAAATCATGCGGCAGAGAAAATGGATTCCGATCATCATAAGCGGACTGGTTTTCGGAGCGTTTCACGGAAATCCGGTTCGTATGGTGCCAACAGCATTTCTGGGAATCATGATGGCCTATCTGGTGTTGGAAACAGACAACATGTTTTATAATATGCTGTTTCATGGAATCAATAACGGAATATCGATCCTTTCTACCATAGCGGTGGGAGCAATTCCGCAGGAGAGTGAGACCTTGCAGCTGACTGAGATTACAGCGACGGGAAGAGAGTATGTGCTGTTTTCGGTGGGAATTTATTTATGTTTTGCAGCGGTGGTTCCCTTCCTGATATATCTGGGGCGGTATCTGATTCACTGCAAAGCAGGAGAAGAGCGTAAAAAACTGTTTCCAAAGGGAAACCCATGGATCCCGCTGATGCTTCTGGGGATTTCTGCATTGCTTTTTGTGGCGGGACTGGTAGTGATGATCGGTGCTGTGGGAAATATGATTTGACAGGAAAATGCCATAAATGATAGAATTCGGAGCAAACTTTGTGAAGACAGGTGCTACTGGAAAGACAAGAACAAATATAAAAAGATAGCTTATAAGAACAAAATGAGATCAGATGAGTTTGAAACAGAATAAGTGAAATGGGATGCGAGAGGAGAGAAAAGGATGAAACCGGCAGCGTTATTTTATGATATTGATGGAACTTTATACAGTGAAATTGAAAATGTGGTACCGGAAAGTGCATTTGAAGCGTTGAAAAAGGCGAAAGAAAACGGACACTATCTCTTTATCAATACCGGGCGGACTTATTGCAGTATGCCTTCTCCAATCAAACGCTTTCCGTTTGACGGATATATCTGTGGTTGCGGAACTTATGCAGAATATAAGGATGAGGTGCTGTATTCCTCTACACTTTCGGTAGAGCGAAGTCAGGCAATCATCAAAAAGATGGAAGAATGTAAGATTGATGGAATTTTCGAAGGAATCGAAGATGATTATTTCCCGATCCGTGTGTCAAGGTTTGACAAACTGGAAAATACGAGAAGATATTTCAGAAACATGGGTATCGGTATAGAAATGTTTGCCGGAAAAGATCAGTTCGCGTATGATAAATTATTTGTTTATACGGACGAGCAAAGTGATGTGAAAGGATTTCTGGAATTTCTGGAACAGGAAGAGATGGAGGCAATCGATCGGCAGTACGGAACCTACGAGATTATGCCGATAGGACATTCCAAGGCAACCGGTTGCGAGATTATCCGAAAACATTTGCATTTGGATCTGGATCAGATCTATGTATTCGGGGACAGTTCCAATGATCTGCCGATGATGGAATATACCTCTCATGCGATCGTGATGGGACATCATGATCCAATCTTGGATCCCTGCGCACAGATCGTGACAAAAACGGTAGAAGAGGATGGAATCCAGTATGCAATGAAAGAACTGGGGCTGATCTGAGAACATCGGAAAGATTGGAATCAGCAAAATCCGCAAGGAAAAAGAGAAAAAATTGTAAGAACAGCGACAGGAGAAAGATTCTTTGCAAGAAGCACTTGACAAGGAATTTTAAGTTGCTATAATGAAGTGGAACTAAGAAAGAACCAAAAGAAAAGAAACAACGCGATGACAGGAAGAGTAGAATGAGAAATCATTCAGAGAGAGATGCAGTTGGTGAAAGCGTCTTATGAGGCATCATTTGAAGACCACCCTGGAGTGATCCTTAATCGGATCCGGCCGACACCGTTATCGTCCAATGAAGTGGTAATATTTTACAAAATGGGTGGAACCGCGGTATTGCTTATCGTCCCTGAACAGTGTGAAGGCTGTTCAGGGATTTTTTGTTTTGTGACGAGCCAAAGGTGAAGCTTGCTGAAAGCCCCGGCGACCGCATACAATTTCGGAACGTGTCGGAAGACATTTCCGGTGATTTAGATTCATAGAGGAGGAAGAAAGATGAAAATTACATTAAAAGATGGATCGGTCAAAGAATATGCAGAGAGCAAATCTGTGATTGATGTTGCATTTGACATCAGCGAAGGATTGGCAAGAGCTGCCTGTGCAGGAGAAGTAGACGGAGAGGTAGTAGATCTTCGTACGGTACTGGATAAAGACTGTACATTGAACATTCTGACAGCGAAGGATCCGGAAGGATTGAGAGTGGTAAGACACACCTGTTCCCATGTTCTGGCAGAGGCAGTGAAGAACCTTTATCCGGATGTAAAACTTGCAATCGGGCCATCCATTGATACAGGATATTATTATGATTTTGATGCAGAGCCGTTCAGCAGAGAGGATCTGGACAAGATCGAGAAAGAAATGAAGAAGATCATCAAGAAAGGTGCAAAGCTTGAGAAATTTACCCTTCCGAGAGATGAAGCGATTAAATTTATGGAAGAAAAGAATGAGCCATATAAGGTAGAGCTGATTCAGGATCTTCCGGAAGACGCAGTGATTTCTTTCTACAGCCAGGGAGATTTCGTGGATCTCTGTGCAGGACCGCATCTGATGAGCACAAAGGGAATCAAGGCATTTAAGCTGACTTCATCCTCCGGTGCGTACTGGAGAGGAGATTCCAACCGTGCAATGCTTCAGAGAATTTACGGAAGTGCATTCCCGACAAAGGATGAACTGAATGAATACCTGCAGCATCTGGAAGACATCAAGAAACGTGACCACAACAAGCTGGGACGTGAGATGGAACTGTTCACAACTGTAGATGTAATTGGACAGGGACTTCCGCTTCTGATGCCAAAGGGAACCAAGATCATCCAGACATTACAGAGATGGATCGAGGATGAGGAAGACAACAACTGGGGCTATGTACGTACCAAGACTCCGTTGATGGCAAAGAGTGACCTTTATAAGATTTCCGGTCACTGGGATCACTATAAAGAGGGAATGTTTGTACTGGGAGACGAAGAAAAAGATAAAGAAGTTTTTGCACTTCGTCCGATGACTTGCCCGTTCCAGTATTATGTATATAAAGCAAGTCAGAAATCTTACCGTGATCTTCCACTTCGTTATGGTGAGACTTCGACCTTGTTCAGAAACGAGGATTCCGGTGAGATGCACGGACTGACACGTGTCCGCCAGTTCACGATTTCAGAGGGACATCTGATTGTTCGTCCGGATCAGATGGTGAAAGAATTTAAAGATTGTATCGCACTGGCTCAGAAGTGTCTGAGAACGCTGGGTGTAGAAGAGGATGTAACCTATCATCTGTCCAAATGGGATCCGAATAACCGTGAAAAATATATTGGAGAACCGGAAGTCTGGGATGAGACAGAACAGGATATTCGTAATATCCTGACAGAGCTGGAAATCCCGTTCGTAGAAGATGTTGGAGAGGCTGCATTCTATGGACCGAAAGTAGATATCAATGCCAAAAATGTATATGGAAAAGAAGATACTATGATTACCATTCAATGGGATGCTTTGTTGGCAGAGCAGTTTGATATGTACTATATCGATCAGAACGGAGACAAGGTTCGTCCATATATTATCCACAGAACTTCTATTGGATGTTATGAAAGAACATTGGCATGGCTGATCGAAAAGTATGCAGGAAACTTCCCGACCTGGCTGTGTCCGGAACAGGTACGTGTACTTCCGATTTCTGATAAGTTCCAGGATTATGCACAGGAAGTTGCTTCCAAGCTGAAAGCAAACGGAATCCTGTGTACGGTGGACAACAGATCTGAAAAGATCGGATACAAGATCCGTGAGACAAGACTGGCAAGAGTTCCGTATATGCTGGTAGTCGGAGAAAAAGAACAGTCTGAAGGAAAGGTATCGGTAAGAAGCAGATTCTTAGGGGATGAAGGTCAGAAGGATCTGAAGGAATTTATGGATGCAATCCTGGAAGAAATCCGGACAAAAGAGATCCGTAAGGTTGAAGTGGAAGCAAAATAAAAGCATAATAGAAGTGAAAAACATAAGAACGTAATAAAATATGAAAAAGTCACAGTACCGATTTTGGCGCTGTGACTTTTTTTACTGAAAGAATGTTTACTCAGCGGCTTTAGCTTTAGCAGCCTCATCTGCCTGTTTTTTGCATCAGGAAAAATCAAAGATTTCAATACTTCTTTCCAATATGCCGTTCATATAAGCAATGGCGATTCCGTAATTGGTGATCGGAATACCGGCATCATCAGCACATTTCATGCGGTAGCGTATCTCACGTTCGTTAAGCATGCAGCCACCACAGTGGATGATCAGACGGTATTTTGACAGATCCTCCGGAAATCCGGTGCCGCTGGAGAATTCAAAATTCAGATGTTTTCCGGTGTGCTTTTGGATCCATCGGGGAAGTTTTACGGTACCGATATCGTCACACTGGCGATGATGGGTACATCCTTCACTGATCAGAACCGTATCATGCTCCTGAAGCTGATCCAATGCTCTGGCTCCACGGACGGCAATGGGGAGACTTCCCTTGTGTCGTGCGAACAAAATGGAAAAGGAAGTCAGAGGAACCGTCGGCGGCACAATCTGTGCGACTTCTTTGAAGGCCTGGCTGTCGGTAATTACAAGAGACGGTGTTTTCCCTAAAGAATTCAATGCCTCTTGCAGCTGCGTTTCTTTGGAAACGATGGCGATGGCTCCGGTATCCAGGATATCCCGGATGGTCTGTTGCTGTGGAAGGATCAGACGTCCCTTCGGAGCGGCAGAATCAATGGGAACCACCAGTACAACAAAATCACCGGGGTGGATCAGATCACTGACGATACCAAGACGCCCGTCATCGGCTGGGAGTAAGGAGCCGAGAAGCTCCTTTAATTCATAGATGTTTCTGCCGGATGTGGCACTGACTTCTATGGAAGGAATCCCTGCCATGTCTTTTGAATCTGAACTGACTTTTTGGGATGCTTCGGAAGATGCCGATCCTGTCAGGTCGCATTTGTTCTTTACGATAGCACAGGGAATTTTCTTTTCGCGGATCCGCTTTAGAATGGCAGAGTCTTCTGCTGTCATTCCGGTGCCGGCATCGATCACCAGGAGTGCAATATCCGTTTTGTTCAGTATCTGGTATGCTTTTTTGATACGTAACTGACCTAATTCTCCGGTGTCATCAAGTCCAGGAGTGTCGATCAGGACGACCGGTCCAAGGGGAAGTAACTCCATAGATTTTAAGACCGGATCGGTCGTTGTGCCTTTTACATCGGATACGATGGAAAGATTCTGACCGGTCATAGTATTGATCAGACTGGATTTTCCGGCATTTCGTCTGCCGAAGATCCCGATGTGGATCCGGTCGGCAGAAGGTGTGGTATTCAGGCTCATAATTATTCCTCCTGAGGATAACTTAGAATCGGAAATCTCTGCGGTTGTCTTCTGCAATCAGTTTCAGATTTTCCAGAACGATGGCGCGGGCCTTTTCGTTTGGAACATTTAACACTTCTTTGTCGATCAGTTTGTCACCGATAGCTTTGGTTTCCGGAGAAGCATAGTCCATCATGTATTCTTTCAGAGTCATCAGTGCGTTCGGGTGGCAGCAGTTCTGGATCTGTCCGCTCTTGCAAAGGGACATGAAACGGTCTCCGGTACGTCCCTCTCTGTAACATGCGGTACAGAAGCTCGGAATGTAATCCATTTCCATCAGCCAGCGGACAACTTCATCCAGGGTACGGGTATCACTGACGTCGAACTGTTCCGAGTTGTTTTCTTTATCTTCCGGTTCATAATATCCACCAACACTGGTACGGCTTCCGCCACTGATCTGGGAAATTCCGAGATGGAGGACACGTTCTCTGGTCTTCTGGCTCTCGCGGGTGGAAATGATCATTCCGGTATACGGAACGGCGATTCGGATACAGGCTACGATCTTAGCAAAGGTATCATCGTCGATTCCGTTGGAAAATGCGGAAGAATCGATATCGTCTGCATCACGGACACGTGGAACGCTGATGGTATGAGGGCCGACTCCGAAGGCAGCTTCCAGATGCTCTGCATGCATCAGAAGACCGGCAAATTCATAGCGGTATTTATCCAGTCCGAAGAGTACACCGATTCCTACGTCATCGATGCCGCCTTCCATGGCACGATCCATGGCTTCTGTGTGGTAATCATAATTATGTTTTGGTCCGGTCGGATGTAAGTCTAAGTAACTTTCTTTATGATAAGTTTCCTGGAACAGGATGTAGGTTCCGATACCGGCTTCTTTTAACAGGCGGTAGTTGTCAACGGTGGTTGCGGCGATGTTGATGTTGACACGACGGATTGCTCCGTTTTTATGCTTGATGCTGTAAATGGTTTCGATGGATTTTAAATAGTAGTCCATGGTATTTCTGACCGGATCTTCTCCGGCTTCCAGAGCCAGTCTCTTGTGGCCCATATCCTGCAAAGCAATGACTTCCTTACGGATTTCTTCCTGAGATAACTGTTTTCTTGCAATATGCTTATTTTTTAAATGATAAGGACAGTAGGTACAGCCGTTGACACAGTAATTGGAAAGGTAGAGCGGAGCGAACATTACGATACGGTTTCCGTAGAAATCCTTTTTGATCTGTTCTGCAAGCTTGAAGATCCGTTCGTTGCGCTCCGGATCCTGACAGGCTAAAAGAACGGATGCTTCCCGGTGAGAAAGTCCCTTTCTCAAAGCTGCTTTGTCGATCAGCTTGTCGATCAGTTCCAGATTTTTGCTGTTTTCATCGGCGTAGGCCAGTGTCTCTAAAATTTCCTCATGATTGATAAAATCATCTGCGTGTTTTGAAGCTACATCATACATGATATAAATCCTCCTTTGAAAATATAGATTATAGAATAAAATTTAAATGTTTGTCTGTTCAAGATTCAGGGAATCGCCGCGGGATACTTTCACCTGATACCCGATAGATTCCATACGGCGCTGCATGCACATCCGACATTCGGCGGCTTCATCTCCGGTACAGATTTTGTTGTCGTACAGAGAATAGTCTTTTCGTACACCTACCGGAGAGAGATTTGGCATGACCACATTGGCACCTGCCTGGATGCCACGTTCTCTTCCGAGAGGGCTGATGGTGCCAAGCGCGGTGGTAGCCGGAAGCAGGACTTTTGGAAGCATCAGACGGATAATGCCAAGTAAAAATAAAGTCAGTTCCAGGCTTCCGGCAGGTTCGTCTCTGAATTGGGTATCATGATGTGGGATGAATGGGCCGATTCCCACCATTTGTGGGTTCAGTTCTTTTAGAAACTGAAGATCCTCAGCCAGATATTCAAAAGTCTGTCCGGGTGAACCTACCATAAATCCGGTTCCCACCTGATAGCCGATGTTTTTTAAGTCGAAAAGACACTGCTGACGATGTCTGGCGGAAAGTTGTTGGGGATGCAGAAAACGATAATGCTCCCGGTTATAGGTTTCATGTCGCAGCAGATAACGTTCTGCTCCTGCATCAAAAAATCTCTGGTAACTTTCCTTCTCCCGCTCTCCGATGGAGAGTGTAATGGCGCAGTCAGGATATTGGGACTTGATGGAAGAAACAATGTCAACCATCCTGCCGTCGGTGTAATATCCATCTTCGCCTCCCTGCAGGACAAAGGTGCGAAAACCAAGTTCGTAACCGGAAGCACAGCAGGAAAGAATCTCTTCTTTTGAGAGGCGATAACGGCTGATGTTTGGATTGCTTTTGCGGATACCGCAATAATAGCAGTCGTTCTTACAATAGTTGGTAAATTCGATCAATCCCCGGATATAGACGTCGTTTCCGTAATAACGGTGGCGGACAGACCGGGATTTTTCGAATAGATAATTCTGAAGATCTTTATCTTTGAAAGCAGAAAGCAACCGGACAAATTCCGAAGTGGAAAGCGTCTGATTGGCTTCCAGATGGTCGATCAGTTGGTATAATGTTTCCATAAATAAAAGGCTCCTTTAGGAATGGGTCTTGGTGTAGATCGTTTTGGTACTGATTCCGGGAAGCATGCCAAGCTTTCCGGAAAGAGAACTGATCACATCATTTGGAGCGTCAATTGCCACACTGATGATGGAAATGTTCTTTTCACGGTAAGGGATTCCCATTCTTCCCACAATATATTTGGAATTCATGGAAAGAAGATGATTCAGTTCCTCTACAGAGTCCTGCTTTTCCACGATAATGCCGATTAAAGCGATGCGTGTATCCATTGATTCACCTCCTGTAAATGCATTTAGAAATAAAAAAACCTGCGCACCGGGCGCAGGCGAAGAGAAGGGGAACAAAAAAAGATTCCCTGTCGAATTCTTATAGTTAGAAAAATCTGATACGTCTGGCGCCTTTTCACTCAGGTATGCCCCTTCATGATCAGTACGTTGAACTCAAGTCTAACATAAGTTGAAAAGGAATGCAATTACAGGAATCTGATTGTGCTATAATAAAAACAATCGGACAAAAGGAGAAACGACATATGGAAAAGATAAGAAAATATCTGACATTTACCGGAAGAGTACAGGGTGTGGGATTTCGATATACAGCAGAATATCTGGCACAGTCGATCGGACTGACTGGTTGGGTGAGAAACGAATGGGACGGAAGTGTTGCCATGGAAGTGCAGGGGACGGAAGAGCAGATTGATCTTCTGATAAAAAAATTACGATCCGGACGGTTCATCCGGATCGATCATGTAGCGGAACTGGAGTTGCCGGTCAAGATCGAGACCGGCTTCCATGTCCGATAATCTGTTGTATCAGGTGATGCCATATGGAATAAGCTAAGCGTAAGGTGCCCGGCATCAGAATTTGATAGCTCAGACTGGCTGTCTGGAAAGCTTTGGTACCTTTCTGGCAGATGGTGCATATACAAACTGATATACAGCGTATGCCATCACAAATGCACCGGATACATCAATGACAGAATGTTGTTTCAGGAACATCGTGGCAAGAATGATGGATGCAGCCAGGATATAACTTCCTACGGTCAGTGCTTTGTGTTTCTTAAAGGCCTCGCTGTGGGAAATTGCAACACAGGCGGCCAGAGAGTTGTAAACATGAATACTCGGGAAGACATTGGTCGAGGTATCTGCCCGGTAGACGAACTGTACCAAACGTACGAAAATATTATCCTGCTCGAAAACAGCCGGTCGTAAAGCCAGACCGTTTGGAAACAGGGTGGAAATGATCAGGAAAATGGTCATTCCGGTAAATAACATGGTGCACAGCCGGTAAAATCCGGGAACATCTGTGAAAAAGAAATACAGAACCACAGCAGCGATAAATACGAACCACAGCAGGTATGGGACGATAAAGACTTCCAGGAAAGGAATCTTGTCATCCAATGCAGAGTGGATCACGTGATAATCGGTGGTGACATGATGTTCCAGCCAGAGGAACCATGGCATATAGATAAAACCGTATAAAAATACCCAGGCATGCTTGTATTTTTGAACCAGTTGTTTCAATCTCTCGTGTTTGTTCATAAAGAACACTCCTTTGTGCAAACAGGATTTGCAGTGTCTTAATTTTGGATTGATTATAGCACGAAAGAAAAGTGACAACAAGGCAGTTCACAAAGTCTTAAGAAATATTTGAACTTTCTTTTAAAATCATTTAGATATGACGGAAAGTCTTTTAGGTGCAAGGGTAACTTCGATATCTTTTTGCAGGAAAATGGGTTCGCCATCTGTGTGGACGGGCAGCGCTTTTTCGGAATGGATGGAAAAATGTGTTCCCGTTAAAAGATGGATTCCTTTAAAATAAACATGCTTTCCGAAAAAAGCAGTGGGAAGCAGAATCAGAATCTTCCATTTGGGAAGTCGGGATACAACGATCAGATCCAGAACCCCGTCAGTTGCGTCTGCTTTCGGACAGAACATACATCCGCCACCCTCGTAGCGATGATTCATAACGGCTGCAAAATAGACTTTCTCATAAGAAAAGGTCTGTGAAGTGTTTTCTTCAGAATCCACGGTGATTTTCATGGATACCGGCTGATTATAGAAGAGTCGGTTCAGTGCAATTCCGACATAAGTAAGTTTGCCGAGTTTCAATTTGTTTAAAAAAACTTTCAGTCGGGAAACCACAGCCTGATGGCAGATTGCCGCATCAAATCCAAGACCGGTGCTAACGGCGAAATAACGACGTTTCTGTCGGTCGCGATAGGTTAAAAGTCCCACATCCATCGTCTGAATCTGGGAAGGATGCAAAATGATTTCCAATGCTTTAAGCGGATCAGCGGAAAGTCCTATATCCCGGGCAAAATCATTGCTAGAACCGATCGGGATATACCCCAGTGTAACCAGAGAAAAATCAACGATTCCGTTGAGGACTTCGTTGATCGTGCCGTCACCACCTAGAACGACCAGGGTATGGGTGTTCAGATCTTTTGTTAGATCGTGGACGATCCGGGTTGCATGGCGCTGATATTGGGTGAAAAAAACCTGGTATTCGACCTGTTGTTCTTTCAGGACGGGTTCGATGGTTTTCCAGACAGAGGCACCAAGTCCGGATCTGGAGTGCGGATTTACGAGAAAGGAATACATGCCATCCTCCTTTTTCTTTCGTAAGGCCTGCAGAAAATGTATCAGGCGTTCATTGCAGGGTAACAAGGCGCAAGATGAAGTGTCAGATAGTAGTTAGGCTTCAATCGTGCTGCTTAGATATTTACAGAGAGAACGTTTCATATTACCCTCAAAGTCTGTCTCTCCATTTCTTAAGCACCATTCAAATACATTTCCGATGACGATCATGCGGATATCCGTAGTAAATTCTTCAATGGTTACATTTAAGTGGATAATTCCGGCATCAATAGCCTTTTCCACGTAGGTCTGAACTGTAACGATCGGATAAGGGCGTTCGGTACGGATTGCCGGATTTAATGCCTGATTCTTCGTGTCATAGTATTCGGAGATAAAGGCAACCCCCAGTTCTTTGCAGTAATCCACATAATTCAGATACACACGGATGATTCCGCGTTTGACATCCTGGATGGATTTTGGTTCTTCCAGGAAATCCGGATTGAGTGCCGGCTGATCTTCTATATAATAAGATAAAAGGTCGTCTTTGGTTTTGAAATGATGATAAAAACTTCCATTAGAGACTCCGGCTTCTTCACAGATATTTTTAATGGAAAGATTCTCATAACCGCTTTTCTGTAAAATTTTTTTGGCGGCCTTGAAAATCCGTTCTTTTGTTTCATAAGATTTTTGCTGTTGTTTCGTCAGCGGTGGTTCTTGCTTCATGATACTCTCCTTGTTCCGGGGAAAACCCAAGATTCCAATTCATTTATGGTACCCATAGTTTAACACAATTGACAGACAGATTCAAGAAAACAGAGTGTACTCTGAAAAAACAATGCAAAGGGGGACAGGCCCCAATGGAGGAGAATCTGCAAAAAGGGACAGGACGAATTAATTTTGCATATTTTGGCGATTTCAAGTATAATACTCCATACCAATCTTAAATCAGGAGAGAAAAATTTATGGATATTAATCAGAGACTGACAGAAGAATTAGGAGTGAAACGCTTTCAGGTGGATGCGGCGGTACAGTTGATCGATGAAGGCAACACCATTCCGTTTATTTCAAGATATAGAAAAGAAGCGACCGGTTCTTTAAATGATGAGCAGTTAAGAAAGCTACATGAGCGACTGCTCTATTTAAGAAATCTGGAAGAGAAGAAAGAACAGGTGATTTCCAGCATTGAAGAGCAGGGCAAGATGACCGAAGAGTTAAAGAAGCAGATTCTGGCGGCAGAGACCCTGGTAGCAGTGGAAGATCTGTACAGACCGTATCGTCCGAAACGTCGAACCAGAGCAACGATCGCGAAGGAAAAGGGGCTGGAACCTCTGGCTTCTTATATTTTACTGCAAAATGCAACGGTTCCGCTGGAGGAGACTGCGAAGGATTACGTGTCGGAAGAAAAAGGAGTGGAAACTCCGGAAGATGCTATCGCGGGAGCACTGGATATTCTGGCAGAAGGAATTTCCGATGAGGCGGTTTACCGAACCTGGATCCGGAATCAGACCATGAAAAAGGGAACTCTTGTATCCGAGGCGAAGGATGAAAAGACAGAGTCTGTTTATGAGATGTATTATGATTTCCAGGAGACGCTGTCCAAACTGGCGGGACACAGAATCCTGGCTTTAAACCGCGGAGAAAAGGAAAAGTTCCTGACGGTCAAGATTGAGGCACCGGAAGAGGATGTGTTGCGTTATCTGGAAAAGAAGGTGATCCACCGGGAAAATCCTTATACCACATCGGCGTTAAAGGAAGTCGTGGCAGACAGTTATAAGCGTCTGATCCAGCCGGCAATTGAGCGGGAAATCCGCAATGAACTGACAGAAAAGGCAGAAGACGGTGCCATTGATGTGTTTGGCAAGAATCTGCACCAGTTACTGATGCAGCCTCCGATCAAGGGACATGTGGTTCTGGGCTGGGATCCGGCATTTCGTACCGGCTGTAAGCTGGCAGTGGTAGATGAGACAGGAAAGGTGATCGGAACGACGGTGATCTATCCGACAGCGCCGACAACGCCACAGAAGATGAAGGCGGCAGCAGATCTTCTGAAAAAAATCATTCCGAAGTATCATGTATCCCTGATCTCTCTGGGGAATGGAACGGCTTCCAGAGAATCAGAGCAGTTTATCGTAGATGTGCTGAAAGAAATTCCGGAAAAGGTACAGTATGTGATCGTAAATGAGGCGGGCGCATCTGTATATTCCGCAAGTAAGCTGGCAACCGAGGAATTTCCGAAGTTTGATGTGGGACAGAGAAGTGCGGCTTCGATTGCGAGACGTCTTCAGGATCCGTTGGCAGAGTTGGTGAAGATTGATCCGAAATCTATCGGAGTCGGACAGTATCAGCATGATATGAACCAGAAGAAGCTGGGAGAATCCTTAAATGGTGTGGTTGAGGACTGTGTAAATAAGGTGGGAGTGGATCTGAATACAGCATCTGCACCGCTGTTATCCTATATTTCCGGTATTTCCGGTACGATCGCTAAAAATATTGTGACATACCGGGAGGAGAACGGAAGTTTTACCAATCGAAAACAGCTTTTGAAGGTGGCAAAATTAGGCCCGAAAGCTTATGAACAGTGTGCGGGATTTATGCGGATTACAGACGGTGACAATCCTCTGGATGCAACGGGTGTCCATCCGGAATCCTATGATGCGGCTGAGAAGCTTCTAAAACGTCAGGGCTATAAACCGGAAGATATTGTGGGCGGTAATCTGGTCGGACTCTCACTGACGATCAAAGATTATAAAAAACTGGCAGAAGAACTGGGAATCGGAGAGATTACCTTACAGGATATCGTGAAGGAGCTGGAGAAACCGGCAAGAGATCCGAGAGAAGAGATGCCAAAACCGATTCTGCGTACCGACGTACTGGAGATGAAAGATCTAAAAGAAGGCATGGTTCTGAAAGGAACTGTAAGAAATGTCATTGACTTTGGAGTATTTGTGGATATCGGGGTTCATCAGGATGGTCTGGTTCATATTTCTCAGATTACAGACCGTTATATCAAGCATCCGCTGGAAGTGGTGGGAATCGGAGATATCGTTGATGTCAAGGTAATGAGTGTGGATCTGAAGAGAAAGCGGATCCAACTGACCATGCGTGATATCTAAAAATTGTGGATGAAGTTTCTGGGATGCAGGAAAGAGATTTAAACGAAATCCGATGATATTTGAGAAAAAACAGAACGAATTCCCGGAATGAAATTGTGTTCAATGAAATGATGGGATGCAGTTGAATGAAACATAAGAATAACGTCGAGGAAAGAAAGACAGATGAAAAAATAAAAAGAAAGGGGAGCATATGTCATGTACAAGCTATTTCTGGTGGAAGATGACGAGGCGATTGCAGGTGAAATCCGCCGTTATCTGGAAACCTGGGATTTTCAAGTAAGGTGTGTCAGAGATTATAAACATGTACTGGAAGAATTTACGGAATTTCAGCCGCAACTGGTACTGCTGGATATTATGCTGCCTTTCTTCAACGGATTCCACTGGTGTCAGGAAATTCGAAAGCTGTCCAAGGTTCCGGTGATCTTTCTGTCCTCGGCAAGTGACAATCTGAACATCGTAATGGCAATGAATATGGGCGGGGATGATTTCATTGAGAAGCCCTTTGATCTCAATGTCCTGACGGCGAAGATCCAGGCAGTCCTGCGGCGGACGTATGAATTTCGCGGTACGGCAGAGATCCTGGAATGTCAGGGAGCTTATCTGAATCTGTCAGATGCATCCTTCCAGTATAAAGAGGAAAAGATCGAACTGACGAAAAATGAGTTTAAGATTCTGAAAATTCTCATGGAGCATACGGACAAGATCGTAGATCGGGACACGATCATAGCTGCGCTGTGGGAGAGTGACGAATTTATCGATGACAATACACTGACTGTAAATGTGGCGAGACTCCGAAGAAAACTGGAAACCGTAGGTTTGAAAGAAATGATCCTGACGAAAAAAGGAATCGGGTATATGGTGAGATCATGAGAAATGTGAGAAAAGTTCTGGGTCTTCCACTGGGAATTGTCGGAATTTTCGTGGTGATCTGGTTCTTATATGACGGAAATATTGCCGGAATCTGGTATGCGCTTTTGCTGAGCCTGGTACTTCTCGGAGGAATCGGCGGTCTTAAGATCCGGAAGCAACGGAAGAAAGAAAAGATGCTGAAAGAAGAGAGAGACAGTCTGGAAGCCCGGAACGCAGGAGAATGTATACTGCCGGCAGCAGGATCAAATCTGGAAAAGGAGTATCAGGAATTGGTTCGGAGCTTGGAGGAACTTTGCCGGGAGATCCGGTCTGAGGAAAGAATCGGCAGACAGGAGATGTCGGATTTTTACGGGATGTGGGTGCACCAGATCAAGACACCGATTGCCGCTATGCAACTGATGCTGCAATCCGCAGATTCGTGTGCAATGTACCGGGGAGCCTTTGGGCAGGCGAAAGAAGAGAAAGCAGAGAAGGAAGATCCAGAAGAAAAGGAAGATCTGGGAGTAATTGCAGAAATGGCTTTTGAAGTGCCCGAAGAAACAGATTCGGAGAGAGAGACAGAATATGCAGAAGAGGCGAGACAGAGAATCCGGGAACTGAAGATGGAGTTGTTTCGGATCGAACGATACGTGGAGATGGTATTGACGTATCTGAGAGTGGAAGATATGAGTTCTGATCTTTCTTTTGATCTCTGTGATCTGGATCAGGTTCTTCACCGGAGTCTGAAGAAATATTCGCAAATGTTTATTCTGAAGAAGATCCATCTGGAGTATCAGCTGGTATGTCAGACGGTATTGACGGATGAAAAATGGCTGCAGTTTGTTCTGGAACAGCTCTTATCCAATGCGGTCAAATATTGCAAAAGAGAAGGGAACATTAAGATCTACAGAGAAAAGAAAGACGGGAGAACTGTGCTGGTGATCGAGGATGACGGAATCGGGATCCAGGCGGAAGATCTGCCCCGTGTGTTTGAAAAGGGATTTACCGGATTTAACGGGCGCTCGGATAAAAAGTCAACCGGCATCGGATTGTATCTGTGTAAGACGGTATTCGACCGGCTCCGGCACAGAATCTGGGTGGAGTCTGAACCGGGGAAAGGGACAAAGGTGTTTCTGGATTTTTACCGGGAAGAACTTGAAGTGGAATAAAGAAGCTTTTCTTACATAAATGTAAGAAACAAAGAGGAAATGTAATCTGTATCAATGGCAGCTACGTTCCTCTTTTTCTATAATAAAGCCAGAAGGTGAAAGAAAAGGAAAGAAGAAAAAAACAATACGCAAAGAGCAGCGGAATAAAAAGAAGGAATGCTCAAAAAGACAGCGCGCAAAAGAGCAGTGCCAAAGCAAAAAAAGCGAAAAGTAACGCAGAGAGGATGAATACACATGGCTTTATTGGAAGTGAAAAATGTAAAGAAAGTCTATACCACACGGTTTGGAAGTAACAAAGTAGAGGCCTTGCACCGGGTGAATTTTTCGGTGGAAGAAGGAGAATACGTCGCGATCATGGGAGAATCCGGATCGGGAAAAACCACGCTTTTAAATATACTGGCAGCGTTGGATAAGCCCACGGAAGGCAAGGTATATTTAAAAGGAAGAGAATTAAGCGGTATCAGAGAAAAAGAACTGGCGGCGTTCAGGCGTCAGAATCTGGGATTTGTATTTCAGGATTTCAATCTTTTGGATACGTTTTCTCTGAAGGATAATATTTTCCTTCCGCTGGTATTGTCGGGAAAATCTTATGCGGAGATGGAAAGCCGCCTGATTCCGCTTTCCCAGAAGCTTGGGATTGAGAAACTTTTAAATAAGTTTCCGTATGAAGTGTCGGGCGGTCAGAAACAGCGCGCCGCTGTGGCAAGAGCGTTGATCACCAATCCGAAACTTCTTCTGGCGGATGAACCATCCGGGGCGTTGGATTCCAAAGCGGCAGATGGTCTGATGAATCTGTTCCATGCCGTGAACATGAGTGGACAGACGATCCTGATGGTGACACACAGTGTGAAGGCAGCAAGCTCGGCGAAACGGGTATTGTTTATCAAAGACGGAGAGG
Source organism: Mediterraneibacter butyricigenes (assembly GCF_003574295.1). NCBI lineage: Bacteria > Bacillati > Bacillota > Clostridia > Lachnospirales > Lachnospiraceae > Mediterraneibacter > Mediterraneibacter butyricigenes. The sequence continues at coordinate 2,342,317 of NZ_BHGK01000001.1, forward strand.
TTTTCCATCAGTTATATCGGGGAAATCTGACAAATGAACAGATGTATCAGAAAATTTCCTCTACGCTGACGGTGTTGGCGACGGGAGGTGAGCAGGTTGAGTAGTGCAATTTATAAAAGACTTGCGAGAACAAATCTGAAAAATAATCAGAAGACCTATCGTCCCTATCTTCTGACATCGGCAATGATGGTGATGTTGTTTTATATGATCGCTGCCCTTGCTGGAAGTGAGGATCTGGGAAATGGGCAGGCCGGAACCTGTCTGGAACTGACCGTTGGAATTGTGGCGGTTTTTGCCGTAATCTTTCTGTTTTATACCAACAGTTTCCTGATCAAACGAAGAAAGAAGGAACTGGGGGTCTATCAGGTTCTGGGAATGGAAAAGCGACATCTGGCCAAAATGATGGCAGAGGAATCGCTGATTGTAGCCGGAATCAGCATTGTATCTGGTCTTTTCCTTGGAATCGTATTAGAAAAAATGATGTATCTGATTCTGTTAAAGATCCTGAAGGGAACTGCAAATCTGAAATTTTCTGTAAGCATACGTTCCGTGGAGGAAACGCTCCTGTTGTTTGCAGCGATTTTCCTGCTGACCTTTCTTTATAATCTGATTCAGGTAAAGCAGGCGAATCCGATGGAACTGCTTCGGGGAGGTAATCAGGGAGAAAAGGAACCGAAGACCAGATGGTTCCTGGCGCTGGTAGGCGTGGTGGCTCTTGCGTGCGGTTATGCCATCGCACTGACCACAAAAGAACCGATGCAGGCTCTTTCCAAGTTTTTCCTGGCAGTGCTTTTGGTCATCATTGGAACGTATGCACTATTTACAGCGGGAAGCATTGCGGCCTTAAAAATGCTGAAGAAAAACAAAACCTATTATTACAAATCCAATCATTTCACTACGGTGTCAGGCATGATCTACCGGATGAAGCAAAATGCGGCGGGACTGGCGAATATCTGTATTCTGAGTACGATGGTGCTGATCATAATTTCTTCGACCGTGTCATTATACGGCGGAATGGAAGATATTCTGGCAATCAGGTTTCCACAGGAAGTGACGGTGACAGATTACCAGGCGAATAAAGAAAAAGATGAACAGATGGAACAGATTCTGAAAGCAGCCTGTCGGAAATATCGTGTCAAAAGAGAAGACCAACTGACATATCAGGGTACAAGTACATTTGCAATCTTGGACGGGAAAAAGGCAGACTATATAAACGTGATAGAATATAGCCGGGGAAATTTTGTGTCGGTCAATCTGATTTCTCTGGAAGATTACAACAGAATGGAGGGAACAAAGGAGACACTGGAAGAAAATCAGGTGCTGGTGTATCTGACAAAAGGTTCCTATAAAGAACATACACTGGAAATCGGTGGCAAGAGTTTTCGGGTGAAACGAGAACTGGATCATATGAAACTGGAACCAAAAAATGAAAACAGCATGACAAGGGAGTTGTATCTGATCGTTCCGACAAAAGAGCAGATACAGGAAGTGACAGCGTCCGCTCCGAATCTGAGAGAAGGAGCAGGAAACAGCTTATATACCAGAATCTGTTTTTCCCCGAAAGGAGAAAAAACAAACGTAAGAAAAGCCCTGGAGCAGGTGCAGTCAGAAATTGGGGCACTGGAAACGGTTGAAATCGAAAGTCGGGAACTGAGCAGAGATTCTTTTTACAATCTGTATGGAAGTCTGTTCTTTATCGGAATCTATCTGGGCGTGACTTTCCTGATCGCAACAGTTCTGATTATTTACTATAAGCAGATTTCGGAAGGATATGATGATCGAGAACGCTTCCAGATCATGCAGAAAGTCGGAATGAGTAAAGCGGAGGTTCGCCACACGATCAAAAGTCAGGTGTTGAATGTCTTTTTCCTGCCACTTGTGATGGCGATTATCCATGTGACAGTAGCATTTCAGGTCGTGACCAAATTGCTGGCGCTTCTGAATCTGACCAATGTCCATCTGTTTATGAGATGTACGATTGCAACCATCCTGGTGTTTGCGGTATTTTATGGAATTATATACATGTGGACGGCGAGAGAATACTATCAGATTGTAAAGGATTGACGATGGAAATATTCTGTGATAACGTGGAAAATCAGAGCTTGATTTTAGTGTGAAAAAGCGTTATACTTATGGCATAAATGAAAAAGGAAATCTTCGGGGTAGGGTGACATTTTCAAAAGTCCTATATCATATTTAAGGACGAAGAGATGAATTCCCAACCGGCGGTATAGTCCGCGACCCGCGTAAAGCGGCTGAACCGGTGACGCAGATGCGAATTCCGGTACCGACAGTAAAGTCTGGATGAGAGAAGAACGATACAGAACTGTAATACAGGATGTAACCCCGGTAGATTGATACCGGGGTTTTTAATTTACGCGAAGCAACGAGCAAAGTGGAACGTAGATGCTGCTATAACCTGAGGAAGGTGCAAAGCGTGTTTCTCAGAGTTCTTTCCTACAAAAAGGTTTCCTTCACAAAAAGAAAGTTCAGAAAAAAGGAGAGGAAACATTATGACAACAGAAACAAGAGCAACCGTCACAAATCAGAATCCGGCAGGAAGCAGAATCGGTGTGAGAGCACTGGTACAGATCGGAATGTTATCCGCGATCGCGGTGGTATTGATGTTATTCGAAGTACCGCTTCCGTTTGCACCGTCTTTCTATGAGATTGATTTCAGTGAGGTCCCGGTGCTGGTAGGATGCTTTGTAATGGGACCGGTGGCAGGAGCTGCCATTGAATTTGTTAAGATCCTGCTAAACTTCCTGATCAACGGAACCGTGACAGCAGGGGTCGGAGAACTTGGAAATTTCCTGATCGGATGTGCATTCTGTGTACCGGCAGGTATCATTTACCGGAAGAACAGAAGCCGCAAAGGTGCCATTATCGGAATGGTAACCGGAACGCTGTTTATGACTGTGATCGGATGCTTTATCAACGGATTTGTGCTGCTTCCGGCTTATGCAAAGGCTTTCCACATGCCGATCGATGCCATTGTCGGAATGGGAACTGCAGTGAATGGACATATTAACAGCCTGACGACTCTGGTATTATTTGCGGTTGTACCGTTCAACCTTTTAAAAGGAGTACTGGTATCGCTGATTGTGTTCCTGATCTACAAGAAGATCAGTCCGATTTTCCGTTTCCATCAGGCATAAAGTATGATAGAATAAAAGTGCAAAGGAGCGATTTCTGCAAGATGCAGAGATGGCTCCTTTCTTTTTCACGGCAACGGGATAAAGTCTGAATATAATAAAAACAGAATGGAAAGGCGGGAATATGGAGTTAAATATCTTATTGTGTGGTGTTGTAATTTTAATGTGTATTCTTTCGGGGAGGTTTACAGATAAGTATGGAGTCCCCTCTATTCTGTTGTTTATTTTGATTGGGATGCTGTTTGGAGTAGAAGGAATTCTGAAAATTTCATTCAGTGATTTTGCACTTTCGGAAAAAATCTGTACGACAGCTTTGATCTTTATTATGTTTTACGGTGGGTTCGGAACCAGTTGGAAAATGGCAAAACCAATTTTACCCAAAGCGGTGCTCCTGTCTACGGCGGGTGTGGTTCTAACGGCCGGACTTTGTACGTTGTTTTCCTATGGTGTGTTGAGATTATCGCTGGAAACCAGTCTGCTTCTGGGTGCGGTGATCAGTTCCACAGATGCAGCGTCTGTCTTTTCCATTCTTCGTTCCAGAAATCTGAGCTTGAAATACGGAACAGCATCCATTCTGGAGGTGGAAAGCGGAAGTAACGATCCATTTTCCTATATGTTGACGATGATTGTGCTGCAAATCCTGGCGGGAGGTTCTGTAAATGTACCCTTGCTTCTGGCAGAACAGATTCTGATCGGGGGTCTGTGTGGAGCTTTCATGGGAAAACTGACCGGATATCTGATGAAAAAGGCAGAATTTACGCAGGAGGGGATGGAGATTATTCTGATGATTGCGTTGGTACTGTTGACTTATGCAGTGCCGGTTCTGTTGCATGGAAATGGATTTTTAAGTGTGTATCTGATGGGAATGATTACCGGAAATCAGAAGTTTAAAAGTAAAATAAAGTTGGTGCATTTCTTTAACGGTGCAGATCGACTGGCACAGATTCTGATTTTCTTTTTGCTGGGACTTCTGGTGACCCCTTCCAGATTGTTGCCGGTGTTGTTCCCGGCTGTTGGATTATTTCTGGGTCTGACATTTCTGGTACGTCCGATCGTCGTGGCAATTCTGATGACTCCGCTTCGAGCACCTTTGAATCAGCAGCTTCTGATCTCGGCAGCAGGGCTTCGGGGAGCAGCATCTATTGTGTTTGCTATTTCGGTGACAGTCAGTGACGCCTATGTAAAAGACGATATTTTCCATATGATTTTCTGTATTGCCATGATTTCGGTAGCCTTGCAGGGAATATTATTGCCGGTGTTTGCAAAAAAACTGGATATGGTGGATGAGAATCAAAATGTTTTGAAAACATTCAGTGATTATCAGGAAGAACAACAGTTACCGCTGCTCCAGATTACACTGACTGCCGGACATCGTTTCGTGGGACGGAAGATTTCGGAATTGAAGTTGTGGGATCTGTTGGTAGTGATGATCAAACGGGAGGGAAAAGCATTACTGCCAAGAGGAAACGTGACCTTACGGGAAGGGGATGTACTGGTATTGAGCGGTGAAAGCTACCAGGAGGATACGGCAGCGTATCTGGATGAACGGCTGATTGAAGAAGGACATCCGTGGATCGGAAAAAGTCTGGCGGAACTTTCAGACACGCTGAAGGCTCTGATTGTTATGATTCAACGCTCGGATGGCGAGCTTGCAGTACCAAAAGGAGACACCAGAATTGAGGCGGGAGATCTTCTGGTATTTACGAAACCAGGATTAAAGGAATCAACACAATCAGTACAAGTAGGAAAGATAGACGAATAGTGAACGGTTGGAAACAAGATCATTTTAGGAATGAAATTTGACAGATACATGAATTTGTGTTAAGATGCCTTCACATCTTGATTAATAATTTTGTAACATTTGTAATAAAATAGAAATGTATATCATAAAATTGTAAAAAGAAAGATGTGGAGGAGGAGTCTATGATTAAAAATAAACATGCGATTCTGATGGCAGCGGGAGTCTTAAGCGGCCTGCTTGTGACCACAGGATTTGCAACCCAGGAACAGGCTGCAAGGGGAGCGGCAGAAGGGGCCAGTACAAAGGCGTCTGTCAAAGTGCAGGAATGTTCCGAAGAAATGACGGAAGTGACAAAGAAGCGCGCGGAGGAGGCTGTGGAAGAAGCCAGGATCCGGGAAGAGCAGGAGCGTCTTCAGGCGGAGCAGGCAGCAGCCGAAGAAGCCAGACGTCAGGAATTGCTCCGGGATCAGGAGCTGCTGGCATCCCTGATTTTCTGTGAGGCCGGGAATCAGCCCTATGAAGGACAGGTGGCAGTGGGAGCCGTTGTGTTAAACCGTGTGAGAAGTGCGGCTTATCCGAACAGTATTTCGGAAGTGATTTACCAGAGCGGACAGTTTACGCCGGCAATCACAGGCTGGCTGGACAGTGTATATTCCGGTGGAAGTTATACGCAGAGCGCTTATCAGGCGGCAGAAGATGCGATCAACGGATCCAATCCGATCGGAGACTGTCTGTATTTTGGCTGTGGAAGCTATGGAATCCAGATTGGAGATCACTATTTCCACTAGAACATTTCGTTAGAAAATCTTTGGAATATCTTAAGTTCTTATTCTCTTATATTTTAACTTTGTCCCTTACAATGAATCCTGTAAATAAAACAGACAGGAAGATTGTGAGGGATAAATTATGAAATATCTTACATTTACCATACCATGTTACAATTCAGAAGCTTATATGGAACGCTGTATCCAGTCCTTACTTCCGGGCGGAAATGATGTGGAGATTATCATTGTAAATGACGGCTCCAGTGACGGGACCGAGGATATCGCAAATTATTATGAAAAGGAATATCCGGAGATTGTCCGTGCAGTTCATAAAAAGAATGGTGGACACGGATCCGGTGTCAATGCTGGGCTGGAACTGGCAGAGGGACTCTATTTTAAAGTGGTGGATTCCGACGACTGGCTGGCAGAAGATGCCTATCTGGAATTGTTAAACAAAATTAAAACATTTTATAAACAGGAGCAGGAAATGCCGGATCTGTTTATCAATGATTACATTTACGATCATCTGGACGAAGGCTATACCCATACCATGTCCTATGGAAATGTGTTTCCGGAACAGACGGTCTGTACCTGGAATGATATGCACCGTTTTAAACCGTCCCAGTATCTGATCATGCATGCCCTGGTATTTAAAACGGAAGTGTTACGGGAATCGGGAGTTCGTTTGCCGGAGCATACGTTTTATGTGGATAATCTGTTTGCTTATCAGCCGTTGCCTTACGTGAAGCGGATTTATTACATGAATCAGCCGTTGTATCATTATTATCTGGGGCGTGAAGATCAGTCGGTCAATGAAGAAGTGTTGAAAAAACGGATTGATCAGCAAATTAAGGTGACAGATCTGGTGTCCAGAAGTGTGGATCTGAAAAAAGTGAAGCAGGAATATCCGAAGCTGGCGGTCTACATGATGCGAAATATTTCTATCATGTTGTCCATCTCTTCGATTCATTTATTATTGATCAAGACGAAAGAGGCAACAGCGAAAAGGAAGGCGATGTGGGATCGGATCCATGATTATGACCGGTCGATGTATTACAGATTACGCTGTACAACGTTAAGCGGCTTTACATATCTTCCGGGAAGAGTGGGAGCAGCACTGACGGTAGGCGGATACCGTGCGGCAAGAAAGATCTATCAGTTCCAGTAAAAGGCAGATGAGCAACAAAAACATGCCAGATAAGAGAGCAGACAACAGATCGGTTCACAGATCTGAGAGTCTGTATCTGGCCTTTGTGGATACGCCGGGGCTGTTTGCATCCATCATCCGCCGGGTGCTGAAACAGCGATATGTCCATGTAGTTTTGAGTCTGGATCCGGAACTGGATCAGGCATACAGTGTAGGAAGGCGGGTTCCGTCCATCCCGTTGATCGCCGGCTTTGAAAAAGAAGAAAAGGAACTGATTTACCGGCAGTTTCCGGACGCTTATTATCAGGTGTGCCGGATTTCCTGTACCAAAGAACAGAAGCGGGAGGTTCAGGAGATCCTGGAAAATGCCTGGGAACAGAGATTTTGCTATCATTACGCGATTCTGGGCCTGTTCTTTCTTCTGGCAGGAAAGCCGTTTTATCACAAGGGGTTCTATACCTGTTCTTCTTATGTGGCGAGAATTTTAGAAGAGACCGGAGTCCTAACAATGGGAAAGCATTTTTCGATGGTGACTCCGAAAGACTTTTATGAATATGAAGAAAAAGAAGTGTTGTATGAGGGTCCACTGGAAGGACTGGTTGAGACGGAAGAATCTTTGGAGAATGATGAAAAATTCGGAAGAATGTCCGGTACATATTCAGGAATGAAAGTCGGAGATGTAAGGCTTGGAAAGATTGGAATGGAAAAGAACGGTTATACATGGAGGAATCGTTATGAGATTCCGTAAGCGTGTGATGGAGGCAATCTTTTTTCTGGGAATGATGGGCCTGACGTTCTGGATCATCTTTCACGGACAAAAGCCGGGAGTACTGTTTCGGGAATTAAGAGATATGAAAGCCGGGGCGCTGGTCGGATCTGTTGTTCTGGCACTGTTTTTTGTGGCAGCAGAAGGAAGTATGATCTATATTCTATTGCATGCTATGGAAGGAACCAGCAGTTTGTGGCGCTGTATTCAGTATTCCTATATCGGATTTTTCTATTCGGGGATTACCCCCTCGGCTACCGGCGGTCAGCCCATGCAACTTTATTATATGAAGAAAGACGGAAATGAGCTGTCTAAAAGTTCGATTGTTTTGATGACGGTTGCCCTGCTTTATAAGCTGGTACTGGTGCTTGTGGGTCTGGGGCTTCTGATCTTCAGTTTTTCCTTTTTGCAGGAGCGGCTGGGCAGATATCTGATGCTGTATTTTCTGGGATTATTTTTAAATATTCTGCTGGTCGTGCTGATTCTGGGAGCCATGTTCTGTCCGGGGGTTCTTTATGGAATTTACAGTCGGGTGGAAAGCGGACTGATCCGGTTACGGCTGCTTAAAGAATCAGAAAGCCGAACCGCAAAAGTCCGGCAGTTTTTTGAGGAATATCACGAGGCTGTGAACTGGCTGAAAGAACATCCGGCTCATGTACTGCTGGTGATCGGGCTGACATTTATTCAGAGAAGCAGTCTCTTTGTGCTGACCTATCTGGTGTATCTGGGATTTGGACTTTCCGGAGCTCCGGCGTGGGAAGTGATCGTGCTCCAGGCATCCGTTTATATTGCGGTGGATATGTTGCCCCTTCCGGGAGCGCAGGGAATCACAGAGTGGATGTACCGGTCGGTGTTTCAGGGGATTTTTACCGGCGGCTATCTGGTGCCCTCTATGTTGGTGAGCCGTGGGATTAATTTCTATTTCCTGTTACTGATCAGTATGGGATTTGCGGTGAGCCAGATTGGACAAAGGAGTGGCAAAAAAGTTCTTGACACAAAAGAAAAAAATATCGTATAATCTGGAATGTTGTTATTTAGAAACATAGTTCAGAGTTGAAAGCTTGTAAGAAACACTGTGGCAAACAGAAACTTATAACGTGGTAGATTTCGTAGCTGGTTTACGGTAATCTGCCACGTTTTTTATGTTAAAAGTTTTTACGGGTTATGGAAAACTATGAAAATAAAAAAGGAAGGTAGAAAAATGAACACGAATCAATATTTAGCAACTGAAAAGATCAGCAAACTGATGCTGAAATTTTCCATTCCATGTATCATGTCCCTTCTTGTATCTTCTCTATATAATATCGTTGATCAGATTTTTATCGGACGTGGAGTAGGATACCTGGGAAATGGAGCAACAAATGTGGTTTTCCCGATCACCATCATTGCACTGGCGATTGCTTTAATGATCGGAGATGGATGTGCGGCTCACTTAAGTCTCTGTCTGGGAAGAAAAGACCAGGAAGAGGCGAGCAAAAGTGTGGGAAATGCAGTGGTTTTTACGGTCATGATCAGTCTGATCATGACGGGAATCTTTTTTGCAGGGAGAGAAACCATCTTACAGGCATTTGGTGCTACGGAAAATAATGTGGAATATGCCAGAGAATATTTTATATTTATAGCAGCAGGCATTCCGTTTTATATGTTTACAAATGCAATGAACTCTGTGATCCGTGCAGATGGCAGTCCGGCATTTGCCATGATTTCAACGCTGATCGGATGCGCACTGAATATGATTCTGGATCCGGTCGCGATTTTTGTATTGCATTGGGGTGTGGCAGGAGCTGCGATCGCAACCATTAGCGGACAGATTGTAACGGCGGTTCTGGCAGCGTGGTATCTGCTCCATACAAAATCTTTCAAATTGAGAAAAAGCAGTTTTGGTCTGCACCTGAAAGAACTGAAAGGATTTCTGCCTCTTGGAATCAGCTCCTTTCTGACCCAGCTTTCCATCGTAGTGATCATGGGTGTGATGAATAATACACTGGTAAAATATGGAGCAATGTCAAAATACGGAGCAGACATTCCGATGACGGTGGTTGGAATTGTGATGAAAGTCTTTCAGATTGTGATTGCATTTGTAATCGGAATTGCGGCAGGCTGCCAGCCAATTGTTGGATTTAATTATGGAGCCGGCCACTATCACAGAGTCAAAGAAATCTATCTGACCATGATGAAAGCGGAGCTGGTCGTAGGAATCATTGCAATGGTTGCAATGGAGGGATTTCCGATGCAGATCATCGGAATTTTCGGAAGCGAAAGTGCGCTTTATAATGAATTCGCGGTACTGGCATTTCGTACCTATATGATTACGATTGTATTCTGTTGCATTCAGAAGGCGACCAGCGTTTTCTTACAGGCACTTGGCAGACCGGTTCTGTCGCTGAGCCTTTCTCTGTTACGTGATTTTGTGATCAGCGTTCCGGCTGTGTTGCTTCTTCCAAGATATCTTGGGGTCACCGGTACCCTCTGGTCGGCACCGGTTGCAGATATTCTGTCTATGATCGCAGTACTTCTGATGATGCGTGTGGCATGGAGTGATCTTTCGGAAAATGCAGAGGAGTTGAAAGGCAGAGAGAAAAAAATCGTTGCAAATTAGTCGTTGCTGTGATACCATAGATATGGTTTATTCGCAGGAGGTGTGACGAATGGATATTTTAAAAATCGTACTGACAATAATATTTGCAATAGATTGCATCGTACTTTCCGCAATCATCCTGCTTCAGGAAGGAAAGTCGGCAGGACTTGGAACCATCAGCGGTATGGCAGATACTTACTGGGGTCAGAACAAAGGACGTTCTATGGAGGGGGCACTTGTAAAGGCAACCCGGATCTCAGCAATTCTGTTCTTAGTGCTGGCCATGCTCCTGAATATGGGTATTTTTAACTAGGAAAACAAAAGAAGACCCGTCCCTATTGCATACAGGGGCGGGTCTTTTGTGTAAAAGGAGAAAGAATGGATCAGGCATTTGAAAAAAGAAAAAAAGTGATTTATGACTTTATCTGTGATGATTTTTATGTGCCGATGAAAGCAAAAGAAATTGCAGCGGTTCTTCAGGTATCGAAAGAAGACCGGGAAGCATTGCGCCTGGTTCTGGAGGCACTGGTAGAAGAAGGGAAGATCACGCTTTCCAAACGGGGAAAATATTCCAAAGGAAAGCCGCGTGTGCTTACCGGAACGTTTCAGGCAAATGCCAGAGGTTTTGGCTTTGTGTTACCGGATGCGGAAGGGGAAGAGGATCTTTTTATTCCGGAAGAGTGTAAGAACGGAGCTTTTCAGGGAGATCAGGTGGAAGTTCTGGTAACCGGATATAAAGAAGGCGGCCGCAGAGAAGGAAAGATTCTGCAGATTTTATCTCATGGGATCGTGCATGTGGTAGGCCTGTATCAGAAAAGCAAGGGCTTTGGCTTTGTGTTACCGGATGATGCGCATGTGGAACAGGATATTTTTGTGGCAGAAGCTGATTCAAAAGGCGCAAATGACGGCGATAAAGTCGTGGTAGAACTGACCAGCTATGGAGATGGCGCAGACGAAAAGCAGAAGAAAAATGGCAGAGTAAGGCGTCCGAAACGACCGGAAGGAAAGGTTGTGGAGATTCTCGGAAAAGCAGGAGAGCCAGGGGTGGATATCCTTTCGATTATTAAGGCGTATGATCTTCCTCTTGATTTTCCGGAGAAAGTAAAAAATCAGGCGGAGAGAGTACCGGATGCTATCAGTGAAGCAGATATGGCAGGCAGACTGGATTTAAGAATGCTGCAGATGGTAACCATTGATGGAGAAGACGCAAAGGATCTGGATGATGCGGTGTCTCTGGAAATGGACGGAGAAAATTATAAATTAGGTGTGCACATTGCGGATGTGGCAAATTATGTGCAGGAGAACAGTGCGTTGGATCGGGAAGCGTTGAAGCGCGGAACCAGTGTCTATCTGGTGGATCGGGTGATTCCCATGCTTCCAACCCGGTTGTCCAATGGAATCTGCTCTCTGAATGCGAAAGAAGACCGTCTGGCACTAAGTTGTCTGATGACGGTGAACCCGAAGGGCGAAGTGATCGATCATCAAATCGCAGAGACAGTGATCTGTGTCAATGAACGAATGACTTATACCAGTGTGGCGAAGATTCTGGAAGAAAAAGATCCGGAAGAATGTCAAAAATACGAGACACTTGTTCCGATGTTTGAGCAGATGGCAAAGCTTTCTGCAATTCTGAGAGAAAGCAGGAAAAAGCGGGGGTCCATCGATTTTGATTTTCCGGAGACAAAGGTGATTCTGGATGAGAACGGGAAACCGGTAGAATTGAAAGCGTATGACCGGAATGTGGCTACAAAGCTGATCGAGGACTTTATGCTTCTGGCAAATGAGACGGTGGCGGAAGAATATTTCTGGCGGGAGGTACCCTTTGTCTATCGAAATCACGAGGCACCGGATGAAGAAAAGATCAAAAGCTTAAGCACATTTATTAATAATTTCGGATTCCACATTCATGTGGGAAATCAGGAAGTGAAACCAAAAGAAGTGCAGAAACTTCTGGCAAAGATCGAAGATACCCCACAGGAGGCCATGATCTGTCGTCTGGCACTGAGGTCTATGAAACGGGCGGGATATACCCCGGAAAATCTGGGGCATTTTGGCCTGGCAGCAAAATATTATACGCATTTTACTTCTCCGATCCGTCGGTATCCGGATCTTCAGATCCACCGGATCATCAAAGATGTTCTGCGAGGACGGATGAAGGAAGAAAAAGCTGCGCATTATGAGGCAATCCTTCCGGAAGTGACCAAACATGCCAGTGAAACGGAACGCCGGGCAGACGAGGCAGAGCGGGAAACGATCAAACTGAAAAAGACCGAATATATGCAGCAGCATCTGGGAGAAGTGTACGAAGGTGTGATCTCCGGCGTGACCAGGTGGGGCACATATGTGGAACTGCCTAACACAGTGGAAGGTCTGGTACACGTGTCTAACATGATGGATGACCATTATGAATATGTGGAAGACTCTTACGAAATGGTGGGAGAACATACCGGGAAGACTTACAGACTGGGCCAACCGGTGAAGATTAAAGTCTTGTCAGTGGACAAACTGTCTCGAACCATAGATTTTACGTTTTTTGAAGAAAGCGAGGAATGATCATGGCAACAAAAGGAAAAAATCCGGGAAAACTGATCGCAAACAATAAAAAAGCGTATCATGATTATTTTATTTTAGAGCAATATGAAGCAGGAATCGTTCTGCACGGAACGGAAGTAAAGTCTTTGCGGCAGGGTTTCTGCAGTATCAAAGAAGCCTTTGTCCGGATCGAGGATGGAGAAATGTTTATCTATGGAATGCACATCGCTCCATATGAGAAGGGCAATATCTTTAACAAAGATCCGTTAAGAGTCAGAAAGCTTTTGCTCCACAAGAAGGAGATCAACAAGATCCTTGGGAAAATAAAGGAGCAGGGAATTACGCTGGTTCCGCTGAAAGTTTACTTTAAAGACAGCCTGGTGAAGGTGGAAGTAGGACTTGCCAAAGGTAAGAAGCTGTATGATAAGCGGGATGATATCGCGAAGAAAGATCAGAAGAGAGAGGCACAGAGAGAATTTAAGATCCGGAATCTGTAATGAATACCTCGAACAAATGGCAAAGACATAAAAGATATCCGGATCTGAAAGGTGAGAAACGACAAGAACGCATGCAGCAATCGCTGCATGCGTTCTTCGTTTGGGGCATCTATATTTAGGGTTAACGTCGGCTAAATTATGAATCATTCAGAGGAATATCGTATTTTACAGATATCCACGTTTTTCCAGGGTGTTCAGGATGTTTCTTCCCTCGAAAGTACCTTCGATGATACGACGGGCTCTTACGCTGTCACCGATATTGACGATTTCAACGGCATCGTTGTCTTCGTAAGCATCTTTGATATCCTGAAGAACCGGAACTTCTGCCTTCATTCCAAGACATACGAATCCGTAGTCAAATGGAAGAACTTCTTCTTCATCGTTTGCTTTTACCAGGAAGGAGTCCTCGCGTACTTCCTGAAGTGCGGTGTTCGGCATCTGACGAACGCCATATTTATCCATTAAAGTAAAGGTTCCGACTTTGGAAACCGGATCGATTCCGTTACCGATGATCGGCATCATCTCTACGATGCTGACTTCTGCACCCTTTGGAGCGAAGAATTCTACAACGTCCAGACCTACGGCACCACCACCGATAACGACAACTTTCTTACCGGTCAGATCTTCCGGATAGTCGTTGATGTGGTTGATCATGTTCAGGATAGAGGATACTTTTCCGCCTTCCTTGTCAATGTGGTCATGCAGTCCCTTGATCGGCGGGAGCAGTGGCATGGAACCGGTTGCATTGACGATGATATTCGGTTTCAGTGTCTTGATCAGGTCTACGGTTGCTTCGGTTCCGGTAAAGATGAACAGGTTCTGGAGTTTCTCCGCACGATGGATCATGTAGTTCGGGAAGTCCGCCAGACGTTTCTTGTCCGGAATCTTGGAAATCTCAGCAGCCAGACCGCCTAAGTGATCTTTCTTCTCGATCAGGAAGGTAGTACATCCGACTTCAGCGGCTGTACAGGCAGCTTCCAGACCGGCAGTTCCACCACCGACAACGACAACGTTGCAAGGTTTGTTGATGTGCTGTTTCTTATAAGTATCTCCGTTCGGAACAGCCGGGTTTACGGTACAACGGATCGGATGGTTGATTCCGATACGGTTTCCGGCACAACCGATGTTACAGGAAATACATTTACGGATATCACAGATATCACCGAATTCTACTTTGTTGACCCAGTCAGGATCTGCGATCAGTCCACGCCCCATTCCGATGATGTCGGCATCACCTCTTGCCAGAATATCTTCTGCAACATGAGGATCACGGATATTACCCATTGTGACACAGAGTTTTCCGTATTTCTCTTTTACGGCTTTTGCCATGTAAGAACGCCATCCGTCCGGATGATAGTTGGCATCGATCTGGTTCTGGAGGGAACCGTTGAGGGCTGCGGATACATCGAAGACATCGACTTCTTCCTGGAAATATTTCAGATAATCCAGAGTATCATCCAGAGTATTTCCGCCTTCCATAAATTCATCGGCACTGATGCGGACGAAGATCGGGAAGAACGGTCCAACCTGTTTGCGGACTTCTTCGATGATCATTTTTGCGAAACGTGCACGGTTTTCCGGAGATCCGCCGAATTCATCGGTTCTCTTGTTGGTCAGCGGAGAAAGGAACTGGCTGATCAGGTAAGAATGTCCTGCGTGGATCTCCACACAGTCAAATCCTGCGATCTGAGCTCTCTTTGCTGCTTCTCCGTATTTCTTTACAATATGAAGAATCTCATCTTTTTCTAACGGGCGAGGAATCTCACCGCCTGCTTTGGATGGAACATCGGAAGCAGATACCGGCTGCATGTTGATACGTGCAGACTGTGCGGATGCACCTGCGTGATTGATCTGGATACCGATACAGGCTCCGTGCTGATGTACAGTCTCTGTCAGCTTGAACAGACGCGGAATGTAATTATCCTGGTCGATACGAAGCTGTGTGGTTCCGTTGGATCCCTGCGGGGAATCTACGCTGGCATTTTCTACCATAATAAGACCGGTACCGCCCTTTGCTCTCAGTTCATAATAATTAATATGGAGAAAACTCATTTCTCCGCTCTGCTCACCATAGTTGGTTCCCATTGGTGTCATCATAATACGGTTCTTCATTGTCATGCGACGAATCGTCAGCGGTTCGAAAATGTGTCTGTACTCGCTCTTCATTAGAAATAATCCTCCTACATTTGATTATCAGTTTGATCGTGATAAATGGTTTTGAAAAATGTGTTTCTTTTTTACAATAGGAAGCGAACCGTGTTGGTTATTGGTGATTGGTATGTGTGGAATGCTTCCTATGGGAGTGAGGTTGTTTTATAGTCTGATGTATATGATGCTTCTGTAGATAAAGATCTTTTTCATCCGGCATCATGTATTTGATATAAGATTAACGACTTGACTATGGTTGCATTATAGGAAAAGAAAGATAGTTTATCAAATGCATATTTTCGGCGAAAACTATAGATAAAAACTATAAATTGTGATATTTTATAAATATCACTGAAAAAAGTACGTCGAAAAAGAAGCAAAAGAAGGAGGAGCGGGCGTTGAATCTGAATCAGTTGCAGTATTTTCTGACTTTGTCAAAATTAGAACATTATACCCAGGCGGCGAAGGAACTGAAGATCACTCAGCCAAGTCTGAGCCATGCCATGAGCGCATTGGAGGAGGAACTGGGAACCAGGTTATTTGAAAAAAGGGGTCGTAATGTAGTATTGACCAAATACGGAAAAGTATTTCAGGAATATGTAGAAGATGCGCTGCACACGCTGGATACCGGAGTGCGAAAGACGAAAGCGATGACCGGACAGACTACCGGAGTGATCGATCTGGCTTATATCTATACGCTTGGAAGCCGGTTTGTGCCGCAGTTGGTAGGAGATTTCTTAAGGAGCAATGAAGAACTGAAGGCGCAGTTTCATTTTACGGTGGGGAACACATCCAAGATTCTGGAAGGGCTGAAAGAAGAAAAATATGATCTGGCCTTCTGTTCCCGAATGGAGCAGGAGACGGAGATCCACTTCACACCGGTGGCACAGGAAAAACTGGTGGTTGTAACACCAAAAGGGCACCCGCTTTCGGAAAAACGAATGGTGGAGATTTCGGAAGCTGTCAAATATCCGCAGGTCTATTTTACGCGGGACAGCGGGCTTCGGCCGGTCATCGACAAGTTGTTTGCAAAGTCAGGGCTTCAGCCGAAGATCGCATATGAAATAGAAGAAGACGGAGCCATGGCGGGACTGGTGGAACAGAATTTCGGAATTGCGATCATGCCGGATATTCCGTTGCTCGGACAGTTGCAGGTGGAAGTGCTGAATTTCCTGAATCCGGGCGAACCGCGGTATATTTATATGGCACAGTTGGAAGGAAAATATCAGCCACCTATGGTAGAAAAATTTACCCGGTTTGTGCAGAGAAACCGGACATTGTAAGAGGAAAGACACAGAGTAATACAGGAGGATTACGGACTGCAAACGTTGAGAAAATCAGGGATTATGCAAGGAATCATGTAAAAGAAGAAGGAAGCCTAGAGTTGGCTTCCTTCTTTACGTATAAAACGGATGAAATTTTTGGCGGACGGGATCAGATACCGGTCTTTCATATAAGCAAGATAGACGGTGTGCTGGATGGGAGATCCCTCCAGATGCAGAATCTCCACGTTCCTGTCATGGACGGCTTCCACGTCTGCTACCAGGGCAATTCCGAAGTCCTCTGCCACCAGGGCTGAAATGGCGTTTTCATCGGGGCATTCATGACGGATTGTCGCGGAAAGTCCGTAGGATTCGTAGCAGCGTCTGGTGAACCGTCCCAGTCCGGAATGGCGGTCGTAGCCGATCATGGGATAAGGCAGCATATCTTGAAGAGACAGAGAAGTGCGGCCGGTTAAAGGATGATCGGGCGGTGTGATCACCACCATTTCCTGATGGATCAGGGGAGTAAACTGGATATCCGGTTCATTTTCTACATAGGAACAAAAGGCGATATCGTACTTCTCCTTTTTTAATCCTTCAATGATCTCCGAAGTGTGGAGCTGATGGAAATTAAAATTCACATGCTGGTTCTTCTCCTGGCTTAAAAATCGGCGGACCATATGGGGAATGTAATGACTGGCAAGAGGAAATACATAGGCAATATCGATGTCGCCTTCGTCTCCGGCAAGCTGTCGCATATGGTTTTCGGCAGTCTGAACTTCGCTCATGATCCGGTCTACATGTTCCAGGAAAATCCGGCCGTACTTGGTCAGATGTATATTTCGACCATTCCGTTCAAATAATATAATGCCCAGTTCTTCTTCCAGCGTGCTGATAGAACGGCTCAGGCTTGGCTGGGAAATATTTAAGGCGGTGGCAGCCTGCCGGAAATGCTGGAGCTTTGCGGTGGTCTGAAAATAGAGCAATTGATTTAATGTCATAGGAAACTGTCCTCCTTTGATAAGAAAATGACAACGGGCAATAAAAGGAAGTGGCTTTTGGTATATTTTATCATAAATGATACTTAAAAGCTATCAAAAAAGAATAAAAGATATATTAGAACTATCACGAGGGTTGTACTATAATGGTGGTAGTGAGGTTGTTTAATAATTAACGAACAAAAAACATCATTTATTTAAAAGGAGAAAAAACAATGGCAGAGAGAATTACAGGACACACAGAATTAATCGGACTTATGGCTTATCCAATTCGTCACTCAAGTTCACCGGCAATGCATAATGAAGCATTTGCTTATCTGGGACTGGATTATGCTTATCTTGCATTTGAAGTAGATAACGATACACTGGAAGACGCAGTAAAAGGTCTGCGTGCATTAAAGATGGTAGGATCCAACGTATCTATGCCGAACAAGACCGTGGTACATAAATATCTGGATGAACTCTCTCCGGCAGCAGAACTTTGCGGAGCAGTTAACACGATCGTAAACGATAACGGAAAACTGATCGGACACATTACAGATGGTATCGGATATATGAAAGCACTGAAAGATAACGATATCGATGTCATTGGAAAGAAGATGACTATCGTCGGAGCAGGCGGAGCCGCAACAGCAATTGAAGTACAGGCTGCTTTGGATGGTGTGGCAGAAATGTCTATCTTTAATGTAAGAGATAAATTTTGGGCAAATGCAGAAGAGACCGTTAAGAAGATCAACGAAAGAACAAACTGTAAAGTTACCTTATATGATCTGGCAGATCTTGACAAACTGAAAGAAGAGATCGCTGATTCTTATCTTTTTGCAAATGCAACAGGAATGGGAATGAAACCGCTGGAAGGACAGACCTACATTCCGGACAAATCCTTCTTCCGCCCGGACCTGATCGTAACAGACGTTGTATATGCTCCACGTGAGACTGCAATGCTGAAGATGGCAAAAGAAGTCGGATGCAAGACCATGAATGGACTTGGAATGATGCTGTTCCAGGGAGCTGCCGCATTTGAAATGTGGACCGGGAAAGAAATGCCGATCGAGCATATGAAAGAAGTTCTGGATATTAAATACTAATTATAGAACGAAGATGAAAGGAAAAGAATAGAATGAATAAAAAATATTTGCCAAGCGCGTTGATCCTTTATTTAAACTACTTTGTTCATGGAATCGGATGCTCCATCCTGGGACAGGCAGTCGTAAAAGAAATGCTGGCTGAGCAGTGGGGAACCGGTGATGTAATGGGTGTAACTGCAATCGCTGCTGCACTGGGACTGGGAAGACTGATCTCCCTTCCGTTTGCCGGACCGCTGTCCGATAAACTTGGCAGACGAATTTCCGTATTGATTGGATGTGCTTCTTATGTTATTTTCTTTGTAGGGATTGCATTTTCCCCGAGTGTGGGCGTCGCTTATATCGCTGCGATCATGGGTGGTATTGCAAATTCTTTCTTAGATACCGCAACTTATCCGGCAGTAGCAGAGATCATCTATAAATATACCGGAGTTGCAACCATGGGAATCAAATTCTTTATTTCCATCGCACAGCTTTTGATGCCGTTCTTCCTGGGTATCTGTGCCGGAACATCTATGTCTTATCTGATGCTTCCGCTGGTAGGTGGAATTGTAATTGCTGTTCTCGGAATCCTGGCAATCTTTGCTCCGTTCCCGATCGTAGAGGGAACCGGAAAATCTGAGTCCCTGATCAGCAACCTGAAAAATGCACACTTCTCTCTGGAGAGTGTGGCTCTGATCCTGATCGGATTTACCAGCACAGCAACCTTCCAACTCTGGCTGAACTGTGCACAGACCTTCGGAAAAGAAATCGCAGGCATTTCTGCAGAAAAAGTATCCGTGATGCAGACTTACTATTCCGCAGGAACCATGGTAGCGCTGGTTGTGACCAGCCTTCTGATCACAAAGTTCAAACAGGTACGTTTCCTGGTGATCTATCCGGCAATCTCTGTTGTAATGCTGATTCTGGTTTACCTGATTAAGACACCGGCGATCTGTTTCGTAGGTGCATTCGTGATCGGATATGCGGCAGCAGGTGGTGTGCTTCAGATGGCAACAGCCGTTGTCAATGATCTGTTCCCGAGAATCAAAGGAACCATTACCAGTCTGGTCATGATCGCATCCAGCCTGTGTAACTATACGATCCTGACAGCAGCTTCCAAAATGACAGCAACAAATGTTATCGTAATGAATATCGTGATCACTGTGATCGGTGTGTTGTTGGCGGTGTTTGTAAATGTTCGCTATGGAGTCCTTCTGAAAAACTCAGAGGCTTCCGCAAAATAAATAATCTGGTGCCGGGAAACTTTTGCAGAGAAATGTTTTGAGGAGCATTTCTCTGCAGAAGATGGATTACAGAATATTTGTTATCATGCAACAATAGTTGATAGAAATGTTTGAAAATAAAAAAGGAGAAAGATATGCAGACCGTAAAAGTCAGAAATATTGAAATCGGTGCAGGAATCCCGAAAATCTGTGTTCCGATCGTAGGTGTGACAAGAGAAGATATTTTAGAAGCAGCAAAAGCCATTACTTCTACCAAAGCAGATGTGGTAGAGTGGCGTGTAGACTGGTATGAGGATATCTTTGATTTTGCAAAGACAGAAGAGACCATGAAAGCACTCCGTGAAGTACTGGGAGAGACTCCGATCCTGTTTACTTTCCGTACATCCAAAGAGGGTGGAGAAAAAGAAATTGAGACAGATGTCTATGTGGAACTGAACCAGAAGGCTGCAAAGACCGGTCTGGTAGATCTGGTCGATGTGGAAGCATTTACCGGAGATGATGCAGTAAAAGCAGTGGTAGAGACTGCGCACGCAAACGGCGTGAAAGTCATCGCCTCCAACCATGATTTCCACAAGACTCCTGCAAAAGAGGAAATCGTATCCCGCCTGAGAAAAATGCAGGAATTAGGCGCAGATATTCCGAAGATCGCAGTTATGCCGCAGAATAAGAAGGATGTACTGACCCTTCTTGGTGCAACTGAAGAAATGGCATCCGAATATGCAGATCGTCCGATCATCACCATGTCTATGGCAGGAACCGGAGTGATCAGCCGCCTTTGCGGAGAAGTATTCGGATCTGCACTGACCTTTGGTGCAGTCGGAAAAGTGTCCGCACCGGGACAGATGGGAATCGAAGATCTGACAACGGTACTTGGACTTCTTCACAAGAGTCTGTAATTGAAAAGATTGGAATTTATAAGCAGAAAAAAGCAGGCATTTCGAGGGAACCACCTGTTTGGAATGTTCCTCGGAGTGCCTGCTTTAGAAATCTCAGAGAGTGTAGTATAATTTTACCTGTTGAAAGTCAAAATTTTAACGATTGGAAAGGGTGATGAAGTGAAGAAAATATTAAACTGGTTGAATGAAAATCTGGAAGAGGTTCTGATGGTCATTGCCCTGATTGCGATGACACTGATCATGGGGATTCAGGTGTTTTCCCGATATGTATTGGGAATGTCTTTATCCTGGTCAGAAGAACTGACAAGATATATCTTTATCTGGTCCGGATTCTTAAGTGTCAGTTATTGTACCAAAAAATGTGTTTCTATCAAGATTGAACAGTTCGTAGCCATGTTTCCGAGAAGAGGGAAAGCGGCATTTAAAGTGGTCAACCATACCTTTGAACTGATCTTGTTTTTATATCTGATCCCATTTGCGTGGAAATTTTTTATGTCTGCGGTCGTAAGCGGACAGACCAGTCCGGCTCTGAACCTGCCGATGTATTATGTGCAGGTTGCACCACTTTTTTCATTTGTGCTGGTGGCATTCCGGATTGCGCAGAGATGGTGGATTGAGCTGATGGTAGTACTGAAAAAGGAAAAGAAAGGAAATGTGTGATGTCGGCAGTTGTAGTATTTATTTTGTTTGTGATCTGTCTGATGATTGCGATTCCGGTGTCGATCTCACTGGGAATTGCATCGGTTCTTCCGGGCGCATTCGATCCTTCCTTTACCGCCAGTGCGACCTATGTAATCCGATCCATGTTTGGAGGACTGGACAGCTTTCCGTTGCTTGCGGTTCCGATGTTCGTGTTGTCGGGAATCATTATGGCGCGTGGCGGAATCTCGAAAAAATTATTCGATGTGTTTGCATACTTTATGGGAAACCGTACGGCTGGAATGCCCTGTGCGGTGATCGTGACCTGCCTGTTTTACGGAGCAATTTCCGGTTCCGGTCCGGCGACGGTGGCAGCAGTGGGAAGTATGACGATCCCGATTCTCGCAGATTTGGGATATGACCGGAAATTTGCAACGGCAGTGGTGGCAGTGGCCGGTGGACTCGGAGTGATTATTCCACCGAGTATCCCGTTTATCATGTATGGAATGGCATCCGGTGCTTCCGTCAGTGACCTGTTTCTGGCGGGAATTATTCCGGGACTTCTGATCGGTGGACTGCTGATGATCTATGCGGTTTATTACTGCAAAAAGAATGGAGAAGATAAAGAACGGATCCGGGAAGTCGTGGGAGAACTTCATAAAAAAGGCTTCCTTGCCGTATTAAAAGAAAGTTTTCTGGCATTGTTGAGTCCGGTGATCATTTTGGGGTGTATTTACACCGGAGTGGCATCGCCAACAGAGGCAGCGGTTATCTCTGTGTTCTATGCGTTGATCATCAGCCTGTTTGCATATCGTACGATTCATTTGAAGGATATCTGGGCGATTCTGGTGGAGTCGATTCGGACTTATGCACCGATCATGTTTATTCTGGCGGCTTCCGTTGCATTTTCCAGAGTATTGACTCTGATGCAGGTTCCGCAGGCAATCAGTGCATGGATTCTCGGAAACTTTACCAATAAGATTATTCTGTTGCTGGTGATAAATCTGTTCCTGCTTCTGGTGGGTATGGTGATGGATACCACACCGGCCATCCTGATTCTGACACCGATCCTGCTTCCGATTGTGACACAGATCGGAATGAATCCGATTCATTTCGGAATTATGATGGTGGTGAATCTGGCAGTTGGATTTGTAACACCGCCAATTGGCGTCAATCTGTTTGTGGCAAGTTCTCTGACAGATATTCCGGTGATGGATCTGGCGAAACACGCTATGCCGATGATTTTGTATTTCCTGTTGGCTCTGCTTTTGATTACATTTGTGCCACAGGTCAGTCTGGCGTTGTTATAGGAGGATGTGGAGCATGACGATAAAAAAATGGAAAAGAACCATTACCGGTTTGCTTTTAACAGCAGGAATGCTTCTGTCTGTGACAGGCTGTGCAGCGACGGGAAATACGACAGGAAATGGCAGTGGCGACAGTAATGGCAGTGAGGAGGCTTCTCAGGAAGAGCAGCGCTATGCATGGCCACTGGCAACTGCGAGCCCGGAGGATACCGTAACTCAGATCTATGCAGAGAAATTTGCAGAAGAAGTGGATCGCCTGAGTGATGGAAAGATGAAGATCCAGGTTTATCCGAACAGCGTGCTGGGCGGGGATCGGGAACTTCTGGAGAGCTGTTATGACGGAGATATCCCGTTTGTGGTACAGAATACAGCTCCACAGGTCAACTTCATCCCGGAAACGGCAGTTTTCGATGCACCCTGCGCTTTTGAGACATTGACAGAGGTGCGTCAGACCGTAGATGATCCGGAATTTCTGGATTTGATGAAAGCGGCTTATGAAAAAGCAGGTTATGAACTGCTGGGATATTCTGACCAGGGATTTCGTGTGATGTCTACCAATAAAAAAGTGGAAACGATTGATGATTTCAAAGGTCAGAAAATCCGTACCATGGAAAATTCCTACCATATGGATTTCTGGAAAGCCCTGAAAGCCAATCCGACCCCGATGAGTTTCAGTGAAGTGTATATCGGATTACAGCAGAGTACCATTGATGCACAGGAAAATCCGTATGAGGTCATTGTTTCCAACCGGCTGTATGAGCAGCAGGACTATGTGGTGGAAACCAATCATCTGCCGCATCTGCTGTCGCTGATCGTCAGTGAAGAGTTCTATCAGAGCCTGACAAAAGAGCAGCAGGAGATTTTACAGGAAGCCAGTGAACTGGCAAAAGAATATTCCAGAGAAGCTTCCGATGCGCGGATTTCCGAGAGAATTTCGGTGATCGAAGGAAGCGGAACTCAGATCGTTTCGTTGTCTGAGGATGTCAGAAAAGAAATGGTGGAGCGTTCCCAGAGTGTGTATGACGAGATTCGGGAGAATGTGGATTCCAGGATCGTGGAGAAATATCTGGGAAATGTGGGAGAATAAGAAAGGAGCGGTTGATCCGCTCCTTTTTGGTTGGGAGAAAGGCTCCACTTCTTGTCTGATTTTTACTTATACGACGCTGCTTTCCGGAAGAAGAACAGTCCCAGCAGGAACATAATGGAAAGGCTTCCGACACCGGCGTTGACTTTTCCGGTAACCTGGCTGACGATGGAAACGAGGAAGGTTCCGAAGAATGCGGCGCCTTTACCGCAGATATCCAGAATTCCGAAGTATTCTCCGGATTTTTCTGCAGGAATGATCTTGGCAAAATAGGAACGGGACAAGGCCTGGATCGTACCCTGAAACATGCCAACCAGGACTGCGAGGATCCAGAATTTGGCCTGGGAATCCAGTCCGATGGCATAGAGTGCGATACAGAAGTAAGCTCCGATACAAATGCTGATCAGGGTTGCCGGATTGTATTTGGCAGAAATCCTTCCGAACAGGAGTGCACATGGAAAGGCAACGATCTGGGTCAGCAGCAATGCCAGAAGCAGTCCGGTACTGTCGAGCCCGAGTGCCTGTCCGTAAGCGGTTGCCATATCAATGATGGTGTATACACCGTCGATATAGAAGAAAAAGGCGATGAGGAAGAACAGTACCTGTTTTTCCTGGCCGATTTCACGGAAGGTATGACCGAGACGGCGGAAACTGTCGCTGACCACATGTCCGCCTGCGGATTCTGCATAATATTTCTGCTTATAGTTTTTCAGCATAGGCAGGGAGGACAAGAGCCACCATGCCGCGGTGATGATAAAAGCAATCATCATGGCTGTGGGAGTGGAAATTCCGAGAGATCCGGCTCCCAGTACCACACCGAGACAGGCAACGAACGGAATACAGCTTCCGATATATCCCCAGGCATATCCACTGGAAGAAACGGTATCCATCCGGTCTTCGGTGGTGATGTCGGTCAGCATGGCATCGTAGAAGATCAGGCTGGTGGAATATCCGGTTTTGGTGATGATATAGAGGACTAAAAACAGGATCCAGGAAGAAGTGAATCCCAGGCTGACGCATCCAACCACACCGACTGCCAGAACAGCGATGAACAGTTTTTTCTTATAGTTTTGCGCGTCCGCCAGACTTCCGAGGGTAGGACCTAAAAGGGCGACAATCAGAGTGGAAATGGAAGCGGCATAGCCCCAGAATGCCAGATAGTCTACGGAAGAAACGCCGGCGCTTTCTGCCAGATAGTTAAAGTAAATCGGGAGAATGGTGGCGGTCAGCATGGTGAAAGCGGAATTACCCACATCATATAAGACCCATTTTTTCTCCATAGAAGTTAATTTAATGTTCATAAGATTAGAACCCTTTCTTTTGCTGGTGTTTCACAGCGAGATGATGTTATAGTGAGGTCATTTTACAGGGAAGCAGGCAGGCTTAAAGCAGCAGTTCTTCCCAGTGTTTTCCGGCGCTGAAATTCAGATCAAAGCGATCAGAGAGCGGGGTGTCTTTAAAGAGGGCACTCTGGTACTGGTTGATCAGGCTGACCGCAACCGGGATTGCTTCGGCGTAAAGCTTTTGGAGCAGTTCGCAGTAGTCCTGACAGTCCGGATTACTGTCCTTTGTCATAACCATACCGCGGATCTCTGTCTGCCTGGAAATTTTGATCAGGGTGTAGAGAACTTTGCGCATTCGGTCAGACTTCGGATGAAGAAGCTTCAGATCCATGGACATGCCCTTTAATGCCTTGCAGACATGGGCAGGAGTTGCATCTTCAAAAAACTGAGAGATCGCCATACCGTTTCGGATAGATGGAACGATCAGTTTGTAAGTCGGATAAGTGACCGGATCCAGTCCGTCTTCTGCCATGAAGATTCGATCCAGTTCGGTTTCGATTTCCGAATGTAAGACGTCTCTTTCATGGATCATTTTTTCAATGTAAGGATGGCAGACGCTGTCCAGAGCAAAATGACAGATAAAACCATAAAGATAGACCCTGCCGGCTGTCTTCATCGGCGCGTTCTTTAACACTTCCTTTCCATACAGGAAAAATTTGGAAGCCGGTTCTTCATGCATTCGATAGCCGATCTGATTGACCTTATTCTTGTGCATGGCACGGTAATAGAAGAAAATATCCGGACCGTGAAGGCCGATGTCGAACAATTCCCGGTATTCATTTATAGAATTACGAAGGGGAAGAGACAGGCAGGACAGCACGTCTTTTCCGAATCGATAGTGCGTATACGTTGTTGGCATAGTGAAAACCTCTTTTCTACTGTTCAGTCAGAACAGTTCTTTCTATTCATTATTACAGACAAATGTAAAATGTGCCAGAGATTTCTGTAAAATTTATTAGGTTTCTGTTGAGAGAGTTCCTGAGGTGCTTATTTTTTCCCGGATTCTGCATTGTTTTTTATGAATACAATGGAGGGTGTGCATAGACAGGGAAAAAGAGAGAGCGTATAATGAAAAACTGTATGCATGAGGCAGTACAAGGAGGAAAGACTAGAATTATGAAGTATTTGCATCAGTTTTTATTGATTTTGGCGATCTCATTTATGGGAGAGTTGTTAAAAGAAGTGTTACCGTTCCCGGTTCCGGCCAGTATTTACGGAATGGTAATTTTATTTATCGGATTATTAAGTGGCCTGATTCCGCTTGGTGCGGTCAAAGAAGCTGGAATGTTCCTGATCGAGATTATGCCGGCTATGTTTATCCCGGCAGGAGTTGGTCTGATGGCAGCATGGGGAACCTTAAAACCGATGCTGTTGCCGGTCAGTGTGATTACGGTGATGGCTGTTTTTACCGTAATGGGAGCTACCGGAAGAGTGTCGCAGTGGGTCATCGGGAAAAAGCAGAAACAGGGAGGTTCAGAAGATGAATGATCTGTTTGAAAGTTCCATGTTTGCAGGCGTGACCATCAGTCTTCTGGCTTATCTCACCGGGACGGTGTTGAAGAAGAAACTGAAGCTTCCGATTTTTAATCCGTTGCTGGTATCCATTATCCTGACGATGATCGTGCTGGTAGTGGCGGATGTAGATTATGACGTATATAATAAGGGAGCTTCTTATTTAAGCTGGCTTCTGACACCGGCGACGGTCTGTCTGGCAATTCCGCTTTATGAGCAGTGGAATCTGCTGAAAAAATATTATCAGGCGGTGATCCTTGGGATTGTGGCGGGAGCTCTGACCAGTCTGACGACGGTTTTTGTGCTGGCAAAACTGATGGGGCTGGATCATAAAGAATATGTGACTCTTTTGCCGAAATCGATCACAACGGCAATTGGTATGGGAGTGTCAGAAGAACTGGGAGGATATGTGACCATTACGGTGGCAGTGATCGTTGTGACAGGAGTGTTTGGAAATATTTTCGGAGAGTTGATCTGTAAAATTTTCAAGATCACCCATCCGATTTCGAAAGGTCTGGCCTTTGGTTCTTCCAGCCACGCCATCGGTACGGCAAAAGCGATTGAACTGGGAGAAGTGGAAGGCGCGATGAGTGGACTGGCCATAGCGGTGACTGGGATTATGACGGTGATCCTGGCAACGGCCTACGCAAATCTGATCTGAGGATAATGTAAATAAAACGCAGGACAAAGCAGAAGCATATAGGGAAAAGGAGGCAGAACATGGAGGAGCAGTTTATTTATATGGCGAAAGAATCTGTGGTAAAGGGACAGGTCAAAATCGGTCAGGGAACCAGTATCTGGTATCATGCAACGGTTCGTGGGGACAAGGCTCCGATTGAGATTGGAGAATACACCAATGTTCAGGATAATGCGGTTCTTCATGTGGATGCCGAAAATCCGGTTGTGATCGGGGACTATGTGACGATCGGACATGGTGCCATTATACACGGCTGTACCATTGGGGATGAATCTCTGATCGGGATGGGGGCGGTCATTCTCAATGGAGCAAAGATCGGAAAACATTGCGTGGTAGGAGCGGGGGCTTTGATCACACAGAATATGGAAGTGCCGGACGGAAGCCTGATCTTTGGAAACCCAGGGAAAATTCGAAGAGTTCTGACAGAAGAAGAAAAAGCATACAATCGGAAAAATGCGATGGGGTATGTAAAGGAAGCAAAAGAAGAACTTGAAAAAGTGGAACGAAAAGAAGAAATGTGAAAATAACCGGGAAGATATATGCGATGAGAACAATAAAAGTAAAGGCAGACAACGATGGAATATAAGATAAAGATCCTGTATTCTTCCAGAAAGACGCTGGCACTGGAAATAAAAGATCCGGGCGATCTGCTGGTTCGGGCACCGAAGGGGCTGCCCAGGCAGAAGATCCTTGATTTTGTGGCGGAAAAGGAAAACTGGATCCAGAAGCACATGAAACGGATGGAAGAAAGAAAAAAGGAACAGGAAATATTTGCACAGGTTTCCGGGGAAGAACTTCAGATGCTGACAACGGCGGCAAAACGTGAAATTCTGGGAATCGTGGAGCGGTATGCGAAGATTATGGGCGTGGATTACGGACGGATTACAATCCGACATCAGAAAACCCGCTGGGGGAGTTGCAGCAGCAAGGGCAATCTGAATTTTAACTGTTATCTGATGCTGGCACCGCAGGAAGTGCTGGAATATGTGGTGGTGCATGAACTGGCGCATCGAAGAGAAATGAATCACTCCAAAGCATTCTGGAAGATTGTGGAGCAGTACAAACCTAATTACAAGTGGTCAAAACGCTGGCTGAAAGAAGAAGGAGTGAAGCTGTTGGCATAAAATGACAGATCATACTTTACAGAGTTTATCCTATCTGTCGGAATTGTCAGATTTATCGGATTTGAAAAGGAAATTGACAGAAAGAATATCTTCCTTTATAATACGGTTCAAACGAGGACGTTTTCAGAAATGAAAGCGTCCTTTTTAACATATTAGTTATACTTATAAAAATGGGTTAAAAAATGTTATCAGCAAATATATCTTATTTTGGTTCAGCTTGTGCTATTATCATTAACGAAAGTAATTTCGCAGAAAAAACAACTCAATAACGTAAAAAATACTTCATGGTACATTGCAGGACGGGAAAACTGGTTGCCGCAGATGCGGACAATGTATCATTTTTCTATACGCGAAGCATATTTTTCGTAGTTTTCAGAAAGGAATGGATGAGAGATGAGAGAACCGATTCTTGAGATGAAAGGAATTACCAAAACATTCGGAAGTGTAACGGCCAACGAAAATGTAGATCTCACACTCTATCCGGGGGAGATTCATGCGCTCCTTGGAGAAAACGGCGCGGGAAAGAGTACTTTAATGAACGTGCTGAATGGGATTTACAGACCAAATAGCGGAGAAATATTACATAAAGGGAAAAAGGTGACGATCCGGTCGCCGAAACATGCAGTTGATATGGGAATTGGAATGGTGCATCAGCATTTTCGTTTGATTCCCACATTGACGGCGGCAGAAAATGTATTTTTATATATGCCAAAATGCAATCTGGTTCTGAAAAAGAAGGAGATGGAGGAACAGATCAGAAAGTGGTCCGAGGAATTTCATTTGGAAGTGGAACCGTCTGCACTGATCTGGCAGTTGTCGGTGGGCGAGCAACAGCGAGTGGAGATTGTAAAGCTGTTGTCCAGAGGAGCCGAGATCCTGATCCTGGATGAGCCGTCGGCAGTTTTGACGGCACAGGAAGCAAAGGAAATGTTCCGGGTGCTGCGCAGTATGGCAGACAGCGGCAAGAGTGTGGTCGTGATCTCCCACAAAATGAATGAGGTGATGGAATTTGCAGACCGAATCACCGTCTTAAAAGGCGGGAAGGTCGAAGATACGATGGTGGCAGCAGACGCTACGGTGGAACGATTGACCAGAGCCGTAGTCGGAGAGCGGGAACTGAAACCTCACAAGAATGAAGGGGGAAGCCGTCAGGAGAATGTGGTTCTGGATGTGAAAGACCTGTCGGTGAAAAACGACCGGGAGCTTATGGCGGTGAAGAACTTGAGTATTCAGATCCATGCCGGAGAGATTTTCGGAATTGCCGGTGTGGCAGGAAACGGTCAGAAAGAGCTGGCTGAAGCAATCGCAGGGCTCAGAAAGGCAGAGACGGGAGCGATTGTCCTGAATGGAGAAGATGTGACCGGTCAGAATGCAAAAGCGAGAATTAAGAAACGGATTGGATTTATTCCGGAAGACCGGCTGAGTATGGGACTGGTTCCGGGAATGACCATGGAAGAGAACCGGATCTTAAAAGAATTTGATACAGATCGTTTCAGCAAACACCACATTTTGAAGAGAAAAGTGATCAAAGAAACGGTTCAGGATGAGATCTCCAGATATGAGATCAAGACAGCCGGGGAGAAAAGTCCGGTATCTCTGATGTCCGGTGGAAATCAGCAGAAACTTTTGGTTGCCCGTGAAATCGGGGGTGATCCTACACTTCTGATTGCAGTGTATCCGTCCAGGGGACTGGATATCGGAGCTGCAGAAGCGATTCATGAAATTTTGCTGGAACAGTGTAAAAAAGGAGTGGCAGTGCTTCTGGTTTCAGAAGAGCTGGATGAATTGTTCCAGATGGCTGACAGGATCGGAGTTCTGTGTTCCGGGGAACTGATGGCAACGTTAGAGAAAAAAGAAGCAGATTATGACACGATTGGAAGGCTGATGTCGGGGGAACGCTATGAGAAATAAAATACGTTTGGAAAAAAGAGAAAATGTCAGCACACTTCGGGTGGTATTGACTTCTGTGGTATTTACATTACTGGCATTTGTATTTTGTGGATTTATCATTGCAGCGGTTGGATTCAGTCCGCTGGAAGTTTATGGAAAAATGTTGAATAAAGTCTTCCTTTCCTCCAAAGGAATCCGGAAGATGATCAATGCAAGCCTGCCCCTTCTGTTTTGCGGACTGGGTGTGGCACTGACGTTCAAAATGAATCTGAATAATATCGGAGCCGAAGGACAGTATGCAATGGGAGCTATTTTCGGAGGAGCTTTTGTCCTGTACGGACCGGAAATCGGCGGACCGGTGGGACGGTTGATTCTGGCACTCTGCTGTTTCATGGGCGGAGCAGTCTGGGCATTGTTGTGTGCGGTGCCAAAGGCATACTGGAACGTCAATGAAAGTATTACCAGCCTGATGCTCAATTATGTGGCGCTGATCATTCTTGGGTATCTGGTTCTCGGTCCCTGGAAAATGAAGGGACAGAATGTGGGACAGACGGAACGGATTCCGATCGGTCTGGAGATCCCGGAACTGGGAAGTTCTCAGATCAGTGCAGGAATCCTGTTGGGAATCCTGGTGGCAGTGCTGATCTTTCTTGCCTATAAATATACCACGGACGGATATCAGCTTTCTGTGATCCGAAGCAGTCAGAATTCTGCCAGATATGCCGGAATCAATATCAAACGCAATATTTTGCTGGCGCTGGTAATCAGTGGCGGGCTGGCAGGACTGGCAGGTTATGTACAGTATGCCGGTGTATCCCACAGAATCATGGAGCAGATGCCGAATAATGCCGGTTATACCGGAATCGTGATTGCTTACTTAAGCCGGTTGAATCCGTTGGTGATCGTGATCGTGTCGGTTTTGTTTGCCGGATTGCAGAACAGCAGTGCTACGGTACAGGTCATGGGAGTTCCGACACAGATCGCAACCATGATCCAGGGCGCGGTTATGATTTTTGTGATTGCGGGAGATTTCTTCCAGAGATATAAGATTGTGATCAATCGGGAGGTGAAAGCATGATGTCTTTAATCATATCCCTTTGTTCAGGGGCAATCGTTTATGCAGTGTCGGTAATGTATGCAGGAATCGGGGAAACCTTTTCCGAGCGTGCCGGAATTATGAACCTGGGAGTGGAAGGTGTGATGTTGATGGGAGCTGTCAGCGGATATATTACAGCCGTTCACACCCACAACCTGGCACTTTCGTTCCTGGTCGTTTTGTTGACCGGAGCCATTTTCGGACTGGTCTTTGCGTTCCTGACTGTAACCTTACAGTCTGACCAGACGGTCTGTGGAATGGCGATGCTGATCTTCGGAACCGGATTGAGTGGATTCCTGGGGAAAGATGTATCCGGAGTGGCAGCCAATCTGAAATTTGAAAAGTTTGCATTTCCGCTGCTTTCCAAAATCCCGGTTCTTGGTGATATTTTCTTTAAACAGAATTTACTGACTTATGCAATGTACCTGATCGTTCCGTTATCTATGTTCTACATTTACCGGACACGATTTGGATTGAAATTACGGGCGCTGGGAGAAAATCCGGCAGCTCTGGATGCGGCGGGAGAAAATGTATTTGCCATGCGTTATGGCTATACGATCTTCGGCTGTATGATGATGGCCGTAAGCGGAGCCTGTGTCTCCCTTGCGAATACCAATTTCTGGAACAGCGGTATGACAGCCGGAAAGGGATGGATTGCATTTGCTTTGGTTGCATTTTCATCCTGGAATCCACTGATGCTGATGTGGGGAGCATTACTCTTTGGGTTTATCAGTTGTCTGGGCAGTAATCTTCAGATTTATCTGCCGTCCGTTCCGACGGAAGTATACAGTATGCTTCCATATATTGCGACAGTGATAGTATTTATCCTGTCCACCGGTAACTTCAGAAAGAAACATACGGCAGAGCCGGCAGCTCTGGCAAAACCGTACGACAGAGAGAGTCGTTAAGAAAAGGAGGAGAACATGAAAAAGAAACTGGCAAGTATTTTATTGGTAACAACGTTGACAATCAGTCTTCTGGCCGGATGTGGCGGAAGTAAATCTTCCTCAGACAGCAAGTCTTCCGGAAGCGGAGAAACCAAAGATGTCTCAGAACTTGTGATCGGTGAGATTGAGTATTCTGTTGTAAATGACGGAGGCTGGGCACAGTCCATGCACGAAGGACTGGTAAAGGCATGTAATGATCTTGGAATTGATACCGAGACAAACCTTCTGACCATGGAAGATATTTCCGAAGAAGATACAGCACTTTTGGAATCTACTGTAGAGGAACTGGTGGATGAAGGTGCAGACATTATCTTTGGATGTTCCGCAGGTTATTCCGCAATCCTGGCAGAACTTCAGCAGGAATATCCGGATGTGATCTTTGCACAGCAGAGCAATGATGTGTATGACAATATCATCGAATTCCAGATCCGTGGATACGAGGGTGATTTCCTGAACGGTTATCTGTGTGCACTGATGAACGAAGGATCCGATCAGCTTGGATTCTGTGCAAGTATGGATGAAGCATCTGTTCGTACCGCAATCAACTCTTTCGCTCTGGGCGCAAAATATGCAAACCCGAACGCAACGGTACAGGTTCTGTGGGCAGATAGTTGGTATGATCTGGACATCGAATCTCAGAATGCAAAAACTCTGATCGACAATGGAATCAAATACATGGGAATGGAAGCATCTTCCCCGGCAGTACCGCAGACCTGTGAAGAACATGGTGCATATTGCGTAGGATACAATGTAGATATGCAGGAGTCTGCACCAAAGGCTGTTCTGACCTCCTTCGTATGGAACTGGGCACCGATCTTCGAAGATATTATGCAGAAGACAGCAGACGGAACCATCGACATTTCCGCAAACTACTATGAAGGTGGAGAGTGTGCGGCTCTGGCTCCGTTCAATCAGGATCTGGTACCACAGGATATTCAGGATAAGGTCAATGAACTCCGTGACAAGATCAACAACGGCGAAGTAAAAGTATATGCCGGAGAACTGAAAGACGACCAGGGAAATGTACTGGTGAAAGACGGAGAAGAAATGGCAGATGAAGACATCCTTGCTCAGGACTTCTTTGTAGAAAATGTAATCGGCGGAAAGAAATAAAACGTTCGAATAAAAAGACAGTCATTCATTTTAATATTGTTGCCATATAGTGAAGCAACCCCCGCGGGGACCTTTTCGGAACCTGCGGGGGTTGTGTTTTCTTACCTGAAATGTGTTATCAAAAAATATGATACACATAAAGCTTCTAAAATAGCCAAATTTCTACTAAAATGCCAGAATCATAACAGATAACAAAAATGCGGAGAAGCCTTATTTACAGGCATTCCCCGCATTTATGCATTTTTCGCACTTTTTACAAAAAGTGGACCTGGCGGGAATCGAACCCGCGTCCAGAAACCTATCCCATGTACTTCTACTATCATAGTCAGTTCTTTTTCATTCCCTCTGCTCTACGAGAACTAACACCCTTAGAGGTTTGGTAGCTTCATAATACGCCTACCGACTCAAAGCTTTGCCGGTATCGTTTCTCACAAAGTCGATGCCAGATTCTTAAAGTGTGAGTGCTCTAAGGCTGACAAGCAGCAACTAGGCTGCTAACGCGTAATTATCTTCTGCGTTTAATTTTAAAGTTGCGATTTGACGTATCGCCTGCGGATAGCTTCTCCATCTTCAAAATCCCTGTCGAAACCAGTACAAGCCCTGGTTAGATACATTCATTATTCTATCTGGTATAGAACAAAAAGTCAAGAGGAAAAAAACAAGGAAAAATCCTGCAAAAATCGTCAGTAAATCACCGATTTTCCATAAAAACATGCTATACTCAAAACAGATGTTTTTTACGTAATCGTACAGACGGAGGTTGAAGACAGAGCATGAACGAATTTGTAACATTAGAAAATGTGACGAAGACATATCGAATGGGCGAAGTTGAGATCCATGCAGTGGATGGAATCAGCTTTCATATAGAAAAAGGAGAGTTTGTGGTGATCGTTGGGCCCAGCGGAGCGGGCAAGACGACGGTTTTGAATATTTTGGGAGGAATGGACTTTGCGACATCGGGAACCATGACTGTGGACGGGGAGAGGATCACAGAATATTCCGAGAAGCAGTTGACGAAATATCGCAGAGAGGATATCGGATTTGTTTTTCAGTTTTATAATCTTGTGCCGAATCTGACAGCTCTGGAAAATGTAGAATTGGCGCTTCAGATTTGCCAGAATCCGCGAGATGCGGCGGAAGTTCTGGAAGAAGTGGGACTGGGTGAACGAAAGGATAACTTCCCGGCACAGCTTTCCGGCGGAGAACAGCAGAGAGTATCCATAGCCAGAGCACTGGCAAAGAATCCGAAGCTGATGCTATGTGACGAGCCGACGGGAGCTTTGGATTATAATACAGGAAAAGCCATCCTGAAATTGTTGCAGGACACCTGCCGACAGCAGGGAATGACAGTGATCGTGATCACGCACAACTCGGCTCTGGCGCCGATGGCGGATCGTCTGATCAGGATCAAGAATGGAAAAGTGGCAAGCATGGAGCTGAATGAGCATCCGATACCCGTGGAAGAGATTGAGTGGTAGGAAATATGTAGCGTAACATGAGTGACCAAATACAGGAAAAGAGCAACTGAGAGTGCAGGGATTAGTGATAACGGGATAGCAAGTGGGAAGAATATGAACAAACGAGCATTAAGAAAAGATTTTTATATGGAGATCCGAAGAAGTCCGGGGCGGTTTCTGTCCATTTTTCTGATTGTGGCGATCGGTGTGGCATTTTTTTCGGGAATCCGCGCAACGGAACCGGATATGCGCTATACAGCCGATGCCTATTCGGATAAATATCAACTGATGGATCTTCAGGTAATCAGTACGCTGGGACTGACCGGGGAGGATCAGAAAGCTCTGGAACAGGTGGACGGAATTGAAAAAGTAGAACCGGGCTGTTCGGTGGATGTCTTATGTGAGAGCGGTGGAAGCCAGAAGGTTCTGCATGTAATGTCACTTCTTCCGACGATGAATCAGGTAGAAGTCAGTGAGGGACGAATTCCGGAAAAGGAAAATGAATGCCTGGTTGATATGGATTTTCTGAAAAACAGTGATTACAAAGTGGGAGATCAGATTACGTTTGTATCCGGGAATGACGCGGATCTTTCGGATTCTCTGAAAGAAGAGACTTATACGATCGTCGGAGCCGGAAGCAGCCCCTGTTATATTTCATTTTACAGAGGAAGCTCTACCATAGGAACCGGATCTGTCAGCGGATTTGTGTATGTACCGGCAGACAGTTTTTCCATGGATGTTTATACGGAATTGTATGCAAAAGTGGAAGGGGCAGAAGGACTGACGGTCTTTACGGATGTTTATGATGAACGGATCGAGGAAGTAAAAGCAGAAGTTGAAAAGATTAAGAAGAGCA
The DNA here is from genome assembly GCF_003574295.1 of Mediterraneibacter butyricigenes. NCBI lineage: Bacteria > Bacillati > Bacillota > Clostridia > Lachnospirales > Lachnospiraceae > Mediterraneibacter > Mediterraneibacter butyricigenes. The sequence goes on from NZ_BHGK01000001.1 coordinate 2,378,177, forward strand.
GGCAGCAGGCCAGGTATGATGAGATTGTGGATCAGGCAAATGAGGAGCTGGCAGATGCGGAACAGGAACTTGCGGATGCAAAGGCAGAAGCACAGGAACAGCTGGCGGATGCGAAGCAGGAACTGGACGATGGCTGGAAACAGCTTTCTGACGCCAAAGAACAGGTGAAGAGTGGAAAAGCGAAATTACAGTCGGGCAAGCAGGAACTTCTGACGCAGCAGGCAACCTTAAATGAAAAGAAAACGGAACTGGAAAATGGTTTGAAGACGCTGGAAGCTTCTCAGAAAGAACTGGATCAGAAAAAAGAGGAATTAGAGGAGAGTGCAAAGCAGGCAGAAGAACAGATCCAGGCACAGCTTGATACATGGAATCAGCAAAACGAAGCGGTTACGGGCGGAATTTCTCAGTTGAAGGCCGCGCTGGAAGCGCAACAGCAGCAATATCAGCAACTGAAAGCTGCCGGAGCGGATGAGCAGACCTTAAAAGCACTGGAAACTTCCATAGCACAGACCACAGAGCAACTGAATCAGTTACAGGATCAGAAGACGCTTCTGGATCAGGGAAAAGCTCAGATCGATGCGGCAAAAGAAAAGACAGAAAAAGAGCTTGAAGCCGGACGAAAGCAGGTTCAGGATGGCCAGACCCAGATTGACCAGACAAAGGCCGAATTGCAAAGTGGTCAGGCAAAACTTGCTGATGGACAGTCCCAGATCGACCAGGGCTGGGAAAAGATCCGTACTTCCGCTGCGACGTTCGCAGAGGCGGAAGAGGAAATTGCGGCAAATGAACAGAAATTAAAAGACGGTCAGCAGTCCTATGAGGAAGGAAAAGCGGAGGCGGACGAAAAAATTGCGGATGGGGAGAAAAAGCTTGCCGATGCGAAGGACGAAGTCAGCAAGATTGAGCATGCCAAATGGTATATCAATGACCGAAGTGCTCTGACCGAATATGACGGATATGGCGAAAATGCGGACAGGATCGCAGCGATCGGAAAAGTTTTCCCGGTCTTGTTTTTCCTGGTGGCGGCTCTGATCAGTCTGACGACCATGACCCGTATGGTAGAAGAACAGAGAACCCTGATCGGAACCCTGAAAGCCCTTGGATATTCCAAAGGATCTATTGCGGCAAAATATCTGGGATACGCATTTCTGGCCTCAGCGGGAGGCAGTGTGCTTGGAATCCTGATCGGAGAGAAAACTCTGCCGAAGATTATCCTGGTGGCGTATGGAATTATGTACGGACATATCGATACCTATCGGATTCCGTATGAGGGATATTATGCGGTGATGGCCTCAGTGGCAGCAATGCTCTGTACGGTGGGGGCGGCATGGACGGTCTGCCGGAGAGAATTGAAGGAGTCAGCGGCTGAGCTGATGCGTCCGCCGGCACCGAAAAACGGTAAACGTGTCTTTCTGGAACGGCTTGGCGGCGTGTGGAAACGGCTGAGTTTCAGTTGGAAAGCCACTGTTCGGAATTTGATCCGTTATAAAAAACGTTTCTTCATGACCATTTTTGGAATCGGTGGCTGTATGTCATTGCTTCTGGTAGGATTTGGACTGGAAGATTCCATTTCCAATATTGCAAGGCTGCAATATGGAGAAGTCCAGTGTTACGATGGAAACCTGATTCTGGATTCTTCCGCCACAACATCCGAACAGGAAGACGCGGTACAGACCCTGAAATCGGATAAACGGGTGTCAGAAGTAGAAAAGACGGTTATGGAACAGGTGAATGTAAAAGCGGAATCCGGAAAGAAAAAGCTGGATGTTTACCTGGTGGTTCCGGAAGATGTGGAAAAATATAAAGACTTTGTGACGTTTCAGAATCGGGTGACAAAAGAAGCCTATACCCTGCAAGATGGCGGTGTCATTTTGTCAGAGAAAGCATCCTCTCTTTTGAAGGTAAAAGCCGGAGATCAGTTAGTGATCAAGGATGATGTGCAGGGGGAAATCAAAGTGAAGATCGATCAAGTCTGTGAAAATTATATGGGGCATTATATTTATATGACGCCGGAAACCTATAAAGATCTGTTTAAAAGGGAACCGGAATATAATGCAGCCTGCTTCCAGATGAATCCGGAAGATGTATCGAAGATAGAACGGGTGGGAGAAAAGGTACTGAAAAGCGATGGAGCACTGAGTATGAGTTACATGACGGAGATCGAAGATCAGGTAGATTCTATGTTGTCCAGTCTGGATTTTGTTCTGGTAGTATTGATCTTGTCTGCCGGAATGCTGGCATTTGTAGTGCTTTATAATTTGAATAATATTAATATTACGGAGCGGAGAAGAGAATTGGCTACTTTGAAGGTTCTTGGCTTCTATGATGGAGAAGTGTCCGCGTATGTGTATCGGGAAAATGTGATTCTGACCCTGATTGGGACGATTCTTGGATGTGGAATGGGTACGGTACTGCATCGGTTTGTGATCACCACTGCCGAGATTGATACGGTCATGTTCGGAAGAAATATTGATCCGACCAGTTACCTGTACAGTGCGCTGATCACCGTTGGATTTTCCCTGTTTGTGAATTGGGTGATGTATTATAAATTAAAAAAGATCAATATGGTGGAATCTATGAAGAGTGTGGAATGACGGGAATTAAAGAACGAAAGACTTTCACAGAATGTACATAAATATCTGTTAGACTGAAAAAATGTGGAAAGGAGAGATACCCATGAGTAAAGGAACAATTCTGGTAGTAGATGATGAAAGCAGAATGCGAAAACTGGTCAAAGACTTTCTGAAGCGGGAAGATTATACCGTATTAGAAGCTGGTGACGGTATGGAAGCAATGGATATTTTTTATGCAAATAAAGAGATAGATCTGATGATTTTGGATGTGATGATGCCGAAGATGGACGGATGGCAGGTGTGCCGGGAGATCCGGAATATCCCATCCAATATTCCGATCATTATGCTGACGGCAAGATCCAGTGAACAGGATGAATTACAGGGATTTGAACTGGGAGTGGATGAGTACATTTCCAAGCCGTTCAGTCCGAAGATTCTGGCAGCAAGAGTCTCTGCAATTCTGAGAAGAACGGCAGGAAGCGGAGAGGGCGATGTGCTGGAAGCAGGTGGAATCCATGTGGATAAAGCGGCCCATGAAGTGAAGATTGACGGAGAAAATATCGAATTAAGCTTCAAGGAATTTGAATTGCTTACTTATTTTATGGAGAATCAGGGAATCGCGCTTTCCAGAGAGAAGATTCTGAACAATGTCTGGAACTATGATTATTTTGGGGATGCAAGAACCATTGATACCCATGTAAAGAAACTGAGAAGCAAGTTGGGAGAAAAAGGGGATTACATCAAGACCATTTGGGGGATGGGTTATAAATTCGAGGTAGCAGAATGATGAAACGATCCTTAAAGCGTCAGATGACCGTGGTATTTGTGGGGTTGATTATTACCATCCTGGCCGTGATGTTTGTGACGAATTCTAATTTTCTGGAACAGTATTATGTGGTCTATAAGATGGAAGATCTGACCAATATGTATAAGGCGGCAGAAGAGAAAGTAAAAGACGGTTCCCTGGGAGAAGACGATGCCAATGAGGCGTTGAATCATTTGTCGGAAAAATCCAACATCTCAGCGATTATCGCGGATGAGGATGGAAGCATCTTGTTTATGACGGCCAGAGAGAAAAACGGTCAGCTTTTTGCCCAGTTGATGGGGTATCTGATCGGGGAGAATCAGGACGAAGGAAAGCTTTTGAAGCATCGGAAGAACTATGAACTGCGCAGGATCACAGATCCATCCAATGATACGGAATATCTGGAAATGTGGGGGTATATCAACGGAAAAGATCTGTTTATTATGAGAACGCCCATGGCCGGAATCAGGGAGAGCGCTTCGCTGGCTAATAAATTCCTGCTGTATATGGGCTGTATCGCAATTCTGATCAGTTCCGTTCTGGTCAGCTATTTTTCCAGAAAGATTACAGAGCCGGTGTTGGAACTGGCAGAGATTTCGAAGAAGATGGCGAATCTGGATTTTGATGCCAAGTATGTAAGCGGCGGAGAAAATGAAATCGGAATCCTGGGAGAGAATTTTAACCGGATGTCGGAAACACTGGAGCATACTATTTCAGAACTGAAAAGTGCCAACAATCAGCTACAGCAGGACATTGAGCAGAAAGAAAAGATTGAGCAGATGCGGACGGAATTTCTGGGAAATGTATCCCATGAACTGAAGACACCGATCGCTTTGATTCAGGGATATGCAGAAGGGCTGAAAGAAGGCGTCAATGACGATCCGGAGAGCCGGGAATTTTATTGTGATGTCATCATGGATGAAGCTTCCAAGATGAATCAGATGGTGAAAAACCTTCTGGCATTGAACCAGTTGGAGTTTGGACAGGAAGAATTGCAGATGGAGCGCTTTGATCTGACCGGACTGATCAAAGGTGTATTGCAAAGTTGTGATATTCTGATCCGTCAGGCAGAGGCTACGGTACAGTTCGTTGAAAATGGACCGGTCTATGTGTGGGCAGATGAGTTTAAAACAGAGCAGGTTGTCAGAAACTATCTGACCAATGCCATTCATCATGTGGATTTTGAGCGCAGAATCGAAATACGGATGCTCCAGCAGTCTGACAATGTAAGAGTCAGTGTATTTAACAGTGGCAAACCAATTCCGGAAGAAGACTTAAGTAAACTCTGGGATAAATTCTATAAAGTTGATAAGGCACATACCAGAGAGTACGGTGGAAACGGAATCGGACTGTCTATCGTAAAGGCAATCATGGAGTCCTTCCATCAGAAGTATGGCGTGAAAAACTATGACAACGGTGTGGAGTTCTGGTTTGAACTGGATACAAAGGCTTCGTAGGGGCCGGGCATGGAACAAAAAGGTGCGATGTACTTTTTAGTCGATATTATAAAAATAAAATCGAAGAAAAGACCAAGAAGAAACAAGTTCAGGATTCAGGAAAAGGAGTGAGGAAATGCAGAACTATTCAGGAGATATCAATTTACAGTATCATACACAGCTTCGACCGGGAGACGTAGGAGAGTATGTGATCCTACCGGGAGATCCGAAGCGCTGCAAGAAGATTGCAGAACATTTTGAAGATGCAACACTGATCGCGGACAACCGGGAATATGTGACCTATACCGGATTTTTAGACGGAGTAAAGGTCAGCGTGACTTCCACTGGAATCGGAGGCCCGTCGGCTTCTATCGCTTTGGAAGAACTGGTAAACTGCGGAGCCCACACCTTTGTCCGGGTGGGAACCTGTGGCGGAATCGATCTGGATGTAAAAGGCGGTGATATTGTGATCGCAACCGGGGCCATCCGAATGGAAGGAACCAGCAAAGAATATGCGCCGATCGAATATCCGGCAGTGGCAGATATTGACGTGGTGAATGCGCTGCGGGGCGCAGGAAAGAAGTTGGGATACACCTGTCATACAGGCGTGGTACAATGCAAGGATTCGTTCTATGGACAACATGACCCGCAGTTGATGCCGGTATCTTATGAATTGATGAATAAATGGGAAGCCTGGAAAAAGATGGGCTGCAAAGCTTCCGAAATGGAATCGGCAGCATTGTTTATTGTGGCAAATTACCGGAAAGTGCGGTGCGGATCCTGTTTCCTGGTAGTGGGCAATCAGGAGCGTAATGCACTGGGCATGGAAAATCCGATCGTACATGATACAGAAGCAGCCATCACCGTTGGGGTGGAAGCGCTGAAGATGCTGATCCGGGAAGACTTGGAAGAAACCAATATCATAGCAAGCTCAATAAGCTAATTCGTAAAAATTTTCGTATACGAATTATTTACGAATTATTATGCTAAACGAGATGTAACAATATGGAATGAAATGTAACGAAATAAGCGGTAGCATGACGGGATAAGATATTGATACTCAGCAGAATCCGCTTGTTTTCAGGAGGATAGAGTAAATGATAGCAATCATAGATTATGATGCGGGGAATATCAAGAGTGTAGAAAAGGCACTGATTTCTCTGGGACAGGAAGTATGTGTGACCAGAGATGCCGATGAAATTTTACAGGCAGATAAGGTGATCCTTCCGGGAGTGGGGGCTTTCGGGGATGCCATGGAGAAACTCCACAGATACGGTCTTGTGGACGTGATTCGAAAGGTGGTGGAAAAGAAGACACCTTTCCTGGGAATCTGCCTGGGGTTACAGCTTTTGTTTGAACGAAGCGATGAAGCATCCGGTGTGGAAGGATTGGGAATCTTAAAGGGAGAGGTACTGAAAATTCCGGCGGCAGAAGGATTGAAAATCCCGCATATGGGATGGAATTCCCTGCAACTGAAACATAATGGGAAATTGTTTCAGAACTTAGGTGAGGAAACCTACGTTTATTTTGTGCATTCTTATTATCTGAAAGCAGAGGATCCGTCCATTGTAAAGGCTACGACGGAATATGGGGTATCCATCGATGCGTCGGTAGAGCAGGAAAATGTATTTGCATGTCAGTTCCATCCGGAAAAAAGTTCGGATGCGGGACTTCAGATTTTGAAAAATTTTATTGAGCTTTAACGGAGGGACTGAAATGTTTACGAAAAGAATTATTCCCTGTCTGGATGTAAATGACGGAAGGGTAGTAAAAGGTGTGAATTTTGTGGATCTGAAAGATGCCGGAGATCCGGTAGAGATTGCAAAAGCGTATGATAAAGCGGGCGCAGATGAACTGGTATTTCTGGATATTACGGCTTCTTCTGATGCGAGAGAAACCGTGGTTGATATGGTGCGGAAAGTGGCCGAGTGCGTGTTTATTCCGTTTACCGTGGGCGGAGGAATCCGGACGGTCGATGATTTCCGTGCGCTGTTACGGGAAGGCGCAGATAAGATTTCCATCAATTCTTCTGCGATCAACAATCCGCAGCTGATCCGGGATGCGGCAGACAAATTCGGAAGCCAGTGTGTGGTTGTGGCAATCGATGCCAAACGACGGGAAGACGGAAGTGGCTGGAACATTTATAAAAACGGTGGCCGGATCGACATGGGGATTGATGCCGTAGAATGGGCACAGAAGGTAGAATCTCTGGGTGCCGGGGAAATCCTCCTGACCAGTATGGACAGTGACGGAACCAAGGCGGGTTATGATCTGGAACTGACAAGAAAGATTGCAGAGAGTGTTTCGATTCCGGTGATTGCATCCGGAGGAGCCGGAAAGCTGGAACATTTTAAAGAAGCATTGACCGAAGGAAAAGCAGATGCCGCACTGGCAGCATCCTTGTTCCATTATAAGGAACTGGAGATCCGGGAAGTAAAGGAATATCTGCGGAAAGAAGGCGTCTCGGTACGGTTGTAGAGCAGAGGGGCAGAGCGTAAATCCACTGGGAATTTCCGGGAGCAATTCGTGAGAAAAAAGAATCGAAAGATTCGCGGACAAGAATTAAAGCAAGATATAGAAGAAAAAGTGTAGCAGAAGAGAAAGGAAGAGAGTCATGGCAGGGATCAACGGAGACTGGTATGAGGCTTTGAAAGGAGAATTTAAAAAGCCCTATTACCGCAAATTATTTGATACGGTGAATCAGGAGTACCGAACGCAACAGATTTTTCCACCGGCGCAGGATATTTTTAACGCATTTCATCTGACTCCGTTAAAAGATGTGAAGGTAGTGATTCTGGGGCAGGATCCGTATCATAATGTAGGACAGGCACATGGTCTTTGCTTTTCCGTACAAAAAGGGGTGAAGATTCCGCCATCCCTGGTCAATATTTATCAGGAACTTCATGACGATCTGGGGTGTACGATTCCACACCATGGATGTCTGACAAAATGGGCACAGCAGGGAGTCCTGATGCTGAACACCGTGTTGACAGTTCGTGCCCATCAGGCCAATTCCCACCATGGAATCGGCTGGGAGGAGTTTACGGATGCTGCGATTATGGCATTAAACGGACAGGATCGTCCTATTGTCTTTATTCTCTGGGGAAGTCCGGCGCAGAGAAAAGCACAGATGCTTACCAATCCGAACCATTTGATTCTGAAAGCACCGCATCCCAGTCCGCTGTCTGCTTATCGTGGCTTTTTCGGCAGTCGGCCGTTCAGTAAGACCAATCAGTTCTTAGAGGCACATGGTGTGGAGCCGATTGACTGGCAGATCGAGGATTGAATTGGCTGAAACTTGATTTTCCCGGGAGCTTCCCGTATAATGAGAAAGTAGTCTGACTGAAAGAATGAGCGGGGAAATGGGATGGACAGAAAGATTAAGCGAGACGGAATTGTAACAGGAATCGGGGCGGTGTTGTTTGTTGCTGTTTTTTTTCTGAACAGGGCGTTGGGATTTGCGGATCAGGTGCTTTTGATCTGTTATCTTGCGGCTTATATTCCTACGGCGTTTTCGGCCTATCGAACCGTGATAAAACATATAAAAGAATGGAAAATTTTTGATGAGCATTTTCTGATCGTCCTTGCGACCATCGGCGCATTTCTGGTGGGGGAATACGCAGAGGCCGAGGCGGTGATGCTCTTCTTTCAACTTGGCAAGTTTTTGGAAGCGGTGTCTCTGGAAAAGAGCAAGCGTTCCATTGAAAAATATATGGATATCAAACCAACCTACGCTAATCGGATCGTACGCGGAAAAGAATTTCAAATCGATCCCAAACATTTGAAAATTGGGCATGTGATCGTAATCAAGCCGGGGGAACGGATTCCGGTAGATGCTGTGGTGACTTCCGGTAACAGTACCATTGATACCAAAGCTCTGACTGGAGAAGCAGTTCCGCGCGCAGTGAAGACCGGCGACAAACTTTACAGCGGCTCTATCAATCTGACCGGTGCGCTGGAAGCGAGAGTGGCAAAAGAGTACCAGGATTCTACGGTTGCAAAGATTCTGGATCTGGTGGAAAAAGCCAGTGAGAGAAAGGGGGAGCATGAAACCTTTGCGGAGCGTTTTACAAAATGGTATACACCGATCGTTACGCTTCTGGCATTTGCGGTCATGCTGATTCCGGCATTTACTTTTGCAAAAGATGATCTGTATCCCTGGATTTACCGTGGATTGATCGTCCTGGTAGCGGCGCTTCCCTGTGGGCTGATGGTGTCGGTTCCGCTGGCATTTTTCGGTGGGATCAGTTCGGCTGCAAGACAGGGAATCCTGATAAAAGCTGTGGGGCTTTTAGAAGATTTGACAAAAGTAGACACCTTTGTATTTGACAAGACGGGTACCCTGACTGAGGGACAGTTTTCTGTGGCAGAGATCTGTCCGCGGAGGATGGGGCCGGAAGAATTGTTGGAAAAGATTGCTTATGCGGAAAGTTATTCCAATCATCCGATTGCCTATTCGCTTCGAGAGGCCTATGAGAAGCCGATAGAAAAGAAACGGCTGAAATGGGTGCGTGAGTTTGCAGGATATGGTGTGAAGGCTACTCTGGATGGGCAGGAAGTATTGGTTGGAAATCAGAAATTCCTGAATCAGAATCAGATTTTCTGTCCGAAGACGGGAAAATCAGGAACCGGCGTGCATCTTGCGGTGGACGGAGAATATGAGGGATACATTCTGATCCGGGATGAATTAAGAGAAGATACATCGGATACGATCCGGGAGCTGAGAAAACGTCAGATGTCTCTGGTCATGCTGACGGGAGACAATGAACAGGTGGCAAAAGAGATTGGCAGAAAGTTGAAAATAGACTATATTTACGCCAATCTTTTGCCGGAAGATAAAGTGGAACAGGTAGAAGAATTCCTGGAAAGCGAAATGGGAGAAGAAAAACTGGCCTGTGTGGGGGATGGATTAAATGATGCTCCGGTACTGGCACGGGCGGATATCGGAATTGCCATGGGTGGTCTGGGTTCGGATGCCGCAATCGAAGCAGCGGATATCGTCCTGATGGAAGATGAGCCTTATCAGATCATAACCGCATTGAATATTGCAAGGGAAACTGTGCGTGCAGTGAAGCAGAATATGTTTTTTGCCATAGGGATCAAAGTAATTCTGTTGATACTGGCGGCAATCGGATATGTGTCCATGAAAAATGCGATCATTGCGGATATGGCGGTGATGATCCTGACGCTCTTAAATTCGTTCTGGACGATCCGATATTCGGAATCGTGAGAATTGAAATCTGAAAATAGAACGAAGAAAGTATAAAAGAGTTTTGAGCGGAACAGCATGGAAAGGAACGTGGAAGTGATATGAAGAAAAAACTGGGTTTAATCAGCTTGAGTTTGAGTATATTGTTACTTTTTACAGGGTGTGAAGCTTCAGATCCTGTTCAAACAGGAACGACTCTTTTGAAAGAAAAAAAATATGAGGAAGCAATCACCAGTTTTGAGACGGCAATTGAGAAAGAGCAAAACGAATCCGAAGCATTTCGTGGTGTGGGAATCGCACAGTATGAACTGGGTAATTACGAAGATGCACTGACGGCGTTTAATCAGGCGCTGGAATTCGAGGATGCGGTAAAGACCCCTACGATTTACAATCTAATGGGAATCTGTTCCATGAAATTGACGGATTATCAGGGGGCTGTCAATAATTTTAATGCAGGTATCCTTGTAAGTGAGAATGAGAAAAAAATAAGACAGGTGACGCGGAGACGGGAAAAGAGGAAGATACAGATTATACAGAAGTTCTGAAAGAAATGCGTTATAATTTGATAGTCAGTTATGAAAAACTGGAAGACTGGGAAAATGCAAAGCAGGCAGTCGCAGACTATCTGGAAAATTATCCGGATGACGAAGCGGCTCAGAAAGAAGCCGCCTTTTTGGAGACCAGGTAAAGAAAGAATGGAAATATTTAATGGGAGCGTGGACAAAAAGCCAGACTTCCGACCAGAATTTCCGGATCGGGTACCGCAGGAAGAGACAGCGGACAGAGCCGCCAGTTGTGATAAGAAGGATCCGAGGGCTCCTGAGCTCTCGCGATCCAGTATGCAGACTGGCAATTTTCTCCGGGAACCAGACAGAAATTGTCAGTAGGTACAGATAGGCCGGTTCCGGTGCCTTTCAGCAGAGCTTCTTTCATGGTCCAGTAACGATAAAACCAGTTCAGTTTGAGTGAATCCGGGAGTTTTTCCCAGGCAGATACTTCGAGAGGATGAAAGAAACGTCGGATCAGGCGTTCTTTTTTTGCAAGATCTTTTGTGAATTCATCGGAGACAACAGGAAGACGTTTATGTTCCAGATCGATTCCGACAGAATACTCTCTGGAAAAGCAGGCAGCGACCCATTCTCCGGAATGCGTCAGACTGAAAGAAAGATTACTGTTGGGAAGAAAAGGTTTTCCGTGAGGGCCTTTTTCGAGCCGGATCTGATCTTCGATAAGTCCTTCCAGAGAGGAAAGAAGCTTTTGGGTAAGAAGATGTGCCTGTACATGTGGAAGAAATTTGTCATGACAGTCAGGGACAGGACAATCCGGACTGTGCAGCAGATATACACGGATTTCTTCTTTTTTCAGAGAAGAACAGGATACAGATTCAGTTAAAAAATCCCAGGAGGGAATGGAAAGAACAGATAATTTCAATGGTAGGTCCTCGCAGTCTTTTATATGAAAATTGTTTCAAAGAATTTCTTTCATTATCGGTCGCAGGAAGAGGCCTGTCAAGTAGGGAATCAAAAGTATAAAATAGCAGGAGGTAGAATCCGAATGGGGTATGAGATAGAAGAAGTAGAAGAGCGAGTGATCCTGGTGGGGGTTGCGGATGGCGTCATGAAAGAGACGGAAGACTCTCTGGATGAATTAAAAGAATTGGTGCGAACAGCCGGAGCCACTGTTTGCGGAAGCCTTTTACAGAAACGGGAGGCAGTCCATCCGGGCACCTATATCGGAAAGGGAAAGATTCAGGAATTGAAGTTCCTGCTCTTTGAGACAGAGGCAACAGGGATTGTATGCGATGATGAGCTGTCGCCGGCACAGATGAGTAATCTGGAGCGGGAACTGGACTGCAAGGTCATGGATCGGACACTGTTGATCCTAGATATTTTTGCACAGCGGGCGATCAGCAGCGAGGGAAAGATTCAGGTAGAACTGGCGCAGCTTCGATATCGAGCATCCAGACTTGCGGGGCTCGGAAGTTCCCTGTCCAGACTGGGCGGAGGGATCGGAACCAGAGGTCCGGGAGAAAAGAAACTGGAGATGGACAGACGACTGATCCGAAGCCGAATCACACAGTTGAAAAAGCAGTTGGAGGAAGTCCGGGCACACCGGGAGATCATCCATGCGAAACGAGGCAGATCCAATCTGAAAACAGCAGCACTGGTGGGGTACTCCAATGTGGGAAAAAGCACCTGTTTAAATGAACTGACCGGTTCAGACATTCTGGCGGATGACATGTTATTTGCTACACTGGATACGACCACAAGGGTTCTGACCCTTCCGGATAAGCAGGAAGTCCTTCTGACAGATACCGTAGGCTTTATTCAAAAACTTCCGCACCATCTGGTAGAAGCATTTAAAAGTACGTTAGAGGAAGTACTGTATGCGGACATTATCATTCATGTGGTGGATGTTTCCAATCCGAGAATGGAAGAGCAGATGCATGTAGTCTATGAAACTCTGAGGGAGCTGGGGGTAAATGGAAAACCGGTGATCACTGTTTTTAACAAACAGGATCGACTGGAAGAATCGGTACACATCAAAGATCTGAATGCGGATCGGACCGTGGAAACCTCGGCGCATACCGGAGAAGGGCTGGAAGAACTGAAAGAAGCCCTGTCTGAGATCCTGAGAGCAGATCAGATCTATGTGGAACGATTATTTCCTTATGACCAGGCAGGACGGATCCAATTGATCCGAAAAGAAGGTCAGCTTCTGAAAGAAGAATATAAGGAGAATGGAATTGAAGTCAAAGCCTATGTTCCGAAAGAATTATACACAAAAGTAACAGGAATCGAGTAAAAAGCGAGAACGGAAAACACAGAGAAACAACAGTGTGAGTAATAAAATGAAGAAAAAGGAACGACAGTTGGAGAAGAAGCAGAAATTGGAAGAAGAGAAAATGACAGAAAATGAAGTGAAAAGCGAAACGAAAAATGAACTGGGAACGGAACAGGTTGGAAAACTGATCGCAAAATTTTCCATTCCGGCGACCATCAGCATGCTGGTTAGCTCCCTCTATAATATTGTGGATCAGATTTTCATCGGACAAGGCGTGGGCCTTCTGGGAAATGCAGCCACCAACATTGCATTTCCAATCAGCATTATCTGTACGGCGACTGCCCTGCTTCTGGGGATTGGAAGCGCATCCAATTACAATCTGGAAACAGGAGCAGGGGAAGATAAGAAAGCGTGTCGGATCATGGGAAGCGGTCTGGCGGCTCTGGTAATAGGCGGGGTGTGCATTGCGGTGATTGTATTGCTGTTTTTGAATCCATTGCTGCATGTGTTCGGTGTGACAGAAGAAGTGCTGCCATATGCATTGGATTATACCGGGATCACGGCTTTCGGAATTCCGTTTCTGATTTTGACAACAGGCGGAAATCATATGATCCGTGCAGATCGAAATCCGACCTATTCCATGACCTGTATGCTGAGCGGCGCGATCATCAATACGATTCTGGATCCACTGTTTATTTTCGGATTCCACTGGGGAATCAAAGGAGCAGCCTGGGCTACAGTGATCGGACAGATTTTTTCGGGATTGATGGTGATCGTCTATTTCGTGAAATTTAAGAATCTGAATCTGAAAAAAGAAATGTTGCGGCCGAGACTTGTGTACCTGAGTCCAATTTTCTCTCTGGGAATGGCGTCCTGTATCAATCAGATCGCAATGGCAGTAGTTCAGATCACCATGAACAATGTGTTGCGATATTATGGGGCGGCTTCTTCTTATGGAGCGGAAATCCCACTGGCATGTGCGGGAGTCATCTCGAAAGTAAATATGGTCTTCATGGCAATCTGTATCGGAATCTCACAGGGATGCCAGCCGATCATTGGGTATAACTATGGAGGAAAAGACTATAAACGGGTTCTGGAAACCCTGCGGAAGTCTATTGTGTTGATCTTCGGGATTGGATGTGTGTTTTTTCTTTGCTTTCAGTTATTTCCAAGACAGATCATCGGAATCTTCGGAGGTGGAGAAGAAGCCTATTTTCGGTTTGCGGAGCGATATTTCCGGATTTATATGTTCCTGACCTTTGTAAATGGATTGCATCCGTTGATTTCAGGAGGATTCACTTCAATCGGAAAAGCCAGACTGGGTGCGGTGGTTTCCCTGACCAGACAGATCTTGTTCCTGCTGCCATTGATCGTGATCTTCCCAATCTTTTTCGGAATAGACGGAGTCATGTATGCAGGACCGATTGCAGATGCAGCGGCCTTTGCCGTGGCGGTAGTTTTTGGGATCCGGGAAGTGCGGAAGATGAAAGCAGTGTGATTTTTTACTTTTTCTCCGGCAACTGCGCCAGTATAATCGCCGCAAACATCAGCACACAACCGAAGGTTTCGCGCAGGGACAGATTCTGATGCAGGATCAGCCATCCACCCAGTACGGAAAAGACGGATTCCAGACTCATCAGCAAGGCTGCGATCGTAGGCTGAGCATATTTCTGGGCTACCACCTGAAGGGTATAGGCGACACCGCTGGACAATACTCCGGTGTAAAGCAGCGGAAGGATCGCATGGGAGATCCCTGACAGAGTCGGCGTCTCCAGAAGAAACGCAAAGAATAGATTGATCACAGAAGCAATAAAAAATTCCAGACAGGCCAGACGAAGGACGTCGGTCTTTGGGGAATAGTGGTCGATTGCCATGATCTGCAGTGCAAAGATAAATGCGCAGAAAATGGCGAAGGAATCACCTTTTGTTAATGTAAAGCCCCCGGACATACAGAGCAGATACATACCGGCTACGGCAATCAGCACCCCGATCCAGATATTCGGGGTGATTTTTTTGCGGAAAAAGATTCCCAGGATCGGAACCACCAGAATATACATGGCGGTCAGGAAACCGACTTTTCCGGCCGGAGAATATACCAGCGCAATCTGCTGGACTGCAGAAGCAAATGCAAGAGGAATTCCGCACCATAGACCGGCAATCAGTAAAAGTTTTTTATCAAGTGGCGGAACTTCTTTGAGATAAAGTTTTCGTTTTTGGTCAGAATAAAAGATAACCGGAAGAAGGATAACGGATCCGATCAGGAAGCGGATTCCGTTGAAGGAAAAGGGTTCCAGATAATCCATACCCATCTGTTGTGCTACAAAAGCAAGTCCCCAGATCAGGGCAGCCAGAAACAGGCAGGCATTTGTCTTTTGTGTACTCATGTAACATATAACCTCCGTTTAAATATAACCACCGTCAAATCCAATCACCTGCCCGGTTAAATATTCGGGCGAGCGGGACAGATCGTATAAAAAGTTTGCGACTTCTTCCGGGCGTGCAAATCGTCCGGCCGGGATTTCTTCTGCCAGATTTTTCCGGTCCGTTTCGGAAAGACGTGCATTCATATCGGTATCAATGACTCCGCAGGCAACAGCGTTGACCTGAATGTTGCTGGGGGCCAGTTCTTTTGCCAGAGCCTGAGTCAGACCCTGTACACCGGCTTTGGAAGCGGAATATGCCACCTCGCAGGAAGCACCGACTCTTCCCCACATGGAGGATACATTCAGGATCTTCCCGGATTTTTTGCTGATCATGGAAGGAAGGACTGCGCGACAGGTATAAAATACGGAAGACAGATTGGTGCGGATGATGCGATCCCAGTCCTCATCGCTTAGATCACACAACAGTCCGAAGTGTGCGATCCCGGCATTGTTGATCAGAATATCAATTCCATCGCAGTTCGCTTCAATCTGTGCATACATCTCCTGAACCTGTCTGGAGTCGCTGATATCTCCGATCAGCGGGATACATTCCGTTTCTTTTTCGGTCAGTGTGTGGCAGAGTTCCATTAACGGATCTGCGGAATGAAATCCATTTAAAAATAAACGGTGTTCTCCGTCAGCAAAGGCAAGTGCGCAGGCACGCCCGATTCCTCTGGAAGCACCGGTGATCCATACATTTTTTTTCATTTGATTCACCTCAAAGCTTGATAGACTCACAGTTTCTACATTATACAATAGATCAAAAAGAAAAAAAAGATGCAATAAAAAGGATTCTGAATCAGAAACGTGGGAAACGAGAATGGAGGATGGAAAAACGAAAAATGATGTGATATGATGAAACTATACATCGAAACGATTCGACAGGAGAGAGAAAATGATTGATAAAGCCATTGAATTTGCGACAAAAGTACACGAAGGTCAGTTTAGAAAAGGAACCAGCAGACCCTATATCGTGCATCCCATCGAGGTCAGCGATATCGTGGCAACGATGACAGAAGACGAGGAAATCATCAGCGCAGCAGTTCTTCATGATACGATTGAGGACTGCGAATCGGTGACGGCGGAGGTTCTGGAACGGGAATTTGGCCCGCGGGTTGCGGGAATGGTTGCTTTGGAGAGTGAGGATAAGTCCAAGACCTGGAAAGAGAGAAAAGGAGCGACGATCCGGTTCATCAAAACGGCACCCCGAGAGGTTCAGATGATCGGACTGGCGGACAAGCTTTCCAACATGAGGGATATCGACCGGGACTATCCGGTCCATGGAGAAGAGTTATGGAATCGATTTCGGATGAAGAGCAAACAGGCAATCGCCTGGTATTATAAAGGGGTCAGAGATTCTTTGAAGGATACATTTGCAGGAGTTCCGGCGTATGAAGAATACTGCAGGCTTGTGGTGAAAAATTTCGGGGAGAATGAAGAGCATGAGCCGGAGTAAGCAGGTATCTCGGAAGAAATTTATACTGCTGACGACCGGTGGCACTATCGCTTCCGTGGAGACACAGAACGGACGGATGCCCGGAATCAACGGGGAAACCCTGATCCGTCAGATCGATGGGCTGGAGCAATTGTGTAAGGTGGAAATAAGACCGGTATGCAGCATAGACAGTACGGATCTGACGCCGAAACACTGGAAACTGTTGGTGGAGACGATCCGGGATTTCTATGAGGATTACGATGGATTCGTGATCAGTCATGGAACGGATACGATGGCATATACGGCGGCGGCCCTTTCGGTGATGTTACAGGGTCTGAATAAACCGGTGATCCTGACGGGATCTCAGCTTCCGATGGAAGCGGCAGGGACGGACGCAAAACAGAATTTATATGATGCATTTTTATATGGAATCCGACCGGAGGCGCGGGGAGTGTCCGTTGTCTTCAATGGAAAGGTAATCGATGGACTCTGTGCCAGAAAATGGAAGACGGAAAGTTTTGATGCATTTGTCAGTATTAACAGACCGCTTCTGGCGACGATTGAAAACGGACGGGTGAAGATTGAGACTACAGCCGGTGTGTTTCGGGATGCGGGAATCAGCGAAAAGCCCCAATTTTACCTAGAGATGGAAGAAGACCTCTGTGCGCTCAAACTGACACCGGGAATCAGCCGGGAAATGGTTCGTCAGATCCTGATGCAGACAAAGGGTGTGTTGATCGAGGGGTTTGGTCTGGGTGGAATTCCAAACTATCTGGAAGAAGTATTCGAAGAGGTCATGCCGCTTCGAAAAGAGAAAGGTTATCTTACAGTGATGGAGACACAGGCTTTGCTGGAAGGAACGGATTTGAGTGTGTACGAAGTGGGACTTCGGGCAAAGAAAGAGTTGGGCATGGAAGAATCCGGAAGACTTACGGCAGAAGCAGTCACAGCCTGCATGATGTGGCAGATGGCTCATCCGGAGAAAGAAAATATATTGGAAACATGTAGGACATATCTGGAAACGTTTGCACATAATGTGTAAAAAATGATACAGGCTGGAGAAAACGTGAAGAAAGAAAAAAAGAAAGTGATACTGGAAGCGGGAATGGCAGTGATGCTGTTCCTGCTTGTGGTCATAGGAGGTCGTGTCTGTCTGAAAGCAGCAGACGGAAGCAGGTTGGCGACTGGGAGTCAAGCAGAACAGAGCACGAAAGAGACAAAAGCTCAGAAGCAGTCAGAGCAGGATGGGAACGCAGCAATACAGCCAAAGGATGGAAAGTCGAAAAAAGACTCAGAGGAAGCTGAGACTGCGGCAAATGTACAGGAGGGATATCCGATTCTGGGTACGTCTGCTGTAACAGCAAAGGAACTGGCAAATTATTTTAAAACGGCGAATCTTCCATATCCGTCAGAAGTCCTCGGAAAAGGCGGAGCGGAAGATATCGAAACCTTTGCACAGATTTACTGTGAGGAAGCAAAAGCAGAGGGTGTGCGGCCGGAGGTGGCGTTCGTCCAGACCATGAAGGAGACGGCATGGCTGCAATATGGCGGAGACGCGAAGATTGAGCAATATAATTTTGCGGGGATCGGAACCACCGGAAACGGCGTGCAAGGAGACAGTTTCCCGGATGTGCGAACCGGGATTCGGGCACAGATCCAACACCTGAAAGCCTATGCGACGGAGGAACCGTTGAATCAGGACTGTGTGGATACCAGATATCAGTATGTGATCAAAGGAAGTGCCCCTTATGTGGAATGGTTGGGCAAACAGGAGAATCCGCAGGGACAGGGCTGGGCAACAGCAGAAAAATATGGAGACTCTATTGTGGAGATGATCCAAAATCTTCCGAAGCCTTAGATGCAGCCCGGGCGACATCTTTCGAAGGATGTTTTAAGAGGACTGTATACTTAACAGATGTCAGCACATCTTAAGATTCCGTAAATTCCTTGACAAATCGGCGTTAGAAAGCTATGATATAGCATAGTTAATGGAAAATTAACGGTGGATAGGTGGCTTCAGCCTTCAAAAGTGCAGGGCACCAAACGGCGAGTGCCGTATCTTGATTCGCCCTTTACAGTTTGTAGAGGGTTTTTTTATGTTTGAAAGTATGAAAAAACTGTGAAATATAAGGAACGAGGGAAAGGTCAGGTAAAAAACATGAGCAAACAGCTTGAAAAAACGTACAACCCGAAAGAGATCGAACCAAAGCTTTATGAGCGATGGTGCGAGAAGAAATATTTCCATGCAGAGGTAGATCGCAGCAAAAAACCGTTTACGATCGTGATGCCGCCTCCGAATATTACCGGAAAGCTGCATATGGGACATGCAGTGGACAACACCCTGCAGGATATTCTGATCCGTTATAAGAGAATGCAGGGATATAATGCTCTGTGGATCCCGGGAACAGACCATGCAGCAATTTCTACGGAGGTAAAGGTTACCAATCAGTTAAAAGAAGAAGGTATCGATAAAAAGGAACTGGGAAGGGAAGGGTTCCTGAAACGTACCTGGGAATGGAAAGAAGAGTATGCAGGAACTATCGAAAAACAGTTGGAGAAACTGGGTGTATCCTGTGACTGGGACAGAGAACGTTTCACTATGGACGAGGGCTGTTCTAAAGCAGTAGAGGAAGTCTTCATCAGCCTCTATGAAAAAGGATATATTTACAAGGGATCCCGTATTATCAACTGGTGTCCGGTATGTAAGACTTCCCTTTCTGATGCAGAGGTAGAGCATGAGGAGCAGGACGGACATTTCTGGCACATCAAGTACCCGATCGTAGGAACCGATGATTTCCTGGAGATCGCAACTACACGTCCGGAAACGATGTTGGGAGATACAGCCATCGCAGTACATCCGGATGATGAAAGATATAAAGATATCGTAGGAAAGAAAGCATTACTTCCGTTGGTAAATAAAGAGATTCCGATCATTGCAGATTATTATGTAGACAAAGAATTCGGAACCGGAGCCGTAAAGATTACACCGGCACATGACCCGAATGACTTTGAGGTTGGTAAACGTCACAACTTGGAAGAAATCAACATCATGAATGATGATGCCACCATCAACAGCAAGGGTGGAAAATATGCTGGAATGGATCGGTATGAAGCGAGAGCTGCAATTGTTCATGATCTGGAAGAGCAGGGCTATCTGGTGAAGATCGCTCCGCATTCCCATAATGTAGGGACCCATGACAGATGCCATACCACCGTAGAGCCGCTGATCAAACAGCAGTGGTTTGTAAAGATGGACGAACTGGCAAAACCGGCAATCAACGCCCTGAAGACCGGAGAACTGAAGTTTGTTCCGGAAAGATTTGACAAGATTTATCTGCATTGGCTGGAAAATATCAAAGACTGGTGTATTTCCAGACAGATCTGGTGGGGACACAGAATCCCGGCTTATTACTGTGATGAATGTGGAGAAGTTGTGGTATCCCGTGGTGTACCGGAGAAGTGCCCACATTGCGGATGTACACATTTTACACAGGATGAGGATACACTGGATACCTGGTTCAGTTCCGCCCTGTGGCCGTTCTCTACGTTGGGATGGCCGGAGAAAACAGAAGATCTGGACTATTTCTATCCGACCAACGTACTGGTAACCGGATATGATATCATCTTCTTCTGGGTAATCCGTATGGTATTTTCCGGATATGCACATACCGGAAAGGCTCCGTTTAACACGGTTCTGATTCATGGACTGGTTCGTGACTCTCAGGGAAGAAAGATGAGTAAGTCTCTGGGAAATGGTATCGATCCGCTGGAAGTCATCGATCAGTACGGAGCAGATGCCCTTCGACTGACTCTGGTAACAGGAAATGCGCCTGGAAATGACATGCGTTATTATAGTGAACGTGTGGAAGCCAGCCGTAATTTTGCAAATAAAGTATGGAATGCTTCCCGTTTTATCCTGATGTACATGGAAGAAAAGGGAGTGGAAGAACCGGATCACAAACTCTTTACACCGATGGACCGCTGGATCTTATCCAGAGTGAACAGTCTGGCAAAAGAAGTGACGGAGAATATGGACAAGTATGAACTGGGAATCGCAGTTCAGAAAGTATATGACTTTATCTGGGATGAGTTCTGTGACTGGTATATCGAGATGACAAAATTCCGGATCTATCAGGCAGATGTCAATCCGGATGCAGCGAACTGTGCACTTTGGGTATTGAAGACGGTTCTGAAACAGGCGCTGAAACTGCTTCATCCGTTTATGCCATTTATCACAGAGGAAATTTACGGAGCGCTGGTTCCGGAGGAAGAATCCCTGATGATGTCCGAGTGGCCAGTTTATAAAGAAGAATGGAACTTCGAGAAAGATGAGCAGATCATCGAGCACTATAAGGCTATCACCCGTGGAATCCGTAATATTCGTACCGAGATGAATGTTCCAAACAATCGCAAGACCAAGATTTATGTGGTATGCGGAGAGGATTGGATTACAGAAGGCCTGTCAGAGATTGCGGATTCTGTAGTCGGTCTGATGGGCGGAACAGAACTTCTGTTCCAGAAGACAAAAGAAGGAATTGCATCCGATGCAGTTTCCATCGTAGTGCCGGATGCAACGGTCTATCTGCCGTTGGATGAACTGGTTGACTTTGAGCAAGAACGCGCCAGACTGGAAAAAGAAAAGACCAGACTGGAAAAAGAGATTGCCCGTGCGAAAGGAATGCTTGGCAATGAGAAGTTCTTAAGCAAAGCACCGAAGGCAAAGGTGGATGAAGAAAAAGAAAAACTGGAAACTTATACTCAGATGTATGAGCAGGTAATCGAACGTCTGAAGATTCTGTAAGAGGGAAATCTGACAGATGGAAGAACAAAGGAAGTCTGTTGGACGTAAGACGTGATAAATTAGACATGATAAAAGAAAACATCAAATGAAACAGAGAGGTTCAGAATGCGAAAGATTCGGGTAAAGAAGCCGGATATCAAGGGCTTTTTTCAAAGAGTGAGAAACATAAGGTGGGGGGACATCAAACAGTATATCAAAGCGCGAAGAGAACGCAGGGCGCGGATTCTGGAAAAGCGCAGAAACAGTGCGTTTGCAAAGAAGATGCAGCCGGTCTATAAGTGGATGAACAGACTGTCGTTGCTGTGCCACTTTGTACTGGCATGTATTCTGAATTTTCTGATCGAAGTGATTTCCAGGCATTCCCTGTTTGCAGCCTGGAATTACCTAATTGGATCACCAAAGGTATTTTTATTCAACACGTATCTGATTTTTGCAACTTTTTCCATTGTATATCTGTTTAAACGGAGAGTGTTCACCAGGATTCTGCTCAGCGTATTCTGGCTGATTCTTGGAATCAGCAATGGCTATATGCTGATGAAACGAGTGACCCCGTTTAATGCGCAGGATCTGAAGGTGGCATCGGATGCGGTGTCGCTGATCAACAACTACTTTAATCCATTTGAGCTGACCCTTCTTGCGATCGGTATCGTGGCAGTGGTGGTCTGGGTGATCTCCATGTGGCGAAGAGGCGGACAGTATACCGGGAAAATTTACCGGATCCCGGCTTTGCTCGGCGTGGTAGTCTGGATTGGTGGTTATGTGGTGTTGACCAATGTTGCTATCGACCAGCGCGTGGTGTCCAACTATTTCGGAAATATCGCATTTGCCTATGAAGATTATGGATTTCCATACTGCTTTACGGCCAGCGTGTTTAATACCGGAATCAATGAACCGGCAGACTATACCAAAGAGACGATGGATGAGATCACGGATAACGGGGATTATAACAAGAGTGTGACCGGAAAGGCCACGGACGAACTGCCGAATATTATGTTCGTCCAGTTGGAATCTTACTTTGATCCGACAGAGGTGGAATGGCTGACCTTCTCCTCAGATCCTATCCCGAATTTACGGAATCTCTATGCCAATTATTCCAGAGGGTATTTTAAGGCACCGTCTGTGGGAGCGGGAACCGCCAATACGGAATTTGAAGTGCTGACCGGAATGAGTATGCGTTTCTTCGGACCGGGAGAATATCCGTACAAGACCTACGTCAAAGAGAATGTCTGTGAAAGTGCGGCCAGTGCCCTTGGCAAGCTTGGCTATGGAACCGAAGCACTTCACAACAACGGTGGTAATTTCTACAGCCGTGCCAAAGTATTTAATAACATGGGATTTGATCATTATACCAGCAAGGAGTTTATGAATATTCTTCAGACCACTCCGAAAGGCTGGGCTACCGATGATGTGCTGATTCCGAATATCATGGAATCTATGGATACCACAGAAGGCAGGGATTTTGTCTTTACCGTCAGCGTACAGGGACACGGAGATTATCCGACCGAACCGGTTCTGGAAAATCCGGAGATCATTGTAGGCGGTGTGGAAGACGAAGGAAAGCGAAACGCATGGGAGTATTATGTCAATGAAGTCCATGAGATGGACAAATTCGTGGGTTCTCTGATCCAGAAAGTACAGGCGAGAAATGAACCGACCGTTCTTGTCTTTTACGGAGACCATCTTCCGACGCTCGGACTGGAAGCAAAGGATTTGAAGAGCCGCTATCTGTACAACACCAATTATGTGATCTGGGACAATATCGGACTGGAAAAGAAAGATATGAACCTTGCGGCATATCAGATTATGGCTGAAGTTTTTGACCGGCTGGACATCCATGCGGGTACAGTCTTTAATTATCATCAGAACCGCAGAAAGAGTAAGAATTATCAGGCGGATCTGGAACTTCTGCAGTACGACATCCTCTATGGCAAACAGTATGCTTATCAGAAGAATGGTGCGCCGATCACAGAAGGACACATGGAGATGGGGGTCAAAGATGTGGAAGTCACGGATCTGATTTCCCAACTGGACGGAACGTACAGTATTTACGGAGAAAACTTTACCAAGTGGAGTAAGGTTTATGTAAATGATGAAAAACAGGACAGTAAGTTCCTGAATAATACAAGAATTGAATTGACGGATACCAAGCTTGAAAACGGAGATGAGCTGGAGATCAGCCAGGTTGGATCCAGCAACACGATTTTCCGGACTTCACAGACTTATGTTTACCAGGATGGCAAGCTGATGAAGAAAGAAGACTGGGAAGCATGGAAGGCTGAGCAGGAGACTCAGGAAGCCGACGGTGCACAGCCGGAGACAGATCAGGCAGCGGAACAGTCAGTGTCAGAGCAGCAGCCATAAAATTTGTTGAAAAAGGGCGTACGATTTTCGAAAAAAGAAGGGCCGGTGCCTTGAAAATTTTATGGACAGTGCGTATCATGAAACTGTACTGATTTTTCGCGAAAACAGGAGTATCATAATGAATAAGAGGTGTCAGAAGTATGTTGGATTTTGAGGAAGAGCTGAAAAAGTTCAAACCAAGTCTGGAAGTCGAGGATATAGAAGATGCGGTCTACCAGGAAGATCTGTCGGATATGACGGATCTTTTACGGGAAGTAATGGATCAGACCGGGAAATAGTTCCGAAGACTGCATGATGGAGAAAATCAATGAATTATAAAGATAAGATCTTATATCAGTCCAATTACTGGTATAATGACGGGTTGAGAAAGGCACAGATCCGGGATCTGTCCGGAGCCATTCTTTCTCTTCGGAAAAGTCTTCAGTACAACCGGGAAAATATCGCAGCGAGAAATCTGCTGGGGTTGGTTTATTACGGACGGGGAGAGATCGCAGAGGCGTTGGTGGAATGGATCATCAGCAAGAATCTGAAAGCCCATGACAACATTGCAAATTATTATATCGAGAATGTAAGAAGCTCTCAGAGTGAACTGGAAGCATACAACCAGGCGGTAAAGAAATTTAATCAGTGTCTGACTTACTGTGAACAAGGCGGCGAGGATCTGGCAATCATCCAGTTAAAGAAGATCGTGGCATCGCAGCCGGGGTTTTTAAAGGCGCAGCAACTGTTGGCCCTGTTGTATCTTCATACCGAACAGTATTCGAAGGCCCTTCAGGTACTTCGCAGTGCAAGAAAGTTGGATACCACCGATGAGATGACACTGCGTTATACCCATGAGATTACGCAGAAAAAAGGAAAACGTTCCAGAGAACCCAAAGAACGTGCGGCAAATACCATCACTTACAAGCTTGGAAATGAAACCATTATCCAGCCGGCGAGTGCGGCGATGAAAGGCGTGGTAATGAAAGTAACCGCGGTCAATCTGGCTCTGGGAATCGCGATCGGTGCAGCGATCTTGTGGTTTTTGGTTCTTCCGGCCGTGATACAGTCCAGAACAGATGCCAATACAAAGCAGATTCAGGAATTCAGCCAACAGTATGCAGCACAGCAGGCACAGATCAGTGCCCAGAAAAAAGCGCTGGATGAATACCGCAATAACAGCGAAGAGACTCAGGCTGCCGTAGCGACCGCATCCAGTACCAAGGATAGTTATGAAAATCTGATGACGGTATCAGATCAGTATAATGACGGAAGTTACAGTAATGCGACCATGGCGGAGACCTTACTTCTGGTGAACCGAGATTCATTGGGAACCAGCGGACAGGAGCTCTATGACCGTCTGGCAGGGGATATTTTCTCCGCAGTCTGTGATCGTCAGTATTCTGCCGGAGTCAATGACATTGATGTGGGAGATTATGCAGGGGCCGTCGAGGCACTGACACAGGTGATCAAGATGGATGAAAGTTACGGAGATGGGGAAGGCCTGTATTATCTGGGCGTGGCATATGCGAGAAACGGGGATATAGAGAATGCCAACACGCAGTTTAAGCGGGTGATCGAACTGTTCCCGGATTCGGATCTGGCAGATCAGGCGCAGGAGGCATTGGACGGAAAGATCCAGACGCAGTCGGACAGTAGTTCCTCTTATGATTCGTATGACGATGAATCTTACGAGGACGAAGAATAGAAGCAAAGAAGAGAAAATCGAAGAAAATAAAAGAAACAAAACGAAAGAAGAGAATGCAGAAGTTGCATTCTCTTTTTTGCTATAAAAATGGAGGAGGAGTATATGAAGTATCAGGTTCAGGAAAACAGTCTTACGATTTTTCTGCCACGGGAAGTAGACCATCACGCGGCAGAAGAACTGAAAAGAGAAGTAGACGAAATGATCGAACGCAATCACATCAAGATTGTGATTTTTGATTTTCAGGAAACAGATTTTATGGACAGCTCCGGCATCGGTGTGATCATGGGGCGGTATAAAAATCTGTATCTGATGGGCGGAGAAGTCTGGGCAATCCATGTGAATGAGCGGATGAAACGGATTCTCATCCTGTCCGGGGTGACAAAAATTTTGCATGTATATGAGGAGGAAGCGATATGAACGACACAAATGAAATGGAGTTGAAGTTTGACAGCAGATCCTGCAATGAAGGATTTGCCAGAGTGGCGGTTGCCGCATTTCTAACCCAGTTAAATCCAACAGTGGAAGAAGTGGCGGATGTAAAAACGGCAGTGTCTGAGGCCGTGACCAACGCCATCATCCACGGCTATGAAAACAGGGAAGGGAAGATTACAATCCGCTGCAGGATCCAGGGAAGGACACTGTACATAGAAGTGCAGGATTCAGGAATCGGGATTCTGGATGTGGAAAAGGCAATGGAACCGATGTTTACCACAAGACCGGAACTGGAACGCTCCGGAATGGGCTTTTCTTTTATGGAAGCCTTTATGGATGATCTGACGGTGGAATCAGAACCGGAAAAAGGGACATTGGTTCGGATGAAAAAAATGATCGGAAAAGGAAATCAGTTATGGACCACACACTCTCGTTAATTCAGCAGGCACACGAGGGAGATAAAGAAGCGAGAGAACAACTGGTAAAAGAAAATGTGGGACTGATCTGGTGTGTGGCAAAGCGGTTCTTCGGAAGAGGTGTGGAGGCAGAGGATCTGTTCCAGATCGGCAGCATTGGCCTTTTGAAGGCGATTGATAAATTTGACCTGAATTATCAGGTGAAGTTGTCAACTTATGCAGTGCCTATGATATCCGGAGAAATCAAAAGATTCTTAAGGGACGACGGTATGTTGAAGGTCAGTCGTTCCCTGAAGGAACTGTCCTGTAAAATTTTTCTGGCGAAGGAAGAACTGTTGAAAAAACAGGGACGGGAACCGACCATCGAGGAAATCGCAGAGTTCCTCCAGGTAGAGAAGGAAGAAGTGGTGTGGGCGCTGGAGTCCGGCAATGAAGTGGATTCGCTGAACCGTTCCATTTATCAGCAGGATGGAAGTGAGATCCGCCTGATGGACAAGCTGGTGGAAGAGGAAACAAAGGAGGAAGAAGTGCTGAATCGACTATTGGTAGATCAGTTGCTGGAAGGACTGAACAAAGAGGAACGGCAGGTCATTTATCTGAGATATTTTCAGGAAGTGACACAGTCGGAGGTGGGAGCGCGTCTTGGAATTTCTCAGGTGCAGGTGTCACGAATGGAGAAAAAGATCCTGGAACGACTGAGAAACTTAGGACAACAAGGGGAAGAAATAAAAAAGTCTTCCGCATAATCTGAGAAAAATGAGAAATACTATGTCCTGTAAAAGGAGTGTGAAGGACATGGATGACGGAAGAAAAAAATTAAATCTCTGCCTGATGCTGATTGTGATACTGGCGGTCTGTGTGGGCGTGATCTACTGGGGATGGAGTTGTTATCAAAAGGATGCGACAGTCAGTGAAGGAACGCTGATTGCGGTGGTGAGAACATGGCTGTAAATCGTCCGATCGTATATATCAAAGGAGATCGCAACGCAGAAATAGATCATACAGACATAACCGTGGGGGATCTGCTGGCGGTGGAATGTGCAGATCCCCATCTGAAAAACAGGATCAAAACAGAAAAGATCCTGAAACTCCCGCAGAAAGGATGCCACAGAGTCGTCGTCTCAGTTCTGGAGATTATTGCCTTGCTGCATCAAAACTTTCCGGAGCTGGACATTCAAAATTTGGGGGAAACCGATTTGATCGTCACATACGAAGGCGGAAAAAAGCCCAACGCCTGGTTCCAGTGTGGAAAAGTGATTCTGGTCGTACTGATTTCCTTTTTCGGGGCTGCATTTTCGATGATGTCATTTAACAATGATGTAAATGTAACCACTCTGTTCGGACAGTTGTATCAATGGGCAACCGGAGAAGAAAGCACGGGATTTACCATTCTGGAACTGACATACAGTATCGGGGTATCTGTGGGAATTCTGGTATTTTTTAATCATTTCGGCAAGAAACGGTTCTCCGTGGATCCCACACCGATCGAAGTGGAAATGCGGTTGTATGAAAATGATATCCAGACGACACTGGTGGAAAATTATTCCAGAAAGGGGAAAGAACTGGATGTGGATTAGACAGCTATTGCTGGCAGTGACCGGTCTGGGAGCCGGCGTGACGGTGGCAGGCGGCCTGTTCTCCTTTATCATCGGTCTGGGTGTGATCTCTGATTTGGCGGACCGAACACATACGGGAAATAAGATCCTTTTGTATGAGGACGCAGTGGCACTGGGAGGAATCGTCGGAAATCTGATTTCTGTGTATGCCCTGAATCAGGCGGGGAGATTGTCGGGAGTAATATGGCTTCTGGCTGTTTACGGAAGTCTGGCGGGCGTGTTTGTGGGGTGTTGGGCGATGGCACTGGCGGAAGTATTAAATGCCTATCCTATTTTCATAAGAAGAATAAAACTAACCAGCCATCTGTCCTGGTTTATTCTGGCAATTGCATTGGGAAAAACTCTGGGAGCGTTGCTGTTCTTCTGGAAAAGATGGTAAGAAAGCGAGGAGATACTATGAACAAGCAGGATCAGAAAGCATATGAGCAGTATGTCAAACAGAAAACTCCGGTTCATAACTTATGGGCAAATATGGCAAAGGCCTTTGTGACAGGCGGCAGCATTTGCCTGCTGGGAGAAATCATCCAGACCATCGGGAAAGAGGAGTATGGACTGTCAAAAGATATGGCAGGAAACTGGACCTCCCTGCTGCTGGTGCTGATCAGCGTGCTTCTAACCGGTACAGGAATCTATCCGAAGATTGCCAAATGGGGCGGTGCAGGTGCGTTGGTTCCGATCACCGGTTTTGCAAATTCCGTCTCGGCACCGGCTATCGAATACAAGAAAGAAGGGCAGGTCATGGGAATCGGCTGCAAGATCTTTACGATTGCGGGACCGGTGATCCTGTATGGGATTTTTACCAGTTGGGTTCTGGGGCTGATTTACTGGCTCTGGAAGCTGGTGGTATAATTTGTTGTCTGTTAAAGTGATATTCCATGCAACTAGGTTTTTCAGAATACACTCCGAAGTCCTGGAACTCGGAATGAGAACTGCATTTGGATATTTGTGAAGCATCCATGCCAGAGTAATCTGTGCACTGGTTGCTTTTTTTTACATGTGTTCCAATTAGTTTAATCAATGGAAGGTTTGCTTTCCGATAGATTGGAGAGCCTGTTCATGTGAAGAAACTCATTTGAGACTCATTTGAGAAAAATACAGGTTGACATATACCCTTATGGGGTATATAATCTACCTGAAAATAAAGGAACAAGGGAAAGAGAAGAAGCTTAGAAAGAGAAAGCAAGGGGAAGATAGAATGGAACAGTATATAGTAACCGGAATGAGCTGCGCAGCATGTAGCAGCCGTGTGGAAAAAGCAGTGTCAAAAGTGCCGGGAGTTACCAGTTGCTCGGTCAGCCTTCTGACCAACTCCATGGGAGTCGAGGGAACGGCCAGTGCACAGGATATCATTCATGCGGTGGAAGAGGCCGGATACGGAGCTTCCGTGAAAAATGGATCCGGGACAGCGGCACAGAGTCACTCCGCGGAGGAAGATGCCCTAGAAGATAAAGCAACTCCCGTTTTAAAACGGCGTCTGATAGCATCTCTGGGATTTCTGATCGTCCTGATGTATTTTTCCATGGGACATATGATGTGGGGCTGGCCTTTGCCGAAGTGGTTTGATGGAAACCATGTAGCGATGGGACTGGTTCAGCTCTTACTTTCCGCAATTATCATGGTGATCAATCAGAAGTTCTTTATCAGCGGATTCAAAAGTCTCTGGCACCGAGCACCGAATATGGATACGCTTGTGGCATTGGGCTCGGCGGCATCGTTTGTTTACAGTACCTATGCCTTGTTTGCCATGACCGGAGCACAAGTCAGAGGGGACATGGATGCGGTCATGAATTATATGATGGATTTCTACTTTGAATCGGCAGCCATGATTCTTGCGCTGATCACAGTCGGAAAGATGCTGGAGGCGAAATCCAAAGGCAAGACCACAGACGCATTAAAAAGTCTGATGAAACTGTCCCCGAAGACGGCAGTGATCTTGAAAGACGGAGAGGAACAGGAAATCCCGATAGAGCAGGTAAAGGTCGGAGATCAGTTTGTGGTTCGTCCGGGAGAAAAGATTCCGGTGGATGGCGTAATTATAAGTGGAAATACAGCAGTCAATGCATCAGCCCTGACCGGAGAGAGTATTCCGGTAGATAAGACCGAGGGAGACGCGGTATCGGCGGCAACGGTAAACCAGACAGGATTTATCCGTTGCGAGGCAACAAGAGTCGGCGAAGATACGACCCTTTCCCAGATTATCCAGATGGTCAGCGATGCGGCAGCGACCAAGGCTCCGATCGCCAAGGTGGCAGACCGGGTGTCGGGAGTCTTTGTGCCAGTTGTTATTACAATCGCAGTTGTGACAACGTTGATTTGGATGTTGTGTGGACAGACCTTCGGATTTGCCCTTGCCCGTGGAATTTCCGTGTTAGTAATCAGTTGCCCGTGTGCACTGGGATTGGCGACACCGGTTGCGATTATGGTAGGCAACGGAATGGGTGCCAAGAATGGCATTTTGTTTAAAAATGCGGTATCCTTAGAAGAGGCAGGAAAAGTACAGGTTGTTGCGCTGGATAAGACAGGAACGATCACAAGCGGAGAGCCGGAAGTGACGGATCTGATTCCGGCAGCAAAGGTATCCGAACGAGAACTTCTGGAAATGGCATATCAGTTGGAAAAACAGAGTGAACATCCGCTGGCAAAAGCCATCAACCGAAAAGCAGAGGAGGAGCAGATACAGAGTGAAGAGCTAGAAGAGTTCCATGCACTTCCTGGAAATGGTTTGGAAGGAGTTCAAAAGGGACAGGCCCTTTTGGGTGGAAACATTGCGTTTATGAAGACAAAGGCAGTACTTTCTGAGGAACTGGAAAAGGCAGCAGCTACTCTGGCAGAAGCAGGAAAGACCCCGCTTGCATTTGCAAAAGACGGGGTTCTTCAGGGGATCATCGGCGTGGCGGATGTGATCAAAAAAGACAGCCCACAAGCCATCAGTGAACTGAAAAACATGGGAATCCATGTGGTGATGCTGACCGGAGACAATGAGCGAACCGCAAGAGCAATCGGTGCACAGGCTGGTGTGGATGAGGTCATCGCCGGAGTCCTCCCGGATGGAAAAGAACAGGTGATCCGAAACTTGAAGCGTCAGGGGAAGGTTGCCATGGTGGGAGATGGAATCAATGATGCACCGGCACTGACAAGGGCAGATCTTGGAATTGCCATTGGAGCAGGAACGGATATTGCAATGGATGCGGCAGATGTAGTACTGATGAAGAGCAGGTTGAGTGACGTGCCGGCAGCAATTCGGCTGAGTCGTGCTACCCTTCGCAATATTCATGAAAATCTGTTCTGGGCCTTTATTTACAATATTATCGGAATTCCGCTGGCGGCAGGGGTATGGATCCCGCTATTTGGTTGGAAATTAAATCCGATGTTCGGAGCAGCGGCTATGAGTCTTTCCAGTTTCTGTGTGGTAAGCAATGCCCTGAGACTGAACCTGTTTGATATCCGAAACACAAAGAAAGACCGGAAGTGTGTTGCAAAAGGGTCAGGCCCCGATGGAGATATGACGGCAAAAGGGTCAGGCCCCGTTGACGGAGCAACTGCCGCTTCTATGGAAAAGACAATCCAGGTCAAAGGCATGATGTGCGGACACTGTGAAGCCCATGTAAAAAAGGCACTGGAGGAATTGCCGGAAGTAGACGAGGCAACCGCAGACTTTCAGAGCGGTGTGGCAACCGTTGTACTCAATGCGGAAGTAGAGGATAAAAAATTGAAACAGGCAATCGAAAAAGCCGGATACAAAGTGATCCGTGTGAAATAAAATGTAACCAGAAAATGAAAAATTAAAAGTGAATACAGGCAAACTGTAAAGAGGTAAAGGAGGAACCAGGATGTATAAGATTACAGCAGAAGTGGAAGGAATGGCTTGTGGAATGTGTGAGGCACATGTAAATGATGCGATTCGAGCAGCATTTGATGTGAAAAAGGTGTCATCTTCTCACAGCAAGGGCGTGACAGAGATTATTGCAGAGGAAGCGCTGGATGAAGAAAAAGTAAAAGAGGTCATTAAAGAAAGCGGATACACTCCGGGAAATGTGACCACAGAACCGTATGAAAAGAAAGGATTTTCTTTGTTCGGAAGATAGGAAGAAAGCCAAACCAGGAATTGGCCTGAAAATGGTGTTGGAACGGCGGCGAAGGCCGTTGTTTCGTTGACTTTTCTGTCGCATTTTGTTAGAATGGCATCAGAGTGTTATCAGTAAAAGGAAATGGTGGAATTCAGTGACTGAAAAGCAATTACACAAAGTCAAAAAACAAAGGATGATTTTTCTGATGGCAGCAGTAGTGATTATTGCTGCCCTTCTTTTTGTGTTTATAAACGGGATGAGAAAGCGGCATAAAGAAGCCGAAGAAGTAAAAAAAGGAGTGGCTTATTTAAAGGAACTGGAAGGCCAGGATCTGAAAGAGATCCAGACAAATATCAAGACGGTGAGATCTTCTATGGGCTTGGAACTGGCGGATTCGGATGAGGATGCAGTCTGGTCAGAATTTTCCAATTCGGTGATTCTGGGAGATTCCAGAGCGGTTGGATTCTATTTCCATGAATTTCTGCCTGAAGAACAGGTAATGGCAGAAGGCGGTGGAATTATTACAGATGCCACGAAATATCTGGATCAGTTAAAGACCTTGAATCCGGATATGATTTTCCTGTGCTACGGTCTGAATGATGTGGGACTGGGACAGTGGCCGGATGCGGATGATTATGCCAAGGATTATGCCAAGGTCGTAAAGAAACTTCAGAAGGCATTGCCGGATGCCACGATCTATATCAATTCCATTCTCCCGGCAGTGGGTGTGGGACTGGATGCGGATCCGGATTATCCGAGAATTGATGAGTACAATGACGCACTTCAGAAGATGTGCGAAGAAGAGGGCTGGCCTTATATTGACAATACCCAACTGGCGAAGGAACATGAAAATCTGTATCAGGAAGACGGACTTCATGTGGAAACCGAATTCTATAAGTATTGGGCAGCCAATATGCTGACAGAGGTAGAAGAGTGATGAAGAATTATTATACCTATATCAAGATCACACTGGTGGTATTGTTACTTGGATTTATTGTGTTCGATATGCGGAGAGATCCCATCAGCAACGCGCAGATCGATACGGTGGAAAAAGCAGTGGTGAGTGTGTCGGACTTCAAGGATGCCTCTCCTTCAGAGAACCGTATGGTTAAGCGGTTTTACGGATTAAATCCAAAGGATTATGAAGGGGCAATTCTCTATGCGCCTTCTGACAATATGGATGCAAAGGAATTGTTTCTGATCAAACTGACAGACGTGTCTCAGAGCGATGCGGTACAGGATGCGATTGAAGAACGGCTGGATACCCAGAAGAAGAGTTTTGAAGGCTATGGTGCAGAACAGACAAAGCTTTTGAAGGATCATGTACTGGAAGTGAAAGGAAACTATATTCTTTATTATGTTGGCGGAAATACATCGAAAGTCCGTCAGGCATTCTTAGACAGTTTATAGAAAGGGCGGAAAGAATGTTATGATCTTCAGCAGTATCTTTTTTATCTTCATATTTTTGCCGCTCACATTGCTGGTCTATTATCTGACACCTTTTAAGGCGAAGAACCTGGTATTGTTGCTGGTGAGTCTGATCTTCTATGCCTGGGGAGAGCCGGTCTATGTTCTTCTGATGTTGTTCAGCATCGGAATCAACTATGTCAGTGGACGTGAGATTGAGGCATTTCGCTCAGAAAATACAGAACAATCCGAGCAGAAAGCAAAGATTGCCATGATCGTGACGGTTGTGATCAACCTTTGTATTCTGGGATTTTATAAATACTTCGGATTCGTCATGGACAACTTAAATGCGGTGCTTCCGTTTGAAATTTCTTACCACGCACTGTCCCTTCCGATCGGTATTTCCTTCTATACATTCCAGACCATGTCTTATGTGATCGATGTGTATCGGAAAAAGGTAGAAGCGCAGCATAATCTCATAACCTTCGGAGCGTATGTATCCATGTTTCCGCAGCTGATCGCAGGACCGATCGTCCGTTATTCGGATGTGGAAAGACAGTTGCAGCACCGGAGAATTTCCAGAGAAAAATTCGGAGACGGAGCCATGTGGTTCTTGCAGGGTCTCGGGAAAAAGGTGATCCTTGCGAACAATATCGGAATGGTCTATGACTCCATTCTTGCGTTGGGTGCGTCCGAAACTTCCATGCTGACGGCATGGATTGGAGCCTTTGCCTATACCATGCAGATTTATTATGATTTTGGCGGTTATTCCGATATGGCAATCGGCCTCGGTAAAATGCTGGGATTCGATTTTATCAAGAACTTTGATTATCCGTATATTTCCACCAGTATCACGGAATTCTGGAGAAGATGGCATATTTCCCTGAGCAGCTGGTTTAAAGAATATGTCTATATTCCGCTGGGAGGAAACAGGTGCAGTACGGCGAAAGCAATCCGCAATCTAATGATCGTCTGGTGTTTGACCGGATTGTGGCATGGAGCAGCCTGGAACTTTATTTTCTGGGGCTTATATTATGGAATACTTCTCTGTCTGGAGAAATATATATTAAAAGGGGTATTGGAACGGATGCCTCAGGCCGTCAAACATCTGTATACGATGGCGTTGGTTATGATCGGATGGATGTTGTTTGCCGCACCGGGAATGGGACGGGCTGCCTCTTACATCGGAACCATGTTCTGTGTGGGTGGACATGGTCTGGCAGACTGGACCGGATTTTATTATCTGAAATCAACGCTGATTCTTGGAATCGCTGCGCTCCTTTGCAGCACGCCACTGATCTATCAGCGGTTTGAACATGCAATGTGCAGCAGAAGCAAGATGCGACAGATGTTATGTATTGTGGCATATGCGGTGGTCTTTCTGATTTGTACGGCCTATCTTGTAAACGCCACATACAACCCGTTCCTGTATTTCAGATTCTAGTCTTACAGTCTGAGAAACGGAGTTTCCGGACGCAGTGCCTGAGAAACTGAACAAAGGTGCAGAATTAGAACAGAGACTTCCGGGTTCAGAATCTGAGCGAGTGGAGCACTCGGAAAAATGCAGGAGATATGCAGGCGTATACAACTGTGATGCCTGGGAAATGATCCGTGTGAAAAAACGGGTATCGGAGGATAGAAATGGACAGCGAAAAGCAGGAACGATATGAAAAATATAAAAAAAGACGGCGAAGGGCAACCGGACTTGCGGTAGCGTTGCTGTTGGTAGTGCCGATGGTGGTACTTCCCATTGCAAGTCTGATCAAACCGGATGTGAAGTTTTCCGCAGAGGAAAACAGAATCCTGACCCAGAGACCGAAGCTGAATCCGGAAACTTTGAAATCCAAAAGTTTTATGGAGGATATGGAGTCCTATACCTCGGATCAGTTTATTTTCAGGGATTGGTGGGTCAGCCTGAAAGTACGCTCGGATATGCTTCTCGGAAAACGGGAATTTAACGGAGTGTATCTGGGAAAGGAAAAGTACCTGATGCAGGCGATGTCAGAGCCGAATGAAAAGGCAGTCAAAGAAAATCTGGCGGCAATCAGTAATCTGGCAGATAAAAATTCCAGTCTGAATGTCAATGTCATGATTATTCCGAATGCGGCGTATGTGCTGAAGGACAAGCTGCCGAAAGGTGCGCCTGTCCGGGATCAGAGTGAGGATATGAAACAGATCCGGGAGGAACTTTCCGGAACGGTCAACTGTATTGATGTGACCAGAACCCTGAAAAAGCATCAGGATGAGCAGATTTATTATAAGACCGATCATCACTGGACCAGTAAGGGCGCCTGCCTTGCATTTGAAGATGCGGCAGAATCTCTGGGAATTACAGACCCTGTCACGAATTATGATATTTATACGGTGACCACGGATTTCTCCGGAACGTTGGCATCCAGGAGCGGATATCACAGTGGGAAAGATTCCATCCAGGTTTATGCACCGAAGGACGGAAAGACAGAGTATCTGGTGACGGATTCGGATAATAAAGAGCAGCGTGCCACCGTTTATGACAGGGATGCGCTGAAAGAAAAGGACAAGTATCAGGTATTCTTTGGCGGAAACCATGCGTTGGTTGATATTACAACTGCCAACGATACGAAAAACCGGCTTCTGGTATTTAAGGATTCTTATGCCAATTGTTTTGTCCCGTTTTTGATTCCTTATTATAATGAAATCGTGATGGTGGATCCGAGATATTATTATGACAATGTGGATCAGTTGATTTCCAGTAAAGGAATTACAGATGTGTTATTTTTATATAATATGGATACATTCCTGACAGACAATTCGATTTCAGATGTTCTGGCATCCGACAGTTCTGACAGTTCAGAAGAATAAAACTCTTTGTTCTGAGTATACTAACAGTATTGCTTGGGACAAGGAGTTTTTTTATGGAAAGAAAACAAGGAGAACAAAGTATTCAATTTGATCAGGCACCATTTATCGTAAGCCATGCCTCGGTGGTAGGAAAAAAAGAAGGAGAGGGCCCTCTGGGAAATGCCTTTGATCTGGTGAATCCCGATGACCTGTTTGGAAAATCTACCTGGGAGGAAGCTGAAAGTGCAATGCAGAAGGAAGCATGTCTTCTGGCACTGCAAAAAGGGAAGACGGAACCGGAAGAGGTACGGTTTTTGTTTGGTGGAGATTTGCTGCGGCAAGGGATTGCGACTTCTATGGGGGTGGAACCTTTCCGGATTCCGCTGTTTGGACTTTACGGAGCGTGCTCGACTTCGGGAGAGGCACTGGCATTGGGGGCCATGACGGTAGCGGGCGGTTATGCGGATTATACACTTGCGGTTACTTCCAGTCATTTTGGGAGTGCGGAGAAAGAATTCCGGTTTCCGTTGGGGTATGCGAACCAGCGGCCTTTAAGTGCACAGTGGACGGTGACAGGAAGCGGAGCGTTCCTGCTGGGGCGCGGTGGAAGCTCTGAAGGTGGTAGTGGAATTGAAAGTGTTTTGGAAAGTGGAAAAGAAAAAAGCCATGTGAGGATCCGGGGAGTGACCATCGGAAAGATTGTGGACTACGGACTGAAGGATTCCCAGAATATGGGAGCCTGTATGGCGCCGGCTGCGGCAGATACGATCCACAGAGCACTGACTGATTTTCAAATGACACCGGACTCTTTTGATAAGATTATCACCGGTGATCTGGGATATATTGGCAGTGAGATTCTGCTGGATATTCTGGAAAAAAATGAAATCGTCCTGCAAAAGAAACATTTAGACTGTGGGAAACTGATTTTTGATCAGGAAACACAGGATACGCATGCAGGAGGCAGTGGTTGTGGTTGTGCCGCCACCACGTTATCTGCGTATATTTTGCCGAGGTTGTGGAAGGGAGAATGGAAGAGAGTGCTGTTTGTTCCGACGGGAGCGTTGATGTCAACGGTCAGCTTCAACGAAGGGAAGAGTGTGCCGGGAATCGCACATGCCATTTTGTTGGAGCACTGTTGAGAAAAATGCGATTTCTGAAATGTGGATGATGGACGGGCAGACTGTCCGTTGACAGAAAAATCGCGTATGCTCCGATGTGACTGTAGAGTTAATTATTAACAGTGGAAGGGAAATCGTGAGCTGAAAAAAATATAAGAGAATATAAGGTGGAAAAGAGGAGAATCGGGATGAATTATGTGCATGCATTCTGGGTGGGCGGTCTGATCTGTGCACTCAGCCAGATCCTGTTGGATCGCACCAAACTGATGCCGGGGAGGATTATGGTACTGTTGGTATGCAGTGGAGCTATTCTTGGTTTTTGTAATCTGTATGAACCGTTGAAAGAATTTGCTCATGCGGGCGCTAGTGTTCCGTTGCTGGGCTTTGGAAATACGCTGTGGCAGGGCGTGAAAGAGGCTGTGGAGAAAGAAGGGTTTATCGGAATCTTTATGGGCGGGTTTAAAGCCAGTGCTGTGGGAATTTCGGCGGCATTGATTTTCGGGTATCTGGCTTCATTTCTGTTCGAACCGAGGATGAAAAAATAGAATGTTAAATCTATGTAAAATAAAAGTTGAATGATCGTAAACTTTATTGTATTTTCAGGATAATAATGTTATCGTAAGACCGTTAATGAGAAGGTTTGATGAGAAAATGATGAAGAATATCAGGAGGATTGTATGAATTACGTTAACATTATTCTTCCGTTCGTCGGGGGACTGGGAATGTTTATATACGGCATGCAGATCATGGCACAGGGACTTGAAAATGCAGCCGGAAATCGAATGAAATCTCTGTTGGAGGTTTTGACAAAGAACAAGTTTTTTGGGGTGCTTCTGGGAGCTCTTATCACAGCGGTGATTCAGAGCTCTTCAGCAACGACCGTTATGGTAGTGGGATTTGTAAATGCGGGAATTATGAATCTGAATCAGGCCATGGGCGTGATTATGGGTGCGAATATCGGAACGACCGTGACCGGATGGTTGGTTTCCAGTGTGGAGTGGGCAAAATTCTTAAGTCCTGCCAATCTGGCACCGCTTGCCATCATCATCGGTGTGGTGATCATGTTGACAGGAACCAGACGATCAACAAAAGACATTTCCAGTATCATCATTGGATTTGGTCTGTTGTTCGTGGGAATTACGACCATGTCATCTGCAGTATCTCCGTTACAGCAGTCAGAAGGATTCCGAAATATGTTTGTGGTTTTGGGCGGCAATCCGTTTTTGGGAATCGTAGCCGGAGCACTGGTTACGGCAATTATTCAGAGTTCTTCTGCTTCCGTGGGAATTCTGCAGAGTCTGGCGGCGGCAGGTTTGGTTCCGTTTAATGCAGCGATTTATATCATCATGGGTCAGAACATCGGTACCTGTGTGACTGCGATGCTGTCCAGTGTAGGTGCAAAGAGAAATGCAAAGACAGCTGCGATCATGCATCTGTTGTTTAATATCATTGGAACGATTATTTTTTCCGTCTTGGCGATCGTATTCTTCCAGGTGATACGTCCGGATATGGGATCAGGAATCATCAGCCAGACCCAGATTAGTGCCGTGCATACTGCATTTAATATCTGTACCACGGTTCTGCTCTTCCCGGTTTCTGACCTGATCATCAAACTGGCAAAGAAGATCGGACGAGTTGAAGAGGAAGAACAGAACGACGACAGCAAAGTGCTTTTGGACGAGCGTATGCTGGAAACTCCGGGCCTGGCGTTGCAGACGACTTTGAGTGAGGTTTCCCGTATGGGACATATCGTAGAGGATACCCTGGAGAAATCCAGAAATGTGATGTTTACCAAAGATTTTCAGGATATTATGGAAATCAAAGAGATGGAAGATAAAGTGGACCGGCTCTGTGGGGGAATCACTGAATATGTCATTAAGATCAGTACTCTGTCCATCAGTGAGAAAGAACACGAAGAAGTAGCGGGACTTTTACAGATATTATCCGATATGGAACGGATCAGCGATTACTGTGAAAATGTATCCGAGTTTGCGGAAACACTGTATGAGAGAAAGGCAGAGTTTTCAGAGATTGGAAAAGCGCAGATGAAAGAAATGATCGACGTCTGTATCAAGAGTTATCATTGTGCCTTACTGGCATTTGAAAGCCAGGATTCGGAAATGGCAATGAAAGTGATTGAAGAAGAGACGAAGGCGGATGATCTGGAAGTGCAGTTGCGTTCGGATCATATGCAGAGAATGGCGAACGGACAGTGTGCGACGGATCCGGGAATCGTGTTCCTGGATGCACTGGTATGTATGGAACGTATTTCAGACCATGCGAGAAACATTGCGGAAGAGCTGTTGACTGAGTCGAAATAAAGACATGGAAAGACTGAAATCCGGCATCGGATTGTGTAAGCAAAAGACAGTAAATAAATGCCGGACTGACAGGCGGAGCGAAGGTAAAAAGAATAGAGCAACGAACAGAATAACGGAGAGTTACACACAGAAATGTGATGTGATTCTCCGTTTTGCGTTGCCAAGCATACGACAAAATGGGCGACTTCTGCATTGCGGAGAAGCATCTTAAGAAAGTCTTCAGAAATTAAGTGAGGAAATATTATGAAATATATTATAAGATAAAGAAAAATGGAGTGGGAGGGATTGTGTGGAATATGCGATTGAAGTAAAAAATCTGTATAAGCTATACCGGGTAGGAGATGAAGTAGTCCGGGCTTTAAACGGCGTGGACTTTCAGATAAAAAAAGGAGAATTCTGTGCCATCGTGGGAACATCCGGCTCCGGAAAATCTACCCTGTTGAATATGCTGGCAGGTCTGGAGAAACCGACAAAGGGTGAAGTGATCATCGCCGGACAGCATATCGAACATATGGAAGAAGATGAACTGGTCAGTTTTCGACGGGAAAATGTAGGATTTATTTTCCAGTCATTCCATCTGATCGGGACAATGAATGCCGTGGAAAATGTGGCACTTCCGCTTAGTTTTCGTGGAGTCCCAAGATCAGAGCGGCTGAAAAAAGCAGATAAGATGCTGGATCTGGTGAAACTGAAAAAGCATAAAAAACATTTTCCGAATCAGATGTCCGGAGGACAGCAGCAGAGAGTAGGCGTGGCGCGGGCACTGGTGGTAGAACCGGAGATTATTTTTGCGGATGAGCCAACCGGAAATCTGGATTCTCATACCTCAGAAGATGTCATGCATCTGATGCAGGATGTGGTACGTAAAGAAAAAAGAACACTGGTAATGGTAACCCACGATAATCATCTTGCGGAATATGCAGATCGTGTCTTTCATATTATCGATGGAAAGATCGTGAAGATTGAAGAGAATCATCATGAGAAGGAAGAAAGTCTACAAGAGAAAGACGAGGGAAGCACAGGAAAGAAGACAGAACGAAATCCAGTGAAAAAAGACGAACGAGTCCAAGCCGATAAGAATAATAAGAAGGAAAAGGAGAGGGCATAAAAGACATGAAAAGGAAGAAGAAAATCATCAGTGCAGTGTTGGGAATCTGCATGTTAAGCGTTTCGCTTGGTGCAGCATTACCGGAAAAAGTATTGGCAAAGGAAACACAGGAAATTGAGATAACGGCAGATGCAAAGGCAGTTTCTCCGGTACGTTTAAGTCTGGGGGACGGTCAGACGGCTCCGAAATATAAAGCAGGGCAGGATGGAATTTCCCTGAAAGTAAAAGTGACGAACAAAGGAAATGCAGCGGTTCAAAACGTTCGTGTGACACCGGTGATCGACAATGCCTCAGACTGGCCGTTTGAGATTGGGGAATGGAACTATGAAAAGGATCTGGGAACCATTGAAGCGGGAAAAGACGGAACCGTTTCTTTTGATCAGTTGAAGGTGCGTCAGGATGTGGAAAGTAAATCTTACGGACTGAAATTCCAGGTAAGCTGTGATGATGGCAGTCAGGAATATCAGATGGAAAAATTGCTGTATGTAACCACAACGGCAGCACCGAAAGAAGATCCGGCACCGTCACAGGACGGAGGGAATTCAGCGGCAGGTTCTTCTGATTCCAATGGCTCTGATGCGGGAGCAGGCGCAGATCTGTCAGCCATGAGCGGAGGCGATGTCTACAACAGCGAGCCGGTTGCGACCGGTGGTTCTGCCAGCACTTCAGTTCCGCGTGTGATCGTGGAAGGATTCCGGACGGAACCGGGGGATGTCAATGCGGGTTCAGATTTCAAACTGATTATTAAAGTGAAGAATACGTCCAAGAGCACAGCGGTCTCCAATATGTTGTTTGATCTTCAGGCACCGGCTTCCGGAACTGAGGCAGCGGCGGAGGCACCGGCATTCCTTCCGGCTTCCGGTGGAAGCTCCATTTATCTGGAAAAGATTCCGGCAAATCAGACAAAAGAGATTTCCATTCAGCTGAATGCAAGGGCAGACCTGGTACAGAAACCATACAGTATCGATATGTCCATGAAATATGAAGATGGAAATGGAGGACAGTATGAAGCGTCTTCCAGTCTGGCAATTCCGGTGAAGCAGGCAGCCAGATTTGAATTCAGTGAGTTACAGATTTCCCCATCGTCTATCGCAGTGGGAGAGGAAGCAAATATTACCTGCAATCTTTACAATACCGGCCGGACAAAGCTTTATAATGTAAAGGCAAAATTTGAAGGAGAAGGAATTTCAGGACAGGATGTCTTTGTGGGTAATGTAGAGTCTGGTGCGACAGGAACCATCGATGGCATGATAAATGGAGATACAGAGCGAAGCATGGATCAGCCTTGTAAGATGATCGTGACATACGAGGACGAAGCGGGAAATGAATCCAAGGTAGAACAGGAATTTAATATCGAGGTGACACCGGCCGTAGACGATACGGCAATGCCGATGGAGGAAGAAGAACAGTCCAAAGGACTTCCGATGGTTCCAATCCTGATTCTGATCCTGGCAGTGGCTGTGGTGATAGCGGCTGTTGTAATCACAAAGAAAAAGAAGAAAAAACGGGCCCAGTTAGAAGAGGAGGATTTGATGGA
Organism: Mediterraneibacter butyricigenes; assembly: GCF_003574295.1. NCBI lineage: Bacteria > Bacillati > Bacillota > Clostridia > Lachnospirales > Lachnospiraceae > Mediterraneibacter > Mediterraneibacter butyricigenes. The sequence goes on from NZ_BHGK01000001.1 coordinate 2,420,533, forward strand.
TGAGGTGGATCGATTTACTGAGGATGAGTAGCTCCAACCTGAAGCGAAGAAAACTTCGGACGCTGCTTACGATCCTGGGAGTGATCATCGGAACCGCATCGATCGTTGTCATGATTTCTCTGGGGCTGGGACTTCAACAGTCTCTGTACCGGGAAGTGGAGCAGTCAGGCGGTATGACCAGTATTACTGTGACCGGGGCTCCGGTAGGAGAGGCGATGTACTATTCGGACGGTTCAGAAGAAGAGTCGAATAAGTATGTGACGGAGGATACAGTCAAACAGCTATCTGCTTTGGAACATGTGAAGAGTGTAACGCCGACGCTGGAAATGAATTCGGTGATATTGACCGGAAAATATTATGGAAATATTACCCTTGTTGGAATGACTCATGAAGAACTGGTACGACAGAATATGAAACTGGCAGCAGGAGGCAGTCTGCCGGATCCGAATTCAGGAAATCTGGATCTGGTAATTGGTAACCTGATTCCGACCATGTTCAATGAAAAGGGAACAGACAGAGGATACTGGGATACCCAGGAGCTGCCGGATATTGATTTTCGGAAAGACCAGATGTTTCTGATTCTGGATCAGGATGCATATTTTCAGAGTCAATCTAACCAGGGCGCAGGCACGAGTGGCATGGGGGGCAGTGGAGATTCCGGAACGGACGGGGCTTCCACGGTGAAAAAAAATCCGAAAAAATATGTGGTACATGCAAGTGGTGTGATCGATGGAGATATCAATACTTACACAGCGAATTCCTACTATGTATATTGTGATATTTATAAATTGAAGGAAATGTTACAAAAGGAATATGCGGGAAGTGCAATTCCGGGACAGCCCACCACAAAGACCGGAAAACCCTATAAGTTTTTTGCGTATACTTCTTTGAAGGTACAGGCGGATGATCTGGACCAGGTAGAGAATCTGGCAGCGACCATCCAGAACCTGGGTTATCAGACCAATACCAACGCAGAATATATGAAGAGTGCCCAGAAAGAATTTATGATGGTGGAAGCAGTATTAGGTGGAATCGGTGCGGTATCCATGTTGGTAGCTGCCATTGGAATTGCCAATACGATGATGATGTCTATTTATGAACGGACAAAAGAGATTGGAGTTATCAAAGTCCTGGGATGCAGCCTGAAAAATATTAAACAGATGTTTTTGCTGGAAGCAGCTTTTGTGGGATTTGGCGGAGGTGTGATCGGAAATATCGTAAGTTTCCTGCTTTCCGCGATTATCAATTTCCTGACACAAGGCAGCGGAAGTATGGGGCTGGATGGGAATATTTCCTATATTCCGATCTGGCTGTCCCTGCTGTCGATTCTGTTCGCAACGATGGTAGGAATGGCGGCAGGATACTTCCCGGCAGTGCGGGCAATGAAATTAAGTCCGTTGGCGGCAATCCGAAATGAGTAAAACTTAATCGTCTAATCATCCTCGCAAAAGTTTGCAACAGGAACCGTTCGCACTAGTCCTCGTCCAATGGTACATAACCTTTAAAAAAGTCATCCGTGACAGGAGAATAATTCCTGTCGCGGATGACTTTTTTTAAGACTGTTCTAATTTTTTCTGCTCCAGTTCTTCGGTGACTGCCTTGAAGGTTAAGATTTCTTCGTTCAGAGAGAGCATCTTATCATCCAGTTCAGAGACCATGTCAGCACATTCTTTCAGTTCCCGGCTGATGTGTTCCGGAGCATTTCCCTCAAATTTATAATAGATCTTGTGTTCCAGGCTTGCCCAGAAGTCCATGGCGATGGTTCGGATCTGAATTTCTACTTTGGTATCGATCGGTCCGTCTGATAAAAAGATGGGGACGGAAACCAGCATATGATAACTCTTATAACCGCTCTCTTTCGGGTTCTTAATGTAATCCTTGATGGACAGTACCTTTAAGTCGTCCTGATTTCCGATCATCTCTGCCAGACGATAGATATCAGATGTGAAAGAACAGATCAGCCGGACTCCGGCAATGTCGTTGATGTACTTGACCATGTTTTCGATAGAAGTCTCATAACCGTAACGGTGGAGCTTCTTGACGATACTTTCCGGTGTCTTGATTCGGGTTTTGATATGTTCGATTGGGTTATATTGGTGAACATGTTGAAATTCTTCATTTAAAATCTCAAGCTTGGTTCCTACTTCTTTTAAAGCAGCGTTATATAGAAAAATAATGGTTTTCCAGCTATCAACATTTTCATAGTTTTTGATAGCGTCCTCTACTGCGCGTTGCATAAAAATTTCTCCTTTTTGTCTGAAAATCTATACATATTATACCATAGATCCGACAGAAAGTCGAGATGCGTTACTGCTTACAGGAAATCTGTGAACAGTAACCGGCTGGAAGTTGAGTTACAGATCCAGCTTCATGTCTCCGAATTTGATCCAGTTGTTCTTGCGCATGAATTCGGAAATAGCCAGAGTCACAACTGCCGGGAGAATAATCTGGATGACCAGAATCTTGATCAGGACGATGGTGGCGGGCTCAGAAGGAACCATGGTCTGCCAGGTCATGATCTGTCCCACCAGTCCGGCGGTTCCCATACCGGAACCTGTGGCATTGCTGGTCATTTTCAACAGCATGGTGCCCACAGGACCCAGGATCGCACTGGAAAGAATGGCAGGAAGCCAGATAATGGGCTTTTTCAGGATGTTCGGAACCTGAAGCATGGAAGTTCCGATTCCCTGCGCGATAAATCCGCCGATTCCATTTTCCCGGAAGCTGGCAACGGCAAATCCGATCATATTACAGCAACAGCCGATGGTAGCAGCTCCGGCAGCCAGACCGGAAAGATTTAAGACCACACCGATGGCAGCGGAACTGATAGGAAGAGTCAGGATCATGCCCATTAAGACAGAGACTACCACGCCCATGACCAGAGGCTGCTGTTCCGTTCCCCAGTTGATCAGAGAGCCGAGCCATGCCATAAAGGTTGAGATCGGCGGGCCAAGGATCAGTCCCACGGCAGATCCGCATCCGATGGAAAACAGTGGTGTCAGGATGATATCAATCTTGGTCTTGCCGGAGAGAAGACCGCCCAGTTCAATGGCAGCATAAGCTGCGAGAAAAGCTCCCAGAGGTTCGCCGGGGCCGATCAGAAGCATGTTTCCCTCGGTCAGAACCTGACCGGCAAGGAGCTTTCCGGCAAAAGCACCGACCATACCGGCAGTTGCGGCAGAAACCACAACCAGTTGGTCTGCGTTAAATTTGCGGGCCACGCCCACACCGATTCCGGCACCGGTCATGGCAGCAGCCATTTTTCCGACCACATAGATTAAGGCTCCGGGAGTGCCGCCTACAAAGGTTCCGATCTGCTGGATGATCGTACCGATGATCAAAGTGGCAAACAGCCCCTGAGCCATGCCGCTTAATCCGTCAATAAAAAATTTCTTCATAATACAAATCCTCACATTCTTTACTCACTGTTAATTAAGAAATTTTATCTGCTTTACAGGTGTCTTGTCATTGGGAGTATTGTAGCATAAGTAAATTTGGAAAGCAAGAAAGCAAAGGACGGATTGAAGTCGGATTATGCAGGTGGATTTGAAGATGGATTGCGAGTGGATTCAAAGTGAAATGGATTTTATTGGAAGTTTAAAAGCGAAAAATGTTGGATTTTGGTAAAATTGCTTGGAAAAACGTTTAAAATTGCTTGGGTTTTGTTGAAAAAGAATGGAAAGTGTGGTATGATTCTTAATACATTCGTAACGTTGACATCGTTTCTTGGAAGCGAAGGGATTTTTTGGAATCCGGGGAGGGTGTTATGCTCACAAGAGAAAGAAGAGATGCTGTTTACCAGATGATTGAGCAGGAGAAGAGTGTGCTGGTCAAGGATCTGTGTGAGCGATTTGATGTGACCAACGAAACGATCCGGAAGGATCTGATCGCTTTGGAGAAAGAGGGCAGGATTTTACGTGCGTATGGCGGTGCTTACATAATAGAAGGTGTAAAGAATGAAGTCCACGCGGAACTGAGGGCTTCCCTGTATCCGGAAGAGAAACGGCAGATCGGAAAAGCATGTGCCGGGATGATCCATTCCGGAGACACGATTTTTTTAGATGAAAGTACCACCTGTCAGGCCATTGCAAAAGAACTGAAAGGATTGGAAGATCTGACGGTTTTTACCAATTCCGGAAAAGTCTTTGCAGAACTGAAAGATCAACCCAATGTGCGGCTGGTCTGTCTGGGCGGAGAATATGACAGAAAAAACCAGAGTTTTGTGGGAAGATCTGCGATAGATATGCTGAAAGAATATTACCTGGATCTGGGATTTCTATCTTGCCGGGGACTGGATATGCAGAGCGGTCTGACCGATGGCGGAGAACGAAACGGAGCCGTCAGACGCTGCCTGTTAAGCCATGCGGCAAAGATTGTGCTGGCGGTGGATCATACCAAACTGGATCTGAAGAAATATTACAGGATCAGTGATTTCGAGCCGATCGACGTGATGGTAATCGACCGTTTCAAATCGAAGGAACAGCAGAAAGAATGGGAAGAATTTCTGGGACGGAATCAGACCAGACTGATTGTGACAGAATCACGGGAATGTGATTTATGATAAATTAAACAAGGAGGCAATTAGGGATGAACGAAGAAATCAAGAAAGTGACACACATCGATAATGTTCGATTGAGTGACGATGGAAAGAGTGTGGTGATCATTGATCAGACACAGCTTCCGAACCGTACAGAATATCTGACATTGTCCACGGGAAAAGACATCTGGGATGCAATCTACAAACTTCAGGTGCGTGGTGCACCGGCTATCGGTATCTGCGCAGGATATGGAATCTACTGTCTGGCATTGCAGATCGAGACAGAGGACTATGATCAGTTCCTTGCAGCATTCCATGAGCAGAAAGAGTATCTGAATTCTTCCAGACCGACCGCTGTAAACTTAAGCTGGGCATTGAACCGTATGGAAGATGTGGTAAAGGCAAATGCAGACAAGCCGGTAAAAGAAATTCTCGGCCTTCTGGAAAAAGAATGCAAAGCGATCCACGCAGAAGATATTGAAATGTGCCGTAAGATTTCCGAATATGGCTTATCCCTGCTTCACGAGGGAGACGGAGTCCTGACTCACTGCAATGCAGGACCGCTTGCTACTTCAAGATATGGAACCGGACAGGGCGCATTTTTCCTGGCAAAAGAAAAGGGAATGGACATCAAAGTCTTTGCAGATGAGACAAGACCTTTGCTTCAGGGAGCAAGACTTACATCTTATGAGTTGTCTAAAGCCGGCGTAGATGTTACACTAATATGTGACAACATGGCAAGTATCGTGATGAAGAACGGATGGATCCAGGCATGTATGGTTGGATGCGACCGTGTGGCAGCCAACGGTGATGCGGCAAATAAGATCGGAACTAGTGGAGTAGCCATCCTGGCAAAACATTACGGAATCCCGTTCTATGTACTGGGACCGACCTCTACAATTGATATGAACTGCAAGACCGGCGATGATATTAAGATCGAGCTCCGTGATCCGGAAGAGATCAAGGAGAAGTTCTATGCAGAACCGGTAGCGTTAAAAGAAGTAAAATGCTACAATCCGGCTTTCGATGTGACAGATCATGAACTGATCACAGCCATCGTAACCGAGAAGGGAATCTGCTATCCGCCGTTTACAGAGAGTATCGCAGCATTATTCCGGTAAATATAGTCAGGGCAGGAGGACTGCCGACTATTTTACGTATGTCCACAGACGGTACACACCATATCGTCGGCATACCACAATAAAATGCGTTCCAGCAAAGGAGGACAAAGAATGAAAAAGAAAATTTTAGCTTCCCTGCTTGCAGGTGCACTGACAGTATCCATGTTAGCAGGCTGCGCAGGCAATCCGGACAAAGGCAGCAAGGATTCTTCAGATTCCAGTGACAAATCCGGTCTGAACATCTGTATCCTTACAGCAGACGGAACCATCGATGACGGATCTTATAATGAGAACTGCTATGATGGTATCGTAGACTTTATCGATGAGAATCCGGATGCAACCGTGAAAGAAGTAAACACAGCAGATCTTAGCCAGTGTATCCAGGCTGTTCAGGATACCATCGCTGACTACGATGTACTGGTACTTCCGGGATACAACTTCGCAGCAATCGGTGAGATCGCAGCAGACAACCCGGACAAAGACATTATCCTGGTAGACTCCGCAGTTACAAATTCTGACGGAACAGAAGTAGAACTTGACAACGTTTATTCCATGACATTTACAGAGCAGGAATCCGGTTTCCTGGCTGGTATCGCAGCAGCTCTGGAAACAAAGACCGGAAAAGTTGCAGTTGTAAATGGTATCGCATATCCGTCTAACACAAACTATCAGTTTGGTTTTGAAAGCGGTGTCGCATACGCAAACGCAAAATACGGTTCTTCCGCAGAACTGGTTGAACTTCCGTCTTATGCAGGAACTGACATGAACGGTGAAAACGTTGGCGGTAACTACATCGGATCCTTCTCTGATGTTGCAACCGGAAAAGTAATTGGCGATACTCTGATCGACCAGGGCGTTGATATTATCTTCGTAGCTGCCGGTGCAGGTGGAATGGGTGTATTCACATCTGCAAAAGAATCAACAGATGCTAAGGTAATCGGTGTTGACGTTGACCAGTATGATGATGGTGTAAACGGAGACTCCAACATTATCCTGACCTCTGCTTTGAAGAAAATGGACGTTGTAGTTTACAACGAACTGAATCTGATTAAAGAAGGTAAGTTTGAAGGAAAGAACGAGATCCTGAGCTCCTCTACAGACTCTGTTGGTATCGTAACAGAAGAGGGAAGACAGCAGTTATCTCAGGGAACCATCGACAAACTGAACGAGTCTTATGACCTGATGAAAGAGGGAACAGTTGTACCGGCATCCGGAGACAACGGATATACACCGGACGATTTCCCGGGACTGAAATAATTAAAAATTAAAACGATAACAGGAGGAAGAACCTATGATTACAACACCTTCAGCATGTATACAGGCTGAGGAGGGTAGTGTGGCAAAGGCTGTGCTGATGCCAGGCGATCCACTGAGAGCAAAGTATGTAGCAGAACATTATCTGGAGGATCCGGTTTTATTTAACTCTGTACGTAACATGTACGGATATACCGGAACCTACAAAGGCAAAAAGATTTCCGTAATGGGAAGCGGAATGGGAATTCCGTCCATCGGATTGTACGCATATGACCTGTACAGTTTCTTTGGAGTAGAGGCAATCATCCGGATCGGATCCACAGGAGCGATCAGTGAAAATGTCAACTTACGTGATGTGGTTGTGGCAATGAGTGCATCTACCAATTCCAACTTTGCAGTACAGTATGGATTCCAGGGAATCTTGGCACCGACTGCGAACTATGAAATGTTGGATTATGCGGTAAAAGCAGGACAGGAAATCGGCGCCAGCATGAAAGTTGGTCCGATCTATACTTCTGATATGTTCTACAATGCAGATCCGGGTCTGAATCAGAAATTAAGAGACTACGGAATGTTGTGTGTAGAGATGGAGACAGCAGGACTTTATATGACGGCTGCTCATTTGAAGAAGAAAGCCCTGGGACTTCTGACTGTTTCTGATGATGTGTTTACAGGCGAAGAACTTTCTGTAATGGAAAGACAGGAATCATTCGATGAGATGATGAAGATCGCGCTGGAAACAGCTTGGAAAACAATCGACTAATTGAAGGATTTAAGGAGGTCTTTGAGGATGGCGAGGAAGCCATCCTCCTGGGCCACCTTTGTTTTATCCTGGAAAGATGAAGGAGTAGACGCGATATGGAGAGCAATTATATTGTTGAAATGAAAAATATAACAAAGCGGTTTCCAGGAATCATCGCCAATGATAATGTAACGATCCAGATTAAAAAGGGTGAGATTTATGCGCTGCTTGGTGAAAACGGAGCAGGAAAATCTACACTGATGAGTATGCTGTTTGGAATGTATGAGCCGGATGAAGGTGAGATCTATATCCGTGGCAAGAAGACAACACTTCGCTCATCCAACGAGGCAGCGGCCCTGAAGATCGGAATGGTGCATCAGCATTTTAAACTGATTTCTAATTATACAATAGCAGAGAATATTATTTTAGGTGTGGAACCGATTAAGCGCGCCTTTGGTGTGATCCCATATGTGGATATCAAGAGCGCAAATAAAAAGATTCGGGAACTTTCCATTCAATATGGACTGGAAGTAGACCCGGAAAAGAGAATTGATGAAGTAAACGTATCGATTCAGCAGCGTGTGGAGATTCTGAAGATGCTGTATCGGGATGCGGAGATTCTGATCTTCGATGAGCCGACAGCGATCCTGACTCCTCAGGAAATTGAATATCTTCTGAAGATCATGAAACAGATGGCCGAGGCAGGCAAGACCATCATTCTGATCACGCACAAACTGGAAGAAATCAAACAGATCGCAGATCGATGTGCGATTTTAAGACAGGGACGCCTGATCGATATTCTGGATGTGAAAGAAGCGTCTACGAAAGAGATGGCAAACCTGATGGTGGGAAGAGAAGTGGAACTGACTCAGGAAAAGGAAGCACCTTCCTTTGGAGAGGATGTTCTGGAAGTCAAAGGTCTTTCCGTAGAAAATGAAGATCATTTTGAAGTGGTCAAAAACGTCAGCTTTAAGATCCGTGGTGGAGAAATCTTTGCAGTTGCCGGTGTATCCGGTAACGGACAGACGGAACTTGCAGATGCCATTGCAGGCTTGATGAAGTCCAGCAAAGGACAGGTGATCTTAAATGGCAAAGATATCACGAAGATGACGATCCGTGAACGGACAGATTCCGGTATGGCATATATCCCGGAAGACCGTCAGAGATATGGTGTGGTTATGGATATTTCTCTTCGGGATAATCTGGCTCTTCGAAATTACTATAAAGAACCATTTTCCAAAAATGGATTTTTGAAGTTCAATGTGTTTGATGAATATGCAGAGAAGCTGATCGGAAAATACGACATCCGAAGCGGACAGGGCGCAAAGACGATCGTCCGTTCCATGAGTGGCGGTAATCAGCAGAAGGCGATCGTAGGTCGTGAGATTGAGCAGGAAGCTCCGCTTATGATCTTCGTACAGCCGACCCGTGGTTTGGATATCGGAGCCATTGAAAATATTCACAATCAGATTTTGGAAGAAAGAAAAAAAGGCCGTGCGATTCTCCTGATTTCTCTGGAATTGGATGAAGTGCTGGAACTGGCAGATACCATAGGCGTTATTTACAATGGTGAACTGTTAAAGATTGCAGATGCTTCAAAACTGACCAAGAATGAAGTCGGCAGCTATATGATGGGAGTGAAAGGATCATGAAAAAAAACGGAAATGAAAAATCAGGGGGCGTAGTGGATAAGATTCTGGGTTTCATATCCGGAGATAAGACCAGTCCTTTTGCAGTGCCAATCATCAGTATTTTACTGAGTTTGATTGTGGCTTCGCTCCTTCTGGCAGCACTGGGAAAAAGCCCGGTTCAGGGCTTCTCAAGTTTTCTGCAGGGATGCGGTCTTTTGCCGAAACCGTCTTACGCAAGCGGAAAGGGGATGATTACAGACTTCTTCTCTTTCCTTGGAATTCTGGCACCAATGATATTGGCATCTCTCGGAATTGTAATGGGTCTGAGAGCAAACATGTTTAACATCGGTGTTTCAGGACAGATGCTTTCCGCAGGATTCCTGGCAACAGTGATTATCGGTTACAGCGGCCTGGATGCAGTAATTGCAAAACCGCTGGTTATCGTGATTGGTATGGTAGTGGGATGTCTGCTTGGATCTTTTGTAGGTCTGTTGAAGTACAAGTTCAATATCCATGAAGTAGTGGCAACGATTATCATTGATTATATTATCAACTATATCGTGGGATTCTTCATCAACAGTAAATTTGCAGATCCCTTTACCAGAGCATCCAAAGCATGTTCCGATGCGGCAAGACTGACGGTCAATAATGTGGATCTGGGCGGATATAAGATTGCTTTCCCGTTCGGTATCATTGTTGCAATTATCGCAGTGATCCTGATCAAGATTTTCCTGGATAAGACGGTGGCAGGATTTGAGTTGAAGAATGTGGGACTGAACAAAGACTGTGCCCGTTATGCAGGTATGAATGTTAATAAAAACATTATGATTTCCATGGGGATGTCCGGTCTGTTGGCAGGTCTGGCAGGTGTGACCTATTATCTGGGATATTATAATAATATTTATCCGAATACACTGTCCAGTATGGGATATGATGCGATCGCAGTGGCATTGCTCGGAAACAGCAATCCGGTAGGTGCAGTGTTTGGTGCGTTCTTGATCACGATCTTACAGGCAGGAACCATTTACATGAACTCTACAATCGGAGTCAGTAAAGAGATTTCCTCGGTTATCACAGGAATCATCCTGTTGTTCAGTGCTTGTGGCGGATTTCTTGTATATCTGTCAAAGAAACAGTTGATCAAACGTCAGGAAAGTCATAAGGAAGCAAAGGAGGAGAAGTAGAATGATTAATACGATTATTTCAAATGGATTAGCCTTTGCTTTACCTTTGTTTATTATGGCAGTAGGCGGTATGTACTCTGAAAAGAGTGGAGTTATGATGCTCTGCGTGGAAGGATTCCAGGGATTCGGAGCATTCTGTGGAGCGTTTGCGGTTCTGATCGCACAGAGATCACTGGGAGGATCTTCTCCATGGCTGATCTACATTGCATTGATCTTTGCCATGTTAGGAGGCGCATTGTTCTCCATCATTCACGCGGTACTCTGTATCTATCTTCGTGCAGACCAGTGTATCAGCGGTGTGGTTGTCAATATTCTGGCAGAAGCAATTTCTATTTTTGCAACCAGCGTCATTAATAATGCAGTATTCGGACAGCCGTCCAGTCAGTTCGTGATCGGTGTGTCCCAGAAAATTACAGTACACGGACTTTCCAAGGTACCGGTACTGGGTGGATTCTTTAAAAATGTTTACCCATATGAGATTGTTATCATTTTTGTGACGATTATCATGTGGTATCTGATGTATCGCACCAGATTTGGACTTCGGATGCGTGCATGTGGTGAGAATCCGCAAGCGTTGGATGCAGCAGGACAGAGCGTTGCAAAACATCGTTTTATCTCCGTTCTGATCTCCGGAGCTCTTTCTGGTATTGGTGGTATGTTCTTTGCATACTCCATTGCAGGAAACTTCTCTGCAAGCGTTTTCGTTGGATATGGATACCTGGCAGTTGCATCCTGGATCTTCGGTAACTATAATATCGGTGGTACTCTGGCAGTGTGTCTGTTCTTCGGACTGGTGCGTGCCGGTGGATTCCAGTTCTGTGTATCTATGGGATTATCCAGTAACTATTCCTATTTGTTCCAGGCAATTCCATATGTGCTGACCGTAATTCTGATGATCTTTTTCTCCAAAAATAATCATGCACCGAAGGCGTGTGGAGAGATCTACGATAAAGGAAAGAGATAAAAACCCGGAGCAAAGAGGAGGAAAAGAAAATTATGGTATTACGAGAGGAAAGAGAACTGGTTGTAGAGTATGGTAAGAAGTTAAGCCAGGAAAAATTAAGCGTCGGAACCAGCGGAAATATCAGTGCATATAATGCGGAAGAGGGGCTGATGGCAATCACGCCATCCGGAATGGATTATATGAAACTGAAACCGGAAGATGTGGTCGTGATGGATCTTGACAGTCATCTGGTTGACAGTAACAGAAAGCCATCCAGTGAGTGGGCACTTCACACAGGATTTTATCTGAAAAAGAAAGATATCCGCGCGGTGGTACATACCCATCCGAAATACAGCACAATTTTTGCGGTACTTCGTGAGCCGATCCGTCCGGTGCATTATGCAATGGCAGGAATCGGAACCTATGAAGTTCCATGTGCTCCATATTATATGTATGGAACTCCGGAACTGGCACATACTGCAGTGGAAACCTGCGGAGAAGGACGAGCAGTCCTGCTTGCAAATCATGGACTGATCACCTGTGGGGAGACACTGCCGCAGGCGTATGATCTGACAGCAAATGTGGAATATACCGCAGAGTTGGCTTATCGGAGCCGTGCGATCGGACAGCCGGTCTACTTAAGTGAAGAGGAAGTCAAAGCCGTTTACGAAAGCTTCCAGACTTACGGACAGGCAGATTCCGGCAAAAAAGGATATTAAGAAAAACATCATCAGATAATCAATAAAAGTCAGGAAAAAGGACAGAATAAATTCAGACAGGAGTAAGAAGCATGTTTCGAATTTGGGGAAAAGAAATGAAAGACAATCGAATGATCCGGGATATCGTGATCTGTGATGAGACGGACGATACAAGAACGCATAAAATATTTCATGCGCTGGATCAGATCTGTTACGAATTTGATCTCAGTGTACCAATCTGGCTAGATGCAACGATTGACGAATTTAAGAGACATGCGAAAGCAAGATTCTATCAGGACAGTTTTATGGACTCGATAGAGTTTGATTATCTGGAAATTCAGATTATTGAAGAATGAAAATAAAATGTGGTATGGGGATTTACTATAGTCCAGCTTAAAAAAATCGAAAGCAAGTCCTTATAGAGCAACTGAAAATAGAAGAAACCGGCATTTGCCGGTTTCTTCTATTTTTATATATCATATACTTCCCTTTTATAAAATGCAAAAATGCACGATTGAAATACACCAGATATCCTGTATTTCTTTTATATCATATCACAAGATATAGAAGAAAACAAGGGAGATTGCCAGAATTTTATAGTTTTGTAAACGAAAATGTATCTTCAGTTGGTGTGACTCTGGATTTACGCATATTTAACAAACTTAGGATTTTGTATTTTACATAACTCCTTTATGATTGCAGTTGTGAAGAAAAAACAACAAAAATTAAAAGGAAAACAAAAAGGAGATTATAAGTCATGAAAATGAAAAAGTTTATCGCGGTATTATCCGTAGTAGGAATGGTAGCTGCAATGGCAGCAGGTTGCGGAGGAAATTCAGATTCTAAGAGCAGTGCAGATGCAAGCGGAAGCGCTTCTGACTGGGACAGCAGCACAGATATCACTATCGTATCCAGAGAAGACGGATCTGGTACAAGAGGAGCTTTCATTGAACTGTTCGGTGTAGAAGAAAAGAATGATGCCGGAGAAAAAGTTGATATGACAACTGAAGAAGCACAGATCACAAACAGCACTTCTGTTATGCTGACAACAGTAGCCGGAGATGAATATGCAATCGGTTATGTATCTCTTGGATCTCTGGATGACAGTGTTAAAGCAGTAAAGATCGACGGAGCAGAGGCAACTGCTGATAACATTAAGAGCGGAGATTACAAAGTATCTCGTCCGTTCAATGTTGCAACTAAGAAGGGACAGGACAATGAAGTAGCAAAAGATTTCCTGAACTTCATTTTAAGTAAAGAAGGACAGGACGTTGTATCTGAGGAAGGTTACATTGCACAGGATGATGCTCAGGCATTTGAAGGAACACAGCCATCCGGAAAACTGGTAGTCGGAGGATCCTCTTCTGTATCACCGGTTATGGAAAAACTGATCGAAGCTTACAAAGCTGTAAACCCAAATGCAGACATCGAACTTCAGACAACAGATTCTACAACAGGTATGACTTCTACAATCGACGGAAGCTATGATATCGGAATGGCATCCCGTGAACTGAAAGACGAAGAAGCAGCAGAACTTGATTCCACAGTGATTGCAACAGATGGTATTGCAGTGATCGTGAACAATGCAAACCCGACAGATGAACTGACAAGTGATCAGGTGAAAGCAATCTACACCGGTGATGCTCTTACATGGGATGAGGTAGTAAAATAAATGAAATCGAAAGCATGGACTGAAAAATTCATGCAGGGAGTATTCTTCATTGCCGCCTGTGCTTCGGTGCTGGCGGTAGCTCTCATTTGTATCTTTCTTTTCGCAAATGGGCTTCCTGCTATGAAAGAGATCGGTTTCGGAAAGTTCCTGACGGGAACCATTTGGAAACCGAATAATGATATATACGGAATCTTGCCGATGATCGTGGGAAGTCTGTATGTTACAGCAGGAGCCATCATCGTCGGAGTTCCGATTGGTATTCTGACAGCAGTATTTATGGCATTCTATTGCCCGAAACAGATTTACAAACCATTAAAGACCGCCACAGAGCTTCTGGTCGGAATTCCGTCGGTTGTGTATGGTTTCTTTGGACTGGTGGTTCTGGTTCCGTTGATCCGCCAACTGGGAAGAAATCTGGGTATAGGAGGAAACGGAAGCAGTATGCTGACAGCCTCCCTCCTTCTGGGTATGATGATCCTTCCGACAGTGATCGGACTGACAGAGTCTTCCCTTCGCGCAGTGCCGACCCATTATTATGAAGGGGCAGTTGCATTGGGAGCTACCCATGAAAGAGCTATTTTCCGGGTCGTTCTGCCGGCAGCAAAGTCCGGTGTGGTAGCAGCGATCGTTCTGGGAATCGGACGTGCGATCGGAGAAACCATGGCAGTGATTATGGTAGCAGGAAATCAGGCCAGAATGCCGGCCGGACTCTTCAGAGGACTTCGAACTCTGACGGCAAATATCGTGATCGAGATGGGATATGCAACCGGGCTTCACAGAGAAGCATTGATTGCAACCGGTGTGGTATTGTTTGTGTTTATTTTGCTGATTAACTTTACAGTAGCAGTTTTGAACAGGAGGGGCGATCATGAGTAAAAAACTGAAAGCATATATGCGGACGCCGGGCTCCATGGTTATGATGCTTCTGGTAATGTTATCCGCGGTGTTTACGTTTGCGGTTCTGATCTTTCTGATCGCATACGTACTGATTCACGGTGTGCCTTATCTGAAACCGTCCCTGTTCTTTTTTACTTATTCTTCGGAAAATGCATCACTGATGCCGGCATTGATCAATACAGTGATCATGACCGTGTTATCTTTGCTGATCGCAGTTCCGTTTGGAGTGTTTTCAGCGATTTTCCTGGTGGAGTATGCAAAGCGTGGAAATAAGTTTGTGGAAGTGATTCGTCTGACTACAGAAACCCTGCAGGGAATTCCGTCTATCGTATATGGTCTGTTCGGAATGTTGTTTTTCGTGTCAACCTGTGGATGGGGCTTTTCCATACTGGCAGGTGCATTTACCCTGGCAATCATGGTATTGCCGCTGATTATGAGAAGTACGGAAGAGGCGTTGAAGGCAGTGCCAGATTCTTACAGAGAAGGTAGCTTCGGACTTGGAGCCGGAAAACTTCGTACCGTATTTCGAATTGTTCTTCCGTCAGCCGTTCCGGGAATCCTTGCCGGTGTCATTCTGGCGATCGGACGTATTGTGGGAGAGACGGCTGCACTGATCTATACCTCAGGAACGGTCGCACAGATTCCGAAAAGTGTATTCAATTCCGGAAGAACCCTGGCGGTTCATATGTATAACCTTGCAAGCGAGGGATTGTATATGGATCAGGCATACGCAACGGCGGTTATTCTGCTGGTGCTGGTCGTTGGTATCAATACGGTATCCAGTGTAATTGCAAAGCGAATTACGAAATCCTGAGCCGGAAAAGAAAGAGACGATGCAAATGCAGAATCTCAAAGCAGGTCCTGGGAAAAGAAAACGTGAAATCTCAGAGTAGATGAAAGAAAAGAAGAAAGCAGATAAGAGGAAAAGAATGAGTAAAATTAGCATAAAAAATATGAATTTATATTATGGTGATTTTCATGCACTGAAAGATGTGAATCTTGAAATTGAAGCCAACAAGATCACAGCCTTTATCGGACCATCCGGTTGCGGAAAATCTACCCTGTTAAAATCCATTAATCGGATGAATGATCTGGTGGAGGGATGTCGTATTGAAGGTTCCCTTCTGTTGGATGGAGAAGATATCTATAAGGATATTGATGTCAACCTGTTGAGAAAGCGGGTCGGAATGGTGTTCCAGAAACCAAATCCGTTTCCGATGAGTATTTATGACAACATTGCTTACGGTCCGAGAACCCATGGAATCCGTTCGAAAGCAAAACTGGATGATATTGTGGAGAAGTCTTTGAGAGATGCGGCAATCTGGGAAGAATGTAAAGATCGTCTGAAATCCAGTGCGTTGGGAATGTCCGGTGGACAGCAGCAGAGACTGTGTATTGCAAGAGCATTGGCGGTTCAGCCGGAAGTCCTTCTGATGGATGAACCGACGTCTGCGTTGGATCCGATTTCGACTTCGAAGATTGAAGACCTTGCCCTGGAACTGAAAAAAGATTATACTATTGTCATGGTAACACACAATATGCAGCAGGCTGTCCGTGTTTCTGACAATACCGCATTTTTCCTGTTGGGAGAGGTTGTCGAATATAACGATACCGAAAAATTGTTCTCGATTCCGTCTGACAAACGTACGGAAGATTATATTACAGGGAGGTTTGGTTGATTATGAGAAACAGATTTGACAGACAGCTGGCGCTTCTGGATGAGAACATGATCCGGATGGGAGAACTTTGTGAGCTGGCAATTAACCGGGTAATTAAGGCTCTGACCGGAGGAAGTGTGGAAGAGGCGCGTGCGGTAATCGAAGCGGATGACGAGATCGACCATATGGAAAAGGATATCGAAAGACTCTGCCTGAAGCTTTTATTACAGCAACAGCCGGTAGCAAAAGATTTGCGCAGAATTTCGGCTGCCTTAAAGATGATTACGGATATGGAGCGAATCGGAGATCAGACCGCTGATATCGCAGACATTGTAATCGCTGCCAATATGTGTGAAGTTCAGGATGTGCGGGATATTACGATCATGGCGGACGAAGCCGGGAAGATGGTTCGTGACAGCGTGGCTGCTTATGTGGAAAAAGACCTGGAAAAAGCACGCCAGGTGATGAAATCCGATGATGTAGTGGATGATCTTTTTGAGAAGATCCGAGGAGAATTGATTGCATTTATTGCGGAGAAACAGGGAAAAGACGGATCTGAAGTGATCGATCTTCTGATGATCAGTAAATATCTGGAGCGGATTGGAGACCATGCGACCAATATAGCAGAGTGGGTAGAATTTTCTATCACCGGGGTTCACAAAGGCGGAGAAAAGATATGATTTATTGTGTAGAAGATGATGACAGCATCCGGGAACTGGTGGTGTACACACTGGAAAGTACCGGATTAAAGGCATACGGCTTTCCGGAGGGAAGCAGTTTTATGGAGGCTTTGGCGTCAGAGACGCCAGAGCTTGTTTTGCTTGATATTATGCTTCCGGGAGAAGATGGAATGGAGTTGCTTAAAAAACTGAAAAGTTCCAATAAGACCAAAGACATCCCAGTCATTATGGTGACGGCAAAAGGAACAGAATATGACAAGGTAATCGGACTGGATTCAGGAGCCGATGATTACGTGACAAAACCCTTCGGTATGATGGAGCTGGTGTCACGGATCAAGGCGGTGCTTAGACGTTCCGGTCGGTCTTCTCGGGAAGAGGAGATGGAAAACGGCGGGGTTCGACTGAATATCAAACGTCATGAGGTGACGGTAGACGGCAAGCCGGTAGCTTTGACACTGAAAGAATTTGAATTGTTGGAACGTTTAATGAGAAATAAAAATATTGTCCTGACCAGAGATCAGTTGCTTGGAGATATCTGGGGATATGATTTCGACGGAGAGACGAGAACGGTGGATGTGCATATCCGAACCCTGCGACAGAAGTTGGGGGATAAAGGAGATCTGATCGAGACTGTGCGTGGCGTAGGTTATCGGATCGGAGGAACTGCATGAGAAAAAAGATTCAGCGCAGCATGCTTCTGGTTTCTGGTATCACCCTTATTTTTTCCTATCTGTTTTTTACCCTGTTCAGTTATCATCAGGCAATGGATCTGTTGAAAGAAGGGGTGAATCACGAGGCGGAATACATTGCGGAAGCGATGGATCAGATGGGGGAAACTTATCTGGAAGAGATGGATGAAGTAGATCCGGAGGTGAGGATCACACTGATCGACCCGGACGGCAATGTCCGATATGATTCCGGACAGGATGCAGAAACCCTGAAGAACCATAAGAACCGGCCGGAGATCCAGAAAGCATTGAAAACCGGAATTGGAGAGGATGTCCGGTATTCGGAGACAAAGGGAAAAGAACTGTATTATTATGCGAGGAAATTAAAGACCGGAGAGATTCTGCGTGTGTCCAGATCCATGGATTCTCTGGCGCACACGGCTTTTCAGGTATTTCCGACCATTGTATTTCTGGGGATTCTGATGCTTCTGGTGGCATGGGGACTTTCTACCTGGCAGACCAAGAAACTGATCAAACCGATCAATGAACTGGATGTGGAGCATCCCCTGAAAGAGACGGTATATGAGGAACTGAATCCTCTTTTGGAGGCAATTGACCATCAGAATAAAGAAAAAGATGCCATTGCCAATATGAGAAAAGAGTTTTCCGCCAATGTTTCTCATGAACTGAAGACGCCTCTGACTTCGATTTCCGGTTACGCGGAGATCATTCAGAACGGCCTGGTACGCCCGGAAGATATCCCGGAATTTTCCGGAAGAATCTATAAAGAGGCAAAGCGTCTGATCACATTGGTTGAGGATATTATCAAACTTTCCAGATTGGATGAAGAGGCAGTCGATATCGAAAAGACAGATGTGGATTTGTATGAACTTTCCAGGGAAATCTGTTCCAGATTGTCTCAACAATCGGCAGAAAAACAGGTGCGTCTAACCATCAAGGGCGAGCGGGTATCCACATATGGAATCCGACAGGTGCTGGATGAAATGATCTACAATGTGATAGAGAATGCAGTGAAATATAATGTGCCAAATGGTTCGGTAGATGTGTGGGTGGGTGATACCCTGGCGGGACCGAAGGTTGTGGTGTCAGATACCGGAATCGGTATTCCGAAAGAACATCAGGAACGGATCTTTGAGCGATTCTATCGGGTGGATAAAAGTCATTCCAAAGAACGAGGCGGAACCGGGCTGGGACTGTCCATTGTAAAACACGGCGCATTGCTTCACCATGCAAAGGTGCAGGTGGACAGTGAACCGGGAAAGGGAACCAAAATTCAGATTCAGTTCCCGGTAAAATCTCCGGAAGGAGAAGTATGAAATTCTTTTTTATAGGCTCTGGAAAATGTAGAGTAATCCCGGAACCCTGAATTGTAACAGGCTTCTGTGGCAGGCAGGCCATCCCGGATCTGGTCTCTTGCCAGCAGAAGTCTTTTTTTATGAATATAGTTTCCGATGGTCCAGCCGGTCTCTTCTTTGAACAGGCGCATCAGATAATATTTGCTGAGAAAGACCTGCCGGGAAAGGGTATCAATCTCCAGAGAATCGGTAAGATGCAGGTTGACGTAATGGATGACTTCCGCAACTTTGGGATGACACCGGGTAGTGTCCAGATATTCCAGATGATTTTTGGTGGCAGAGCGGTTCAGCTGGATCATGAATTCCAGGAACAGAACCTGCCGGTAAAGCTCATTTGCGTAGTCGGTGTCCTCGAAAGAGTTTTCCAGCCGGAGTGTACTCTGGAACAGGCTGCTCTTTTTCAGGGAAGGAATCCGAAGCACACTGGACTGTTCCTGCCTGGCTTTTTCAAAACACAGACCGAGATCGCAGTCGGAGGTTTTATAGGCTTCAAGAAATGAGGGGGAAATGTAGACGATGATCCGCTCATAGGTGAGACTTTCGTCTACCAGAATCCGATGCATTTCGTTCCGGTTGACCAGGATGATATCATAAGGCTCCAGTTCGTAAGCACGCCCCTCCACGAAATACTGCACATGACCGCTGATGAAGATGGTGATTTTATGAAAATCATGGTAATGGGACTGGTATTCTTTTGTGCCGGAATCTTTCAGATGGAAGATTCGAAAATCTGAATTCAGATAACCTTTTTTCATGGGGGACATCCTTTCTGCAATTCATTTTTTAATCTTTGGTCAGGAAGTATTTTATTCAAAGAGTCAGGACTGTTTTCGATTTTTTTCTTGAATGGTTTCAAGACTATTATAGAGCATTATTTGCATAGTAAAAAGCATTTTTTGTGTATATAAAGAAAATATTGCCTGATATAATGAAGATAAAGGATGCAAGCGATGGAAGGATCTGTCGGACATCCGAACTTGAACGAAGGCAAATCGATTTATAAATCTGGGGACTGTTAAGGAGGACGACAATGAAACTGAATCTGGAACGTTATCATGGACTTGGAAACGATTATTTTGTATATGATCCGAATAAAAATGAACTGAAGCTGACACAGAAAAATGTAGAACTGATTTGTGACAGAAAGAAGGGATTGGGAGCAGATGGTATCCTGGAAGGGCCGATCCTGGAAGGAAAATATCCGTCGGTTCGCATCTGGAATTCTGACGGAAGTACAGCAGAAAAGTCCGGAAACGGAATTCGTATTTTTGCAAAATATCTGAAAGACGCCGGATATGTTCAGAAAAAGAACTTTAAATTACAGACAGAGGGCGGAGCGGTAGAAATCACTTACTTAAGCGAAGACGGAAATCGTCTGAGAGTCTCGATGGGAAAGGTATCCTTTTACAGTGATGAGATTCCGGTAATTGGGGAGCGAAGAGAAGTGATCAATGAGGATATGGTCTTTGCAAGGACGCTATATCCGACAACTTGCGTGTCCGTAGGAAGTCCGCAGTGTGTGATCCCGATGCGGGAAATTTCAAAAGATCTGGTCTGCCATATCGGAAAATATTCAGAAAATGCCAGATATTTCCCGAACCGGATCAACACCCAGATCATGAAAGTAACGGATCGGGAAAATGTTTCCATCGAGATCTTCGAACGTGGAAGTGGTTATACTCTGGCATCCGGAACCGGTGCCTGCGCAGCGGCAGCAGTCGCTTACAAGCTTGGAATGACGGAAAATAAAGTCATCGTTCATATGCCGGGCGGAGATCTGATGGTAGAAGTGGATGAAAACTGGAATGTATTCATGACAGGAGACGTATTCTACGTGGCAAAGATCGGACTCAGTGATGAGTTCGGTGAGATGCTTTATGCACTGTCAAAAGAGTAAGAAAAACAGAATCTGACAAGAAGACAGCCGGGGCGGTTTACTGCCCCGGCTGTTCTATGTTATGATAATCTCACGTGAGCGTTAGCGGAAGCGGAACGCAGGAGAAGAGCGGGAGCAAGTCGGAACTTACTCTACGCGAGTGGCGAATGGCGCTCAGGGTAGCTGCAGCGAAGCAGGCAGCGTTAAGCACCGAAGGTGCGCACCATGGGATAACGCAACAAAGAATTAGAAAGGATCAGGCAGTCATTATGGCTTTAAGACTTATTCTGGGAAATTCCGGTTCCGGAAAATCCTATCAGTTATATCAGCATATTATTGCGGAATCACAGCAGAATCCGCAGACGGAGTATCTGGTGATCGTGCCGGAGCAGTTCACCATGCAGACTCAGAAAGATCTGGTGACCATGCATCCGAACAAAGGGATCATGAATATCGATGTGTTGAGCTTTGCGCGTCTGGCACACAGGATCTTTGAAGAGGTGGGACAGAGCCATCGGGCGGTACTGGATGATGAGGGAAAGAATCTGATCCTTCGAAAGATTGCCGGAGCTTATGAAAAGGATTTGAAAGTTCTGGGAGGAAATCTGAAAAAACAGGGCTATATCAGTGAAGTGAAGTCTGTGATTTCGGAATTTGCCCAGTATGGTGTCGATGGAACCGACCTGGAAGATCTGATCGGTGGCATGAAAGAAAACAGTTATCTTGCCTGGAAACTTACGGATATCCAGATCCTTTCGGAAGGGTTTTACCGGTATCTGTCCGATAAATATATTACGAAAGAAGAACTGCTGTATGTATTGCGTCAGGTGGCAGGAAAGTCAGAAATTTTGAAAGACGCGGTGATCGCGCTGGATGGATTTACCGGATTTACACCGGTACAGGAAACACTGATCGGAGAGTTGTTACAAATTTGTAAAGATGTCTGGGTGACGGTGACCGGTGATGAGAGGGAAGATCTGTTTGTGTATGAACATCCTTATCAATTGTTTGGCTTAAGCAAACAGATGGTGACCGGACTGATTCGGACGGCAAGGGAAGCAAAGGTGAAGATAGAAGGCCCTCTCTGTCTTTATCAGAAACCGGTCTATCGGTATCGGAACAATCCAGAGCTTGCCTTTCTGGAGGAAGAACTGTTTCGCTATTCCAGAAAAACCTGGCAGGGAGATTCTGACAGGGTGCGAATCCTGTCTGCGAGAAACCCCAAGGAAGAGGCGGTGTATGTGGCGGAGACTATCCGGCGTCTGGTTCGGACGAAAGGGTACCGTTATCGGGAAATTGCGGTGATCGCGCCGGATCTGTCTTTGTATGCCGAAGAATTTGAACATGCCTGTGAGCGTTATGAGATTCCGGTGTTTACTGACCACAAACGGAGTATTTTGCTGAATTCTTTTGTGGAATACGTGCGGAGCCTTTTGTCCATGGCAGAAAAAAATTACAGCTATGACAGCGTATTTCGATATCTGAGGAGCGGACATGCCGGATTTACCATGGAAGAAGTGGATCTGATGGAGAACTACGTGTTGGCGCTGGGTATCCGTGGCTATAAAAAATGGCAGGAAAAATGGATTCGTCGGACAGAAAGCGTTCAGGAAGAGGAACTGGAAGTTCTGAATCATCTCCGTGTGCGTCTGGTGGAACAACTGGATCCGTTGATGTTTATTTTAAAGAAGAGAAGAAAATCAGTGCTGGACATTACCCAGGCGGTCTGTGAATTTCTGGAAAAAGAAAAATTGCAGGAACAGCTTGTTGCAATGGAAGAAATGTTTCAGGATCGTGGAGATGTGGCACTGGCAAAAGAATATGCGCAGATTTACCGGATTGTGCTGGAACTGTTCGACAAATTTGTGGAACTTCTGGGGGACGAAACAGTATCCCTGAAAGAATACTGTGAACTTCTGGATGCCGGGCTGACGGAGGCAAAAGTGGGTGTAATTCCGCCGAGTATCGACCAGGTGACGATCGGGGACATGCAAAGAAGCCGTCTGAAAGAGATTAAGGTCCTCTTTCTGGTGGGAGTCAATGATACGCTGATTCCGGGAACCAATGGTTCCATGGGACTTCTGACAGAACAAGACAGAGAAGTGCTAAAAGAAAAGAAACTGCATCTGTCACCGGGAGCCAGAGAACAGAATTTTATCCAGAAATTTTATCTGTATATGAATCTGACAAAGCCGTCGGAGGCATTGTATCTGTCCTATTCCAAATCTGCATCAGACGGAACAGCGCTTCGCCCGGCCTATCTGATCTGGGATCTGAAACGACTGTTTCCGAAACTGGAAGTGGAAGAGGATGCAAAGCGAAGAATGGAGCGGCGGGAATTTTCGGAGCAGACCGGACTGGAAGAAGTGCTGGACGGACTGCGCAAACGACAGACCGGACTGGAAGAAAGCTGGAAAGAATTGTATACCTGGTACTATAGCAATCCCAAATGGGCAGCACAGGTGGAGCGTCTGGTGGAGACGGCGTTTTACAGGAAAGATCCGCAGTGGATAAGGGATGTGACGGCAAAGGTGCTCTACGGAGAGAATGCGCAGTTATCTGCCACACGAATGGAACGGTTTGCAGCCTGTGCCTATGCACATTTTCTGGCGTATGGACTGAAATTGAAGGAACGGGAAGAATACCGGTTTGAGGCAATGGATCTGGGAAATATTGTGCATAAAGCATTGGAATTATTTTCTAATAAGGTGATAAAAGAAGGGATGACCTGGGAAGAACTGGAGGAAGAAAAACAACGGGAACTGGTGGAAGAATGCGTGCAAGAAAGTATTGCATGCTATGAAAATACGATCCTGTACAGTTCAGCGAGAAACGAGTATATGATCTTCCGGATCCGGAAACTTCTGGAGCGGACGATCTGGGCGTTGACAAAGCAACTGGAAAAAGGAAACTTCCGGATCAGTGCATCGGAGCTGAAGTTCGGTGGTGGAAAGATTGACCGGGTCGATACCTGTGAAAGCGGCGAAAAACTTTATGTAAAAGTGATTGATTATAAGACCGGCAGCAAGGCGTTTGATATTACGGCGATGTATCATGGATTACAGATGCAGTTGATGATCTATCTGGGTGCGGCCATGGAATATGAAAAAAGACGGCATCCGGAGAAGGAATTACACCCGGCAGGAGTGTTTTACTATCAGGTGAAAGACCCACTGGTGGAAAAGGGGGACAGCCTGTTAAAAGAATTAAGACCGGATGGTCTGGTCAGTGATGTGGAGGATGTGCTGAAGGGGATGGACCGGCAGCTCGAGGGAGAGTCGGAAGTCATTCCGGTAAAACGGAACAAAGACCAGTCTCTGGCGAAGAGTTCCAAGGCGGTTTCAGAAGAAGATTTCGATGTAATGCTCCGTTATGTCCGGGGCCTGGCAGAGCAGATGCAGGAGAGGATCCAGAGGGGAGAGACTGGAATCTATCCCTATCTGCTGGGACAGAAATCGGGGTGTGATTACTGTAAATACCGGGAAATCTGTGGATTTGACCTGGCCTTTGAAGGCTGTGAATATCACCGGATGAAATCCTGGAAGAAAGATGAAGTATTGGAGCAGATGAGAAAGGAGCTGGAATCATGAGTGTATCCTGGACAACGGAACAACAACAGGTGATCGATCTGAGAGACCGGAACATTCTGGTTTCGGCGGCAGCAGGTTCCGGTAAGACAGCGGTTCTGGTAGAGCGTATCTTAAAACGACTGACAGACCCGGTGCGCCCCGTGGATGTGGATCATCTGCTGGTGGTAACTTTTACAAAGGCAGCAGCGGCAGAGATGAAGGAACGAATCCGGGAATCTCTGGAAAAGCTGATGGAATCGGGAGAGACGGACGAGAGAATCTTAAGGCAGGCCACGCTGGTACACAGTGCGCAGATCACAACGATTGACAGTTTCTGTCAGTCGGTAATCCGGGATCATTTTCACCGGATCGATCTGGATCCGGGATTCCGGGTGGCTGAAGAAGGAGAACTGACCCTGCTTATGCAGGATGTAATGGAAGAATTTCTGGAAGAAAAATATGCAGAAAAATCAGAAGCATTTCTTCGTTTTGTGGAAGCCTACGCCACAGGAAGAGACGACAAAAAGCTAGAGGAAATGATTCTAAAACTTTACAGTTACTCCCGGAGTTATCCGGATCCGGAAGGATATCTGGAAACCTGCCGGGCTTCTTATCGGTTGGAAGAAGACGGGCAGCTCCCGCTGGAACTGCAAAGACAGGTTTGTGAGGACGTGAAACGACGGCTGGAAGATCTGGATCGGATGCTGGATGAGGCAAGGAAGATTGCAGGGGAGGCAGACGGCCCTTTTATGTACGACGAGATGTTGGAAAAGGATCAGATGTTACTGCAGAAACTTCTGGATGCGGCAGAGGAAGAGCAGCCGCTTTCCGCCATGTATCAGGCGAGTGAAGGGATTCGGACCAAGAAGGGATTTCAGGCATTATCCCGAAAGAAGAGTGATCAGGTGGATCCGGAAAAAAGGGAACTGGTGAAAGAGATTCGGGATCAGGTAAAGAAACTGGCGGTAGAGATCTGTAAGGACTATTTCTATGAATCGCCGGAAGAACAGGCACAGGAGCTGTCAAACTGTCAGGAACCGATGGAAGTGATGACAGAACTGGTGCGGGAGTTTGGGCAGAAATTTGCAGAGGCGAAAGCAGACAGGAATTTGATTGACTTTGGAGATATGGAACAATTTGCCCTGAAAATTCTGGCAGAGAAGCAGGCGGACGGAACCTGGAAACCGACCCAGGCAGCAGAAGAGTATCAGGAACGGTTTGAAGAAATCATGATCGATGAATACCAGGACAGCAATATGCTTCAGGAGACGATTCTGACCAGTGTGTCCAGAGCCGGGCGCGGACAGCAGAATATGTTCATGGTAGGGGATGTGAAACAGAGTATTTACCGGTTCCGCCTTTCCAGACCGGATCTGTTTATGGACAAATTTGACCGGTATACTCTGGAAGAAAGCGAGAATCAGAGGATAGATCTTCATAAAAACTTCCGAAGCAGAGCGGAAGTGCTGGAGGGGGTCAATTTTGTCTTCCGGCAGATCATGCACAAGGATCTGGGCGGAGTGGAATATGATGATCGAGCTGCTCTTTATCCGGGAGCAATTTTTCCGGAGTTTCCGGGAAAAACAGGAGCTGAGAAGATAAATCTGGACTGCGAACTGATTTTAAATGATATAGGAAAAGAAGAAAAAGAAAGTCTGAATCTGGAAGAAACGGATCGGGAACTGGAAGCAAAGACGGTGGCAATCCGTATCCGACAGCTTCTGGCAGAAGGGCTGGTTCTGGATAAAGAAACCGGAGAATACCGCAGGCCTTCTTATAAAGATATTGTCATTCTGACCCGGAGTGTACGAGGATGGGCAGACATTTTTTCGGAAGTGCTGAAAGAAGAAGGAATTCCGGTCTATGCAGGCAAAACGGAAGGATATTTTGAAACCTACGAAGTAGCATTATTGCTGGATTACCTGAAAATCCTGGATAATCCCAGACAGGATCTGGCGATGACGGCGGTGCTGACATCTCCACTTTGCGGAATGAACAGTGAACAACTTGCACAGATACGTAACGCCTTCCCGGAGGTACCTTTCTATGAGGCGGTGCAGGCGTGCGCGGAAGAGGCTTTTTCTGAAGAAAGAACAGGGGAAGTGGAAGTTCCGGCGGATTTCCCGGAAAAAGAGACGAAGGAATCGTTAAAAAAACTCTGGAAAGATTTCAAATATTTTCGGGAAAAGGTTCCTTATACGGCAATCTATGATCTGCTCTGGGAAATTTTAAACCGAACCGGATATTATCATCTGATGTCTGTGATGCCGGGAGGCGAACAGAGACAGGCCAATCTGGATATGCTTCTGAATCAGGCGGCGGCCTTTGAACAGACCAGTTATAAAGGATTGTTTCATTTTGTACGTTATATCGAGCAGTTGAAACGCTATGAGATTGACTACGGAGAAGCGTCTGTAACGGATGAGCAGATGGATGCAGTCCGGCTGATGAGCATCCACAAGAGTAAGGGGCTGGAATTTCCGATCGTGTTTGTCTGTGGAATGAGTAAACGGTTTAACCGACAGGATTCCATGGGAGCTGTGGTACTTCATCCGGAACTGGGTGTGGGAATCGACAGTGTGGATCTGGAACAGCGGACGAAGACGGTGACACTTCAGAAAAAGATAATCCAGCATGCCGTGAATCTGGAAAATTTGGGAGAAGAACTCCGGATCCTCTATGTGGCAATGACAAGAGCAAAAGAAAAACTGATTCTGA
This sequence comes from Mediterraneibacter butyricigenes, assembly GCF_003574295.1. Classification (NCBI taxonomy): domain Bacteria; kingdom Bacillati; phylum Bacillota; class Clostridia; order Lachnospirales; family Lachnospiraceae; genus Mediterraneibacter; species Mediterraneibacter butyricigenes. The sequence continues at coordinate 2,447,757 of NZ_BHGK01000001.1, forward strand.
CAGGATCTCTTGCAAATGCAGAAGAAAAGATGAATAAAGAAAGCGGGGCGACTACATTTTCTGCCAGATACAAAGCAAATTCCTATCTGGACTGGCTTCTTATGGCACTGAAAAATCGGGAGGAGAAGACTCCATTTTCCATCCGGATTCGAAAAATAGAAGAAATGGCGACGGAAACGGCTCAGGTGGCGGTGGCAGAAAGTATGGCAAGAGAAGAACTGCTGCAATGGAAACCGGGGAAAGAGACTCCGTCTGACTGGATGAAGGAAACGATCCGGCAGATGGAATATCAGTATCCGTATAAAGATGCACAGCAGATGAAATTGAAATTTACGGTTTCAGAGCTGAAAAAGAGGGATTACCTGGAGGAAGAAGCCGGAGAGATTCTGGTAGAAGAAAAAGAAGTTGTTCCGTTGATTCCGGAATTTATGCAGGAATCTACCGGACTCAGTGGCGCATCCAGGGGAAGTGCTTATCATAAGCTTCTGGAATTGCTGGATTATCGGCAGGCGTATTCGATGGATCAGTTGAAAGATACCATAGAACGTCTGGTAGAAGAAGAGAAAATGTCACAGGAGATGGCAGATTGCATCCGCAGAACCGATATTTTACATTTTCTGGAGTGTGGACTTGGACAGCGAATGCATCAGGCGGCGAAAGCGGATGCCCTGAGAAAAGAGCAGCCTTTTGTTCTTGGTGTCCCATCACAGGAAGTCTATCCGGAGCAGACGGAGGAAGAATGGATTCTTGTGCAGGGAATTATTGACGTGTTCTTTGAAGAAACGGATGGGCTGGTATTGCTGGACTATAAGACCGACCGGGTGAAGACGGGAGAAGAACTGGTGGAACGATATCATACCCAGTTGGAATATTATGGGCAGGCATTGGAACAGTTGTTGGGGAAAAAGGTGAAAGAAACCTGGATCTACTCCTTTGCACTGGGAAAGGAGATCCGTCTCGGATAGGAAATTTGTCCGGAGTTGCAGGGAAATGGGAAACGGAATATTATCAGGAATGTTAATAGCGGGGTATCTCGCGATGATAAACATGATTACATTTGTACTATATGGAATTGATAAAAGAAAAGCGGTGAAAAATCAGTGGAGAATCCGGGAGAGTACCCTTCTTTTGCTGGCGGCAGCAGGTGGGGCGGTTGGAGCATGGCTGGGAATGAAAGTGTTTCATCATAAAACGAAGCACAGGAAATTTATCATACTGGTTCCGGTGTTTGCGGTGATCTGGATTTTCCTGTTGGCAGAGTGGCTGCGTGTTTGGAAATAGAAGTAAAACAGAAAGGGGAAATTTGAAAGTTTCAGAATAAATCCAAAAATGATTTTGGAGAGTGATAAAGATACTTCAAAACAGCCTGGAGAGGAAAAATGAGAAGAGTACGGAAATATACGCCGGGGTTAAGGAAACTGTGAGAAAAGATATACACGGGATATGGATGAAAGTCTGGAGGATTCCGCAGGCGGGAGGAAGAGAAGCGTGAAAGAAAAGGAACGGAAGAAGATTGTACTGGCATCAGCTTCGCCGAGAAGACGGGAGTTGATGAAGCTTCTGAATATGAAATTTGAAGTGAAAACTTCTGACGAAGAAGAGGTTTATCAGAGCACAGAACCGGAAGAGATCGTAAAAGAGCTGGCGCGGCAAAAGGCGGGAAATGTAGCGAAACACTGCAAAAATTCCTGGGTAATTGGTGCGGATACCGTGGTGGTTATCGATGGAGAAATTTTGGGAAAGCCGAAAACGACGGAAGAGGCGATTTCCATGATTTTAAGACTTCAGGGAAGAAGCCATCAGGTCTATACGGGAGTGGCAATCCTGGAGACAGGAGAAAATCCGGAGTGTGAATGTCTGGAAAGGGATGCTCATGTGGAGCGGACGGACGTGACAGTCTGGAGTATGACCGAAGAAGAAATCAGGGAGTATGTTGCCACCGGTGAACCCATGGACAAAGCGGGTGGCTATGGGATCCAGGGTGCTTTCGCGGTGTATGTAAAAGGAATCAGAGGGGATTACTATAATGTGGTAGGATTCCCGATTGCTTATGTGGCGCATAAGGTGAAAGAACTGGTGAGATAGAGATTTGACGGAGCGGATTGTAGAAAAGGCGTATTTGTTATATTTAAGAAAGCTCTCCGTGGGGCTATAAGATTTCAAAAGGAAGTCTTATAGCCCCTTTTCTATGCAAATCTAAAGGTTTTCTTAAGATAACAATATTATATTGACAACATATATTATACAATATATAATATGTATATCAAAACAATATAAGATAAATTACAACATCGGAAGGAGGAGCGTTCTATGGTATTTAATACCGGAGCCACTCTGTTGGATGCAATTGTATTGGCAGTCGTTTCCCGAGAGGAAGAGGGAACCTATGGATATAAGATCACGCAGGATGTAAGAAAAGCAATTGATATTTCGGAATCTACCTTATATCCGGTGCTTCGCAGATTACAGAAGGATGACTGTCTGGAGACATATGACCAGCAGTATGATGGCAGAAACCGACGTTATTATAAAGTGACAGACCGAGGAAGAGCGCAATTGGATATGTATCGAAAGGAATGGAAGACCTATTCTGAAAAGATCAGTGCACTGTTTGAAGGAGGTGGGGCCAGATGAACCGAGCAGAATTTATGAAAAGGCTGGAAGAACTTCTGGCAGATATTCCTGAAGAGGAGCGTGTAGAAGCTCTGGAATATTATGAGGGATATTTTGAAGATGGCGGGCCGGAACGAGAAGAGGAGATTATCCGGGAACTGGAAAGCCCGGAAGTGACGGCGGCTATGATCAAAGAGGATATTGAGGAAATTCCGAGAGATGGTGTACAAAATGCACCGGCACTCAGAGAACAAACCGCAGAAGAAAAAGAGACACCGCCGGCAAGAAAAGGCTATCGGTATCAGCGGACAATGAATTCCAAAAAGAAGGAAAACGGACCGAAATACCGGTACGGTATGAGTGGAACGGACGGAGGATATACAGGAACAGGTACGACTCAGGGAACGGCAGAGGATCTGAAAGCCGATGGGGAGAAAAAGCCCTGGACCAGTACGACGCTGAAAGTAATCCTGATTATTGCAATCATACTGGTTGGAGTTCCAATCGTCTTACCGTTGGGGCTGGGAGGTCTTGGAACGGTCATTGCACTGATCGCAGCGTTAATCTGTGTGTGCATTGCACTTTGGGTGACTGCCGTTGCATTTTTGCTTACGGGAGTCGCTGTGGCAATCTGGGGACTGATTCGGATCTTTATGATTCCGTCAGCGGGTATCTTCCTGCTGGGTGCGGGAATGATCACGACAGCGTTAAGTCTGATTGCAGTGGTAGGATTCACGAAACTGTGTCTGATTGTGTATCCGGCAATGTTCCGTTGGGTAGTTGATCTGGTTCGCAAACTGATTCACAGAAAGGGGGAGGCATAGATGAAAAAGCGTTGGAAAATATTCTGGATTACCTGTGCAGTTCTCGGGATCCTGGGAATTGCGTTCTGCATGACAGGTCTTGCGATGGGTGTGACATTAAGAGATATTGAAAAGGTCAGCATCAATGTTGGCGGAGATGATTGGGAGGATGACGACTGGGACGAAGATGACTGGGATGACCCAGAGGATCCGGACGATGCAGAAGATTTACAGAAGGCAGCTGTTACAGAAAGCGAGAGCGCGACAGAAAGCATTCATTATTACGATCCGGCGAAAGAACTGGAATTGAAGGTAAAGCGCGCGAAAATCGAGATTCAGGAATATGATGGAGATAAGATCTGTGTGGACCAAAACAAACTGAACGAAGATCTGACGGTCAGCAGTTCGATAAAGGACGAGAAACTTCTGATTTCAGTCAAGGGCGATTCAGAGGACAATGAAGGTACCCTTCTAATCAAACTTCCTAAAGATACAGCGTTTGAGAGCCTTGAACTTGATCTCTATGGTGGCATTTTGCAGGTGACGAAGATTCAGGCATCGGATTTGGATCTGAGTGCCTCAGCAGGACTGATTCAGCTGTCAGATTTTCAGGCAGACAACATGGACATTGAGTGTGGAGCCGGAGAAATCCGGATATCCGGAAGGGTGACACAGGATGCGGATATTGAGTGCGGAGTGGGAACTGTCTCTGCGACCCTTCTTGGAAAAGAAACGGATTATGATTATAATCTGTCCTGTGGAATCGGTGATATCAAAGTTGCTAATGATTCTTACTCCGGGATTGGCAGAGAAATGGAGCTGAATAACGGACAGGGAAAATCGATTCAGGTGGACTGCGGAGTCGGCAGCGTGAATCTGCAATTTGCAGACAGCTTATAAAATTTGTGGGATTCTTTCTATATATAATATGAGTTAAGGTAATTTATGCAAGGTTTGGCACTCTTTGAGGAACCGACAATCAGGACAACAGATATCAGAACATTAAGAGAAGAATAATCAGGAAAAGGAAAGGTGCAAGAGTATGGAACAGAAAAAATTATACAGATCAAAAAAGAATCGGATGATATGCGGAGTATGCGGCGGCATCGGAGAATATTTTAATATTGATGCAACACTGATACGTCTGGCACTGGTGTTGCTGGCGTGCACCGGCAGTGGAATTCTGGCATATTTCGTGGCAGCAGTTATTATTCCGGACAATCCGGAAGAGTAAAAGGACGGAAATGACGGAATGGAAAATCCGATCAGAAGAATAGCGCTATGAAAAACTGGTGATACTCCTTAAAAAAGGAGATGGAACCATGGGAAAAAAGAAAGAACAACCAATTGATTTAAACAACATCGAACCGGAAGAAAAATTAAAATACGAGATTGCAGAAGAACTGGGACTTTTAGACCGTGTGGCAGAACATGGCTGGAAGTCCCTTACTTCAAAGGAAACCGGAAGGATCGGAGGATTGCTCAACAAGAGAAAACACAAGAACTGAATCTTTACATTCTATTCCATTTTTGGTAAAATAATAGCCTGAGTTTTTAAGACAAATAATCGAGGAATCTATTATGGAAGAAACCATAAAAATCTTTGGGATAGAAATAGAAAATATTACGGCAAAAGAAACGATGAAAAAAGCAGTGGAGATGCTGGATCAGGAGGGATTAAGTCTGGTGGAACTTCTGACGATGGATACGTTGCTGTTGGGGCAGGATGATGCAGAACTGAAAGAGGCGGTCGGCGAGATGGATCTGGTACTATCAGGTTCGGCGGAACTTTATGAAGCGGCGGAGATCCAGGAGGCAAGATGTCTGCAAAGACCATCGGAGCGTCCGTTTATCCAGATGTTTCTGAAATATCTCCAGAAAAGTAAAAAAAGAGTGTACCTGTTGACGGAGAGTGAGCCAGAAAAGGAGATTCTGCTTTCGATGCTGGAAGAAAAGTTCCGGGGGATGATGATCGTGGGAAGCGGAGCCTTCCCGGAGGAATGCTCGGATGAGATGGTGGTCAATGAAGTCAATGGCCTGGAAGCGGACTGTATCCTGTCGGTGCTTCCCTCACCGAGACAGGAGCTGTTTGCCGTTCGCAACAGGGCGCTTTTGAACGTCCATATGTGGCTTGGATGCAGCAATCTGATCCAGGAAAAATATGAGGAAGCCATGCACATTCACCGGTTCCGTAATTTTCTGGTGCGCAAATTTTTCAAACATCAGGTGGGGCTGGAGAAGAGACAGGATGAGGAATAAGGCTTTTTCAAAGCCCATTGTGAAGAATGTATAATAAAAAAATATGAACTTTTTATGAAATTTATGAGGAAATGCATGAAAATATGCGATTTCCTCTTCCTTTTTTTGTGATTTTGCATTAAGATAAAAAATAAGTTTGTTTGTCAGTATGTATTCGACATGGTTTTTTTGTATAAAATGTATATTGACGACAAGGTAAGATCAGAAATAAAAGAAATCAACATAAGGATGAGTGGAGGGAGACATATATGATTTCAAATCAAATACTTCAGAACACAATTGATGGTCTTAAGGGTATATCCAGAATTGATTTCTGTGTACTCGATACAGAGGGCAAGACCCTGGCCAGTACTTTTTCTGACGGAAAAGACTATGAAGAAAACGTTTTGGCATTTGTAGAGTCACCGGCAGAAAGTCAGGTTATCCAGGGGTGTCAGTTCTTTAAGATTTTTGACGAGATGCAGTTGGAGTATGTCCTGATCGTGGCCGGAGAGAATGAAGAGATCTACATGGTAGGCAAGATCGCCGCATTCCAGATCCAGGGACTTCTGGTTGCGTACAAAGAGCGGTTTGACAAAGATAATTTTATCAAGAATCTATTGCTTGATAATCTGCTGCTGGTAGATATTTATAACCGTGCGAAGAAACTGCACATTGATACGGAGGTCAGAAGAGTCATCTTCCTGATCGAGACGAATCATGAAAAAGACAGTGTGGCACTGGAAAATGTCCGTGCGCTGCTGGGCAATAAATCGAAAGATTTTGTGACGGCTGTTGACGAAAAGAATCTGATCGTGGTGAAAGAACTCTCTGAAACCGATGGTCTGAAAGAACTGGAAAAGATGGCTCAGAATATGCTGGAACTCTTAAAAAATGAGAACGAGGGAGACAGTTTTCACATCGCATACGGAACCATTGTGAATGACATCAAAGAGGTGTCAAAATCATACAAAGAAGCCAAGCTTGCATTAGACGTGGGAAAAATTTTCTTTGACGAAAAGGATATTATAGCGTATAGTACTCTTGGTATCGGACGATTGATCTATCAGTTGCCGATCCCTCTTTGTAAAATGTTCATCAAGGAGATCTTTGAGGGGAAATCACCGGATGAGTTTGACGAAGAGACGTTGACCACGATCAATAAGTTCTTCGAGAACAGCCTGAATGTATCCGAGACATCCAGACAACTGTATATCCACAGAAATACTCTGGTGTATCGTCTGGATAAGCTGCAGAAAAGTACAGGGCTCGACTTGAGAGTTTTTGAAGATGCCATTACCTTCAAGATCGCACTTATGGTTGTGAAGTATATGAAATACATGGAAAGTATGGAATATTAGAAGTACGTTTTCTACATAAGGAGGAGTATATGATTGAATTACAAAATGTGACCAAAGAGTACTCCAAGGGCAATGCAGCGCTCAACGGAGTATCCGTAAAGATCGAACAGGGAGAGTTCGTCTTTGTGGTTGGGGACAGTGGATCAGGAAAGTCAACCCTGATCAAATTGATCATGAAAGAACTGGATCCGACAGAGGGAACAATTGTCGTAAATGGCAAGAATCTGAACAAAATGAAACACAGACAGATTGCAAAGTACAGAAGAGGGATCGGAGTGGTATTCCAGGATTTCCGTCTTCTGAAAGACCGCAATATCTATGAAAATATTGCCTTTGCACTTCGGGTGACGGAGACACCGACCCGTATCATTAAACAGAAAGTACCTGCAGCACTTTCACTGGTGGGACTTGCACAGAAATACAAGTCTTTCCCGAAAGAACTTTCCGGAGGAGAGCAGCAGAGAGTTGCGATTGCGAGAGCGATTGTCAATGAACCGGCGATCCTTCTGGCAGATGAGCCTACCGGAAATCTTGACCCCACAAATTCATGGGAGATCATGAGTCTTTTGAAAGAAGCGAATGAGAGAGGAACGACTGTATTGGTCGTAACGCACAACCAGGAAATTGTAAACGAGATGAACGAGCGCGTGATCACGATGAAACAGGGCGTGATCGTCAGCGACGAGAAAAAAGGTGGGTATTTCGATGAGGATTAGTACAGTAGGATATGTAGGAAAGCAGGGTGTGAAGAGTATCTGGAGAAACAAAATGTTCTCCCTTGCTTCCATAGCAACAATGTCTGCCTGCATTTTCCTTTTTGGACTGTTTTTCTCCATCGTCCTGAATCTGCAGTATATCGTGAAGTCTGCGGAAGAAGGTGTGGCGATCACAGTCTTCTTTGACAAGGATGCAACAGACAAACAGATTAAAGAAATCGGTAAAAAATTAGAGGCGCGGGACGAAGTATCCGACGTACAGTATGTGTCTGCCGATGACGCATGGAAGAGTTTCCAGAAAGATTATTTCAAGGACAATGAAAGCCTGGCAGATGGATTTAAAGATGACAATCCGCTGGCAAGCAGCGCCAACTATCAGGTGTTTATGAAGACGTTGAAATCTGATGAATCCGATGTGACATCAGAGATCACGGGAGATGAGAAAACCCTTTCCGAGACTCAGAAGAATCTGGTGTCTTACGCGGAAAGTCTGGACGGCGTCCGTAAGGTTAACCGTTCCGATGTGGTGGCAAATACTCTGACCAGTGTCAACAAACTGGTTTATTATGTATCCATTGTCATCATCGGAATCCTTCTGGCGGTTTCGATCTTCCTGATCAGTAATACGGTTACCACGGGTATTACGGTTCGTAGAGAAGAAATCGCGATCATGAAATATATCGGAGCCAAAGACTTTGTGGTTCGGTCTCCATTCGTAATCGAGGGTCTGATCATTGGTCTGATCGGTGCGTTGATCCCACTGGCGGTTCTGTATTTCTCCTATGGTCGTGTGGTTGGCTACATCATGGACAAATTCAGTATCCTGAACAACATCATTACCTTCCTGCCGGTACAGTCCGTCTACAAACTGTTGCTTCCGGCCGGTTTGCTGATGGGAGTCGGAATCGGTTTCCTGGGAAGCTTCTTTACCGTGCGCAAGCATCTGAAAGTATAGGAGTTGCCTATGACTGGACGAATGAAACGGCTGGTGAGTGCAGTCTGTGTGTTTGCACTTTGCACTGGGATGAGCATGAATGTTCATGCCACCGCAATCGATGATGCAAAGAAAAAGGGACAGGAGTTGGAGAACCAGAAAAATGCGGCTCAGTCCCAGAAGCAGTCTCTGACAGACCAGATCAATTCGATCGTGTCCGAGATGCAGAAGACACAGGATAAGCTGACAGCAAAAGAAGAAGAAATCGATCAAAAGGAAGAAGAACTGACACAGGCTAAGATCGATGAAAATGATCAGTATGAGAGCATGAAGAAACGAATCGTTTTCATGTATGAAAACGGAAATGCCCAGTGGCTGGAGACGTTGCTTTCTTCCAAAGATATTACAGATTTCCTGAATAAGGCAGAATATGTTTCTGAGATGTCGTCCTATGACAGAGATATGCTGACGGAATTTCAGAACGTTGTAAAAAAAGTAGAGAAGCAGGAAGCTGCTTTGAAAAAAGAGTATTCGGAACTGTCCGAGCTTCAGACTCAGTTGAATGATCAGAAGGATGAAGTACAGAAAGTTCTGGATGCTACCAATGTTCAGCTTGCAGATCTGGAAAAACAGATCGGGGAAAATGCGGCAAACTTAAATAAGCTGATCGCAGAAGCCCAGGCAGCCGCAGAACGTCAGAAACAGGCAGCAGCGGCGGCCGCAGCCAGCAAGAAAAACAATGGTACATATGTCACACCGGGACCGTCCGTAGTCAGCGGTAACGGAACTTTTACCCATCCGTGTCCTTCCGGCTATATCACTAGCTACTTCGGAGAATACAGAAGTCCAAGTGATCCGGCACACAAGGGAATGGATTTCGGAACCGGAGGTCAGGCTGTACCGACTTACGCGGCAGCGGCAGGAACTGTAGTCATTGCAGGCTGGAGCAACAGTGCCGGTAACTGGGTGGTAATCAACCACGGAAACGGACTTGTAACAAAATATATGCACCATTCGGCATTGTGTGTATCAGCAGGACAGACTGTGTCCAAGGGGCAGCAGATCGGCCTGACCGGTACCACGGGAAATTCTACGGGTGTGCATCTGCATTTCCAGGTAGAGGTCAACGGAATTGCAGTCGATCCGAGAACTTATCTGTAAAGGATGGCCTGAAAAAGGAGAAGAAACATGGAACAAAATGGATATCAGTATTCAGAGAATCTTCCTCCGAAAAAAGAGGATGGGCATAAGTTTATAAAGGGGGCGCTTTTGGGCGCCCTTCTCGTGTGTCTGGTGATCGCAGCAGGAACGGCACTGGGATTCGTAAAGATCGGTCCGAAAGTGCAGGGCGTTTCCAGCGTGGCAGGCGGCGAGCAGGTCGTAGATGATGCGACAGAAACCAAACTGGAGTTGATCCAGGCTCTTATCGACCGTTATTATCTGCACGACATTGATAAAGATGCACAGAAAGAATACCTTTATCTCGGATATGTGGCGGGATTGGGAGATCAGTACAGTACCTATTATGACGAAGAAGAGACGAAACAATTGATGGAAGATACGGAAGGTACCTTCAGCGGAATCGGAGCTACCATGACGCTGGAAGAGAGTACCGGGCTGGTAGAAGTCGTCAATGTATATCCGGATTCTCCGGCTGAAAAAGGCGGACTGAAAGATGGAGACAAGATTTACCAGGTAGACGGAGAAGACATCGCCGGTCAGGATCTTTCGGAAGTAGTCGCAAAGATCAAAGGGGAAAAGGGAACCGATGTGTCTTTAAGCGTATATCGCGGAGATGACATGGAAGAAAAGGAACTGACCTTTACCCGTGATACCATCGAAAAAGCTACGGTGGAATATGAAATGAAAGAGAACCATGTGGGATATCTGAAGATTACGGAGTTTGACGATGTGACCTATGACCAGTATGTAAATGCCATGGATGATCTGGAAAATCAGGGAATGGAACGGCTGATCATCGACCTTCGTTCCAATCCGGGCGGAAATGTAAGCACCGTATGCGATATTTTAAAGACGCTTCTTCCGAAAGGAATGATCGTTTATACGGAAGATAAAAACGGGGAAAAGACAGAGTATAAAAATGATGAGGATCATACCTTTGACAAACCGCTGGTTGTGATGGTGAACGGCAACAGTGCCAGCGCATCAGAGATCTTTACCGGAGCGGTACAGGATTACGGACTTGCTACGATCGTTGGAACCCAGACCTACGGAAAAGGTGTGGTACAGCAACTGATCGATCTGCAGGACGGAACCTGCTTAAAGCTGACCGTGTCCCAGTATTATACACCGAAGGGACGCAGTATCAACGGTGTGGGAATTGAACCGGATGAGATCGTGGAATATGAGGAAAACAAGGAAGATCCCAATGCAGATAATCAGTTGGATCGTGCGATGGAAATTGTACAGCAAAAATAAGTGAGAATCAGGGAGTTCCGGGAAACCGGAGCTCCCGTTTTATGTTGCCGGGAATATCAGCAACGAGCCAAAGTCTGAGCCTGTGAAGACCTTGGCAATTGCGCACAATTCCGGAATGTGCCAATCGACAGCTAAGTACCGGATCAGACTTGAAGGATGACGGCGGGGATGATAAGATGGAGACTGTTAAGACGTTTACAGGATAAGGAGCGGAAATGAAAGTATTTTATCGGAAAATCAATCATGGAATCGAGGTTCTCCGCTGTTTTCAGGAGGACTCGGAAATCTGGATCCCGGCAGAGATTGACGGACTTCCGGTGGTGCGGATCGGAGACTATGCCTTTTCCGGGAATTATGAGAAAGAAGGAAGCTTTGAAGTCTGGGAGGACAGCCTGTATCAGGGACGGGATCTGCCGGCATATTGCGGTGAACGGGTGGAAGCGGTGCATTTCCCCGAAAAGGCAGAGGCAATCGGACGTTATGCCTTTTACGGCTGCCGGAATCTGAAAGCCTTATTCTTTCGGAATCGTCTGCTCCAGTTGGGCGCGGGAATCTTTACCGGATGCCGGGGCAGGATGGAGATAGAGATTACATTTGAAGAAAATCGGGAACCTATCAGTTGTTTAAGAGAAATCTGTGGGGAGATCCGATATGAACTGGATGTGACCTGCAAACAGGAAAACGGGGAAATCTTAAGTTATCTGATCTTTCCGGAGCATTATGAGGAAGCGGTGGAAAATACGCCGGCGCGGATTCTGTTTACGCAACATCACGGTTCGGGCAATCATTACCGGCAGTGTTTCTTTCAGCGAAAAATAAAATATGAAGAGTATGACCGGCAGTTTCCGCTGGCAGAGGCACAGGAGTCCATGGAAGTCCTGGCAGGGATTGTCTACGGAAGGCTGCGATATCCTACAGGACTGACGGAACAGAAAAGAGAAATGTATGTCCGGTTCGGCAGAAATCACAGCCTGGAACTGGCGCTTGTGTTCGGCGACTGGGACACTCTGGACGGACTGCGACTGATGGAAAAAGAAAAAATGTTTACAGAAGAGGCCTTTGACGGGGCGATGAAAAAAGCTTCGGACAACAGAAAAGAAGAAGTCTTAAGTTATCTGATGGAAGCACGCAGAAAATTATTCCCGCCAAAAAGGAAGACTTTCGAATTATAAGAAGCATCTGATAAAAAGGAGCATGAAAATGCAGACGGTAGAAGAGCAGTTATATGAAATCGGAACAAAAGTGTTGCAGCAGGCGCACAGTCAGCTTTATCTGAGCATGCGGTACCTGGAAGGGGCATTTTCTGCATTTTCCTATGAAATGCGCCAGGAGACGGATCCCTTTGGAACGGATGGAGCCGTCATTTATTTTCATCCCAGCCATCTGGGAGGACTGTATCAGCAGGACAGAATTCTGGTAAACCGTGGGTATCTGCATCTGGTATTGCACTGCCTGTTCCGGCATTTGTGGACAAGAGGAGACCGGGATCAGAGGGTCTGGAATCTTTCCTGTGATATTGCGGTGGAAAGCATGATCGACCAGATGGAGCATCCCTGTGTCAAACGGGCCAGATCCGTGCGAAAACGGGAGACGTACCATGAACTGGAAAAGACAGGAAAAGTGGAAAGTGCCCAGAATATTTATTACACACTGATGAAATGGAAGCTTTCGGAAGAGACGCTTCAGAAACTGGAAGAGGAGTTTCGGGTGGACGACCATGTATGGTGGGAACGTCCGGATCAGAAGAAGCGACAGGAAATGAATCAGAACTGGCAGGATCAGGCAGAGAAAGCGGAAACCGACCTTCAGACATTTTCCAAAGAAGCATCGGATCAGGCGGGCAATCTGGAAGAATTGTTGACCATTGAAAATAATCCCCGTCACAGTTACCGGGAATTCCTGAAAAAGTTTTCGGTGTTGGCCGAGGAGCCGGGAATCGATCCGGACACCTTTGATTATGGATTTTACAGCTATGGTCTGCGGATGTATGGAAATATGCCCTTGATCGAACCTCAGGAAACCAGAGAGGTAAAACGGATGCGGGAGTTTGTGATTGCGATCGACACGTCCATGTCCTGTAGTGGGAAGCTGGTACAGCGATTTCTGGAAGAAACTTATACAATCCTGAGCGAGGCACAGAACTTTTATGGCAAGGTGCAGTTTCGAATCCTGCAATGTGATGAATCGATTCAGGATGAAGCGGTCATCACAACGGGAGAAGAACTGAAGAACTATATGGAGCATTTGGAATTGAAAGGCGGAGGCGGAACCGATTTTCGTCCGGTCTTTGAACGGGTAGAAGAACTGGTGAGAGATCATGTCTTTGAGAATTTGCGGGGGATGCTGTATTTTACCGACGGATACGGAGTCTATCCGAAGAAAATGCCGCCATTTGAAACCGCTTTCATTTTCCTGGAAGAAGATTATCAGGACAGGGAAGTACCACCCTGGGCAATCCGGCTGGTTTTAAGAGAAGAAGAATTATTGCCATTGGAAAGAGGCAATACAGAGTAAGACGAAGGAGAAAGGAAGTCTATGGATATCAAACGGGCAAAACAGGAAATTGAACATACTATACAGGCTTATCTGTCGAAAGATGAGTATGGAGAATATCAGATTCCGGCGATCAGACAGCGACCGGTACTTCTGATGGGGCCTCCGGGAATCGGCAAGACACAGATCATGGAACAGATCGCAAAAGATTTGAGAATCGGACTGGTGGCTTACACCATTACTCATCATACCAGACAGAGTGCGGTGGGACTGCCGTTTATCAAGGAGAAAACTTACGGTGGTAAGACCTATTCTGTGACAGAATACACCATGAGCGAGATCATTGCTTCAGTCTATGAGAAAATGGAGCAGACCGGGTGCCGGGAAGGCATCCTTTTCATCGATGAGATCAACTGCGTATCGGAGACGCTGGCACCTACCATGCTTCAGTTTTTACAGGGGAAAACCTTTGGAAATCAGAAGGTACCGGAAGGATGGGTGATCGTGGCAGCGGGAAATCCGCCAGAATATAACAAATCGGTGCGGGAATTTGATGTGGTGACACTGGATCGATTGAAGAAAATCGAAGTGACAGAGAACCTGGATGTATGGCTGGAATATGCGCATCAGCAGGAAATTCATCCGGCAGTAATTTCCTATCTGGAAGTGCGGAGAGAACATTTTTACCGGATCGAGACGACGGTGGACGGAAAAGTATTTGCAACAGCCAGAGGATGGGAAGATCTCTCGGAACTGATTAAAACTTATGAGCAATTAGGGCTGACGGTAGACAAAGATGTGGTGTATCAATATATCCAGCACTGGAAGATTGCCAAAGACTTTGCAAATTATCTGGAACTGTACTATAAATATCGTCAGGATTACGGAATCGGAGAGCTGCTGAAAGGAAACTGGAAGAAGGAAACCATTTCCAGGATCGCCGGGGCGTCCTTCGATGAGAAAATCTGTGTCATCGGCCTTCTGGCAAGTCGTCTGGGAAGATTTTTCCGTTCTTATGTCGAAATCGATGAAAATGTAACCCGGATCTATGGCTATTTGAAACAGTATAAAGAAAAACTTCCGGAGGAAACGATTGCTCAGATCCGAAGCTACGCGCAGGCAGATTACGAACAGGAATTTAAGGGCGAATTTTTAAGCCGGTCTGCACAAAAAAGCTGGAAGCAGACCTTGTTTATGCTGGAGCAGTATGAAAAGAAAGTCCGGGAAGAAAAGCTGAAAAAAGAGGCGGCATTTGAAATGGTCAAAGCGTGTTTCGGAGAATTACTGGAAAAGAGAGAAGATGCCATTGAAACGGCGAAGGAAGCATTGGAATATGGATTTGATTTTATGGAGGAGGCCTTTGGGGAAAGCCAGGAAATGGTTTCCTTTGTGACGGAATTAAATGCGGATCCGTCGGCTCTTAAATTTATAACAGAAAACGGATGTGACAGATACTATCGTTACAACAAGGCCCTGATGATGGAAGAGTCCCACAGAGAACTGCTTCAGCAGATGGAAGATATGGAGCAACTTTTGGGACAGGGAATCAAGTAAGCCTTTTAAGAAAGAAAAAGCCATGGTATAATCGATAGAGAAAAAGAAACAAAAGCAAAACAGGCAGAAAGCGAGGAAGAATCGGATGAAACTTTTGATTCAAAACGGAACGGTCGTAGATCCGAAAAGCCAGAAGGTTTTCCACTCAGATGTTCTGACAGAGGATGACAGGATCGTAAAGATTTCGGAGAACATTTCCCCGGAGGAAGCCGGAGAGGGGACAGAACTTCTGGATGCGGCAGGGTGTTATGTTATGCCGGGATTTATTGATCTGCATGTCCATTTCCGGGATCCGGGTCTGGAATATAAAGAAACACTGGCAACAGGAGGCGCGGCAGCAGCCCACGGCGGAGTTACCACCGTTTGCGCCATGCCGAATACCAAACCGGTGATCGATACGAAAGAGAAGGTAGAAGAAGTCCACAACAGGGCGAAAACAGAAAGCCCGATTCATGTGATCCAGTTGGGCGCAGTCACAAAGGGTCAGAAAGGCGAAGAACTGGCAGATATTCAGGGAATGGCAGAAGCCGGATGTATGGCGATCAGCGAGGACGGCAAATCTGTCATGAATGCATCTTTGTATCGAAAAGGAATGAAAGAGGCAAAGAAGGCGGGACTTCGGATTTTTGCACACTGTGAGGATATCACCATGGTAGAAGGCGGTGTCATGAATGCAGATGCAAAGGCGGAGGCTCTTGGATTAAAAGGAATCACCAATTCGGTAGAAGATGTGATCGTAGCCAGAGACATTTTGCTGGCAAAAGAAACGGGCGTCAGACTTCATCTGTGTCATTGTTCGACGAAAGACAGCGTGGAAATGATCCGGCTGGCCAAGGAAGAGGGACTTCCGGTGACCGGAGAAGTGTGTCCGCATCATTTTACCTTAAGTACGGATGATATTGTGGAGGATGACGGAAATTATAAAATGAATCCGCCGCTTCGGAGCAAAGAAGATGTAGAAGCTCTGAAACAGGGACTGAAAGACGGAATCATGGATGTGATCTCCACCGATCATGCGCCCCATGGGGAAAAGGAAAAGAACTGTTCCATGAAAAAAGCGGCGTTTGGAATCGTGGGCCTGGAGACAAGTGCAGCGTTGACTTATACAGAACTGGTAGATACTGGGATCCTTACGATCCTGCAGATGGCAGAGAAGATGAGTTATAATCCGGCGAAGATCCTTGGACTGGAAGAAAAGGGAGCCGTGGAAGAAGGAACGACTGCCGATCTGGTGATCTTTGATCCGAAAGCGGAATACGAGATCGATAAGGAGACATTTTGTTCCAAAGGAAAGAATACGCCGTTTGACGGTCGGAAGGTGAAAGGAAAGGTACGCTGTACGATTTCCGATGGACGGGTTGTATATCAGGAAGTGTAAACCGCACGATGAACAGGGCGGGAAAGCAAAGAGAAGCCCTCTGAGGGAATACAGTATAAGAACTACATCATATAAAATAACAACAGATTCAAAGGATATGGGAGGAAGAATACATGATCCAGAAATTGATTGCAAACATTAAAAAGACAAACGCACCGATCGTAGTAGGACTTGATCCGATGCTTTCCTATGTACCGGAGCAGGTGCAGAAAAAAGCCTATGCAGAATTCGGAGAGACGCTGGAGGGAGCCGCTGAGGCAATCTGGCAGTTCAACAAGGAAATCATTGATCATACGTATGATCTGATCCCGGCAGTAAAACCGCAGGTAGCCATGTATGAGCAGTTCGGTGTTCCGGGAATGGCAGCATTTAAAAAGACCGTGGACTACTGTAAAGAAAAAGGGCTGGTTGTCATCGGCGATATCAAACGTGGAGACATCGGATCTACTTCCGCTGCTTACGCAACCGGACATCTGGGACGGGTTCAGATTGGAAGCAAATCTTATGTTCCGTTTGATGAGGATTTTGTGACGGTAAATCCGTATCTGGGAAGTGATGGTGTGAATCCGTTTATCGATGTATGTAAAGAAGAAAAGAAAGGTCTGTTCATTCTGGTGAAGACTTCCAATCCGTCCAGCGGAGAGTTCCAGGATCAGCTGATCGATGGCAAACCGCTTTATGAACTGGTAGGAGAACGTGTGGCACAGTGGGGAGAAAGCTGCATGGGCGAGGAGTACAGCTACATCGGAGCCGTTGTAGGTGCGACCTATCCGGAGATGGGAAAAGCACTGCGTAAGATCATGCCGAAGTCCTATATTCTGGTGCCGGGATATGGAGCACAGGGGGGAAAGGGAAAAGATCTGGTACATTTCTTCAATGAAGATGGACTGGGAGCTATCGTAAATTCTTCCCGTGGAATCATTGCAGCCTACAAGCAGGAGGCTTATGCAAAATTCGGACCGGAACATTTCGGAGAAGCATCCCGTGCGGCAGTAGAAGCCATGGTAGCAGATATCAGCAGCGCCCTGGAGAGCCGCTAGGAGCTGTCAGATAACGGGATAGCAGTGAAAAGGATAATGACGGAAAGAAACGAAAAAACAGGAAAGATTGAAAGAAAATAAAAAGGGTATGAACATGGCAGACAGAAAAAAGGAACTGGCAAAGGTTGTCTCTCAGGAAATGCTGGCGGAAGGGATTTACAGTATGTGGCTCGACACAGATGCTGCAAAGACTGCCAGACCGGGACAATTTATTTCAATGTATACAAAGAACGCAGGAAAACTTTTACCCCGTCCAATCAGTATCTGTGAGATTGACAGAGAAGGCGGAAAGCTTCGGGTGGTATATCGTGTGACCGGAAAGAATACCGGAACTGAAGAATTTTCCGGACTTCAGGTCGGGGATACGATCCCGGTAATCGGACCTCTGGGAAATGGATTCCCGCTGGAAAAAGCAGAGGGAAAACGCGTATTCCTGATGGGCGGTGGAATCGGAGTACCGCCGATCCTGGAACTTGCAAAGGAAATGAACTGTGAAAAGAAGCAGATAATTGTCGGGTATCGGAATGCACAGACTTTCCTGAAGGAAGAATTTGAGAAAAACGGAGAACTTTATATCTCCACAGAGGATGGAAGTGTGGGAACGAAGGGCAATGTCATGGACGCGGTGGCAGCAGAGCAACTGTCCTGTGACGTGATCTATGCCTGCGGACCGACTCCGATGCTTCGCGCCATCAAGCAGTATGCAGAAGAAAGAAACATCGAGTGCTACATTTCCCTGGAAGAGAGAATGGCCTGTGGAATCGGTGCCTGTCTTGCCTGCGTATGCAAGTCGAAAGAAATAGACGGACACAGTCATGTACACAACAAACGGATCTGCAAAGACGGACCGGTATTTTTGGCAACGGAGGTGGAGATCTGATGGGAACAACAGTAGATATGCGTGTGAAACTCGCCGGAGTTGAGTGGAAAAACCCGGTGACAGTGGCATCCGGAACCTTTGGATCCGGGGAAGAATTCTCGGAATTTGTGGATCTGAACCATCTGGGAGCCGTGACAACAAAAGGAGTGGCAAATGTACCATGGCCGGGAAATCCGACCCCAAGAGTGGCAGAGACTTACGGGGGAATGCTCAATGCCATCGGATTGCAGAATCCAGGAATCGATGTATTTTGCAGCCGGGATATTCCGTTTTTGAAACAATATGATACGAAGATCATTGTAAATGTCTGCGGAAGATCCGAAGAGGACTACTGTGAAGTGGTGGAAAGACTGGCAGACGAACCGGTGGACATGCTGGAAATCAATATTTCCTGCCCGAATGTAAAAGAAGGCGGAATTGCGTTCGGACAGAATCCGAAAGCCGCAGAGCAGATCACCAAAGCCGTGAAAAAATACGCCAAACAGCCGGTGATCATGAAATTAAGTCCGAATGTAACGGATATCACAGAGATGGCTCGGGCCGTGGAAGCCGGTGGTGCAGATGTGGTTTCTCTGATCAATACGCTGACCGGAATGAAGATTGATATCAACCGTCAGACCTTTGCTCTGGCAAATCAGACCGGCGGTATGTCCGGCCCGGCAGTACATCCGATTGCAGTCCGTATGGTGTATCAGACGGCACAGGCTGTAAAGATTCCGATCATCGGGATGGGCGGAATCGCCAGCGCCGAAGATGCCATCGAGATGATCCTGGCAGGAGCCAGTGCGGTATCGGTTGGAACGGCAAACTTCGTACAGCCGGATGTGACAGAAGAGATCGTGGCGGGCATCAGAGACTATATGGAACGGTATCATTTTGAAACGGTTGCCGATATGGTGGGAATCGTAAAATAATTCAAATAAAAAGCGGGAAATATTATGCGGGAAATAGAAGAATTACTGAAATTTATTAAGAACAGTCCCAGTATGTTTCATACCATCGAGACGATCTCAAAAGAGCTGAAAGCCGCCGGTTTTCAATATCTGCCGGAGACAAGAGGATGGGAACTGAAAGCGGGAGGAGCCTATTACACGACCAGAAACGGTTCCAGCCTGATCGCATTTAAAATTGGAGAAGAGATCAAAGATCTGCATTTTCAGATCACGGCTTCCCACAGTGATTCCCCTACTTATAAGATCAAACATCTGCCGGAGCTTGAGGGCGCCGGCGGATCTTTGCGTCTGGACGTAGAAGGATATGGCGGAATGATCGACAGCAGTTGGTTTGACCGGCCGTTGTCTGTGGCAGGAAGAGTGGTGGTACAGGAAGGAAATCAGATTTGTTCCAGGTTGATTAATTTTGACCGGGAACTGCTCCTGATCCCTAATGTTGCCATTCATTTTAACCGGCAGATCAATCAGGGCTATGCCTATAACCGGCAGGTAGATCTCTGTCCGCTTTTCTCGGCTGGAGAACTGAAAAAAGGAGCGTTTGATGCTCTGGTGGCAAAAGAACTGGGAGTGAAGCCGGAACAGATTCTGGGAAAGGATCTGTATCTGGTGAATCGGCAGGACGGAAAACTCTGGGGTGCGGCAGAGGAATTTGTATCAGCACCGAAACTGGATGATCTGGAATGTGCTTACACTTCTCTCAGAGGATTTCTGGAGGCAGAAAATAAAGAAAGTGTCAATGTGTACTGCTGTTTTGATAACGAGGAAGTGGGATCCGGGACGAAACAGGGAGCACTTTCCACTTTCCTTTCCGATGTACTCCATCGGATCAGCGATGGATGGGATTTGATGAGGAAAACCGGAACAGATTCATCGAGACAGACAAATCCTTTGGAACGGACAAACAAATTGGAACGGGCAAATCTGTCGGCACAGGAACGGTATTATCAGGCGGTGGCGGCTTCTTTTCTGGTCAGTTGTGACAATGCCCATGCGGTGCATCCGAATCATCCGGAAAAGACGGATGCGATCAATTGCTGTTTCCTGAACAAGGGAATCGTGATCAAAGAAAGTGCCAATCAGAAATATACCACAGATGCCGTGGGAAGAGCAGTATTTACGGCAATCTGTGACCGGGCAGGTGTGCCCCATCAGACCTTTGCGAACCGCAGTGACAGTCCGGGAGGTTCCACTCTTGGAAATCTGTCCAATACGCAGGTCAGCCTGAATGCAGTGGATATCGGCCTGGCACAGCTTGCCATGCATTCGTCCTACGAGACGGCGGGAAGCAAAGATGTGGCATATGGAATCCGTGCGTTAAAGGCATTTTATGAAACGAATCTGGTTTTAAGGGAAAATATAATTTCGTTTGAAAAATGATATAAAATCTGATCTGAGATCTGCAGAAAAATGCAAATGCAGGGTAAAAGAAAAATCAGAAAAATGCAAATGCAGGGATAAAAGTAAAATCGGAAAAATGCAAATGCAAGGATAAAGGAAAAATCAGAGAAGACAAAATCAGAGAACGGAAATGATACAGTAGAACAGAATCCAGAGAAACAGGATCCGAAGAACAGAAATAGAAGGAATGAAAGAAAGTATGAAACAACAGCACATGTTCTCAAACCGGATGATCTGCGCCTTGTTGGTTCCGGTGGTGTTGGAACAGTTACTAAATTCCATTATGGGAACAGCAGATACGATGATGGTCAGCAACGTGGGATCGGCGGCAATTTCAGCGGTCTCACTGGTAGATTCCATCAATATTCTGGTAATTCAGGCGTTTTCCGCGCTGGCAGCGGGAGGCGCTATTGTCTGCGCCCAATATATCGGACAGCAGAATCATAAGAAGGCAAATGAGTCGGCAAGACAGGTGCTGTTTATTATCACTGCAATTTCGGTGGCGGTCAGCCTGCTCTGTCTGGTATTTCAAAGACCTTTGCTGCGTCTGATCTTTGGCTCGGTGGAAGCAGAAGTTATGCGAAATTCCAGAATCTATTTCTTCTTTACGGCGCTTTCGTTCCCGTTTATTGCTGCCTACGATGCGGCAGCCTCTATTTTCCGGGCGCAGGATAATACAAGAGGGCCGATGTTGATCTCGATGATCTCCAATGTGCTGAATATCGTGGGAAATGCAATCATGATCTGGGGATTTCACCTGGGTGTGGAAGGTGCGGCTTTGTCCACGCTGGTGTCCAGAATATTCTGTGCAGTCGTAGTGCTGTTGCAGCTCAGAAGAGACCGACAGCCCATCGTGGTGCGGGACTATTATAAAATCCGTCCGGATTGGCGGATGATACGGAGGATTCTGGGACTTGGAATTCCATCGGGTGTGGAGAATAGTATGTTTCAGTTGGGAAAACTGGCGATACAGTCCACGGTGTCCACGCTTGGAACCGTAGCGATTGCAGCTCAGGCGATGACAAATATTCTGGAAAACCTGAACGGAATCGCGGCCATCGGTGTCGGTGTGGGTCTGATGACGATCGTAGGACAGTGTCTGGGAGCCGGAAGAAAAGACGAAGCGATTTATTATATCAGGAAACTGTGTGTTATTGCAGAAGTGATCCTGATCTGCAGTTGTCTGCTGGTATTCTTGCTGGTTCGTCCGATTACAATTCTCGGGGGAATGGAAGCAGAAAGTGCAAAAATGTGTATTCATATGATATCCTGGATCACCGTAGTGAAACCACTGGTATGGACGATGGCATTTATTCCGGGCTATGGCCTGAGGGCGGCGGGGGACGTGAAGTTCTCCATGATTACTTCCTGTGTGACCATGTGGTCCTGCAGATTCTGCCTCTGTGTGCTTTTGATCCGTGTCTTTGGATTCGGCCCGATGGGAGTCTGGATCGGAATGTTTGCAGACTGGACACTTCGCGGCATCATTTTCAGCCTCAGATTCCACAGCAGGAAATGGCTGGAACATCAGGTGATTTAAAGAAAAACTGGTTATTCTGTGTGTGATAGTAAAAGCATATATTCTGGGAAAACCGTGGTGCACGCTGGCATATTGCCTGGGATTTTCTTTTATCAGACAAGAGTTTTCATCCACTGATGACAGCGTAATGTTCATATCATCCTGGAATGTGAAAAGAGAAACTTCGGGTGTGTGGATTTTATCATCGAAACACTTCAAAAGTATCAGGGAGTGAAGTATAATCAGAAATATAAATCAGAAAGAACGGAAGATGAGAAGTTCAGCAGCGAGGTAGAACAATATGAAAAAAGCAGTAATTTTTGATTTGGATGGTTTGCTGGCAGACAGTGAAAGTGTTTCTTACAGATTATACAATGGTTTACTGGAAGCCTATGGAACTGGTTTTTCGATGGAAACATTTATAGAGAACTGTTGCGGAAAGACCATAGTTTCCAATATGCGCTCTATGGTGAAGGAATATGATCTTCCGATTTCGGTGGAAGAGTGTTGCGAATGGATCCGTTCCAGAGAGCTAGATTATCTGGAACAGGGAGTGGAACTGAAAAAAGGCGCAAGAAATTTATTAGTTTATTTAAAAAAGAATTCGTTTAAAATCTTGCTGGCAACATCCAGTTACAAGGAACGTGCGGTTAAGATGCTTGAGTTGACCGGAATCGAAGAGTTTTTTGATGATATGGTATTTGGAACCGAGCTTAAACGGGGAAAACCCTATCCGGATATTTTTCTGAAAGCGGCAGAATATGCGAAAGAACCGCCGGAACATTGCCTGGTGTTAGAAGACAGCGAGGCAGGCGTTCAGGCGGCTTATGCGGCAGGAATCGATGTGATCTGTATTCCGGATCTGAAACAGCCGTCGAAGGAATATAAGGAAAAGGCGACGGCGGTGATGGACTCTCTGGACGAAGTGATCGGGTGGCTGGATTTGACAAATCTTTCGAAATAGAGTATAGTCTGGAATCAGGGAATGAAGTTCTCCCATGGGAAACCTAAACTGCTTTGGATGGCTGATGACTTCTACGATGATTATAATCGCAGAGGGGCATCAGCTTTTTTGCGTATATGAGGAGGAAAATTATGTTAACATCATTATCACTTATTTTTTTGGTGGGACTGGCGATGGGGGCAATCTGCCAGCGCTTAAAACTTCCAAGGATTATCGGAATGTTGGTTACCGGAATGGTTCTGGGGCCGTATGTGCTGGATTTTTTAGATCCGTCGATTCTTTCCGTTTCGGCTGAGCTCCGGAAAATGGCACTGATTATTATTCTGTTGAAGGCGGGATTATCTCTGGATCTGGCAGATTTGAAAAAAGCGGGGCGTTCTGCGATTTTATTATCGTTTGTTCCGGCATCCTGTGAGATCGCAGGATATATATTGTTTGCGCCTGTACTTCTTGGTATTGGCCGGATGGATGCGGCGGTGATGGGAGCTGTTTTAGCAGCAGTTTCACCGGCAGTTGTAGTACCGAGAATGGTTAGCCTGATAGAACGGAAATACGGGACAGAAAAAGCAATTCCGCAGATGATTATGGCAGGAGCGTCCTGTGATGATATTTTTGTGATCGTGTTGTTTACAACTTTTTTGAGTATGGCACAGGGAAAAAGTGCAAATATCATGGACTTTGTAAATATTCCTGTTTCTATTATATTTGGAATATTGCTTGGTGCGTTTTCCGGATATCTGTTATATCTCTTTTTCGAAACGTCTTATGCGCATAAGAATTGCGTCAGGAACAGCATGAAAGTCATCATTGTACTTGGTGTTTCTTTCCTGTTGGTGGCAATGGAAACCTGGCTGGAAGGAAAGATTTCGGTTTCCGGGTTACTTGCAGTGGTGAGCATGGCGTGTGTGATCAAATTAAAATCGACAGCATTTGTCTCAAAACGTCTGTCAGAAAAATTCGGGAAATTATGGCTGGCGGCGGAAGTGGTACTCTTTGTTATGGTGGGGGCCGCAGTGGATATCCGATACACGTTAAGTGCGGGAATCTCTGCGTTATTCCTGATTCTGATCGCATTGGTCTTCCGCGCGTGTGGAGTTTTACTGTGCATGGTGAAAACAAAGCTCTGTTGGAAAGAAAGACTGTTTTGTGTGATTGCATATCTTCCGAAGGCGACAGTACAGGCGGCGATCGGCTCTGTTCCGATGGCAGCAGGACTTGGAAGCGGTAAAATCATCCTGTCGGTGGCAGTCCTGGCGATTGTGGTCACTGCACCGCTTGGAGCACTTGGAATTGACAGTACCTATAAGAGATTTTTGGAAAAAGAAATGAAGAAACAGGCTTAGTGATAAGATATGGTCAATGGATCCGGAAAAGAGGGATACCTGTGCCTGGTGGCGGTTGAATGAAGCGGAAAATTGTGGTAAAAAGGAAATGGAAATAATTGATAGAAAGAAACGCTGGAACGACAGGAGAGAAAAATGGAGAAGAAGCGTAGGATTAAGATTCTGGCAGTCGTGCTGATCTGTGCCGGAGATATTTTATGGGCAGCAGGACTGATCTACTTCTGGAAAGAAAAAGGCATCATACTTTCGGTGCGAAATGCATCTGCCAATCTGCCGGGGATCTTTCTGCAAAATCTGGCAGTAAATCTGCCCACATTGATTTTATTAGGGATGATGCTGTTTAAGCTTCGTAAGAAGTTTGTGCGGGAAATGTATTTAAACATATCCGGAGACTGGCAGAAAAAGGTGGCGGCAGTGTTGCTGGCAGTTTTGGCAGGAGTTACGGTATTCTGCCTGATCACGAAAGAAGACAACTTATGCAAACTGGGGCGAGATTACACTTCCTTATGTGGTGACCTTCGTGACGACAGAAATGTTGGGGCTTGTATGTACAGGATGTGCGTTTCAGATCTTGAAAGAAAGATCCGGAACAATCTGGCTTACGGTTCTGCTCCACGGTCTCATGGATTACCTTGTGGTGTTGAGTTACGCGGTCGGATGAGATATCATTGCCAGAATCATGCATGAAAAACATCGGGAGCTGGGAAGAGAATATAAGCTGGCGGCTCCACCACTGTTCCGGGTATACCAAAGGCAAATTTTCCGATCTTTGAAAGAATGAATCATATGCAGTATCAGATTCGGGATCCGAAAGGTTTTGCGAGTATGCTGGAAATGGTAGTTGAAGAAAATAGATTGCCGGAACTTCCTTTTCTGAAGTAGTGTCTTTTGATCGGAAGGAATAAATCAGAAGGAATAAAAGCAAACCGAAAATAAAACGGATGGAAGTGAGAAGACGTCAGACCTATGAAATACAGAAAAAGAGACATAGCATACTATCATTTACCGGGACTGTTTGAATTTCAGGAACTGTACCGGCTGTTCCTGCCGTTATTTCATGAACACAGAGAATATTTTTATGACTGGTGTGAGATCGGTTCTGTTTATGGTGCGCCGGCAGACTGTATCTGGGGCGGCGGACGTGTAGAATCTGGAGAAAATAATCCGGAAGAAGTGCTGGAACTACTGGAAGAGTATGGGATTTCAGCACGATTGACATTTAGCAATTCGCTGCTTACGGAAGAACATCTTTCAGACAGGAAATGCAATCAGCTTTGTACTTTATTCGAGAGAGGAAACGATCGGAGTGGAATCGAAGAAGAGAAGAGTCTATCAGAAGAAGATTGCAGTGAAATTGAGAATGAACAGAAAAACGGAGTGATCGTTCATTCGGAGTTGTTGACGGATTACCTGAGACAAAAATATCCCGGACTGTATCTGGTTTCGTCTACGACAAAAGTTCTGACAGAATTTCAGCAACTTCTGGATGAAATAAACCGGGAAGAGTTTCGGTATGTGGTTCCGGATTTTCGTCTGAACAAATCCTTCGATTCCTTAAAGATACTTACCGGGGAACAGAAGGACAAAGTAGAATTTCTGTGTAACGAATGTTGCTGGTTTGGATGTAAAGACAGGAAACACTGCTATGAAGCGGTAAGCCGGAATAATCTCGGTGAAGAAGATACGATGCATCGGTGTACGGCACCGGATGCGGAAGGTGGATATCGTTTTTCAAAAGCAATGAATAATCCGGGATTTATCAGCGTGGATGATATAAAAAATATATATCTGCCCATGGGATTTACAAATTTTAAAATAGAGGGAAGAGGATTGGGAAGTGCTTTGGTTCTGGAATTTCTTCTGTATTACATGACGAAACCGGAATACCAGTTACAGGTTCGGGAAGAAATCTATCTGGATAACACACTGGATCTGTTTTGAAAGTTTTAAAGACCAGATGCGAAAAGCCTGTAAATAAAAGGAAGCCATTATTCTGATGGAGAAATGTGGCGGCAGTCGGTATGAGGGATTCCGAGAACAGATCATGTTACAAATGCAGGTTGCATTTACCAGTTATTTTGAAAAATTTATGGGCAGCAGGCCGGATCCGGAACTGATTCGGATTCTGGTTTCTATGAGGCTCCAGGGGTATATGGAACTGATCAAAGGAGAATATTCTGTGGAAGAAAGAGTAAGGTTTGCGCATGAGATCGGCATACACGCCGATGCGGGAACGAGAGCATTAATTCAATATTTAGCAGAGCAAAAAGAAGCCTGTCGCAGATGATGCGATGGGCTTTTTCTATACGGAAACATAACAAATTGCGGATTTGTTATGGAATTGAGAACGGAATTCTGTGTTCGGAATTTTGATAGGTGTTTCAGTCAAAAATTGCAGGAAAATTTCAGAGAGATGACCTGGAAGAAAAAAGAATAAAAGGAAAATGAAGGAGGAAACAAAGATGAAAGAACAGGCAAATTATGGGAACTGGGTGCCGGAGAAGGCATTGTATCTGTTGTTCGGAGGAGCAGCTATTTTACTGGTGGTTGCAGTCGGGGGTGCAAATTGTTTTCGGAAAGCCTGTGATTACAGGGCTTCTGGGCGTGGCAGGCGTGCTGGTGTTGATCGAGGCAATTTACATGTATGTCTGCCATGAGACGTTTGCATTTGGAAAAGGAAATATGATGGCATGGGTTCATCAGCATCTGGTAGATCACCTGGAATGGGATGGAGAAGGAACACTCCTTGATATTGGATGCGGGGCAGCAGCGCTGACGGTCCGGTGTGCAAAAGCATTTCCAAACTCACAGATTACAGCGATGGATTACTGGGGCGTTGAGTGGAATTATGCAAAAGAACAGTGCGAGAAAAATGCACGACTGGAGAGAGTAGAGAACCGGATCACATTTCAGAAAGGAGATGCGGCAAAGCTGGAGTTTGAGGATGGAACTTTTGATGCCGCGGTCAGTAATTTTGTCTTTCATGAAGTACGCACAGCAAAAGATAAACGGAAAGTCGTAAAAGAGGCACTTCGAGTGGTGAAAAAAGGCGGAGTATTTTCTTTCCAGGACATGTTTTCGCAGAAGGCATTGTACGGAGATATGGAAGAATTTGTCCGGGAACTGAAAGCGGAAGGAATCTCAGATATTCATTATATCGGCAATCTGGAAAAGAAACTGGATTTTATTCCGGGATTTGTGACCATGCCTTGGATGATAAGTGGGATGGGAATTATATATGGAAGAAAATAGGCACCCGAAATATATTTGAAAATGTGGTCTGCTTGTGGTAAAATTGTAAAGAATTTTATGGAAGAGAATTGATTCGCAAAACAGATAGATATGGAGGAAGATACAATGGAAGCTTACAAGCAGGAATTTATTCGGTTTATGGTAGAGAGTGATGTATTAAAGTTTGGAGAATTTACTCTGAAAAGCGGAAGAAAGTCCCCGTTTTTTATGAATGCGGGAGCTTATGTGACCGGCTCCAAGTTAAAACGTCTGGGAGAATATTATGCAAAGGCAATTCATGATACATACGGAGATGATTTTGACGTATTGTTCGGACCGGCATATAAGGGAATTCCGCTGGGAGTTGTGACAGCCATCGCATACAGTGAACTGTACGGAAAAGAAGTTCGTTACTGCTCTGACCGGAAAGAGGAAAAAGATCACGGCGCAGACAAGGGAAGCTTCCTGGGAAGTAAATTGAAGGACGGAGATCGCGTGATCATGATCGAGGACGTGACTACATCCGGAAAATCCATGGAAGAGACGGTTCCGAAGGTAAAAGGTGCCGCAGACGTAACGATCGTGGGACTGATGGTTTCTCTGAACCGTATGGAAGTCGGAAAAGGCGGAGAAAAATGTGCGCTGGATGAGGTGAAGGATCTGTACGGATTTGATACTGCCGCAATCGTAACGATGGAAGAAGTAGTAGAATGTCTCTATAATAAAGAGTGCAATGGAAAAGTTGTGATCGATGATACACTGAAAGCTGCAATCGATGCATATTATGAGCAGTATGGTGTAAAGTAAAAACAGGAGGTTTGAGATCTATGGAAAAGGCATATAAAGCAATGACAGCAGCCGGAGCAGCGAACATCGTAACAGGCGTGATCATGATCGTGGCCGGAGTTTCTGCCGGAATCGTGACGATCGTTCATGGAGCAAGGCTTCTGAAGCATAAAAAAGAGGTAATTTTTTGAAACAGAAACAATTGAAAAGGTTGCGGGCACTTGGAAAAGTGCTGTTTGCCGCTTATGTGGTGTTTATCGTCTATTTCCTTCTGTTTTCAGACTGGTACGGAAGGACAGGGGTGACAGCCACGTATCGGTACAACCTGGAGTTATTCAAGGAAATTAAGCGTTTTATCATATATCGGAGAGAATTGGGAGCGTTTGCTGTCTTCACAAATCTCTTCGGAAACATTTTAATCTTTGTTCCTTTCGGATTCTTTTTGCCGATGGGAAGCAAAAGGCGGAGCTTTTTTGTCACGCTGTTTTACAGCTTTGGCTTAAGTCTCTGTGTGGAAATCTTCCAACTGATCACAAAGGTTGGAAGTTTTGATGTAGACGATCTGTTGTTAAATACCATTGGCGGAGTGATCGGATATATCCTGTTTGCAGTCTGTAATATGGTAAGGAGGCATTATGCCGCAGGAAAAAGGAAAAAATCAGGAAAGCGATAAGCTTCGGGAAAAGGAAGCAAAAAAAGAAGAAAGAAAAGAAATACGCCGGATTGAGAAGATCAAAAAAGGGAAAGATAAGCGAATGAAGAGCTATCGCAAGTATGGCAGAGGGCAACAGAAGCACTCCACCATGGGTATGCGTTCCTGTATGCAGGCGGCAGGAGCCGTCCTGCTGTTCGGACTTGCGATCTTTTTTGCATTTCTTCTGCATGGAAATGCAGGATTTACCGGAGCGATGGGAATTCTGGCAGGAGTCTGTGCCGGATTTGGAATCCGTTCCGGAGTCAAGGGATTCAGAGAGAGAGAACGGAATTATATCACCTGCAAGGTGGGACTTGGAATCAACGGAGGGTTACTGTTAATCCTTGTGATTATATTTATTGGAGGATTCTAGGATGGATGAACAGAATGTAAAAGAAAGACAGGAGATCTGCACAGAACGACATCTCCTGGCAAAAGAGAGAATGGAACATATGAAAAAGGAAGAGACCGCCTGCGGAAAATTTGCTGAATATTTCCGGACGGTTTCTTCTTTTCTGACGGATGTGGAAGCGGCATATGAACTGGTGAGAACCGGAAAGTGGAAGACATTTTCTGTGGAAGAAAAGCAGACATGGAATCAACGGCTTTATCAGGATGTTTTACCGGAGCAATATGGAAAAAGTTATGCAAATCCAACGTATGCGGTGAAAAAGTTGGGAGAATACGGACAGCTTTTGAGTACGTTGTACACAGAACTTCGTGGTGCAATTCCTTATGCATTTGAGCAGAAAGAAGAGTATCTGACGATTCTGGAGGAACTGTTTCTGGAGATGTACGGACATTTCGAAGAAGAGGAACAGCCGCTGAAAAAAAGTCTGGAAAAGACATTGTACTGGTATGCCAGTGATTACAGTGACGTATTTCTTGCAGACCGTGTGGCAGAGCAGGTGGATCCTTCCTGTGATTTTGCGGTGAAGATCGTGAAGGAAAGTGATTGGAAAGATCCGTCTTTCCTGTATGATTACGGAGAGTATGTGACAGAAAATGAAATCCGCACCTTGCAGCATTTGAACGGTCTTCCGGAGGAAACCCTGAAGAAAATGGCGGATGTTTACACGGAAGGATATCGAATCGGATTTATCAATACCGGAAAGGACTTATCGAAAAAAGGAAGCGTAAACATCCGGTACTGTCTGGGGTTTGAACCGGTGATCCGGCTAGCGATTGATAATTTTGCAAAAATGGGATTAAAACCGGTTATTTACAGGGCGGCAGTCAGTCTGATCACCAAAAAAGAGCAGTATAAGATCGGATATTATGGTGCGATTGCCAATAAACAGTATGAATACGATCACAGAAGTGACGCGGCATTGATTCTGGACAAGCGTTATGTGGAACGCAAGCTGGAAGTGATGAAGCATACGTTTGAGAAGTACGAGAGTCTGGCTGGAGAGATGGCAGGACCGGCATGCATGGAGATCTTCGGAGAGAAGCCGTTTTCACCGGAGGCAAAATCAGAGGCGGTGAGCTGGAGCGATGCGCAGAATCAGCAGGTACTGTTCTATGACAGTAAGGCCAGTCAGATCACCAATCAGTATATTAAGGGCGAGGAACGCAGTTTTACCATCGTGGCCTATCCAGTGCCGGAGATCGGGGAGAAGTATTCGGAGATTTTTGATGAAGTGATCCGGATCAATACGCTGGATGCTTCTCTTTATGAAAAAGTGCAGCAGACACTGATCGATGCGTTGGATCAGGGAGAAAAGGTGCATGTACTCGGAAAAGGAGAGAACCAGACGGATCTGTGGATCAATCTCTGGAAGTTGAAGGATCCGCAGAAAGAAACGATCTTTGAAAACTGTGTGGCAGACGTAAATATTCCGGTGGGCGAAGTCTTTACTTCACCGGTGCTGAAAGGAACAACCGGAGTTTTAAATGTGGGAAAAGTCTATCTGAATGAATTGCAGTACCGTAATCTGAAACTGACCTTTGCAGATGGAACGGTTCAGGATTATACCTGTGATAATTTTGAATCGGAAGAGGAAAATAAAGCCTACATCCGAAACAATATTCTGCATAATCACGAGACGCTTCCGATGGGAGAATTCGCGATCGGAACCAATACTACGGCTTATGTGGCAGCTAAAAAATATCAGATCGAAGATAAGATGCCGATTCTGATCGCAGAGAAGATGGGACCGCACTTTGCGGTAGGGGATACCTGTTACAGTTGGTGCGAAGATATCCGCGTCTATAATCCGAGTGGAAAGGAAATAGTTGCGAAAGACAATGATTTCTCTCTTTTGCGCAAAGAAAATGTCGAAAAAGCCTACTTCCACTGTCATACAGATATTACTATACCTTATGAAGAGTTAGAAGAAATAAGTGTAGTGACAAAGAATGGGAACCATATTATACTATTAAAGGACGGAAGATTCGTACTTCCGGGTACTGAGGTGTTAAATGAACCCTTAAAAGAACTGACAGATTAGGACGAAAGAAAGGTGGAAAAGACATGCCGAAAGTTGGAATTGTAATGGGAAGTGACTCGGATTTAAAAGTCATGAGCAAAGCGGCAGACACTCTGACAAAGTTTGGAATCGATTTTGAGATGACGATCATCTCAGCGCATCGGGAACCGGATGTGTTCTTTGAATGGGCAAAAGGAGCAGAAGACAGAGGGGTGAAGGTGATCATAGCCGGAGCCGGAATGGCGGCACATCTTCCGGGAATGTGTGCAGCATTATTCCCAATGCCGGTAATCGGAGTTCCGCTTTCCGGAAGCAAACTGGATGGCATGGATGCAGTCTTTTCTATTTTACAGATGCCGCCGGGAGTACCTGTTGCGACCGTTGCAATAGACGGCGGAATGAATGCGGCAGTGCTTGCTGCAAAAATCCTTTCAATTGATAATAAAGAATTGCTCGAGAAAGTGAAAAGTTTCTCTGCGGAGCAAAAAGAAGCAGTTCAGAAGAAAGCAGAAAAGTTGGATGAAATTGGGTATCAGGCATATCTGGAGGGAAAATAAAGATGGATTATAAGAAAGCTGGAGTTGATATTGAAGCAGGTTACAAGTCTGTAGAATTGATGAAAGAACATGTTCGTTCGACCATGCGTGCCGAAGTCCTTGGCGGACTGGGCGGATTCTCCGGAGCTTTTTCTCTGGAGAAGATCAAAGAGATGGAAGAGCCGGTGCTTCTGTCCGGGACAGACGGATGCGGAACCAAGGTGAAACTGGCGATGATCCTTGATAAGCACGATACCATCGGAATCGATGCCGTTGCTATGTGTGTGAATGATATCGCATGTGCCGGTGGCGAGCCTTTATTCTTCCTGGATTACATTGCCTGTGGAAAGAATTATCCGGAAAAGATCGCATCCATTGTAAGCGGAGTGGCAGAAGGATGCCGTCAGTCCGGTGCGGCGCTGATCGGCGGAGAGACGGCGGAACATCCGGGACTGATGCCGGAGGATGAATATGATCTGGCCGGATTTGCAGTCGGAGTCTGTGATAAAAAGGAAATGATCACCGGAGAAACCCTGAAAGACGGAGATACACTGATCGGACTTGCCTCATCGGGTGTCCACAGCAATGGATTTTCTCTGGTACGTAAAGTGTTTGAGATGACAGAAGAGTCTCTGAATACATATTATGACAGTCTGAACGGAACTCTGGGAGAAGTGCTTCTTGCACCGACCCGGATTTATGTGAAGGCGTTAAAGGCATTGAAAGATGCGGGTATCAAAGTGAAAGCATGCAGCCATATTACAGGCGGTGGCTTCTATGAAAATATTCCAAGAATGTTGATTGAGGGAACCCATGCAGTTGTGGAGAAGAACAGCTATCCGGTACCTCCGATCTTTGATCTGCTTTCAAAAGAAGGCCAGATCGAAGATCAGATGATGTACAATACCTTCAATATGGGGCTGGGAATGGTTCTGGCAATTGATCCGGCAGATAAGGATCAGACACTGGAGGTCTTGGAGAAAGCCGGAGAGTCTGCATACGTGGTTGGTAAGATCGAAGCCGGAGAAAAGGGAGTGACCTTATGTTAAGAGTGTTAGTCTGTGTTTCCGGTGGAGGAACCAATCTCCAGGCGATCATTGATGCGGTGGAAAACGGAACCATCACCAACACAAAGCTGGTTGGGGTTCTGAGCAACCAGCCCAAGGCCTATGCGCTGGAACGTGCGAAGACACACGGGATTCCGGGAGCTTGCGTTTCCAGAAAAGATTTCGGGACGAAAGAGGCATTTCAGAAGAAATTCTTAGAGACGATCGATGGATTTGAGCCGGATCTGATCGTACTGGCAGGCTTTCTTGTGGTATTGCCAAAAGAACTGATCGAGAAATATGAGAACCGTATCATCAACATTCATCCATCCCTGATCCCGTCTTTCTGCGGGAAAGGGTTCTATGGACTGAAAGTTCATGAAGAGGCATTGAAACGTGGAGTCAAAGTGACAGGCGCAACAGTACATTTTGTGGATGAGGGTACCGATACCGGTCCGATCCTGATCCAGAAAGCCGTGGAAGTTCAGGAAGGTGATACACCGGAAATTCTGCAGCGAAGAGTGATGGAAGAAGCGGAATGGAAGATCCTGCCGCGGGCAATCGATGAGATTGCAAACGGAAAGATTCTGTTGGGAAAGGAGCAGGCATTATGAAAGTACTGATTGTAGGAAGCGGTGGAAGAGAGCATGCAATCGCAACAAGCGTTGCAAAAAGTTCTAAAGTAGAGAAGATATATTGTGCACCGGGAAATGCGGGAATCGCGGCACTGGCGGAATGTGTGGAGATTCAGGCAATGGATTTTGAACGCCTGGTCGCATTTGCAAAGGAAGCTCAGATTGATCTGTGTATTGTGGGAATGGACGATCCGCTGGTAGGCGGACTGGTGGATGAGATGGAAGCCGCCGGAATCCGTACCTTTGGACCGAGAAAAAATGCGGCAATCCTGGAGGGATCCAAAGCATTTTCCAAAGATTTGATGAAGAAATACAACATTCCGACTGCTCAGTATGAGAATTTTACAGATCCGAAGAAAGCCATCGAGTATCTGGAGATGGAAGCAAAATTCCCAATCGTCTTAAAAGCAGACGGACTGGCACTGGGAAAGGGAGTGCTGATCTGTCAGGATCTGGAAGAGGCAAAAGACGGAGTTCGGACCATCATGGAAGATAAGAAATTCGGAACAGCAGGAAATACCATGGTCATCGAAGAATTCATGACCGGCAGGGAAGTATCCGTACTATCTTTTGTGGATGGAAAGACCATCAAACCCATGACTTCGGCACAGGACCACAAACGGGCAGGAGACGGGGATACCGGGCTGAATACCGGAGGAATGGGAACTTTTTCCCCGAGTCCTTTCTATACAAAAGAAGTGGATGAGTTCTGCGAAAAATATATTTATCAGGCAACCGTTGATGCGATGGCAAGCGAAGGCCGTCCGTTTAAGGGAATTATTTTCTTCGGACTGATGCTGACAGAAGAAGGCCCAAAGGTTCTGGAATATAACGCCAGATTCGGAGATCCGGAAGCACAGGTAGTTCTGCCGAGAATGAAAAATGATCTGATCGATGTGATCGAGGCATGCATCGACGGCAATCTGGATCAGGTGGATCTTCAGTTTGAAGACAATGCGGCAGTCTGCGTGGTACTGGCGTCAGACGGATATCCGGTATCTTATGAGAAAGGCTATCCGATCAAAGGTCTGGATCGTTTTGATTCAGAAGAAGGTTATTACTGTTTCCACGCCGGCACAAAGTTTGATGAAAAAGGTCAGATTATGACCAACGGAGGTCGTGTTCTTGGCGTGACTGCTACGGGAAAAGATTTAAAAGAAGCCAGAGCCAATGCATACAAAGCGACGGAATGGGTAGAATTTGACAACAAATACATGCGCCATGACATCGGAAAAGCGATTGACGAGGCACTGTAAGAAGATAAACAGAGAACAGAAAAACTCAGGAAAAGAATATGAAATAAATACCTGCAACTGTGGGAAAACTAAACTACAGTTGTGGGTATTTTTTAATTGCGAAACATACAGATTTGATCTATCTTTTACGGGAAGAGAGAAGGGAATACAAGCTTGCTCTATAAGACCATTTTTAGTTTGGAAATCGCTTGCAATTGAAATTTAGGGGAGCACGCTATATAATAAAATAGGTTAAGAACGAGATTTAATGGAGGAAAACGATGGAAATAAAAGACGTAACGGCATATGAAGTCCTGGAAGAACGAAATCTGGAAGGAATCCATTCCAAAGGCTGGCTTCTGCGCCACAAAAAAAGCAAGGCAAGAGTCCTGCTGATTTCAAATGATGATGAGAATAAAGTGTTTAATATCGGATTTCGGACGCCACCGGCGGACAGTACCGGACTGCCGCATATTCTGGAACACTCCGTACTGTGTGGCTCCAGAGATTTTCCAGTGAAGGACCCGTTTGTGGAACTGGTAAAAGGATCCTTAAACACCTTTTTAAATGCCATGACTTATCCGGATAAGACGGTGTATCCTGTGGCAAGCTGTAACGATGCAGACTTCCAGAATCTGATGCATGTCTATATGGATGCGGTCTTTTATCCGAATATTTATCAGCACTCTGAGATTTTCCGTCAGGAAGGCTGGAGTTATAAGCTGGAAGAGTCGGATGGAAAGCTGGAATACAACGGTGTGGTTTACAATGAAATGAAAGGTGCATTCTCTTCACCGGAAGGGGTGTTGGATCGCGTGATCCTGAATTCCCTGTTCCCGGACACCTGTTATGCCAATGAATCCGGCGGAGATCCGGAAGATATTCCAAGTCTGAGCTATGAACAGTTCCTGGAATTCCATCGGACGTATTATCATCCGTCCAACAGTTATATCTATCTCTATGGGGATATGGATATGGCAGAAAAGCTGATCTGGCTGGATGAAAATTATCTGAGCCATTTTGAAGAACTGGAGATTAATTCGGAAATTAAGTTGCAAAAACCATTCAAGCAAATGCTGGATATTTCCAGAAAATATTCCATAGCAAGCAATGAATCTGAGAAGGAGAATACTTATCTTTCTTATAATAAAGTCATCGGAACCAGTCTGGATGAAAAACTGTATCTGGCATTTGAAATCCTGGACTATGCATTGTTGTCCGCACCGGGAGCACCGCTTAAGAAAGCTCTGATCGATGCGGGAATCGGAAAAGATGTGATGGGTTCCTATGACAACGGAATCAGACAGCCGATCTTCTCTGTGATTGCCAAAAATGCGGATGCGTCCCAGAAGGAAGAATTTGTACAGGTTATCGAAAATACATTGAAAGAGATTGTGAAAAACGGAATCGATCAGAAAGCTCTGGCAGCCGGAATCAACTATAACGAATTTCGGTTCAGAGAGGCAGATTTTGGCGGCTATCCGAAGGGACTGATGTATGGACTGCAGATCTTCGACAGTTGGCTGTATGATGATACAAAGCCATTTATTCATATGGAGGCACTGCCTACCTTTGAGTTCCTGAAAGAGCAGATTCCGAAGGGATATTTCGAACAGTTGATTCAGACCTGGCTTCTTGACAATACCCATGGAGCGATCGTTATGATCGAGCCGGAAAAAGGAAGAACAGCCAGAATGGATCGGGAGCTGCAGGAAAAACTGGACGCATATAAAGCAGGACTCTCCAAAGAAGAAGTCGAGAAACTGGTGGCAGATACAAAAGAACTGAAAGAATATCAGGAAGCAGAGGAACGCCAGGAAGACCTGGAGCGGATTCCGGTACTGGCCAGAGAAGATATCAGCCGGGAAGTGGCTCCGGTATATAATGAAAAAAAGAAGATCGTGACAGAGAGCGGAAAAGAGATTCCGTTGATCTATCATCCGGTTGAGACAAACGGAATCGGTTATCTGAGTCTGTTCTTCTCTCTGGCAGATGTAAAAGAAGAAATGCTTCCGTATGTGGGAATTCTTCAATCGGTATTGGGCGTGATCGACACGACCAATTATGATTACGGAGAACTGTTCAATGAAATCAATGTACACACCGGCGGAATCGGAACTTCTCTGGAAGTATTTACGGATGTGACAAAAGCGAAGGAGCGTGCCTTTGCACCTTATATCGAAGTAAAAGGAAAAGCACTCTATCCGGAAGTGTCCACACTGTTTTGTATGATGCAGGAGATTATGAAAGAGTCCAGACTGGAAGACGAAAAGCGGCTGAAAGAAATTCTTGCCATGACAAAATCCAGACTGGAGATGCGCTTCCAGTCCTCCGGCCATACGGTCAGTGCGCTTCGGGCATTGTCCTATGATTCTCCGATTTCAAAATTCAAAGACGATACAGACGGAATCGGTTTCTATCAGACAGTGGCAAGAATCACCGGACATTTTGAGGAAGAAAAAGAAACGTTGATTCAGAATTTGAAAAATCTGGTGGCACAGATCTTTACCGCAGATCATCTGCTGGTCAGCTACACCAGTGCGGCAGATGGAATGGATCCGGTACTGACAGGAATAAAGCAGATCGCAGAGCATCTCTTTGAAAGTGATGCATCGGGAAAACCGGAAGGCGAGATTGAAGAACAGGAAAAGAATCCATTGCATTGTGTAAAGAGAAATGAAGGATTCCAGACTTCTTCCAAAGTGCAGTACGTAGCAAGAACCGGAAACTTTATGACACACGGACTTTCTTACCACGGAGCATTGCAGGTGTTAAAGGTGATTTTGGGGTATGAATATCTGTGGCAGAATGTCCGGGTAAAAGGCGGAGCTTACGGATGCATGACCAGCTTCAACCGAATCGGAGATTCGTATTTCGTGTCTTACCGGGATCCGAACCTGGAGAAGACCATGAAAATCTATGAAGAAATTCCGGCATATTTAAGATCCTTTACAGCAAGTGACAGAGATATGACCAAGTTTGTGATCGGAACCATCAGCAACATTGACCGGCCGATGACACCTTGTACCAAAGGCGAGCGTTCTCTGAATCTGTATTTGAATCATGTCAGTGAAGAGATGCTGTTACAGGAGCGAAAGGAAATTCTGGAGACAACCGTTGAAGATATCCGTGCCATGGCAGATCGGATCGAGGCCGTGCTTTCGGACGAAGAGATTTGTGTCATCGGAGACGAGGAAAAGGTTGCCGCACAGAAAGAAATGTTCGGAGAAATCCGTCAACTCGTGGGATAACAAAACGAAACCAGAAAGGATAAATATGAGAGAAGATTACAGATCCGGATTTGTGACACTGATCGGAAGACCGAATGTAGGAAAATCCACCCTGATGAATAAACTGATCGGTCAGAAGATTGCAATCACATCCAACAAACCACAGACCACAAGAAATCGGATTCAGACTGTACTGACTACGGAAGAAGGGCAGATCGTGTTTGTGGATACGCCTGGAATCCATAAAGCCAAAAATAAGCTGGGCGAATATATGGTTCATGTGGCAGAACGCACCCTGAATGAGGTAGATGTTGTACTCTGGCTGGTAGAACCATCGACCTTTATCGGAGCAGGAGAACGGCACATTATTGAACAGTTGAAAAGAGTGACAACACCGGTGGTACTGGTGATCAATAAAGTAGATATGGTCAAGAAGGAAGAAGTACTGACCTTTATTGATGCCTACCGAAAAGAATATGATTTTGCAGAGATTGTACCGGTATCCGCAAGAACCGGGGAAAATACGGATGAGTTGGTGAAAGTGATTCTGAAATACCTGCCTTACGGTCCACAGTTCTATGACGAAGATACCATTACAGATCAGCCGGAACGACAGATTGTTGCGGAAATTATCCGGGAAAAAGCCCTGCACAGTCTGAACGAAGAGATTCCTCACGGAATTGCAGTGGCAATTGACCGCATGAAAATGCAGAGAAAGGTGATGCACATTGATGCGACCATTATCTGTGAGCGGGATTCCCACAAGGGAATTATTATCGGCAAACAGGGCTCCATGCTGAAAAAGATCGGAAGTACGGCAAGGTATGAGATCGAGAGAATGCTGGACTGTAAAGTGAATCTGAAGCTTTGGGTCAAAGTGCAGAAAAACTGGCGGGACAGCGATTTTATGATGAAGAACTTCGGCTATAAAGAAGACGAGTAGAGAGAAGACGAGTCCGGGAAATTGAGCCGAATGGAAACAGAATCACAGTCGAAGAAAACGGCGAACAGAAAAAATTGGCAGTCGTTTTGAAGTATGACAACCTCATCTTTCGGGAAATCTAATCCTGACGGGAACTATAAAACGCGATGGAAAAAGCGCGAAGATCAGACGGATATCGGACAAGAGATGATGAGGTGAGACTATGGCTCAGACTATGATACAAAAAGACTGGAACTGTTTTGCAAGAACTGGAAAGATTGAGGATTATCTGTGTTACCGTGAGGCGCAGGAAGAGACTTTGTCTGTCACTCTGAGATGGGCAGGCAAGTTGCCGGAAAAATCAAGGAAAATGGACGAAAAAGTACGGTACGGCAAAGGGATACAGGAAGTACTGGAAAATGGCGGACAGAAAGAAGAACAAACGGACAGGGGAACAACGTGACAAATCAGACCATTGTAACAGGAATTGTGCTGTTATCGGCACCGAGTGGAGAATATGACAGAAGAGTCGTGCTTCTGACGAAAGAGCGGGGGAAAATCTCTGCGTTTGCAAAAGGTGCCAGACGTCCGCGCAGCGCATTGGGGGCGGCGGTCAATCCTTTCGCATTTGGCGAATTTACCATCTATGAAGGCAGAAATTCCAATACTCTGGTGGATGCGAAAATTCAAAATTATTTTGAGGAGCTGCGGACAGATATAGAAGGGGCCTATTATGGATTTTATTTTCTGGAACTGGCAGGGTATTATGGCAGAGAGGGAATCCAGGAAGGCGATATGCTCAAGCTTTTGTATCAGACGCTGCGGGCGTTATTAAATACCAGGATTTCCAACCGGCTGGTTCGGGTGATCTATGAGTTGAAACTGATCTGTATCAATGGGGAAGGTCCACAGGTCTTTCAGTGCGTTTCCTGTGGGAAAACCGAGGGGCCGTTCTGGTTCAGTGCCAGACAGGGAGGAATTCTGTGTCCGCATTGCCGGACGGATGTTATGGATTTGCGGACGATGGATACTTCGACCCTCTATACGATGCAGTACATAGAAAGTTCCCCGGTAGAAAAACTCTATACTTTCGTGGTAAAAGAGCAGGTATTGGAAGAATTGGAACGGATTATGAAACGGTATCTGGAAGTGTATATTGACCGGAATTTCCAGTCCCTTACAATCCTGGAAACAATACTTGAAAATTAAGAAGTGAATCGGTATAATGAAAACATTGAAAAACTTAGGAAGAATGTGAGGAAGAGTAAGATGGTTGAGAAGACGATGGACAAAATCGTAGCACTTGCAAAAACCAGAGGATTTGTATATCCGGGTTCCGAGATCTATGGTGGTCTTGCAAATACCTGGGATTACGGAAATCTGGGAGTAGAGCTTAAGAATAATGTAAAAAAAGCATGGTGGAAGAAATTCGTACAGGAATCTCCATACAACGTAGGTGTGGACTGTGCAATCCTGATGAATCCTCAGACATGGGTAGCATCCGGACATCTGGGCGGATTTTCCGATCCGCTGATGGATTGTAAAGAATGTCACGAACGTTTCCGTGCAGATAAACTGATCGAAGATTTCAGCGCAGAGCATGGGATCGAACTGGATGGTTCTGTAGACGGATGGAGCCAGGAGAAGATGACGGCATTTATTGAAGAACATCAGGTTCCGTGTCCGACCTGCGGCAAGCACAATTTCACAGATATCCGTCAGTTCAATCTGATGTTTAAGACATTCCAGGGTGTAACAGAAGACGCAAAGAATACGGTATATTTAAGACCGGAGACTGCACAGGGAATCTTTGTAAACTTTAAGAATGTACAGAGAACCTCCAGAAAGAAACTTCCGTTTGGTATTGCTCAGATTGGTAAATCTTTCCGTAATGAGATCACACCGGGTAACTTTACTTTCCGTACCCGTGAGTTTGAGCAGATGGAACTGGAATTCTTCTGCCAGCCGGATACCGATCTGGAATGGTTTGATTACTGGAAGAAGTTCTGTCTGGACTGGCTGTCTTCTCTGGGACTGAAAGAGGACGAGGTTCGTTATCGTGATCATGATAAAGAAGAACTGTCCTTCTACAGCAAGGCTACAACGGATGTGGAATTCCTGTTCCCGTTTGGATGGGGAGAACTCTGGGGAATTGCAGACCGTACCGATTATGACCTGACTCAGCATCAGAATGAGTCCAAACAGGATCTGACTTACTTCGATGATGAGAAGAAAGAAAAATATATTCCGTATGTAATCGAGCCGTCACTGGGAGCAGACCGTATGGTACTTGCGTTCCTCTGCAGTGCTTATGATGAAGAAAATATCGGAACGGAAGAGAAACCGGATATGCGTACCGTTCTTCACTTCCATCCGGCACTGGCACCGGTTAAGATTGGTGTGCTGCCGCTTTCCAAGAAGCTGAATGAAGGCGCAGAAAAAGTATTCCAGGAACTGTGCAAGACTTACAACTGTGAGTTTGATGACAGAGGAAATATCGGAAAACGTTATCGCCGTCAGGATGAGATCGGAACACCGTTCTGTGTGACTTATGACTTCGATTCCGAAGAAGATGGAGCAGTAACTGTCCGTGATCGTGATACCATGGAACAGGAGCGTATTAAGATCGAAGATCTGAAAGCATACTTTGAGAAAAAATTCGAGTGGTAATCTTAAGAACCCCGGCGGGAGAACTGCCGGG
Source organism: Mediterraneibacter butyricigenes (assembly GCF_003574295.1). Taxonomy (NCBI): domain Bacteria; kingdom Bacillati; phylum Bacillota; class Clostridia; order Lachnospirales; family Lachnospiraceae; genus Mediterraneibacter; species Mediterraneibacter butyricigenes. Next base: position 2,489,831 of record NZ_BHGK01000001.1, read on the forward strand.
GTTTTTCTGACCATGTGTCTGGAGCCGCTGTTTACAGGGAAAATCTGAAGCAAATTGAAGGAAGAACCGGAAACGGGTCAGAATAGAAAAGAAAGAAAACAACAGACAGGAAAGCATAAGAAAGGAGACAGAAAAATGGACAGAAAGAATGCCTGGAAGACTTATACAGCAGAGGAATTAAAAAAATTAGAAACTGTCAATGAAGACTATAAGAATTGTCTGGACGAGGGGAAGACAGAGCGGGAATGTATCCGTCTGACAATTGAGCGGATTGAGAAAGCAGGATACCGCAATATCGAAGAATGGATCAAGAGTGGGAAGAAAGTGGAAAGTGGAGACAAGATTTATGCAGTCTGCATGAATAAGACAATTGCTATGTTCCATATCGGAGAGCGTCCGCTGGAAGAAGGAATGAACATCTTAGGAGCTCACATTGACTCACCGCGTATCGATGTGAAACAGAATCCGCTCTATGAAAATGAAGAACTGGCTTATCTGGATACCCATTATTATGGCGGAATTAAAAAGTATCAGTGGGTAACTCTTCCGCTGGCTCTTCATGGAGTGATTGTGAAGAAAGACGGAACGGTAGTTCCGGTGAAGATCGGAGAAAAAGAGGACGATCCGGTATTTGTGATCACGGATCTGCTGATCCATCTGGCTGCTAAGCAGATGGAAAAGAAAGCGGCAACCGTGGTAGAAGGGGAAAAATTAGATCTGCTGATCGGAAGCCGTCCGATCGAAGAGGCAGAAGGTCTGGATAAGAAAGAAAAAGAAGCGGTGAAAGCAAATGTACTGGAATTGCTGAAAAAATATTATGACATGGAAGAGGAAGACTTCTTCTCCGCAGAGCTGGAGATTGTTCCGGCAGGAAAAGCAAGAGACTGCGGTCTGGATCGCAGTATGGTACTGGCATACGGACAGGACGACAGAGTCTGCGCATTTACTTCTTTGTTTGCAATGCTGGATGTGGAAAAAACAGAGCGGACAGCCTGCTGCATCCTGGTAGACAAGGAAGAGATTGGAAGTGTAGGCGCAACCGGTATGCATTCCAGATTCTTTGAAAATATCGTGGCAGAGCTGGCAGCACTTTCCGGTGCACCGGCAGAACTGACGGTACGTCGTGCTCTGATGAATTCCAGAATGTTGTCTTCTGATGTCAGTGCGGCATATGATCCTATGTATGCAGAAGTTTTCGAGAAGAGAAGTGCAGCATTTTTCGGCAAAGGCCTGGTGTTTAACAAATTTACAGGCAGCAGAGGAAAGAGTGGCTCCAATGATGCCAATGCAGAATATCTGGCAAAGATCAGAAATGCCATGGATACAGAAGCAGTCGCTTATCAGTTCGCAGAGCTTGGAAAAGTCGATGCAGGAGGCGGCGGAACCATCGCCTATATCATGGCGAATTACGGCATGGAAGTCATTGACAGCGGTGTGGCAGTCTTAAGCATGCACGCACCGTGGGAAGTGACCAGCAAAGCAGATGTATATGAGGCTTATAAAGGTTACAAAGCATTTCTGCGGGAAATGAGATAATAACTGAGGCTGAATGAACCGCAAGGATTACAAAAGAATTCAAATAAAATAATTAAGTGTTGCAATCTCCGGGATTCTCTGCTATACTGAGTCCCGGTAAAAAGAATAGCACTGGCTGTTACTGGTAATGCAGGCAAGACCAAGATCAAAGAGGTACATGTATCATGTGTCCTTTTGTCTTGGTCTTTTTTATTGCATGGGGATTTTCCCCATGCAATAAAAAGCCTCCGGCAGGATGCGCACAGTGGCGGACAACGAAGACGTTGCAGCGGGAAATGCCTTTGGGGATTCGGAAAATGCGCAGTCCGAAGAATCAGAGGAATGCATCCGATAGAAAAGCCGAACAGCACAGAGCAAAACAAAACAGTACAAAACCGTTTGGAGATAAAGTACGAAGGTGTGCAAATAAACCGGCACAAAAGAGTACAGAAAAGGATCGCAAAACGGTGCAGAAAAAGGAGAAAATTATGGATTATAAGGCGTTAGGAAAAAAACTGATCGACCTGGTGGGCGGAACCGAAAACATTCGTCAGCTTACACATTGTGCAACCAGACTTCGGTTTGAATTTTATGATATGGGAAAAGTAAAGACAAAGGAAATTGAAAGCCAGCCGGGCGTAATCAGCGTGGTAGAAAAAGGCGGACAGTTCCAGGTAATTATCGGAAATGAAGTACAGACTGCATTCCGTGCGATCAAGGAAGAGATGAAAGAAGATGGAAACAGTTCAGAGGAAACACAGGAGAGCACTTCCGAGAAAAAAGGAATCGTCAATGAGATCATCAGCGTGATCTCCACAACCTTCACTCCGGTGATCCCGGCACTGATCGGTGGTGGTATGATCAAAGCGGTTCTGTCCATCCTGGTACTGGCAGGTCTGGTGAAAGATACAGAGAGTACTTACACGATTCTGTCCTTTATTTCCGATGCACCGTTCTACTTTATGCCGGTACTTCTGGCATACGGAGCTTCTCTGAAATTTAAGTGCAGCCCGATCATGGCAATGACGATGGCATGTGCACTGTTGTCTCCGACCTGGTCCGGTATCGTGGCAGCAGGAGAATCAGTGGATTTCTTTAAGATTCCGACATTGCTGGTAGATTATTCTTATTCCGTGATCCCGATCATTTTGAGTGTATGGATCCTGTCCTATGTGGAAAAATTTGCAGAGAAATATTCTCCGTCCGTGATTAAATTTTTCCTGAAACCGATGATTATTATGTTTATTGCAATTCCGATCGCACTGATCGTGGTAGGGCCGCTGGGAAATCTGTTAAATGATCTGGTACAGAGCGGAGCAAACTTCTTAAATGACAGAGTAAGCTGGTTGATTCCGATGCTGATGGGTGCCTTCCAGCCGTTCCTGACACTGACCGGAACTGCCTGGGCTATGACTCCGATCGCAACCAGCCAGATTTCAACTCTTGGATATGAAATTGTAAATGGACCGGGTATGCTGGCATCCAACATTGCACAGGGTGGAGCAACTCTGGCAGTCGCCATGAAAACAAAAGATAAAAATCTGAAACAGTTGGCTTCTTCTTCCGGTTTCACAGCCGTGATGGGTATCACAGAGCCGTGTCTGTACGGAGTGCTTCTGAAACTGAAACGTCCGTTTGTAGCTTCCATGATCGGTGGAGCCATCGGTGGAATTTATGCCGGATTATCCGGACTGGTAAGATATGCATTTGTTTCTCCTGGACTGACTGCAATCCCTGCATTTATCGGAGAAAATCCGATGAACGTGGTACATGCGGTCATTACCATTGTGATTTCTTTCGTAGCCGGATTCGCAGCATCCTGGATTCTGGGCTTTAAGGATGAAGGAGCAGAAGTGGAAACAGATGCGGATGGAAAAAGCGAAGCAGACGCAAAGAAAAATGCAGATGGAACGAAGGACGAGGAGGCAGAAACCGCTACAACAAACACAACGAAGAAAGACGAAAAAGCATCTGAGACAAAAGAAATAGCGAGTGAAGTGATCGGGATGCCGGTCAGCGGAAAAGCAGCCCCGTTATCGGAAGTCAATGATACCGTATTTTCCGGAGAAGTGCTTGGAAAAGGCGGGGCCATTTTCCCGGAAGAAGGAAAGGTCTACGCACCGGCAGACGGAACCGTTACTCTGTTCTTTGATACCGGACATGCCATCGGAATGTGCACAGAAAACGGAACCGAACTTCTGATCCATGTAGGAATCGATACCGTGAACCTGGAGGGAAAATATTTTGAACCTCAGGTTACTGTTGACACGAAGGTGAAAAAAGGCGATCTGCTGCTTACCTTTGACCTGGAAGCAATCAAGGCAGAAGGATACGATACGGTCATCCCGGTGATTGTGACCAATACCTCAGATTTCAAAGAAGTCAGTCTGGTAAAGGAAGGAACTGCAAAAGCAGGGGAAGACTTCCTGTGTGTGAAAAGAGGAGAATAGTCCATGAAATACAGTAAATTGAAACCATTTCCGGAACATTTCTTATGGGGTGCATCCACATCTGCCTATCAGGTGGAAGGTGCAGTAAACGAAGATGGAAAAGGAAAATCCATCATCGATATGTATGAACATCCGGCGGATGTGGCAGATTTTGCGGTGGCAAGTGATCATTATCACCGCTACAAAGAAGATATTCGCCTGTTCGCAGAGCTGGGCATGAAAGCCTACCGTTTCTCGGTTGCCTGGACCAGAATCCTTCCGCAGGGAACCGGAGAAGTCAATGAAAAGGGACTGACTTTTTACAGAAATGTGATTGCAGAGTGCAGAAAATACGGAATCGAACCGGTGGTCACCATGTATCATTTTGATCTGCCCTATGCGCTGGAAGAAAAGGGCGGCTGGCTGAATCGTGCGACCATCGATGCGTTTGTGGAATATGCGGAAATTCTGTTTGAAAATTTCGGGAGTAATGTTCATTACTGGCTGACCATCAACGAGCAGAATACCATGATCCTTCATCCGGGAGCCATCGGACTTCCGAAAGGGGGAAAACTTCCGGAGAAGAAAGACATGTATCAGCAGAATCATCACATGATGCTGGCACAGGCAAGGGTTATGAAACTCTTCCATAAAATGATACCGGAAGGAAAGATCGGACCGGCTCTGAACCTGACAGCCATGTATCCGGCAACCTGTGCACCGGAGGATGCCATTGCAGCCCACAACTGGGAAGTCCTGCGTTGCTGGAATTTTGCAGATGTTCCGACAAAAGGATGGTATCATCCGCTGGCCTGGTCTTATATGGAAGACCGTGGAATTGCACCGGAGGTGCTGGAAGGTGACCGCGAGATTTTAAAAGATGCAGCACCGGATTTCCTTGCCATGAATTATTATTCCACGGCAACCATTGCAGCCAGCAAGGGAGATGCCTCGGATGTGGCGGCAAGAGCCGGGGACCAGCAGATCATGTTGGGAGAACAGGGAGTTTATCGACCGGCAGAGAACCCGTATGTGGGAAAAACGGAATATGGATGGGTTGTGGATCCGGTTGGTTTCAGGTATACTTTGAGAAAAGCCTATGAACGATACCATTTACCAATTTTGATCACGGAAAACGGAATCGGAGCTCCGGATGTTCTGGAGGCAGACGGATCAATCCATGACGATTACCGGATTAACTTCATTAAAGAGCATTTACAGCAGATGCGCCTGGCGATTACAGATGGTGTAGAGATGTTGGGATATTGCCCATGGGCAGCCATTGATGTGGTCAGTACCCATCAGGGATACAGAAAACGTTATGGATTTATTTATGTAGATCGGGAAGAATTTGACCTGAAAGAATTGAAACGTTATCCGAAAGACAGTTATTACTGGTATCAGCAGGTGATCCGGGAAAACGGAAGTTCTCTTTAGAAAAAGCAGTGTTGTCGGCTTAGTGAAACAGAAAAAAGATTTCTTTTGGAACCGGAGATAGACGGGAAAGAAGAGTCGCAGGATGGAAGCGCAGTGGGGTATGACAGATGAAGGTCAGAAAGATACTGAATAATAATCTGCTTCTGGTGGAAAATGAATCGGGCCAGGAACAGATTGCTATGGGAAAAGGCTTAAGATTCTCTTATAAAGTTGGAGAAATGTTGAAACCGGAAGATGTGGAAAAAATCTACATCCTAAAAGATGAAAAGCATACAAAGGATTATATCCGTTTGCTGGAGGACGCACCAGACGAATATGTGGAAGTGATTCAAAGTGCGATCCAGATGGTAGAGGAGAAGATGGAGGGAAAATTAGGGGAGCAGATTTTTGTTTCCCTTCTGGATCATTTGATCTTCGCAATCAAGAGGCAGGAGCAAGGAATTGTTCTTCAAAATCGGATGCTTTGGGAAATTCAGAAATTTTATCCAGAAGAATATCTGGTGGCGGAGGAAATGCTGCGGGAAATTAACGAAAAACTGAACGTTGCCCTTCCGGAAGCGGAGATTGGAAATATAGCTTTTCATTTGGTGAATGCCCAAATCCATGGAAAGGAAGAAGGCGGAGCCGAAAACGGAGTTCTGATGGTGCGGATGCTCAAAGATATTTTTCAGATCGTACAGATCTATTATAAGAAGCAGATCGATGAAAAGAGCATCGACTATTCCAGGTTTGTAATCCACGTACAGTTTTTCCTGCAAAGACTTCTGGAAGATAAGATGCTGAAAGATCGGACCGTTTCTCTGTTTGATGCGATGTCGCTGGAAAGCCCGAAAGCGGCGGGATGTGTGGAACAAATTCGAAAATATATCAAAAATCTGCTGGGGAAAGAGATTACCAGAGAGGAACAGGTGTATTTGATTGTTCACATTGCAAGAGTCACAGAAAACTCTTGACGCACAAAGGGAAAACAATTAGAATAGTTATGGTTGAAACTATTAGAAAAAATAGGAGGATTAGAAAATGGCAACAAAATGGGTTTATATGTTCAAAGAGGGTAACGCCGACATGAGAAACCTTCTCGGTGGAAAAGGCGCAAACCTTGCAGAGATGACAAACCTTGGCCTTCCAGTTCCGCAGGGCTTCACGATCACAACAGAAGCTTGTACGCAGTACTATGAAGACGGAAGAAAAATTAATGACGAGATCATGGATCAGATCATGGAAGCAATTACAAAGATGGAAGAGATTACCGGAAAGAAATTCGGGGATAAAGAGAATCCGTTGCTTGTTTCCGTTCGTTCTGGAGCAAGAGCATCCATGCCTGGTATGATGGATACAATCCTGAACCTTGGACTGAACGAAGAGGTTGTTGAGACACTTGCAAAAGCATCCGGCAATCCGCGTTGGGCTTGGGACTGCTACAGAAGATTTATTCAGATGTTCTCTGACGTAGTTATGGAAGTAGGAAAGAAATACTTCGAAGAACTCATCGACAAGATGAAAGAAGAAAAAGGCGTTCAGCAGGACGTTGATCTGACAGCAGAAGACCTGAAGGTACTGGCTGAGCAGTTTAAGGCTGAATACAAAGAGAAGATCGGTTCTGATTTCCCATCCGATCCGAAGGAACAGCTGATGGAAGCTATCAAAGCTGTATTCCGTTCTTGGGACAACCCGCGTGCAAACGTTTATCGTCGTGATAACGATATCCCGTATTCTTGGGGAACCGCTGTTAATGTACAGATGATGGCATTCGGTAACATGGGAGATGACTGTGGTACAGGTGTTGCATTTACACGTGACCCTGCAACAGGAGAAAACGGACTGTTCGGTGAATTCCTGACAAATGCTCAGGGAGAAGACGTAGTAGCCGGAGTACGTACTCCGATGCACATTTCCGAAATGGAAGAGAAATTCCCGGAAGCTTTCGTACAGTTTAAGAATGTATGTGAGACTCTGGAGAAACACTACAGAGATATGCAGGACATGGAGTTTACAGTAGAGCACGGTAAACTGTATATGCTGCAGACACGTAATGGTAAGAGAACAGCAAAGGCTGCTCTGAAGATCGCTTGTGATCTGGTAGATGAAGGAATGAGAACAGAGGAAGAGGCAGTTGCAATGATCGATCCTCGTAACCTGGATTCCCTGCTTCACCCACAGTTCGATGCTGCTGCACTGAAAGCTGCAACACCGATGGCTAAAGCACTTGGAGCATCTCCAGGAGCTGCTTGTGGTAAGATCGTCTTTACAGCAGATGACGCTGTAGCATGGGCTGCTAAGGGAGAAAAGGTTGTTCTGGTTCGTCTGGAGACATCTCCGGAAGATATCACAGGTATGAAGTCTGCTCAGGGTATCCTGACAGTTCGTGGTGGTATGACATCTCACGCTGCCGTAGTTGCACGTGGAATGGGTACATGCTGTGTATCCGGATGTGGTGACATCGTTATGGACGAAGCAAACAAGAAGTTTACTCTGGCTGGAAAAGAATATCATGAGGGAGATTGCATTTCTCTTGATGGATCTACAGGTAATATCTATGACGGAATCATCCCGACCGTAGACGCTACAATCGCAGGTGAATTCGGAAGAATCATGGGATGGGCTGATAAATACAGAACCATGAAGGTTCGTACAAATGCTGATACACCGGCTGACGCTAAGAAAGCTCGTGAGCTTGGTGCAGAAGGTATCGGACTTTGCCGTACAGAGCATATGTTCTTCGAAGGCAACAGAATCGATGCATTCCGTGAGATGATCTGTTCTGAAACAGTAGAAGAAAGAGAAGCAGCACTTGCTAAGATCCTTCCGGAACAGCAGGGAGACTTCGAAAAACTGTATGAGGCACTGGAAGGAAATCCGGTAACCATCCGTTTCCTGGATCCGCCGCTTCATGAGTTCGTTCCGACTGAAGAAGAAGACATCAAGAAACTGGCTGACGCTCAGGGCAAAACTGTTGAGCAGATCAAAGCGATCATCGACAGCCTGCACGAGTTCAACCCGATGATGGGACATCGTGGATGCCGTCTGGCAGTTACTTATCCGGAGATTGCTAAGATGCAGACAAGCGCTGTTATCCGTGCAGCAATCAACGTAAAGAAAGCTCATCCGGATTGGGCAGTTAAGCCGGAGATCATGATCCCATTGGTTGGAGATATCAAAGAGCTTAAATATGTGAAGAAATTCGTTGTTGAGACAGCTGACGCTGAGATCGCAGCAGCTGGAAGCGACCTGGAATATGAAGTAGGTACAATGATCGAGATCCCGAGAGCTGCTCTTACAGCTGACGAGATTGCAAAAGAAGCTGACTTCTTCTGCTTCGGTACAAACGACCTGACTCAGATGACATACGGATTCTCCCGTGATGACGCTGGTAAATTCCTGGATGCTTACTATGATGCTAAGATCTTCGAGAACGACCCATTTGCTAAGCTTGACCAGACAGGTGTTGGTAAGCTTATGGAAATGGCTATCGATCTTGGTAAGCCGGTTAATCCTGCACTGCACGTTGGAATCTGTGGAGAGCATGGTGGAGATCCGTCTTCTGTAGAATTCTGCAACAAGATTGGTCTTGATTATGTATCTTGCTCACCGTTCCGTGTACCGATCGCAAGACTGGCAGCAGCTCAGGCAGCAATTAACCAGAAATAGTATACACTGTAGGTGACTAACATAGAACGTTAATTAGCTTATATAGAAAACCCCTTACATCAATTATGGTGTGAGGGGTTTTTACGTCATGAAGAAAATGTATTGCAGAACGATAATGATTACAGAACTAATGGCTTTGGAAACCAGAAGTATGCTATGGGAAACTTCAAAAACGATATCTTCGGAGATTATATCCGCTACACTCATGCCTCCTGCCATTCATATGTTGTCGTGAACATAGATGGAAAAATATTAGTTGTAAATGGGGAAAATGACGCAGAGACAAAGGAAATCTATCAGAGAATAAGTGAGAAGGTGTCAAAGGAAAGAAAATATTCTATTTTTCTCATTTAGCAAATCTGTTTTAATAGCGTTGACAAATGTGTAAAATGGAACGCTACATTGAATGCTGTGCAAAAGTCACCTCGAAAATCGTTCCCCCAGTCTTGCCTGATTTGATACAAATACTGCCATCATGTACTCTAACGATTTCACGGACAAAAGCAAGACCTAGCCCTACGCCACCCAGCTCCCGGCTTCTGGATTTATCCACACGGAAGAATGGCTCGAACACTCTCTCCCTAAGCTCCTTTGGTATTCCGCTTCCCGTATCTTCTACAGACAGATAAACATGCTTGTTTCTCTGATATGCGGTTACTGTAACCTGTCCGAGCGGATGATTATATTTGATGGCATTCTCAACCAGATTGTATACAAGTCTGTAAATAAGGATATCACTGCCTATCATAGTGGCATCCTCACATTTTCCAATCAGCTTTATATTCTTTTCCACGGCAAGAGGCTCAAGGTCTGCCAAAACCTCTTCAACAATGGCATCCAATATAATTTTATCATCCCTTCCCACCGTTTGAAGCTCACTCATGTCAAGAAGAGTCTTTACCATCCTGTTTAATTTATCATTTTGTTCCGTAACCATTTTTATGGTCTGCAAAGTGTCTGCATCATTTCCCGGGTGAGAGGCAGAATTATATAAATCAAGCTGTACCTGCATTAACGCTAATGGAGTACGCAGCTCATGTGCTGCATTTGCAGTAAACTGTCTCTGTATCTCAAATGCTTCCGACAGACGCTTAAGCATCTTATTATAAGAAATACCCAGCTGGTTCAGTTCCTTAACATTGTTTTCCTCTATTCTTGAATCAGACAGATTCTGAGCCTGTACCTCTTCAATTTTATCTGAAAACTCCCTGATTGGTCTGAGTGCATGCCCGCTTATAAAATAAGTGACGACACCTCCCAAAAGCGCCAGAAAAACCGTGATGATCAGACTGTTTCTTTTATAGTCGGCCTTATTATTGTACACCTGAAACGAAAATTCATCCGCAAACTCATCCCACTTATCGTCCGGTATGCTGATATATATTTCATCTGATTTGTTTCCTTTTTCATCCCCCTGGGACTCTACCGCATCCTGCAGAGAATCGATGTAATGCACACCATTTTTATAGACAAACATAGTCAGGCAGCCACATATAATAGCAATACACAATGTAGTAATGCACGTAAGTCTCCACTGTAGCGACATTCTTTTCATCTGTCAGACTCCTCCCGTATTTTATAGCCTTCACCTACCTTGTTCTGAATGGGATCATATCCCAGCTTCGCTTTAAGCTTTTTTCTAAGTGAAGACATATGTACCCTGATTGCTCCGCTAAAGCTGTCTGCTGTGGCATCCCACACATGCTCTATCAGCTCCTCCTGACTCACCGGTCTGCCTATATTGATAAGTAAATATTCCAAAATACCATTCTCTTTTCTTGTCAGTGGAACCGGCTCTTCCTTTGCATATGCCTCGCGTTTAATCGTATCAAACTTTATTTCTCCGCATTTAAGACATATATCATTCTGTACAAATTTCCTTCTTGTCAGGCTTCTGATACGTGCCTCAAGCTCCTGCAGATGGAATGGTTTTTCCATGTAATCATTTGCTCCTGCATCCAGTCCCTCTACCTTATCAGCAATCTGACCTCTTGCAGATAATATCAAAACCTTAGTTTCATCATTGTATTTTCTAAGCTCCTTAAGAAGCTCCATGCCATCCATCCCCGGCAGATTCAAATCCAAAACTATCAGATCATAATTCTCCGACAGTATACATTCAAGAGCCTCTTTCCCATCATAACAGGTATCCACCTCATAACCGGCAGCATACAGACTCTTTGCAACCATATCACATATTTGTTTCTCATCCTCAACAATTAATAATCTCAAAATGTTCTCCTGCTTCTTAACAATAATTTTACAACCTATATTGTATAATACCAAAGTCAGCTGGTCAACAATACAACAAAAAGGAGCAACATTATGTTGAAATACCAAAAAACATGTCAAATCATTCTGCTTATCTTTGGTGTATCCATGATAAGCTATGGTGCAGTCAGAGGTGAGGCGGCTACAGTGCTTGGTAAAGCAATAAAACTATGTCTGGAGTGTGTCGGAATTGGATAAGGAAAAGAAATTACTATCAAGAAAACTGGCAAAAATACGTGGCTGGATACAGGCCGCAGCAACGCTGCTGACCAATATTCATATTCCAAATTTATTTAAGGGTAAAATATATCAGGGCAATGCAAAAACAGTATGCGTACCCGGATTAAACTGCTACTCCTGCCCTGCCGCGACAGGAGCCTGTCCAATAGGGGCATTTCAGGCGGTTGTCGGATCATCAAAATTTAAGTTTTCATACTACATAACCGGATTTTTTATTTTACTCGGTGTAACTCTCGGCAGATTTATATGTGGTTTTTTGTGCCCATTTGGATGGTTTCAGGATTTACTTCATAAAATCCCCGGAAAGAAATTATCCACAGCCAAACTAAAGCCTCTTAGGTACCTAAAATATGTCATTCTTATTGTTTTCGTTATACTTCTTCCGATGCTTGTAACGAACTCTATAGGAATGGGAGACCCGTTCTTCTGCAAATATATCTGTCCTCAGGGTGTTTTAGAGGGTGCTATACCGTTATCTATTGGAAATGCTGCTATCCGTTCTGCGCTGGGAAAGCTTTTTTCTTTCAAGTGTATGATTTTAATTGCAGTGATTGTACTAAGTATCTTATTTTACAGGCCCTTCTGTAAATGGATTTGTCCGCTTGGAGCAATCTACTCATTATTTAATAAGGTCAGCCTGCTCAAAATCACCGTTGATAGCAGTAAATGTGTCGGATGCGGTCAATGCGCAAAGGCATGTAAGATGGATGTGGATGTGTGTAAGACACCGGATCACCCCGAGTGCATACGCTGCGGTGCCTGCATAAAGGCCTGTCCGAAGGACGCCATCTGCTACCGGTTTATGGGAAAATCATGTCAAAAAAATGACAACAGATAACTATTAAACATTTTACTATTATTTTTAAAGGAGAAATTACTCATGAAAAACAAATTATCATTTATTTCTATTTTTACACTCTGCATAGCATTATCACTTACAGCATGCGGCGGAAAGCAAGCTTCCAACACAGAGTCTAAGAACACTCAGACTGAAGCCGGCTCAGAAGCATCCGGCAAATCAGATTCCAGGCTTGATGATTTATATCAGCAGGAAAATCAGCTTTTTGCAGATCACGCTGATGTGTGGAACAAGGTATTTGGCATGATGAACAAAAGTGACGCCGATTCAAACGGAAATTATGCTGATTATCTTGCCGGTACCGTAGAATCAAACAAGAATTCATTCACAGACGATGAGCTTAAAACACTTAATGAGGATATTGAAACCATACGAAAAATCGAGGAACAGATAGCAGAGCTTGAAAACAAAAATACATCATCAGACGATAACAAGAAGGACAGCTCTAAAGCCTCATCTGTATTCAGTGATTTTTCCGGTGAGGATTTTGATGGCAATAAGGTTGATGACAGCCTGTTTTCCGGTAATGCAGTAACAGTCGTCAATTTCTGGTTTACCGGCTGCAAACCATGTGTTGCTGAATTATCCAAGCTTAACGAATTAAATGATGCTATCAAATCAATGGGCGGAGAAGTTGTTGGCATCAACACTGAGACCTTCGATGGCAATAAAACAGCTATCAAAGAGGCTGCCTCTGTTCTTGAAAGCCAGGGTGTCAAATATCGTAATCTGTCAATTGACTCCTCTAGTGCTGCCGGTAAATATGCCTCAGAAATCCTGGCCTTTCCAACAACTATACTTGTTGACAGAAATGGCAATATTGTAGGCGAACCAATGCTCGGCGGAATTGATAACAAGGACAACTATGATGCCCTTATGAAGCAGATTCAGTCTGTAATTGATGCAGACAGCACAAATAAATAGAGGTCTACATATAAAAAGCTCCTGTGCATTGCACAGAGAGCTTTTTTTGAACATTACTATAATGTCAAGTGTGTTTAATGCACAATCTGATCCGGGTGTGGTTCTCAAATTCTTTTCTGCTTCCCAGCAGTCAATGCGAAGCATATCAATTAGTTCACCATGTCACTTTTATTTTGTGTTATACTGTTTTATAGATTTTTCTTGGTTTCCGCTGCCGCTTCGGTCGGCACAGAGCAGATGTCCACCGGACATCTTGTGGTCTTCGCTTCGCTACGGTCGGTGCAAAGCGGACATCCACTGGATGTCCTGCACCCTTGTATTTTCCCTTATCAGAGTTCGTAAACACTGGTGGGACGATATAACACAAGGGAAACAATAAGGGAAAGCTCACCTGCGACAAATCCAGTGTTTTCAATGGTTTGCGGAGAATTTAATAACAAAATATAACAGTTATTAAATTTCTTAAAACAGGTGAAAGCTCAATCGGAATTGTTTTAATATGTCTTGGATGCGGAAGGCGAACAAAAGCTAATTTCTATTCTGGATAGTTAACAAAGAGAGGTGCATATGCTATGCCAGGTATACTCGTGGTTGAAGATGATGAAAATTTAAATCGTGGAATTACATTTTCACTGAAAAAATCCGGATATGAGGTTTTTTCAGCAGAATCAGTGAAAAAAGCGAAAAGAATTGCAAGTGATCATAATGTGGATGTTACCATTTGTGATGTGAATCTTCCGGATGGGAATGGACTGGAATTTGTAAGGTGGATGAGATGCAATTATAATACATACATTATTTGTCTTACAGCACTGGATCAGGAGATGGATCAGGTCATGGGATATGAAGCAGGGGCAGATGATTATATTACAAAGCCGTTTAGTCTTTCGGTACTTCTTTTGAAAATAGAAGCACATTTCCGTCGCAGACAGGAGAAAACGGAAGCCGGAAAGATGATTTCGGGAGATATCGTATTTATCGCAGGAGAAATGAAAGTCCTGATAAAGAGTCGTGAAATCAGTCTGACAAAAACGGAGTTGAAAATGCTGACTTTTTTTCTTCAGAATCCGAAACAGATTCTTTCAAAAACACAAATATTGGAAAATGTGTTTGATCTGGAAGGGGATTTTGTGGATGAAAATACAATCGCTGTCAATATCAGAAGACTCCGTGAGAAAATCGAAGACAATCCGGCTGCACCGGTCTATATAAAGAATATCAGAGGTCTTGGGTATATATGGAATCAGGAGGTAAGGCAGTGACAAAGAGATATCGCAAGAAGATTACAGTAGTGCTCTCCTTGGTATTACCTGTCATATTATTGTTTGCAATATTAAATTGCTTTACCACGTATGTGTTTTATGAAGATTATAAATATAAAATGAATCTTATGACAGAGATTGCTGCAAAGGAAGAATTTTCCGGGCTGGATGCTGTTTCGGAATTGCTTAAGGATAAGGAGATTGAAACCAACGAACAGGGAAGGCGATTATTGGAGCAATATGGATACTGGGGGAATAAAGGGAATGCATTTTATTCGCAATTCCGGCATCAGGTTATGGTGACCGGTGCTGTAAGTACTGTGATATGCGTGCTTCTTTTGACTTTTTTACTTTATTGGAAGAAAAAAGAAGATGCGTGTCATCAGAAAATTTTAGACCAGTTGGAAGAAATTCTGATCAGATTCCGTGAAAATAAATTTGATGCTTTACTGAAAACGGAAAATCCAGCAGAACTGGAAAAATTGAATGACCAGCTTGAAGCAATCGGACATCATATTCAGTTGCTAAAGGAAGAAGCACGGGAAGAAAAAGAGAGCACGAAAGAAATGGTTTCTGATATCTCTCACCAGTTAAAGACACCGGTTGCAGCTTTGGATACATGTTTTAGTGTGCTGATGCAGAATGACTTAAGTGCCACAGAACAGGAGGAGTTTCGTATCCGTTGTCGGAGTGCTCTGGATGGACTGGAGACATTATTGCAGTCGCTTCTTGAAATATCCAAGATGGAAACTGGACTGATTCAGATTAATAAGAAAAAACTTCCGCTTATGGATACTGTCATATCTGCTGTGAACTGTACTTATCCAAAAGCGGATGAGAAAGAAATTGAATTCGTTTTTGACTATGCAAAAGAGCTGGAAACATGCATGGTTATGCAGGATAAAAGATGGCTTGGTGAAGCTGTGATCAACGTTCTGGATAATGCAATCAAGTACAGCCTGGATGGTTCAAAAATATTTATCCGGTTACAAAAAAGAAACGATCTTGTAAGAATGGAAATTGAGGATCAGGGAATTGGTATTCCGCAGAATGAGTATCACAAAATTTTTCAACGATTTTACAGAGGAAGTTCCAAGGAGGTCATGGAAAAGAGTGGTACAGGAATCGGACTTTTTCTATCGAGAGAAATTATCGAAAAACACGGAGGTACAATCATGGTAACCTCCGGCAAAAAGAAAAAAGGAAGCACGTTTGTGATTCAATTACCATATGTTGGTTAAATTTTAAGTGGGCAGAAATCTTACAATTCTGTAAGACTTCTGCTCGTTTTTTGAAAGTGAAATGAAAGATTGTCCTGATACAATTTGGATGTAGGTTGAAAAATGACCAAATATATAAACAGGCAAAGAAAGCGTGCTGAAAAGGTACGCTTTACAGAATTGAAAAGGAGGCAACACATGAGTGTGATATTAGAAACCAGGCAGCTTTGTAAGTTTTATGGCGCAGGTGAGAATCAGGTCAAAGCGGTCAATCAGGTGGACATTCAGATTGAGCAGGGAGAATTTGTCGCAATTGTCGGAAAGTCAGGTTCCGGTAAAAGTACATTACTTCATATGCTTGGAGGGCTTGACACCCCTACAAAAGGCAGTGTTACTTTAGCCGGGAAAGATTTATACAGGATGAAGGAAGATGCCCTTGCTGTTTTCCGCAGAAGAAAAATCGGATTTGTTTTTCAGGCATTTAATCTGGTTTCATCTGTTAATGTCTGGGAAAATATTGTACTGCCACTGGGGCTGGACGGAAGAAAAGTGGATGAAGCGTATGTAAATGATATTATTGCAACTCTGGGGATTGAAAACCGGATTTATAATCTGCCAAATCAGTTATCCGGAGGACAGCAGCAGAGAGTAGCAATTGCAAGAGCACTGGTGAATCGTCCGGAAATTATATTTGCAGATGAGCCGACAGGAAATCTTGATTCCAAGACCAGTGATGAGGTAATCGCCCTGCTTAAGATGACAGCAAAAAAATATGGACAGACAATTGTAATGATTACCCATGATGACGAAATTGCACAGGTCGCTGACCGTATTCTGGTGATTGAGGACGGACAGGTGGTGGATTTCAGATGAAGACAATAAGCAGGATTGCATATAGCAATGACAAAAAGAACAAGACAAGAAGTATACTGATTATGATGGCAATCTGTCTGACTACGATTCTGCTTGTGATTATCAGTACTGTGGGAAATGGAATGATCCGTTTGCAGAAAAGTCAGGCGGCAGGCTCATATGGAAGCAATTATGGTCTGTTTGTCGCAGCAGATGCCTCGCAGTTAAAGGAAGTGGAACGCAGAGCTGAGATATCTGATATCGGCATCATGTGTACGGAGGGCATCCTGAAAGGAAATGAAAATGGCGGCTTTGTCAGTGCGGATGAAACGGTCAGGAAAATGCTTCCCTATAATCAGGAATATGTGTTGAAGGAAGGTACCTATCCGGAAAAGGCGCAGGAAATTGCTGCAGGAAGAGCATTTTTTCGTGCAATGGGGTATGGTGATGTAAAGATCGGAGATACGGTTACACTGGATTACCGCGCAGGGATGCAGTCAGAATATAAGCCGGAAGAATTTGTTGTCAGCGGAATCCTATATGATCGGGATGAGTATACCATCGAGGCATCTTATGTTGCTTTCGGGTCACAGGAGTTTTATGATGAGCACGTCGCAGAGAATGACAGACAGTATAATATTTATTTTACTTTAAATGATTCTGCAAATGTATCTATGAATAATATTGAACCGGTTATAAAGCAGATTGCAGCAGCTTGTGGAATCGAAGAAAAAAACGTTATAGTCAATGATCTCTATTTGCAATGGGTCTTGCAGCCGAGTTATGAAACGATTGCGGTATGCGGGGTTTTGATTCTTGCAATTGTACTTTTCTCTGTTGTGGTCATTTATAATATTTTTCAGGTCGGTATTGCCAACAAGATACAGGAGTATGGAAAAATCAAGGCTCTGGGAGCGACAAAAAAGCAGATGAAACAACTGATCTTCAGAGAGGGCATTTTTTTGACATTTTTTTCAATACCAGTTGGATTGCTTTTTGGCTTTCTGATTGCAAAATGCGGTTTTAACTGGCTGGTAGAACAGGGGAACCTTGTATCAACCGGAACTGGCTCTATGGGAGTTCAAAATCAGCAGGTGCCTCTGTTTTCCCTGCCTGTTATGCTTCTCTGTATTTTCGTATCATTTCTTACCGTTGCTTTGGCACTGCGTAAACCAATGAAAATTGTTTCACGGATTTCACCTATCGAAGCAACACGGTATTTAGAAAATGCAGAAACACACAAAAAAGGAAAACGAAATGGCAGAAAAAATGTCACCGTGTTTTCTATGGCAATGGCAAATATAACGGGTAATCCAAAAAGAACCATTGGTACCATCCTCACACTGGGGCTTTCCTGCGCATTGTTTGTGATTATCTCTAATTATGTAGGAAATATTGACACGGAGCATGAAGCACGTCTTTCCGTTAATCATGGACAATTTGAACTGCAGCTTGACTATTCTGCTGAGTACGATGAAAGATATCCGGAGAATAATCTGGATACGATTCTGACGGATAATCCATTGAATGATTCGCTGATTGAAGAAATCAAAAGCATTCCGGGCGTGACAGATGTCATGACGAGAGAGATTGTCTCTGTAAATCTGAACGGAACAAGATTTCCGGCTGCTATTGTGAGTAAAAATGATTTTGATTTTATGCGCCAGGACGGGGATATTGGCTCTATGGACTATGATCAGGCGGTAAAGAATGGTGAAATTTTCTTTGGTTGGTCGATGTGGATGGAACAAGATGGATATGCTCCGGGTGAATCCATTGCATTTGACTTTGAGAATGGAAGTGGAACCTATACCTATCAGGGAAAGATTGCGGGATCCTTTGTAAGCGCGGACACTTATCTTGTCATTCCGGAAGGTGTATACCGTTCCATGAATCCGAGGGGAACAGCCTATGGATATCTGTGGGTGGACTGTGATAAAAAAGATGTGGCATCTGTGGAACAGAGTCTGAATACTTTGATTTCTAATACTTCGCATATAAAAATGGATACCTATCATGCACAGTTACAATCTGCAGAATTCGCAGCCCGCATGATGAAGCTCGGCTGTTATCTGTTTATGGCGGTTGTGGGACTCATCGGTTTTATGAATATGGCAAACACCATGATCATGAATATTACGACAAAAAAGCAGGAATATGGTGTATTACAGGCTGTGGGTATGACAAATAAACAATTAAATTTATGTCTGCAGTTACAGGGACTGATTTTTACGGTTGGCACCATATGCGTAGCTTTGATCATTGGTCTGCCGCTCGGCTATACACTTTTTTCCTATGCAAAACATAATGGAATATTTGGAATGAATATCTATCATGTTCCAATCATACCAATTCTTATTATGATTCTTTTGGTCGGTCTGTTGCAGATTGTACTTTCCTGCGTTTTAAGCAGTAATCTGAAAAAGGAAACGCTGGTTGAAAGAATAAGGTATCAGGGATAGCCAAGCAAGTAACCAAGCTGTCACTCGGGCAATGAGTGACAGCTTGGTTTGCGAGTATACGTCAAAAGATTCTGTGCCCCTTTGACATTATCATAATTTGTTATGATAAGATATTTGCCACTGTATCCGAACACCAGTCGTATGGAACAGCGGGTGGTTTACTGCAATTTCTGCCGATATTGCTCCAGTGCTCCTTTGACGCCTTTATAGGTGCTTTTTGTCATCCACGGCACTTCTTCGCCGTGGGCTGCCGCTCCCCACCGCCCTCCGTTCTGGAAGGAGCATCCACCCGAACAGGACGAAAGGAGCGCAGCATGAGCCGCGAAAAAAATATTTTTGAGAAATTCCCGAAAAAATGGCCAAAAGGGCCATTTGGAAAACCAGTAAGGGGTGAAAGGGAAACCACGACCTGCCTTCCGGCGCGAAGGGAGGTGAGAAAATGGACCTTGAACACCATTACCGGCACAAGCAGCACGCCTTTGATGCGTTCTGCAAAAGTACCATCCGAAACGAGTCTGCCAATGCTTTCCGTCAAGTTCGCGTTCAGCAGGACCGCTTCGTGTCCCTGCGCAGAGGGTATGACCAGAACGGCAATCCTTGCCTTGCTGTGGACGAGGAGATCCGCCGCCGAATTGAGACGAAGCTGATCGTCGCCATCCTGAGTTTCGACCTGAACTGAACCCAGGCGGGCATTAACCGCGCGCCCCCTTTCCGCGCGGGGGGATTCCCGTCGTAGGTAATAGTATACCGAGTTGATGTTGAGAGCGTGGATTCTCCCTCTTTTACAACTGTTCCATCACCGGAGGACTTTTCTTTCAAAGCGTCGATAAGCCTATCCGGCACACCGTTTCCACACACATTTTTTCCGGTATTTACTATACCGGAAACGTTAAAATTACTAATATCGGATAGATATAATGTGCCGGTGTTAACAAAAGAATCTTCCAAGCCCAAGTTGTAACAGCCACTGATTCTTGCAGTTCCGTTATTTTGGAAGGAACAACCGGAACTGACACCAAATGTTGAATTGGAACCGGTAAATGTAAATTCACTGTTATTTACAAAGCTTGCCAGATAACCAAGTGTAAAGCCATTTGAAATATTAACTGTCCCATTGTTTGTGAAGGTTTCATTCCCATACCAGCACCACATTTCAAATGAAGTATCTGTGTATGTTTCGCCGGAATTGATTGTTTTGCCAGAATAGACAGGTGGACATACGGTTCTACCTCCGCTGCGGTGCAGCCGAGAATTTCGGCAATTTTTTTCGTATAATAAGGGTAGCGACCTGCAAGCTATACAAGGTATGGCTTGACTTTGTTTCCGTATTCCTGCGACACACATACGCTGATCAGAAAACGCATAACCGGAGACAGTTCATCCGCAAGAGTGCCGAGATGGTTCATCATATTGGCAACATCTTTGATATCTTCAAGGGCAATGCTGAACGCACCCTGCTCAATGTGGGAAATTGCTTCTTCGCCACAAGCCAAAACTATTTCTTCCTTCGTGTCAAAATAGTAATAGATACCGCAGGAAAGATATAGATTTTAACACTCAGAAACTTCGCTAAAATCTGCGCTACATATATTTGTCTGTTCCATCTGAAATACGATGTACTCAGATGGTCTATTAAAGTTACATATTTTGACGATTTTATTATATTATCTGGATATAATCTGATAATATGATAAGATAAATTGTGATATAATCATAGCATAAGAAAAATGATTTTATTACTAAAAAAGTTTTTGCGTTGCCAAAGAAACACATTTGTAAAAAAGTATTTAGAAAAAAGATAGAAAGAAAATGGAGGTCTTAAAATGAAGCACAATGAGACTGTCAAACAGTCATTTAAAAAACAGGCTGAAAAATTTGCAACCTATCATATGGCAAAAGCAGAATACACCGATTACCTGGTGAAACAAATCGGGACGAAAGGAACGGAGCATGCACTGGAAGTGGCGGCGGGAACCTGTATTTGTGGCAGAGCACTGGCTCCTTTTGTAAAGGATATGATCTGTCTGGATCTGACGGAAGAAATGCTGGCACAGGGGAAAAAACTTGCCGAAGAAAGCCGGATAAAGAACATCTATTTTCAAACAGGGAATGCAGAAGAACTTCCATATGAATCCGAAACGTTTGATCTGGTGATCACAAGACTTTCTTTTCATCATTTTGATGATCCTCAAAAACCTTTTCAGGAGATGAAACGGGTCATGAAAAAAGGAGGAAAGCTTGTTGTCTGGGATATGGAAGCTGCCGAAGAGACTTTGCGGACAGTTGATGATAAGATTGAAAAAATGCGTGATCCTTCACACACCAGAATCCTAAGCAGGGAAGAATTTGAAAAAATGTTCGAGAAAGATTTCACATTACAATGCGAAGAAACGACTTTGGTACCGGTGAATCTGAAAAGTTGGATGGAACTAACTGATACTCCGGAAGATGTGCAAAAAGAGATAACCGAGTTGATGAAAACTGAATTGTCGGGGGGAAGTAAAACCGGTTTTTCACCATACAAAAAAGAATCACAAATTATGTTTGATCATCGATGGTTATTATTGATTGGTATAAAAAATTAAGGGAGATAAAGGAAATAAAGACAGAGGTTCTAGTTTCTTCTGATGTTCGTTGGAATTGCAGATACGTTTGTTGTTTGTTTTTTCAGCGAAGCAGATGATTCTGTGATTCTGTCAGTTCTGGCATGGATTGGAATCATTGTGTTTGAACGTCCGGTATTGACATTTGACTCGCAGTGTGCTAGTTGGCGGTATTTTCAATATGTTTGGGGACTATTTCTTTGTGTTTACCTGTAATATGGGGATCTTTGGCGCGGGGCTTGCGACTGCCATCGGTTCAGGAATTCCTTTTGTCATAATGCTGACACATTTTATCAGTAAGCCATGTTGGTGGCAGCCAAAAAGCATACTATCAGATCGGAAATCATGTGTTCCGGCAGATTCCACTGGGAATGGGGAGCTATACATTGCTTGCAATCTTGGTGCTTCCGTTGGTTTACAAAACGTTTCGACGGTATGGAAAATAAGGTTTAAAAATACTAAAAAAATTAATTATATTTGACAGAGAAAAAGCACAAGCTTATAATGAAACCAGAAATATCAGAGGAGATTGGACGATGAAGATTACAGATATCAAGTTTGAAAAAGCGACCTTTCGATTTGAAGAACCTTTTAAAATCGCCTTTACTG
Source organism: Mediterraneibacter butyricigenes (assembly GCF_003574295.1). Classification (NCBI taxonomy): domain Bacteria; kingdom Bacillati; phylum Bacillota; class Clostridia; order Lachnospirales; family Lachnospiraceae; genus Mediterraneibacter; species Mediterraneibacter butyricigenes. The sequence continues at coordinate 2,512,162 of NZ_BHGK01000001.1, forward strand.
TTATGGAAGGATATGACACAATGGTTCTGAAAATCGAGACGGATGAAGGAATCTGCGGATATGGGGAAGCGGCCCCGATGGAATTTGTGACCGGGGATAATCTGGATACAGCATTTGTGATCGGAAAGGAATTCCGTAAGATGCTTTTGGGACAAAATCCATTATCGATTGAGCGGATTCATCAAATAATGGACCGTTATGCCTACAATACATCGGTAAAGGCAGCCATTGATATTGCGTGCTATGACATTGCCTCAAAGAAGATGGGAGTACCGCTGTATCAGTACCTGGGTGGTGATGGAAAACAGGTGGAATCGGATGTGACAATCGGAATCGGTACACCAGATCACATGGCTTCTCAAAGTGCAAAATGGGCAGAAAAAGGCTGGAATATTTTAAAGATTAAGTTGGGGGAAAATCCGGAAACGGATCTTTTGCGCATGGAAGAAATCCGAAAGGCTGTCGGAGATCGTGTGAAGTTGCGGATCGATGCAAATCAGGGCTGGGCTGTAAAAGATGCGATCAAAATGGCAAAAGAACTGGAACGTCTGGATGTAGAACTGATTGAACAGCCGGTTGTGGCATGGGATTATGAAGGATTAGTGGAAGTAAAGAAGGCTTCAGGGATCCCGGTTGTGGCTGATGAAAGTTGTCATTTGCCATGTGATGCAGCAAAATTGGCAAATCAGAGAGCAGTAGACGGCATGAATATCAAACTGATGAAATGTGGCGGGATTTTTCATGCGTTGAAGATTAATGCGATCGCAGAGGCAAATAACCTGTTCTGCATGATTGGATGCATGGGGGAAAGCAGAATCGCAAATACGGCTGCCATGCATGTGGCCGCTGCGGTTTCCAATATAAAAAAGGTTGACCTGGATGTGACATTCTTTACAAAAGATGACTGGATTACGGGAGGATTTGAAAATCGAGGGGGCATCTGTACACTGAGTGATACTCCGGGTCTGGGAATCTGTGCAGAAAATTTCTGAGACAGGGGAAGTGACAGTATTGTCTGATGAAGGATGGATACAATATCTCATTTACGGATGAACCGTGCTGACAAAAACAGAAGGTGTCATTGCGGAAATGCAGACGGCGGGCTTGGGGCCCGGATTGTAAATATTGTGGGGAATATTTTCCTTGAGATAAATGCAGTCCCCACTTCGAAGAGAATAAGAATTTTCTCCGGCAATGATCTCGATCTGTCCTTCCATGACATAAATCCATTCTTCGGCATTATGAGAGATTCGTTCTTCATTGCTCCAGGAACCTTTTGAGAGACGGCTGGTAAACAGTAAAAGATCAGAGGGTTTCTGTCCGCCGATGGCAGCAGGGGTTAACAGTTCGTGGACAATTTGGGAATCAGAAAACGTCATTTTCTGTCGTTTCTCAGAACGGACCACGGCGGACTGGGTCTCACGGGTATCCATAAGTGCGAACAGAGGAGTATCCAGAACAGCTGCAATTTTGCGTAAGGTAGAAAGCGACGGATCCACCAGTCCCCGTTCTAACTGGGAAATGTAGCCGGCGGTGGTCTGGGTCTTGTCAGCCAGTTCTTTTAGGGTTAGTCCCTTTGCTTGGCGAAGGGTGCGTATTTTCTGAGGGATCATAAGGGAATCTCCTTTCGCAAATGACCGGTACTACATAAAATACCGGAAGATGTTTCGGTGTATGAAGTAAGTTGGTAAGGTGTGTTTGTATGGATGGTAATGCTGTCTCCGGTATGGAGCACAAATCTCTGATTTTCGAGAAAGAGAGTCAACGAACCGTTGAGTAAGTGGAGGCAGGTCTCTCCGTCATGGATTAGATGAATTCGCTCATCCCCGGGGAAAAGTAAAAATTTAAAAATCTCCATATGAGTTCTGGGATCGGAAGAAGAACTCAAAGGGATAAGGTTTAGATTGCCAAAAAGAAGAGAAGATTGTTCGGAAACTCCGGAGCGAATGATGACAGGTTCTTCATAGACAGCGTCAAAAAAAGTGACGATTGGAACATTCAAAGCGGAAGAAATTTTCCGAAGAACAGAAATAGATGGGTCTACATTGTTTCGTTCTAACTGAGAAATATAGCTTTCACTGACGCCAACACGTACTGCCAGTTCTGCCAGTGATAAATGGTTCTTCTTTCGGGTTTCGCGGATATTGTCACCGATCATAAAGGTACCTCCTGTGGGATCATTCCTAAAGAATATGGTACCCTTTTTGCATAGATAAAGTCAATCATAAATAGAGAAATACAATCGTAAATGGAAATACAACGACAAAGGTGCGTGAATAAGCATACAGGAAGAGTCAATAAAAGAAGTCGAAAAAATAAAGGAGGAAAAAGAGATGGAAAAAGAATTGCTGGTTGATGAGATGAGAAAGCAATGGGGCCTTCCGGGACTCTCTATGGCAATTGTAAAAGATGGAAAAATTGTTTTTACAAAAGGCTATGGAGTACGTGATGAGAAGAAACAGCTGCCAATGACAGAAGATACGGTTTTACCGATTGGCTCAACCACGAAGAGCTTTACATCATTGTTGCTTAGCATGTTGGTGGAAGAAGGAAAACTGGATTGGGATACTCCGGTGAAACAATATATTCCATGGTTAAAGTTATCCGATCCTGAGGTGACAGAGAAGGTAACTGCAAGGGATCTGCTCTGTCACCGGACAGGGCTTCCGAAACATGATGTACATGGAGTATTCTGTACAAAGGAGAACCGTAAAGAGATGGTGGAAGATTTACAGTATCTTCCAATGAGTGCCCCATTCCGCTCGAAGCTGCAATATTCGAATCAGATGGTAATGCTGGCTGGATATCTGGCAGAGGTTCTGACGGGAGAGAGCTGGGAAGACCTGGTGAAGGAAAGAATTTTGAAGCCGCTTGGAATGGAGCATACCTGTATGACAATTTCAGAAATGGAACGATATGAGAATCGGTCTAAGGGCTATCTGTTTAACGGGACGGAGAATCTGGAACTTCCATACCTTTCCCTGAAAGGGATTGGCCCTGCGGGTGCCATTAATTCTACGGCAGAAGATATGGCAACCTACCTCTTGATGCAGCTCGGTCATGGGAAAAAACTGGTATCGCAGGACAGTCTGGAAGAAATGCATAAGGTTCAGATGCACGGAACTCCGTATTTCTGGACGATGGATGAGATTACGGAGGCAAATTATGGACTGGGATGGTTTGTGGATCTGTACCGTGGACATAAAATGGTCAGCCATGGAGGAAATACCCTGGGCTTTTCTTCGCTCATGACACTGATGCCGGAACAGGATTTTGGAATGATTCTGTTAAGTAACGGAAATTCAAATTTTATGATTTATGCATTAACTTATGCGATTTTGGATCGATTGTTGGGAGCAGAGGAACAGGACTGGATGGCAAAAATGCAGGGCCTGATCGGCGGAGTGTTTGCCCAGATGCAACAAGCAATGGAAGAACGTGCGAAGAACCGTATCCTGGATACCACACCAAAATATGAACCGGCGGCATACTGCGGAGTATATACGGCGCCTGGATTCGGTGAATTTACAGTCAGAGAATCCGGCGGGAAACTGGTCGGGGACCTGAATGGATATGACGCAATTCTGACGCACTATCAGAAGGAGGAATTTGATGGCTTATTGACACTGATGGGCGTAAACTTCCCGATGACATTTGAGTCGGATAAAAATGGAAGAGTAAATGGATTTTCAGCGGTGCTGGAACCGACGGTAGCACCGATCTTCTTTCAGAAAATTGCATAAAGGAAAAAGACATCGGCCAAATGAATGGTCGGTGTCTTTTCCTTTTAGGAGTTTTGTTGGAAATATGTTATTGAAGAAAGCTTAAAGATGAATTCGTGTTCCGGTTGTTCCCAGGATTCCATCTTTGGCTTTTTCAAGCAATGTAATTAAGGACTGGCGGCCCGGCTTAGATGACGCAAAATCAACGGCAGCCTGCACTTTCGGCAGCATGGATCCGGGAGCAAAATGTCCCTCTTCGATGTACTGCTTTGCCTGATCGACTGTGATATCGGAAAGCCATTCTTCATTTTCTTTGCCATAGTTAATGGCAGCCTTCTCAACTGCAGTTAGAATGATCAGGAAATCTGCATCCAGTTCCTTTGCAAGGAGTGCACTGGCAAAATCTTTATCGATGACTGCACTGGCGCCTTTTAAGTGGTTGCCCTGGCGGATCACCGGAATTCCACCGCCTCCGCAGGCAATGACCAGATCACCGGAATTAACCATGGTACGGATCGTACCGATCTCGATGATCTCCTGTGGTTTTGGAGATGCAACGACACGGCGATAACCGCGTCCGGCATCTTCTTTCATGACATAATCATATTTTTCTGCCATAAGATCGGCCTGTTCCTTTGTAAGAAAGCGACCGATCGGCTTGGAAGGTGTCTCAAAAGCAGGGTCATTTTCATCGACACGGATCTGTGTGATCATGGTGGCAACAGGAATGTCCGTGATGCCCCTGTTTAAGAGTTCTTCGCGAAGCGCGTTTTGAAGATCATACCCGATATATGCCTGACTCATGGCAACGCAGACAGAAAGCGGGGTATTTGGCTGCTGCGGATCTTCATGGGTCAGGGCGATCATGGCATTGTTTACCATGCCAACCTGAGGCCCGTTTCCGTGAGCAACCACGACTTCGCATCCCTCTTGAATCAAATCTACGATGGCGCGTGAAGTGATTTTCACGGCTTTCATCTGTTCTGGAAGTGTATTGCCCAAGGCGTTACCGCCCAGAGCAATCACAATACGTTTTTTCTTTTCCATTTTGGAAATCCTCCCTGTGACATCTCCTGTCAAATCTTATTTCAAGACTCTAGGAGTACTTCTTTCCTCTAATTTTTTCAAAATATCTGCCGGATCTGCAAATTTTGCAAGGAAGATCATCGCAGCGATAATGTACGGTTTGTAGCTTGCTTCTTTGTAAAGCGGATCTCTGTAACGATCGAAGACGCTTCCGTCTACTTCACCCTCTTCACAGCTTACGCCACTGATATCAGCCGGCAGACAGTGCAGGTAAAGTGCTTTTCCGTCTTTGGTCAGAGACATCATCTCTTCCGTACAAGCCCAGTCTTTGTGCTCTGCGTTCTGAGCCAGCAGTTCTTTTTCCAGAGCATCGATTCCTGCCTGATCGCCTTCTGCATACAGATCGGTACGTTTCTCCATGGCAGCGAACGGAGCCCAGCTCTTCGGATATACGATATCAGCATCCTTGAAGGCTTCTTTCATATCGTTGGTCTTGGTGAAGGATCCACCGGATTTCTTTGCGTTCTCTGTGGCAACTGCTTCTACTTCCGGGAAGACTTCGTACCCTTCCGGATGAGCCAGAACAACGTCCATTCCGAAACGGGTCATCAGACCGATCACGCCCTGCGGAACAGACAGCGGCTTTCCGTAAGACGGAGAGTAAGCCCATGTCATGGCCAGTTTCTTTCCTTTTAAGTTCTCGACACCGCCGAATTCGTGGATGATGTGGAGCATATCAGCCATGGCCTGGGTCGGGTGGTCAATATCGCACTGTAAGTTGACCAGGGTAGGTTTCTGCTCTAAGATTCCGTCCTTGTTGCCCTGTGTGACAGCGTCAACCACTTCGTGCATGTATTTGTTTCCTTTTCCGATATACATATCGTCACGGATACCGATGACATCAGCCATGAAAGAGATCATGTTGGCTGTCTCGCGGACAGTCTCACCGTGAGCAACCTGAGATTTTCCTTCGTCCAGATCCTGAACTTCCAGACCTAAGAGGTTACATGCGGAAGCGAAAGAGAAACGGGTGCGGGTGGAGTTGTCACGGAATAAAGAGATTCCAAGACCGCTCTCGAAGACTTTTGTGGAAATGTTGTTCTCTCTCATGTAGCGGAGTGCATCAGCCAGAGTGAAGACTGCTTCGATCTCATCGTCTGTCTTTTCCCAGGTCAGGAAAAAGTCTCCGTTGTACATCTCTTTAAAGTTCAGTTTGTTCAGTTTGTCAATATATCCCTGTAATTTAGCGTCCATGTTATTCTCCTTTTTATCGTTGATTATGAATTGTTTAAATGATTATGTAAATAATTTAGTTTCTAAAGATGCGTAGCATTACTCGCAGTAGGACATTGGAAGTGCAGCGTATACAGCAGCGCAGGTTACCAGATCCTGTTTCCATGTCATTTCATTCGGAGCGTGTGCCTGTGCTTCTGCACCAGGTCCGAATCCGATACATGGGATTCCGTTTCTACCCATGATAGAAACACCGTTTGTGGAGAAGGTCCATTTGTCAGTCAGCGGACGGGCCTGACGCATTTCAAGAGTATCAGCAGCACCGATTCTCTTTTCTCCATAGAGACCGTGGTAAGCTTTTTCCAGAGCTTTTGTTACCTTGTGATCCTTCGGAATTGCCCAGGTCGGGAAGTAACATTCGATTTCATAAACACATCCGGTATAAGAAGGACGATCATAGTTGTACATGGATACAACAACGTCATCCCCGTATTTCTTTACGCTTGGCAGGTTGCGGATTTCGTCCAGACAGCTTTCCCAGGTTTCGCCGAAGGTCATACGACGGTCCAGAGATACGGCGCAGGAGTCAGCAACTGCACAACGGCTCGGAGAAGTATAGAAGATCTGAGAAGTTGTTACAGTACCGCGTCCGAGGAAACGAGCTTCTTCCCAGTCCGGATTGAATTTCGGATTCAGCATCTTTACAAGACCTTTGATCTCTGTCTCGTCAGCGTCATCATTTTCGTTGAGGGCACGTACATCCTGAAGAATATCAGCCATCTTGTAGATTGCATTGTCTCCACGTTCCGGAGCGGAACCATGACAGGAAACACCTTTCACATCGATACGGATTTCCATACGCCCTCTCTGTCCACGATAGATACCACCGTCCGTTGGCTCAGTAGATACCACGAATTCCGGGTGTACCTTGTCTTCGTTGATAATGTACTGCCAGCAAAGGCCATCACAGTCTTCTTCCTGCACAGAACCAACTACCATGATCTTGTATCCTTCCGGGATCAGGTCGTAATCTTTCATGATCTTAGCACCGTAAACGGCAGATACCACACCACCGCACTGGTCGGATACTCCACGGCCACCGATTTCTGTTTCGGTTTCATATCCGTCATAGGGATCAAATTTCCAGTTATCAATGTTACCGATTCCAACAGTATCGATGTGTCCGTCGAAAGCGATAATTTTGTCTCCGGTTCCCATGTAACCGATTACATTTCCCTGCGGGTCGATGACAACCTCGTCAAAATTAAGCTTCTTCATCTCAGCAGCGATGGTTTCTACGTGAGCTTTCTCATCACAGCTTTCGCCCGGATTCTTAACGATGGCACGTAAGAATGCAGTCATATCTTTTTCGTAACTCTGTGCAACTTCTTTGATTTTGTTCAGATCCATTGTGTATTCTCCTTTTTATTCTTGTTAATATGTAGAAATTTGTAAGTGTCTGGTTTCTATTTTTCGTTTCCGTCCCATACGATGGATTTGTAACGTCCCGGATCGGTATCTCCCTCGGTGGAGAAAAGCAGGACTTTGGAATCTTTACCGAGTCCCAGATGTTCTCTTAACGGTTTGTACTCGTCCATGGTCATGATGCAGGCCAGAGTTCCGAACGGAGCAGCTCCGGATTCTCCGGAAGTTACCTGTGGATCTCCCTTGATCGGAGCAGCCAACATACGCATTCCTTTTGCAGCAACCCAGTCTGGAGATGCAATAAAGGTATCCACATGATTCTTTAAGATATCCCAGGAAATGGTGTTAGGTTCACCGCAAGCAAGACCGGCCATAATGGTTTCCATATCTCCGTCTACGATGCGGATCTTTCCGTCACCGGCAGTTGCGCCTTTGTACAGGCAGGCAGCAGCTTCAGCTTCCACAACCACAACCTTTGGAGGATTTTCAGGATAACGATTTGCAAAATAGCCTTGAACAGCTCCGGCAAGAGAACCGACACCGGCCTGGATAAATACGTGAGTCGGGCGATCGCATCCGGCTTCCTGTAACTGATCGTTGGCTTCCATTGCCATAGTTCCGTATCCCTGCATGATCCATGCCGGAATCTCTTCATAACCGTCCCAGGCAGTATCCTGGACCATTACGCCATGTTCTGTCTTCTCAGCCATAGCATTTGCCATACGGACACATTCGTCATAGTTATATTCTTCAATCGTAGCCTGAGCACCTTCTGCAAGGATATTGTTCAGACGGGTCTGGGTGGTTCCCTTAGGCATCAGGACAACGGCTTTCTGTCCGAGCTTGTTGGCAGCCCATGCAACGCCACGTCCGTGGTTTCCATCGGTAGCGGTGAAGAAAGTAGCCTGTCCGAATTCTTTTTTCAATGCTTCTGAAGTCAGGACATTGTATGGAAGTTCAGAAACATCTTTTCCTGTCTGCTTTGCAATGTAGCGGGCCATTGCGAAAGATCCGCCCAGTACTTTGAAGGCGTTCAGCCCGAATCGATAAGATTCATCCTTTACATATACTTCGCCAAGTCCCAGAAGAGAAGCCATCTGAGTAAGCTTTGCAAGTGGTGTTACGCTATATTGAGGAAAGCTCTCATGAAATGCTCTTGCCTTGCTGACTTCATCCAGTCCCATGACCTTCAGGTTTTCATCAGCGGTTTTCGGCATCTGGTTGACGGTCCATTTGATTGATTCCATTGTGGAAACCTCCTTTGAAATTGTTCGACCTTTGTTGTGTTCCTAAGACCATCATAGCATAAAAAAAATGAGAGTCAATAGATTTTCTAAAAAATTTTTAGGCACAAAAAATATTTTTTTGTTTTCTTGTTGCATTTGTACACTATTGATGATATTCTATAATCAGTTAGCAACCCTGATATGCGAAATGCACAGAAAATAAAAAGATCGGTTCAAAACCTGACTGTGATATGTGCATAATTTATGACGGTGAAAGACAAACTGTTTTGTCGTCTGCAAGAAAGGAGAAGGAGATTATGCTGATTTTAGGAAACGGAAGAGTGATTACAAGAGATCCATCCGCACCTTATATGGAAAGCGGAGCAGTTGCAATGGATGGCAGGACGATTGTAAAGGTCGGAAGCACGGAGGAGCTGAAAAAAGCTTATCCGGATGCAGAATACATCGATGCAAAGAGAAAAGTGATCATGCCTGCATTTATTAATGCGCATGAACATATTTACAGTTCCTTTGCCAGAGGACTGTCAATCAACGGATACAATCCCAATGGCTTTCTGGATATTCTGGATGGTATGTGGTGGACCATTGACCGGAATCTTACATTAGAAGATACATATTTAAGTGCAATGGCTACTTATGTAGAATGTATTAAAAATGGTGTCACAACCATTTTCGATCATCATGCAAGTTTTGGCTCAATTGAGGGTTCTCTTTTTGAGATCGAGAAGGCAGCAAAAGAAACAGGAGTGCGGTCCTGTTTGTGTTATGAGATTTCAGATCGTGACGGCAAGGAGAAGGCAAAGGCTTCTGTGATGGAGAATGCAGAATTTATCCGTCATGCATTAAAAGATGAGTCCGGAATGATCGCCGGTATGATGGGCATGCATGCACAGTTTACGATTTCCGATGAGACGATGGAGCTGGCAGCAGCCAACAAACCGGATGAAGTCGGATATCATATTCATGTGGCAGAAGGAATCGAAGATCTGCACCATTGCCTGAAACATTATGGCAAACGGATTGTAGACCGGTTGATGGATTGGGAGATTTTGGGTGAGAAAACCTTACTTGGTCACTGTATCTATATTAATCCTCACGAAATGGATCTGATCAAAGAGACCGGAACCATGGTGGTTCACAATCCGGAATCCAATATGGGAAATGCCTGTGGATGCCCTCCGACCATGGAGCTGGTACATCGGGGAATTTTGACCGGGCTTGGAACCGACGGTTATACCCATGATATGATGGAATCTTTCAAAGTGGCAAATGTTCTGCATAAGCATCATCTCTGTGATCCGAATGCAGCGTGGGGAGAAGTCCCGCAGATGCTGTTTGAAAACAATGCAAAGATTGCAGAGCGCTATTTTGATCAGAAATTAGGAGTGTTAAAAGAAGGAGCTGCAGCAGATGTGATCGTGGTAAATTATGATCCGCTGACTCCGATGAATGAAAATAATATCAATGGTCACTTGGTATTCGGAGTGACCGGACATGATGTGGTAACAACAATTGCAAATGGAAAAGTGTTGATGAAAGACAGAGAATTGACTGGAATTGATGAGGCTAAAGTCATGGCAGACTGCCGTCAGGCGGCGGCAGCACTGGCAAATCGTATCAACAGCAGATAGGGTTTACAGAAAGAAAACCGTAGAAAGGGAAAAGAACAGATGAAAAAAGCAGGATCATCAAAACCAGGGAACGAGGAACTTTTTAAATGGGATGGGAAACCTACCTTCGGACAGGCATTACCGCTGGCTCTCCAGCATGTACTGGCAGCGGCTGTCGGATGTGTGACACCGGCGATTCTTGTGGCAAATGCAGCCAACAATGCAGCAGGGGGCGGTACGGTGGATATGGGATTATTGATCCAGATGTCATTGGTATTCGCAGGCTTATCCACCTTTCTTCAGTTGTATGGCAACAAATTTCGACTGGGATCAGGCCTTCCGGTGATCATCGGAGTCAGCTTTGCCTATGTGCCGACGATGACGGCCATTGCGACCCAGGCGAAAGACGTGGATACGATTTTCGGAGCCATGATCATAGGTGGGATCATTGCCATTATCGTGGGCTTGTCGATCACACAGATTCGAAAAGTTTTTCCACCATTGGTGATCGGAACTGTAATTTTTGCCATTGGCCTTTCCTTATATAAAACTGCCATTAATTATATGGCCGGAAATTCTGCCAATACCTATGCAGTGGTGGTGGAACAGAGAGGGCAGACAGAGGCATTGGTTTATGGTTCCTGGCAGAACTGGCTGGTTGCACTTGTAACGCTTGGGATCGTAGTAGCCCTGAATCATTATGGGAAGGGAATCCTGAAACTGGCGTCGATCCTGATCGGACTGGTCTGTGGCTACGTTCTGGCGTTGTTCTTCGGAATGGTAGATTTTTCTGCGCTTTCTACTGCGGGATGGTTCCAGATACCAAAGCCGTTCGCATTTGGAATCCGGTTTGATATTTCTGCGATGATTCCGCTTGGAATCCTGTTCCTGGTCAACTCTATTCAGGCGGTGGGAGATTTCTCTGCAACCACCAGTGGAGGGATGGACAGACTGCCGACGGATAGAGAGCTGAACGGTGGGATTATTGGGTATGGAATCGGAAACATTGTAAGTGCATGTTTTGGTTGCCCGCCGACGGCAACTTACAGCCAGAATGTGGGAATCGTAGGATCCACGAAGGTTGTATCAAGAAAAGTGTTTACCATGTCTGCGGTGATCCTGACTGTAGCAGGACTGATTCCGAAATTTTCCGCATTGCTTCGGACGATTCCCCAGTGTGTGTTGGGAGGAGCAGTGGCATCCGTCTTTGCATCGATTGCTATGACCGGAATCAAACTGTTGGTCAGTGAGGGGTTATCCCCGAGAAATACAACGGTAGTAGGACTGTCCATTGCAATCGGAATGGGAGTGTCTTTAAGTCCGGGGTGCTTAAATCAGATGACAGCATCGATCCACCAGGCATTGCATCTTGAAATTGTGTTGGAGGAGCTTCAGGAAATCGTCAATAATACGTTCGCATCTTCTCCGGTGGTGCTTGCAACCATCTTTGCGGTTCTGTTAAACTTGGTATTACCGAAAGACAAACCGGAAACAAACTAGAGGTAGCGTGACGAAAAAAGAAAGAGACCGGAAAATAAGAACAGAAGAAATAAAGCGAAAACATAAAGACAGAGAAAAGAAAGAGTGAGGTAATAAAATGAGTGAAGTTATGAGGCCTATGGCTTTTGAACAGTTAGTAGACTGGATCCTTACCGAAAAGAAGAAATACGGGACGGTGTTCGGAGAGCGTCATCCTTATTATGCAGATGCAAAATACAACCGTATCATTTTCGGAAGAAACTTAGAGACCCCAATCGGACCGGCAGCGGGACCGAACACTCAGTTGACACAGAATATCGTTGCAGCATATTATACCGGCAGCAGATTCTTCGAACTGAAAACGGTTCAGGTGATGGACGGAGATGAACTGGCAGCCTGTATCAACCGTCCCTGTATCAAGGCGGATGATGAATGTTATAACTGTGAGTGGTCTACGGAACTGTTTGTGCCGCAGGCGATGGAAGAATACATCAAAGCATGGTTCCTGCTGAAAGTGATTTCCAAAGAATTTGGTCTGGGAGCAGCAGATGGATTCCAGTTCAATATCAGTGTGGGATACGATCTGGCCGGTATTCAGTCGGAAAAGATCGACAACTTCTTAAATACGATGAAACACGCACAAGATTCAAAGATTTTCAAATCCTGCAAAGCATACCTGTTAGAGCATGTGGATCTGTTTGAAAAGGTTACAAGAGAAGATATCGAGGCAATCTCCGGAGATATCTGTAATTCTGTGACCATTTCCACACTTCACGGATGTCCTCCGCAGGAGATCGAGCGGATCGCCATGTATCTGATTACAGAGAAAGGATTCCATACCTTTATCAAATGTAATCCGACCCTGTTGGGATATGAGTATGCAAGAAAGACCATGGATGACATGGGATATGATTATGTTGCGTTCGGAGATTTCCATTTCAAAGACGATCTGCAGTACAGTGATGCCGTTCCGATGCTGAAACGTCTGATGGCAGTCTGTCAGGAGCGGAATCTGGAGTTTGGGGTAAAGATCACCAATACTTTCCCGGTAGATGTAAAGCAGGGAGAACTTCCGAGTGAAGAAATGTATATGTCTGGAAAATCTCTGTATCCGTTGTCTATTTCTGTGGCTTCTATGCTGGCGAAAGATTTCGACGGAGCCCTTCGCATTTCCTATTCCGGTGGAGCAGATTATCACAATATCAAAGGAATCGTGGACGCAGGAATCTGGCCGGTTACGATGGCAACGACGCTCCTAAAACCGGGCGGATATGACAGAATTTCTCAGATTGCACCGCTGCTTGACGAGGAAAATGTGGTCTTCCGGGGTGTGGATGCTGAGAAGACTGCGAAACTGGTGGAAGACGCCAAAACCAATCGATATCATGTAAAGTCTGTGAAACCGCTTCCATCCAGAAAGATTAACAGAGAAGTACCTCTGATTGACTGCTTTATCGCACCGTGTAAGGAAGGTTGTCCGATCCATCAGGATATCACCACATACCTGCAGTTGGTGGGAGAAGGAAAATATGAGGAAGCCATGGATGTGATTACCGAAAAAAATCCGCTTCCGTTTATTACAGGCACTATCTGCGCACATGCATGCATGGGAAAATGTACCCGTAATTTCTATGAAGATCCGGTACACATCCGTGAGATGAAGAAGGTGGCAGCAGATAATGGATATGATGCACTGATTGCAAAATTATCAGCGCCGGCTGTTACAAAAGAAGGAAAGGCAGCGGTTGTTGGTGGTGGTCCTGCCGGAATGGCAGCCGCTTACTTCTTAAGAAGAGCCGGAATGGCTGTAACTTTGTTTGAGAAGAAGTCTGCATTAGGTGGTGTGGTACGTCATGTGATTCCGGAATTCAGAATTCCGGGAACTTCGATTGATAAAGATGCAGCACTGCTTGAAAAAATAGGGGTAGAGATTCGAACCAATACAGAAATCACATCGGTGGAGGCACTGAAAGGAGAAGGGTATACCAATGTAGTTCTGGCAGTGGGAGCCTATAAACCCGGAAATGTCAGACTGGAAGCAGGAGAAGCGGTCAATGCACTGAAATTCCTGGAAGAATTCAAGGCAAAAGACGGAAATCTGGATCTTGGAAAAGTCGTGGCAGTCATCGGTGGCGGTAACACTGCGATGGATACGGCTCGTGCGGCAAAACGCACCAAAGGAGTGGAAAAGGTTTCTCTGGTTTACAGAAGAACCAAACGCTACATGCCGGCTGATGAAGAAGAACTGGTGATGGCAGTGGAAGACGGTGTAGAGTTCATGGAACTGCTGGCACCGGTCAAAGCAGAAAACGGCAAACTGATCTGCAAGGTCATGGAATTGGGAGAACCGGATGCTTCCGGAAGAAGAGGAGTCAATGAGACAGAGGAAATCCGGGAGATCCCGGCAGATACCGTGATCGCAGCAGTCGGCGAAAAGGTTCCGGAGGAGTTCTATCGGGCAAATGGACTGAACGTCAATGAAAGAGGACGTGCGTTTGCCAATGAAGACACCTGTGAAAGCAGCGTAGCTGGTGTATATGTAGTCGGAGACGGACTGGGCGGACCGGCGACTGTAGTGGAAGGAATTCGTGACGGACTGAAAGCGGCAGAAGCAATCATCGGAGAAAAACTGGTCAGAGATTATGATGCAAAGACAGAGGAAGCGGTCATCTATGAGCGGAAAGGGAACTTAAGTGATATTAGGACAGATGCGGATGAAAGCAAGAGATGTCTGAACTGCGCAGCAATCTGTGAGAATTGCGTAGAAGTATGTCCGAACCGTGCCAATATCTCCATTCGTGTACCGGGACTTGCAAAGCATCAGGTGATCCACGTAGATTATATGTGTAATGAGTGTGGCAACTGTAAGAGTTTCTGTCCATATAGCAGTGCACCGTATTTGGACAAATTTACACTGTTTGCGGACGAAGCAGATATGGAAAACAGCAAGAATCAGGGATTTACCGTCTTAGATAAAGAAAGTGTAACCTGTAAAGTACGCCTTTTAGGTGAAGTGACAACCTGGACGAAGGGAGAAGAAACCAGAATTCCGGAGTCCCTTCAGAAACTGATGGAAACAGTCTGCGCAGAGTATGCATATCTGTTGAGATAGAAAGTATTCCTGAATGGTTAGGAGTTCGAAGAAGCTGTCGCAGAAACGGCAGCTTCAGAAGAGGTGAAATATGGCACAGAGAAGAAAGAAAAGAGTGGCAGTGGTACAGTGTTCGAAAGAGGCAGGTAGTTGTCAGTGGGGCTGCATCGGATGTGGGGCATGTGTAAGCGCCTGTCGCCTGAAAGCGGTTTCAATAAATGAATATCAGACAGCGAAGATCGATCCGGAAAAATGCGTGGGCTGTGGTCTGTGCGCAAAAGCCTGTCCGCAGAACCTGATTCGTGTAACGACCGAGGAATTTACCATTTATCCGGGATGTATGAATCAGGCTCTGGGAGCGCAGACGAGAAAGGACTGTGACAAAGGATGTATTGCCTGTGGAATCTGTGTGAGGAATTGTCCGGCAGGAGCGATTCGGATCGAAGAGAATCATGCGGTGATCGATGAAGACCGATGCATTGCCTGTGGAATGTGTGCAGTGAAATGCCCGAAGGGTGTAATCCATGACAGGGATGGCATCTTTGCGGCGATTTAGGAGAAAGGAGAAGGTAAGAGTATGGGTGAAATCTATCGTTTTACGGTAAATGGAATAGAGCGAAGCACCGAAGCAAACAAACCGTTGCTTCGCTATCTTCGGGACGACCTTCATCTGCACTCCGTGAAAGACGGCTGTAGCGAGGGCGCCTGTGGAACCTGTACCATTGTGGTAGACGGAAAGGCCGTGAAATCCTGTGTTCTCACGACAAAAAAGGCAGTGGGCAGAAAAATTCTCACGACAGAAGGATTAAGCAATGCGGAAAAAGAGGCATTTGTTTATGCATTTGGGGCAAAGGGTTCTGTGCAGTGCGGATTTTGTATTCCGGGTATGGTGATGGCAGGCAAGGCACTGATCGACCGGGTGCCGGATCCCACAGAAGAAGAGATCAAGCTTGCTTTAAAAGGAAATATCTGTCGTTGTACCGGTTATAAGAAGATCATTGAGGGGATCCAGTTGACTGCAGCTATTTTAAGAGGAGATGTCCGTATCGACGAGGATCTGGAAAAAGGAGAAATCTACGGAGTTGGCAAACGGGCCTTCCGTACGGATGTCAGAGCAAAGGTATTAGGATATGGGGAATATCCGGATGACATGGAGCTAGAAGGAATGGTATATGCTTCCGCTGTGCGTTCCAGATATCCGAGAGCAAAGATTCTGGATATCCATACAGAAAAAGCACTGGCACTTCCGGGAGTTCTGACAATCCTGACAGCAGAGGATGTGCCGAATAACAAAGTCGGACATTTACAGCAGGACTGGGATGTGATGATCGCAAAAGGAGACATCACACGGTGTGTAGGGGATGCAATCTGTCTGGTGGTAGCGGAAACCAGGGATATTCTGGAAAAAGCAAAGAAACTGGTGCAGATTGATTATGAAGAATTACAACCGGTGACTTCCATCAGGGAAGCCATGAAAGAGGATGCTCCGAAAGTTCACTCGTCAGGCAATCTGTGTCAGAGCCGCCATGTGACGCGAGGAGATGCCAAAACTGCACTGGCAAATTCCAAATATACTGTGACCAGGACGTATACGACTCCGTTTACGGAGCATGCCTTCCTGGAACCGGAATGTGCGGTAGCCATGCCGTACAAAGACGGAGTTAAGATCTTTTCCACCGATCAGGGCGTGTATGATACCCGGAAAGAGACCGCCATCATGTTTGGCTGGGAGCCGGAACGGGTGGTTGTAGAAAATAAGCTGATCGGAGGCGGATTCGGAGGAAAAGAAGATGTGTCGGTGCAGCATATTGCGGCACTGGCAGCCTATAAAGTAAAACGACCGGTAAAGGTAGTCTTTTCCAGAGCAGAATCTTTGGCGTTCCACCCGAAACGTCATGCCATGGAAGGAACCTTTACATTGGGGTGTGACGAGAATGGAATCTTTACCGGATTAGACTGCGAGATCTATTTTGATACGGGAGCTTATGCTTCCCTTTGTGGTCCGGTGTTGGAGAGAGCCTGTACCCATTCGGTGGGGCCATACTGTTATCAGAATACGGATATCCGGGGATTTGGATATTATACCAACAATCCGCCGGCGGGAGCGTTCCGTGGATTCGGAGTATGCCAAAGTGAGTTCGCGTTAGAGTCTAATATCAATCTTCTAGCAGAGATGGTGGGGATTTCTCCCTGGGAGATCCGGTATCGAAATGCGATCGAACCGGGCAAAGTATTGCCGAATGGACAGATTGCAGACTGCTCTACGGCATTAAAGGAAACGTTGCTGGCGGTGAAAGATGCCTATGAAGCCAATCCGGGACGAGCAGGAATCGCCTGCGCCATGAAAAATGCAGGAGTCGGGGTCGGAATCCCGGACAAAGGACGGGCAAAATTAAAAGTCCGAAACGGAAAAGTGGAACTATATTGTGCGGCTTCTGATATCGGTCAGGGATGTGCCACGGTTTTCCAGCAGATGATCGCGGAAACGACCGAACTTGGAAAGGGGCAGATCGTCGGTATGGGAAGCAACACGGAAATATCGCCGGATTCCGGAACCACTTCCGGATCCAGACAGACGTTGATTACCGGTGAAGCGGTTCGAATGGCAGCGGCAGATCTGAAAGAAGCGCTGGATCAGGCAGGGGGAAGCCTGGAGGCGCTGGAAGGACAGGAATTCTATGAAGAGTTCTTTGATCCCACAGATAAACTGGGGGCAGATGTCCCTTATCCAAAGAGCCATGTGGCATATGGATTTGCAACCCACGTGGTTGTCATTGATGATGAAGGAAAAGTCAAAGAGGTTTATGCAGCCCATGATTCCGGAAAGGTTGTCAATCCGATCTCCATTCAGGGACAGATCGAAGGGGGTGTGCTGATGGGACTTGGATATGCGCTGACTGAGGATTATCCGCTGAAAGACAGTGTACCACAGGCAAAATACGGAACTCTGGGTCTGATGCGTTCCACACAGATTCCGGATATTCACGCAATTTATGTGGAGAAGGAAGAACTGCTACCATTTGCATACGGGGCAAAAGGAATCGGCGAGATTGCGACGATCCCGACAGCACCGGCGGTTCAGGGTGCTTATTATGCGATGGATCATATTTTAAGATCGGATCTTCCGATGAAAGATACCTTTTATTCAAGGAAAAAGGGTAAAAAGGAAACCTGGAATGGATAACGTAGAATACGGAATACAGGAAACAGAAGCAAAAAAAGGGAAGAATCCTGCAAGAGTGTCGGCTCTTGCAGGATTCTTCTTTTTTACTTTGAGGTATATGACAATAAAATTGGCTGGTTTACCACGATCTCATGTTGATGTTCTTACGTTGCGGACAAGAGGAATCATATATAAAAGTGTCCGGTCGATTCTTGGTTTGTATTTCTGGTGCGGGATTGTTATAATGGAAACAGACTGTAGAACAGAGAGTTGAGAGGAACTTAAGCAGTATCCTGAAAATGGGAGGAGGCAGAAGATGAAAGCAGGAATTATCGGAACAGGATTTGCGGCAGAAGTACATATGAAAGCACTTCGATCCTGTGGAATTACGGTAGATACAGTGATGAGTCAGAGAGAAGAAAAGGCAAAAGCATTTGCAGAAAAGTGGAAGATTCCACAGTGGACGGTTACGGCAGAGAAACTAATGGAGTCAGACGTGGATGTGATCCATATCTGTACCCCTCCGGCTACCCACGGAAGACTGGTCAGACAGGCATTGGAAGCAGGAAAGCATGTTTTGTGTGAAAAACCTTTGAGTTTATCGGCAGAGGAAGCGAAAGGACTGGCTGAACTGGCAAAAGAAAGCGGAAAAGTCTGCGGTATGGTGTTAAATGTCCGGTACCATATGGCGTGTCAGCGTGCAAAAGAACTGATCGGGAAAGGGGAGATCGGACGACCGATCCTGATCCACGGAATGTACCTGCAGGAATTCGGTGCGCTTCCCACACCTTACGACTGGAGATATCATCCGGAAACTGGCGGAGAGATGCGTGCGGTTTCGGAAATCGGTACCCACTGGTTTGATATCGCAGAGTATCTGTCGGGACAGGAGATCGAACAGGTGTCTGCAATGTTTGCGAATTATACACCAAATCGAATCGTGAAAGACGGAATCATGTACCCGGATACAGAAGGGAAAGAAGCAACCGTTCAGAAGATCATGGTGGAATCAGAAGATGCGGCCGTGATTCAGATGAAATTTAAAAACCAGGCCATAGGAAGTGTGATATTATCGGAAGTATCTCCGGGAAGAGGCAACCACCTTTCACTGGAAATTACAGGAACGGACGGAAACCTCTGGTGGAATGAAGAAGAAAATAATCAGCTTTTTGTGGCGAAACATGGAGAAAGCGTCCGAAAAGAAGTCTTTGCGTTTGGAAACGGATTTTCTGAAACGTTCACAACCATGTTTGAGTCCTTTTATCAGGCGGTAGAGTCGGAAAAAACATCGGATGTTTATCCGGATTTTGAAAGAGGGGCAAGAATCGCACAAATCTGCCAGAGTGTCTGGAAGAGTGCCAAAGCAGACGGAGCCTGGGAGAATATCTGACTAAAGTTATGCTGTAAAGAAATTGAGTCGGATACGGAAATTACAGCTTGGTCAGATGAATGAAGGGGAGTGCAGCAACAGATAAGAAAGGTTCCGAAAAGAGCGAGAAAAGGAAAAAGACGGAACAGGAAACAGAACAGAAGGAGAGAATATGGCAGTACAGAAGATGACAGCGCAGGATATCATTCGGAGATTGGATATGGTGCCTTTGGGAGCGGAAGGTGGCATGGTAAAAGAAACCTGGAGAAGCAAGAAAAAGGATCATGGGATTTCAGACGGAAGTGCCATTTACTATCTGCTTACAGAGGATTCTTTTTCTCATTTACATCGCTTGACAGGAGAAGAGGTTTACCATTTTTATATGGGAGATCCGGTGGAACTCTGTGAACTGAAACAGGATGGCAGTATGCAGATCACGGTTCTTGGAACAGATCTGATGGAAGGACAGATCCCTCAGCATCTGGTGGAAGGAGGAGTCTGGCAGGGCTCCCGCTTAAAAGAAGGAGGAAAATGGGCACTGCTCGGTACAACCATGTGTCCGGCATATTCGGAAGAAGAATATGAGCATGGAAATAAGGAAGAACTGTTGGAAAAGTATCCGGAGGCGGCAGCATATATTGAAAAGCTGACCGGCGAAGTGAGGGACTTCTAAATGGATAAAATATATTATGAACTGATCTGGCTCTTTTTCTGGTACGGATTCCTGGGCTGGGGATTGGAAGTAGCGGTAGCAGCCATTAAAAAACGAAAATTTGCAAATAAAGGGCTGATTAATGGGCCGTTCAGTGTCGGGTATGCGATTGCCGCAACCTGGATCATTTTCTTTTTCCGGGAACTGCATGGAGTCTGGCTGTTTCTGGCAGGTGCGATCGTCTTTACGCTGATGCAGTGGTTTGCGGGACATTTTGTAGAAAAATTCTACCATGAGAAGTGGTGGGATTACAGTGATTATCGATGGAATATTGACGGATATATCTGCCTGCCGATTTCTGCATTTTTAGGATTGTGTACCCTTCTTTTTATGAAATGGGGCAATCCGTTGCTGCTCAAACTGTTCGAGATGCTCCCAACGTTTCCGGGAAAACTGCTGATCTGGATCCTGGTTGGTATGCTGGCACTGGATGTCATTGCGACTTTGATCATCCTGGGTGGCAGAAGTCGAAGAATTGCAAAATGGCAGAATGTGGATCAGGCGTTTACAGATGTAAGCAACCGGTTTGTCCGCTGGATTTATGAGCATGTGGATCGAAGAATCCGAAAAGCCTATGAAGCAAAACACGTACCAAAACGGGTCAAAGAGGATCATGGGGTGTTTGCATACGGCTGTAGTTTTGATAAGATCGTCTGGCTGTTTGTGATCGGCTCTTTTCTGGGAGATATTACAGAAACGCTGTTCTGCCGGGCGACGGCAGGAGTCTGGATGAGTCGGAGCAGTCTGGTCTGGGGCGATTTCAGCGTAGTCTGGGGCTTTGCGATCGCAGCGGCAACCGTTCTTCTGTATAAATACAGAGATGGATCAGATCGTTCCCTGTTCCTGGTCGGAACATTTCTGGGAGGGGCTTATGAATACATATGCAGCGTACTTTCGGAACTGGTATTTGGAAAAGTCTTCTGGGATTACAGTAAAATTCCCTTCAATCTGGGAGGCAGGATCAATCTGCTGTATTGTTTCTTCTGGGGAATTGCGGCAGTAGTCTGGATGAAAATGTTATATCCGTTTTTCTCGGGACTGATCGAAAAAGTACCGAAAAAAGCTGGACACATCCTGACCTGGGTGATGTTGGTGTTCATGGTATGTAATATGCTGTTTTCGGCGATGGCGTTGATCCGAAGTGCGCAGAGAGCAGAAGGTGCTTCCACAGGAAATGTTCTGGAAGAATATCTGGATACCCATTATGATGATGAGAAGCTGGAACAAATTTATCCGAATGCGATTCAGGTGAAATGACAATCCGGTGAAAGATGGATTTGGCTTGTTCGAAAGAAGGCAATGATAGAAATTTTTGCAGAATAAAGTCAGATTGGAAAATGTGGGGAAATGAAAGGAAAGCGCGAAAAACAGAAATTGTCGGAAGAATAAAAAGGACAGAGAGTAAGAAAATAATTAAAAAAGAAGTGGGAAAGATGGAAAAATTATGAAAGAAAATGTGAAATCAGAAGAAGCTGTGAAAATAAAGGAAACGAAATCAGAAGATGTGAAAACAGATGAGGCAAAAACTGCGAATACATCAAAATGTGAATGTTGCTGCCATAAGAAAAAGGAGCGTTCTGAAAAAGAATATAAAGATCTGATCCATCGACTGAATCGGATCGAAGGACAGATCCGGGGAATCAAACGTATGGTAGAAGAGGATGCTTACTGCCCGGATATTCTGGTTCAGGTATCTGCGGCAAATGCAGCGTTAAACAGCTTCAATAAGGTTCTTCTGGCAAATCATATCCGAACCTGTGTGGCGGAAGATATCCGTGAAGGAAAAGATGAGACGGTGGATGAACTGGTAAAAACCCTGCAAAAATTGATGAAATAGAACTGTTGAGAATTATTATCAATAACTGAATTGACGGGAGAAACCGGAAAGAATATACTTAAAGTTAGCAGAAGCTAACCACATACAATACATACTGCGATTGCCCTTGCCATGTGGTGAGGGCGATTTCTTGTTTAGGGAAGCGTTGAGCCAAAGTTTGTGCCCGCCCAGGAACCTGGAGGTGCCAAGCACCATTGGAACCTGTTTGGCACGGTCCGAAGTGGAACGCAGACGTTGCACAAGTGGTTGGGAAAAGGGAATGAGGAGGTATTTATGCAGTTAGAGATTCAGGATATTCATAAGTTTTATGGAGAAGGGGAAAACCGGATCGAAGTGCTCAAAGGAATCACAGCCAATGTGGAAGAAGGACGGATCTGTGTGCTTCTTGGCCCTTCCGGTTCCGGAAAATCTACTTTGCTGAATATTATCGGAGGAATTGAAACCGCCGAACAGGGGTATATTGCGATCAACGGGGAAAAGATTGAAGATATGAAGGAAAAGCAGCTCTCACTGTACCGGAGAAATCATCTGGGATATGTGTTCCAGTTTTATAATCTGATTCCGAATCTGACGGTGAAAGAAAATATCGAAGTAGGTGCATATCTGAGCAAAAAAGCGTTGGATGTGGATGAACTGCTTCATACGCTTGGACTGTGGGAACATCGGAATAAAGTGCCCAATCAGTTGTCGGGAGGACAGCAGCAGAGAACAGCCATCGGAAGAGCGATTGTGAAAAATCCGGACGTGCTTCTCTGTGACGAGCCGACGGGTGCGTTGGATTATCATACTTCTAAAGAGATTTTGCAGTTGATCGAGGATGTCAACAAGAAATACGGCAATACGATTCTGATCGTCACCCACAATGATGCCATCAAATACATGGCAGATCAGGTGATTACCTTAAGAGACGGACAGATCCGGAAAAACTATCTGACAGAAAACAAGATCTCGGCGAAGGATCTGGATTGGTAGGTGCGTATCATGAAGAATCCATTAAGAAAACGATATCTGAGAGATCTGCGTCAGGAGTTTGGAAAATATCTGGTGATCTTTCTGTTTATTACGTTGACGATCGCCTTTATCTCCGGATTTCTGGTGGCAGACGGAAGTATGCGGATCGCTTATGATCAGAGTTTTGAAAAATATAATATAGAAGACGGACATTTTACGGTCACCACAGAAGGCGGCAATTCCATGCTGCAAATGCTGATGAATTCTCTGATCAATGATTCTCCGGCGGAAGAGTGGACGAAAAACGGATGGATCAAAGATCTGAAAGATATGGATGTGGCAGTCTATGAAAACAAGTATATGGACGAAGAGATGAAGGTGGGAAAAGAGACCCATACCATTCGACTGTTCCCGGTTCGTACCCAGGTCAACCTTTCAGATCTGATGAAAGGAAAAATGCCGGAAAAAAATGATGAGATTGTGATCGACCGTCTGTATGCGGAAAACAATGGACTGGAAATCGGAGACATATTGACGATCCAGAATCGGGAGTTCAAGATCACAGGAATGATCGCGCTTTCCGATTACAGTGCGTTGTTTAAAAATAATACAGATATGATGTTTGATGCCCAGAAATTTACGGTGGCAGAAGTGATGGCAGATGCTTTTGAGTCGCTGGATCAGACGCACCTGAAAGATTGTTATGCCTGGAAGTATCTGGATAAGTCGCTGACAGAACAGGAACGCAAAGACAAATCAGAGGATGTCAAGGATCTGTTGATGGAGAAAGCAACGCTGACAGATTTCGTGGCAAGAGAGGACAATCAGGCTATCAACTTTACCGGAGATGATATGGGTGGGGATGCAGCCATGATGACTGCCCTGCTCTACATTATTATGGCAGTGCTTGCATTTATCTTTGCAGTAACGACCAGCAGTACCATCGAAAAAGAATCGACCGTGATCGGTACCTTAAGAGCTTCCGGTTATACCAAAGGTGAACTGATCCGGCATTATATGACATTGCCGGTGATCGTGACCCTTGTGGCGGCACTGATCGGAAATATTCTGGGATACACCGTGCTGAAATATTCGATGGCAGCAATGTATTACGGAAGTTATTCTCTGCCAACCTATCATACCGTGTGGAACGCAGAAGCATTTGTGAAAACCACAGTGGTACCATGCCTGATTATGGCTGTGGTAAATCTGCTGATCCTGCGCAGAAAACTGGCATTGTCTCCGCTGAAATTCTTAAGAAGAGATCTGAAAAAGAAACAGAAAAAGAGACTGGTTCGCCTTCCGAATTTCCCGTTCCTGACCAGGTTCCGGCTTCGGATTATTTTCCAGAATATCCCGATTTATTTTATGCTGCTTCTGGGAATTATGTTCGCAAATATTCTGCTCTCTTTCGGAATGGCAATGGGACCGCTTCTGTCTCATTATAAAGAAGAGGTAAAAGCCAGCGAAATTGCAAAATATCAGTACATTTTAAAGGGAGAAGTGGATACGAAGACAGAAGGCGCGGAAAAATACAGTGTAACTTCTCTGGAAACAGGAAAAGATGCTGACAGCCAGGAAGAAGTGACGGTATATGGAATTTCATCGGATTCGCAATATTTAAAAGATCTGGATCTTCCAAAGTATGAGGGAGAGATTCAGGTGAAAAAGGATCAGAAAGAAATTGATGGTGGAGACGCCATTTTCTCAGAAGGACTGTTAAATAAAATGGGACTGAAAGTTGGCGATGACTATGTTCTATACAGTAAATATGAGAAGAAGAATTACAAATTCCATATTACCGGAAGTTACAACTATCCGGCAGCTATGTCAGTTTTCATATATCGCACACAGTTTAATGATGTGTTTGAAGAAGATGAGGATAGCTACAACGGATATTTCTGCAATCAGGAACTTTCTGACGTAAAAGACGACTGGATCGCATCCAAGATCACGGAACATGACCTGACGGTTCTTGCGGATCAGTTGGATGATTCTGTAGGAGCGATCATGCCGATGTTCTCCGCATTTTCCGTTCTGATGTATATGCTGATCATTTATCTGCTGTCCAAGATCGTTCTGGAGAAAAATGCAGGAGCCATCTCTATGGTAAAGATTCTGGGATACAGCAATAAGGAGATCGGAAAGCTTTACATTGCGGCGACCGCGATCATGACGGTATTGTCCCAGTTGATCAGCCTGCCGATTGCGAAATCGTCCATGTATGTGATCTTCCTGTATATGATGACGGAAATGAAGGGGTGGATTACCTTTTACATCAGACCGACCATGTATCCGGAGATTTTTGTGATCGGAGTGGTGTCCTTCGCAGTGATCAGTTTCTTTAATTATCGAAAGATTCAGAAGATCCCGATGGAAGAAGCGTTGAAGAACGCGGAGTAGAATAAAAGAATCCTTCGAGCGGTACTTACGCCCGCTCTCGGGAAGTACCGGGGCTTCGGATGTTCCCTTATGCAATCCTTTTGCGGGATATATAAGAAGCAGGCTTAAGATGTTGTAGCAACAAAAAATCACCGGATATGCTTCCATGCATATTCCGGTGATTTTAAATTGTCCGGTTTGAAATTCAATCCTGGTGAGCCAGGATATATTTCTTGACGGCTTCGAAACTTTCGGCACTGATTACATGTTCGATGCCACAGGCATCTTCTACAGCAGTTTCCGGATCAACCCCCAGTCTTTCGAGCCAGGAGGAAATCAGTTCGTGACGTTCCAGAATCTTTTCTGCGATTGCCAGACCGCTGTCGGTCAGGGTAATGTGACCATCCGGTCCCATCTCGATCTCTCCACTTTCCCGAAGTTTTTTCATGGCTACGCTTACGCTGGATTTTTTGAAGCCAAGTTCATTTACGACATCAATGGAGCGAACCTCCAGTTGTTCTTTGCTCAGCATCAGGATCGCTTCCAGATAATTCTCTGCGGATTCGTTTTTGTGCATACGTTCACCTACTTTGGTATATTTTTACACAATTGTATCATAGACGGTTAGTAAGTGCAAACAGAAAGCGTCTTCCTGAGAAAATGTGATTGATTCTCAAAATCATGAGCATATATTATATAGGAATGCATATGAGAAAGCAAGGAAAATAGGTAAGAAAAATGAGAAAAATTTCTCAATAAGCGTGTTAGATTTGACTAGCTACAGGGGATGTTGTTATTATGGTGCTGTCCAAAAGAGATGCGGACATGAAAATGATAAAACCCAAACATAAAAGGAGGAACATACTATGAGTAAATTTGATGTTAAAAAAGCAGGACTTTTCGCAGGTGGAGTATTATTCGGAACAGCAGGAATCAAAGCACTTTCCAGTAAAGATGCAAAGAAACTGTATACCAACTGTACAGCAGCCGTTTTAAGAGCAAAAGAGTGTGTGATGAAGACTGCATCTACCGTACAGGAAAATGCAGAGGACATTC
The DNA here is from genome assembly GCF_003574295.1 of Mediterraneibacter butyricigenes. Lineage (NCBI taxonomy): Bacteria > Bacillati > Bacillota > Clostridia > Lachnospirales > Lachnospiraceae > Mediterraneibacter > Mediterraneibacter butyricigenes. The sequence continues at coordinate 2,538,465 of NZ_BHGK01000001.1, forward strand.
TGGCAGAAGCAAAGCAGATCAATGAAGACAGAGATGCGCAGGAAGCAGCAACTGTAGAAGAGGCAGAAACAGCAGAAGAGACAGTAGAAGAAGCAGAAGAGGCGGAGACAAGTGAAATTTAAGATCAAACATGAGATAACCGGAAGAATCCGAATCCATATGGATCAGAAAAAGATGACATATCAGCAGGCCGATACGTTGCTTTATTATCTGAACGACCTGCCGGGTGTTCAGGAAGCAAAGGTATATGAACGGACAGCAGATGCCATGATCGTCTATACCGGGGATCGTGCAGATCTGATAAAAAGTCTGAAAGTCTTTACCTATGACAGCGTGGAGGTGCCGGATGCGGTTCTGGTAAACTCGGGAAGAGAGCTGAATGCGGTTTATCAGGAAAAACTGATGATGAAAGTCCTGATGCGTGCAGGAAGCAAGCTGTTTATCCCGGCACCGGTTCGTGCGGTGATTACCAGTGTGAAATCCATCAAATATCTTTACGCAGGAGCCAGAAGTCTTGCGAAAGGCAAGTTGGAAGTCTCAGTACTGGATGCAACAGCAATCGGAGTCTCTGTACTTCGAAAGAACTATGATACCGCGGGATCCGTCATGTTCCTGCTTGGAATCGGTGAGATTCTGGAGGAATGGACGCATAAGAAATCCGTGGGAGATCTGGCCCGCAGCATGTCTTTGAATATTACAAAGGTATGGCTGAAGAATGAGGATCAGGAAGTGCTGGTAGATGCAACACAGATCCAGCCGGGTGACCGGGTTGTGGTACATATGGGAAATGTCATCCCGTTTGACGGAATTGTAGAGACGGGAGAAGGAATGGTGAACCAGGCCTCCATGACAGGAGAGGCACAGCCGGTACGCAAGGCAGATGGCGGTTATGTATATGCCGGAACGGTACTGGAAGAAGGCGAGCTTGAGATCCGTGTCAAAGAGACCGGAAGTTCCACAAGATTTGAGAAGATCGTGACCATGATCGAAGAGTCCGAGAAGCTGAAATCTTCTGTAGAAAGCAAGGCGGAACGTCTGGCAGACCGATTGGTTCCTTATACACTGGCAGGTACGGCTCTGACTTACCTGATTACCAGAAATGCAACAAAAGCCATAGCGGTTCTGATGGTAGACTTTTCCTGTGCACTGAAGATGGCGATGCCGATTTCGGTACTTTCTGCAATCCGTGAGGCGCAGACCCATCACATTACCGTAAAGGGTGGAAAATACCTGGAAGCAGTTGCTGAGGCAGATACCATTGTATTCGATAAGACCGGTACTCTGACAGAAGCAAGACCGACCGTAAAAGCAATCGTACCGTTTATCGATGAGAGCAAGGAAAATCTTCTGAGACTGGCAGCATGCCTGGAAGAACATTTTCCACATTCCATGGCGAAAGCCGTGGTTCGCGCTGCAAAAGAGCATGGACTGGATCATGAGGAAATGCATTCCAAGGTAGAATATATTGTGGCACATGGAATTTCTTCCTCTGTGGAGGGAAAGAAAGTCATTATCGGAAGTTCGCATTTTGTCTTTGATGATGAAGGATGCCAGGTTGAGGAAGGATATAAAGAAGCATTTGAGGCTCTGCCCCAGGAGTATTCTCATCTGTATCTGGCGATTGAAGGCAGGCTGGCAGCCGTGATCTGTGTGGAAGATCCGCTCAGACCGGAAGCAAAAGATATGGTAAATGCGCTGAAAGCCTCAGGTATCAAAAATGTCGTGATGATGACCGGTGACAGTGAGCGTACGGCGGCAGCTATCGCAAAGCGTGTAGGAGTCGATACCTATTTTGCAGAAGTTCTGCCGGAAGATAAGGCAGCTTTTGTAGAGGCGGAGAAGGCTGCGGGTCGGAAAGTCATCATGGTTGGAGACGGAATCAATGATTCCCCGGCACTTTCCGCAGCAAATGTAGGGATCGCTATCAGTGACGGCGCAGAGATCGCTCGTGAGATCGCAGACATTACGATCGGTGCGGAAGATCTGACCCAGCTTGTGATCCTGAAGCTTTTGAGCAATCATCTGATCAAGAGGATCCATTGCAATTATCGGAAAATCGTAGGAATCAATACAGGACTGATTCTGTTAGGTGTTTTTGGGATGATCCCGCCGACAACCTCAGCATTACTGCACAATGTATCCACATTGGCAATCAGTCTGGACAGTATGAAAAACCTCTTGGATTAGGGAAAAAAATCAGAAAACCGACAGCTTCTTTGCAGAGAAAATCTTGCAAAGAGGCTGTCTTTTTGTTATATTTTTGAAGGTGAGATTCTGATATTGTAAAAGGAAGAAGATACGGATGATGGGGTTATCAGAAGAGGATATAGAGGGAAGAAAATGGAAGTGAAACCGATCGCATATATTCATAATGATTTTGTAAGTAAATTCGGGATTCCCCGGCAGAGTCTGCTTGTGGGTGTTACTTCCAGGATTGTATTTGAAGAGGAATATCGATTCCCGGAGGCGGTGAGAGGACTGGAAGGATACAGTCATCTTTGGATCCTCTGGGAATTTTCGGAAAATAAAAAATGCACCTGGCATCCGACGGTTCGTCCGCCAAGACTGGGCGGAAATGAAAGAATGGGTGTGTTTGCCACAAGGTCACCGTTTCGCCCGAATTCCATCGGGCTTTCCTGCGTGGAGATTCTTTCGGTAACTGTGGATTCGGAAGTGGGACCGGTGATCACTGTGAAAGGTGCGGATCTGATGAACGGAACTCCGATACTGGATCTGAAACCGTATTTGCCTTATGCAGATACCCATCCGGAAGCGACCGGAGGATTTGCAGAACAGGATGCAGTGAAGAACAGAAGACTTCGCGTAGAAATCTCAGAAGCATGTTCAAAGGAGATTCAGGAGAAATTTGGACAGAGTACAGAGAAACTGGAAACTTTGAAAGAAATTCTTGCGCAGGATCCTCGTCCCGCATATCAGGATGATCCGGATCGAGTCTATGGGATGAAATATGGAGAACTGGAAGTGAAATTTCAGGTGAAGGATGGGATTCTCCGGGTTATCTCGATGGAAGATAGAAGATTCTAGGAATATGTCACAGAGTATAAGAACATTATAAAAATGGATAAAACAGCAGAAATATAGCAGAAAAATAACAGGAGTTGATAGATATGGGAATTGTGGGAGCTTATATGGTTCCGCATCCAAAGGAATTGATTCCGGACATCGGAAGAGGAAAGGAATGGAAATATCCGAGAACAATCGAGGCTTATCGCAGAATTGCACAGGAGATCCGGGAGATTGAACCGGAGACGATTCTGGTAATCTCACCTCATGCGGCATTGTTTCAGGATTATTTTCACATTTTTCCGGAACAGAGTGTCCATGGAGATTTTCAGGGAGAGGGAGCCGGACAGATTCGGTTTGACCTGTCAAATGATACAGAACTGGTGAATGAGATCGAACGCCTGGCAGAAGGAAAAGGTTTTCCGGCAGGTACGAAAGGACAGGCGGATGAATTTTTGGATGTGGGAACCATGGTACCACTGTATTTTATTCAACAGGTGTATTCGAAATTTAAACTGGTTCGCATCGGAATTTCAGATCTTTCCGATGCCAATCATCAGTTTTTTGGAAGAATGATTGCAAGGGCTACGGAAAATACGGATCGAAGAGTTGTTGTACTGGCAAGCGGAGATCTGTCGCATCGACTGCTGCCGGACAGTCCTTACGGATATATGCCGGAAGGAAAAGTCTATGATGAGGCATTGATGAAAGTGATGGGAGAAGGGGATTTCTTCTATATGAAAGATCTTCCGCCTGCACTTCGAAATGCTGCCGGGGAATGCGGACACCGGGCATTTCTGATTCTGTCGGGGATTTTACAGGAAACAGACTATCAGGCAGAAGCAGTTTCTTATGAAAGCCCTTATGGAATCGGACATGGAGTCTGTGCCTATTATATCCGGGAAAAGGATGATCCTTATGTGAAGATTGCGAAGAAGGCGTTGCAGACTTATGTCAGAACGAAGGAGCAGGAGATTCCGCTGTATCATCTTCCGCGGGAGATGGAAGGAAAAAAGGGCGGCGTTTATGTCTCTTTATATGTAAACGGAATTCTGAGAGGCTCTATGGGGACGGTGGAAGCAACACAGGATTCTCTGGCGCAGGAAATTGTAAAAAATACGATCAGTGCCGGAGCGTTTGACCCGAGACATCAGCCGATCACGGAAGAAGAACTGGAGAGCGTGGAGTACAGTGTGGAAGTGGTTTCAGAGCCGGAAATTGTTACCAGTGCCAGAGAACTGGATGCAAAGCGTTATGGAGTGATCGTCACCAATGGGTGGGATCGCGGAATCGTATTGCCGGGAAGAGGAAATGTGCGCGGCCAGGTGGAAAAAGCCATGGTTCAGGCGGGAATTTCCGAGAAGGAGCCGGTGCAGATCAAACGGTTTGAGCTGGAAGAACACCGGGGAAGCTGATTCGGATAGAATATCCGGAGATTTATAAATTCCGTGAAATCTTCGAAAAAGTGAAAAATAGTCTTTAAGAAAAATATATGAAACGATAGAAGAAGGCTTTGAAAAAGAGAAAAAATGGAAGAAATTATGAAAAAAGCCGTAAGAAATGAATAGGAAGTAATAAAAATGCGTGAGAAATACATGAGAGTGCATGATTTGCATTGTGTAACCGCGTAGATTGCGGTAAAATAGAAACGTTAAGTTGAAGAAATACGAAATGGAAAATGTACAAGTAGGAGGAAGATTATGTCTAAGGCAACATTGGTAATCATGGCAGCCGGAATCGGCAGCAGATTTGGTGGGGGAATCAAGCAGTTGGAGGCCATGGGACCGAATGGTGAGATCATTATGGATTATTCCATTTATGATGCAAAAGAAGCCGGATTTGACAAAGTAGTATTTGTCATCCGTAAAGATCTGGAAAAAGATTTCAAGGAAGTTATCGGAAACCGGATCGAGAAAGTGATCGATGTGGATTATGCATATCAGGAACTGTCAGATATTCCGGAGGAATATAAAGAAATCTTCAAAGACCGGACAAAACCGTGGGGAACCGGTCAGGCAATCCTTTGCTGTAAGGATCTGGTAAAAGAGCCGTTCCTGGTGATCAACGCAGATGATTACTATGGAAAAGAAGCTTATAAAGAAGCTTATCAGTATCTGATGGAAGAGCAGGCAGCATCCGACAAGATGCAGCTTGGAATGGTAGGATTTGTCCTTGGAAATACCCTGAGCGACAACGGATCTGTGACAAGAGGTGTCTGCAAGGTTGATGAAAACGGAATGCTTTCTGATATTGTAGAGACACATAATATCGTGAAGACAGCAGAAGGTGCCGGAGTGGAAGAAGACGGACAGGTTCGTGCACTTGATATGACTTCTCCGGTTTCTATGAATATGTGGGCACTTCGTCCTGAGATTTTTGAAGTGCTGGAAACAAGATTCAAAGAATTCCTGGCAGCTCTGCCGGAGGAAGAACTGAAAGCAGAATATCTGCTTCCGACCATTATCGGAGATCTTCTGGAAAAGGAAGAGGCTCAGGTAAAAGTCCTGAAATCCAACGATAAATGGTTCGGTGTAACTTATAAAGAGGATAAAGAGTCGGTAGTAGCATCCATCAAAGAACTGCTGGATGCCGGAATGTATCCAAATATGTAAAGAATAGGGAGTGAGAGAATATGGACGGTTCAATGTTTGTGGGGACATGGTGGTCTTTGGTGCCGCCGCTTTTGGCAATTTTACTTGCCTTTATAACAAAAGAAGTATATAGTTCACTGTTTATCGGAATCAGTGTAGGTGCATTGCTTTATACAGGATTTCATCCGTGGAATGCGATCACCTCTCTGTTTGAGATCATGGAATCCAGCATGAATCTGAACATCCTGATCTTCGATGTCATGCTTGGAATGATCATTGTTCTGATGGCAAAATCAGGAGGTTCCGCCGCTTACGGTAACTGGGCGGGAAAGAAGATCAAGTCGAAAAAGCAGGCTTCACTGGCTACGATGGGACTCGGAATCCTGATCTTTGTGGATGACTATTTTAACTGTCTGACGGTCGGATCCGTTATGCGTCCGGTTACAGACCGGTATAAAGTTTCCCGTGCAAAACTGGCTTATCTGATCGATGCCACCGCAGCACCGGTATGTATTATTGCACCGATCTCCAGTTGGGCGGCAGCCGTAAATTCCTACGTTCCGGAAGATGCCGGAATTACAGGATTTCAGCTGTTTATGCGGACAATTCCTTACAACTTGTATGCACTTCTGACACTGGCAATGGTATTCCTGGTGATCGTGATGAATTTTGATTTCGGACAGATGAAAATTCATGAAATGAATGCGGCAAAGGGGGATCTCTTTACCAGTGGTGGAGAAGAGTTTGAGCATGCAGAAGACGACGATATGAGAAAAGACGGAAAAGTAAGAGATCTGGCACTTCCTGTGCTGGTGCTGATAGTTTCTTCTGTCAGTGCAATGATCTATACCGGATATCTGGATGGAGCGACCAATGTGATCGATGCATTTGCCGGATGTAATGCCGAGGTCAGCCTGATCTTCTCTACTTTTGTGACAGTTATCTTTATGCTGTTCTTATATTTGCCGAGAAAAGTTATTACCTTTAAAGAATTCATGGGATGCTTCGTGGAAGGTTTCCGCCTGATGATTCCGGCTATTTCAATCCTGATCTTTGCATGGACATTGAAAGGAATCGGTGATGCTCTTGGAATCGCAGCTTTCGTAGGAGGTCTGGTAGATGCCAATGCATCTGCAAACGTAGTTCTTCCGGTGATCATGTTTGTGATCGCGATCTTCCTGGCATTTTCAACCGGTACTTCCTGGGGAACTTTTGCAATTCTGGTTCCGATCGTAACTGCAATGTTCAACCATGGAGAAGGTCTGGAAATGATGATCATTTCTGTATCTGCTGTATTGGCAGGAGCAGTTTGCGGAGACCACGTATCTCCGATTTCCGATACGACGGTTATGTCATCAGCCGGAGCACAGAGTAATCATCTGAACCACGTATCCACTCAGATGCAGTATGCGGCAGTGGTAGCGATAATCTGTATCATTGGTTATCTGATCGCGGGTATTACAAAGATCTGGTGGCTGACACTTGGAATCAGTCTGGCAATTTTGGTTGTGACGCTGATGGTGATCAAACGGATCTCAGAAAAGAAATATCCGTCGGAGGCAGAATAATTGAGCAAAACATTGATTTCAGTTCCCTATATTGACCAGAGTGTAAAGTATCCCACCGGGTGTGAAAGTGTATCTACGGTGATGTTGCTTCAGTTTCTGGGTGTCTCCATTACCGTGGATGAGTTTATTGAAAATGATCTGAAAAAAGAAGCGTTTGAGACACGAAACGGAGAACTTTTCGGACCGGATCCGAGAGAATGTTTTGTGGGAAGTCCGTACGATGACGAGTCTTTCGGATGTTACGCGCCGGTGATCAAAGAAAGTCTGGAACATGTTCTGGGAGAAGAGTATCGGGTTCTTAATAAGACCGGTACAGATACCAAAGAGCTGATCCGGGATTATATTGATCGGGGAATGCCGGTGATCTACTGGGCATGTATTAATATGAGAGAACCGATCGTCGGACCGGAATGGAAACTGAAAAAGACCGGAGAGACCTTTACCTGGATCTCCAATGAGCATTGTATGCTCCTGGTCGGATATGACGAAGAGAATTATTATTTCAATGATCCATATGAAAATCACGGAGTGATCGGTTATCCGAAAGCAGTGGTAGAAAAACGTTATGCAGCTCAGCATATGCAGGCTGTAGTGGTGGAAAAAAGATAAACAAAATTATAAATCATACATAGAATAATAAATTCCGAAAAAGTTGCATCGGAAACCGCTCGCGCTTAGTCCTCGTCCAGTGGAACTAACCTTCGAACGGCACTGGCGTTTGTTCTCAGGAAGTACCAGGACTGCGGATGTTCCCTTATGCAATCTTTTTCGGAATATATGAACTTCGTCAAGAGGTTATGATTTATAATTTAGAAAAGATCTGAAAAAGAGAAAAGAAAAGTCTTACAGAAAAACGATCTTGATAAAATCGTAAATCTGTAAGACTTTTTCGAGTTATAGGATAAAATATGTTGATGAAAAACATTGCTCTCCCGCAAAAGGCTGCAACGGGAACCGCTTACGCTTGCTTATAACTCAATCATTTCCATATCGTCCGGAACATACAGGTTGCCATCGAAATATGGTCTGCCTTCCTGCATATAAAGTTCTTTCCGGTTCTTGATATTCTTATCTTCGGTGTGATACAGGATCAGATTTTTGACATTTAAGCTCTGAGCCAGCTCACAGGCATCCTTTACTGTAGAATGATGTTTCTCATAAGGACTGAAAATGTCTGCCTGGGAATAGAGACAGAACGCTTCATGTAGCAACCATGTGCTGTCTTTGGCGTAAGGCTCCTCGTAGTCGCAGTAGGGTTCATCGCCGCAGCAGGTCAGCTTTTCGCCATTTCCCAAATCCATAGAAAAACCGAACTGTTTGGCTTTGGTGGACTGGATGTCAAAAAAGGTGACGTTATGACCGATGATTTCTCTGGATTCTCCGTCTTTTACCGTGATCATATGGAAACGATCTCCGATAAATTTGGTGGTTTTCTTTACAAGCAGTGTATTTGCCATATTCTGAAGGATCTCAATCACTTCTTCGTGGGCGTAAAGATTTACCTCTTCTTCGTATTTGCCTTTTGCCATATTTTGGGTAATGATACGGATCATCCAGATAATGCCCAGAAGATGATCGATGTGCTTGTGGGTGACGAAGATATCTTTAATATCATGCCAGTCGATCTCGGCTTTTTCCAGACGGGCAAGGATTTCGCTTCCTCCACCACCGTCTACCAGAAGATGCCGGTTGTTGTCACTTAAGACAAAACAAGTGTTGTAGCATTTTGTGACCAGTGCATTACCGGTTCCAAGAATTGTAAGTTTCACAAATGTTCCTCCTTATATAAAAAGATATAAGCTCAATCTCATGATAATAGAGTACCACGGAGAAGGAAAACAGACAAGAAAAAGGAAAAAGAAAATTCGAAAAATAATTTAAAAATAACAGAAAAAAGATTGACAAATCAAAAATAAAATGATAATATAAATTCAACAAAAGAAATTACAGAATTTGACGAGAAAGAATTCGAATTTCTAAATTATGAACAGGAGGTACGGACCACCGGAAAGTGAAAAGTTTTACCCTATTTAATTTGTAGAAAGAAGAGGTATTAGAGAGTTGGACACGTCAGAGTAAAGACGGGTGTTGATCTTAGTTCAGATTGATGCCCGTCTTTCATTGTTGTCTAAGCACCAAAAAGATGCTATAATCATTTCACCGGAAACGGTCAATACAGAGTATAGATAGGAAGTAGTACAGAGTGTGACACAGTGGGAAGTGTGCCGCATAACAATAAGGGGCAAAGGAGAAAATGCTATGAACGAAGTAATCAATCAGCTCCAGAATCTTAATCTGGAGAGTTTAGGCGGAACTTATGCAGAAAAAATAGACTGGATTCGTCAGGAAGGTATGATTCCGGCAATTGTCATACTGGCAGTCGCTGTGATCACCTGTTTCTTCGGATGGAAACTGATCCGTGTGTGGGGAGCGCTGTCCGGTTTCGAGATCGGAGCAGCAATCGGCGGAGTTGCCGGATCTGTGATCTTTGGAATAAATGAAAAAGCAGTCTTTGCTGCGATGGCAGGAGCCGTGATTGGTCTGATCCTGTTTGCGGTATGGAAACGCGGAGCAATCTTTGTGGTGACGCTGGTCTTTGGACTGAACAGCGTGCTTGGAGTACTTGGTTCCAAACAGCTTCTGCTTACAGGAATTGTGGCAGTGGTGAGTCTGATTCTGGCGATTGTGGCAGAGTTTTTCAGTGCACCGGTAGTGATCTTGCTGTCCAGTATCTATGGCGGAATATTGGCTGGAGTTTCAGTGGGCGCACTGGTTCCGAATTTCAGTCTGATCAGTTATATCGCGGGTGTTGTGGCAACCGTACTTGGAATCGTGGTACAGTTTATGCTGGAATCCCGTAAAAAAGTAAAACAGAATGTGGCGAAAGCCAAAAGAATCCGGGATGCAGAGTCTACGGAAAATGAAGTGGACCGTGCAAGATATATTATTGACCATCTGGATGAAGTAGAAGACGAAGTCGAATATGACGAGGATGATGAGTATCTGGATGACGATGAATATGATGACGATGAATATCTGGACGAGGATGAATATGAAGATGATAACATCGAGTATATAGAAGATGAGGAAGAGTATGAGGATGAAGACGCCGAGTATCTGGATGAAGAAGAATACGAGGATGAAGACGCTGAGTATTTAGACGATGAAGAATACGACGAGGAAGATGTTGAGTATTTGGACGAGGATGAAGACATCGAATATTTGGATGATGAAGAATAAGCAGAGTTGATTCTATATATGAATTCGGGCAGATTTGTATGAAATCTGGCAAGATGATGCGAAGTCAGAAAGAGTAAGAATGTGAAAATCAGGGTGGAAATCGAGAAAGATTTCCACCCTGGTGCTTTTTTCTGGAGTTTTCTATCGGTGTTTGGAGTTGTCATAAAACTGCAGGTTCTGCAGATTCTGATGTGCTGGTATATTTAAGACCCACCTAAAATGCGAAAATACATCTGTAAGACGGGAGCGGACCTTTTAAAATCGGATGCTGTCGTGAAAAAGAGAAAAATGTTCCGGAGAACGGACAGATTTCTCTGGAAAAACACATGTTATGAAAGGTGGGTATTTTTTATGTATATCAGAAAATCATTTTTAAAGGGAATCGTATTAATTTTTGGGAGTGTAGTGCTGCTGGTGCTGGTATTTTTTTACGGCTTTACACAGACACGAATTTCCGGAGGCGCGTATATGGCAGCCTATACCTTCTGTCTGGTTGCAATCTGGAAAGTGGAGGAGCTGATCGAAAGGATCTGAAATATTGCCTGAATGGACAGGACAGTGTATAATGGTTCTATCAAGCCGCAAAAAGGAGAGCGCTTATGAAGATAGATATGCATTGTCATGTAAAAGAAGGATCCGTGGACAGTCGGGTCAGTCTGGATGAATATATCACGCTGTTAAAAAAGCATGGCTTTCAGGGAATGGTGATCACAGACCATGATACGTATCAGGGATATCGCCACTGGAAAAATCAACTGAAGGAAAAGCATCCGGATTTTGTGGTGTTGAAAGGGATTGAATATGATACCAGAGATGCAGGCCATATCCTGGTGATTATGCCGGAGGGTGTGAAGATGCGCCTGTTGGAGATGAGGGGTATGAGAGCATCTGTATTGATCGATCTGGTGCACCGCAACGGTGGTGTGCTGGGGCCGGCCCATCCCTGCGGAGAAAAATATATGAGTTTTACCAATACAAAGTGCTATTACAATACGCCGGAGCTGATCAAACGGTTTGATTTTATCGAAGCATTCAATGCCTGTGAATCGAAGGAATCAAACGCGGGAGCTTTAAAACTGGCGGAAAAGTATGGAAAGGTAAAGGTTGGCGGCAGCGATTCCCACAAACCGGATTGCGTGGGCAAGGGATATACGATCCTTCCGGAGCCTGTGACCTGTGAGACGGAACTGATTTCCATGATCCATCGTAAAGTCAGTTTTGAAACGGGTGGTACCTTGTATACCAAGACGACGAAGGAGAAAATGGGTCGGATCAATAAGGTGTTGGCTTACTCTTTCTGGATATATAATAAGAGTGGAGAACTGATAAAACGTTCCCGGAGAAATAAGAAAATGTATGTGGAAAATCCCTATGATCCGATTGATCCGGTGGAACTGTATTATATGAATGGTTCGGAATATGATTCGGACCAGAACTGGAAATAAAGCGGGAATGTTTAAGTACCGGAAGAGTGATCAGAAACAGATCAAAATGAAAAATAAGAATTAAAGTGAACCGGAATCGAATCCGAATGAAAAAGATATCGGGATCAGAACTTAAGATAAACTGAAAAATAGAAAAAAAAAACAAGGAGAAAGTTATGAGAGAGTGTGGTGTATTGCTTCCGATTTCATCCCTGCCGTCGAAATACGGGATCGGATGTTTCTCGAAGGAGGCTTATGAATTTGTTGATTTTTTGCGGGATGCCGGACAGAAACGCTGGCAGATCCTTCCGATGGGACCGACCGGTTATGGGGATTCTCCATACCAGTCGTTTTCTACGTTTGCGGGGAATCCCTATTTTATCGATCTTGGAAGACTGGTAAGCGAGGGGCTTCTTTCCTGGGAAGAATGTGACCGGTGTGATTTCGGAGAACGGGAAGACCGGGTGGATTATGAAAAGGTTCATGCAAACCGGTTTCCGCTTCTTCATATGGCATATGAAAGATTTCGTTCGAGAAGGGAAGACGGATATGACCGATTTGTGAAAGAACAGGAATTCTGGCTGGAAGATTATTGCCTGTATATGGCGATTAAAAATCAGCAGGGAGGTAAACCGTGGAACGAGTGGGAACCGGCACTTCGTGACCGGCAGCCGGAGGCACTGGAAGAAGCAAAGAGAAGCTGTTGGGAGGATATAGAGTTTTACCGGTTCCAACAGTATGAATTCTTCAAGCAGTGGAATGATCTGCACAGCTATGCCAATCAAAACGGGATACGAATCATAGGGGATCTTCCGATCTATGTGGCATTTGACAGTGCAGATACCTGGTCTATGCCAAAACTGTTCCAGTTTACAGAAGATCATAAGCCAAAGGCAGTGGCAGGATGTCCGCCGGATGGATTTACAGCAACCGGACAGCTTTGGGGCAATCCGGTTTATGACTGGGAATATCATCGTTCTACCGGATATGCCTGGTGGATTCAGCGGGTGAAAAGCTGTCTGAAGATGTTTGATACGCTGAGGATCGATCATTTCCGGGGATTTGATGAGTACTATGCGATCCCTTACGGGCATCCTACGGCGAAACACGGCGTCTGGGAAAAGGGACCGGGGATCGAACTGTTTCAGGCCATCTGGGAAGCGATCGGTAAGGCGGATATCATTGCGGAAGATCTGGGCTTTTTGACAGAAAGTGTTTTGAAACTTCTGAAAGACAGCGGCTATCCGGGAATGAAAGTGCTTCAGTTTGCCTTTGATTCCAGAGAATCTTCGGATTATCTGCCGCATACCTATACACCGAACTGTGTGGTTTATACAGGAACCCATGATAACGACACGACGTTGGGATGGTTCTTGAAGGCGTCGAAGGAATGTCGTCAATTTGCGAGGGAATATCTGCATAAGGATGCATTTGACATTGATACGCTGACCTGGGATTTCATTGCGGCAGCGATGGGAAGTGTGGCAGAGCTGTGCATGATCCCGGTCCAGGATTATCTGGGGCTGGATTCCGATGCAAGGATCAATACTCCGTCCACAGCAGGTGGCAACTGGAGCTGGAGACTGAGACCGGGACAGATTCCAGAAGGCCTGGCAGAAAAAATGAAAGCGATGGCGCGTCTGTACGGCCGATAAAAAAGAGCAGAATGAAGAACTGATAAAGAATTGAGAAATCAGGGAAAATAAAAAAGAAGAAAGAAGGAACAGTTGGGAGGAAGTTGTGACAGGAAATTTTACAGTATATTTTGCATTTTTATCCTTTTTTGTGTATGGATTTCTGGGGTGGTGCACGGAGGTCGCATTTGCAGCATTTAAGGAGAGACGATTCGTAAACCGGGGATTCTTAAACGGGCCAATCTGCCCGATCTATGGTGTGGGTGTTACGATGGTTATCTGGTGTCTGGATCCGGTGCGGGAGAATCTTCTGATCCTGTATGTGGCATCGGTGATTCTGGTAACAGTGCTGGAAGGACTGACCGGATATGCCATGGATAAAATTTTCCATAATAAATGGTGGGATTATTCGAATATGCCCATGAATATCGGCGGTTATGTATGCGTGCTGTTTTCTCTGATCTGGGGTGTGGCATGTGTGGCAATCGTGGATGTAATCCATCCGATCATTTTCAAAGGACTGGAATGGATTCCGTATATTGTGGGCGTGGTATTGATCGTGATCCTGATGTTTACGCTGTGTGCAGACCTTTATGTAACGGCATCGGGTATCATTAAGATGAACCGCCGTCTGGAAAGAATGGAGAAGATCGCCGGAGAATTACACGAGATTTCAGACCAGTTAGGCGAAGAGATTTACAAAGGTGTGATCGTGGCATTGGAGAAACAGGAAGAATCCAAAAAGAAAGTGGAAGAGTCCAAAAAGAAGATGGAAGAAGCTGCACAGACTCTGGAGGATGCACTCAAGGAGAAGACGGCTGCTGCAGCAGAACTGGGAGATGGCCTGAAAGAAAAGATCGAACGGATCAGAGAAGAGGGCGGACAGAGAACCGGCGAGATGCTGACGAGAATCAGAGAAGAGGGCCCGCAGAAACCAGGCGAGATGCTGGAACGGATCAGAACAGAGGGCAGTCAGGTAACCGAAGAAATGATCGCTCGTATCGCAGGTCTCAAGCAAAAATACCGGGAAGCGGGAAAGCTGGAACTGTTTTCCAACCGGCGTCTGCTGAAGGCTTTCCCGAAACTGGAGTCGCATGATTACAAAGATCAGTTGGAGGAACTGAAACGCCAGCTAGAGAAACTTTCTGAGAACGAAAAGTGAAAAGGATAAGACTTGAACGCCCGAATGTATAAAATACAGGGGCAAAGTATTGAATTTGGAAGAAGAATAGTGGTATACTATCGGGGAAAATCAAAAGTTTCAAGAATAATAATGAGTAGAACGAAAGGTTGAGATTATGGAACTGCTTTATAAAAGTACAAGAGATGCAGATAAAACAGTAACCGCTTCACAGGCGATTTTAAAGGGACTGGCTTCTGACGGAGGTCTGTTTGTTCCGGTTGAGATTCCGAAGCTGGATGTGGATCTGGATGAATTGAAAGAGATGTCTTATCAGGAGACAGCCTATCAGGTAATGAAACGCTTCCTGACAGATTTCACAGAGGAAGAATTGAGACATTGTATCAACAGTGCATATGATGAAAAATTTGATACCACAGAGATCGCACCGTTGGTTGAGGTCAATGATGGAGTCTTCCATCTTGAGCTGTTCCATGGCGCAACCATTGCATTTAAAGATATGGCATTATCTATCCTGCCGCATCTTATGACAACGGCAGCAAAGAAAAATCATGCAGATCATGAGATCGTGATTCTGACTGCTACATCCGGGGATACCGGAAAGGCAGCGATGGCGGGATTTGCAGATGTTCCAGGAACGAAGATCATTGTATTTTATCCGAAGAATGGTGTCAGCCGAGTACAGGAACTGCAGATGGTGACACAAAAAGGTGTCAATACGGCAGTTGTAGCGATCCACGGAAACTTTGACAATGCTCAGAGTGGTGTGAAGAAGATGTTTGAGGATCAGGCTCTTGCAGCAGAACTGGCAAAAGCCGGATATCAGTTCTCTTCTGCGAACTCTATCAACATCGGACGTCTGGTTCCGCAAGTGGTTTATTATGTATATGCCTATGCAAAATTATTGCAGAAGGGTGAGATCGCAAAGGGTGAAGAGATCAATGTAACTGTTCCGACCGGTAACTTTGGTAATATTCTGGCTGCATACTATGCAAAACAGATGGGACTTCCGATCGCGAAACTGATCTGTGCTTCCAATGAGAACAAAGTTCTTTTCGATTTCTTTGAAACAGGCGTTTATGACAAGAACCGGGATTTTGTACTGACTTCTTCTCCTTCTATGGATATTCTGATTTCCAGTAACCTGGAGCGTCTGATCTATCAGGTGGCAGGTCAGGATGCACAGAAGGACTGTGAATTGATGAAAGCACTGAATACCGAAGGAAAATATGAAATCACAGGAGAAATGAAAGCCGGACTGAAAGATTTTGTAGGCGGATATGCTACAGAAGAACAGACCAGTCAGGCAATCCATGATACTTATCAGAGAAACGGTTATGTGATGGATACGCATACCGCCGTTGCTTCTTATGTAAGTGAACAGTATCGGAAAGAGACCGGAGATGCAAAGAAGATGGTAGTGGCATCCACAGCAAGTCCATACAAATTTGCGAGAAGCGTTATGACTTCGATTGATTCCAAATATGAAGGAATGGATGATTTTGCACTGATCGAGGAACTGAAAAAAGTTTCCGGTGTGGAGATTCCGAATGCCGTCAAAGAGATCATGGACGCAAAAGTATTACATAACAGAGAATGTGATGTGGATCAGATGGAACAGACCGTTAAGGCGATTCTGAAAGTTGAGGCATAGAGATGGACAATTACAATCAGTTTTTGAGTGTGTTAGTTCTGGCAGCAGGTGTGTATATCGTGTATGAATATGTTAAGATGCTCAAGACCGGACACATCAGCGAGATTCTTCTTCTGGGGAAGGGAACGCCGGAAAGTCGGTGCAAGGATCGGGAAGCTTATACCAAACGTGCTTACCCGGCAGTGCTGGTTCTGGCAATTGTTACCATGGCTTACGGAATCATTGATTTTTTGAATTTCTTTGTGGTGAGTATGGCGATGGTAGATCTGGTCTTTCTGGTGATCTTTCTGATCGTGCTGTTTGGATATATGATCTACACCAGCAAATTAAAAAAGAAATATTTCAGACCTTATTAAGGAGAAAAGGCGGGAGAGACTTGAAAAAGCATGCTCCTGCCTTTTGTGATATTTATGTGGAGTTAATCGGTAACAGGCCGAAATCCGTGCCTGCACGAGACTATGACGGTGCCCGACAAGTGCCAGTGATCCTTGTAAGGCACGACCAAAGTGGAACGAAGAATCAGTGGACAGTGGACGATGGGTGAGTTTAAAAAGGAAAGGGAGGATCGAACATATGACGAAAGAACAAGTTTGTGAAAAATTGATGGAAGAGGCAATCCATGCACGGGAATTTTCCTACAGCCCCTATTCCAAATTTAAAGTAGGAGCAGCATTGCTGGCAAAAAACGGCAAAGTGTATACAGGATGCAATATTGAAAACGGAGCCTATATGCCGTCAAACTGTGCGGAGAGAACAGCAATCTTTAAAGCGGTCTCGGAAGGAGTCCGGGAGTTTGAACGGATTGCGATTGTGGGAGGAAACGAAGAACTGATCGATTGTTTCCCGTGCGGAGTCTGTCGTCAGACGATGGCGGAATTCTGTGAACCGGAGTTTGAAATTCTGGTGGGGACAGGCCCGGATGCATATAAAATCTACACGTTGGCAGATTTGTTGCCGAAATCGTTTAAATTGTAAAGAGAATGTTCAATTTTTGAAGAATTTCAAAGAAATAATTGTTGATTTTGTCACTTTATCAAGATATAATATAAAAGGGGAAGATGGTTCTCGCTTCCTCGTAGGGATATTATAGGGACTGCATTTTTGCAGAAAAGGCAACATCTCACTATCAAAGAAAAGAGGTAAAGGAAGATGGCAGAAATTAATTTGAGCAAGTATGGTATCACTGGAACAACGGAAATTGTACACAATCCTTCTTATGAACTTCTGTTTGCAGAAGAGACAAAGCCGGAACTAGAAGGCTTTGAAAAGGGACAGGAAAGTGAACTGGGCGCAGTCAATGTTATGACTGGTGTATATACCGGACGTTCTCCTAAAGACAAATTTATCGTAGAAGATGAGAATTCCAAAGATACCGTATGGTGGACCACTGAGGAATATAAAAATGATAACCATCCGGCTACTCAGAAAGCATGGGATGAAGTGAAAGAGCTTGCAATCAAAGAACTTTCCAACAAAAAGCTTTATGTAGTAGATGCATTCTGTGGCGCAAACAAAGATACACGTATGGCAATCCGTTTTATCGTAGAAGTTGCATGGCAGGCACACTTCGTAACCAATATGTTTATCAAACCGACTGCAGAAGAGCTGGAAAACTTTGAGCCGGATTTCGTTGTATACAATGCTTCCAAGGCAAAAGTTGAAAATTATAAAGAACTGGGCCTGAATTCTGAGACAGCCGTTTTGTTCAACATTACAAGCCGCGAGCAGGTAATCGTTAATACATGGTACGGCGGAGAGATGAAGAAAGGTATGTTCTCCATGATGAACTACTATCTGCCATTGAAGGGCATCGCATCTATGCACTGCTCTGCAAATACAGATATGAACGGAGAGAATACAGCAATCTTCTTCGGACTTTCCGGAACAGGTAAGACAACTCTGTCCACAGACCCGAAACGTCTTTTGATCGGTGATGATGAGCACGGATGGGACGACAACGGAGTCTTCAACTTTGAAGGTGGATGCTACGCAAAAGTTATCAACCTGGACAAAGAGTCTGAGCCGGATATCTACAATGCGATCAAGAGAAATGCTCTTCTTGAGAACGTTACACTGGATGCTGAAGGCAAGATCGATTTTGATGATAAGAGCGTAACAGAGAATACCCGTGTATCTTATCCAATCGACCATATCGAGAAGATCGTTCGTCCGGTATCTTCCGCACCGGCAGCGAAGAACGTAATCTTCCTGTCAGCAGATGCATTTGGAGTACTTCCTCCGGTATCTATTCTGACACCAGAGCAGACAGAGTACTATTTCCTGTCTGGATTTACTGCAAAACTTGCAGGTACAGAGCGTGGAATTACAGAGCCGACTCCTACATTCTCCGCATGCTTCGGTCAGGCGTTCCTGGAACTGCACCCGACCAAATATGCAGAAGAACTTGTAAAGAAGATGGAAAAGAGCGGAGCAAAGGCTTACCTTGTAAATACAGGATGGAACGGAACAGGCAAACGTATTTCCATCAAAGATACCCGTGGAATCATTGATGCAATCTTAAACGGAGATATCCTGAATGCACCGACAAAACAGATTCCGTACTTCAACTTCGAAGTTCCGACAGAGCTTCCGGGAGTAGATCCTGCAATCCTGGATCCGAGAGATACATATGCAGAGGCTGCACAGTGGGATGAAAAAGCAAAAGATCTTGCAGAGAGATTTGTAAAGAACTTTGCAAAATATGAAAGCAATGAGGCTGGTAAAGCATTAGTTGCAGCAGGTCCGCAGCTGTAAGAGTCAGCGGTATGACCGGTATTTCATCTGAAAGCAACAGGAAGATTCTGGATGCGGTAGAAGATGAATGGTAAATGGAATTATGTATTGTAAAATTCATGTAAATGGGTTATAATACACATCAGGAAGTAACTACCTGAGATGTACGACAACCTTGTTATTTTGAACCTACAGAACTTTAAACGGGATTCTTATATTTCTGTAATATGTCAGGCCGTCATTACGCAGCGGAAGGCAGAAAAGCAGATGCGGTTGCCCACCTAGCTGTGGCTAGGAGTCAAAATACAGGGAACGGCATTTTGGGGATCTTACTAAAGAAAAAAGGCAGTTGCGAAAGCGACTGCCTCTTTTTGAGCGATGAAGAAAAGTCTAAAGAACCGGCTTATGAGTATGGCTATATCATGAATATCATATAGAAAATTGGAAATGAAAATATGAAAGAGCAGATTCAGAAGAATATCAAGAGAATACAGAGGCTGATTCGAACTGTCGGAAGCCATCACACGGGAGCATATGCTGCACAGTCAGCATATTTCTTTGTGTTATCTATGATTCCGATCATTCTTCTGCTTCTGACGGCAGTTCAGTATACACCGCTTACCAAGGCGGATGTAATGACGGCGGTAGTACGGATCTTTCCCAAATCGGTAGACGGACTGATCGTATCTATCGTAAACCAGGTTTATAATCAGTCTAGGACGATCATTCCGATTACGGCGATTGCGGCGTTGTGGTCTGCCGGAAAGGGAGTATTGGCGGTAACCTATGGGTTGAACTGCATCTATGAAAGCCACGAGACCCGTAATTATTTTTATCTGAGATTTCGCTCCACATTTTATACGGTGGTATTTATCATTGCAATCGTATTGTCCCTGTTGCTGTCGGTATTCGGTAACTCTTTGAGCATTCTGATCGTGGAACATCTTCCGTTTATGGATCGGCTGATCAATCTGATCTTGCGAATCAGGACTTTATTTTCCTTTGTGATCCTGACACTGTTCTGGATCCTGGTCTATCGGTTCCTGCCGAATCGGAAGGATCTTCCGAGATATCAGATTCCGGGAGCAGTCTTTACCGCCTGCGGATGGTTGCTGATTTCCTTTGTCTTTTCTGTATATCTGGATATTTTTACCGGATTTTCAGATATGTACGGAAGTCTGACCACTATTATTCTGATCATGCTCTGGCTGTATTTCTGTATGTATACGGTGTTGCTCGGAGGCGAGGTAAATGTACTCTACCAGAAGTTTTCCGGAAAGTTTCTGGAGATGAAAGAGAGGAACAAAGATCGGATGAAACGGGCAGAGGAAGAAAGGGACTTGACATAATCAGAAGAACTGGCTAAAATAATTAAGGTATAAATACATAAAAAGCAAAGATCGTGTAAAGTAGAGAATCATTTTCCATCAGAGAGAAGGAATCATCGGCTGAAAGTTCCTTTTGGTACGGATGAGGATCGAATTTCCCACGTGAGCTGTGTCTCTGAAACTGATCAGAATCGAAAGTAGGAGATGACGTTTTTGCACGTTACGCAAATAGAAGAGCCTGTACCGGCAAGGTCTGTACAGGAATTAGGGTGGTACCGCGACTGATCCTCGTCCCTTTTGGGGACGGGGTTTTTTTATGGAAAGCATGGAGCAAAAGTCTGTGCATGTAGGGGTCGCGGGAAAATGTGCCACGAAGCAGGGTATACGTTATACCCGTCATAACATACAGAAAATGTTTCAGGAAAAGGAATGAAAAAAGAAAGGAGATATGTCATGCAGGAGAAGCTGGCAAAGATCAGAGAAGAAGCAATTCGGCAGATTCAGGAAGCCGATGTGCCGGAGAAATTGAATGAGGCAAGAGTGAAATTCCTTGGTAAAAAGGGAGAACTGACAGCAGTTCTGAAAGGAATGAAGGATGTTGCACCGGAGGAGAGACCGAAGGTGGGACAGTTAGTTAATGAGACAAGAACTGCCATTGAGGATATTTTAGAGGAAACGAAGACAAAGATGGAACGCGCGATCCGCGAGGAACGTCTGAAAGCGGAAGTGATCGACGTGACACTGCCGGCAAAGAAAAATGTAGTCGGTCATCGTCATCCGAACACCATCGCGCTGGAAGAAGTAGAGCGAATCTTTATCGGAATGGGATATGAAGTCGTAGAGGGACCGGAAGTAGAGTATGACCTGTACAACTTCGAAAAACTGAACATTCCGGCAGATCATCCGGCAAAGGATGAGCAGGATACCTTCTATATCAATAAAGACATTGTGCTTCGTACCCAGACTTCACCGGTACAGGCCAGAGTCATGGAACAGGGCAAGCTTCCGATCCGTATGATTGCTCCGGGAAGAGTATTTCGTTCTGATGAGGTGGATGCAACCCATTCTCCGTCTTTCCACCAGATCGAAGGACTTGTCATTGACAAGAACATTTCCTTTGCAGATCTGAAGGGAACACTGGAAGTCTTTGCAAAAGAGTTGTTTGGACCGGATACCAGGACAAAATTCCGTCCGCACCATTTCCCATTTACAGAGCCAAGTGCAGAAGTGGATGTGAGCTGCTTTAAATGTGGCGGAAAAGGATGCCGTTTCTGTAAAGGATCCGGATGGATCGAGATTCTGGGATGTGGTATGGTTCATCCGCATGTACTGGAAATGTGCGGAATTGATCCGGAAGAATATACTGGATTCGCATTTGGTGTGGGACTGGAACGTATCGCACTTTTGAAATATGAGATTGATGACATGCGGTTATTATATGAAAACGATATCCGTTTCTTAAAACAGTTCTAAGGCGAAAGGAGAATAAGATGGATACATCATTATCATGGATTAAAGCATATGTGCCGGATCTGGATGTAACGGCGCAGGAATATACAGATGCAATGACATTGTCTGGTACGAAGGTAGAAGGGTATGTGGAACTGGACGCAGACCTGGACAAGATCGTAGTCGGACAGATCGACAAGATTGAAAAACATCCGGATGCGGACAAACTGGTGATTTGCCAGGTAAATATCGGAAGTGAGTCCGTTCAGATCGTAACCGGTGCACCGAATGTATATGAGGGGGCAAAGGTACCGGTTGTACTGGCAGGCGGACGTGTAGCAGGCGGACATGAACCGGGACAGAGAGTTGAAGGCGGAATCAAGATTAAAAAAGGAAAACTGCGTGGTGTGGAAAGTGATGGTATGATGTGCTCTATCGAAGAGCTGGGATCTAACCGTGAAATGTATCCGGAAGCTCCGGAATACGGCATTTACATTTTTGAGGAAGATGTAGAAGTCGGTGCAGATGCGGTCGAAGTGCTGGGACTGCACGATGCAGTATTTGAATATGAGATTACCTCGAACCGTGTAGACTGTTACAGTGTAGTGGGAATCGCAAGAGAAGCGGCAGCAACCTTCCGCAAGGAATTCAAACCGCCGGTTGTAACGAAAACCGGAAATGAGGAAGATGCATCGGATTACATCAAAGTCCGCGTGGAAAATGAAAGACTGTGCCCAAGATACTGTGCAAGAGTCGTAAAAAATATCAAGATCGGACCATCTCCGAAGTGGATGCAGAGAAGACTGGCTTCCGTAGGAATCCGTCCGATCAACAATCTGGTTGATATCACAAACTATGTGATGGAAGAATACGGACAGCCGATGCATGCTTATGATCTTTCTACAATCGAGGATGCACAGATCGTAGTGCGTACAGCGGAAAAAGGAGAAAAATTTGTCACACTGGATGGAACAGAACGTACCATGGATGATGATGTCCTGATGATCTGTGATGGCAAGAAACCGGTGGGAATCGCCGGAATCATGGGTGGAGAAAATTCCATGATTACCGATCAGGTACAGACCGTTCTTTTCGAGGCGGCATGCTTTGACGGAACCAATATCAGAAAGTCAAGCAAGAAAGTGGGACTGCGTACCGATGCATCCGGTAAATTCGAAAAGGGACTGGATCCGAATAATGCACAGGAAGCTATCGATCGTGCCTGCCAGCTGGTAGAAGAGATGGGAGCCGGAGAAGTTGTTGGCGGAATGGTTGACATTTATCCGGAGAAGAGAGAGCCTGTCAGAGTACCATTTGATGCAGACGCAGTGAACAAACTTCTGGGAACAGAGATTTCAGAAGAAGATATGCTGTCTTACTTCAAGAAGATTGATCTGGGATACGATCCGGAAACAAAAGAAGTGATCGCACCGACCTTCCGTCAGGATCTGTTCCGGCTTGCAGATCTGGCTGAGGAAGTGGCAAGATTCTATGGATATGACAATATTCCGACCACACTTCCGACCGGAGAGGCAACCACAGGAAAACTTTCCTACAAGCTTCGAATCGAAGAAGTGGCAAGAGACATTGCAGAGTTCTGCGGTTTCAGTCAGGGAATGACTTATTCCTTCGAAAGCCCGAAGGTATTTGACAAGCTGTTGATTCCGGCAGACTCTAAGTTAAGAGAAGCAATCCAGATTATGAATCCGCTGGGAGAAGATTACAGTATCATGCGAACCACATCCCTGAATGGAATGCTGACTTCTCTTGCGACCAACTATAACCGCAGAAATAAAGACGTAAGACTTTATGAACTGGGAAATGTATACCGTCCAAAGGCTCTTCCGCTGACTGAACTGCCGGATGAAAGAATGCAGTTTACACTGGGTATGTACGGAAACGGTGATTTCTTCTACATGAAAGGCGTGGTAGAGGAATTCTTCGAAAAGATCGGAATGCACGGCAGAGAATCTTATGATCCGAATGCCGGAAAACCTTTCCTGCATCCGGGACGCCAGGCAAATATCATCTATGCCGGAAAAGTAGTAGGTTTCTTAGGTGAGGTTCATCCGGAAGTGGCAGATACTTACGGAATCGGTGAGCGTGCTTATGTGGCAGTGATTGACATGCCGGAGATCATGGAATTTGCATCCTTCGACAGAAAATATGAGGGAATCGCAAAATATCCGGCTGTTACACGTGATATCAGTATGGTAGTTCCGAAGAGTATTCTGGTAGGACAGATTGAAGAAGTGATCGCAGACAAGGGCGGAGCACATCTGGAAAGTTATCAGTTGTTCGATCTGTACGAAGGAGCCCAGATCAAACCGGGTTACAAGTCTGTGGCATATTCTATCGTATTCCGTGCAAAAGACCGTACCCTGGAAGATGCAGATGTAAGTGCGGCAATGGACAAGATCTTAAAGGGTCTGGAAGCACTTGGTATTGAACTGAGAAAGTAGGGGAAAACGTGAAAACCAGTGATTTTTATTATGATCTTCCGGAGGAACTGATCGCTCAGGATCCTCTGGAGGATCGATCCAGCTCCCGAATGCTTGTACTGAATAAAGTGACAGGAGAATGGGAACATCGGGTCTTTAAAGATATTATAGACTATCTGAATCCGGGAGATTGCCTCGTGATCAATGATACGAAGGTAATCCCGGCCAGACTGATCGGCGTCAAACCGGATACAGGTGCAAAAATCGAAGTCTTATTGTTGAAGCGGAAGGAAAAAGATGTCTGGGAAGCTCTGGTGCGTCCGGGAAGAAAACTTCGCCCGGGTGCGAAGGTGAGTTTTGGAGAGGGACTTCTTACCGGAGAAATTCTGGAGATTGCAGAGGAAGGCAATCGTCTGATCAAATTCCACTATGACGGGATTTTTGAGGAAATCCTGGATCAGCTGGGGCAGATGCCGCTACCGCCGTATATTAAGCATCAGTTAAAAGAACGGGAACGCTACAATACAGTCTATGCGGTACATGAAGGCTCTGCGGCTGCACCTACGGCTGGATTGCATTTTACACCGGAACTTCTGGAGCAGATTGAGAAAAAAGGGATTGATATTGCAAGAATCACGCTTCATGTGGGACTTGGAACTTTCCGACCGGTAAAGGCGGATGAGATTCAGGATCATCACATGCATTCCGAATATTACGAGATCAGTGAAGAAGCGGCACAGAAGGTGAATGCGACAAAAGAGCGCGGAGGACGCGTAATCTGTGTGGGAACCACCAGTTGTCGGACGGTAGAGTCTGCGGCAGATGAAAACGGACGACTGAAAGCGTGCAGTGGCTGGACAGAGATCTTCATCTATCCGGGATATAAATTCAAGATCCTGGATGGGTTGATCACCAACTTCCACTTGCCGGAGTCCACTCTCGTGATGCTGGTGTCTGCACTGGCAGGAAGAGAGCATATCCTGGCAGCTTATGAGGAAGCCGTAAAAGAGCGGTATCGGTTCTTTTCCTTTGGCGATGCTATGTATATAGGAACCACTCCAAATCAAACAAATGTTGGTTCTTCTCAGGAATCAGAGAAAAGTAAATAATGGGATAAAAAGAAACCCAGAGGCTTAGTGGCTTCTGGGTATTTTTATATCAGGAATCTTTATAAGTGAATGTATGGGATAGACCGTTGCGAAATACGATGGTTTCCGGTCGGCCGGATCTCAGGATAATAGAATCCAGGATAGAAGAAAAAAAGTTTTTCAGGATTTCCGGATCCAGAGCTTTGGCAAGGTTTTCGTAGTAGATGTACTCTTTATCTGTCAGCTGCTGTGTCAGGATGAAAGAAGATGCCTGCTGTATAAATGCTTCATCGTCCATGGTATGCTCCCACAGGTCCTGAGACATCATGCCGATTGCCTCGTTGATCTCCTGGAGGCGATCTGTAATCTGCTGTTTCCGGACAAGGTACTCACGCTCAGAGATAGAATCATCGCTGTATAGGTAAAGATCGTTCAGACGATCCAAGGCACGTTGTTGTCTCTTTTGTTCTGTTCTGATGCGTTTTAACTCCGGATCAACCTTAGGTTTGGATTTTGCAGACTTCAAGAGCACCGGATCACTTCCGGAGTATTTCTCTAACATGTCAAAAAGGGATGCAAGACCGTCCGGATCCACATGATCGACATTGGAAAAGGTACTGCCACGTAATAAGTGCTTCTGGAGATCTTCCAAAGAATGGATGTCGGTAAAATTCTTCTGCGCATTCAAAATATTCAGAATGTAGTTCAGAAGGAACTCTCCAAGGACAACATCCGAAGTATATTTTGCATGGCATGTCTTGGTTTTCCAGACATTCGGGCATCCGTATTTTGACGGACGATATCCGGAGGCATGACGATTCCCTGGAGAAGCACGAAAAGCAGCACCGCATTCAGCACACCAGATTAGACCAGAGAATACATTCACACGTTTCTGTTTTGCTTTTCTTCCAGGAGTATTCCGGTACCGGGCATTTTTATCAAGAGTAGCCTGGATCCGATTGAAACGCTCCTGATCTATTGAGGCCGGATGGTGGTTTTCTACGATAACCCACTCAGAGGGATCCTTAATAGCTTTTCTTCCAGGAATTTTGTAATAATTGTACCGATAGATACCAAGATACCATGGATTACGCAAAATCGCCCACACAGAAACAGGACTCCATAAATTTCCGCTCCTGGAGCAATATCCCATTTCATTCAGCTTCCGGGCTGTGTGTACAAGAGATTGATTACTTTCATAGATCTCTATCATGTCGTTGTAGATTTTGTTTTCTTCCGGATCAATGGAAAATGTCTGTGTTGGTTTATCGTAAGAATATCCGAACGGGACACGTCCACCATTCCAGACACCATTTGAGGCTCTGTTTATCATGGTAGCTGTGACACGCTCTGAGGTCATATTTCGCTCTAATTCTGCAAAGATCAAGATAATCTTCAACATGGCTTCACCGATTGCGGTAGAAGTATCAAATTGTTCATTCTTGCTGACGAATGTAACACCCAACTCTTTTAGTTCTGCATACATGTTTGCAAAGTCCAGTAGATTTCTGGAAATACGGTCGATCTTCCAGACTAGCAGATGAGTAAAAAGTCCTTCCCGGATCTGAGACATCATTTTCTGGTATGCCGGTCGGTCTGTATTCTTTCCGGAATACCCAGCATCCTCAAAGATCACAAAATCCTCCGTATTCAGGATATACTTGCAGTAGGCTGTGAGTTCCTGTTTCATCATCGGCAGCGAATCTTTATCTATTTGGTAGACTGTGGAAACACGGACGTAGATTGCTACCCTGATATGTGTCTCTGAGCCTGATTCAGGCATCATATAGCTTTTATTCATAATTCCTCCATCAAATAGAAATAGCCCCTACACGGGGCTATACTTAGTTCACATAGGGCATGTATTTATTCAGTGCCGCCCAAACTACATTCTTATCATCACGACTTGCAACCTGATAACAGGCAAGGAGCCGTTGCAATTCTTCAACCTGTTCCAGGTGATCTCTGTTCTCTTGAATGTCGCTGTTACTCATAAGCATACCTCCGATAATTATTTACAGCTTGGTATCTGCTATGTACTAAGTTCCCCGGAAATGTTTTCTTCGCCAGGAAAAATATGAAAATGCGATCACCCCTTTTTTCGATCCGCATACTTCTCTGGAATAGCCATGTGTGTACGCAGAAAGTCTTTGCACATCTCCTGATTCTCTTCTGGAATAGCGGATATAATCTCGGCCCATTCTGGATCCAGTCCCGAAACCATCAATGTGCTGTCGTGTATTTCTTCCCTTGCATATCCAACCACTAAGTAGTCAATAGATACATCTAAGTAGGATGCGATTTTGCATACGACGTCAAGCCTTGGAGAAATACCACTTTTCCATTCCGGGATATAATCTTCGTCCAAGTCTAATTTCCTCAAAACAGCAGTGAGTCCCGTTCCTTTTATCTTGCAAACTCTCTTTAAAGAGTTGTAAAACATAACTCCGTCAAAGTCTGGATTGATGTTTGGAGCTTCCGGAGCATCTCCTGATCCAAAACCGTTTACCAGATAATCGAGAGACACATTAAGGTGTTCGGCGATTTGGCAAACAATATCAATAGAGGGAGATGATCCTGCTTTCCATCTACCAGTAGCACTGGTACTGAGCTTAAGCTCTTTTAATACTGCCGTTGGAGTCGTCCCTTTTTCTTTGCATACAGCTTTTAGATTGTCGTAAAACATAAAACCTCCAAAAAAATATAACAAAACAATACATTCGCTTGACGAACTCGCAAAAAAGAGTTAGACTAACAAACATAAACAACAAAACATTATCATTTTCAAATCTAAAAAAGCACCTCTATTATACCTAACAAATGTTTGGTAGTAAAGAGGAAAAAGGAGGGAACTCATGGAAAGAAAACTGTCCATGTGGTGCAAAAATGCCAAGATCGAAATGATCCGGCGTGATCTAAAGACCACGGAGCTTGCGGCGAAACTGGATATGAACCGGAGTTATGTAAGCTCAATCTTGAATGGTCGAGTATATAGCGCACCGGCAGTCAAAAAGATCTCTGATTACTTAGGGATCGCTGACAGCGACACCACAACTGTATGATTAAATGATAGCGCACGGAGGAACGTTGGAACATGGAGAAAGAATGTAAGGATTGCGGTGGAAGTATCTACTTCCAGTGTAGAAAAGAAGCCGCAAAATACAATGACAGGCTGAGCAGCCGTGAGGGAGCTTCGGAAATGCTGAATATTTCCGTGTCGAGTCTGAGCAACTATGAGTTGGGGCTGACACCAGTACCGACGGATGTGGTTGTTAGAATGGCTGACCTTTACGGAGCACCGGAACTGGAGGCTTGTTATTGCAAAAATGATTGCCCGATCGGGAAACGGCAGAACATCGCTACAAAGATCCGGGGCATTGAACAGATCACATGCAGTTTATTGGATCATGCGGACGATGATTTGATGCATGGAATAAAAAGAGATCTGATAAACATCGCCAGTGATGGGAAACTGGATCTGGGAGAAGAAAACCGGCTAAGAAAGATTGTCACAGAACTGAGTCAGTTTGCAGATGATGTGATGGAACTGAGAATGTTTCTGCGAAAATACGGGGGTGAATCGGATGGAATTGATTGAGAGATTGAAACAGCAACTGTCCGAGGTTTACGGAATCCATAACGAGGAAGATCTTTTGAAAGCTATGGAAAAGCAGAAACCGATTGATATAGGGGTATTCGTGAGGGAGGTAAATGGAATTGAGAAAGCTGGTTAAGATTATTGCAATGGTTGCGATAGCAACAATAATGCAGATCGGGGCTTGTAAGATAGCCTACACAGAAAGAGGATATCAGGCAATGGGGAGTGAAAGACTGGTATTTCCGATCGTACTTTATGCGGAGTATAAAGCGTTCTGTGAACCGGAAGAAGAGCATAATGCCAGATAAGGCATTTGCATAAAGGAGGAATTTATATGGGACAAATGACAGCAGATCAGTATCTGGATCAGATCCAGAGCAAGTTGATGCAGACATTAACTGAGAAAAAAGACGCCATGCCACCTGGATTCAATCAGCAGAGATTCGCTCTGAACTGTGTGACGGTGATTCGGGACATGATGAAAGATCGTAAAAAAAAGGAGAATCTGCAGACAGTCGATATTAATTCGATTGTTCTCTGCATGATAAAGGGCGCCTACTTGGGACTGGATTTCCTGAATGGTGAGTGTTATGCGATCCCTTATAAGGGTGAAATGACATTCCAAACGGACTACAAAGGCGAAATTAAGGTCTGCAAGCGGTTCAGTAATGATCCGATCAAAGATATTTACGCCAAGGTAGTACGAAAAGGAGATGCCTATGATGAAGGAGTAGAGGGAGGCGCTCAGGTGCTGAATTTTAAGCCTGTGCCGTTCTCGAATGAAGAGATTATCGGGGCATTTGCGGTAGTTATGTATGCTGACGGAACCATTAAATACGACAGTATGAGTGTGGAAGAGATACGCCACACGAAAGACACCTACTCTAAGGCAGCAAATAGCCAGGCATGGAGAGATTCATTTGGGGAAATGTGCAAGAAAACGGTTATCCGCAGACTGAGCAAGCTGATTGATCTGAATCTGGACAAGGTGGAAATGATTAAGGCTTATGAGGAGGGATCCGGCTTTGAATTTGAAAATCAGCAGATCTCCGGAGGATCCACCAGGCAGGCAGCACAGTTACCAGGAACAGAAAATGTGGTTGATGCCTTTGCACCGGGGCAGACAACCGGACAGAAAACACTCGAACAGAAGCCACAGCCGGCAGTAACGCCACAGGATTTCCGGCAAGCACCGGAGAGAGAACCGATAGCGGAAGAAATACCACCGCAGTATTATCCGGAGGAAGAGTTTATGTCACCGGATGATTATCCGGATGATGAAATGCCGTGGAAATAAAGAAATGGAGGAAAAAGGGAATGAATGAATTACAGGTAGTAGTACACCAGGAACCAGGAACCGT
Source organism: Mediterraneibacter butyricigenes (assembly GCF_003574295.1). Lineage (NCBI taxonomy): Bacteria > Bacillati > Bacillota > Clostridia > Lachnospirales > Lachnospiraceae > Mediterraneibacter > Mediterraneibacter butyricigenes. The sequence goes on from NZ_BHGK01000001.1 coordinate 2,568,739, forward strand.
AACATGGAATTATGAAGATCTGAAAGCAGCAATCACAAATGCTCTGGAGGTATACAAGACAACAGAGTATGACGATTCTAACATTGGTCAGGCAAAGAAAGATCGGGCAATGCTGAATAATCTTTCAAAGTCAGTGAACGCCCGGAAGATTGAGATCAAGAAAAAGTGCCTTGAACCGTTTGAGCTGATCGACACTCAGGCAAAAGAACTGATGGCGATCATTCAGGAGCCGATTGCAGTTATTGATGAACGCCTGACAGAATATGAAAACCTCAGACGACAGAAGGTAAGAGCCGTGATCCTGGAATATATGGCAAACGACTTTGACGGGATTGAACAGAAGATTGCCGATAAGGCGAAAGAAGCCCTGTATGATGTTCGATGGGAAAATGCAACTGCAAAGAAATCAGAATGGCAGACAGCGATTGATGCCAAGGCTGAGGCTATCCGATCAGACCTGCAGGTGTTGGAAGCCGTCGAAGAAAAATTTAGATCGTATGCTATGGATTCATACAGAGTAAAACTGAGATTGGCGGATGCTATGCAGAAAGTTCAGGAACTGAGAGCCCAGGAAGCGGCGATCCTGAAAAGACAGCAGGAAGAGGAAGAGAGAAAGAGACGTGAGGAAGAGGAACGCTGCAGACGTCAAGCAGAAGAAGAGAGAAAGAAGATCGAAGAGGAAAAAAGACGACGTGAGGCAGAAGAAGTGGAGGAATATCTTGGAAATCCTGAGTCGGAGATTGGAAAAGCGATTGACAGTATCGAAAGAGGAGCGTTTGTCAATGCGACTACTCCAAATCAGAACCAGACTCCGGTAGTTGAAACTGTACCGGCACAGAATCCAGAACCGGAAGTGCAGCATGTGTTGAAACCAAGTCAGACAATCAGAATCACTGGAACACCGGAAGAGTACCAGAAGGTCATTGAGTACATTAAGGTGATGGGGATTGGTTACGAGGAGGTGTAGCACATGGGATTTCAGTTGACATCGGAGAATTACTACTCTGACATAGCCAATTATGAGTACATGTCAGTTTCCCAGTTCAAAGATTTTGCCGGAACATATGGGAAGTTGGGATGCGAAGCCTGTGCCATGGCGAAAATTCGTGGCCAGTATAAAGAACCGGAGAGAACAGCACTTCTGGAAGGAAGCTATGTAGATGCTTTCTATGAGGGCACACTGGACAAATTCAAGGCAGATAATCCGGAAATGTTTAAACGGGATGGAGAACTGAAAGCAACGTTTCAGAAAGCAGATCGGGCGATCGAAAGAAGTCTGAGAGATCCACTTTTCCAGGAATACATGTCTGGAGAAAAACAGGTCATAATGACCGGAGAGCTTTTTGGATCCAAGTGGAAGATCAAAATGGACAGCTACCACCCGGGTAGAGCGATTGTAGATCTGAAATACATGCAGTCACTTACAAAGTTTGGATATGTTCCGGATATTGGATATCTGGATTTTGTCCGATACTGGGGGTATGACATTCAGGGAGCAATCTATCAGGAGATCGTAAGACAGAATACTGGGAAGAAATTGCCGTTTTATATTGCCGGGATCTCCAAGGAAGAGGCAATGAACATTGAAGTAATCTACATACATGACAACTATCTGGAAGAGGCGCTGCATATCGTAGAAAGCCGGATGCCGAGGATTCTGGATGTGAAATACAACGGTGTAGTACCGGATAGATGTGAGCAGTGTATCTGGTGCAGAGATACCAAGGTTTTGCAAGGTCCTATCGGAATCGGGGATCTGACAGCGAGTTTGTAGTATGGAGGTACAGGATATGGCGTGGATCACGGTAGATCAGAAGCTGATCGGTGGAAAACTAAGGAATTTTGCAAAGCAATCCGGAATCAGCCAGAATGAGGCAATCGGGATCCTGATACGGTTATGGCTGTGGGGATTGGACAACGCAGAAGAAAGCGGTCGAATAATAGCAGCCGAACATGAGGACATTGAAGAGGCTATCCGCCCGGGATTCCTAGAAGTTGAACGGAGTACGATCTCGAATATCGTTGATAACCTGATAAAGACAGGGTGGATAGATAAAAAAGGGGATTCCTTGTATTTGCATGACTGGATAGACTGGAGGAGTTTTTATACATCCTATGAAAGCAAAAAAGCACAGCATGCGGAACGAATGAGAAATTACAGAGCCGAAAAGAAAAAAGAGCAGCAAGCGCAACCGGAACCAGAAGAGAAACCGGTAGAACCGAAGAAAGCAATCAGAAAAGAGTACGCTGTAGGCTTTGAAGAGTTCTGGAAGATCTACCCAAGGAAGGTAGACAAAGGGAACGCATATAAGAAATATCAGGCAAGGCTGAATGATGGATATTCGGAAGCTGAGCTGCTGACAGCCGCAACCAATTATGCGAACCAGTGCAAGAGGGAAAAGACCGAGGCAAGATTCATAAAGCATCCAAAAACGTTCCTGAGCGACACGATGCCGTTCACGGACTTCTTAGATCATGGACAGCAGACGAATATACCAGAACAACAGGAACCGCCCGGAAAACGTAAGAATCCGTTTTTATAGGCAGTATAGGAGGATAACAGAGAATGGATGATATCGGAAGTATGTTGCCCTCTCATACCCAGGAGGAGGTCAGCCCGATTAAAAAGGGCGATTATAAGGGGGATGATGGTCTGATCCGATGTGGCGTATGTGGCGAGCGGAAACAATTAAAGATCAACATCTTAGGATATTCAAGAATTGTCCCATGTATATGCCAATGCAGGGCGGACGAGTTGGAGGAGAAAAGAAAAAGAGACGAGTATGAAGAGAGGATGCACACGGTGAATCGTCTGAAGGATGCCTCCATGATGGCAAGTAAGTTTCGGGATGCGAGCTTTTCGAAGTATAAGGTCAGACCAGAGAACAGGAATCAGGTGAAGTTGGCATGGAATTATGTGAAGAGATTCCATGAAATGAAGGAAAAGAATCAGGGGTTATTATTATATGGTCCGGTCGGAACTGGAAAAAGTTACACGGCAGCCTGTATAGCAAATGCTCTGATGGAACAGAGCGTGACGGTGGTTATGACATCGTTTGTGAAAATTTTACAGGATATACAGAGTGTCGGGAATGAAGCAAATTATATTCAGATTCTGAACAGTGCATCATTGCTTATTATTGACGATCTGGGGGCTGAGAGAAATACAGATTACGCCCTAGAAAAGGTATACAACATCATTGATAGCCGGAGCCGGACAGATAAGCCGATGATTTTAACAACGAATCTGGAATTGCCTGAGATGTTAGAGTGTACGGATATTCGCTATAAAAGAGTGTATGACAGGATTTTTGAAACCTGTTATCCGGTTGAGATGAAAGGAAAATCATTCCGGCAGATAGAAGCAGCACAAAGATTTGAAAACATGCAAAAGTTTTTAGGATGAGGTGGAACATGGGAATAGGTGAAAATATCAAAAGGATCAGAACGGGTATGGGGCTTTCGCAGAAAGCCTTTGGTGACCTGATCGGGAAGAGTGAAAGTCAGATCGGCAGTTATGAAAATGAAAAAACGGATATACTGGCATCCACTCTTTACAGGATCGCAGAAGTAGCACATGTAGATTTCAATAATTTGATGGCCGGTATTCTTCCGGAAGAAAAAGAATCGAAAAAGGAGCCGGACTGGGATGCAGAATTGAGAATCTACAACATGGAGGATCGTCTGACGGTAATTAAGATTCTGGCGAAGAACGGCTATGATGTGGGGCAGCATAAACGGCCAAAAGGGAAAGGCAGCTCACTGGATTACTTTATCCATGCAAAAGATCTTTCCACCAATGCCGATACATCAAAGTAGGAGGTAGGTATGGAAGTAAGATTTACGATCCTGGGGGAGCCAAAGGGAAAAGGCAGACCGAGGTTTTGCAGGAATACCGGACATGCGATTACGCCGAAAGATACCGTGAACTATGAAACACTGGTTCGGATGGAATACGGCGTAGCCTATTCGGATTTTAAGTTTCCGGACGATGCGATGTTGGATATGCGGATAAAGGCTTTTTATTCCATTCCAAAATCAGCATCCAAAAAGAAACGGGCATCAATGTTGGCGAATGAGATCAGACCGACCAAGAAGCCTGATATGGACAACGTGGTTAAGATCATAGCGGATTCCCTGAATCAGGTGGCATACCGAGACGATACGCAGATCGTAGATTGCCAGTGCCGGAAATTCTATTCAGAGAATCCACGAGTAGAGGTAATGATACAAGATATTCAGCCGAAACAGGCGGAAAGGGGTATGAAATGAACAACTATGAGGAAATGATGATTGAAAGCGATGTATTCGCAAATGCCAGGGACAACTTCGATTCGTTATTGCAGAAGCTGTTTAAGAGTATGGAGAATAACGAGTCAGACGAGGGAAGTATTACCCTGAAAGTGAACCTGAATATGGTGGAGGACTGGGTACCGAATGGTGAGGGCGGAACAATCCATATCAAAAAGCCGGTTCTCAAACACAAGGTTTCCATTGAGGTGCCGGTAAAAGATTCTATCGACGGTCGGAAAGATTCTGGAATGAATCTGGTATGGGATGACGAACTACGTCGGTATGTTCTGAATTACATCAATGAGGGCGGACAGCAGAGCTTGTTTGATCCGGACTACGAGGAGAACCTGAAAGGCAGTGCAGGTCTGGAGGAAAGCAACTTGCTTCCTGGTCCATCAAATGAGCTTCCGGATCTCAACGGAATCCCTGACGCACATTTCACGGAAGCAGATCCGCTCGATGATGCGCTGAATCGCCCGATTACGTTAGAGGATGAAGAAATTACCGATGAAGAGAATATAAACGCTTATGGAGGCGATACGGAAGCTACAGGCAGCACAGATGGAGAGGACGATTACGAGTATGAGGAATAAATTGGCGAAGCAGTTAAAGGAATGGTTTTACCTGACCATGGATGTTCTTTGGCTGAGTATTGTTATTGGCGTGGGAGTTGGGATCGGATTTATGGGAGTTCTGGCGATCATGCTAAAAATATGATGGAGATAATACGGAGAAGGTGAAAGAATGAGAATAGTTAGTCAGGATGGATGCTATGACATTCCTTATGACCAGGCAGTTCTTAATAGAATCGGCACCACTATATCCGCTAAGACGAACACCGGAGATTTAATTCTGCTTGCTCAATACCACAAGGAGGAAAAAGCGATAAAGGCTATGGAGATGTGTGCAGGGAAATATGAAGCTTGGGAAGTGACTGTTTTTAAGTTTCCGAAAGATTCGGAGGTAGAAGTATGAGAAGAGAGAATACGAGAGATTTTTCACAGTGCCGGAAGTGTGGGGCACGGATCCTGTTTATGCGGATGAAATCCGGAAAGAGTATGCCGGTAAACCCACAGTTCGTAAACTTCCGGAAAGATGGTGGTAAGGACAGGATTGTCCTTGCCAACGGAGAAGTAACATCCGGAACGATCGTTGCTGATCTGATTGAGGCGGACGGTTACGGATATGTATCACATTTCGCAACTTGCGAATATGCACAGACATTCAGGAGGAAATAGAAGAAAATGATCAATTTTGTAATAAAGCATGGGTGCAGCACAAAAGAGGGATGGACAGATGTAGTGAGTGCTGAGACTGTCGGAACATATACAAAGTTCAGAGGAAAAGGGCTTTTCCAGGAGGAAGAGAAACAGGTGATCCGCCAGAACGTTACCAATGTATGGATCAAGGCGAGCGTATCTGCCGGAGTCGTGAGTATTCATGACCGGAACAGAGATCAGGCACTCGCAGTTTCCATTACAGAAATGGCAGCGGTTCTGAATGAGGCTTTGAGAATCGGAATGGTAAAGAAAGAGAGGTAACAAGATGGTCTGGAAAATAACAATTCTGTTATGGGCATTGGTACTGATAGGGTCCTACTTTGTAAAGTGCAGCATTTCAAGAGAAGAAAGAATCAGAGCGTCATATGGTGGAAATATCAAACTGACGCCAGGAAGAATCGTTTATTTGATTTTAGTATTTGCTTCAATCATTATGACCTTTGCAACGCTGGTATGGTTCCTGTTTTTTAAACTGTAAATAAAAATCCCCTGGTGCCATATGGCAGACAGAGGATCTCCAAAAATATTCGCTGATAAAATTATAAATTGAAGATCCGAAAAAGTCAATGCACGGACACCAGGGAGGTAATAAGATGGGAAAAGGCACACCGGGAAAACCAAAGACAGTAAGACTGAGTCAGGACGAACTGAGAGAACTCTGCCAGAAAGCGGTGGAGGATGGCGTATCGAAATATATAACATTGCAAAATCAGAAGAAAAAACAGGAATGGAGGGGCTTGCTATTCCGGACTAAGAAGCTACTGGAGAATTACACGAAGTTAAAAGACTATGCAGAACAGGCAGTGGTCACTCTGGAACAGGCGGAGGAAGTCGATGAAACGTTAGTGAACATGGACGTGCTCACAAAATTCAAACTGTTCGAGGATGATAAGACCTTACATAGACAGCTACGGGGAGTAAATGCTGTGAAGTTTATCATGGCCCATGTAGATCGGATGCTAGAGGTTTACAAGAATAACTGCCTGAACTCATCTCAGGAGGTTATGCATAGACGATGGTTCGTGATCGAATATATGTATCTGGAGAGAGAGGATGCTAAGAAAACGACAAAAGAGATCGCTGAGATTTACCAGACAGATCTCAGTAACATTCAGAAGGACGCAAAAGAGGCAAGAAACGATCTGACTACATTATTTTTTGGGTTGGATGCGATGGTTTTATATGAGATCCGGGACTAATTTCCGTTTTTCTTCCTTTGACTGTCATTTCAGCCGATGATATAGTGTAAATTGCAAATTAAAGCGAGGGAAACCGGACTTTCATTTGCATGGTGCTGTGGTGTATTCATTCTTTTCCCATGACCCCCCAGGCGTCTGCGGATGCCTGGGGACTCCGAGGGAATATGATGCACAGCAGAATCTTCCTCGTATTGACGTATAGATTCTTCCTAAAGAGACCGTGTCAGATTGATGCGGTCTTTTTATGTTGCCAGAAAGAGGAAAGGAGTAGCACAGAGCATGGGAGAAATGAAGAATGAGAAAAGAATTGAAGTGATCGAGAATTTCCCGGTACAGAAGATTAAAAACGGTTTCGGGAATCCAAGGAAGATCCGGAAGAAAAAAGCGGAGGAGTTGCAGCAGTCATTAGATACTCTGGGGGATTTTGGCTTGATCCTGTTAGATGAAAATGACAATGTGATCGCCGGTAATCAGCGAGTGGAACTGATGAAACGGAATGATCCGGACGCCAAGGTACTTGTAAAGAAATTACACGGCTACACAGAGTCCGAGTTGAGGGCAATTAACATCAAGGACAATACACATGCTGGTGAGTGGGATATGAACCTGTTGTCGGAATGGACAGCGGATCTGACCCTGGATCTTGGTATCGAAGCAAAAGAAAAAGGTCCCAAGAATAAGAATCTGGATGCAATGGAACATCTGCGGTATGAGCAGTACGATTATGTGATGATCGTATGTCGGAATGAGGTGGACTATTTGAATCTGATTCGTGATCTTGGATTGGAAGGAAAGAAGACCATCGTAACGCCTACTCGAAAGATTAAGGCAAGAGCGATCTGGTATGACGATGTAAACGTTAAATTGGAGGCAAAAGAGAAACCAGAAAATAAAGGATGGGGAATAGATGGAGTATAGAGAATTACAGTTTGCACAGCTAAAGAAAATTGCGGAGTCTACGGGTAGAAATCCGGTGTATTTGTTCAATGCAGACCGTTTTATCAGGAACTTCACGGATTTGCAGAATGAGTTCCGGAAAATCTATCCGAACACAAGAATTGCATACAGTTATAAAACCAACTTTATTCCGGAAATCGGGAAGTTGGTTGATAATCTGGGTGGGTATGCCGAGGTAGTATCGTCTATGGAATACGAGATAGCCGGAGAGGCAGTCTTATGTGATAGTGAGCGGATCATTTACAACGGCTTACTTCCGGAGGAGTGCATGTTGGCCAATCTGGAATTGGGAGGAAAGGTCAATGTGGAATCCATGGAGTGCCTGAACTATGTTCTGGAAAACACAAGCGGAGAGGTGAAAACCGGGATCCGTATTGGAGCACCGGACAGCCGTTTCGGATTTCAGGAATCAGAGCTTTTTGACGTTTTGGCCAGAATTGTAGCAGCAAAGAAAAAGGTAGCCGGGATTCATTGCCATGTTGGAGGCAGCCGGAGTCTGGAAACTTGGAAGAAAAAGACACAACGTATGCTGAGAATTGCAAAAGACATCGAGAATATCCTGAGATATCCACTGGAGTATATTGACCTTGGCGGTCACCTGTACGGCAGAATGGACGATGATCTGAGAAAGCAGTTCGGAGAGGATGTCCCAACATTCCAGGACTACGCTGAGACAGTAGCAACCATGGTTCGGGATGCGTACAAGGATAGAGGATCCATGCCGCAGCTGATCTTAGAACCGGGAACGGCTCTGGTGGCTGATACAGTGGATATTCTGGCAACCGTTCAGAATGTGAAGAATCGGAAAGAAAAGAAAGTGGCCACTCTGAACGTTAGCTCGTATGATTGCGGAATGGTTGCAGATTATAAGGATTTGACCGTTGAAAACATTACTGATCCGGATCAAAAAGGCAATGTTCCAACTGTGATATGCGGTTATACATGCATGGAAGAAGATTATATCAGCCGGAACTACCCTGGAGCATTAAAGACAGGAGATAACGTGTTGATCCGGAACTGTGGTGCCTATTCGGCATCCATGAAGGGAGACTTTATTTTCCCACCGATTGGTATGCTGATGGTAAATGATAACTACGAGGTCTTAGGACTGATGAAAGAACATGGCCGGAGCAGAGATGCTGTTGAGCGATGTGTGGTAGGAGGAAAACGATGCGTGATTTGACAGTGCTGATAACGGGATGCTCGAAGCATTCCAAGGAGATTGTAGACTGCCTGGTGAGGAATGAGGACGGAAGAAAAGTGAATATTGTCGCAGTAAACATGGACGGAAACAAATTATTACGACATGGAACGACATATCAGTATATAGCCCCTCCGATTACGGATCCGGGCTATATTCCGTTTTTGAAGAAAGTCTGCAAGGAAACTCACACGGATATTATAATTCCGTATATTACAGCAGAATTGGAGCTTATGGCAGGGCATAAAGAAGAGTTCGGACGGATGGGAGTAAAAGTGTCTGTAGCGAGTAAAGAATCCCTGGCGATCCTGAACAATAAAGAGAAGTTCGGGGAGAAGTTTGGATGGTATATGCCGGGGCAATGTGTTACAGATGATGTCCATACCGCAAAAGTAGTATGTGAGGCACACAAAAATAAGAAAATGAAATTGTGCTGCAAGATATCTGGGAAATGCGGAGGAACAGGGTTCTGCATCGTTGATAATGAGAAAGCATACGATATCACGCTGTTTAACCGTTGCGGAGTCAACCGCTACATATCTGATCAGGATCTATACAAGATCATAGAGAACGGGAATAGGGTGATCCTTCAGGAATACGTGGAAGGGATCGACTACAGCGTGTGCGTGCTGGCGGATCACGGAAATGTGTTGGCTATGGCTGGGTATGCTGGGTTTGATATGGAATTTGGCGCGGTAGTAAACGGACAGATCATTACCAACGAGAAGGCATTTGAAATAGCAAGAATGATTGTAAAAGAATTAGGAGTAGATGGGAACGCCTGCTTTGATTTCATTTTAGAGGGCGTGACCGGAGAGATGCTGAAAAGCATGACTGTTGAATCCGGAATGAGAACAATGCAAACCGCTCCGGTAAAATTACTGGAATGTAATCCGAGAATCAATGCATCTATTGGATTCTGTTGGCATGCCGGAATGAACCTGGTGTATCTCCGGTGCAAACAGCTTCTGGGAGAACTGGACACGCCAGATCTTATCATTTCCCATCGGCATTTACAGGAAGGGTTAAGGATGCAGAAATATTATGAGTCAGAATATTACATTTAACATTTATTGCATGTCTTACATGCGACCTCATGCAATCATGACGGAAAAGGTATTTGAATACTGTACCTACGTTGTTAGAGCTGAGGAGGAAGAGGCGTACCGGAAAGCCGGGGTAAAGAAGATTCTGGCGATACCGGAAGGCGAGGTTCACGATTTCATGTCAACGTTCTACTGGATCATAGAAAATACTCCAGAGGACGTTATTTGCATTGTGGACGATGATGTAAAAGAAATGCTTTACCGGATGGACTATAAAGCACCGATCCGGACAAAGACCGGGGAACTGGATCAGGAAAGAGCAACGGCGGAGTGTGAGAGGATCGCACAGGTCCTATATGATCTGGATTTAGGGCTTGCCTATGACAACCCACAACCGGCTCCGTATGTTTACCATTCCGAATGGCAGTTCAAAGCAATGCCGGGACATATCCGGTGGGTGAACAAGGCAGCATTTAAAGCCAAGTACAATCCGGAGGATCCGGCCACCAGTGATATAGATATGGCGATGCAGGAATTACTCCTGAACAGGGTAATCTTACAGCCGGTATATTATTGCACCCAGGCAACCATGGACACCAACGACGGATACGCAGAACCGAGATCGGTCCATGAATCCATCCAATATGCCATGATGAATAAGTGGGGGCAGTATTACGACTTTGATTTTAAGAAGAACACAGCCAGGATAAATGTACAAAGATAACAAATGTTGGGGTATATATGCCGTGCTATTGCTGAAAATGGAAGAATGGTTACAGAACGCTTGTTCGATTCCTGGGAGAGCGGTAAGATAAAGTCAAGAAAAGAAACCACACACCAGGAGGAGAAAAACATGGGATATAATATCAAGACACCGAACGGTTATGATCTATTTGAAATGTCTTCCATGATTCAGAAGGCAATCAGAAGATCAGACATTCCACATGCGGCATACGCAGCAAACGAACTTGGAGGGAAATACAGAAAGTACCTCTGGAAGAGATTGCTGACCGTATCTGCGGAAGACTGCTACGGGATCATGACGAAAGAAATCGTAGCATTACAGCAGGCAGACGAGTACGTAAACAAAAAAGCGAAGATCGGAGAGACGAACGATCTGTTCATCGCAAAGGCAGTGATCTTACTGTGCATGGCACGGAAGAACCGGGATGCAGACTACGTAGCCTGTAATTTCATGTGGGGAGACAGGAACCTGACGGAAGAGGAGTTTAATCAGTTCGTTGATTATGAACAGGTGGAAAATCTGAGAATAAGAGATGCAAGCGACATCCCTGGGTATGTATATGACGTTCATACCTGGAAAGGAAAGAGAGCTGGCAAGACGGAACTCGATATGTTCCGTGATGAACAGGAGGCACTGGCACCCCGACAGATGAACCTATTTGACTATGGAGACTGGGGCGGATATTTCGGGCACATGAAACAGGAGGGAAAACTGGACAGAAGGACAGAGAGCCGACTGGAAGAGTTCCAGAGGGGAAAGACAACAGACCCCACCAATAACGGAACCACGTGGACACCGGAAACATACGAAGCAATCAGAATGAAATAGGGAGGCGGAAACCATGACGAAGAAAACAGATATCGTAAAAGAGGCAATCAAGACAGGGGACTTCAAAAAGGCATTGAGAATTGCAAAGGATTTCAGGATCAATGTGACGAAGGAACAGAGAGAGCGGATGGCGAGAGCATACGAGTGCATCGTACATCCGGAGTTTTACAGACAGATCGGGTTCGACGTCATGGAGACAATCAACTTAGGAGAACAGACAGTGGCGCTGTTATACGGCGAATAAGCTGCGAAAAATTAGATAGACATAAAAGACATTGGAAAGAGTCTGATATAGCCTACATGAGGCTATACCGGGCTCTTTTTGCATAGCAGAAGAGAGGTGGAGGTGTGGCCAATGAGCAAAACTTAGTGCAGAATCGAACCCGAGCGGAAGCCGAGGAGCTGAGTCGAAAAGGCGGAATTGCATCCGGGAGGGCAAGACGTCAAAAAAGGGATCTGAGAGAGTCCATGCGGAAGATCTTGGAGCTCGGAATATCTCCCAGACAGAAAGAACAGCTTGAAGAGTTAGGAATCAATTCTGAAGGTTGGTCCCTTGGGGATGTCATGAACATAATGGCGGTTCAGACTGCTATGAAGGGGAATGTATCAGCAATGGCCTACTGCAGAGATACTGCCGGATATAATCCGGAGTTGCAATTACGAGAAGCACAGTTCGAATATGACAAGAAGCAGAAGTCCGGAGAGGGCGTTGAGATTGAGGACCTCTCAGACATCATAGAAAAGATATGGGGTTACGATCAGTGGCTGGCTATGCTGAATGACGGAATCCCTGTTTTGCTTACAAAGCAAGTACCATATGTATTCGCAGATGTTCATCTGGAATACATCCGGAAGTGCCAGGATAACATGTACAACATTCTGGAAGGGGCTGTTCGATCAGGAAAGACCGTCGATCATGTTTTGGCATTTGCGAAAGAATTATGTGACACGCCGGATAAATTCCATCTGGCGACCGGTTCGACCATGGCAAATGCGAAGCTGAATATTGGTGATGCAAACGGATTCGGACTGGAGCACATCTTCCGGGGGCAGTGCAGATGGACATCTTACAAGGATAATGATGCATTGGCTATCCGTGGTCCATATACAAATTTTAAAGAGAAGATCGTGATCTTTGCCGGTGGTGGCTCATCTGCCAGTTATCAGAAGATCCGAGGAAACTCGTATGGTATGTGGATCGCAACGGAGATTAACCTACACCATGACAACACCATCAAAGAGGCTTTTAACCGTACTATCGCTTCACACAGGCGTAAAATATTCTGGGACTTGAACCCAGAACACCCGAAAGCGGCAATCTATGTAAATTACATTGATAAGTACGCAGAGAAAGCCGAAAAAGGAATACTCAAGGGCGGTTATAATTACGCCCACATGACATTGTTTGACAATATCAACATAACGGAAGAGAGACGGGAAGAGATCATAAGCCAGTACGATCCGGATAGTATCTGGTATATCCGGGATATTCTGGGTAAGCGATCCATTGCAGATGGTCTGATCTACACCAAGCTGGCTACGTCGATAGCTGCCAAGGACGGCAGATTCAGGATCCCGAAAGAGATCGCACAGGCAATGGCTCAGAAGGGCGAAATAATGAGAATCAATATAGGCGTTGACTTTGGAGGAAATGGATCCGGTCACGCCTTTGTTGCGTCTGGAATAACACAGGGGTTCGATAAACTGGTCGTTTTAAAGAGCCGGAGATACGTCGAGGGAGGTTTTGATCCTGATTCAGGGGAGAAGATACTGGACGTAGATCCTAAAAAGCTGGATAAGCTGTTTATACGCTTCGTGGAAATGATTATTGCAGAGTTCGGATATGTCACGAAAGTATATGCCGATTCTGCTGAACAGGTTTTGATTCGAGGATTCAAGACAGCCCTGGCAAAGAACGGCATGGGCAACATAAAGATCGTGAACGCCGCAAAAGGCAAGATCACAGACAGAATTTTTGCTACTACGTCATTGGCAGCACAAGGCAGACTGGCGATGACTGATGATTGCGAATCTCTGGAAGAGGCTTTTAGTATGGCTGTTTGGGATCCGAAGAGTCTTAAGCTTGATCGTTTGGATGATGGCACGAGTGACATTGATACACTGGATGCATTTGAGTATTCGTGGGAGCGTGACATTGGAAAATATATCAGAAAATAGGTGGTGATGATTTGATTGCAGACATTATAAGGAGGGTGGTAGGAAAAATGTTTCCTAAACAGAATTTAGAGCGGAAGCTGGACGTGCAGATAGCAACATCCGGAGTAATGGATAATGCTATTTCTCTCTGGCTTCAAATGTATGAGAATAAGCCTCCATGGATGGGAGGAAAAGAAGCTGTCAGGACGATGAATCTTCCGGCAGCAATCGCAGAGGAGTTTTCCCGACTGATCCTGACGGAATTTGAGTTCAAGTTGGAGGGAAGTGCCAGGGCGGACTTTATCAACAAGCAGTTCCAGAATTACCTCAGCAATTTTGACAATATTGTGGAAATGTGGGGAGCACTTGGAGGGATTGTCATTAAGCCGTATGTTTCCGGACAAGATCCGGTGACCGGAAAACCGGACAAGATCCAGTTGGATTTTATCCAGGCTAACCGATTTTACCCGACGGCTTTCAACAGCAATAAAGAGATCACAGGAGCTGTCTTTATTGATTCTAAACGTGTGGGAGATTATCTCTTTACACGCCTGGAGCATCACAACCTGGAGGGGGATCACTACACAGTAGTAAATAAAGCATACAGATCTGAGAGGTTAAACACGATGACAACCGAGGACGATCAGATCAGCGTGGAGCACCCATTCATGCAGGAAGTTCCACTGGAGACAATCGAGGAATGGGCTGGACTGGAGCCAGTAACGGAAATGGACGGGATCGAAAGACCGTTCTTTTTGTATGTAAAGGTTCCGAGAGCGAACAACATTGATCCTCATTCACCTTTGGGAGTGTCCACGTTTTCCAGAGCTGTTGAAGTGATCCAGGAAGCAGATCTTCAATACTCCAGAATCTTGTGGGAATATGAGGCGAAAGAGGCTGCTATTGATGCATCGGATGATATCTTTGATATCGACCAGAACGGGCAGCCAATTCTTCCGAGTGGTCGGGAAAGGTTATTCCGTACCTACGATATGGAGGGAAAGAACAATAATGCCATGATACAGCCGTACAGTCCGGATATCCGGGACAGTGCCATGTTTAAGGGATTGGATGAATTACTCCGTAGAGTAGAGTTCTTGTGTGGTCTTGCTTACGGAACCCTATCCAACCCGAATCAGGTTGACCGGACAGCAACAGAGATCAAAGCATCAAAGCAGAGATCCTATACCACGGTCAGCAATATGCAGAAAGCGTGGGACAGTGGCTTGGATGGACTGATTGAGATCATGGATATGTTGTGTGATCTGTATGATATCGTGCCGGACGGTGAGATCCAGAAGCTGTGCTCCTGGGGGGATGGCGTTCTGGAAGATACAGAGGTTGAGTATCAGAGACGATGGGCTATGGTACTTGCTGGCAAGTTGAAGATAGAGAAATTCTACGCCTGGTACTTTGGTTGTACAGAGGAAGAGGCGAAAGGATATATCCCGGAGGAGAACACATATCCACCGGAGGAGTAGGAGGACAATATGGTAATGGTAGGTAAACCGGAATATGATCCGGTTTTTTTTATGTCCATTCATCAATGCAGAGACTGTGGATCTGATCCACCGGAATGCACGGATGAAATAAAAAGGTCATGCCCCTTTTACTATATCCGGAATGATCCGGAAGAACAGGAAGTCAGCCGATGCTGACACCGGAATATCTGAACTCATGCACTGACTATCTGCTAGGCATGTATGACGCACTGAATCAATCCATAGCCGAGGATATCGCCCGTAGGATTGTAAAGACCGGACAAATGACCGATAGTGCGAAATGGCAGATAAAACAGCTCAGGGAGAACGGAGAACTGATGGAGGACATCGTGAAGGACGTTGCCAGGATATCAGGAAAGTCGCAATCTGAGATTAAAAGACTTTTTCAGGATTCGGCAAGAACCGGTGTGCGATATGATGCACAACCACTTCTGAAAGCTGGTTATGATATCGACCTGAAATTATCTCCGGCAATGAACCAGGTATTGGAGGCTGCCATTGCGAAAACCAATGGAGATATCCGAAACCTGACCATGACAACCGGAGCGACCACAGGAGGCTTATATATGGAGGCAACCAATCTGGCATACATGAAAGTGACTTCCGGCGGATTTTCGTACTATGAAGCAATCAGGGCGGCCATCAAACAGGCTGCGGAAGATGGAGGATATGTTTTGTATGGAAAAGGAGCCAGGACACAGCTTGACGTTGCGATCCGGAGATCTGTATTAACCGGGCTGAATCAGACGGCAGCGAATCTGACAGAATTATATGCTGAGGACATGGATGTGGAATATTACGAGACTACGGCTCATGCCGGGGCAAGACCTTCTCATGCTGAATGGCAAGGGAGGGTTTTTAAAATTCAAGGATCATCTCCAGATTATCCGAATTTCGTAGACTCGACCGGGTACGGATCAGGATCCGGACTATGTGGGTGGAACTGCCGACACAGTTTTTATCCATTCTGGCCTGGAATATCCAGTCCGGCATACTCAAAAGAGAAGTTGGCAGAATATGACCGGGCGAAATACTCATACAACGGCGATATGCTGACGGATTATGAGTGCTCCCAGATCCAGCGAAGTTATGAGAGAGATATCCGGAAGATGAAACGTGTGCTATCCAGTTATGATGCTGCTATCAGGGAATCCAGAAGCGAAGCATTGCAACAGTGCATCCAGGAAGATTTTACATCGGAGAGCGTGAAGCTGAAAAAGAAGGAAAGGGAATTGAAATCCTTCTGCAAGGAAACCGACCGGAGCTATGACAGTGCCAGAACCCAAGTGGTGGCGTACAAAGATAGTGAAGGAAGGATTGTCAATTTTGGAAGATCCACAGCTCAAAAGGCTGTATGGGCGAATAAAAAATCAAATTAGGAGGTCAACTATGATTATCACAGGAATGGCTCACTTCGAGAGTGTAGCACAGAAGAAACTCGTTGAATGGTACCACAAGAACAGACCGGAGGTTCAGATCGACCTTGGAAACGTATTCGTGGTATGGTCATGCAAAACACTCCAGAATTACAAGTGCCTTGCATCTACGACTATCAGCGGAGATGGCATCTATGCTGAGTACACCTATAACGGGGACAAGCAGGAACTCTACGAAGATGTATACGGTAAAATAACTAATACATGCCATACAGAAGAATAGGAGGTACAAGACCATGAAGAAACTATTTATTTCTCAGCCGATGAAAGGAAAGTCTGATGCAGACATCCTGGCAGAACGCCAGAAAGCTATCAAGAGTGCAGAAGAGAAGATCGGAGAGCCAGTAGAGGTTATTGATTCTTTCTTCCAGGAAGCTCCGGTAGATGCAAAGCCACTCTGGTTCCTTGGAAAATCCCTGGAACTTCTGGCTGGTGCTGACATTGCCTACTTTGCGAAAGGCTGGCAGGATGCCAGAGGATGCAAGATCGAAAATACATGTGCTATTGAGTACGGTATTCCGGTCATTGAAGATTACACAGCAGAGTAGAAAGGCGGTGATCCTGATATCTCCCACCTATGGGTGAAATAGGCGGAGGATAAGGCGATCAACGTAACAGGATGAACAAATATCCACATAACCGAATAAAACGCATACACGAGGCGATACGAAGCTCTCATGTATAGATTTGGAAAAGGATTGTCAATAAAAGGCGGTCCTTTTCTTTTGCCCTGTGATATGGCATATAAACTGTCTCCTTCTCTTGCGTGCGGAGATATAAATGCACGATAGCAGTGCCGGAGTGAACCGGAATCTAAACGAAATCAGCGAAAAGAAGAAAGGAAGGTAAGTAGAAATGGCTTACGAATTTTTGAAGAAACTTTTTGGAACCCCGAAGGATGGCGAAGCGCCTAAGGCAATGACCTATGAAGAACTGGAGGCTGCGATTGATGCAGACAAGAAAATCCAGGTCGTAGATATCAAATCCGGAGGCTACGTATCGAAGGAAAAACTGGATGCCAAGATCACGGAACTTGATGGAGTCAAGCAGCAGTTGGCAGATGCCAATACAGAAATCAAGTCCTATAAGGATATGGACATTGATGGTATTAAGCAGTCTGCGAAAGACTGGGAGACCAAGTACAACGAGGACACCAAGAAGCTGAATGACCAGTTGGCAGCTCAGAGTAGATCCCACGCCGAGGACATGTTCCTCTCTGGATATAAGTTCACATCAAAAGCCGCAAGAAAAGGCGTGCTGGATGAACTGAGATCCAAACAGTTCCAGTTGGACGATAACGGAACATTCCTAGGGGCAAAAGAGTTCATGACCTCCCTTATGGAGGATGAGGACTACGCAGGAGCATTTGTAACAGAGAAACAGAAACCGGAAGGCGGAGACGGTGCCAATGGTGGAGAAGGAGGAAATGGGGCTGATGGAGCTAACCAGAAACCACAGCCACCAAGATTTTCTCAGGGATCCAACCAGAACAACCAGGGCACACAGAATCCGTTTCTTTCAGCAGGCTTCGGATTTACGAGAATCCGGCAGCCAGAAAACAGCAAATAGGAGGTAATAATTTATGGCAACATTAAACTACGCAACTCAGTATCAGCAGGCACTGGAACAGGAGTTCCCTTATGTACTTTACTTCGGAGCTCTTTTTTCAACTCCGAACAACGGCAGATATCGTTGGGTAAATTCCCGTGTGATTGAGATTCCAACGATCTCTACAACTGGACGTGTGGACGGAGACAGAGAAACAATCGGAACCAAGAAACGTAATTTCAACAACTCTTGGACACCGCTCACTCTTGAGAACCACCGTAGCTGGCAGACACTGGTTCATCCGAGAGATATTGACGAAACCAATCAGGTAGCATCCATTGCGAACATTACTCGGGTATTCAACGATGAACAGAAATTCCCAGAAATGAACGCTTACTGCATTTCAAAGATCTATTCCGAATGGACTGGAAAGAGCAAGACAGCAGATAAGACAGTTCTTACTACGGAGAACGTTCTGGAGGTATTCGATAAGATGATGACCGACATGGACAATAACCGTGTACCGAGAGCCGGACGTATTCTGTACGTAACACCGGAAGTTCGTACCCTTATCAATAACGCAAAACAGATCTACCGTACCTTGGATGTTAGCACACAGTCTCAGACGATCCGCCGGGCTGTAACATCCATTGATGAAGTAGAGATTCCGGAAAGCGTACCGTCAGATATGATGAAGACAGTGTACGACTTCACTACCGGTTGGGAAGTGGACACTACTGCAAAACAGATCAACATGTGCTTGATCCATCCGACAGCAGTAATCACTCCGATTTCCTACGAGTTCGCTAAGCTGGATCCGCCGTCTGCTGGATCTGAAGGTAAGTGGGACTACTTCGAGGAATCCTTCGAGGATGTGTTCGTACTTCCGAACAAAGTAAATGCGATTGCATTTAACGTGGAAGCCTAAGAAGATTGACAGGCCCTGTGCAGAAATGCACTGGGCTTTGTTACAGAAAGGAGATTGACTATGCTTAAGGCAAGAAAAGGAAACAGGGTAGTAAAAATCCCAGACGAAAAGCAGAAGACTTATATCGCTCTGGGGTATTCCATTACAGACATGGACGGGAATATGATCCATGAACACGTAGAACCTTCTGAAAAGCTGGAACAGGCAGAGGAAGAGATCCAGGATCTGAAAGCTAAAAATGCGGCTTATGAAAAAGAGATTAAGGATCTGAAAGCCCAGATTGCTGCTACTGACAGTTCTGCTCAGGCAGATACACCGGCTCCAGAATTAAAGAAAACCAAAAAGGCAGTCTCTAAGGCTACAAAGTAAGCCATAGAGGCTTTTTGATGGTTTGACTATAAAATCTACGGGAGGTGTATTAAAAATGTCTGACGAGGCTATACGGGCGCCATATGCTGACTACACTTACTATCAAAATGAGTATAGAGGCACAAAGGTGGACGAAAAGACATTCGGGGAAAATCTTAAGTGGGCGACCGCACTGGTTGACATGGTAACCTTCGGACGGGTGAAACGTCTGGAGGAGATCCCGGATTGTGTGAAAGACGCTGCGTGCTGTGCGGTAGAGAAGTATACAGATTATCAGAAACTCCGGGCTCAGGAATTGAAGTCTGAGAGTAACGATGGCTATTCAGTGACATATTCCGATGCCGGGAAAGAATCAGATATGCGTCAGGATGTAATCTCTGATATAAAGACCTACCTATCCGGAACCGGTCTGACATACAGAGGGAGGTCGAAAAAATATGATGACTAACCAGGACATCACTATTTTTAATCTGCGGTTGAACAAGGAAAGCCGGAGGGAATATTTTATTGCCACCAATATTTCGGCGGTATCGTTCGTAGATACGAGATCTTCCGGTGGGACAGCCTCAGAACGTTCGGAGAATTTACATTTCCGGATCAGGATTCCGGTAAATGCAGAAGTGCAGGATTCCCGAACGTACATCTCAGAGGACAAATACAAGCTCCTGGACGATGACGAGGCTAAGAAACATTGGACACTACAGAAAGGCTGCTACATCATCACCGGAAATCTTCCGGAGGGTGACAGTGGCAGTGAAATTACATCTGAGCAGATCCGGGACTACCTGGATCTGTTTCAGTATGATCGTGATATCGTCCATGTTACCGAGTATTCAGATAATACCCGGAGGGGATCTGATGCCGTGAAACATTGGAGAATAGGAGGCGCATAATGGCTTTTAAACCGATAACAGCACCACGAGGAACTATCATCCAAGGAAAGAATGGCAAAGCAGAATTAAAGTGGGATCCGTCATTTGTCCCGAATAGAAACCAGAAATTCGACCGGATGCAAAAATTTGTTGATTCTGAAGTACTGCGGAGATGCAGTCCCAGAGTACCATTCCAAACTGGAGCGTTAGAGAAATCCGGAAAACTGGGAACCACAGTAGGAAGCGGAGTTGTGGAGTATATTGCTCCATACGCAAGGATGCAATACTACGGTACTGCTGAAACGAGATCCTACGATCCGAACAGAGGTGGAAAGTGGTTTGAGCGAATGAAAGTGGCGGAGAAATCCGAGATCCTGGAGGGTGCGAAGAAAATAGGAGGATAACATGGCAGATTCAATTCTGGAGGGCATTGTTGAGCACATCAAGAAATGCCCTCTTTTGAAAGATGGAGTGTTCCGTGTGGACGCCATGGGAGATCAGGCTGTGGAGTATGCAGTTGAAACTGGAATCTTTGATCCCGTTGTGCAGCGGTATGTCAACGGGGATGAACTGAGACAGTATCAGTTCAATTTCGGGAGTAGAGAGTATTATTCCATGGATCGGCTCCAGAATATCCAGAACAGTGCGTTTTATGAAAAATTCGCTGACTGGATCGAAGATCAGAACCGCAAGGCAATCTTTCCGGATCTACCGGAGAATTGTTATGCGGAGAAGATAGAAGTGCTTTCCAACGGGTACATGTTTGATGGATCCATGAGGAACGCACGGTACCAGATACAATTAAGATTGTTATACCAGAAGGAGGTAGCATAAGAATGGCAAAAAGAACAGCAGTATTGCGACACATGATTGCTGATTACCTGAACGTAGGTACTTCCGATAAACCGGAGTACGTACTTATGGGAACCGGCTTTACAACTCTGGACGAAAGCCCGGGTGCACAGACAGACTCTGTGAAATACGTAAATGAGAAGAGCTCTTCGTCTTCCATTACTGGATATGAAACCAGTTTCGCATATGAGGCGGAGCACATCCAGGAGGAAAAGGCTGTGGATGCTCTGTATATGGTTGGAAGAAACCATTATACCGGATCTGATGCCGAGTTTGACTATATCAGAGTTGAACTCTGGAACAAGGGAGCTGGAGAAAACGAGTTTGAGGCACGGAAATTCCTTGTGGCTTGTGAAGTGTCTGATTATTCCGGGGAAAATAAACAGGTCTTGAAAGGGAACCTGAACGCAGTTGGGGATCCGGTCCTTGGCACATTTAATACCGAAACACGAACATTTACAGAGGCTGCTGCGTAGGCGGCCTCTCATTTTATAATTTCAGGAGGTAAGAAGAATGAGTAAAGTAACCATTAACGGAGTAGAACTTGAACTGAATCTGTTAGATGCAGATGTTGTAGAAAAATTTGAGGAACTGAACCAGGAAATCATAAAAAAGATTCAGGATCCTAAGGCGTATGAAGGCTTGTCAAATGCTGATGGAATGAGATATCAGTGTACGTGTGTGAATGAATACTTCGATGGGCTGTTTGGTCTTGGAACGGCAAGCAAGGTATTTCCTCCGAACAACGATCTGGGAGTTCGAATGGAAGGATTTGCACAGGTTTCCGTATTGTCCGGGGAGGCAAAATCCTTTATGGATAATCTTACTGACAAATACGGGGTTGGCAGAGTTCAGAACAGACAGCAGAGAAGATTTGACGAGAAGAAAGCCGGCAAGAACAAACGAAAGAACAGAAATAATTTTACTGCCGTGAATAATGGCTAATATCATTCTTGACGTACTTCCTGAGACGGTAGAAATAGATGGTGTGGAGTATCAGATCAATTCTGATTTCCGCATTTCTATTTTGTTCGAGTTACTCATGCAGGACGATGAGGTGGGAAAGCGTCAGAAACTTATGAGTGGGTTGAGGTTATATTACCCAGTGGTTCCGCAGAACCTGACAGAGGCGGTCGATAAAATGATCTGGTTTTACAGATGCGGCAGAGAGGCAGAAGAGGATCGCCCTGGAAAATCAGGAGGAGGCAGAGCAAAACAGGTATATTCTTTTCAGTATGATGATGATTATATCTACGCAGCTTTCCTGGAACAATACGGCATTGATTTACAAGATGTGGAAGATCTTCATTGGTGGAAGTTCAGGGCACTATTCAAAGGTCTGAGAGAAGATACGGAAATCGTGAAGATTATGGGGTACAGAAGTATAGAAATAACCTCCAAGATGCCAAAAGAACAGAGAGAGTTCTATAAAAAGATGCAAGCTATACATGCTCTTCCGATCCCGGATGCTGAAAAGGAGGCAAACGATCTCCTGACAGAAGCTCTATTGCACGGTGGAGATCTTACGGGATTGGTATAAGGGGGTGGCTGCATAGTTTGAAAATAGACAGAAAGAAATTTACCCAGGTAGTTTGTCCTGCATGTGGGTATCGGATGCCTCTTTTCTTTACGGAGGAGGCGGAATGCGAGGGAGTGCAAGTAGCCTGCAAAGGGCGAAAGTGCTCCCATATTTTTGAAGTAAAAATAAAAAACGGACAACAAATTATTAAGTAGAGCCATCATGAGCCGATAATTCATTGTTTGCCCCTTGTAAAGTGAGGTGAAAACATTGGGCTATGATGGCACACTAAAATTTGACACATCTGTAGACTCCTCCGGATTCCAGTCTGGAATCAAGAAGATCGGCTCTCTTGCCTCGTCAGCATTAAAAACCACGACATCAATTATCGGTGGAGCGGCTACGGCTGTGGTTGGAATTGGAACGGCTGCAATTAAAGCAGGAGCGAGTTTTGAATCTGCCATGTCCAAGGTGGAAGCTATCTCAGGTGCTACCGGATCCGACTTGGAAGCCTTGACTAACAAGGCAAAGGAGATGGGAGCCAAGACAAAATTCTCAGCCACCGAATCTGCGGAGGCTTTTTCCTACATGGCGATGGCCGGATGGAAGACCGCCGACATGTTGGATGGTATCGAGGGTATTATGAACCTCGCAGCAGCATCCGGAGAGGATCTGGCCACAACCTCAGACATTGTAACGGATGCATTAACGGCGTTCGGCTTGAAAGCGAGTGACGCCACACACTTCGCCGATGTACTTGCAAGAGCATCATCTAATTCCAATACGAATGTAGGCTTGATGGGTGAGACATTTAAGTATGTAGCACCCTTGGCCGGAGCACTCGGATTTTCTGCGGAAGACTGTGCGACAGCAATCGGTCTGATGGCGAACCAAGGAATTAAGGCTAGTCAGGCAGGTACGTCTCTGCGAAGTATCTTTTCGAGGATGGCGAAGCCGACCAAGGAAGTTCAAGGAGCAATGGACGCACTTGGAATATCTTTGACAAATACCGATGGATCCATGAAGTCTCTGAATGAGATTATGCTGGATCTGAGAAAAGGCTTCTCTGGATTGACAGAAGATCAAAAGGCTCAAATGGCTGCCGCTTTAGGTGGCCAAGAGGCTATGACAGGCTTGCTAGCGATCGTCAATGCATCCGATGAAGATTTTGATAAGTTGTCAAATTCCATCGAGAACTGCGATGGCGCAGCAGCCGAGATGGCAGAGACCATGCAAGACAACCTGAATGGTCAGATTACGATCTTAAAATCAGGTCTGGAAGGTCTTGCAATCTCCTTGTATGAGGAAATGGAGACACCATTAAAAAATGTCGTCAAAGAAGCGCAGACGATGGTACAAGGGCTTCAACTGGCATTTAATGATGGCGGTATGGATTCCCTTGTAACAAAAACAGGGGAGGTTATGTCACAGATCGTAACCGAGGTGGCACAGGCAGCACCGGAATTGATTGGTACTGCGGAGAATCTGGTGGGGGCTTTTATCCAGGGCATCGTAGATCATAAGACAGAATTTGCATCTGCCGGAGCAACGATGGTTGCAGAGTTGGCACGTGCGGTTATGAACGTTTCCGGTGACATGTGGTCGGCCGGAATTTATCTGTTTACAGAGTTCCTCCAGGGATTGGTAGACCATTCCGAGGAAATGGGACAATCTTTCGGCGAGATGATCGGAAAGATTGGCGAGGCAGTTCAGACGAATTTGCCATTGATTATCCAGGCAGCGAAAGATTTTGTCGCTGGGTTCTGTCAGGGACTGAGTGAAGAGTTTCCTGGCGTGTCTGCATTGTTGAATGGATTCTTCCAAGGATTCTTAGATACGGCAGGCACAATTGTTCAGGGGATCGTTGATCTACTCAGTGATATTTTCTCTGTAATTGACAGTCAGGATCCGGCTGTTATGGAAGCGATTGGAAGAGCGATCGGAGCGATTGCAGCAGCAATTGTGACTATGAATGTCGCAAAAAAAGTAACCAAACCCATATCCAGTCTTTTTTCTGTTCTGGGAACATTTAATGGCGGAGTTTCCAACATCGTTAGTACGGTCGGAAAGGTAGTTGAAGGATTCGGTCTCTGGCGTATCAAAGCCGGCACGTTATCGGAAGTTCTGGAAGCAGAATTTCCTACGTTTGCTAGTAAAATATCACCGATTACCGGTGTAGTCGGAAAGATCGTTGAGGGATTTTCTCTCTGGCAGGGTGGAGCCGGAACCCTGATGGAAGTTCTGACCTTAGAATTTCCTAAGGTAGCAAGTATTCTGACCTCTATTGGAGGAGTGGTTCAGAAAGTAATCGGATTTTTCGCTGAGTTCGGAACAACCATTGCCGGAGTTGGCTCCATTATAGGCGGAGCGATTCTGGCAGTTACAAATTTCGTAAGCATGTTCCAGAATGGATTCAGCGTCGTAAAAGATATCCTGATGGGCGTTGGTATTGCCCTTGCTGCTGTCGGAGCGGTAATCTTAGGAGCACCGGCAGTCGTAGCTGCTGTGGTTGCCGGAATTGTTTTCGCAGTAGCGAATCTGGTGATTCTGATTAAGGAACACTTCAACCAGATTGTCAGCTTTATTCAGCAGATTCCGGAAAAGGTAGGTAGCTTTGTAGATGCTGTTGTGGCATGGTTCCAGGAATTACCCGGAAGGATTCTGGAGTTCCTGACTCAGGTTATAACTGGAATCCAGGAATGGGGTATAAATCTCTTTGAGACAGCATCAGAGACAGTAGGGCTTGTCGTTGATACGATTGTTCAATTCTTTGCAAATCTGCCCTACAATATCGGATTCGCCCTTGGCTTCGTAATTGGTAAGTTACTCGAATTTGGAACCAATGCTATAAACTGGGTACAAACGAACGTACCACTCATTATTGATGCAATCGTTACGTTTTTCAGCGAACTTCCGGGAAAGATCTGGACGTGGCTGACTGACACTTACAATAAATTTATCGACTGGGGAGCTCAGATGCTCCAGAAAGCACAGGAGGCAGCCGAGAATGTAATTAATACGATTGTCACATTCTTCTCACAATTACCTGGAAAAGTGCAACAATGGCTCCAGAACACGCTCCAGAACCTCGTTACCTGGGGATCGAACATGCTGAACAATGCCAGAACGGCTGCAAGTAATACGATCAATGCGATCGTAAACTTCTTCTCTCAGCTTCCGGGAAGGATCTGGACATGGCTGTGTAATGCAGCAGCAAGAGTCGTTGCCTGGGGATCAGACCTGATGGCGAAAGGACGGGCGGCAGCCGGTCAACTGGTATCTGCGGTGTTGGATGGAGTTCGGAACTTACCTTCTCAGATGGCACAGGTTGGCCATAACATCGTAGCTGGTGTATGGAGAGGTATCAGCAATGCTGCTGGTTGGTTTAAGAGCCAGGTTAAGAGCTTCTTTAGCGGTATCGTAAACGGTGCGAAAAGTGCCCTTGGTATTAAATCCCCATCAAGAGTATTTGCGAAGGAAGTCGGTAAATGGATCCCACCAGGAGTAGGAAGAGGTATGGAAGATGCCATGCCTGAACTGGAGAAGCAGACAGAAGAAGAGATGAAATCTCTTGCAGATCGGATGCAGGCTGCTGTGAATGTGGAAACCGGAAGAATTTCTGTGGATAAGAATGTCAGCACGACATATAAGGTTGAAAAAGATACACAGGGAGTATTCGAGGAAGGAACCACGACGGTAGAGATTACCGGAGAGACGCACGTACATGTAGATTTGAATGATCGGGAAATCGGAGATGCAACAACGCCGATTGTCGATGAAAACATGGCAAGAATTGATACACACAAAAAGAGAGGAGGCTGATCATGTCAGGAGTAGGAGTAACCTTTGATGAAACACATTCATTCCGGGACTGGGGTTTGAAACTTAAGAAGATTGTTGTCGGAATACCGAAGGCAAAGACGGAGCACGTGAGCGTACCGGGCATGAACGGCGATCTGGATCTTACAGAAGCCCAGAATGGTGGTGTGAAGTATGAAATGCGATCTCTGAAATTTTCCTTTGGCGTGAGAAATTGTACGTATGATGATTGGAGCGGTCTGGTTAGCCAGATCGCTTCTGAATTACAGGGGAAAAAGAAGCAGATTGTTTTAGATACCGACAGGGAATATTACTATGTCGGCCGATGTGAGATTGACCCGGAAAAGACAAATGATGTTACCGGAGATATAACGATCAGTTGCACATGTGAGCCGTACAAATACGATATAAATTCTTCCGGAAAGCCTTGGATCTGGGATATTTTTAATTTTGAGAGTGGTGTTATCCGGAATACATCTAATTTGAAGATCAACGCTGCTTCAACATGGCAAGCGGTATATATGGATGGTTGGTTTTACAACGAAACTCTCAAGATCATATCGGATGCAGATATGCAGGTGAAATATAATGGCAAGATATTTGACATCTATGCCGGAGAAAATGCAATGTATGACCTGTTCCTGACGCAAGGGAAAAATACCCTGTATTTTCAGGGAGTGGGAACAATAACATTGATCCATAGGGGAGGGATGTTGTAAATGTATACGATCAAAGCGTATGTGGACGGTAAGGAGTATACGCTCCATGATGCCAGAGTAAAGGCTCTGACGGTTGGAGGAAATCCGTATTTCGAAATCGGAGATAATATCAACGGTTCTGCATCGTTCACGGTATATCCGACACATCCTTACTATGGGCTGGTCAAGAAGCTGACCACTGACATTGTAATTTACCGGGATGATGTACCGGAGTTTTACGGGCGAGTTCTCTATGATGATGAAGATTTTTCCGGGACAAAGAAAGTCTTTGTCGAAGGAGAGCTTGCCTTTTTGTGTGACAGCATCCAAAGACCGAAGGTCTACCATAATACCTCAGTCAAGGCGTATGTTCAGGATCTGATTGATCGGCATAATGCTCAGGTGGAAGAGAGAAAACAGTTCGTTGTCGGACGGGTAACGGTCAAGGATTCAAATGATTCTTTGTACCGGTATTCCAACTGGGAAGATACCAGAACGGTGTTCAAAGAAAAGCTCACTGAAAGACTGGGAGGACACCTGGTGATCCGGCATGAAAATGAATTGCGGATTCTGGACTACTTGGCAGACGAAGATTATTACACGAAGAATGAGCAGGAGATCCGGTTCGGAAGAAATCTACTGGATTTTTCCCGGAACGTTGACGCATCCGATCTTGTGACCTGTGTGATCCCTTTGGGGGCAAAGCTGGATAAGGAAGATCAAGATCCGGCATTGGAAGCTATTTCTGAGCAGAGATTAACGATTGTCAGCGTGAACGGTGGAGTTGATTATGTCACGGATGATAATGCTGTCAAGGAATACGGGAAGATCTACAAAACCGTAACGTGGGATGATGTGACCGTCCCGGAGAATCTGAAAGCCAATGGCGAGGAATACTTGAAGTCAACGCAGTTCGAAAAGATGGTGTTGGAGCTTAAGGCGATAGACTTAAATCTAACAGACGAATCGTTCCAGAAGTTCGATGTAGGTAATAAGATCCGTTGTATTTCTACGCCGAACGGATTAGATCGGGAATTTCCGCTGACAAAACAGAAGATCTATATCAGCAGTTTCAAAAATAACACGGTCACGCTTGGGGATGAAACGAGCCTTAAGTCCTATACCTCGTCAAATCGTCAGAGTGCGGCTCAAATGGAAGAGACGATAAAAGCCTTACCGAGCAAGTCAGAAATCCTGCAAGAGGCTATACGAGACGCACAAGACCTCATAAATAAACAGGTTGCCAGTGGGTATGCAATCCATGTCCCGAATGAATTTATCGTTGCGGACGATAAAGACTATCAGGAAAAGGCAAAGAATCTGTGGAGATGGGGACTTGGAGGTCTGGCACATTATAGTCAGGGATATGATGGTCCGATTGATGGTGTGGCATTGACGATGGATGGAAACATCAACGGGAAAATGTTGCTGGCAAATTCAGTTCAGTCAGAGTCCTTGGATGTAGGTTATCGGGAATCTGTGGAGAGCAAGATCAGCAACGCTCAGGAGGAAGCTGAAAAGGCTGCAAAGGAAGAAATTGAGACATCTATAAACAATCTGGAAAATAAGATCAACATGTCCGTAAGATCTGTGAAGCAGGTTGTCTCCAGAAAAAACTATGTAACCTCCGGAGAGCAAGAGACACTATCGAGAGATGGCTTTGCAATCACTGGAACGGTAGCTACTGTGACCGAAGAAGAATATCTGAACCTGAATTGCCTGAGGCTTGAATTTACAGCCACAGGCATTATGAACGTTGAACAATCTCTGGGAGAATTAGAAGCCGGAACGTATACCGTGAGTATTGAGACTGCCTACCCAACCGGAAAAAGACCGACGTATCTCAGCTATGGATTTTCCGGGAATCGGAGCACGGCATATTATAGCGGATATACGGCGGAAGAATTTCATGCCTTTAGCAAGACTGTAAAGATCACAAAGGCATCAAAGACGGTATCGTTTGGAGTCTATGGCGCAGCAGGACAGGTTTGCTATCTTACGAACCTCCGGTGCTTAAGAGATTTGCAAGAAGTTCTGGATGATATGGATGCAAAAATGACCGTAGAAGTTGGTAAAGTATCAGCGAGCGTGAGCGAGGTCTATGAGAACGTTCAGCATGATTACTGTACAAATCCTGATTTTTCGGCCAGTGATGATAAATTCAATGGCTGGACAAGAAACAGCACGACAGCAGTTACCCAGACTAGATACAGCGGAAAGAGTTGTGCGCAGATTACCGGCACATCCTCTTTTTACTGGAGGCAGAATCCATTTTCTCAGGCAGGAAAGATTAAGGTGCGCTTCAAAGCGGCATGTGCTTCCGGTAATGAAAATACTGCAAGGTTGAGAATCCAGATAGACGGAAAGAACAAATATACATCGGCCGGAGATCTTACGACGGAATGGCAGACCTTTGAATTTGAAGACAATGCTACACCGTCGTATTTCAATGTATATTTCTACAATTACGTGGCTAATACAACGGTGTATATTACCGATGTGGAGATTCTGGGATATTACAATGGCTATTCAGAATCACAGTTCTCAGTCATGAAAGATTCCATTGAATCGTCTGTAAAAAAGGGAGAGTTTGGCTCGTATGTCACTCAATACTACGATCGTGTGATTACGGCTTTTAACAATAGCAGTAAGTATGTTCAATTAACAGCTGGAGAAATTGCAATTTATGACAGTGCAGTATCTGCATCCAAGAAGAGATCAGCATTTGATGCAAGTGGAAATCATTTCTATCGTGATGGATATTACGTTGGAAAGGTGGGAACGAACGAATGGAAAGATAACAATGCACACAAGGGCCTTGTTTTTGATTTGGAACCAGGTGGAAAATATATGGCGTTTGCACAAAAGGCAAAAGATTCAGATGATGCATATACCATGATGCTTGCTTTTTCGCGAGCGAATAGTGTGTATGACAATTATGGAATGCATCTGGGATGTGATATTGACTTGCATGGATACACTCTAAAAAATCCGTCTTTTGAGGGTGGAGGTGTCACGGGGACACTGAATTTTGTCCAAGTCACATCCGTTAATAGTGATGGATCCTTTAGCTATGCGAGTGGTTGTAATTTACAGTTTAAAAATGGAATCTTAATCGGAGGATCATGGAATGGGTAAGAAAGAAAATGAGTCAATATATATCATTCCACCGGATAGGAATGTACCAATAAAAACGCCTGAGCCGGTAGAAGTTGTAAATGTGAAACCAACAAAGACATACACACAAGCAGAAGTGCGGGCAATAATCGCCCAACTTCAGAAAGGAGAAAATGATGGAAGAATCGAAGAAACCGAATAAACCGCTTAGTGTGCTCTATGCTGATGCTAAGCAGGAGATTACAAGATCCATAGATGAAACAGTGGCAGCTCACCGGCTGCCTCTTTTTATGGTGGAAGGGATCCTGAGTGGAGTCCTTGCAGAGATCCGGACAAATGCAATGAATGAATTGGCGGATGAAACGGCAAGGCATGAGAAGGAACTTGAGTATTACCATAAATGCGAGATGGAACATCTGGTTCAGGAATTTGAAAAAGGTTCAGAGGAGGTGGAGGACTGATGGCAGATATTACGAAAGAGATCAACAATTTTAAAAATGCTATTTACGGCGAGGAAGTACGGGGTAGCATGGTTTCCCTGGCGGAGAAGATCAACGAGGAAACCGAAGCAGCAACCGATACGGTAGCAAAATATGAAGCTGCGGAAAGTGGAAGGGTATCTGCGGAAGAGGTCAGATCGGAAGCAGAACATCAAAGAACAGAAAACGAAGAGAATCGTGTCAGAGAGTTTGCCGATTTGAAACAGGAATCCGAAACTGCGACCGAAGCAGCAAATAATATCGCCAATACCGTCCAGACAAAACTGGATAATGGAGAGCTCACAGGCCCTCAAGGAATCCAGGGAGTGCAGGGGCAACAAGGAGAGCCGTTTCAGGTTGCCAAAGTGTATGAAAGTATTACGGCGATGAATAATGGATATGCGACTGATGGAGTGAAGATTGGCCAGTTTGTGGTGATTAACACTGGAAATGTAGAAGACGAGGACAACGCCAAGTTATTCCTGAAAGGAGCAAAGTCATATGAGTTTATCACGGATATGTCTGGTGCACAGGGTATACGTGGTCCACAAGGTGTTCAGGGCGAACAGGGAATCCAGGGAGACAAAGGCGACCAAGGGGATCCCGGAGTGCAAGGTGAAAAAGGCGACAAAGGAGATAAAGGTGATCCGGGAGAAAAAGGAGAGAAAGGCGATCAGGGTGATCCTGGAAGCATTGAAAATATCGAACAATACCCAGTAGTCTATACAGAGACAGACGATGAGCCTACATCCGGTGGAGTATTGGGAGGAATAATTGGCTGGATTGTAAAAAAGATCAAGTCATTGACATCTTCTGTTACTGAATTAAATGGTAAAATCGGTGGAAGTATACTGCATGGCACCTTAGAAATGCCAGTTGGCGGAACTGCCAATCTAACTTTCGAAAAGGAATTCGCCACAAAGCCATGTATAGTATTTTGTCCGAGCGATAGCACTGCCAGTGTATTAGTTACATGCACATCCATATCATCCAAGGGCGTCACCGTTAAATCAAAAAATTTAGATAGCGGCTACCCTTATTCGACTATATATGTTTCTTGGATTGCATTGGGATAAGCATCGTCAAGTTAGAAGAATATATACAGTGTAAATTATAGTAAATTACTAGCTTCAGTATGATGAGCCACCTACACTTGACCAACCTGACCATTTGGAAGTGTCGGTATTATAGCAACAATTCCAAATTCTTCCTGGTATTGGATAAGCTTCTGTTAGTCGCACAATTAGCTTCCGGTGCGATCCGCCAGTGGCGCAAACCTCTAATACCTCGCGATAAGCGTAGAACGGTCCTGAGGTTACCGGAGAATTTGCCAATACACTAGCATCTGAGACCGCTACGTTCCCTGGCTTCATGATGCTCAGAGAGTGATCCCCAGTCGTACTTACATACCAAAGGTTTGTAATGAGGTTATCAACGGCTTTTTCCGGTGTATATTTCGACAAATTTTCAATTTTACCATTTAATTTAGTTATGAATCCTAAAATGCTACAATAAAGCAAAAAGGAGATTGGCATGGAACAGAAGATCATGGAAGTGTTGCGGAAAATGCAGGAACATCTAAAGGAAGATCAGCTGAAGCTATTGAGGGATTGTCTGGAAATGGTGTTGGGTGGCTGTCAGATCACAGAGACTACTGCGGTAAGTGCACCGGAGCGGAGCTGGGTGAATGATCTGGAAGATTTTCTGGTAAGTAAGGCGTTGGAGGGCAAGTCACCACAAACCATAACAAGGTATCGGTATGAGCTCCGGCGCCTATTATCATACATAGATAAGGGAGTGGCGGACATTACAGCGAAAGATATCAGCGGATATTTGAGAGCCTATAAACAGATCCGGAAGATCAGCAATGCAACGCTGCGGAATGTCCGGGCAGTGTTCAGCAGTTTCTTTGGTTGGCTTCGAGATCGGGAGCGGATCCGGAGAAACCCGATGTCACTTGTGGAAGATATCAAGGTCGAGAAGATTATCAAAAAGCCGTACAGCGACGAGGAACGGGAACGAATGCTAAGAGAGTGTAAGACGCTTCGGGATAAGGCCATGCTTGAGTTCTTATACAGTACGGCGGTCAGGGTATCAGAATTATCGTCTCTGAACAGGAATGATATCCGCTTTTCTTCCAAGGATTTAATCGTCTTTGGCAAGGGTAGCAAAGAAAGAAAAGTATACCTGAATGACCGGACGAACCTGTATATCCGGGAGTACCTAGAAAGTCGGAAGGATAACAATCCGGCATTATTCGTATCCATGAAAAGTCCACATGAAAGACTGAGCAAAGCTGGTATAGAATACATTATCCGGCAGATCGGAAAGAGAGCACAGGTTGAGAACGCTCATCCACACCGGTTCAGGCGGACGGCACTGACAAATGCTCTGAATCGTGGGATGCCGTTGCAGGAGGCAATGATTCTGGCA
Source organism: Mediterraneibacter butyricigenes (assembly GCF_003574295.1). Taxonomy (NCBI): domain Bacteria; kingdom Bacillati; phylum Bacillota; class Clostridia; order Lachnospirales; family Lachnospiraceae; genus Mediterraneibacter; species Mediterraneibacter butyricigenes. The sequence goes on from NZ_BHGK01000001.1 coordinate 2,602,017, forward strand.
GGACATTCCAAACCGGAAACAACCATGCGGTATTGCACCGTGGATCAGGAGGCTGTCCAGTACCATCACCGGAAGTATCTGAGCGCATAAAAGCATAGCAAAATGGAGATCTTGACATCCGGCGTCGGTCGGGTGTTTTTGTGCTGTCTGAACATAAAAATAAGCCAATGTGACCGATGCTTTATTAAATGGTAAAACAAACTTTCTTACAAAATGCAAAATTGAAAACATTTCGTTCCGAATTGGTAGTGCGGATAATATTGATTCTCTACGCTTGAAAATGCCTACAATTTCATGGGCGAAAGCATATGCACTTATTGTAGGAAGAGACAATATAAAAGGTTCAATCTTCGAGGTAGTCTCTGCGCACATCGACGGCAATGCTAACGGAGCAATAAGAGTTACAAGCAGCAGCCAATCAACCATATCAAAAACATGGAGTGCTGATAACACTGGAAAATGTGTGTATTCTACCAATTTCTTACCATATGCGGAAGTTACAGTGATGTATGTAGGTTTCAAGAGCGTAGAAGTATATCATTCAGAAAGCTAATCAAAGATCTTTTGTCGTTGGAGTTGCACTACTACTGGTCTTATTGAAAATGCATGCAGTCGTTGACGTGAAATTTAATAGCATTCCCCAGATTCTTCCATTGTTACCACCGTTCGTCCAGACCACACCGCTCCACCAGAGCTTCTCATTGACGATGACGTTCACCAAGCATCCTGTAGCATAGTTTGATATAGCCATCTGCGGATAGATTGCATTAATCACATCGGTCACGTTGGTCGAGTCCGCCGTGACTATGATTTTTTCTGCATGGATTTTGTCAGTTTTACCATTTAATTAAGAATCTACAGCAAAGTGCATGATTATCATGTCTTTTGCTGTGGGTTTTGTTTTCCGAAAGAAAGGAGGAACATATGGAGATCAGAGCAAGACCGTAACAGGTCTTATTTTTATGCGTATTTTAATACTATGAAAGGGTTGAAAAAATGAAAGAGTTTTTGTTTCAGACCTATCTCATTGCCCTTCCGATCTTTTTAACTGCCATTATGGGGTACATAATTTGGCTCCTGAAGGAACAGAAAAAACAGAAGATCGCAGATGCCAAGGAAAGAGATGATCGCATCGCAAGGGAAGCAGAGGAGAGGTTGGCGAATAGCAAGGGTACAATGCTCCTGTTACGGGTCCAACTGATCGAGTATCACGATAAGTACATGATGTTGGGTGATATTCCATCATACGCTTATGAAAATTTTATGGAAATGTACGATGCATACCACGCTTTAGGTGGCAATGGGATGATAACGAAGATGATGCACGAGATTGAAGAGCTGCACCTGATGAAAAAGAAAGGAGAAAAGACATGTTAAAAAATTGTGTGTTCAAGGTATCGGTCGATACCAGAAAATGGATCCAGAAAGCTATGATCCGTGCGGTTAAGACTGTTGCGCAGGCAGCAATCGCAGGAATTGGAGCGGCGGCAGCACTTGGCCAGGTAGACTGGAAGTATGTAATGTCTGCTGCGGCATTGGCTGGGGTACTGTCTTTACTGACGAGTGTAGCCGGTATTCCGGAGTGTAGTTCGGATGAAGAATGAGAATTGCGGTAACGCAGAAATGATGGTAAGATAGATACGGAGCAATCGTGTTGCAGGGTGGCTGACCTCGATTCTATACATAGAATGGGGGTGGTGCTGATGAGACATTTTGATTTTAAAGACCTGATGGCCTTCGGAATGTTCATTTTATCACTGCTGACATTCATTTACTTGATTTGTCACTGATTTAAAGCATAGAAAAACCACCCCAAAACTTTGACGGAGTGAAAGGGTGGTAATTCTATCATTCAACAACGAGGTCAACCCACCTTGTGGGCGATTGCTCTATCTGCTTATATTATATGCCACGTACAAACAAATATCAACACTTTTTTAGAGAGTCAAATGTTGGCTCTCTTTTTGTATGCAAAGAAAGGAGCAGAAAATGACAGAGCAAACAGTACAGGAAATCGTAAAGAGTTTCGCTTACGGTTATACAGCGGAGAAAGTTGCAGAGCTCGAAGAAATGACTCTGGAAGAGGCGCAGAAATTTGAGCAGGAATACCAGGCGGAGATCGAACAGAAGAAAGAAGAGTTGAAGGAGGGCGGTTGGCTTGAGTAAATTAATCGTAGACGTGAGTTATCACAACGGAACAATCGACTGGGAAAAAGTAAAAGCATCGGGTGTACAGGGTGCTATCTTGCGGTGTGGCTATGGAGATAATATCGCATCACAGGATGATAAGCAGTATAAGCGCAATGCTGACGAGTGTACAAGGCTTGGAATCCCTTGGGGCGTATATATTTACAGCTACGCTAAAAATACCGCACAGGCTAAGAGCGAGGCAGCACATGCCCTCAGACTGGTTGCTCCGTATAAAGGCAAGATGTCCTATCCGATCTATTACGATCTGGAACAGCCCGGAACAGAGTCGGTGGCAGTCCAGAACGGAATTGTATTTGGCGACATTATCGAGGCTGCCGGTTACTGGTGCGGCATCTATTCTGGCCAGTATTGGTACCAGAAATATATCGGAAACAGACTGGATCGCTTTACGAAGTGGGTTGCACGGTATTCCAATCAGAAACCGGTAGGTATATCCGGATCCTATGACATGTGGCAGTATAGCAGCTCCGGCACAGTTCCAGGGATCTCTGGCCGAGTGGACATGAACGAAGTATACCGGGATTTTCCAAGTGAAATTCTTGGCGGTGGTTCATCTGTTAATAATGGTCCGAGACAGATTCCCGGTGATCCAGTAAATGACATGGGCGTCAAGTACAGAGCTCACTGCCAGAGCATCGGAGATTGTGCAGAGGTCCGGGACGGCCAGACTGCAGGCACGACCGGATCCAGCAAGAGACTTGAAGCCTTGTGGATCAGTCTGGAAGATGCCGCTCGAAAACTGGGAGTAGAACTGAAGCTGAAAGGCAAATGCCATATTCAGGGTACCGGTTGGGTAGATCTTGGTTACATTACCAAGGACACCATGATCGGCTCAAAGGGACAGAGAAAGCGGCTTGAAGCGATCATTCTGGAGATCGAGGGATTGCCGGAAGGCTACGAGCTGCAGTATCGGACTCACATCCAGACTATTGGTTGGACTGGTTGGGTAGCTGCCGGATTCGCATCTGGTTCTGTCGGATTCCGAAAAGGAATCGAAGCAATCCAGATTCGCTTGGTAAAGAAATAATCGCCAGATCTGGATATGGCGGTCAGAAGCTGTCAAATAGGCAGTTTCTATTCTCCTACTAAGAAGAACCTGAAAACCAGAACAAGAACGCACCATGAGGCTATACAGAGCCTACGGAGGCATACGGATAGAACGTCCGACATTCCGGAACGCTTCATGGTGCAGATTCAATTTCGCAACACGCAAACCAATGTTATACGCATAACGCATACGCAAAAAATCCTCCTGATCGAGGTAGTACATCACGTTCGCCCTGGGTATCTTCGGATGCCTGGGGCTTTTTTTATTGCAAGAAAGAGGTAAAACCATGTACACACTTTGAAACTTCTGTCAATAGAAAAACTGTACAAATTGGCATGGGCAAAATTGTGCATTATTTTGATTCCGCATGAAAATAATTTTTTCGATACAACTATCACCTAATGTGGAAAATGTCTCAAATCGCATTTTACGCAGCCACAGGTATATGGCTTTTTAGAAAAATTTGCTCCGAAATGTTGGCTGTACGAAATGTACAAAGAAGGGGTAGAGAGTTGGTCGAGATGTCCAATGCATCCTTTGTGACTATCACTGTAGCTGCTACTGTAACTGCTACTGTAACTGCTACTGTAACTGCTACAAGGACAAAAAAGAAGAATTTTGAGCAAATGGTATGACTTTCTTCCTATATATATGTAAAACTGCGTGACTATCACAGTGACTATCACAGTGACTATCACAGTGACTATCACTGTATATGCTACTGTGACTATCACGCAAAAAAAGAAGAAAAAAGAAAGAAAAGAAAGAAGCAAAGAAAAAGAAATAAAAAAGAATAAAAAAATATATAATATATATACGTGTGCTTTTCGGTGCAAACCACTTTCTGACCCATGGTGAAAAATTCCTGATTGACAAAAAATGATTTTCGGGGTAGACTATTCGCATGACAAGATTTTGAGACGCACCTCAGTTGATGGGAAGAGGCGGTCGATCTTAATTTCTGACTTCGCAAAACTGAACAGGGTGGATTGCATTTTCTGGTTGCAATGTTTTGAGAGCTGAACGATTTGAAAAATTGTTTTTGCAAACTGGAAAGGCAAAGTGGTCAGAGATTTTGAAAAATTTTTTAATAGCGAGAAGGTAGAGATTTAGAGGCATGAAGCAGATGCCTCTAATTTTTTTGAAAAAATATGTAATGCTATGCTTGACAATGCTCGTTATACAGCGGTATACTTCAACCATCAACAAAAACAAACACACGAACGGAAACGGCGAGAGATACATTTACGTCAAAGAGGTTGAAGAATAGGAGGTACACATCATGACAGCATCAACGCTTATTAATCTTATCGGTACATTTGAACTTCACAGCGTAGGTCATAGAACCCTTGAGGGTGCGATGATCGCCAGCTTCGGACTTGACTGGGAAACAGTCAGCGAATATCGTGAGGTCGCAAGTTATGTATCTCAGTGTATGAGTTACGATGCAGTAACTGGTGAGTGGTATTGAGGAGGGGTGAGTCATGAGAAGATCGGTATCAGAACAGAAAGCAATCAATTTGGTTGCAACACTTTCAACAGAACAGCTTCTGGATCAGTGGGAAGCAACTTCCGCAATGACTGATCTGGAAGCACCAATCCTGAGAGGGTGGTTCATGGATGAACTGGAAAAAAGATTTCCGGATCAGTTCGACAAATGGTTAGACAGTGATTGCAGAGACGAAGATCTTAGAAAATTCATTTTCGCATAGGAGGACAAAATCATGGCAGCAACAATTATTCAATTTCCACAGACACACAGTAACATCTTTTCGAACCTGACACAGCTCATCACTCTGGCATCTGACAACCAGGTAGTAGAGGAGTATGCAGAGATCATGGCGGTTTGTCATGAGAAAGGAGAGTTTAGACCTGGAGAAGTTGAAACGCTCCAGGAGCAGATCCGAGCAAGACGCCTGGAAAATGCAAGACCGGAAGAAAAGCCGGCAGTGATTCCAGAGAAGCCGGGGCTGTACTGCTACACTCCAGAAATGGGCGAGCAGAAGCCAAAGTGCCAGATCGAAGCAGAGCGGAGCTATTATGGCAGGCATTACCACATCAACACTCCCTTACAGTTGAAAGGTCGTGGCATCACATTTGACAGAGTTCTGGAATCTAAGAACCTGTCAAAATCAGCTCAATATCGGCTTGGTTGGAGAGAATACACCGTAACTGAAAGAGCTTTTGAAAAGCTCCAGGAACAGTACACGATCAGCCAGGAGTTACTTCTGGATTGATTACATAGTGCCGACCGGAGGCGGCAGACCTCCGGAGATGGAGAGAGTATGAAAAACATGATACCGATGTTACTGACAAATAACCAGCGGAAAATGCACGGATTACCGTTGTGGAGAAAGAAGAACCGTAAAAAGAAGTTTTACACTCGGTGTGAAGCAGACGAGGCAATCACGGCATTTATTGATTATTGCAATCAGGAGTAGGAGGTGCGGAGATGGCAGGAGAAAAGAGAACACTTTCGTTCGGAATCACTGGAGAGTTTATCACTCAGATCACAAGAGAGTGGTTTTATTCTGGAGAAAAGAGTATCGGGAAAATTATGGAGATCCTGGCAGATAGTATGACCGGAACAGATACGCCGGAAGCTCAGATCCGGAGGTATGCGGAAGATATCCTGATGGGAAGAGCGGCACTGAAAGGCAATACCGCCGACGGAACATACCACCTAGAAACATACGGGGCAGGAGAAGAGGAAGAGCTACCAGGCAATATGAATATATGGAAAATTCCCTGGTCGAAAAAAGTTTTAAAAAGTCAGCTTGACCGAATGACGGAAAGGTTCAATGTAGCGATGGAACATCTTTCGGAAAGCGAACAAAGAGCAGTAAGAAAAGAACTTGGAGAGGAAACGGACGAAGATGGATGGCAGGCGAGACTTGACAGCCTCATAACCCGTATGATGGATAAAAAAGAGCATACAACCGGAGATTTCGGGTGGTTGGAGCCGAATGGAACTTTCCATGAAGTTGAGTGGGGAGAGCACCAAGACTGGGCGAATAAATATGTGGAAGAGAATTACCCGGATCGGAGCGAAGATATATTTGACGCTGGAGGCTGGCTTACAGATCGGGGCTGGGTGCTGCTTCACAATCCATCGCAGGGGATCGCATTTGCGACCGGAAGCCTGGTTAGAGACATGACAAAAGCACAGAAAGAGTTCTTGTATGATTATTACACAGAGCGAGATTGCAAGAAAGAAGCTAACGAAATTTGGAAGGAGCAAAAATGTGGAGCATAAATGAGGATGAATACTGGGAGCGAAGACGTGAAGAGTATGAGAAGGTTCCGAAAGACTGGAAACCGGAACCGGTGGAGGAACTGGTGACCCTGGATGATGAACTTGAGGATCTGGAAAAGGAATACGGCTGTAAGTTGGAGGATCTGGACGAGACAGACATTGAAGATATCGTATATCGGCTCTGTGGAGAATATCCGCTATCAGCAGAATACGATCCGGTGCTTATTGCGATCCTATACAAAGTGGATCCAGATTGGAGGTAGAAGAATCATGGCAGAGAAAATGAAAAAGCGACATAAAGAAATTCTGGAATTTTGTAAGGTGTTCATGGCGGAGAATGGATATCCGCCAAGTGTCCGTGAAATCGGGGAAGGTGTCGGGTTGAAATCCACCAGTTCGACATGTGTCTACATGAAAGAAATGAGAGAGTTGGGGCTGCTTGTATCAGGTCCGGAATATTCGCCGAGGGCATTTACACTTCCGGGAGCGAAGTATGTATTTGATGATAAATGCGATGGAGGCGATAAAGCGTGATTCAGAAGACTGAAAATATAATCTTGAAGAAAAGATTGAAAAAGCGATCAAAAAGCCTGAAAAGGCAAAATGAGCGCATTAAGGTTCGTGAGACAGAGAACCGGAACCTAAAGAACCGCATGAGACGGACAGCCCAGGAGTTAGCGGACATCAAAGAATCCCTGACAACTGGGTTTTGTCCGTACTGTGAAGAGTATAATATGTTCTCATGGGATCCTGACTGGGGGTTAGTTTCATATTGTCCACGCTGCGGAGCCAGAGTGATGTTATGCCAGATGTGCGAAAAATCGGTATATGATTGTGATTACGATGAAAGATTAGATGTATGTTCCAAAATGTAACACACACCTTGACGAAAAAGGATGATTTGCTGTATTCTTTAGTAAGTAAGGGAGGGTACTATCATGAATAAAGCAGAATATATCAGGGAAGTATTGGAAGAAAAAGGAATTTCGCAATCAAGTATTGCAAAAAAACTCGGTATATCACGTCAGGCGATATTTGGTACGCTTTCCAGAAAAAATCCGAATTTTGCTACAGTCCGTGAGATATTTAATGCTCTTGGATTAGAAGTAGCAGTTAAGCGCAAAGATGGGTGTGATTTGGATTTTGATGTGAACTCACTATACAAAGTTCTGGATGAAGATATCGTAGGGTACGAAAGGGTAGAGTCTATTTTGAATGTAATGGGTTACAAATTGGTTATTGAAGAAAAATAATAAAAAATTTTTTTATAGTGAGAAGGTAGAGAAATAGGAGCATGAAGCAGATGCTTCTATTTTTTTTGAAAAAATATGTAATGCTATGCTTGACAATGCTCGTTATACAGCGGTATACTTCAGTCATCAAAAGAAAACAAACACACGAACGGAAACTGATAAATGAGTGTTGTATCACATACTTAGAAAGAGTTTAGGAGGACAAAAGCTATGATGAAGCATGAATTTGAGGAAAGAGTTGGCGTTGAGATTTCAGATCGTGAGTATGAGCTCATTGAAACAGTATACACCTGGCACCCGGCAATTAGCGAAGCCGGTGGAAAAGATCAGATCGCTACTCTGTACAAAACCGGAGGGATGCCACTGATTAAGAGCATGCTGGAGGCTGCAAACATTATGATGGATCTGGACAAAGAGAGACGGCAAGCAATGAGACGCCTAGAGAAGATCAACAGCCGGATCAAAGTAGTGGCCGGAGGAGATCTGACAGAAGAACAGTGTCGGAGGGATGCAGTAGGAATGTTTGACAAGTCCAACAGTCCGGAAGAATGGGGATACGCAAGAATGTTCCTGGCAACAAAATACGGCGAAGAGCTTGCATCAAAGATTATTGAGGAGGTAGAGAAATAATGGCAGACAGAAGCAATCAGAGGCTGAATGAGGCTATTGAAAAAGCTATCAGCATGTGGGATGGAACGATCCACGGGCAGACGCTCCGGAACATGTATGACAACGGTTCTGACTATGAGATCATCTGTGAAGTGGCCGGGATCGAGTATGAAGATTATGAGTAGAAAAGGAGAGAAGAGTCATGAAGGAAAGAACAGAAAGAATCGCAAAAATTGTAGGAGAAAAAATGCAAGCAGAAGCAATGGTAGTAGAAGTTGAAAAGAATAATAGAACGAGGCAGGGAGTAAGTATCAAGTCTGGCGATAATGCGAGAGCAGTTTTTTATATTGACGACATGGAGAAAATGAGCGAAGAGGAAGTTGCCGATAAAATCGTAGAAGTTTGTTCAAAAGAAGAAATGCCAATATTTGATCTCACCAAGATTGCAAACAAAGAGTTTGTTTTAGAACATGTAATTCCTTGCATGGTTGGAAGATCTGGAAATGAGAAATTTCTGCAAAATCTTGTTCACACTCATTTTCTGGATCTTGAAATCGTATACAGAGTTATGATTTCCGATGATTATAGCAGCTCGTTCTTGTTGAGAAATGCAATGCTGCAGGATCTTCATATCAGCCAGACGGAGTTAGAAGAGAAAGCACAGCATAATCTGATTGAAAAAGATCATACAAAGGTCGCATCAATAACACAGATACTGTCGGAGTTGTCGGGAATTCCGATAGAAATGGTGGAAGAAATGAGCTTACCACCGATGTATGTTATGACAAATCAGAACAAGATGTTTGGTGCAAACTCAATACTGAGAAAAGACCTGCTTAAAGAGCTGTCAGAAGAGCTTGGGAAAGATCTGTATATATTCCCATCAAGTATACAAGAGATTATTCTTGTCCCGGAGGATAATGTTACAAACACTATGGATCTGAAAGAGATTGTCAGATTTGGGAATATTAATACAGTTTCAGCAGAAGAAAAATTGTCAGATAGTGTATACCATTTCAACCGTGTTACAGAGGAAATAGAAGTTATGGCATAAGCAAGGGAGTAGTGACCATGGATGATTTAAAGAAATGGATCGGCAAGAAGTTCCTGGACTTCTGTAAGTCCGATCCGGCGGACGAGCGAGGGATCCATTACACGCTGACGGAACAGGATGAAAAAGGCAGAGTATCAAAAGATTTTTCGTCGGACGATATCGTGAGCATGGAAACCATGGAGAAGATTCGCAAGGCAAGAATCTTAGATTTGAGTATGAGCGATAATTGGTGGCATGTGTCACTGGAATATAAGGAGGAAGAGGATATGCAGGAAGTGAAAATGTCAAAGATGGAACGCCTGGAGGCAGAAAAAGAGGATTTTAAACAGATGTACGCTGAGTGCTTTCCACACCTTGCGATCATAGCGGATATTTTGAAAAAGTTCGGAGATGAAAGAGGGATCCAGACGGACGGAGCACATATCTACATCACACCTGATGGCTACATCTCCATGAGCAACGTATCTGAGGGGTGGAGTCTTTCCAGATTGAACCATGAATCAAAACCGGTAATCGTTTGTGAGGTTAGAGAAGGGATTGAGGAGGAGTAAGCTATGAGCGAGAGAGAATACGTTAAGATCAATGAAGATGCAGCCAGAACAGCACAGAATATGATGTCTTTTAATGAGTATCAGCTGGGATCCAGAACCAAAGAATACCAGGAGGACGTAAACGAAGTATATGACCTGGCGGAGGAAGTGGTTGCCAGAAGAGGAGAGAAGTACCGGGAGAGAGCTTGGAGACTGGCAAACAGATATGCCCGGAACATGGGGAAATATTTCAACGAGGATGCGAGAATCGGCTGTATGTGCCCGTCAGTGATGATCTCAGGAGCCGGAAACTTTCCGGTGAAGAAGAAAGAAAAACAGGTCAAGGCTTGGGAGAAGAACCAGGAATACTATAAATACTGTCAGTCGATCAAAGAAAAATTGCGGAATCTTCTGTATGGGAAAGAAATCATCAAGAGCGATGATGAAAACGCTATTGAAGCTCTGGAAGAGAAAATCGCTTCACTGGAAGAGAACCACCAGTTAATGAAAGATGTAAATGCCTACTGGCGAAAGAATGGAACCATGACCGGATGCGACTTCCTGACAGAGAAGCAGATCAAAGATATAACGATGCAATGGCATGTGAAACATGGAGATGCGGAACGGCTCCATATGCCGGATATCATCTGACAAACAATCTGGCGAATATTAAGCGACTCAAACAGAGAGTGGAAGAACTGAAAACGACAAAAGAGAAAGGCAGCTCTGAGGCTGATTATGGTGAGTTTAAGGTGATCGAAAACACGGATCTAATGAGAATACAGATTGTGTTCGATGGAAAGCCGGATGAGGCAATCAGAAGCACTCTGAAAGGGAATGGCTTCCGGTGGGCACCATCACAGGGAGCATGGCAAAGACAGTTGACGGCCAACGGCAAGTACGCACTGAAAAAGATCATAGAAGAACTTGGCGTTGTAGAACAGGCATCGTGAGAGGAGGGGAGCGATAATGGCAAAGAAGAATCATGAGAATAGATATCTGGTAAACAGATCTATCTATAAGGCTGCGAAAAGGTACGATCACAGGCAGTTTGAGGATTTCTGCACAGATATATACAAGAGTGGTTGGGAAGACGGGAAATCGTCAGCTAATGTTCTGGATGTAAAAGATATTGAAGCAGTAATCAGATCTGTAAAAGGGATCGGAGAGGTTCGGATCGGTAAGATCATGGAGGCAATCAATGAAAAGTTCAACGAAAATGCCGGATCAGAAGAAGCTGAGTAAGGAACTGGGAGCGGAGATTCTGGACAACCGTAGGCGGTATGAAGAGCTGAAAATACATGGTGGTGCTGATCCATTCTGGCCAGATGGCGTAAATATGAATTTATGCCGTAATCATGTGCTCTATCTCCGGAAGAGAATAGAGATGGAACTGGAGCCGACAGAATACCCGGAGGAGTATTATCTGAAGATCCCTGAAAAGGTTGACGGTGATTATATGGCGAACCCGGACGTGATCCGGAAAGAAGCAAAGGCAGCATTGGAGGTCCTGAAAGAAAATCAGGACTACCAGTACCTGAGAGGAAAGCTCAGTCCGGATCTGGACAAAGAAGCCAGTCAGTGCATGAAACCGGTACGTTACGTTTTGGGGATGGAAGATGCAATCCGAAGAAATGATCTGGTAGTGATGCGTAGATGCCGGGATCCGGAATATTACGTGAAGTATTTGAGAGATAGTCGGAAAAAACTGGATGAAATTCTGGATCAGAAGTTTTAGAGCCGACGCTCCATGAGGGGCAGTTGACAATATTTGATTTTATGGGAGGCAATAGCAGTGGAAATTAAAATTATTAGTGAGTTTGGAAAGAACAGTTTTGAGGTAACAGCAAGTGACGCAAGACGAATTATCGGCCTTGCAATGGAGCTTCACAGGGATGAAGAGGATTCGGCAGTCAAGAACAGAAAGGCGGAGCCTGCGCCCGTACCGAAGCCAGAGGCTATGCCGGAAGAACCGGAAGAGCCGGTAAAAGAAGCAGAACCGGTAGAATTGGATTTATCGCAATTGCGACAGACAAAGAAAGCAAGCCGGGTAGAAAACTTATTCGGATCAGACTGGAAGGGCGAGCATAAGGAAGAAAAGCCGGAACAAAAGAGAGAAGTTGATCCAGGAATTGAGGCAGAGTATGTGAAAGGATTCATTATTGCGAAGTGTGAAAAGTGCGGAAAGATCAAAGGATATTGCACGAAAGAATACACAAATGCTCACACCTGCGAGTGTGGACATGAGACGTTCTTCCATGATATGAAGCAACTCTATCTTGACTGTAAATGCGGATCGCATTTTAAGTACCAGACAAATTTACAGACATCGGAATTTTCGTATAAATGCATAAATTGCGGTGCAGAGGTTGATCTGAAACTGAATAGCCGCCGGACAGCTTATACGACGATCGGGGGGGCGTACTAAAGGCAGATAGGGAAATTGCACGTAAGTACGGCATGAGTATTTATTGATTTGGCATAAGAGAGAGGATGGGTGATATTATGATCCGGCCAGTATGTAAAGACTGCGAAGAACGCCATGTTGGCTGCCATGATCGCTGTGGAAAATATCAGGAATTTAAGGCAGCACGAGTGGAAGAAGTCAGGGAGATAAAAAAATACAAGGAAGCAACCAGTCGGGTGAAAGTCCGTGTCGGAAGGGTAGAGTCAAAATCGGCAATCAGTCCGCTGAAATGTCATAAGAGGTGAGTAAGATTAAAAGGAAAAGTCAGGCAGAAGAAAGAAGAGTCAAAATCTGGGATCTGGTGGAAAAAGGATATAAAAATCGGGCGATTGCGGAGAAAACCGGTATTCCAAATGGGACAGTCGCTCATTATGCAGCAGAGTAACGGAAACAGAAAGAAGCAAAGAAAAAACTACAGGAAGGATCTGGAGTTAATGCGGATCGGCATCTGTGTTTGACATGTAGGTATAGGAGTAATCAGCCGACGGTCAATATCTGCGATTATGGTTGGCTCACACAGAATCCCCGTGGTTGTGAAGTGGAAGAATGTACAAAGTATGAAAAAGGAGCACGGATGAAAAATAAAAATGAATGGTGTGTGGAAAATGAATGAAGACAAACAGATCGTGATTTGCAAGCGATGTAAGAAACCGGAATACTGGGAAGAAATGCGATGGCTCTCCGGATCTTGCCTGTGTCGGGATTGTTACCGGGCACAGTGGGAACAGGAAGAGGGTGAACTGTACAGATGGAATGATCTGGACGGCGAAAGGCCAACGATGGAAGAATACGAGGAAGCGAGGTGGAAAAGTTGCTGACGTTGACGATCGAAAAAAAGTGGTTTGATATGATTCTGAGCGGAGAAAAGATGGAAGAGGGAATTACACTGATTCAAAATGAAAAAGGATGGAGAGACATCAATGAAGAGCTGCCGGATCCGGGAGAATACGTGCTTGTATCGTTTGAAAATGAGGGAGTAACACTTCCGGACATTGCAACATATGAAGTGGACAAACAAGGAAACGGGGCTTTTTATCCAAGTGATTGCGAAGCAACATACGCTTCTGTGGGCGTGTTCGTTAATGCTTGGATGCCACTGCCGGAACCGTATAAAGGAGGACTGGGAAATGCTGATTGTAAGCCATAATAAAGAGAAAATCCTGTGGTTTGGACGAGCATTTAATGCTCTGGAGTATTCAGAACAGGTAAACCGCAAAGGGAAGAAGGAAACGGTCAGACATACAATTTGGATATCTGATGGCTGCCTGGAAGAAATCGCAGAGTACCCAACAAAGGAACGATGTTTGCAGGTGTTGAAAGAATTTTGCAGCAGTTACGAGGAGGCATGCTATACGGTTGAGTTCTTTGATGAATCAGCACGGGCGATAAGACCAGCAACATGCAAGAAGAATCTTGTATATGAATTTCCGGCAAAGTAGGTGAGAGAATGAAAATAAAGGTGCATGAAAATTATGAGCAGATAGACAGAAAGAACATTGATACGTTTCAGAAATACGAGATGAGCCATCCAGAGGAGAACCTGTATAGATGTGTGATCTGCGGAGAACAGGCTTGCATTGGAAACAGTATATCATGCCAGGGACACAGACTGATACATAACTGGTGTGCGAATAGAGTGTTTGGATATGGTAATATCTTAGAAGCCTTTAAGTGGCTTGAAGATCAGTCGTCTGATGAAATAATAAAATAAATTTAGAATCATCGCTTGACGTATGCGTATTCAATACGTATAATATAAGTATAAACAAAAGAAAGGGGGTACAGACTTGAAACGGACAGACTTGGTAAGAATGCTCGAGAGAGCCGGTTGGTGGTTGCTCCGACATGGAGCGAATCACGACATTTACACCAACGGAGAAAAAACGGTTACCATCCCGAGGCATCGGGAGATAAACGAAAGGCTTGCAAGAGCAATCTTAAAACAGACAGGGATTTAATCCCTGACTGTTTATCAAGGAAAAAGAGGACGGGGCTAAGCCCCAGACTCTTTTGTCTTAACCAAGCAGCAGTTTAAGGAGGTGTAGGTCATGGAAAAAAATATACCGGTATATCCGGTGGTGTTGTCTAAAGATGAAAAAGGCTATTTTGTGGCAATTCCGGATTTTGAAGTGTATACTGAGGGAAAAAACCTTGGTGATGCAATCTTCATGGCGAGGGATGCCATCGGCATTAATGCATTGCAGTTAGAAGACGAGGGAAAAGAATTGCCAGAGCCGTTTTCGAAAGAAATCGAAAAAGCGGAGGGTGATATCGTAACCCTGGTCGATGTTGACATCACTGAGTATCGGAGAAAAGAAAATCGGATGGTGCGGAAAAACTGCACCATACCGTATTATTTGAACGAAGAGGCAGAAAAAGCCGGAATTAATTTTTCACGCTTATTGCAGGACGCAATAAAGGAAAAACTTTGTTGTTGATATTGTAGAATAGCATGGTATAATTAACATGTTCGTTCAAGTACGTACCATTAAGAAAGGGCACCTTTGTCGTGGAAGGTGTTCTTTTTGATTCAGGGAGCATGCAAGACGAAATGGAGGAAGAAAAATGAAAAAGGGAATGTTTGCAGCAGTATTAATCGGATTGATGTTGACTGTATCAGGATGTGGCTTTTCTGATGGAGTAAAAGATGGAATGAAAGCCGCACAGAAAGAAGACGTGAATCCACTTATGGAAGCAGAAATTCAGGTGGGTGATGTAATGAATGGTCCCAGTGATAAAAAATTAGGTGAGTATGCCTATATAGAGGTTCCAATGAAAACCATGAAAAAGGTTACGATGGAACAGTACGCTGAGTTCTGCAATCAGAGAGTAAAAGACAGTGGTTATAATTGGTTCGCAATCGACTTCGGAGATGGAACAGGACTGCAGTTTGCAGGAAGCACTATAGATGTATCAACATATGGGACGTTGGACGAGGAAAAGTGTATTGTGGAAGATACCGGAGTGGTCATGCTGACCGGTGAGGACACGTATGAATATTCAGAGAGCGAATGATCTGTCTCCGAAAAAATAAAAAAGCTCTACTCAAAGGAGTAAAGCTCATATAAATAGAGAAGCTCACAAGGAAGAAGAACTTTAACATTCTTGCGGATCTTCCTTGTGATAGAATCAATATAACAGGAGCGGAAGAAAAAGGCAAGAAAAACCTGAAATTCCAACTCATGTAAAGTACGTTTGTTAGAAATGAGGGCGTTCCTGTAATCATACGGGACGCCATGTTTATTGCGTAATTGTAACCTTGGTTTATATTGACATCGCGGAGTACCGGAAAAAGAAGAAGCAAAATAAAAAGAGAAAAACAGGCGAAAAAAGATCGAAATGACAACATTTCGGTCTTTTTTTGCGTTTGTATAGAAAAATATACACGAATGATTGAGAAAAACAATTGATAAATTGTTCACAATCACCTATAATACACATACATTGATAAAAGATTAACCAATAAGGCGTAAAATTAAACAAAAAACGGGGAAAGAAGGAGGTAACTTATGGTAGATCAGACATGGTATGAAAAGACGGATGAGATCATTGCGATGCATGGAAATAAGCCATCGGCACTGATTCCCATTATCCAGGATATTCAGAGTGAATATCGATACCTGCCACCGGAGCTTTTGAACTATGTGGCGAAACAGATCGGGATCACAGAGGCAAAAGCATTCAGCGTGGCAACTTTTTATGAGAACTTTTCTTTTGAACCAAAAGGAAAATATGTGATTAAGGTCTGTGACGGAACAGCCTGTCATGTACGCAAATCCATTCCGATTCTGGAGCGGCTTTACAGTGAACTGGGATTGTCGAAAAACAAAGCGACCACAGATGATATGTTGTTTACTCTGGAAACGGTATCCTGTCTGGGTGCCTGTGGTCTGGCACCGGTTCTGACGGTGAATGATAAGGTATATCCGGCGATGACGCCTGATAAAGCATCGGAACTGATTCACGAACTGAGAGGATGAAAGGAGCGTATCTTATGCAGAAATTAGAAAAGAAAGAACAGTTGGATGAGCTTCGGGTGTCCTCGAAAGAGAGAATGGATCAGACAAGATGCAGGATTCTGATCTGTGCAGGAACCGGCTGTCTGGCAGGAGGATCCGGTGAGATCTACGAGAAAATGTGTGAGCTGGTCAAAGATCATCCGGAAGTGGAAGTAGAATTCGGAAAAGAGATTGCCCATGAAGGGGATGCAAAAGGAGTTGCGGTCAAGAAGAGCGGGTGTCATGGATTCTGTGAGATGGGACCTCTGATGCGGATTGAGCCCATGGGGCTGCTTTATACGAAAGTAAAAGTGAAAGATTGTGAAGAGATTTTCCACAGAACCATTGAAAAAGGAGAAATCATCCGTCATCTGCTGTATAAGCAGAACGGTATGGAATATCCGACCCAGGAAGAGATTCCGTTTTATAAAAAGCAGACCAGACTGGTGCTGAAAAATTGTGGACATATTGATGCGGAACACATGGAGGAATACATCGCCATTGGGGGCTACAAGGCGCTGGAAAAGGTATTATTTACCATGACTCCGAAAGAAGTGATTCAGGTTGTCAGTGACTCCAATCTGCGCGGACGAGGCGGCGGAGGCTTTGCGACCGGATACAAATGGCAGCAGGTGGCAAGACAGAAAGAGCCGGTTCATTACGTGGTATGTAACGGAGATGAGGGCGATCCGGGAGCTTTTATGGATCGAAGCATTATGGAAGGTGATCCTCATAAGATGATTGAGGGTATGATGATCGCAGCTTATGCAGTAGGAGCGGTAGAGGGATATATTTATGTGAGAGCAGAATATCCGCTTGCAATCTCAAGACTGAAGCTGGCGATTGAGCAGGCGGAGGAGAGAGGCCTTTTAGGAGATCATATCCTTGGCACTGATTTTTCCTTCCGGTTACATATCAACCGGGGTGCCGGAGCTTTTGTCTGTGGAGAAGGAAGCGCCCTGACGGCATCCATCGAAGGAAACCGGGGAATGCCCCGTGTGAAACCGCCACGTACCGTAGAGCAGGGATTATTCGGAAAACCAACGGTACTGAATAACGTAGAAACCTATGCCAATGTACCGATGATTCTGGAAAACGGAGCCGACTGGTATAAGAGCATCGGACCGGAGAAGAGTCCGGGAACCAAGGCGTTTGCGCTGACCGGAACGGTAAAAAATACCGGCCTGATCGAGGTACCGATGGGAACGACGCTCAGGGAAGTAATCTATGATATCGGCGGCGGAATGAAAGGAGACGGTGAATTTAAGGCAGTTCAGATCGGAGGACCTTCCGGTGGATGCCTGATCACCCCGCATCTGGATGTCTGTCTTGACTTTGATTCTCTGAAGAAGATGGGAGCCATGATCGGATCCGGTGGACTGGTGGTCATGGACACCAACACCTGTATGGTAGAGGTGGCGAGATTCTTCATGAATTTTACCCAAAATGAAAGTTGTGGAAAATGTGTGCCATGTCGGGAAGGAACCAAACGGATGCTGGAGATCCTGGAGCGGATCGTAGCCGGAAAAGGAACAGAAGAGGATCTGGATCTTCTGGAAGAACTGGCAGAGACTATTACGGAGACAGCACTTTGCGGGCTTGGAAAGAGTGCAGCCCTTCCGGTAATGAGCACCTTAAAACTGTTCCGGGATGAATATCTGGAGCATGTAAATGAGAAGAAATGCCGGGCACATAACTGTACGGCAATGCGGAAATATGTGATCAGTCCGGAACGGTGTAAAGGCTGTTCCAAATGTGCAAGAAACTGTCCGGTTGGTGCGATCAGCGGACAGATCAAAGAAGTATTTCATATTGATACGGAAAAATGTATCAAATGTGGTGCCTGTGAAAGTTCCTGTGCATTCGGTGCGATTCATGTAGAAGATTAAGGAGGCGGAAAAGATGGGATATATGACAATCAACAATCGACGTGTAACATTTGATCAGGAGAAAAATGTCCTTTCCGTGATCCGAAAATCCGGAATCGATCTGCCAACCTTTTGCTATCATTCCGAATTATCGACTTACGGCGCATGCCGGATGTGCGTGGTAGAAGACGACCGGGGAAAAGTATTTGCATCCTGCTCGGAAAAACCGAGGGACGGTATGGTGATCTATACCAATACCCCAAGATTACAGCACCATCGGAAAATGATTCTGGAGCTCTTATTGGCATCCCACAACCGGGATTGTACGACCTGCCGGAAGAATGGAATCTGTACCTTGCAGAAACTTTCCGTCCAGTTGGGTGTGAACTATGTCCGGTTTGAAAATAACAAGCCGCAGATCCCGCTGGATGAGAGTTCAGACTGTATCGTAAGAGATCCGAATAAATGTATTCTGTGCGGAGACTGTGTGAGAACCTGTGAGGAGCATCAGGGTCTGGGCATCCTGGAATTTGCTTACCGTGGTTCCAATATGCAGGTCATGCCGGCGTTTAACCGGAAAATCGGAGAGACTAATTGCGTGGGCTGTGGACAGTGTCGGGTGGTATGTCCGACCGGAGCCATCACGATTATGCACAATATCAGTCCGGTCTGGAAGCTGATCTATGATTCGAATGTCCGGGTTGTGGTTCAGATCGCGCCGGCAGTCCGGATTGCTATCGGTGATAAGTTCGGACTGCCGAAGGGAGAAAATGCACTGGGCAAACTGGTGGCAGCGCTTCGCCGCATGGGATTTGATGAGATTTACGATACGAATTTCGGTGCGGATCTGACGGTTATGGAAGAGTCCAAAGAACTGATGGAACGTCTGGAAAGCGGAGAAAATCTGCCGTTGTTCACTTCCTGCTGCCCGGCATGGGTGAAATACTGTGAAGATCAGTTCCCGGATCTGGCGAAACACATTTCCAGTTGCAGATCTCCGCAGCAGATGTTTGGAGCACTCTTAAAAGAAGAGGCAAGAGAGAACCGGGAAGATCAGAGAAAGACCATCGTGGTTTCTATTATGCCATGTACAGCGAAAAAAGCGGAAATTAAACGGCCGGAACACTGGACAGACGGAGAACAGGATGTGGACTATGTATTGACCACACAGGAAGTGTCGCGTATGATAAAAGAAGCAGGCATTGATCTGGCACAGTTAGAGCCGGAAGCTTTGGATATGCCGTTTGGTATTTCCTCGGGAGCCGGAGCCATCTTCGGAGTAACCGGAGGCGTGACAGAGGCTGTCTTAAGACGTCTGGTGAACAGTAATAAAGTAGCAGATCTGGAAGCAATCAGTTTTACCGGTATTCGTGGAGTGGAAGGCGTAAAAGAAGCCACCGTCACACTGGGTGAACGGGAAGTGAAGATTGCAGTGGTCAATGGCCTGAAATCAGCAGGAGAAGTGATGAAAAAGATCCAGTCGGGCGAGCTGTATTATGATTTTGTGGAAGTTATGGCATGCCGGAGAGGATGTATTACAGGTGGCGGACAGCCGGTACCGATCGGCCCGCGGACAAAGAAAGCAAGAGTAGAAGGGCTTTACCGGATTGATAATCTTGCCCAGATCAAGCTTTCCAATGAAAATCCGATCATTCAGTCCCTTTATGACGGAATGTTGAAAGGAAAAGAGCATAAGCTCCTGCATAACAATATTCAGAGATAATTTAGCAGGCATAAAGCCGTCAGCTACAGGAAAGAAGGAGTTCTTATGAGAGTGATACAGTTACAGATGCAGGTAAAAGAGACGAAGGACGAAGGGCTGAAAGCCCTGGAGGCAAGTCTTGAGAAGATCCGGGACAAACAGCCGGATCTGGTCTGCATCGGGGAAATGTTTCACTGCCCTTATGAGACTTCTTCTTTTCCTGTGTATGCAGAAAAAGAAGGCGGAGAGAGCTGGCAGTTTTTAAGTAATCTGGCGAAAAAGTATGGAATATATCTCTCGGCGGGAACCATGCCGGAGGTGGACGACAATGGAAAAGTTTACAATACGGCTTACGTGTTTGACCGGGAGGGGCGGCAGATTGCAAAGCACAGGAAAGCTTATCTGTTTGATGTGGATATCAAAGGCGGCCAGTACTTTAAGGAATCAGATACCCTGACAGCGGGAGATTCCTGTACGGTGTTTGACACGGAGTTTGGGAAAATAGGAATCTG
Organism: Mediterraneibacter butyricigenes; assembly: GCF_003574295.1. NCBI lineage: Bacteria > Bacillati > Bacillota > Clostridia > Lachnospirales > Lachnospiraceae > Mediterraneibacter > Mediterraneibacter butyricigenes. Next base: position 2,622,525 of record NZ_BHGK01000001.1, read on the forward strand.
CATCTGTTTTGATCTGAGATTTCCGGAACTGTCCAGAATGATGGTACAAAGGGGTGCAAAAGTGATTCTGGTACCGGCTGCATTTAACCGAACCACAGGGCCTGCCCACTGGGAGCTGTTGTTCCGGGCGAGAGCGGTCGATAATCAGTGTTTCTATCTGGGGACTTCCACTGCGAGAAATGAGCAGGCGGATTATGTGGCCTGGGGACATTCCTTATGCGTCTCACCCTGGGGAGAAATTCTAGGAGAACTGGGAGCGGAGGAAGGAATTCTTGAATCGGATCTGGATCTGGAACAGGTGGAACGCATCCGAAGCGAACTTCCGTTATTAGCGGCGCTTCGCACGGATATCCGGTAGGAAAAACAAATAAATTTGACACAGGCGTATGCTTGCGTGTATACTGTTCCTTGTTATGAGTAATGATATGACATACAAAGAAGCAAGGGTATATTTGGACGAAGTGTCGAAATACGGAAGTGTACTTAGCTTGGATACGATACGAAATCTTCTTGCGGAACTGAACAATCCTCAGGAAGATTTGCATTTTATTCATATTGCAGGAACGAACGGGAAGGGGTCTGTGCTTGCTTACACTTCTACGGTTTTAAGCGAGGCAAATTACCGGGTGGGACGCTACGTCTCCCCGACAGTTACGACTTACCTGGAGCGGATCCAGGTAGACGAGGAAATGATCCCGGAAGCAACGTTCGCAGAGCTGGTAGAAGAAGTAAAAGAAGCCATTGTGCGTCTCACAGAAGACGGCGGAGCCCATCCGACGGTCTTTGATATCGAGACGGCGGTGGCTTTTCTGTATTTTCAGAAAAAATCCTGTGATCTGGTGGTGCTGGAGACCGGACTTGGCGGGCTTCATGATTCAACGAACGTGGTCAAAAATACGGAGGTGGCCGCTTTTGCATCGATCAGTCGGGATCATATGAAATTTTTAGGCGACACACTGGAGAAGATCGCGAGAGAGAAAGCCGGGATCATAAAACCGGGCTGTTCTGTGGTAAGCGGGATCCAGAAACCGGAAGTAATGGAAGTCTTGAAGCAGGAAGCAAAGCGATGGAACGCTCCATTTTCTTCGGTGAAAAAAGAAGAACTCCAAAGCGGAGAACATTCTCTGGAAGGACAGAGATTTCAGTATAAAGGGATTGACAAGATCAGGCTGAAGATGCTGGGGGTCGTGCAGCCGGAAAATGCAGCCACAGCCTGTGAGATCATCTATGCGCTGCAAAAAAGAGGGTATCAGATTTCAAAAGAGGCACTGGAAAAAGGGCTTTCCAAAACCGTCTGGAAGGGAAGATTTACCTGTATCGCACAGAATCCGGTGGTAATCATTGATGGTGCCCACAACGAGAATGCGGCACTGCGTTTGAAGGAGACACTGGAGACCTATGGAGAGGGCAGAAAGGTTTTCGGGATTATGGGGGTGTTTCGGGATAAAGAATACGAAAAGATTGCAGCCTATATGGGACCGCTTCTTGAAAAGGTGTTTACCATTGATCTTCCCGATCCGAACCGGAGATTACCGGCAGAGGAACTGACAGAAGTGATGCGGCCATACTGTGAGGCAGTGACGGCGTACCAGGTAGAGACAGCACTGGATCTGGCGAGAAAAGAAGCAGGACCAAACGATGTGATCCTTGCATTTGGATCACTGTCTTATCTCGGACAGATGATAGAGCTGGCAGAAAGATGAGGATAAAGAAAAAAATGGATCAGGAAAAAATAAAGCAGGGTGTGAGACTGATACTGGAAGGTGTGGGCGAAGACCTGAACCGGGAAGGTCTGGTGGAGACACCGGATCGTGTGGCAAGGATGTATGAAGAACTGCTCGCGGGTCTGACGATGGACGGTTCGGAACATCTGCAGAAAACATTTTCTGTGGAGAATAATGAGATGGTGCTGGAAAAAGATATTACCTTTTATTCTCTATGTGAGCATCATCTGCTGCCGTTTTACGGAAAAGTACATATTGCCTATGTGCCGGACGGAAAAGTGGCTGGCTTAAGCAAACTGGCAAGGACGGTGGAGATTTTTGCGAGAAGACTGCAATTGCAGGAACAGATGACCGGACAGATTGCCGATGCACTGATGGACTATCTGAAACCGAAGGGTGTTATGGTTATGGTAGAAGCAGAACATATGTGTATGACCATGCGTGGAATCAAGAAACCGGGCAGCAAGACGGTGACCGTTGTAAAACGGGGAATCTTTCAGGAGGAGAAAGAACGCAGTGAGCTGTTCTTTCAGATGCTCCGATGAGGCGGGTACAGAAGATCTGGGAACATCCGCTGTATCAGGAAAATTATCAGAAGTTACAGGAAAAAGAGGCGGATCGGATTTATTGCCGACACGGGATCGATCATCTTCTGGATGTGGCACGGATCGCCTATATTCATAATCTGGAGGAATCCGACGGATATAGTAAAGCAGTGATCTATGCGGCGGCGCTTTTGCATGATATCGGAAGATATGAACAGTATGAATGGGGAATCCCTCATGAAAAATCAGGAGAGAGAATCGCAAGAGAGATTCTGGAAGATCTGAGAGAGGATTCCGGAATGCAGCTTTTCGGGGAAGAGGAGCAGCAGTTTATTCTGGAAGCGATTGCCAACCATCGGGGACAGAATGAAAGAAACTGCGGCAAAGAATATGATGGAACCCCTGGGAGCAAAATCCTCTGGGAAAGCGGGAAAAACTGTATGGAAGAAAACAGTGAAGAAGACAGAAGGATTGCGAAAAGCAGAAGGTTCATGGAATTAATCCACAGAAGCGATAAGGAATCCAGGCGTTGTTTTGACTGTAAGGCAGAAGCAACCTGTAAATGGGCAGAAGAAAAGAAAAATATGGAGGTCCGTATATGAAGATTGGAAATCGTGAATTTGACACCAAACATCATACTTATGTCATGGGAATTCTGAATGTGACACCGGATTCCTTTTCGGATGGTGGGAACTATGATCAGATAGATGCGGCATTGTTTCATGTAGAGCAGATGAAAAAGGATGGAGCGGATCTGATCGATGTAGGCGGAGAATCTACCAGACCAGGACATACTCAGATTTCGGATCAGGAAGAGATCAGTCGTGTAGTTCCGGTGATCGAGCGGATCAAAAAGGAAATCGATCTCCCGATTTCTGTAGATACCTACAAATCAGAAGTTGCGAAAGCAGCAATTGATGCCGGCGCAGACCTGATCAATGATATCTGGGGACTGAAATATGATCCGAATCTGGCAAAGGTCATTGCAGAGACGGAAGTGGCGTGCTGTCTGATGCACAACCGGACACTGCCGGAAGGAACGGAAGAGACAGGGACTGATGCGGGAAAACTGATGCAAGAGGTGATGGCAGATCTGAGGGAAACGCTCAGGCTTGCAAAAGAAGCAGGAATCCGGGATGAGAAAATTATGCTGGATCCGGGTGTTGGATTTGGAAAAACCTGTGAAATGAATCTTCAGGTGATGCATGAACTGGCTCAGTTTCAGACGTTTGGTTATCCTGTATTGCTGGGAACCTCCAGAAAATCAATGATTGGTCTGACACTGAATGTGCCGGTGGATCAGAGAGAAGAAGGAACGCTGGTAACTACAGTCATGGCGGTTCAGACAGGATGTGGATTTGTCCGGGTTCATGATGTGCTGAAGAATAAAAGAGCAATTCAGATGATGGAAGCAATCCGGGATGCAGTGTGAGTGCAGGCCGGTGCAGGAAGAAAAGGCAGGGAAAGTTGTGTTTTCCTGTAAAAAGGAGAGGAAAAGAGGGAAGATGATGGATAAGATTAAGATAAAAGATCTGGAAGTATATGCAAATCATGGTGTATTTCCGGAGGAAACAAAACTGGGACAGAAGTTTCTGGTGTCAGCAGATCTTTATACGGATGTACGAAAAGCAGGATGTACCGATGAGCTGGAAGAATCCACAGACTATGGTGCAGTGTGCCATTTTATCACAGAATATTTGCAGAAGCACACCTGGAAACTGATCGAGAGTGTGGCGGAGAATCTGACAAGAGAGATTCTTCTGACTTATCCATTGATCCGGGAAGCTGAAATCGAGATAAAAAAACCGTGGGCGCCGATCGGGCTGCCGCTTCAATCTGTTTCGGTGACGGTAAGACGTTCTTGGCATGAAGTTTATGTGGCGCTGGGATCGAACTTGGGCGATAAGCAAAAACATCTGGAGGATGCGGTGAAAGCACTGGATGAACTGGAGGACTGTAAGGTAGAAAAGGTTTCGGATTTCATCCGGACAGAGCCTTATGGGGTGACGGATCAGGATGAATTCCTAAATGGATGTCTGTGTCTGAAAACGCTGAAAACACCACTGGAATTGCTGGAAACACTACATGATCTGGAAAAAGCAGCAAAAAGAGAGCGGATCCGTCACTGGGGACCGAGAACGCTGGATCTGGATATTTTGTTCTATGATGATATCATCTGTCAGGAGCCGGAATTGTGTATTCCTCATGTGGATATGCAGAACCGGGATTTTGTGCTGAAACCGCTGAAACAGATTGCGCCTTATAAAAGACATCCCGGAACGTTGAAAACGGTGACAGAGATGGAGCAGGAGCTGGAAGAAAGAGTAAACTGACCGATTGAAATGGACATGCTCCGAAATCTGACTGAAAATGGGGTGAAGAAGTAACGGGAGCCTGTTGAAAAGCAGACTGAAAATTGCAAAAAGGGACAGGGCAAAATGAAAAATTTAAGATTCTGACTGTGTAAAGAATGTTGAAAATACAGGCTTTGCGTGGACAGAATCTTTTTTTGATGCAAAAATATGGAAAAATAAATTTGACAAGTGATAAAACGATGTGTACAATAGCGCATACAGATGGGATACAGTTCTTGTAATTCTTATCTGAAGCCGAAAGGCGTCTATGGCATCTGAACGGGCCGAAAGAGTTTTGGTGTTCAGGTTCAGATGTATCTTTTGCTTCAATTTCTGAAGCGCAATTCATTTTTATTTACGCGAAGCAACGAGCCAAAGTCTGTGTTTGTACAAGACCTTGGTGGTGCGAAGTGCCAGTGGCACTTGTTCAGCACCGAACGAAGTGGAACGTAGATGCTGCGAAACCTCGATAAATGCTTTGAGAGCGTGTTTTATGGATCATGATCATAAATGGTCATGAATGGGATAGAACATGGTTTAGGAAGGACAGGCATTTCCGGGGAAGAAAAGAAGAAAGGAGGTGAATCTTTATGAAAACCTTCATCGAAGAGTATGGACTAGTCGTGGTATCTATCATTGTGATCATGCTGATCGTTGTTGCTGCAACTCCGATTGGAACCAATCTGAAAGACGGGATTATGACGGCAATCGAAAAGCTGACGACAGCTCTGGGAACAGCAGTCTCTGTGACAGGAAATCCTGCATAGAAAGCAAAGTGTTCTGAAAAAGAAAACGAGCGGGAAAACCGGATGGACAGAATTGATATGGGTTTTCCCGCACATTTTACAAAAGAGAACAGAAGGGAATGAGCACAGATGAAACTTGCGGCGAATCAGTGGAAGATCACCGAGGCGCAGTATGGACCATTTTGGCCTTATATTCAGGATCCTGAGATTACGGATCTGAATTTTGACGGGCAAAGTCTCTGGGTGGAACATTTACAGAAAGGAATTTATAAGACAGAAGATGTTTTAGATCCGGAATTTGTGCAGAACTTTTGTGTCCGCATTTCCAATCTGGTGAATCTTCAACTGAATCAGTATGACAACGTGTTGGAGGCGGAATCGGATATCCTACGGATTTCAGTGATCCATCCCAGTGTGACGAGCCGGGACGGGTATGTGGTGTCGATCAGAAAAAGTCCGGCAAGATGCAGATTAACGGAAGAAAAGATGCGAAGAGAAGGTTACTGCACAGAAGAAATCTTAAATTTCCTGAAAAACTGTATCAGGGGACGGATGAATCTGGTGTTTTGCGGACAGCCGGGAGCGGGTAAGACAGAACTTCTGAAATATCTGACAGAGTATATTCCGAAAGAAGAGAAGACAATGACTATTGAGGATAATCTGGAAATTCATTACAGAGAACTGAATCCGGGGGCGAATTGTGTGGAATTGAAAGTCGAAGAGGGACGTTTTTCTTATACGAAGGCTATCAAGACGGCGCTCCGGCAAAATCCGCAGTGGGTGTTGCTGTCTGAGGCAAGATCGGTGGAAGTAAAATATCTTCTGGAATGTTTTTCAGCCGGGTTGAACGGGATGACCACGCTCCATACGGATGATGTAAGAAAGATTCCGGACCGGATCCAGAATATGATGCAGGACTATCAGGCGGCGACTCGTCTGGAAAATGATATTTACAGCTTTATCAATGTTGGGGTACTTCTTCGGAAAAAAATGATGCCGTCAGGAAGGATCAGGAGATATGTGGATCAGATCTGCATTTTTGACAGGATTGGTGGGAAGAATGTGTGTCAGCTTCTGGTGGAAGATGGAAAGATCCTGACAAGAGAGGTGAAAGGGAATGTGAAAAAGAAATTTTTAAGAGAGGGAGTGGAGGATCCATTTGGCTAAATACTGGAGAAACCGGGTAGAACTTACGGTAGTGATGGGTGTGTTTGCCTGGTTTTTGAAATTGAGAGTGGTTGGGATTGCAACGGTACTTCTTTTTCTGAATATTATTTACGGGAAGTGCTATGTCCTGAATCAGGAAAGAAAGCGGGAGAGAAAACGTTTCGAGGATGTAAGCTCTTACATGGAACAGATGTTAGCTTCTTTTTACCGAACGCCAAAGATTCTGTCCGCTTTGGAAGACACTAAAAGAATCTTTGAAGGAGACAGGGAAAGAACTTCGAGGGCAGAAAGAAGTGCAAAATCAGGAAGAATTTTGAAGCGGAGAAATGATGGGGAGTCTGCCGAAATGTATCCGGCAATTGAAGCTGCCATTTATCAGATCCGTACAGGAACAGAAGGCGGAGAAATTTATCGAAAAGCACTTGGTGAAATTGAGAAATCTTACGGATGCAGACGGCTTTATCGGATTCATGATTTTATGATCCGCGTGGAAAAGAACGGAGGAGATTGCAGAGAGTCTCTGGAATTGCTGACCGAAGACGGAAGACTCTGGAACCACCAGATTCAGGAAATGCTCAAAGAAAAGCAGCAGGTGGCGGTGAAAGCGACTTTGTGTGTGGGAATGGCGTTTCTGATCTGTGCACTGGCTGTTGCGATGCTTCCGGAAGATTTTGGTGTGGCCGGTCAGAGAATTTCACAGGTTGTGACGACCTTGGTTGTGATCTGCAATCTGTTTTTCTGGTATCTGGGAATGAAACTGTTGTGCGGGGATATTTTACACTCGGAAGAGCAGGAAGTCTCAGGACATACCTGGAGGCAATATGAAGATGTGATGCAAAACAGACCGGTCAGAGGGAAAAAGCTGGCATGGATCTGGGCGGTTGTACTGGGGATTTTTGGTGGAATCATGGCTGTAAAACAGGGCATATTTCCAGCGGCGACGTTATTTTTCCTGGCGTGGTTGCAGGTACTGTGGCCGGATTTTCGGAGAAAAAATGAAGAGAAAAAGATTCGACGAGAGGTAGAAAAAGCGTTTCCGGACTGGCTGCTGGGTGTGGCACTGTGCCTTCAGACAGATAATGTACAGGTCAGCCTTGCAAAGGCATCAAAAGAAGCTCCGAAAATCATGGAACGGGAACTTGCGAGGCTTCAGAAAAATCTTCAGGAAGATCCCGTGTCCATTGAACCTTATCTGAAATTTTTTGCCTCACTAAAAATACCGGAGATTACATCGGCTATGAGAATGCTGTACGGAATGGAAACTTCCGGTGCAGGAGATCTGCAAAGACAGTTACAGGATTTGGCGAAAAAGGATCTTTCCATGCAAAGCAGGGCGGAGAAAATGCGAACGGAAGACATGATCTCCGGTGTGGGATTTCTGTCCTTGTTTCCGATGCTGACAGGTGTGGTGAAGCTGTTGACAGACCTGATGCTGGTCATCCTGTATCTGGTATCCACGCTCCGAATCGAAGGCTGAGAGAGAAAGAAGAGACAGAAAGAAATAAGAAGAATAAATGATCGGGAAAAGAGCAACAGGAAGATGAGAAGAAAAATAAGATAAGAAGAAAAAGAAGAGAAGAGGTACAAAAGATGAAAGAGATTACGGAAGAATATGCAGGGGCAGTTGCATTTGTGCTTACAGGGGGACTGATTTTACGCGTGTTTGGCGAGGTCCTGCGGATGGTGAGCTTATGAAAGAAATGGTGGAAGAATATGGAGGCGTCATTCTGGCGGCTCTTACAGGCGGAATCATACTGGCACTTCTGGTAACCGGTGTGCGGACTGATGGAGGATTCAGGGAACTTCTGTTACTTTTCTTCCGGGGGATCGGAACAGAGGTGGCGTGAGATGAGAGCAATCACAGGAGAATACGGAAGAGTTGTAACGGCTGTTCTTATGACCGTGCCATTGATCGGAATACTGGCTTGGGGAAAGGTCTGGGATTTTGACGGAATAAAACGGATGGATGTGCCGGAAGAGACGAAAGCAGTGTGTGCGATCACAGAAAGACAACAGCCTGTGATCCGTGTGAGAAGAGGAAAGTTAGAAGGATATCAGAACTGTAATCTTTTGCAGGCACTGGATATAAGTGGACAAAATGCGGAAGGGGAAAGTCTGCCGGTGCAGTTACTGTCTCTGAAAGATGAAAATGGAAAAGAATTGTTGAAACGGGAAGAATCAGGAATAGATTGCGGGGAAATGATGCTTTCGCCGGGATATTATGATCTGACGATGAGAGCGGAAGAAAAATACGAAGGTGTAGTGTATAAAACGGAACTGATGTATCGGTTTACGGTAGACTGACTTTGAAAAGATAAATTCCGGGAATGATCAGAGGAACTTCCCGGAGAAAGAGGAAGAAGCGTGAAAGGTGCGGTAGAGACCATGATGGGAATTCTGATGCTTGCGTGGATGGCTGTTTTTGGGACGCTGTATATTACGGCATCATTGAATACACAACAGGCACAGCGGTATCATGCGGCGGTAGTGGCAGAGATCGAGGCTTCCGGGCTGGCGGATTCGGTGATCGAAAGCTGTAAGGAGCAGGCGATAAAAAATGGATACAGCAGTCTGGATGTGAAAAAAATCCAGACAATCTATGGCTATCCCTGTGCTTTGGTAGAACTGGATTACAGGTATACGATTCCGGTTCTGGATCTTTTGCTGGATCACCATATAAAAGGGTATGCGCGTTGAGCAAGAAGGAGAAGAGAAAATGAAGTATGCGGTGGCAGGAATGACGGGACTTGGAATCTTACTTTTGGCGGGAGTGACGATCCAGACGGTTCAGACAAAGGCAGTCCGGCAAAATGAACTGGATACAGCACTTTCCAATGCGATGCGGCGTTCTATGGAGACGGTGTCTACAAATCCGGTTTATCCGATTCAATCAGAAGAGGAATTAAAAGCGGATGTGGTGGAATATTTCAGTGAATCCCTCAAGGGAAATGGAACCTATCAAATCAGTTTTGGGGCAGCAGATCTGGAACACGGAATTTTGAATGTAAGAGCAGAACAAACTTATGCACAGGCGATAGGAAGCGGGAAAGTTTCGGCAGAGAAAACTGTGATCCTGGAAGAATATCAGAAGAAAAAAGGAGAATATTTTACCGTTTGTTTTCTGGATAGCAACGGCAGGGTGATCAAGCAGGTGAGGATGCATGGTGGTGATTTTCTGTCGGCAGATGTTTTACCGGCGGGCTATCTGAAAGAGGCAGGAAAAAGTTTTCTAGGGTGGAAGAAAACCGGAGAGGAGAGTTTGTGGCTTTATACAGAAGAACTTCTGGAAAAGATACCGGTTCTTTCTGACATGGAATTTGTCGGTGTGGTGGAAGAAAGAGAGGAACAGACTTAAATGCGGCGAAAGAGTGTGTGGAAGATTCTTTGTTTTATTCTGCTTTTTCTGTATGGAACCCAGACGGTACTGGCAGCAGGGGGGAAACGGCAGAGGGAGAATCTGTCTGTCTCCGGCGGAGAAATGTCAAAAGTGGTATTGAAGGAGAACGATGCGAACGGGACAGAAACAAGGGGAGTGGCTGAGAATGAAACGGAAGAAACGGAAACAGAAAATGGAAGAACAGAAATGGAAGGAACAGAAGTGGATGAGGCAGAAAGTGAAGGGGCAGAAAAAGAACAGAAAGACGGGGAATGGGAAGATGCAGCACAAGACGGGAAGGAAGAAATAACAGAAGACAATGGGGGAGATGTACAGTCTGATTCAGGAAATGCAGAAGAATGCATCACAGGGTATTCTGGTGATGGACGGGCGGGGACAGACGTTCTTACTTACCGGGCGTATTGTCAAAGTTACGGATGGAAAGACTGGACAGGAAATGGAACTGTATCCGGAACGCTAAATGAAGCGAAACGGTTGGAAGCGCTGGAAATAAAAACAGAGGGGCTTTCGGGAGTAGGGGTCAGATACCAGGCACATGTACAGTCGATTGGATGGCAGGGATGGAAACAGAATGGTGAAACAGCCGGAAGCGTAGGACAGTCTCTGCGTGTCGAGGCAATCCGTATAGAGCTGACCGGGATAAATGCCGGAAAATATGATATATATTATCGGGCGTACTGTCAGACATATGGGTGGCTTGACTGGGCGAAGAACGGACAACTGTCTGGAACGATCGGAATGTCTAAGAGAATGGAAGCGTTTCAGATCCTGCTTCAGGAAAAAGGCGGGGCCGCACCTGGGAGTACGTCAGATCCTTATCGCAGTTCTTATGTAGCCAGAATCGGAAACAGCTATTATACAACGCTAAAGCAGGCGTTGGAGCAGGCGGCATCTGGCGCAAAAATCTATGTCTGTCAGAACTGTACATTTGGAGACACCCTGATCAACAAATCCTTTTCCGTGATCCCGGAGGAAAAAGACATTACGATAACGTATGCTCCGGTGGATCAGAATGAGGCAAATGATTCGGCGGGAATGTTTCGCTCCGGTATGGATCAGAATTATATCTGGGAGTTTGGTTCGGATAACTGTAAATTATATCTGAACGGAAACGGATATTGTAATACTGGAGTGATTTGTGCACCGGGAACGGTGACTCTTAAAAATACTACGGTTTCCGGAAGTAGGACAAATGGAATTTTTTCCTATGGAGGAACTATCCGGCTGGGCCAGGGATCGGGGATTCATCAATGCAAACATTCCGGAGCCGTTTCTATTACAGGAACGATCGAGATGAGCGGTGGAGTCGTCCAGTCGATGAGTGGAGATGGCCTTCGGGCAAAAACAGTAAAGGTTCAGGGAGGTACGATTCAGAATAACGGAGGAAATGGTGCAGCGACCACGTCGGAGGCGGGTTCTACCAGTATGACGGTTTCGGGTGGAAGTATACGGAATAATTCCGGAAACGGGATTTATCTGGGATCTCAGAATAAGCAGGCTGTGCTGGAAATGACCGGAGGAACTGTGGAACAAAACAAAGGGTATGGAATCCTGCATCCGGGAAACGGAAAGACTGCGATAAAAAACGGAGAACTGAAGCAGAATCAGAAAGGCGGGATCCGGTCTATGACAGACTGTAGCTTTTCGGGAGGTGTGGTTTCGGGCAATCTGGGGACAGAAGGCGGTGGAATTTATGTGGGAAGTACTTTGGAGATGACAGGAGGAACCATAAGCAGTAATCAGGCGAATAAGGGCGGAGGAATCTTTATCGGTTCAGGGAAAACTGCAAAGATCCGGGGAGGAAAGATTACGGGGAATCAGTCTGCAAATACAGGGAGCGGAATCTATCAGAACGGTACACTGATTCTTATGGAAGATGCCTGCGTAAGCGAAGATAACGAGGTCTATCTGGAAGGCGGAAACTACGCACAGGTATCCGGAAAACTGCTACAGAAAAAGGTGGCGAGACTGACGCCTTCTTCGTATGCCCTGAAACGTCTCTGTGTAAAAAGAACAGATGGTGGAAAAGCATCGGAAATCTTTGAACAATTTATGCTGACTGAGAACTCTCCTTATTTGCTGCGGCCTGGAGATTATCAGTCAGGAACCGGGAAGGCGGCAGATACGGAAGTTGTGCTCAGTCGAAGTTATCCGGTGGAGTACAGAAAAAATCTGGAAGAGGATGTGGAAAAACTGCCGGGTTCTGGGAAAAAATACTGGCAGGAGATCTATAAGATCCCGGAAAATGTACCAGAAGCCACAGGAAGAACTTTCCGTGGCTGGGATGAAACCGCACTTTCACTGAAAGACAAAAAGAATCCCAAATATCAGGCGGGAGATAAGATCGCCGTAGATATAAATCAGGCAATCACATTGTATGCGGCATGGAAGGATACGAATCATCCGCCGGTATTGTATGCGGAGCGGAAACTGGATTTTCTGGAAGGGGAAACTGTGACGAAAGAGATGCTTTTAGCTGCGGTTCGTGCAGAGGATGAAGAGGACGGAGATCTGACGGATAAGATTCAGATCAAATGGATTCGATACGGGGCAGGAAGAGTGCAGAATGGACAGACGCTCCCGGAGACAACCGTAGAATATGAATCGGATATGTCGGAGGAGGAACGTCTGGATACCTGGTTTATGGAACTACCGAAGGAAAGTTCCCCGGCGGAACACCGGATATGTTATTACGTGGAAGATGGGAATCAGGCAGGGGTTTCCATGGAATGCACGATCCGTGTGCGCTACAATGAATTTCCGGAGATTGAGACAGAAGACCGGTATTTTACACTGGAAGAAGCGAAAAACGGAGCAATTACACAGGAAGAACTGCTTGCTCGTGCTCTGGAAAAGAAAAAGGTAAAAATATCGGATAAAGAACTGGACGCAAAGGAACCGGGAAAGTTAAAGGAACATCTGGAACTGACCGGATTTGATCCGGAAGAATTCCGAAAGTTTCAAAAAAGCGGATATGTGGTTCTGGGATATCGGGTGTATGACGGCATTGGCCCGGATGGTACAGGAAAGGAAACCAGATGCCAGTTTACGGTTCATGTGATAGAAGACGGAGAAGTGGCAGAAGCGAAGCCTGTGAGATACGTCCGTTTTATTAATATGAAAATGTACCATCAGTCAGAGGAAACAGGAGGACTGAATGAGAATTCAAAATGGTATCAGGATGGGGAATGTAAAGAATTGTTGCAGAATACCTGGAAGGAAGAAAAGGCGGATCTTTTTACATTTGACCAGGCAAAGTGTGAGAAAATGAAACAATATATAGAGATACATGGAATCGGCAACAGTGTGGAAGAACAGGGATTACAGGGATTCTATAAACTGATGAAAAAGAAGGAATAAATGAAGAAAAGAAAAAGTCCGGAAAGTACAGAGTGCAGCAGCAAATTGTACTCTCCGGGGAAAATTTATACAGAATTTAGAGTAACTGCTCAAAAGTATCGTAAAAAGATGGATAAGATACATCGACACAATGGCTGTCAAGAATTTTGGTATTTCCCTCTGCAATCAGAGCGGCAATGGAAAATGCCATGGCAATTCGATGATCTAAAAGGGTGTGGATGGTTGCTCCCTTCAGCTTACTTCCGCCTTTAATAACCATACCGTCATTGGTTGGAAGAACTTCGCACCCCATAGCTTTTAAGTTGTCAGTGACTGTTTCAATCCGGTTGGTTTCCTTTACCTTTAATTCAGCGGCATCACGGATGAAGGTTGTTCCTTCGGCGGCAGCAGCCATGACAGCGATGATCGGAATTTCATCGATCAGAGTCGGGATGATTGCCCCCTCAATGGTGGTTCCGTGAAGCTTGCTGGTGCGGACCAGAATGTCTGCAACAGGTTCTCCGGCAGAGGTATGTTCATGAAGCAGAGAAATATCTCCGCCCATTTCTTCGCAGATTTTTAAAATACCGGCACGGGTAGAGTTGATTCCTACGTTCTGGATCAGGATCTCAGAATCCGGCACCAAAAGTCCGGCTGCAATGAAATAGGCAGCGGAAGAAATATCTCCGGGAACCGTGATCTGTTGTGCATAAAGTTCTTCGCAGGAGCGGACAGAGGCAGTCGCTTTTGTTCCTCCGATCTCAAAAGTGGAACGAATCGGTGCTCCGAACTCTTTTAACATCAATTCTGTATGATTCCTGGAGAGAGCCGGTTCCGTGACAGAAGTTTCACCGTCGGCATAGAGACCGGCCAGGAGAATGGAAGATTTTACCTGGGCGGATGCGACGGGGGAGTCGTAGTGGATTCCGTGAAGTTCTCCGGGCGCAATGAACAGTGGAGCGCAGTTGTTACCGGCAACACTGGAGATATTTGCCCCCATCTGAGTCAGAGGGGTAATGATACGTTTCATTGGGCGGGAGTTCAGAGAATCGTCTCCGGACAAAGTGGTTTCGAAAGACTGACCGGCCAGGATTCCCGAGATCAGTCGGGTAGTTGTTCCACTGTTTCCTACATTTAAAGTACAGGAAGGTTTGGAAAGTCCGTGAAGTCCTTTGCCGTGGACATAAACAGAAGTTTCTTTTTCTTTGATTTCAATTCCCATATTGCGGAAACAGTCGATCGTGGAAAGGCAGTCTGCACCATTTAAAAAATGGTGAATCTCAGTGGTGCCTTTGGCAAGAGCACCAAACATTACGGCACGATGGGAAATAGATTTATCTCCCGGTACGGTAATCTTTCCTTTTAAACCTGTGATATTACTTAATTCCATAGTGTGTATCCTCGTTTTTCTTTATTGATCATAAACCGTATAGTGGTATTTCTTCAGGAGTACGGATGCCCGTTCCAGAGCATCATGATCATAAAATTCGATATGAAGGACTCCGTCTTCAAATTCCCGGTTATGAATAATTCCGATATTTTTAATACTGATATTGTTGCTGGCAAGAATGGTTGCGATCGCAGCGATTCCACCGGCCTCATCTACGATGTCACAGTAAATGTCATTGAATTTTTTGATCGGCCCGGAGGAATTGCCAGGAATAGAATTCCGGTAATCTCTGGATGACTGGAACATTCGATAGAGTTCTCTTTCATCACTTTCGTCGATCGAGGATTTTACATTCTGGAGTTCGTGGATGTAAGCGTCAAGGATCTCGGAAATATAAGTCTTGTTTTTTAAACAGATCTGCTGCCACATAACCGGAGAGGAAGAGGCGATCCGGGTAATGTCTTTAAAACCTCCGGCAGCCATGTTTTTCATCAGTTCATCCTTTGTATCGGTATCGCGAACCAGGTTGACAAGCGAGGAAGCGATAATGTGAGGCAGATGGCTGATGGTACCGGTAATGAAGTCGTGTTGTTTATAATCCAGGATCAGTGGGATTGCATGGATCAGGGTGATAAGCTCGCGGTATTCTTCCACTTTTTCCTTTGGAACGGATTCGGTAGGTGTCATTACATAATAAGCATTTTCTAAAAGAAGCGCTTTGGAGTTGACAAATCCTGTTTTTTCAGAGCCAGACATCGGATGTCCGCCGATAAAACAGTCTTCCATACCGAGACGTGCGATCTCTTCATGAATCGAAGTCTTTACGCTGCCCACATCGGTAAGAATACATCCGGGGGTAATCACATCCTTTAATTGGCAAAGATATGCGTTGTTATAGGAAATGGGTGCGCAAAGAAAAATATAGTCACAGTTTTGAAAATTATCATCGATGCCAGAACAGGAAGTATTGATGGTGCCTTCCTGGATTGCAAGTGCCAGTGCTTCTTTATTTTTATCGAAGGCAACAATCTGACAATCCGGTACGTACTGTCGAATCGCTTTGGCTACGGAGCCACCGATCAATCCCAGACCGACAAACCCTGCTTTTTGTAAATTCATAATGTGTATCTCCTTTTGGTGTCGAGTAGTATCAATTTCTCAACATATTGTAGCATTTTTAGAAAGAAACGTAAACCAGACAAAAAGAAGAAAAAGATAAATTGGAGGGAAATATGAAACGGAAAAAATGGAAGAGAGTGTTACGATGTCTGTTGCCCGGACTGAGTATTTTCAGTATGGCAGTCACTGCAGTTGCAGGAGAAATAAAACCAGAAGAAAGAATTCCGATGTATGACAGAGAAAAGTTGGAAGAAGTTCTGGGGCAGATTGAAGGCATGGAAGTAAAAATGGAAACACAGGAAAAGGATCGTTCGGAAGATGAAATCCAACCTTATGCATCGGCAGGAGAAACGGTAACCTCAACGGTTTTGAAAAAAGGAATCGGAAGCATTGAGATGATACGCTATACAGACAACGGATGGGAAAATTTAAAAAGCTGGCAGGAAGGACTTCTGGGGCTTACGAATGGAGATTGGGCATATTGTGCGGATCCAAACCAGACTTATAAGTCGGGACAGAAACAATGTTACAATGCTGCAGATTTTTACAGCGAAGAGACGATAAAGACAATCGGAATGATGTTCTACTTTTTCGATACCCGGGTGAAGTGCGAGGGCATGTCAAAAGAATCAGAGTACCTGATCAAACAGTGTATTGTCTGGAGTGTGCTTGATCATGTAAATGGATGGCTTCCGGGGATCACGCTGGAATATGGAAACGGATTGAATGACGGGGCAGGTCATGGGCTGGCCGGGCACATGGCGTATGCGGTTTATGATGGAGCGGTCTGGGCAGCAGATGCAAAGAACCGGGAAGATTTTTTCTGTAAAGGGATTTTAATGAAAGGAAGTGGACAGGATTTGGCGCAGTGGAGTTATGAATATCGTCCGAAGGGAACCGTTTCTTTAAAGAAAGTTTCTGCAAACCCGGAGGTGACAGATAAAAACAAAAGCTACAGTCTTCAGGGAGCGGAATATGGAGTATATCTGGATGAAAGTTGTAAACAACAGGCAGGAACATTAACAACAGATGAAAATGGAATCAGTGGGGAACAGTTCCTTCAGGCAGGGACTTACTATATAAAAGAACTGAAAACACCGAAAGGATATGCCAGAGACACAGTCATACATAAAGTGGTGCTTGAAAGAGGAAAAGATACAATCCTGACTGTCTCGGATCATCCGCAGTTAAATCCGGTAGAAATTGTACTGGAAAAAGCGGATCAGGATACCAGTGCAAAACAGCCGATCGGAGCAGCAGAATTTGAAGGTGCAGAGTTTCAGGTGAAATATTACGGAGGTTATTATGAAGAGGATCCCGAAAAGCAGGGGAAAAAGCCGTTGCGGACATGGACACTTAAAACGGATGAAAAAGGAATTGCAAGACTGACAGAACAGCAGAAAGTCAG
This sequence comes from Mediterraneibacter butyricigenes, assembly GCF_003574295.1. NCBI lineage: Bacteria > Bacillati > Bacillota > Clostridia > Lachnospirales > Lachnospiraceae > Mediterraneibacter > Mediterraneibacter butyricigenes. Next base: position 2,639,714 of record NZ_BHGK01000001.1, read on the forward strand.
TGGGGATCCTTTTTATCAGACTTCAGAAGGAGAGATCGGGCTGCCGCTTGGTACGATCACGATACAGGAAACGCAGGCACCAAAAGGATATCTTCGAAATGAAGAAACTATCGTCACAAGAATCCGACCATCCGGGGAAGAAGAACGTGTGGAAACATATAGCATACCGGTTGTGAAAGAAACGGTGATCCGCGGAGATCTGCAGATTGTGAAGTATGCAAAGAAGACAGAATATGTGGAAGAATTGTATGGCAAGGGAATAAGTTCTGAAAAGGGAAAAGAGGAAGCAGATGAGGCGGTGAAAGCGAGTGAAAATAATGAGGAAGAAAAGAAAAAAGAAACAGATGGCAAAGAGACAGTAGATGCAGAGTCAAGGATTCCGTTAGCAGGAATTATTTTCAGGATAACTTCTGAGGAAACAGGAGAGTGCTGGGATATCACAACAGACGAGAATGGAATCGCAACAACAAAACAACTGAAACTTTGTGAAAGAGGGAATCTTGTGTATGGAACTTATATTATCTCAGAACTGAATCCACCGAAGGGCTATCACAGAATAGATCCGTTTGAAGTCATGATCTCAGAAAATCAGGAAACCCTGTCTTATCAGGTGGAAAATGAACAGATTCTCACAATGGTAAAACTGGTGAAAAAAGATGCAGTCAGTGGAAAGATTATACCGGCGGCAAAAGCGAGGTTTCAGTTGCTGGACCAGGACAAACAGGCAATTCCGCTGAAAGAATCTGTGGAAACAGATGAAAGTGGATCATTTACGTTGACTCAGAAATTAAAAAACGGAATCTATTATTTCAGGGAACTCACAGCACCTTATGGTTACCTGAAAGGCGAAGATGTGAAGTTTGAGATTCAGACAGAAGAGTCAATGAAAAGTGAAAAGAAAAACCAGAGTGAAGCAGGAAATGAAGCAAAAGAAGAAAACAAAACCGATGAGGCAGAAACCGTAGTAGTGGAGTTTAAAGATGTGCCGGTAATGGGAAGAATAGAGATTCTGAAGACAGATGCGACTACCGGAAAAGGGGTGCCGGATACAACGCTGGAGATTCTGGCAGCGGAAAACATACTTTCAGGTGATGGAACACTGGTGGCAAAGACAGGGGATGGGATCGAAACACTTACCACAGGGAAAGACGGAAAAGCAAAATCAAAAGAACTGTATCTTGGAAAGTATAAGATAAAAGAAACAAAGGCGAAAGCAGGATATATATTAAAACAGGAAGATTATCTTGTTGAATTAAAATATAAAGATCAGGATACACCGCTTGTGACAGAAAAGGTAACGATAGAAAATGAACCGATCACAGACATCCCGGGAGTAAGTGTAAAAACAGGAGATCTGTTTGAAATTTTTCCGTATATAGCAGCATGCATATTGGCCGGAGGAATGATCTTGCGACAGTGGAAGAGAAAGGGTCGCTGAAGGACTGAAAAATGGTAGAAAAGAGCCAATAAACAGAACCTAATGCAGATATCAGTGGACACGTAAAAGAGTTTTCTTTTGCGTGTCCATTTTTATTGCCGGGGATTGCGGTACCTGTAAAAAATCTCAATAAAACGGAAAAGAATTGATAGAAATAGAAAATTGAGAAATATAGTTGTGAAATATTCATAAAATAGTTGTAATAATCTATAAGTTTTAGTACAATATAAACATGAGATTTTTACTTGGAAGATAGAGGTGTCGGAAATACAGATTTTATCTGATATAAGTCTTTTCGGGTAAGAAAAATGAGCACAAGGAGGCAGGCATATGAAAGTTTACAGAACAGACGAGATTCGAAATGTTGTACTTTTAGGACATGGTGGGAGCGGAAAGACCAGTTTGGTAGAGGCTATGGCTTATGTATCAGGCGCAACAAACCGAATCGGAAAAGTATCAGATGCAAATACGATCAGCGATTTTGATAAGGAAGAACAGAAACGTAAATTTTCAATCAGTACATCCCTTATCCCGATTGAGTGGGAAAAGGCAAAGATTAATGTATTAGATACTCCTGGATATTTCGACTTTGTGGGAGAAGTGGAAGAGGCGGTCAGTGCGGCAGATGCGGCAGTTATCGTTGTATCCGGAAAGGCCGGTGTACAGGTGGGTACGGAAAAAGCATGGGAACTGTGCGAAAAATACCATCTTCCGCGTATGATCTACGTAACAGAGATGGACGTAGATGATGCAAGTTTCAGACAGATCGTGGAAGATCTGACCGAGCGTTATGGCAAATGCATCGCTCCTCATTTCTCACCGATCCGTGAAAATGAAAAGTTGGTAGGATATGTGAACGTCATCAAGAATGCAGCAAGACGTTATACAGGAATCGCGGAGAGAGAAGAGTGTGAGATCCCGGATTACTGCAAACCGTATCTGGAATCTTACAGAGAAAAATTATTAGAAGCAGTGGCTGAAACCAGTGATGCATTTATGGAACGTTATTTTGCAGGAGAAGAATTCTCAATCGAGGAGATCCGTGCAGCCATGCGTACGGAGGTTATGAATGGCGAGATCGTACCGGTTGCCATGGGATCCAATCTTCAGGCACAGGGCGTTGCAAACCTGTTGTCTGATATTGTGCGTTTCTTCCCGAGTCCGGATTACTGTGAATGTGCAGGGATTAATCGGACAACCAATGAGATCTTTGAAGCAAATTATGATTTCTCACTGGCGAAATCCGCCTATGTATTTAAGACAATGGTTGATCCGTTTATCGGTAAATATTCTTTTGTAAAAGTGTGCTCCGGTGTATTAAAAGGTGATGATGTACTTTACAATCCGGATACAGATTCTGAAGAAAAGCCAGGTAAACTTTATACGATGATCGGAAATAAACCATCAGAAGTATCCGAGCTGTTTGCCGGAGATATCGGAGCAATTGCCAAATTAAATAATACACGGACCGGAGATACTCTTGCGACAAAGGCTACACCGGTTCTCTATGGAAAGACCGATTATTCCGTACCTTATACATATATGAAGTATAAAGTAAAGAAAAAAGGCGAGGAAGATAAGGTGTCTCAGGCTCTTGCACGTATGATGGCAGAAGATGTGACATTGAAAGCTCTGGTAGACAGTGAAAACAGACAGTCACTGCTCTATGGTATGGGAGATCAGCATCTGGAAATCGTTGCAAGCAAACTGGAAGCAAGATACAAAGTTGAGATTGAACTGGAGACACCAAAGGTAGCTTTCAGAGAAACCATCCGCAAGAAATCTGATGTAGATACCAAATATAAGAAACAGTCCGGAGGACATGGACAGTACGGTCATGTTAAGATGCGCTTTGAACCATCAGGCGATCTGGAAACTCCTTATGTATTTGAAGAAGAAGTGGTTGGAGGAGCTGTTCCGAAGAACTACTTCCCGGCAGTAGAAAAAGGTCTGCAGGAGTCTGTGGTGAAAGGACCTCTGGCCGGATATCCGGTAGTAGGCGTAAAGGCAGTACTCTACGATGGATCATACCATCCGGTAGATTCTTCGGAGATGGCATTTAAGACTGCTACGATCCAGGCATTTAAGAAAGGATTCATGGAAGCATCACCGGTTCTGTTAGAGCCAATTGCTTCTCTGAAGGTTACGGTACCGGATGATTATACCGGAGATGTAATGGGGGATCTGAACAAACGCCGTGGACGTGTGCTCGGTATGACACCGATTGCAGGCGGCAAGCAGATCATTGAGGCAGATGTCCCGATGACCGGGCTGTTCGGATATTGTACCGTACTTCGTTCCATGACCGGTGGACGCGGAAGCTATGCTTACGAATTTGCAAGATATGAGCAGGCACCGTCAGACGTTCAGGAACGTGAGATCGCTGCAAGAGCTACCGAAGAATAAAGCAGAATGATAGACGAATTCCTGAAAATTCAGAGGAATGGAGTTCTGAAAAGAAACAGGAAGAAGGTCTTACAGGGGGATCGACAATCCAGATGTCGATCCTCTTTGTGTCTGGCGACTGCGCTCAATCCCGGAATGTGCCAGGAGACACTTTCCGAGGGGGGCGGTAATGAGCCAAAGTCTGTGATTGTATTTTTGAAAGAAAGGTGCTATAATGCCTTTGCGTTTTGTGATGAAAGTGTGAAAAAAATAGCATAGATTGCCAGGTTTCTAAAGAGACGATGGAGGAGAAGAAATGAAAATCGTGATTATCGGCGATGGAAAAGTCGGATATCGACTTGCCAAACAGCTCTCAGAGGAGAACTATGATATTGTGATGATCGACAGCAATGAGGGAAAGTTACGAACGGCGATTGATAAGCTTGATATTTTTTGTGTGGCGGGACAGGCTACGGATGTGGAAGTACAGAAGGAAGCGGATGTACCGCATTCGGATCTGGTGATTGCCTGCACTTCTATGGATGAAATCAATATGTTGAGTTGTCTGATTGCAAGGAGACTGGGAGCGAGACACTCTATCGCAAGAGTGAGAAATCCAATCTACTATAAACAGATTGATATGATGAAGAAAGATCTTCGGCTCAGTATGGTTGTAAATCCGGAATTGATCGTGGCAAAAGAGATCGCGCGTGTGCTGATCTTTCCGGATGCAAGTAAAGTAGAGACGTTTGTAAGGGAAAGAGTAGAACTGGTAGAATTTCCTATTACGGAAGACAGTGCGCTGGCCGGAATGGCTCTGAAAGATCTCTATGACAAATTCCAGATCCGTATTCTGGTATGTGCAGTGGAGCACGGCAAGAATGAAGTGGTGATCCCGGATGGAGAATATCGGATCCAGGCAGGGGACAGACTCCATGTGACGGCGTCTCATGTAGATGTGGATGAATTTCGCAGAAAATTCGGAAAGCGGAAAAATAAAATTAAAAATGTGTTGATCTGTGGAGGTGGTCGTGTCAGTTATTATCTGGCAACCGGTCTTACGAAGTTGGGGATGCAGGTGAAGATCATTGAGCGAGATAGAAATCGCTGCGAGGAACTCTGTGAACTGATTCCGAAGGCAACGATCATCTGTGGAGATGCCACAGATCACGATCTTTTATATGAAGAAGGAATCCGTGAAGCGGATGCTTTTGTCGCACTGACTGGTATGGATGAAGAGAATATCATTATGGCATTGTTTGCAAAGAACCAGAATGTGGCAAAGATTGTTGCGAAGGTGAATGAAGACCGCCGGGTAGAGATGATCGAGGATCTGGGAATCGACAGCGTGGTATCTGCAAAGACGGCAACGGCTGATATGATCATGAGTTATGTAAGAGCAAGACAGAATTCTTACGGAAGTGCCAATGTGGAAACCATGTATCAACTGGTGGGAGGTAAGGTAGAAGCATTGGAATTTATTGTTCGTTCCGAAGCGGAATATACGAATATCCCACTGAAGAATCTGACCATCAAACCCAATAATCTGATTGCATGTATCGCCAGAGAGAACCGGATCATTCTGCCGGATGGAGAAGACTGTATCAAAGTGGGGGACAGTGTGATCGTCGTAACGATGTCGCAGAAGGTACAGGATATTAAAGATATTATCGTATCAAATGGGAGAAAGTAATGAATCGTAGAATGATTGGGTATATTATAGGAAAGATGATGGGAGTGGAAGCATTGGTTCTGCTGCTTCCTGCACTGATCTCTTTGATATACCGGGAAGATGATTATGTATTTTTTTTGATGACCAGTGTGGTATTAGCTGTGATTTATTTTCTTCTGGCGAGAAAGAAACCGGAAGAGTCAACAATCTACGGAAAAGAAGGTCTGGTTATTGTTGCGGTAGCGTGGGTTCTGTGGTCCATTTTCGGAGCTATTCCGTTTACCATATCCGGAAATATTCCCAACTATGTCGATGCATTTTTTGAGACGGTCTCCGGATTTACCACGACCGGTTCTACGATACTGACAGAGATCCAGTCTTTGCCGAAAGGAATATTATTCTGGCGAAGCCTGACACACTGGATCGGTGGTATGGGAGTGCTGGTGTTTGTTATGATGCTGACTTCCCTGGACGATAAAGGCGCCATGCATCTGATGCGCGCGGAGGTTCCGGGACCGGAGGCAGATAAACTGGTGCCGAAGGCAAGAAGTACAGCAAAGATTCTGTATGCCATGTATTTCGCTCTGACAGCCGTGGAAGTAGTGTTCCTTCTGTTTGGAGGAATGAACCTTTATGACAGCGTGATGCACGCGTTCAGTACGGCTGGTACCGGAGGATTTTCCAACCGAAATGTCAGTGTGGGATATTATGACAGTGCTTATATCGACGGGGTGATTACAGTCTTTATGATCCTGTTTGGAATCAACTTCAATCTGTATTATTTGATGCTTCTGAAACATTTCAAAGAGGCATTTAAGAATGAAGAATTGAAAACTTATCTGGGAATCATTGCAGGCGCGGTGGCAATCATCACGATTAATATCAGCAGCATGTACGGAAGTGTGTTAAAAGCGTTCCGTTATGCAGCCTTCCAGGTAGCATCTGTGATCACGACAACCGGTTTCTGTACGGCGGACTATAATCTGTGGCCGGAACTTTCTAAGAGTGTATTATTAGCAATTATGGTAGTGGGAGCCTGTGCCGGATCTACCGGAGGCGGTATTAAGGTGTCCCGACTGGTGATTCTGCTGAAGAGCGTGACACAGGAGATCAAGAGACTGCATCATCCAAAGGCTGTGACGATTGTGCGGGTCAATGGACGGAAGATCGGAGCGGAGACGAGACAGGGAGTTTATGTATATTTTATCTGTTATATTTTTATAATCATTGGCTCCACTTTACTGGTATCACTTGACAATTTTGATTTTGCAACCACGATCAGTGCGGTACTGACGACGATCAATAACGTTGGACCCGGAATTGCACTGGTAGGACCGGTGGAAAACTTTGCGAAATTTTCTGTTTTTTCCAAGCTGATTTTCTGTCTGGATATGTTGTTTGGACGATTGGAAATTTTCCCGATTCTTTTAGTTCTTTCTCCAAGTTTCTGGAGAAAACGGTTTTAATTTAATTTATCAGAGAACCATATGGATAGAAAATAATTTGAAAAGTACGGCCCCTTTTTAGGGGCTGCTTTTGTAAGAAGGAGAATTATGAAGAAATCAAAAATAGCAGCCGGGATCCTGGCGATAATCTTGATCGGAATCTATTATTATGTAACGTTACCGGCATTGAATCTGCACTCAGCAGATCTGTGGATCTTTTTCCTGGTGTTGATCGCACTGGCAACAGTTGTCTATATCACGCGGAAACGTCTGGGCATTTATGAAATCAGACAGTCAAAGGCGGTTCGTGGATTTGCCGGCGTTTTTCTTGTAGTACTGGCAGTTTACCTGGTGGGAAGTCTTTTGTCTTCACCGATTGTCAATGCGGCAAAATATCAGAGTCTTTTACAGGTGGAAGAAGGAGAATTTTCTAAAGATATCGAGGAGCTTTCTTTTAATCAGATTCCGCTTTTAGACCGGGATTCCGCCACACTTCTGGGAAACAGAAAGATGGGAAGCATGGTGGATATGGTGTCCCAGTTTGAAGTGGATGATCTGTACAGTCAGATTAATTATCAGGATCAGCCGGTGAGGGTATCCCCACTTCGGTATGCAAATCTGATCAAATGGTTTACCAACCAGAAAGAGGGAATTCCGGCATATATCCGGATCGACATGGCGACTCAGAATACAGAACTGGTTAAACTGGAACAGGGGATGAAATATACCACAAGCGATCATCTGAACCGAAACATTTACCGTCATCTGCGGTTTCGCTATCCAACTTATATTTTTAATGAGCTGAGTTTTGAGATTGATGATGCGGGAACTCCTTATTGGATCTGCCCGGTTAAGAAATATAATGTGGGACTTTTCGGTGGCGCCACTGTAGGAAGAGTGGTTTTGTGTAATGCGATTACAGGAGAGATGGAAGATTATGCAATAGAAGATGCACCGCAATGGATCGATCGTGCATATTCCGCGGATCTTCTGGTGGAACTGTATGATTATTATGGATCTCTGAAACATGGATATTTTAACAGTGTACTGGGGCAGAAAGACAGTCTGGAGACCACCAATGGCTATAATTATCTTGCGATTGATGATGATGTGTGGGTTTACACCGGAGTGACCAGTGTCAGCGGAGACCAGTCCAATGTAGGATTTGTCCTGATGAATCAGAGAACGATGGAAACAAAATTTTATAAAGTGGAAGGCGCAACAGAAGAGTCTGCAATGTCTTCTGCAGAGGGACAAGTACAGAATCTGGGATATAAGGCAACATTCCCGTTGTTGTTAAACATTTCCGGAGAGCCCACATATTTTGTGGCGCTGAAGGACGATGCGGGGCTGGTAAAGAAATATGCCATGGTCAATGTGCAAAAATATCAGATTGTTGCGGTGGGAGATTCGGTCAGTGCCTGTGAAAAATCTTATGCCCGTCTGATGAATGAAAACGGAATTAAGGTGGATGCATCTGCTGCCTCGGATATTCAGAAGATCACGGGAACAGTTACAAAGATTGCACAGAGTGTTGTCAGCGGAAATTCCCATTATTATCTGATGCTGGATGGATCGGATGAAATCTTTGATATTGCAGTTACAGATCTGATCAATGTCATTCGGATCAATGAAGGAGATCAGGTGACACTGGAATATCAGAAAGGGGATCAGACCAGTCTGGTATTGTCTTTAAACGGAGAAACCGCGAAGACGGAAGAAGAGTAATGTAGGGCTTCGGATGTTCCCTTAAGCATGCCTTTTGAAGAAGGAATAAGAAGTAAACCTTCATAAATAATAAACCAGAGCAGACATATCAGAGATAAAAAAGGAACATTTCCAGCTCCCGAAAAGGGAGGGGAAATGTTCCTTTTTTGGTATCCCGTAAGGAAAGAACATATGTTAGTTCAACATCTTGCAGTCGGAGAAATCAACATCTGGCATCTCGTCCAGACTTGCACTGATGCTGATATAGAATTCGATCTTATTCTCTTCAGAGAGTTTCTTAAGGATATCTATAAACATAGATAAATTGTCAATAGAAATATCAACCTGTTTTAAAACGCCGTCGATAAAAATAGTCTCGATGTCGTGGTTTCCTGCAACCATTCCGTACAAAAAGCCTTTAAATTCTTCAATATTGGTGATGTCCGCATAATCGGCCATACAAATCGCGCGAACATTAAAATCAACACTGGAAGTATCCGTGTGACGTTTCTTGATTAAAACAACATTCCCCGATGATGTCTTAACCGCTTCGTTTGCTAAATCGATCATTTGCTGTGTTTTTCCGCTCCCTTTTGGACCTGTCAATACATTTACCATGGCAAATTCTCCTTTTATATGTATTTACTGAGGGGTATAAAAAATAGGAATATAAAAAGGATATCTCTCAGTACATTTGTATGGTTCCATTATACACGAAATGAACTAATGGAACAACATAAAAAGCAGAGTTAATAAAAAAATTATTTTTGTGAGAAAATATTATCAGTTATTTTATTGCAATAGGAAAAATCGCATGATAATATAAATGATATTGAAAATCAATATCAAAAAAAGAAAGGTCAGATATGCCAGAGGAATTATTGTCTTATTACTACACAAATCCTGATACAAAAGTGAAACTTCAGTTTCAGATCATTTTGCAGTGTGCGCCGTTGTTAAAAGGGATCAAAGTCTCGAATATTATGACGATGGCAACTTCGTCCTGTGGATACTTGACAGAATTACTAGCGGGAACGGGAATCACATACCGGATCCTGTATTGCAGCAAGGGACGCAGTCTGGTGCTTTTTTACAGAAAGCGGGCACTTATGGAACATCTGAAAAAGGAGCAGGTACATCTCTTCTTAAGAGAATATGGATATGAAGATGACACACTGGACTCAAATCTGTACAGATTGGCTGCCAGATGCAGAGAGTTTGCAAAGATTGGTCTGAGCTTTCCGCATGAGATCGGTGCTTTTCTGGAATATCCGATGGAAGATGTGAAAGATTTCATCAGGAAACAGGGGAAAGATTTTCTCTGTAACGGGTACTGGAAGGTCTACCACAATCCGGCAAATGCCATGGCGATTTTCAATGCTTATGACCGCGCAAAGACCTGTGCGGTTGAAGAATTTATAAAGGGCGAATCTATTTTTGAGATCACAAGGAGGTTATTATGAGCGTATCAGTCGTATACTGGAGTGGAACAGGTAACACAGCAACAATGGCAGAGGCAGTTGCAAGAGGAATTGAAGCAGGAGGTCAAACACCGCAGATCATAGATGTAGGAAGTGCTGATGTGCAGGCTCTCGCATCCGAAACTGCATTTGCACTTGGATGCCCGTCCATGGGTGTAGAACAGTTGGAAGAAGGAGAAATGGAGCCGTTCGTAGAAGCACTGGAACCATTGGTATCCGGAAAGAAAATTCTGTTATTCGGATCCTACGGATGGGGAGACGGAGAATGGATGCGTGACTGGGTAGAGCGTATGACTCAGGCAGGAGCTGTTATGGTAGCAGCAGACGGAATCATGGCAAACAATGAGCCGGATGACGATGCAATCGCAGAGTGCGAAGCAGCAGGAAAAGAACTGGCTGCACAGGCATAAACCGTACAGAACGTCCGGGAAAGAAATCGAAAGAACGTAATTCAAACAATCCAGAAAAATCAAATCCAAGACTGAGAAAAGGAGAAACACCGTGCGTGTTTCTCCTCTTTTTTAGCTTACTATCCTGATTTTTCCGCAAAAGGAATGCATAAGGCAACCGTTCGCACTTAGTCCGGGTTATGAAGTGGAAGAATGATTCGCAGGATAAATTCTTCTCCCTCCACAGAAAACTGACAATTCCCGTGAAGGCGTTCTACCGTATACCAGATGCTTCTGGTGCCAAGTCCGTGACCTTTTTTGGAAGTCTGGGGCAGACCATCTACGATTTCAGGACGGACAAGGAAAGGGTTCTGAATCGAGAGCAGAAGCTTGTCATTGGCAATTCGCATGGAAAGCTGGATTTTTCGATCGGTTTCCGGAAGCATGGAAGTGGCGTGAATCGCATTTTCCAGAGCGTTGGATAAAATAGTAGTCAGATCTACATCAGAAACCGGAAGGACTTCAGGAAGTTCCAGCGTGGTGATCAATTGGATCTTTTTGGAGGAGACAGTGTCTTCCTGGAAAGAAAGTATCAGATTGACGGTTTCATTGCGACTGTAAGATTTCAGGATGGTTCGATCAGAGGTCTGCAGGATCTCCTGGATGAATTCTCGGGCTTTCTGTGTTTCTCCGTTTTCCAGAAGCGCGGAAATGCCGGCAAGATAATGGCGAAGATCATGGCGCATCAGGGAAATGGTCTGCCGGGAACGCTGTAAGGCAATCAGTTCTTTTTCAGACTGCGAGCGTTTCATTTTCAACAGGGAATAGCGTTGTTTTTCTTCCAGATTCTCTTCATACTGGTGAAAATACAGGCACAGAAACATGAGATAAGAAATACACAGAATGAAACCAAGAAACTCTGCGACAACGGCACGACCGGAATAGAGCAGAGAGGTGTAAACACTGGTGACATAATCAAACAGATAGTAAACGAAAGGAACCAGACCGAAGATTAATTGAATTTTGGTGCTTTTCTGAGTCAGGCGCCGCATGATCTGGGGCATATAACGGAAAAGAAATACAAAAATAACAAGGGTAATCCCGATGCGAACCACGTAATAAATCCAGAGCTGCCCGCTTAATTCCCTTGCGGCAATTCCAATCCAGTTGCTGATCTGGCAGCACAGATAGGCTGTAAAGACAGCGATTCCACTTAAGATCAGAGAACAATGATAAAACAGGGTGAAAAATAAGATCAGTGGCAGGTGGATCAGAAAAGGATAGAGCTGTTCGGCCTGTGCATTTCCGAGAAACAGATAGGATGCGGAAGAACAGAGACCGGTGATCGCGGAGAAAGCCAGCAGGCAGAGTATATTTTTCCGATTCATAAGGATCCCGAGGATCGAAGCGGAAATGTAGACGCCGAACAATAAGGTTGTGACCATGTGGATGGCAGATAAAACAGACAAAAGCATGACAGGATTCCTTTCCTAGAATGTTTCCTGGAACATCAGGGCAAAATAAGCTTCTTTGAATGTTTTGCTGTAACTTCTTGCAATCGGAATGCAATGGCCGGATTTGGTCAGAAGTTCGGTTGTGTTGAAGTGATCTACATTTGGAAGATAGACCAAATAACTGCGGTGACATTTGAAGAAAGCCGGATGACCGGAAAGTTGTTTTTCAAAAAAGTAAAAGGGAGCAACAGATTCCACAGTCTGTCCGGTGATCAAACGAAAGGTCACACGTTTATTCTGAGCCTCTGCGTATTCGATCTCATGAAAATAAAGCTTCTGATAACCGTAAGAAGTCTTCAGGATCAGATGCTCCGGTTCGTTCTGAAATTCCGTAAGACAATCGTCCAGTACGGACTGAAGCCTATCGTAGGAGATGGGCTTCAACAGATAATTTTCAGCTTTGACTTCATAAGACTCCAGCGCGAATTCCGGAGAGGAAGTCAGAAAGATGATTTTTGCATCCCGGTCGGTCTTACGCAGGATTTTTGCGGCCTCCATGCCGTTGAACATGGGCATAATGATGTCCAGAAATATAATATCGGCAGGTTCTTCCCGGTGATGGGAGAGAAGTTCATCTCCGTTTTCGAAAGTAGAAATCATAACGGGGATATTACGCTCTTTGGACCATTTATGGATAAATTCTGTGGTGATCTGTAAAAAAATAGGACTGTCGTCACAGACTGAAATGTTAAACATAGTAAATTCCTCAATTTCTATTCCTAAGATATAACATTTTTATTTTAATTGATTTCTGACGAAAATGCAAATGTCGAAAGACGCGGAAAACACGGGGAATCTTAAGAAATTGCTTGACTTATTTTAATGTTGTTTTTATAATAAGGAAGTATTATTGAAGAGACGATGAAGAGGAATAGTAAGAGAACAGCGTATTCCAGAGAGTTGCCGGCAGGTGCGAGGCAACAGCGTGATCTCCCAACTCACCTCGGAGTTCCTCTGCTGAAGTGACAGAGATCTTGTGAATGAGATGATTTCAGGCTATGAGATGTGCAGGTGATGTGTAGGCAGATGGCGGGGCTTCCCGTTACAGAAGATACGAGTGTATCTGCGAAGGGCAGATGAATGAGAGTGGTACCGCGGAAATAAAGCCTTTTCGTCTCTTATGAGATGAGAAGGCTTTCTATATACCAAAGTATGCAAGAGAAGCTGCCGGTGGCAGGTTCAATGTATGCCATCAGGCAAAAAGGAGGATATAAAAATGGCAGCAAAGATTGTTTACAACCATAAGGCAATCGAGAACAAATGGAGAGAAAAGTGGGAAGAGAACCCGGTGAATCCGAAAGTGGATGAACAGGGCAATCCGAAGAAGAAATATTATTGTCTGGATATGTTCCCGTATCCGTCAGGAAATGGTCTTCATGTAGGACACTGGAGAGGATATGTTATCTCCGATGTATGGAGCAGATACAAGCTTCAGCAGGGATATTATATCGTTCATCCGATGGGCTGGGATGCGTTCGGACTTCCGGCAGAGAACTATGCAATCAAGATGGGAGTACATCCGGCAAAATCTACTGCCAACAATGTGGCAAATATTAAGAGACAGATCAATGAGATCGCAGCTCTTTATGACTGGGATATGGAAGTGAATACCACAGATCCTGAATTCTACAAATGGACACAGTGGATCTTCGTAAAGATGTTCAAAGAAGGTCTGGCTTATGAAAAGGAATTCCCGATCAACTGGTGTCCGTCCTGTAAGACAGGTCTGGCAAACGAAGAAGTAGTCAACGGTAAATGCGAACGCTGCGGAGCAGAAGTAACCAAGAAAAATCTTCGTCAGTGGATGCTGAAGATCACCGCTTATGCAGAAAGATTACTGAATGACCTGGACAAACTGGACTGGCCGGAAAAAGTAAAGAAGATGCAGACAGACTGGATCGGTAAATCTTACGGAGCAGAAGTAAACTTCAAAGTAGACGGACGTGAAGATGAGATTACAGTCTATACCACCAGACCGGATACCCTTTACGGAGCAACCTTTATGGTACTGGCACCGGAACATGCCCTGGCAGCATCTCTTGCCACAGAAGAACGCAAAGAAGTCGTAGAGAAATACATCTATGATTCTTCCATGAAATCCAACGTAGACCGTCTGCAGGATAAAGAGAAGACCGGTGTATTTACCGGAAGTTATGCAATCAATCCGATCAACGGAGCAAAAGTACCGATCTGGCTGTCTGACTATGTACTGGCTGATTACGGTACCGGTGCGATCATGTGTGTACCGGCTCATGATGACCGTGACTTTGAATTCGCAAAGAAATTTGACATTCCGATTATTCAGGTAATCGCAAAAGACGGAAAAGCCATTGAAAATATGACAGAAGCTTATACAGAGGCTTCCGGAACCATGATCAATTCCGGCGAGTGGGATGGTATGGAATCCGCAGTTCTGAAAAAAGAGGCACCGCATATCATCGAAGAGCGTGGAATCGGAAAAGCAACTGTAAATTACAAATTGCGTGACTGGGTATTCTCTCGTCAGCGTTACTGGGGAGAACCGATTCCGATTGTACATTGTCCGAAATGCGGAAATGTGCCGGTACCGGAAGAAGAACTTCCGCTTCGCCTGCCGGATGTAGAATCCTATGAGCCGACAGGAACCGGAGAATCTCCGTTGGCAGCCATCGACGAATGGGTAAACTGCAAGTGTCCTGTATGTGGCGCAGATGCAAAACGTGAGACAAACACTATGCCGCAGTGGGCAGGATCTTCTTGGTACTTCCTGCGCTATGTGGATAATCATAATGATAAAGAACTGGTATCCAGAGAAAAAGCAGATGCTATGCTTCCGGTAGATATGTATATCGGCGGAGTAGAGCATGCAGTTCTTCATCTGCTGTATTCCAGATTCTATACAAAATTTCTGTGCGATATCGGAGTCATCGACTTTGATGAACCATTCCAGAAACTGTTCAACCAGGGAATGATCACAGGCAAGAACGGAATTAAGATGAGTAAATCCAAAGGAAATGTAGTTTCCCCGGATGATCTGGTACGTGACTACGGATGCGATTCCCTGAGAATGTATGAACTTTTCGTAGGACCACCGGAGCTGGATGCAGAGTGGGATGATCGTGGAATTGACGGAGTGAATCGTTTCCTGAAACGTCTGTGGAATCTGCTTCAGGACAGCCTGGCAGCCAATGTAGAAGCAACGGATGCAATGGTCAAAGAACGTCATAAACTGGTATATGATGTAACAACACGTCTGGAGAACTTCAGCCTGAATACCGTAATCTCCGCATTTATGGAGCACAATAACAAGCTGATTGATCTGGCAAAGAAGAATGGTGGCGGAGTAGATAAAGAGACTCTGGAAACGATGGCAGTTCTGATTTCTCCATTTGCACCGCATTTTGCAGAAGAAATGTGGGAGCAGTTGGGTCATACAGAGACTGTATTCCGTGCAGGATGGCCAACCTACGATGAGGAAGCCATGAAAGAAGACGAAGTCGAGATTGCAGTGCAGATCAACGGAAAGACGAAAGCGGTCATTTCTATTGCAGCAGATGCAGACAAAGACAGCGCAATTGCAGCAGGTAAAGAGGCACTGGGCAATAAACTGAGCGGAAATATCATCAAAGAGATTTATGTTCCGGGAAGAATTATCAATATCGTGGCAAAATAGTCTGAGAGAAGACGAAAGATAAAGCTTTGAAAACAGCGTAGACAGAGAAATCTGTTTACGCTGTTTTTCTACCTATTTTTCCGGTTCCATGCTATACTGAATATAAAAGATGCCGAAGAGTGTGAAGTACGAAATAATCTACAGGTATCATGGGCGTGGGGATGCCCTGAACATCGGATGATGGGCAAACGGGCACCGGAAAAAAGAACAAAAGTGAGGGAGGAACGAAGGATGAAAAGATGGAAAAGAGTCACAGCGTTACTTGTATTGGCAGGACTTATGATGTTCGGGTTAAGCGGTTGCAAAAAGGAAACAGCAGAAAGCCTGATGCAGGAAGCTGTTAAAAAGACAGAAACAGCAAAGTCCATGGAAGGAAATATGACCATGGATATGGAAATGGGACTCGGACAGAGCGGAATGTCCATGTCTATGGGAATCGGTCTGGATGCGGATCTGCAAGTGACAAAAGATCCACAGGTCAGCCATGTCAATGGAACAATGACGATGGATCTGTTAAACATGTCTTTAGACCTGGAAGCTTATACCCAGACGGAGAAGGATTCCAATACGACTTATGTGAAAGTAGCGGATGAATGGCAGAAGCAGACCACCGATGTGTCCGGGCTGGACATGGGAACTATGCTGGATCTGGAAAAGATTTTATCCAGCGGCTCTGAGCTGACTTTGGCAGACAAGACAGAAAAACTGGATGGAAAAGAAGTCTATGTGATCCAGACGACCATCGACGGAGAGACATTCAATGAGTTGTTAGGGGCTATGTCCGGTGTGATGGAGGAAACCTACACGCAGAACATTGATTTTTCCGGAATGACCGCAGATATGACGGTAAAAATTTACAAAGACAGTAAACTGCCGGCGCTGATTTCCATGACGATGGACGGCGATGGAATGAGTCTGGCAGATCAGGACGGAGTCTCAGTCAGCCTGGATAAGTTAAGCTATGAGTTGAAGATTACATCCTATGACAGCCTGGATAAGATTGAGATTCCTCAGGAAGCATTGGATGCGCCGGAACTGGAGGAGAGTCTGGAAGATCTGGAGGGCATGTAAGCTTTATAGATCGCTGAGAGGTAAAGGAGACAAAGGATATACGATATACCGGATAAGATTTTACGAGGTGAGATTTTAGAAGGCAAGGACAGCATAAGGAAATGACAAAGAAGGGAGTTTGACATAAAAGATGTCGGCAGAAAATAAGAAACCACAGATCTGCGCGGCGCTTCTGGCACATGTAGATGCCGGTAAGACCACGCTTGCAGAAAGTCTGCTTTATAAAACAGGAGAGATCAGGTCTTTGGGCAGGGTAGATAATCAGGATGCATTTTTAGATACCTACGATCTGGAGCGGGCCAGAGGAATTACGATTTTTTCCAAACAGGCATCGCTACATCTGAAAGACTGGGACATTACCCTTTTGGATACACCGGGGCATGTGGACTTTTCAGCGGAAATGGAGCGGACACTTCAGGTGTTGGATTATGCCGTTCTTCTGATCAATGGGGCGGACGGTGTTCAGGGTCATACAGAAACGCTGTGGAAGCTTTTAAAACGATATCAGGTGCCAACCTTCCTTTTTGTGAATAAAATGGATCAGGAGGGGACAGACTCAGCAAAGCTTCTCGGGGAACTGAAAGAACGGCTCAGCAGCCAGTGCGTGGATTTTACCGTGGAAGAAAATGAGGATTTTTTTGAAGAAATTGCAACCTGTGACGAGAAACTTCTGGAATATTATCTGGAAGAGGGACAGGTGGAAGTAAGTCAGATCCGGCAAATGATCTGCGAACGGAAGCTGTTTCCCTGTTATTTTGGGTCTGCATTAAAGGTGGAAGGAATCGATGCATTTCTGGAGGGTCTCAATACATTTTTGGCAAAACCGGTGTATCCGGAAGAATTTGCTGCAAAAGTGTACAAGATTTCCAGAGATGAACAGGGCACACGTCTGACACATATGAAAATAACCGGTGGAAGCCTGAAGGTGAAAGATCTTCTGAAGGGAATGACAACAGAAGGGGAAGACTGGGAAGAAAAAGTGAATCAGATCCGGGTGTACTCCGGGGCGAAATATGAAGCAAAGCAGACGATCTCAGCCGGAGAGATCTGCAGTGTGACGGGGCTTACAAAAACCTGGCCGGGAGAAGGTCTTGGGGCGGAGCCTGAGGCAGAAGATCCGGTTCTGGAACCGGTACTTCGTTATCGGCTCTTGCTTCCGGAAGATGCAGATGCAAGAGTGGTGCTTCCGCAGATTCGGCAGTTGGAAGAAGAGGAACCGCTGCTTCATGTATTGTGGGAAGAATCCCATCAGGAAATCTATGTGCAGTTGATGGGAGAAGTGCAGATAGATGTGTTGAAAAGTATGATCTGGGAACGCTATCATTATCGGGTGGAATTGGATCACGGCTCCATTCTTTATAAAGAAACCATTCAGGAACCGGTGGAAGGAGTGGGACATTTTGAACCGCTGAGACATTATGCGGAGGTACATCTTCTGCTGGAACCGGGAGAAACAGGAAGTGGTCTGCAGTTTTTCAGTCAGTGCAAGGAAGATCTTCTGGATCGGAATTGGCAGAGACTGATTCTGACCCATTTGGAAGAAAAAGAACATAAGGGGGTTCTGACCGGTTCGCCGATCACGGATATGCGGATCACGCTGATCGCAGGAAGAGCACATCTGAAACATACAGAGGGCGGAGATTTCCGTCAGGCGACCTACCGGGCAGTACGCCAGGGACTGAAAAAGGCAAACTCTGTTCTTCTGGAACCCTATTACAGTTATCGTCTGGAAATACCGGCGGATATGACAGGCCGTGCCATGTCTGATATTCAGCGGATGAAAGGACAGGTAAATCTACCGGAGATGACGGAAGACAGAGCGATTCTGACCGGAAGTGTACCGGTCTCTACGATGCGGGATTATCAGGTAGAAGTGACGGCCTATACAAAGGGAAGAGGGTATCTGTCCTGTATTTTTAAAGGCTATGAACCCTGCCATAATACAGAAGAAGTGCTGGAAGCTATCGGCTATGATTCGGAGAGAGATCTTGCGAATCCTACCGGCTCTGTATTCTGTGCGCATGGAGCGGGTTTTGTGGTTCCGTGGGATCAGGTGGAAGAGCATATGCACCTGGAGACGAAAGAATTGCTGAAAAGTCCGGAAGAAAAAATGGAAGATCTGGAAAAAGAAGCGGCTATCTTACGTGCAAGAAAAGAGCGGGTTCGCATGGTGCTTTCTCAGGAAGAGGAAAAAGAACTGCAGAAAATGATGGAGCAGTCTTACCGGAAATGGGAAAAGCAACGGAGATTTTCCTATGGCAAATCCAGGATCCGACGGGAGGAATACACGCCGGTATATCGGGGACAGAAAAAGAAATTAGAGAAAGAATATCTTCTGGTGGACGGGTATAATATTATCTTTGCCTGGGAAGAATTGAATGATCTGGCAAAAGTCAATATTGATGCAGCCAGAGACAAGCTGGCAGATCTGCTCAGCAATTATCAGGGATTTGTGAAGAGTACGCTGATCCTGGTATTCGATGCTTACCGTCTGGAAGGACATGCGGAAGAAATCCTGAAGTATCACAATATCTATATTGTATACACAAAAGAGGCAGAGACAGCGGATCAGTACATCGAGCGTACGGCTCATGAAATGGGAAGAAAATATCAGGTGACGGTGGCAACTTCGGATGGAACCGAGCAGGTGATTATCCGCGGACAGGGATGTTTCCTGATGTCAGCCAGAGAGTTAAAAGAAGAAGTAGAACGGGTCAGCAATCTGATCCGACAGGAATATCTCGGAAAAGAAATGTCCGGAAAAAATTATCTTTTTGATTATCTGGATCCGGAGATCGCAGAGCAGATGGAGAAGACCCGTCTGGGAGGTCAGACACACGACAAAAAGGATGAGTGACTTTTTATGGTTGCCAGGTATACAGCAAAAAGGATCGGTGACCATTTTCAGTTGCCGGTTACATGATAAAAGGAGTAGAAAAACGTGATATTCAGTACCTTATGTTATATCGAACAAAATGAAAAATACCTGATGCTTCACCGGGTGGTGAAAAAGAATGATGTAAACAAGGACAAATGGATCGGTGTGGGCGGAAAGTTCGAAGAAGGAGAAAGCCCGGAGGACTGCCTGAAACGGGAAGTAAAAGAAGAGACAGGACTGACTCTTACAAGCTTTCGGTTCCGGGGAATTTTAAGCTTTTTCAGTGTGGGATATGAGCCGGAATATATCTGCCTTTACACTGCCGATGGATTTACAGGGGATTTGATCAAATGTGAGGAAGGAACGCTGGAATGGGTGGAAAAAACAGAGATTACAAACTTAAATCTCTGGGAAGGTGACCGGATCTTTCACCGGCTGCTTCTGGAAGAAGCACCGTTTTTCTCACTGAAACTGAGATATGAGCATAATGTATTGATAGAAGCGGTTTTAAATGGAACTTCGATGGAACTGGTAGATCTTCTGGATGAAAATAACGAAGTGACCGGAATCCGAAGAGAGCGGGAAGTAATCCACCGGGAAGGCGGACTTCACAGAACCTCCCATGTCTGGCTGGTTCGCAGGAATGAAAAGGGAGAACCGGAGATTCTGCTCCAGAAGCGGGCAAAAGGAAAGGATGCATTTCCCGGCTGTTATGACATTTCTTCAGCCGGACATATCCCGGCGGGAGTGGGCTATCGGGAATCTGCTGTCCGGGAACTGGAAGAAGAACTGGGTGTGAAGGTTGCGCCTGAGGAATTGCTCTATATCGGGCAAAATGAATCCAAAGTGGATACGGTATTCTATGGAAAGCCGTTTCGCAATCACGAGACCAGTGCAGTCTATGTGCTGGATCGTACGGGAGTCAGCGACAGATTTATCCTGCAAGAATCTGAGGTAGAAGAAGTGAAATGGATGAACTTTGAAACTTGCAGGGAGTGCCTGGAAGACCCGGAATTTCCGAACTGTATTATGGGAAATGAGACGGACTTGTTGCAAAGATATTTTGAAGAGAAGTGAAATCGTAAAAGAAACCTTGGGACAGAGAAGATGGAAGAAATATGACACATGCTTTGGAACAGGGAAAGAAAAATATAAGAGAAAGTTTGAAACTACGGAAACAGAAAATGGAGACAGAGAGAATTAAGACAGAGAGAATTAAGACAGAGAAAGGAATTCTATGAATATAACGATAGGAATTCTGATCCCGTTTCTTGGAACGACGCTGGGAGCGGCCTGTGTGTTGTTTATGCAAAATGAGTTACGGCCACGCATTCAGAAAGCGTTGCTGGGATTTGCATCGGGCGTGATGGTGGCAGCATCGGTATGGTCGTTGCTGATTCCGTCCATGGAAATGGTATCAGACATGGGAAAGCTGTCATTTATTCCGGCAGCAGTAGGATTTGCTTTCGGCATTGGATTTCTGCTGTTGTTGGATCAGTTGATTCCGCATCTGCATATGAATGACAGCCGTCCGGAAGGAATTAAAAGTTCACTGAGTAAGACAACGATGCTTCTACTGGCGGTAACACTGCATAATATTCCGGAGGGAATGGCAGTGGGGGTGGCATTTGCAGGAGCACTTTCAGAAAATGCCGCATTGAGTGCGGCAGGAGCCTTTACGTTATCCATCGGAATTGCAATCCAGAATTTCCCGGAGGGGGCGATCATTTCCATGCCGCTCTCGGCGGAAGGAATGGGCAAGAAGAAAGCTTTTATGATGGGAATGCTGTCCGGAGCGGTAGAGCCGATCGGAGCTGCGCTTACTATATTGCTGGCGGCATTTGTCAGACCGCTTCTTCCTTATTTCCTGTCCTTTGCGGCGGGAGCCATGTTGTATGTGGTAGTAGAAGAACTGATTCCGGAAGCATCGGAAGGGGAGCATTCTAATATCGGTACCATAGGGTTTGCTGTGGGATTTCTGATTATGATGATCCTGGATGTGGCTCTGGGGTGATAAAATCATAAAAGCATATCAGAAAAAGCACAGAGTAAAAAGTGCATGGGATATTTGGAAAAGAAAGATGGAAAACAGGTCTGATATTGAGAAAAAGTATCATCTGGATGGTTGAAAAAATGACTGCATTCTGCTAAAGTTAGTTATAACGAACTTGTTAGTTTAGACGAACTTTTGAGATATAAGGAGGCAGGATGATATGAGTATCGTGATCATTGGCGGACATGAACGGATGGAGACACAGTATAAACAGATCTGTAAAAAATATAAATGTAAGGCAAAGGTTTTTACCAAAATGAAGGGAAACCTGAAAGAGCAGATTGGGAAACCGGATCTGATGATTCTTTTTACAGCAACGGCGTCTCATAAGATGGTACATTGTGCAGTCGCAGAATCTGAGAGAAATCACACCAGGATCGAGCGATGTCATAGCAGCAGTGCCAGTGCACTGAAAGGAATCCTGGAGCAGTATGCATAATCTTTGAAACATATGATCAGCGGAGAAACGAAGAAAGTTACTCCGCTGATTTTTTACTTTTCTGGATGAAGATGGAGAACAGATGGCGCATCTCGAAGGAAGAACGAAACATACATTCCGGATGCCATTGCAGTCCCATGACAAAGGGAGCGATCGGCAGTTCAACGGCTTCAATGGCTCCGTCGGACGCTACGGCGGTGGTGACAAGTCCTTCGCCCAGATCCTTTAGGATCTGATGGTGAAAGCTGTTGACAAAAAGATAGGGCCCCGTGATTTTATACAGGATACTTCCTTTGGTGCAGGTGATCTTGTGGCTGATCTCTGAGCGCAGAGAAGAGTGCTGCATATGTTGAAAATAGCTGGTATTATCCAGGAACAGATCCTGTTGGATCGTCCCGCCGCAGGCCACGTTTAAGATCTGGATTCCACGGCAGATGGCAAGAACGGGTTTGCCGGATTCCAGAACCTTTTTCATGAGACGAATCTGGAACAGATCCAGTGCGATATCCGTCTTTCCGATCCCTTCTCGCGGCTCCTGTCCGAACAACAGAGGAGTGATATCATTACCGCCGCAGAATAAAAAGCCATCGCAGAATGCGGTGTAGGCGGCGATCGAGTTGCTAGATTTTACCAGAGGAAGAATGAAAGGCAGACCGCCGGAACGGTGGATTGCCTGAATGTAAGCGTCAGAGACGGATTGTTTCTGATTTTCTCTTTCGCAGAGAACGATTCCGATTTTAGGTTTCATAGAAAACTCCTGTAAATATGATATAATGAGCGTTAACGAGCGGGAGTAAGCCAGAGCATACTCAACGCGAGTGGCGAATGGCGATCATGATAGCGGTGTATGCAGCGTCAAGCACCAAAGGTACGAATCATGATATAATGAGTCTATATGGAACAGGGCATCTATAATAAAATATGGAAAATTTTGAAAATTATGCAAATGCTCTAAAAGATAACAGAATGAAGGAGTAAAGAATATGGAACAACATCTGATAGATCTGCATTGTGATACACTGAGTGCATTGTATAAAAATGGAGAAAAGGCCTCCCTCACAGAGAATGATCTCTGTGTAAACATAAAGGGCTTAAGACAGGGAAACAGCCTGGCACAATTCTTTGCATGCTATGTAAATGCGAAGGAGTCTGAGGGAGAAGAAATGTGGGAGAAATCCTATCAACAGGTGCTGGGGATGATTGATCGGATGGAGGAAGAGTGTGGAAAATGTCCGGATATCCGGATTGCAAAAAATGCATCACAGATTCGTGAAAACCAGAGAGAAGGACGGATTTCGGCAGTCCTGACGGTGGAAGAGGGAGGCGTTCTGAACGGAAAGCCGGAAAGGATCCGTACTCTGTACGAAAAAGGAATCCGTCTGATCACGCTGACCTGGAATTATGAAAACTGTCTGGGGGCGCCAAACAGCCGGGATGCATCTGTTATGGAAAAAGGGATGACGGAATTTGGAATCAGAACGGTGGGGGAAATGAATCGACTTGGCATGTTGATTGATGTGTCTCATCTGTCTGACGGGGGATTCTGGGATTGTATCAGGTGCAGTGACAAACCGGTGATCGCATCCCATTCCAATGCGAGGGCGTTATGTCCGCATCCGAGGAATCTGTCGGATGCGATGCTGAGAGCTCTGGCAGAAAAAGGCGGAGTGGCAGGATTGAATTTCTATCCGGTCTTTTTAAAGGAGCAGGCAGACCAGGTGAGTCTTCAGGATCTGGCAAGACATGCAAAATATATGATTGAGACAGCAGGGGAAGATCTTCCGGCTCTGGGTTCTGATTTTGACGGATTTACCGGACCGGAGCTGACAGATTATCTGACGGACATTTCTCAGATGGAACAATTGTGGAACGCCATGAAAAAGGCAGGAATCACGGAACGACAGTTAGATAAGATCTGGCAGGGAAATGCCATGCGGATCATCGAAGAAGTACTGTAGACTAAATTTCACTGCAAAGGTTGCAACGGGAACCGCTTACGCTTGCCTTCGCCCCATAGAGATACTCTTCGAGCAGCGCTTAAGGCTTGCTCGAAGAAAGTACCGGGGCTGTGGATGTTCCCTTATGCAATCCTTTTGCGGAAGAACTTTTTTTAGATTCCCCGATAAACAGGAAAAGAAACGCTTATAAGTTAAAAAGGGGCGGATCGGTTACACCGGTCTGCCCCTGAAATATTTCTGAAAGATTCAGTCATTTATTTCTTATTTTTCTAATTCCTGCATCTTCATAGCACGAACTTTTAACGGAAGTCCGAACAGGTTGATGAATCCTTCTGCATCGTGGTGATCATAAAGTTCACCAGTTGTGAAGCTTGCAAGAGATTCGCTGTACAGTGAATATGGAGATGTCTCACCGGCTTTGATAATGTTTCCTTTGTAAAGTTTGAATTTTACTTCTCCGGTTACATACTGCTGTGTTACATCAACAAATGCCTGGATTGCTTCACGAAGTGGTGTGAACCATTTTCCTTCGTAAACGATCTGTGCGAATTTATTTCCAAGATCTTTCTTTACTTCATAAGTTGCACGGTCTAATACCAGTTCTTCCAGCTGTTCGTGGGCTGCCATCAAGATAGTTCCGCCAGGAGTCTCATAAACACCACGGGATTTCATACCAACCACACGGTTCTCTACGATATCAACAATTCCGATTCCGTGTTTTCCGCCCAGAGCATTGAGTTCTGTAATGATCTCGGAAACCTTCATTTCTTTTCCATTCAGGCTCTTCGGTACACCGGCTTCAAATGTCATAGTTACATATTCACCTTCATCCGGAGCTTTTTCCGGAGAAACACCCAGTACAAGAAGATCGTCATAGTTTGGCTCATTTGCCGGATCTTCCAGTTCCAGTCCCTCGTGGCTGATGTGCCATAAGTTACGGTCACGGCTGTAGCTGTGTTTTGCATCAAACGGAAGATCAATTCCGTGCTGTTTGCAGTATTCAATCTCATCTTCACGGGACTGCATAGTCCATACATCTGTCATACGCCATGGAGCGATGATCTTCAGATCCGGAGCCAATGCTTTGATACCAAGCTCAAAACGGATCTGGTCATTTCCTTTTCCGGTTGCACCGTGACAGATTGCGGAAGCACCTTCCTTACGAGCAATCTCTACCAGCTTCTTCGCGATAACCGGACGAGCCATGGAAGTACCAAGCAGGTATTTGTTTTCATAAACTGCACCGGCCTTTACACAAGGCATGATGTAGTCATCACAGAATTCATCGATAATGTTTTCGATATATAATTTGGAAGCACCGGAAAGTTTTGCACGTTCTTCCAGTCCGTCAAGTTCTTCTCCCTGTCCACAGTCGATGCAGCAACAGATAACTTCATAATCAAAATTCTCTTTCAGCCACGGGATAATTGCTGTGGTGTCAAGACCGCCTGAATATGCTAATACAACTTTTTCTTTACTCATAGTATTTTCCTCCTGATATGTAATGTTTTTATTCCTATATAATAGGGATTGTGATTTGTTTTTTAGGGTTGCTGTTTCATAAGCTATGTCATACTATACACCTAAATTTATAATTATGCAACATAAAATTATAAAAAACTTTATTTTATGCAAAAAACGCAAAAAATAATGCATAAAAAAGAAAAATATGCATAAAATGCATATTTAACTTCGGATTTATTCATGATTCATCTCCCAGGGCTTTAACGGAGCTAAGAAACCGGCTTCTCTTAACCGTTGCTCGATCAGATCCAGACGCTCCTCGGAAGCGGCCTCTACCAGATGGTAATGATAACCGGAAGTGGCACTGCTTAAGACGGAAGACTGGCTGTCTTTCAGATTATCGATAAATTCGGCTACATCCTGGCGGGAGTGAATATCCATGTCTACCGTAACACGTCCGTAGACTCTGTGGCTGATGCTGGTATTTTTGACGGAACCACCACAGTCTACGATCAGATTCAGTTCCCGGCTGGTTTCCTCCTGAGGATGCCACAGCTTGAATTCTCTGGTACAGAGCAGTTCTTTTTGCAGGGAATAGCCACGGGTCGTGGAAAGAATTCCGGGAGTGGAGGCGCGAAGGACTGCCATATCCTGTACGATAACCTGACGACTGACCCCGAATTTTGCGGCAAATTCCTTGCCGGCTACGGGCTGTGAGGACATTTGCAGGATTTTTAAGATTTTGGCACGTCTTTCTGAGGTGGTCATAGAAATTCATCCTTTCTGTTTGGTATTTCAATATGATATTTTAGCATCAGAGAAGATAGTGGTCAAGACACCTGTAAAATGAAATCTGACTGAAAACTGCGAAGAAAGAATAGTGCACAAGGAACATCAAGAGAAGCATAAGAGAAACAATTGATAAAAGAAAGGCAGAATGATAGAATAGGAATGATAAAAAATAAACAGAGGATGGTATGTTGCAATGAAAGAGAAAGGTAGTAGTTTTACCGGATCTCTCGGATTTGTTCTGGCAGCAGCCGGAAGCGCTGTAGGAGTGGGGAATATCTGGCGTTTTCCGTATCTGTGTGCAAAGGACGGAGGGGGATTGTTTCTTCTGGTTTATCTGATATTGGTGGCCACGTTTGGATTTGTATTGCTGACTACAGATATTGCAATCGGAAGAAAAACAAAACAAAATGCGCTGAAAGCATTTGGAACAATTCAAAGAAAATGGAAGTTTCTGGGGTATCTAACGTTTCTGGTTCCTACACTGATCATGACGTATTATTCGGTGATCGGAGGGTGGATCGTAAAATATTTCTGTGTCTATCTGGCGTCTGACGGAAAAGAAGCGGTCGGGGATGGATATTTTACTTCCTTTATTTCGTCAAAAGTTTCACCCATTGTGTTTATGCTGGTATTTCTGGCACTGACTGCATGGATCGTGTATCGGGGTGTGGAAAAAGGAATTGAAAAATATTCCAAGATCATTATGCCGGGGCTGATTTTGCTGATCGTGGGAATTGCGATCTTTGGTCTGACCTTGTCCCATCAGGATGCAGACGGGACAGTCAGAACCGGAATGCAGGGATTATCAATCTATCTGAAACCGGATTTTACCGGGCTGACGGTGAAAAGGTTTCTGGAGATTTTGCTGGATGCGATGAGTCAGTTATTTTTCTCTCTGAGCGTATCGATGGGAATTATGGTGACTTATGGTTCCTATGTAAAAGATGAGGTGCATTTGAACCAGTCCATCAATCAGATCGAACTGTTTGATACAGGGGTGGCGTTCCTTGCGGGAATGTTGATTATTCCGTCTGTGTTTGTGTTCCTTGGAAAAGAGGGAATGGCAGCGGGACCGAGTCTGATTTTTATCTCTTTGCCAAAAGTCTTTGAAGCGATGGGAGGAGTTGGCAGGATCATAGCCATTGCATTTTTCCTGATGATGGGATTTGCGGCACTGACTTCGGCGGTATCGGTTATGGAGACGCTGGTGGCAAACTGTATGGAACTGTTCCATAAGACCAGAAAACAAATGTGTCTTATGATCGGAGTTTATTCTTTGGTGACAGCGGTATTGATCTGTCTTGGATACAATGTCCTGTATTTCGAATTTCCGCTGCCGAACGGATCTACGGCGCAGTTGCTGGATGTGATGGATTACATCAGTAACAGTTTCCTGATGCCGTTCATCTCTCTTCTGACCAGTATTTTGATTGGTTGGGTTGTGGGACCGAAATGGATTACTTCCGAAGTGGAACGAAATGGAGAAACATTTAAGAGAGAAGGCTTGTATAGTTTTATGATCCGGTATGTGGTTCCGGTTGTGATGCTGATCTTGTTCCTGGTATCGACAGGATTTGCAAATCTGTTTTTTTGAATCATTATCCTCCTTTGGGTGGGAGAAAGAGAAAGTCAATCTTCATAATAAAACAGAAGCAAGAAATAAAAGAACAGAGGATGGAATTCCGGAAGGGGATTCTGTCCTCTGTTTTTTAAAACCATTATTCTCCTACGAAAGGTTGCAACGGGAACCGCTTACGCTTACCTTCGCCCTATAGAAAGAAAAAACTCTCCGAAGAGAGTTCCTGAAAAATGGGCATGAAAAAAGCGGGTGATGGGAATCGAACCCACGTATCCAGCTTGGAAGGCTGGTGTTCTACCATTGAACTACACCCGCGAACAAAATGTATGATATCACCTGCAAGAAAAAAATGCAAGCTTTTTTTGAAAAAACAGTAAAAAATTTTTTTAGTTAATTTTTTGCCTGTATCAACAAGGTTTTCTTGTGCGAATGAAAAAAATATGGTAAACTTTCGATTATATATGGATATGTTTTATAGTAACGTACTAAAGTATGAGGGGCTATTATGAAAACGTACAAGAAAAAAGAAAGGAATGAACAGGATGACAACAGCACATTTATGTATTATGCTGGCAATCATTATCTATTTGGGCTGCATGCTCTATGTGGGATATCGTTGCTCAAAGAATAATCATGATTCCGCAGATTTCTATTTGGGAGGACGAAAGTTAGGACCGTTTGTAACGGCAATGAGTGCAGAAGCTTCTGATATGAGCAGCTGGCTTTTGATGGGACTTCCGGGTCTTGCTTATCTGACCGGAATTGCAGATGCCGGATGGACTGCGATCGGACTTGCGATCGGTACATATTTAAACTGGAGAATTGTAGCAAAGAGGATCAGGCGGTATACGCACATTGCGGGGAACTCGATTACATTGCCATCATTTTTCAGTAACAGATACCGGGATGAGAAGAAGATTTTACAGTCGATCGGTGCGATTTTCATCGTAATCTTCTTTATTCCGTATACGGCTTCCGGATTTGCAGCCTGCGGAAAATTATTTTCTAGTCTGTTCGGAGTAAAGTATCTGACCGCGATGGTTATCAGTGCAATCGTAATTGTTGGTTATACGGCGCTGGGAGGATTTCTGGCAGCTTCTACCACAGACTTTATTCAGGGAATTATCATGTCGATTGCATTGCTGATCGTATTTGTGTTTGGCGTGAACGTGGCAGGAGGATTTGATGCGGTCGCAGAACATGCCAAATCTCTTCCGGGTTATCTGACCATGTTTACGACCTATGATCCGGTAAGCGGAACGGAACAGCCGTATCCGATTTTAAATGTACTGTCGATGCTGGCATGGGGACTTGGATATTTCGGAATGCCGCATGTATTGCTTCGCTTTATGGCAATCGAAGATGAAGAAAAACTGACCTTGTCCAGAAGAGTGGCAACCACATGGGTTGTGATCTCATTGGCGGTTGCGGTGACGATCGGAGTCGTTGGTCTGGGAATGACAACAGCCGGAGAACTTCCGGTTCTGGAAGGATCCAATTCAGAAACCATCATCGTTCAGATCGCAAATCTGTTAAGTCAGCATGGCGTGATTCCGGCGTTGCTTGCAGGTATAATCCTGGCAGGTATTCTGGCATCTACCATGTCAACTGCGGACTCTCAGCTTCTGGCGGCATCTTCTTCGGTGTCTTCTGATTTGCTTGGAAGTGTCTTAAAGAAAGCTTCCGGTAAAAAGAGCACGATGTTTGCTGACCGTGTTACAGTTCTGTTGATCGCAGTGATCGCAGTTTTTATGGCGAGAGATCCATCCAGTTCAGTCTTTAATATCGTATCCTTTGCATGGGCTGGATTCGGAGCAGTATTCGGACCGGTGGTATTGTTTGCACTGTTCTGGAAACGTTCCAACTGGCAGGGAGCACTGGCAGGAATGGTTACCGGAGGAGCAATGGTATTTATCTGGAAATATCTGGTACGCCCGATGGGAGGAATCCTTGACTTTTATGAATTACTTCCGGCATTTCTGGTGTCCTGTGTTGCAATTGTGTTTGTGAGTCTTGTGACAGCACCGCCGTCGAAGGAAATCCAGGATGAGTTTGACAGAGTCTGAAAATAGAGACTGACAGCGGTGGAAACCGTTGACAAATGGGCTGTTTGTGGGGTATAATTCCAGACAAATGGCTATGACGAAGAAAAGTAGCGCCGATTATCGTTCCCAGAGAGCAGAGGATGGTGGGATCTCTGCAAAATGAATGGGCGTGAAGAACACTTTACCAGCAGCGATCCGAACATTTTTAAAAGAATCAGTAGGTGAGACGTGAGGAAGTCGCGCGTAAGACGGCAGGTTTAAGAACCGATGAGTGGCTGAGCACAGCAATTCAGGTGGTACCGCGGACATGACTGTTCGTCCTGAGCAATTGGATCAGATTGTTTCAGGGCGGGCGGTCTTTTTTATTCCGGAGGATTGCGGGAGAGCGAAGCACGGAGCAATCCGTAAGATGCAAAAAAAATATTTTTTAAAAGATGCGCACTGCGCCGGATATGAGCATAAAAGCAAGGCGAAGCTTTTGCGATATGCGAAGGAAGAAATAGTCAGTAAGAAAAGTCAAAAATAAGAGAAAAAAGAAAAGGAGAGACGAGATGAATACAGAAAACATGTATCGTAACAGAACACTGGATCAGATCGGTGAAGGTGATGTAGGAAAAGAAATTAAGGTATCAGGATGGGTGGAGAACATCCGTGATCACGGAGGAGTTTCCTTTATAGATTTAAGAGATATGTATGGAGTGCTTCAGGTAGTAATGCGTGACACTTCTTTAATGGAAGGAATCACAAAGGAAGACTGTATCTGCATCGAAGGTGTGATGGATCACAGAGATGAAGAGACTTACAACCCGAAGATCCCGACCGGTACTGTGGAACTGGAAGCACACAAGGTAACGATCCTTGGAAAGGTATACAGACAGCTTCCGTTTGAGATCCAGACTTCCAAAGAAACCAGAGAAGATGTCCGTTTGAAATACAGATATCTGGATCTGAGAAATAAAAAAGTCAGAGACAATATGATCTTCCGTTCTCAGGTGATTTCCTATTTAAGACAGAAGATGACAGAGATGGGATTCCTGGAGATCCAGACTCCGATCCTGTGTGCATCTTCTCCGGAAGGTGCAAGAGATTATATCGTACCGTCCAGAAAATTTAAGGGCAAATTTTATGCGTTGCCGCAGGCACCACAGCAGTATAAACAGCTTCTGATGGTATCCGGATTTGATAAATATTTCCAGATCGCTCCATGCTTCCGTGATGAGGATGCAAGAGCAGACCGTTCTCCGGGTGAATTTTATCAGTTGGATTTTGAGATGAGCTTTGCAACACAGGAAGATGTGTTCCGTGTGGGAGAAGAAGTGTTAAGCTCTACCTTTGAAAAATTTGCACCGGAAGGATATGACGTGACACCGGCACCGTATCCGATCATCAGTTACAAACAGGCAATGCTGGAATTCGGTACGGACAAGCCGGATTTAAGAAACCCGCTTCGTATTGTAGATGTGACAGATTTCTTCCAGAGATGTACCTTCAAACCGTTCCACAAAAAGACGGTTCGTGCCATCAAAGTGCATGCAAATATGTCCAAGGGATTCCATGAAAAACTTCTGAAGTTTGCACAGTCTATCGGAATGGGCGGACTTGGATACCTGGAAGTAAAAGAAGACAAGACTTACAAGGGACCGATTGATAAATTTATTCCGGATGACATGAAGGGTGAGATCGCAGAGATCGCAAACCTGGAACCGGGAGATACCATTTTCTTCATTGCAGATAAAGAAGAAAGAGCGGCTCTTTATGCAGGACAGATCCGTACCGAACTGGGAAATCGTCTGGATCTGTGTGAGAAAAATGCATATCGTTTCTGTTATATCAATGATTTCCCGATGTATGAATATGACAGTGAGGAAAAGAAGATGATCTTTACTCACAACCCATTCTCCATGCCGCAGGGCGGACTTGAGGCTCTGGAGACCATGAACCCGGAAGATATTCTGGCATATCAGTACGATATCGTCTGCAACGGTGTGGAACTTTCCTCCGGAGCAGTCAGAAACCACGATATGAAGATCATGGTAAAGGCATTCGAAATTGCAGGGTATACAGAAGAGAATCTGAAAGAAAAATTCGGAGCACTCTACAATGCATTCCAGTTCGGAGCACCGCCGCACGCAGGAATGGCACCTGGAGTAGACCGTATGATCATGCTGCTTCGCGATGAAGAAAATATCCGTGAAGTTATCCCGTTCCCGATGAACGGAAATGCACAGGATCTGATGTGCGGAGCTCCAGGAGAAGTGACAGAAATGCAGTTGAGAGAGGCACATATCAAAGTGCGTGACTAAGTAAAAAGTCTTGAAACAGCAAGGCAAAAAAGAGCAAATGTAAAAAACAAGGTCACATGAGATAAATGGATTGGGATGAATCATGACAGATCAGAGAGAATATTTAAAACAGAAAAAGCGGGTGGTGATCAAAGTGGGAACCACAACGGTCACATACCCGGATACAGGTTATATCAATCTGGATAAACTGGAAAAATTTGTAAGGATCCTGATTAATCTGTTGAATAAAGGCAAAGAAGTGATCGTGGTCTCTTCCGGTGCGGTCGGTGTCGGAAGACAGGCCCTTGGCATGAAGCACAAACCGGAAACGGAAGCGCAGAAGCAGATGTGTGCGGCAGTGGGACAGGGAAGACTGATGATGATCTATGAGAAATTCTTCAATGAATATTCTCAACTGACCGCTCAGGTCCTGCTGACGAAGGAGTCAATCGTTAATCCGGAATGTCGGAAGATGGCGCGGCGTACATTTGAAGAACTTTTAAGCCATAAGGTGGTACCGATCGTCAATGAAAACGATGTCATTTCCATGGATGAGCTGGCCTATGGAACCATAGGCGAAAATGATACGCTGGCTGCTTATGTTGCAGATCTGGTAGGTGCAGATCTTCTGATCCTGATGTCGGATATTGAAGGGCTGTATACCGATGATCCGCGGAAAAATGAGAAAGTCCGCTTCATTCATACGGTGGCGAAGATCGATGAATCTCTGGAAAAAATGGCAAAAGGTGCTTCTACCGATTCCGGAACCGGAGGAATGACGACCAAGATCAATGCCGCAAAGATTGCAACCGATGCAGGAGCGGATATGGTCATTGCCAACGGAGAGAACATTTACACGATCAATGAGATCATGAACGGGAAGAAAGTGGGGACGCTGTTTCTGTCCAAAGAACATTCCATCGGGCAGGAAAATGAGATTGCCCCGGAAACCCCGCAGTACAGAAGAAGCGCAAAGAAACTGAAGAAAGTCCGGGGGATGAGCGTTATAGATCTGGGAACAGAACTGTAACTTATGCTTTGGGTACAACGGAAGACAGTAGCCTGAAAGGGATCAAAAAGGAGGCAGAAACACCGTGGAACAGTATATGGAAATCATTGGACAGAGAGCCAAAGAAGCTTCAAAGATTATGGCCAGACTCTCACAGGTTGATAAAAACCGCGGACTTCTCGCAGCAGCAGAGGAATTGCGAAAGAAAACCGATTACATTCTGGAAGAAAACAAAAAAGATGTAGATGCTGCGATCCAGTCCGGAATGAAACAGTCTTTGGTAGATCGTCTGCAACTGACGAAAGAGCGAATTGATGCAATGGCAGTCGGTCTGGAGCAGATTGCAGGACTGGAAGACCCGGTAGGGGAAGTCCTTTCTATGAAAACCAGACCAAACGGGCTTCGGATCGGAAAGAAACGGGTACCGCTCGGAGTCATCGGAATTATTTATGAGTCCAGACCGAATGTGACAGCGGATGCGTTCGGGCTTTGCTTTAAAACCGGAAATGCTACGATTTTACGTGGCGGAAGTGATGCGATCCATTCCAATAAAGCAGTGACTGTCGTGATCAAAGACGCGCTCTGTAAGCTGAAACTGCCGCAGGATGCCATGATCTTGGTGGAAGATACCAGTCGTGAGATGGTAACCGAGATGATGCAGCTTCGGGAGTATATTGATGTACTGATCCCGAGAGGTGGAGCAGGGCTGATTGCAAATGTCGTAAAAAACAGCAGTGTACCGGTAATTGAGACCGGTACCGGAAACTGTCATGTATACGTGGATGATTCCGCAGATCTGAATATGGCAGCCGATATCATTGAAAATGCAAAGACACAGAGAATGGGAGTCTGCAATGCCTGCGAGTCCCTTCTGATCCACAGTGCAGTGGCAGAAAAGGCAATGCCGGTTATCCTTCGCCGTCTGAAAGAGCATCAGATCGAGGTAAGAGGAGATGAGAGGGTCTGCGCCGGTGCATCTGAAGTGATTCCGGCAACAGAAGAGGACTGGGGAAGAGAATATCTGGATGCCATGATATCTGTGAAGATTGTGGATTCTCTGGAAGAGGCGATTGACCATATCAACCGCTATAACACCGGACATTCCGAGACGATCGTGACAGAAAATTATGATCATGCATTGAAGTTTTTAGATGAAGTTGATGCGGCAGCAGTATATGTCAACGCATCGACCAGATTTACGGATGGATTCGAATTCGGATTCGGAGCAGAGATTGGAATCAGTACCCAGAAATTACATGCGAGGGGTCCGATGGGACTGGAAGCGCTGACAACCACGAAATATATTATTTTCGGCAATGGACAGATCCGTGAATAACTTAAGAGATG
This sequence comes from Mediterraneibacter butyricigenes, assembly GCF_003574295.1. NCBI lineage: Bacteria > Bacillati > Bacillota > Clostridia > Lachnospirales > Lachnospiraceae > Mediterraneibacter > Mediterraneibacter butyricigenes. The sequence continues at coordinate 2,674,314 of NZ_BHGK01000001.1, forward strand.
AACCTGGCCGGGTTCATCTTCTTTCGTTTGTCTGATTATTTTAGCTTCAAGCTAAAATAGAAAAAGCGTCTGAGGTTCGAAAGAAGAATGTCAGAGAGTGGAAATTGAAATCTGGAAGAAGGATGTCGGAAAGAAGAAAGCAGAGAGTTGAAATGGAAAAGAAAATAGAATCAGATAAAAGTTTTTTGGGAACAGAACCGGTAGGAAAGTTGCTGTTTCGGCTGGCAGTTCCCACGGTCACTGCGCAGATGATCAATATGCTTTATAATGTGGTGGATCGGATTTATATCGGACACATCCCGAAGACAGGAGCACTGTCACTGACGGGAGTCGGTGTCTGTATGCCGCTGATCATGATCGTCTCAGCCTTTGCGGCTCTGGTCGGAAACGGAGGAGCACCGAGAGCTACCATCCTGATGGGAAAGGGAGAAAAAGATCAGGCAGAACAGATCCTGGGGAACTGTTTTGTGACACAGATTCTGGTGTCGCTGGTGTTGAGTGTGATGTTGTTTCTGTTTAATCGTCCGATTTTACTGGCCTTTGGGGCAAGCTCCAATACCATAGAGTATGCAGTCGAGTATATGAATATCTATGCAGTAGGTACAATTTTCGTACAGATGACGCTGGGAATGAATATGTTTATCACTTCCCAGGGATTTGCCAGGACAGGAATGTTGTCGGTACTGATCGGTGCAGTGGCAAATCTAATTCTGGATCCGGTATTTATCTTCGGATTTCAGATGGGAGTAAGGGGAGCGGCTCTGGCGACGATCCTGTCTCAGGCACTGTCCTGTATCTGGGTGCTTTCTTTCCTGTTTGGGAAAAAGACGGTGCTGCAAATCAAAAAAAACTGCATGAAGTTGAAGGGTTCGGTGATTTTACCCTGTCTGGCACTGGGAAGTTCCTTGTTTATCATGCAGGCAAGTGAAAGTGTGATTTCCGTATGTTTTAATACTTCTTTATTAAAATACGGAGGAGATGTGGCGGTTGGCGCGATGACGATCCTGACCAGTGTGATGCAGTTTGCCATGCTTCCGCTTCAGGGAATCGGTCAGGGAGCACAGCCGATCATGAGTTACAATTACGGAGCCGGAGATCAGACAAGGGTGAAAAAGACGTTTCGCCTGTTGTTGAAAGTGGATATGTGTTACGCAGTCGGTCTGTGGGCGTTGATCATGTTGTTCCCTCAGGTGTTTGCAGCGGTATTTACAGCGGATCCGGTGTTGATCGCATTTACAAAACGGGCACTTCGGATTTATACAGCGGTGTTATTCCTGTTTGGAATTCAGATGTCCTGTCAGATGGCATTTAATTCTCTGGGAAATGCGAAAGCTTCTATTATAGTAGCTGTGATGCGGAAGTTCGTATTGCTGATTCCGCTGATCTATATTATGCCCCATATTTTCCGGGCAGATCAGACCATGGCGGTGTATCTGGCAGAACCGGTTGCGGATTTTCTGGCGGTGTCCTTTACGTCAGTACTGTTTCTGTCTCAGTTTCAGAAAATGTTGAGTAAAAATGTAAGTAAAAATACAGAAGAAAAAACTGTTGCATAATATTCAGTTAGGATGTATAATTATGCAATAGTTGCAAAAGAAAGGTTGTGAAGATCAATGAAAATAAAAGCAGGGATTATTGGAGCTACAGGTTATGCAGGAGGAGAACTGGTCAGAATTCTGAGCAGACATCCGGAAGTTGAAATCGTCTGGTACGGTTCCCGTAGTTATATCGATCAGAACTATGCAGATGTTTATCGCAATATGTTTGAGATCGTAGATGCAAAATGTCTGGATGATAATATGGAGGAACTGGCTGAGAGAGCGGATGTGATCTTCACAGCGACACCACAGGGATTCTGTGCATCTATGATGTCGGAAGAGATTTTAAGCAAAACGAAGATCGTAGACTTGAGTGCTGATTTCCGAATCAAGGATGTAAAAACTTATGAAAAATGGTATGGAATTGAACATAAGAGTCCTCAGTTTATCGAAGAAGCGGTCTATGGTCTGTGTGAAGTCAACAGAGAGCAGATCAAAGGGGCAAGACTGATCGCCAATCCGGGATGCTATACCACCTGTTCCATTCTGACGGCTTATCCGCTGGCAAAGGAAGGGATGATCGATATGAGTACCTTGATCGTGGATGCAAAATCAGGAACTTCCGGTGCGGGAAGAGGAGCAAAGGTGCCGAATCTGTACTGTGAAGTGAATGAAAATATCAAGGCCTATGGGGTAGCTTCCCACAGACATACGCCGGAGATTGAAGAACAGTTGGGATATGCGGCAGGGGAAGAAGTCCTGATCAACTTTACCCCACATCTGGTTCCGATGAACCGGGGAATTCTGGCAACAGAATATGCAAAATTAACGAAGAAAGTTACGCCGGAAGAAGTGAAGGCGGTGTATGATAAATATTATGCAAAGGAAACCTTTGTCCGTGTAATGGGAGACGGTGTCTGCCCGGAGACAAAATGGGTAGAGGGCAGCAATTATGTGGATATCGGATTTAAGATTGATGAGAGAACCGGAAGAATTATTATGATGGGTGCCATTGACAATCTGGTCAAAGGTGCAGCCGGACAGGCAGTCCAGAATATGAATCTGTTATTCGGTCTGGATGAAACAATGGGTCTGGATCTGGTTCCGATGTTCCCATAAGAGGAAATTAGAAAGAAGCGGAAAGAACATGAAAATACGTCAGATGAAAATAGAGGATTACGAGGAAGTTTATCATCTGTGGAAACGAATTCGTGGATTCGGAATTCGCAGTATGGATGATTCCAGAGAAGGGGTGGAACGTTTCCTGAAGCGCAATCCGACCACCAGTGTGGTAGCAGAAGAAAATGGAAAGATTGTAGGAGCGATTTTGTGCGGACATGACGGACGAAGAGGATGTCTGTATCATGTCTGTGTGGATGAGGCATTCAGACGCCATGGAATCGGAAAAGCCATGGTGGTGAAGACCATGGAAGCTCTGAAAGAAGAACAGATCAATAAAGTCTGTCTGATCGCATTTACCAGCAATGATATCGGAAATGCATTCTGGAACACAATTGGCTGGACAAAACGGGAAGACATGAACTATTATGATTTTGTATTGAATGCAGAAAATATTACAGCCTTCAATGAACAGTAAGGAGGAAAGGATTATGGAGAAGATCAAAGGCGGTGTAACCGCAGCAAAAGGATTTTACGCAGCATCTGCGGCAGCAGGTATCAAATACGAAGGCCGGACAGACATGGCGTTGATTTATAGCAAAAAAGCCTGCAAAGCAGCAGGAACCTTTACCACAAATGTAGTAAAAGCAGCTCCTGTAAAATGGGATCAGAAAGTAGTAGCCGGAACAGCACCGGTTCACGTGGTAGTGATCAATTCCGGAATAGCAAATGCATGTACCGGAGCAGAGGGAATGGAGTATTGTCTGGAGACGGCAAAAGAAGCAGCAAAAGTCTTTGGCGTACCGGAAGAGGGCGTACTGATCGGCTCTACCGGAGTGATCGGAATGCAGATCCCGATCGAACGTCTGAAAGCAGGAATCACATTACTGGCAGACAGTAAGAAAAAAGGACTGGAAGCAGGACATCTTGCGGCAAAGGCGATCATGACCACAGACACAAAAGAAAAAGAAGTGGCAGTGAAATTCACCTGCGCGGACGGAACGGAAGTTACCATCGGCGGAATGGCAAAGGGTTCCGGTATGATCCATCCGAATATGTGTACCATGCTTTCTTATATTACAACCGATGCGAAGATTACAAAGAAGGCTTTGACAAAAGCTTTGAAAGAGGATGTCAAGGATACCTATAACATGATTTCCGTAGATGGAGATACCTCCACCAACGATACCGTGTTACTTCTGGCAAACGGAAAAGCAGGAAATGAAAAGATCCGTTATGGCAGCGAAGATTATGAAAAATTCAAAGAAGCCCTTCATTATGTGAACGAAACCATTTCTAAGAAGATCGCAGGAGATGGAGAGGGAGCCACCGCATTGTTTGAGGTGACCGTGAAGGGTGCTGCATCGAAAAAGCAGGCAAAAGTTCTGGCAAAATCCATTGTCTGCTCCAATCTGACCAAGGCAGCCATCGCAGGACATGACGCAAACTGGGGAAGAATTCTCTGCGCCATGGGATATTCCGGAGCAGAGTTCGATCCGGAGAAGGTAGATCTGTTCTTTGAGAGCCAGGCAGGAAGCCTTCAGATCATTGGAAATGGTACGGCAGTGGATTACAGTGAAGAAAAAGCCACAGAAATCCTGTCTCAGCCGGAAGTGAAGGCAATCGCAGATATCAAGATGGGAGAGCATGAGGCGACAGCATGGGGCTGTGATCTGACCCATGGATACATTGACATCAACGCAGATTACAGAAGTTAAAAAGCAGGATTAGCAGTACAGGAAGGAATCAAAGGAAAATGAATGAGAATATGCAGCAATATCTGGATAAGGCACAGGTGCTGATCGAGGCACTTCCGTATATCCAGAGATTTAACCGGAAGATCATCGTAGTAAAATACGGTGGAAGCGCGATGATCGATGAAGATCTGAAGCGTCAGGTGATTCAGGATGTGACGTTGTTGAAGCTGGTTGGATTTAAACCGATCATTGTGCATGGCGGTGGAAAAGAGATCAGCAAATGGGTCGGCAAAGTGGGAATGGAGCCACAGTTCATCAACGGACTGCGTGTGACCGATGAAGACACCATGGAAATCGCAGAAATGGTTCTGGGTAAAGTGAACAAGAGTCTGGTACAACTGGTGGAAGAGCTGGGAGTACGTGCCATCGGAATCAGCGGAAAAGACGGCGGACTTCTGAAAGTAGATAAAAAGCTTTCCGACGGAAAAGATATTGGATTTGTGGGAGATGTAAAGGAAGTCAATGCAGACATTCTCTTTGACCTTCTGGAAAAAGATTTCCTTCCGATCGTATGCCCGGTGGGAATGGATGATGACTACCAGACCTACAATATCAATGCAGATGATGCAGCCTGCGCGATCGCAAGAGCAGTCCATGCAGAGAAACTGGCATTCCTGACAGACATCGAGGGTGTGTACAAGGATCCGAAAGATCCGAAGACCCTGATCTCTGAACTGCGGGTAGAGGAAGCAAGAAAATTAATGGAAGACGGATATATCGGCGGAGGAATGCTTCCGAAGCTGAACAACTGTATCGATGCCATTGAAAACGGCGTTTCCCGGGTACATATTCTGGATGGACGAATTGCACATTGTCTGCTTCTGGAAATCTTTACCAACAAGGGAATCGGAACGGCAATTTTAAGCGGAGAAGAAAGCAGGTATTATCATGGTGAATAATAAGATCAAGGCGGCAGAAGAAAATCTGTTGCCGGTATACAATCGTTTCCCGATCGCACTGGATCATGGGGAAGGCATGTATCTGTATGATACGGACGGCAAAGAATATCTGGATTTTGCGGCCGGATTTGCAGTGTCCGGACTGGGCTATGGCAATCAGGAACTAAACGATGCACTGAAAGCACAGATCGATAAACTTTATCATACCTCCAATCTCTATTATCATGAGAATTGCGGGATTGCGGCCAGAGAGCTGAACCGGATCAGCGGAATGGATCGGATCTTCTTTACTAACAGTGGCGGCGAGGCAATCGAAGGGGCACTGAAAGCGGCAAGAAAATACGCCTATACGAAGAAGAACGGCCGTTATGAATTCATCGCAATGGAGAATTCTTTCCATGGCAGAACCTTCGGAGCAGTATCTGTGACCGGACACGACTCTTACAGAGAGCCTTTTGAACCACTGGTACCGGGGGTTCATTTTGCCAAATTTAACGATCTGGACAGTGTAAAGGCTCTGGTCAACGACAAGACCTGCGCAATCATTCTGGAGCCGCTGCAGGGAGAAGGCGGAATCAATCTGGCAGAACAGTCCTTCATGGAAGGAATCCGAAAGATCTGTGATGAAAATGATATTCTGATGATCTGTGATGAAGTACAGTGCGGAATGGGCCGTACAGGAACCATGTTTGCATGGCAGGGATTCGGTGTGAAGCCGGATATTATGGCGATGGCAAAGGGAATCGGAAACGGAATTCCGGTGGGGGCATTTGCCATGAAAGAAGAAGTGGCTGAATACTCGCTCAAACCGGGAGACCACGGTTCTACCTATGCAGGAAATCCTCTGGCATGTGCGGCAGTTCGCAAGGTCATTGAGATCTTCGAGAAAGAGGACATTCTGGGACATGTCAACAAAGTAGCTCCTTATCTGACTAAGAAGCTGGATGAACTGGTAGCAGAAACAGACTGCGTAACGAAACGCAAAGGAAAAGGTCTGATGCAGGGAATCGTTGTGACGAAACCGTTGAAAGAAGTCAATGCAAAGGCAGTGGAAGAAGGACTCCTGATTATTCAGGCTGAGGGAAATGTGATCCGTTTTGTTCCGCCGCTGATCGTGGAAGAAAAGCACATTGACCAGATGATCGAGAAGATGAAGAAAGTTCTGGCATAAGGATGTATAAAAACCGGCTGAAGTGGCATACTGTTCATTAAAAAAACAGGAGGTGCCAAAATGGCCGGTTTTTTGATTGCGCTGTTATCGGGAGCGCTGATGAGTATCCAGGGAGTGTTTAATACCCAGGTCACAAAGACGACGGGAGTCTGGGTCAGCAATGGCTGGGTTCAGCTTTCCGCTTTTCTGGTCTGTCTGGGGATATGGTTTGCAACGGGCAGAGACAGTGTACAGGCTTTGATGAAAGTGGAGCCAAAGTATATGCTGCTGGGAGGTGTGATCGGCGTAGGCATCACTTGGTCTGTGATCCAGAGTATGAATACGCTGGGGCCGGCCAAGGCGGCGCTTCTGATCGTGATCGCGCAACTGATCGTGGCATATCTGATCGAATTGTTCGGAATGTTTGGAGTCGAACAGGCAGCCTGGGAATGGAGAAAGGCAGGCGGTCTGGTACTGGCACTGATCGGAATCGCTATTTTTCAGTGGGAATAAACGAAAAACAATGACAATGGAAGCGGTGGACTGAACTGCAAAAATCAGAAAAATGAATTTGGAGAGGAAAAAGGAAACGAAATGTTCATAAAAATGTAACATATATGTAAAAAGATATTGTTTTTCTGTTTGTTTTTCGTTACAATAGGGCTATCCGACGCGGGGAACCTGCTCAGAAACATCAGTAGATGGGAGCAGATGCGAGGATGAAAAAAGAAAACAGAACATTATATAAAAAACAAGACAGAACAGGGAGAAAGATCGGCTGGATCCTGCTGGTTGTCCTTCTGGCAATGTCCGGATGCGCCTCAGAAAAAAAGAATCGTGCAGACGGACTGACAGAGGTGGAATTTTCGACAGAGGATGACGGAAAAGCGTCCGAAGAAGAAAATGACCGGATATCGGGAGAAGACGCAGCAGATGCGGATGGAAGGAATTCATCGAAAGGAGTGTCTGGCAGCGGTCAGCCAGAGTCCGACGGGATGAGTCAGAGTGAGATCCGGGTGTATATCTGTGGACAGATTTGTAATCCGGGTGTGTATACGCTGGAAGAAGACAGTCGGATCTGCGATGTGATCCAGAAGGCCGGAGGTCTGAAGGAAGAAGCATCCGAGACCTATTTGAATCAGGCACAGCGTCTGGAGGATGGAATGAAGATTTATGTGCCATCCAAAGAAGAAGCTAAAACGCTGGGAGATCCTGCACAGGAATTATCCGGTATATCCGGTCAGGTTACTGGTGGTGCCTGGGATTCCGCGGAAAATGGTGCGACGCAGGGCAAGGTGAACATCAACCGTGCAGACAAAGCAGAGCTTATGACGCTGACCGGGATCGGTGAGACGAAAGCAGAGGCGATCCTGTCCTACAGGGAGACGAACCGGGGATTTCAAAGTCTGGAGGAACTAAAACAGGTAGAAGGGATCAAAGACGGCACCTTCCAGAAGATCAAAGACCAGATCTGTCTGTAAAAAATATAAAAGTTGCAAATAAGATTCGAGGGTAGAGTAAATATGGCAAAGAAAATTTTGGTGGTTGATGATGAAAAACTGATCGTAAAGGGGATCCGTTTCAGCCTGGAACAGGAAGGTATGGAGGTAGACTGTGCTTATGACGGAGAAGAGGCACTTGCATTTGCAAAGAACTGTGAATATGATCTGGTGCTGCTGGATGTGATGCTTCCGAAGATGGACGGGTTCGAAGTCTGCCAGCAGATCCGGGATTTTTCTGATATGCCGATCGTGATGCTGACGGCCAAAAGTGAAGATATGGATAAGATCCTGGGTCTGGAATACGGGGCAGATGATTATATCACGAAGCCGTTTAATATTCTGGAAGTTAAGGCACGTATCAAGGCGATTATGCGAAGAACCGCAAAACGTCAGGAGACTTCCACGGGTACGATGGTCGTGAAGGGAGCACTTCGGATCGACTGCGAGAGCCGCAGAGTTTTCATCGGGGAAAAAGAGATCAACCTGACAGCAAAAGAATATGACGTACTGGAGCTTCTTGCCATGAATCCGAACAAGGTATACAGCAGAGAGAATCTTCTGAATCTGATCTGGGGCTATGACTATCCGGGGGATGCACGTACCGTTGATGTACATATCCGAAGGCTGAGAGAGAAGATCGAGACGAAACCAAGTGAGCCGAAATACGTACATACAAAATGGGGAGTGGGTTATTATTTCCAGGGGTAAAAATAAAAGAGTAATCAGATTTCATATACAGTTTTTAAAAAGTCTGCGTTTCCGTATCGCGCTTCTGGCCATTCTGGCATGGCTGATTCCGGCAGGACTCTTATATTTCGGAATCTTAAAGAGTTATGAGGCGCGTGCGGTTTCTCTGAGAACGGCTGAGATTCAGAATCAGTGTACGATTCTGGGCAACCATCTGAATACGTATCATTATCTGGATGATACATCTTCTGAGATCATTAATTCCGAATTAACGCAACTTACAAGTATATACAACGGCCGCGTTATGATCGTGGATCAGAATCTGAAGATCGTAAAAGATACTTATGATCTGGATGAGGGAAAAACGATGATCGCGGAGGGTGTTGTGCGCTGCCTGGAAGGCGAAGCGAGCAACTCCTATGATGACAAGAACTGCTATATTGAAGTGTCCGCGCCGATTATGAACGGAGAATCCAATCAAATCAACGGAGTGATCCTGGCCAGCGTATCGACGGATACGATCGCAGATACCGTGGATATTCTGGCGGTAAGAGGAAGTGCGATCCTTGGGGTGGGCACGCTTCTGGTGACGGTACTGGCGTTGGTGATCTCCCACTATATGATGCGTCCGTTCAGAAGGATGACAAAAACGCTGTCTGAGATTACGGATGGATACGGAGAAGTCACCTTCCAGGAAAATGTATACAAAGAGACGCAGGAACTGGCAGAGGCACTGAACCGTTTGTTGGAACGGCTGAAAGTTCTGGATGAATCCAGACAGGAATTTGTATCCAATGTGTCTCATGAGTTGAAGACCCCACTGGCATCCATGAAAGTTCTGGCAGATTCTCTGCTGACTCAGGAAGAGGTACCGAATGAACTTTACCGGGAATTTATGCAGGATATTACCAATGAGATCGAACGGGAAAATGTGATCATTACAGATCTGCTGTCCCTGGTTAAGCTGGATCGGACCACACCGGATCTGAATATTATGGCGGTCAATGTCAACAGTCTTCTGGAATTGATCCTGAAGCGGTTAAAACCCATTGCCGCAGATAAGAATGTAGAAGTCGTTCTGGAAAGCTTCCGTCCGGTGACGGCAGAATTGGATGAAGTAAAAATTACGCTTGCATTTACCAATCTGGTGGAAAATGCAATCAAATATAATCATGAAAACGGTTGGGTGCATGTGTCGCTGAATGCGGATCATAAATATTTTTATGTGAAAGTCGCAGATTCCGGAATCGGGATTCCGGAAGAAGATCAACAGCATGTGTTTGAACGGTTCTACCGTGTGGATAAATCTCATTCTAGAGAAATGGGAGGAACCGGACTGGGACTGGCCATTGCGAGAAATGCGGTCATTCTGCACCGTGGCTCCATTAAAGTACACAGTAATCCGGGAGAGGGTACCACATTTACGGTAAGAATTCCGCTGAACTATGTGGTGTAAAATACACAGAGAAGTGGCGTATGTCTGTGAAAATGAAACGGGAGATGTGCTGAAAAATGATGAAGAATGTGGAAGAAACGTCGCGACAAACGAAGAAATATTATGGAAACAGTTTGCAGAAATGCAGGAGACGGTGAAGGAATAGCATAGAAAGAATAGTAAAGAAAGAATGAAGAATAGCGTGTGGAAAAATATCTGGAAAAAAAGAAAATGGCCAAAACAGATCTTTCTGACCTGTATCATGCTCAGTCTGTTGATGGCAACGGCTACCGGATGCAGCAGACTGCCGATTCTTTCACAGAAAGACAAGACCTGTCTTTATTATGTGAATCCGGAGAAGACCGGACTGGTGGAAGAAGAGTATGACCTGCAGGGAAGTACGGCTTTAGAGCAGGCAAAGCAGATTTTGACGGAATTAAAACAGACACCGGATAAAGAAAAAATGCAACCGTCAATTCCGAAAGGGGTTGAGGTGAAAGATGTAAAACTGTCCGGGAAAAAGCTGACAGTGGATCTGAGTGAAGAGTATCTGAAACTGGATACGATCCAGAGTGTCCTGCTTCGGGCGGCTGTGGTGGAATCCATTGTACAGGTTTCGGGAATCCGTATGGTGGGATTTACAGTGGGAAAAGAACCGATTCAGGATGAAAACGGAGATGCCATCGGTTATCTGAATCAGGATAATTTTGTGCAGAACAGTGGATCCGCACTTCACTCCTATCAGGATGCGACCCTGAAACTTTATTTTTCAAACGAAACGGGAGATGCGCTGAAAGAGGAAACAGTGACCGTGAAATACAGCAGTAATGTGTCGATGGAAAAGCTGATTGTGGAACAGATTCTGAAAGGGCCGTCGCAAAGCGGAGAGTACCCGACGCTCAATCCGGATACCAAAGTTCTGGGAGTTACGGTCAAAGAGGGAATCTGTTATGTGAATCTGGATGAAAATTTTCTGAATGTAACCTATGACGTGACACCGGAAGTGGCGATCTATTCTCTGGTGAATTCACTGATTGAGGGAACGGATGCGTCGAAAGTACAGATTTCTGTAAACGGTGAAACGAAAGTCTCTTATATGGATTCACTGGACCTTTCGGAGCCGCTGAAAATGAATGGGAATCTGGTACAATAAATTCGGACAGAAAAATTAAAGAGCAAAAAGAAAAGGAGTGGAAGCTTGTCAAAAAGACCGCTTTGTGTCCTGGCGGCGGGCTTCCTTCTGATACAGGTGTTCCGGTTGTGGCAGATGGAACCTGAACCGGAACAGGCGCTTCTGCGTCAACTCGGGGAAGAAGGAAGTACGATCTTATGTAGCGGAACCGTTCAGCGCTGGGAAGAACGAGGGGATGGAACCCTCTGTTATGAACTGATATCTGTTTCGAAAGATTTGACCGATTTGAAAGATTCGATGGAGTCCATTGATTCGGAAGATTTGGTTGATTCACCTGCTTCGATTTCAGATGTAGCAAATCTTGATGTAATTCTTAATGATTCAAATTCTAATGATTTCATTTCAAAGGCTTCGGATCAGAAGCAAATATCCAACAAACAATTGGGTTTAAACTGGAAACTTCTGGTGTATGACAAAGAAAGCCGGGAACATTTTCCTGTGGGCAGCAGAGTGCAGATTCAGGGAACACTGCGATACTTTGACCGGGCAGTAAATCCGGGCATGTTTGATTCACGGGCATTTTACCGAAGGAAAGGGATTGCGGCAATGTTTTTTGCAGAGAAGATTGAAAAAGTGCCGGAAAGGATGCAGACAAGTGAACTCTCAGAAACACTTTGCAGATTTCGTACCGCATGGAAGAAAATGTTATACCGGGGGATGGATGAGAAACATGCGGCCACCGTCGCAGCCATACTTCTGGGCGAGAAAAGCGGAATGGATCCGGATGTAAAAGAAGAATTTCAACTGGGAGGAATCGGTCATATTCTTGCAATCTCCTCGTTACATATGTCTCTGCTTGGAATCGGATTGTATCAGTTTTTAAGAAAGAGAGGGCTTCCCTTTTGGAGTGCGGGACTGGTGGGCAGTTCTTTTCTGGGACTTTACGTGTTGATGGTTGGGATCGGAGTCTCGACGACCAGAGCGCTGGTGATGTATCTGGTGAAAATAGGAGCAGAGATCACGGGACGCACTTATGATGGCTGGACAGCGCTGTTTCTGGCGGCGGCAATTGTGACGGGAATACAGCCCTTATATTTTACAGACAGTGGATTTTGGCTGTCCTTCGGAGCGATTTCCGGGATATTGCTCTGGCAGGAGATTGGAAAGAATCTGCTGGAGAATCGGGTAAATGGAATTACGATGTGGGCCGGATTTACAGGAGTAGCGGTGCAGATTTTCCTATTACCCATTCAGCTTTTTTATCAGTATGAGGTGTCCGGTTACAGCATTTTACTGAATGCAGTCGTGATTCCACTGATGCCGGTATTGCTTGGAAGTGCGCTTCTGGGTTCTCTTTTTCTGGCAGGCGGTTCCTTGCCGGTCACAGGGAAAATGGTATGGGGAGCCGGAAGGGGCATTCTGAAAGGAACGGAAGTGCTTCTGGAGTGTTATCGGAGATTATGTCAGATTACGTTGAAGATGCCGGGAGCAAGAATCGTGACAGGAAAACCGCAAATCTGGAAAATGGCAGGATATTACTTGCTGGTTTTTCTAGGTGTGTGGATCGCCATAAAGAGAAAAGGCAGAAGGAAGCAGAGAAGAAAAAGAGAGAAAAGAAGAGGTAAAACGAAGCTACACAGGGTTCCGGGAAAAGAGAAAAAAAGCGACGGAGGAAGGAAAAAGAAAATAGCGGGAATGACGCTTGCCATAATGCTGGCTTTTCTTTTACTTCTTTTGCCTGAAAGCAAGAAGAAAGGTCTGGAGATGGTGATGCTGGATGTGGGACAGGGGGATGGAATTGCCATCCATTTTCCGGATGGAAAGAACCTGTTGGTGGACGGAGGAAGTCTGGATGTGGAAGATCTGGCAAAATACAGGCTGGAACCCTATCTGAAAAGTCGAGGAATCAGCAGACTGGACTATGTCTTTGTGACGCACGGGGATCAGGATCACATCAGTGGAATTGTTCAGATGATGGAAAGAGTGGATCGGGGGGTGAAAATAGAAAATCTCGTGGTTCCGATACGAGATGTGTGGGAGGAACAACTGGAAGAACTGGTGTCGCTGGCGAAAACGAAAAAGATTCGGGTAGTGGAGATGAAGGAAGAACAGATCCTGGCGTTTTCAGGTGGAACGATCCGTTGTTTGCAGCCGGGAGAAATGGAATATCCGGAACCGGGAAATGCGGCATCGATGGTTTTGCAACTGTCATATGGAAAATTTGATCTGTTGCTGACCGGCGATGTGGAAGGGGAGGGAGAGCGTATGCTGACGGAAAAACTGGCATCGGAAAAAGAAAAGAGAGTGAAGCAAAAGGAAGGACAGAGAGAGAATGAAGAAAGGAGTGGAATCGGAGAAATCGAGGTGCTGAAAGTTGCTCATCATGGTTCGAAAAACTCCACCTCCGAAGAATTTCTTTCTGTGGTTCAGCCGGAATGTGCGCTCCTGTCCGCAGGAAAGAAAAACCGGTATGGGCATCCTCACGAAGAAACCATAAACCGGCTGGCGGAAGAAGGCGTGACGAAGTTCTGTACCGTAGAAATGGGGGCGATCCGAATCAGAACGGATGGAGAAAAGTATCAGATCTGTGGCTTGTGCGGGCAGAAGGAAACCGATATAATAGGAATCAAATATACAGGACATCGTTGAAAAAAGGCGGGATAAGATATGGAGATTACGAAAGAACTGGCAGCGCAGATCGTGACAGCGATCTATGAGGTAGTTAAAAGAGATATTAATTTTATTGATCCGGACGGAAGGATCATCGGAAGCAGTGACCAGAAAAGAATCGGGGATTTTCACCAGGCCGGAGCCTATGCGGCGAAAGAAAAGAAACGAATGATCGTGGATGAGGAGCATCCGTTTGAGGGAGCAAGACCGGGAATTAATTATCCGATTTTTCTGGAAAATCAGGTATTGGGTGTGATCGGAATTACAGGAGATCCGAAAGAACTGGATGCTTATGGATTTCTGATTACGAAGATCACGGAAGTCTTTCTGAAAGAACAGAAATTAAATGAAGAGTTACTGTCAAAAGACCGGGCACTGCAATATCTGATTCAGTCGCTGATTCATGGAGACTTAAAGGATCCGGAGCGAATGAAAGATCTGATGGAAGAATTTGGAATCGACGAAACACAAAAACGGCAGGTACTTCGACTCAAGATCCGTCAGAGAGGAATGGAACCGGTACTGAGATTTTTCTTCCGGGAGAAGAAAATACAACTGTCGCTATACAACTATCCAAGGGAATGGGTGGCGATTCTGACCGAAAAGGAATGGAAACGACTGGAATTTCCTTCTTTTCTGAGACAGCATCCGGAGAGTGTGTTTGCGGGAATCGGAGAACCGGAATCCTTATATCAACTCCAGAAATCCTATGAAAATGCAAGGACAGCCAGTCAGAGGGGAGAAAGGATGAATCAGGAGTTCTGCAGTTTTGAAGAGATTTCAGCAGAAATGATTCTGGAAAGTGTGAAAACCGAACGGAAGAGGCGGTATGCGGAACAGATTCTGGGGAAACTGAAGGAAAAAGAAAAAGAACTGCTCCAGATTTACTTCCGGAACAATCAGTCCCTGAAGGAAACCGCAGAGGAATTGGGGATTCACAGAAATACCCTGCAATATCAGTTGGATCAGATTGCAGGGAAATGTGGAAAAAATCCAAGAGAGTTTCAGGAAGCATTTCAATTACAGTTGGCATTATTATGTGAAGATAGTTCGAATGACTAAAAATAAAGTGAATTAATTTGTTAAAATTAGTCTTTGGACTATTTATTTTCCTCGGGACTTTGTTATAATGAACATAGTAAATGAAAGAGCATTTTATGAGAAAGAGCTGCGAATGAAATGGAACAGGAGGCAGGAAGTATATGAAAGTAGTGGTAGCGATCGACTCTCTGAAGGGAAGTCTGTCATCTATGGAAGCAGGACAGGTGATCAAAGATGCAGTGTTGTCGGTGAAGCCGGATGCGAAGGTGGTAGTAAGACCACTGGCAGACGGTGGCGAGGGCACAACAGATTCTCTGATCGAGGGATTTGGCGGAGAAAAAGTTGATGTGGAAGTGACAGGACCGATGGGACAGAAAGTTTCTGCTTATTACGGTTATCTGAAAGAACAGAATATGGCGGTTCTGGAGATGGCTTCTGCAGCGGGTATCACTCTGGTACCGGATCAGGAAAAAGATCCGATGAAAGCGACGACCTACGGTGTAGGCGAGCTGATTCTGGACGCGATCGAAAAAGGATGCAGAGAATTCATTGTTGGAATCGGCGGAAGTGCGACCAACGACGGTGGAATCGGAATGCTCCGCGCACTGGGATTTGAGTTTTATGACGAAAATGGAGAGTGTGCAGGGGAAGGCGGACAGGCACTGGCAAAAGTGTGGAAGATAGATGAGACAGAGGCGGATCCGAGACTTCGGGAATGTCATTTCCGTGTGGCATGTGATGTGAACAACCCTTTGTGCGGAACCAATGGAGCAACTTATATTTACGGACCGCAAAAAGGTGTGACAGAAGAGATGAAGCCGGTTCTGGATGCAGGAATGGCTCATTATGCGGAAGTAACCGGAAGAGATCGGAAGAATCAGTTTAAAGATACAGAAGGAGCCGGGGCAGCAGGAGGACTTGGCTTTGCATTCCTGAGTTATTTAGATGCGGAACTAACACCGGGAATCGAGCTGATCCTGGATGCGGTGGGGCTGGAAGAAGAAGTAAAAGATGCAGATGTAGTAGTGACAGGAGAAGGACGCCTGGATCATCAGACAGCCATGGGAAAAGCACCGGTTGGTGTAGCAAAAGTCGGAAAGAAATACGGAGCGAAAGTAGTTGCATTTGCCGGAAGTGTGACAAAGGATGCAACGGCATGCAACGATGCGGGAATCGATGCATTTTTCCCGATTGTTCGCGGAATTACGACGTTGGAAGAAGCCATGAAGCCGGAAAATGCAAAAGAAAATCTTGCAGCAACGGTGCAGCAGGTTTTCCGACTGCTGTAGGCTCATATTGTATGCAGATATATGTTCCTATGCGTGTATGACAATGATATACAGATGTAAGGCACCTCTTTCGGAGGTGCCTTTTTGTCTCCTTATTTGATCAATCAAGTTACAAAATCAGTAGGAAGCATTTGAATTAGTTTTTATCTCTTCGGTTATAAATGATAACTGTGCCGGAAAGGACGATGCCGCTTAAAAGAATCAGGATAAACCAATGCGAAAGCAGATTGCTGTCGTTGGTTTGCGGATTCTGGATATGGTTTGAAGTCGCTTTAGAGGCTGAATTCGTTCCCGATGAATCTAACTCTGAAGGATCCGAAACTTCCCCGCCGGACTGTCCCGGGGGATTTGTCGGATTGTTGGTAGCGGGGATCACCTCAGTTATGGTATGTCCACAAACTGTGCAACTTTTTGTTTTACTTCCGGTTTCCTTGGAGGTAGGAGCTTTTGTGACCATCCATTCCCCGTAAGTATGTTCAAGCACAGGAAGAATAACGTCTGTTGTTTCCTGACTTCCATACTGATCGACAAATTTTTTCATACAGACGGAACAGTGCCAGTATGCGGTGTTGCCCGCCTCCGTACAGGTGGCTGCCTTCTCTTCCCGGTGACTCAAACGATGCGCGGCCAATGTACCATATGTATTGCTGCACACGGTACAGGCAGCTTTCTGTAAACAGGTAGCCGTACCGCCGGAACAGTCGGCTTCATCGAGATGGGTATCACAGCCGTAAATACATTTGTGATAATGTTTATCGTTTTCCTGTGTCCACTCACTTGCTGCCTGGTGGTGATTGGGATCCAAATCTCCATATTGGCTGCCACAGATCTCGCAGACAGCTCTTTGGGAACAGGTAGCCGTACCACCGGTATGCAGACAGGGATAACCACATTCAAGACACACGTCATTTTTCCATTCGTGCATTTCCTCTGCCACAACAACCGCATGGCAGCAGTTGTAGACAGACTGGTGTGTGTTAGCCGTCTGGATCCAGGTGACAATGCCTGTGTGATTATTGGGATCGAGAACTCCGTAAGCCTCGTGGCATTTTGTACAGACAGCCTGATCTATACAGGTGGCCGTACCACCGGAACATGCTTCTGATTCAGAAACGGAGCAGACAGAACAGGTACGGGTGTGCTGATCCGCACCGTCACGCTGCCAGGACTCCCAGGTATGTCCAAGAGGATCTCCGTCGGTAAATACTTCCGTTCCCTTTGCACCGCATATACAGGAATAGTAATATTTCTTCGCCTCTGTACAGGTGGCATCACTGGCCTTAAAGGTATCATCTTTCACCTGCTGATCGTAGACATGCATCGCATATTCGTCTTTTTGGCTGTTGTCTGGAAGTGGGCAATTTGGTGCGAGACATTCACGCCAGTGGAAAGAATCATCGTATGCCCATGCATCCGGATTCCACGTATGGTAATGCATATCACCCTGATAGCTGCTCACGATTCCCACACCATTGGATACGACCACACGCATTGTCACCGGCTCACTGCAAAAGTCCATAGAGCGCGAATCGTTTATTTGCTCAGAAAAGATTGACAATGTGTATTCATTATCTCTAACACCGGCAAGAGGAATAGATAAAAATCCGCTGGATGCATTGGAACTGTCGACTAATTTGCCATAATACCGCAAGTCACCATAGCGATTGGTCAAGATACAGGAGATATACTGATTTGCCCCTCCGGTTGCATTGGCATAACCAAAAGAAAGTGTTTCTCCCGTCTGTCGGCTCTGCCCCCAGGTCGCATAGACATTCAGCTTTTGATCTGTGTGTTTCATGGTAAATTTTACCAACTCGGCTGGTTCCTCTGTCGCGACAAAACCATTTTCCACAGATACAGAAGGCTTCCCGCTTGCATCATCCGCATTGGAGATAAAGAGGAGAGAAGACAGATCTGCATTAAGGGCAGGCCTGGCACCGATATCCCTGTCTACTTCGATATTATAGAACATGACGGCCGATGACGGCACCTTATAACGACCGGGACATTGCCGGGCTCTTTCACCGTCCCTGCCATAACCGGGAGTACGCAGCCAGAAATGATCAAACTGACCTCCGTAGAGGCATACAGCTTCCACATCTATGGTATTGTATTCCTCGAGGGACAGCGGCCATAGCTTTTGATTGCTGACCGATGGACCGGTGATGCTGTCATTTCCGGTCAGGGTCCTTGGACGGATATAGGATGCCTCTTTTGCCGGCAAGCCATTTGCAATCTGGACCAATTTTTGCTGTAGGGTACTTCCGCCATATTCATTGGGAGCTCTCCACGCCGACATCCCGGAAGGATTGTTTGCATAATACATGGTTCCACGGCCGATGGTAGAAAATGGACTTGAATTTCCAAAGGAATTCGCACTTCCTCTGCGGAATGGAATATTTTGGTATTCCCTGTCGTAATCTGAGGCGAGAAGCGTGGCGTGACCCGGCTGTGGATATATACCACTGGTTCCGTCGCCGATCACCCACCATGTATGTCCTGCAAAGACTACCTTATTCCGATTGACCTTCAGCGATGGCTTCCATACACCTACCGCCGAACTTTTGATTGGCATAAGAGTAGATAATATCGCAACACAAATAAGTAAACTGAGTATTCGTTTCTTGCTTTTCAAAGGAATCACCTCCATTCTGTTTTATAAAGTTATAGTACTGAAAATATATGGAAAAGTCTATGACTTTTTGTAGATATGAGTTACATGTTTTTTATGATGGGACAAAAAATAACACTTGACGGATAAGAACAGTTGCCGTATAATTCTAGTATCGCTTTGATGCGTTAAAGTTTTGAACGTTAAAGCATCGTGCCGTTAAAGAGATGAAAACGGCAGATCAAAAGCACAGGGAGGAAAATCTTATGAAGTTAAAGAAATTATTTTCAGTGATGGCAGCATCCGCAATGGTGCTTTCACTTGCAGCATGTGGAGGATCTTCTGATTCCAAAGATTCTTCTGATTCAGCATCTTCTGATAAGCAGTACAACATCGGAATCTGCCAGTTGGTAGAGCATGAGGCTCTGGATGCAGCAACTCAGGGATTCCAGGATGCATGTGAAGAGAAATTCGGAAAAGATAACGTAAAGTTTGATGTACAGAATGCTCAGGGTGAGCAGGCAATGTGCAGCACCATCATTAACAATTTCGTATCCGCAGATGTGGATCTGATCCTGGCAAATGCTACACTGCCGCTTCAGACAGCAGCACAGGCTACATCCACCATTCCGATTCTGGGAACTTCTGTTACAGATTACGCAACAGCATTGGAAATCGATGACTGGCAGGGAGCAACCGGAATCAACGTTTCAGGAACCAGTGACCTGGCACCGATTGACGAGCAGGCAGATATGCTTCTGGAACTGGTACCGGATGTAAAGAAAGTCGGAATTTTATATTGTTCCGCAGAAGCTAACTCCAAATATCAGGCAGAGTTATTTGGGGAAGCCATGAAGAAGGCTGGAATTGATTACGAAGAATATACGGCAGCAGACTCCAATGAGATCCAGACTGTTGTTCAGAATGCAATAGAATCCTGTGATGCATTGTATATCCCAACCGATAATACAATGGCTTCCAATACAGATATCGTAAAGAATCTGGTGATTCCGGCAAAGATTCCGGTAATCGCAGGCGAGCAGGGAATTTGCGCAGGATGCGGAATTGCAACACTGTCCATCAGCTACTATGATCTTGGATACAAGACCGGTGAAATGGCATACGAAATTCTGGCAAACGGAGGAGATATCACAACTATGAAAGTTGAGAGCGCTCCGAAGGTGACAAAGATGTATAATGCAGAGATCTGTGAGGAACTTGGAATCACAGTACCGGATGATTACGAAGCAATTTCCGCAGAGTAATTAGAATGGAAATCTGAGACGACAAGATTAAAAAATTAAAGGAATGAACGAATGCATGAGACTGTTGCCGTGGGTATTTGCCTACGGCAGCAGTTTGCGTATATAAAAGGAAAGGAAGAAAAGAGATATGGCAGTTTATTTTAGCACATTAGACCCTATGGCACTTGTGCGGGCACTACCGGGAAATGTGGCACAGGGACTGATCTGGGGAATCATGGCACTGGGGGTATACATTACCTTCCGAATTCTGGATTTCGCGGATTTGACCGTTGATGGAACACTGGCAACAGGAGGCGCTGTGGCGGTCGTGTTGATCAAAGGAGGAATGCACCCGGCAATGGCTCTGATCTTCTCTTTTCTGGTTGGAATGGCAGGTGGCCTGGCAACTGGACTTTTACATACGTTGCTTGGAATCCCCGGGATTCTGGCAAGTATCCTGACCCAGATTTCCCTGTATTCCGTGAATCTGGGAATTATGGGAAAAGCAAACCAGAGTATCGGAATCGGTCAGAAAAACCTGGTAGCATCACTTCGTTATGTAACCGCAGATGACAGAATGTTCTTCTTTGCAAAGCTGATCATCGGATGTCTGATCCTGGTGGCAATTTTGTACTGGCTCTTCGGTACGGAAATCGGGGCAGCAATCCGTGCGACAGGATGTAATGAGCAGATGGCAAGAGCTCAGGGCATCAATACCAATTTCACCAAAGTCATTGCGCTGATGATCTCCAACGGTATGGTTGGTCTGTGCGGTGGAATCTATGCACAGTATCAGGGGGCAGCCGATGTCAACTCCGGTCGTGGAGCCATTGTAATCGGTCTGGCAGCGGTAATTATCAGTGAAGTAATTTTCGGAAAACTGTGTGCAGGAAGAAAGATGGCATTTGCATTTACACTTTGTGCAGTTTATGTGGGAGCTATCCTGTATTATATTGCTTACACACTGGTGCTGTGGCTGAAGATGCCTTCAGATTATATGAAACTGTTCTCAGCAGTCGTTGTTGCATGTTTCCTTGCAATTCCATATCTGAAAGCAAAATATGGAAACAAGAGAAAGGCGGTGCGATAGAATGGGCTACATGTTAGAAATTCAGGATATTCATAAAACTTTTAATCCGGGAACCATCAACGAAAAGGTGGCATTGAACGGAGTAAACTTAAATCTGAATCCGGGAGATTTCGTGACGATCATCGGAGGAAACGGAGCAGGAAAATCCACTACATTGAATGCGATCGCCGGACTCTGGCCGGTGGATCAGGGAAAGATCATCGTAGATGGAAAAGATATTACCAAGTTACCGGAACACAAACGTGCAGGTTATCTGGGGAGAGTGTTTCAGGACCCGATGACAGGAACCGCAGCAACCATGTCGATTGATGAAAATATGGCAATTGCTGCAAGAAGAGGAATGCACCGCGGACTGAAATGGGGCATTACCAAACAGGAACGTGAGACATATAAAGAAAAACTGGCAGAGTTGGATCTGGGACTGGAGGATCGTCTGACCAGTAAAGTGGGACTCCTTTCCGGAGGTCAGCGTCAGGCAGTTACTCTGTTGATGGCAGCGCTTCAGAATCCGAAGCTGCTGTTACTGGATGAACATACAGCGGCACTGGATCCGAAGACGGCTGCGAAGGTGCTGAAAATTTCTGACATGATCATTCAGGAAAATCATCTGACGGCCATGATGGTAACGCATAATATGAAAGATGCCATCGCACATGGAAATCGTCTGATTATGATGCATGAAGGAAAGATTATTTATGATGTTTCCGGGGAAGAAAAGAAACAGTTGAAAGTTTCTGATCTTCTGGCAAAATTTGAAGAAGTAAGCGGCGGAGAATTTGCAAACGACCGTATGATGCTGAACTGATGTTGCGCAGCTAACGGAAAATAAAAGTGGTCAGATGTGGTATAAGAAAATATTATGGCTTATCTTTCAGAAGGTATTAGACGAGAGTGAAAAAGTAGGCTATGATATACACAATCATCGAAAGACGGCCGTAAGGACTGGGTTTCAGCATTTATAATTAAAAAGAAAGTAAGAACAGATTTTAAAGAGCTGTCCGATGTCGGACAGCTCTTTTTTTGAGCAGTTTGACAGTAAATTGACGAACTGTTGATCAATAAGAAATGTTTTATTGTCCAATATGAAACATAAAAAGAGGAAGGAGAACGAATTATGAGCAGATTGGAAATTTCAGTTCCTGGAAAAGCCCAACTGGTAATAGAAGGGCTTTATCGTGATCTGGAGCGAAGAATCGAGGCCAGTCCTCCGGGATTATGTCCGGTGGATATGACGAGAGCATTTCTGGAGATGTGTCATGCACAGACCTGCGGAAAATGTGTTCCCTGTCGTGTGGGATTGTGGCAGCTTAAGAATCTTCTGACGGATGTGATGAATGGAACGGCAACGCTAGAGTCTTTGGATCTTATGGAGGATCTTGCAGTATCTATTATGGACAGTGCAGACTGTGCCATTGGTTATGAAGCGGCAAGAATGGTCTATCAGAGTTTGATCGGATGCAGAGAAGACTACGAGGAACATGTTCATCAGGGAAAATGCACCTGCCAGTACAAACAGCCGGTACCGTGTGTGGCATTATGTCCTGCGCATGTGGATATTCCGGGCTATGTAGCACTGGTTGGAGAAAAACGTTATGCAGATGCGATACGTCTGATTCGAAAGGATAACCCATTCCCGACCACATGTGGATTTATCTGTGAGCATCCGTGTGAAGCAAGATGCCGCAGAAACATTGTGGATGATGCAGTGAATATTCGCGGACTGAAGCGTGTGGCAGCAGATTTTGCCGGGGAAGTGGATCCGCCGCAGTGTGCACCATCAACCGGGAAAAAGATTGCAGTAGTGGGTGGAGGACCTGGAGGATTAAGTGCTGCTTACTACCTGCAGCTGATGGGACATCAGACTACAGTTTTTGAAATGCTTCCAAAGCTGGGAGGTATGCTGCGATACGGGATTCCGAATTACCGTTTGCCAAAAGAACGGCTAGATGATGATATTCAGGCGATTCTGAAGACTGGGGTAAAGGTAATCTATGGAAAACGGATCGGTACGGACATGACGATCCAGAGTCTGCGAAGTGAATATGATGCTGTCCTGATCACTATTGGTGCAAGTACGGATAAAAAACTGGGGATTGAAGGAGAAGATGCCCAGGGCGTGATTTCGGCAGTACAGTTTTTGAGAGATGTAGGAAAGAATCAGAATATGGATCTGTCTGGTCAGCAGGTTGCTGTCATTGGAGGCGGAAATGTATCTATGGATGCAGTACGTACAGCAAAACGGCTTGGCGCAGAGAAAGTCAGCATCGTATACAGAAGAAGAGTGGCAGATATGACAGCACTTCCGGCAGAAATCGAAGGTGCAGTTGCCGAAGGAATTGAAGTGAAGACTTTGATGGCACCGAAGAGGATTGAAAAAGATGAAAATGGTCATATAAAAGGAATTTATGTGACACCGCAAATGATCAGTCAAATTAAGGATGGAAGAGCCAGTGTAAAACCAACCGGAGAAGAAGATCGTTTTATTCCGTGTCAGACTCTGATCGTTGCGATTGGACAGGACATAGAATCCAAGCATTTTGAGGAGGCAGGAGTGCCTGTCAGCCGCGGAAAGATTATTACAGAAAGATATGGTGGATTTGACAATATTCCAGGAGTGTTTGCAGGTGGTGACTGTGCCAGTGGTCCGGCATCAGTTATTAAAGCAATTGCGGCAGCCAAAGTAGTGGCGGCGAATATCGATGAATATCTGGGATTTAATCATGAAATCAGCTGTGATGTGGAGATTCCGGAAGCGAAGATCACAGATAGACCGCCTTGCGGAAGAGTGAACCTGACGGAACGTGAAGCGGCTGAGAGAGTAAGAAACTTTGAAGGTGTAGAAAACTGTATGACGGAAAAAGAAGCCTGTCAGGAAGCCGGAAGATGCTTAAGGTGTGACCATTTCGGTTATGGAATCTTTAAAGGAGGGAGGGAGACGTTGTGGTAAATCTTACAATAGATAATCAAAAGATAAGTGTTCCGGAAGGGACCACGATTATGGAAGCGGCAAAACAGATTGAAATCTCTATCCCAAGACTTTGTTTCCTGAAGGGAATTAATGAGATTGCAGCCTGTCGTGTCTGTGTAGTAGAAGTGGAAGGAATGGAAAAGGTGATCACTTCCTGCAATAACGTGGCAAAGGAGGGAATGGTAATCTATACCAACAGCCCGAAAGTGCGTCGTGCCAGACAGAGAAATGTGCAGCTTCTCTTATCACAGCATGACTGTAAATGCGCGGTTTGTGTCAGAAGTGGAAATTGTTCACTTCAGAAGCTCGCCAATGATCTTAATATTATTGATCTCCCGTTTAAAGAGCGCTATGAAAAGGATGACTGGGATCAAAAATTCCCATTGATTCGTGATGCCAGAAAATGTGTAAAATGTATGAGGTGTGTTCAGATCTGTGATAAGGTACAGAGTCTGAATATCTGGGATGTGGTGAGTACCGGATCCAGAACAACAGTTGGCGTACAGGAAAATAAAAAAATAAATGATGTAAACTGTGCTCTTTGTGGTCAGTGTATTACACATTGCCCGGTAGGAGCATTGAGAGAACGGGATGATACAGAGAAAGTATGGGATGCGATCGCGGATTCTAAAAAAGTAGTGGTAGCGCAGGTGGCACCGGCTGTCCGCGCGGCCTGGGGAGAGGCACTTGGACTTTCAAGAGAAGAGGCGACGGTTGGAAAGATTATGGATGCCCTGAAAAAGATGGGGGTAGATTATGTATTTGATACATCATTTACGGCAGACCTGACTATTATGGAAGAGGGAAATGAATTTTTGCAGCGTCTTACAAAAGGAGAACTGAATCTGCGACCGATGTTTACTTCATGTTGTCCGGGATGGATACGATTTATCAAATCTCAGTATCCACATCTTGTTCCGCAGCTTTCAACCGCAAAATCTCCACAACAGATGTTCGGAGCGGTTATGAAAACCTATTTTGCAGAATCTATCGGAGTGAAACCGGAAGATATGGTGACTGTATCCGTTATGCCTTGTGTTGCGAAAAAAGGTGAGGCAAATATGGAACTGTATGCCGGAGAATATGCGGGACATGATGTAGATATCGTCCTGACAACAAGAGAATTGACCAGAATGATGCGCTCGGCACATATTGAAGTGGATACATTAAAAGACAGGGAATGCGATCCGTTGATGAAAGAATATACCGGAGCAGGTGTGATCTTTGGCGCGACAGGCGGTGTTATGGAGGCGGCGTTGCGCTCGGCACATTATCTGTTGACGGGGAAAAATCCAGATCCGGATGCATTCAAGATTGTGCGTAGTCCGGCTTTTGGAAGTGGGGTAATAGAGGCTGAGGTGCAGATCGGACATGCGAAAGTGCGTGCGGCGGTTGTAAGTGGCCTGGGAAATACCAGAAAGCTGATCGAACAGATTGAAAAGGGACAAGTTCACTATGATTTCGTGGAAGTTATGGCATGTCCGGGCGGATGTGTCGGAGGTGGTGGACAACCGATTCATGATGGAGAGGAACTTGCCCATGACAGAGGAGAAAATCTATACTTCCTGGATAAGCATGCAGATTTGAGATTCTCTCATGAGAACCCGGATGTGATTCGCTTGTATCATGATTATTTTGAAAAGCCATTATCACACAAATCACACATGTTATTGCATACAGATCATAACAAATGGCAGATGCCAGGGCGTTAATTCAGAATTGTATAAAATTTGACTAGAAAACAACAAAGCTCCCGAGAGCTGTAAATGTTTGAATTTACAAGCTTTCGGGAGCTTTGTTGTTTTTATGGAAAAGAGTATTGTGCATATTGCATAAACTGTTGACTCAAAAACAGAAAAAATAATGCAGGTATAACAAAAGACTATGGCACAATAACTGTCACGTATTAGACAAAATGCTTAATTTCGAATAAACTAAATACAGATAAAAAATTAACACAGCAACAGATTACGAACGACTCTTGAGTAGATGAATCAGGTTTTTCAAGCCTTCAGAGTGCTTTTGGTTCTTGTTCCAGATCAGTCGAACCTTGGCGGTTGGAGCTTTCTGGAAAGAAAGAGAGACCATATTTTCATCGGTGTTTAAGATTCCGTCGAAGAGAAAAGTTGCTGCAGTATTATTATCTACCAGACGCTGGATTGTCTGAAGCTGATCAGTATAAAGAATGACGGTTGGCTTGATTCCGATTTTTTCAAAACGACGAAGGACGTGGGATGTCAGCCAGGTGTCTTTTTTAAGAAGAACCAGAGGAACATTTTCTAGGTCTTCGAAAGAAATTTCGGATCTGCAGGCAATAGGGTTTTCAATGGATGTATAGAAATAAATCGGAATGTCACAGATATCTATCATATCGAGGCAGGCTGGAAATGGTTCACCGCCGGAAACTAACGCAGCATCTAACTGAGCATCGGCGACCATGGATTTGTTGGTAAGAGATCCGTGTTCGGTGACAGTTAAAGTAGTCAGAGGGTATTGCTTCTGGAGATCTTTCATGATCCCAGGGAATACGATAGAGCTAATCATCGGAGGAATTCCGAGTTTAACTTCTTGATTTGCTTTTCCGAGGCGAGTCATTTCTTCTATCAGAACATCAGCACAACTGAGAACTTTTTCGGTGTGCTCCAGAAGGATTTTTCCTTCTTCAGTAAGTGAAAGACCCTTGCTGAGACGTTGGAAAAGAGTGACACCAAATTCTTCTTCGAGGTCGCGGATGACATTGGAAAGACTTGGCTGAGAAACATGCAACTCATTGGAAGCTCGGGTAATGTTATTATATTTACAAATGGTTTGAAAGTATTTAAGTTGTAACAATTTCATGAAAATGCCCTCCCAAAATGACAAGTTTTGCATTAATTATTATAAAGTAAAAAAATTGAATATTCAATAAAAATAATAACAAAAAACAAAGCAACAAGAAAGGAGACGTGCAAATGATCAGACACGAAGTAGACGCATGGGATACCGAGCGTCAGAAAAAGCGGGAAAAAATGGAGGCGATCTATCAATTTTCTGATGGGAAAGTCGTAAAAGAAGATCAGATCAAACAGTTGTTAGAGACAGCCATTCGCCCGGGAGAGACCGTTGCGATCGAAGGTGACAACCAGAAACAGGCAGTTCAGCTCTCAAAGGGACTGGCTACGGTAGATCCGAAAAAGGTAAACGGACTTCACATCGTAATGTCCTGTACACAGATGCAGGAACATCTGGATATCTTCGAATTGGGGATCGCAGAAAAACTTGATTTCTCCTACGCAGGAAACGCTGCAAAGAGACTTCCGGAAATGATCGAAGCAGGAACTGTAAAAGTTGGAGCTATCCACACATATTTGGAGATGTTCAGCCGTATGTTTACGGACCTGATTCCGAATGTCTGCCTGTGTGTAGCAGAAGAAGCTGATAAGGACGGTAACCTTTACACCGGACCGAACACAGAAGAGACTCCGACGATCGTTGAGGCAACTGCATTTAAGAGTGGTGTTGTAATTGTTCAGGTTAATAAACTGGTTGACAAGGTTACACGTATTGATATCCCTGGTGAATGGGTAGACGTAGTTGTTCCGACTGAGGAACCATGTGTGATCGAGCCGATCATGACCCGTGACCCACAGTACATCAAAGATGTACATGTCCTTCAGGGAATGATGGCAATCAAAGGAATCTATGCAAAACATCTCGTTACCCGTATGAATCATGGAATTGGATTCAATACAGCAGCAATCGAGCTTCTGCTTCCTACATATGGAGAAGAACTTGGACTGAAAGGAAAGATTTGTACAAACTGGGTATCCAACCCGATTCCGGCTATGATCCCGGCAATCGAAACAGGATGGGTAAAGAGCGTTGTAGCTTTTGGTAGTGAGCTTGGAATGGAAGACTATGTAAGAGAAAGATCTGATGTATTCTTTACCGGAGCAGACGGAAGCCTTCGTTCCAACAGATGCTATGCACAGATGGCTGGTATGTATGGAATTGATATGTTTACAGGTTCCACACTTCAGATGGATGCAGATGGAAACTCTTCTACAGTAACAAAGGGAAGAATCACAGGATTCGGTGGAGCACCGAACATGGGATCCAACCCACACGGAAGAAGACATTCCTCACCGGCATGGAACAGTATGATTACCAATCCATCCGATCCGATGGCGAAAGGAAACAAGCTGGTTACACAGATCGTTCGTACTCAGACAAAAGCAGGCCCGACATTCGTAGAACAGTTAGATGCTGTTGAAGTAGGAAAACAGGCTGGATTTGATGAGCCACCGGTAATGATCTACGGCGAAGACCTGACCCATCTGATTACAGAAGTTGGTCTTGGATATGTATATATGGGTGAAACACCGGAAGAAAGAAGAAAGATCATTGCTGCAGTAGCAGGAGATACACCGGTTGGACACACCATTACAACGAAAGAGATCAATGAATTGAGAGCAGCTGGAAAGGTAGCATTCCCAGAAGATCTCGGAATTGATCCTTCAGAAGCAACCAGAGAGAGACTGGCAGCTAAGAATATGAAGGAGATCACAGACTGGTCAGATGGTCTGTACAAAGCTCCGCCGAAATTCAAAAACTGGTAAGATCCAAATAATAAACAAGAACCAAAATAAAGCCAAAATAAAAGCCAAAAAATAAAAAAGAAAAGGAGAGATGTTATTATGGCAGAACAGGAAGTAAACTACGCAGAGTATATGGAAGGTTTAGTTGCAAGAGCAAGAGCAGCTCAGAAGATCGCTGAAACATATGATCAGGAAAGAGTTGATGAACTGTGTGAAGCAGTTTCTTATGCAGCTTGTAACGAGCAGTTCAGAAGAACAGCAGCTCAGATGTTGGTTGATGAGTCTAAGATGGGTGTATTCGAAGACAAATTCAATAAGATCCGTAACAAAGCAATGGGTGTTTATCGTGATATGAAGGGTGAAAAATCCGTTGGTATCATCGAGACAGATACAGAGAAGAACACAGTTACATATATCAAACCTATGGGAGTTATCGGAGCAATCACACCGGTTACAAACGGAGAGGCTACACCGATCGTTAAAACTCTTTGGGTATTGAAGAGCAGAAATGCCCTGATCATTTCCCCACACAGAAGTGGAAAGAACACAGCTGTTTATGTAGTAAATTACATCAGAAGCGTCCTGAAACAGATGGGAGCACCGGAAGATTTGGTTATCTGTGTTGATCCGGAATATGTTGGACGTCCATGTGCAGCTGAAATGATGAAACAGTGTGATTTCCTGGTAGCTACAGGTGGATCCGGACTGGTTAAGACAGCTTATTCTTCAGGAACACCTACAATCGGTGTTGGTGCTGGTAATGCTACAACATACATTGATGACACAGCTGATCTTGCAAATGCTGCAAAATTGATCTGCAAATCTCAGATCTTTGATAATTCTTCCAGCTGTTCTTCAGAGAACAACATCATCGCCTGCGAATCTATCTACGAAGATTTCGTAAAAGCTTGCGAAGCAGAAGGTGCATTTATCGCAAGAAACGGATCTCCGGAAAAAGAAGCATTAGTAAAGACCATCTGGCCAGAGTGGCCTGAAAACAAAAAGCTCAGCCGTCAGACAGCTGCTAGAAGCATTAAGACAATTACTGAGCTTGCTGGAATCACTGTACCGGAAGGAACAAAGTTCATCCTGTTAGAGGAGAAAGACGGAGTTGGAAAAGGATTTGTAACAACTACCGAAAAACTTTGCCCGGTTGTAAGTATCATTCCTGCGAAAGACTTTGATGAAGGTCTGGATAAGATGGAAAAGATTCTTGATTATCAGGGATGTGGACATAGCTGTGGTATCCACACAACAGATTCTGCTAAGGTTGACAAGATGGCACTTCGGATGAAAGTTGCAAGAATCCTTGTAAATCAGCCGCAGGCACTTGGTAACTCCGGAGCATACTTCAACGGACTGCCGATTACAATGTCTCTTGGATGTGCTACATGGGGCGGAAACAGCACCTGCAGAAACGTTACTTGGAAAGACATTGTTAACACAACTACAGTATCTAAACCGGTTGAGGAAATCATCCCGACAGAGGAAGGACTGTACTCTGAAAAGACACGTAGCATGACATTTGACGTAAAATAAGCTATAATAAATCTGGTGCGGGAATCGCTGTTGTATAGCAGCGGTTCCTGACCATTGACACCAAAAGGTAAGAAGCAGAGAAGGAGCAGTAATTATGAATGAATCAATTCACAAATATTTTAAAGTAGGTACGATTCAGTGGATGACACATCCGCCGAAAGATTATGAACTTTTAGACTCTTTAAAGACCATCGCCTGCGATGATTTCTTTGATGCTATCGAGGTAACACAGGTAAAGGATGATGCGTTAAGAGAACAGGCGAAGAAGATTCTTGATCAGTCTCATCTGAAAGTTTGCTATGGTGCACAGCCGAGACTTCTTGGTACCGGATTGAATCCGAATGACATTGATGAAGAAGGCAGAAAGAAAGCAGAAGCTACTCTGTTGGAAGCAATCGATGAAGCAGAATACCTGGGAGCAGGCGGAATTGCATTCCTGGCAGGAAAATGGGAAGAAGAGACAAAGGACCAGGCATACGCTCAGCTGTTGAAAACAACAAGAGCGGTATGTGATTATGCAGCTACCAAAGGAATGATGGTAGAACTTGAAGTATTTGATTTCGATATGGATAAAGCTGCTTTGATCGGTCCTGCACCGTATGCTGCACAGTTTGCTGCAGATATGAGAAAGACCAACAATAACTTTGGTTTAATGGTTGACCTTTCACACTTCCCGACAACATATGAAGTGTCCAAGTTTGTGGTTCAGACTGTAAGACCTTATATCACACATTTCCATATCGGAAATGCGGTTGTAAAAGAAGGATGCGACGCTTATGGCGACAAGCACCCGAGATTTGGATTCCCGAACAGTGCAAATGATGTAGAAGAGTTAAGAGATTTCTTCTGTGTATTAAAAGAAGAAGGATTCTTCAATGCAGAAAATCCGTATGTACTTTCAATGGAAGTTACACCGTTTGGAGATGAAGATGGAGATATTATTCTTGCAAATACAAAACGTGTGATCAATCGTGCGTGGGCATTGGCAGAGTAATGAATATAATGCTCTCAGCTGAGGGAGTGTTTCTTGGGCTGAGAGCGTTTATTATTTACGCGAAGCAACGAGCTAAAGTCTGTGCTTGCACAAGACCTTGGCGGTGCTAAGCGCCAGTGACGCTTGTTCAGCACCAACCGAAGTGGAACGTAGATGCCGCGATAATTTAAGAAAGTAAGGAGAGAGAGAAGATGAAAATTGTAGTATTGGACGGTTACACCGAAAATCCTGGAGATCTTTCCTGGGATGAGTTGGCTAAATTAGGGGATCTGACAGTTTATGACAGAACTTCTTATGAAGAGTCTCCGCTGATCGCAGAGCGCATCGGAGATGCAGAGATTGCAGTCATCAACAAGACACCGATTTCCAAAGCAACTATCGATGCTTGCCCGAACCTGAAAGCAATTGCAGTTCTGGCAACAGGATATAATGTAGTAGACTATGTTTATGCAAAAGAAAAAGGAATTCCGGTTATCAACGTACCGACCTATGGAACTCAGATTGTAGGACAGTATGCAGTCGGACTTCTTCTGGAGATCTGTTCTCACTACGGACATCATGATGCAACCGTAAAAGAGGGAAAATGGGAAAATAATGATGACTGGTGCTATTGGGATTACCCAATGATCGAGGTATACGGAAAGACCGTTGGTATCATCGGACTTGGTAAGATTGGTCAGGCATCTGCAAAGATTTTAAAAGCAATGGAAATGAGAGTTCTCGCATACGATGCATATCCGTCAGAGGCTGGAAAACAGCTGGCAGAATATGTAGATCTGGATACTCTGTTTGCTGAGTCTGATGTGATCTTCCTGCACTGCCCACTGTTCCCGGAGACAGAAGGTATCATCAACAAAGAGAACATTGCAAAGATGAAAGATGGCGTGATCATCATCAACAACAGCCGTGGTGGACTGGTGGTAGAACAGGATCTGGCAGATGCGCTGAACAGTGGAAAGGTTTATGCAGCAGGTCTGGATGTTGTTTCCACAGAGCCGATCAAGGGGGACAACCCGCTTCTGAAAGCGAAAAACTGTATCATTACTCCACATATTTCCTGGGCAGCTCAGGCAGCAAGACAGAGAATTATGGACATCACAGTAGATGGTATTAAGGCATTCCTGGATGGAAATCCGATTAATGTCGTAAATAAATAGGTGTAGTAATAGGGTTATATATATGAATGATCAAAGAATCTGTCTGATTAGACACGGACAGACCACATGGAACAAAGAACGTAAGATACAGGGTCTGGAAGATATTCCGTTAAATGAAACGGGGTATCAGCAGGCAAAAGACTGTGGAGAAGCGCTGCTTAAAGCCGGCTGGAGCGGCTGTAAGATTGTATCAAGTCCCTTGACAAGAGCGTTGGAAACAGCAAGATGTATCGGCGAAGTGTTAGGGATATCGGAAATTGGCATAGCAGAAAATTTAAAAGAACGAGATTATGGAACTGCTTCCGGTAAACCAAAGGATTTTAAAGGTCGTAAGATTGAATTCTCAGAGGAGCAATATCAAAATGTAGAATCATGGGAACATGTTCAGAAACGTATGGAAAGGTGTGTCACACAAATTGCAGAACAACAAAAAGATGATGTGATCCTTATATCCCATGGCGCAGCAATCAGTGCGTTGCTGGACAAACTTTCAAAGGGAGCGATCGATCCTTCCTGTCATGTGTTGCAGAACACGTCGGTCAGCATCCTGCTCTATCGAGAGGGCAGATTAGAGTTGACACAATGTGATATTCAGGCAGAAGATGTACGAAAACTGAAATTTTAACCGGATTCCCCATAAATCCGGGCGAGAAGGAAAGAAACGTATATCGGATCAATCAAAAGTGCAAAAAGCATATCCCATATGGTACAGGTAGTTTCTGTGCCATATGGGATTTTTCGCGATATTTCGTGAAATGATAAACAATGGAGAATAAGAAAGCTATAACAGAAGAGTTATAAAAAATAATAGAAAAGAGGAAAGAAAATGAGAAGTGATTTAGTAAGAAAAGGGATGCAGCAGGCACCACATCGGTCCTTGTTTTATGCATTGGGAATGACAGAAGAGGAAATGGAACGTCCGCTGATCGGAATCGTAAGTTCTTATAATGAGATCGTTCCCGGTCATATGAATCTGGATAAGATTACGGAAGCGGTTAAGACGGGTATCAGCATGGCAGGAGGAGTTCCGGCAATGTTCCCGGCAATCGCGGTCTGTGACGGAATTGCGATGGGGCATCAGGGGATGAAATATTCGCTGGTTACGAGAGAACTGATCGCGGATTCCACAGAGGCAATGGCGATTGCTCATCAGTTTGACGCATTGGTTATGATTCCGAACTGTGACAAGAATGTACCGGGACTTTTGATGGCAGCTGCCAGATTGAACATTCCGACAATTTTTGTATCAGGAGGACCGATGCTTGCGGGAAAGGTTCATGGTGAAAAGAAGAGTCTTTCTGCTATTTTCCAGGCCGCAGGAGCATATGCAGCCGGTAAATTAGATGATGATGATATGCAGGAATATGAACATAATATCTGTCCGACCTGTGGATCATGTTCCGGAATGTATACAGCAAATTCCATGAACTGCCTGACGGAAGTTCTTGGTATGGGACTTCGCGGAAACGGAACGATTCCGGCAGTGTATTCTGAGAGAATCCGTCTTGCAAAAAAAGCAGGTATGCAGATTGTAGAACTTTTAAAACAGGACATCAAGCCACGGGATATTATGACAGAGGATGCGTTTATGAATGCACTGACTGTAGATATGGCTTTGGGATGTTCTACCAATAGTATGCTGCATTTGCCGGCGATCGCTCATGAGGCAGGAGTAAAACTGGATCTGGAGATTGCAAATGAAGTCAGCATGCGTACACCGAACTTATGTCATCTGGCTCCGGCGGGATATCATTTTGTAGAGGAACTGAACGAAGCGGGTGGTATTTATGCAGTTATGAACGAACTGGATAAATTGAATCTAATCAAAAAAGATGTAATGACTGTAACCGGAAAGACGGTTGGAGAAAATATTAAAGGCCATGTAAATAAGAATCCGGAGATTATCCGCCCGGTAGAGAATCCATATAGCAAAACGGGTGGTCTGGCAATCCTGAAAGGAAATATTGCACCGGAAGGATGCGTGGTAAAACAGTCAGCAGTAGTAGAAGAGATGTTGGTACATGAGGGACCGGCAAGAGTCTTTGACTGTGAGGATGAGGCGATTGTTGCCATCAAAGACGGAACTATTGTGCCGGGAGACGTTGTTATTATCCGCTATGAGGGACCGAAAGGCGGTCCGGGTATGAGAGAGATGCTGAATCCGACCTCTGCTATCGTTGGAATGGGTCTGGGATCTACGGTTGCACTGATCACAGATGGAAGATTTTCAGGTGCATCCAGCGGAGCAGCCATTGGACATGTTTCTCCGGAAGCGGCAGTAGGTGGCCCGATCGCTCTGATCGAAGAGGGAGATACTATCCAGATTGATATTCCGAACCACAGTATCCGTGTGGATGTGTCGGATGAGGTGCTGGCAGAGAGAAAGAAAGCTTGGAAGCCGAGAAGACCTCGTATTACAACCGGTTATCTGGCAAGATACGCTGATCACGTGACATCTGGAAGTCAGGGAGCAATTTTGAAGCCAAACCAGGAATTGTGATATAGCTATAAATTATAACATAATAAGACTAATGTATTATCTTTTTTGCACAAATATGTATATAATTTAACAAAAGGGACAGGTACAATACAATAAAAATTATTGGATGAGGAGAAAAGATTTGTGCATATTTCCTATTATGGGGCAGGAAATAAAGGGAGCACAATCTTACCTGGAAAGGAGCGGTTTTATTATGAATATGGCTACATTATCATTGATCATGCTGGTAGCAGCGATCGCAATCGGGTTCTTCCTGAACGTAAACGTAGGTCTTGTTTCAATCTTCTTTGCTGTAATTCTGGGGTATGGAAGTGGACAGTTCACAGGAAAAGAAATCATCTCCGGTTGGAGCGGATCGCTGTTCATGACACTGGCAGGTATCACTTTAGTGTTCGCTATCGTACAGTCAAACAACTCTCTGGAGTTATTGATTCGTAAGATAATTAACAAACTGGGTAAAGCAGTTGTGTTAGTACCGGTTGTATATTTCGTATTTGCATGGGCAGTATCAGCAGCAGGTCCTGGACTGATCCCAACCGCAGCACTGGTTACAGTATTGGCAGTTCCGCTGGCGCATGAAACAGGATTCCATCCTCTTATGCTTTCCATGACAGCTGTTGCAGCAGCAAACGCAGGACGTTTCACCATGCTGACAGTAGAAGGTAACCTGATCACAGATCTTCTGGTAGCACAGGGATACACCGAAAACGTTATGATGGGTGTCTGTGTTAGTTCAACAATCCTGGCAGTTATTTTATCTGTTGTTTATTATATCTGGTACAAAGGATATAAAGTAAGGCAGGGAATGGGAAAAGCAACAGAAGTTTCCAAATTTACCAAAGAGCAGATCGTTTCTTTGATCGGTATGTTGGTAATGGTTATCCTGATCCTGGTATTCAAATTTGAAGCCAGCCTGGCAGCATTCTCAGTAGGTGGAACATTGATCATCTTAAGAGTCGGTGATCAGAAAGCAGCATTCAAAGCAATGCCTTGGGGAACTATGATCCTTGTCTGTGGTGTAGGAGTTCTGATGAACCTGGTAGTAGAGCTTGGAGGAATTGATCTTCTTTCTTCCGGTCTTGCAAGCATCATGACAGAGCAGACAGCAGCAGGATTCAGTGGTCTGACAGCAGGTATCTTATCTCTGTTCAGTTCTACATTGGGAGTAGTACTTCCGACTTTGATTCCGACAGTAGGATCTCTGATCGCAAAGGTTGGGGCAGCAGTTACACCGATGGAACTTTGTGCAGCAATCGGATTTGCATCTTCCACATCAGGAATCAGCCCGGCATCTACAGCAGGTGCGCTTACTATGGGTGCTATGACATCTGATCCGGAATTTGCAGAAAAATACAAACCGGAAAAACTGTTCATGGAACTTCTGATCTGGGCATTAGTCAGTGTAGGAATCGTAGTTCTGCTTGCATTCATCGGATTCTTCCGTTGGTTCTCTGTACTGTAAGATTTACATAAAGGAATGGATCAACGATGAAAAAAGAACAGTTACTGGAAGAGATATTAAAAGTAAATTCAGAGTTTGTGGCAGAGAAGAAATATGAAAAACATCAGGCAGAAAAGTTTCCTAAAAAGAAACTGGCGGTCTTAACCTGCATGGATACCCGGTTGGTCAAGTTACTTCCGGAAGCGCTTGGAGTAGAAAATGGCGATATTGTGGTAATCAAGGATGCAGGCGGTGTGGTGTCAAAACCATATGGGGATGTTGTAAGAAGTCTTCTGGTCGCAATCTTAGAACTTGGAGTTACGGGGATCATGGTAATCGGACATACGGATTGTGGTGTACAGAATATGTCCGGTGATGAGATGATCCATCTGATGACAGAAAGGGGTGTTTCAGAAGAAACAATCCAGAACCTGAAATACAGTGGCCTGAATTTTGATGAGTGGCTTTGCGGATTTGATACCAACGAGCAGTCAGTAAGAAAAACCATAAATGCACTGGAGAACAATCCATTGCTCCCGAAAGATGTATGGGTAGAAGGGTTTGTCATGGATACTGTAACAGGAAAGCTTACGGCAGTGCCGAAAGCAACAAATTAAGGTAGCTCTTTCTCATAACATAAAAGGATCCGGGGGCCAAAGTGTTTGCTTTGACACCCGGATTCTGCTACACTAGGAAAAGGAGGAGAAGTGAGAAAATGAAACAATCTATTGAAATAAAAAGAGGAGCGGTTATGCCGCGCCTTGGAATGGGAACCTGGTTTTTGGGAGAAAATCCACACAGAAGAGATCAGGAAATTGAAGCTTTGCGGGGAGGAATCGAAGCAGGGATTCATTTGATTGATACAGCAGAAATGTATGGAAGTGGCCGTTCCGAAGAAATGATCGGGGAAGCAATTGCGCCCTGTAACAGGGAGGAACTGTTCCTTGTATCAAAGGTTTATCCGCAGAATGCCGGAAAAGCACGTTTGGAGAAAAGTCTGGATCAGTCACTGAGATTGTTGGGGACAGATTATCTGGATCTTTATCTTCTTCATTGGAGGGGAGGAATTCCACTGCGTGAAACTGTAGAATGTATGGAAGCAATGGTAAAAAAAGGAAAGATTAAAAACTGGGGAGTATCCAATTTTGATAAGACAGATATGGAAGAACTGTGGCGAGTACCAAATGGACAAAATTGTGCAGTGAATCAGGTGCTATATCATTTGGGATCCAGAGGAATCGAATATGATCTTCTTCCGTGGCAGAGAGAACATAATGTTCCGGTAATGGCATATTGTCCATTGGCACAGGCCGGATCCCTCAGAAGAGGAATGGTCAACAATCACGCACTCAAACAGGTGGCAGAAAAACATAATATCAGTGTGATGCAGTTACTGTTGGCTTTTGTTTTACAGGATGAAAATGTGATCGCAATCCCAAGAAGTTGTAAGAAAGAACATGTACTGCAAAATGCGGCGGTGCGCGATCTGGAACTGACAAAAGAAGACATGGAAATTTTGAATCAGGCTTATCCGAGTCCGACAAGGAGAGTACCCCTTGACATTGTATGAGATGCACTGGGAATCGGAAAAGCATTTCAGCACAGAACAGATGTCTTAAGATAGAGATTTGATATCTCAAGATGTAATTGGAATGGAATTTCAGCACAGAAACGTGTTTCAACCAGGAAAAGACCTACAGTTCAGACCTACGTTTTACAGAGTAGGTCTTTTTCTTTTGCCAAAAATGTATTATAATAAGTCGGAGTATGACTTTTAACAGAGATTAAAGGATGGAAGTTTGTGAAAGCATTAAATGAAGAGATCAAATCAGGTCAGTTGAAAAAGGTTTATCTGCTGTACGGGGAAGAAGCCTATTTAAAGAAGATGTATAAAGAACGTCTCAGAAAAGCGGCACTCCCGGAAGGGGATACCATGAATTATGCCTATTATGAGGGGAAAAATGTAAATGTAAAAGAAGTCATTGACCTGTCGGAGACGCTTCCGTTTTTTGCAGACAGACGCCTGATCATTCTGGAAAATACCGGATTGTTCAAGAGCGCAGCCACCGATCTGGCAGATTATGTGAAAGAAATCCCGGAGACATCCTGCCTGGTGTTTATTGAGACAGAAGTGGATAAACGGGGAAAGATGTTTAAAGCGGTGAAAACGGAAGGCAGGGTGACGGAACTGCCGTTTCAGGATGAAAAAACATTAAAACGCTGGATTCTTGGATTTGTGAAGAAAGAACAGAAACAGATTACGGAATCAACGCTGAATCATTTTCTGGATAAAGTAGGAACCGACATGGAAAATATTCAGGGAGAGTTGGAAAAACTGTTTTGTTACACCCAGGGAAAGCCGGAGATTACAGTTGAAGATGTGGAGGCAATCTGCGTCACGCAGATTACCAACCGTATTTTTGATATGGTGAATGCAGCGGCCGAGGGAAGACAGAGAGAGGCACTGGATCTGTATTATGATCTGATTGCCCTGAAAGAACCGGCAATGCGGATTTTATATCTCCTGACCAGACAGGTGCGTCTGCTGATGCAGGTGAAAGAGATGCAGGATTTGCATTTTGCACAGAAGGAGATCGCTTCCAAGGCGGGCATCCATCCTTATGCAGCCAAAAAATACATGGCGCAGACCAGATATTTTTCGAAAGAACGTATGAGAGAAGCTGTGGAAGAAAGTGCCAGACTGGAGCAGGATGTAAAAACAGGAAAGCTTTCGGATACCCTGGCAGTTGAGATTTTTATCATAGAGTTAAGTAAAAAGTAAAACGGAGGAAAAAACGTGTCACACATTGATCAGAGTAAAATCAGAAATTTTTGTATCATTGCCCATATTGATCATGGCAAATCGACCCTGGCAGACCGGATCATCGAGAAGACCGGTCTTCTGACCAGCCGGGAGATGCAGTCTCAGGTTCTGGACAATATGGATCTGGAGAGAGAACGTGGAATTACGATTAAAGCCCAGACCGTTCGTACGGTTTATCAGGCAGAAGACGGAGAAGAATACATTTTTAATTTGATCGACACTCCGGGACACGTAGACTTTAACTATGAAGTTTCCCGAAGCCTTGCAGCCTGCGACGGAGCGATCCTGGTCGTAGATGCGGCACAGGGTGTGGAGGCGCAGACGCTGGCAAATGTCTATCTCGCGCTGGATCATGATCTGGACGTCATGCCTGTGATCAACAAGATCGACCTTCCAAGTGCAGATCCGGAACGGGTGATCGAGGAAATCGAAGATGTGATCGGAATCGAAGCAGAGGATGCTCCGCAGATTTCGGCAAAGACCGGACTGAATATCGATCAGGTCTTAGAGCAGATCGTGGAAAAAATTCCGGCACCGGGCGGGGATCCGAAAGCTCCGTTGCAGGCGCTGATCTTCGATTCCCTGTATGATTCTTATAAGGGCGTGATTGTATTTTGCAGAATCATGGAAGGAACTGTAAAAAAAGGAACAAAGATGCGTATGATGGCAACAGGGGCTACGGCAGACGTGGTGGAAGTCGGTTATTTCGGAGCAGGTCAGTTTATTCCCTGTGACGAACTTTCCGCAGGAATGGTAGGGTATATTACCGCCAGCCTGAAAAATGTAAAAGATACCCGGGTGGGCGATACGGTGACAGACGATGAGCATCCGTGTGCAGAGCCGCTTCCGGGTTATAAAAAGGTAAATCCGATGGTATTCTGCGGATTGTATCCGGCAGACGGAGCAAAATATCCGGATCTGAGAGATGCCCTGGAAAAGTTACAGTTAAATGATGCGGCACTTCAGTTTGAGCCGGAGACTTCCATTGCGCTGGGATTCGGATTTCGTTGTGGGTTCCTGGGACTGTTACATCTGGAAATCATTCAGGAGCGTCTGGAACGGGAATACAATCTGGATCTGGTTACGACGGCACCGGGTGTTGTGTATAAGGTGCATAAGACAAACGGAGACGTGATCGAACTGACCAATCCTTCCAATCTTCCGGATCCTTCGGAAATTGAATATATGGAAGAACCGATGGTAAAGGCAGAGATCATGGTGACTTCGGAGTATATCGGAGCGATCATGGATCTTTGTCAGGAACGACGCGGGGAGTATCAAGGAATGGAATATATTGAAGAGACCAGAGCGGTGCTTCGTTATCACCTTCCGCTGAATGAGATTATTTACGATTTCTTTGACGCACTGAAATCCCGCTCCAGAGGTTATGCGTCCTTTGATTATGAGATGCTTGGCTATCAGCAGTCTGATCTGGTGAAGCTGGATATCCTTATTAATAAAGAAGAAGTAGATGCGCTGTCCTTCATTGTCTTCCGGGATACGGCGTATGAGCGTGGAAGAAAAATGTGTGAGAAATTAAAGGCAGAGATTCCGAGACAGATGTTTGAGATCCCGATCCAGGCAGCCATCGGAAGCAAGATCATTGCAAGAGAAACCGTAAAAGCCATGCGGAAAGATGTGCTGGCAAAATGTTATGGTGGAGATATTTCCAGAAAGAGAAAACTTCTGGAAAAACAGAAAGAGGGAAAGAAACGAATGCGTCAGGTGGGAAATGTAGAAATCCCGCAGAAGGCATTTATGAGTGTATTGAAGTTAGACGAGAACTAACAGAAATATAAGAGTGGAAAGCTCAGAGAGAAAAAGCACAGAGTGACCGATAAAGAGAAGCGCGAAAAGAATGATTTAGAAAAAAGCGAAGAAGAAAAGTAAAAAGCAAAAAGAGTAAGAAGGGATGTGTGGAAATGGAGAATCTGGAATTGTATCTGCACATTCCTTTTTGTGTGCGGAAATGTGCGTATTGTGATTTTCTGTCTCATACACCGGAAAAAGGTGAGATAGAAGCTTATGTGAAAGCATTGAAAGAAGAAATTGCTTCTTATAAAAATATATTTGATTCCTGCCAGGTGTCCACGATCTTTTTCGGGGGCGGAACTCCATCGTTGCTGACAGCGGAACAGATGAAAGAGATACTGGATGGGATATGGACACATTTCAGACTGGAAGATACCGCAGAGATTACCATGGAGCTAAATCCGGGAACGGCAACGAGAGAACACCTGATTGGTTATCGCAGTGCGGGAGTGAACCGCTTGAGCATCGGATTGCAGTCCGTCCATGACAAGGAGTTGAAGATGTTGGGACGGATCCATGATTATCAGACGTTTCTGAATACTTATCAGGGGGCAAGAGAAGCTGGATTTGAAAATATCAATGTAGATCTGATTTCGGCAATTCCCGGGCAAAGTGTAGAGAGTTGGGAAGAAAGTCTGCGGACAGTTGTCGGTCTGAATCCGGAACATCTGTCGGCATACAGCCTGATTATCGAAGAAGGAACTCCGTTTTATGAGATCTATGGGGAGAAAAATCAGGAGACTGAGCAAATTCATGGGGAAAAGCAGAGGGAAGAAAAAGAAAAGTTGCCATCAGAAGAGGAAGAACGTCTGATGTATGAACGAACCCGGGAACTCCTGGCGGAATATGGCTATCAGCAGTATGAGATCTCCAATTATGCGAAGCCGGGATATGAATGCCGTCATAATCTGGGATACTGGGAAAGAGTTCCATACCTCGGACTGGGTGTGGGAGCCTCTTCCCTGATTCGGTACCGGGAAAAGGAATACAGATATCATCATGTGACGGAAGTGGATGAATATATAAAGTTTGCAGGAACCCCCGAAAAACTGGTCCGGGAACCGGAAGAAGTGGTTAGAAGGGCGCAGATCGAAGAATTTATGTTTCTGGGCTTGAGAAAATGTCAGGGAATTGGGAAGTCGGAGTTTCGAAAACGGTTTGGAGTACCGATCGAAGAGATTTACGGAGACATTTTACAGAAGCAGGAA
The DNA here is from genome assembly GCF_003574295.1 of Mediterraneibacter butyricigenes. NCBI lineage: Bacteria > Bacillati > Bacillota > Clostridia > Lachnospirales > Lachnospiraceae > Mediterraneibacter > Mediterraneibacter butyricigenes. The sequence continues at coordinate 2,716,498 of NZ_BHGK01000001.1, forward strand.
AGGCTGGGGCTGATCCGGATCGGAGCAGACCAGATTTCGCTGACAGAGCGTGGAATGGATCTGAGTAATTATGTGTTTGCACAGTATCTGTGATAGAAAGAGGAAGCAGTCAGTTTGCACAGGCAGACTGGCTGTTTGCTGTATGATCGACTATTTCATGAGGTAAAAGGCTGTGTTCACGGATCTTTCACGAATTTTCATGAAAAATCCGGAAACATTGTTGACAAATGGAATGGAGAGTGCTATCTTAATAAACGTAGATATTAGCACTCTATAAATTTGAGTGCTAATAACACAAAAAGATTCAGGGAAGATTTCAGGAGGTGTTCATGATAAGAGAAGAAGGCTTAAATGAACGAAAACTGGTTATTTTAAAAGCAATCATCCAGAACTATCTGGAGACAGGAGAACCGGTAGGCTCCAGAACCCTTTCCAAATATACAGATCTGAATGTCAGCGCAGCAACGATCCGAAATGAGATGTCGGATCTGGAAGAGATGGGTTACATTATTCAGCCCCATACTTCCGCAGGAAGAGTTCCTTCCGATAAGGGCTATCGACTTTATGTAGATATGCTGATGGAGGAAAAAGAACAGGAACTCACCGATATGCGAGAGGAACTTCTGCAGAAGTCCGAAAAGACAGATCAGATCCTGAAACAGGCCGCGAAAGTATTGGCCAACAGTACCAATTATGCGACCATGATTTCGTCTCCGATCAACAATCGGAACACATTAAAGTTCATCCAGCTCTCTCAGGTAGATGAGACGCAGTTGGTGGCAGTCATCGTGATGGGCGGCAATGTGATCAAGAACAAGATCATTGATGTGGAAGAAGAACTGGGAAATGAAACACTTCTGAAGCTGAATATGCTGCTGAACACCAGTCTCAACGGAATGTCGATCGATCAGATCAATCTGGGTCTGATTGCTGCATTAAAGGAACAGGCCGGAATCCACCGCAAGGTGATCAGCGATGTGCTGGATGCAGTAGCAGAGATCATTCACATTGAAGATGATATGGAGATTTACACCAGCGGTGCAACCAACATTTTCAAGTATCCGGAGCTCAGTGATTCCAAGAGCGCACAGGAGATTCTGGGAGCGTTCGAGGAAAAGCAGCAGCTGGCAGAACTGGTGACTCAGACCTTATCCAGTGAGGAGAACACAGGAATCCAGGTATATATAGGAGAAGAAGCTCCGGTAAAGACCATGAAGGACTGCAGTGTGGTAACAGCCACTTACGAACTGGGAGACGGAATGAAAGGAACCATCGGAATCATCGGTCCGAAGCGTATGGATTATGAACATGTAATGAAGACGCTGAAAAAGCTTCAGACGGAGTTGGATTCCATGTATGGAAAGAATGATGAATGAGAAGAATGGAAGGTGAGAAACCGTGAGTGAACATAAAAGTCAGGAAGAGATGGTAAAGGATGCGGTAGAGGAGGCAAAAGCCAAAGTCGCAGAGGAACAGACTGAAGAAGTGCAGACGGAAGAGAATCCGGAAACAGTAACTGAGGAAGAAGCTGAGACAGCATCTCAGGAAGAAACAGGCGGAGAAGCAAAGGAGCCGGCAAAAGAAGGTTCCAAAAAGTTTTTCGGCAAGAAGAATAAGAAAGATAAAAAGGACGAGAAGATTGAAGAACTGACAGATCGTCTGACCAGACAGATGGCAGAGTTTGATAACTTCCGGAAACGTTCCGAAAAAGAAAAATCTCAGATGTATGAGATCGGAGCAAAAGATGTGATCGAGAAGATCCTTCCGGTGGTTGATAATTTTGAACGAGGGCTTCAGGGACTGACAGAAGAAGAAAAGGCTGATCCGTTCGTAGAAGGAGTCGATAAGATTTATAAACAGTTGATGACCACGTTAGAAGGAATCGGAGTAAAGCCGATCGAAGCAGTTGGTCAGGAATTCGATCCGGATTTCCATAATGCAGTAATGCATGTGGAGGATGAAGCGTTTGGTGAAAATACCATCGCAGAAGAATTCCAGAAAGGTTACACGTACCGCGACAGTGTGGTTCGCCACAGTATGGTAAAAGTCGCAAACTAATACGGTGTTTCATCCGGGCAATCCCGGAGTTCAAACATAAACATAAATAAGCAATTAAGTGAATGAAAATAAAGGAGGAATTTGTTATGGGTAAAATCATAGGAATTGACTTGGGAACAACTAACAGCTGTGTCGCTGTTATGGAAGGTGGACAGCCGACTGTTATCGCCAATACAGAAGGAGCAAGAACAACACCGTCTGTTGTTGCATTTACAAAGACAGGAGAACGTCTGGTAGGAGAGCCTGCAAAACGTCAGGCAGTTACCAATGCAGAGAAGACCATTTCTTCTATTAAGAGAGAGATGGGTACAGATCATAAAGTAGAGATCGACGGAAAGAAATATTCTCCGCAGGAGATCTCCGCAATGATTCTTCAGAAACTGAAAGCAGATGCAGAAAGTTATCTGGGAGAAAAAGTAACAGAAGCAGTTATTACTGTACCGGCTTACTTCAACGATGCTCAGCGTCAGGCTACAAAGGACGCAGGTAAGATCGCAGGTCTGGATGTAAAACGTATCATCAACGAGCCAACCGCAGCAGCTCTGGCTTATGGACTTGATAATGAAAAAGAGCAGAAGATCATGGTATACGACTTAGGTGGCGGTACCTTTGATGTATCTGTTATCGAGATCGGTGATGGAGTCATCGAAGTACTGGCAACAGCCGGTAACAACCGTCTGGGTGGAGATGACTTCGACCAGAAGATCACAGACTATATGCTGGCAGATTTCAAGGCAAAAGAAGGCGTAGATCTTTCCGGAGACAAGATGGCTCTTCAGAGACTGAAAGAAGCAGCAGAGAAAGCAAAGAAAGAGCTTTCTTCCGCAACGACAACCAACATCAACCTTCCGTTCATTACTGCAACAGCAGAAGGACCGAAGCATTTTGATATGAACTTGTCAAGAGCTAAATTTGATGAGTTGACACGTGATCTGGTAGAAAAGACAGCAGAGCCTGTTACAAGAGCTTTGAAAGATGCCGGAATCACAGCTTCCGAACTTGGTCAGGTACTTCTGGTAGGTGGATCTACACGTATCCCGGCTGTTCAGGAAGAAGTAAAGAGACTGACAGGAAAAGAACCAAGCAAATCACTGAACCCGGATGAGTGTGTAGCTCTGGGAGCATCTGTTCAGGGTGGTAAACTTGCAGGGGATGCAGGTGCCGGAGACATCCTTCTTCTGGATGTTACTCCATTGTCACTGTCCATTGAGACAATGGGTGGAGTTGCTACAAGACTGATCGAGAGAAATACTACCATCCCGACCAAGAACAGCCAGATCTTCTCTACAGCCGCTGACAATCAGACAGCCGTAGATATCAACGTTGTTCAGGGTGAGAGACAGTTCGCAAGAGACAACAAGTCTTTGGGACAGTTCAGACTGGATGGAATCGCACCGGCTCCGCGTGGAGTACCGCAGATCGAAGTTACATTCGATATCGATGCGAACGGTATTGTAAATGTATCTGCAAAAGACCTGGGAACAGGAAAAGAACAGCATATTACCATTACTGCAGGTTCCAATATGTCCGATGAAGATATCGACAAGGCTGTAAAAGAAGCAGCAGAGTTCGAGGCTCAGGACAAGAAACGGAAAGAAGCAATCGATACCAGAAACGAAGCAGACGCTATGGTATTCCAGACAGAAAAAGCCATCAAAGAAGTTGGTGACAAGCTGGATGCTCAGGACAAGGCAGCTGTAGAAGCTGACTGTCAGGCACTGAAAGATCTGCTGGCAGCATCTGCACCGGAGAACACAACCGATGAGCAGGTTGCTGAGATCAAGGCTGCAAAAGAGAAACTGACAGAAAGTGCTCAGAAGCTCTTCACAAAGATGTATGAGCAGGCCGGAGCCACAGCAGGCGCAGGAGCAGCAGGTGGACCGACACAGGAAGCAGGACCGGCACCGGAAGGTTTCCAGGGCGATGATGTGGTAGACGGAGATTATAAGGAAGTATAATACAGGTAGAGAGTTATGGCAGAGTCAAAAAGAGATTATTATGAAGTGCTTGGTGTCAGCCGCGATGCTGATGACGCCACACTGAAAAAAGCATATCGAAAATTGGCAAAGAAGTATCACCCGGATATGAATCCGGGTGATGCTGAAGCTGAAAAGAAGTTTAAAGAAGCTTCCGAAGCATATGCAGTGTTAAGTGATGCCGAGAAACGGCGTCAGTATGATCAGTTTGGTCATGCGGCATTTGAAAATGGAGCCGGCGGAGCAGGTGGCTTTGGTGGATTCGATTTTAACGGAGCGGATTTCAGCGACATTTTCGGAGATATATTTGGAGATCTCTTTGGAGGCGGAGGTGCCAGAAGAGGCGGTCGTGCAAGCAACGGGCCGATGAAGGGTGCAAACGTAAGAAAGAGTGTGCGTATCACATTTGAGGAAGCAGTCTTCGGATGTGAAAAAGAGTTGGATGTGGTTCTGAAGGATCCGTGTCCGACCTGCAACGGAACCGGTGCCAAGCCGGGAACTTCGCCGGAGACCTGTCCGAAATGTGGCGGTAAAGGTCAGGTAGTCTATACTTCACAGTCTTTCTTTGGTACGGTACAAAACGTACAGACTTGTCCAAACTGTGCGGGCAGTGGTAAGGTGATCAAAGATAAGTGTACTTCCTGCAGCGGAACAGGATATGTTTCCAGCAAGAAGAAGATCCAGGTATCAATTCCGGCAGGTATTGACAACGGTCAGTGTGTCAGAATCCGTGAAAAAGGAGAGCCAGGAGTCAACGGTGGTCCGAGAGGGGATCTGCTGGTCGAGGTAAATGTATCCCGCCATCCGATCTTCCAGAGACAGGATATGCATATTTTCTCTGTTGCACCGATTTCCTTTGCGCAGGCTGCGCTGGGCGGTGACGTGAGAATCAAGACCGTGGACGGAGATGTGATTTATACTGTGAAACCGGGTACCAAGACGGATACCAAAGTCCGTTTGAAGGGCAAAGGTGTTCCGTCTCTGAGAAATAAGCAGGTACGTGGAGATCATTACGTAACACTGGTGATCCAGACGCCAGAGAAACTAAGCCCGGAAGCAAAAGAAGCATTGAAGAAATTCGATGAACTTTCAGGAAATACACTGAACCAGGAAATAAAAACAGAGGAAGACAAACCGGCGCATAAGAAGAAGCGTGGGTTTATGGAAAAAATGAAAGAGGCATTTGACGAGTAATCGTCAGAGGCCTCTTTCATTTTTTCTGGAGTTTTCTAGCTGTGTTTGTAATAAAACACAGCGACTTGTGTACGGTCCCGCAGATGGAGTTTATCCAGTATTGAAGAAAGATAGTTACGGACAGTGCCTTCGCTTAAAAATAAAGCGGAGGCTATTTCTTTATTGCTGAGTCCTTCGGCAATCAGGCGGATGATCTCCAGTTCACGGTCGTTGATATCCAGGGAGTGATAATCGAAGCTTTCTTTTTGTTGCATCAGGCTTGGGATTCGGGAAATGATTTCATTTCCGAAGACGGTCTGCCCGGAAGCAACGGCCTCCAATGCTGGAACGATGGTGGCATAATCCTGCTTTAGAAGATACCCTTTGGCACCTAAGAGCAGTGCCTTGATAATATATTCGTCATCAGAAAAAGTGGTCAGCAACAGGATTTTGGCATCCGGATATTCCTGTAGAATCTGTTCAGAAGCAGTCAGTCCGTCCATTTCTTCCATTCGAATATCCATCAGCAAAATGTCCGGCCGATGCCGGCGGTAAAGGGATACGGCTTCCTTTCCGTTGGAACCGCTGGCTAGAACCGTGATATTGGGATTGGCCTCTAAAAGGATTTTCAAAGCACCTGTAACAAAAGGATCATCATCTATGATAATAAGGTTCATCATTAACCTCCTGATATAAGTTATTTGGCAGATATTGTGTTGAATTATGCAATTATACAATGGCAGTGGACGATGCCTTGTTCTGTCATTGAAATAGATTCATTGCTTTAAAATTATGGATTTTCCTTGGGGATCATAACGAAAATATGAAAGCCCTTGTCTGTGGTGATTTGCAGAGTGCCGTTCAGCGCCTCTGTCCGTTCCCGGATATTCGTCAGCCCGATTCCGGATCCGCTTCCTGATGTTGTGGAGTTGATGGTTTCAGGCGTTCCGTTATCTGAGATTTTTAATTGGTAGAATCCGGGGTGTTCGATGCAGGATATGGATACCTGGGTTGCATGACTGTGCCGGATAATGTTGGAAAGCGCTTCTTTTACGATACCGATAAAGCAGTATTTCAATTTCGGAGGAATTGCCCGTGACATTTCATATTGAAAGGAGACGGGACAAAACTGAAACTGATCCAGCAGAAGCTTCAGGGAATGTTCCAGATCTTCGGCCTCCTCGTGGAGATCATGGACACTGTTTCGGATGCTGTTCATTGCCTGATTTAAAGACTGATCCAGAACATCTAAAGAGGAGGAAAGCTCCGGAGACTGGTTCACGGTTTTCAGGGCGCCAACCATCAGGATGGAACGGGAGAGAACATGACCGACATTGTCATGGATTTCCCGTGCTATCCGGTTACGTTCTTTCAAGGTAGCGTTGTAGATTTCATAGTCCTGCTTTTCCAGAATCGCCTGATTGCGCTGGTGGAGAAGCAGATTTCGCTCAGTTTCCGTATCTCTGGTGGTACGGTAGAGAGTCTGCAAAGCCTCGTAACGCCGGAAAAATAAAGCGAGAAGAAAGCCTAAGAAAATCCCGAACAAAAGATAGAAAACCAGAGAACCGGATAAAGACTGTAAGGTCTGTGAAGACTGCACAGAACGCAAACCCGGTAAAGACTGCGAAGATGATGTGAACAAAAATCCAAAGATCAGATATCGCAGAAAAGCCGGAAGGAATGCGCAAAGATAAATATAATTTAAATGGTAGAAGCCGATACATAAAACGGCTGGTATCCAGAGAAAAAAGTTCGGAAAAAACAAACAGAGTCCGGCAAAGAAGATTCCGGCTACGGTCACTGCTCTGGAAGAATCCGAAAAAACGGAAAGAGACAGAAGACAGAAGGTGCAGAGAAATGCTGCTACAAAAGAAACGTCGATCGGTACAAAACTCAGCGAAAAGAAGCAGTATAAAGTTAAAATAGCATACTCTGCCGGATGACGCATCGACTTCTCCTTTCTTTTGAATGACAGATGACGAATCATCTTACAGTCAGTTGGACTCTATGTTTGATATACGATTTCCTGTGGTTTCATTATATATAGAATCCGGGGAAAAGAAAAGTGACAATTGTCATATGGAAAAGTGACAGGATGCACTGGTTCAAACCGAAAAAATTTTTTATACTGTAAGAGAAAAATGAATGAAAAGGCTTAAGGTTTCTGAACAAAGCTATATGGAAGAAGGAACTTGAAAGAAAAATTGAATTGAAAGAGAAAACAGGAAAATCGAAAGAAATGGGGGATAAAGGATGAAGATTGTGGAAATAGAAAATCTGGTAAAAAGATATGGAGATCTGGTGGCGTTGGATCATTTGAATCTGTCCATCGAGGAAGGGGAGGTCTTTGGGCTTCTGGGACCGAACGGAAGTGGGAAAACGACGGCGATCAACTGTATGTTGTCACTCCTGAAATATGATAAGGGCGAGATCCGGTTATTCGGAGAAAAAATGGAACCGGATCGCTATGATCTGAAACGTCAGATCGGGATCGTGCTTCAGAATGTGGCGGTGTTTGAAGAGTTGACCGTTTATGAAAATATTGATTATTTCTGTGGACTTTATGTAAAGGAAAAGAAGAAAAGACAGGAACTGGTCGAGGAAGCCATTCGTTTTGTGGGGCTGGAAGATTATCGGAAAATGCGGCCGAAGAAATTATCCGGGGGGTTACTTCGTCGGTTAAATATTGCCTGTGGGATCGCGCACAAGCCAAGACTGATCATCATGGATGAGCCGACGGTGGCGGTAGATCCTCAAAGCCGGAACAAGATTCTGGAAGGAATCAAAGAGCTGAACCGACAGGGCTCCACGATTATTTATACCTCTCATTATATGGAAGAGGTGGAACAGATCTGCAGTCGGATCTCTATTATGGACCATGGAAGAAGTATTGCACAGGGAACGAAAGAAGAACTGAAAGAGCTGATCCGTACAGGAGAGACCATTACCATCGAGGACGTTATACTGACGGCGGAACAGATTCGTGAAATGGAGATACAGCCTTATGTTCATGAGGTGGACTATAAAGAGCAGACGCTGACGGTACGATGCAGGAAGGGCAGCCAGAATCTGGTGAAGGTATTAAGTTTACTGGAAGAAGAGAAGGTTGGATTCGGAAGAGTGTATTCGGAATTGCCTACATTGAATGATGTGTTCCTGGAGATCACAGGAAAGCAACTGAGGGATTAGGAGAGAATCTGGGAGGAAGAACATGTTACATTTGTTAAAATATCATTTGAAAATCAATCTGAGAGATTTTAATGTGGTATTCTGGCCGCTGATTTTTCCGATCCTGTTGGGCACCTTATTTTATTTTTCCTTCGGAACGATGAAGGAAGCGGATTTTGAGATCGTGCCTGTTGCCGTGGTAAATGAATCCGATCCAGATAACGGGCAATCGGATGAAGCTTGGTTAAAGAATCTGCAAAATGAAATCGGTGGAATGCAAAACGGAATCTTTGTACAATATCTGCGGGAACTGGATGGCAAACTGATCCGGGTAGAAGAACTGTCTGAAGAACAGGCAAAGAAAAAACTGAAAGAGCAGGAAGTGTCAGGCATCTATCTTTGCAAAGAAGGAGAGGACGCAGTTCTGGAAGTAAACGGGAGCGGAATGAAAGAAAGTATTCTGGAAGCAGTGCTCAATACGTATCTGGAGCAGAAAGATGCTTTTGTGGAGATAGCAACGACGCACCCGGAAGGATTGCAGGCAGCCGTTTCACAGATGCAGGATTATCAGGATCTGATCCAGGACGTTTCTCTTGGCGGAAAAACGACGGATGGAAATGTGCAGTTCTTTTATGCGCTGATCGCCATGGCATGTTTTTACGGTGGATTTATCGGATTCGGCACGGCAATCCGCCTGCAGGCAAATATTTCGGCGCTGGGAGCAAGAAGATGTGTGACGCCGACTCATAAGTTGAAAGTGATTCTTTCGGAATTTGTGGTTGCTTTTGTGATCCATCTTGTGAATGTGCTGATCCTTTTGTTCTATTTAAAAGAAATCCTGCGGCTGCAATTTGCCGGAGATATGCGGGAAATGCTGCTGATCCTGATCATCGGAAGTATGATCGGAGTGGCATTTGGCATCTGGATCGGAAGTGTAGGTAAACTTGGAGAAGGAAGTAAGATCGGAATATTGATCGGATTTTCTATGATCTGTTGTTTCCTGGCAGGACTGATGGTTTCAGGGATGAAAGATCTGATCGAGAAGCATTGTCCGATCATCAACCGGCTCAATCCGGCGGCGGTGATCTCGGATGCGCTTTACTGTGTCAATGTCTATGAAGATCAGGCAAGGCTGCATCAGGACATGGGAATCTTACTTGTCATGTGTGCAGTACTGACAGTGACGGCTTATCTTATGGTCAGGAGGGAACGTTATGACAGTATTTAAAGGATATTTAAAAATTGCATGGAAGAACCGGTTCCTGATCTTCCTGTACCTGGGAATTTTTTTCGGAATCGTCTTGATGATGCAAAAGAGTGCTAAAGATTCCGGCGGTGAGCTGTACCAGACAGAAGGGTTGAATCTGGCGGTGGTAGATGAAGATCACGGTGCATATGCCAAAAGTCTGATCCATTATCTGGAACAGAGACATCAGGTGCAGGAAATGGCTCCGGACAAGGAAAAACTTCAGGAAAATCTTTTCTATGAAAATGTGGATTATATTCTCTGGATCCCGGAAAATTTTGCACAGAACTGTATTGAGGGGCAGGAGAAACTTTCGGTAACAAAAAGACCGGGGTCTTATACCGGATCTTATGTGGATCAGCAGGTCAACCAGTTCTTGAATCAGGCAAAATTGTATCAGAGTGCAGGATTTTCAGAAGAGGAGATCCTGAAAGAACTTCAGAAAGATTCTCCGAAAGCCAAAGTTCAGGTGTTGGACCGGCAGTATAAGACCGCGAAAGAAAACGGGATTTATTACTATTTTCAGTATATACCTTATCTGTTTCTGGTGATTTCCTGTTATATCCTGGGAAATTTGAGAATGTCTTTTCGAAAAGGAGATCTGCCCAAAAGGCTGGCAGCTTCGGCTGTGAGTGCCAGAAGACAGTCGTTGGAAAGTATCGGAGCAGTTCTGGTGATGGGGATCGTTCTGTGGACAATCTGTATCGGAGCGGCTTTTGTGATCTATGGGGAAAAGATGGAGACGATTCGAAGTCTGATTCCGTATTATCTGTTGAATACGTTTTGTTTCTTGCTGGTTACGTTGATGCTGGCGTGGCTGGTAGGAGCACTGGTAAAAAGCAGTACCGCTTTAAACGGAGTTGCCAATCTGGTTTCTCTTGGCATGTGCTTTTTGTGTGGGATCTTCGTACCGATCGGGCTTCTGGCATCGGGCGTGCGGAAGATCGCACAATTTCTTCCGGCTTACTGGTACACAAGGGCAAATGAAATCCTGGGGAATACGCAGAGTCTGACCCAACATATGCGGGACGAACTTTTCCGGGCTTATGGAATGCAGATACTGTTTACGCTGGCATTTTTTTGTGCGGTTCTTTCTCTTGCAAAATGGAGACAAGAGTCCTGAAATGTGTTATAATCAAGCATAATCATTTGCACAGAAGGACAAGGAGGAACAACAGATGAAAAATTTCAGACAATATACCCCTACGGAGATTTTGTTTGGAAAGGATACAGAAGACCTGACCGGTGAAGAAGTACGAAAATGGGGCGGCTCCCGAGTGCTGATCGTATTTGGCGGCGGAAGCGTGGTACGAAGCGGACTTCTGAAACGGGTAGAAGATACACTGGTAGCAGAAGGCATTGTTTACGAAGAGTTTGGCGGTGTCCACCCAAATCCGCTGATGAGTTTTGCCCAGAAGGGAGTGGAAGAAGCGATTTCTTTCGATGCGGATCTGATTCTGGCTGTAGGTGGCGGAAGTGCTATTGATACGGCGAAAGCCATTGCCCACGGAGTGGCAAACCCGGAGGCGACGTTGGAAGAAATCTGGGATGGAAAGATTGCACTGAAGAAATCCTTGCCGGTAGGTGTGGTTCTGACACTGGCAGCAGCCGGAAGCGAAATGAGTAATTCCAGTGTACTGACCAATGAAAGAACTGGGAAGAAAAAGGGACTGGGAACAGATCTGAACCGTCCGAGATTCGCGATCATGAATCCGGAACTGACATACACCATACCGAAATATCAACTGACCTGTGGGATCGTAGACATTATGATGCATACACTGGATCGGTATTTTACACCGGTGGAAGGGAATCAGATGACAGATCGGATCGCAGAAAATCTGCTTCAGAATGTAATCGAAAATGGAAGGATCGCATTTAAGGATCAGACAGATTATGATGCAATGAGCGAGCTGATGTGGTGTTCCAGCCTTTCCCACAATGGGATCACGGGACTTGGCGGAACCAGAGAATTTGCAGTTCATAAGCTGGGCCATGAGCTGAGTGCGGCATATGATGTGGCACACGGTGCTTCTTTATCTGCCACCTGGGGAGCCTGGGCAAAATATGTCATGATGGCAAAACCGGAGCGATTTGCTCAGTATGCAAGAAAGGTATGGAACGTAGAAGAGACAGACGATATTGATGCAGCGATCGCCGGAATCGAGAAGACGGTCGAATATTTTGCATCCCTGGATATGCCGGTTTGCCTGCCGGATCTGGAACAGCCGGGGGACAAAGGAAAGGTAGGCGTCTTGTCAGAAGAGGTCTTATATGAGCTGGCAGACCGGGTGACTGCAGGGGATACGATGAAGATTTCTACGCTTCAGCCGATGAACAGGGAAGATATTCTGAATATTTACCAGCTGGCCAACAAAGAAGCATGAAAGTGGCTTGTATTTCCGTAGAAATCCGATATAATAAGTAATAGAAGTGTTTAGAAAAATGCCTCGGAAGCAGCAAAAACCGGGAACGGAAAAGAGATGCATCCGGGGCAATAGGTGTATATAAGGAGAATCAAAGAATCATGTCAGAACAATGTTCAAAAGAATCATGCGCAGGATGCGCGCAGGCTGGAAGTTGTTCCAGCCAGAAACCAGCTGATCTGAAAGAACCGGCCAATCCCTATTCCTGCGTCCGTAAAGTGATCGGAGTTGTCAGTGGAAAAGGCGGTGTGGGCAAGTCCATGGTAACGGCTTCCCTTGCGAGACAGCTTCGCAAACAGGGATATACAGTAGGTATTCTGGATGCGGATATTACTGGACCGTCGATCCCGAAGATGTATGGCTTACATGAACGGGCACTGGGAGCAGAAGAAGGAATCTATCCTTGTGTGGCAGAGGACGGGACCAAGATCATGTCCATCAACCTGATGCTGGAGAATGAAGAAGATCCGGTGATCTGGAGAGGCCCGGTTATCGCAGGTGTGGTCAAACAGTTCTGGACAGATGTGATGTGGGGAGATCTGGATGTGTTGCTTGTAGATATGCCGCCGGGAACCGGTGACGTTCCGCTGACTGTATTCCAGTCCCTTCCGGTGGATGGAACTGTGATCGTGACATCGCCGCAGGATCTGGTCAGAATGATCGTGAAGAAGGCATATTCCATGGCAAAACAGATGAATATTCCGGTACTCGGTCTGGTGGAAAATTACAGTTATCTGGTCTGTCCGGATTGCGGAAAGAAGATCGAAGTCTTCGGTCACAGCCATATCGATGAGATTGCGGCAGAACTTGGAACGGAAGTTTTAGGAAAAATTCCGATTGATCAGACTCTGGCGGAGGCAGTAGAGAACGAACAGTTCTACAATGTGGAGAACCCGTATCTGGATGAAATCGTGGATAAAATTTTATAAGCAGGGATAAAAAGTTATTTCGAACATACAGAGCGAAACACGTATGATAGGAATAACAGAAGCTATTTGAAAAAGTATATAAAGAAAACTTATATAGGTTCATAATCGGATGAACGTCTCTACCAGTTGCCGGAAACAACTGACTATAAGATTTCTGAGAAAATCCTGCAGGACTTCTCTGTCGGGGAAGTCCCGGGGAACTCTGCAAAGTTCTAAAGAGAATGTGGTACAGGAGTTTTAAGAAAAGTTTCAGGGTAGAAAGGAGATGTCTGAAGAGTATGGGACCTAATTTTATTTTAAAGGGAAATATCTGTTACTGTGAGACACCGGAAAGATTCACGATTGTAGAGCATGGGGTGCTGGTCTGTAAGGAAGGACTGGTGGAAGGTGTCTATCAGGAAATACCGGAAGCATTTGCTGACTTTGAGGTGAGAGATGCCGGGGAGAAGCTGATCATTCCGGGACTGGTGGATCTGCATCTTCATGCGCCGCAGTATACCTTCCGTGCAACACATATGGATCTGGAGTTGCTGGAATGGCTGGAGAATTATGCGTTTCCGGCTGAAGCCAAATATAAAGATGCGGAATATGCAAGAAAGGCATACGGGATCTTTGTGGATCGTTTAAGAGACAGTGCCACGACTCGTGCATGCATGTTTGGAACGCTTCATGTGGAGGCAACAGAGATTCTGATGGAGCTCTTGGAAAAATCCGGACTTCATACCATGGTCGGGAAGGTGAATATGGATCGGAATTCTCCGGATTATCTGAGAGAGGAAAGTGCAGATGTCTCCGGTGAAGCTACGGTAGAATGGATTAAGGACTGCAAGAAAAAGTTCCGTAATACGAAACCGATTCTGACTCCGAGATTTATTCCGAGCTGTACGGATGAACTGATGGAGAATTTAAAAAAGATCCAACTTCATTTTCAGCTTCCGCTGCAGAGTCATCTTTCGGAAAATCTGAGTGAGATTGACTGGGTGCAGGAACTCTGCCCGACTTCCGCATTTTACGGGGATGCCTATGATCAGTTTGGACTTTTCGGAGCGGATTGTCCGACCATTATGGCGCATTGTGTGTATTCTTCCGATGAGGAAATCCGGCGCATGAAAGAAAATGGAGTCTTCGTGGCACATTGTCCGGAATCCAATATGAATCTGGCATCGGGAATCGCACCGATCCGCAAATATATGCAAGAAGGACTGAAAGTAGGACTGGGAAGTGACGTGGCCGGAGGAACCAAAGAAGATATGTTTGCAGCGATGATGCATGCCATTCAGTGTTCGAAGCTGCGCTGGCGGGTGATCGATGATACGCTGGCACCGCTGACGGCATCCGAAGTCTTTTATCTGGCGACCAAAGGAGGCGGAGAATTCTTTGGCAAAGTGGGAAGTTTTGAGCCGGGATATGAATTTGATGCGGTAGTATTGGATGACAGCCGGTTAAAGGATGTGGAACCGGTAAGTGTAGCAGATCGGATCGAGCGATTTATCTATCTGGAGCAGGAAGAAGATATCAGAGCAAAATATGTAGCAGGCAAAGAAGTATTCTGGAGGTGAGGGTATGACAATGGACAATGGTGTGATTGGAAAAAGCATCAAACGTGTGGATGCCTTTGATAAGGTGACAGGCCGCGCAAAATATACAGATGATCTGTGCGATAAGAGTGCTTATATTGCCAGAGTGTTGCATTCGACAGTTGCAAACGGAAAGGTATTGTCGGTGGATACCTCCGAAGCGGAAAAGATTCCGGGAGTGGTAAAGGTGGTCACCTGTTTTGATGTGCCGAAGATTTATTTTCCGACGGCAGGACATCCCTGGTCCACAGAGGAAGCACATCAGGATGTTGCAGACCGATTGCTGCTGACAGACCGGGTACGGTTTTACGGGGATGATGTGGCAGCCGTGATTGCGGAAAATGAGGTGGCAGCAGCTCAGGCACTCCGTGTGATCCATGTAGAATATGAAGAATATCCATTCGTGCTGGATGCACAGAAAGCAATGGAGGAAGGTGCACCGCAGCTTCACGAAGATTTTCCGAACAATGTTCTGAAACATACCAGCATTCGAAACGGAAATTATGAAGAGGCGATCAAAGAGCCGGGACTGATTAAGGTGGAAGGATGGTACGATACACCTACAGTCCAGCATTGCCATATTGAGAATTTTATCTGCTATGCGCAGGAAGAGGACGGAAAGATCAAGATTACATCGTCTACCCAGATCCCGCATATTGTAAGGCGTGTGGTAGGGCAGGCACTGGGAATTCCATGGGGAAAGGTGCGCGTGATTAAGCCTTACATTGGCGGTGGGTTCGGAAATAAGCAGGATGTACTGTACGAACCACTGTGTGCCTATCTTTCCACACAGGTAGGTGGCCGCCTGGTGAAAATGGATATGACTAGAGAAGAGACTTTTGTCTGCAACCGGGTGCGCCATGCGATTCGGAGTCATATCATTTCCTATGTCCGTCCAGATGGAACCTTTGTGGCAAGAAAGCTGGAGTGCTTTTCCAACCAGGGGGCCTATGCTTCCCATGGTCACAGTATCGCGGCAAAGGGAATGGGAGCATTTCCACAGCTTTATCCCTGCCCAAATGTAGAGGCTGATTCTTATACGGTGTTTACCAACCGTCCAGTGGCAGGTGCCATGCGTGGATATGGAATCCCGCAGGCCATGTTTGCCGTGGAGAGTCATACCGATGAAGTGGCAAAAGCCATTGGCATGACACCTCTTGCGTTCCGTCAGAAGAATCTGATGCCGAAAGGATTTACCGACGGATTTTCGAAAAATGTGATGTATGAGGATTCCTTTAACCAATGTATGGATAAGGCGAGAGCCTATACAGATTATGACCGGAAAGTCAAGGAGTACGAGGATCAGACCGGAGAAGTACGAAAAGGAATCGGTCTGGCGGCATTCTGGTATAATACGGCAGTTTGGCCGATTTCTCTGGAAACTTCTTCTTGTCGAATTGTTCTGAATCAGGATGGTTCCGTACAGGTACAGGTAGGAGAGACCGAGATCGGACAGGGGGCGGATACAGCCTTTTCACAGATGGCGGCGGATACGCTTGGAATTCCAGTGGAGCGGGTGCATGTTGTATCCAGTCAGGACACGGATATCACACCATTTGGTACCGGTGCTTATGCATCCAGACAGACTTATACCGCTGGTTTTTCCATCCATCAGACAGCACTGCTTCTGAAAGAGAGAATCTTAAGCTATGCCCATGAATTGACACGGATGCCGGTAAGTATCATGGATCTGACCGCGGGAAAGATTATCAGAAAGACAGATGGTATGGTCTTGCTTACCCTAGAAGAACTGGCGACGGAAGCATTGTACAGCCTGTCGCACAGCGAACATCTGACGGCGGAGAGTACATACCAGATCAAAAGCAATGCCTATTCACTGGGCTGTACCATTGCAGAAGTGGAAGTGGATATTCCGGCATGCAAGGTGAAGCTGACCGATATCATCAATGTGCACGATTGCGGACGCCTGATCAATCCGGCGCTTGCCCAGGCTCAGGTTCACGGTGGCATGAGCATGGGAATCGGATATGGAATGTCCGAATATTTGCAGTTTGACGAGAAGACCGGAAGAACTTTAAACGACAATCTTCTGGATTATAAATTATCGACCTGTATGGATCATCCGCATCTGGAAGGAGAATTTGTGGAAAATTATGAACCCACCAGTGTCTATGGAACTAAAGCGCTGGGAGAGCCTCCGGTCTGTTCTGTGGCTCCGGCCATCCGCAATGCCATCCTTCAGGCAACAGGAGTAGGTGTTAATGAATTACCACTGAATCCCCATCATTTGTTCAAGGCATTCAGTGAAGCTGGACTGGTATAGAGAGGGGGAGACAGAGTATGTATGATATCAAAGCATTATATGAGGCTCAAAGTGTGGACGATGCAGTTCACCTGATGCAGCAACATCCGCAGGCGCAGATCATTGCGGGGGGAAGCGATGTTCTGGTGCAGATCAGGGAAGGAAGAAGAGCCGGTGTAGAATTGGTCAGCATTTACGGGCTGGATGAACTGCGCGGAGTGACGATGGAAGAAGACGGGACGATCCGAATCGGTTCCCTGACCAGTTTTTCTCATATTACCAAGGATCCGCTGATTCAGAAATATATCAATGTTCTGGGAGAGGCAGTGGATATGGTAGGTGGTCCTCAGATCCGGAATATCGGAACCATTGGCGGAAACACCTGTAACGGAGTGACATCGGCGGATTCTGCATCTACACTGCATGCATGGGATGCCATTGTAGAGCTGACCGGTCCGGAGGGAGTCCGAAGACTTCCGATCCGTGAGTTCTATATCAAAGCAGGAAAGGTAGATTTGCGACCGGCAGAATTGCAGACGGCAATCCTGCTTCCGAGAGATTCTTATGAAGGATATTTTGGACATTATATTAAATATGCCATGCGAAATGCCATGGATATCGCAACGCTGGGCTGTTCGGTAAACGTGAAATTATCGGAGGATAAACAGCGGATCGAAGATGCCAGAATCGCATACGGTGTGGCAGGACCGATTCCGATTCGTGCCGTGGCTGCGGAAGAACAGATTCGGGGAAAAGAACTGAGTCCAGAACAAGTGAGTGCATTTTCCAAAGCAGTGCTTGCTGACATCAATCCACGTGACAGTTGGAGAGCCAGCAAGGCGTTTCGAGAACATATTTCCCAGGTGCTTGCAAAAAGAGCACTGACGGAAGCAATCCACAGAGCCGGAGGTGAGATCCATGAGTGAAAAACAGTATAAGCTGGTTCGGTGCACCATTAACGGAAAAGAGACGGAAACGATCGTAGACGTGAGGGCCTCGCTGACAGATATGCTGCGAAATGACTATCGTCTGACCAGCGTGAAAAAAGGCTGTGAAGTAGGGGAATGTGGAGCCTGTAATGTGATCATTGACGGGGAATGTTTTAACTCCTGCATCTATCTGGCAGTCTGGGCGGAAGGTAAAAACATTCGGACGCTGGAGAGCCTGATGGGACCAAACGGAGAACTCTCAGACATTCAGCAGGCATTTATTGATGAAGCGGCTGTACAGTGCGGATTCTGTACACCGGGCTTTATTATGACGGCAGTGGAAATTCTGGAATCCGGAAAACGCTATTCCAGAGAAGAATTAAGAAAACTGCTGTCCGGTCATCTGTGTCGTTGTACCGGATATGAGAACATTTTAAATGCAGTAGAAAAGACCATGGAAAAACGGCTGGAAGAAGCGGAGCACACGCAAACAGAAGCGTAAAAGCCAAAGAAAAGAGAAAGTACAGAAAGAGAAGGCAACATGAAGATAAAAGCAATATTTTTTGATGTGGATGATACGTTGTATGATCTTTCAGGTCCGTTTGTCAGGGCATATGATAGTTTTTATGGCGAAAAATATCCGGTAACAGCACAGGAGATGTTCATACGGAGCAGACGGCGCAGTGATGAGGTGTACGCGCTGACGCTGACCGGTGAAATGTCCAAGCATGATATGTATATTTACCGGATGCAGAAAGCGTTTGAAGATGCCGGAATCCAGATTCCGGCAGAGGAGGCGCTTCAATATCAGGAATATTACGCGGCATGCCAGCGGCAGATCAGTATGACTCCTTATATGAAACAATGGCTGGAACACTGGAAGGGGAAAATCCCGATGGGCGTGATTACGAACGGGCCTGCAGAGCATCAGTGGAATAAGGTGCACGATCTGGGATTGCTGGAATATTTCGACAGGGATAAGGTTCTGGTTTCGGAAGAACTGGGAACAGCAAAGCCGGATCCGAAGATTTTTGAACTTGCACTGGAGAGAGTGGGAACGAGTCCGGAAGAAACTTGTTTCGTGGGAGATTCCTTTTCTATGGATATGACAGGCGCCTGTAAGGCTGGCTGGAAGACTATCTGGATGAATCACAGAAAGCATGAGCCACTTGAGAACGGGGCAGTTCCGGATTATGTTGTTTCTTCGGAAAAAGAAATGTGTGAGCTGATCGAGAAGCTGATATAGCCCAAAAACGTGTTGATGAAAACTATTATCCTCCCGTAAAAGGAATGCATAAGGGAACATCCGAAGCCCCAGTACTTCCTGAGAGCAAGCGTGAGCGGTTCCCGTTGCAACCTTTTGCGGGAGGTAAAGTTGTATTCCTATAACTCACATATGAAGTTTGAGGGTTATAGGACAAACTCTTATTTCAAAATTCTTGGAGTACTTCTTTCCTCTAATTTTTTCAGAATATCTGCCGGATCCGCAAATTTTGCAAGGAAGATCATCGCAGCGATAATGTACGGTTTGTAGCTTGCTTCTTTGTAAAGCGGATCTCTGTAACGATCGAAGACGCTTCCGTCTACTTCACCTTCTTCACAGCTTACGCCACTGATATCAGCCGGCAGACAGTGCAGGTAAAGTGCTTTTCCGTCTTTGGTCAGAGACATCATCTCTTCCGTACAAGCCCAGTCTTTGTGCTCTGCGTTCTGAGCCAGCAGTTCTTTTTCCAGAGCATCGATTCCTGCCTGATCGCCTTCTGCATACAGATCGGTACGTTTCTCCATGGCAGCGAACGGAGCCCAGCTCTTCGGATATACAATATCAGCATCCTTGAAGGCTTCTTTCATATCGTTGGTTTTGGTGAAGGATCCACCGGATTTCTTTGCGTTCTCTGTTGCGACCGCTTCCACTTCCGGGAAGACTTCGTACCCTTCCGGATGAGCCAGAACAACATCCATTCCGAAACGGGTCATCAGACCGATCACGCCCTGCGGAACAGACAGCGGCTTTCCGTAAGACGGTGAGTAAGCCCATGTCATAGCCAGTTTTTTTCCTTTTAAGTTCTCAACACCGCCGAATTCGTGGATGATGTGGAGCATATCAGCCATAGCCTGGGTCGGGTGGTCAATATCGCACTGTAAGTTGACCAGGGTAGGTTTCTGCTCTAAGATTCCGTCCTTGTTGCCCTGTGTGACAGCGTCAACCACTTCGTGCATGTATTTGTTTCCTTTTCCGATGTACATATCGTCACGGATACCGATGACATCAGCCATGAAAGAGATCATGTTGGCTGTCTCGCGGACAGTCTCACCGTGAGCAACCTGAGATTTTCCTTCGTCCAGATCCTGAACTTCCAGACCTAAGAGGTTACATGCGGAAGCGAAAGAGAAACGGGTACGGGTGGAGTTGTCACGGAATAAAGAGATTCCAAGACCGCTCTCGAAGACTTTTGTGGAAATGTTGTTCTCTCTCATGTAGCGGAGTGCATCAGCCAGAGTGAAGACTGCTTCGATCTCATCGTCTGTCTTTTCCCAGGTCAGGAAAAAGTCTCCGTTGTACATCTCTTTAAAGTTCAGTTTGTTCAGTTTGTCAATATATCCCTGTAATTTAGCGTCCATGTTTTTCTCCTTTTCTTTTGTGAATGATGGTGGTTTCAGGATTCTTTGTTCATATTAATATAGCTATACAGCGTATATTTGGAAATTTCAAAATATTTTGCCACCTTATCGCCGGAACGGGTGATCAGAAAGGCGCCGGTTTCATTTAAAAACTTGATGGCTTTGATCTTGTCGTCCTTTGTCATCAGAGCTACCGGTACACCGACCAGGGCGACAGACTGCTGAATCAGCTCGTCCAGAAGTTCATTGACATCATGCGGAATCACTTTTGGGGCTTCCTGTGGGGTTGCAACCGAAGGTTCCGGTACAGCAGTCAGAGAATGGAGACTGCTTTCCAGAGCTATCAGATTGGTAATGTCAAAATTGATAGACAGAATATAACGGGGTTTTCCGTGCTCATCCTTTATATAGATTGTACTGGATTTTAAAATCCGTCCGTTTTCGGTCTTGGTCAGATAAGAAAGCTGGTCTTCAAATGCCCCGTCCGGATGGCGGATGACATCTAATACGGCACGGGATGGGCTGCCGCCAAGTGCACGACCGGTGACATGTCCATTTTCAATATAGACGATAGAATTTTCAACGGAATTGCGGGCCAGATCATGAACCAGAACCTCGCAGTTGTCTCCGAATTGAACGGCCAGTGCATGCGCAATCTGTTTTAAAAATTCCAGTCTGGAAACTTCCATGGGGTTTCACCTCCTGCTATAAAATCGAAATTTCATTAAAACCATCATAGCATAAAAAAAGAAAAATGTAACCAGAAAATACAAAAAAAATTAGGCGATCAAAATATTTTTTTGCCTTGGTTGCATTTCACAAGAATTGATGATAGTATAGGGATAAATCTAGGCAGAAGTAACGAAGAAATATAACATAAAGACAGAATATAAAAGGTGGCCTTTACAGGGACACAGGATGCGAGGGTGATGAAAATGAAACGGATATTTAAAGGCGGAACAGTGGTAACAGGATCCGGATTGAAACAGGTGGATTTGCTGGTAAAGGGAGAAAAGATTCTGGCCGAGGGAGAAGATTTAAATTACAAGGATGCAGAAATCGTAGATGTGACGGGAAAATACCTTTTCCCGGGATTTATTGATGCACATACACATATGGCACTGGAAGTCTCAGGAACCATCACAGCAGATAAATTTGAGACAGGGACGAAAGCGGAAATTTCCGGAGGAACGACCTGTATCATAGATTTTGCCACACAGGAAAAAGGAGAGACTCTGAAGCAGGCGCTGGAGCACTGGCATACCAAATCAGACGGAAAGTCGTCCTGTGACTATGCATTCCATCTGGCAATCGGTGATTGGAATCAGGAAATCAGCCGAGAACTGGAGGAAGTGGTGAAGGGAGGAATCTCTTCTTTTAAATTATATATGACCTATGATAACCGGGTGGATGATGAGACGATGTATGAGATCCTGACCAGGGTAAAGGAATTGGGCGGAATTGTAGGGGTTCATTGTGAGAACCATGGAATCATCCAGGCGAGACTGAAGGAAGTGCTGGAAGAAAAAGGAAACAGAAAGGATGTCTCTGACTATCCGGGAACCCGACCGGCAGCAGCAGAGGCAGAGGCAGTGAACCGCTTCCTTGCCATTGCACGTTGTGTGGATACTCCGGTGATCGTGGTACATTTGAGTACGGCAGAAGGATATGAGGTCATTGAACACGCGAGGGCGAATGGTCAGGTTGTTTACATCGAGACCTGCCCACAATACCTTCTGATGGACGAGAGCCGTTATGATCTGCCGGACGGAAAAGCAAGAAATTACATGATCGCACCGCCGCTTCGTACGGTATCGGATCAGGAGGTGCTGTGGCATGCACTGGAAACAGATCGAATTCAGACGATTGCTACAGATCATTGCAGTTTTACGGAAGAGCAGAAAAGAGCAGGGGAAGAAGATTTTTCTAAAACACCTTGCGGAATGCCCGGAGCAGAGGAACGTCCGGCCCTGATCTATCACTATGGAGTGGGAACCGGAAGACTCAGTTTGGAGCAAATGTGCCGGTATCTGGCAGAGACTCCGGCAAGACAGTATCATCTTTATCCGAGAAAGGGCGTGCTGGAGCCGGGAAGCGATGCAGATATTGTGGTATGGGATCCGGAAATGGTCTGGACGTTGTCGAAAGAAACCCAGCAGTCGGCAGCCGGATACTGTCCGCTGGAAGGAACCCAGTTGAAGGGAAGAGCACAACAGGTCTATTTAAGAGGAGAGCTGATTGCAGAGAATGGACAGATTTTAAAGGAAAATCAGGGAATTTACATTCTGCACTGATCGCAGGAAATTCCAGATAGAAGGCGGAGCAGATTTAATGGCTGAGCGATTTAAGAAAGTGAGAAAACGATGATTTACCGATGCAGTGATCATACCAGATGGGAAACCAGAGATATTTTATCCATGCTCCAGATTGACAGAGGAAGTGCTCCGGTGATCTCGATTGCGGGTGGTGGAGGCAAAACGACTACGGCATTCTGCCTGAAACGGGGATTTGCAGAGCGAAAAGAACCAGTGCTTCTTACCACAACCACGCATATGCGTCGTCCGACAGGACCGGAAGTCTTACTGGAAGATTCTGAGACAGAGTTTCAGACAAAACTGAAGAAATATGGTTGGGTGATCGCAGGACTTCCGGTGGAGAATGGGAAGATCTCGTCAATGCCGGATACATTTCTGGAAAAAAGAATTCTGGAGAAAATATCGATGGTTATAGAAGCTGATGGAGCCAGATGTCTGCCGGTGAAAATGCCGGAAGCGTGGGAGCCGGTTCTGCACCCGCAGACGGATCTGTTTGTGGGTGTGATCGGACTGGACGCGCTGGGGCAACCACTTGGGGAAATCTGTTTTCGCAGGAATCTGGCCGCAGAATTTTTAGAGAAAGATCTGGATGAGAAAATGACCTGGGAGGATCTGGCACGGATTGCAGCGGCGCCGGAAGGATTGATGAAAGGTACAGAACATATCAGGCGGCGACTGGTCTTTTTGAATAAAGCAGAAGGAAAGGAACGGATCGAAGCAGGGAAAAAGATTGCATCATATCTGCAGGAGAGGAAAATCGGAGAGGTTTATCTGAGCAGTTATGGAGAAGAGGAGAGAGCATGAAAATATTGATCAAAGGTGCAGGGGATCTGGCTACGGGAATTGCATCCAGACTCTATAACAGCGGTTATCAGATCCTGATGACAGATATTGCAGTACCGTTGACGGTGCGAAGAACCGTGGCGTTGTCGAGGGCAGTTTATGAAGGGAAAGCTGAAGTGGAAACCATGACAGGAATCCTTGTAAAAAATATGGATGAGGCAGAAAAAGTGCTTTCCGACAGAAATATTCCGGTCATCGTGGATGAGAAGGCCGAAATCCGAAAGGATTATCAGCCGGATGTAGTGGTAGATGCGATTCTGGCAAAGAAAAATCTGGGGACCAGAATCACAGATGCTCCGTTGGTGATCGGAGTGGGACCGGGATTTACGGCCGGTGAAGATTGCCATGTGGTCGTTGAGACGAAAAGGGGCCATTATCTGGGACAGGCGATCTGGAAGGGCAGTGCCATTCCAAATACCGGAATCCCGGGAAATATCGGTGGATTTACAGTGGAAAGAATCATCCGTGCCACTGCAGACGGAATCTTTGAGCCGGTGGCAAAGATCGGAGATATGGTGGAAAAAGATCAGATTGTGGCATATTCCGGAGGACAGGAAATCCGTGCGAAAATGTCAGGAATTGTCCGTGGAATGTTACAGGAGCATGTCCCGGTAACGGAGAATATGAAATGCGGAGACATTGACGCGAGATGTGAATTGGAACATTGTTACACGATTTCAGATAAAGCAAGAGCCGTTGGTGGAGGGGTTTTGGAAGCTGTCTGTGGATTTGAGCACAGGAGAGTGTAACAAAAGAACTTGTGAATTATTCGGATCATTGCTATAATGACCGGGTAAGAGAAATTTAATGGTTGATAGGAAAGGAAAATGGAGGAAACTTAAATGTGGAATCGAGTAGACCTGAAGGCACGAGGTAAAGAGGCATTCAGGAAAAATTATTGGGCAAGTGTTGCGGTTGCATTGTTGTCAGGGCTGGTCACAACAGTATCGGCAAGCAGCGGAAGAAATGCGGTGGATACAGGAAGCAGTACATCAGGATATGCGCATTATTATGGGGGAAATATGTTTAGCTCCCTGTTTGCAGGAGTTCTGACAGCGACACTGGTGGTGTTGGGAATCTTTCTGGTGGTGTTGCGGATATTCATCGGAAATCTCCTCGAAATTGGAGGGTGCAGATTCTTCCTGGCCAATCAGCAGGAGCAGCCGAGAGTCAGCAAGATGTTTGAAGTATTCAAAGGCGGCAATTATGGCAATCAGGTTCTGACCATGTTTTTAATGAATTTATATGTGTTCTTATGGTCTTTGCTTCTGATAGTTCCGGGAATTATCAAAGGATATGAATACCGGATGGTGCCGTATATTCTGGCAGAGAATCCGGATATGGATCGGAAAGAAGTTTTTCTGATCAGCAAGCGTATGATGGATGGAAAGAAGATGGACGCTTTCGTGTTGGATCTGTCCTTTATCGGTTGGGTCATTCTGGGCACAATCACCTGCGGAATTGTAAATCTGTTCTATGTGTCTCCATATATGCAGGCAACCAATGCGGAAATGTATACCGCAAACCGTGAGATCGCATATGAAGAGGGATATATTCGGTAAAAGTACCGACAAGATTATGCGGATGCGAATTCAGAAGATGTTATTGTATAAAAAAGATTGACAGAAAGAAAAAAGCGTGCTAATTTAATAATGGAATTATGATATAGTATGTAACTTTTCGGGAGGCATTCACTGTACATAAATATTTCAGATATTTATGGGTGGAGTGTCTCTTTTTTTGTATTGCGATCTGCCAAAACTCAGGCAAGAGTATGAAAGGTTGAAATTTCATAAAAGATCGACAATACGGCATGACCGTTTACAGGGATTATGTGTTGGGGGAAACAAAAGACGCTGAATATCTGGAACGGGAAACTGGAATTCTACTATTAACAGGAAAAAGGAGAGAAAAAATGAAAGACAAGATTTTTGGCGTTTTGCAGCGTGTCGGAAGATCCTTTATGCTTCCAATCGCAATCTTACCGGTAGCAGGACTTCTCTTAGGACTGGGAAGCTCGTTTACCAATGAAACCATGCTTCAGACCTATGGCCTGATCAAATTTATGGGACCCGGAACGATTCCATATATGATCTTTCAGGTTATGAGTTCGGCAGGAAATGTCGTCTTTGATAATTTGCCGTTGTTGTTTGCAATGGGAGTGGCAATCGGAATGGCAAGAAAAGAAAAAGAAGTCGCAGCATTGTCTGCTGTCATTGCATTTTTCATTATGCATGCTTCTATCAATGCTATGATCACCATTAACGGTGGAGCGGAAAAACTCTTAAGCGGAGCAACGACATCCGTTTGCGGCATCACATCTCTGCAGATGGGTGTATTCGGCGGTATGTTGGTAGGACTTGGAGTTGCAGCACTTCACAACCGTTATTATAAAATCGAATTGCCACAGGTATTATCCTTCTTTGGCGGAACAAGATTTGTACCGATCGTATGTGCACTGGCTTATACCGGTGTGGGAATTCTGATGTTCTTTGTATGGCCGGCAGTTCAGACCGGGATTTATGCCATCGGAGATCTGGTTATGAGATCCGGATATTTCGGAACCTGGATCTATGGATTTATGGAAAGACTGTTGATCCCGTTTGGACTTCATCATGTATTCTATCTTCCGTTTTGGCAGACCGGACTGGGCGGTACCATGGAAGTGGCAGGAAAGACGATCGAAGGAGCCCAGAATATTTTCTTTGCGCAGCTTGCAGATCCGAGTGTGACACATTATGCAGTTTCAGCTACCAGATTTATGTCCGGAAAATTCCCGCTGATGATCTTTGGCCTGCCGGGAGCAGCACTTGCCATGTATAAGACAGCAAAACCGGAAAAGAAAAAAGCAGTGGAGGGTCTGTTGCTTTCCGCGGCACTGACTGCGATGTTGACCGGTATTACAGAACCGCTGGAATTTACGTTCCTGTTTGTGGCTCCGATGCTTTATGGAATTCACTGTGTGCTGGCAGGTTGTGCATACATGCTGATGCATATCTTTAATGTAGGAGTTGGAATGACGTTTTCAGGTGGTATCATTGACCTGACACTGTTTGGAATCATGCAGGGAAATGCAAAGACCAACTGGATCTGGATTGTAATCGTCGGCGTAGGATATTTCATTGTGTATTATTTCTTGTTCAGCTTCCTGATCAAAAAACTGGATTTGAAAACTCCGGGAAGAGATGACAGTGAAGAAGTAAAACTTTATCGCAGAAGTGATGTAGAAGCAAAGAAAAAAGGACAAAAAACCGGAGAAGAGGGAAATGCGGTAAGTGAAGAAGACGCACTTTCCGAGATGATCTGTAACGGTCTTGGCGGAAAGAAAAACATTTCGGATGTAGACTGTTGTGCCACAAGACTTCGTTGTACGGTATTTGATCCGAAGCTGGTGAACGAAGGAATGTTAAAAGCAACCGGAGCATCCGGAGTGATCAAAAAAGGAGAAGGTGTTCAGGTCATTTATGGACCAAGGGTATCTGTAATTAAGTCAAACCTGGAAGATTATCTGGAAACCGCACCGAATGAGGTGTATACTGAAAGTACGACAGAAAGCAAACAGGAGCCGGAGAAAACCGAAACAGTAAAGGGATCTGAAAGTGCAGAGAAAATTGGTGCGAACGTTGGGGCTGAGACAGATAGTGAGTCAAAGACAATGGGGGTAACGCCTGTAAAAACAGTGATTATTTCCAGCCCGGTACAGGGAGTGGCAGCAGATCTTTCCACAGCCCCGGATGAAGCATTTGCCGGAAAAATGATGGGAGACGGAGCGGTTGTAACTCCGACGGAAGGGACGGTAGTTGCACCGGAAGATGGAGAAGTAGTCTTTGTGTTTGATACCAAACATGCCATCGGATTTGTGACAGATTCCGGAATCAGTTTATTACTTCATATGGGAATCGATACCGTAAAATTAGGTGGAGAAGGATTTGAAGTTCTCGTAGAAAACGGACAGAAAGTAAAGAAAGGCGATGTTTTGATGAAGATGGATCTGAACTACCTGAAAGAACATGCACCGTCTGTTACTTCTCCGATTCTCTGTACAGAATTAGAAGACAATCAGAAGATCCGCCTGCTAAAAGAAGGGGAAATCCAGGCAGGAGAGGCACTGTTTGCAATTGATAGTTTTGAATAAAAAGAAACAGAAAAATCCGAGATAAATCTGTGAGGAAAGCTGTCGGGATCGGATGAGGGGGGAAAATCATGTACAGGATTACGAAAGTATTGAATCACAACGCAATCCTGGCAGTGGAAGGCC
The DNA here is from genome assembly GCF_003574295.1 of Mediterraneibacter butyricigenes. Classification (NCBI taxonomy): domain Bacteria; kingdom Bacillati; phylum Bacillota; class Clostridia; order Lachnospirales; family Lachnospiraceae; genus Mediterraneibacter; species Mediterraneibacter butyricigenes. The sequence goes on from NZ_BHGK01000001.1 coordinate 2,744,281, forward strand.
AGGGAATCTCAGAATTTCTGCTGCTTGGAAAAGGAGTGGGATTCGGGAAAAAAGTGACACAGACTGTGGAGGTACCGGAAGGAACAGCCATTTATTCCCTTCAGGAAAATACTCAGAGAGGATCGGCGAAAGATCTGATAAAAGAAGTCGATCCAAAGTACCTGGAGATTGCGGATGCAATTTTAAATGAAGCAGAAAAAAAGTTGGGAAAACTGGATCGGACGGTATTGTTTCCTATGGCAGACCACCTGGCATTTGCCATTCGCAGAATCCAAAACGGAGAGCAGATCCACAATCCGCTGGCAAATGATATCCGGATTCTGTTTCATCAAGAATATAAGGCGGCACAATGTGCGGAAGAACTTCTGAAAAAAGAGTATGGTATACAAATCGTACCGGATGAGATCGGTTATCTGGCATTGCATGTCCACTCGGCTATTACAGAAGAAAAAATCTCGGATGGAATGTTGACGGCTCAGGCGGTTCACTACTGTGTGGAACTTTTAGAGCAGGAGACCGGACAGAGCATTGATGTGATGTCCCTGGCGTACAATCGTCTGATGAATCATGTGCGGTATATGATCGCACGGGCAATTCAGGGAGAAAAACTGAAATTAAATATGAACGATTACATGTCGATTAAATTTCCAAGGAGGTATGCACTGGCAGAACAGATTTGCCGGGAAATCGAGAAAACGCTGCATAAAACCATCGAAGAAGTGGAAATCGGATACCTCGCGATGCATCTGGAGCGAATCGCCAGTGAAGAACTGGAAGAAGGGTGAAAAGCGGGACAGAAAAGAAAGAGGGACTCTGTTTTGTTGTAATTACAACAGAAATAGAGTCCCTCTTGTAGTAGGATGAAGAAGTCAAGAAGAACAAGATTACAGGAGGACTTAATATGATCCGAAAAATTATACAGATTGATGAAGAAAAATGTAATGGATGTGGGGCATGTGCCTCTGCATGTCAGGAAGGTGCTATCGGTATGGTAGATGGAAAGGCGAAATTGTTGCGGGACGATTACTGTGACGGTTTGGGCAACTGCCTTCCGGTTTGTCCGACAGATGCTATCAAGTTTATTGAGCGGGAAGCAGCGGCTTACGATGAGGAAGCCGTGAAAGCGAATATGGCGAAAAGGGGACAGACCCCAATTGCAGAAAATGCCGAAATGGGACAGGAGAAAATGAAAGGAAACGTTGATGGGGGACAGGAGAAAATGAATCAAAAAGCCGAAGGGGATCAGGCCCCAACGGGAGGATGTCCCGGAATGCGGGCGAGAATGCTTCGAAAAGTGGAGCAGAATATGACTGGAGATGCTGGAGCAAATAAAGTGGGCGAAGTGACAGCTATTTCATCGGAAGAACTGACCAGCCAGTTGATGCAGTGGCCGGTACAGATGAAACTGGTACCGACGAAAGCCCCGTATTTTGATGGAGCGAATCTTCTGATTGCGGCAGATTGTACGGCGTATGCCTATGCAGACTTCCATCGAAAATTTATCCGCAATCATATTACGGTGATTGGTTGTCCGAAACTGGATGAAGTGGATTATACTGCAAAACTGACGGAGATCATTATGAATAATGAAATTAAAAGCATTACGATTGTACGGATGGAAGTACCGTGTTGCGGAGGAATCGAACGGGCAGCGGTAAATGCCATGAAAGCAAGTGGGAAATTTCTTCCATGGCAGGTTTATGTAATCAGTACAGATGGTAAAATCTTAGAAAGATAAAGTCTGAGAGAAGAATTCAGATGAAATAAGACTCCCCTTAAGCGGACGAGGTTATGGTGTAAGAAGGCCAGAATCTGCTTAAGGGGATTTTTTTAGTTAGTTACTCTTTTTAAATAGTGGTACAAATTTTAAACAGGGGTATAGACAAAACGAAAATGTCATGCTATCATACAATCAAAGCATTTCATTTTCTGAAAGACGGCATTAGTCGTATCTGATATCATATCTAAGATCCAATCAATATCATGCCATTTCACGGCAAAAGAAAATCTCGATGCTTTAAAATTCCAAATGATAAGGCAGCGAGAAACATAACTGGAAAGGATGGATTCTCCTGCCGGATTCCAAACCGTAAGGAGTGGTTTAATGAGTTATTCAGAAAACATGTTACCCGTCAATTCCAAGTATAAATCCAGGATCTTTGAGATGATCTTTCATGAAAAGAAAGAATTGCTGGCGTTATACAATGCAATAAACGGAACAGATTATAAGGATCCGGAACTCTTGAAGATCAACACCCTGAAAAATGCAGTCTATATGTCCATGCACAACGATGTTTCTTTTATTATTGGATGGGAATTATCCATGTATGAGCATCAGTCTACATTCAGTCCGAACCTGCCACTGCGTTTTTTGTTTTATGTGACAGATGTACTGTCAGAGATAACGAAAGATGCAAACCTGTATGGGGAAAAGATGGTGCAGATTCCGGCACCGAGGTTTATTATTTTTTATAATGGGATAAAAAATCGGCCGGAACGGGAAGTGTTGAAACTTTCAGATATGTTTGAAATGTCGACAGACGATCCTCAGTTGGAGCTGAAAGCCTTGCTGTTAAATATCAACGAGGGATTCAACGAAGATCTGAAAGAGGCATGTAAAACATTGGGGGATTACACAGAGTACACCGGACGGGTCCGAAAATATGCGAAAGAAATGTCGATTGAGGATGCGGTAGAGCTGGCAATTACAGAATGTATTGCCGAAGGAATCCTTGCAGAATTTCTGAGCAGGAACAGAGCGGAGGCAAAAAAGGTGAGTATTTATGAGTATGATGAAGAAAAACATATGAGAATGGAGCGGGAAGCGTCGTTTGAAGCCGGACTGCAGGAAGGAAAAGTGGTTGGATTACAGGAAGGTTTAGATCGTGTAAATAAGTTGATTCTGAAATTATCAGAGGCAGGACGGACTGAGGATATTACAAAGGCTGCAAAAGACAGGGAATATCAGGAAGAATTGTTCCGGGAATTCGGTCTGTAAAGTAAAAGACTGATTCATAAGAAAATAGCGTCTAAAAGAAAATATGAAATTGAAAAACCATAACCAGTGTGTAAAAGTACCGGTTATGGTTTTTTTTATGCCTTTTTTTCTTCTAAGACCTTACATTTCACTCAATTTTGTAAATTGTTTTTACCTTACATTTCTCATAAAATCTTAAATGTCGACAGGAACAACAAATGAAATTTAATTGCAGAGGATTCAGTATGATCGGGAAAATACAGGGGACAGGTGCTTATGTACCACCGAAGATTTTAGAAAATCAACAGTTGGAAAAATGGGTTGAGACCAATGATACCTGGATACGGGAAAGAACCGGTGTACAGAGAAGACATGTAGTGGCAAAACCGGAAGAAAGCACAGCATTCCTGGCAACACAGGCAGCGCGTCAGGCATTGAAGGAGGCACGAATAAAACCGGAAGAGTTAGATCTGATTCTGGTTTCTACGGTATCCGCAGATCAGATGATGCCGGGAACGGCCTGTCTGGTGCAGAAAGAACTGGGAGCTGTTCGGGCGGCAGCCTTTGATCTGAACGCGGCATGTAGCGGCTTTCTGGTTTCGTATATCACAGCTTGTGCTTACATTGAGAGCGGTCTGTATCAGAAGATATTAATCATCGGAAGTGAGACATTGTCGAACATCGTAGACTGGAAAGATCGCGGAACCTGCATTTTGTTCGGAGATGGAGCCGGGGCGGTGGTTTTGACAGCGGAAGAAGAGCGGACGGGCGAAAGAAATTATCGTCCGGTTCTTCATTCGGATGGCAATCAGGGACAGGCCCTGACGTTGCGAAGCCGATATTTTTCCAATCCTTTTAAAGAACAGAAAATATCTGAAAAGGATTACGTTCAGATGGACGGACAGGCTGTGTTTAAATTTGCGGTGCGAAAAGTTCCGGAGGTGATTGAGGAAGTCCTGAAACAGAATCAGGTGAAGAAAGAAGAAATCAAGTATTATGTGTTGCATCAGGCAAATCTGAGGATTATTGAGCAGGTGTCAAAGCGTTTGAAGGAACCGATGGAAAAGTTTCCGGTAAATCTGCAGGAATATGGAAATACATCTTCCGCCTCTCTTCCGATTTTGCTTCATGAACTAAACTATGATGGAAAGCTGAAAAGCGGAGATCGAATCCTGCTTGCAGGATTTGGAGGTGGGCTGACCTGGGGCGCGGCGATTCTTAAGTGGTAGTGATTTTCGGACAAGAGGGAACGAGCAATTGCAGCAGAAATTGACCTGATAAGTGATCGAGTTGCAGAAGTTCTCTGAAATTGCAGATATCCGGAATAACAGCAGATCGGTATCAATGGTACAGAACCAATCATGCAGAAACAGAGTTGAAAGCATTCTTGAATATGAAACAAGAAAATAACAAAAGGAAATTAAAAAACAAAAAGGAGAAAAATTATGTTTGAAGAATTAAGAGCAATTGTAGCAGAAAATCTTGGAGTAGAGGAGTCAGAGTTGACCATGGAAACATCTTTCCGTGAGGATCTGGAAGCAGATTCTTTGGATCTGTTTGAGATGGTAATGGCAGTAGAAGAAAAATATGATGTAGAGATCCCTTCGGAGGAGCTGGAAAATCTCAACACAATCGCGGATGTGATCAAATATATTGAGACACATAAATAAAAAGGTGAAGCATGTAAGCTGAAAAACCGAAAAAGGAACAGAATTGAAAAATAGAGTGTAAAACAGATAGAAAACGAGTGAAGAAAACAGGCAGGAGCAGACACATGCAGACAGAATTGAGCAGATTATTGGGAATCAGATATCCGATCATGCAGGGAGGAATGGCCTGGGTGGCAGAATATCATCTGGCGTCAGCGGTCTCGGAAGCAGGCGGACTTGGAATCATTGGTGCGGCAAATGCACCGGCAAAATGGGTACGAGATCAGATTCGGAAAACGAAGGAACGTACCAACAAACCTTTCGGGGTTAATGTGATGCTGATGAGTCCAAATGCGGAGGAAGTGGCAAAGGTGATCGCGGAGGAAGAAGTTCCGGTGGTGACGACAGGAGCCGGAAATCCAGAGAAATATATGGAGTTATGGAAAGAAAAGAATATCAGAGTCATTCCGGTGGTGGCATCTGCTGCAATGGCAAGTCGGATGGAGCGTTGCGGCGCAGATGCAGTGGTCGCAGAAGGATGCGAATCCGGTGGACACATCGGAGAGAGCACAACGATGACACTGGTTCCACAGGTGGTAGATTCCGTACAGATCCCGGTGATCGCAGCCGGAGGGATCGCAGATGGAAGAGGGCTGGCTGCAGCGTTGATGCTGGGGGCAAAAGGTGTGCAGATCGGAACCCGGTTTGTGGCAACCAGAGAATGTCAGGTTCATCAAAACTATAAGGACTGCATTTTGAAGGCAAAAGATATTGACACTCGTGTAACGGGAAGAAGTACCGGACATCCTGTGCGTGCGATTCGAAATCAGATGACCAGAAAATATCTGGAGCTGGAAAAAAACGGTGCGTCCTTAGAAGAACTGGAATACTTGGCGCTTGGTGCTCTGCGCAAGGCAGTGATAGAGGGAAATGTAAAGGAAGGCAGTGTCATGTCCGGGCAGATCGCGGGTCTGATCCGGGAAGAACTGACTTGTGAACAGGTGATCCAAAAGCTGATTACAGAAGCGGATGCGCTATTGAGTGGAGGCTGGATGCAGGCATAGAATTATGAAAGAAAAAATGAAAGAAAACAAGAAAGAGGAAATCAGAGACACAGAAAACACCGGAAGCAGGAAAATTGCATTTCTATATCCGGGACAGGGTTCTCAGAAATGTGGAATGGGGTTAGATTTTTATAAAAATTCACCGGAAGCGAAAAAGATTTATGATCAGGCAGAAGAGGCGCTTGGAATTCCGATTCGGGACATTTGCTTCACAGAAAATGAGCAGATTCATATTACAGAATATACCCAGCCGGCATTAGTGACGACTTGTCTTGCGATGACAAGAGCACTGGAACAGCAGGGAATCTTTCCTGATCTTACGGCAGGTTTGAGTTTAGGAGAATATGCTGCGGTAGCTGCAGCAGGTGGGCTTTCGGATACGGATGCGATCTGCCTGGTAAGAAAAAGAGGGCTGCTGATGCAGAATACCATACCTGCAGGCGAGGGAGCCATGAGTGCGGTACTTGGGATGGAAGCTGAAAAGATTGAAAAGATTTTGAAACAGATTCCAGATGTGACGATTGCAAATTATAACTGTCCGGGGCAGATTGTGATCACGGGGCGAACAGAAGAAGTAAAAAAAGCCGGCGAGCAGTTAAAAGAAGCCGGAGCCAGAAGAGTCTTGCCATTGAAAGTGAGCGGCCCGTTTCATTCACCGCTTCTGGCACCGGCAGGGGAAGAACTGGCGAAAGAAATGGAACGTATAAAGTTTCGGGAACTGAAGGTGCCTTATGTAGCAAATGCGGTGGCCGAGAAGGAGACGGACGCTCACAAAATTCCGGGCCTTTTTGTAACCGGAGTTTCTTCTCCGGTGAAATGGCAGCAGAGTATGGAATTGATGGTAAAGGAAGGAGTCGATCTGTTCCTGGAGATCGGACCGGGGAAAACACTGTCTGGATTTATGAAGAAAATTGCACCGGAAGCGAAGGTGTTGTCTTTAAGTACATGGACAGATCTGGAGCAATTACAGAAAGAACTTTAAGAAAAATGAGGAGAATAATACAATGCTGACAGGAAAAATCGCGTTGGTGACGGGCGCTTCCAGAGGAATCGGAAGTGCTGTGGCAAAAGAACTGGCAGGAAGAGGTGCCTATGTGATCGTGAATTATTGCGGATCAGCAGAAAAGGCGGAAGAAGTTGTAAGCGAGATTCAATCGGCAGGATCTGAGGCGGAAAGTCTGAAATGTGATGTGGCAGATGTAAATGCCTGTGAAGCCATGATAAAGGATGTAATCGCAAGAAAGAAACGGATTGATATTCTGGTCAACAATGCTGGAATTACCAGAGACAATCTTCTGATGAAAATGTCGGAGGAAGAATTTGATCAGGTGGTGGATGTGAATCTGAAAGGAACCTTTCATACCATCCGGTTTGTTTCCAGATATATGCTGAAACAGAGATACGGAAGAATCGTGAATATGGCTTCTGTCAGCGGAATCAGCGGAAATGCCGGACAGATCAATTATGCGGCATCCAAAGCAGGAGTGATCGGAATGACTAAAACCGCAGCGAGAGAACTGGCAGCAAGAAACATTACGGTCAATGCAGTGGCACCGGGATTTATCCGGACAGATATGACAGAAGGGTTAAGGGATCAGGTGAAGGAACAGATTGCGGGGAAAATTCCTATGCAGAAATTCGGAACGCCGGAGCAGGTGGCAAGAGTGGTCGCATTTCTGGCATCAGACGATGCAGATTATGTAACCGGTCAGGTTCTGCAAGTAGACGGTGGGATGGCGATATGACAAGGCGTCACCGGGATTCAGAGAATGAATGGATGAAAAGAATCTGGCAAAGAAAATGTCAGAGCTCAAACAGTCAGGATTGGAATAGTATAAAAACAACAGAACAGGAAAATGGATAGACAGTATGACATGTCAAGGGTATAGAACAAGGGAGAAACAGAATGAAGAGAAGAGTGGTTGTAACGGGATTGGGAGCCATAACCCCGATTGGAAATACAGTCCCAGAATTCTGGGAGAATCTAAAAAAAGGAACGGTGGGGATTGGAAAGATCACGAAATTTGATTCGTCTGATTTTAAAGTGAAGCTGGCAGCAGAGGTGAAAAACTTCGATCCCACGGAACGAATGGACAAAAAAGCTTCCAGAAGAATGGAACCGTTTTCTCAGTATGCGGTAGCAGCCGCAAAAGAAGCCATGGAAGATGCGATGCTTGATATGACGCAGGAAGATGCGTTTCGTGTCGGAGTGATCGTGGGCTCGGGGATCGGCAGCCTGGAAATTGTTGAGACGGAATATGAAAAGATCCGGGAAGGGAAAGTGGGGCGCGTGAATCCTCTGATGGTTCCGAGAATGATCTCCAATATGGCAGCGGGCAATATTTCCATTCAACTGGGACTGCGTGGAAAATGTACAAATGTGGTGACAGCCTGCGCCACTGGAACCAATTGTATCGGAGATGCCTTCCGGGCGATTCAATATGGAGATGCAGAGGTGATGTTTGCAGGAGGAAGTGAAAGTTGCATCTGCAAAACAGGTGTAGCGGGCTTTCAGGCACTGACAGCGTTATCTGAGTCCACCGATCCGTTGCGGGCATCCATTCCGTTTGACAAAGATCGGGATGGATTTGTGTTGGGAGAAGGTGCCGGTGTGGTCGTATTGGAAGAACTGGAGCATGCCAGAAAACGCGGAGCAAGAATCTATGCGGAACTGGTGGGATATGGTGCAACCGGAGATGCCTACCATATCACGTCACCCTGCGAAGATGGAAGCGGGGCGGCAAAAGCAATGGAACTGGCGATCAATGAGGCAGAAATCCTGCCGGAACAGGTGGATTACATCAATGCACATGGAACCGGCACCCATCACAATGATCTGTTTGAGACTATGGCGATCAAGTCGGTGTTTGGAACAGCTGCCTATGATCTGGCCATTAATTCCACCAAATCCATGATCGGCCATCTGCTGGGGGCAGCAGGTGCGGTAGAATTGATTACCTGTGTGAAATCGATGGAAGAAGGATATGTGCATCAGACCATGGGAACGAAGGAACCGGATGCAGATTGTGATCTGAATTATGCAATCGGTGCCCCGATGAAGCGAAAGATCCGGTATGCCTTAAGCAATTCACTGGGATTTGGCGGACACAATGCCACATTGTTGCTGAAAAAATATGAGGATTAGAACATGGAATTTGAACAGTTACTGAAATTAATTGAGAAAGTATCTGAGGCGAAACTGGATCGCTTTTCCTATCGGGAGGGCGATCTGGAATTGAAGATGGGGATGAATGCGCAGAAGGATTATGAGAGGAATATAGGCACAGAGGAAGTATCAGATGCGAAAGTGGGGGAAGCAGAGGGAACGAAGAAAGATTTCCATAAAGTCTCAGAGGAAGCTCAGTATAATTATGTGAAATCTCCGCTGGTAGGCGTTTTCTATGAAGCACCAAGTGAAGGAGCGGAACCCTATGTCAAAACAGGAGATTCTGTGAAAAAAGGACAGGTTCTTGGAATTGTGGAAGCCATGAAACTGATGAATGAAATCGAATGTGAATATGATGGGACAGTCGTGGAAATCCCGGTACAAAACGGGGATACCGTGGAATACGGCCAGACGTTATTTGTGATTCGACCGTGATTTGCCTTATGGGTGGAATCAATGCATCATGAAATGGATTTATGTCGAGTGAAATGCAGATTTTATTGGAAGAAGTAAGCAGTAAGATAAGAATCATGTGAAAGAAACAGGAAGAAAAATCGTGGAAAATAAGAGAAAAAACAGTGCAGAAAACAAGAAGCATTTGAATATTCAGGAAATCAAAGAAATCATCCCACATCGGCATCCGTTTTTGCTGATTGATTATGTGGAAGACTATGAACCGGGACAGTATGCTGTGGCGTACAAATGTGTTTCCTACCGGGAAGAGTTTTTCGCGGGACATTTTCCGCAGGAACCGGTGATGCCGGGGGTACTGACGGTGGAAGCTTTGGCACAGACTGGGGCAGTGGCGATCTTATCGATGCCGGAAAATCGAGGGAAGACCGCGTATTTTGGCGGGATTTCCAAATGTAAATTCCGGGGGAAGATTGTTCCGGGAGATAAAGTCCGTTTAGAGACGAAAATCATCCGGCAGAAAGGTCCGGTAGGAATCGGCGAGGCCATCGCGACAGTAGAAGGGGAAACGGTGGTCAGCGCAGAACTAACGTTTATGATCGGATAAAGGAGAGAAAAAACGATGATCCGAAAAATATTGATCGCAAATCGAGGAGAGATTGCTGTTCGCATTATCCGGGCATGCCGGGAAATGGGGATTGAAACGGTGGCGGTTTATTCTGAGGCAGACAGGGAAGCTTTGCATACCAAACTGGCAGACGAGGCGATCTGTATCGGTCCGGCAGCACTTTCGGAAAGTTATCTTTCCATGGAAAAAATCTTAAGTGCTGCGGTGGTTTCAGGCGCAGATGCCATTCATCCGGGATTCGGGCTGCTGTCGGAAAACAGTAAGTTTGCCAGAAGATGCAAGGCGTGTCGGATTACATTTATCGGCCCGGATGCGGAAACAATTGAGCAACTGGGAAACAAGCAGATGGCAAGAAATACCATGAAAGCGGCAGGTGTTCCGGTGATTCCGGGGAGTGACCGGGCAGTGTATGATGTGGAAACGGGACAAAAAGAAGCAGAAAAAATCGGGTATCCGGTTATGATCAAAGCCGCGTTAGGAGGCGGTGGAAAAGGCATGCGTCTTGCAAACTCTGCCGCGGAATTTGCGTCTTGTTTTCAATTGGCTCAGTCAGAGGCAAGGACCGCATTTGGGGATGACGCAATGTATCTGGAACATTTTATTGAGCATCCGCGCCATATCGAATTTCAGATTCTGGCGGACGGGTATGGAAACGTGGTTCACCTGGGGGAAAGGGATTGTTCCATCCAGAGAAATCATCAGAAAATGATCGAGGAAGCCCCTTCTTATATTCTTTCAGAGGAAAAACGGCGTGAAATGGGCGAGATTGCGGTAAGGGCAGCAAGAGCGGCCGGATATGTAAATGCCGGAACCATCGAGTTTCTACTGGAAAAAAGTGGGGCATTTTATTTTATGGAAATGAATACCAGGATTCAGGTGGAACACCCGATCACGGAGTGGATCACCGGGATTGACCTGATCAAAGAGCAGATCTGTATCGCATCCGGAGAATCTTTGCCTTATCAGCAGAAAGATATTACGTTTTCCGGACATGCGATTGAGATCCGGATCAATGCAGAAAAACCGGAAGAAGGCTTTAGGCCCTGTCCGGGAACGATTACAGGACTGCACCTTCCGGGAGGAAAAGGCGTTCGGATCGATTCTGCAATTTACAGTGGCTATCGGATTCCGCCTTTTTACGATTCCATGATCACAAAGATCAGTGTCTGGGAGAAAGACCGGGAACATGCGATCCAGAAGGCACAGAGTGCGCTGGGGGAAGTGATCATCGAAGGGGTAGATACCAACGTGGATTATCAGTATCAAATCCTGACGAACCCGGAATTCCTGGCAGGAAATGTGGATATTGAATTTATAGAAAAGATGCAGGAGCAAAGAAATGAATCTGGATCACGTATTTAAGAAACCAAATCAGCACAGGAGAATATTGAATGCAAGGAAACCGGAAGTACCGGAGGGAATGCTGTGCAGATGCAATAAATGTGGAAAAGCGATTTTTGCGGAAGAAGTGCGGAATGGGGATTATATCTGTCCGAAATGTCAGGGATATTTTCGGTTAAATGCACAGGAGCGGATCAGACGGATTGCAGATGAAGGAACCTTTGAAGAATGGGATGCAGACTTGATAGGAGGAAATCCGCTGAATTATCCGGGATATGAAGAGAAAATAGCAGCATCCAGAGTAAAAAGCGGACAGAAAGAGGCCGTTGTGACGGGAAGCTGCAAAATCTGTGGAAAACAGACAGTTCTTGGCGTGATGGACGGTCGGTTTATGATGGCAAGTATGGGGCAGGCTGTAGGAGAAAAGATTACACGGGCAATCGAACGGGCAACGAAAGAGAGGCTCCCTGTGATTTTATTCTGCTGTTCCGGTGGAGCCAGAATGCAGGAAGGAATTTTTTCCCTGATGCAGATGGCGAAAACATCGGCAGCTATAAGGCGGCATCAAGATGCGGGACTTCTGTATCTTTCGGTTCTGACGGATCCGACCACCGGTGGCGTGACAGCAAGTTTTGCTATGGAAGGGGATCTGATTCTGGCGGAACCAAAAGCGTTGATTGGATTTGCCGGTCCGCGAGTGATCGAGCAGACCATTGGTCAGAAGCTTCCGAAGGGTTTCCAAAGTTCAGAATTTCTGCTGGAGCACGGGTTTGTGGATCAGATTGTAGAACGAAAAGATCTGAAACAGAGGCTGGGATATTTGTTGCAGCTTCATTGCAGGGAAGAGGAAGACGCGAAAACCCAATTAAAAGAGCGGTGTTTAAAAAATGTAAAAATTGATTCCTGCGAGATGAGAAGTGAAACAGAGAATCCGATACAGAAAAACAATCCAGAGCAAACGACAGAATCTCAGAGGCAAGTGGGAAAAGAGAGGTTTAGAACCTCAAAAACTGCAACACTAAAAAATGCCTGGGATCGTGTATTGTCAGCGCGAAAGAAAAACAGACCAACCGGGAAAGATTACTTAGAGCATCTGTTCCCGGATTTTCAGGAACTGCATGGGGACCGTTTGTTTGCGGATGACCAGGCACTGATTGGAGGGATTGCAACTTTTGGCGGAATTCCGGTTACGGTACTGGTTCAGGAAAAAGGAACTTCTACCAAAGAAAGTATTTCCCATAATTTCGGTATGTGTTCCCCGGAGGGTTATCGGAAAGCCTTGCGTCTGATGAAACAGGCGGAAAAATTTCATCGTCCGGTAATCTGCCTGGTCGATACGCCGGGAGCATTTTGCGGGATCGAGGCAGAAGAACGGGGGCAGGGAGAGGCGATAGCAGGAAATCTGCTGGAACTGGCCGGTTTAAAAACTCCGGTATTGTCGGTTCTGATTGGAGAAGGCGGAAGTGGTGGAGCATTGGCCCTGGCGGTGGCAAATGAAGTCTGGATGTTGGAAAATGCCATCTATTCAGTATTATCTCCGGAAGGATTTGCGAGTATTCTCTGGAAAGACGGGAAAAAGGCGCCAAAAGCGGCACAATGTATGAAACTTACGGCAAAGGATCTGAAAGGGTATGGAATCGTAGAACGGATCTTTGAAGAGCCGGAAATCTATACCAGAGAGACGATGACGGCAGTGACAGTACCATTAGCTGAAAAAATCGGGGAATTTCTCAAAAATTACGGGAAGATGTCAGGAGAAGAACTGGCGGAACAACGGTATGAAAGATTTCGGAAAATGTGAGAGTACAGATATGATAAAAATTGGAACAAAAGAGTTGAGATATCCGATCGTACAAGGTGGTATGGGAATCGGCATCAGCCTGGGGAATTTGGCAGGAGCCGTTGCGAAAGCAGGGGGAGCAGGGACGATCTCAGCAGCGCAGATTGGATTTAAGGATCCGGAGTTTGTAAAGAATCCGATAGCCTGCAATCTGAAAGCCATGGAGACACAATGGCAGAAAGCGCGGGAAATTGCACCAAATGGAATCATTGGATTTAATATCATGGTGGCAATGAACCATTATGAAGACTATGTACGGCAGGCTGCAAAGCTGGGGGCAGATTTCATTGTGTCAGGTGCCGGACTTCCGGTGGATCTTCCGGCATATGTATCGGACGAAAATGAAAATCCGGTAGTTGAAGAGGCAGCCGCAAAAAAGAGGATTTCTCTCATTCCTATTTTTTCATCCCAGAAGGCGGCAAAGGTTCTTCTGAAATACTGGAGCAATAAATATGGCAGAACGGCGGATGCAGTGGTAATCGAAGGACCGAAAGCAGGAGGACACCTGGGGTTTCAGGAGAACCGGTTAGAATCTATGGCAAAAGAAGATTATAAAAGCTATGAGGCAGAAATCGGGAAGATTCTGGAAACAATCCGGGAATACGAAGAGCATTTCCGGAGAAAGATTCCTGTGATTCTGGGAGGTGGAATCAGTGGAAAACAAGAGGCGGACCATGCATTTTCTATTGGCGCAGATGCTATTCAGGTTGCAACCAGGTTTGTAACCACTGTGGAGTGTGATGCAGATCCTGCTTATAAAGACGCATATCTGCATGCAGAGAAATCAGACATTGTATTTACAAAAAGTCCGGTAGGAATGCCGGGACGAGCGATCCGAAACTCGTTTCTGAAGCAGATAGAAGCCGGAGTTAAAATCTTACCGAAAAAATGTCTGGGATGTCTGAAAAAATGTAATCCGAAAGAAATTCCGTACTGCATTACCGAGGCATTGATCCATGCGGCAAAGGGAGAGGTAGAAGAAGGTCTTCTATTCTGTGGGGCAGATGCCTGGAGAGCAGAGAAGATTCAGACGGTTCCGGAAGTGTTCCGGGATTTGCTGGGAGAGGCAATCGAGGATCGCATTTTGCCATAAAAAAGAAAATATGGTATGATATCCGCTGGGAGGATGAAGTGAAATGAAGAACTTATTTTCCAAAGCACACAACAAACGGACTCGCTTTACAAGAATGTGTATTGGGGAGGCCGTTTTTGATTTAATGAATAAAAAAGAATATGAGAAGATTAAAATATCAGACATTGTAAAACGTGCCGGGGTTTCCCGCATGACATTTTATCATTATTATGAAACGAAAGAAGATGCGCTGACGGATTTCTTTCATGAAATTGTGGCAGGATATGTGCGGGATCGTGTGAAACATCCGGATGAGAACGGGGAGTTTCAGTCGGATGAAAGTATTGTGCACGCGTTAAAATATTTTGACCAGTATCGTGGATTCATACAAAAACTGGTGGATGCGGGACTTTATCAGATCGTGTTAAATGCAATGAATGATTATATGTTGAAGCGGGTAAAACCCAGATATCATATTTCAGAATATGAACTGTACTTTTATGGCGGAGCACTGTTAAATGTTTTTATGAAATGGCAGGAGAATGGAAAAAAGGAGTCTCCGGAAGAGATTGCGGCGATGATCCGGGGAAACTTAACGCAGGAGACACATCCTAAACAGCGAAACATCGATAAAACAGATAAATGAGAAAAAGTAGGCAAAAACTTGCGAAACCTGGTGAGGAGAAAGAAGAAATATCTAGAAAACCCGCGGGGATTGTGGAAAAGAACCGAAATATAGATCGAAAAAAATGTATTTTTGGTAATATGGTGTCTTGATGGAAAAAACAGAACTGTGTACAATGTTCGTAGATTGTGAATCTGATAACAGGGGAAAGCTGAGCCTTAGGATCTCACAATCTCATCCTGAAAAATAGTAATAAGAACAGTTAACAGTATGAGGTAAACAGTATGAGCGAGAAAACAAAAGTAATCATCATGCGCCACGGGGAAACAGATTATACAGCAGAAAATAAAGTACTTGGAAATAAAAATGTTCCTTTGAATGAAAATGGTGAAAAAGAGGCAGCAAAGGTTGCAGAAAAGCTGGCAGAAGAGGATGTGGATCTGATTTATGTGTCTCCGCTTGAAAGAGCAAGAAAAACAGGAGAGATCGTAGCAGCAAAACAGGAAAAGAACTGCACCAGCATGGAAATGGATTGTCTGAGAGAGCAGGATTTCGGAGTGTTTGAAGGCAAATCCAGAGACGACGCAGGCTATCAGGCAGCAAAGAGAGAGTTTTTCAAGAGATATGAAGGCGGAGAATCTTTTGCAGATGTGGTAGCGAGAGTTTATCCGTTCCTGGATATGGTTCTGGAGAAACATGAAGGTAAAACAATTCTGATCGTTGCCCACAAGGGTGTTTGCAGAGTGATCGCAAACTATTTTGAGGACATGGAAAACGAAGAATTTGCAACTTTCGATATGGAACCATGTGAGTACAAGATATTTGAGGCCTAGGCGAAAACACCAAACGGGATCTGTGAGACAGAAATGTTTCGCAGGTCTTTTTTAGTTTGCCAGGCATACGACAAAAGGTTCAGCGCCCCTTCTTTCGTTCAGCGCCCCTTTTTTAGTTTGTTCAGTGTCCCTTCTTTAGTTGGGATTGACATTTTGAGAATATTTCGGTATCCTTGGAGCATGAGTAAAATAAAATTATCAGACCACTTTACATTTCGAAGATTATTAAGATTTACAATCCCTTCCATTATTATGATGGTATGTACGTCCGTTTACAGTATTGTAGACGGTTTATTTGTGTCAAATTTTGTGGGAAAGGAGCAGTTTGCAGCCCTAAATCTGATCATGCCGGTGATTATGGCGCTGAGCACCATCGGATTTATGTTTGGAACAGGCGGAAGTGCTATCGTAGGAATCACATTAGGAGTGGGAAAAAAAGAACAGGCAAATGAGTTTTTTTCTCTGCTGGTATATGTCATGATGGCACTTGGATTCAGTGCGGCAGTGTTGGGATTTATTTTTATGCGTCCCCTGGCCATTGCCCTGGGAGCAAAAGGGCAAATGATTTCAGACTGCGTATTATATGGAAGAATTTCCATGATCTCGCTGCCGTTCTTTATGTTGCAGATTATGTTCCAGAGTTTTTATATTACGGCGGAACGCCCGGAAATGAGTCTGAAAATTTCCATCGCCACCGGGCTGACCAATATGATTCTGGATTATGTGTTTATCGCGGTGTTCCATTGGGGGCTGGCGGGAGCTGCATTTGCAACCGTGACGGGAGAACTGATTGGTGGCACGATTCCGATCTTTTATTTCTTTCTTAATAAGACAAGTATTCTTCACCTCGGAAAGACCAGATTTTCGGGCAATGTTCTGGCGAAAACTTGTCTGAATGGATCTTCGGAAATGATGACCAATATTTCGACTTCTATTGTAAATATGCTCTATAATTATCAGGTGATGCGCTTCGCTGGGGAAGATGGTGTGGCAGCGTATGGCGTGATTATGTATGCTAACTTTATCTTTGCAGCCATGTATCTGGGGTATACCATAGGATGTGCGCCTCTGATCAGTTATAATCATGGAGCAGATAATCGAAAAGAACTGCACAATCTTTTTAAAAAGAGTTTGATGCTGATTTCTGTTACTGGAATTCTGATGCTGTCCATTGCACAGGGACTTGCCGGTCAGGTGGTAGGTCTGTTTGTAGGATATGATAAAGAATTGCTGGCGTTGACGATTACCGGATTTCGTATTTATTCTATTTCCTATCTGTTAAATGGATTTAATATCTGGGGGTCCGGATTTTTTACAGCGCTTGGAAATGGAATTATTTCCGCACAGATTGCTTTTTTCCGGACCCTGTTGTTCCAGTGCAGTATGGTATTATTGCTTCCGGTCTTTTTTGAAATTAATGGAGTCTGGGCAGCGATTATTGTTGCCGAGTTACTGGCATTGGTTGTGACCGGACAGTTCCTGATCCGCAAACGGAAAGTTTACGGATACGCCTGAAATTGTTCGGATGCAAAGTATCTAATTCTCATAGATATGCAAGTGAGATTTTGTTAAATAAGAGGATTTCCTATCAGCGGACAGCAGCTTCAGCAAATTCTGTGGTGACGAGATCACCATATGGTGCGCGCTCTGAGAGTTCGCCGGCTGTTTCCAGAATGTCCTGGAGCAGTTCAAAACTGTCCTGCTGAAAGATCAGATCAGATTTCCAGGTGTCCTGCGCCGCATAGCGAGCCACGATAGTTTTGATGGTACTTTCCTCATTTTCAGGAAACTGAGGAGCGATGATCTTTGCAATCTCTTCCGGAGTTAGTTTCTGCACATCATCTATTCCCTTTTGAAGGGCATTGGTGAAGTGCTGGATCAGCTCCGGATTTTTTTCGATAAAGCTCTTTTTTGCAGAAAAAGCAGTGTAAGGAACATATCCACTGTCTTCTCCGAGTGAGGCAACCACATAGCCTTTTCCTTCCGTTTCGAGAGTGGTAGCGCCCGGCTCAAACTCGACGGTAAAATCAGAAGCAGAAGAGTCTTCTGCAAAGGCTGCAGCCGTGGAACCAAAGTCAATATTCTGATTGATAGTCAGATCTTTTTTCGGATCGATTCCATTTTGTTTTAGGATATACTCAAATACCATTTCAGGCATGCCACCGGCTCGACCGCCGAGAACAGTCTTTCCTTTCAAATCGTCCCAAGTGAATTCGGGCATTTCTTCCCGTGCCACCAGGAAATTTCCGGCGCGTTGGGTGAGCTGGGCGAAATTAACGACATAATCTTCCGCACCTTCATTGTACATATAGATGGAGGCTTCTGATCCCATGAATCCAATATCAGCACTTCCGGAGATTACGGCAGTTAAGGTCTTATCGGCACCAAAACCGGTGACGAGTGTCAGGTCGATTCCTTCTTCTTCAAAATATCCTTTTTCAATGGCAACATACATAGGTGCATAGAAAACAGAGTGCGCCACTTCATTCAGGGTAAGCGGAGTCAATTCCTCAGAGGTATCTTCTTTTTCCGTTTGTTTTGTTACGGTTTCTTTCGTGGAATTACATCCGAAAAGCGAGGTGACGGACAGTGCCAGCAGTAAAAGAATTGCGGAAATACGCTTTTTCATAAAATTCTCCCGTAGAATACATTCTATGTTTTATAGTATATTCTGTATAATGAAAAAGGTGATAGAAGTCATTTAGCTCAAGAGAAGTGAAAAGGATTTATGGTCTAATCATTTCGTTAAGAAAAGCTCTGTTCATTCGAAACAGAGCTTTTTGTCTGGGGATCACATATGTTACATGGAAATCCATCCGAAAGCATTTGCCACGGAACTAAGCAGGATGATAATTGCAAAGATCGGGCAAAGGTAGCGGATCATAAAACGGAAGATATGTTTTCTGCGGAAAGACTGTCCGTTCTGAGTTACTTCTTCTTCCAGTTTCTTGACTCCGATGACTCTAGATACTAGCAGACAGGTTGCCATGGCTGCAATTGGCATCATGACGGAGTTTGTCAGGAAATCAAAGAAATCCAGGAATTGCATTCCGATGATGGTGACACCGGCAAGTGGACCATATCCAAGACAGGAAAGGGTTCCGAGAATAATCATGATCAGCCCCATGATGACGGTAGATTTTTTTCGGTCCCAGTGCAGCTCATCTTCGAAAGTAGAAACAGCACTTTCAGTTAATGCAATGGAACTGGTTACTGCTGCGAACAGTACCAGAAGGAAAAACAGAATTCCGACAGCGGTTCCAAATCCCATATTGGCAAATACTTTTGGGATCGTGATAAACATCAGGGCAGGACCGGCTTTCAGGGAATCCGGATCCCCGCCTGAGAAAGCAAAGACAGCAGGAATGATCATCAGTCCTGCCATGATTGCGATGGCAGTATCGAAGATTTCTACATTCTGGGTAGAATCTTCAATCGAAGTATCTTTTTTCATATAAGATCCAAAAGTGACGAGGATCCCCATTGCGATGGAAAGAGAGTAGAACATTTGTCCCATGGCAGATACCACCGTCATCCAGGAGAAGTTCTCCAGATTTGGGACGAGAAAATATCTGACACCCTCCATTGCTCCGGGTCTGGTCACAGAATAAATCATAATGATTACGGATAAAACCACAAGAATCGGCATCATAAATTTGGATACACGCTCAATTCCGTTGCGGACACCGGCATAAATAATTCCAAGGGTAAAGAATGTGAAGATCAAAAAGCAGATCTCTGTGGCAAGTCCGTTTGAAATGAAATTTCCAAAGTATTCATCCGTGGCAAGGAGTTGTCCCTGTCCAATGGCGTATTCAGCCAGATATTTGATGACCCATCCTCCGATTACAGAATAATAGGGAACGATGAGAATCGGGATGATCGCATTGATCCAGCCCCCGGTAGATAACAGTTTGGATTTCCCGAAGCTTTGGAATGCCCCGACCGGACTTTTTCTTGTCATACGTCCAAGAGAAGTCTCGGCTATAATCATGGTATAACCAAAGGTCAGTGCCAGAATGATGTAAATCAGTAAAAAGATTCCGCCGCCGTATTTGGCAGCAAGGTACGGAAACCGCCAGATATTCCCCAATCCGACAGAAGCACCGGCAGCTGACAGTACGAAGCCGAGCTTTCCGGAAAATGTACTTCTTTTCTTGTGTTTGTTCATAATATAAACTTCCTTTCATTCCTCCAGATATGTAACGCACATAGTTATTTCAGTGTAACATAGAGGTGAAAAAAAATCAATCATAGAGTGGACTTAGACAGGAAATCTGAGTGATTTTATGCAAAGACACAGACGGAAGACTCTGCCGGTATTGGAGTTTCTTGATGGTTGGACAGAAAACTGATATGATAGTACCTGATATCAGTGAAATATTTGAAAATCAGAGGAACAGATTGGAAATCTGCTGATAAGGAGGAAAGAGTGATGAACGAAAGATTCCCAAGAGAAAAAGTCTATCTGGCGATGATCAGCCTTTTCGCAGGGGATCCCAGACGGATCCAGCACTTTACGAAGGTGCATTCTTATGCTGCATTGATTGGAAAGATGGAGCAGTTACCGGAAACAGAACAGGAGATTCTGGAGCTGGCAGCTTTGGTTCATGATATCGGGATCAAACCGGGAGAGGAAAAATTCGGCAGAAGTGATGGGAAGATTCAAGAGCAGGAAGGCCCGGCAGTTGCAAGAGAATTGCTCACAAAAGAAGGAATTTCGGAAGATATAACAGAAAGAATCTGCTATCTGGTGGGACATCACCATACATATGATGGAATAGATGGGGCGGATTATCAGATTTTGGTGGAAGCGGATTTTCTGGTCAACCTGTATGAGGAAACTGCGTCAGAACATGCGATCAGACAGGCGAAAGAACGGATTTTTAAGACGAAAAGCGGAATCCGGTTGCTAGAAGAAATATTTAAGATCGCCTGAAGATGCCGTATTGATAAAAGTGAAGTTACTGTTAGTTTTCTGACAACCACAAACACAGATAGAAAACATCGGAAAAAAGCAACAGGGTGGAAATCTTTTTCGATTTCCACCCTGATTTTCACATTTTTACTCTTTCTGATCTCGTATCATATTTAGATTTGAAAATATTTCAATCGAGGTTCAGCGACTTGATCAATAATCATCATCTGCATAGTCATCTTCAAATGGATCATCGTAATCATCTTCATAATCATCGCCTTTTCTGCCACCGACGATCAGAAGAATCAGATAGATGATTGCCAGAACACCACTTGCAATTGCTCCGTAGAGTAGCCATTTGTCACTTCCGTGTTTTAAGAAAGTGAAACCTGCACCACCTGCGCAGAACAGGAGTGGGAAGAAGAATGCAAGTCGTGAACGTACATTTCTCATAAATAAAGTGAGCAATCCGGATAACAGGATGCAGAGAGCAAGGATCACATAGACCATACCTGTTGTGATCTTTCCCCCGGATGAAATTCCGTCCAGTCCTGCCAATACTGCTTTGGCACCAAAGAATAATCCGCCAAGAATGGACAGGATTCCAAGTACAATACGAAGCGGTCTGAATTTTGCCTCATCTTCATAATCATCGTAGTCATCATAGACCGGCTCTTCCACCGGTTTTGGTGTGGGCTTTGGAGCCTGAGTTTTCCGTTTTGGCTGTCTTGGCTCTTCTGTATTCTGGTCAGCCGGACGTTTTTTCTTTTTCTGCTGTTTTCTCGGATCTGTATTTAACATTTCCTCATAACTCTTGCGGACTGCCGTTTCCTTTTTCTTACGGACATGCTCCGGAGGAATGTTTCCGATAAAGTTCTCATCTGTATCAGCGTGTGCAGCAGCCGGACGTTTTTTCGGATGTTTCTTTGGCTGTGCTTCAGCAGAAGTACCTTCTGGTCTTGCATGATGTGCCGGTTTTTTCTTCGGGGCATCTGCAGCATGTTCCGGATGTTTTGCAACTGGTTTCGGAGCAGCTTTTGCAGCTTCGGAATCAACAGATTTTTCAACAGACCTTTCAGCCGGTTTTGCGGTGGTTTTGGACGCTGTCATTTTTTTCTGACGCTGTTTATCCAGATTCCACATTTTTTTACAGTCTTTACAGATGGCAAATTCGTTATAAATAGGTGCGTTGCTATCGTCAAGGCCTACCTGCCTTTGTTTTAATTCAAGTTCTTTTCCGCAATTGGGACAGTTCATTTGTATTTCCTCGCTTTCGTAGATCGATTTTCTGACATCTTTCGATTGCTTTCCTGCCTATTATAGCATTATGTTGTAGGAAGAACAACGAAAAGTTGCAAAATGTGGTATGATACAAGTGTAGATTCACAATTCGGTCACATTTACTGCAGACAGATATTCAGTGGTGAGGCCAGAGATAAGAGGAATCATACAGCACAGATGCAAAATGGTGGCAGAAAAGGAGTACATCTATGAAATTGATTGCAGATACACATTCACATACACTAGCAAGCGGACATGCATACAGTACAATCCGTGAGATGGTGCGTGCGGCTTTTGAAAAAGGAATGGAAGCGTTCGCAATTACGGAACACGGGCCAAAAATGCCGGATTCCTGCGGAAGATATTATTTTAATAATCTGAGGGTTGTTCCGAGAAAACTGGAGGGAGTGGATCTTTTCCTTGGAGTGGAGGCAAATCTGATGGATCCGGAGGGAACCCTGGATTTACGGGAAGATATTTTAAAGCAGATGGATATCGTGATTGCCAGCATTCATGTGCCGTGTTATGGGCTGGAACATACGGAAAAGGAGAATACAAACGCTTATCTGAAAGCAATGGAAAATCCATATGTCCATGTGATTGGACATCCGGACGATGGGCGTTTTCCGGTGGATTACGAGGCGATGGTAAAAAAGGCGAAAGAAACGCACACACTGATCGAGGTAAATAATTCCTCTCTGAGTCCCATCGGATTTCGGAAGGATACACATAAAAATATGAAAGAGATCCTGACTCTGTGCAAGCAATACGAAGTCTGTATCACCACATCCAGTGATGCACATATTGATGTGGACGCCGCGAATTTCTGTTATGTGGAGGAAATACTGAGAGCATGTGATTTCCCGGAAGAATTGGTGGCTACGACAAATCTTGAACTGTTAAAATCTTTCCTGAATTGCGGAGAAAAGGATTATCGTTAAAAAGTAGTAGACTTTAAAAGTTTAGTGTGCTAAAATGTAAAAAGAATCATTTGATCGTTAAAGGAGACGTTATCATGAGTAAGAAGATCAGAACAGAATCCGTAGACTATCTGTTTCAGGGCATATTAAGCTTAGAGTCGAAGGAAGAATGCTATACATTTTTTGAAGATATCTGTACGATTAACGAATTGTTGTCACTGTCTCAGAGATTTGAAGTGGCAAAGATGTTGAGAGAACACAGAACTTACCTGGAGATTGCAGAGAAGACCGGAGCATCTACGGCTACGATCAGTCGAGTGAACCGTTCTCTGAATTATGGAAATGACGGTTACGATATGGTTTTTGACCGGATCGGGGATATGAAGGAAAAAGAAGAGTAAATGATGATGCCGAAATAAGAAGAAAAATGGGGATGGCAGGTTAGAATCCTGAAAAAAGAGTCGCATATGCGGCTCTTTTTTCGCTATTTTATTACTTAGACGTGGAATCTGACAGATCGTCCAGAAGACGTTCCACAATCATTTTTTTCAGATAAATATCAAAACTCAGACTGCAGATGAAAGAGAAAGTTTTTAAGTCTTCCCGGTATTCATCCGGAGCATCTGAAAAAGACTCTTCGGATTTCTGGTAGATTTTCTGCAGTTCTTCTTTCAAATCCGGAATCTGCATTTTCTCCAGTTCACAGACTTCCTGATAGATCTGGTCGATCTGTAAAGGTGCATCTGTGTGGAAATGTTTTTCTGTTAAAGGCTGTAAAAGCTGTTCAATGTCCCGGATGGATAAAATATTTTTAAAGTAGTAAATAAAGATCAGAACGATCATGTGCTCCCTGGAATACTTTTTCTTCAGAGGCGGGGGCAGAAGATTGTTCTTGGCGTAGTTGTTGATCATGGTCTTGGTCAGAATCTTATCTTCTTCATAGCGTTTGGTAGGAGAAAGTCCCTTTTCCATAAATGTTGTGACCTGATCCATATATAAATCGATATTTGGAATCTCATCCAGCGGAATATAGTTTAAATGATCCAGAGATTCCAAGATACTGTTAAGTAAATCTTTACTGTCTATCTTCATATAATCACCTCAATATAGCCATTATATAGTATTCAAAACCAGATAGCAAGAAAAAGAATAGGATTGACAAACGAAAAAAAAGTGATAAAATAGTTCGGAAACGAATAGTTCACAACTGAACTGTTTTGGAATGAACTATTCACAGCGCATGATTTACAGTGAATAATCTGTAGAAAGTGGGTGGAATGGTGCGAGCGGGAAAGAAACGATTGTCAGGGCTGGTTTGGAATTATATTTCATGAAAGATAAGGAAAAAAGGATGGAAGAAAGAGAACAGAAACAAAAGAAGGAACCGGAGATCGGGTTACAGATCCACAGGCTGGATCATACAATTTCAAAGAGACTTCGCTGCGGTGTTGCGAAGGCAGGAGTAGACGAAGTGAGTTTTATGCATGGGTGGCTTCTTCGTTATTTATATGAAAATGATGAGAATTCCATCTATCAGAAGGATATTGAACATTATTTTTCGGTGGGAAGATCTTCCGTAACCGGAACGTTGAAAGCTTTAGAACGTTTGGGATATGTGTATCGGGAATCTGTGGAAAATGATGCCAGGTTAAAACGGGTTCGTCTGACAGAAAAAGGAAGAAAAACCCATGAGACACTGCAAAGTGTGATTGACGGGTTGGATAAGCAGCTCGTGAGAGGAATCGAGAAAGAAGATATTGAAATCTTTCTTTCGGTTGTAGAAAAAATCAGAAAGAATATAGAACAAGAGTGCAAAAAGAAGGAGGAAAAAGGATGATTCGTACATTATTAAAAGAAGTAAAAGAGTATAAAGCCGCATCCATTGTGACTCCGCTGTTTATGATTCTGGAAGTGCTGATGGAAACGGTAATCCCGTTTCTGATGGCTTCTATCATTGATAAAGGAGTTGAGACGGGGGATATTCACCATATTTACAAAGTGGGTGGAATTATGGTGGTGGCTGCTTTTATCGGACTGGTTGCGGGAATGGCAGGCGGTTGGTATGGAGCTAAGGCTTCCGCCGGATTTGCAAAGAATTTGCGGCAGGCAATGTTTGAGAGGATCCAGACATTTTCCTTTGCAAATATCGATCATTTCAGTACAGCCGGTCTGGTCACAAGGCTGACGACTGATGTGACCAATATTCAGAATGCATATATGATGATTCTGCGTATGTTTACGAGAGCACCAATCAGTCTGATCTGTGCCATGGCCATGTCCTTTGCCATCAATGCGAGACTGGCATGCATTTATCTGGTGACCGTGATTGTTCTGGGAGGAATCCTAGCCTTTATCATGACCCATGCTGCCCGGTATTTCGATCAGATTTTCCCGAAGTATGATGAGTTAAACGAATCTGTTCAGGAAAATGTATCGGCAATCCGTGTGGTAAAGGCATACGTAAGAGAAGAAAAAGAAACTTCCAAATTCAGAAAAGCATCGGAAAACATTTACCGGCTGTTTGTGAAAGCGGAATGTAATCTGGTTTACAATGCGCCGCTGATGCAGATTGCAGTATATACCTGCATCCTTCTGATCAGTTGGCTGGGGGCAAAGATGATCGTGGCAGATTCACTGACCACGGGAGAACTGATGAGTCTTCTGACTTACTGCATGAATATTCTGATGAGTCTGATGATGCTTTCTTTTGTGTTTGTGATGATTGCCATGAGTTCTGCCAGTGCAAAGCGTGTGGCAGAGGTACTGACGGAAAGCAGCACGCTGAAGAATCCGGAACATCCGGTGGAAGAAGTGGAAAATGGCTCTATTGAATTTAAACATGTGGATTTCGCTTACAAGGCCGGAAGCAGTGAACCGGTGTTGAAAAATATCAATCTTTCGATCCGGTCGGGAGAGACCATTGGTATCATCGGAGGAACCGGAAGCGCAAAGACCAGTCTGGTTAACCTGATCAGCCGTCTGTATGATGTGACAGCAGGGGAGATCCTGGTAGGCGGAAGGAATGTAAAAGAATATGATATGGAAGCACTGCGAAATCAGGTGGCAGTGGTATTGCAGAATAACGTGCTGTTTTCCGGCACTATTCTGGAAAATCTTCGCTGGGGCGATGAACATGCCACAAAGGAAGAGTGTGAGAGAGTCTGCCGTCTGGCTTGTGCGGATGAATTTATCCAGAGATTTCCGGATGGATATGAAACCCATATTGAGCAGGGCGGAAGCAATGTGTCCGGCGGACAGAAACAGAGGCTTTGTATTGCAAGAGCACTGTTAAAGAAACCGAAGATCCTGATTCTGGATGACAGTACCAGCGCAGTGGATACGGCAACGGACAGTAAGATCAGAAAGGCATTTCGGGAAGAAATTCCGGATACGACCAAGCTGATCATTGCCCAGAGAATTTCAAGTGTGCAGGATGCAGACCATATCATTGTAATGGACGAAGGAACGGTAAATGGATTCGGAACCCATGAAGAATTGATGGAAACGAATACTATTTACCGGGAAGTATATGAATCTCAGACCAAAGGCGGCGGAGATTTTGATGAAAAGGCAGGTGAGTAAAGATGGCAGGTATGAATCGAAGAGTCCCACAGGGAAAGAAGCTGGGAAAAGAGCAGTTAGGTCTGTTGAAACGGCTTGGAGCTTACGTGTTCCGTGATTATGGCCGGCATTGTCTGGCGGTGGTGATCCTGATTCTGGTAAGTGTCCTGGCCAATGTACAGGGAACCATGTTCATGCGAAATCTGATCGATGATTATATTACACCGTTCCTTTTAAGTGACCATCCGAATTTTTCACCGCTTGCACATGCAATCGGAAAAGTGGCAGTCTTTTATGCCATCGGAGTTATTTCTACTTATCTTTACAACCGGATCATGGTCAATGTGACCCAGGGAACTTTGAAAAATATGAGGGATGATCTGTTCTCTCATATGGAAAAATTACCGATCCGATATTTTGATTCCCATGCGCATGGAGATATCATGTCGGTCTATACAAATGATATCGATACTTTGCGACAGATGATCAGCCAGAGTGCTCCGCAGTTGATCAACAGCGCGGTAACGATTGTCAGTGTATTTGTCAGTATGCTGATCCTGAATATTCCGTTGACGGTGGTGTCGATGATCATGGTGGCGATCATGGTGACCGGATCGAAAAAAGCGGCCGGAATCAGTGGACGTCAGTTTGGATTGCAGCAGAAGAATCTGGGTGCGGTCAACGGTTATATCGAAGAAATGATGAATGGGCAGAAAGTCGTAAAGGTCTTCTGTCACGAAGAACAGGCAATTGCAGAGTTTAAAGAACTCAACAACAGGCTTTATGAGAGTGCCGATAAGGCGAACACTTATGCAAACTATCTTGGCCCGTTAAATGCACAGCTTGGAAATATCAGTTATGTGGTCTGCGCCGTGGTAGGTGGAGCCCTGGCTCTTAACGGAATCGGCGGCTTTACGCTGGGAGGACTTGCAAGTTTCCTGACTTTTAACAAAAGTTTCAGTATGCCGATCAACCAGATCAGTATGCAGTTGAATGCAATCGTTATGGCGATGGCAGGGGCAGACCGTATCTTCCGTCTGATGGATGAAAAAGAAGAGGAAGACGAAGGTTATGTCACACTGGTCAATGCGAAAGAGGAAAACGGAGCACTCACAGAATGTGAAGAAAGAACCGGAAGATGGGCATGGAAACATGTACATCAGGCAGATGACAGCGTAGATTATATCGAGCTGAAAGGGGATGTGGTCTTTGAAGATGTAGACTTTGGATATGACCCGAAGAAGATCGTGCTCCATGATGTGAACCTTTATGCACAGCCGGGGCAGAAGATTGCCTTTGTGGGATCCACCGGAGCCGGAAAAACGACCATTACCAATCTGATCAATCGATTTTATGATATTCAGGAGGGAAAGATCCGCTATGACGGAATCAATATTTCCAAGATCTGTAAGCCGGATCTGCGACGTTCCCTTGGAATTGTGTTGCAGGATACTCATTTGTTCACCGGAACGGTGAAAGAAAATATTCGGTTTGGAAAATTAAATGCAACGGATGAAGAAGTCGTTCGGGCAGCAAAACTGGTCAATGCAGATGGATTTATCCGAAGACTGCCGAATGGATATGATACGGTTCTGACAGGAGACGGTGGCAGCTTGAGCCAGGGGCAGCGTCAGCTGATCTCCATCGCAAGGGCAGCGATTGCAGATCCGCCGGTTTTGATTCTGGATGAAGCGACCAGTTCCATAGATACCCGAACAGAGCAGATCGTGCAGGACGGTATGGATCGCCTGATGCATGGAAGAACCACGTTCGTCATTGCACATCGACTTTCTACGGTAAGAAATTCTGACTGTATTATGGTTCTGGAACAGGGAAGAATCATTGAGAGAGGAACCCATGATCAGCTGATTGCGGAAATGGGCAAATATTATCAGCTGTATACAGGAAATGTGATCGGGGCGTAATTATGCATTCCTTTTGCGAAAGAATTGGGTTAGATAATCAAAAAGGGACAGGTCATTTTTGAGAGATTTCCTCAAAAGTGCCTGTCCCTTTTTTAGCTTTATCAACGAACAAAATTTGAGTAATAGGATAAAACGTGCTGATAAAAACTATTATCTTTCCGCAAAAGGTTACAACGGGAACCGCTTACGAAAGCATAAGGATTAATACATCAATACATCACATCTCCGCCACAGACATTTAATGCCTGTCCGGTCAGGTAAGAAGCCTCATCGCTCAATAAGAAGCAGGCTACATTTGCCACATCTTCCGGACTTCCAAGACGTCTCAGCGGGATGCGGACACGGAATCGTTCCATGACTTCATCCGGTCGGATGTTCCGTTTGGCGGCATAATCATCGATCTGCTGATCCCACATCGGGGTGACGATAATTCCAGGGCAGAGGGCGTTGATTCGAATTCCCTGCGGTCCAAACTCTCTGGCCAGGGACTGGGTCAGCCCGATGACACCGGATTTGGAAGCACAGTAAGCCTGATAAGCATCAGTTCCGGCTTTTCCGGCCTGGCTGGACATATTGATGATACTGCCGCCACGTTCTGGGGTCATGTGTGGAATGACTTC
Organism: Mediterraneibacter butyricigenes; assembly: GCF_003574295.1. Lineage (NCBI taxonomy): Bacteria > Bacillati > Bacillota > Clostridia > Lachnospirales > Lachnospiraceae > Mediterraneibacter > Mediterraneibacter butyricigenes. The sequence goes on from NZ_BHGK01000001.1 coordinate 2,773,112, forward strand.
CCGACAGCATTTAAACTGGGAGGTCAGATTGATATTCAGGGTCTTATCCCAGATTTCATCGGTGTGTTTAAAAAATGGAGTGATAATGGAGATCCCGGAATTGTTGATCCAGAAATCGATGTAACCTTCTGCTGCGATGATCTCTTCCACTACGGTGTGGATTTCCTTCTCATCTGTTACATCCAGATGCATGGCTTCCGCAAGATAGCCTTTGGCTTTCAGATCTTCTGCAACCTGTGTTGCGGCGTCAAGACGAAGATCTGTGACGTAGACTTTACCGCCTCTTTTGGCAATTCCTTCGCTGATTCCAGCACCGATTCCGCTTCCAGCACCGGTCACAACGGCAATTTTTCCTTCGAATGACATATAGAGTCCCTCCCTGAGTAATTTCTTTTCTTGTAGTTTATTGTAACACAAACGACCGGTAAAAAATACCGGTCGCCTTGGTTTGAAAACATTTTCAGATTTTCTCTATGATGTTGAAAATTTTCCGAAAGATATCGAAACCTAAAAGGACCCGGAAGTTGAAACAGTGAATTACTCCGGAACTACAATCTCTCCGGCAATGGCACAGGCAGCAGCCGTGGCAGGAGATGCCAGATAAATCTCGACTTTAGAGGTTCCCATTCTACCGAGAAAATTCCGATTGTTGGTGGCAACGACACGTTCTCCGTCGGAGAGGATTCCTCCGGTGCGTCCGCAGCAAAGCCCGCATCCGGGGTGGGTAATAATGGCACCTGCTTCCGAAAGAGTCAACAAGGTTCCGTCTGCTAGAGCCTGGCGATAGATCTTCCGGCTGGCAGGAGTCACGATCAGTTTGACAAAAGGAGCCACTTTTTTTCCTTTTAAGATAGAAGCTGCTCTTTGCAAATCCTCCAGACGTCCGTTGGTACAGGAACCGATGAAGACCTGATCAATCTTTGTTCCGGCCTGGCTTTCTACGGTCTTGATGTTGTCTACCTGAGAGGGACATGCAAGAACCGGAACCAGATCTTCTGCCTGGTAGGTGATTTCGCGCACATAAGCAGCATCCGGATCTCCGACCAGATTTTTCTGATCTTCACTCAGCTCGATCTCACAATATTCCGCCGTTTTTTCATCCGGAGAGAAGAGTGCGCATTTTGCACCGGCTTCGATGGCCATATTTGCGATGGTCATACGGCTGGCAACGGTCATATTTTTCACGGTATCTCCGGCAAATTCCAATGCCTTATAAGTGGCACCGTCGGCTCCAAGATCACCGATGAGACGAAGAATCACATCCTTGGAGGTTACATTTGCCGGAAGGGTTCCGTTGATGGTGACTTTGATGGTTTCCGGAACTTTGATCCAGAGTTCTCCGGTTCCTAAGATACTGGCCATCTCGGTATAACCGATTCCGGAAGAAAATGCGCCGACACAGCCGTAAGTTGTGGTATGGCTGTCGGTTCCGAAGACCACATCTCCCGGTTTGACGTATCCGGCTTCGGTCATCAACTGATGGCAGATTCCGTCGGAACGATGGATGTTTTTCATACCATATTTTTTTACAAATGCATTTCCGATGCGGAAATGACGGGTATCGTCTACCTGGCTGGCAGGAACCAGATGGTCATAGATCAGAACCACTTTGTCTGGATCCCACAGTCTGGTGAAGCCCATTTCTTCAAATTTTTCTGCAACAAACGGGATGAAGATATCGTGGATCATCACACGGTCTACGTTTGTGGTTACGATATCGCCGGCTTTGGCGTCGGCAATCCCTGTATTTTTACGAATGATTTTTTCAATGATTGTAGCACCCATATGTACTGTACCTCCTGTAAGTTAGTCCAATCCATTACGGTGGCGCATGGCCTTGACCAGTCCACCGGCATTGATGATCTCTACCAGATTTTCCGGAAGAGAAGTGATGGGGAAGGACTGACCGTTGTAATGGATACAGGAGTTGACAGTGACTTCGATGGTATCGCCTTCTTTTACCGCATCATGGAGATCCGGATTCTCGATCAGGAGAAGTCCGTTGTTGATGGAATTGCGGAAAAAGATGCGGGCAAAGGATTTTGCGATGATGCATTTGATCCCCAGAGCCTGGATCACTTCCGGAGCCTGTTCTCTGGAGGATCCGCAGCCAAAGTTCTTGCCTGCAACAATAATGTCACCCTTTTCAATCTGTCCGGCCATTTCCGGGCGCAGCGGTGAAAAGGCATAAGGTTTCATATCTTCGACGGTTTTCAGTGCCAGGTATTCGGTGGGGATGATAATGTCGGTATCGATGTCGTCACCCAGTACCCAGACCTTTCCGGTAAATGTTTCGCTCATAATTTTCTTCCTCTCTGTCTGTAATATATGGAAAATCTCAGACCATATCAGCAGTTGCAATCTCGCCTTTGATGGCAGAAGCAGTTACGGTTGCGGCACTTGCCAGATAGACGAAAGAATCACGGTGTCCGGCGCGGCCCTTGAAGTTACGGGTTCCGGTACTGATCAAAGTCTCACCTTCACCGATTACGCCCTGACAGCTTCCCCAGCAGACGCTGCAGTTCGGATTCATGACGATGGCACCGGATTCCATAAAGATATCGAGCAGTCCTTCTTTTAAGGCATCCTGATAAACCTGACGGCTGGCAGGAACTACGAGGAAACGGACTTCCGGAGCCACTTTCTTTCCTTTGATCAGTTCTGCTCCGACTCGGAGATCTTCCAGACGTCCGTTGTTGCAGGAGCCTAAGAATGCTTCGTCAATTTTCACACCCAGGCTTTCCTTTGCAGGAACTACATTGTCCACGAAATGTGGTTTTGCAACAATCGGCTGGATTGTGCTTAAGTCGATATCGTAAGTCTCGGCGAATACGGCATCTTCATCGCTGGTAAAGAGTGCTTTCGGTTCGCGGTCGTGAGCATGAAGATAATCCATTGCAATTTCATCGACTTCCATCAGTGCAGTTTTTGCACCGGCTTCTACGCAGAGATTGCAGATAGAGATGCGGTCGCTCATGGTAAGAGATTTTAAACCTTCTCCGGCAAATTCCATGGCTTTATAATTGGCACCGTTGGCACCGATTTTTCCGATAATAGTCAGGATCAGATCCCGGGCATAGACACCGTCCGGGAGCTTGCCGGTCAGGTTGAATCGCAGGGTTTCCGGAACTAAGAGCCAGGATGTACCCGTGACCATGGCGTAAAGGTAATCAGTACATCCGACTCCGGTTCCAAATGCACCGAGCGCACCGTATGCACAGGTATGGCTGTCAGCACCGAAGATCAGTTCTCCCGGACGGACATGTTTTTCCATCATGACCTGATGACAGACGCCTTCTCCCTCGTAAAAGGTAATGCCGTGTTCTCTTGCAAAATCACGCATTTTTTTCTGGGAAGCGGCAGTCTTCGGACTGTCGGACGGAAGGTTGTGGTCCACGATCCAGACCAGTTTGCTGACGTCTTTGATCTGCGGATGTTTTAATTGATTATGATACATATCGATGGTCAGATGAGTGGTTCCGTCATTACTCATCAGACGATCCAGTTCTACAGTATGGATATCACCGGCTTTGGCGGATTCTACCCCGGCAGCGCAGGCGATGATCTTTTCAGCCATTGTCATTCCCATCGTTTAATCCTCCTTGTTCAGTGATGCGATCAGACCGCCCTGATCCAGAATCTGCTGCATCTGCGCAGGCAGTTTGGTGCAGGTAAACGTCTGTCCGTTGGCTTTGATGATTCCATCTTCTAAATACAGTTCCATTTCATCCTGATCTTTCACATGATCATAGAGGTCTTTGCAGACGATGACCGGAAGGCCGATGTTGATGGCATTGCGGTAAAAGATCCTGGCGAAAGATTTGGCAATCACGGCTTTGACACCCAGGGCTTTTAAGACGCTGGGGGCCTGCTCTCTGGAAGAACCGCAGCCAAAGTTTTCACAGGCTACTACGAAATCTCCGGGCTGTACTTTGGATGCAAATTCCGGATCCAGAGATTCAAACGTATACTGTTTCATCTCATCGATGGTCGGAAACAGAAGATACTGAGATGCAATGATCTGGTCTGTGTCCACATCGGTGTGAAATCTAAATATTTTTCCCATAGGAAGTCCTCCTTTAACATTCGTTTTTGAACAAACTATTTCTATTATAATGGAGGAATCCGGGAAAATCAATGATTCCAATTAATTGCATGACCTGCTTAAATTCTGTCCCCAAATATCACAGACTTGTGGTATGATAAAATCTAGCGAAAGAAAAGGAGCAAAATATGAGTATTTATGATAGCTTAAATGAACAGCAGAGAGAAGCGGTGTTTCATACCGAAGGGCCTCTTTTGATCCTTGCGGGAGCAGGCTCCGGAAAAACCAGAGTCCTGACTCACAGAGTTGCATATTTAATAGAAGAAATGGGTGTGAATCCCTGGAATATCCTTGCCATCACTTTTACCAATAAGGCGGCAGGAGAAATGCGGGAACGTGTAGACAAACTGGTAGAATATGGGGCGGAAAATGTCTGGGTCAGTACCTTCCATTCTCTTTGTGTCCGGATTTTGCGCAGAGAGATTGAGTATATCGGATATGACCGCAATTTTACGATCTATGACGCAGATGATCAGAAGACCCTGATGAAAGATGTCTGCCGTCAGGTGGGAATCGATACCAAAGTTTATAAAGAACGGATGCTGCTGTCGGTGATTTCTTCTGCGAAAGATGAGATGCTGACTCCGGATCTGTTTGAAAAACAGGCGGGCGGAGACTTTAATCAGTTAAAGATCGCAAAAGTCTACCGGGAATATGAAAAGCAGTTGCATGCCAATAATGCTTTGGATTTTGATGATCTGCTGTTAAAAACGGTTCAGCTTTTTGAAACACAGCCTGAGATTCTCAACAAGTATCAGGAACGGTTCCGCTATATTATGGTGGATGAGTATCAGGATACCAATAATGTTCAGTTCCGCCTGGTAAGTCTTCTGGCTGGCAAATATGAAAATCTTTGTGTCGTGGGTGATGATGACCAGTCCATTTACAAATTTCGCGGGGCAAATATCAAGAATATCCTGAATTTCGAGCAGGTCTTTCCGAATGCCAGAGTGATCAAACTGGAACAGAATTACCGTTCGACCAAAACCATTCTGGATGCGGCAAATGCAGTGATCCGTCATAATCTGGGCAGAAAGGATAAGACGCTGTGGACGGAAAATGAGGAAGGCGAAAAGATTCATTTCAGTCAGTTTGACACGGCCTATGATGAGGCGGAATTTGTGGTAGGAGACATTAAGAAACGGGTCGGAAGCGGCATGGGAACCTATCAGGATTATGCAATCCTTTACCGGACCAATGCACAGTCCCGTCTCTTTGAGGAAAAATTTGTGACTGCGGGAATCCCGTATAAGATCGTAGGAGGCGTAAACTTTTATGCCAGACGGGAGATCAAAGATCTTCTGGCGTATTTAAAAACCATTGACAACGGAAGGGATGATCTTGCGGTGCGCCGAATCATCAACGTTCCGAAACGGGGAATCGGTCTGACGACGATCAACCGGGTGCAGGAGTCTGCACAGGCAAGAGACATCGGATTCTATGAAGCACTGCAGGGACTGGATCTGATCCCGAATATCGGAAGAGGGGCGTCCAAGCTGGAATCTTTCGTGGCGCTGATCGAACATTTTAAACTTCGTGTGGAAGAACTTTCTATCTCAGACTTGCTGAAAGAGATTATCGAAGAAACAGGTTACATAGAAGTGCTGGAAGCGGAAGGAAAAGAAGAGGCAGAAGCCAGAATTGAAAATATCGACGAATTGATCACGAAAGTGGTGGATTATGAGGATTCCTGTGAAGAAGAACCGACTTTGAGCGGTTTTCTGGAGGAAGTGGCGCTAGTTGCTGATCTGGACAGTCTGGATGAAAATGCGGATTATGTGGTGTTGATGACGCTGCACAGTGCAAAAGGTCTGGAATTCCCTTATGTCTATCTGGCAGGAATGGAGGACGGGCTGTTCCCGAGTTATATGACGATTACAGCCGACAGTCCGGAAGAACTGGAAGAAGAACGTCGGCTGTGTTATGTGGGAATTACCCGTGCCATGAAGGATCTGACCATGACCTGTGCCCAGCGAAGAATGGTACGTGGCGAGACCCAGTATAATAAAACGTCCCGTTTCCTGAAAGAAATTCCGTCGGAGCTGTTGTCTTCCGGACAGAAAGTCGGACTGTTCGAGAAAAAGCAGGAAGAAAAGAAAGAGAATCCATATTTTCAGGCAAAGAAAGCATTTCAGGCAAAGCCATTTTCAGGAGCTTCTTCCTATAAGTCTCCTTATAATTCATATGGAGCAGGCGGAGTGGGCTTCCAGAAGGGGAAAGCCTTTGGAACACCAAAGAGCGGTGGACTGGATTATAAAGAAGGAGACCGGGTGCGTCATATCAAGTTCGGAGAAGGAACCGTACAGTCGATTGTGGAAGGTGGACGGGATTACGAAGTGACCGTGGAATTTGACCAGGTGGGACGCAAAAAGATGTTTGCTGCATTTGCCAAATTGAAGAAAGTCCAGTAGCCGGGAACGTGGCAGGTAAAGTGGCAGGAACATGGAAGCGGAAGCGAAAGAAAATTACGGGACTGACACGGCGAGTAATCGGAAAAATTGACGGTAAAAAAATATAGTGAAATATCAGAGTTGTGGTAGTAATCTGAAAAATGAAGTGGTATAATAAACAAAAAGCTGCCCACAGAAGTGGAACGACATAAGAAGGAAAGGACGGGAACATTATGGATAATGTAAGCAAGAGAGTAGAAGAACTGATCGCAGAGACCAAGCTCAATGAACTGCTTCGCAAGAAAGAAGAGGAAAAGGGCAAAAACATTATCGTATGGGTGCTTGCTGTATTAGGTGCAGTGGCAGCAGTTGCAGGAATCGCATATGCAGTGTATTGCTTCCTGACTCCAGATTATCTGGAAGATTTCGAAGACGATTTTGATGATGATTTTGATGATTATTTCAGCGAAGACGACCAGATCTAAGAGAGCAGAAAGTGTAATATAAGAAAGATAAATAAGGGACAGGATGTGGTTCACAGCTGCACCCTGTCTTTTTTGTTAAGTGATGAGTCAGGGTGTGCGGCATGATCAGATTTTGCCGGAAGTACGGGTCGCCAAACAGAATGAAAGTGTTTTTAAGTTACAGAGATACAGAAAGACGAGGAAAGAAAAATGTCAATGAAGTTAAACCATGAACTGCCAAAGCCGGAAATCCTCAAACAGGAAATTCCGATGACCGAAGAATTAAAAGAACTGAAGAAGAAAAGAGATGCAGAGATCCGGGATGTATTTACCGGAAAATCCGATAAATTTCTTGTTTTGGTGGGACCGTGTTCTGCCGATAATGAACTGGCAGTTTGTGATTATGTAAACCGTCTGAAAAAGGTTTCAGATAAAGTGCAGGAGAAATTGCTGATTATTCCGCGCGTTTACACAAATAAACCGCGTACCACAGGGGATGGATATAAGGGAATGTTGCACCAGCCGGATCCGGATAAGGCACCGGATCTTTATGCCGGAATCATTGCGATCCGAAAAATGCATCTGCGTGTCATGAAAGAGACAGGTCTGACTTCCGCAGACGAGATGCTCTATCCGGAAAACCGGAGCTACCTGGATGACATTTTGTCCTATGAAGCAGTAGGAGCAAGATCCGTCGAGAACCAGCAGCATCGTCTGACCGCCAGTGGAATGGATATTCCGGTAGGAATGAAGAACCCGACCAGCGGTGATCTGGACGTTATGCTCAACTCTATTACAGCAGCACAGCATCCGCATAACTTCATTTACAGAGGATGGGATGCACAGACCGAGGGAAATGAGCTGGCGCATGCAATCCTTCGCGGTGGCGTGGATAAATATGGAAAGAATATTCCGAACTATCATTACGAGGATCTGGCTCGTCTGGAAGAAATGTATGCGAAACGCAATCTGAAGAATCCGGCAGTTATCGTGGATGTGAACCATTCCAATTCAGGAAAGAGACATAAAGAGCAGATCCGAATTGTCAGTGAAATCCTGCACAGCCGGAATTATGACGCGGGAATCAAGCAGATGGTTAAAGGTGTAATGATCGAAAGTTATATTGAAGAAGGAAGACAGGACATCTGTGAAAATCTGACTTATGGAAAATCCATTACAGATCCATGCCTTGGATGGGATGACACAGAACGGCTCCTGATGGAAATTGCAGAGAAGTGCTAAGGAAAGGAACCGGTAGGGGTATGAAGAAGAAGCAGATTTTGGAAGGCGTGATCGAGCGCGTGGATTTTCCGAATAAAGGGTATGTATATGTGGATGGCGAGGAAGTACCGGTCATCGTAAAAAATGGAATCCCGGGACAGAAAGTTCGCTTTCTGATCAATAAAATACGAAAAGGTCAGCCGGAAGGAAGGCTTCTGGAAGTGCTGGAATCTTCTCCGATGGAAACGCGAGATCCGGTTTGCAGCATTTTTCCGGCCTGCGGAGGCTGTATGTACCAGACCATGTCCTATGAAGATCAGTTGGAGATGAAAAAAGATCAGATTCAGAGAATTTTGGATGAGGCAGTCCTGCCGGGGCGAACGTATACCTATGAAGGAATTAAACGAAGCCCGAAAGAGTTCGGTTATCGAAACAAAATGGAGTTTTCCTTTGGAGATGATCACAAAGATGGACCGTTGACTCTGGGACTTCATAAAAAAGGAAGTACGTATGACGTACTGACAGCATCAGATTGTAAACTGGTCCATTCAGACATGAATCAGATCCTGATCTGTATTCTGGAATATTTTACAGAAAAAAAGGTAGGATACTATCATAAAATACAGCATGAAGGTTATCTTCGTCATCTGTTGCTTCGCCGTGGTGATACGACGGGAGAGGTCCTGGTCAGTCTGGTAACGAGCACACAGGAAGAACATGACCTGTCAGAACTGGTGGAGAGACTGCTGAAACTGGAACTGGAGGGAACGATTGTTGGAATTCTTCATATCTTCAATGATTCTCTGTCCGATGTGGTACAGAGTGATGAGACGAAGATCCTGTACGGACAGGATTTCTTCTATGAAGACCTGTTGGGACTGAAATTTAAAATTACTCCCTTTTCCTTCTTTCAGCCCAATTCCAGAGCGGCAGAAGTTCTCTATGAAACAGTTCGTGAATATATCGGAGATATTAAGGATATGACGGTATTTGACCTGTTCAGCGGAACCGGAACCATCGCCCAGATCCTGGCACCGGTCGCCAAAGAAGTGATCGGTGTGGAGATTGTAGAAGAGGCGGTAGAGGCTGCACGAGAAAACGCAGCGCGCAATGGATTATCCAACTGTAAATTCATAGCAGACGATGTATTTAAGGCGCTGGATGAGATTGAGGAAAAGCCAGATGTGATCGTGCTGGATCCGCCACGTGATGGAATCCATCCCAAGGCATTGCCGAAGATTCTGGATTATGGAGTAGATCATATCGTCTATATTTCCTGCAAAGCAACCAGTCTGGCACGGGATCTTGAGACGATTCAGGGAAGAGGATATCGCTTGGAAAAAGCAGTGGCTGTGGATCAGTTCTGCGAGACTGTGCATTGTGAGGTGGTCACCTTGCTTACCAGGAACGGAGAATTCAATCTGGCTAAATCAGACAATGCGAGACAGCCACAGTGTACACCGGAGAAGGAAGATGCAATTATGCAGGCATTTAGGCATTTTGGAATCATATAGATTGTGGATAAGCAGCATTGTGTTAAAAATATAGTAAAGTATGGGAAAAAGGACATTCCGGATCTGTAGATTTTACAGGTCAGGGAATGTCTTTTTTAATGATATGGAAGTGCTTAAGGGAATAATACTGAAGTATTAAGACGGATATGAATGATATCTATCTGATCTAATTTAGAAGTGATTGGATAAAGAACATACAGGTTGACTGCTTTTGGAGAAGTTTTTTAGCCCGTAAACGATATCAGCGGTATTTCGATTGTATGAAAGCTATTGTAAAAAATAATACAACATGACATAATCGGATTGACGAAAGAAATATAAATATTTATAATATAGACAAAACGAGAATGTCATGAAAGGGGGAGGTTAATGGGAAAATCGGTAACACTTGAAGAGGCGTTAAAAAGAATTGCGGACGATTTTTTGACCGCAAATCTTAATAACAAGAGTAGGTATAATCCACATGTGTTCACAGAGCAAGGACTATATATGCTGATGACTGTTTTAAAAGGACCGTTGGCTGTTAAGCAGAGTAAAGTAATGTAAAAATTATGCGCCACGACAAAATCAGATTGACATAATGAGTGCATATATTTATAATATAGACAAAATGAGAATGACGGAATCGGAGGGTATTGCAATGGAGAATTCTGTAACACTTGAACAGGCATTAAATAGAATTGAGGAATTGGAGAAAGAAAATGCGGAACTTCGAAAAGAACTGGAGTATTACAGAAATCGAAAAATGAGCGGACGGCAGAAACATAATGCCAAGTGGATGGCAATTTACAATGATTTTGTTGCCTGTTATGAGAGTGGAATGACAATGGTAGAAATTGCAAAACGTAATAATGTCAGTGAGCGGACGATATACAGGTATAAAGCGTATTATGACGAAATGAAGAAAACAGAGGAATAGACCGTTTTACTGATGTTAGTAAAATTGTTCAATGTGGGAGAAGAAAGTCTAATATGAAAAAGAAGAAAGAAGAAGTAATCATCCGTTCCAGTGCAGCGGAATACTTAACTTATGTTGCCTCTGTTGGCGATCAGCAGGATAGTATTGAAATGCGCTATGAGGATGAGAATATATGGTTGACACAGAAGATGATGGCAACATTGTATGATGTGGGTACTAACACTATAAATTATCATATTAAAAAATATTTGAAGACAGCGAGTTGCAGGCGGATTCAGTTATTCAAAAAATTCGAATAACTGCTGCTGATGGAAAAGATTACAGTACAAATCATTACGCGTTGGAAATGATTATTGCAGTTGGCTTCAAGGTCAATTCTGAACGTGCAGTTCAGTTCCGCAAATGGGTCAATCAGATTGCGAAGGAATATACCATCAAAGGATGGGTTATGGATGATGAAAGGCTAAAACGAGGAACGTATTTAACGGAAAAGTATTTTGATGAGCAGTTAGAGCGCATTCGAGAAATACGGGCTAGTGAAAGAAAGTTCTACCAGAAAATCACAGACATATATGCAACTGCAATTGATTATGACAAGAGTTCATCAATAACAAAAAGGTTTTATGCATCGGTTCAGAATAAGATGCACTACGCGGTACATGGCCATACAGCTGCCGAGATTGTAAAGCTTCACGCGGAAACAGAATTTGAAAAATATCGTGTAATTCAGGACAGATTATTCATGTCTGACTTTGATAAGTATATTCTGGAATTAGAAGAGAAGGCAAAGGAACAATAATACAGATGGATGGAGGAACAGGACGAAAATGAAATTGAAGAACATTATGATTGTGGTGAAAGATATTGAAAAATCAAAACAATTTTATCATGATCTGTTTGGCCTGGATATGATACTGGACAATGATGGGAATATGATTTTAACAGAGGGACTTGTACTTCAGGACGAGAAGATCTGGAGAGAGTTCCTGGAAAGAGAAATTGTCCCAAAGAATCATGCCTGTGAACTGTATTTTGAAGAACGGAATATCGAAGCATTTGTTGAAAAGCTGGAAAGAATATATCCGGAGGTGGAATATGTCAACCGGCTTATGACGCATAGCTGGGGACAAAAGGTTGTCCGCTTTTATGATCCGGACGGAAATCTGATCGAGGTGGGAACTCCTATGTGACAGACTTTAAAAGAGCATTTAACCGAGAGAAAGATGATGTACAGACATGGTTTGGGGCAGATCCAACATTTATCGGAGGGTGATCCATTCTTTAACAGAAAGAATGGATCACCCTCCTGACATTATTAAGAGGAACCGTTCTTTTGAATCAGATGATAGCGTAAGAGAAAAAGGTTCTTACTGTACAACAGATCCCAGGCGTTTGCGAATACTTGGACCGATGATCATTGCAATGACCATTTTGCAGAGATCTGCCGGGATAAATGGAATTACACAGACCGCGAGAGCGGCGGATGCTGTATATCCTGACTGGAAACAGAACCAGACGGTTCCAAGTATGTAACAGAGAAGGGTTCCGAAGATCATTCCGGCAAGCTGGATCCAGCGTTGGCTGAAATTGTCGATAATGATTCCGGCAATGATTGCCATCGGGATAAAACCTATGATATATCCGCCGGTAGGGCCTGCAAGTTTGCCGATTCCGCCGGTGAAGCCGGAAAATACAGGAAGTCCTGCGAAACCGATCAGGAGATAAACGAAATAGCTGAGAGTTCCTTTTTTCCAGTCCAGAAGATAGAGCGACAGATAGATCGCAAAGTTAGTCAGCGAAATAGGGACAGGTCCAATCGGGATGGACATCGGGGCAAGAATGCAGGTAACGGCTGTCATTAATGCGGTGACGGCCATTGCGTAAGTGTTGGTTTTTCTGATGGATTGTGTTTTTTCTTGTGTCATAGGATGGAATCCTCCTGTTCATTAAAAATGTGTTGAAAAAGTAAAAATTTTATATTCAAAAGAATCAGGTTATCTAAAAAGATAGAGACTACGCAGATTCAATCTCGTAAGTAAATCCGGCATCGACGATTGTCTGGATTGTATCCTGAATTCCTTGTCCGCCAGCGGTCAGATAGCCGGAAGCGAAGATGGAATCTACGACGCTCAGCAACATCTTTTCTTCTCCTTTGAAGTAAACTTCCCGTCCTGCCGCACAGCGAATATCAGCAGTTGGAACCAGAAGTCTGGCAAGACATAGAATCTTCATGCAGTATGCGGTGGTAAGGCCGGACATATCGGTATGTTCCAGCGGAGTGCCGGGAATAGGAAGCAGAAAATTGATCGGCAGTGCTTCCGGTTTGATTTCACGGAGTTCTAAAAGCATATCTACTACATCTTCTTTACTTTCTCCCATACCGATAATTCCACCGCTGCAGATTTCATAGCCCAGTTCCTGCAACATTTTGATATTTGCCACACGTTGTTCGAAGGTGTGAGTAGAACAGATCTTTGAATAATAAGAACGACTGCTGTTCAGGTTGTGATTGATCCGATCTAAACCGGCTTCTTTTAAGAGCAACGCCTGATGTTTTGTCAGAAAACCGATGGAACAGCAGAGATGGGTTCCATCCTTTTTCATTTTTCGGATTTTCTCAGCCAGTTCTTCGATTTCTCCATCTGAAAAATTCATGCCGCTGAGCCCGATACAATGCCTGGAAAGATGATGATCTTTTACAAAGGTATTGTCTTCGTATAACTTCTCATCAGCTACCCATCTGTATTTCTCAATATCGGCATTGGAACGGCAGGATTGTGCACAGTAGGCGCAGTCCTGAGAACAATTGCCACTCCGGGCATTTGTAAGAATATGGATACTGACATGATTTCCTTTATATTTGCGCCGCAATAGTTCTGCGCGGGCCACTAATTTCTGCAAATTTTCATCCGGTGTATTTAAAATGGCAATGGCTTCTTCACGGGAAAGAAGCGGATCGGATGTGGATGGATTTGTAACTGTATTCATAAAGAATTCCTCTCTTTCGTTGAAGTAAATGCGATCTTGTACCTAAGATAGCATGTGAAAAGTAAAATGTCAACCAATATAGATATACAGGTTAACAATAGGGCGATAAGAAATTCGTATGAGAAATTCCTGCCTTGACATATATGTCGAAGTGCGATATATAATATATAACGAAGTGCGATATATCAATATGCGATATATTGAAACGAAATATAGAACAAAGGTGAAGGATCATATGATATTTGAAAGTAACAGTCAAAAGAAAAGACCAATTAAAAAGGAATAGCAGGGAAGTGGGAAATCAACAATCGAAAAAAAGATGGGAAATAATCAAAACTGAAGGTGAAAGAAAAATCAGAAAAGGAGGAAGCACGGATGGATGCACATATTAAAAAAGTATACGTTCCGATGACAGAAACCGGATTCTATATTCTGTACTGTCTGCAAGAAGAAATGCATGGATATAATATCGGGTTAAAGGTCAAAGAGATGACGGCAGGCGAAGTCTCGATCAGTCCGGGAACGATGTACGGAACTTTATCTAAAATGGAAAAAGACGGTCTGATTACATTTTTAAGAGAAGAAGAGAAACGAAAGATTTATCAGATTACGGAGCTCGGTCGAGAGGTTCTTGGGCTGGAATTGAGACGGATTGAACGATTGTATCAAAACAGTAAGGGGGAAATGTATGATGGCAGATAAAAAAGAACGTAGACTGTTTGTGTTAAGTGAGTATGAGGAAGAAGAACAGTATCTGAGAGATATGGCGAGAAAAGGGTATCTTCTGGAAAAGGTTACACTTCCCGGAGTTTACCATTTCAGAAAAGCAGAACCAGTGGATATGGTCTATCGGTTGGATTTTCCAGATTACGTAAAAAATATGATGCCGAAAAAGTGAAATAAAAATTTTAAACAGGGATTTTTGGGGGAAGTTGATCGTCTAATCTATGTAAATAAAAAATACTGGCCGGTATGGAAAGGAAAATATATGACAAAAGAGCAACTGGGACAGTTGATACTTTCTTCGGAACAACAGCTCTATGCAACAGCCAGAACGATCTTGAATCAGGATCAGGACTGTGCTGATGCGATACAGGAAGCCATTGTCAAAGCGTTCAGCAAATACGGATCTCTAAAAGAGGATCGTTTTGCAAAGAGCTGGCTGATAAGGATTCTGATCAATGAATGTTACAACATTTTAAGGAGAGAACAGAAGAAGGTAAGCATAGAGGAAGTGCCAATGGAGCCGGTGGTTCATACAGAAGAAAAAGATTACAGTGAACTTTACAGGGCTGTCCGGGAACTGAAAGAAGAACTTAAGATTCCTGTGATCCTGTTCTATATGGAAGGATTTCGGGTGAGGGAGATTGCACAGATCCTGGATATTTCGGAGGGAGCCGTTCAAAAACGACTGGTGAGAGCCAGAGATATCCTGAAACGAACCATTGACAGAGAGGAGATTTCAGCATGAGATTAGACGATCTGAGAAAAGAAATGCCGGAAACACCGGATTTTATACATAAGATGATCCAGGAAGAGGTGGAACATCAGATGCAAGAACAAAAGATGATTCCGATTCAATCCAAAAACAGACACAGATGGAAAGCAGGACAGGTGGCAGCAGCGGCGATTGCCTGTGTGATCGCAACTTCGACGGTTGCTTACGCAGGAAATAAACTTTATCATATGTATCTGGAAAAACAGGGCACATACAGTGTGACAACGACAGTGCAGTCCGGGGAGAATGACAGTGCAGTTCAGTTGCCGGATCAGGTTCACCAAATTGCGATTGAAGCAAATTATATACCGGAGGGTATGGAGTGGAACGATGAAGCGAAAGTAAAACTCAGTTATGCCACAACACCATGGCAGGGGGGGATTTCGATGGATTACGTTCTGTTGGATGAAAAGAATCTGAAGGCTGCTCAGGTAGATAAACATGTGGTGGAAAGCGAAGAGAAGATGTTTGGAAAATATGAAGGGGTGTATTTGCGTTATCAGGATCTGCAGAAAGATCAGTCTTTTAACCAGAGAATCTATCTGCTCTGCCCGGAAGAATACCGCGTGATTATCCTTTATATCGGAGATGATGTAGCAAAGGATGAGGCAGTAAAATTTGCAGAAAACCTTACGGTGACAGAAAAAGAAGAAATGATTGCAGTGAAAGATCTGTATACCTGGAGTGAATATGTGGCACCGGCACCGGCAGAGACAGAGCAGTCAGATGATGAGTATGTGACAGAAGTGGCAGATTCCAAACTTCCGATCTATAAAGTGGGAGAATCCATGAAGCTAGATGCGTTCGCAGAAGATGCGGATGGAAATCCAGTGAAAAATAAGCGGATTATGGCAAAAGTAGATCAGGTTCAGATCGAGGATGATTTAAGTCTTCTGGAAGGAAAAGAGATTCCGAAGGAGTGGCAGCAGGCCGTCGGAAATGATGGAAAACTTGTGAAGAACCATCTTTCCTATATCGAATCCGGAGATGGAGTGGAGAATCTGGATCAGGTGGTGAAAGAGGAGGATGTAAGGCAACGATTAGTCTATGTGACCGTGACATATAAAAATACCTCAGATACAGAACTGGACAACATCCTTTATATCGGCTCGCTGATGCTGATGAACCATAAAAACGGAACCTACCAGGTTTATGAGATAGAAGATCAGAAAGGGGATGGCTATGACAAAGTGATCGGAGATAGTGTGGCGTGGAATGGTAATATGACCTGGTTCTCTCAGAAAGATGAAAATGGAAAAAATTATATACCGTCCCTAAAACCGGGTGAAAGTACGCAGGTTGTGATGGCATGGATCATGGATGAACCGGATCTTGAGAATATGTATCTGAATCTGGACAGCAGTGGCGGTTCGTACTTTATCGGCACCGATGAATTGAAAACTGGTGTGATTGCAATCGGAGAGGCAGCATCGGAAGAGAGATAGAAAAAGAAAAGGAGCTCCGGCACTTTGTGATTAAGATCAAAGTATCTGGGCTCCTCGATTGTAAAAAAGAATCAAACGAAAACGAGTATTCTTCAGAAATAATTATTCCTCAGAAAACTGGTCTTTTCCGACTAAACATAACGGACACTCAAAGTCTTCCGGTACATCTTCCCATTTCGTACCCGGTGCGATTCCGCCTTCCGGATATCCTTTTTCTTCATCGTATTCCCAACCACATACATCGCATACATATTTTTTCATAATATAATCTCCTTTGCATTTATTTAAAACCTGATAACAATAATAATAACTATTACTATAATTAGATTATAATGAATCCATACGAGATTGTCAATAGATTCATAAAATATTTCTATAAAATTTCCGAAATTGATCCGGAGACACTGATGTCTATGTATTCCATCGTATTCCAGGATGTGACGCTGTTTAATAATACTGTACTGGAAAATATCCGGATCGGAAAACAGGATGCTACCGATGAAGAAGTAATCGCGGCAGCGAAACTGGCGCATTGTGATGAATTTGCAGAAAAGATGCCGAATGGATATCATACCATGATCGGAGAAAACGGTTCGGAACTCTCCGGTGGAGAAAGACAGAGAATCTCCATTGCCAGAGCATTCTTAAAAGATGCACCGATCATTCTGATGGATGAGGCTACCGCCTCTCTGGATGTGGACAATGAGACGATGATCCAGGAAGCGTTATCCAGACTGATCAAAGACAAGACAGTGATGATTATTGCCCATCGGATGCGTACGGTTGCCAATGCCGACAAGATCGTTGTGTTAAAAGACGGAGTGGTTGCAGAAGAGGGAACGCCTCAGGAACTGGCGGAAAAGGATGGAATCTTTGCACATATGCAGAAGACACAGATGCTTTCCGCCGGCTGGAAACTGTAAGGGATATATTGCATAGACAGAAAAAACAGAGTGTTACCATAGTTTCAAAGCATAACATTTTTTATCAAATGATTTCATCGTATCTGAAATCTTATCTAAAGTTCTAAAAATTGCCGATCATGGCAAAATATAAACTTATATTGGCACATGTTTTGAAAGGAACGATACAGGAATTCGCAACAATGGAGCCGGAGTACATCAAATAACCGTTGTACTCCGGCCGTTCTTTTGTTATAATAAATATATGAAGTTTATACGTATAAATAAATGAGATACAAATGAAAGGAGAGGTAGAACGGATGAAAGCAGCAGTATATCTTGAGAAGGACAAAATTGAAGTCAGAGAGGTTCCGAAACCGGAAGTGGACGATGACAGTGTATTGGTGAAGGTGGAAGCCTGCGCAGTTTGTGGATCGGATATCCGGATTTTCCATCATGGAAACAGTCGGGTGAAACCACCACAGACACTGGGACATGAGATTGCCGGAGTGGTTGTGGAAGCCGGAAAGAATGTGACAAGGTTCAAAGTGGGGGATCGTGTGGCAATCGGTGCAGATGTTCCGTGTGGAGAATGTGCATTCTGTGAAGCGGGGATTGGAAATAACTGTCAGACCAATTATGCGATCGGCTATCAGTTTGCGGGTGGCTTTGCGGAATACATTCTTTTGAATAAAACGGTAGTGAATTTTGGACCGGTTCATATTCTGCCGGATCATGTCAGTTTTGAAGAAGGAGCACTGGCAGAGCCTCTTGGATGTGTATTAAATGCAGTAGAGCTGACGGGGATCAAATTGGGAGATACGGTGGTGATTATCGGAGCAGGACCGATCGGGTGTATGATCATTCCGATTGCTTATAAATGCGGAGCTTCCAAGGTAATCGTAGTACAGAGATCCCGTCCGCGTATGGAAACGGCGAAGCAGTTTGGTGCGAATGTCTATATCTGTTCTTCGGAAGAGGATCCGATTCAGAGAGTGCTGGAAGAGACAAATGGTCTGGGAGCGGATGTGATCTTTACGGCGAATCCATCACCGCAGACCCACGCACAGGCGTTGCATATGGCGAAAAACCGGGCAAGAATTAACCTGTTTGGCGGACTTCCGGCAGGAAGTACCGTGGAAATGGATACCAATATTATTCATTATAAAGAACTGATCATGATGGGAGCTCATGGAGCAGTCCCGCGTCATCATCAGATGGCAGTAGATCTGATTGCGTCAGGTACGATTGACATGAAGCCTTATATTTCGCATACTTTCCCATTGAATCAGATTCAGGATGCCTTTGCAGCGGCGGAAGGACATACGGGAATGAGAGTGGTTGTGAAACCGCAGCAGTGAAACATCCGACAAGAGTCCCCAGACCGGCGATACCAGTAACACAAAGCCGCTTATGTCGAAAGAAAACGCTCAAAATCGCCCCGGGCATTATCTTCTTTGAAATATTTCTATGAAAATGCCTCGGAATATCAGATTATCTGTACAATTTCGTTGTTGGGAATTGTTTTACATGAAGGAACATCGTTTCCGGTTGGAAAAGTGGACTTTTAAGCGTAAAAATCGGGCAGGAGATGGAAATTATCCATTCTTCTGCCCGGTTTGACTTATACTGTTTGTTGTTCAGTATTATGTAAATACTTTTTCATATTGTTTCTCTCAGGTTTGTCCCATATACAGGCTAGAACAAACCTTGAAAACAGAATCCGCTGATTCTGTAAAAGTATAAAACATGATGCTTTATACATTCCCGCCCTCTTAGAAGAATAATGCCGAGCATTCCTTGATCAGGAAGATCACAGCCAGTACATATAACAGGATACTGATTTTCTTCTCTTTTGCCTTTCCGGTCAGTACGTTTAAGATCACGTATGTGATGATTCCAAGAGAGATACCCTCGGAGATGCTGTAGAAGAACGGCATTGCAATGATGCAGATGTAACATGGGATGGCTTCAGACATATCGTCAAAGTCGATATGCGTTACGTTTGTCAGCATATAAAGTCCTACTACGATCAGAGCAGGCGCAGTTGCGAAAGATGGAATCGCAAGGAAGATCGGTGACAGGAACAAAGACAGACCAAACAGGATGGCTGTAGTAATGGCTGTCAGACCGGTTCTTCCGCCTTCGGATACTCCGGAAGCACTTTCTACGAAAGTTGTAGTAGTGGAAGTTCCAAGAGCTGCTCCGGCCGTAGTTGCAACGGCATCGGCAAGCAGCGCGCCTTTGATACGTGGGAGTTTTCCGTTTTCATCCAGCATACCGGCTTTTGCAGATACGCCGACCAGTGTTCCGATCGTATCAAACAGATCCACAAACAGGAACGCAAACAGGATAGTCAGGAAATCTAAAGTAAAGATTCCATGGAAATCTAATTTGAACAGAATCGGTGACAGAGACGGAACGGATAATCCATTGCTGAAATCCGGAAGAAGGCTGTAAAAGCCGAGCTCCGGATTTGGTACATAAATTCCGGCAAACTGACAGATAATTCCAAGTGCCCAGGTGATCAGGATTCCCCAGAGGATATTTCCTTTGACGTTTTTGATGACCAGAATTCCGGTGATCAGGATTCCGATGATCGCCAGTGCAACCGTGATTCCTACATCGTTAAAGGAAGCGTTTACTCCATTAACTGCATTGTAGTTATCCAGAGAGAACAACTGCAACAAGGTAGATCCGCCGATTACGATTTTTGCATTTTGCAGACCGATAAATGCGATAAAGAGACCGATACCAACGCTGACAGCAGATTTTAAATTCTGCGGGATGGAATTAAAGATCGCTTCACGTACACTGGTCAGAGACAGAAGGATGAAAATAATACCTTCTGCAAAGACTGCGGTCAGTGCATATTCCCAGCTATATCCCATACCCAGCACGACGGTGTACGCAAAGTATGCGTTGAGCCCCATTCCGGGTGCCAGTGCAAAAGGATAATTTGCCAGAAGAGCCATCAGCAGCGTACCTATAAGGGAAGCCAGTGCTGTGGCTGTGAACAGTGCCCCCTGATCCATACCGGTTGCTGAGAGGATGGAGGGGTTGACTGCCAGAATATAAGCCATCGTCATAAAGGTGGTTATTCCGGCCAGAACTTCGGTTTTGACATCTGTGTTGTTTTCAGATAATTTGAAAAATCTTTCTAACATCGCCTTCTCCTTTCATTCCTAAATGTAGATAATGTGAATTACTTATACATAATACCATATTTATTGAAAAAAGAATATCAAAAAAAGATTCTGGCTGACAAAAAAGATTTTTGCGTAAAAAATCTGGTTTTGATTTCTACTTCCTTTTTTATAGAAGAAAGTGTAAAATATCTGTGTTATCATAGTGGCTTGGAGGTAAGAAAACATGAGTGATATTACAAGAGAAGAAGCATTTGAGCTGTTAAGAAAATATAATCAGGATCCGTTCCATCTGCAGCATGCACTGACAGTGGAGGCCGTGATGAAATGGTATGCAAAGGAACTTGGGTATGCAGCGGAGGCAACCCACTGGGGAATCGTGGGGCTGCTCCATGATATTGATTTTGAATTGTATCCGGAAGAGCATTGCCTGAAAGCACCGGAACTTTTAAGAAAAGCCGGTGTGGGAGAAGATATCATTCACAGCGTAGTATCTCATGGTTATGGAATCACTGTGGGCTGCGGAACAACCATTGAGGTAGAGCCGGAACATGAGATGGAGAAGGTGTTATTTGCAGCGGACGAGCTGACCGGACTGATCTGGGCAGCAGCGTTGATGCGTCCGGCAAAGAGTACCAAAGACATGGAACTGAAATCTTTAAAGAAGAAATATAAGAGTAAGGGATTTGCGGCAGGCTGTTCCCGTGAGGTGATCCAAAGAGGAGCGGATCAACTGGGATGGGAGCTGGAAAAGCTTCAGACGATGACACTTGAGGCAATGAAAGCCTGTGAAGATGAGATTAATGAAGCCTGCGCGGCCTTATAAAGAAGAGCGCACAGGGAAAGAATTCCAGTCAGTTTCTTCTTGAAATGCAGGAAAAATACAAGGGACTGATAGAGGAAGGAGATAACAGCATGGAACAGATCACAGAACATAGAATCCGAAGAATTATGTGCTGTTGTGGCAATGGCCTTGGTACGTCTCTTTTTATGCAGATGACCATGGAAGAAGCGTTGGAAAAACTCAATGTATCTGGTGTGGAAGTGTGCTTTGGATCTCTGGCGGATGCGATGGAAGGACAGGCAGATCTGTTTGTGGTTTCGGAAGAACTGGAACATACACTTGCGGGTCTGCCGGTGCTCGGGTTAAAGGATCTTTCGGATGCGGATCGGGCGGCGAAACTTCTGAGAGAGAAATTCGGCATGTGAGTTCAGGAGAGATCCGGAAAGTGATAAAGACAGTTTGAGAGATTTGAAAACAGATTGTATGGAGAGAATCGAATCAAAACAGATTCAATAGAGTGCAACAGATAAAAAGGAACGAAATGAGTGGAGAGGCATGTCAATCGGATATTTGAATGAACGGATGCAGAAAATCCTGAATATGGTATTAAAGCGAAGCAGTGAATTTTCCATTAAAGAGGTAGCGGAAGAACTCTCGGTCTCTACCCGGACGATCTATAATGAACTGGAAAAGGCGAACGGCTGGCTGGAAATGAAGGAAAGACAACCGCTTCGGGTCATTCGCGGGAAGATCCAGCCCTGTCCTGAGGAGGAACGAAGGGCTCTGGAACGGCTTTTGGAAGAGGAAGAGGTGGACAAAGCTTATGTATTTACGCCGACAGAACGGACGAAGATCATTGTCTGTCAGATTGTGGTATCGGGAAATCCGACAGCGGTAGAGGATCTGATGGAGACCTGTCAGGTCAGCAGAAATACTATTTTCACGGATCTGCAGGCCGTGATTTCGCAGTTGTATACCTATCAGCTGGAATTGCGGTATGAAAAGAAGACGGGATACTGGATTCAGGGAGATCCCATGCGGGTGAGAGCTATTTTCTTCCTTTATTTTAATATGCTGGAACCATTACTTTCCGCCGGACATCTGAATTTCTTACATATGGAGGAGATCCGTCCTTATCTGGAACGGATCGAAAAGGTGGAAAATGAATTGAAAGTCCGTTATGTGCGAAATGATATGCTGGCACTGGCGGCGATGATCCCGGTCATGGAGCGGGGCGACAGTCCACTCACTTTTTCAGATGTAAGTACTGTCAAAGTGAAACAGTCTGCAGAATACGGTCTGATCTGTCGCTATTTCCCTGAATTACCGGAAAATGAACAGATCTACATGACCCTGCATTTTCTGGGCGGGCGCCTGGCTTCCTATTCCAGAAAGGAAAAGACAGAAGAACGCAATGAATTTGTTTGGGAAATTTCCAAAAATCTTGTGACAGAGTTCGAGCGCAGAGCCTGTGTAATTTTTGAAAAAAAGGAAGATCTTCTGGAAAATCTGTACCGCCACATTGATGCGGCCATGTATCGATATCGGTTCGGAATTCAGATCGGAAACCGGATGGAAGCAGACATACAAAGGGAATACCCATATATTTTTGATATTGTGCGGGTGACGGCACGCTACCTGGAACAGCAGATCGGTGTACAGATTTCTGACAGTGAGGTGTCCTATCTGGCATTGCATTTCGGTGCTCATCTGGAATATGCAAGGCACGATGAAAAAGAACTTCGGATCCTTGTAGTCTGTATGAACGGTGTTGCCACCGGAAACATGATCAGTCATGAACTCAGGCGGATTCTGCCACAGGCACGGATCGTGGGAGTTATGACAGTGGCACAGATTGTAAATCCGCAGAATATCTGTGATCTGATCATCAGTTCCGTGAAGATGGATTCTACGGTACCGGTGATTCTGGTGAATCCGATCTTAAATGATTTTGACCGGAGAAATATACTGAATCATCCCATGATCCGTAGCAGATTTGGCTTTGTGGATACAGATGCCCTGTATCAGATCGTCAAAAAGTATGTGGCAAAAGAGAAACATGCGGAGCTGAGAAATGATCTGGAACGATTTTTCAGAGGACAGTCGGAGGAGCATCAGCCGGTGTTAAACCCGGACGTCTGGCACCTGACCGATTTCCTGACGGAAGACAGAATCCTGTTCCTGAATAAAGGTGACTCCTGGGAAGATGCGATTCGAAAGGTATCAGATCCGCTCCTGAAACGGGAAAGCATGGAAGAACTTTATGTAGATTGTATTATTGACCGGCTAAAGGAAGCGGGGCCGTATATGTTTGTGACGCCGGATCTGATCCTGGCACATGCCCGACCGGAAAATGGGGTCCGGCATCTGGATTTTTCCATTGGAATTGCACCGGATGGCATTGAATTTCAGGGAGGAAAGAAGGCAAGGGTGGTTTTCTGTCTTGTAGTAGAAGACCAGTATAAACATATGGGAATCTTAAGGGATATCCGAAAAGGACTTGCAAAGGCAGAACAGGTGGATGAACTGATGCAGTGCCGCACACCGGAGGAGATCTGTACCTTGTTGCGGACAAGATTATCTGAGGAGTGATCAAAGTCATAGATGGGATAGACGGAAATGTAAAAAGGAACACGAAAATAAAGACGAAGCTGAATCGAAAGAAGGAGAAAAAAGGACAGGAAACATGCAGCATATTTTGATAATCATTCAGGAAATTTTCATGACTCCGGCGCTGATCATGGGCGGAGTGACGCTGATTGGTCTGCTTTTGCAGAAAAAGCCGGCAGACCAGGTAATCCGGGGAACTGCGACCGCGGTGGTCGGATTTGTGCTGTTGACGGCAGGATCTGATTTCTTACAGTCGGGAGCGCTGCGAGAGTTTGGGGTCTTGTTTAACTATGATTTCCATATTCAGGGGGTAGTTCCGAACATGGAGGCGGTATCGTCTTTGGGGATCCGCTTTTATGCAATGGAAGTATCGACCATGATGTTTCTGGGAATGATCACCAATCTGATTCTGGCGAGGTTCGGAAGATTTCCCTATATTTTTCTGACCGGGCATCATATCCTGTATATGGCATGTTTGTTGGCGGTCGTGTTCCATCAGGGGAATATGGAAAGCTGGCAGATCGTTGTGGCGGGCTCCTTGATCCTTGGGCTGTTTATGACGTGCATGCCAGCCATGGCGCAGCCTTTTATGCGGGAGATCACAAAAGGCGACAAGATTGCATTGGGACATTTCTCCACCCTGGGATATGTAACGGCGGGAAAAGTGGCGGAGCTTGTAACAAGGAGAATGGATCGGGAAAAGATCCGATCAACAGAAGAAATCCGTTTTCCGTCAAAACTTTCTTTTATGCGGGATTCTACGGTGGAACTTTTTTTGCTGATGACCGGAATGTTTCTGATTTTGTGTAGAATCGCAGTTTTTCGAACGGATCTGAGTCTGCTGGATCTGTCATATCGAAGCGGAGAATATGGACACTGGATCACGTATGCGGTGATTCAGGGAGCAAAATTTGCGGCTGGAATCTACATGATCTTGGCAGGTGTACGTTTGGTCGTGGCAGAAATTGTGCCGGCGTTTAAGGGAATTGCAAAAAAACTGGTACCACATGCCAAACCGGCGGTAGATTGTCCGATCTTGTTTTCTTATGCACCCAACGCAGTCATGATCGGCTTCTTCATGTCTTTTCTCGGTGGAATCACGACCATGCTTGTGATCATGCAGTTGAATCTGTGGAGCAGGAACTTGATGCTTCCGGTGATTGTTCCGGGAGTGGTGGCCCACTTTTTCTGCGGAGGATCTGCAGGAGTGTTTGCAAATTCAAAAGGAGGAGTACGGGGGTGCATTGCAGGATCTTACGTACAGGGAATCCTGATTTCTGTGCTGTCATTGCTGGTGATGCCGGTGCTTGGGACTTTGAATCTGTCCGGAACCTGTTTTTCAGATGCAGATTTCTGTGCGGTGGGAATCGTGTTTGGTCATCTGACGACAAGATTTTCCGGCGGGCAAATGTTGGGATTTTGCCTGTGCTGCTTTCTGCTGCCGATTGTATTCAGAATTTTTCGGAAGAAACCGGCAGTGGAAATTCCATAAAAGGTTTGCAGAGAACGGGACTGCAAAATAACTACAGAAAGAGAGTCCAGTGAATTTCAAAAAAAGTTGAAAGGATCTGGACTTCTTTTTTTTATGCCCCAAATGCTATATTAGATGCAGAAAGAAACAAGAGAAAGATCTAAGGAGGATATAAAGAATGAAAATCGTTGGAGTATGCGCATGTACCGTTGGAATTGCCCACACTTATATGGCACAGGAAAAACTGGAGAAGGCAGCAGAGAAAGCCGGAATCGAAGCAAAGTTTGAGACACAGGGAAGTATCGGAAGAGAAAATGCGCTGACAGAGGAAGAAATCAAAGAAGCAGATCTGGTAATCCTTGCGATTGACGTTAAGATTGCAGATACTGATCGTTTTGCAGGCAAGAAAGTAATTAAAGTTTCTACAGACGTTGCAATTAAGTCACCAAATAAGCTGATGGAAAAAGCAAAACAGATTATAGCAGCTTAAAATTGCGGGAGGATAACTGAGATTATGGCAGATATGGAATTTATGAAGATTCTGACACCGGAGACAATTGTAACCGGCCTGAATGTAAAGGATAAAGCCGAAGCACTGGATCAGATGGCAGAGCTGTTTGTGAAAGCCGGAAATATCAATGACAAAGCACAGTTTATCAAGGATGTGTATGTCAGAGAAGAAATCGGAGAGACCGGTGTTGGAAATTATATCGCGATCCCTCATGGAAAAAGCGAAGCAGTCGTAACACCGGGAGTTGCCATTGCAGTCCTGGATCAGGAAATTGAATGGGAAAGCCTGGATGATACCGGAGCAAAAGTGATCATTTTGTTTGCTGTTGGTACTGACAATGAAGCAGCAATGGAACATCTGAAACTTCTGGCAATGTTTTCCAAGCGTTTGGGAGATGATGCGGTGGTCGCAAAACTGATCGGAGCCGGTTCTGTAGAAGATGTGATCAGAGCATTGACAGAAGAAGCTGAAGAAGCAGAAGAGACAGAAGAGGAAGACATTGATCTGGATGATATCACGATCATGTAGTTCCTATAGTAAAGTAAATTAACGAGGTAAGAGAATATGGAAAAGATAAAAAGTTTGAATTTAAAAGGACATCTGCTGACTGCCATTTCCTATATGATCCCGATCGTATGTGGTGGTGGTTTTCTGGTGGCAATCGGTATGGCATTTGGTGGAACCAATATGTACTCAGATGGGCTGGTACAGGGAAGTTTCACTTTCTGGGATGCGCTGGCAACTATGGGTGGAGCGGCACTTGGATTACTTCCACTGATCATCGCGGTGGGAATTGCATTTTCAATCGCAGGAAAACCGGGAATCGCTCCTGGATTTGTAGCAGGTCTTTCTGCAATCGCAATCAGCGCCGGATTTATCGGTGGAATCCTTGGCGGATACATTGCCGGATTCCTGGTACTTGCACTGATTAAACATATTAAGGTTCCTGCATGGGCTAAGGGATTGATGCCGACGGTTATCATTCCGTTGATTTCATCCTTTGTCACCGGACTGGTTATGATCTATGTATTCGGTGTACCGATCGCAGCATTTACAGAATGGCTGACTAACGTACTTCTGGGACTTGGAACTTCTTCCAAACTGGTTCTCGGAGTCGTAATCGGAAGTCTGTGTATCGTGGATTTCGGTGGCCCGATCAACAAGACCGTTTATGCATTTACCCTGACACTGCTGGCTTCCGGAATCAAAGAGCCTGTCACTGCACTTCAGCTGGTAAATACAGCAACTCCGATTGGATTCGGATTGGCTTACTTTATTGCAAAACTTCTGCACAAGAACATTTACGAAGAGGAACAGATTGAAAACCTGAAATCAGCGGTTCCGATGGGCGTGTTAAACATCGTAGAAGGTGTTATCCCGATCATCATGAGTGACCTGGTTCGTGGAATTATTGCTTCCGCAATCGGTGGAGCATGTGGAGGAGCAATCACTATGATCTTTGGTGCTGATTCTACCGTACCGTTTGGAGGATTTTTGATGTTGCCAACCATGACTCGTCCGTGGACAGGACTTCTGGCAATCGCAGTGAACGTTGTAGTAACCGGACTGGTTTATGCGGTGATCGCAAAAGATAAACCGGCGGAGGCAACTGTAAATGAGATGGAAGAAGAGGAAGAGCCGGATCTGGATGATCTTGAGATCGAAGTATTTTAAGGGAGATCTTTGGGATAAGACTACTGAGACAGAACTCGCAATTGAGAAATGTGGAACATAGGTGTTTGGATAGAGAATTTTTAAAACATGTGAAGCATGACGAAATGGCTGATTCTATAGAGTGAATAAAAAGAAAAGGAACGGAAGCGATGTGATTGCAATGCTTTCGTTCCTTTTTTTGAGATTCCTTATAGCCGCAGACGCTGCATTCCTGATGTTTGGAACCTTTCCCGTTGTGAGCTGTGGCGGATGTATCGTGAGTGATTTTGCCCTATGCATAAAGAATAAAAAACGGAGGGAAAGTTGGTTGTAGGAGATGTTTTCCTTGAGACAACATTAAATAACATCAGGGCAAATCATGGGAAAATTGCAATTTCTGCATATGATGCGTAGAGTCTGGAAGGGTACCAGATCAAGGGAACTGCCGAATATGTAACGGAAGGGGAATTAGTCGATACATTTAAAGCTATGGTTGAGAAGATGTTTAATGGGGCGGCAACTGCGAAAGGGGCGCTTGTGATCACACCTTCCAAAGTCATTGTTACCACACCGGGAGCAGAGAATAAAAAAGAAATTTAACAGAAAAGATACTCATAAATTTCATAGTAACTTTAAAAAGATCACCTTCAAGTTATAATATTAAAAAACTTGAAGGTGATTTTATATGGCAAAATATAAGAAAAAATTAGAGGATGATATACGCTGCCCGTTGGAATATGGTCTGGCAGTATTTGGTGGAAAATGGAAGTCCCGCATTTTATGCGTATTGTCAGCAAATGAGAGACTGCGTTACAGCGAAATCCGTAAGGAAATGTATAATATAATGGATGCGGTTCTTGCGTCAACGTTAAAAGATCTGATAGAAGATGGAATGATTGCAAGGAAATCTTATGATGAAATTCCGCCAAAGGTGGAATATACTCTGACGAAAAAGGAAAATCTGCCGTTCCGATTTTACAGAGTATTTGCCAATGGTCAGATATTTTTCCTATGTCTGTCTTGCCCTATCCGATTCCCCCAAGTGCGATTCCGAGGATCAGCACAAAGAAACAAATCGGGATGTAGAGATACTTACAGATCGGGAAGAAAAGAGATGTAAATGTTTTCTCACGGCCTTTGTTGACCTCTTTTTCTACATAAGTTTTTCCGCAAACCCAGAAGAACATGATGCCTGCCAGTCCTGCGCCGAGCGGGCAGATATAAATAGATAGCACATCCATCCAGTCGGAGACAATGCCCTGGATCAGCAGAGAGACGATCGTGCCGATGATCCCGATGACTGCACAGGCTGGAACTCTGGACAGGTGAAATTGCTCCTGAACAGTTGCAATCGGAGCTTCGTACAGGTTGATCAGGGAAGTCATTCCTGCCAGCAATACTGCGGCAAAGAAAATAATAGCGATTAAGCGTCCGCCCGGCATGGTGCGGATCAGGTGGGGAAGAAAAATAAACAGAAGTCCCGGACCGCCCTGATTTAATCTGGCTCCGGTGGTTGCCATCGCCGGGATGATAACCAGTGCGGCAAGAATGGCAGCCAGTGTATCAAAGAGTGCAACCTTCGATGCGGATTCCGGTATATTTTCTTTATCGGACAAGTAGGAACCGTAAATCAAAGTTCCGTTTCCGGCAACGGACAGGGAGAAGAAAGCCTGTCCCAGTGCGAAGATCCAGGTGGTCGGATCGGAAAAAGCTTTTGGATCTATCCGAAAAATATAACGATAACCATCAATGGCACCCGGCTGAAAAGCAACATAGACAGCCAGGATCACAAACAGAAGAAAGAACAAAGGCATCATAATCTTTCCAGCACGTTCGATGCCGCCTCCCACACCAAGCATCAGAATCAGCATACAGAGAACCAGAGCGGCAACCTGCCAGAGGTTGTTACCGAAAGCAGAAGCCATGGAACCGAAAGCTGCCCCGTATTCTTCTACATCAGTATAGGCAAGAGTACTTCCGGTCAGGGTTCCGATGGCATATTTTAAAATCCAGCCCATGACGACGGTATAGCCGATGGCCATGGCAAGAGAACCGAATACCGGAATCAGACCAAACGTCTCGCCCAGTTTTCGATGTTCTTTTTTCTCACAGGCAATGCCGAAAGCGTCGATCGGCCCGGATCTGGTGGCGCGACCAAAGCTCATTTCGGTAATGACACCGGTGAAACCAATCAGAATAACGAAAAGGATATAAGGGATCAGAAAAGACCCGCCTCCATAAAGTGAAACGCGGGTAGGAAACATCCAGATATTGCCCATACCCACAGCAGAACCGATGCAGGCAAGGATAAATCCCCACCGGCTTTGAAATGAATCGCGATTGTTCATAAGTAATTTCCCCCAAAAAAGTATAGTGGTTTTATTATAAAAGATTTTTAGAGAAAAGTCCATGCGCTCAGGGATTGATTTGTAAGACATTCTATCTTATAATAAACAAGATACAGAAATCGTAAATTCTATATGATACAGAAGAAAAGTAGCAGGAGGGAAATTCAATGCCCCATGGAGTTTTAGTAGTACTTATGATCGTTTTAGTGATTTTGTCAGCGATTGATCTGATCAATCCACATATTTTGAGACGGTCGAATCTTGACGAAAGCAAGCTGGAATTATACAAAAACTGTGATTTCGGAATTCTTGCAATTTGCAGTGCGGAGCTGATTATTGAAGCACTTCATGCGTTAGGTATTATCAGTTTTACATTGATATGATCTGCAAAAGGGGACGATGAGGTTCGAAGTATCGAAATGTCATCGCCCTTTTTCATTCTATAGCTTGCTATCAGACATACGATATCGTGAAGGAATGGGTGTAAAAAGAGTGCACCCTGTAGCATAAATTTATCAGGATTCACAGAGCATGATATCCTGTGGGAAAATGGGAGAGAATGGATGACCGTAACAAAGGAAATCCGGATGCTGGAAGAACTTTTGAGCCAGGATCAGTTTGAATTGCAGAAAACAGAAGACGGGCTTCGTCTGATCTATCTGATGAATGACGCGGTGGAAAGCTTCCTGCTTTTTATAAACGGGAGAATGACCGGCAATTACCGGGAAGATTATGAAGGAGAGCTGGGGGCAAGCCTGAGCCGTGAAAATAACGAATATGTTCTGGTGGTAGAACAGGGGGATCAGGTAGTCACAGTGTTTTTCCAGGATCTGAATCTACAGGTGTATCTGTATGATTATGGTGA
This sequence comes from Mediterraneibacter butyricigenes, assembly GCF_003574295.1. Classification (NCBI taxonomy): domain Bacteria; kingdom Bacillati; phylum Bacillota; class Clostridia; order Lachnospirales; family Lachnospiraceae; genus Mediterraneibacter; species Mediterraneibacter butyricigenes. The sequence goes on from NZ_BHGK01000001.1 coordinate 2,803,946, forward strand.
GATCGGACATTTCTGGATGGAAGGCTACGAATATCTTCGGCAAATGGAATATAAGATCGCGATTCTCAGAGATAAGCTGGAGTACCTGGGCGAAGCGTACTGTGTGGAAGCGGAGCGGGAACTGGCTGCGCTGGCAGACTTTCCGCCATTGAACAGTTGTTATCCGGCGGTTTCAAAGGCGTATCGGGTGGAAAGAGAGAATCCCTGGAATGTGACAGAGCAGGCGATTGCAGTGATGAAGAAGTACGCAGGAGAGGCAGGAGACAGATCCTTTCTTAAATGGCTGCACCTCTATGAGAGATTTCCGGTGAAATGGATTGGAAAACATTTGGGGAAAATACTTCATCAGAACAGACATCAGGCTTTGTTTCTCGGAATCTGGGAGAAAATGCAACAGGCGGCATCTGGTTATCCGAAACGGGAATTTGATGAACAGGTGACACAGACGTTTTGCCAGCTTCAAAAGGCTGCGAATCTGCGCAGGGAGCAGATAGAGAAAACGGGGAAAAAGGTCTGGATCTTTCGGGAGGAACCGTTTCTGTTTGCGGAAGATTCCATAGAATGTGGCGTGTATCTGTTGATCTGGGAGAGAAAAGGAAGAAATACACAGACTGTGATCGAGAAGGTTGAAGTCGAAGAGATTAAATCAGGGAGCGACAAAAGATGATAACATTAAATGACTATTTATATTCGGGAGACACGATTTTCCGTATTTTGAGAAATTATACCAATGACTTAAGGACTGACGCAAAAAAGACGGGGAATGCCATTGATCAGATTCACTGCAATTTTCTGATCCAGATCCGGGAACTTCTGGAACACAATGACTTCCTGACGGCACAGTCTCAGATAATCCGGGAATTCTACAAATTTATGGCGAAAAAATATCCTCTTCTGGCTTTTACATTTAAAGGAAGGATCAAATCACTGATCCGGGCGGAAGAAAAGTTTAACGGTTATATTGTGGAATATATCTATAATTATTATAAAGATCACGGAACATATCCGACGGTGGAACAGCTGAAAGAACGATTGAGCTGTTTTCGAGATCTGATTGCATATCGGATCGTGATCTCCATGCCGCGGTGCCATTATAAGACAAAGGAAGATGCAGAGAGAGCGGAGTTGGAATATCTGTATCAGATTGCCAATGAACTGCCGGGATTTCTGGAGGAACGGGGATTTACGGCAGAACCGGCAAAGGGGATTATGGAGAGTACATCCCCACTTCTGTCGGAGGAGGTCAGACCTTATTACAGAGATTACATTTCTCACAGAACTTCGGAATCCGGGGAAGAAGAATATCAGTCGTTGCATCTGACGCTTTACGACAATTGCTCCAGAAGCTATATGGAATTCCAGCTTCGGACCAAACAGATGGATGATGCGGCGGAAATCGGCCCGGTGAATCATCTGGGATATGAGAAACGGCAGCAGGAAGAACGATCCAGGAGAGACAGGATCCCGAAAGGCGAAAATATTTATTTCGATGAGGCGTATGAACGGGGAATGAAGCTTGCGTCCCTAGAACTGTCCGAACTGGATGTGAATATGTTTGCGGCGGCAAATAACAGTCTGATCAATGATGGATGCGGGCTTTACAGAGGACGGTTGATTCTTCCTTACGAGCATTTGTCCAGATTCCAGAATAATCTGATTGATTAGAAGAATACGTAGTGCAGGTGAGAAAATGTTATGAATATACTGGCGGTAGATGATGAACCGATCGTACTCTGGTCTCTGATGAAGAATCTGGAAGAAATCTTCTGTAATCCACAGGATAATGTTCAGGGCTTTGATGAAGTGGATGATGTGTTCAAACATCTGGAATGGATGAAGGACGAGCCTTTGGATTATGCGTTTCTGGATGTAAAGCTTCGAGGGATGACCGGTGTGGAGCTGGCAAAACGTCTGAGGGAAGAAAAGCCGAAAGTGAAAATTATTTTCTGCACAGCTTACTCAGACTATGCGATGGATGCATTTCAGGTTCATGCAGTCGGATATCTGCTGAAACCAATCACACAGGAAATGATCCGGAAGACACTGGGAGAATTGAATACGCTGTTGACGCAGGAAGAACCGATCGATCACAGGCTGCATATCCATACGTTCGGGAATTTTGTGGCGTTTGTGGATTATCAGAATCTGAACTGGGAGAGAGAAAAAGCGAAAGAATTACTGGCGTTATTGATCGACCGCAGAGGTGCGGCTCTGACCAATGCGGAGATTGCCATGACTCTCTGGGGTGATGACAGTAAAGCCAAACAGGTTACGACTATTGTTTCTTCTCTGAGAAAGACGCTGAAACAGGCAGGTGTGGAAGATGTGCTGGTAAGATCAAGGAATCAGAGTGCGGTGGATCCCTCAAAGATTCATTGTGATTTCTATGAATTTTTAAAAGGAGATATCAAGGCCATCAATTCCTATCGCGGAGAATATATGAATAATTATGAGTGGGCAGAATTTACCAATGCAAAACTGATGGAAAATCCCAAAAATCCAATCATGCGTATGCTGGAGGAACAAGCGGAGCAGATGGAAGAATCAGTGGATGCAGACAATGAGGAGATAGAAAATGGGGAATTGTGAGACGTGTGCATTCTATAACTACGATGAAGAGTATGAGTGCTATTTCTGCGATATCAATATGGATGAGGATGAATATATGAGACTGCTGTCAGATGACCACTATGAATGTCCCTATTATCGGAACGGGGATGAATATGCCGTCGTCAGAAAGCAGATGTAAGAATGAAAATAAGAAAAAAGAACCCGGAAAAATGCAAAACAGAGAAGATATATTTATGTGAACATGATATGTCTTCTCTGTTTTATTATGAAGGTTTACATCTTATTTCTTACGCAAAAGGAATGCATAAGGCAAGCGTAAGCGGTTCCCGTTGCAACCTTTTGCGTAAGGATAATGGTTTTCATTAACACATTTTGTCCTTTTTAGTTACATAGCTAATGTGATTTACACTCCTGCGAAGGAAAAGACGATTCCAACCACTGCGGATACACCGATCCAGATGATGGGATGAAGTCCTTTTGTCTTCTTAAAGACTCTGGTTACAAGCAGGAGAAGGATGGAAAGCGGGATCGCTTTCCAGTGGATCGAACCGATAAATCCTTTCTCAAAGGTAGAAGAAACAAAAAGGGCGGTAACAGCAACTGCAATACCGGATGCAGTGATCAGTCCCAACGAAGCTGGGCGAAGACATTCGAAAGCGGCCTCAACAAAATGGTTATGACGAAAGCTCTTTAAAAACAGGGCGATGATCAAAATGATAATGACAGATGGGGTGATCAGCCCAAGCGTCGCGATAACCGCACCGGGAACTCCTTTTACGGTATAACCAACATAGGTTGCCATATTGACGCCCAGAGGTCCGGGAGTAGATTCAGAAACTGCTACCATGTCAGCTAACTGACTGTGAGTAAACCATCCGGTGGAAGTTGCCATATCTGACAGGAACGGAAGGGTAGCAAGACCGCCGCCTACGGCAAACAGGCCGGCTTTGAAAAATTCGAGGAACAGTCTCAAATAGATCATGCCTGATCACCTCCTTTCTTATCGGAAGAAACTGAATCAGAAGCCTTAGCATCAGTAGATTTTCTGGCACCTGTCAGTTCCAGAACGATTCCGATCAGACCGGCAGCAACGACAAAGATTGCCGGTGAAATACTTAAAAAGTAGGAACCAAGAGCCACAACCAGGAAAATGCCGACAGAAAGGGAACCTTTGATCGCACCTTTCCAGAGCTTACAGATTGCGTTGAAAATCAGAACGCAGACACAGACGCGGATTCCACCGAACGCGTTCTGAACAGCCGGAAGATCATCGATAGTCGTAATGATACCGGCAAGAATACTGATGATGACGGTGGAAGGGAAGACCACACCTAATGTGGCAAAAATTCCACCGATATTTCCTCTGGTTTTCTGACCGATGAAAGTGGCGGTATTGACGGAAATGATTCCCGGCGTACACTGACCGATGGCAAAATAGTCCATCAGCTCTTCTTCGGTTGCCCAGCCACGGTTGTCAACGATTTCCCGTTGCAGCATAGGCAACATAGCGTAGCCACCGCCAAAGGTCATGACGCCGACTTTTGCAAATGAAAAAAACAAATCTCGTAAACGAGTCATAAAGCATCCTCTCTTTCCTTTTGTACTAAATATCGTTACCAGTATAGCGCAGTTTCAACTATATTGAAAGTATGGAAAATATGTGCTATATATATGAAAAAACTATAAATGGAATTTATATATAAAACCTGTATATGAAAGTATGAAGATTCTTGAAGCGTTCCTATATGAAATGAGACGGATATGGGGAAATTTATAGAGTTACAAAATACATAAAAGGTTAAGAAAGAAAATATTAAGAAAGAAGACGTATGGCAAAAAATGAGAGATGTAAGAAAAGTGAATGATAAGAGAAAGTATTTAAAAAGAAGAGCTTGAAAACGAGCAGGAGAAAGGGAGCAGTGAGCAGATGGAGATTCGACAGTTAGTATATTTTGTGGCAGTAGCAGAAAAGGGGACGATCACGGAGGCGGCAAAGAGTCTGCACATTTCCCAGCCTCCGGTCAGCGTGCAACTGAAACTTCTGGAAGAAGAACTGGGTTGCGTCCTGTTTGACCGGAATACCAGACATATGGAGCTGACAGAGGCGGGACAGAAATTTTATCAGAGGGCATCGGCGATTCTGGAGCAGTTTGACTCGGCAAGAAGGGAAATGAGAGATATTGAGTCGGGAGTTGCGGGCACGTTAAGGATCGGTGTGGTGTCTTCCTTGTGCGGTGGGATGTTTCTGGACTGGATGAAAGAATTCCGAAAGGATCATCCGAGGATTCATTTTGAAATTCAGGAGGGCAATACCTACCAGATGATTGAAAAGACCAGGATGCATCAGGTGGAAATGGCGTTTGTGCGGACTCCATTTTCGGCATCGGATCTGAAAAGAGTTCCTATATTAAAGGAAGATCTTTATGTGGTGGGAAAAGAAGAATTTTTTCAAAAACAGGCGGATGAACCGGAACAGTCCATTGCGTTAAAGGAACTGACAGGGATTCCGATGATCTTGTATCGAAGATGGGAGCCGCTGATTACGGAGGCTTTTAGAAAGCAGGAACTGACACCGGAGATTTTCTGTCAATGTGAAGATGCGAGGACGGTGATTTCCATGGCAGAAAAAGCGATGGGGATAGGGATTGTGCCTCAGAGTATCTTTAGAGACAACAGGGAGCTTTGCGGATATCCGATCAGGGAGAGGGAGTTCCGCTCGGAAATTTTCGCGGTATATGGCAAGCAGACTTATGTATCTTCGGCAACCAGAGGATTTCTGGATTATGTGGAGAAACAGGTAAAACAATTGTTAATTCATTAGAATTTTGCGGAATCTTACAAAATTATATTGACATAGAATATGTCCGGTGTATAATAGAATCAAACATATGAATAATTGTTCATATGAAAGAATTTTAAAAACAAGACAGGAAAAGAGAAAGGAAAGAAGATCATGAAAAAGACTTACAAAATCGATGTAGACTGTGCAAACTGTGCAAACAAGATGGAGGAAGCTGCAAACAAGACAGAAGGTATTAAAAATGCAGTGGTAAACTTCATGACTTTGAAAATGAATGTAGAATTTGAGGACGGAGCAGACTATAAGGCAGTTATGCAGGACGTATTAAAGAACTGCAAGAAGGTAGAAGACGACTGCGAGATTTTCCTCTAAAAATGGATGCGTTTGTCGTTAGAAGAGGTGAATGAAACATGAATAAGAAACAGAAAAAAGTTTTGAAAAGGATCCTCCTTGCTGTTTTGTGTATCGGAGTTCTGCATTTCCTTCCGGTAGATGGGACCTTGAAATTTTTATTATACATGATTCCATATCTGATTATCGGATATGATATTCTAATCAAAGCAGGAAAGGGAATTAAGAACCAACAGGTATTTGATGAGAACTTTCTGATGGCGGTTGCAACAGTCGGAGCGATTCTTCTTGGAGATTATGTAGAGGGAACAGCGGTTATGCTATTTTATCAGATCGGTGAGCTGTTCCAGAGTTATGCGGTTGGAAAAAGCCGGAGAAATATCAGTGATCTGATGGATATCCGTCCGGATTATGCAAATATTGAAAAAGAGGATGGAAGTCTGGAACAGGTGGATCCGGATGAGATCGAGATTGGAACAGAGATCGTGGTACAGCCGGGAGAAAAGGTGCCGATCGACGGAGTGATTACCGAAGGCTCCTCTACCTTAAATACCAGTGCCCTGACAGGAGAAAGTCTTCCGAGAGAAGCAGCAGAAGGGGATGAGGTCATTAGTGGTTGTATCAATATGACCGGACTTCTGAAGATCCGTACCACAAAGGAATTTGGAGAATCCACGGTATCTAAGATCCTGGAACTGGTGGAGAATTCCAGTTCAAAGAAATCAAGATCTGAAAACTTTATCTCTAAATTTGCCAGATATTATACACCGGCAGTCTGTTACGGAGCAGTTGCACTGGCATTGCTCCCGCCGATTGTCCGTATGGCAGTGATGGGAGTATCACCGATGTGGGGAGACTGGATCTTTCGTGCGTTGACTTTCCTGGTTATCAGTTGCCCATGTGCCCTTGTAATCAGTATTCCGCTTAGTTTCTTCGCAGGAATCGGAGGTGCCAGCAATGCGGGAGTACTGGTAAAAGGTTCCAACTATCTGGAAACATTGTCAGAGACAAAATATGTGGTGTTTGATAAGACTGGTACAATGACACAGGGAGTGTTTGAGGTAAGCGGTGTCCACCACAATGAGAAAAATGCAGACGAGATTCTGGAATATGCGGCACTGGCTGAGAGCTATTCCACACATCCGATCAGTAAGAGTCTGCAAAAAGCCTATGGAAAACCGATTGACAAGACCAGAGTTTCCGATGTGGAAGAGATCAGCGGAAATGGTGTGATCGCAAAGGTAGACGGGGTTACGGTCGCAGTAGGAAATACGAAACTGATGGATCACCTGAACGTGGATTATATGGATTGTCACAGTGTGGGAACGGTGGTTCATATGGCAATTGACGGAGTCTATGCCGGACATATCCTGATTTCTGATCTGATGAAGCCGCATGCAAAAGAAGCGGTAGAAGCGTTGAAACGTGCCGGAATCAAGAAAACTGTGATGTTGACCGGTGACCGGAAACAGGTGGCAGAACAGGTAGCAGCAGAACTTGGAATCGACGAAGTCTACAGTGAGCTGCTTCCGGCGGATAAAGTAGTAAAAGTGGAAGAACTTCTCGGAAAGAAGAAGGAAAAAGAAAAATTGGCGTTCGTTGGAGACGGAATCAATGATGCTCCGGTTCTTTCCCGTGCGGATATCGGAATTGCCATGGGTGCTCTGGGATCTGATGCAGCCATTGAAGCGGCTGATATCGTTCTGATGGACGATGATCCGCTGAAAATTTCAAAGGCGATTCGAATTTCCAGAAAATGTCTTCGGATTGTATATGAAAATATTTACTTCGCCATCGGAATCAAGATCATCTGCCTGTTCCTTGGCGCTATCGGAATTGCAAACATGTGGATGGCGATCTTCGCAGATGTAGGAGTTATGGTGATCGCAGTATTAAATGCGATTCGGGCACTTTATGTAAAGAATCTTTAGGAGAAGGATAATAAAATGAACGAGAATCAAAACGAGATCGAATGCTGTGAAACAAAAGAACTTCATGAAGATCTGCTTCACATCGTCAACGAAAAACTTCCCCGGGAAGAGGAACTTTATGATCTGGCGGAACTGTTTAAAGTATTTGGAGATTCCACCAGAATCCGGATCCTTTACGTGTTGTTTGAAGCAGAAGTGTGTGTCTGTGATCTGGCGGAGGCACTGAATATGACGCAGTCTGCGATTTCCCACCAACTTCGGATTCTGAAGCAGAATAAGCTGGTGAAAAGCAGAAGGGAAGGAAAATCCGTTTTCTATTCTCTGGCAGACGGACATGTGCGTACGATCATTGATCAAGGAAGAGAACATATTGAAGAAGACTGAGCGGTAAAATTAGTCCCTGACAAATTATTCCTGCACCTTTTGGGTCGCATGTAGTCTGAGAAACAGAAACAGACAGATACAACAGGACAGGATAGATCCGCTCACCGTGGCCAGTCCCATAGGAAACAGGGTATCCGGAAACCAAATGGAAGTCAGATAAACACCGGGTATTCTGGCAAGTGTGATGGAAGCAATATTATGCAGGAAGGAATATCCGGATTTTCCACTGGCGCAGAAATAACCACTGAAACAGAAATGGATGCCGGCAAAAAAGCAGTCCAGTATATATCCACGTAAATATTGGGTTCCAAGATGAATAACCGCCGGATCAGAGGTGAAGAGAGCAACCACAAATGGAGCGATACCCTGAATCAGAACGGACACGGTCAGTCCAAAACCGGCTGCGATGTAAATTGCATAGCGAAGGGTCTGTGTGGCACGGTTGTATTTTCCGGCTCCGATATTCTGTGCGCCCAATGCAGAGACGGCAGAAAGCGTGGAAGATGGAACCAGAAAGAAGAAGCTGATCACTTTTTCGACGATGCCGACGGCAGCGGCCGTGTTGAGCCCGCGACGGTTGGCAATGATGGTGATGATAATGAAAGCGACCTGGATTAGTCCATCCTGCATGGCAACCGGGATTCCGATTTTTAAAATCTGTCCCATAATATTTCTGCGGGGACGAAGATCATGAAGCGAGACAGAAAGCCCTGTAGGATGGATGTAAAGTGAAATCAAAGCCGCCAGGACACTGATCGCCTGAGACACTGTGGTTCCAAGGGCGGCTCCGGCAGGACCAAAATGGAAAAATCCGATAAAAAGATAATCCAGAATAATATTGGAAACACAGGCAATCGCGATAAAATACATGGGGCTTTTGGAATCTCCCATTCCACGGAAAATGGAACTGATCACATTGTATGCAGTAATACAGGGAATTCCGAGGAAGCAGATTGTCAGATAGGTGATGGTACCAGGGACAGCTTCGACCGGGGTAGACATGACCGTGACAATCGGACGGATCAAAAACAGCAGAAGAATCGTCAAAAGCACAGAAGCGATCATAAACAGCGTGACGGTATTTCCGGTGGTAAGGGAAGCACGCTCTTTTTGTCCGGCGCCGACAGACTGTGCAATCATAACGGTAGACCCCATCGCCAGTCCTACGATCATGACAGTCAGCATATGCATGACCTGACTCCCGATGGAAACGGCGGTGATATGTGCGACCGGATCAAACTGTCCGATGATAAACAGATCCGCCATTCCGTAGAGGGTCTGCAAAAAGTATGAGAACAAATAAGGCAGAGAAAATGCAAGTAAGGTCTTGAAGACACTGCCGGTTGTAAGATTTTTTTCCATAAGACTAAAACTCCTTTCGCCTGAATATAGTAAACCCTATAACTGTTGTAGAGTCAATAGTTTCTTTTTGCTTTTTATTCTGATGGGGAATTTGTTTGGGGTTGATTTTTTACATAAGATTGTGTATGATTATTTTCGAAAAATAAATATCAGAAGATACGTGGTTGTCTGCCACCGGGTAGGCAGCAGAAGCGTCAGACTTTCTATCGTTAGGTCTCAGAAGATGGAAAGCCTGGCTTTTTTTGTTTGAATGGTAGAAAAGAGGAGAAAATGACAGGAATGAAGGAGTTAAAGAAAGAACTGGCAAAATATATTGCGGCAAATGTCTGTGGGATGATCGGGTTGTCCTGCTATATTCTGGCAGATACTTTTTTTATTGCAAATGCGATCGGGGCAAATGGCTTAACAGCCCTGAATCTGGCACTACCGATTTACAGTATGGTCCATGGGAGCGGTTTGATGCTGGGGATGGGAGGTGCAACCAGATTTTCGATTGCCAGAGGACAGAATCAGCAAAGGATGGCGGATCAGATTTTTTCCCAGACCGTGATTCTGTATGGAATCTTCGGAGTGATCTTCGTTTTGTCAGGATTATTTCTGTCGGCAACCTTTGCCGGATGGCTGGGAGCAAATACGGAAGTATTTGAAATGACCAGAGTTTATCTGCAGGTTATTCTGTTCTTCTCTCCGGCGTTTATGCTAAATGATATTTTTGTCTGTTTTGTCAGAAATGACGGAGCACCGAGACGGGCAATGTGCGCCATGCTCCTTGGCAGTTTTTCCAATATTGTTCTGGATTATATTTTTATGTATCCATTGCATATGGGGATTTTCGGAGCGGTACTGGCAACAGGATGTGCGCCGATTGTCGGAATTTGGGCAAGTCACGGGCACTGGAAGAAGAAAGACTGTGGTTTTCATTTCAGAAGGACAAGACCGGAAGGAAAAATATTCCGGGGAATTCTGGCTCTGGGTGTTCCGTCTTTGATTACGGAACTGGCATCCGGTGTGGTGATGTTTGTATTCAATCTGTTGATTTTGAATCTGGAAGGAAATACCGGAGTTGCAGCCTATGGCGTGGTAGCAAATCTGGCTTATGTGGTGACGGCGATCCATACCGGAATTGCACAGGGAACGCAGCCGTTGATCAGCCGGGAATATGGCAGACAGAAAGAAGATCACATGAAAAAGCTTCTGGAACTGGCGATGCTTGTGATGGCAATCTCATCGGTTCTGATTTATCTGATCTTTTATCTGGGAGCGGACCCGCTGACAGCGGCCTTTAACAGCGAGGGAAGTCAGACTCTGCAAAAAATTGCGGTTCATGGTATGAGACTGTATTTTACGGGAATCTGGTTTGCGGGATTTAATATTATTTTAGCTGTTTATTTTATGGCGCAGGAACGGGCTGTGCCGGCACAGATTCTTTCGCTGGCACGCGGCTTTTTTGTGATCGTGCCGGTGGCGGTTATATTGGCAAAAGGATTCGGAATGACAGGAGTCTGGATCTCCTATGCGGCAGCCGAGGGAATTGTGGCGATTTTGGGAGTGATTTTGTATAAAAAGAAAAATGGGTTCCCAAAAAAAGCGGCATCTGGTATAATTTGAGACAAAGCTTTTTATTTTGGTACATATTTTGGAAGCGGTTGGTGTATTAGGACAGAATCATTGAAATGGAATGGATACACAGAGAGGAGACAAAATATGAATTGGAACTATATGCAGCCTGTGACCATCCGATTTGGCAACGGACGGATTAAAGGGCTTGCAGAGGAAGTAAAGGCACTCGGGGGAAACAGAGGTATTCTGATCACCTCGCCATCTTTTGTGAAACGGGGACTTGCGGCGAAGGTCCAGAAAGAAAGCGAAGGACTGATCTGTGTGATTTACGGTGGGGTTTCTCCTAATCCGGATATTAAGGAATGTGAGGCCTGTATTTCCATGATCAATGACCACGAATGTGATTTTGTGGTGGCATTAGGCGGAGGAAGTGTGTTGGACTGCGCGAAAGCAGCGGCAGTGATGTGCCAGGAAGAACGTCCGGTAAAGGCTTATATGGAGGATGCATCGTTGTTGCCGGATACCAGCCTTCCCTTGATTGCGGTACCGACGACGGCGGGGACGGGAAGTGAGATTACCTGTGTGTCCGTTCTGTCAGACCATGAGGCAGGAGTGAAGAAGCCGTTAAGCTGTGACGCATTTTATCCGACGCTTGCGATTGTAGATCCGGAACTGACCTATTCGGTTCCGCCTCATACCACAGCCTGCACCGGGATGGATGTGCTCTGTCATGCACTGGAAGCATACTGGAGCAAACATCATTTCCCGATCGGTGATGCATTGGCAGTCCATGCGTTGAAACTGGTATTTGACTATTTGCAGCTTGCCTGTGAACAGCCGGAACATGCATTAGCTAGAGAGAAGATGGCAGAGGCTTCGGTGATAGCGGGGCTGGCATTTACAATTCCGAAGACCACATCGGCGCATGCCTGCTCGTATCCGCTGACCAATCTTCTGGGGATTGCCCACGGAGAAGCCTGCGGACTTACCATTGATCATTTTCTGAGGATCAACGGTGCGGAAGATGACGGAAGACTTCTGGAACTGGCAAAAATGCTGGGATTTAAGGATGTGGAAGCGTTTGCAGACGGAATCGACAGCCTGAAGAGAACGATCGGTGTCCGGACAGATCTGAAAGATCTTCAGCTTGATAAGGAACAGAAAGAAGCATTGGTTCAGGGGAGTAAACATCCCAATTTGTTGAATAATCCGGTGGAAATTACAGAGACTATGTTACGGGATCTGTATCGCAAACTTTGGTAAGAAAAAACGCAAGAAAAGGAAATGAGAAAGATTCTCATTTCCTTTTCTTGTATTCTTAGAAAGTCTGTGATAGGATGATAACAGTTAGTTGTGTCTAACTAGTGTGAATAAATCATGTGTACTCCTGTGCCCCAAACCCTGAAAGGGGCATAGAAGGATACATGAATCTTAGGGAAAGGACAGACAAAAGGATGGATTATTTACAAATTGAAAAGGTAATTGGCCGGGAAATTATTGATTCCAGAGGAAATCCGACAGTGGAAGCAGAGGTTTATCTCGCAGATGGAACGATCGGAAGAGGTGCAGCACCAAGTGGAGCATCTACCGGAGAATTTGAAGCGTTGGAGTTAAGAGACGGAGATGTTTCCCGTTTCGGAGGAAAGGGAGTCAGCAAAGCGGTTGAAAATATTAATACCGTCATCAACAATGTGCTGGTTGGAATGGATGCATCTGATATTTATGCAGTGGATGCAGCCATGCTGAAAGCAGACGGAACCAAAGAGAAATCAAAATTAGGAGCCAATACGATCCTGGCAGTCTCAATCGCTTCGGCGAAAGCGGCGGCAGCAGCACTGGATCTTCCGTTATATCGATTCCTTGGCGGAATCAATGCAAACCGGATGCCGGTTCCGATGATGAACATTTTGAATGGGGGTGCTCATGCAGCCAACACCGTGGACGTTCAGGAGTTTATGATCATGCCGGCGGGTTCACCAAGCTTCCGGGAAGGACTTCGCTGGTGTACAGAGGTCTTTCATGCACTGGCAGCTCTCCTGAAATCTAAAGGACTGGCAACTTCTGTGGGAGATGAAGGTGGATTTGCGCCGGATCTGGCAAGCGATGAAGAAGCCATTGAATACATTCTGGAAGCAATCAGGAAAGCCGGATATGAGCCGGGAAAAGATTTTGTACTGGCAATGGATGCGGCTTCCAGTGAGTGGAAGAGTGATAAGAAGGGCGAATATGTTCTGCCGAAATGCAAGAAACGATTCACATCTGCTGAGCTGGTAGCGCACTGGAAATCCCTGTGTGAGAAGTACCCGATCTATTCCATCGAGGACGGTCTGGATGAAGAAGACTGGGAAGGATGGCAGATCATGACAAAAGAACTGGGAGATAAGATACAGTTGGTAGGAGACGATCTGTTCGTAACCAATACAGAACGTCTGCAGAAAGGAATTTCTCTGGGATGCGGAAACTCCATCCTGATCAAGCTGAATCAGATTGGTTCTGTATCAGAGACACTGGAAGCAATTAAGATGGCTCACAAAGCAGGTTATACGGCCGTGACATCACATCGTTCCGGTGAGACAGAGGATACGACGATCGCAGATCTCGCGGTGGCATTGAATACCTGCCAGATCAAGACCGGAGCTCCGAGTCGAAGCGAACGTGTGGCAAAATACAATCAGTTGCTTCGAATTGAGGAGGAACTTGGAGAAAGTGCAATCTATCCGCAAAAAAGCGCTTTCAATATAAAATAGATTCCTGTATAATGAACACCGAATAAGAAAATCGGAGGGAAAACAGATGATTGGAATTATCGGTGCGATGGAAGAGGAAGTACAGGAGCTGATCGCAGACCTTGCGTTTGCAGAAAAGAAGACAGTGGCTTCTATGGATTTTTATAAAGGAACCTTATACGGAAAAGACTGTGTGATCGTGAAAAGCGGTGTCGGCAAGGTAAATGCAGCGCTGTGCACGCAGATTCTGGCAGATTTTTATAAGCCGGAAGCTTTAATCAACACAGGAGTAGCAGGTTCTCTGGATGCTCAGATCAATATAGGAGATATGGTTGTTTCGGAAGATGCCGTGCAACATGATATGGATGCCAGTGCGGTGGGAGATCCGGTGGGACAAGTTCCGCGGATGGATGTTCTGGCGTTTCCGGCAGATCCCGTTCTTGTGAAGAAAGCTGTAGAAGCCAATCAGAAAGCAAATCCGGATATTCAGACTTTTACCGGTCGCGTGGCCAGTGGAGATCAGTTTATTTCCGGAGGAGAAAAAAAGAAACAGATACAGGAAAATTTTCATGCCAGATGTGCGGAGATGGAAGGTGCAGCAATTGCGCACGGAGCATATCTGAACAAAATTCCTTATGTGATCCTGCGTGCGATTTCAGACAAAGCGGACGGAAGCGTACAGATGGATTATCCAACGTTTGAAAAACAGGCGATCGTTCACTGCGTAAGACTTTTGCGTGAACTGATCCCGATGCTGTAAGATAAAAATAATGATTAACACACAATCATACAATCACACAACACATAAAATACCCGACAAATGTCCGGATGGAGGTGAGAACCCTGTAATCCTGGCACTTGCGGGTGTTTTTAATTTATGTAAAGTGAGGAACAAAAGTTTATGGTTGGACAAGATTTATCTATCCCGAAAAAGTTTACCCCGGGAACCGCTTTCTCATCTTATTAAGTCGTAACAGAATATAAAGTTCCTCAAAATTTCGGGAAAATATGGAATGTTTTTTTAGAGGAACATGAAAAGAATGGATTGAAGAGTGAAAAAGAATATGTTACTATATTCACGAAGTTAGACATAACTAACCTTAATGGCGCGCGATGGTTAGTTACACCTAACTTAACGAGAAAAATAAAGGAGGAACTACAAGAATGGATACAGCAGCATGGAATGGATTTCAGGGACGGAAATGGAAAGAAGATGTGGATGTCCGTGATTTTATACAGAAAAATTATATAGCATATGAAGGGGATGAATCTTTCTTAAGCGGTCCGACGGAAGCGACGGATCTGCTCTGGGGAGAATTGCAGAAATTACAGAAAGAAGAGCGCCAGAAAAACGGAGTTCTGGATATGGAAACAGAGGTGGTATCTTCCCTGACTTCCTATCCGGCAGGATACATCAAAGAAGAGTACAAGGATCTGGAGCAGATCGTAGGACTGCAGACAGACAAACCGCTGAAACGGGCTTTTATGCCGTATGGTGGAATCAAGATGGCAGAAGAGTCCTGCAAAACTTATGGATATGAGCCGTCAGAAGAATTTCATAAAATTTTTACGGAATATCACAAAACCCACAACCAGGCAGTGTTTGAGGCATATACTCCGGAAATGAAGAAAGCAAGACATAACAAGATCATCACCGGTCTGCCGGATGCTTACGGAAGAGGACGTATCGTAGGAGACTACAGAAGAGTTGCACTGTACGGAATTGATTTTCTGATCGAAAAGAAACAGGAAGATATGGCAAACTGTGGAGACGGCACCATGACAGAGGATGTGATCCGGCTGCGTGGAGAGATTGCAGATCAGTTGAATGCACTGAAAGGCATGAAAGAGATGGCGAAGATTTATGGCTATGATATTTCCGGCCCGGCAAAAAATGCAAAGGAAGCTGTTCAGTGGCTGTATTTCGGATATCTGGCAGCAATCAAGACTCAGAACGGTGCAGCAATGAGTGTGGGGCGTGTATCGACGTTCCTGGATATTTATATGGATCGGGATATCAAAGCCGGAGTGCTGACGGAGGAAAAAGCACAGGAGCTGATCGATCATTTCGTTATGAAATGCAGAATGGTGAAGTTTGCAAGAATCCCGTCTTACAATCAGTTGTTCTCCGGAGATCCGGTATGGGCCACCCTGGAAGTAGGCGGAATGGGCATGGACGGAAGATCTATGGTCACCAGGACAGATTATCGGTTCCTGCATACGCTGGAAAATATGGGGCCGTCACCGGAACCAAACCTGACAGTACTGTATTCTTCCAGACTACCGGAAAACTTTAAGAAATATGCAGCAGTGATCTCTGTGCGAACCAGTTCTATTCAGTATGAGAATGATGACGTGATGCGTCCGGTATGGGGAGATGACTATTCTATCTGCTGCTGCGTATCCGCTACTGAGACCGGAAAAGAAATGCAGTTCTTCGGTGCAAGAGCAAACCTGGCAAAATGCCTGCTCTATGCGATGAACGGCGGAAGAGATATGAAGACAAAAGAACAGGTGGGACCGGAACTTGCTCCGATCACCTCGGAATATCTGAATTATGATGAGGTCATGCGGAAATATGATGTGATGATGGACTGGCTGGCAGGGCTGTATGTCAATACGCTGAATCTGATCCAGTATATGCATGATAAATATAATTACGAGGCAGCAGAGATGGCTCTGATCGATACCAATGTAAGAAGAACATTTGCGACAGGTATCGCCGGATTCTCCCACGTGGTAGATTCCCTGTCCGCCATCAAATATGCAAAGGTAAAACCAATCCGTGAAGAAGACGGACTGATCATTGATTTTGAGACAGAAGGTGATTTCCCGAGATACGGAAATGATGATGACAGAGCCGATGACATTGCAGTATGGCTTCTGAAGACGTTCCTCCGGAAGATCGAAAAGCGTCATACTTATAGAGATTCTGAGCCGACCACATCGATTCTGACGATTACTTCGAATGTGGTATACGGAAAAGCAACCGGAAATATGCCGGATGGAAGAAGAGCAGGAGAACCATTGTCTCCGGGAGCGAACCCGAGTTACGGAGCAGAACAGAACGGACTTCTGGCTTCTCTGAACTCTGTGGCAAAACTGCCGTATGAATATGCGTTGGATGGAATTTCCAATACACAGACCATCAATCCGGGAGCACTGGGACATTCAGAAGAGGAACAGAAGAAGAACCTGGTACAGGTAATGGATGGATATTTTGATCAGGGTGCACATCATTTGAATGTAAATGTATTCGGAAGAGAAAAACTGGAAGATGCTATGGAACATCCGGAAAAGGAAGAATATGCAAACTTTACGATCCGTGTATCCGGTTATGCCGTGAAATTTATTGATCTGACCAGAGAACAGCAGGTGGATGTAATTTCCAGAACCTGCCATGACAGAATGTAAGATCAGGAGAATTAGAGATCAACAGAAAATGAGACCGGGAAAAGTAAGGTTGGTATAACGGACAAGTCGGAAATACGAAGATAAGAATCATTAAGAGAAGGAACGGAAAGAAAATGGAAGAGGCGTATGTACATTCACTGGAAAGTTTTGGCTCGGTGGACGGACCGGGGGTTCGTTATGTAATCTTTATGCAGGGCTGCCACATGAGGTGTCAGTTCTGCCATAATCCCGATACCTGGAAAGAAGGAGGAGGGACAGAATATACTTCGGAAGAACTGCTCAAAAAAGCCCTGAGATATCGAGGCTACTGGGGAAAAGAAGGCGGGATTACCGTAAGTGGTGGTGAACCGTTGTTACAACTGGATTTTATGCTGGAATTCTTTCGGAAAGCGAAAGAGCAGGGGGTGCATACGGTGATCGATACCGCTGGAGAGCCATTTACCAGAGAAGATCCATTTTTCGGAAAATTTTGCAAATTGATGGAAGTGACAGATCTTCTGCTTCTGGATATCAAAGAAATCAATCCAAAAAGACATCAAATCCTGACAGGACAGAAGAATGATAACATTCTGGAACTGGCAAAATTTCTTTCTGAGATCCACAAACCGGTCTGGATCCGACACGTACTGGTCCCAGAACGAAGCGATTATGAAGAGGATTTACGCAACCTTCACGAATTTCTCGAAACCCTTGAAAATATTCAGCGGGTCGAAGTGATTCCCTATCATACGATGGGGATTTACAAATGGGAAAATCTGGGGCTTTCCTATCCTCTGGACGGGATAAATCCGCCCACAAAAGAGCGGGTAAAACTGGCAGAAAAAATCCTGAATGTCAATCCTTGACTTTTAAAAACACGGTGATATGATGAAAGTAACAAAACAATCGTGTGCGACAGAAAGGGAGGGAACAACATGGCAAACAGAGTTATTACAATCAGTCGTCAGTTCGGAAGCGGTGGACGTACGGTGGGCAGGATGACTGCGATGAAGTTGGGAATCCCCTGTTATGATCAGGAACTGATCCAGAAGGTAGCAGAAGAGAGCGGATTTGCTGAGCGGTACATCCAGGAACGAGGCGAAGAACTTTCGAGCGGCGGATGGCTTACAGCGGCATTTACAGATCGTGAGTACAATGGTCTGTCATTACAGGACAGCTTATGGCTGGCACAGAGAAATGTGATTCTGGATCTGGCGAAGAAAGGTCCCTGTGTGATTGTCGGAAGATGCGCAGATTTTATTTTGCGGGATGAGGCAGATTGTCTCAAAGCATTTATCCATGCTGACATGAAGCAACGGGCAGAACGGATCGTCACGCAGTATGGAGAGCGTGCAGCCTCTCCGGAGAAACGATTGAAAGACAAAGACAAACGGCGAGCCGCTTATTATCAGTTCTATACAGATATGAGATGGGGCGCTATGGAAAATTATGATATTTCTCTTGACAGCGGTACCTTCGGAATCGAGAAATGCGCAGAAATCCTGGCAAATTTGTATTGAGAGGCGAGAGTTTAATAACCATTGAAAAAGTTAGCGATGGGAACTGTACGCAAATCTTTTTCGGCATGTATGAATGAATTTTGTTTTAGAACATTAAAAAACGGAAAATAAACACCCCGGAATCGGTTTTTATACCGGTTCCGGGGTGTTCTGTATACGTTATAGAGTAAGTGTTAGTGAGGCTCAAAGATTCTCCCGCAAAAGGGATGCATAAGGCAAGCGTAAGCGGTTCCCGTTGCAACCTTTTGTGGAAGGATAATAGTTTGCATCAACACATGCAAACAGTGTATCTACAGCTCCTTGCTCAAAATCTCTTCTTTGCGATCCAGCAACTCATCAGAAGACAGGATGGCTTCTTCGACTGTATCGAACCCAAGTCGTTCGATGGTCAGGGCGAAACGTTCCCCTTTTAATCCCTGATCCCGGAAGAACAGGATGGTCTTCTCAATCACGTTCATTGCGTCTTCTTTGGACGTGAAGACTTTATGTAAGGACTGTCCGTGAGAAATATTTTTGCCCCAGCGTCCGCCCAGATAGATTTTAAAACCATAGGTTCCGTCATCTACGGTATGGAACGGACAACGGCCGACACAGCGTCCGCAGTGAAGGCAGACATTGGGATCAATGTTTAAAACGCCATCCGTCACTTTTGCGGCTTTTGAAGGACAGACTGCTTCAATGGCACATTTCTTACATCCTTTACATTTGGATGAATCTGGTTGTGGAACCCGCTGGCCGATGATTCCCAGATCGTTCAGATTGGGTTTCACACAATTGTTTGGACATCCACCTACGGCAATCTTAAATTTGTGCGGAAGTTTTACATCGTGATATCCCTTATAGAACCGTTGATGGATCTCTTCGGACAGGGCAAAGGAATCCAGCAGACCATATTGACAGGTAGTTCCTTTGCAGGAAACTACAGGTCGTACTTTCGGCCCGGTTCCTCCGGTTTCCAGGCCTTCCGTTTCCAGAGCGTCGAGGAATGGTTCGATGTTGTCATAGGGAATTCCCTGAACTTCCACGGTCTGACGGGTAGTGAAAGTTAAAATACCGTTGCCGAAAGTTTCGGCGGCATTTGTGATCGCGTTCATCTGACGTGCAGTGATTTTACCATTGACAGTCAGAACTCTGGCGGAAAAATTATCGGTTCCTTTATTATTCAGAAATCCAAGCCCTTTTAAACGAGTGACTTCTGCAGGTTTGATGGTTAGTGCAGACATGAATGATACCTCCTTGAGTAATTGATTGATTTTATCATAACACTTGTAGAAGTATTTGAGAAATGATATTATTTGATAGAAACAATAGGATTTACCTATAGGAGCAGAAAAATGACAATCAGACATTTGAAGATATTCCTGGCAGTTGCAGAATATAAAACAATGAGTGCTGCTGCAGAAAAATTATATATATCACAACCTACGGTTAGTCAGGCAATCCGGGAATTGGAAGAACATTATCATGGACTGCTTTTTGAAAGACTGGGAAAAAAATTATATTTAACCGAAATGGGAAAAATTTTGCTTACTCGGTCAAGAGATCTGGTGCAAGAGTTTCAGAGACTGGATGATTCTATGGTGGAGCAGGGCAAAAAAATGATGCTTCGTCTGGGGTCTACTCTTACGGTCGGAACATGCCTTACTCCGGAGATTATTTTGCATTTGGAAGAAAAGTTCCCGGGAATAGAAGTGAGGTCTTATGTAAGTAATACGCAGGAAATTGAAGAAAAACTGTTAAAATCAGAATTGGATGCAGCAGTGGTAGAAGGAGAGGTGCAGTCGCCGGATCTGGTTGTACTTCCGATTGTAGAAGATATGCTTGTATTGGTTTGCGGACAGGAGCACGCGTTTTATACTGAAAAAATGCTTTTAAAGGAAGCGTTGTATTATCAGAAATTTGCAATGCGGGAACCGGGAAGTGGAACGAGACAGCTCTTTGAAGAATACAGAAAGGTACATCAAATTCCGATTGAAATAAGCTGGGAGGCAAACTGCCCCAGAACTTTAATTAATGCTGTGCTATATAACAAAGCTTTGTCTGTCATGTCTTTTCGATTGCTGAAGCATGAGATTCGCCATGACAAGATTCGGATATTTTTAGAACAAAATAAGGAATGGAATCGTAAATTTAAATTAGTATATCATAGAAATAAATACCTGACACCGGTGATCCGGGAGTTGGAAATGTATCTCCATCAATGTAAAAAAATGGAACTGTCGGTAAAGTACGGCTGGATTCGATGATAAACGGAAAGAAAAAGAGTTGCGGGTTTGAATTCGCAACTCTTTTAAAAATATTTCAGACTTAAAAAACTTTAAAAATACACCAGATCAGATTAAATCAGATCTGCGAATATAACCCGGATGTTCGGGATCTGCAATGATTTCCTGTGTGTGGGTGATTCGTGCATGTTTATCGATCACGTAGTTTTCGACATGCACATCTTCCCCGATAACCGCAGAAGGAAGTATCACTGAATTACGTATCACAGCCCCTTTTTTGATTACACATCCACGACCGATGACGGAATTCTCAATGGTACCTTCGATCAGACATCCGTTGGAAATAACGGAATTCTTGATATTGGCGGTCTCGAAATACTGGGTCGGGCAGGAATCATTGGTTCTGGTGTAGATCGGCCATTCCTCATCGAAGAGGTTGAATGCGGTCTTGATATCGATCAGAGACATATTGGAAGCATAATAACTCTTGAAGTCTGTGATGGAGGCAAAGTAACCACGATGCGAAACTCCGCGCACATCATATTCATTACACGCAACATTGATGATATCTGCCAGAGTAAACATGGAAGACATACTTTTTGCAATATGTATTAATTTTAAAAGCAGTTCCTTTGACATAACATAGGTATCCATGGAGATGTTACGGTTTTTGGCATTTCCACGGTTCCGCTCGATGGAAAGCACACCTTTCTGACGATTCAGATTGACAGCGTTGCATGCCAGGAAATAGTCATTGGCATTATCTACGGAGTGATACAGCATCGTAATGTCAGCACCGGATTCAATATGGGTGCGGAGTAAGGTGTCATAATTCTGGGAATATACCATATAACTTGGTGCAATCACCACATATTTCTGCGGCATTTCTTCCAGACATTCCAGATTCTCCAGATACATGGCAACGTCAGTGTTGTAGACACTGTGTTCTGAACCGTCTTCGGAGAAGAGCAGCTGCAACTTCCCACGTTTGGAGTTGATGTTGTAGTGACGACCGGTTCCTACATGTTCTACCAGAGAACGTGGAGAACGGCGAATATAGATCTGAACCTGGTCGATTCCGCTGTTACTCATGTTAGAAATCGGGAAGTCGATGACCCGATATCTTCCTAAAAAGGAAAATGCACTGATGGGGCGATACTCCTGGAGTCCTTCCACCCATAAATGTCTGCCGGAAGAATTGATGATTCCAAATGCTTTTGGCATATTAATCTACCCCCTTTACACGTTTTGAAACTAATTCGATATGTTCGCTGTCTGCCGAACCTACGGTAGCACCTTTTCCAATCTTCACGCCTTCTGCAACAAGCGCGCGAGTTACGGTGGCACCGTCTTCTACGATGGCGCCTGGCATCAGAACGCTGTCGATGATTTTTGCACCTTCACCGATTTTGGTGCCGGTAAAGATGACAGAGTTGGTAACGGCTCCGTCAATGATACAGCCCTGTGTGATAAATGCACGGTTGATCGAAGCGTCCGGCCCGATATATTGTGGGAGAGAAGCTACATCTTCGGTGTAGATCTTCCAGGAAGGATCATTTAAGTCCAGTTTGTTGTTCTTGTCCAACAGGTCCATGTTTGCCTCCCAGAGGGAATCGATGGTTCCCACGTCTTTCCAGTAACCTTTGAATTTGTAAGCGTACAGACTCTTATCGTCTTGTAAAAGGGTCGGGATGATATCTTTACCAAAGTCATGGCTGGACTCGGAATTCTTCATATCTGCAAGCAGCATTTTCTTCAATAATTTCCAGTTGAAGATATAAATTCCCATAGAAGCCAGATTGCTCTTGGGATGTTCCGGCTTTTCTTCAAATTCGAGGATCCGCCCGGTCTCATCGGTGTTCATGATACCAAAACGGCTGGCCTCTTTCATAGGTACCTGGATTACGGCGATGGTGGCATCTGCTTTGGAAGCCTGGTGGTAATCTAGCATCTCCTCATAATTCATCTTATAAATGTGATCTCCGGATAAGATCAGGACATATTCCGGAGAGTATTTATCAATGAAGTCAATATTCTGTGAAATTGCGTCGGCAGTTCCGCGATAAACATCCAGATCAGTGTCTGCTTTTTCGCGTGGCGGAAGCACATACACTCCACTGTCTTTGGCATCCAGTCCCCAGCGTCCACCTGCTGCAACATAACTGTTCAGAAGGATGGATTCGTATTGTGTCAGCACACCAACAGTATCGATTCCACTGTTGGCACAATTGCTGAGCGGAAAATCAATGATCCGATATTTGCCGCCGAAGGAAACGGCTGGTTTGGCTACTTTATTGGTTAATTCGTGCAGTCGGGATCCCCGTCCGCCGGCCAAAATCATAGCTAACATGTTGTTTTGCTTCATAATGAGCCCTCTCTTTCATTCATTATAAAATTTATTATACATTTTTTTGTGTAATATTTCCATAATATTGTGAAAAAAGTAGGTGAAAAATAAAGCAAAATGACGGAAAGAAAAGAAGAAAAGATACAGACGTAACAGGGGAAAATGTGATATACTAGAACAGTATATCTACGTAGGAGGAGACCAGATGCCAAAGATCGGAGCACACATGTCTATCGCGAAAGGCCTGGAATTTGCGGTAAAATCAAGCCTTAAGATCCAGGCGGATACTATGCAGATCTTCAGCCGGAACCCGAGAGGTTCCACTTATAAAAATTATTCAGAGAAAGAAATTGAGGATTTTCTGCACTGTTGTGAGGTAAATGAATTTGGCTTAATTCTTGCTCATGCACCTTATACTATGAATCTGGCAGCAAGTAAACCGGAGGTTTATGAGTTCGGATGTCAGGTGATCAGGGAGGAACTGAAGCGAATGGAGGCTTTGAAGATTCCAAATCTGGTATTTCATCCGGGGAGCCATACGGGCGGTGGAAAGAAAGCGGGAATTAAGCGGATTGTGAAGGCTTTGGATCAGGCAATCGATCCGGATCAGAAGATCATGGTTCTGCTGGAGACTATGAGCGGAAAAGGAACGGAGATCGGTTCCGCGTTTGAAGAACTAAGGGAGATCAAAGAAAGTGTTCGATATCCGGAAAAGATAGGAATCTGTCTGGATACCTGTCACGTATTTGCTGCAGGGTATGACCTGGTTCATGATCTGGACGGAGTACTGGAAGAATTTGACCGTGTGATCGGGCTTTCCTGGCTTCGGGGAATTCATTTTAATGACAGTCTGGAACCCTTTGGTTCTCATAAAGACCGTCATGCAGTGATCGGTGGCGGAAGGATCGGAGCGGAGACGATGGAGCGGATCTTTACCCATCCGCTACTTCAAAGACTGCCGTTTTATCTGGAAACACCGCTGGATGATGCAGGACACGGCGAGGAGATTCGCAGGCTGAGAGCGCATGACGTGAAAACGCGGAAACCCTGTTGACCCGGAATTAAATTTTAAGCAGAAACGCGAAATTCATGAAAAAGGAATTCATGAAAAAGAAAGTCACGAAAAAAGAAAATTCTGAAAAAACAGACCGTTGGAGAGATCTGACAGCCAAACGACAGAAAGAAACACGGGAGGAACGGCACATATGGGCAGTGGATACCAGGTGACAGAATTTGCACACAAATTTATAGAAGAACAGGTGAAGCACGGAGACATCTGCATTGATGCCACGGCCGGCAACGGAAATGATACGGAGTTTCTGTGCCGATTGGTCGGGACAACCGGAAGAGTCTATGCATTTGATATCCAGAAAGAGGCACTGGAACATACGGCAAGCCGCCTGAGAGAGAACGGGTTAGAGGAGCGCGCAACTCTGTTGTTGTGCGGACATGAATATCTGAAAGAAACGATAGAGAAAGAACGGAAAAAACAGGAAAAACAGGGCGGAAAGGAAGAAATTTCGTGTGTTGTATTTAACTTCGGATATCTTCCGGGAGGTGACCACACACTCGGAACGAAAGCGAAAACCAGCGTCTGCGCCATAGAACAGGGACTTAAGCTCCTGAAAAAAGGCGGAATGATGAGTCTGTGCATTTACAGTGGAGGAGATACCGGATTTGAAGAAAGGGATACGATCCTTGAGTATGTCAGAACACTGGACAGTAGGAAGTATCTGGTGATCTGTTCTTCTTGGTACAATCGGGAGAATCATCCGCCGATTCCGGTTCAAATCTATAAACTGTAAAGCCGGAGCAGGAGGGAAAGTGCCATATATTATATTATGAAAAGTAATACATTCAAGAAGGACAAGCTTATAAAGGGGGAACTATGGAAGATCGATTTGCACTTCTGATCGATGCGGATAACGTATCGGTCAAATATATCAAGCCGATTCTGGATGAATTATCCAAATACGGCAATGTAACTTACAAGAGAATTTACGGAGACTGGACCAGTACTCACAATTCCAGATGGAAGGAAAGTCTTTTACAGAATTCCATCACGCCGATCCAGCAGTACAGCTATACGCAGGGAAAAAATGCAACAGACTCGGCGATGATCATCGATGCCATGGATATTCTGTACACCAGTGATGTGGAAGGATTCTGTCTGGTATCCAGCGACAGTGATTTTACCAAACTGGCCAGCAGACTGAGGGAAAGCGGGAAAAAAGTGATCGGAATGGGTGAGGAAAAGACGCCGGTTCCATTTCGTAAGGCCTGCGATATTTTTACAACATTGGAACTTTTGATGGAAGACAGTTCGATGGAAGAGCATCCGGTGAAAGCAACTGCTGTAACGGGAGCGGCGAAGAGTCCGTCGAAGCGTAAGGATCCGGAATTTGTAAGCAAAGAACAGATCGAGGCGGATGTGATCAAGATCATTACCGAGAATCAGAACATTGACCGGGAGACCAGACTTTCAGAGGTTGGTAACCGTCTGGTAAAACTGTATCCGGATTTTGATGTGAGACGTTATGGTTACAGTCTGCTCTCGAAATTCCTGGAGACGTTGCCGAAGCTGAAACTGATCCAGAACGGAACCATTGTATCGGTTACCCTCAATGAGAACGAAGGCCAGAAAGAAAGCGTGGAGGAATTCATTCTCAAACAGTTGAAGCAGTCGGGGCGTCAGGGCATTTCACTGGGAACACTGGGGAATCGGATCCACAATGAGTTTCAGGATTTCAAACCCAGGGATTATGGATATTCCCAGTTTAAGCAATATATGATGAGTATCCAGAATGTAAGTCTGGAAGACGTGGGTGAGCAGATCCGGGCATATTATGAAAAATGATGAAAATAGAAGAGTTGAAGAAAACTACGGAGCAGGGTGTATGAAAACTTTTGTGATGGGATAAAAGATTCCGGATAACGAAAGCCGGATAATAAAAGACAGAGATTGGAAAAGAAGAGAAAGGAAAAAGAATATGAAATGGAATAAATTTCGATTGAGAACAACCACACAGGCAGAAGACATCGTCAGCAGTATTCTGATGGATCTGGGCATCCAGGGAATAGAGATTGAGGATAAGATCCCGTTGACGGCCAGAGAAAAGGAGCAGATGTTTGTGGACATTATGCCGGAAGGGGAAGAAGATGATGGAATCGCCTATGTCAGTTTCTATCTGGAAGAAGATCAGGACAAAGAAGAAATGCTTGCATCTGTTCGAAACGAACTGGAGGAGATGCGAACCTTTATGGAGATGGGAGATCTTGAGATCGAAGAATCCCAGACAGAGGATGTGGACTGGGTCAATAACTGGAAAAAATATTTCCATCAGTTTACCGTAGATGACGTGCTGATTATCCCGTCCTGGGAAGATGTAGAGCCGAAGGATAAGGATAAAATGATCATTCACATTGATCCGGGCACAGCTTTTGGCACAGGAATGCATGAGACCACACAGCTTTGTATCCGACAGATCAAAAAGTATATGACACCGGGAGCACAGATCCTGGACGTGGGATGCGGAAGTGGAATCCTCGGGATGCTGGCATTAAAATTCGGGGCAGGACATTCGTTGGGAACAGATCTGGATCCATGCGCCATTGATGCGACCCATGAAAATATGGAAGCAAATGGAATCGAGGCTTCTCAGTATGAAGTGATGATCGGAAATCTGATTGATGACAAAGAAGTTCAGGATAAAGTGGGCTATGATAAATATGATATCGTAGCAGCCAATATCCTGGCAGACGTGCTGGTTCCCATGACTCCGGTGGTGGTTCCGGCAATGAAACCGGGTGGAATCTACATTACCAGCGGAATCATTGAAGAGAAAGAAAGCGTTGTGACAGATGCTGTAAAGAAAGCCGGACTGGAAGTGCTGGAAGTGAACCATCAGGGTGAATGGGTCAGTGTGACCGCGAGAAAAAAGAAGGATAGAGGATAAGAAATGCATCATTTTTTTGTGAGTCAGGAGCAGATATCGGAAAAAGAGATTAAGATCCTGGGACAGGATGTCCGGCATATCCGACAGGTGCTTCGAATGGAAGAAGGAGAAGAACTTCTGGTCGGTGACGGAGAGGGAAGAGAGTATCTTTGTCAGATCCAAAAGATAGAGGAAAAAGCTGTGATCGCCTGGATCCTGGAACAAAGAGATTCGCAGACAGAACTTCCATCGGAGATTACGCTGTATCAGGGACTGCCGAAAGGTGACAAGATGGAACTGATTGTGCAGAAGACGGTAGAATTGGGCGTAAGCCGGATCGTTCCGGTAGAAATGAAACGCTGTGTTGTAAAGCTGGATCAGAAGAAAGCCGCAAAAAAGAGAGAACGGTGGTCATTGATTGCAGAAAGTGCGGCGAAACAGAGCAAACGCGGCAGGATTCCGGAAGTTTCCGAAGTGAAGAACTTTGCGCAGGCTTTGCAAGAGAGCAGCGGGGAGGATGTGCTCCTGATTCCGTATGAGTGTGCGGAAAATATGGGAGCTACCAGAGCGATAATAGAGCAAATAAAACCGGGAAGTTCTGTGGGAATCTGGATCGGACCGGAAGGCGGTTTTGAGGAAGAAGAGATCGAAGCCTTAAAAAACTGCGGGGGAAATGTACTGACTCTGGGGAAAAGGATTTTGCGGACAGAGACGGCAGGGCTTGCGATGTTGGCGATTCTGATGTATCATTTGGAAAGATAAAAACATAAAATGATAGAGAAGAGAACAAAGGAAGGATAAAACTATGGAAATCTATCTGGACAATTCTGCAACGACCAGATGCTACCGGGAAGTGGGAGAACTGGTGATGCAGGTCATGTGCAGTGATTATGGAAATCCGTCTTCCATGCATCTGAAAGGTGTGGAAGCGGAGCGATATATAAAAGAAGCAAAAGAACAGATCGCGAAGGTGTTGAAAGTGACACCGAAGGAACTGATCTTTACTTCCGGAGGAACAGAATGTGACAATCTGGCACTGATCGGTGCGGCCAGAGCAAACCGCAGGAATGGCAATCATCTGATCACAACGAGTATTGAACATCCGGCTATTTTAAATACGATGCAGTTTCTGGAAGAAGAGGAAGGCTTTCGTGTGACCTATCTTCCGGTGGATGAGAACGGATGTGCAAGTCTGGAAGCTTTAAAAGAAGCACTTTGCCCGGAGACGATTCTGGTATCCATGATGTACGTGAACAATGAGATTGGAGCGGTGCAGCCGATTCAGGAAGCAGTGTCTCTGGTCAAGAATTATAACCGGCGGATCCTGTTTCATTGTGATGCAGTGCAGGGATTCGGAAAATACCGGATCTATCCGAAACGGATCGGAGTCGATATGCTGTCGGTGAGCGGCCATAAGATTCACGGACCGAAAGGCGTAGGATTTCTGTATATGAGAGAAGGAATTAAGGTGCGGCCGATTGCATATGGTGGCGGACAGCAGAAAAATATGCGCTCCGGTACGGAAAATGTGCCAGGAATTGCGGGAATCGGACTGGCAACTCAGATGATCTATACAGATCTGGAACAGAAGACAGAAAAAATGAGGCAGTTGAAGGCAAGACTGGTCGAGGGTGTTTCTGGAATTGAACGGTGCAGGGTTCACGGAAGAACCGATGAGAACAGTGCACCACATATCGTAAGTATCGGTTTTGCGGGAGTGCGAAGTGAGGTATTGCTTCATGCACTGGAAGAACAGGAAATCTATGTATCCTCCGGTTCGGCCTGTGCATCCAACCATCCGGCCATCAGTGGAGTGCTCAAAGGAATCGGTGTTCCCAGAGAATATCTGGAATCCACACTTCGCTTCAGTATGTCGGAGTTTACGACGGAGGAAGAGATTGACCGGACAGTGGAAGCACTTTGCAAAATGGTTCCAATGCTCAGAAGATACACGAGACGTTAGAAAAGAAAGGAAAAGAGATGACATTTCACACATTTTTGATAAAATACGGGGAAATCGGAATTAAAGGAAAAAACAGATATCTGTTTGAAGATGCACTGGTAAATCAGATTAAATTCGCCTTAAAGGATGTGGATGGCGAATTCGATGTCTACAAAACGCAGGGAAGAATCTATGTAGACTGTTCTGAATTTTATGATTATGAAGAAGCGGTAGAAAGCCTGCAGAGAGTGTTTGGAATTGTCGGAATCTGTCCGGTAGTCCGTCTGAAAGATCAGGGATTTGACCAGCTGAAGGCAGATGTGGTGGCATACATGGATGAAATGTATGAGGATAAGAAAAAGACTTTCAAGGTAGAGGCGAGAAGAAGCCGGAAAAATTATCCAAAAAATTCCATGGAGATCAACTGTGATCTGGGAGAAGTAATCCTGGATGCGTTCCCGGAAATCCGGGTAGATGTTCATCATCCGGATATTCTCCTGAATGTGGAGATTCGGGAAGACATTTATCTGTATTCTCAGATTATTCCGGGACCGGGCGGTATGCCGATCGGAACCAATGGAAAAGCAATGCTGCTGCTTTCTGGTGGAATCGACAGTCCGGTAGCGGGATACATGGTATCCAGGAGAGGTGTGGGACTGGAAGCAACTTATTTCCATGCACCGCCGTATACCAGTGAGCGTGCAAAGCAGAAGGTTGTGGATCTGGCAAAACTGGTATCGAAATACGCAGGACCGATCAAGCTGCATATCGTGAATTTCACAGACATTCAGTTATATATCTATGATAAGTGTCCACATGATGAGCTGACCATTATCATGCGAAGATACATGATGAAGATTGCAGAACATTTTGCAAAAGAAGATGAATGTCTGGGACTGATCACCGGAGAGAGTATCGGCCAGGTGGCAAGCCAGACCATGCAGAGTCTTCTGGTGACAAATGAAGTCTGCACCCTTCCGGTTTATCGACCGCTGATTGGTATGGATAAGAGCGATATCGTAAAGATTTCGGAAAAGATTGATACCTATGAGACCTCGATCCTTCCGTTTGAAGACTGCTGTACGATTTTTGTGGCTAAGCATCCGGTTACAAGACCGAATCTGAAGCGGATCATCAAATCCGAAGAAAATCTTGAGGAGAAGATAGACGAGCTGTATGCAGAAGCGATTCATACGGTGGAAACGATTGTGGTTTCCTGAGCAGATTATCACCTATTCTGATTCTTCCGCAAAAGGTTGCACCCTTATGCATTCCTTTTGCGAAAAAATCAACACGTTTTGGCCTATAACTCTATAACTCAGATTTATAAACTATACAACAAAAAAACACGGGACTCTTGCCAAAAACAAAAGTCCCGTGTTATTCTTTTATAGAATCTGAAATTAGATAATATACGGTTTGAGAGATTCTATAACTTCGTCGATATCTGAATCTGCATGAATGTTCAGGTCGATCGGTTTGGAAAGATCCAGACTGAAGATACCCATGATAGATTTGGCGTCGATAACGTAACGTCCGGAAACCAGATCAAAATCATAATCATATTTTGTGATGGTATTTACAAAAGATTTTACTTTATCGATTGAGTTTAAAGAAATTTTAACAGTTTTCATGATGCGTTTCCCTCCTAAATTATTAAGTCGTATCCCTAGGGATATTGTAAGAGATGGAGTTGGAAAAGTCAAGGAACACGGAGGAAAAAATGAAAAAGGCAGCATTGCATAATTTGGGATGTAAAGTGAATGCATATGAGACAGAAGCCATGCAGGAAATGTTGGAACAAAACGGTTATGAGATCGTTCCGTTTCAGGAAGGGGCGGATGTCTATATTATCAATACATGTACGGTGACCAATATGGCGGACCGGAAATCGAGACAGATGATCCACAAAGCCAGAAAGATGAATCCGGAGGCGGTGGTAGTGGCAGCAGGCTGCTATGTGCAGACAGCAGAGATGCAGGAAAAACTGGATCCGGACATTGACATCGTGATTGGAAATAACAGGAAACAGGATCTGATCCGGATTCTTGCAGAGTACTGGAAAGAGGAAACGCTGCATCCGGAACAGGTGGAAGAACTGATCGATATTAATCATACGAAAGAGTATGAAAATCTGACACTGGACCGTACTGCGGAACATACCAGAGCCTACATTAAGGTGCAGGACGGATGCAACCAGTTCTGTTCCTACTGTATTATTCCGTTTGCGAGAGGACGGGTGCGCAGCAGAAAGGCGCAGGATGTAACGGATGAGGTGAGACGTCTGGCAGAAAATGGCTATAAAGAAGTGGTGCTCACAGGAATCCATCTGTCTTCTTATGGGATGGATCTGGAAAAAAAGGAAGATCTGCTGCATCTGATCCAGTCTGTTCATGAGGTAGAAGGAATAGAACGAATCCGTCTAGGTTCTCTGGAACCAAGGATTATTACGGAAGAATTTGCAGAGACCCTGGCATCCCTTCCGAAGATCTGTCCTCATTTCCATCTGTCCATGCAGAGCGGATGCGATGAAACGTTAAAGCGGATGAACCGGCGCTATACCAGTGCGGAATACTTTGAGAAATGTGAGATTTTGCGGTCGGCTTTTGAACATCCGGCACTGACCACAGATGTGATCGTGGGATTCCCGCAGGAGTCAGAAGAGGAATTTGAAATAACGAGAAAATTTATCGAAAAAGTCAACTTTTATGAAACCCATGTATTTAAATATTCAAAACGGCAGGGGACAAAAGCGGCTGCCATGGAAGGTCAGATTCCGGAACCGGTAAAGGGGACAAGAAGTGCGGAGCTAATCCGGATTGGAAAAGAACACAAAAAAGCCTTTGAAAGCTGGTATATTGGAAAGGAGATTGCTGTCCTTTTTGAAGAGGAGATTGAAAGGGACGGACAGAAAATCTGGGTAGGCCATACCAGAGAAATATATTAAAGTTGCACTACAAAGCGAAGAGAACTTACAGAATTGTATCCGAAAAGTTCAAATTGGCAGGAATGCCCAAATTATTGATTGAATTTTAGGCATGTTTATATTAAAATTGAATTAGATTATTGTGAACGGAGGAAGACAGATGGCAAATTTACAGAATACTCATTCTTCCAGGTAGAGCCGGGTCCGCAGATCCAGGCAAAAGATATTTTGGAGATCGTATACAAAGCGTTAAAAGAAAAAGGGTACAATCCGGTGAATCAGATCGTAGGATATATCATGTCCGGTGATCCGACTTATATTACCAGCTACAATGGTGCCAGAAGCCTGATTATGAAGGTGGAAAGAGACGAATTGGTGGAAGAGATGCTCAAAGCGTATATTTCCAACAATTCCTGGGAATCATAAGATGAGAGTGATGGGACTGGATTTCGGATCAAAGACCGTAGGAGTTGCGATCAGTGATCCGCTGGGACTTACGGCCCAGGGTATCGAAACGATTACCCGTAAGCAGGAGAATAAGCTGAGAAAGACGCTGGCGCGGATTGAAGCTCTGATTGAGGAGTATGGCGTAGAACGGCTGGTTCTTGGATTTCCGAAACATATGAACAATGACGAGGGAGAGCGCGCCCGGAAGTCGTTGGAATTTGCAGAGATGCTGAAAAGACGGACCAATCTGGAGGTCGTGATGTGGGATGAACGTCTCACGACCGTAGAGGCAGAGCGTACTCTGATGGAGACCGGAGTGCGAAGAGAAGACCGGAAAAAATACGTAGATACGATTGCAGCGGTCTTTATATTACAGGGATATCTGGATTTTATTTCCATGAAAAAAGACGAGGGATAAGTATGGAAAAAATCAGTTTTGAAATAGAAGATACAGGAGACGCCGTAGAATTTTTTGTGTTGGAACAGACGGCTGTCAATGGAGAAACTTATCTGCTGGTGGCAGATTCTCAGGACGGAGACGCAGAGTGCCTGATCCTGAAAGATACCAGCGAAAAGGATGCACAGGACAGTGTATATGAGATCGTGGAAGATGATACAGAACTTCAGGCGGTTTCGAAGGTGTTTGAAGAGTTATTGGAAGATGTTGATATTGAAATGTAAAGCAGTATGCTTTTACAGATAGATGCTAAGACTGCCAAAGAGGTGTACGATGACAAAAGAGCAAGAACATTTACAGGATATTTTAAAAAAGAGATTAAAGGAAAAAGGCCTGAAAGTGACCCAGCAGCGACTGATCGTGCTGCAGATCCTTGCGGAAAATCGTGACAAGCATATGGCGGCAGAAGACATATATGAAATGGTAAAAGAAGAATACCCGGAGATTGGGCTGGCCACTGTATATCGTACAGTTCAGCTCCTTCTGGAGATGCAGCTTCTTGACAGGATCAACCTGGATGATGGGCGTGTACGCTATGAGATCGGACATTTGTTTGCAGGTGATATGCGCCATAATCATCATCATTTGATCTGCAAGAGCTGTGGAAAGGTGACCCCGTTTGAGGATGACCTTTTGGAGGAACTGGAAGCACATATTGAGCAGGATGCAGGATTTCATGTGCTGGACCACGAATTAAAATTCTATGGTATTTGTAAGGAATGTCTTCAAAAGCAGAAAAAAGAAAGCTGATCGGGCTATCGACAGCAACGACATGCATATGGAGGTGTAGAATTTTTGAAAAAACAAAATACTGGAAAGTTGAAGATCATTCCAATCGGAGGACTGGAACAGATCGGAATGAATATTACTGCCTTTGAGTATGAAGACAGTATTATTGTTGTGGACTGCGGTCTGGCGTTCCCGGAAGATGATATGCTGGGAGTGGATCTTGTGATCCCGGATATTACCTATCTGAAGGACAATGCAGACAAGCTGAAGGGCTTCGTGATCACTCATGGGCATGAAGATCATATCGGAGCACTTCCTTACGTGCTTAAGGAGATCAATTTGCCTTTGTATTCCACCAAACTGACGCTTGGAATCATTGAAAATAAGTTAAAAGAACACAATCTGCTGCGCAGCACAAAGCGCAAAGTAGTACGTCACGGACAGTCCATCAATCTGGGCAAGTTCCGGATCGAATTTATCAAGACAAACCACAGTATTCAGGACGCATCCGCTCTTGCCATCTACTCGCCGGCAGGAATCGTGGTGCATACCGGAGATTTTAAAGTGGATTATACACCGGTATTCGGAGATGCCATCGATTTACAGCGTTTTGCCGAGATTGGTAAGAAAGGGGTTCTGGCGCTGATGTCAGACAGTACCAATGCGGAACGCCCTGGCTTTACCC
Source organism: Mediterraneibacter butyricigenes (assembly GCF_003574295.1). Classification (NCBI taxonomy): domain Bacteria; kingdom Bacillati; phylum Bacillota; class Clostridia; order Lachnospirales; family Lachnospiraceae; genus Mediterraneibacter; species Mediterraneibacter butyricigenes. Next base: position 2,838,237 of record NZ_BHGK01000001.1, read on the forward strand.
AGTCGGAGAGAACGGTCGGAATCACGTTCGATCACATTTTCGCAGAGCATCAGAATACCCGTCTGATCATTGCGACATTTGCGTCCAATGTAGACCGTGTACAGCAGATTATCAACTCTGCTTATAAGTATGGAAGAAAAGTAGTGGTAGAGGGCCGGAGTATGGTCAATATTATCTCTACCGCGTCGGAACTGGGCTATCTGAATGTTCCGAAGAATACATTGATCGAGATCGATCAGTTGAAGAATTACCCGCCGGAGAAGACGGTTCTGATCACCACAGGAAGTCAGGGAGAGTCCATGGCTGCTCTGTCACGTATGGCTGCCGATGTGCATCGTAAGATCACCATTATGCCAAATGATACCGTTATCTTCAGTTCCAATCCGATCCCCGGAAATGAAAAGGCTGTTTCCCGTGTGATCAATGAACTGTCGGCGAAGGGAGCCAATGTAATCTTTCAGGATGTACATGTTTCCGGACATGCGTGTCAGGAAGAGCTGAAATTGATCTATTCTCTGGTAAAACCGAAATATGCCATTCCGGTTCATGGAGAGTACCGTCATCTGAAAGCAAATGCAGGCATCGCGCAGTCTCTTGGAATCCCGAAGGAAAATATTTTCATTCTTCAGTCGGGAGATGTGTTGGAGATCAGTGAGAAGAGTGCGAAGGTCGTAGATAAGGTACACACCGGAGCGATTCTGGTAGACGGACTCGGCGTGGGAGATGTAGGAAATATCGTCTTAAGAGACCGTCAGCATCTGGCAGAAGACGGAATTATGATTGTGGTACTTTCTCTGGAAAGAGGGACCAACCGCCTGCTGGCAGGCCCGGATATCGTATCCCGTGGATTTGTCTATGTAAGAGAGGCAGAGGCTCTGATGGAAGAGGCGCGTCAGGTGGTAGAAGAGGCGCTGGAAAAATGTCTGGCCGGAAAGCATGCAGACTGGAACAAGATCAAGCTTACCGTGCGTGACACGATGAATGATTTTATCTGGAAGAGAACGAAGCGCAGACCGATGATCATTCCGATCATCATGGATGTGGATGTGTAAGATATGATAGTAGATGAAAGAATTGTGACCTTTCTCAATTCTATGGAGACAGAAAACAGTGAAATACTGGAGCAGATCGAGAAGGAAGCTCTGGCGGATCGTGTACCGATCATCCGCAAGGAGACCCAGAGCTTTCTGAAGGTGCTCCTTACTCTGAAAAAACCTATGAGCATTCTGGAAATTGGAACTGCCGTAGGTTTCTCTGCGTTATTGATGAGTGAGTATGCTCCGAAAGATTGTAAGATCACCACAATAGAGAAATTTGAAAAACGGATTCCGATTGCAAGAAATAATTTTGCCCGGGGGAAAAAAGAAGAACAGATACAGTTGCTGAAAGGAGACGCTCTGGAGATTATGAAGGAACTGAAAGGTTCTTATGACTTCATTTTCATGGACGCGGCAAAGGCACAGTATATTCATTATCTTCCGGAAGCAGTGCGGCTTTTGAATCAGGAGGGGATCCTGCTGACGGATAATGTGCTTCAGGATGGAGATGTGATGGAATCCAGATTTGCAGTGGAACGCAGAAACCGGACGATCCATGCCAGAATGAGAGAATTTTTATACGAAATCAAGCATCACGAGGAGCTGGAAACTTCTATTCTTCCGTTGGGAGACGGAGTGGCTCTGAGTGTGAAAAAGGAGAAAAGATCATGAGATATCCAGAACTTTTAATCCCGGCCAGCAGCCTGGAAGTGTTAAAGACCGCGGTGATATTCGGAGCGGATGCGGTTTATATCGGCGGAGAAGCGTTCGGGCTTCGTGCGAAGGCAAAGAATTTTTCGATGGAAGAAATGAAAGAAGGCATTGAATTTGCTCATGCCCGTGATGTAAAGGTTTATGTGACCGCAAATATTCTAGCGCACAACAGAGATCTGGATGGAGTGCGGGAATATTTTAAAGAATTAAAGGAAATCAAACCGGATGCCCTGATTATTGCGGATCCGGGTGTATTTGAGATTGCGAAGGAAGTTTGTCCGGAGATTGAACGCCATATCAGCACACAGGCCAATAATACCAATTATGAGACCTATCGGTTCTGGTATCGTCAGGGTGCAAAACGTGTGGTTTCTGCACGGGAACTTTCCATGGAAGAATTGAAGGAACTGCGGGCGAATATTCCGGACGATCTGGAGATTGAGACCTTTATTCATGGCGCCATGTGCATTTCCTATTCCGGAAGATGCCTGCTCAGCAATTATTTTACAGGACGTGACGCCAATCAGGGAGCATGTACTCATCCGTGCCGCTGGAAGTATGCGGTGATGGAGGAGACCAGACCGGGAGAATATCTGCCGGTATATGAAAATGAACGTGGAACTTATATTTTCAATTCCAAAGATCTTTGCATGATTGAACATATTCCAGAACTTCTGGAAACGGGGATCGACAGTCTGAAGATTGAAGGCAGGATGAAGACGGCGCTGTATGTGGCAACGGTGGCAAGAACTTACAGAAAAGCCATTGATGATTATCAGAAAGATCCGGAACTTTACCGAAAGAATATGCCCTGGTATCTGGAACAGATCTCCAACTGTACCTATCGGCAGTTTACGACCGGATTTTTCTACGGACGACCGGATGAAAACAGTCAGATCTATGACAGCAATACTTATGTAAGAGAATACACCTATCTGGGAATTGTGGGTGAAGTAAAAGACAGACTGTGCCGGATCGAGCAGAGAAATAAATTTTCTGTGGGCGAGACGATCGAAGTGATGAAGCCAAACGGCGATAATCTGGATGTGAAGGTGGTACGGATCCTGAACGAAGAGGGAGAGGAGCAGGAGAGTGCCCCTCATCCGAAACAGGTGTTGTATGTGGAACTTCAGTCAGATCAGACAGAGCATCCGGTAGAAGTGTATGATATCCTGCGCAGACAGGAACCGGAAGAAGCCTGAGAACAGATAAAAATCAAAACCGGAACATAAGGTTCAGTCATCTTGAAAGTGCTTTCGAAGTTTTTCGATGGCACTTTTTTCTATGCGGGAAATGTAGGATCTGGAGATTCCGAGTTCCTGTGCGATCTCGCGCTGGGTATATTCTTTTCCCTGAAAAAGTCCATACCGCATCCGCAGTACATATTGTTCCCGCTCAGTCAGAAGCTGTTCCATGTGCTGATAGAGAAGTCTGGTGTTTTCTTTCAGGATCATTTTGTCGTGGATATCGTGGTCGGACGCTTCCAGGACATCATACAGGCAGATTTCATTTCCTTCCTTGTCGGTGCCGATGCTCTGGTAGAGAGAAACATCTTTGGATGTTTTCTTCTTTGCACGCAGCATCATCAGGATTTCGTTGTGGATACACTTGCTGGCGTAAGCAGCCAGACGATTGTTGCGGGTGGGATCAAAGGTTGTGATGGCTTTGATCAGACCGATGGTTCCGATCGAGATCAGATCTTCCGGATCTTCATTCAAATTCTGATATTTTTTCATGACATGAGCAACCAGCCGGAGATTTCGCTCAATCAGGATGTGTTTCGCTTCAAGGTCCCCCTCCATATATTTTTGCAGATACTCTTTTTCTTCTGCAGCGGTAAGCGGTGGTAGAAATGAATTCAAGAAAAGCACCTCTAAGCGTAGTTAATATCAGTGTATGTGAAACAGGACCCTTTCGTGCTTTTCCACAAAAGATACTTGCGGAAACAAAGAAAGCGTGATATTGTAAAGACATTCTTACAGGAAACGTTCGTTTTCTGAGATTCAGGGCCGTATCGGCTGATTATTTCCAAATGTAATGAAGTAAATAAGAACAGAAAATGTTACTCAGAGAAAAGATTTGTTGAAAAGTAAGAAAGGAGAGATGTGTTTGTACAGTACAGTCTACAGCGCAGCAATTGACGGAATGAATGCGGAACTGATCAAGGCGGAGGCGGATATCAGCAATGGCCTTCCGGTATTTCAGATGGTAGGGTATCTTTCATCGGAAGTGAAAGAAGCAAAAGAAAGAGTGAGAGCGGCTATAAAAAATTCCGGGTACTCACTGGAACCGAAGAAACTGGTGGTAAATCTTTCGCCGGCATCGGTTCGAAAAAGAGGGGCATCCTTTGATCTGGCGATTGCGATGGCAATCTTAAATGCCTATGGGATCGTGGATGGAAAAAAGACGGAAAAAGTACTGTTTCTGGGAGAACTTGGGTTAAACGGAGAGGTAGAACCGGTATCGGGAGTTCTGCCGATTGTGATTCAGGCGAAAGAATGGGGATTTATAAGGTGTGTTGTTCCGAAAGAAAATGAGCAGGAAGGAAAAAGAATCAAGGGAATCGAGGTAGTGGGTGTCCGGAATCTGCAGGAAGCAATCGGGGTGATGGATGGCCGGATAAAAAAGGAGAAAGATACAAATTTATCTGACCGGGAGAGTACGTACAGAACCCCGGGTTCGTATGGCCGGGTACGGGTGGTGAGCGGAAAAAGTGAGATGGTAAAATGGACGGAGGGAAATAAGGGGATATCAGGGGAATTTGTCGGAGAAGAACAAGAGAAACTCGAGGTTAAAACAGGAGAAGAAGGACAGGAAGAAACCGAGGGGAAAGTTGAAGAAAAAGATTTTCAGGATATTCAGGGACAGGCAGTGCTGAAACGGGCGGCAGAGATTGCAGTTGCCGGGCAGCACAATCTTCTGATGATCGGCCCGCCAGGATCCGGTAAGACCATGGTTGCAGAAAGAATTCCGGGATTGTTTCCGCCGTTGGAGGAAGCGGAACAGATTGAGGTATCCGGGATATACAGTGTCCTTGGTATGCTGAATAAAGACCAGCCCCTGATCACACGGCGCCCTTTCCGTCAGGTTCATCATACGGTGACGAAGGCAGCGCTGATCGGAGGCGGGCTTTATCCTGCCCCCGGGGAAATCAGTCTGGCACATAAAGGGGTACTCATGTTAGATGAGATGGCAGAATTTCAAAGGCCGGTTCTGGAAGTACTTCGGCAGCCTCTGGAAACACAGGAGATTCAGATTACCAGAACGAGAGGAACCTATCGGTTCCCGGCAGATTTTCTGCTGGTTGCGGCTTCGAATCCATGTCCCTGCGGTCTGTATCCGTCCAAAGAATGTAAGTGTACGCAGAAAGAAATCCATCAGTATCTTGGAAAAATCAGCCCGCCGCTTTTGAGCCGGATCGATCTGTGTGTGGAGGCTCCGAAGGTGACGTATCAGCAACTGAATCAGTCGAAAAAAGAAGAAAGAACGGAGGAAATCAGAGAGCGGATTTTAAAGGTGCGAAAAATCCAGAAAATCAGATACAGCGATCGAAACTATCAGGTGAACGGGCGGCTTCCGGGAGCGGAAGTGAAAAAAATATGCATATTAGATCCGGAAGCAGAGTACATTATGGAAAAAGCATATGACAGATGGAATATGTCGGCGAGAACCTGTCATAAGGTACTGAAAGTTGCAAGAACCATCGCGGATATGGCGGGAGAAGAACGGATAAAGGCAGAACATTTATCGGAGGCGTTGGGGTACCGGGTGATGGAACAGGGGGAATATCGGATATGATCCAGGAAGAGAAAATGACAGATTCAACCGAAGAGAAAACAATAGAAAAAGCAGAGAGAAAATATGAATACTGGCTGGCATGTGTAGCGTCTGTAAGTCGAAAGAAAAAACGCAGGTTACGGACCACATATGGCAGTGCAAAAAAGATCTACAATATAATAGAAGAAAGAGGCGAAGATTTCTTTCCTAATCCCCTGATAAAAGATATCAAACGGCTGAAACAGGCGAAAAAAGGATGGGATCTTGATGGAAAATATGAGGAGGCAAGACAAAGAGAAATCTGGTTTGTGGGAGAGTGGGAAAGAGGTTTTCCTGCCAGATTGGCGGAGATTCCAGATCCGCCGTATGCATTGTTCGTGAAAGGAAATCTGCCGGATGAAAGCTGCATGTCCGCATCGATTGTGGGAAGCAGGGAATGTACGCCTTACGGGGAACTGCAGACATTAAAATTTGCAAAAACTCTGGCCGGTTGCGGAGTGCAGATCATCAGTGGAATGGCGAAGGGAATCGACGGACATGCCCACCGGGGAGCGTTACAGGGGAACGGAAAAACCTTTGCGGTTCTGGGATGCGGAGTGGATGTCTGTTATCCGAGAGAACATATCGGGTTGTACGCGGATATTCTGGAACATGAAGGAGGAATTCTGTCGGAATATCCGCCGGGGACGACACCGGAGGGGTGGAATTTTCCACAGAGAAATCGGCTGATCAGTGGACTGGGGGATTTCCTGCTGGTAATGGAGGCAAAAGAAAAGAGTGGTTCACTGATTACCGTCGATCTGGCACTGGAACAGGGAAAGGATATTTATGCACTTCCGGGGCCTGTCAGCAGTCCACTCAGCAAGGGATGTAACCGACTGATCCATCAGGGAGCGGAGATCTTACTTGGGCAAAAAGAGTTGTGCGAAAACTTGGAAATTCAAGGGGAAAAGGAAGGACAAACAAGGGAACCGGAAGAAAAAATACTTGATAAAACAGAAAATATGGTGTATAGTCGATTTGGTTTCGACCCAAAGAGCCTGGAAGAACTGGCGGAACAGATGGGGCTTTCCGTTCAGGTGATTCTTCCGAAACTGATTGCTTTGGAGTTGAAAGGAAAGATTCGAGAGATAAGTACACATCGGTATGTGAAAGTATAGAGATATAAAATATAAAAAGAAGAATCAGACACAAATTGTGAAACAAAAGGAGAAATTATGGCGCATTATTTAGTGATTGTGGAGTCCCCTGCAAAGGTCAAAACAATCAAGAAGTTTTTAGGAAAAAATTATACAGTGGCTGCATCAAACGGTCATGTGAGGGATTTACCGAAAAGTCAGCTCGGAATCGATGTAGAGCATGACTATGAGCCGAAATATATTACGATCCGCGGAAAAGGAGATATTCTGGCAAATCTTCGAAAGGAAGCAAAAAAAGCAGATAAAGTCTATCTGGCAACTGACCCGGACCGTGAAGGAGAGGCGATTTCCTGGCATCTGGCAACCGCTTTAAAATTGGATGATAAAAAGATGCGCAGGATCAGCTTCAATGAGATTACCAAAAAAGCGGTCAAAGATTCTCTGAAACAGGCAAGAGAGATTGATATGGATCTGGTAGACGCACAGCAGGCACGCCGTATTCTGGACAGAGTTGTGGGATACCGGATCAGTCCGGTGCTTTGGGCAAAAGTAAAAAGAGGACTGTCAGCAGGTCGTGTCCAGTCAGTGGCACTTCGGATCATCGCAGACAGAGAAGAAGAAATCGATGCATTTATTCCGGAAGAATACTGGACACTGGATGCGGTATTTAAAGTAAAAGGCGAGAAACGTCCTCTGACTGCGAAATTCTACGGAACCGATCAGAAGAAGATGACGATTCACTCTAAAGAAGAACTGGACGAGATCTTAAAAGAAGTAGAAAATGCCAACTATCAGGTGACGGATGTGAAAAAGGGAGAGCGTACCAAAAAAGCTCCGGTTCCGTTTACCACCAGTACCCTGCAGCAGGAAGCATCAAAAGCACTGAATTTCAGTACCCAGAAGACCATGCGGATTGCACAGCAGTTATATGAAGGTGTGGATGTAAAGGGAAGCGGAACCATCGGTGTGATCACCTATCTGCGTACTGATTCCACCCGTATTTCGGATGAGGCAGATGCACAGGCAAGAGCATATGTTGCGGAAGAGTATGGTGAAGAATTCGTAGCAGGAGCACCTGCTGTAAAAAAAGATACCAAAAATGTGCAGGATGCCCACGAAGCGATCCGACCGACTGATATTACAAGAACACCGGCAATGCTGAAGGATTCTCTTTCCAGGGATCAGTTCCGTCTGTACCAGCTGATCTGGAAACGTTTTACAGCCAGCCGCATGAAACCGGCAGTTTACGAGACAACTTCCGTAAAAATTTCAGCAGGAAAATATCTGTTTACCGTTGCAGCATCCCGCGTGAAATTCGAGGGATTCCGCAGTGTATATAAAGAAGCGGATGAGGAAAAAGAAGAGAATAATGTTCTGGTAAAAGGACTGGATCAGTCCGCAGTGCTGACAAAAGAGGAATTTGATCCCAAACAGCACTTTACGCAGCCGCCGGCACATTATACGGAGGCCTCTCTGGTTAAGACACTGGAAGAACTTGGAATCGGACGACCGAGTACCTATGCGCCAACAATTTCCACCATTATTGCAAGACATTATGTGACGAAGGAAGCCAGAAATCTTTATATGACAGAGATCGGAGAAGTGGTCAACCATATTATGAAGCAGTCTTTCCCGAGTATTGTGGATGTGAACTTTACTGCAAATATGGAAGGACTTCTGGATATGGTGGCAGAAGGCAAGGTAGAATGGAAAGAGATCATCCGGAACTTCTACCCGGATCTGGATGAAGCGGTTCAGATTGCGGAGAAAGAGCTGGAAAGCGTCAAGATTGAAGACGAGGTGACGGATGTAGTCTGCGAAGAATGCGGACGGAACATGGTGATTAAGTATGGTCCTCATGGCAAATTCCTGGCGTGTCCCGGATTCCCGGAATGCAGAAATACCAAGCCGTATCTTGAAAAAATCGGGGTGGCTTGTCCAAACTGTGGAAAAGATGTGGTGATCCGTAAGACGAAAAAAGGACGGAAATACTACGGCTGTGAAAACAATCCGGAGTGCGAGTTCATGTCCTGGCAGAAACCTTCCGCAGAGAAGTGCCCGAAATGTGGCGGCTATATGCTCTGCAAGGGAAATAAGATCGTCTGTGCAAATGCAGAGTGCGGATATCAAAAAACAGCAGAAAATTGATTGAACAATCTTGAATTGTATGATAATATTATCTTAACTTGGAAAAAATACAAGAATTTAGAAAATTTATGGGTGGAGGAAACGATGAGCGTACAGTTATTAGATAAAACAAGAAAAATCAATAAGCTACTTCATAATAACAATTCGAGCAAAGTTGTATTCAATGATATTTGCGCGGTCATGACAGAAATTCTGGATTCTAATGTTCTGGTGGTCAGCAAAAAGGGAAAAGTGCTTGGAACGAGTAAAAGTAAATCAGTGGATACGATCGGGGAGTTGTTGGAAGAACAGGTGGGAAGCCATATTGATGAGATGTTGAATGAAAGACTGCTCAGTATCCTGTCCACGAAAGAAAATGTAAATCTGGAGACTCTGGGATTTTCCAGAGATGCGGTACAGGGCTATCAGGCAATCATCACGCCGATCAACATTGCCGGAGAAAGACTGGGAACTCTCGTGATCTATAAGCAGGGAGATATGTACGAGATTGATGATATTATCCTCAGTGAATACGGAACGGCAGTGGTAGGCCTGGAAATGCTTCGCTCTGTGAATGAAGAAAATGCAGAAGAGACACGGAAAGAACATATTGTTCAGTCTGCAATCAGCACACTTTCTTTCTCGGAGTTGGAGGCAATTATCCACATCTTTGATGAACTGGATGGAACGGAAGGAATTCTGGTGGCAAGTAAGATTGCTGACCGTGTAGGAATTACGAGATCTGTAATCGTCAATGCGCTGCGTAAATTTGAAAGTGCCGGTGTGATTGAATCCAGATCTTCCGGAATGAAGGGAACTTACATTAAAGTTATTAATGATTATGTCTTTACGGAACTTGACCGGATCAAAAAGGAACGCTGATAAAGGAGATTGACACAAATGTATGAAGGTTGTCCCGTAGATCTTAAGATGGAAAAAGTGGTTTCCATCGATGCAGTGTTTGATGAGGAAGTACACTGTGCAAAAGTCTATAAATATGATATGGAAGAAGATTTTATCAGACTGTTGCTGGAAGGAGAGAATCTTTCCGTGATCTCTCTTGATGCAAAGTATGAATGTGTAATCGGTACGAAGACAGAACTTCTTTCCTGTTCCGGAACGGTAAAAGAACGGTTCCAGTGCGAGGCAGGAGATATGTTGATCTTTAAGATTGAAAATGGATTTTATACCGTTTCTTCCGATGGAAAATAAATCGTTTTGAATGAAAAAAGCCTATCCGACAGCAAAAGATAAAAGTCGGATAGGTTTTTTAGTTATAGTGTTGACAAAAGCAATAGAAAGTGCTATTTTATATTACAGAGTTAGCACTCAGAATAAGTGAGTGCTAGTAAACGGAAAGCAAGGAGGAATAAATATGAAGTTAGTACCATTAGGTGATAAGATCGTTTTAAAACAGTGTGAAGCAGAGGAGACTACAAAGTCCGGTATCGTTTTACCGGGTCAGGCTCAGGAGAAACCGCAGCAGGCAGAGGTCATTGCCGTTGGTCCTGGCGGAATGGTAGATGGAAAAGAAGTGACCATGCTTGTCAGTGAAGGCGATAAGGTAATCTATTCCAAATATGCAGGAACTACCGTAGAACTGGATGGCGAAGAATATATTATTGTAAGACAGAATGATGTCCTTGCAATTGTAAAATAATTAAAAAGACAGAAAAGATTAGGAGTGATCAGACATGGCTAAAGAAATTAAATACGGAGCTGACGCAAGAGCAGCATTGGAACAGGGTGTCAACAAACTGGCAGATACAGTAAGAGTAACGCTTGGACCAAAAGGAAGAAACGTAGTCCTTGACAAATCTTTCGGCGCACCGCTTATCACAAATGACGGTGTAACAATCGCAAAAGAGATCGAACTGGAAGACGGATTCGAGAATATGGGAGCACAGTTGATCAGAGAAGTTGCTTCCAAGACAAATGATGTAGCCGGTGACGGAACGACAACCGCTACGGTACTTGCACAGGCAATGGTAAATGCAGGTATGAAGAACCTGGCAGCCGGAGCAAATCCGATCGTACTGAGAAAAGGTATGAAGAAAGCAACAGACTGCGCAGTAGAAGCAATCAAAGAGATGAGCAGCAAGGTTACAGGAAAAGATCAGATCGCCAAAGTTGCAGCCGTATCTTCCGGTGATGCAGAAGTCGGACAGATGGTAGCAGATGCGATGGAAAAGGTTTCCAATGACGGAGTTATCACAATCGAAGAATCCAAGACCATGCAGACAGAGCTGGATCTGGTAGAAGGTATGCAGTTTGACCGTGGATACATTTCCGCATATATGGCAACAGATATGGATAAGATGGAAGCAGTTCTGGAAGATCCGTATATTCTGATTACAGACAAGAAGATTTCTAATATTCAGGAAATCCTTCCACTGTTAGAGCAGATCGTTCAGTCCGGTGCTAAACTTCTGATCATCGCAGAAGATATCGAAGGAGAGGCTCTGACTACACTGATTGTCAACAAACTGCGTGGAACTTTCAATGTAGTAGCTGTAAAAGCTCCTGGATATGGCGACAGAAGAAAAGAGATGCTGAGAGATATCGCAATCCTGACAGGTGGAGAAGTAATCTCTGAGGAAGTTGGACTGGATCTGAAAGATACAACAATGGCTCAGCTTGGACGTGCAAAATCTGTAAAAGTTCAGAAAGAAACGACTGTTATCGTAGACGGTATGGGAGATAAGAAAGCAATCGAAGACCGTGTCGCACAGATCAAGACTCAGATGGAAGAGACAACATCTGAATTTGACCGTGAAAAACTGCAGGAGAGACTGGCTAAACTGGCTGGTGGAGTTGCCGTTATCCGTGTAGGTGCTGCAACAGAGACGGAGATGAAAGAAGCAAAACTTCGTATGGAAGATGCTCTGAATGCTACAAGAGCAGCAGTAGAAGAAGGAATCATCGCAGGTGGCGGTTCTGCTTATATCCACGCTTCCAAGAAGGTTGCTGAGCTTGCAGATACTCTGGAAGGAGACGAGAAGACAGGTGCACAGATCATTCTGAAAGCTCTGGAAGCTCCGTTGTTCCACATTTCTGCCAATGCAGGTCTGGAAGGCTCTGTTATCATCAGCAAAGTAAGAGAGTCTGAGCCGGGAATCGGATTTGACGCTTACAATGAAACGTTTGTCGATATGGTTGCAGAAGGAATTCTGGATCCGGCCAAGGTTACAAGAAGCGCTCTGCAGAATGCAACAAGTGTGGCATCTACTCTGCTTACAACAGAATCTGTTGTATCAAACATTAAAGAAGATACTCCGGCAATGCCAGCAGGCGGAGCTGGAATGGGCATGATGTAATCAGTTGTTATAACTGAAAATAAGCCATTCTTATAAAAGATAAATCGCTCTATACTTTCTGAAAATGAAAGGGTAGAGCGATTTTTTCTGTTTATTAAGAAAATCGAAGAAACTATGACATATTTGTCGAACTTTCTTGACACGAGGCTTGAAGTTTTGTAGTATTACAGTTAAAATATTATTTAGACAAACAAGACAGCTAGGAGAAAGAGAGGTTAAGAAGAGCATGGGAACAATTATCGGCGAGGGAATTACCTTTGATGATGTGCTTTTGGTGCCGGGATATTCCGAAGTGATACCGAATCAGGTTGATTTATCTACAAATCTGACGAGTAAAATCCGGCTTAATATACCGATGATGAGTGCAGGAATGGATACCGTAACAGAACACAGAATGGCAATTGCGATGGCCAGACAGGGTGGAATCGGTATTATTCATAAAAATATGAGTATTGAAGAGCAGGCACAGGAGGTAGACCGCGTAAAACGTTCAGAAAACGGAGTTATTACGGACCCATTCTTCCTTTCTCCGGAACATACGCTGGCAGATGCCAATGATCTGATGGCAAAATATCGAATTTCAGGTGTGCCGATCACAGAAAACGGCAAACTGGTAGGAATCATTACAAACCGTGACCTGAAATTTGAAGAAGATTTCAGCAAGAAGATCAAGGAATCTATGACATCCGAAGGTCTGATTACCGCAAAAGAAGGAATCACTCTGGAAGATGCAAAGAGAATCCTTGCGAAGGCAAGAAAAGAAAAACTGCCGATCGTAGATGACGACTTTAATTTAAAAGGTCTGATCACGATCAAAGATATTGAAAAACAGATTAAATATCCGCTTTCTGCAAAAGATTCTCAGGGAAGACTGATCTGTGGAGCAGGAATCGGTATTACAGCAAATTGTTTGGAACGTATTGAAGAGCTGGTAAAGGCAAAAGTTGATGTAGTTGTTATGGACTCTGCACATGGACATTCAGCCAATGTAATCCGTACAGTACGTATGGTAAAAGAGAAGTTCCCGGATCTTCAGGTGATCGCAGGAAATGTGGCGACCGGAGAGGGAACAAGAGCCCTGATCGAGGCAGGAGTTGATGCGGTCAAAGTCGGAATCGGACCGGGATCAATCTGTACAACACGTATCGTTGCAGGTATCGGTGTTCCGCAGGTATCCGCAATTATGGACTGCTATTCTGTGGCAAAAGAATACAACATTCCGATCATCGCAGATGGTGGTATCAAATACTCCGGAGATATGACAAAAGCAATTGCAGCCGGAGCAAATGTCTGTATGATGGGAAGTATGTTTGCAGGATGTGATGAAAGCCCTGGAACATTTGAACTGTATCAGGGAAGAAAATATAAAGTATATCGTGGTATGGGATCGATTGCAGCTATGGAAAACGGAAGCAAAGACCGTTATTTCCAGGAAGGTGCAAAGAAACTGGTACCGGAAGGTGTAGAAGGCCGTGTGGCTTATAAGGGAACTGTAGAAGATACTGTATTCCAGCTGATGGGTGGTATCCGTTCCGGTATGGGATATTGCGGAACCGCTACAATTGAAGAGTTGAAAGAAAAAGGAAGATTCGTAAAGATTTCTTCCGCATCTCTGAAAGAAAGTCATCCGCATGACATTCACATTACAAAAGAAGCACCGAATTATAGTGTAGACGAATAAGAAAAAGAAAAGATGCGCGCTGTAAGTTTTGCGGCGCGCTCATTTTTTGAGATGAGACAGAGATTTAGTTTACCTGGAATTTTCGCGACAGGATGACTAAGAATCAGGCGGGACAGTGCGCGGAAAGGCAGAAAAAAGTACGAATTACACCAGAAAACAGGCGGGGAATAGAAGAATAGATGGCAGGAAAAAATACAAGACGGCGGACCAACAGGTCTTCGTCGAAGAGAAATGCATCCAAAAGAAAAACAACACGTAATCGCAGAAAAAAACGGAACAACAGAACACAGCTATATGCAAAGATCGGTCTGCTGATCTTACTGATTCTTACGGTTGTCCTGCTGGTGCGTTCCTGTGTGGTGAAATCCGGGAAATACTGGGAGGACAACAGTGCAGATGTGGATGCGTCCAAGCCAGAGATCGATGTGCAGCTTCTGGATGTGAATGAATATTCCAGACCGGGGATCAAATCAGGAAGGATCAAGGGGATTGTGATCCATTATACGGCGAATCCGGGAGCCAGTGCCCAGAATAACCGGGATTATTTTGAAGGCCTTAAAGACAGTCATATTACGAAGGCCAGCAGCCATTTTGTAGTGGGACTCGACGGGGAGATTATACAGTGTATTCCGACCTGGGAGATTGCTTATGCGTCCAATGACCGCAATTCCGATACGGTGTCAATCGAGTGTTGTCATCCGGACGAGACGGGGCAGTTCAATGCGGCAACCTATCGCTCGATGGTACAGCTTACCGCATGGCTTTGTAAAAAATTTGATCTGACAGAAAAAGATGTGATCCGGCATTACGATGTGACCGGAAAGATCTGTCCGAAATATTTTGTGGAAGATGAAGATGCGTGGAATCAGTTCCGCTCAGATGTAAAACAGGCATTAGAAAAGGAGTAACAACGAATGATGTTTAAAATGTTTTATCCGGATGCGTACCTGGCATCTGCGTATGTAGTACCTTATGAAGCGTTATATGAGAAAGGTTATCGTGGGCTGATCTACGACATTGACAATACACTGGTACCTCATGGAGCACCGGCCGACAAACGGGCGATTCAGTTGTTTGAACATTTGAAAGAGATCGGATTTCATACCTGTCTGATTTCTAACAACAAAGAGCCACGTGTAAAGATGTTTAATGAGCCAATCGGGACAGATTATGTGTATGATGCCCATAAGCCGTCCACTAAGAATTATAAAAAGGCTATGGAGATCATGGGAACAACCTGTGAAAATACCATTTTTATAGGAGACCAGCTTTTTACGGATGTATTTGGGGCAAAAAGGTCCGGAATCCCGAGCATTCTGGTGCGTCCAATCCATCCGAAGGAGGAGATTCAGATCGTTTTGAAACGTTATCTGGAAAAGATTGTCCTGCATTTTTACAAGAAACAGAAAAATCTTCCGAAGCTGTGTTGAGTTTTATCAAGGTGCGAAAAGTATGTGATTTCCACATACTTTTTCTTGCTTTTTAGAGGCAAATCTTATATAATCGAGATTACCATAATATTCAAAGAAGTTATTTATAACAAATCTAAGATCGAAACAAATCCAAGACCTGAAAGGGTCAATCCTGGCAGTATCTGCCAAATTTCAAAAGAAGTACAACGTAAAAAAGATGGGCGTCTGAAGAAAGGGGTACTATGGAGTACAGAGAATTCGTAGACGCAATAAGAGAAGAAGTGACAAAGAAAGTAGGAGAAGAGGTAAATGTAACCATCGAAGAAATGCCGAAATGTAACGAGAGTTATAAGGCGGGACTTCTGATCAGACGGGGAGAAGCGCCAATTGCACCGGTTGTCTATCTGGATGCTCTTTATGAGTATTACAAAGACGGAAGAACGATGGAAGAAATTGCGGGCTGGATCAATCTGATGTATCAGGAGATAAAGGATACCGATCCAGAATCTATCGAAGAAGCGGTGGCATACAAGAAAGTGAAAAAGAAAATTTTACCCAAACTGATTAACCGGGAAAAGAATGAAACACTGCTGGCGCAAAGCCCACATATTCTGTGGGAAGATCTGGCAATCGTATTTTATGTGTTGATGGCTGAGGCAAAAGACGGAACGATTACCATGGGGGTTCAGTATCCACAGATGAAAATGTGGGGTGTTTCCACAGAAGAGCTGTATCAACAGGCAATGAAAAATGCAACTGCGATCTTACCGGCAGAACTGACACCGATGAGGGACGTACTGAAAGGGATGCTCCGAACCGAGGATGTGGAAGCAATCCCGAATATCGCCTATGTTCTGTCAAACCGACTGCACAGTTTCGGGGCAGCCTGCGTGACATATCCGGATGTACTGGAGATGATAGCAGGAGAAGTAGAGGATGATTTTTATCTTGTTCCAAGCAGTGTTCATGAGATGATGATTCTTCCGGAACATGGAGTGATAGGAAAGGATCGCTTCCGTAATTCGATTCGTGAAGTGAATGAAAAAATATTACCTCCGGAGGAATTCCTCTCCAATCACGCATACTTCTATTCCAGAGAAGAAAAGAAAGTCAGTCAGCTTTCGGTTTGAGAGGAGGAAATGATATGCTTATGTGGCTTTGGAATGCCTGGGAATTGTGGGTTCTTGCGATGGAAGAAAAAGAGCAAACCACAGTGCAGGAGTATAAGCAAAAGACCGATGAGTGAAACCGTTTTTCCGATGGTCAATCCCGGGGCATGGTAGAGGATTGTGATCTTATGAGTTCCGGCAGAAAGGCGGCATCCAAGGAAAGCGGTATTTACTTTTTGGCAGGTTACATTCTCCCCGTCGATCAGGATCTGGAATCCTTTGTCGTAGGGGATGGAAGTGACCAGATATCCATCGGTTTTCATAGCAATCGTGCCGCTGATCGTATGACCCGAAGAAGCAGAGTCCGCAGACTCAGAACACGACGTATCCGGACGGAAAACAGACTGATACAGAGCCTGTGAAGCTGTTTTGTCCGGCAGATATCCGATAGAAGCTTCCATATTCAGGATCGTATAATTTCCTTTTTCGAAGGTCAGGACAGACTGTGTCTGGGTGTCACCAAGGGCAACTGCGTAGGTGAAGGTTGTATTCTCGTTGTAGTAGTCATGAGACACAGAAGTCAGTTTGTTGCGTACGCCATCCAGATATACGGTGACATCGTGGGTGGGCAGATTGTTCTGAATCTCAAAACGAAGGAAAAGTACCCGTGTTCCCTGAGCGGAATTGCCGACAGTGTTCGCTTCGTATGGGATAGTCAGAGTTTGGGCTTTGGTTGTCTGGACCGTAAAATCGTCAGGGACGGAAAGTGAAGCCAAGGGAGCCGATGAAACGATATCCCTGACGGTGAGTACATTTGTGGGGGCTGCATCTGTGGTGTTACCGCTATTTGCAGGGAGTATCGTGTTATCGGCGTTTGGTGTGTTATCAGTGATGTTGTTGTCTGTGGTGCCGGAAGGGTTATCTGTATTTATGGCAACAGAGTGGGTTTCGTCGACAACAGCGGCAGACAAAAAGGCAATCTGATTGTAAGGATAAGGCAGTTTTTCATAATCGGACTGACTCAGAAGGCGGTTGGTTCCGTAAATAACAGGAGCCACCGCTTCGTTTTTATATACTTTTGTCTGTCCATAGTTTTTATAGAGCTGATATCCCTTGACCACACGGTTGGAAACAATGTATTTTTCCCCCATAAGCCGTTGGAAGACCGGATTGGCAGAAGCACCCTGCATCAGATAGTTACGGAAGGTTTCGTCCAACTGAAAGGTTTTCCGACGAAAGGTCATATAGTCGGAATTGTAGGAAGAAGAATACACAGAAGAACTGTATTGGTTCATATTCCAGATGCGGTTGATATTGGCTGCATTGATCCGGGCGGTTCCCCATTGTTCGGTACGATACAGGGAGTCATCAGAATCCGTGACATCGGATAAAATTTTTGCATATTGGGTCTGATGAATCTGGCGATAAAAATTCCGACTCATCATCAATGACTTGTCAGAAGCATAATACTGATTAAAAAAGCTGAGGAAGATCAGGCAGGGCAACAACAGCAGACAGGAAAACTGTTTTAATCGCTTCGGCGCAGATAAAAAGCAGAAGAAAAGCAGCATAACGAGAGCATCCACCAGAAGAAGCATGCAGAGTTCATGAGAAATTTTTTTAGCATTTGCAGTCCAGAAGAACAGCAGGCAACATCCTGTGAGAACATAGGGCAGAATCCGACGGAGAAAAGACGGACTCGGTTCTTCTTTGAAGGATTCGAGATACCGTGCGATCAGGAAACAGACCAGTGGAAGAACCGGAATCAGAACCTTATCCCGGATATACAGTCCTCCATTCAGACAGTAAGCCGCCAGTGGAAGGAACAGAAGGAGACAGACAGCCAGGCTCAGCAACCGGTCTTTCAGGACATGGGAAAAAAGTGCAGCAAAAAGAGCGGTCAGGGCAAATGTCGTCAGACCGATACCATAAGGAGAGTAGAATAGTCCCTGAAACTGCAAATGAGGAAGTAACAGTTCTTTCAGCGAATAAGCAACGCTTTTTCCAGTAGATTCAGAACTTCGGCTGGCCAGGGCACAGGCAGTGGGAAGCAAAAGCACCCCACTTAATAAAATTCCGTATATCATGGGAGGTATAAAGGTAAGGGTGGGGAATTTTCCGGCCTGAAAGGAAACGTACAGTCCATAAAGCCCAAGAACGATCAAACCGCCGATACTGTAATAAAAACTAGTCATGATCATCAGAAAGACAGAAAGAGACAGTTGAAGTAATGTCTTCGGTGTACGGGAAGAAAGATACTGCTCCATTTTGATCAGTCCGAGGATCAGGAAAGGCATATAGTCCACAAACATGATCTGAGAATAGGACTGGGCGATCATTGGCCCGCTCAGGAGGAATAAAAGTGCTGTACCAAATGCAATCGGAACAGCGACAGACTGGCGTCGAATCCAGCGGTAAAGGAGCAGAACCGATGTAAGCAGGCACAAAAACGTAATGCCCATCACGTAGTCGGACATTTTCACAAAAGGAAGCAGATAGGAAGGCAGGAAAAGAGGGCTTAAAAGTCCGTAATATGCGAAATAAAAGATATTTTCTCCGCCACCGATATTGGGAGCAAATTCCGGGATCAGTTTACCGGTCTGATAGAACTGTTCTCTGAAATACTCGGGAAATACACAGTGCTGGCTGATCCAGTCTACCTTTGCGCCGAAAACGCCGTAGCGAAAGCAAAAAAGCCAGGTAAAAAGAAAAACAGCAAAAGTCAGGAAAAGATAAGGTATGATGTTTTTAAAGGATCTGTTGTGTATATTTTGCTGAAAGTGTTGCATAAAGAAAAACCCCATTTCATATTCTCAAGTTAGATTCGTTTGTGCTAAAGTGTTTCACATTTCGGTTCCTAGCATACAACAAAGGTATGAAGAAAAAGTGATAGAGAATCTAAAAAAAACTTAAGAAATTGAAATGGGGCATTTAATTACAATATGTCGATATATTCTCCTGCCAGTGCCTTGTTCATACTGCGGACGGCACAGAATTTACCGCACATACTGCAGGTATCACTGTGGTCATCTTCCGGGCTTCTGCTGTCGCGGATCGCCCTTGCGGTTTCAGGATCCAGTGCACACTGATACTGAGCTTCCCAGTCCAGCTTCTGGCGTGCTTCTGCCATCTTGTCGTCGATGTCACGGGCATGAGGGATTCCTTTGGCGATATCGGCCGCATGGGCTGCAATCTTGGAAGCGATAATGCCCTGTTTTACGTCTTCCACATTCGGAAGAGCCAGATGTTCCGCAGGTGTAACGTAGCAGAGGAATGCAGCTCCGCTCATGGCTGCGACTGCACCGCCGATGGCAGAAGTGATATGGTCATAGCCCGGAGCAATGTCTGTAACCAGAGGTCCAAGGACATAGAAAGGAGCACCCATACAGATGGATTTCTGCACCTGCATATTGGCAGCGACCTGGTCAAGCGGCACATGTCCCGGTCCCTCTACCATAACCTGAACATTGTGTGCCCATGCACGTTTGGTCAGTTCTCCGAGACGGACAAGTTCTTCAATCTGACATACATCCGTTGCATCGGCAAGACATCCCGGACGGCAGGCATCACCTAAGGAAATGGTGACATCATATTCTTCGCAGATATCCAGGATCTCGTCGTAATATTCGTAGAACGGATTTTCCTCTCCGGTCATGGACATCCAGGCGAACACAAGACTTCCTCCGCGGCTGACAATGTTCATTTTCCGCTTATGTTTCTTGATCTGTTCGATGGTCTTGCGTGTGATTCCGCAGTGCAGTGTCACGAAGTCCACACCATCCTGTGCGTGGAGTCTGACCACATCGATGAAATCTTTTGCGGTCAGGGTTGCAAGATCTCTCTGATAATGGATGACACTGTCGTAGATCGGTACGGTACCGATCATAGCGGGACATTCGGATGTAAGTTTCTGACGGAATGGCTGAGTATTTCCGTGACTGGAAAGATCCATGATCGCCTCGGCTCCGAGATTAACGGCACTCATGACTTTCTGCATTTCGATGTCATAATCCTTGCAATCGCGGGATACACCAAGATTGACGTTGATTTTGGTGCGCAGCATGCTTCCGACTCCTTCTGGATTTAAGCAGGTATGGTTCTTGTTGGCACAGATTGCCACCTTACCTTCTGCGACGAGCTGCATTAAAGCATCCGTTGTCATGTACTCTTTTTCTGCCACGATTTTCATCTCCGGGGTCAGAATTCCTTTTCTTGCTGCATCCATCTGGGTTGTGTAGTTTCTCATTGTGTTACCTCCATTTCTTTTCACCAGCTTTGAAAATGCAGCGTCAGCAAAACGCCTGAACAGTATTGATTTGCTTGAACAGTAAAACGCCTGAACAGAAATGTATCTGTAAAGCTGACGCCTGTACCGGTTTTGACGGTACTGATCGGATTTTGTCCGATTTTTTTATAGCGGCACAAGGTGGTGTCCCCAGTGTGTCGCTTTGAATCCTCTAATTTCCGCTTTGGATCATAGAGAAGATTCCACTTTTCTGGAAGAGTCTGATCAGAACGTAAGCCAGAATACTTCCGGCAACCGTAGAAATCAGAAACGGAATCACATAGATAAAGAGTCCGGCAGGAGCAGCTCCCATCAGGAAGCGTGCAACCGGGTAAGCTGCGATTCCACCGAGAATACCTGTGCCGAGAGCCTCAGCAAGACAGGTAAAGGGAAGATTCTTACTGAATTTGAAGACCAGGCCGCAACAAAGTGCGCCCACCATACTTCCCGGAAATGCCATCAGACTGCCGATGCCTAAAAGATTGCGGATCAGACTGGCACAAAAGGCAATGCCAACACTCCAGCCGGGACCTAAGATCACGGCCGATAAAATGTTGACCATGTGCTGAACCGGAGCGCATTTACTTCCTGCGACCGGTACGCTTAAAAAACTCCCGACAACAGCAACCGCGGTAAAGACTCCGGCAATTGCCAGAGTACGGGTGGCGGAAGTGCGGGGAAGGGAAGTGTGGTTTGGTGAAACAGTATCTTTCATAAAATCTCCTTTCCGAAATGGTATATGTTCCAAAACTGTGCGAAACCTTTAGGACATATGCCTAACAAAAAAATAGAGATGCGAAAGGCATCTCTATCAAAAAACATTGGTATAAATTCCCTCCGTTGGCATTATCCAAATCAGGTTATGGGTCGAAGCGAGATACGCTTCCTCTCAGCCGACTCAATTGTCAGCTCCCCGTTATGTGCGATTGAAAATATTATAGCAACATTGGTTGAATTAGACAAGAACTTTTTGCAAAAAAACTTGTATTTTAAAATCTCGCTGCCAGTTCGTCATGCACATGGTTCCCCATGTTATAATCCAGTGTCTTGTGAAACCAGATTTCCTCCGAGCCGATGGCCTGATCTACTAGCATCATCAGTCCGGTGACGATCTGAAGCCCACGGGATTCTGCGATTCGTAAAAATTCTGTCATCAGCGGATTGTAGACAATGTCGGACGCAATCCTGAAGCGGCGGATGACAGAAGCATCTACTACGCTTTCCCCTACATTTGGGTACATCCCGATAGGAGTGGTATTGATGATCACATCCCCGTCCGGAATATCCTTGAAACTGCAGGTAGAAATATAGGGGAACATTTCCCGGAGATGGGAGAGTTCCTTTTTGTTTCTTGCCGCAATTGTGATACTGGAGGCTTTGGCAAGATGAAAAGCGTAGATTAACGCTTTTGCAGCACCACCGGAACCTAAGATCACGGTATCAAGGCCTTTCAGGGAGATCCCTGCCTTTTCAAACATGCTGAGCACACCGATATAATCTGTGTTGTAGCCGTAGAATTTTCCGTCTTTCTGATAGATCGTATTGACGGCCCCGATTTCCGCGGCATGCGGATCCAAGACATCCATCATGCGGTAAACGGTTTCTTTGTAAGGAATGGTGACGTTCATTCCTATAATGTTCTTTTCGCGCATCACATCCAGGACATGATGGACTTCGGTTTTGGACATTTCATAGACTTTGAAGTCGGCAGAAATGTGTTGTTGTTTTAATAAATCAAAATGTATCTCCGGTGAGAGGGTGTGAGGGAGATGTTCGCCCAGTACGCCCAACTGAATTTTTTCGGTAGAATTTGGTATTGTATTCATTGGAGTTGTCCCTTCTGGTGGATGTAAAAAATTATCGGATTGTAAATCTGTATCAGAATTGAATATGCTAAATCGCATCATGATCAGACTTACATTATAGTCATAATCAGACGGAAAGACCCGGTTGATCAAAAAAGGCTGCGTCTGTCGGATAAATATAGCTGTCACCAATGTCTTTTAATAAAATAATATTCAAATGGTGATTCAGATTCTTCTTATCCAGAGTAATGGCTTCTGTCAGATTAGAAAGCGGAAGACCACAGGTGACCGGAAGTTCGTATTTGGTCAGGACATCCAGGATACGTTTTGCACAGCCGGGTTTTGTCAGTCCTTTTGCTTCGGCGAGAAGCGAGATTTGATACATGCCGATTCCGACAGCCTCGCCGTGGCTTTCTCTTTCATAATGATAGTACTGCTCAATGGTGTGGGCCAGAGTATGTCCGAAATTGAGCAACATGCGCTCGCCTTTGTCAAACTGGTCGTGTTCTACGACTTCCCGCTTAATATCCACACAGCGTGCGATGATATCAGTAAGCTCTGTTTTCAAATCGTCATAAGAGGTAAAGGATTCCAGTTTTTTGAAAAGAGAAGCATCCTTGATACATCCGTATTTGATAACTTCGCCCATACCGTCTTTCAGAAAATGATCGGACAGACTGTTTAAAACGGATGGATCGATCAGCACCATTTTTGGGTGATAAAATGCACCGACTAAGTTCTTGCCCTGAGGCAGATCGACTGCGACTTTGCCTCCGACGGAAGAATCTACCTGAGCCAGAAGAGAGGTGGGAATCTGGATCAGATTGACGCCTCTTAAGAAGCTGGCAGCAGCAAATCCCGCCAGATCTCCGATCACGCCTCCACCTAAGGCAATGACAAGATCACTTCTGGAAATTTTGGCATCCAGCATCGCTTCATAAATCTTCGGAAGAGACTGGAAGTTTTTGGTGGTTTCTCCGTGTGGGAGAACAAAATGGGTACAGAATGTCTTTTCTGCGAACTGCCGTTCCAGGATATCACCATAAAGGGGATAGACGTTATCATCCGAAATGATCATGATTCTTCGATCCGGGTAATCTTTTAAGATATAATCGGACGCGTGGTTCAAAAGTCCTTCTTCAATATAAATAGGGTAACTGTTTTTTCCAAGATCTACTACTATGTTTCGCATGATAACTCCTTTTGTTTCTTAAAATATTATTTCTGAATCATTTCTGGATCAGAATGTTTTGCCGACTGCGTTTGCAATGGCAGTCAGTTCTTTCATTAATTTGTCAAATTTCTCCGGTTTCAGAGACTGTGCTCCGTCGCAGAGTGCGTTTTCCGGATCGTTGTGGACTTCGATCATCAGTCCGTCTGCACCGGCTGCTACAGCAGCTTTTGCCATGGAATCAACCAGCCACCATTTTCCTCCGGCATGACTCGGATCGATGACAACCGGAAGATGTGTCAGTTTCTTGAGGACCGGAATACTCTGGAGATCCAGGGTGTTTCTGGTGTAACTCTCAAAGGTACGGATTCCGCGCTCGCAGAGGATTACATTTTCATTACCGCTTGCCATGATATATTCTGCAGACATGATCCACTCTTCGTAGGTCGCATTTAAGCCACGCTTCAGAAGGATCGGACGTTTTACCTTTCCTAACTGTTTTAAAAGATCGAAATTTTGCATGTTTCTGGCTCCGATCTGGATCAGATCTACCTTTTCTTCGAAGATATCCAGATATTCTGCGGACATCAGTTCTGTAACGATCGGAAGTCCTACTTCTTCCTTGACTTTGTAGAGAATGTCAAGACCTTCCAGACCGAGTCCCTGGAAAGAGTAAGGGCTGGTACGTGGTTTGAAAGCACCGCCTCTTAACAGGTTTGCGCCGGATGCTTTGGCGGCTTTGGCAATCTCCAGTACCTGATCAAAGGTTTCTACGGAGCAGGGACCTGCGATAAATGCCATGTTTCCGCTTCCGACTTTGACACCAGATACATCAACCACGGAGTCTTCCGGGTGGAATGCGCGGTTCGCCAGTTTGTAAGGTTCCTGAACATGCATGACCTTGTCAACGGAAGAGTCCACTTCAAAAATCTTGGGATCGACTCTGGTGGTATCGCCGATACAGCCGATAACAGTCATTTCCGCTCCGTTTACAACGTGGGTATCCAGTCCTTTACGCTTGATTAATTCTTCCACTCGTGCTACATTTTCTTTAGATGTATTTGGTTTTAATACAATGATCATTTGGAAAGATCCTCCTTCGTTTCAATATTCCCCATCTATTCGCACTGTAAAATTTTAACTGTTTAAAGTGTGAAAAACTATGCATTATGATAACGTGATTCATACTTTTTGTCAATAGATTTTGGGAAAAAGGAAGGGAAAAGAAGAAAAAACGGGAAGAATCAGAATTGCATGACAAAATACCAAAGTTATGGTATACTTCAATTTAGAAAATATAAAGGAGCATACAGATGAAAAGAGTATTATTAAAACTCAGCGGAGAGGCACTTGCCGGTGAGAAAAAGACAGGATTTGATGAAGCGACCTGTATCGGTGTTGCAAAGCAGGTAAAGACGCTTGTTGATCAGGGAATACAGGTAGCGATTGTAACAGGTGGCGGTAACTTCTGGAGAGGAAGAACCAGCGAGACCATCGATCGTACAAAGGCCGATCAGATCGGGATGCTGGCGACGGTTATGAACTGCATTTATGTTTCCGACATTTTCCGTTTTGTGGGAATGGAGACAGAAGTATATACCCCGTTTGTATGCGGTGCATTTACCAAACTTTTTTCAAAAGATGCAGCGACAGAGGCAATGAACAATGGAAAGGTCGTATTCTTTGCAGGTGGAACCGGACATCCTTATTTCTCCACAGATACAGGAGCAGTTCTTCGCGCAATCGAGATTGAGGCGGATGCGATGCTGTTGGCAAAGGCAATCGACGGAATCTACGACAGTGACCCGAAGGTAAATCCGAATGCGAAGAAGTATGCAGAACTGAGTATTCAGGATGTGATCGATCAGAAACTGGCGGCAGTGGATCTGACAGCTTCCATCCTCTGTCTGGAGAACAAGCTTCCAATGCTGGTATTTGGTCTGAACGAACCGAACAGTATCGTAGAGACGATGTTCGGAACCTTTAACGGTACGAAGGTAACGGTATAATCGGGGATTGTTTTAATGCCCACATTAATATAGGAAAGAAACGGAGGAATTCAACATGGATGAAAGACTGAACGTATATGAAGAAAAAATGTCAAAGACATTGGACAATTTAAATGGAGAACTGGCAACGATCCGTGCAGGACGTGCCAATCCGAATGTACTGAATAAACTGACCGTAGATTATTACGGATCTCCTACACCGATCCAGCAGGTTGCAAATGTATCGGTTCCGGAGGCTCGGATGATCCAGATTCAGCCATGGGAAAAGAGTATGCTCAAAGAGATCGAGAAAGCAATCATGACATCTGATCTGGGAATCAATCCGACCAATGATGGAACGTCTGTACGCCTGATCTTCCCGGAACTGACAGAGGAAAGACGTAAAGAGCTGGCAAAAGACGTCAAGAAAAAAGGAGAGGCTGCAAAAGTAGCTGTCCGCAACATTCGTCGTGACGGGAATGAAGCGTTTAAGAAACTGAAAGGATCTGAGGTTTCCGAGGATACCATCAAAGATATGGAAGCAGATCTGCAGAAACTGACAGATAAATATATCGCAAAGGTAGACAAGTCTGTGGAAGCAAAATCCAAGGAGATCATGACAGTCTAACAGAAAGTAAAAATAAAAAAGAGAGGGGCCCGGTTCGGTGTTTGACCGGAGCCTCTTTTGGCGTTTTAATCGATGAAAAGGGAGGAAACATCATGAATGTACCACAGCATGTGGCAATTATCCTGGATGGAAACGGACGCTGGGCGAAGAAACGGGGAATGCCGAGAAATTACGGGCACGCTCAGGGAGCGAAGAATGTGGAAAAGATCTGCGAAGAAGCCTGGAGAATGGGAATCAAGTACCTGACAGTGTATGCATTTTCCACAGAGAACTGGAACCGTCCGCAAAATGAAGTGGATGCGCTGATGAAGCTGTTGCGCAATTATATGAAGACTTGTCTGAAAACAGCAGCACAAAATGATATGAAGGTTCGTGTGATCGGCGATATTACACGTCTGGATGAAGATATTCAGAAGCGGATTCTCGAACTGGAAGAGGCTACGAAGGACAATGGCGGTTTGAATTTTCAGATTGCGATTAACTATGGGAGTCGTGATGAGATGATTCGTGCCATGAAGAAGTTAAGTGATGACTGCATGAAAGGTTCGGTAAAGGCAGAAGATATAACGGAAGAGTTGTTCTCGGACTATCTGGATACCAAAGGAATCCCGGATCCGGATCTGCTGATTCGTACCAGCGGGGAATTGAGACTGTCCAATTTCCTGTTGTGGCAGTTGGCTTATGCGGAATTCTATTTTACAGATGTGCCATGGCCGGATTTTACCAAGGAAGAGCTGGAAAAAGCGGTTGTTCAGTACAACAGCCGTGACAGAAGATACGGTGGCGTGAAGGAGGAGACAAATGTTTAAGACGCGATTGTTAAGCGGGATTGTGCTGGTATTGATTGCGCTGGTAACGGTAATCTGTGGAGGCAACCTTCTGTTTGCCACGGTGCTGATCATCAGCCTGATCGGTATGAATGAATTGTATAAAGTCTTCGGGATAGATAAAAAGGCTCCCGGTATCATAGGGTATCTGGGTGCGATTTTGTTTTATATCGGAATTTACCTGGATCTGTATCGGAATTTGTTTAATGAAAATCCGTATTTTGATGCGGTAGACTGGCCGCTGATGCTGACGATGGTTCTGGTGATCCTGCTGATGGCATCCTACGTCTTTGCATTTCCGCATTATAAAACGGAACAGATCGTGGTTGCATTTTTTGGGGTGTTCTATGTAGCGGTGATGCTGTCTTATATTTTCCAGACCAGAATCCTGCCGGGAGGCGTATTCAGTGTATGGCTGGTATTCTTATGTTCCTGGGGATGTGACACCTGTGCTTACTGTACCGGAATGTTGATCGGAAAACATAAAATGGCACCGGTTCTGAGTCCGAAGAAATCCACCGAAGGAGCAGTGGGCGGTGTCGTAGGAGCAGCGCTTTTGGGCGTGTTGTACGGATGTGCCATCAATCACTGGGGCGGAGCAAATGTCGCGGTTGCAGGATATGCGATCGTGTGTGCGGCAGGTGCGTTGATCTCTATGGTAGGAGATCTGGCGGCTTCGGCAATCAAACGAAATCATGAGATCAAAGATTACGGAACACTGATTCCGGGACACGGAGGAATTCTGGACCGCTTTGACAGCGTAATCTTTACGGCGCCGATCATTTATTATCTGGTAGCATTGCTGTAAAACCGGTGAAGAATTTGAAACAGGGGATAAAAAGAAGGGACGATCAGGAAAATGAAGCATATTGTAGTATTAGGGTCTACCGGTTCCATCGGAACCCAGACACTGGATGTGGTGAGATGTCAGGAAGATATGGAGATCTGTGCACTGGCGGCCGGAAGTAATATTGTACGACTGGAGGAGCAGATCAGGGAGTTCCATCCGAAAAAGGTGGCAGTCTGGGAGGAAGAAAAAGCCAGAGAACTCCGGACGAAGGTGAAGGATCTGGATGTCTGTGTCCTCTCCGGGATGGAAGGGCTTCTGGAACTGGCAGTGATGGAAGAAGCAGATGTGCTCGTGACGGCTGTTGTCGGTATGATTGGAATCCGTCCGACGATTGAGGCAATCAAGGCCGGAAAAGATATTGCACTTGCCAATAAAGAAACACTGGTGACGGCGGGACATCTGATCATGCCACTGGCAGCGGAAAAGCAGGTAAAGATCCTGCCGGTGGACAGTGAACACAGTGCAATCTTCCAGTGTTTACAGGCAAAAAAAGAGATCCGTCCGCACAAGATCCTGCTTACGGCTTCGGGCGGTCCGTTCCGGGGAAAGAAAAAAGAAGATCTGGAGAAGGTGCAGCTTGAGGATGCTCTGAAACACCCGAACTGGGCGATGGGTAAAAAGATCACCATCGATTCTTCGACCATGGTTAATAAAGGTCTGGAAGTGATGGAGGCAAGATGGCTCTTTGACGTAAAGATGGAACAGGTGCAGGTTGTGGTTCAGCCACAGAGTATCATTCATTCCATGGTGGAATTTGATGACGGTGCGGTCATGGCACAGCTTGGTACACCGGACATGAGACTGCCGATTCAATATGCACTGACCTATCCGGATCGACGGTATCTGTCAGGAGAGCGTTTGGATTTTGAGACACTGACCCGGATTACCTTTGAGAAACCGGATATGAAAACCTTTTATGGATTAAGATTGGCGTATGAGGCCGGTACAGTTGGGGGAACGCTTCCAACCGTATTCAACGCGGCAAATGAAAGGGCGGTCAGCAAATTTCTTGCCCGCAAGATCCGGTATCCGCAGATCACGGAGATCATTCAGGAGTGTATGAGAAATCATCAGACCAGAAAAGAACCGACTCTGGATGAAATCCTGGAGATCGAACAGGAAACTTACGAATTTATTGAAAGCAGATGGTAGGAGCATGGGAATTGTTTTAGCGATTATTGTATTCAGTTTTATCGTGATCTTTCATGAACTGGGGCATTTTACACTTGCAAAATTAAACGGAATACAGGTAGACGAATTCTGTCTGGGACTGGGGCCTACGATTTTCGGAAAAGAGATCAAAGGGACAAAATTTT
The DNA here is from genome assembly GCF_003574295.1 of Mediterraneibacter butyricigenes. Lineage (NCBI taxonomy): Bacteria > Bacillati > Bacillota > Clostridia > Lachnospirales > Lachnospiraceae > Mediterraneibacter > Mediterraneibacter butyricigenes. The sequence continues at coordinate 2,867,420 of NZ_BHGK01000001.1, forward strand.
CTCTGAAGCTGCTGCCGTTTGGCGGAGCATGCATGATGGGAGAGGATGACGCGGAGAATCTGGCGGAAGGCAGCTTTAACAGCAAATCTGTCTGGGCCCGAATCTCGGTGATCGCAGCCGGCCCTGTATTTAATTTTATCCTGGCTTTTATTATGGCGGTGATTCTGGTCGGATTTGTCGGATATGACAAACCGGTGCTTAGTGGTGTCACGGAAGGATATGCGGCAGAGGAAGCCGGGATGCAGGAGGGGGATGAACTGTTAAAGATTAATAACAGTCGGATCCATCTCTGGAGAGAAGTTTCGATTTACAATGCCATGCATCAGGGAGAATCTGCGGAGATCACGTACAGACGTGACGGCGAGACATATACCGTAACTCTGACACCGAAGCAGGACGAAGACACCGGATATTATTATTACGGAGTAAAAGGCCCGACGGCGCAGACAAAGGCAAATGCGATCACTGCGGTGCAGTATGGCTGGTATAATCTGGAATATATGGTGAAATATACGATCCAGTGCCTGAAAATGATGGTCAGAGGGCAGGTCGGAATCAAGGATATGTCCGGACCTGTGGGAGTGGTAGATATGATGGATACCACCTACAAGGAGTCCTCATCCATGGGAGCTGGCGTAGTTGCGCTGAACTTCTTAAGTATCGCCATTTTATTATCGGCGAACCTGGGGGTTATGAACCTGTTGCCGATTCCTGCATTGGATGGCGGAAGACTGGTCTTTCTGCTGATCGAAGCGGTCAGAAGAAAACGGGTGCCGCCGGAAAAAGAAGGGATGGTCCATTTTGCAGGACTTGTGGCATTGATGGTATTGATGGTCGTAATTATGTATAATGATATCCTGAAACTTTTATAAAGTATATGAAGGTTTATTTCTTCCCGCAAAAGGTTGCAACGGGAACCGCTTATTTTCACTGGAATTCAAAAATAAGATACGAAAAAACGCCAGTTCCGACGTTCATCGGTTCTGGCGTTTTTTCATGCAACCTAATTGGGTAGGTATGAAAGGTAACTCTACTACATCGTGAGAGGGATGCCTTTTGTTACTTTGCGGATGCCTTTCCATACAAGAATGACCGGAAGTGAAACCAGAATATATAATGAGGTTAAAAGTCCGGTCAGACCTCCGACAATAATCAGAATCATAATTCCTGGGTTCATAAAATGTCTCACTCCTTTGCGTTTTTGATAAGCCCTATACGCATATTTTAAAAGATGAGACAGGGAAAGAAAAGCAATCAGGGGCTTCCTTAGCGCGATTTTAACGGGAAGAAAGCTGCTCGTCTTCTGACATACGGTAACCGACTCCGACTTCCGTAAACAGGTATTTTGGCTGGGAAGGATTGCCCTCGATCTTGCGGCGGATATTTGCCATATTGACGCGAAGAATTTTATTATCTGTATCGGTAAAAGGCCCCCAGACATTTTCCATAATGGAAGAGTAGGTCATGACTTTCCCGGAGTTCTGGGCGAGAAAACATACAATTTTATATTCAATCGGGGTCAGATGAATTTCCTGACCGGCAAGAGTTAAAAACCTTTTTTCAAAGTCAAGAACCAGCTCCTGACATTGATAGGGGCGAATATAAAGGTCTGTGTCGTTATTCAGACGATTACTGTGACGGATGGAGGTGCGGATTCGTGCCAACAGCTCCGATGTTCCGAAGGGTTTGGTGATGTAATCATCGGCACCGAGATCCAGGGCCTTTACTTTTTCGGATTCGTTGCTTCTGGCAGAGATCACGATGATCGGAGCACTGCTCCAGGTCCGGATCTTCTGAATGACCTGACAGCCATCCATATCAGGCAGTCCGAGATCCAGAAGAATGACATCCGGTCCGAGCGAGGTGGTTAATTGCAGACCTTCGGCTCCGGTTTTGGCTGTTGAAACCTTGTATCCGTGATTCTTTAATAATTTGGTGACGAAATCCAGGATATTCTGTTCGTCTTCAATGAATAAAATAGAAAATTTCTGATGCATTGTTTGCATTCTCCTTTATGATTCCGGCAGTGTAAAAGAAAAGACTGCGCCGTTTGTGTGATTATGTGCTTCAATGGTTCCCTGATGTGCTTCAATAATGGTTTTGCAGATGGATAATCCGATTCCCATGCCTTTATGAGTGTCAGAGGAATCAGAGGAATTGTAGGTTCCCTGGAAGAGATCCTCCAGCTGGGATTCGTCCAGTCCGTGTCCGTAATCTATGACGGAAAACGTGACGGATTGATTTTCCTGTGTAATGAACAATTCCGGTGGAACAGTACTTCCGGAATGAAGAATTGCATTTTCCAGAAGATTGATCAGTACCTGTTCGATCAGAAGTGCATCCATGGGAAGCAGGATCATATCTTCGGGTGCATGTACAATGATCCTGGCATCGGGAAGTCTTTTTTTCAGTCGTTGTGTTGCTTCGGCCACGACTTCTTCCACCAGTTCCGGTTCTTTATGTACAGTTTGCTGATTATCCTGGATCCGGGTAACACTGAGCAGATTTTCCACCATATGTAACAGCCAGTTGGCATCATTGTTGATATTTGCGCCCAGTTGCCGTTTTTCTTCGGAAGACAGAAGCTCTTCTTCCTCTAAATAGGAAGAGGAAGCACCGATCATGCTGGTCAGTGGAGTTCGGAGATCATGGGAAATGGCTCGAAGAAGATTGGCGCGGATGGACTCTCGTTTGGCTTCTTCGACTGTTCGTTCCCGTTCTGCGATAATAGCCGCCTGTTTTTTCAGTCTTGTGGTAGTGGCACTGGTAATGATAGAAATTGCCAGAAGTCCGATGAAGGTGGCTGGATAACCGGTCAGGGTGAAATTCAGTTTGAAAAAGGGATAGGTAAAAAGATAATTAATACAGACCACGGAAAAGAGTGCTGCAAAAATACCGAATCGATAACCGGCAGTATAACGTGCGGCCAGAATGGTGGCAAGAATATATAAAAGGGAAATATTTGCCGAGGCATTCGGGGTAGAATGAAAGAACAGGAAAGCCAGTCCTGTTGCAATGGAAAGCAAAATGAAAGTTAACAGATAATCGTTTGATGCGATCAGTTTATTTATGATCCGTTTCATGTGAAAAACCCCCGTTTATGTTCCGTATACTCCAAAATAGCATATTTGAAATGGAAAGTAAACGGAGGTGAAAAAATCTGAGCGAAATCTTAATGTTTCAGAACAATCTTTATCTGTATGATCCTTCAGACGAATCAGACAGAAGCGAAGGAGGGTGGGGATGTCAGTTTAATTCCGCGATTCTGGAAACTCCCACATAGATTTCAGAGATCTTATACCAGGTGCGATAATCGGTGTTTCCGGTCTGGGGCAGACCGAAGATACTCTGGAATGTTCGGACAGCTTCTGTGGTGGCAGGGCCGTAGATCCCGTCTTCCACCACTTTTGGAAGAGCCGGATAAGCCGTGGCGATTACATTTAACTGTTCCTGGAGTTGACGCACCTTCTGACCACTGGCTCCGTTTTCCAGAGTATAACCGGGCCAGGAAGAAGGAACTCCGGAGATTTCTTCGGCGGTATTGATATAGATATCATTTCCATAATAATATCGCAGGATCTCAATGGCGGAATATCCCTGATCTCCAAGATCCTTGGATCCCCACTGACTTAACCAGTTCGGACAGGTGACGCGTTCCCCGTCACAATACTGGGTCAGGATCGGTTGCCGGACATTAGGACGGGAGAGATAATCGGCAAACAATTCATCCACGATCAGTGAAATGGAATCGTAAATATTCCGGTTGGCAATCCATTTGTGATCAAAGGCGGTGGAAGAGGTGATCGTAAAATCATATCCACGGTTTCGGTAGAACTCTGTATAAACACGGTTCAGCGTAAAGGACATAATGGCGAGGACGTTGGCGCGAATGGTATCTTCCGGCCAGGTGGCATAGATTTCGCTGGAGGCTACATTTTTGATATAGTCCCGGTAACGGACATAATAATTTTTGGCAGTGGAGTCTCTGGGAGAACCGTCATGGACCACAACATATTCGGGGACGACCACACGGCTTAAGACGATTTCACCGGATTCATTGGTGGGCTGGATTTCATCTTCTGCAATCTTGGGAGGATATTCCCCATAAAGCGTATGGGCCGGGATTACAAAAATTTCATTGGCGGGACCGGATAAATCCGCCGGCATCAGGGAAATATTCTGAATAGCTTTTACATTTGGCAGAATTTCTGCACCGGAGATTACCTGAGGAATGTAGCCGTCTGCAGAAATTTCTAAAGTATATTCGGAATAAGGCTGAATTTCGCTTTCTGGTGTCAGGCTGTATTCCGGGGCGGGGGATGGGAGTTCAATGGTTTCTGTCTGCCCGGAGGAATTTGTGGTCAGTTCTTCCAGTTGATTTTCAGGAATTCCGGTGTAATATATTTTCAAAGTTGCATCGGAGAGAGGGAGGTTTGATATACCGGAAACCACGTTTAACTGGAAAGTTCCGCGGTAAGTAAGATTATTGTCCATAGAGCTTAACATAGATCCTTTGCTCCTATAAGGTCAGCTTCTGAATAAAATATGCAAAAAATGAAGAGAGTGTGCATATAAAATTTGTTGAAAAATGAAATGGGATGATGTATAATTATGTGCAGTTCGAGAATGCGGGCGCTCTGGAAAAGACTCCAAGAGCGCCTTTCTTCTGAACTGAGGAGTTTTTTAGGAAAGTTTTGTTATTGTTAGTTAGCTTAAAATGAATAAATATACGGAAGGGAAAAGGTGGACATATGAAGGCATTTCTTATCTTGGAAGATGGAACGGTTTTCACCGGAACCAGCATTGGTTCTACAAGAGAGATGATCAGTGAAATCGTTTTTAATACGTCAATGACAGGATATCTGGAAGTATTGACGGATCCATCCTATGCGGGACAGGCTGTGGTTATGACGTATCCGTTGATCGGAAACTACGGAATCACACCGGATATGGAGTCATCAAAAGCATGGCCGGATGGATATATCGTTCGTGAGTTATCACGGATGCCAAGCAATTTTCGATGTGAAGGAACCATTCAGGATTTTTTGAAGGAGCAGGATATTCCTGGAATCGCAGGAATTGATACCAGAGCTCTGACCAAGATTCTCCGTGAAAAGGGAACTATGAATGGAATGATCACAACCAATGAGAATTACAATCTGGAGGAGATTCTTCCGAAACTGAAAGAATACCGGGTAGGTGATGTGGTATCCAAAGTCACCTGCAAAGAAAAACATGTCCTGAAAGGAACCGGAAAGAAAGTAGCACTTCTGGATCTGGGGGCAAAGAAAAATATTGCGAAATCATTAAATGACAGAGGATGTGAAGTGACCGTATATCCGGCACATACTTCCGCAGAAGAAATCATCGCATCCAATCCGGACGGAATCATGCTTTCAAACGGACCTGGGGATCCGGCAGACTGTACGTCTGTGATCCGTGAGATCCGCAAACTTTATGAAACAGAGATTCCGATTTTTGCAATCTGCCTGGGACATCAGTTGATGGCACTTGCGACCGGAGCCACCACCCATAAATTAAAATACGGACACAGAGGCGGCAACCATCCGGTCAAAGATCTGAAGACCGGACGCGTTTATATTTCCTCTCAGAACCACGGTTATGTGGTAGATACAGACAGTGTGGATCCTGAGATTGCAGTTCCGGCTTTTCATAATGTAAATGACGGAACCAACGAAGGTCTGGAATATGTAGGCAAGAAGATTTTTACCGTACAGTTCCATCCGGAGGCATGTCCGGGACCGCAGGACTCCGGATATCTGTTTGATCGGTTCATTGAAATGATGGGAGGAACGAAATAATGCCAAGAGACAACAGTATTAAAAAGGTTTTGGTGATCGGATCCGGTCCGATCGTAATCGGACAGGCAGCGGAGTTTGACTATGCCGGAACACAGGCATGTCGTTCCCTGAAAGAAGAGGGGCTGGAAGTTGTACTCCTGAATTCCAACCCGGCAACGATCATGACAGATAAGGATATTGCAGATCGTGTCTATATTGAGCCACTGACAGTAGAAGTGGTAGAGCAGTTGATTTTAAAAGAACAGCCGGACAGTGTGCTTCCGACTCTGGGAGGTCAGGCCGGACTGAACCTGGCCATGGAACTGGAAGAAGCGGGCTTCTTAAAGGAGCATAATGTGCGCCTGATTGGAACGACTTCCGAGACCATTAAAAAAGCAGAGGACCGTCTGGAATTCAAGGCGACCATGGAGAAGATCGGGGAACCGGTTGCAGCATCTCTGGTCGTGGAAAATGTAGAAGATGGAGTGGCATTTGCCAAGAAAATCGGCTATCCGGTTGTGCTTCGTCCTGCATATACACTGGGAGGAAGCGGTGGTGGTATCGCTCATAACGTTCAGGAATTACAGGAAATCCTGGAAAATGGTCTGAGACTTTCCCGTGTGGGACAGGTTCTGGTAGAGCGTTGTATTGCCGGCTGGAAAGAAATCGAGTATGAAGTAATGCGGGATTCCAACGGAAACTGCATCACCGTATGTAATATGGAAAATATTGACCCGGTAGGAGTGCATACCGGAGACAGTATTGTAGTGGCACCGTCCCAGACTTTGGGCGATAAAGAATACCAGATGCTGCGTACTTCTGCGCTGAACATCATCAGCGAACTGAATATCACCGGAGGATGTAATGTACAGTATGCACTGCACCCGACCACATTTGAATATTGTGTCATCGAAGTAAACCCGCGTGTGAGCCGTTCTTCTGCACTGGCTTCCAAGGCGACCGGTTATCCGATCGCGAAGGTAGCTGCAAAGATTGCACTGGGTTATACACTGGATGAGATCAAGAATGCGGTAACTCAGAAGACTTACGCAAGTTTCGAGCCGATGCTGGATTATTGCGTCGTAAAGATTCCGAGACTTCCGTTTGATAAATTTATCAGTGCCAAGAGAACACTGACCACTCAGATGAAGGCGACCGGAGAGGTTATGAGTATCTGCGATAACTTCGAAGGAGCATTGATGAAGGCGATCCGTTCTCTGGAACAGCATGTAGACAGTCTGATGTCTTATGATTACACCAAACTTTCCAGGGAAGAGCTGTTGGATGAGCTAGAGATCGTAGATGACAGAAGAATCTGGAAGATCGCAGAAGCAATCCGAAAGGGCATCACATACGAAGAGATCCATGATATTACGAAGATCGACCTGTGGTTTATCGACAAGATCGCGATTCTGGTAGAAATGGAACAGACACTGAAGAGCCATACTCTGACTCCGGAAATCTTAAAAGAAGCAAAACGAATGGAATTCCCGGATAATGTGATCGCAGAGCTGACCGGAAAAGAGGAACGCGAGATCCACGATATGCGCCATGAAAACGGTATCGTAGCCGCTTATAAGATGGTAGATACCTGCGCAGCAGAGTTTGCGGCTGCTACTCCGTATTACTATTCTGTATTCGGAAGCGAAAATGAAGTAGAAGAGACTTCATCTAAGAAAAAAGTACTGGTACTGGGATCCGGACCGATCCGTATCGGACAGGGAATCGAATTCGATTTCTGTTCCGTACACTGTACCTGGGCATTTGCAAAAGAAGGATATGAGACCATTATCGTCAACAACAACCCGGAAACTGTCAGTACAGACTTTGATATTGCGGACAAACTGTACTTCGAGCCACTGACACCGGAAGATGTGGAAAGCATCGTAGATCTGGAGAAACCGGACGGAGCCGTGGTACAGTTCGGTGGACAGACCGCCATCAAGCTGACCGAGAGTCTGATGAAGATGGGTGTTCCGATCCTTGGAACTTCCGCTGAAAATGTGGATGCGGCAGAGGACAGAGAATTGTTTGATGAGATTCTGGAAAAATGCGGAATTCCGCGTCCGACCGGAGGCACTGTCTTTACTGCAGAAGAAGCAAAAGAAGTGGCAAACCGTCTGGGATATCCGGTTCTGGTTCGTCCGTCTTATGTATTGGGTGGACAGGGTATGCAGATTGCCATCAATGACCACGATATCGACGAGTTTATCGGAATCATCAACCGAATTGCACAGGATCACCCGATTCTGGTAGATAAATATCTTCAGGGAAAAGAAATCGAGGTAGATGCAGTCTGCGACGGCGAAGATATTCTGATCCCGGGAATCATGGAACATATCGAACGTGCCGGAATCCATTCCGGTGACAGTATTTCCGTATATCCGGCACAGAGCCTGTCACAGAAAGTAAAAGATACGATCGAAGATTATACCAAGAAACTGGCACAGTCTCTGCATGTAATCGGACTGATCAATATTCAGTTTATCGTATGCGGAGAAGAAGTTTATGTCATCGAGGTAAATCCGAGATCCAGTCGTACCGTACCGTATATCAGTAAAGTAACAGGCATTCCGATCGTTCCGCTGGCAACCAGAGTGATCATTGGTAACAAGATCAAAGATCTGGGTTACACACCGGGACTTCAGAAAGAAGCAGATTATATTGCAATTAAGATGCCGGTATTCTCCTTCGAGAAGATTCGCGGCGCGGATATCAGCCTTGGACCGGAAATGAAATCTACCGGTGAGTGCCTTGGTATTGCAAAGACCTTTAATGAAGCGCTCTACAAAGCTTTCCTTGGCGCAGGTATCAATCTGCCGAAATATAAGAATATGATCATGACCGTCCGTGATGAGGATAAGGAAGAGGCAGTGGAGATCGGACGAAGATTTTCAGCCCTTGGTTATAGGATCTTTGCCACAAAGGGAACTGCAGATGCACTGAAAGCAGGCGGTGTAAAGGCAAATGAAGTCAAGAAGATCGAGCAGGAATCTCCGAACCTTCTGGATCTGATCCTCGGACATCGAATCGACCTGGTTATCGATACACCTCCGCAGGGAGCTGATCGTTCCAGAGACGGATTCTTGATCCGCAGAAATGCGATTGAGACAGGTGTCAATGTTCTGACCGCAATGGATACGGCCAGAGCACTTGTAACCAGTCTGGAAAATACAGATATTCGCAAACTGACATTGGTGGATATTGCAAAAGTAGAATAAATGTGAGTGAAGGCAATGAAAAAATATAGTGTGATCCTGATCTGTCTGCTATGTCTGATCTTTGGGGTGTCCTGCTCGAAAAAGGAGGATACCGCCGAAAAGAATCAGGAGCAGACGAAGAGTTATCAGACCGTAGGAGATCTTGAAATTTCGGAAAAAGAACAGGAGAAGATCTCAGAAGACCTTTTAAAGGCGGCGGAAGTCTATTCTGAACAGTTTAAAGATACGGAACTTCTGGATGAGACAGGGATTTCAGCCGTGGTTTCGGCATTGGGAGAAAACGGATATTGTGCCATAGATGAGGAAAATCAGTTAAACATGGTGAATGCAGATCAGCTGGAATCCTTCCTGTCATCTCTGAAGGCGGAGAAAAACGAAGAAGCTGTCGTTTATCTCGTGGGAGATTCCGGAGAACTGGTACGCCTTGACTTCTATGCGAGAGGCGGAAGTCTGGTCTATATCCGGACTGTTGCAAAGTGGAATGAACGTAAGAAACCGGAAATCACATATATGGGTGGCTTTGAGGCGAAAAGCTGGAAATACACGGATCGGGGCTACCTGTTCTTTGAGAAGAAACAGGCGGCAGGCTATGACGGAGAAACACCGTACAGTATGATTCGTGTCAGTCAGATATCAGAAGAAAACCGTCAGGCCGCAGCAACTTATATAGAGAATATCGGATACCTGAACCAGAATCTCTTTACGTCTGACTGGACGGAAGCGGATTTTTCGGGTCTGGATCTGATGGATCTTTATGAATATCTGTATGCGGATCTCTACGGCAAACATTTTGATGCGGATGCTTATCAGGATGGAATTCCGAAAGAGGAATTTGAAGCAGTGTTTCAACATTATTTCCGGATCTCTTCCGAAAAGATTCAGGAATTGGTTCCTTTTGATGCGGAGAAACAGATGTATCAGTGGGAAGAAAGAGAAGGTGCGGATTATACTTCGGCCAGATCACTGGATCCGGAAGTGACAGAGATCAAAGACAACGGAGATGGTACGCTAACACTGACCGTGGCGGTTGTATGGGCAGAAAAGGAAACGGATCAGGCATTTGTTCATAAGCTGACCGTACGTCCGCTGTCTGACGGAAGTTATCAGTATGTGTCGAATGAGGTGGAAGACTCAGAAGATAATCTGATTCCGGAATCGCCCGGAAATTAGAGAAGATAAAATATATTTTGCTTTATATAATCGAATACAGAGAATAAAAAAGGTTCACTGAACCTTTTGACAAGACAGAGCAGATACATTTATGGGAACATTGATGTGTCTGCTCTGCTTTGTTATGAAGGATAATAGAGTTATCAACACACAATCTATTGTGGGGATGCGGATCGACTCAGATAGTCCTTGATCGCCTGAAGCAACCGATTGTTGTCTTCGGGATTCAGGATGCAGAATCGGAAAAATTCGCCGTTTAAGGATTTGAAAGAGGAACAGTCGCGGATCATCAGACCTCTGCGGATACAGAATTCGAACAGATCGCCGGAGTGATCGGTGGGTCTTGTCAGTTCCATCAAAAAGAAGTTGGCGTAAGCGTCATACACTTTTAATCCCTCAATATGTTCGGTTTCTTTTCGGATCCGTATGCGTTCGGAATGGATCAGATCTCTGGTCTTTTTGATATAGTCTTTGTCTGAGAAGAAGAATTCTCCGGCAAGTGCCCCCACATGATTCAGAGACCAGGGGTTCTGAAGTACGGACAATTTGAAAAGGAGTTCCGGGTTACCGGAAATTCCGTATCCCAGTCGAAGTCCGGGAGCGGCGTAGAATTTGGAAACTCCGCGAAGTACCATAAGATTCTGAAACTGATCGGTGAGGGATACGGCGGATATACTGGAAATATCCGGAGCGAATTCTACATAAGTCTCATCGATCATCACGAAAATATTCTGTTTCTGACAGTATTCTAGGATGGAAACCAGCTCCTGTACCTTCAAGGCGGAAGAAGTCGGGTTGTTTGGATTACACAGAATCAGCATATCGAAAGATTGATCCAATGCCTGAAAAAAGTCAGCCAGATCAAGCTGAAAATAATTCGATGCTTTCAGATGATATTCCTCTTGAGACGCATCGGTCAAAGAAAGTTCTCTGGAATATTCGGAGTAGGTAGGACCGAGTAGCATGGCTTTCTTCGGATAAACCTGCTCGATGACCAGAGAGATCATTTCGGTGGATCCGTTGCCGACTACGATATGTTCCATGGGAACGTTGCAGTAAGCAGCGATGGCAGATCGCAGTGATTTATAATCCCGGTCAGGGTAGGTAGAACAGGCAAGATCCAGATTGGAAATTAACTGTTCTTTGACGGTAGCGGAAAGTCCCAGAGGATTCACGTTGGATCCGAAATTGACGATGGATTCCAGTGGGACGTGATAGTATTCTGAGACCTTTTCCAGGTCACTTCCGTGAAATTCTGGTTTTGTATTCATGTATACAATCTCCTCTCTAAACACCATGAAACTTTGTATATCAGCATTGCAAGATATCTTGTAATCATGTATAATTCATGTTAGTGAGCTTTATTATACATCGTATTACAAGTTGTTGACAAGTCTCGAATCTTGCGGACAACTTTTTGAAATAGAAGCTAAAGCGTGGAAAACAAGAGAAAACAAATGTGCAGGTGAACAGATTTGAAAAATAAGATTAAGCGACTGGCAAAAGGCGATTTTCATATTAAGCAGCCGGAAGTACAATTTCCGGAGACAAAGATACTGATGAGAGTCGGGGAAGGAGAAATCTATCAGGGAAGCTTTTCTTTCCAGAATCAGGGGGAAGAGACGATCCGGGGACTGGTTTATCCTTCTTCTTATCGTGTCCACTGTAATGAACAGGGATTTGATGGCAATCCGGTCAATATTTATTTTACCTATGATGGAACAGGACTGGTTCCGGGACATGTGGAACATGGCAAATTTACAATCGTGTGCAATGGTGGAGAATACGAGATTGCATTTACCGCGATCATTGAGAAGCCGTTTGTGATGACGGCTCACGGAAAGGTTCAGAGTCTGGACGATTTTAAGAAGCTGGCGTTCAAAGATTTTGCAGAAGCGGAAAAGCTGTTCCGCTCCCGTGATTTTTATGAAATCCTGAAATACGAAGACAAACGGATTCGTGTACTTTATGATAATATGCGCAAGTGGGAACTGGATTCTCAGGCGTTGGAGGAATTCCTGGTAGGATGCAAACAGAAGGAAAAAATCTTTCTGATGCTGGAAGAGGAAAGCCGTGCGTTTATGTCTGTGGAAGAGACCAGAAAAGAGACGCTGACGATCACGAAGAATACCTGGGGCTATCAGTCTTTTGATGTGCGGACAGTAGGAGACTTCCTGGATGTAGAGCATACCCGGGTGACTACGGATGAATTTATCGGCAATTCCTATCGGCTGGAATATCTGATTGAGCCGTCGGCGCTGCATAAGGGCAGTAATTTTGGATTGATTGTGATGGAAAGTCCTTATGAGACACTGACTTATGAGGTTGTGGTAGAAAAAGATGTGGTCCGGGATGAAGATTACCGGATGACGGACCTGGAACTGGCGTCCATTACCAAAGAGTATCTGTCCTATGAAGCAGGTCTGGTGGATCTTCAGACCTGGGCGGATCATGCGGTGGCAAAATTAAAAATGCTCCGGGAGAAGGATGAAGACAAGGAGATGTATCGTCTGTTGCAGGCGCATATCCTGATCCTTCAGGGAAAGAAAGAGGATGCCAGATGGATACTGGAGTCCTATAACTATAATCGGTTTGCGATCGGTAAGAATCTGGAACTGAGTTCCTATTATCTGTTTTTGACGACCCAGTTGTCCAACGACAGCGTGGGACAGAAAAAGGTGGCAGAAGAACTGTCCAAGACCTACATGAAACATCCGGAAAGCTGGAAGGTTTTGTGTATGCTGGTGAATGTGGATCAGGAATACCGGATCTTAAGCGAGAGACTCCGGGTACTGGAGCAACAGTTTTACCGTGGTGCCCATAGCATTCTCTTCTATATGGAAGCGTTTAGGTGCTACCGTGAGAAGAGTTCAACGTTGAAACATCTGGGAAAATTTGAGATACAGGTTCTGTTGTTTGCAGCGAAGCATAAACTCCTGACGAAGGAACTTGCGCTGTATACGGCCAACCTTGCCAGTCAGACTAAACAGTTTAACAAGCATCTGTATCAGGTACTGGTATATGCCTATAAAATGTATGACGAGTCCATGATCCTGTCGGCGATCTGTACCCTTCTGATTAAAGGAAACTGTGTACATTCCCGTTATTTCATGTGGTATGAAAAGGCGGTGGAATCAGAACTGAAGATCGCACAGCTTTATGAATATTATATGGAATCTGTGGAACCGGATCATTTCCGGAAACCGTTGCCGAGATCTGTTTACCTGTATTTTATGCATGGAAATATGCTGGATTTCCAGAAAAAAGCGTTCTTATATTCCAATCTGATTACTTACGAGGATGAGACATCGGAGATCTATTCCCATTACCGGGATGAAATGGAAGCATTTGCATGGAATCAGCTGGATCGCAGAAATGTGGATGACAGACTCCGGATCATTTACAAGAGATTTGTAGTGGAAAGCTCGCTGAATACAGAACGGGTAAAAGCGTTGTATGATATCTGTCATGCGTACCTGATCACGACAAAGCTGAACAATATGAAGTATGTTCAGGTGATCGGAGAAAATGGTACGGTGACGCAGCGGATTCCTTATACGGAAAACGGAGCCCAGGTCTTCCTGTATGCGAAGACAGACCGGATCGTCTGGGAAGGAAAAGACGGACGGCACTATATGGATTCCATTCCTTATGACAGCAAGCGTCTGTTCTATGAATTACAGTATATGGATATTTGCCGGAAACATTTGAGCAGTATGTTCGAATCTGCAAGAGTGGAAGAGGAACGGGAGCTGGATCTGGATTATGTAAGAGAGACAGGTGTGGAGAAGTTCCGCTCAGAGGAGCTGTTTGCCCTGTGCAGCAAGACCATCCGGGAAAATAATTATGCAGGAGATGATTTCCTGACCTATCTTTGTTATGAACTGTTCCGGGACGGGGAATATGACAAGGTTCTGCTGACCTATCTGGCAAAATATTACTGTGGTGCGACTCTGGATATGAAGAAACTCTGGAGTGTGGCGAAAGAATATGAGGTTCATACCCATGAGCTGTCGGAGCGGATTCTGACGCAGATGCTGTACTCAGAAGATTTGTTCGGGGAAGTTGCGATTTTTGAAGATTATTATGCGGAAGGCGCATATTTCAGACTGCAGCAGGCTTATCTGGTATATGTGTCCAGAGAATACGTGGTAGAAGAGCGGAAGATCCAGAAGAGTATCATTGATGTGATCTGTCGGGAATACGACAAAGGAGAAGATATGGCGGATATCTGTAAGATTGCAGTGCTGAAATATTACGCAACCAGATCTTATGATGAGATGGTGCGGAAGATTTTGAAAAGCTTTCTCCAGCAGTTATGCGGACGGCAGATTTATTTCCCCTTTTTCCTGAATTACGAGGAAGACTGGCTGAAAGAACTTCAGCTCTGGGATAAGACCATGATCGAGTACCATGGACAGCCGGGCAGCCGCGTGATTCTGTATTATCAGCTTCAGACGGGAACCGGGGGAGAGATGGAATATTCTACCGAAGTGGTAATGCCGATGTATGACAATATCTACGTGAAGAAGTTTGTACTCTACGCAAATGAGACTTTGAAATATTATTTCAAGGAAACCATCGATGGAAATACATATCGCAGCGAGAAAGAAACCTGCAGTAAGATGACGGAGTCCGGAATGTCCGGAAGATATGGCCGTCTGAATGATATTATGGAGTGCCCGGAAGAAAAACGTCTCCGCAGTATGCAGAATTATGCGGCGGAAGATAAGATGGCACAGGAATTTTTTGTACAGTATTAAGTGAGGAGAGTTCATCTATGACACAAGGGAATATCATAGGATATGATATCAATGAGAAAACCTGTCAGATCAGTTATTATAACGAACAGCAACTGGAGCCGGAGACGCTGGAAGCGGATACGGAGAATTACCAGATTCCTCTCCTGATCGGAAAACTCAGGGACACCTGGGCATATGGAAAAGAGGCAAAACGTCTGGTTTCTGTAAAGGATGGATTCGCGGTTGGAAGACTCCTGAGCAGGAGTCTGGCGGGGGAGAAGATCCAGTTCGGTGAGGAGAGCTATGATGCAGTCTGGCTTCTGGCAAAATATATCCAGATGTCACTGCAGTCTTTTGGCCAGATTGACGGGATTGTGTTCAGTGTTCCAAAACTGACCGAAGAAATCGCACAGTTGCTTCGGGGAATCGCGGTTCGCATGAATATCAACAAGAATCAGATTTTTGTGCAGGATTATAAAGAAAGCTTCTGTAATTATCTGTTTTATCAGCCGAAAGAACTGTGGCAGTATGATGCGGCATTATTTAATTGCAGCCGGAATGAGGTTCATGCCTATATGCTGCGGCGTTTAAAACCCAATCTTCCGATGAGCCAGATGACGTTTGTCACGGTGGATGAAGTGGCGAACGCCCATATGAAAGAGCTGGCGGCGGTTTATCCGGTGCTGAATGAGGATAAGGCGAAAGAAGCAGATGAACGGTTCTGTAAATTCGTCCAGAGTGTTTTTGAAAAACGGAAAGTCTCTTCGGTATTTCTGACCGGGGAAGGGTTTGAGAATAACTGGTATCCCAATTCTCTGCGGGTACTCTGCAACGGGCGAAGAGCTTTTATCGGAAACAACCTTTACAGTAAGGGAGCCTGCTATACGGCTTACCGGAAGAAATATACCCACATCGAGAATCCGGTGTATCTGGACGAGAGCAAGCTGACAGACCGGGTTACACTGAATATGCGGGTAAACGGTCAGGAAGAATGGTATCCGGTGGTGTCCTGGGGCAATCACTGGTATGAAGCAAATAACCAGTGGGAAGTCCTGACAAATGAGGTGGACGAGCTGGAGTTCCATGTGGAATCGCTGGTGCAGGGAAATCTGCGAAGTGAGATTATTTCGCTGGAAGGAATGCCGAAACGACCGGAATATTCTACCAGACTTCAGATTGAAACTCTGTTTCTGGATGAACGAACCTGCAGGATCACAGTGAAGGACGTGGGATTCGGTGAATTTTTCCCGGCAACAGATTTCCAGGTTGAAAAGGTGATACATTTAGGAGGCAATGATGGGAAGTTTAATTCTATGTCATCGTAAACATGCGGTCAGACCTTATGACATTACGAGGATCCATCGAAAAATATATACGATAGAAGAGTTGTGTTATTATCTGTGCAACAACCTCTATCTGATCGATTATACGATCATGAATGAGCAGCTTTGTCTGTGGCTGGAAGAAGAACTGGAATTACAGCATCTGGCAGAGATGCTTCGGGATATTTTACGGACAAAGGGATCCATCGAGAAATTTGTGCTGACCATTCTGTCGGATTCCAATATTTACAGTGAGACGGAGATGATCCGGATCCAGAATGTACTGGAACGACTGAAGAATCAAAAGGATATCGAACGGCAAAAATATAAAGGAGACAATCTGCTGGAAAGCGGAGAGCTGGAAGAGGCAATCCTGGTTTATCAGTCCATTTTAAATCAGGAGAAAGATGAGAGTGTGGACGATAAATTTTACGGACACATTTATGCGAACATGGGAGCTGCTTACGGAAAGTTGTTCCTCTATCAGGAATCTGCAAGAATGTATGACCGGGCATTTCTGATCTGCGGGGATGTTTCCATGCTGGAGCCTTATTTATATGCATCTTATCGCTATATGTCCATGGAAGAATACCACATTCTTCTGACGAAAAATGAGACCTACATGGAAGTGAATGAAAAAATGCGTCAGCGATGCGACGAGATCCGAAAAGAAACCGAAAAACCTTATACCTTCCAGGATCTGGAAGACTGGAAGTATCAGTATCGCAGAAGCCATATCTAAAGCTGCTGAATTGAAGTTTGTTCAGAAGATTGACAGAACTCCAATTATATGATACTATGTCACGGTAGTTTAGCGTAGTAGAGTAATCAATTGCTAAAACATGAAAGTGACCACAGGGCAGGGAGGAAAAGAGTTATGAAAAAGAAACTTGCACTTTTGCTGGCAGCAACGATGGTTGTGACGATGGTTACCGCAGGATGCGGCAGCAAATCGGATGATCAGAAGACAGCAAAAAAAACAGAAACAACAGAAGACACTTCTGCAAAGAGCGAGGGGGATACATTTACCGTTGGATTTGATGCCAATTTCCCTCCGTATGGATACAAAGCAGATGATGGTTCTTATGTAGGATTTGACCTGGATCTGGCACAGGAAGTCTGTGACAGAAACGGATGGACACTGGAAAAACAACCGATAGACTGGGATTCCAAAGATATGGAACTGGATTCCGGAACGATTGACTGTATTTGGAACGGATTTACCATGAACGGAAGAGAAGATGCTTACACATGGACAGAGCCGTATGTAGACAACAGCCAGGTTGTTGTAGTAAAAGAAGATTCTGATATTAAGAGCCTGGAAGATCTGGCAGGAAAGGTTGTAGATGTTCAGGCTGATTCTTCCGCACTTGCAACTCTTCAGGATGAAGAAGGACAGGCAGATCTGGCAGCAACCTTCGGTTCTCTCGATCAGGTGGCAGAATACAACACCGCATTTATGAATCTGGAAGCCGGAGCAGCAGATGCGGTTGCAATGGACATTGGTGTTGCAAATTATCAGATTGAATCAAGAGGCGGCGGATTCCGTATCTTAGATGATCAACTTTCAACAGAGCAGTATGCAGTAGGATTTAAGCTTGGAAATGAAGCACTTCGTGATCAGGTTCAGAAGACATTAGACGAGATGGTAGAAGACGGAACTCTTCAGAAGATCGCTGAGAAATATTCAGATTACGGTGTGCCGGATGCTCTTTGTCTTGGAAAATAATGCATTTAAGAGAGGATGTTTTGGATGCAAAGCATCCTCCTTTTGTCTGGTTGCGGGAAATTCGATTTGCATTCGATTTGCCGACCGGACAGCGACGAAACGTTTACAATCTTGGAATGTGCCGTGCAGATACATTCCAGGATTGTGTGCGCTTGTCAAGCATACGACAAAAAAGATCCGGTGGATCTTTTTTAGTCTGGCGAAAAAAATTCGGAGGAATGAAAATGGATATTATGGCACTTGTTTCACAACTGGCCGGCGGTATGCTGGTTTCAGTCGAGATCTTTTTCTGTACGCTGCTTTTCTCTCTGCCCCTGGGATTATTGATAGCGTTTGGAAGAATGTCAAAATTTAAGCCCTTAAGTCTTTTGACGAAGGTGTATATTTCGGTGATGAGAGGTACGCCTCTTATGCTTCAGTTGATGGTGGTGTATTTCGGCCCTTATTATATTTTCGGGATCACGATTTCCCCGACCTATCGTCTGACAGCGGTTCTGATCGGATTTGCGATCAACTATGCGGCGTATTTTGCAGAGATCTATCGTGGAGGAATTGAATCCATTCCGAAGGGACAGTATGAGGCTGCAAAGATTCTGGGGTATAATAAAGTACAGACTTTTTTCAGAATCATTTTCCCGCAGGTGGTAAAGATCATCCTGCCATCTGTCACCAATGAGGTCATCACGTTGGTAAAAGATACGTCTCTGGCATTTGTACTGGCAGTTGCGGAAATGTTTACCCTGGCAAAACAGATTGCGGCAGCTCAGACTTCTATGGTGCCTTTTATTGCGGCAGCTATTTTCTATTATGTATTCAATCTGATCGTGGCAGTTGCAATGGAAATGCTTGAGAAGAAACTGGATTATTATAAGTAGGAGGATACCTGGATGAGTTTGCTTGAAATCAAAAATTTAAAAAAGGATTTGATGGTCTTGAAGTCCTGAAAGATATTTCTCTTACGGTAGAGAAGGGAGAAGTTCTTTCCATCATCGGCCCGTCCGGTTCCGGAAAATCCACGTTGCTTCGGTGTGCGACCGGTCTGGAAACACCGGATTCCGGAGAGATTCATTATGAGGGAGAGTTCGGACTGGTATTTCAGAATTTTAATCTGTTTCCGCATTTTTCCGTGCTTCGTAATATTATCGATGCTCCGGTAAAAGTGCAGAAACGGGATAAAAAAGAAGCAATTGAGACGGCAAGAGCTCTTTTGAAGAAAATGGGACTGGCAGATAAGGAAAATGCCTATCCCTACCAGTTGTCCGGTGGTCAGCAACAGAGAGTATCCATTGCCAGAGCCCTGGCAATGAACCCGAAGATACTGTTTTTTGATGAGCCTACCTCGGCACTGGATCCGGAACTGACGGGAGAAATCCTGAAAGTTATCAAGGATCTTGCGGCAGAACATATGACGATGGTGATCGTAACCCATGAAATGAATTTTGCAAAAAACGTATCGGATCAGGTGATTTTTATGGATAAGGGTCTGATCGCGGAGCAGGGATCTCCGGAAGAGGTATTTTCCTCTCAAAACGTGAGAATGCAGGAATTTCTCGGGAAATTATCAGTATAATTATTAATAGTGCACAAAGTATAAGAATTACTTATAAAAAAGCGCGCAAATAATTAATGACCGATCCACCTGTTTTGGTCCGGGGTTTATTGATTTTAAAAATATGCTGTATTATACTTTACTCGTAAACCTCAAAAATACGATTGAAAAGGACAGGTGGATATAATGGAAAAGTTAGAGCAGCTTTATGAAGGAAAAGCAAAAAAGGTATTTGCAACAGAGGATCCTGATATTGTAATCGTAGATTATAAAGATGATGCAACCGCTTTCAACGGAGAGAAAAAAGGAACGATTGTGGGCAAAGGTGTGATCAATAACCGTATGACCAATTTTCTGTTCCAGATTCTGGAAAAGGAAGGCGTTCCGACTCATTTTGTAGAAGAATTAAGCGACCGTGAGACCGCAGTAAAGAAAGTAGAGATTGTTCCGCTGGAAGTAATCGTGAGAAATGTGGTTGCAGGAAGCTTTGCGGCACGTATGGGTCTGGAAGAGGGAACCAAGTTAGTTGCTCCGACTTTGGAATTCAGCTATAAAGATGATGCATTGGGCGATCCGCTGATCAACTCTTATCATGCGATCGGAATCGGTGCATCCACAAGAGAAGAAATCGATAAGATCACAGAATATACCTTTAAGATCAATGAAGTGTTAAAGAAATTCTTTGCGGAAGCAGGAATTGAACTGATCGATTTTAAGATTGAATTCGGAAGATATCATGGGGAAGTAATCCTGGCAGATGAGATCTCACCGGATACCTGCCGTCTGTGGGATATCAACACCCATGAAAAACTGGATAAAGACCGGTTCCGTCGTGATCTTGGAAATGTAGAAGATGCATACCAGGAGGTATTTCGCAGAATCGGAATCAAATAAGAACAGGAGATTCAGTCTATGAGCGAATTTGAGAGAATCGAGACAGGACTGGGCGAGGAATGTGGAGTATTTGGAGCCTATGATATGGACGGAGGAGATGTAGCAAGCTCCGTATATTATGGGCTTTTTGCGTTACAGCACCGCGGACAGGAAAGCTGCGGAATCGCGGTGACAGATACTTACGGGAAACGGAAAGTACTTCAGAAAAAAGGCCTGGGACAGATCAAAGATGTATTTGATGAAGAAGAACTGGATAAGCTAAAGGGAAATCTTGGAGTCGGTCATGTCCGTTACTCTACGGCAGGTGCGACAAGACAGGAAAATGCCCAGCCTCTGGTAATTAACTATGTAAAGGGAACCCTGGCAATCGCCCACAACGGAAATCTGGTCAATGCCATTGAACTTCGGGAAGAACTGGCATATACCGGAGCCATTTTCCAGACGACCATTGACTCGGAGGTCATTGCCTATCTGGTGGCAAGAGAGCGTCTGAATGTGGGCAAGGCAGAAGATGCCGTAAAAAATGCCATGAAAAAGATCAAGGGGGCTTATGCACTGGTGGTGAGCAGCCCGAGAAAGATGATCGGAGCAAGGGATCCGTTTGGCTTGAAACCATTGTGCATCGGAAAACGGGACAATACTTATTTCCTGGCATCGGAGAGCTGTGCGATCGCAGCAGTGGGTGCGGAATTTGTACGCGATGTCCTTCCGGGTGAGATCGTAAGCTTTACGAAACATGGAGTGACTTCTGACAAGTCCATGATGATTTCACCGGACAAACAGGCGCGGTGCATTTTTGAATATATTTATTTTGCGAGAACCGACAGCCGGATTGACGGAGTGGATGTCTATCATGCCCGCCTGGTAGCGGGAAAAGCGCTGGCAAAATCCTATCCGGTGGAGGCAGATCTGGTGGTAGGTGTGCCGGATTCCGGTCTGGTAGCGGCTATGGGGTATTCGGAGGAATCCGGGATCCCGTACGGAATGGCTTTCCACAAAAACAGTTACGTGGGAAGAACCTTTATCAAGCCAAGACAAAAGGACAGAGAGTCCAGTGTGAAGATCAAACTGAATGTAATCAGTGAGGTCGTAAAAGGAAAAAGAATTGTTATGGTAGATGACTCTATCGTAAGAGGCACAACCTGTGCTAATATAATAAAGATGTTAAAGAAAGCCGGAGCAACTGAAGTACATGTCAGAATCAGTTCCCCACCGTTTTTACATCCCTGTTATTTTGGAACGGATGTTCCGTCCAACGATCAGCTGATCGCACATTCTCATACAACCCAAGAGATCTGCGAGATGATCGGTGCGGACTCTCTGGGATATATGGAAGTTTCAAAACTAAAGGATATGGTCGGTGATATGGGATTCTGTGATGCATGTTTTACCGGAAATTATCCGATGGAAGTCCCGGACGGAGACATCAGTATGGCTTTTGAAGAATTATAAAGGAGAGAACAGATTATGAGTAACGACAGATATGTGAGTCCGCTTTCCGAGCGGTACGCAAGCCGTGAAATGCAGTATATTTTTTCACCGGACATGAAATTTAAGACCTGGAGAAAATTGTGGATTGCTCTTGCAGAGACAGAGAAAGAGCTGGGACTTCCGATTACGGATGAACAGATCGAAGAACTGAAAGCGCATGCAGAAGACATCAATTACGATGTGGCAAAGGCAAGAGAAAAGGAAGTCAGACATGATGTTATGTCTCATGTCTATGCATATGGAGTACAATGTCCGAAGGCAAAAGGAATCATCCACCTGGGAGCAACCTCCTGTTATGTAGGAGATAATACGGATATTATCATCATGGCGGAAGCATTGAAAGTCGTTAGGAAGAAACTGGTCAACGTCATCGCAGAGCTGGCCGGATTTGCAGAGAAATATAAAGATCTTCCGACTCTCGCATTTACACATTTTCAGCCGGCACAGCCTACTACGGTAGGAAAACGTGCGACCCTGTGGATGCAGGAATTTATGATGGATTATGAAGATCTGGAATATGTGCTGGGAAGTCTGAAACTTTTGGGATCCAAGGGAACGACCGGAACGCAGGCAAGCTTCCTGGAACTGTTTGAGGGAGACCAGGAGACGATTGATAAGATCGATCCGATGATCGCAGAAAAGATGGGATTCAAGGCTTGTTATCCGGTATCCGGTCAGACTTATTCCAGAAAAGTGGATACCCGTGTGTTAAATATCCTGGCAGGAATTGCAGCCAGTGCCCATAAGATGTCAAATGATATCCGACTGCTTCAGCATTTGAAAGAGATCGAAGAACCGTTTGAAAAATCTCAGATCGGATCTTCTGCAATGGCATATAAGAGAAACCCGATGAGAAGTGAGCGAATCGCTTCCCTTTCCAGATATGTGATGATCGATGCGTTAAATCCGGCCATCACCTCTGCAACACAGTGGTTTGAGCGTACGCTGGATGATTCCGCAAACAAACGACTGAGCGTGGCAGAAGGGTTCCTTACCATTGACGGAATTCTGGATCTCTGTCTGAATGTGGTAGACGGTCTGGTGGTATATCCGAAGGTGATCGAAAAGAGACTGAGAAGTGAACTGCCGTTTATGGCAACAGAAAATATTATGATGGATGCCGTAAAAGCAGGAGGCGACCGTCAGGAACTTCATGAACGGATCCGCGAACTTTCCATGGAAGCCGGACGCAATGTGAAAGAAAAAGGTCTGGAAAATAATCTTCTGGAATTAATCGCAGCGGATGATGCTTTCAATCTGACACTGGAAGAGCTGGAGGCAACCATGGATCCGGCAAAATATACAGGAAGAGCCAAAGAACAGGTGGATGCTTTCCTGAAACAGGAGGTCGCACCGATCCTGGAAGCAAATAAAGAACTTTTGGGAGTAAAGGTGGAACTGTTTGTATAAGGAATTTTCTGAGGGCGTTGTAGTACTTACAATGCCCTCGTTTTATCAGAAGAGATTAAAGGCCGTTATCCTGGTGGCTGGAATGTTGCTTCTTGCGGTGCTTGGTGCGGAGCATATGACAAGAAGCCTGCCGGAAGAGTCAGGAGACGCAGGAAAAGAACACAGCAGAATATCGGCAGGAGCCGGTCATCTGACAGCGGCACCGCTTCTTGGAGTTTCTGAGATTCCGATGACGCTGGTCAGCGGGAAGAATCCGACAGAATTTGCAGGTGCGGCAGAAAGTTCGACAAAACTGGCTGAGATTTTATGGAAAGAGCATGCGAAAGCGGACGAATCAGAAACGGATAGGGTGTCCGGACTGACAGGAGGGGAAAATGAATTTGCGGATGGAAAATCCGGAAACACAGTCATTCCCACGGTTCCTACGATATCGGATACTCCAGCCACACCCGACATTCCGACCACACCGGATACTCCAGACACGCCGGATCTTCCGACCATCCCGGACACTCCAGCCACACCCGACATTCCGACCATACCGGATACTCCTGATTCACCGGATCTTCCGGCAAGACCGGATGAACCGGGCATGTCGGATGGTGCGACAGAACCGAAGGATGCAGAAGATACCGGCAGAGAGGAAAATCCGAAAGTTCCGGTAATCAACGGATTTCTGCTGGATGAAGAAGGATGGATTGTCGGGATCGACCCCGCTACGTTTGCAACAGACGATGGTTATCTGGAACTTCCGTCAGAATCCTGCAAGGGGATCAGAGCCCATGTATTTGAAGGATGTACGGAAGCAATCGCGGAAATTTATGTGCCGGAAAATATAGTGGGAATGGAAGAAGGTGCTTTCCTGGGACTTCCTGATCTGGAATGGCTGGAAGTGGAGGCGTGTAATCCAAATTTTTCAAGTCTGGATGGAGTGATCTTTGATAAGGAGGGTTCCAGGCTATTTGCATTTCCGGCTGCGAGAACCGGAACGTATGAACCACCGTCTTCCCTGACGGAAATTGCGGATTATGCCCTGGATCAGAACAGTCTGTCCGGGCTGGAGTTCCGAAAGTATCAGAGTATGAAGCTGGGAAGCGCTGTGTTTGGAACCGGAAACGGTGCAGGAATCCGGATTTACATAAATGGAGCATATCTGAATCATTTTGAAGAGATCTTTGACGGATATGATGTGGAAGTGATTCCGTATTATCCGTAGAAGGCGGAGAAAGGATGAAATATGAGGGCGAAAAGAATTGGAATAATCTTGATCAGCCTGCTTCTGATAGCAGACATAAGCGGCTGTGAAAATCTGAAGAAAAAGGATGCGCTTCCGGCTGCAAAGACGGAGGAGAGTGAAGTCTATCATGGATTTGATGATTTAAACCAGGATGACCCGAAGACGGCACAGGAAAGTGTCCTGAAAGAAAACGGAATGGTCTGCGCAGGAGGAAAGATCGAAGCCGGAGAGAAGAACTGGGAGAAATTCCGGGAAGCAACGGGAGAAAAGAAGCCGGTGTCGATCCGCATTATGCAGAAAATCACAGACGGAGCACCTTTTTACAGAGATGTGATCTATGACGGAACCGTGTACCGGATGGTGATTTCCGTGGATCCGACCCGATTTGATTATACTTATAAAAATCTGCTGGTGCTGGAAGGAAAACGAACAGATGAATCGGTGACAAGCCGGCTGGTGGTGCTGACAGACCGGGAGGATCTGACCTTTGAAGAGGTGATCGAAAGTGAGGGAAACAGCGACAGTGAGAAAAGAAGTGAGTATCAGTTGATTTTCCGTGACTAGAGAGTTATACTTAAGTACTGGGCGAGACTGCCCGAATCAGAAAAGAATGAAATCACCGGGAGATAAGAATATGAGTAAAGTAAGAACAAGATTTGCACCAAGCCCGACAGGAAGAATGCATGTCGGCAACTTAAGAACGGCATTATATGCCTATCTGATCGCGAAACATGAGGATGGAGACTTCCTTTTGAGAATCGAGGATACCGATCAGGAGCGTTATATGGAAGGTGCGGTAGATATTATTTACCGGACTATGGAAAAAACAGGACTGATCCATGATGAGGGACCGGATAAGGACGGAGGCTGCGGACCTTATGTGCAGAGCGAAAGAAATGCATCCGGTATCTACCTGAAATATGCCAAACAACTAGTAGAGCAGGGAGATGCTTATTACTGTTTCTGTGATAAAGAGCGTCTGGATTCTCTGAAAACATCTGTATCCGAAAACGGAACAGAGATCGTGGTATATGACAAGCACTGTCTGTCTCTCAGCAAAGAAGAAGTGGAGGCAAATCTGGCGGCTGGGAAACCGTGGGTAATCCGAATCAACATGCCGACAGAGGGAACCACAACCTTCCATGATGAGATTTACGGAGATATTGAGGTCCCGAATGCGGAATTGGATGATATGATTCTGATCAAATCGGACGGTTATCCGACCTACAACTTTGCAAATGTAATCGACGATCATCTGATGGGAATTACTCACGTAGTAAGAGGAAATGAGTACCTTTCTTCCGCACCGAAATACAATCGGCTGTACGAGGCATTTGGCTGGGATATCCCGGTTTATGTACACTGCCCGTTGATCACAGATGAGAATCATAAAAAACTGAGCAAACGAAGCGGACATTCTTCCTATGAAGATCTGATCGACCAGGGATTTGTCTCTGAGGCGGTTGTAAACTTCGTAGCACTTCTCGGATGGAGCCCGACAGATAACCAGGAGATCTTCTCTCTGGAAGAACTGGTAAAGGCGTTTGATTATCATCATATCAGCAAGTCACCGGCTGTCTTTGATCCGGTGAAGTTAAGATGGATGAATGGTGAATACTTAAAAGCAATGGACTTTGACAAGTTCTATGAAATGGCACATCCGTATATTCAGAAAGTGATCACAAAGGATTATGACCTGAAGAAGATTGCTGCACTGATCAAATCCAGGATTGAGATTTTCCCGGATATCGAAGAACAGATCGATTTCTTTGAGGAAGTTCCGGAATATGACACTTCCATGTATTGCCATAAGAAAATGAAATCCAACGAAGAAACTTCCCTGGAAGTACTGAAAGAAGTAAGCAGTCTGCTGGCTGCACAGGAAGATTTCAGCAACGATGCACTCTTTGAATTGTTGAAAGGATACGCCGGTGAGAAGGGTGTGAAGATCGGATATGTAATGTGGCCGATCCGTACTGCAGTTTCCGGAAAACAGAGCACTCCGGGTGGTGCAACAGAACTGATGGAAGTACTGGGAAAAGAAGAATCCTTAAACCGTATTCAAAAAGGAATTGAAAAACTTGAAGCAAGATAACAGCAGGAAAAAATTAAATCCGGCACAAAGCGAGGCAGTGGCTCATAATGATGGGCCCTGCCTCGTTCTGGCAGGACCGGGATCCGGAAAGACACTGACCGTAGTAAAACGGGTAAAACGACTGCTCGAAGAAAAGAAGGCCGTGCCGGACGAAATCCTTGTCATCACATTTACCAAATATGCGGCAAGAGAAATGAAAGAGCGGTTCTGGGCGGAAATGGATGGAAAAAAGCTGCCGGTGACCTTCGGAACATTTCACGGCATTTATTATGGGATTTTGAAATGGGCATACCGTCTGGGTCCGGCTAATATTTTATCAGAAGAAGAAAAATATCAGATTCTGGGGCATGTGGCATCTTTTTACGAGTTGGATGCAGCACAGGAGCAGGATTTTCTGACCAATCTGTCTTCGGAGATCGGAGTGGTGAAGAACAGCCGGTACAAGATTGAGAAGTATGAAGCAAAAAGCTGTCCGGTTCAGTCTTTCCGTGAGATTTATAAAGATTATGAGAAAAAAAGAAAAGAATTAAAGAAGATTGATTTTGACGATATGCTGGTGCTGTGTTGCCGGTTGTTTGAAAAGCGACCGGATCTTCTGAAGCTGTGGCAGGATAAATTCCGTTATATTCTGGTGGACGAATTTCAGGATATCAACCAGATTCAGTATGATGTGATCAAAATGCTGGCAGCTCCGCAGAACAACCTGTTTGTGGTAGGCGATGAGGATCAGTCGATTTATGGATTCAGAGGAGCGAAGGCAGAGCTGATGTTTCAGTTTGAAAAAGACTATCCGGCGGCAAAACGAATTGTTCTGAATGAAAATTATCGCTCTACCGGCAATATTGTCCGCTGCGCCAACCGTGTGATCAAAAACAATCAGATGCGGTATGAAAAGCAGATAAAGGCCGTGAAGCCAGACGGTGATACTTTGCATGTCCAGGAAGTAAAAGATCCGAAAGAAGAGGCGGCATATCTGGCGGACGAAATCGAAAAAGAACTGAAAAAAGGCCGTCAGGAAGAAGACATCGCAGTACTGTTCCGGACGAAGAACGAGACAGCCCCGCTTGTGGAGGAATTGTCCCGCAGAAGGATCTCGTTTTGGATGAGAGAGCAGATTTTCAACATTTATCATCATTTTATTGGAGAAAATATTGCGTCTTATTTTAAAATGGCGCTGGGGGATCGGAGCAGAAGAACATTTCTGAATGTGATGAATCGTCCGAAACGCTATCTGTCCAGAGAAAGTCTGGGATCGGAAGAAGTTTCTTTTGAGGAACTGCGGAATTTCTACTGTGACAAAAGCTGGATGCTGGATCGGATCGATCAGTTGGATGTGGATCTGCGGATCCTGAACCGGATGACTCCATATGGAGCAATTCAGTATCTGAAGAAGTCTGTGGGGTATGTGGATTTCCTGAAAGAATATGCCGAACAGAACAAAAGAAATGCAGAAGATCTCTTTGAAATCCTCTACCAGATCGAAAGCCAGGCAAAAGAATTTAAGACACTGGAAGAGTGGCTGAATTACAGAGAGGAATATACACTTTCTTTAAAGATATTGCAGCAGAAAATGGATCGGACGGCAGGAAGCGGGATTCAGTTGATGACGTTGCACGGAGCGAAAGGGCTGGAGTATCCGGTGGTCTTTCTTCCGGAAGCCAATGAAACGATTCTTCCTCACCGCAAGAGTCGGACAAAGGAAGAACTGGAAGAAGAGCGTCGTCTGTTTTATGTGGGCATGACAAGAGCGAAGGAAAGGCTTGTTATTTCATACTGTGTAACAAAAAACGGAAAGGATCTGATACCTTCCCGTTTTGTTGATGAAATTTTTTCGGTAGAAGAATAGATCTATTCACTTATCTCGTCAAATTCCTGAGTGTCCAGCCACTCATCGAATGCATCTGCGGCGATCTCATATTCTTCATCATCTAAGATATTGTCCAGCTCGGGTTCGCCGTCTTCAGACTCCAGATAACGGTAGATGAAGACTTCCCCGTCTGTGTTGTCTCCTTCTTCATCTAAGGGGAGAAGGGCAATATATTTCTGACCATTGGTTTCGTAAATCGTAAGGACCAGGCACTCCAGCGTCTCATCATTGTCCAGAGTCAGGGTCACAGTGATTGATTCTTCGTTCATAGGAACCTCCTGTTTTCTTGATGTTTTAACTCTATCAAATCTTTGAAAAAAATGCAATACTATTGACAATATTGGGAAACAAGGTAGAATAATGAAGGGAATGTCTGTTTTGGACGTTTTAGCAGAATCGAGAAGTTGAAATGGAGATATCTTATGAAAAAGAAAGTGATGTATAGCTTGTTTTTGGTATTGTTTTCGCTGTTTCTACTGGCCGGATGTAAGAAAAATGTAGGAACCTCTGAGGATAATGCGGTTGTAGATGAAGAGAATCAGACGGAAGAAATATCTTATGATTATACCTTTGGATTTACTTGTATCGATATGTCGAATCCGTATTATGATACACTGGAAAAGTCTATCGAGACGGAACTGGAGAAAGTGGGATGCTCTCTGATGACAAGAGATCCTGCGCTGAATGTAGAGACGCAGATCCAACAGATCCAGGAGATGATCGATGCCGGAGTAGATGCGGTGTTCCTGTGTCCGGTAGACTGGGAAGCGATCCAGCCGGCGATTGATGCACTGAATGAGGCGGAGATTCCGATTATCAATATTGATACCCAGATCAAGGATGTGGAATCCATCACAGCTTATGTGGGATCAGACAATAAAAACGCAGGTTATGTCTGCGGAGAAAACCTGATCGAGCTGAAGCCGGATGGCGGAAAAGTGGTCATTCTGGAAAGCCCGTCCATGAACTCGGTGAATGAACGTATTACCGGATTTGAAGAGGCAATTGCCGGAAAAGGATTTGAGATTGTCGCAAGATATGACACCAAAGGAGATCTGGAACAGTCCAGACAGGCAATGGAGAAAATCCTGGCCCAGTATTCAGACATTGACGCAGTCATGTGCGGGAATGATCAGTCCGCGCTGGGGGCACTGGTTTCCCTTGGGGTTGCTCAAAGAGACGATATCCTGATCTACGGAGTGGACGGTTCTCCAGATCTGAAAAAAGAACTGGCAAAATCCAATACCGCAATTGCGGGAACCGGAGCACAGTCGCCGATCAATGAAGGAAAAGATGCCGTGAAAGTGGGACTTGCTATTTTGAACGGTGAAGATTACGAGAAAAATACATATGAGCCAACCTTCTTTATCAATAAGGATAATGTAAAGATGTACGGAACAGACGGCTGGCAGTAAGGAGAGCATGTATGAAAAGAGTACAGGGATGCCCCAGACCTCTGGGGATGACACGCACAGGAAATCGAGTGAATTTTTCGGTAGCGGTACCGGAAAAAAGTTCCTGTGACCTGATTCTGTACTCTGAACAATATAAAAATCCAAAACGGTTTTCAATGCCCTATGATCCTCTCTGCGGAGAGGTGAGATGCCTGGGGATAGAAGAGGCACCAGAAGATCTGGGATATCTTTATGAAAAAGATGGAGTATCCTATCCGGACCCACATGCAAAACGGCTCGTGTTTTCTGATACGGAGGAGATTCTCCGGTGTGGTCTGCCTCAGACTTTTGCCTGGGAAGAGGATCGTCCTCTTTCTATCCCGGAACATCAGGTGATTGCGTACAGTCTTCATGTCAGAGGCTTTACGAAGCATCCGTCTTCCAGAGTCAGACAGAAGGGAACCTTTGCAGGGGTGAGGGAGAAGATTCCTTATCTCAAAGATCTGGGGATCAATCAGATCCACTGTATGCCGGTCTATGAATTTCAGAAGGTTCAGGGCAAAAAGGTGAATTACTGGGGATACGGACCGGGCTATTTCTTTGCGCCGAACCATTCCTATGCAGGCAATGAGGATGCAGCGGGCGAACTGAAACAAATGATCCTGGACTGTCACAGGTCGGGGATTGAAGTGATCCTTTCTTTCCCGTTTTCGGAGGGAATCCGGATCAGTGAAATGCTTCATTGTCTGGAGTATTATCGAATAGAATATCATGTGGACGGATTTCTGATCAATCCGTATCTGCTGCCCTGGGAACAGGTCGCTTCTGATCCGTTGCTTCAGGGGGCAAAGTTATATCGAAAAGATGAGACGTTCCAGAATGTGATGCGCCGGTTCCTGAAAGGGGACGAAGGCATGATCGGTTCTGTGGAAGAGCAGTTGAGAAGGCATGCCGGTTCAGAGGGAGCCTTTAACTATATTACGGATCATACGGGATTTACGCTTCAGGATCTGGTGTCTTATGAAGAAAAACATAACGAGGCCAACGGGGAGAAGAATCAGGACGGACCGGATTATAATTACAGTTGGAATTGCGGTGCCGAAGGACCGACCAGAAAAGAGACAGTGCTCGCACTTCGAAAGCAGCAGGTAAGAAATGCATTTGCGCTGTTGTTGCTGGCACAGGGGATTCCCTGTATTCTTGCGGGAGATGAATTCGGTAATTCCCAGAAAGGAAATAATAACGTCTATTGTCAGGACAATGCGACCGCCTGGTTGAACTGGAATTCTCTGAACAAGGGATCGGAACTATACGAAGAAGTGAAGGCGTTGATCGCATTTCGAAAGAAATGGGAAATCCTGCATCAGGATCGTCCGCTTCTGAGAGTAGATGTAGAGCGGACAGGACTTCCGGATCTGTCATATCACGGGACCAGTGCCTGGATGGAACCAAACGATGTGGCAAGCAGGTTGCTCGGAGTCCTGTACAGCAGGAAGAATGAAAACGGGGAACAGGAAGCCTGTTATGTGGCATATAACATGCACTGGCTGGATCATATCATTGCGCTGCCGGTTCTTCCCGGAAAGAAAACCTGGTATCTGGCGGTGGATGGAGAAAAAGGCGTACTGAAAAGAATGAAAGTCCTGAAAAATCAACGGGAACTGGTGATAAAAGCAAGAACAATTCAGGTGCTTGTGAGCAGATAATGGAGGAATCAATGAAAGGAAAGGCGTTCAGACATTTTTGCACGATTACACATCATAAATTACTGGTCATGAAATACTGTTTCAGAGTCGGACTCTATAAACAGGGGTTGCTTCATGATCTTTCCAAATACAGTCCCACAGAGTTCAAAGTGGGATGTAAATATTATCAGGGTACCAGAAGTCCAAATAATGCAGAGAGGGAAGAGACAGGAGTCTCCCTTGCATGGCTTCATCACAAAGGCAGAAACAAGCATCATTATGAATACTGGATCGATTATGGTCTGGGCTTGCAAAAGGGTGAGATGACCGGAATGAAGATGCCCATCCGATATGTGGTCGAGATGTTTTTAGACCGGATCGCTGCCTGCAGAAATTATATGGGCAGAAGTTATACGGACCATGCGCCTCTTGATTATTTTTCAAAAGGAAAGGGGCATTACATGATGCATCCGGAGACAGAAGAGTTTCTGGAGTATCTGTTGAAGATGTTGGCGGAAAAGGGAGAGAGAAAGACGTTACGTTTTGTAAAAGAAGAAGTGCTCCCGCAGGGAGAGGACTTTAAATTGCATCAGTCCTGATTAAAGTCAGTGAATAAAATCAATAAATCCAGAAAAAGGTTGCAACGGCGATGGCTCAAGTTGCAACCTTTTTTGAAAGATGAGAACAATGAATTATCTTGCTGAATTCCTGTAAATTAATAATCCCCACAAAAGGATTGCAGAAGGGAACATCCGGAGCCCCGGCACTTCCTGAGAGCAAGCATTGCGCTGCTCGAAGGTTAGTGCTCCGTTGGGCGAGGACTAAGTGCGAACGGTTCCCGTTGCAAACTTTTGTGGGGAATATAATAAAAATCCTAAGCAGGATAATTCAACTGAGAATCCTTCGGGTCGTCCAGGACTTCCCGGAGGTATTTTTTTGCATAAAATCTTGCCATCGGAAGGTTCATGTCCAGGTAGTTGCCGCAGTCTTTTGCGGAAGCTCCTGGAACTTCTCCCTCGAAGGTTGAAATGAACTGAAACATTTCTTTTATCAATGGGAGAATATCAGCAGATTCGTAATCTCCGCTAAGCAGAAGATAAAATCCGGTTCGGCATCCCATGGGTCCAAAGTAGAGGACACGGTTTTTGAACTCCGGGTGGTTCCGCAGGAAGGTTGCTCCTAGATGTTCGATGGTATGCACTTCGGCGGTGTTCATCACCGGTTCTTCATTTGGTCGTGTAATTCGCAGATCAAAGGTGGTAACAGTTTGTGTATCGGCCAGATCTTTTCTGGAAACATAGACGCCGGGAACCAGACGCAAATGGTCAATGGTAAAACTTGTGATCTTTTCCATATTAATCTTCCTCCTCAGTCTGAACGGAATATGTCTGACGTTTTCTTGCCATCTCGTCGCTTGCAAGATATTCATCGTAGGTTGTGATCTTGTCGATCAGCTTACCGCCCGGTACGATTTCCATAATACGGTTGGCAGTAGTCTCAACGATCTGATGATCCCGGGAAGTGAAAAGCAGAACGCCCGGGAATTTGATCATTCCGTTGTTCAAAGCGGTAATGGATTCCATATCCAGGTGGTTGGTCGGCTCGTCCAGAAGCAGGACGTTGGCTCCGGAGATCATCATCTTGGAGAGAAGGCAGCGCACCTTTTCACCACCGGACAAGACTTTCAGACGTTTGACACCATCTTCTCCGGAGAAAAGCATACGGCCTAAAAATCCGCGGACATAGGTGACATCTTTGTTTTCGGAATACTGAGTCAGCCATTCTGTGATGGTGTAGTCATTGTCAAATTCTCCGCCGAAATCCTTTGGGAAATATGCCTGTGAAGTCGTAACACCCCATTTATAGGTTCCCTCATCCGGTTCCATTTCTCCAATCAGGATTTTAAACAGAACAGTCTTAGCAAGCTCGTTACCGCCTACAAAGGCAACCTTGTCTTCACGGTTTAAGGTAAAAGTCAGATTGTCCAGAATTTTCTCACCGTCTATGGTCTTGGAAAGGCCTTCCACGCTTAAGACTTCATTTCCGATCTCGCGGTTTGGACGGAAATCGATATAAGGATATTTACGGCTGGAAGGTTTGATCTCATCCAACTGGATCTTTTCCAGGGCACGTTTTCTGGAGGTTGCCTGTTTGGACTTGGAAGCGTTGGCACTGAACCGGGAAATGAATTCCTGCAATTCTTTGATCTTTTCTTCCTTTTTCTTATTAGCTTCTTTCATCTGACGGATCAGAAGCTGGCTGGATTCATACCAGAAATCATAATTTCCGGCGTAAAGCTGAATTTTTCCGTAATCGATATCCGCAATTTGTGTACAGACCTTATTTAAGAAATAACGGTCATGGGATACCACGATGACGGTATTGTCGAAGTTGATCAGGAATTCTTCCAGCCAGGCAATGGCATCCAGATCCAGGTGATTGGTCGGCTCATCCAGAAGCAGAATATCCGGATTACCGAACAGTGCCTGTGCAAGCAGGACTTTGACTTTTTCTGCACCGGTCAGACTCTTCATCAGATGGTCGTGAAGTTCTGTCTCGATTCCGAGACCGTTCAAAAGAGTGGCTGCATCTGATTCAGCTTCCCAGCCGTTTAAGGTCGCAAATTCCGCTTCCAGCTCGCTGGCGCGGATTCCATCTTCATCTGTAAAATCCTCTTTGGCGTAAATGGCCTCTTTTTCTTTGGAAATTTCGTACAGACGGGCATTTCCCATGATGACGGTATCCAGAACCGGATATTCATCATATTTAAAATGATCCTGTTGCAGGAAAGAAAGTCGCTCTCCCGGAGTGATGACAACTTCTCCCTGTGTGGGTTCGAGCTGTCCGGAAAGAATCTTTAAGAAGGTAGATTTTCCGGCTCCGTTGGCACCGATCATTCCGTAACAGTTCCCTTCTGTAAATTTAATATTAACATCTTCGAATAATGCGCGTTTTCCAACGCGAAGTGTGACATTATTAGCACTGATCATATAGAATACCTCGTAATTTCTAATGTTTCTGTTTCCAATGCAATAGTATACAGAAGGAAAAAGTATTTGTAAAGGAAACCTTTTCTGATCAGGAAAAACGTTATATAATAAAAGCCAGACATGTAAACCGAAACCAAAAGTGAGGGACAGTATATGGAAAAAGCAACATTAGTATTAGAAGGCGGAGCAACCAGAGGTGTTTTTACATCCGGAGTGCTGGATTACATGATGGAAAAGGAATTTTATGTAAGTGATGTGATCGGTGTGTCAGCCGGATCCTGCAATGCAGTGGATTATGTGTCCAGACAGATTGGAAGAACCAGAGACTGCATGATCCATAAGGAAAAGAAATACAGTTTTTATAATGGGATTCGGAAGACCATCAAAGAGAGAAGCCTGATGGATATGAATATGATCTTCGATACGTATCCGAGGGAGATTTTTCCCTTTGACTTTGACACATATTTTAAATCAGAGATCAACTGTGAGATTGTGACTACGAATTGTCTGACGGGACAGGCAGAATACATGACAGAAAAAGAAGACGGCGACAGACTGATGAAAATCTGCCGTGCGTCCTCCAGTATGCCGTTGGTTTCCCCCATCGTAAATGTGGATGAGATCCCTTATCTGGATGGTGGAATTGCCGATTCTATCCCAATCCGAAGAGCATTGGAAAAAGAGAATGAAAAAATCATCGTAATCCTGACGAGAAATGCAGGATACCGGAAGAAGATCCCGTCCAAAGCTCTGGGAAATCTGTACCGCAGAGCCTATAAATCTTATCCGCAACTGGTTCGGGCGATCCTCAGAAGGAACCAGATCTACAACCGAACCTTAAATGAGATCCATGCGCTGGAAGAAAAAGGCAGGATCTATGTTCTTCGCCCGGAGGAAGAAGCAATCGGTCGTATGGAAAAGAAATACGAGGTACTGGAAGGCTTCTATGAGCATGGATATCATCTGATGGAACGGGACTTCGACAAGATGACGGAATATCTGGGAAAATAGAGAAATCCGTATCAGTATGTGATTTCTTTCAGGATCAGGCCCTGCGGAGAACAAGGAACACTGGAACGCTGCTCCCCTGCAAAAATCGCAGGAATACATTCGGGATCCCGTTTGCCGGTACCGATATCGATCAGGGTACCGATCATAGAACGTGCCATATTGTGAAGAAAATCTGTGGCACAAATGGAAATGTATAAAAATCCGCCGGATTCGGTTACGTCGATGGAAAAGACGGTCCGAACGGTGGATTTTTTGGTCTTTCCATTGGAAAAGCAGGCATAGTCATGGCGTCCGCAGAGAAGAGGGGCTGCCAGACGGATCCGGTCTGCATCGATGGGGAGAAAAGAGTGCCAGGAATATTTGCGCTGGAAAACGCTGGGAACATCGCCGGGCACCAGCTGATAGAGATAAGTACGGCTCTTTGCAGACAGACTGGCGTGGAAACGTTCCGGAACTTCGCAGGCGTCTACCACAGCGATATCCATGGGCAGATATTTATTCAGATAGTGTTTGAAAGAATCGGCAGAAAAATTGCCGTTGGTTTTAAAGTTGATGGTCTGACAAAAGGCGTGTACTCCTGTTTCGGTGCGGAGTCCGCTGTAAACGGTCAGTTCTTCCATCGTCATTTTCTTTAATACGGATGTGATTCGTCCGAGAATGGTATTGGGGGAATCATCCTTTCCCGGCTGCTGCCATCCCTGATATCTTGTTCCGTCGTATTCTATGATTAATTTTATATTTCGCATCTTTTTAAACCCTCATTTTCCGTTGTGTATGATTAAAAAAATTATAACGCAGTCCACCGGCGGTGTAAAGGAAAGGGATTTTATTTTTCCGTTTCTATTTTTTCTTTCGCAGCAAAAGTGTGCTTACGGCGGAGATGGTCTGATCAATCGAGGCAATCTCTTCCGGGGATTTTCCTTCCTTAAATAAATCCATGATCAGAGTAAATTCCTTCTGAGAAAAACGAATGCCCTGCTTATTGGCATTCACGATCAGTCCCATCAGTGCCGGAGCCAGATTTTTGCCTGTCTTCCCCCTGGTTTTCTGATAAGCCTGAAGCAGAAGTTCCTGTTTGATCGGGGAAAGGTTTGAAAATTCCGGATGTTTCATCCAATCTTCCATCGTTGACCTCCTTGGAAAGGTTTTCCGTATTATCATATGCATCTGGCATGGAAGAAGAGAACAAATCCTTAAAAAAGTCAGGGGGATTGCCGGAACCGGAAGTTCCGTCAGCCTGAGACATCTGCATCATTTGCATCATGCTTTGCAACAGATCCATTTCCTCCTTCAGATCAGGGTTCAGGGAGGAGAGAATGGAATCCAGAGAAACATCTTTATCCTGAAAGAGGGGATCTGTCCGGGGATGGGAATGAAAATAATCGATGGTCAGTTTTAATTCCAGAAATTTGATCAGAATGGCCATCACAGGACGCATGGAAACGGGAAAAACCGACAGGCAGCATTTGAAGAACCGGAGACTTTCCGGAATGATTTTTTCATCGAAAGCTGAAAAGGGTTTGCACTGATCCTGATCGCGTTCCATATGTCCCTCTGAAATCTGCAGTTTTTCTCTAAAGAATATGAGGAAACCGGAAGCATTATGACATATTATATAATATGATAAGTATCATAACGGAAAAATAAAAAGAAGGAGCAGAAGTCGGAAAATTGAAACGAAGACTGGTAATCGACGGAAACAGTGTGTATGAATTAGATGAAGACTGTATGTTGCAGAAAAAGGCGAAGAAACATTCGGACAGTCGAACTGAAGAGGGAAGAAGAGAAGAGAACAACAGGCAAAGGGAGCAGAAAGAACAAGAGTTATAGGACAAAAAGTGTTGATAAAAACTATCATTCTCCCGCAAAAGGTTGCAACGGGAACCGCTTGCGCTTGCCTTCGCCCCATAGAGATGCATTCGAGCGGCGTTCACGCTCGCTCTCAGAAAGTACTGGGGCTTCGGATGTTCCCTTATGCATTCCTTTTGCAGAAGAAGAATCTGCCGGAAGGTGAATCTGGAACAGAAATAAAACGGGGCGTGGAAGTGATCCATGCCCCGTAATCATGTCAGCTCGGTAAAAAGATCTGCCTGTTTCAGAAGCAGCAGCCGTCTCCGCAACCGCCACAGCAAAGCAGAAGAAGGATGATCCAGATACAACTGTTGTCGCCACAGCCACATCCGCAACCGTCTCCGTTGCGTCCCAGACCGCCACAGCAGATCAGAAGAAGGATGATCCACAGACAGGAATTATTTCCGCCCAGTGTACTTACGCCGGAATCACATCCGCAACCACAGTTTGTAGCACTTAAATCGCTCATAAAAGAAGCCTCCGTGTTGTTTGTTTTACACTACATAATATGTCGGTCGGCATAAAGTGTGCAAAAAACCGGAAGCTTTGAATGATCAGGAACGTCGGATCAGACGGCGGACCTGTCTCTGATAGTTGCGCTGTCTGGAATAAATGACAAGACGGGCAGCACCATTTTTTTTATGTTTTATATGATTATCGTATAACTTTAACAGGTAGGCTGTGTTGAAATTACGGTTCTTATTCCAGGTATAAAGCAGCCAGTTCATGGATTCCGGGTGCCAGTATTTCTCTGGGATCTCCGCATTTTTTAAAGTCTGTGTACAGTCATAGGCTTCTTTGGAAAGACGGTCTAGGACAGAACGATATTGACGTTTGCCGTATAGAGGAAGACTTTCCGTGATCAGATCATTTAACCGTTCGGCAGCTTTCCAATATGTCAGAAACGTAGGATAACAGTCTTCACCGGAAGCGTCTTTCATCTGATGCAGATCGAAGGTCTGATAGATTCGCTGGACTCCGAAAGTAACCTGGTCATATTCTTTCCGGGATTCCGGATCAGAAAGAAGTGTATAAGCTTCCAGAATCTCCTGCATCTTTTCGGTTGTATCGATACCGGACTTTTGTGTGACGTCCGGATGGTATTTTTTCGCCAGAAGGTTTTTGGCGTCTGTCAGCTCTTTTAAGGTAGCGTGACGTGAAACCCCTAATATTTCATAATAATTCATAATCCACATGCTCCTCCCCTGAAAATGTGGTATTGGAATACAGAAATAATATACGCTAAATAAAGTCAGAAATCAATAGAAATTCCCTTTTTAGAGCGGCTGGAATAGACTATTATATGCAGAATAAATGAGGAGCAGTGGAATGGAAAAAGTAAAAAGAAAGGTTCGCTATTATTGCGAAGATACTATATATAAAGGATGTAACGGAAAAGGTGTGGGAATCGCAGTGCTGGATACGGGGATCAGTCTGCATCCGGATCTGAAACACAGGATCACTGCCTGGAAGGATTTTGTGGCAGAGAAAGAAGTGCCTTATGATGACAGCTCACATGGGACACATGTGGCAGGGATTCTGTCGGGGGAAGGGATTGTCTCCCGGGGACAGAATAAAGGGATGGCTCCTGGAGCTTCTCTGTGTGTGTTGAAAATCCTGGATCAGAACGGAAGAGGAACGGTAAGTACTTTTTTGAAGGCGGTAGACTGGCTGGTGTACCAGAGAAAAAGATATGGGATCCGGATAGTGAATCTTTCGGTCGGGATGCCTGCGCGGGAGGAAAAAACAGAGCTTGCCATGATCGCAGGAGTGGAAGAACTGTGGGATCAGGGGATGGTTGTGGTCGTGTCTGCGGGAAATGAAGGACCGGAGAAAGGGACTGTTTGTGTACCCGGTTCCAGCAAAAAGGTGATTACAGTAGGAGCGATGGAGAATGGGGTGCACTCCGGACAGGGTCCTACACAAGAATGTGTGGTGAAACCGGATCTGTGTGCACCGGGGATCCAGATTCTTTCCTGTAATGGATTTTACCCGTTTCAGCCGTCAGCCTATGTAAAAAAGAGCGGGACCTCCAT
Source organism: Mediterraneibacter butyricigenes (assembly GCF_003574295.1). NCBI lineage: Bacteria > Bacillati > Bacillota > Clostridia > Lachnospirales > Lachnospiraceae > Mediterraneibacter > Mediterraneibacter butyricigenes. The sequence goes on from NZ_BHGK01000001.1 coordinate 2,906,912, forward strand.
GGCGACTCCGGTGGTTGCGGGTGCGGCGGCGCTTTTACTTCAGAAACAGCCGGAAATCGGAAATGTGGAAATGAAATTAAGACTTCGGGAATGCCGGCAGAATTTAAGACAGAAAGACGGTTACGGTGCTCTGGATGTGACAAATCTACTCCTGTCAAGAAAATTTACTTGATGTCAAGAAAAAATACTTGACAGAAGAGAAGAAGTAAGATATGATAGCACAGGTGATAAGAAATGAAGATGGATGAACGTTATGAGCAGGCCATGTTATATGATTTTTATGGAGAACTTCTGACAGAACATCAGAAAGAGATCTATGAACTGTTTGTCTTGGATGATTATTCTCTGGGTGAGATCGCTCAGGAAAAGGGAATCAGCAGACAGGGCGTACATGATCTGATCAAGCGCTGTAATAAAACATTGGAAGGATACGAGGAAAAGCTGCATCTGGTGCAGAAATTCCTGTCCGTGAAGGAAAAGGTTCACAGGATTGATGAACTGCTCCTTACATCAGAAACCAGTCCAGAAGATCCGGCGATCGCGAAGATAAGAAAGATTGCGGATGAGATAATCGAGGAGTTATAGGCATATGGCATTTGACAGTTTAAGTGAAAAACTTCAAAATGTATTCAAAAATCTGCGCAGCAAAGGAAGACTGACAGAGGCTGACGTAAAGGCTGCAATGAAGGAAGTAAAGATGGCGCTTTTGGAGGCCGATGTAAACTTCCGTGTGGTTAAGAAATTTATCAAAGGCGTGGAAGAACGTGCCATCGGTCAGGACGTGATGAACGGACTGAATCCGGGGCAGATGGTGATCAAGATTGTAAACGAAGAGCTGATCGCCCTGATGGGTTCTGAGACGACCGAGATCAAATTCCAGCCGGGAAGTGCGATTACGGTAATCATGATGGCAGGTCTTCAGGGAGCCGGTAAGACGACTACCACCGCAAAGCTGGCAGGAAAGTTCAAATTAAAGGGTAAGAAGCCGTTGCTGGTTGCCTGTGATGTATACCGTCCCGCAGCAATCAAACAGTTGCAGGTCAACGGAGAAAAGCAGGGAGTAGAGGTCTTCTCCATGGGAGAGAACCACAAACCGGCCAACATCGCAAAAGCCGCGCTGGAACATGCGGCAAAGAATCATAACAATGTGATAATCCTGGATACCGCCGGACGACTTCATGTAGATGAAGAGATGATGGCAGAGCTTCAGGAGATTAAAGATACAGTCGAAGTGCATCAGACAATCCTGGTTGTCGATGCCATGACAGGACAGGATGCAGTCAATGTGGCATCCAGTTTCCAAGAAAAGATCGGAATCGACGGTGTGATCATCACAAAGCTGGATGGTGATACCAGAGGCGGTGCGGCACTGTCCATCAAAGCAGTGACAGGCTGTCCGATCCTTTACGCAGGTATGGGAGAAAAACTCTCGGATCTGGAACAGTTTTATCCGGATCGTATGGCTTCCAGAATCCTTGGAATGGGAGATGTTCTGACCTTGATCGAGAAAGCCGGTCAGGAGATGGACGAGACAAAAGCCAGAGAGATGGCCCAGAAGATGAAGAAAGCCCAGTTTGACTACAATGATTATCTGGAAAGCGTCAAACAGATGAAGAAGATGGGCGGCCTTGCAAGCCTGATGAACATGATCCCGGGGATGAATCAGATGAAGAACCAGGGAGTAGATGCAGAAGAAGGCGAAAAGAGAATGGCTCGCATGGAAGCAATCATTTTTTCCATGACAGAAGAAGAAAGAGCCAATCCGGATCTTTTAAATCCCTCCAGACGGCATCGAATCGCCAAAGGAGCCGGAGTGGATATCTCGGAAGTAAACAGTATGGTCAAGCGTTTTAACGAGACCCGTAAGATGATGAAGAAGCTTCCGGGAATGATGGGTGGTAAAAAGGGAAGAATGAAATTTCCTTTTTAATAAATGAACAAGTATTTTAAAGAAAGATGAAGAGGTGAATGAAATGGCAGTAAAGATCAGATTAAGAAGAATGGGACAGAAGAAAGCTCCTTTTTATAGAATTGTAGTAGCTGACGGAAGAGCCCCAAGAGACGGTAAGTTCATCGAGGAAATCGGAACTTATGATCCGACACAGGATCCGAGCGTATTCAAAGTAGACGAAGAAGCAGCTAAGAAATGGCTCAACAACGGAGCACAGCCGACAGAAGTTGTTGGTAAGATTTTCAAGATGGCAGGTATTGAGAAATAATAGGCTGCTCTCGGAGGTATGCTCATGAAAGAATTAGTAGAGGTCATCGCAAAAGCGTTGGTTGACGAGCCGGAGGGCGTATCTGTTACAGAACGTCAGGAAGGCAGAAATACTGTGTTGGAGCTGCATGTGGCGGACGGAGATATGGGAAAGGTCATTGGAAAACAGGGCCGTATCGCCAAATCAATCCGTGCAGTTGTGAAAGCAGCCGCAGCAAAAGAAAACAAACGAGTGATCGTTGATATCACACAGTAAGAGGTATTACAGACGGGCGGAAAGCATGCTTTTCGCCCGTTTCCTTACCATACCGTTTTCAAAAACCTGGCCAGGAGAGAGGATAAAAGCATGGAACAGTATTTACAGGTTGGCGTCATTACGTCCACCCATGGAATCCGCGGGGAAGTTAAGGTATTTCCGACGACCGATGATCCGCAGAGATTTAAAAAATTAAAAAAAGTTTTTCTGGATACAGGAAGAGAAAAAATGCCGCTGGAAGTTGCGGGTGCCCGTTTTTTCAAGAACCTGGTGATTGTCAAATTCAAAGGGATCGACAATATCAACGAGATTGAAAAGTACAGGCAGTGTGCGCTTCTGGTCGATCGGGAAGAAGCGGTAGATCTTCAGGAAGATGAATATTTTATTGCGGATCTTCTGGGGATGGAAGTCTATGCAGACGGAGAATATTTTGGCCATTTGAAGGATGTAATGGAGACCGGAGCAAATGAAGTCTATGTGATTGAGAGTGAGAAACATGGGGAAGTACTGCTGCCGGCGATCCACGACTGTATCCTGTCAGTAGACACGGAGGAGCGAAAAATGGAAGTCCGTTTGTTGGACGGATTGTTGGATTAGGAGAAAAGGAACATGCATTTTTATATTCTGACATTATTTCCAGATATGGTAATGAATGGCCTGACAGACAGTATCATTGGACGGGCCATGAAAAACGGATATCTGAAGATTGAAGCGGTCAATATCCGGGACTATGCATTTAACAAGCATCAGAGTGTGGATGATTATCCTTATGGCGGCGGAGCCGGCATGCTGATGCAGGCAGAACCTGTGTATCAGGCTTACAGTGCAGTTCTGGAAAAAATCAAATCAGAAAACCCGGAGGCACAGCCGAGAGTGGTATATCTTTCCCCGCAGGGCGGAACATTTTCTCAGGAAATGGCAGAGGACTATGCGAAGGAAGAGGATGTGATCCTGCTTTGTGGACATTATGAAGGAATCGATGAGAGAGTCCTGGAAGAAATCGTAACAGATTATGTATCGATCGGAGATTATGTGCTGACGGGAGGAGAACTTCCGGCTATGGTGATGATCGATACGATCTCCAGACTGATTCCGGGAGTCCTGCACAATGACGTTTCGGCAGAATTTGATTCTTTTCAGGATAATCTGCTGGAATATCCGCAGTATTCCAGACCGGAAGAATGGCACGGGAAAAAAGTGCCGGAGGTTCTGATGTCGGGGCATCACGCCAACATTGAAAAATGGAGACATGAACAGTCACTGATCCGGACGGCAAAGAACAGACCGGATCTGCTGGAAAAAGCAGAACTGACGGAGAATGATAAAAAAGTACTTGAAACCATATATAAAGTATGATAGAATGAGCTAGTTGTGAGAAGAAGAGACGGTCCTCTGTTACTCAATTGTGAAGTATTAAGAACGTCCAAATATGAAGGAGGTCGCACAATGAACGATATTATTAAGAATATTGAAGCAGAGCAGATGAAAGAAAATGCTCCGGAATTTCACGTAGGTGATACGGTAAGAGTTCACGCAAAGATCCGTGAAGGTAACCGTGAAAGAATTCAGGTTTTTGAAGGAACTGTCCTGAAACGTCAGGGTGGTGGAAACCGTGAGACATTTACAGTTCGTAAGAACTCCAATGGAATCGGTGTTGAGAAAACATGGCCGCTGCATTCTCCAAACGTTGAGAAGGTTGAAGTTGTTCGTCTGGGTAAAGTCAGAAGAGCAAAACTGAACTACTTAAGAGGACGTATTGGTAAGAAAGCTAAGGTTAAAGAATTAGTAAAATAAGATTTACGTAAGGGACAAGTACAGAGAGTGTATTTTGTCCCTTTTTCTAACATATCTGTTCTTTCTGGAGAAAGAGAGGAAGGAAAGTTGGCAGCAAAACGACAACGATACAGAAAGTCTACGAGACGACGAAAATTATTTTCAGGAAAGTTTACGCGCAAACTGAGGATGCCAGGGCAAAGACGCCGGAATCGCAGAGAAAAACATGAGATTCTGGTTGTATTGAACTGGGCCTGGCAGATTGCACTTGTCTGTCTGATCGCATTTGTACTGGTGTGGTTCTGGGGACAGAGAGTCAGCAACATCGGCGACTCCATGAATCCGGTTCTGAAAAACGGAGATGTGGTACTGGTGGACCGGATCCTTTATAATGCCAGCAGGCCGAAACGTGGAGATGTGATTGTATTTCGCCCGAACGGGAATGAGAACTCCAATTATTCGATCAAGCGGATCGTAGGGCTTCCGGGTGAGACGGTACAGATCAAAGACGGATATGTGTATATTAACGGAAAAGAACTGGAAGAGGAAAAACGGCATCCAAAATCGAATCCGCGGGGATCGCAGAAGAAGAGGTAACCCTTGCCGGAGACGAATACTTTGTGCTGGAGATAACAGGTCAGCCAGTATGGACAGCCGTGATGCGGATATTGGCAATGTAAAACGTTCGGAAATATATGGAAAAAGCCTGGATCAGAGTCAGTCCGATCTCGCGTTTCGGGTTTTTGAAAAAGTGAGAGAAGAACAGGAGGTAAATTGATGCATTTTCAGTGGTACCGGCAAAGGCATATGGACAAACGCCAGGAGAATGATGCAGGAAAATATCAAGCTGATCGATCTGGTAATTGAGCTGGTGGATGCGAGAATTCCGCTCAGCAGCCGTGAATCCGGATATTGATGAGCTTGGGAAAAATAAAGCCAGACTTGTGCTGCTTAACAAGGCAGATCTGGCAGAAGAGAAATATAATGACGCATGGCTCAGTATTTTCAGGAAAAGGGTTATCATGTGGTAAAGGTCAATTCCAAGAAAGGAACCCGGGATCAAATCCATTCAGGGTGTGATCGCAGAAGCCTGCAAAGAGAAGATCGAAAGAGACCGGAAACGGGGAATTTTAATCGACCGGTCCGTGCGATGGTGGTGGGAATCCCGAATGTAGGAAAGTCTACTTTATTAATTCCCTTGCAGGAAAAGCCTGCGCAAAAACCGGGAATAAGCCGGGTGTGACCAAAGGGAAACAGTGGATCCGTCTGAATAAAAACGTAGAGCTTCTGGATACTCCGGGAATCTTATGGCCGAAATTTGAAGACCAGCAGGTAGGGCTTCGTCTGGCCCTGATCGGATCGATCAAAGATGAGATCCTTCAGGCGGAAGAACTTGCCGCAGAACTGATCCATTTTCTGAAAGAATCTTATCCGGGAATTCTGGAGAAGAAATATGAGATCGAAGTGGTGGAAAATGATTATCAGTGTCTGGAAAACATCCAGAGAGACAGACATTGTCTGGTGTCAGGAAATAAACTGGATCTGGAAAAGGCGCCAGACTGTTGCTGGATGATTTCAGAAACGGAAGACTGGGACGGATCACCCTGGAATTTCCGGAAAATTAATCCGGAAGTTCATAAAAACGGTGAATTAAGAAGTGACACCGGAAAATCCGTGAAATCCGGATCCAGAAGTTGGAGGAAAATCTGTGAGAAATAGCGAGGACAGAAGTATAGTAAGAGAAAATGTTGGGCTGGCTGATATATATCCTGATCATTATCGGCCTGACCTATCTGATCATCACATTTGTAGGCCAGAGAACCCGCGTCAGCGGATCTTCGATGGAGACGACCCTGTCAGACGGGGACAATTTGATCGTGGATAAGATTTCCTATCGATTCAGAGATCCAAAGAGATACGATATTATCGTGTTCCTTATGCCTATGAAAAGAATACATATTTTATCAAGAGAATTATCGGATTGCCTGGAGAGAGGTACAGACGTCAAAAGATGGATACGTCTATATCAATGGCGAACAACTGGATGAACATTACGGAAATGAATTGATGGATGAATCCGGAATTGCCGAGAACGATCCAGCTTGGCGGAATGATATTTTGTGTTGGGAGACAACAGAAACCACAGTCAGGCACAACCGAACCGTCACCGCACGGACCTGTCCTGACTGTGGTTTCTGTTGTCTCCCAACACAAAATATTCATTCTCGCCAAGCTGGATCGGTTCTTCGGCAATTCCCGGATCATCCATCAATTCATTTCCGTAATGTTTCATCCATTGTTCGCCATTGATATAGACGTATCTCTTTTTACCTGTACCGTCTCTCCAGGCAATCCGATAATATCTTGATAAAATATGTATTCTTTCATAGGCATAAGGGAACACGATAATATCGTATCTCTTTGGATCTCTGAATCGATAGGAAATCTTATCCACGATCAAATTGTCCCCGTCTGACAGGGTCGTCTCCATCGAAGATCCTCGCTGACCGCGGGTTCTCTGGCCTACAAATTGATGATCAGATAGTCAGGCCGATAATGATCAGGATATATATCAGCCAGCCCAACATTTCTCTTACTATACTTCTGTCCTCGCTATTTCTCACAGATTTTCCTCCAACTTCTGGATCCGGATTTCACGGATTTTCCGGTGTCACTTCTTAATTCACGTGTTTTATGAACTTCCGGATTAATTTTCCGGAAATTCCAGGGTGATCCGTCCCAGTCTTCCGTTTCTGAAATCATCCAGCAACAGTCTGGCCGCCTTTTCCAGATCCAGTTTATTTCCTGACACCAGACAATGTCTGCTCTCTGCGATGTTTTCCAGACACTGATAATCATTTTCCACCACTTCGATCTCATATTTCTTCTCCAGAATTCCGGATAAGATTCTTTCAGAAAATGGATCAGTTCTGCGGCAAGTTCTTCCGCCTGAAGGATCTCATCTTTGATCGATCCGATCAGGGCCAGACGAAGCCCTACCTGCTGGTCTTCAAATTTCGGCCATAAGATTCCCGGAGTATCCAGAAGCTCTACGTTTTTATTCAGACGGATCCACTGTTTCCCTTTGGTCACACCCGGCTTATTCCCGTTTTTGCGCAGGCTTTTCCTGCAAGGGAATTAATAAAAGTAGACTTTCCTACATCGGGATTCCCACCACCATCGCACGGACCGGTCGATTTAAAATTCCCCGTTTCCGGTCTCTTTCGATCTTCTCTTTGCAGGCTTCTGCGATCACACCCTGAATGGATTTGATCCCGGTTCCTTTCTTGAATTGACCTTTACCACATGATAACCCTTTTCCTGAAAATACTGAGCCCATGCGTCATTATATTTCTCTTCTGCCAGATCTGCCTTGTTAAGCAGCACAAGTCTGGCTTTATTTTTCCCAAGCTCATCAATATCCGGATTCCGCTGCTGAGTGAGCGGAATTCTCGCATCCACCAGCTCAATTACCAGATCGATCAGCTTGATATTTTCCTGCATCATTCTCCTGGCCTTTGTCATATGCCCTGGGTACCACTGAAAATGCATCATTTACCTCCTGTTCTTCTCTCACTTTTTCAAAAACCCGAAACGCGAGATCGGACTGACTCTGATCCAGGCTTTTCCATATATTTCCGAACGTTTTACATTGCCAATATCCGCATCACGGCTGTCCATACTGGCTGACCTGTTATCTCCCAGCACAAAGTATTCGTCTCCGGCAAGGGTTACCTCTTCTTCTGCGATCCCCGCGGATTCGATTTTGGATGCCGTTTTTTCCTCTTCCAGTTCTTTTCCGTTAATATACACATATCCGTCTTTGATCTGTACCGTCTCACCCGGAAGCCCTACGATCCGCTTGATCGAATAATTGGAGTTCTCATTCCGTTCGGGCGAAATACAATCACATCTCCACGTTTCGGCCTGCTGGCATTATAAAGGATCCGGTCCACCAGTACCACATCTCCGTTTTTCAGAACCGGATTCATGGAGTCGCCGATGTTGCTGACTCTCTGTCCCCAGAACCCACCAGTACAAATGCGATCAGACAGACAAGTGCAATCTGCCAGGCCCAGTTCATCACAACCAGAATCTCATGTTTTTCTCTGCGATTCCGGCGTCTTTGCCCTGGCATCCTCAGTTTGCGCGTAAACTTTCCTGAAAATAATTTTCGTCGTCTCGTAGACTTCTATATGTCGTTTGTCGTTTTGCTGCCAACTTTCCTTCCTCTCTTTCCTCCAGAAAGAACAGATATGTTAGAAAAAGGGACAAAATACACTCTCTGTACTTTGCCCTTACGTAAATCTTATTTTAACTATTTTTCTTTAACCTATAGCTTTCTAACCAAATACGTCCCTCTTAAGTAGTTCAGTTTTGCTCTTCTGACTTTACCCAGACGAACAACTTCAACCTTCTCAACGTTTGGAGAATGCAGCGGCCATGTTTTCTCAACACCGATTCCATTGGATTTCTTACGAACTGTAAATGTCTCACGGTTTCCACCACCCTGACGTTTCAGGACAGTTCCTTCAAAACCTGAATTCTTTCACGGTTACCTTCACGGATCTTTGCGTGAACTCTTACCGTATCACCTACGTGAAATTCCGGAGCATTTTCTTTCATCTGCTCTGCTTCAATATTCTTATAATATCGTTCATTGTGCGACCTCCTTCATATTTGGACGTTCCTTAATACTTCACAATTGAGTACAGAAACCGTCTCTTCTTCTCACAACTAGCTCATTCTAATCATACTTTATATATGGTTTCAAGTACTTTTTTATCATTCTCCGTCAGTCTGCTTTTTCCAGCAGATCCGGTCTGTTCTTTGCCGTCCGGATCAGTGACTTAGTTCAGTCTCCATTACTTCAATGTTGGCGTGATGCCCCGACA